>NZ_JAANCO010000002.1 GCF_011326725.1 Microbacterium excoecariae | reverse complement strand
TACTCGATTTCCCAGCTGAGGCAGTTGGAGGCGGAGTCGATTCATATCATCCGGGAGGTGGTGGCGCAGCTGTCGAGGCCGGCGTTGCTGTTCTCGGGGGGTAAGGATTCGCTGGTGATGTTGCATCTGGCGATGAAGGCGTTCGCGCCGGCGCGGTTGCCGTTCCCGGTGGTGCATATCGATACGGGTCATAACTTCGATGAGATTCTCGAGTTCCGGGATCGGTTTGTGGCGAAGCATGGGTTGCGGTTGATCGTGGGGTCTGTGCCCGAGGCGATCGAGTCGGGGCTGGTGCAGGAGGAGCCGAACGGTTCGCGGAACCGGATCCAGACGCCGGTGTTGCTGGACACGGTGGAGAAGCACGGGTTCAACGCGATGTTGGGTGGTGCTCGGCGGGACGAGGAGAAGGCGCGCGCGAAGGAGCGGGTGTTTAGTTTCCGGGACGAGTTCGGGCAGTGGGATCCGAAGAACCAGCGTCCGGAGATCTGGAATCTGTATAACGGGCGGGTGCATCAGGGCGAGTCGATTCGGGTGTTCCCGTTGTCGAACTGGACTGAGTTGGATATTTGGCAGTACATCCACGAGGACGGGGTGGAGATCCCGGATATTTATCTCGCGCGGGAGCGGGAGACGTTCGTGCGGGGCGGGATGGTGTTCGAGTCGAACCGGTTCTGTCAGCCGAAGGCGGGCGAGGAGGTCTCCACGCGTCTGGTGCGGTATCGGACGGTGGGGGATGCGACGTTGACGGCGGCGGTGGAGTCGGATGCGGACACGGTCGAGAAGGTGATTGCCGAGGTCGCGGCGACGCGGATCACGGAGCGGGGCGCGACGCGGGGGGATGACCGCGTGAGCGAGGCCGCGATGGAGGACCGGAAGAAGCAGGGGTACTTCTAAACCATGGACATGCTGCGTTTTGCGACCGCGGGGTCGGTCGATGATGGCAAGAGCACGCTGATTGGTCGGTTGTTGTTCGACTCGAAGTCGATCTTCGAGGATCAGTTGTTGAGCGTGGAGGAGACGAGTAAGTCTCGCGGGAACGAGTATGTGGATCTGTCGCTTCTGACGGATGGGTTGCGGTCGGAGCGGGAGCAGGGCATCACGATTGATGTCGCGTACCGGTACTTCGCGACGCCGAAGCGGAAGTTCATCATCGCGGACACGCCGGGGCATGCGCAGTACACGCGCAATATGGTCACGGGGGCGTCGACGGCGGATCTGGCGATCGTGCTGGTGGATGCGCGCAAGGGTGTGATCGAGCAGTCGCGGCGTCACGCGACGATCGCGTCGTTGTTGCGGGTGCCGCACGTGGTCCTCGCGGTGAACAAGATGGATCTCGTGGATTTTGACGAGAAGGTGTTCGAGGAGATCCGGCAGGATTTCCTGGATTTCTCGTCGAAGTTGAACATCACGGATATCACGGCGATTCCGATTTCGGCGTTGAACGGGGACAACGTGGTCTCGCGGAGCGAGAACACGCCCTGGTATCAGGGGCCGGCGTTGTTGCATCACCTGGAGACGGTGTATATCGGGGCGGATCGTAATCTGCAGGATGTGCGGTTCCCGGTGCAGTACGTGATTCGTCCGCAGCAGAAGGACGTGATCGATTACCGGGGGTTCGCGGGGCAGGTCGCGAGCGGGCTCATGAAGACCGGTGACGAGGTGATCGTGTTGCCGTCGGGTCTGACCTCGACGATCGCGGGGATTGATACCGCGGACGGGGAGGTTGAGGAGGCGTTCCCGCCGATGTCGGTGACGGTGCGGTTGGCGGACGAGATCGATATCTCTCGGGGGGACGTGATCGCGCGTCCGAATAATCAGCCGATCGTGTCGCAGGACATCGACGCGACGATCTGCTGGATGGATGATGCGCCCCTGGTGAAGGGGAAGAAGTACGCGGTGCTGCATAACTCGCGTGAGGCGCGGTGTGTGGTGAAGGAGTTGCAGTACGAGCTCGACGTGAACACGTTGCATCGTGATCAGGAGGCGACGCAGCTGGGTCGGAACGCGATCGGGCGGGTGACGTTGCGGATGACGACGCCGTTGGTCGTGGACCCGTATGCGAAGAATCGTGAGACGGGGTCGTTCGTGTTGATCGACGAGGCCACGAACGCGACGGTCGCGGCCTGCACCATCAACAACGCCGAATAACCGGTGGGAATCGACGCGGCCGGCGCCCCCAGGGGGCGCCGGCCGCGTCGCCGTGTCAGCGCCCTTGGCGGGCAAATCAAACCAATCGCTTTTGTTCGCCGATGGTGTCTGAGAAAGTGCTCGGGTCAACTGCAGAACCTGTAGCCAACAAACCGACACCATCCGGTGCTTTCAACAGACCGACGCCAGCCAACGTCCACAACATTGCCGATGCATCGAGACCGACTGCCGTCTCGGAGAAACACGATGCCGCTAGTGCCGCAGCCGCAACAGCAGACAATGTTCCCGCTGCGCCGCGATATATGCTGACGAGCATCAAACAGACGATGACAAGTCCTATCCAACCCGCACCGGACAAAAATATGGCCATGGCGCTCTCGCCATACCCCTCCCCAGACCAGTCCTTTGTTGCGTTACCGACACGACCGAAAGCGCCGAAAAGAGGACTCGATATTCCAAGCAAGACACCCTGAACTAGCCCCTCAGAATGCCGCGCACTTGATCCATGACTCGCTATCTCCTGAAAAGCAATTCCCGCAAGAAGTGAGCCAAAAAGTACAAATCCAACGCGACCAAAGCGCCGAATCAGCAGCGGCTGCAGAACGACAAGTATCACAATCAAAGCCGCCGCACGCGATAACGTTGTCGCCACTCCGGCGATCATCAATCCAGCGAGCAAGTAATCACGCACGCTGAAGCGAGTGCGCAACGCAATCAACCACGCGAATGCGGACGCGATGAAGATTCCACCGGAGGGTGGGTTCAGCAAGAATGTGCCGGAACGCACGATATAGTTGCCGAAATCTAGAAAGTAATAGTAGAAGCCGGGCAAGTCGCGCACCGCTGCTTCACCATCTTCGCCTTGCCCTGATACATACAAGTTCGGGTCGATAAGCCTTACACCGAAAAATTCCAGAATCGCGTAAACCGCCGCTACCACCCCGAGTAATATCGCAACACGGCGCGCGACCCGGATATCGGACTTATCTACTAGCGCCCCAGATATTACGAGAACCACTGGAACCAAGACTTGACGAAATTGAAGAACGCCCAGATCGAATGAAGGAGCCAGATAAACTGCCAGAAGAAGCCCCGCGACAAGCAGAACAACCAGAAAGAAGCGTCCCGCAAATGCCTCACGAACTTCTGGCCAGCGTGAGATAATCGCCAAAACAATCCCGATGACAACAAGATCGTCCAACCAGAGTAATGAACTTGAACCAGGGAGACCCGAGAGAGGGCGCTGGCTTGCCGCTGCGAAAAATAACAGAACCCACAACGCGCCCATGTCGCGTGCCAAAACCATAAATAGGGAGATAGCTCCCACAAATAGCAAGGGCAAGTAGCCTGCAAAAGCACCGCCGAGAGCGACGGCACTTGCTACAGAAACAGAAAGGCCCACTAGAGCAATACCCAAATAGACCAGCCTAAGACGGTTAGGATACGTCCGGGTCACACTCTTCACCATCTGAGCCTCCGAAACGGGCATCGTCGCAGCCACCGTCTGCCCGTGTCACGCACTCGTTTTGGCCGAAAGAAGATCTTGAAACGAGTACCCAAACCCCGAAACACGATCCTCAAACTGACTTTCGATGTTGTGAAGGCTTCTGCCTCCCGTTGCGCCCACAACCAAAGACTCTACTAAACGAATTGCCTCATGAGCAATGTTACCCTTCGGGTTTAGCGGGCTAATAAGACGGCGTCGAGAACGCATCTGATCAATATATTCGAGATACGAGTCATCAGCCCGCCGAATAGCCGACACGTCAAAGTCATACTCAGCAAGACCCGCGAAGCGGCAGACCTCGTTAAGCACGCTTTGAGGGGAGTCCACCAAATCTTCGTATCGAATCATCGTAAAGTTCTTGAGCGCAGGAGAGTCACCTCGAAAGGTCTCCATCACGACTAACCAGTGCTCAATGAGCTGCTCCAGGTCAAATCCAACCCGACGCCGAATCTCAACCCATTTGCGTGTAGCCAGCGCTTGAATCAATGGATGACGCGTAATGATGACAAAATGGGAGTCGGGATACACTTTCTGCAAGAAACGCGTCCTTAACACATTACTCGGCGACTTCTCGACCAAGATTTGTGCACCCGACTTCGACCAGTACGTACGCCAACTAGCGTCGAGACGCGCACGCGCATCGTCTGCGGCAACTTCATAAGATTCATCAAGATGCGAGTCGGGATTGAAGCCCCAGTGGTTCACACGACCCCGCTTACCGCCATCTGGACGACCCAGGCGATGGTCATCGTCGTATACATCCTGGACAAACTGACCCTCGTCCTCATGCGTGCCAGTACCCGTCAGGCCGGCGACATCCGGATGGGACGCCAACAAACGGCCAAGCAATGTTGTGCCACTGCGTTGAAGCCCCCCGATGAACATCATCCTACTCATAGCAGCATCCAAACTATTTCTCTACAACGACGGTAACAACTATCCACTCGACGAACAGTGCTTGCGCATAATACATGATACCGGCCAAACGCTTGCGATCGAAATCGGCGAGACACGCCCATAGAGCTCCCGCATAATGATGTCGATCAGCTGTCGAGATTCAGAGACACTACAATGGTGACGCGAGCAATATTCTTGCATAGAATTTGCGTACAGCACCTCTTAACGACAATCTGCGTGCTCAGAATGAGGAGAGTATGAGCCCATCGCTGGCGCAGGCTGGAGCCCGGGGCGGTTTCCAAACCCTTGCCTCACAGGCCCTAGTCTTAGTAGTGAAGTGTGCATCCATCGTTATTCTGGCGAGGCTGGTAGGCCCCGTCGAGTACGGCATCGCAGCGATCGCGACGTCGATTGCCACTTTCGCAACTAGCATCGTATTGCTTGGCTTTGGCATGGCTACCGTGCAGGCGCGTTCGGTATCTCAGAACGCCAAATCTGCGCTGTTCTACATCAACGCATTCATGGGAACGCTCGCCGCAGGGGCGTTGCTCGCCATCGCCGGACCAATATCCAAAGCGTATGAGAGCCCCGAGTTGCAGTCACTAATTGCAATTCTCGCAGTGGCCCCTTTCGTGACTGGGATTCTGAGCCAGCCCCGAGTACTGCTTGTCCGTGAGCTAAAGACAGGAATCCTGTCATTGACGGATGTGGTTTCAGTCTTCGTGGCGCTTTGCGCCGCAGTGGCCACAGCACTGGCGGGCCACGGCCTTGAGGCTCTAGCTGTGCAATTTATCACGCAGCCGACCGTACAGATGATTATGGTAATTGCGGCTTCGCGGTGGGTACCCACATCTCCATTTGGTGCGTCGACCGAAGTACGCCGTCTCGCACGAGTTGGGGCGGAGATTTTCGGAATGAACGCATCCGCAAACCTGTCTCGCGCGGCGCTCGTCCCAGTGCTCGGACTCACAGTTGCTGACAACGCGTTGGGAAATTTTGATCGAGCAAATCAGATTGCGAACTTGCCATCAAGCGTTGTCATTGATCAACTACAACGAGTTGTCGTACCCGTGCTGTCTCGAGTACATGATCAACCCGATCGCTACCAACGATACTCTCGCTCTTTCAACATCGTAGTTGGATACTTGGTCGCGGGAATGTTCATGTATATTGCCGCTATCTCGCCGGATGCGACTGCCATCGTGCTCGGCCCTGGGTGGAGCTTAGCTGGCCCGCTTCTTGGTTTCCTCTCAATCGCGTATCTGTTTCGAACGTTGGCACAGACCACACGGTGGGCATATATCGCCACCGGAAACACGCGATCGGGTTTAATATTGAATGCATGGATGCAACCGGCCGCCGTTGCTCTTACTTTAGTAGGAATTCCGTGGGGTGCTCTAGGTATCGCGATTGCCCACGCCATCGTTTGGATGATGTTGTGGCCAATATCTGTTTTGCTTTTGCGCCAATCGACTGGCGCTACATATGAGTCCTCACTGTTCCCGGCCATACGAGGAGCAACTCTTTTCGCACCGGGCTCCATATGCTGCGTCTCATTGAGCTTCTTCACTCAAGATCTTTCTCCACTAATCAGCATTTTGATGCTGACGCTAGTCTTCATAGCCGGAACTCTCGTCACGCTCGTGGCAAGTCGGAAGATACGGCGGGACGTTCGAGAAATAATCCACATCGCACGGTTGATAAGGGACTAGTCAGTGTACGTCGTCAAACGAGTACCCAAAACTGTTTAGTCGTGACTCATAACGTCGTCGAATGGATGAGAACTGCGTGGACACGACGAGACTTCCCAGAAACGACAACACGGGACCATACTCAGGGAACAGGCCATAGAGTTTCCGGTCGTTCCATCGGATGGCGTACTCGCTAGCGCGACGCACATTATATTCCAGAAACTTTTTGGGCGCAAGATTAATGCCCATGCCATTACTTAGATTTGCCACCGCTTCGTTAGGGTCGGCAGATATGTTTTCGTATTTCACGAGCGTCACATCGCGCAAATGCGTGGAGTCTCTTTGAAATGTCTCGTGCGCTATCAGCCAATGTTCAATCAAACGATCGAAACGCCAGCCCAGCTTCTCCGCTCGTCGGGGTGACCATTTCATAACCGCTAAGGCTTGCGTAACCGGGTGACGTGTGATGATTAGATACTTGGAGTTGGGGAACGCTTTTTGCAAGAACCTAGTCTTCGTGAGATTCTGGGGTGTTTTCTCAACAAGATATTTAGATTCCAGATTCCAGAACGGCGACCAGCTTTCCCAGAGGCGCTCGGGAATATCGGAGGTACTCGCGTCCTTCTCAGTGAGGTGCGAACGGTCGTCACGGGCCCAACGGGTTACGCCGCCCATGTGATAACCGGGAAGGTAGACGTCTTGCAAGAACTGTCCTTCATTCATGTGCGCTCCCGTGTTCGCAAATGCCGAGACATTTTGCGTCTCCCCCAGAGCATCAGCCAACAGAGTAGTTCCGCTGCGGTGCATGCCCCCAACAAAAATGAACTCGTGATTGCGCCAATCATGCGTCACGTCTCGACTCCTCATATTGCTCCTGGTCGGGCTCACGGAGGTTTCCGTGATGATATTGACAGCTAGGATTCAAGCCAGGCGGCCAGCTCATCCAGCGCTCGTTCCTGCTGCGCAATTTGAATATCTCTGCGCTCAATCATTTTTCTGCTCAGTTCAGCACGCTGTGTAAGTGCCTCCTGGACTGATGTCGCTATCTCGAACGCGCCTAGCTCAGGATCTACATAGACTGCGGCCTGGCCGAAGAATTCCTCAAGATCGTCAAACCGTGTTGTAACAAAAGGAATTCCATACTCCATTGCCTCGTAGCCTGTGCGTTGCATTGTAAATTCGCGATTGGTGAGGCCGAGCACGACTTTCGCTGCGCTTAGAAGCTTGTCATACTCCTGCTTGGACACATAACCCGCGAATTGGATGTTGTTCGGCGCAGCTGCCACCACTGCGTCCGGCGCACGTCCAGTAAGAATTAGCTGAACCTCTGGCATTAAGCGTGCAGACTCTAGAATCGCAGCGATAGGCTCGTCATTTGCATAAGAAACTGGTACGAGGACGTCATGCGTGGCAGCCGAGCGGGATTTCGGTGTTAGCGGGTCGTGAAGTACCAGGGACTGAGCTGCCCCCATGCTGGTGCTTCGGTCCGCCAGCGAGCGGTTGGTCACTATGACAAGGGCTTTTGACTTTGCGACGATATAGAAGGTTAGGCGCAAAAATTTTCGCCACTTGGGGTTTTCGAAAACTCCAGTGTGCATATCGGCTGCAATGTGAGATACCCACCGCAAACGTCGACAAATTTCGACAGCAATCAAAGCCGGGGTCGGCGGCATCATCACGATGACAGACCTGTAGCGATTTCGGCGCAACACGCGCAACGTCGCGAAAAACTGGCGAGTGTACCGTGTAATCACACTACCCGCCGTGGAAATGTTAATTTCATCTAGCTCGAGTGTTGCCGCGATCGCATTACTTCGCCCGTGGTGCGAGACCCATGAAATCATAACGTCTTTAGTGGGAGACATCTGCAAACCTCTTCTCGATATACGAGCCAATTTCGGCAGTATCGAGCATCGTGAGCAAATCTCTCCTTGAAAACTCGGTTGCGATCTCAAGTTGGTGATCGTCGACGTGTTCACCCCTATGAGCTCTGCGCGGCACCGCAATGACCTCTTTCCCCCTTTCAATCAGTGCGATCAGCGTGCCTACACCGGCATGCGATACCACAAGATCAGCCCAATCAACCGCGTAATCAAACTCTTCGGAGGTCATATAGTCCACGAGACGCCCTCGCGCGGAGATTTTCGGCGTTACTCCCAATTGCCAGACTATTTCAACATCATGCGGAAGTATTGCATCAAGCACTTCGACTAATTCGCGGAACTCATAAGGCTGAATGGTGCCGAGGGTCACGAAAATCCGTCGTGGTCGCTTGGCGGCACCCTCCGATCGATGTGGCTCGAATGTCTCCAGTATGGAGTATTCGTTGCTCCACCCTCTTCGTGTCTCGCCCCAAGAGTGCTGCGCAACGCGGCGCACGCCGGGGACTCGCTCAAGGATTCTCCCGGTTACCGATGGCCCGTTCACGCGCGAGACAGATTCGATGTAAGTGGTAGGAATCCGCCGCATTGACGAGTTCACATGACTTGCCAAGGCAATCCCCGCACCCGTACTAACTACAGCATCAAAATCCTCCCGTGCAAGAATCTTGTTGATGCTGATTGTCGCGCGAAGTACCTGCCGCAACCCCCGTGGCCTAATATAATCAACGTAAGAAACACGCCGCCCGGCAAGAAGAGATTCTGATTGGTTAGATTTGAACGTCACCCACAGCGAGTCTTCAGAGACGCGAAATTGATCAGCCATTCTTTGCAACTGCGCGAGGTGACCACCAGTCGAGGCGACAAGAAGCGCTTTCTTATTTCTGAAGCTTTGATTAAAATTCAAGGTGCACTTTGTTCTTTCGTGATGACGGGCACTTTGAGCATTCATGTTTGCCGCTAATAGCTGCTGCAAGATCGCAGGCCGCTCGCTATCGACTATACGGGATCGTGTCAGTTTTATCGGGTTGAATTTCCTTCATAGCGGCAGCAATGTTCAGCGGGGTGTAGCTGGGCCATTCTTCGTTAGCGTAGTGGACGGATGCGATTCCGGCCGGGGCGCGGCACCTGTCCTGGAGGGCCGTAAATCGCTTGCCGCTCGACACCGTACCTCTGCGTGATCACCTGCTTGGTCGGCATGCGGGCGCTCGTGGTTCCATACTTCGCTGGCTGCGTCGCGATCGTGAAGGTTCTTGGATGTAACGATGCCCGGCGCGCATTTCCCAAGACCCGTTTTGCTTGTGGGCCCCGCCGTGCGATGCCAGGGACGACACCCTGCTCGCGCTGCTGGAAACGCTGCCGATAGGGCGCGACGTCGTCGCTGCTGAGTGCGGCCGCGTAGAAGGCGTCGACACCTCGTACCTCGTGCAGATCGACCACGTCGTGGCACTGAACAACGCGTGGGTCACGGGGGCGCAGCAGATCTCGCAGGAGAACCGCATGGCGCTCGCGAACGACCCGCTGAACCTGCTCGCGGTCGACGGCCCTACGAACGGATCCAAGGGCGCCGGCGACGCCGCCACGTGGCTGCCCGCGAACACCGGCTTCCGGTGCGAATACGTCGCCCGGCAGATCTCCGTCAAGGCCGTCTACGCCCTCTGGGTGGCGCCCGCCGAGCGCGACGCGATGGCGCGGATCCTCTCCTCCTGCCCCGACCAGCCCGCCTACGCCTCCGGGTACGACGCGGCGCCGGTCATCGCGGCGCCCGCGCCCGACCCGGCCCCGGCGCCCGCGCCCGTCGAGGAGGCGCCGGCGGTCGAGGATCCGGAACCCGCCCCGCAGGACGTGTACTACGAGAACTGCACGGCCGCGCGCGAGGCCGGCGCGGCGCCGGTGCGCACGGGCGACCCGGGCTACGCCTCCCACCTCGACCGCGACGGGGACGGGGTGGGGTGCGAGTAGCCCTCACCCGTTCGGCGCGACGAGCACCTTCGCGTGGCGAGTGTCGCCGCCGTCCAGCTTGGCGAGGAGAGCGGGGAGCTCGTCCAGGCCGATGATGCCCGTGATGAGCGGGGCGACGTCGACCGCTCCGTCCGCGATCGCGCGCATCGCGCCGAGGAAGTCGCTGTGGGTGTAGGCGAGGGATCCGATCACCGTCAGCTCGCGCGACTGCCAGTCGCCGTAGGACACCTCGGATCCGCTCATCGGGTAACCGAGCAGGGCGAGGGTGCCGCCGCGGCGGACAAGCTCCGCGCTCGGCTGGAACAGGGCCGCGACGCCCGTCGCCTCGTAGAGCACGTCGGCGCCGAGGCCGTTCGTCAGCTCGAGCACGCGGGCGCGGAACGCCTCGCCCGGCGCGAAGACCTCGGTGAATCCGACGGCGGCCGCGGCCGCGCGGCGCGCCTCGGAGGGCTCGACCACGACGACCACCCCGGCGCCCGCGTGGCGGGCGTGCTGCGCGGCGAGGAGGCCGATCGGCCCCGCGCCCTGCACGACCACGACATCGCCGAGGCGCTGGCCCGCGCGGCGGACGGCGTGAAAGGTCACGGCCGTAGGCTCCACGAGCCCCAGCTGCTCGTCGCTCAGCTCGTCGAGCGCGCGCTGCACGCGGCGCTCGGAGACGACGAGGTGCTGGGCGAAGCCGCCGTGCTCCGGCGCGTCCGGGCCGATGCCGTTCGCCTCCGCGAACGCCGTGTCGCAGTGCTCCCCGTGGCCCGCGCGGCACATCGCGCACGACCCGCACGCCGGCCCCACGCTCGCCACGACCCGGTCGCCCTCCGCGACCGTCGTCACACCCTCGCCGGCCGCGGCGACGACGCCCGACCACTCGTGGCCGAACACGGCCTTCGGGATGAACCCGCCCGACGCGTACCCGTGGGTGTCGGTGGCGCAGATGCCGCAGTAGCGGATCCGCACGAGCACCTGGCCGGGCCCCGGAACCGGCACCGCCTCCTCGCTCAGCTCAACGGAATGGGACGCGGACACGGTGGCGATACGAGTCGGGTTCACGGGAGGGCAGTCTACGCCGACAGGTGTTGACGACGCAGCGGGGCGCGGGCGGCGTGCGCCCGCGCCCCGCTGGTCCCGCTACGACCGGCGGCGGGCGCGCGCCAGGAGGAGCGCCACGAGCCCCGCGATGAGCAGCGCGCCGGCCGCCACCGCGAGCGGCACCGTCGTCGCGGACGGCTCGGCGCCCGTCGCGCGGAGGTCGGCCGCGGCCGGCTCGCCCGCGCCGTCGGATCCTCCCGCTGCCGCGTCGCCGTCGGTGCCGACGGATCCGGATCCGCCGTCCGCGCCCGCGTCGCCGGAGTCCACGTCGCCCGTTCCGCCCTCGGCGTCGCCGGATCCGCCGTCCGCGTCATCGGATCCGCCGTCGTCGGGCGCCTCCGCCACGCGCACGGCGTAGACCTCGCTCGGCGCGTCCGCGCGGGTGATGTCGGTCACGGTGACCGCGTACTCCCCCGCGCGCGTCGGCGTGCCCGCGAGCGCGCCCGTGGCCGCGTCGACCCAGAGGCCGCCGAGGTCCGCCTCCTCCGCGAGGGTGCCGAACACGGCGCCCGCCCCGGCGGATCCCGCTACCTCGGCGAAGAGCGGCTCGCCGACCGTCGCCTCCGCGGGCGGCAGGGCCGCCAGCTGCGACGGGGCCGAGCGCACGGCGATCGTCACCTCGTGAGTGGCGGCGAACGGATCCGCCTGGTCCGTGACCGTCACGACGCTCGTCCCGACGTGGGTGGGCGTGCCCTCGAGGCGGCCGGTGGCGGGGTCCAGCGCGAGCCCGTCGGGCAGGAGGCCGTCCGTGACGACGAGGTCCATGCCGTCGGCCACGGTGGTCGCGAGGTCCGCGGCGAGCGCCTCGCCCACCACCCCGTCGACCGGCGAACCGCCGGCGATGTCGGCCGGCTCGCCGTGCACGACGAGCGCGAAGTCGACCTCCTCGCGCGCCCCCGCGAGGTTCCGCACCGTGAAGGCGTACTCGCCCGCCTCGAGTGCGGCGCCGCGGATCCGCCCGTCCGGCCCGAGGAGCATCCCCGAGGGCAGGGCGCCGGTGACGATCTCGAGGTCGACGCCCGTGCCGCTCGCGGGGGTGCCCGCCGCGTCGGCGTCGGCGATGAGCGTGCGGTTCATGGGTGCGCCCACCTCGGTGCTGAGCAGCTCGCTGACGTAGGAGGCGGACACGTACCGCGGCGCCGCCGCGGGGGCGGCGGTCGCGGCGGCCGGGTGCAGGTTGAGGCTCGCGGCGGCCTCCTCCGGCAGCGACTCCAGCCGGTACGCGTCGCCGAGCTCCGTCACCCGCACGCCGAGGAAGCGGTGCGCGTCGAGGAAGGACTCCTCCTGCAGCACGAACGACGAGCGCGTCGCGCCCGGGATGTCGATGTGCTCGCCCTCCGCGTCCACGTAGTACCACTGGTACCCCCAGACGGGCTCGCGGGATCCGTCCGGGTCGACGACCGGGGGAATGTCCCACTCGCCCGGGCAGGCGACGACGACCGTGCCGACGGTCGCCGCCGGCGCCTCCGGGGTCCCCGCGGTGCACTGCTCGGCGGAGGCCGCGAGCTGCGGCTGGACGTCGTTCGTCGCCTTCGCGCCCGCGAAGCACGACTTCTTCGTTGTCGTCACCGTCGGCGACACCACCTGCGTCGCCTCGCCGCCGAGGCTCGCGGGGTACGTGGAGGAGACGTGCGAGATGTATCCGTCGTCCGCGCCGCGGATCCCGAACCGCCAGTCGCCCTCGAGCGTGTAGACCGTGCCCGTCCACGCGTACATGAAGTAGCCGTAGCCGGGCACGGAGATCTCGTCCTCGGCCTCCTGCGTCACCGATCCGCTCTCGGTGGTCGCGGTGGATCCGCCCCACTCGTAGCTCACGGATCCGCCCACCTCCCAGACGTCCTTCACGCCGCCCTTGGCGCTGGCCGAGACCGAGGTCTTGTGCGTGTCGGTGATCGTCCGCGAGTGGCTGGTCGTGCTCGAGCTGCTCACCGTGTGCGTCGTCTCCGCGGCGCCCTCGTTGTGCCAGGTGGGGGATCCGCTCGTCGTCGCGGATCCGCACCCCAGCAGGCGCTCCGACTGCACGCCGCTCGCCACGACCGCGGAATCGCTCGGCGAGAGCCACTCGGTACTGCCGGGCAGGCGCACGAGGCACGTCGCGCCGTTGCCGTTCGCGCAGTCGAAGGCGCCCTGCTCGAAGGAGCGGTCCACGAGCCACGACCAGTGCTGCCACACGCCGGTGGAGTCGCGGGCGTCGTTGTATACGCCGAACGACTGCGCCTCGGGGTGGATCCACTCGGTCACCGCGTCGGGCACGCCGATCGCGTTGGGGCGCAGGTAGTGGTCCTTGCCGCACTCGATGAAGCCGCGGGCGGGCTTGTTCGCGGCCCGCGGATCCCACGCCTCCATGTTCCCGTAGCCCGCGAGCCCGTTCACGCGGCTGAAGAAGCACTTCCCGCTCGTGACGCTGACGATCCGGAACTGGTGCGCGCCCGGGTCGCTCGTACCGACCGGCTCGTCCGCGAGCGGCGCGATCATGAACTGCTGGCGCGTGTTCACGGCCGAGCAGGTCTGGCCGATCTGGTCGCGGATCCGGTCGCCCCAGGATCCGGGGTTGTTATACGTCCACTGCTCGGTGAGGCACTGGCCGTTGCCGAGCACGATCTGCACGTACCGGCTCGCGTCCCCCGGGTTCATCACGCGCATGGAGGCCGTCGGGTGGCGGTCGGCCTGCGTCGGGTCGTCCGTCATCTCCTTCGACTTGACCTCCATGTGCTGGGCGGGGACAACTGTCGCGGCTGTTGCTCCTGCGTCGGCTTCGGCGGCGGGTGTTGCTGCTTCGGCGGGCGGGGCGGCCGCGAGGGCGCCGAGCGCGAGAGCGAGGGTCAGGCACGCGGCCGCGGCGAGCCGCAGCGCGTGTGGGAGCGGCGCGCGGGCCGCGGGTCGGCGAGCTGTCATCGGATCCGTTCCTCCGTTCGGCGGTCGAGGGGCCGCGTGCCCACTCGAGTTATCCGGATAATTTCTATCAGATAATGGGGAGGGGGCATAGGGGTGGGGTGAGCCCACAGTGAGGCGAGGCACATCATTCACATAGCCGAAACACAGCGTCCTCATCGGGGGAAACACGGCGTCCCTAGGTTGAGAGCGCACCCACGCCCTGCTCCACGGGACGGGTGCACCCCACCCACCCCGAGGAAGAGGACCGCCGTGAAGGCATCCGGCTTCGCGCGCTGGCGCGCGCTTGCCACGCTCCCCGTCCTCGCCGCACTGCTGCTCCCCGCAGCACCGGCGATGGCGACGACCCCGACGACCCCCGTGGCGGTGACGGCGGATCCCGTCGCCGCGGCGCTCGACGAGGGGTCCCTGCCGGATCCGCTCGACCGCGGGCCCTACGCGCCCGAGACGATTCAGGAGACCAAGCTCGGCACCGTGGAGCTCCAGGAGCCGAACTCGAGCGGCGACGCGCCGACGCCCGGCACCGCGCAGGCCGCCGAGACCATCGAGATCCGGGGCGCGCTGTACTCCCCCGCCGATCGCGCGGAGCCCTCGCCCGTCATCGTCCTCGTGCACGGCAACCACTCCTCCTGCGACGCGGGCACCAACAACGCCGAGCTCACGTGCGGCGAGTTCAAGCGCAACGAGGCCGGCTACGCCTACCTCGGCGAGAACCTCGCCAGCTGGGGCTACACGGTCTTCTCCGTCTCGCAGGACCAGCTGATGATGCGCCAGGACGGATCCAGCGGCAAGGGCATGCACCAGCGCCGGCTCCTCATCGCGGCGACCCTCGACGCCCTGAGCGCGGCGAACGAGCCGGGCGGGCTGCCGGAGGACGAGCACACGACGATCGGCGACACCCTCGCCGGCGAGCTCGACATGACGCGCATCGGCCTCATGGGGCACTCGCGCGGCGGCGACGCCGTCACGAGCTTCATCGACTACAACCGCACGCGCACCGACGGGCCGCGCTACCCGCTCCGCGGCGTCATCGCGCTCGCGCCGGTCGACTATGAGCGCAAGGCGCCCTACGGCACGCCGTTCATGACGATCCTCCCCTGGTGCGACGGCGACGTGTCGAACCTCCAGGGCGCGCGCTTCTTCGAGCGCAGCCAGTACGTCAACGGCGAGAACCCCTTCCCCTCGATCCAGGTCTCGCACCTCGGCGCGAACCACAACTGGTACAACTCCGTGTGGTTCGCCGACGGCCAGGATGGCACGACGAGCGGCGACGCGGCGTGCGGCGACAGCCGGCCGACGAACGACCGCGCCGTGTCGGAGAACAACCTGCGCCTGTCGGGCGCGGCCAGCTATGACCCGTTCTCGTACCTCATCGACAACAGCGACACCTACAACCCCGAGGTCAACACGAAGATCTCGGGCGACGCCGACCGCATGGGCGCGCAGGAGACGCTGGGCCTCGCGACGATGTCGGCGTTCTTCCGCCGCTACGTCGGCGGCGAGGGCGCGTTCGAGCCATACATGACGGGCGAGCTGTCGACCACCGATTCCCACCTCCAGATCCCGGCCTCCGCCTGCCCCGACATCACGGCGGGCGACGCGGCCATCGACTGCGCCGAGCGCGTCTCGACGACGTACTTCGCCCCGGCGAGCGAGCGCATCGACGTCATCCGCCCCGAGGTGGAGAACCCCCTCACGCTCAACGCGCTCGGCGGATCCCTCAGCGGATCCGGGTTCGCGAACCCGTACCTCGCCGACGGCGGCGTGACCCCCGTGCCCGAGAGCACGATGGGCTACGACTGGTGCAACCCCGAGCCCGACCAGTTCGCGCCCGGCATCCTCGGCATCGACGGGAACCCCTCGGCCGAGAAGGCATGCCCGCTGCCCGCGGCGAGCGCCGTCGGCGGCCAGGACGGCACGCGCGAGAACTCCCCCATCAACCACTCGTACGGCCGCCAGCTGGCCCTCGCGTGGGAGGAGGGGCAGGCCGCGACCCTGACGGCCGAGATCCCCGACGCGTCGAAGGACGTCTCGGGCATGACGGCGCTCGCCCTGAGCGCCGACGTGAACTTCTTCGACCCCCGCAACCCCGGGTACGTCTCGCGCGAGCCGGGCGAGCCGCAGAGCGCGGTGATGTGGGATCCGGCGGCCTCGACGCAGGACTTCGAGATCGTCCTGACCGACACGACGGGCGCCAGCGCGGCGGTCGCGGCGGGCGACGAGCGGTGGGGCAACGCGCTCCACATGTCGACGGGCGACAAGACCCGCCACACGCACGTCGTGCTCGAGCAGATCCGCGTGCCCCTGACCGAGTTCGCGGGGGTCGACGTGTCGTCCCTCGCCTCGGTCGAGCTGCGCTTCGGCACGGACGGCATGCCCGCCTCCGGATCCATCCAGCTCGCCGACCTGCGCTTCCAGGAGGCGGCGACAGCGGATCCGCTCATCCTCTCCGACGGCACGACGCCGAACGCGGGCGCGGGCTTCGGCGCGCCGGCGGAGGGCCCGGATCCGGCCGCCTTCCTGGAGGAGACGGACGTCACGCCGGGCGAGCTGACGCTGCCCGACACCGTGGCGGACGCCGCCTCGAACGTCACGTGGGTCGTCGACGACGACCTGCTGCAGTGCCCGAACGCGAACTTCTCGAGCATCCAGGAGGCCGTGGACTACGCGTCGCCGTGGGACACGATCGTCGTGTGCGAGGGAACGTACGAGGAGTCCTCGACCCCCGTCGCCAGCCCCCGCGTGCCCGTCGCCGACGGCGCGATGAACGGCCTGACGATCGCCAAGCCCCTGAAGATCAAGGGCGCGGGCGCCGACAAGGTCACGATCATGCCCGACCAGAGCCTCGAGACCCTCGCGGGGTCGACGCCGTTCCTCCGCGACGGCGGCGGCAACGTCGTCACCGTGTCGCGGCAATCGCTCGGATCCACCGACACGAACGAGCTCTTCGTCGAGATCTCGGGCGTGACGGTGACGAGCGGATCCGTCGCCGCCGAGGCCGGCGTCGCCTACCTCAACACGGCGGGCCGCGTCTCGGAATCGGTCGTCGGGCCCATCGAGGCCGCCGGGCCGCACGGCTGGGGCGTCGTGAAGACGAACCACCTGCAGGGCGCCGGATCCGGCACCGTCGAGACCGAGCTGACGATCGCGCGCAGCACGGTCGCGGGCGGCGTGCTCTTCGACGGCGGCCGCGGCGCCGACGGCGACCCCGCGAACGACGCCCCGGCCGGTATCCGCCAGCTCGGGTACGTCTCGAACACCGCAGTGGAGGGGTCCGTCACCTTCACGCAGGGCGTCGGTGGCTTCGTGCGCGACAGCCGCGTCACCGAGGGCGTCTCGCTCGTCGAGGCGCCGGACGTCGAGGTCTCGGGCGTCGTCGCCGAGGGCGGGGACGCGGGCGTCGTGCCCGTCGCGGACGCGGCGCCAACGGCCGCGATCGTCGACCCGGGCGCGGGCCTCGTGCTCTCGCCGGGCGACGAGATCGCGCCGCTCGTGCGGGCGCGCGACGACTTCGCCGTCTCCTCCGTCGCGCTCTACGCGGACGGGGAGCTCGTCGGCAGCAGCACCGCGTCGCCGTACCGCTTCGCGTGGGCGGCGACCGAGGCCGACGCAGGCACCGAGGTCGCGCTGACCGCCGTCGTCACCGACGCGGCCGGTCAGCAGACCGAGTCCGAGGCGCTCGTCGTGTCGGTGGCGGGCTCCGGGTCCGGTTCCGACGCGGACGGGGGTGCGTCGGGTGCCTCGGGCGGATCTGACGGAACCTCGTCGGGCGGTTCGGACGGGGCCGCTTCGGGTGGGGCCTCCGCGGATGGGGCGTCCGCGGGCGGGTCGTCCGCGGGCGGGTCGGACGGATCCGGGGATTCCGGGTCCGACGACGAGGCCGCGGGCCCCGCGCTCGCGCTGTCGGCCTCGCGCGTGGCGGCGGGCGGATCCGTGACGATCGACGGATCCGGCTTCGCCGCGGGCGCCGACCTCACGATCGAGCTGCACTCGACGCCGCAGGTGATCGCGACGGTCACGACCGACGCGTCGGGGGCCTTCGAGGTCGCCGTCACGATCCCGGCGGGCACCCCGGCCGGGGACCACACGATCGTCGCGCTGTCGGGATCCGACGAGCTGGCCTCCGCGCCGCTCGAGGTGACCGAGCCGGGCGACCTGCTCGCGACGGGCGGATCCCCGTGGGTCCTCCTCGCCGGGCTCGGCGCCTTCGCGCTGCTCGCGGGCGCGGCCCTCGTGCTGGTGCGCCGCCGGACGCGGACCGTGTAGCGGGCTGCGGTTAGTCATGCGCCGGGGCCCGGTCCACTCTCGAGGTGGGCCGGGCCCTTGCGGCGTGCGGGCGCGGACCGTGTAGCGGGGCGCGCCTGCGGGTCCAGGGGCCCGGCTCACCCTCGCGGTGGGCCGGGCCCCTGCGGCGTGGGCGGGTGTGGGGCGCGGGGCCGAGGGTGGCGGGATCCGCGGCGCGTACGGCCGCGGGTACGGGATCCAGGGCGTGCCGGTACACGACGGGTCCCATCTCACCCTCGTGGCGGGCGAGGCCGCGCAGCGCGCAACACCGGTTGGCGTCGCGCGGAAAGCGGTCCGGGATCCGGTGCGCGCCGCGCCGGCCCCGCACCGCAGCGGCGAAGAGGCGGCGCGCATAAGCCCCGCGTCTCCGCGACTTTGTCCACAACCCAAGATCCAAAAAGTTCTCCCATCGGGCATTCACCCTCCCTCAAATGTCGTACCTCTGTTCTAATCTGGAGGCACGAATCGAGAGGAGGCGGGGAAGAAATGAGCGAACTACTGGCGTCGGTCGCAACGCGCGACGAGATCGCGCGGGCGGAGCGCATCATCTCGCGCCTCGCCGTCCTTTCAGAGCGAGAGGCGCGGATCCGCGGGGCCCGGGCGGCCCTCATGGCCGAGGCATACTCCATCACGCGCGCGCAGACCGAGCGCCTCGCGGGCGCAACGATGAAGGAGCGACAGATGCCGCTGCGGTCGATGGCGGCCGACATCGCGGCCCAAACGCGCGCGACCGATCGCACGGTGCAGAACGAGCTCGGGGCCGCGCACTTCCTCGTCACGTCCTTCCCCGAGACACACAAGGCGCTGGCGGCCGGCGAGATTCACGCGGAGCACGCCGAGACGATCGCGTCGGCCGGGGTGCGCCTCACCGATCCGGAGGAGCGCGCCGCGTTCGAGGGCGACACCCTCGGCGTCGCCCGACATACCACCCCGCACGCCACGCGCACCTACGCCCGCCAGGCCGCGGAACGCCTCGCGCCACTGACCCCGCCGCAGCAACGCGAGCACGCGGCCGGATCCCGACGCGTGTTCGTGGAGGACTACGACCAGGGCGCATCGATGCTCGGCATCATCGGGCCGTCGGCGGAGATCCACGGGGTGTTCGACCGCATCACCCGCCAGGCCCGGGTCCTCCGCGACGACGCCGCCCGCGCCGCGCGCGAGGCCAAGGCCACGCGGGAGCGCCGGGCCGCACAGGAGCGCCGCGCAGCGCAGCGGGGCCAGACCGGGCTGGCGGGCCCGGCCGCGCAGCAGAGCCACGCTGCGCAGGAACGCACGACCTCACGCCACGACCTGGCCGCACCGGCGGGCCCGGCCGCGCAGCCGACGTCGGGCGCCGCGCGCCGCGACGCCCCGCCGGCCCCTCCTGGCGAGTCACCGCCCGCCCCGATCTCCGACGAGCGCACGCTCGCGCAGACCCGCGCGGACCTCGCGCTCGACATGCTGCTCAGCGGCACGCCCGGCCTCGACCACGCGACCGACACGGCCCCGGGCGGGCTCGGCGCGATCCGCGCGCATGTGCAGGTCACGATCCCCGTCACGACAATCACGGGCGCGACCTCCACGAGCGCAGACCTCGATGGGGCCTGCCTCGTGGATCCGGATTCGGCCCGCCGCCTCGCCGGCGGCGCGACGGGGTGGGACCGGCTCCTGACGGATCCCGTCACCGGCACGGTGGTCGCCACCGACCGGTACACGCCAACCGCGGCGCAGCAGCGCCACCTGCGGGCGCGCGACCAGCATTGCCGGTTTCCCGGGTGCCGCCAGCCCGCGAGGCGCTGCGACATCGACCATACGATCGACCACGCGCGCGGCGGCCCCACGAGCCTGACGAACCTCGCCTGCCTCTGCAAGCGGCATCACACGCTCAAGCACGCCACCGAATGGCACGTGTCGCAGGGTCCGGGCGGCCACCTCACCTGGACCTCACCGACCGGCGCCTCCATCGCGGATCCCCCACCCCGCCGCGTCGCCTTTGTCCCCAACGACGGCGACGTCGACGGCGCGCCCGGCCAACGCCGCCGAGGCGGCGACCGCGATGGCCCGCCGCCGCCATCGGGGTGACGAGTGTGGCCGCGCGCCGCGACGCTGGATGCCTGTGAAGCCAGAAGCAGTCGCGCCGCGCGACGCAGCTCGGGCAACGGGAGCGCCGAGCGCCACACCACCGGAACCGGCAGCTCCGATGCGGAGCGCCACCGAAGGCGACAGCGCCAAGCCCAGCATCCCCCGAAGCGGGGGCGTCGAGCCCACACGCGGACTTGAGGCGGCACCTTGGCGCCGTCTCCCCGGCGCCGGCAGAGCGCGTCCCTTCACGCCACCGCCCGCGCCAATACAACGCCAGTCGCGTCCTCACACAGCGGGCCCGCGCCCGCAATGCCACGGCCACCGCGGCGCACCACACCCGACGGCCTGTCCAACCGTGTCCATTCCGTTCTCAGTGCCACGCCCGAAGGGGCCCGAAGCACCGTAAGCACCAGACCTCAGCGCCCGTTCCCATGCCGCGCCGACCGACCCAACCAACTGCGTCCATGCACGAGTCGCTGCCGCGTGCGATCGACGCAAGACACGACGCCCGTGCCCACTCCCGGCACCGCGCCCGACGGGCCCGACCATCACATCCGCGCCGTTCCCGTGCCACGCCCCCGGGCCCGGGGTAGTGCCTCATCCCGATACGGCTGCCGCGTGCGATGGGCTCCATCCACGACGCCCGTGCCCACTCCCGGCACCGCGCCCGACGGGCCCGACCATCACATCCGCGCCGTTCCCGTGCCACGCCCCCGGGCCCGGGGGTAGTGCCTCCCCCCGATACGGCTGTCGCGTGGGATGGGCTCCATCCACGACGTCAATGCAGGTGTCGGCATCCCCCGTCCGGCCTGGGCGGCGCCCCCACCGACGCGCGCGGGCCCTTCGGGGTCGCGCGTCAGACCCGCGCGAGCTCGTCCCCGGCCCACACGGCCACCGTCTCGCTGCCGGGCGCCCCGACGACGTCCAGCGCCACGGGGCCCGCGATCTCGCCCGCGGCCGACAGCGCGGCGCAGCCCACCGACGCGGCGAGGCCGTCGGGGCCGGCCGCCGAGACGGCGAGGCCCGCGCACGATGCGTCGCCGTGGGCGGCGTAAACGGTGCCGTCGACGATGTCGACCGCCACGACGTCCGAGAGGCCGCCGAGCGGGGCCCACGCGCCGTCGCGGAGGACCTGGGCGGATCCGTCACACACGACCGCGACCACCCCGTCGTCCGCGCGCAGCCCGAACGGCTCCGCGCACGGCGCCGACACGTCTACGCCCGCGGCGACGACGCCGGCCCGGCCCGGCGTCACGAAGGACGCGGACGCGAACAGCTCGACCTCGTCGCCCCAGAACTGGCCCTGGCTGAAGGTGCGGATCGCGCGCGTCTCGCACGGATCCGCCTCCGACTCCTCGTCGAGCAGCGACGCGACGATGTCGGCCTGTTCCTCCGCGAACGGATCCAGGCCCATGAGCTGCGTCACCCCGCGGTAGGTGGGCGTGACGTCGGTCCAGGTGCCGCCGCCGTCCGTCGAGCGCTCGAGCAGCGGGGCCACGCCCTCCTGGCAGGATCCGGCGGTGCCGCGCCAGACGATGTCCCCGGCTCCGAGGGCGAGGAAGCGCTCCTCCGCCACCGCCGGGGTGTCGGCCACGACCGTGACCGCGGGCTCGGCCGAGGCCCCGTCGCCCGAGGCCGCGTCGCCCGCGGGGGACGCGCTCGCCGTCGGCGTCGGGGAGGACGCCGACGAGCTCGCGATGGGCGACGCCGAGGGCGCCTGGCCCACGCGGTTCATGGCGTACAGCGAGAGACCGCCGACGGCGACCGCCAGCGCCACCACGCCGATGATCGCGAACACGCGGCCGGCGCCGCCCCTCGCCGCCCTAGCCATTGCCGCGCGCTCTCCTCCCGCGACCCTTCGGGGCTGCCTCCAGCTCGGGCCCATACCCGTACCCGTATCCGTAGCCGTAGTCGCCCGCGTCGGGGCCCGTCAGCGGGACCTTCGTCACGACGATGCCCGCGACCTGCGCGTGCACGGTCTCGAGCACGTCCAGCGCGCCCTGCACCTGGTCGCGCTTCGTGGATCCGGCCGCCACGACCACCATCGCGCCGCTCGTGAACTTCGCCAGCACGGCTGCGTCCGTGACGGGCAGCAGCGGCGGCGCGTCGAGGATGATGATGTCGAGGTCGTTCATGAGCATCTCGACGAGCGCGCGCATGCGCGACGAGCCGAGCAGCTCGCTCGGGTTCGGCGGCACCTTGCCCGACGGCAGCACGTACAGCGACCGCTTGCCCCACTTCTGCAGCACGTCCTGCAGCTCCGCGCGCCCGATGAGGACGTCCGTCAGGCCCACGCCGCCCTCGATGCCGAAGTACTCGGCGACCTTCGGCTTGCGCAGGTCGGCGTCGACGATCATGACGCGCTTGCCCGCGTCGGCCAGCGCGATCGCGAGGTTCACGGCGCTCGTCGACTTCCCCTCCCCCGGCACGCTCGAGGTGACGACGAAGCTGTGGCCCTTCGACTCCGACTCGAGGTCGAGGAACTGCAGGTTCGTGCGCAGGGCGCGGAACGCCTCGCTGCGGGGGTGCTGCGGATCCGCGTGCAGGATCAGCGGCCGCTCCGCCGACTTCGGGTCGAACGGGATCGCGCCGATGAGCGGCCGGTCGGTGATGGTCGCGATGTCGCGCGTCGAGCGCACCCGGGTGTCGAGCACCGTCCGCATGACCGCGAGGCCCACGCCGAGCGCGAGGCCCACGAGCAGCCCGAGCGCAAGGTTCAGCGGCACGTCCGGGCTCACCGGCGCCTCGGGCGCCGTCGCCGCCTGGATCTGCGTCACCTTCACGGGCACCGACGAGCTGTCCGGCAGCGTCTCGACGTCGGTGATCGCCTCCGTGAGGTTCTCCGTCACCGAGTTCGACACGTCGGCCGCCGCCTGCGGATCCGCGTCCGTCACCGTCACCCGGATGATCGTCGTCTCGAGCGCGCTCGAGACCTCCGTGCGCTCGGCGAGCTCGGTCGCCGACTCCGTCAGGCCGAGGTCGGCGATGACCGGATCCAGCACCCGCGGGCTCGTCGCGAGCTGCACGTAGGAGGCGACGCGCTGCTGCGTGTAGGTGTTGCCCTGCGCCTGCTCGCCGATCGTGTCGCCGGCCTGGCTCGAGACGAACACCTCGCTCGTCGCCTCGTACATCGGCGTGCGCGTCAGCGAGAACACGGCGGCCGCCCCGACCCCGACGAGCGCGATCACCGCGATGACGACCCAGTTCTTGCGCAGGATCCGGATGTAGTCGCTCAGTTCCACAGAATTCCCTCGGTACGCGGCGTATCGCTGTCGTGGCGCCGGAGCACCCTCGCACGAGCGTACCGGGCGGCCGCGCGTCGCCCGCGAACCCTCACGCCGCCGTGTCCCCGGGCGCGAGCACGGCCCGGCCCGTCTTCAGCACGATGATGAGGTCGCCCACGAGGCTCCAGTTGTCGACGTACGACAGGTCGAGGCGCACCGTCTCCTCCCACGACAGGGTCGACCGACCCGAGACCTGCCACAGGCCCGTGATGCCGGGCTGGACGAGGAAGCGCCGGTGCACGTGGTCGGCGTACTCGGCGACCTCGCTCGGCAGCGGCGGGCGCGGCCCTACGAGCGACATCTGCCCGCCGAGCACGTTGAACAGCTGGGGCAACTCGTCGAGGCTGTAGCGCCGCATCACGCGGCCCACGCGCGTTACGCGCGGGTCGTCGCGCATTTTGAACATGACGTCGTTGCCCGCGTCGGCCAGGGCCCTGAGCGCGGCGAGCTGCGCCTCCGCGTCGACGACCATCGACCGGAACTTCAGCATCTTGAATTCGCGGCCCTTGCGCCCCACGCGGGTCTGGCGGAAGAGGATCGGCCCCTTCGAGGTCGCCTTCACGATCACCGCGAGCGCGACGAGCAGCGGGCTGAGGCCCACGATCGCGAGCGCCGAGATGACGATGTCGGCCGCGCGCTTGACGAAGCGCTGCCCGTACGAGAAGCGCGGCGTCTCGACGTGGATGAGCGGCGCGCCCGCGGCGGGGCGCATGCGGATCCGCGGGCCCGCCACGTCGGCGATCGTCGGCGCGACGGCGAGGTGGCGACGGCCCTGCTCGAGCATCCAGGAGATCTCGCGCACCTTACCCGGGGGCATGAGGTCGGATCCCGTCACGAGCACCGTGTCGATGTCGCGCGCCTGCACGACCCGCTCGATGTCGTCGAATCCGCCGAGCACCTCGACGCCCTCCTCGGCGAGCGCGGCCGGGTCGGTGCCAACCGGCACGCACGCGCCCACGGGGAGATACCCGGCCCAGCGCACGCGCCCGAGCTCCCGTGCGAAGTGCGCCGACGCCTCCGGGGTCCCCACGAGCAGCACCCGCGAGAGGTAGAGCCCCTGCGCGCGCTGCACGTTGACCCACTGCCGCCACAGCCACCGCGTCGCGAGGAGCACGAGTATGCCGGCCGGCAGGGCGATGAGCAGGTATCCGCGGGAGAGGTTGATCTGGAAGATCACCGCGACGATCGCGACGATGCCGAAGAAGCGCACGCTCGACTCGACCACCCGGCGGTACTCCTCCCACCCGACCGTGATGATCCGCGGATCCCGCGTGTCGCGCAGGGCGAGCGCCGCGAGCCAGCCGAGGACGAGGAGGACCGAGAAGGTCGTGTACGACAGCATGACGTTGCCGCCCGCGACCGACACGTCGGCCTCCGAGTGCGCGCCGAGCCAGCCGATCTGGGTGCCGATGACGACCCAGACGAGCACGAGCGCGTCGGTGACGAACAGGCCGAGCGCGTAGCGGCGCTGCCAGGCGCGGGCGCCCCCGGAACGGCGTTTGGGCGTGACGTCCGCGCGCTCACTCGAGACGACGGTCACGAGGTCACCTTCCGAGGGGATCGAGGATAGGCCCGCCCGCTACCCGGGGTGCCCATGAAGTACCCGTGCAACATATCGCATACAGGTTTCCGGGTGATTCGCCGCACGTAACGAATCACCCCCGGTCACCTCAGGCGAGCGCCAGCCGCGCGACGCGCGCGACCTGCTCGACGCCCGGGAGGAGCTGGGCGAGCGCTTGGTCGTAGACGTCGCGGGAGCGCTGGTAGGGGTCGACGACGTCGTCGTCCGACGGATCCGCCGGCGGATCCACGTCGAACCGCGCCGAGGAGACGAGGTCGAGCGCCCGGCGCAGGCGGCGCGCCGGGTCGGCCTCCCCCGCCACCTCCTGCCGGACCTCGGCGTCGGTCAGGGTCTCGGCCAGGCGCGCGAACTCGCGCGCCGTGAAGGCGACCTTGAGCTTGGCCGGGGCGAGCTCGACGGCCGCGCGCCGGTGCTCGCGCGTCATCGCCAGCACGAGGTCGACCCCCGCGAGCACGCTCTCGTCGAGGTAGCGCGCGCGGTGCGCGGACGCCGCCGACGGGTCGGCCCCGGACTCTTCCGCGAGCCGCGCGGCGTCGGGGGTCATCTCGCGACCGACGGGGGCGCGCACCCCCGCGCTCGACACGTGGATGCCGGTGCCGGCAAGGCGCGCGCCGAGGATCAGTTCGGCCATGGGCGAGCGGCAGATGTTGCCCGTGCACACCGTCAGGATCTCCACCATCACTACCTCCGCGCCCCAGCGTAGGGGCCACGACCGACACGCGCGTGCCGGTACCGTGGTGCGCGTGACCGACGAGCCCGCCGCCCCCGCCCCGACACGCCGCCCGAGCGCGGGCAGCCGCGACGGCGCTCGTGGACGCCCGCGCGCCGACGATCGCCCGGCCCTCGGCAGCCGCACCTGGCTCGAGGGCAGCCGCACGGCGCGCCGGTGGAACGTCGAGCTGCTCGGCTGGGTCGCGATCGGCCTCGGCGTGGGCACGATCGGGTCGATCTTCGTCGGCCGCGCCGTCGTGGGGTTCGCGGGCGTGATCCTCGCCGACGTCGTGCTGTGGGCCGGCATGCTCGCGCCCGTCGTCGTCGCCTTCACGCGCGGCGTCCCGCGGGGTCTCCTGCGGATCCGCGCCCTCGACCTCCTGTGGGCCGTCGGATTCGGGCTCGTCCTACGGGTGGTGCAGGGATGGCTCGCCGTCGCCGCGGGCGATTCCGGCGCGCTGCCGACCTATCCGATGATCAACGGCGCGCTGCCCGACGGCTGGCTGTTCCTCTCCGTGATCTCCCCCATCGTCGTGGCGCCCGTCGTCGAGTCGCTCCTGTTCCACGGCGTCATCGTCGTGGCCGTGTACCGGATCGCGCGGCGCGGGCTCGAGGGCGCCCTGCTGGCGATCGTGTGCTCGACGGCCGCGTTCGTCGCGGTCCACGCCATCACGGTCGGCATCGCCGACTGGGGCCAGACCGCGGCCCTCGCCCTCGTGGGCGCGACGTGCGCGGGCGTCGTCGTCCTCACGGGCCGTGTCTGGACCGCCGTCGGCGTGCACGCCGTGTACAACGCCGCGGGCGTCGCCCTCGCGCTCGCGGGCACCGCGCTCGGATAGCGGACCGGCCCCTCACGTATCCTGTGCCGGTGCCTTCGACCTCCCGCCCCTCCGCCCGCCGCGTCGCCGGACGCTGGGTCGCCGGGGTCCTCGCCGCCCTCCTGCTGATCTTCCTCGCGGGCGCCGTGTGGGTCGGGATCCGCGCCACCGAGGCGATCGATCACGTCGAGCGCGCGCAGGAGATCGCGGGCGACATGGGCGGCTCCCTCGCCGCCGACCCCGCCGCGCTCGCCGACACGGTCGACGACATCGCCGCGGAGACGTCCCGGGCCCGCGAGCTGACGGCGGATCCCGTCTGGCGCGCGTACGGCGCGCTTCCGTGGATCGGCCCGCAGCTCGGCGCCGTCACGACCCTCACGG
Source organism: Microbacterium excoecariae (assembly GCF_011326725.1). Lineage (GTDB taxonomy): Bacteria > Actinomycetota > Actinomycetes > Actinomycetales > Microbacteriaceae > Microbacterium > Microbacterium excoecariae. The sequence goes on along the minus strand of NZ_JAANCO010000002.1, from coordinate 268,188 downwards.
ACGCCCTCGACACCGCGGTCTCCGGCGCCGTCGCCCCGCTCGCGACGACGTTCGCCGACGTCACCGGCGGGCTGTTCTCCCCCGACGGCGGCGCGATCGATCTCGCGCCGCTCGCCGGATCCGCCGAGACGGCCCGCACCGCGAACGCCGAGGCCCAGCGCGCCGCGGCGGCGGTCGCCGCGATCGATACGGCACCCCTCGTGAAGCCGCTGCGCGAGGCCACGGCCGAGGCGGGCGAGCAGCTGGACCGCGTCGCCGACGTCACGGAGGCGCTCGAGAACGCGACGAGCCTCCTGCCCTCGATGCTCGGATCCGACGGCCCGCGCGACTACCTCCTGCTCGCCCAGAACAACGCCGAGTGGCGCTCGCTCGGCGGCATCGCCGGCAACGTCATCCACCTCACGGCGGACGCCGGGCGCCTCGAGATCGCCGACCAGGTCGCGGGCGGATCCTTCGGCCGTGTCACGAGCGCCGCGGACGTCGCCACGGGTGAGCTGCGCGCGATCTTCGGCGACGACCCCGAGTCGTACATGCAGAACGTCACGCAGGTCCCCGATTTCGCCGTCTCGGCCCAGCTCGCGACCGCGATGTGGCAGGCCGAGCACGGCGGCGAGGTCGACGGCGTCATCGCGCTCGACCCCGTGGCGCTGTCCTACCTCGTCGGCGCGGTCGGCGGCGTGGAGCTCCCCACGGGCGGCACGGCGACCGAGGAGACGCTCGTGCCAATGCTCCTCAGCGACCTCTACGCCCAGATCACGGTCCCCGCGGAGCAGGACGCGGCTTTCGGCGCCGTGACCGCCGCCGTCTTCGACGCCGTGATGAGCGGATCCGGCGAGCCCGCCGCCATGATCGAGGCGCTCGCCCGGGCCGGATCCGAGCGCCGCGTCCTCGTCTGGAGCGCGCACGCCGACGAGCAGACCGTCCTCGCGGAGACGACGCTCGCGGGCGGGCTGCCCGAGACCGACACCGAGACGACGGGCGTCGGCGTGTACCTCAACGACGGCACCGGCTCGAAGATGGACTACTTCATGGAGGCGGCCGCGGGCGCCGCCTGGTGCAGCGCCACCGACCAGGCGCGGCTGTCGGTCGGCGTCGAGCTCACGAGCACCGCGCCCGCCGACGCCGCGACCGTGCTGCCCGACTACGTCCTCGGCTCCGCCGCGGGCACCGAGACGATCGGCGGGGTCGAGGCCGGGATGACGCGCACGGTCGCCTACGTGTACCTGCCCGAGGGATCCTCTCCCGGCGACATCGAGGCGAGGGCGGGAGACGCCTCGATCCTCGGTACGCACGAGGGCCGCAGCGTCGTCGCCTGGACGACGGTGCTCGCCCCCGGCGAGACCGCGCGGCTCGAGGTCGCCACGACGGCGCGACGCACGGGCGCGATCGACATCGTTTCGACACCCACCGTTCACCCCGGCGAAATATCACGACTTGACTCTCCTTGTGGATCTCCTGAATAATCAACAGGACTGAGATGTGCGTCGTTTCTGGTTCCCGGGGGCACGCGGACACCACAACGTGAGGATCCACACCACATGAAGACTTTCTCTCTCAAGAAGGCCACCGCGGCGCTTGTCGTCGCGGGCGCCCTCGCGATCGGCTCGCCGGTCGCCGCGAACGCCTACACCCCGTCGACCGACGGCGCCGTTGTCAGCGGTAGCTTCGTCCCCGGCGGTACCGTGACGCTCTCGTTCTCGGGCTTCATGCCCTTCGAGTCGGTCACCATCACGCTCACCGGCCTGTCGGGCGCGAGCCTCGCCTCGGCCGCGGGCGACTCCATCACCACGACCACCGACGCCGACGCCGACGGCGTCGCCACGGTCACGCTCACGCTGCCCGAGGGCGCGTCGGGCGACTTCACCGTCACGGCCGTCGGCCTGGAGAGCGGCGTCACGCAGTCGCAGACCTTCACGGTCGACACGGCGAGCGCGGCCGGCACCGGCACGGCGGGCGACGACTCGCTCCTCGCCACGGGCAACGACGTCACCTCGGGCCTCGGCCTGTGGGTCGGCGGCGGCGCGCTCGTCCTCGCGGGCGGCGCGATCGTCGTGGCCTCCGCGGTGCGCAAGCAGCGCGAGACGAACTAATCTCAGTACCCTGGAAGGGCCCGTCGGCATCTGGCCGCCGGGCCCTTTCTCTGTCCGCTCCTCGAACGAACGGCCCCGTATGACCCCGTCGCCGCTCGTCGTCGCCTTCGATCTCGACGACACGCTCGCCCCCTCGAAGTCCCCCGTCGCCGACCGCGTCGCCGAGCAGCTCGTCGCGCTCGCGCGGCGCGTGGAGGTCGCGATCATCTCGGGCGGGCAGATCGCCCAGTTCCGCGCGCAGGTCGTCGACCGCCTGCCCGACGCGCCCGACGCGCTCGCGCACATCCACCTCCTCCCGACCTGCGGCACGCAGTACTTCCGCCACGACGGCACCGCGTTCCGCGCACTCTACGCGCGCGACCTCACCGCCGACGAGAAGGCCCGCGCCCTCGCGGCGATCGAGGAGGAGGCCGTGCGGCTCGGCTACTGGGAGTCCGAGACCTGGGGCCCGATCCTCGAAGACCGCGGATCCCAGATCACCTTCTCCGCGCTCGGGCAGTCCGCGCCCGTCGACGCGAAGAAGGCGTGGGATCCGACGAGCGCGAAGAAGTCCGCGCTCCGCGACGCCATCGCCGCGCGGCTCCCCGACCTCGAGGTCCGCTCGGGCGGATCCACGTCCATCGACGTCACGCGCAAGGGCATCGACAAGGCCTACGGCATGGAGCAGCTCGCGGCCGAGACGGGCATCGCCCTGGACGACATGCTGTTCTACGGCGACCGGCTCGACCCCGACGGCAACGACTACCCCGTGAAGGCCATGGGGGTCGCGTGCGTCGCCGTCACGGGCTGGGAGCACACGGCCGAGCTGCTCGACGCGCTCATCCCCACCCTCCCCGAGCGGGGCTGAGCGCCCCGGCCCCTCTCGGGCGGCGCGGCGACCCGGCGGCGCGGCGGCTCAGCGCCCGTGGCGCCGGTACTCGGCCTCCACGAGGATCGGCAGGTGGTCGCTGGATCCCTGCGGGAGCGTCGTGACGTCGCCGATCGACAGGCCGCGCGAGGTCACGAAGTCGTAGTGGCCCTTGAAGAAGCGGTACCGCGTGTAGGTGCGCAGGTTGCTGAGGCTGAGGTCGTAGCCGTGCTCGCGCACCTGGTCGCCGAGGCGCTCCTTGAATACGGGGTAGTTGTAGTCGCCGACCATGAACGTCGGGGTCCCGGGGCCGAGCTGCTCGAGCGCCTGCAAGGCCGAGCGGATCTGCGTGCGCCGCAGCGAGTTCGGGGCCGTGAGCGGCGCCGCGTGAAACGAGGCCATCGTGATCTCGCGGGCCGCGTCGATGTCGAACAGCTGCACGCCGAGCAGGCGTTCGTGCGCGGGCTTGAGCACCATGTCGTGGAGCGACTTCTTCAGCCCGAGCGACACCGAGTCGACGAAGCGGAACGCGTTCTCGCGGAAGTACAGGGCGAGCCCGAGGCGGTTGCGATCGGTCGCCGCCGCGAGCCGGAGGCCGTCGATCCGCGTCGGCAGGTCCTCGACGTTCGCCTCCTGCAGGCAGAGAACGTCGGGCTCCCAGCGATCCACGAGCGCGCCCAGCTCGTCGGCCGCCGCGTGCTTGCGCAGGTTGTAGGAAATGACTCGCATCGTGCCCTCACACTAAGCCCCGCGGGTACGGGCCGGATAGCCCTTCGCTATGAGCTTCCCATGACCTCGTCGGCCCCGCGCCGCGCGCGCGTCTGATCGGCCCGCGCCGCGAGCTGATCGTCCACCGGATACCCCACCTCGGCGAGCGTCAGGCCGCGCGCGTCGAGCACCGCGAACGCGCTCGTGCGGGTCAGCTCGTCGCGCAGGCGCGCGACGTCGGCGACCTCGAGGCGGCCCTGGCCGACCGCGACGCACGCGCCCACGAGGGCCCGCACCATCGAGTGGCAGAAGGCGTCGGCGCGCACGTTCGCGACGAGCGCGCCGTCCTCGCCGCGCCGCCAGTCGAACTCGAGGAGGGTCCGGATCGTCGTGGCCTCCTCACGCGGCTTGCAGTAGGCCGCGAAGTCGTGGAGCCCGACGAGCGAGCGCGCCGCGGCGTCCATGGCGGCCACGTCGAGCCGCGCGCGCACGAGCGTCGTGTCGCGGCGGCGCAGCGGGTCGTATCCCGCCGTCTCGTCCGCGATCCGGTACGCGTACCGGCGCCACACGGCCGAGAACCGGGCGTCGAAGCCCGCGGGGGCCGAGCTCGTGCGCGCCACGGCAACGTCCGCGTACGGGCGCAGGACGCCCTGGACCCTCCGGGCGAGAGGTGCCACCGGATCCGCCGGTGCCGCCCCTCCCCGCCGCGGCGCCGCCGCGCGCCCGGCCTGCGCGGCGTCGAGGTCGAGGTGCGCGACCTGGCCGCTCGCGTGCACGCCCGCGTCCGTGCGGCCCGCGACCACGAGCCGGGGCTCGCCGCCGAGCACGCGGCCCAGCGCGTCCTCGAGCGTGCCCTGCACCGTGCGCAGCCCGGGCTGGCGGGCCCATCCGTGGAAACCGGATCCGTCGTACGCGATGTCGAGGCGGATCCGGCGCCCGCCCGCGTCGCCCGTCACGCCGTGAGCCGGGCGAGCGCGTCGATGACGACGCGGGCCGAGCGCTCGGCCGCGTCGTCGATGTGGGTGGCGAACTCGTCGCCGTCCGGCGCGCAGAGGTCGCTGATCGCGCGGCAGGCCGCGAAGCGCGCGCCGTGGTTGTGGGCGACCTGCGCGACGGCCGTTGTCTCCATGTCGACCGAGACGAGGCCGGGGAAGTCGGCGCGGAGGCGATCGGCGATGCCCGTCGTGACGAATTTCTCCCCCGCGCCCATGTCGCCCTCGCGCACATCGATGTCGCCCACGCGCGCGTCCGCGAGCGCCCGGCGGAGGGCCGGATCCGTGCCGTAGACCTCCGGCATCCCGGGCACCTGCCCGAGCGCGTAGCCGAAGGCCCGCGCGTCGGCCTCGACGTTGACCGCCGAGGCGCCCACGACGACCTCGCCCACCCCGACGCCGCGGGCGAGCCCGCCCGCGGATCCGGCGCTGATGAGGACGATGTCGTCGGGCCCGTAGCGGTGGATCGCGCCGGAGGCGGCGTCGGCGGCGTTGACCATGCCGATGCCCGAGCGCACGAGCACGACCGTCGCGTCGCCGAGGACGATGCCGCGGTGCACCGCGCGGCCGACCGCGATGGGGTCGCTCACCTCGCGCGCCGCGTCGAGGAAGGGCTGGGCCTCCTCGTCCATCGCGACCTGGATGACGATCGCGGTCATGCGCCCGATCCGTCCGCGAAGACCGTCAGCCACTCGTCGCGGCGGTCGAGGAAGGCGCGCGCGGCCTCCTGCGCGCCGGCGAGCGTGTGGTTCTCGCCCCAGCCGCACTGCGTCTCGTTCGCGGCGGGCACGCGGTCGGCATCCGCGACGTCGGCGAGCGTCGCGGCGACGAGGTCGGCCACCTCGGCCGGCGTGTGCTCGCCGGAGAGGATGAGGTAGAAGCCGGTCTGGCAGCCCATGGGCGAGAAGTCGATGACGCGGTCGGAGTGGTCGCGGCTCTTCTCGGCGAACAGGTGCTCGAGCGAGTGCACGACGGGCATCTCGAGGTGGGCGACGTTCGGCTGCGCGAAGCGCACGTCGTACTTCACGATGACGTCGCCCGCGGGCAGCGTTTTGCGGTCGGCGAGGCGCAGGTAGGGCGCGGCGACCCGGGTGTGGTCGAGGTTGAAGGATTCGACGTTCATGCGGGCGTTGTCGGTCACCCCTCCAGGCTACCGGGGTGCACTCAGCCGCCGTCGCGCACGCGGCGCACGAAGTCGCGCATGCGGCGGGCCGTATTGTCGATGCGGAAGTCGACGTTCGCGCGGAACTCGCCGGGCGCCAGCGGTAGCGCGAGGCGCACGTTCGTGTGGCAGGAGATGTCGGCGCACATGTAGGTGCCGATCGTCTCCTCTCGGGCGCCCGCCTCGCCGCCCTTGCGCGCGGCCATCATCGTCACCTGGTTGCCGGGCTGCATCGTGCGGCAGATGTTGCAGATGCCGTTGTAGGCGCGCGAGGGCTGCTGGGCCGCGCGCAGGATGATCGCCGTCGGCACGCCGTCCACCTCGGTGACGACGTAGCAGCGCGCGCGGGTCGACGGGTCCCGCCACCCCAGGAAGTCGACGTGGAACCAGTCCACGAGCGGCAGGTCGAGGGGGAGTTCCATGATCTCGAGGTCGCGCTCCGTCGCGTTGACGAAGGCCTCGCGGATGTCGTCGGCCGTCAGCTCCTGCATGATCCGGCCAGTCTAGAAGTAGGATCGCGGCATGGCCGACAGCAGTTTCGACATCGTCAGTGAGATCGACCGCCAGGAGGCGGACAACGCCCTCAACCAGGCCCGCAAGGAGGTCAGCCAGCGCTACGACTTCCGCGGCACCGACACCGACATCGAGTGGTCGGGCGAGCAGATCCTCATCACCGCGAACAGCGAAGACCGCGCGACGGCGGCCCTCGACGTCCTTCAGTCCAAGATGATCAAGCGCGGGATCTCCCTCAAGAGCCTCGACAGCGCGGATCCGTTCGAGAGCGGCAAGCAGGTCAAGATCGTCACGACCCTCAAGGAGGGCATCGCGCAGGACATGGCGAAGAAGATCGGCAAGATCATCCGGGACGAGGGCCCGAAGTCGGTCAAGAGCCAGATCCAGGGCGAGGAGATCCGCGTGAGCTCCAAGAGCCGCGACGACCTGCAAGAGGTCATCGCGCTCCTGAAGGGCAAGGACCTCGACGTGGCGCTGCAGTTCCAGAACTACCGGTAGGTCAGCGGGCGCGGAGGAGGGGCGGCCCCGGCCGCCCCTTTTTCGCACATGCAACGGTTGCACGCAGTGCAAGGGAATTGAACTCTGTTTGCTTTTTGGACGGAGTCCGGGTGAGAATCGCTCGATGGCACACACCGGTGACCACTCCCAGGAGAGAGCCCAGGGCATGTTCGACCCCATCGAGATCGACACCCCCCGCCTCAGCGACGCGGCCTTCCGACACATCGCACTGTCCATCGTCGACGGCCGCCTGCCCCAGGGCGAGCGCGTGCGCGACGAGCAGATCTCCTCCGAGCTCGGCGTCTCGCGCATGCCCGTCCGCGAGGCGATGCAGCACCTCGAGCGGCTTGGCCTGTTGGACGTGCGCGCGAACCGCTACACCCAGGTGTCGCGGGTCACGGACGCGCAGGTCACCGACACGCTCGAGTACGCCGGCCACTACGCGGCCATGACGCTGCGCATGGCGCTCGGCCGCATGGATGCCCGGAAGCGGAGCGTCCTCGCCTCGTCCCTCGCGGAGATCCGCGACCACTTTGCCACCGACGGCGACGCGCCCGCGGCGCGGCTGGCGGTCCTCCACTTGCTCCTGCAGCTGTCGAGCAACGAGGTCGCGCGCCGGTTCGCCGGCGACATCGACCTCGTCACGACGCGCAACCTGCACGGGCGCGGCCTGGAAACGCGAGACGGCGAGGAGCTCGCCGAGCTCCTCGCCGTCTTACCGGACGCGGTGGCCGAGGGAGACGCCGACACGAGCGAGGCGCTCGTGCGCCGGCACTTCGGGGCCTGACGCCCCTCCCGGCCGGACGCTTGCTACCGCCGGCTGCCGCTCACCCTCCGCAGCAGCCACGCGATCACCGCGATGACCGCGATGATGAGGCCGACCCACAGCAGGAACCGCAGCGCCTCGACGACACCACCGACGACGAGCAAGACGACCGCCGCGATGATGATGATCCACAGAAGAATGTTCATGGCCCCACCATAGGGGCCCGGTTTCGCTACCGCGAGAGGGCGTGCGATCTGCCCCCAATATCCGCTCCGCACCGGACGAACCGAGGGGATCCGGAGGGTGAGCACCGCCCGCGCCAACCGGAATCCCGATCGCGCACCATACCGATAACAAGTGTGTGAGCCTCTGTAGGAGCGTCCGATAGCTTCCAGGGGAAGACTTCGCGCGCCCCGCGCGCGACACCAGACGTGGACGTTTCATCCCAGGTTGCGCCCACGCGCCGCGCCTTTGGCGCGGTGGGCCCGCCACCAGCCACTCCCTTTGCCGGCCGGAGGCGGGCCATTTTCGTGCCTTACGCGACGAACACCACGGGAGTCCCGAGCGGAAGCTCGTTGACCGCGAGGAGCGCGTCGTACGCCAGCCGCACGCACCCGTGCGACACCGTCCCCGTGCTCGTCAGGTTGTAGTGGAGGCCGATGAGCCCCCCATCGCTCCCGCCGAACGGCTCGTCCGCGACGTCTGAGTGCAGCGTCGTGAGCTGGATCGTGTAGTCCGCCTGCGTGGGGTCGTCGTAGCGTGCCTGCAGGTACCCCACGGTCCCTACCGGCGTCGGAGTGTCCTCGGCCCCGACGCCCGCCGGGTAGGTGGCGTCCCCCTCGGGAGTCTCCACCGTCATGGATTGCGCAGACACGGAAACCGTCACGCGCGCGGGGAGATCGTGCGCCTCGATCAGCGCGTCGCGCGGCACCCATCCCGCCGACTGGGCCGGTGCACGACCGCCCGCCCGCGAAGGGAGTTCCTGGCGCGACGGCGTCAACACAAGAGCCCACTTGCCGTCGAAAGCGACGGGCACAACGATCGTTGGTTCGTCGAGAAAGTTGAGCGCGGGAATGCGCGCGACAGGATCCGCCCGGTCGGATCCGTAAACGGCGACATCGTCGTCCACCGTGTATGCCTTCTCGATCGAGTCCGCGTCGGCTCCTTCGAACGGGAGAAGCCCGGGGATCACGGCGTCATAGATGGCGGCGGGAAGGGCCGCCATCGCTGCATCGTCCAGTTCGGAAGGGTCGGGGACGCGTGACTCAGCCGGAGCTTCGGTCGGCTCCTCGACCGGCACCGGCGAGGGCGTCGCGCGGGCGCTCACAGGAGGCGTCGCGTCGGACTGAGTCGTGATGACGATGGCCGCCGCGGCGGCGACGACGCACGCGGTCGCTGCCGCGGCGATCATCCAGCCGCGGGCACGTCGCCCCGTGGCTCGGGTCGTAAGCTTCATGGGTTACTCCGCAGTCGTGGCGGCGGGGCGGCCGAAGCCGCCCCGCCTGTGTGAGGGGTGATTAGCCCGAGATCACGGGAAGGTGACGCTCAGGATCGCGCGCAGGCGCATCGTCACCCGCGGATCCACCGGCGGGGGTTCCCCCTGCAGGCGCCCCCTGGCCCGGCAGCGAGACATCGCCTTCGTTCTCCTGAGGGTTCTCGATGGGCTGCTCGGGCTCGGGCAGCACCGGGGCGGGCTCGACAGGCGTCGGGATCGCCGCGGGGTCGTAGTCCAGCGCCGGCGTAATCGTCGGCAGAATGCGGCCGTCGGCCACCTCCTCGAACGCGTACGCCATGCCCAGGAGCTCGGCGTCCTGGAACTCGCGGCCCAGGAGCTGGAAACCGACGGGCGAGCCGTTCTCGTTCGCGCCGGCCGGGAAAATCGCCGTCGGCGCCCCCGAGGCCGAGGACGGCGGGTCGATACGGCCGAAGCTGCGGCTGTTCGCGTCGTTCAGTCCGATGTCGCTGAGCTCCGTCGCGTAAAGGACCGCGTCGACGCCCTCGGCGTCCATCCAGGCGGCGAGCACGTCACGATACGCCGCGCGATAGTCCTCGAACGCCTGCAGCTCCTCGGGCGTCATGCGCTCGCCGAAGCCCCAGCTGACGAGCTGTTCCACGTCCGTCACCGGGCTGTCCGGGTGATCCGCGAGCCACTGCTCCCACCCCTCGACGGAGGTGCTGCCCGTCGTGGGCCGCGTGGGGGCCGCCGGCTCGGCGGAAATCTCCTTGATCGTCGCGCCCGCGGCCTCGAAGGTCGCGAACTGGGCGCGCAGCGCGTCGCTCACCGACGTCGTACCGAAGGGGTCGTCGAATGCGCCTTCGGGCACGCCGATGACCTTGCCCTCCAGTGCGTCCGCGCGGAGCGCCTCCGTCCAATCGGCGGGGCGGTGGCCGTTCGCCACGTCATCGAGGGCGTCCGTAGGGTTGTCCTCGCGCGCGACGGCGTTGAGCAGAATCGCCTGGTCCTCCGGGCTCTGCGAGATGAACCCGACGTAGTCCTGCACCACCGTGAGCGGCATCGTGCCCTGGCTGCTCTGTATGCCGTCGGTGCCGCGCAGGGAGGTCAGGCTCGCGGCGCCCGACGGGCCCCACAGCGAGTCACCCGTCTGCGTGCCGAGCGCCGCGGCCGCGAAGCTCGACGCGACCGAGACGGCGGATCCGCCGCTCGAACCGATCGGGCTCTTCGACATGTCGAAGGCGTTCCACACCTGGCCGTAGTCGCTCTCGCTGTAGAAGCCGCTCATCGCGAACTTCGACAGGTTGGCCTTGCCAAGGATGATGGCGCCGGCCTCGCGGAGCTGCTGCACCTGCCACGAGTCCGTCTCCGGCACGTAACCGTCGAACAAGAGCGAGCCGCCCGTGGTGGGCATGTCGGCCGTGTCGATGATGTCCTTGACCAGGATCGGGATTCCCAACAGAGGCCGATCGTCGCCGGCCGCGCGCGCGGCGTCGGCGTCGGCGGCCTGCTCCATAGCGTCGGGCGCAACGGCCAGGACGGAGTGCAGACCGAGCGGTCCCTGGTCGTACGCAGCGATGCGATCGAGGTAGGCGCGCACGATCTGCGTTGCGTTTGTCTCGCCGGACGCCATGTCGGCCTGAAGGTCCACGATGGTCTTCCCTACGACGTCGTAGGACGACGTCGTGACCGGAGTCGCGGCGGCGACGGCGCCCGTCGGCAGATCCGCGAGGGGCTCGCCCGCGAGGTCCTCGCAGGCCGCGGGGTCAACCCCCGGAAGCGACAACAGGTCGAAGTTCGCGATTGAGCACACCTCGGGGGCGCTCAGGCCGCTCAGATCGGGGGACGCGGCGAGCGCAGCCGCCGTCTCGCCGACGGCCGTGACCTGAGAGCCAGGCTCGACCCCGCCCGACCGCTCCGACAGGCCCGTGACGACGTAGTGCACGAGGGAGGAGGTCTGACCCGGTGCGATCTCGAGCGTCGTCACGAACCCCGGGTGGTTCGCGTCGTCGCCGCTCTCGGCCAGCGGCTCGGTGAACGGCCCCTGCTGGAAGTCGCCCATACGGTCGAGCCCGCCCGCGTATCCGGGGGTGCCGAAGACCGTCGCCGACGGCCCGTTCGCGCTCGCGGCGCCGGGCTCGGAGGAGGACGGCGTGAACCAGGATGCCCACCCGTCTGCCGCGGTCACGCTCGCGTCACCGTCGCCCGTCGTGGCGATCGCCGACTGGTTGGTGCCCGTGGCGTACCCGAGCTCGCCGCCGAAAGCGACCTCGAGCGAGATGGGCTCGCGGCTCGTGTTCGTAAACGTGTCGAAGAAGCGCCCGTAGCCGCCATCCGCGTCGAGGACGAGTTCGCGGCTGACCGCGACCTCGTCGATCTCCACGGCGTTCGTGCTCGTGAAGGCGCTCCGGCCGTCGTACCGGAGCCCGAATCCGCGGAGGAGGATGCCGTTCAGGCGGTCCGTGCTGCCCGCGACGTTCATCCGGATTCCGCCATAGCCGCCGAGAGCGTTGGAGGACGTGTTCCGCACGCTGCCGGTGTCCAAGCCAGGGATCGCGGCGTCGTTGACGTACCACACCTGGCCGTCGGAGAACGTGGAGGAGTTCAGCCCGAAGGCGCTAGCGGGGACGAGTGCTCCCGCGCATACGGCGAGGATGGTGGCGCCGCCGGCGGCGGCGAGGCGTCCTCTTCGCCGCAGGCGAGAAAGTTTGTGCTGTGTCATGTGTCGTTTCTTGTCGTCAGATGGGGAAGGGACCGGAGGTCCCGCCGCCGACGATAGGAACTGCAGAAGCCGCGCACAGTTCCGTGAAACGTCCACGCCATGTGCATGCACCGCACTTAAGCACCCGGTCATGTTTCAATTCCGGGCGGAACAGCCACACGACAGGCCTCCCGCGCGCATGCTCAGCCGGACAATCGCGCACGCTCAGCGTGGCGCGCTCGCCTCACCCCGCGAGCCGACGTAGGCCACGCCGAGGCCCCTGAACGCTCGGGCCGCGTCGTGCACGGCGCCCGACACCAGAGCGCGGAGAGGGAAGTCCGCGCCCCGCGCGGTGGCGAGAAAGATGCGCCGGAAGTCGTCCACCACGACCGAACGGCGCACGCCGGGCGCCGAATCCGAGATACCGAGCGCCGGGATCATGGAGATGACGATCCCGGCGGCGGCGTACGCCTTCGCGACGGCGTGGTCCGTGATCCAGTGCGTCACCGTCGGCGCGGGCAACCCGCGCGTGAGGAAGAGCTGGTCGACCAGGGGCGGGGACCCCACCGTGTTCGTCGGGTGCGACGAGAACGATTCGCGCGATAAGCGCGCGAAGTCTCGGGGGTTTTCGTGCAGGTCGTCGCGGTCCTGGGCAGTGAGCAGGAGGAGCGCATCGGCAAGGAGCGGCTCGACCGCGAGGCCGTCGGCATCGGGCTCCGGATGCCCCCACACCAGCCCGATGTCCGCCTCGCCGCGGCGCAGCGCGTCCGCCACCTCCTCGCCGACCGCATATTCGGACAGGGCCACCGTCACGGCAGGGCTGCGGCGCTTGATCTCGGAGAGTACGCCCGGAATGAGCGTCGCGGACGCGGCACGGAAGTATGCGAACCGCACGATGCCGTCGTCCGCGTGCGCGAGCGCCTCGATCGAACGGCGCAGATAGTCCGCCTCCTCGACGACGAGGCGGGCGCGGTCGGCGGTCATGCGCGCCATCGGCGAGGCGCGTATCGACCGCGCTGTGCGCTCGAACAGCGTCATGCCGAGAGACTTCTCGATCTGCGTCAGGTGCCGCGATACCGCCGTCGCGCTGTACCCGGTGTCGCGCGCGGCCTGCGCAATCGAACCAGCATCGACGACCGCAATGAGACTGCGGAGCGCCGTGAGGTCATCCGTCCACATCGCGAGTCTCCTGGATGTCGATCCGTCTCACCGCGACAACGCCCACGACGCCGATGGCGGCCCACACGACGAGACCGTACTCGAATCCGAGCACATTCCTCGCGGCGAGCGTCGTGGTCGCGACGAGGCTGCTCACGGCGGTCGCGAGGTTGAACGCGAGCCCGCCCGCGCTCGCCCTCACCCGCGCGGGGAAGGCACGACTCATCGCGACGTACACGGGGTTCGCGAAGAGCGCGACGGGGATCGCCAGGAGGACCACACCGCCAATGACGGCGGCGAGGACCCCCGTACGCGCCAGCGCGATCGCGGGAAGCGCCAACACGGCGAGTGCCACGGCGCCCCATCGAACCACGCGGGCTGGCGGGACGTCAGCGAGTGCGCGACCGGCCGCAAGGATAAACGCGATGAACGCGACGTACGCCGCCGCGGAGACCCAGATGGATCCCTCGTTCGGAAGCCCCGCGAGAAGGGCCTCGCTCGTCAGTCCGCCGAGGCACATGGCGATCGTCACGTTGAACGCCAGCGAGACGGCCGCGAGCCACACCATCGCCCGCGGCGCGATCCGGAGCGCCTCGCGCAGCGGCCGCGCGCTTGGCCCGCGCTGGCGAACGGCCTGCGACGCGTCGCTTTCTGGGGCCACAACGCGTAGGGCTATCGCCACGATCCCCAGCGGGAGAGCCAGGAGGAACGGGATCCGCCACCCCCACGCGACCATCTGCTCGGGCGACACGAAACGCGCGATAACGCCCGCGAGGAGCGCCCCCGCCAGCGCCGCCACCCACGGTCCCGTCGCGAGGACGCTCAAGGAGCGCGCCGGACGCGCACCGCCGCGTACCGTCTCTCCGAAGTACGGCACGGCGCTCGGCATCTCGCCTCCCACCGCGAAGCCCTGCGCCATGCGCAACGCGACGAACAGGACGGGCGCCAGCACACCGATCGCCGCGAAGTTCGGAACCAGCCCGATACCGACCGTCGCGGCGCTCATGATGACGATCGTCACGAGGAGCGCGCTGCGACGCCCGCGCCTGTCGGAAAACCTCGCGAGCACGACGCCTCCCACGGGCCTCACGAGAAAGGCAATAGAGAACGTTGCCCACGTCAGCGCGAGTGCGGCGGCGGGATCCTGGTCGGGGAATATGGCCGAGGCGAGGTAGGCGGACAGCACGCCGTAGATCGAGAATTCGTACCATTCGACGAGGTGGCCCGCGAACGCGGCGCGGCGAATTCGGCGGTGCCCCTGCTCGGACACCCCGACGAGAGCAGTCATGGCGACATTTTCTCGAGCCTGTGTTTCCGACGCGTGTCGCGATCGCGGCACCAGAAATTCACCTGCGCGTGACCATTTCGTTCACAACCTCGCCCTAGTCTGGACGCATCGTCCACGACCGCGAGGAGAACGCGTGACATCGACCATCGTCTTCGACTTCGACGGCACCCTCGCCGTCGGCCCCGGCCCCGTTCTGGCGTACGCCCGGGCGGTCGCGGAGTGCGCCGACCCCGAGCTGCTGGCCGAGATCGTCGAGGCGCTGGACACGTTCGAGGAGGACGGATCCGGCGGGTTCCGCGACGGCTACGACGTCGTCGGCACGCTCGCTCAGCGCCGCGGCATCCCCGCGGCCGAGGTGCAGGCCGCCTATCGCCGCAGCCGCGCCGCGCTCGGCACGGACGCGTGCCCCGTCGAGGCGGCGCCCGGGCTCGCCGTCCTGCTGGGGCGCCTCCCCGTGGACACCCGCGTCATCCTCGCGACGAACGCCCCGGCCGACGGCCTGGACCGCGTGCTGGCCGCCTGGGGGCTCGCGGGCCGGTTCGACGAGGTCCTCGCCGAGGTCGGCAAGCCCGCCGGCCTCACGCCGATCATCCGGCGCGCACTGAAGGACGGCCCCGTCCTCGCCGTCGGCGATATCGTCGAGAACGACCTCGCGCCCGCCGCCGCCGAGGGCGCCGCGACGGCGCTCGTCGGCGCCACGTGGCGCACCTCCCCCGCCCCCGCGACGATGCGCGGGCCGAGTATCGGCGACATCGCCGACGAGATCGCCGCCTGGGCGCTCTCCCCCGAGACCCCCGCGCCGTCCGGCGCGGCGACCCCTGCCGAAAGGTGACCCCCATGCGCAAGACCCTGCTCACACCCGTCGCCGCCGGGGCGCTCGTCCTCGGCCTCGCGGGCTGCGGATCCGCCAGCTCCGGAGACGAGGCCGCCGACGGCGCGTGGCCCGAGGAGATCACGATCTCGCTCGTCCCGTCCGTCGAGGGCGAGGACCTCGCCGAGGCACTCGACCCGCTCACCTCCTACCTCTCCGAGGGCCTCGGCATCGAGGTCACGGGCGTCGTCGCGAACGACTACACCGCCACGGTCGAGGCGCTCGGCGCCGACCAGGCGCAGGTCGTCATCACCGACGCCGGCTCGCTCTACAACGCCGTCGAGCGCTACGACGCCGAGCTGATCCTCCGCGACGTGCGCTTCGGGGCAACGAGCTACGCCGCCGTGGCGTACACGAACGACCCCGACACGTACTGCGAGGACGAGCCGGTCATGGCGACCTACGACGCCAGCGGCATCGAGCTGTCGTTCTGCAACGGCACGGAGGAGGCCGCCGCGTCCGCGACCGGCCAGGGCCCCGCCGGCCTCGAGGCACTCGCGAACGTCGACGGCGCCGCCGTCGCCCTGCAGGCCGCCACCTCGCCGGCCGGGTACCAGTACCCCGTCGTCGCGATGCGCGAGCAGGGCATCGACACCGACGCCGACATCGAGCAGGTCCCCGTCGAGGGCAACAACAACGCCGTCCTCGCGGTCGCGAACGGCGACGCCGAAGTCGGCTTCGCCTACTGGGACGCCCGCACCACCGTGACCGAGGAGGTCCCGGACATCGCGGACAAGGCCGTGGCCTTCGCCTACACCGAGATGATCCCGAACGGCGGCGTCGCCGCCTCGTCCACGCTCCCCGACGACCTCGTCGCCGAGCTGACGACCCTGATGGACGACTACGCCGACTCGTCCGAGGAGGCCGCCACGGTCATGTTCGACCTCGTGGGACTCTCGGACTGGACGAGCGAGACCGCCGACGAGGAGATCACCCGCTACGGCGAGATCCTCGAGCAGTTCGCCAACTAATCACGAAAGAGCGCTGCGTGAACGCGAACGATTCCGCGCCGGCGGAGGCCGGGGCTGCCCCGGCCTCCGCGTCGTGGCCCGTCACCCTCGACCGCGTCGCGGTCACCTACCCGGGAGGCACGGCCGCGCTGCGCGGGGTCTCGCTCGAGATCCCCGCGGGCGAGATGGTGTCGGTCGTCGGGCTGTCCGGATCCGGCAAATCCACTCTCATCCGGACGATCAACGGCCTCGTGCCCGCGACGAGCGGATCCGTTCGCGTCGGCCCGCACACCGTCACGGGCCTCACCGGCCGCCGCCTGCGCGAGCTGCGCGGCCACGTCGGGATGATCTTCCAGGGCTTCAATCTGGCCGAGCGCGTCGACGTCTACCGCAACACGCTCGTCGGCCGTTTCGCCCGCCAGGGGGCAGCCCGCGCGCTGTTCGGGATCGCCTCGGCCGAGGACCGCCGGATCGCGCTCGAGGCGCTGGAGGCCGTCGGCATGCTCGAGAAGGTCTGGACGCGCGCCGGATCCCTGTCGGGCGGCCAGAAGCAGCGCGTCGCGATCGCGCGCGCCCTCTCGCAGCAGCCGAGCGTCATGCTCGCGGACGAGCCGGTGGCGAGCCTGGATCCGCCCACGGCGCACGCCGTCATGGCGGAGCTCGAGCGCATCAACGTCGAGCGCGGGCTCACGGTGCTCACGAACCTGCACCTCATGGACCTCGCGCGCGACTACACGACCCGCATGATCGGCCTGCGCGCCGGCGAGATCGTCTACGACGGCCCGGCCGCGGACGCCACCGACGCCGACTTCGAGGAGATCTACGGGCGGCGGATCCAGCCGCAGGACCGCCTCGGGAGATCCGCGTGACGGCGCCCGCCCTCCCTCCCCGCCCGCGCACCTGGCCGCGCCGCGCCCTCGTCGCGGCGGCGCTCGCGGCGTTCACGGTGCTCACGTGCCTGTCCGCGATCGGCGGCGTCGAGCTCGATCTCGCGTCCATCGCGCGCAACTGGCGCAACGGCGCGGAGAATCTCGCGCGCTTCCTCCAGCCCGACTGGGCGTTCCTGCCGCGGACGATCGGCCCCATGCTCGAGACGCTGCAGATGGCGCTCGTGGGCGCCGCCGCCGCCGCGATCTGCTCCGTCCCGCTGACCCTGTGGGCCGCGCGGCCCACGAACCCCTCGGCGCCCGGCCGCGCCGTCGTCCGCGGGATCATCAACGTCGTCCGCGCCGTCCCGGACCTCGTCTACGCCACGATCCTCGTCGCGCTCGTGGGCGTCGGCGCCCTCCCCGGTATCCTGACGCTGTTCCTCTTCGACCTCGGCATCGTCGTCAAGCTCGTGTCCGAGGCGATCGACTCGTCCGAGCACCCCTACCTCGAGGCCGCGCGCGCTGCGGGCGCCACGCAGGGCCAGGCGAACCGGCGCCTCGCGCTGCCCGAGACGCTGCCTCTGTTCGCCAACCAGTGGCTCTACGCCCTCGAGCTGAACGTGCGCATCTCCGCCATCCTCGGCATCGTGGGCGCGGGCGGCATCGGCCGCCTCCTCGACGAGCGCTTCGGCTTCTACGCCTACGACGACGTGTCGATCATCATCCTCGAGATCCTCGTCGTCGTCATCGCCATCGAGTTCTGCTCGAACGCCCTGCGCCGGAGGCTCGCGTGAACGCCCCCGGATTCGCGCTCCCGCCGCGGCCGTCCCGCGCGCCCCAGCTGATCGCCGCCGGCGCCGCCGGGATCCTCATCCTCGCCGCCACCGCGGGCCTCGACGCCGACTGGGCCGAGCTGGCCGCGCTGCCCGGCGCGGCGTGGGAGTACGCGCAACTGATGTTCGCGCCGCCGAACCTCGAGAAGCTGCCCCGCGCGCTGTTCGAGACGTGGCGCTCGATCTCGATGGCGTGGCTCGGCGCGCTGCTCTGCGTCGTCGTCTCCGTGCCCCTCGGCATGCTCGCCGCCCACGGCACCGGCCCTGCGTGGCTCCGCGCGGGACTGCGCGGGCTGTTCGCCGTGATCCGCGCGTTCCCCGAGGTCATCATCGCGCTGATCCTCCTCACGGTCACGGGCCTCACGCCCTTCACGGGCGCGCTCGCCCTGGGGATCGCGGGCATCGGCACGCAGGGCAAGTGGGTCTACGAGACCGTCGAGTCGCTGCGCGCCGACGCTGCCGAGGCCGTCGCCGCAGCCGGCGGCGGGCGGGTCGCGATCATCCGCTGGGCGCTGTGGCCCGCCGCGCTGCCCGCGATCGCTTCCTTCGCGCTGTACCGGTTCGAGATCAACATCCGCATGTCGGCCGTGCTCGGCCTCGTCGGCGCGGGCGGCATCGGGAGCATGCTGGCGAACTACACGAACTATCGTGAGTGGGACACGGTGGGGATGCTCCTCATCGTCGTCATCGTCGCGACCATGCTCGTCGACGCCGTCTCCGGCGCCCTGCGCCGCCGCATCATGGAGGGGACCCGCTCCCGTGGCCTGGCAAGGATCCGCTGACGCACCGCCCACCGCGCGCATGACTGCGCTCGCCCCGTCCCTGCACGCGGGCGAGCT
Source organism: Microbacterium excoecariae (assembly GCF_011326725.1). Taxonomy (GTDB): domain Bacteria; phylum Actinomycetota; class Actinomycetes; order Actinomycetales; family Microbacteriaceae; genus Microbacterium; species Microbacterium excoecariae. The sequence goes on along the minus strand of NZ_JAANCO010000002.1, from coordinate 249,650 downwards.
GCGCGTCGCCGAGGCGATCGCGGGCGACCTCGCCTGGACGGTCGAGCGCACGGCGCAGGAGATCGCCGACCACGTCGGCGTCGGGCGCTCCACCGTCGTCCGCCTCGCGCAGGCGCTCGGGTACGACGGCTACCCGCAGCTGCGGGTCGCGGCCGCGCGCGAGCTGGCCCTCGGATCCCCGGATCCGGACCCCTCCGACGGCACGCTCCTCGGCGGCCTGCGCGCGAGCGTCGACCGCTTCGCCGCGCGCGTCGTGCACACCGTCTCGGGCGTCACGGAGGAGTCGCTCGAGGCCGTCGTCTCGGCGCTCGACGAGGCCGGCCGCGTGCTCGTCGTCGCGAACGGGCTCTCCTCGCCCCTCGGCCTCGACGTCGTCCTGCGTCTCACCGCCGCGGGGCGGCCCGCCGAGCTCCTCCCCGACGCCCTCGCGCAGCGCATCGCCGCGCGCCAGCTCGGGCGGGCCGACGTCTGCCTCGTGATCTCCGGATCCGGCGCCAACGACCAGACCCTCCTGGCGCTCGCGGGCGCGCGGGAGGCGGGCGCCCGGGTCCTCGCCATCACCTCGTTCGCGCGATCCGCCGTCGCCGAGGCCTCGGACGCCGCGCTCATCGTGCCGCCCGTGAACGACTCGTTCCGCGACGAGCTCGTGCACACCTCGCGCGCCGCGCTCATGCTCGTGACCGAGGCGCTCGTGGATGCCGTCACGGCCCGCCGCGGCGACCGGGGCCGGGCCGCGCGCGCCGCCGTGCTCGCCGAGCTCGGCACCGCGATCCGGGAGTAGCGGCCCATCCGGTAGGATGAATGCGGGCCTTGGGCGCGAGACGCGTCCGCGCCCGTCGTCGCGGCTGACCTGAGCACCTCGCTCGGCCCGCAATCTTCCGTGGCGAACACGATTCGGCATCCGCCGCTTTCGCCCCCGCATCGTCGCCCTCGTCCCCTTCGCGCGCCCGCGCAGGAGGCGGATCCGCGGTGCCCATCGAGAGACACTCATGACATCTGCCTCCCCGTCCTTCGCCGACCTCGGCGTTCCCGGCTTCCTCTGCGACGCGCTCGTCGCCGAGGGCCGCCCGACCCCCTTCCCGATCCAGCAGGAGACGCTGCCCTCGACGCTCGCGGGCCGCGACGTCCTCGGCCGCGGCAAGACCGGATCCGGCAAGACCCTCGCCTTCGCGATCCCGCTCGTGGCGCGCCTCGCGGCGGGGTCGCTGACGGGCCGCCCCGGCTCCCCCGTCGCCCTCGTGCTCGCGCCGACGCGCGAGCTCGCGACGCAGATCGCGAACGTCGTCACGCCGCTCGCGGCCGCCGCGAACCTCACCGTCACGACCGTGTTCGGCGGCGTCTCGCAGAAGCCGCAGGAGGCCGCGTTCCGCCGCGGCGTCGACATCGTCGTGGCCTGCCCCGGCCGCCTCGAGGACCTCATCGGCCAGAAGGTCGTCTCGCTCTCCCGCGTCGCGATCACGGTGCTCGACGAGGCCGACCACATGGCCGACCTCGGGTTCCTGCCGGGCGTGACGCGCCTGCTGTCCCAGACGCCCGCGGGCGGGCAGCGCCTGCTGTTCTCCGCGACGCTGGACAACGGCGTCGACAAGCTCGCGAAGCGCTTCCTGTCGGATCCCGTGAGCCACTCGATCGACTCGGCCTCCTCGCCCGTGCCCGACATGACGCACCACGTCTACGAGGTCGAGACGGCGGAGGAGCGCACCGCGCTCATCCGCGCGCTCGCCTCGGGCACCTCGAAGCGGATCCTCTTCTCGCGCACGAAGCACCAGGCCAAGCGGCTCGCGAAGCAGCTGACGGCGTCGGGGATCCCGGCCGTCGACCTGCAGGGCAACCTCTCGCAGAACGCGCGCGACCGGAACCTCGCCGCGCTCGCCGACGGCAGCGTCAAGGTGCTCGTCGCGACCGACGTCGCGGCGCGCGGCGTGCACGTGGACGGCATCGACCTCGTCGTGCACATGGATCCGCCCGCCGACCACAAGGCGTACCTGCACCGCTCGGGCCGCACGGCCCGCGCCGGCGCGTCGGGCGACGTCGTCACGATCCTCCTGCCGTCGCAGCGCGCCGACGCGAAGCAGCTCCTGCGCCGCGCGGGCATCCAGGCGAAGCCCCGGGTGGTGACGGCGGAGAGCCCCGAGGTCGTCGAGCTCGTCGGCGAGCGCGCCGCGCACGTCGCGCCCGTCGCGGGCGGGCCCGGATCCGGCAACGCCCCCGCCGCGGGGCAGACCGGCGGCGGCCGCTCGCAGGGCGCCAACGCGCAGCGCAAGCGCGCCGCGCGCGAGGCCCGCGGCGCCGAGAACGGCCAGGGCGGCCGCGGCCAGGGCGGCGGACGCAGCGGCCAGGGCGGCGGACGCGGCCAGGGCGGCGGAGCGCAGGGCGCGTCGGGCTCCGGCGCGCGCCAGGGCGGCAGCGGTCGCCCCGGCAGCGGTCACGCGGGCGCCGGCCAGTCCGGCCAGCGCCAGGGCGCGGCCCCGGCGGGCGGCCAGCGCCGCCACCGCCGCGCGAGCGCCCGCTAACCCCGCCCGCGCTCCCGCGCCGCAAGTCCACAATTCTCCGGCAATTCTCCACGGTATACCGTGGAGAATTGCCGGAGAATTGTGGACTTAGGGGGTTACTCGCCCCGGGAGACCGCGATCATCTCGTCGCGGGGGACGACCTTGATGCGCTCGCGGCCCTCGGCCTCGCCGAGCGACATCTCGTGGGAGTCGAGGCGGTGCCAGCCCTCGAGGTCGGTCCAGGCCACGCCCCGCTCGGTGAGGAGCTGGTCGATCGCCTCCTCCGACGGATCCTCCGGCCGCCACCACGAGCCCTGGTCGTTTACGAGGTGCGTGACCGTCTCCATGGCGTCGCTCTTCGTGTGCCCGATGAGGCCCACGGGGCCGCGCTTGATCCAGCCCGTCGCGTAGACGCCCGGGAGGATGTCGTTCGAGTCCTCGGCGAGCACCTGGCCCTCGTGGTTCGGGATCACGCCGTGGCGCTCGTCGAACGGCACGCCGGGCAGCGGGGATCCGAAGTATCCGATCGCCCGGTAGAGCTGGCCGAGCGGGATCTCCCGCATCTCGCCCGTGCCCACGACGCCGCCAGCGCCGTCGGCCTTTGTGCGCTCGTAGACGAGCGACGCGACGTTGCCGTCGGCGTCCTTTTTCACCTCGACGGGCTTGGCCCAGAAGTGCAGGTGGAGGCGGCGCGACGCCTCGCCGCCCGCGCCGTTCGCGCTCGGCAGCTCGCGCCACTTCTGCAGCACGCGGTCGATGACCTTGACCTGCTTGTTCGTCGCGATCGCGTCCTTCGACGCCTCGTCGTAGTCGAAGTCCTCGTCGTAGACGACCATGTCGACGTCGTTCAGCTCGCCGAGCTCGCGCAGCTCGAGCGGCGTGAACTTCACCTGCGCGGGCCCGCGGCGGCCGAACACGTGCACGTCGGTGACGGGCGAGGCCTTGAGGATCTCGTAGACGTTGTCGGGGATCTCCGTCGGCAGCAGGTCGTCGGCGTGCTTGGCGAGGACCCGCGCCGCGTCGAGCGCGACGTTGCCGTTGCCGATCATGCCGACGTGCGCGGCCGTGAGCGGCCACGTGCGCGGCACGTCGGGGTGCCCGTCGTACCAGCTGACGAAGTCGGCCGCGCCGTAGGACTCGCCCGCATCGATGCCGGGGATGTCGAGCTCCGCGTCGCGCACGGCGCCCGTCGAGAAGATCACCGCGTGGTAGTGCTTCTTCAGGTCGTCCAGCGTGATGTCCTCGCCGAAGCGGACGTTGCCGAAGATCCGGATGTCGCCGCGGTCCAGCACGTCGCGCAGCGCGTTCACGACGCCCTTGATGCGCGGGTGGTCGGGGGCGACGCCGTAGCGCACGAGGCCGTAGGGAGCGGGGAGGTGCTCGAACAGGTCGATCGACACGTCGAAGCTGCGCTCGGTCTTGAGGAGGATGTCGGCCGCGTAGATTCCGGCGGGGCCGGCGCCGACGATGGCAAGACGAAGCTTGGTCATGTGGTGCGGAACTTTCTCTTCAGGGGCGGGTTCGAGCGTCAGCTCGAGCGATCGGCCAGCTGCCGCGCGAAGCGGGTCAGCGCCTCGCGCACCGTGCCGCGCGGCAGGTCGGACAGGGCGTCGACCGCCTCGTTCGTCCAGCTCATCGCGAGCTCGTGCGTCCGGGCCGTCACGGCGTGGTCCCGCAGCTCGGCGAGTTCGGCGTCGAGGATCGCCGGATCCGCGCCCTCGCGGATCCGCTCCACGCCCTCGTCGATGCGGCGCGTCAGGTCGCGGTCTCGCGGATCCGTGCTCGCCTGGAGCAGCAGGTACGGCATCGTCACGACGCCGGCGCGCAGGTCGGTGCCCGGCACCTTGCCCGTGTCTCCGGGGCTTGCCGAGAGGTCGATCACGTCGTCGGCGAGCTGGAACGCGACGCCGACCTTCTCGCCGTAGACCTTGAGCGCCTCGCGGTGGTCGCGCGTGGCGCCCGAGAAGTGGGCGCCGGCCTGCGCGGCGGCGGCGATGAGGGATCCGGTCTTGTCGGCGAGGACCTGGATGTAGAAGTCGATGGGGTCGTCGCCCTCGGCGGGCCCGACCGTCTCGTGGAGCTGGCCCATCACGAGGCGCTCGAACGTCTCGCTCTGCAGGTCGACGGCGTCGGCGCCGTGGCGCCCCATGACCCGACTGGCGCGCGCGAGCAGGAGGTCGCCCGCGAGGATCGCCGTGGAGTTGTCCCACACCTTGTGCGCGGCGGGGACGCCGCGGCGGCGGTCGGCGCCGTCCATGACGTCGTCGTGGTAGAGCGAGCCGATGTGCATGAGCTCGAGGGCCACGGCCGCATCGCGCACGGCGTCGGTCATGCCGTCCCCGAGCTCGGCCGTGAGGAGCACGAGCATGGGGCGCACGCGCTTGCCGCCCGCCTCGTACAGGTAGCGGCTCATGGCGTCGACGAGCGGATCTGCGGATCCGAGCTCGGCGGCGATCGCCGCCTCCACCGCCTCGAGGCCCGTTTCGAGGGTCTCCGCGAGGCGCCGGGCGCGGGGCCCGACGAATACGCGGTCGCTCAGACCGAATCGGCTCGCCAGTTGCGAGCCCGTCGCTGCGGGGCTCGAAGTCACCCGACCAGCCTACCCGCGGCCCGGGGTGCTGTGACGCCCCGTGTCACGCGGCGGCGTCGCCCGCCTTCCGCGCGCGGTGCAGCGCGACGATCCCGCCCGTGAGGTTGCGGTGCTCGACGCCCGTCCACCCCGCCTCGCGCATCCACGCGGCGAGCGTCGCCTGGTCGGGCCACGCCTGGATCGACTCGTTCAGGTAGTCGTACGCGTCGCCGTTGGAGCCCACGAGGCGCGCGACCCGCGGCAGCACGCGGTCGTTGTAGAAGCGGTACAGCGCACGGAAGGCCGCGTTCGGCGGGGTCGAGAACTCGTTGATCACGACGCGCCCGCCGGGCTTCGTCACGCGGAGGAGCTCCCGGAGCGCGCGCTTGGGGTCGTTCACGTTGCGGAGGCCGTACGACATCGTCACGGCGTCGAACTCCGCGTCGCCGAAGGGCAGGTCGGTCGCGTCGGCCTCGACGAAGCTCAGGCCGCGCACGTCGCCGTAGCGGCGGCGCCCCTCGGCGAGCATGCCGGGCGAGAAGTCGGCCGCGACGACCTCCGCGCCCGAGCGGGCGAGGGACAGCGACGAGCGGCACGTGCCGGCGGCGAGGTCCAGGATCCGCTCCCCCGGCTCCGGCGCGACCGCGGCGGTCGTGGCGCGGCGCCAGAGGGCGTCGAGCCCGAAGGTCATCGCCACGTTCGTCAGGTCGTACCGCTTCGCGACCTGGTCGAACATGCCGCTGACGGTCCGCGGATCCTTGCTGAGGTCTGCGCGCGAGGAAGTCACGTCTGGGATTCTACGGCGGCCGGCTGCCTCAGAGATCCAGCTGCGCGAGGACCTCGAACCACGGGTGCGTCGTCTCCTCGTTGAAGGGCGCCTCGCGGGCGATGACGCGGTCCCGGATCTCGGGGGTGATCTTCTCGAGGCGGTTGACGACATGCAGCGGGTAGCCGTACTCGACCCGGTGCTCCTCCCACTCGTCCTCGTCGTCGATGTAGACGCCGCGCGCGTCCGTGCGGCGCACGACGTCGAGGTCCATGTCGATCGCGGTGGGCTCCGCCCCGTCCCACCGCACGTCCCACGCGATGTCGATGTAGATGCGCGTGCGCTGCGGCGGCGCGTTGACCGTGAGCAGCCACTCCGCGCCGTGGTCGCTGCCCGGCGCAGGATCCGGCAGCAGCATGACGCACGACGCCTTCAGCAGCGTGTCGCGGCCGGGGCGGTGGCTGCGCCAGCCCGGGCGCTGCCCGAACCACGCGCCCCACTCGTCGCGACCGAGGTAGACCACGTCGTGCACCCAGTGCGGCCCGCCGTCCCACTTGCGCCAGTTGATGTGGAGCCGGGTTCCGGGAGGGGCCTGCGTGGTCATCCCTCGACCATATGCCGCCGCGCCCGCTCCCAGGCGGAATGAACCCGCTCCTCCCTAGGATCGGGGATGTGACCGAACCGCTCTCGCTCCCCCGCCTCGTCGCCACGACGCGCGAGATCGCCCCCGAGGACACGCTGCTGTACGCCGACCGGGCGGATCCGCTCGTGTGGGCCCGCCGGGGCGAGGGCATGGTCGCCGCGGGGCCGGACCTGCTCCACATCGACGTCGCCGAGGACGGCCGTATCGCGGCGCTCGCCGACCTGTGGCGCGCGATCTCCCAGGCCACGGACGTCGACGATGAGGTGCGCCTCGCGGGCACGGGCCTCGTGGGCTTCGCGGCGCTCGCGTTCGACGACGACTCGGCCGCGCCGTCCACCCTCATCGTGCCGTCGACGATCATCGGGCGACGGGCGGGGCGCGCCTGGATCACGCGGATCCGCATCGACGGGCGCGCGGGCGAGCTGGCGGATCCGCTCCCCCAGCCGCTCGGGCCGTCCTGGTCCGCGACGCTCGGGCCTGGCCGGATGGATCCCGAGGCGCACGAGCGCGCCGTCCGCGACGCGCTCGCGGCGATCCAGGAGGGCGAGGTGTCGAAGGTCGTCGTCGCGCGCGACCTGGTCGGGACGATCCCCGCGCACGCCGACCTGCGCCGCCTCGTGCGCGCGCTCGCGGCGGACTACCCCGACACGTGGACCTACGCGGTCGACGGGGTCGTCGGGGCGAGCCCCGAGACGCTCGTGACGGTGCGGGACGGATCCGTCACGGCGCGCGTGCTCGCCGGCACGCGGCCGCGCGGGGCCAACCCGGCCGAGGACGACTCCGTGCCGTTCGAGCTGTCCACGAGCCCCAAGGACCGCGCGGAGCACGCGTTCGCGGTCGAGAGCGTCCTGGCCGCGCTCGGGCCGCACACCTCGGCGCTCGAGGCGCCGCGGGATCCGTTCACCCTCGAGCTGCCGAACCTCTGGCACCTCGCGACCGACGTGCGCGGCGAGCTGTCGGGCGGCGCCTCCGCCCTCGACATGGTGCGGGCGCTGCACCCGACCGCGGCGGTGGCGGGGACACCGACCGCGGCCGCGCGCGCCGCGATCCGCCGCATCGAGCCGTTCGACCGCGGGCGCTACGCGGGGCCCGTCGGGTGGATCGACGGCGACGGGGACGGCGAGTGGGCCATCGCGCTGCGCGGGGCGCAGTTCGGGCCCGTGCCGGACGGCGGGCCGACCCGGTCCGTGACGGCGCACGCGGGCGGCGGCATCGTCGCCGGGTCCGTCCCCGAGGCGGAGCTGCTCGAGACGCGCGTGAAGTTCCGCCCCATCGTCGACGCGCTGGCGTAGCGCCGTCGGGTCGGGCTGGCGGCGACCTCCGCGGGGCACCCCGCCCCTTTCGGGCAACACAACGCAGTCAACTTTCGGCGCGGTGGGCCCGGATCCGCGGAAGTTCGTCGGCCGGGGTGGGTATTGACTGCGTTGTGTGGGTGCGGCGGCGGCGCCGGGCGGGCGAACGAACGGATCAGCCGGCGAGTCGGGCGGCGGCGGCGCGGAGCCAGCGGGCGGGATCGCCCATGGCGGCCGCGGCGCCGCCCGCGATCTCGGTGAGGGAGGCGGATCCGGCAAAGCCCGCCGTGTCGCCGTCGATCGCCCCCGCGATGAGGAGGGTCGGCACGCCCGCGGCGCGCGCGAGCTCGGCGACGTGGGCGGGCGCCTTGCCCGCGGCCGACTGCCCGTCGAAGCGCCCCTCCCCCGTGATGACGAGGTCGGCGGATCCGATGGCGTCGACAAGGCCCGTGAGGTCGGCGATCCAGGCGGATCCCGGCACGAGGCGCGCGCCCCACACCCGGAGCGCGAAACCCGCCCCGCCCGCGGCGCCGGCGCCGGGCTCGGCCGCGACGGCCTCGGCCCCGAGGATCCGCGCGAGGCGCCCGAGCGCCGCGTCCGCCGCGGCGATCTCGTCGCCCGCGAGGCCCTTCTGCGGCCCGAAGATGGCGGCCGCGCCCGAGGGCCCCGTGAGCGGGTTCGTGACGTCGCTGAGGACCGTCACCCCGCCCGCCGGGAGGGGGCGGAGGCCGTCGAGCTGCGCCCGGTCAATGTCCGCCAGGCCCGCCGCGCCGGGCGCGACCGGCGCACCGGAGGCCGCGAGGAAGCGCGCGCCGAGCGCGGTGAGGAGCCCCACGCCGCCGTCGGTCGAGGCGCTCGAGCCGATGCCCACGACAAGCCGCGACACCCCGGCGTCGAGGGCGGCCGCGATCGCCTGCCCGAATCCGAGCGTCGACGCCTCGAGCGGGCGGCGCGCGTCCCCGAGCAGCTCGATGCCCGACGTGCCCGCGAGCTCCACGACGCCCGTGCCGCCGGGATGCTCGTCGGTCGCGGGCAGCCGGAGCCAGGAGGCGGACACGGCGGATCCGGCCGGCCCCGTCACGCGCACGGGGATCCGCTCCGCCCCCGGCACCGCCTGGGCGAATGCGTCGAGCGTGCCCTCGCCCCCGTCGGCCATGGGGCGGAGGGTCAGGACGTCGCCCGGCGCGGCCGCGGCCCACCCCGCGGCGATCGCGGCGGCGGCGTCGGCGGCCGTGACGGATCCCTTGAAGCTGTCGGGGGCGACGACGATGCGGCGTGACGGGTGCATGGGAAAACGCTATCCCATTGTCTCGGCGAGCCGCGCCTTCTCGTGTGCGACGTCGAAGCGCGCCGGCGGCCAGGTGGGGGCGATGTCCTCCAGCGTCTCGAGCAGGAGCGCCTGCACCGCGAGCCGCGCGAACCACTTGCGGTCGGCCGGCACGACGTACCAGGGGGCGACGTCGGTCGAGGTGCGGCGGATCGCCACCTGGTACGCGTCCTGGTAGGGGGCCCACCGCTGGCGGGCATCGACGTCGCTCGGCGCGTACTTCCAGTACTTCTCGGGCCGCTCGAGCCGCTCCGAGAGCCGTTCGCCCTGCTCGTCGTAGGAGAGGTGGAGGAAGACCTTGACGATCCGCGTGCCGCGGTCGGCGAGCCGCCGCTCGAAGTCGACGATCGCACCGTAGCGCCGCTCGATCTCCTCCGGCGGGGCGAGCTGGCGCACGAGCCCGACCAGCACGTCCTCGTAGTGCGAGCGATCGAAGACCCCGATATAGCCCGGCCGCGGCACGCGCTTCTCCACCCGCCAGAGGAAGTCGTGGGCGCGCTCCTCGGCCGTCGGGGCCTGGAAAGACGCGAGCTCGACGCCCTGCGGGTCCACCCCGCCCACGACGTGGCGCACGATCCCGCCCTTGCCGGCCGAGTCCATGCCCTGGAGGACGAGGAGCACGCCGTCGCCGGATCCCTCCGTGCGCGCCGCGTAGAGGCGCTCCTGCAGGTCGGCGAGGTGGTGCAGGCCCGCGCGCAGGTCGGCCTGGCCGTCGCGCTTATCGCCGGCGTACCCGGGGGTGGACCGCGGGTCCCCGTTCGCGAGGACCACGTCGGCGCCGGCCCGCAGGCTCGTTCGGGCGTCGGCCGTCCACTTCACCTGGCTCTTCGCGGGCATGGGCCCATTCAAGCGGGCGCCCGCCCCCGGCACAACGCGGCCGCGGGCAGGCGGTGGGTGCGCGGCAGCCGGGGCCCGGCTCATCGCGGGAGCGGGACCTCCACGATCTGCGGGCCGTCGACGGGGGCGGTGAGCGCCTGGTCGAGCGCGGAGCGGGTCGTGGCGACGACGTGCCCCCACCCGTAGGCCCCCGCGAGCTGGGCGATGTCGGCGGACTGCGGCGTGTACTGCACCCGCGTCATGGCGTCGGCGCCCGCCGCGCGCGCGACCTCCAGCCCGTCGAAGATCGTCCCGCCGCCGTCGTTGCCGACGACGACCTGGATCCGCGGGCGCGCCTCCGCGTCCGGGAGGAGGAGGGATCCGACGTCGTGGAGGAACGCGAGGTCGCCGAGCAGCACGCGCGTCACGCCGGGGCCGCCGCCCGCGGCGAGGGCCAGCGCCACGCCGAGCCCCGTCGCGATCGTCCCGTCGATGCCCGCGAGCCCGCGGTTCGCGTGCACGCGCACGCGCTTGCCGGACAGGACGTCGTCGGCGACCCGCACGAGGCGACTCGAGCCGAACACGAGCCGGTCGTGCGGCCAGGTGGCGCGCCAGAGCCCCGCGACGAGCTGCGCGCGGTCGAGCGGCGTGCGCACGGCCGCGAGCTCGGCCCGCACGGCCCCGAGGCGCTCGCGCGGTTCGTACGAGGCGAGCCCCGCGATGTCGGGCGCCGGGGTGTCCAAGTCGGTCGTATGCGCGCGCGAGAACGCGGCCCATGCCTGAAGCCAGGCGCGGTCGGGCTCCCCGGTGGCCACCGCGACGGCGTCGGCCTGGCGGGTCGCGCCGTTGAGGTCGAACGCCACACCCGTGCCCCGCAGCGCGACGACCTCGACGTCGGGGCGCGAGAGCAGGCCGGTCGCCTCGCGGGTGAGCGTCGGGTGCCCGACGACGACCGCGCGCTCGACGCGCCCCCCGAGGGACGGATCCGCCAGCGCGGCCCGCGCGCCCTGCACGACGCGCCGCCCGAAGCGCGCGCCGCTGACGATCTCGGCCACGAGCGGCCAGCCGCCCTGCCGGGCGATGAGCTCGGCGTCCTCGCCCGCGCCCTCGCCGGCCACGACGATCGTGCGCGGGCCCTGCTCGAGCGTCACGGGGGCGGGCGGATCCGGGATCAGCGCCCGCGCTATCCGGAGCGCCTCCGCATTTCCCCCGCCGTCCGCGAACCACTCCGGGAGCGGGCCCGCGAGCGGCTCCACGAAGGGCAGGTTGAGGTGGGCCACGCCCTGCACGGACTCCCCCGCCGCCGCGACGAACGCGCGCGCCGCGAGCTCGACGAACGCGCCCTCGTCGCCGCCCGCGGGTACCGGGGCGTCGACCGCGAACCGCGCCGCCTCGCCGAAGATCCCGGGCTGGGCGGTGGTCTGGTTCGCCCCCACGCCGCGCAGCTCCGGCGGGCGGTCGGCCGTGAGCAGCAGCAGCGGGATCCCCGAGTGGTGCGCCTCGAGCGCGGCGGGCAGGAGGTTCGCGACCGCCGTGCCGGAGGTGCAGATGACGGCGGCGGGGACGCGGGTCTCGCGCCCGATGCCGAGGGCCGTGAACCCCGCCGAGCGCTCGTCGATGCGCACGTGCAGGCTCGCCCGCCCCTGACGCTCGAGCTCGGCGGCCGCGAGCGCGAGCGCCTGCGAGCGGGATCCGGGGCTGACGACGAGGTGTCGCACGCCGAGCGTGACGAGGGCGTCGAGCAGCGCGGCCGCCGCGGCCGAGGCCGGAGACGCGGGGGCGCCCTCAGGCGCGGTCATCGCGCCGATCGTCCGCGTCGTCTTCGCCCCGCTCGTCGCCGGGCTCCGAAGCGTCGCCGTCCGGGGCGTCGTCGTCCGAGGCCGCCGCGTCGCGCGCGTCCTCCTCGCCGCGCGCGGGCCCGTCGAACTGGGCCTCGAGGTCTGCGATATCGTCGGCGTCTTCGCCGCGCGCGGGGCGCTCGAACTGCTCCTCCGCGTCGAGCATCGCGAGCTCCTCCTCGAGCCGACGGATCCGCTCGTCCGCCGCCGACAGGAAGCCCTGGTCGTCGTCCGGTCCGACGGGACCCGTGGCGACGGGCCGTTCCTGGCCCGGGCGCGCGCGGCCGATCGTCCACCACAGGATCCCGCCGATCACGGGGACGAGGGTGATGACGACCCAGGCACCCTTGGAGACGCCGCGATGGCGGGTGTCGGGCTGGACGGCGCAGTCGACGATGCTGAACACCGTGAAGACGACCGCGGCCACCGCGAGGACGATGAGAAGACGGGCCACCCCCTCATCCTACGAGGCGTCGCGGGCGGGCGGATCCGGGCCCTACAGCTCCGCGTCGTGCTCGATCGGCGAGAAGGTCGCGGGCGCGTCGCTCGGGGCGGCGTCCACCGTCTCGGTGGCGTCGTCCTCGCCCGTGATGCGCGCGACGGCGTCGTCGAACTGGCGGCGCAGGGCGGCGCGCCCCGCCTCGCCGTCCCCCGCGCGGATGGCGTCGATGAGCGCCCGGTAGGTCGTCGAGACCGTGCGGCGCACGTGGTACCCGTCGGGGGCACTGAGGCTTGCGATGCGGGTCTCGGCGAGGAGCGTCTCCATCGTCCGGAGCAACCGCGGCGAGTCGATGAGCTCGACGAGCGTGCGGTGGAAGGCGATGTCGGCGTCGCCGATCACGATCGCCTCGTCCCCCGTCGACACGGCGACGAGGCGCGCGAGCGCGGCCTCGAGCTCGGCGACCGCGACGACCGCGGGCTCCGCGGCGAGCCGCGTGACGGCGTGCGCCTCGACCGCGTAGCGCGCCTCGTAGAGGTCGGGCACCTCGGCGACCGGGATGCGGCGCACGCGCAGGCCGCGCCCCGGGATCGACACGAGCAGCCCCTCCTGCACGAGGCGCTGCGCGGCCTCCCGGAGCGGCCCGCGGCTGACGCCGAGCTGCGACGCGATCTCGATCTCGCCGATGGGCCCGCCAACCGCGAGGTGCCCCTGGAGGATCGCCTTGCGCAGCTCGATGACGATGAGGTCGACCGTGGACATGCGCGCCACCGGGACGACCGAGCGCGCGGCGTGCGTGTGCGACAGCGAACCCCTCATGACAGGGCCTTTCTTGTGCGGACTGGAACCGTCGTGACATTCTCCCACGTCCGAAAGTCTGCATGATTGTCGACATTCCGACAATTGGATTGCCCTCACGTCGACACTGTGGCAGTGTGGCGACGTTCCTGCCGCGGCGCCCCGCACCGGCGCGCGGCTCCACAGCGAGAGGAATCTCATGACCCCCAGGCGCACGCTTACGACGACCAGCCTCGCCGGGCTCGGCATCCTTGCCCTCGGCCTCGCCGGCTGCACCTCGACCGCCCCCGACGGCGACGACGCCGGCAGCACGCTCGAGCGGCTGCAGGAGGACGGCACCATCACCCTCGCGATCGCGTCCGAGCGCCCCTACTCGTGGGTCGACTCCTCGGGCGAGCCCACGGGCGCCACGATCGCCATGCACGAGGCGATCTTCTCCGCCCTCGGCATCGACAACATCGAGGTCGAGGAGGTGGCCTGGGACAACCTCATCCCGGGCCTGAACGCGGGCCGGTGGGACGCCGTCAGCGCCGGGATGTCGATCCTCCCCGAGCGCTGCGAGCAGGCAGCCTTCAGCGACCCCGAGATCATGTACACGACGGCGCTCGCCGTGCCGACGGGCAACCCGCAGGGCCTCAGCGACCTCGATTCGGTCGCCGCGGCCGACGGCGTCACGCTCGCCGTGCAGTCCGGCGCGATCGAGGACGGCTACGCCGAGGAGCTCGGCATCACGGACGTCGTCGAGGTCGACTCGGCGACGAACGGCCTCGAGACCGTGCAGTCCGGGCGCGCCGACGCGTTCGCGCTGACGGCCGTCTCGCTCAACTGGATGACCGAGGACATGGACGACCTCGAGACGACGACCGCCTTCGTGCAGAGTCTCGACGGCGTGGAGCAGGTCGGCGCGGGCGCCACGGTCTTCCGGCCGGGCGACACCGAGCTGCTCGAGGCCTACAACGAGGAGCTCGCGAACATCACGGGCGACGAGGCGGCGTACCTCGACCTCGTCGAGCCGTTCGGCTTCACGGCGGAGAACCTGCCGCCCGCCGACCTGACGACCGAGCAGCTGTGCTCGGGCGACCTGTCCTGACGCGCGGGACCACCCCCTCGTGACCGACGACTTCGCTGCGCTGGGCGCCGCGCTGCCCCGGATCCTCGACGGCCTTCTCATCACCGTCGAGCTGACCCTGGGCGGCGCGGCCCTCGCGCTCGTCATCGCCATCGCGCTCGGGCTCGCCGCCCGGGCGCGCAACGTGGTGCTGCGCGGATCCGCCCGCACCGTCATCGAGTTCTTCCGCGGCACGTCGCTGCTCGTGCAGCTGTTCTTCCTCTTCTTCGTGCTGCCGCTGCCGCCGTTCTACCTCGAGCTCGAGCCCGTCGCGGTCGGCATCGTCGGCCTCGGGCTGAACTACGGCGCGTACGGCGCCGAGGTCGTGCGCGGATCCATCAACTCGGTCCCCGCGGGCCAGTGGGAGGCCACGACGGCGCTCAGCATGTCGCGCAGCCAGCGCATGCGCCGCGTGATCTTCCCGCAGGCGTGGGCGCTCATGCTGCCCTCGCTCAACAACCTCCTCATCCAGCTGCTGAAGGGGACGGCCGTCGTCTACCTCATCACGATCGTCGACCTCACCGCCGAGCTGAACCGACTGCGCGTGGACACCGACGTCTTCTTCGCCTACTCGTTCGGCCTCATCGTGTACTTCCTGCTCGCGTCCGTCCTGTCGTTCGGCATGTCGCTCCTCGAGCGCCGCGCAAAGCATCGGCTCGGTCGCGGGGACGCGCCCCGCGGGATCTTCGGATCCGCCCGCTCCGCGAAGGGGGCGAACGCCTGATGGCCGGCGACACCCAGCTCTGGAACTGGGAGCACGCGTGGGCCGCCCTGCCCGACATGCTGTGGGCCTTCCTCACCGTCACGCTCGTCGTGACGATCGCCGGCAGCGCGATCGCGGCGGTGCTCGGGCTCGTGATCGCGCTCGTGCGGCGCTCCGCTCCCCGCCCCGTCGCGGGCGTGGTCACCTTCGTCATGGACTTCATCCGCATGACGCCGCTCGTCGTGCAGCTGTTGTTCGTGTATTTCGCCTTCACGAGCCTGGATCCGCTCGTCATCGGGATCGCCGTGTTCGGGATCCACTACGCGACCTTCATGGCCGAGGTCTACCGCGCGGGCATCGAGTCGGTGCCTTCCGGGCAGTGGGAGGCGGCGACCGCGCTGTCCCTCCCCCGCCGGCGCACCTGGACGGCGGTCGTCATCCCGCAGGCGGTGCGGGCCACCGTCCCCGCGCTCGGCAACTACGTCATCTCGATGTTCAAGGAGACGCCGTTCCTCGCGGCGATCGCCGTCACCGACATGGTTCGCGCCGCGCAGCTCTACGGCGGCGAGAACTTCCGCTACGTCGAGGCCATCACGCTCGCGGGCGTGCTGTTCCTCGTCGCGAGCTATCCCACCTCGTTGCTCATCGCGCGATTGGAGAAGCGCCTTGCCTACTGACCTCCCCACCCACACGGGGGCGATAACGCTCGCGGACGGCGACGTCCCGGCCATCCGCTTCCAGAACGTCGTGAAGCGCTTCGGCGACAACACCGTGCTCGACGGGCTCGACTTCACGGTCCGCAAGGGCGACCGCGTGACGCTGATCGGCCCGTCCGGATCCGGCAAGACGACGATCCTGCGGCTCGTGATGACCCTCGAGGAGGCGACCGACGGCTACATCCTCATCGACGACCAGCCGCTCACGCACGTCCTGCGCGGCGGCCGCCGCGTCGCGCTCAAGGACAAGCACCGCACTCGCATGCGCACGCGCATCGGGATGGTCTTCCAGCAGTTCAACCTGTTCCCGAACATGACGGTGCTGGAGAACATTATCGAGGCGCCCGTGCACGTCCTCGGCCGTTCGAAGGCCGAGGCGACGGCGCGCGCGCACGAGCTGCTTGAGCAGGTCGGGCTCCCCGACAAGGCGAACGCGCACCCCACGTCGCTCTCGGGCGGTCAGCAGCAGCGCGTCGCGATCGCCCGCGCGCTCGCGATGGATCCGGAGATCCTGCTGCTTGACGAGGTCACGAGCGCGCTGGATCCGGAGGTCGTCGGCGAGGTCCTGCAGATCCTGCGCGACATCGCCGAGACGACCGACGTCACGATGCTCATCGTCACCCACGAGATGCAGTTCGCGCGCGACGTGTCGAACCGGGTGATGATGTTCGACGGCGGCCGCATCGTCGAGGAGGGCGAGCCCAACGAGATCTTCCAGAACCCCCAGGAGGAGCGCACCCGCGACTTCCTCTCAGCGGTGCTGTAGCCGCGGCTGGGACAATGGGCGCGTGAAGCTCCGGTCCGTTCTCTCCTACTCGCTCCTGCGCCTGGCGTTCTTCGCCGTGCCGCTCGGGGTCATGCTGTTGTTCCCCGTGTTCTGGGACCTGTGGTGGCTCGCGGTGATCTTCGCGACGCTCATCGGGCTGAGCCTGTCGATCATCTTCCTCGGCGGGAAGCGCGCGGAGGTGTCCGCGGGCCTCGCCGACCGGCAGGCGCGCCGGCAGACCCCGACCGCGCGCGAGGTCGACGACCAGGTCGAGGACGAGGCGAACGCCGAGGCGATGCGGGAGTCCGGATCCGAGGATCCGCGGGCGTAGCCCGGCTCAGCCGACGAACCCCCAGGCGAGGAAGACGCCCACGATCGGCGAGGAGATCGAGGTCAAGGCGAGCGCCGTGACGAGCTCGCGCGGGGTCTTGTAGCTCCACACGATCGCGATGGCGGGGCCGGCGGTCAACAGGCCGAAGAAGGCCAGCCAGGCGATGGGATAGAACACCGCCAGCCACGCCACGATGCCGAAGGCGCCGGCGAGGAGCACGGTGTAGAGAATCTGCGTGCCGCGGCGACCGATGACCACCGACAGCGTGCGCTTGCCGGCCGTGCGGTCCTGCTCGATGTCGCGCAGGTTGTTCGCCAGCAGCACCGCGCAGGCGAGGAGCCCCGCGACGACGGCGCCGAACCACGCCTCCTGCGGGAGGTCCTGGGCCTGGACCCACGTCGTTCCGAGCGTCGCGACGAGGCCGAAGAAGACGAAGACGAAGACCTCGCCGAGCGCGTTGTAGCCGTAGGGGCGCCGGCCGCCCGTGTAGAACCAGGCGGCGACGATGGAGGCGGCCCCGACCGCGAGCAGCCACCACTGGCCGGTGCGGATCACGATCGCGAGCCCCGCGATCGCGGCGAGGCCGAAGAAGGCGAGCGCCACGGCGAGGACCCGGCGCGCGGGGATCCGGCCCGAGGCCGTCAGGCGCGCGGGGCCGACGCGGAAGTTATCCGTGCCCTTGACCCCGTCCGAGTAGTCGTTCGCGAAGTTCACGCCGATCTGGAGGAAGACGGCGACCGCGAGGCACGCGAGCGCGATCATCCCGTGGAACAGGTGCTGCGGATCCGCGAGCACGGCGGCGCCGGATCCGATCACGACGGGCGTCACCGCGAGCGGCAGGGTGCGCAGGCGCGCGGCGCCGATCCAGTCGCCGAGCGTCACGGGCCCGGCGGGGCCGCCCTCGGCGCGGGCGCGCTTGGCCGGGTTACCGCTGACGTGCCAGGTGTTCTTCGCGTGTGCCACGAGGAGCCATGCTACGCGGCCAGCATGTCGGTCAGCGCGCGGCGGTCCGGCTTTCCGCTCGCGAGCCGCGGCATCGCGGCGACCGTCACGACGCGGTCGGGCCGGGCGGGCTTGCCGATCGCGCGCTCGGCGGCGGCGCGCGCCGCGGCCAGGGCGCCGTCCGGCGCCGCGCCCTCGACGACCACGACCGGGGTGGCGCCCCAGCGGGGGTGCGGCGCGCCCACGACCACGGCGGCAGACAGCCCCGGCACCTCGCGCACGGCGTGCTCGACGCGATCGAGCGAGACGTTCACGCCGCCCGAGACGATGACGTTGTCGATGCGCCCCGTCACCGTCACGACGCCGCCCGAGAACCCGCCCGCGTCGCCCGTGCGGTACCAGCGGACACCGGACGGATCCGTCACGAACGCCGCGGCGGTGCGCTCCGGGTCGCCGAGGTAGCCGTCGGCGAGGGTCGGGCCGGCGATGCGCAGCTCGCCGCCCACGGCCCCGGCCCGCACCCCGTCCAGGGGGACCCCGTCGTAGACGCACCCGCCGCTCGTCTCGGTCGAGCCGTAGGTGCGCACGACCCGCGCGCCAAGCGCGAGCGCGCGGTCCCGCAGCGCGTCGGGCAGGCGCTGCCCGCCGACGAGGATCGCCTCGAAGCCCGCCAGCGCGGCCGCCGCGCGCGGATCCCGCTCGGCCGCGTCGACGAGCGTGATCAGCTGCGCGGGCACGAGCGAGGTGAAGGTCGGCACGCGCGCGCCGCCCTCGAACGAACGCATGCCGCTCGCGGCATGGACGAACGCGTCGGCCGTGAACCGGCCGGCGAGGATCGCGGGATCCCGGCCCGCGACGAGCGCGCGGACCATGACCTGGACGCCGGCGATGTACCCGCCCGCGAGCGGAAGGAGCCACTGCCCCTCGCCGATGCGCCGGGCGGTCGCGAGTGCGGAGGAGGTCAGGGCCGCGCGCGAGAGCGCGACCGACTTCGGCACGCCCGTCGAGCCGGACGTCGTGAGCACGACGGCCGTTCCCGGCGGGACCTCGCGCGCGAGGCCCGCGGAGGCGCCGAGCGCGACCGCGGGGCCCGCCCCCAGCACGGCGCCGCGCAGCGCCCGCAGCACGACCCGCGGGTCGTCGGACGAGACCGGTTCGAGCCGCATCAGAAGTGGTACGGGAAGGCCGACCAGTCGGGGTCGCGCTTCTCGAGGAACGCGTCGCGCCCCTCGACGGCCTCGTCCGTGCCGTACGCGAGCCGCGTGGTCTCGCCGGCGAACAATTGCAGGCCCGCGAGGCCGTCGTCCGCGGCGTTGAAGGCGTACTTCAGCATGCGGATCGCGGTGGGCGACTTCGTCAGGACCGTCCGCGCCATCGCGATCGCCTCCCGCTCGAGGTCCGCGTGGGGCACGACCCGGTTGACCGCGCCCATCTCGTAGGCGCGCTGGGCCGAGTACTCCTCCGCGAGGAAGAACACCTCGCGCGCGAACTTCTGCCCGATCTGCTTGGCGTAGTAGGCGGATCCGTAGCCCGCGTCGAAGGATCCCACGTCGGCGTCAGTCTGCTTGAAGCGGCCGTGCTCGCGCGAGGCGATCGTCAGGTCGCACACCGCGTGCAGCGAGTGCCCGCCGCCCGCCGCCCAGCCCGGGACGACGGCGATGACGACCTTCGGCATGAAGCGGATGAGGCGCTGGACCTCAAGGATGTGAAGGCGCCCGGCCCGCGCCGGGTCCGTGACGGCCCGCTCGTCGTCGGAGTACTTGTAGCCGTCGCGCCCGCGGATCCGCTGGTCGCCGCCCGAGCAGAACGCCCAGCCGCCGTCCTTCGGGCTCGGGCCGTTGCCCGTCAGGAGCACGCACCCGATGCGCGGATCCGTGCGCGCCGATTCGAGGGCGCGGAACAGCTCGTCGACCGTGCCAGGGCGGAAGGCGTTACGCACCTCGGGCCGGTCGAACGCGATGCGGGCGATGCGGCCGTCGGGCGAGACGTGCGCCGTGATGTCGCGGAAGTTCTCGGATCCGGGCGCGGCCTGCCACGCGTCGGGGTCGAAGATGTCGGAGACGGTGCGGGAAGTCACGCCCTCCAGCCTATTCCCGCGGCCCGCTGCAGTCGCGTGAAGGGGATCGCGGCCACCCACACGCCGCCGCCGATCACGAGCGCCCCCACCGCCACCCCCGCGACGCGCACGGCCAGGCCGTCGGAGGATCCGAACACGAGCTGGGTGAACCGCGGGTCGATGACGCGGCCCGCGGACAGCGCCATCGACGCCGCGAGGCTCGTCGCGAGCACGACGCTCGCGTGCGCGAGCGCGGCGCGGCTCGTCCACCCGCCGCGGCGCGACGCGCGCGCCCACAGCCAGACCGCGAGGGCCATGCCGACGAGCCCCGCGCCGAGGCCGAACGGCCAGAGCGCCGGGTTCAGCACCCCGATGCGCTCCCCCGTGGCCGGATCGACGGCGACGCCCGCGGCGAGATCGACGAGGGTGAAGACCACGACGAGAGCCGTCGCGGCCGCAAGAACCGCGACGTCGCGCGGGCGCGCGGTCGCCTGTGCGGGCGCCGTGCGCCCCGAACTCCCCCGAGTCATTGGGAAGTAGTCTGACCCGCCCCGCGAGCCGAAGCCCGCCGGAACACCAGAATTTCACCCTCGTCTCACCCGGCGATCCCCCGCGGGGCCGCCCGCGCGCCATCATGGATCCATGACCCCGCTGCTGTCGCTCGCCGAGATCCTCGAGACCGTCCGGGTCGTGTCGCTGCCGCTGGCGCGCCGGTTCCGCGGCGTCACGGTGCGCGAGGCGGCGCTGTTCGAGGGGCCGGAGGGCTGGGGCGAGTTCTCGCCCTTCCTCGAGTACGGCCCGGCCGAGGCCGCGTCGTGGCTCGCCGCAGCGATCGACTTCGCCGCCGCGCCGCAGCCGGCCGCGCACCGCGACCGGATCCCCGTGAACGCGACGATGCCCGCGGTCGACGCCGCGGACGTGCCCGCCGTCCTCGCCCGCTACGACGGCTGCCGCACGGTCAAGGTCAAGGTCGCCGAGCGCGGGCAGGCGCTCGCGGACGACGTCGCCCGCGTCGCCGCGGTGCGCGAGGCCGTCGGCCCCGAGGGCCGCGTGCGCATCGACGCCAACGGCGGGTGGAACGTCGACGAGGCCGAGCGCGCCCTGCACGCCCTCGCGCCCTACGACCTCGAATACGTGGAACAGCCCTGCGGATCCGTCGCCGAGCTCGCCGAGATCCGCGAGCGCCTGGCGGACTGGGCGATCCCGGTCGCGGCCGACGAGTCGGTCCGCAAGGCCGAGGACCCGGTCGCGGTCGCCCGCGCGGGGGCGGCCGACATCGTCGTCGTCAAGGCGCAGCCGCTCGGCGGGGCGCGCCGCGCGCTCGACATCGTCGAGCGCGCGGGGCTGACCGCCGTCGTCTCCTCCGCGCTCGACACGAGCGTCGGCCTCGCGCAGGGCGCCCACCTCGCGGCCGCGCTGCCCGCGCTCCCCCACGACTGCGGGCTCGGCACGGCCAGCCTCCTCGCCGCCGACGTGACGGCGGATCCGCTACGCGCCGAGGCCGGATCCGTCCCGGTGCGGCGCGTGGAGCCGGATCCGGCGCTCCTGAACGACCACGCGGCGAGCGCGGACCGCGAGGAGTGGTGGCGCGGGCGGATCGCCCAGGCGTACGCGGTGCTCGCGGGTTAGCTGGCCCGGCCGTTGCGGGCGTCGCGCCAGGCGATCCAGCGCGCGACCGCGTCGAAGTCGAGGTCGGGGCCCGTGATGCCGAGCGTGAACAGCCGCACGCCGGCATCGAAGAGCGCCTGGGCGTCGCCCTCGTCGCGGCCTTTGAGCTCGTTGGAGATCACGAGGCCCGAGGCGTCGCCGCCGTCGGTCTCCGCCCATCGGTCGATGACCGCGAGCTTGTGCACAAGCTCCTCGGGCGAGACGAAGCTGTGCCAGATGTCGGCGTGGCGGGCGACGATGCGCAGCGTCTTCTTCTCGCCGGCGCCGCCGATGAGGACGGGGATCTCGCGGGTGGGCGCGGGGTTGAGCTTCTCCCACCGGCGCTCGATGCGCGGCAGGGCGTCCGCGAGCGCGTCCAGGCGCGCGCCCGCCGTGCCGAACTCGTAGCCGTACTCGTCGTAGTCGCGCTCGAACCAACCGGATCCCGTGCCGAAGATGAAGCGGCCCTCGCCGCCGCGCGCCGAGATGTGGTCGACGGTGCGGGCCATGTCGGCCTGCAGGTCCGCGTTCCGGTAGGAGTTGCAGTTGACGAGGCAGCCGAACTCGACGCGCTCGGTCTGCTCGGCCCAGGCGGAGAGCATTGTCCACGCCTCGAAGTGCAGGCCGTCGGGCTCGCCGCTCAGCGGGTAGAAGTGATCCCAGTTGAACAGGACGTCGACGCCCATGTCCTCGAGGCGGGCGACGGCGTCGCGGATGGTGGCGTAGGAGGAGTGCTGCGGCGCGATCTGCACGCCGAGCCGGACGGGGGTGTCGGTGAGGGCCATGCCGACAGGGTATGGCCCCGCGGGCGGGGCGGGGCGGATCCGGCTACACCTCGACGAGGAGGCGCACGACCCCCGCGACCGCGTCCGCGCGCACGCGGGTGCTCTCCGCCTCGCCCAGGCGCTCCACGACCACGCGCTCGCTCACGTCGCTCCACACGGCGAGGATGATGCGCGTCGCCTCGAGCGCGGGCACGCGCAGGCGCAGGCCGCCGCTGATCAGAATCTGCTCGACGATCTGCGCGATCTCGCGCGTCATGCCCGCGTTCCACTCGGCGAGCATCGCGCCGAGCCGCTCGTCCCGCATCGCCTGGGCGGTGATCTCCGCCGTCAGCTGCACGGTGAACGCGTCCTCCCCCGCGGCCCCGAGGAGCCGGACGAGGGTGTCCATGTCGTCGAGATCGAAGGGGCCCTGCACGGCCGCGGCGCGGGCGTGCACGGCGGCGAGCGCATCGTGGGCGCCGCGGCGCGCGAGCTCGAGGAAGAGCTCCTCCTTGCTCGCGAAGTTCGAGTAGAACGCCCCGCGCGTGAAGCCGGCGCGCTCGCAGACGGCCTCGACGGACGCGGATCCGAGCCCCACCTCCGCGAACACGGCGGCGGCCGCGTCGAGGAGCCGCGCCTTCGTCGCCTCGCGGCCGCGCATTTTCGGCGGATTCATAGCCGGCGGGGTGCGTTCGTCACTCACGCCGACTACGATACACACTTGTATCGGATACAACGGTGTATCGGACCTGTCCCTCGTTTCCCAGGACCGAAAGGCCTCTTCCGTGTCCACCCTGCTGTCGTCGCTCGGACGCTGGTCGTACCGCCACCCCTGGCGCGTCCTCACCACCTGGCTCCTCCTGCTCCTCGTCGTCGGCGCGGGCGCCGCGGGCCTCAACAAGGGATTCGACAACTCGTTCGAGATTCCCGGCACCGAATCGCAGGAGGGGCTCGAGCAGCTCACGCGCACCTTCCCGCAGATGGCCGGCACCTCCGCGCAGTTCATCGTCGTCGCGGCCGACGGCGACGAGATCACGGACGACGCCTACCGCGGCCCGATCGAGGACACGATCGACGCGCTCGGCGACGTCGACGGGATGTCCTCGGCGACCTCCCCCTACAGCGACCTCGTCGACGGCCTGATCTCCGACGACGGCGCGGCGGGCATCGCCCAAATCCAGCTGGAGGGCCAGGCGACCGCGATCACCGACGCGCAGAAGGACGCCATCACCGACGACGTGCACGCGCTCGCCGACGAGCTGCCGGACGGATCCGTCGTGAAGCTGGGCGGCGAGCTGTTCGCGACAGAGCTCCCCGCGCTGTCGATCATCGAGGCGCTCGGCGTCGTCGTCGCCCTCATCGTGCTCATCGTCACCTTCCGCGCCATCGCGCTCGCGGGCCTCCCGCTCGCCGTCGCCCTCATCGGCGTGGGCGTGTCGCTGCTCGCGATCGTGCTGTCGACACAGTTCGCGACGGTCAGCTCCACGACCCCCATGCTCGCGCTCATGCTGGGGCTCGCGGTCGGCATCGACTACGCCCTGTTCATCGCGGCACGCCACCAGGACCAGGTGCGCGACGGCGTGCCGCCCGAGGACGCGGCCGCCCGCGCCACCGGCACCGCCGGATCCGCCGTCGTGTTCGCGGGCGTCACGGTGCTGATCGCCCTCATCGGCCTCGGCTTCGCCGGGATCCCCTTCCTCACGACCATGGGCATCGCGGCCGCCGTCGCCGTCGCCGTCGCGGTCGCCATCGCCATCACGCTCACCCCCGCCCTCCTCGGGTTCGCGAAGGGCCGCGCCGTCGGGCGGCCGCGGAAGAAGCGGCTCCTCGCCGACGGATCCGTCGCCCCCGGCTTCGCCCGCCGCTGGGTCGAGACGGTCACGAAGCACCCCGTCGTGACGACGGTCGCGATCGTCCTCGGCCTCGGCATCGTGGCGATCCCCGCGACGCAGCTGCAGCTCGCGCTCCCGAACGCGGGCGTGCTCGCCGAGGACAGCGAGGCGCGTCAGGCCTTCGATCTCACGGGCGAGTACTTCGGCGACGGCGTCAACGGCCCGCTCATCCTCACCGGCACGATCGTCACCTCCGACGACCCGCTCACCCTTATGGAGGACCTGGGCGCCGAGGTCGAGGAGATCGACGGCGTCGCGGAGGTCGCGCTCGCGACCCCCAACGAGACCGCCGACACGGGCATCGTGCAGATCATCCCCGAAACGGGGCCCTCGGATCCCGCCACGAGCGACCTCGTGCGCGAGCTGCGCTCCCACCACGACGAGTGGCTCGACGAGTACGGCATCGACCTCGCCGTCACGGGCTTCACCGCGGTGGCGATCGACATCTCCGACCAGCTCGCGGGCGCGCTCGTGCCGTTCGGCGTCTTCGTCGTGGGGCTCTCCTTCATCCTCCTCACGATCGTCTTCCGCTCGATTTGGGTCCCGCTAAAGGCGACCCTCGGCTACCTCCTGTCCGTCCTCGCCGCGTTCGGCGTCGTCGCCGCGGTCTTCGAGTGGGGCTGGGGCGCGGATCTCCTCCACGTCGCGAAGACCGGCCCCGTCATCGCCTTCATGCCGATCGTCGTCATGGGCGTGCTGTTCGGCCTGGCCATGGACTACGAGGTCTTCCTCGTGTCCCGCATGCGCGAGGACTACGTGCACGCGTCCCGCCGCCTCGGCGCCACGCGCGAGGTCGCGGTCGAGGCCGTGCGCTCGGGATACACCGCCTCGGCGCGCGTGGTCACCGCGGCCGCCGTCATCATGTTCGCGGTGTTCGCCGCCTTCGTGCCCGAGGGCGACAGCAACCTCAAGCCGATCGCGCTGGCGCTCGCCGTCGGCATCGCCGTCGACGCCTTCGTCGTGCGGATGACGCTCGTTCCCGCCGTCATGGCGCTGCTCGGAACGAAGGCCTGGTGGATGCCGCGCTGGCTCGGCACGCGCCTGCCGGCGCTCGACATCGAGGGCGAGGCGGTCGAGCGCGAGGAACAGCTCGCCGAGTGGCCCGAGAACCGCGCCGGCGTCGAGGTGGCGGCCGACGACCTCGCCGTCTCGGGCGACGACGGCCCCCTCGCCGAGGGCGTGTCCCTGCGCGTGGCGCCCGGCGAGGCGCTCCTTCTCCGCTCCGAGGATCCGCGCGCCGGCCGCGCCGTGCTCCTCGCGATCGCGGGCCGGCTCGCGCCCGACGAGGGCACGCGCCTGCGCGTCGCCGGGCACCTGCTCCCCGGCCGCGGCGCCTGGGTCCGCGCCCACGTCGGCGTCGCGCGCTTCGGCTCGGGCGACGCGCGAGACGCCGTCCGCGGCGCG
The DNA here is from genome assembly GCF_011326725.1 of Microbacterium excoecariae. Taxonomy (GTDB): domain Bacteria; phylum Actinomycetota; class Actinomycetes; order Actinomycetales; family Microbacteriaceae; genus Microbacterium; species Microbacterium excoecariae. The sequence continues at coordinate 224,341 of NZ_JAANCO010000002.1, read as the reverse complement.
CTCGCGGGCGACGCGCGCCTCGTCGTGCTCGAGGGCCTCGACCGCCTCTCCGCCGACGACGCCCGAGGCGTGGCGGCGGCCCTATCCGGCGCGCGCACCGGATCCGCGGATCCGCTCACGGTCGTCGCCTCCGCCGCCGATCCCGCCCGCGGCCTCGCCCTCCTCGCCGACGCCGGTTGGCGCGGCGCCCCCGTTCTCGACGTCACGCCGCGCACCGCGGCCTCCGAGGTGATCTGATGACCACGCACATCGAACGCGCCGGCACGAAGCGCCCCGTCACGTGGGCGACGATCCTCGGCGTCCTCCTCCTCCCCGCCCTCATCGGCGGGATCCTCGTCGCGGCGCTCTACAACCCGACCGACCGGCTGGACAACATGTCCGCCGCGATCGTCAACCTCGACGAGGGCACCGAGATCGACGGTCAGCAGGTCCCGCTCGGGCGTCAGCTCGCGGGCGGCCTCGTCGAGGGCTCCGACGAGGTCGACAGCAACATCGACTGGGTCATCTCCAACGAGGAGGACGCCGCCGACGGCATCGCGGACGGCACCTATCAGGCCGTCGTCACGATCCCCGAGGACTTCAGCGAGGCGGCGATGTCGTCGGCGAACGCGCTGTCCGGATCCGCGGATCCCACGGAGGCGACCATCGAGGTCACCACCGCCGACGACGCGCGGATCGTCGACGGCGCGATCATGCAGCAGGTGTCGACGATCGCCGCCGACGCGATGGGATCCCAGCTGTCCTCCGCCACGCTCGAGAACGTGTTCGTGAGCTTCACGACGCTCGGCGACCAGCTCGGCAACGCCGCCGACGGCGCGACGCAGCTCGCCGACGGCGCGGGCGAGGCCGAGGACGGCGCCGATCAGCTGGCCGACGGCATGACCCAGCTCTCCGGCGGGATCGGCGAGCTCGCGGCCGGGATGACCCAGCTGGCCGACGCCGCCGCCGAGGCGGCATCCGGCGCGACGACGCTCGGCGACGGCACCGTCGAGATCTCCGACGGCGCCGCGCAGCTCGCCTCCGGCGCCGACCAGCTCACCGACGGCGCCGGGGCGCTCGCGGGCGGGCTGCAGCAGGTGGACGACGGCCTGAACGGCACCGCGGACCAGCCCGGGCTCGTCTCGGGCGCCGAGCAGGTCTCGGACGGCGTCGCCGCCCTCTCCGCGGGCCTGAACGGCACGGGCGAGACCCCCGGCGTGGCCGACGGCGTGGCGGGGATCGCGGACGCGCTGACCGCGCTCCTGGCCGGCCTCGACGGCGACGGCACGGCCGCAAACCCCGGCCTCGTCGCCGCGTCGGAGGGGGTCTCCGCGGGCGTCGCGGGGATCGACGACGCGCTCAACGCGGGCGGGCTCTCCGACGGCGCGGCCGGCGTCGCGGCGGGCACCGCCGGCCTCGCCGACGGGCTGTCGGGGCTCGACGAGGACGCGACGGCGCTCTCCGGATCCCTCGCGGACCTCGCCGCGTCCTGCGCGGCCGAGGGCGGCAGCGCCGACTTCTGCGCGCAGCTCGCCGACGCGCAGGACGCGGCCGGATCCGTCGCCGCATCGACCACCGCGCTCGCGGGCACCGCGAGCGACACGAACGCGGGCGCGCAGGAGGTCGCGACCGGCGTGGCCGGGATCGCGGGCATGACCGGCCAGCTCCGCACGGGCGCGACGGGCGTCGCGGACGGCACGGCCCAGCTGCGCGCGGGCGTCGCCGAGGCCGAGCCCGGCGCCTCCGAGCTCGCCGACGGCGTGAGCGCGCTCGCGGACGGCGCCGCTGAGCTCGCCCCCGGGGCGGCACAGGTGTCGGGCGGGCTCGCGCAGCTCGCCGCGAACATGCCGGCGCTCGTCGAGGGCGCCTCGGGGATCGCGACCGGGACGAGCGCGCTGTCGGAGGGCGCCTCGGGCCTCGCGACGGGCGCGGCGCAGGCCGCGGCCGGCACGTACTCGCTCGCCGACGGCATCGCGCAGCTCGGCACCGCGACCGGCGAGGCCGCGAGCGGCACCGGCGAGCTCCAGAGCGGCGCGGACGAGCTCGCCGACGGCACGAGCGAGCTGGGCGACGGCGTCGGCCAGCTGAGCGACGGCGCGGCCGAGCTCGGCGATGGCCTGACGCAGGCGACCGAGCAGCTGCCGAGCTTCACCGACGACGAGGCCGCCGACCTCGCCGGCGTCGTCGCGAGCCCCGTGAGCGCGGGCAGCTCCGGGCTGGCGCTGTTCGGCGCCTCCGCGATCCCGCTGCTCGCGGCGGTCGTGCTGTGGTTCGGATCCCTCGCCACCTTCGTCGCTCTGCGCCCCGTGACGGCGGGGGCCCTCGCCTCGCGCCGCAGCTCGTTCGCCCTCGCCGCGCGGGCGCTCCTCCCGGGCGCCGCGATCGGCGCCGTGCAGGGCGTCCTCGTCGCGGGCATCATCGTGCTCGTGAGCGACTACAGCCCCGGCGTCGCCTGGGCCGTGACCGGTCTGTCCGCGCTCATCGGCGTCTGCTTCGCGGCGATCCACCAGGCGCTCGTGGCCGTCCTCGGCGGCGCCGGGCGCTGGGTCGGCGCGCTCGTCGGCGCCGTCGCGGTCGCCGTCGCGATCGTGTCGACCGTGCCGGGGGCCCTCGCGGGCCTCGCGGGCGCTCTCCCCACGGCCCCCGCGATCGACGCCCTCCTCGGCGCCGTCACGTCCGGACCCGTCGGCGGATCCGTCGCCGCGCTCGTGACCTGGGCGGTGCTCGCGCTCGTGGCCACGATCGTAGCCGTGCAGGTGCGCCGCACCACCTCGGCCCGGGCGGTGCTCGCGGGCGCGTAGCGCCCCGACCCCCGGGGCCGGGGCCGGGGCCGGGGCGGGGGGCGGTGCGCCGTGCTCGGGTCGCGCAAACGCACCCCCGCGGGCCGGATCCGGGTGCATATGCGCGACCCGAACCGGGGGCGCCACGCTCGCGTCGCCCAAATGCACCTTCGCGGGGCGGATCCACGTGCATACGCGCGACCCACAGCGGGGCGCGGCGCCCCGCCGCCCCCACACCCCGCCAGGACAAACCGGCCCGCGCATGCCCGGCCCCCCGGCGGGGGTTCCGCGCTCAAGTCGCGCATATGGACCTTCGCGGGACGGATCCACGTGCGTATGCGCGATCCGGGACCAGGACGCCGTGCTCGGGTCGCCCGAATGCACCTTCGCGGGGCAAATCCACGTGCATATGCGCGACCCGAAGCGGGGTGCGACACCCCGCCGCCTCCACGCGCCGCCAGGACAAACCGACCCGCGCATGCCCGGCCTCCGGCGGGGGTTCCGCGTTCAAGTCGCGCAAATGCACCTTCGCGGGCCGGATCCGGGTGCATACGCGCGACCCGAAACCGGGACGCCGTGTTGAATTCGCACGAACGCACCCTCGCGGGGCGGATCCACGTGCATACGCGCGATACGGAGCGGGGTGCGACGCGCCGCCAGGACAAACCGCCGCCAGGACAAGCCGAGCCGCGCATGCCCATCCGAGGCGAGGGTTTCGCGCTCAAGTCGCACAAACGCACCTTGACGGGCCGGATCCAGGTGCATACGCGCGATCCGAAACCGGGCCGCGGTGCTCGGGCCTCCCAAATGCACCTTCGCGGGGCGGACCTCCGTGCATATGCGCGATCCGGAGCGGGGTGCGACCCCGCGTCGCCCGAGTGCACCTTCGCGGGCCGGATCCAGGTGCATACGTGCGATCCGTAGCCAAGGCGCCACACCCACGTCGCCCAAACGCACCTTCGCGGGGCCGGTCCACGTGCATATGCGCGACCCGAAGCGGGGTGCGACGCGCCGCCAGGACAAACCGACCCGCGCACGCCGGCCCGAGGCGCGGGTTCCGCGCTCAAGTCGCGCAAATGCACCTTCGCAGGCCGAATCCCCGTGCATACGCGCGATCCGAAGCTGCGGCACTGTGCTCGGGTCGCCCAAATGCACCTTCGCGGGGCGGATCCGGGTGCATATGCGCGATCCGACGCGGGCCGCCGTGATCGGGTCGCACAAACGCACCTCCGAAGGGCGGATCCAGGTGCATACGCGCGACCCGAAACCGGGGCGCCGTGCTCGGGTCGCGCAAACGCACCCTCGCAGGCCGGACCCGGGTGCATATGCGCGATCCGAAGCCAGGGCACCACACCCACGTCGCCCACACGCACCTCCGCGGGCCGGACCCCCGTGCATACGCGCGACCCGACACGCGGGACGCCCCCTCCCGCGGGCAGCGGGAGGGGGCGTCCGGACGAAACTACGCCGCGACGGGGGCCGTGCGGCGGGATCCGATGGCTTTGAACGCCGAGACGGCCACGCCGCCCACGATCGTGCCCGCGGCGAGCGCGACGAGGAAGCCCCAGATCGGCGTGATCGCGAAGAACACGAACACGCCGCCGTGCGGCGCCTGCGACTGGACGAGGAAGAGCATCGACAGGAAGCCGGTGACCGCCCCGCCGAGCATCGAGGCGGGGATGACGCGCAGGGGATCCGCGGCGGCGAAGGGGATGGCGCCCTCCGAGATGAAGGACAGGCCCATGAGCCAGGCGGCGACGCCGTTCTCGCGCTCGGCGGGCGAGAACCGGCCGCGCGCGAGCACGGTCGAGGCGAGCGCCATCGCGAGCGGCGGCACCATGCCCGCGGTCATGACCGCCGCCATGATGTAGTACGGCACGGGGTTGTCGGCCGACGCCTCCCCCAGGGAGGCGACCGCGAACGCGTACGCGACCTTGTTCACGGGGCCGCCGAGGTCGAAGCACATCATGAGGCCGAGGATGACCCCGACGAGCGGCAGCAGGCCCGACGCGGCGAGGGTGTTGAGGCCCTCCGTGAGAAGGTCCATGAGCGCGGCGATGGGCATGCCGAGCACGAGCAGCAGCAGGCCGGAGGCGAAGGCAGATCCGAGGAGCGGGATGATCGCGACGGGCATCAGCCCGCGCAGCCACCGGGGCACCGTGAGGGTGCCGAGCCACCACGCCGCGAGGCCCGCGAGGAGGCCGCCAGCGATGCCGCCGAGGAAGCCCGCGCCCATGAGGACGGCGACGGATCCCGCGACGAACCCGGGGGCGATGCCGGGGCGGTCGGCGATCGCGAACGCGATGTAGCCGGCCAGCGCCGGCACGAGGAACGCCATCGACGCGTTGCCGATCGCGAACGCGAGCGCGCCGAGGTACTCCGCCAGCCCGCCGTCCGGCAGGTTCCACAGGGCGTTGCCCACGGCGATCTCGTTCGCCGTTTCGTTGATCTGGAAACCGCCGAGGAGGAAGCCGAGCGCCATGAGGAGCCCGCCGCCCGCGACGAAGGGGATCATGTAGCTGACGCCGGTCATGAGGATCCGCTGGATCCGCTTGCCCCAGCTCTCCGGCTCGCCGGGCGCCGCGGCGGAGGTGGCGGCCTCGCCCGAGACGCGCTCGGCGGACGGATCCGTGGCCGCCTCGGTCGCGAGGCGGATAAGGTCGGCGGCGTGCTCGATTCCCGCCTTGACGGGCCGGCGCACCACGGGCTTCCCGGCGAAGCGCTCGGGCTCGCGCACGTCGACGTCGACCGCGAAGATCACGGCGTCCGCCTCCGCGATCTGCGCGGGGGTGAAGCGCGTGAACCCGCTGGATCCCTGCGGCTCGACGGCGAAGTCCACGCCCTGGTCGGCCGCGGCCTTCGTCAGCGCGTCGGCGGCCATGTACGTGTGCGCGATGCCGGTCGTGCAGGCCGTGACGGCGAGGATCCGCGGGGCCGAGGAGGCCGCCGCGCCCGGAGCGAGCGCCGGTTCGGCAGGGGCCTCGGGGGCCTCGGGGGCCTCGTCGGACGCGGCGGGGGCCTCGCCCTCGCCGATCGCCGCGCGCACGATGCGCACGGCCTCCTCCGGCGTGGCGGCGGCGCGCAGGGCCGCCGTGAAGTCGTCGTCCATGAGGTGGCGCGCCAGCTGCGACAGGACGGCGAGGTGCTCCTCCGCCGCGGTGTCCGGCGCGGCGATCATGAAGACGATGTCGCTCGGCCCGTCGAACGAGCCGAAGTCGACGGGCGGGTCCAGCCGCGCGAAGGCGAGGGAGGCCGCGGTGACGGTCGCGGCCTTGGCGTGCGGGATGGCGATGCCGCCGGGCAGGCCCGTGGCATCCTTCTCCTCGCGCGCCCAGGCCGCGGCGAACAGCGCGTCGGCGTCGCCCGCGCGGCCCTCTCGGACGAATCGGGCGGCCAGGGCGCGCAGCACCTGCTCCTTGTCGGCGCCGATCTCGTCGTCGAGGCTGACGAGCGCCGGGGTGATGGTTGACATCTCGGGGGTCCTTTCGGGGGCTAGGCCAGGGCGGCGACGGCCACGTCGCCGGTCGGGAGGTCGGCGGGCGCCGCGAGTTGCGTGCCCGGGAGGGAGGCGGTGGCGGATCCGTACCGCACCGCCGAGACGAGGCGGGCGGCGGCGGGGAGGCCGGCCGCGTCCGCGTGCAGGTAGCCCGCGAGCGCGCTGTCGCCCGCCCCCACGGTCGAGCGCACGGCGACACCTGGTGGGATCGGCGCGTGGAGCGCCTCGTCGGCCGTCACGAGCACCGCGCCTGCGCCGCCGAGCGTCACGAGCGCCGCGCCCACGCGGCCCGGCACGATCTCGCGCGCGAGGAGCGCGACCGCCTCGGGGAGCGCCGCGTCCGGCAGCGCCCGCCCGGCGAGCTCGGCGAGCTCGTCCTCGTTGGGCTTGATGAGGTCGGGGCGGCCCGCAGCGACGGCCCGCGCGAGCGCGGCGCCGGAGGTGTCGACCGCGATCCGCGGCGGCCGCGCGACGCGCTCGCGCACGGCCCGGATCACGTCCACGTAGAAGTCCTCCCCGGCGCCCGGCGGGAGGGATCCGCACAGCGCGAGCCAGCCCGCATCGTCCCGCGCGCACACGGCGACGACGGCGTCGATGAGCGCCCTGCGGGTCGCCTCGTCGAGGGGCGCGCCCGGCAGGTTGATCTTCGTCGTCGTGCCCTCGGGATCCGTCAGCGTGATGTTCGCGCGCGCGTTCCCCGAGACGGGGACGGCCACGGTCGGCAGGTCGCCGCCGAGCGCGGTCGCGTACGGATCCGCGGGCGAGAGCGGGAGCACGCCGCGCACGGCGTCGCCGGCGGCATCGAGCACGCGCGCGACGTTGATGCCCTTACCGGCGGCGTCCTCCCGCGCGCCGGAGGCGGGCTGCACCTCGCCGACCGCGAGCGGGCCGGGCAGCTCGACCGTGCGGTCGAGCGAGGGGTTGGCGGTCAGCGTGACGATCATGTCGTCGCCTCCTTCTCGGGGGCCGGGGCGGCCCACACCTCGACGTCGTGCTCCGCGAGCGCCGCGGCGAGCGCGCCCTCCGGCGCCTGATCGGTCGCGATGGCGTCGACCTCGTCGAGGCCCGCGAAGCGGTGCAGCGACTCGGAACCGAACTTCGACCGGTCGGCCACGACGATGACGCGGCGCGCGGCGCGCACGATCGCCCGCTTCACGGCGGCCTCGTCGCCGTCGGGGGTCGACAGCCCGAAGTCGGCCGAGATCCCGTTCACCCCCACGAGGGCGACGTCGGGCCGGATCCCCGCGATCTCGCGCACGGTCTGCGCCCCCACGGCGGCGCCGGTCAGCGCGCGGATCCGCCCGCCGAGGAGCGTGAGCGCGACCGCGCCGGTCTCCGCGAGCGCGGCCGCGTGCTGCACGGCGTGCGTGACGATCTCGGCGCGGCCGCCGGACAGCCGGCGGGCGAGCGGATCCAGGAGCGCGCCGGTCGTCGTGCCCGCGTCGAGGAACACGGACCCCGCGAACCCGTCGGGGATCCGGCTCGCCACGACCTCGGCGAGGCGGCGCTTGGCGTCGCCCGCGACCTGGCGGCGCTCCCCCACGGCACGCTCGACGAGGCTCGCGCGCTCGGGCGCGATGGCGCCGCCGTGCACGCGCCGCAGCGCCCCGGCCTCCTCGAGCGCCTGCAGGTCGCGGCGCACCGTCTCGGTCGTGATGTCGAATCGCGCGGCGATCTCGCGCACGGAGATGCGGCCGGCGTCGGTCACGGCGCGCGCGATGAGGCCCTGTCGCTCCTCTGGGTACATGCGTCCTCCTTTGGACGCCACCCAGATTACAACGCACTTCCACGCAAAACAACACATTCACAGAAATGCCGGCACGAAAAAGCCCGCGGCGGGGACCGCTCCGGTCCCCGCCGCGGGCGAGAGGGCGCCTTACTCGAGGCCGCTGTAGGCGTGCAGGCCCTCGAAGAACATGTTCACGATCGTGAAGTTGAACAGCACGGCGACGAAGCCGACGATCGACAGCCACGCCGACCGCGTGCCCTGCCAGCCGCGCGTCGCGCGGGCGTGGATGTACCCCGCGTACAGGACCCAGATGATGAAGGTCCACACTTCCTTCGTGTCGAAGCCCCAGTAGCGCCCCCACGCGTCCTGCGCCCAGATGGATCCGGCGATCAGGGTGAACGTCCAGAAGATGAACCCGACGATCGCGAACCGGTACGCGAGGCCCTCGAGCGCCTCGGCCGAGGGCAGCGTGCGCAAGAGGCTCTTCTTCGTCGCGAGGCTCTCGTCCTCGACCGCGCGGCGCTCGCGCCGGGCCTGCAGGAGCTGGAGCACGCTCAGCGCGAAGCCGAGCGCGAGGAAGGCGGTCGCGAGGGAGGCCACGAACACGTGGATGACGAGCCACACCGACTTCAGCGGATCCATCAGCGGCGTGATCTCGACGTAGAACATCGAGCTGGCGCCGAGCAGCACCGTCACGAGGCCCGTCATGAACGCCCCGAGGTAGCGCAGGTCCTTCCAGAACAGCACGCCGAGGTACACGCCCGTCACGAGGAGGGTGCCCATCATCGCGAACTCGTACATGTTCGACCACGGCACCCGGCCCGCGCCGATGCCGCGCATGACGGCGGCCGCGAGGTGCAGGAGGAAAGCGATCCAGGTGAGGGTCGTGCCGATGCGCGCCATCACGGGGTTGTGCGGCACCGCCGGATCCCCGCCCGCGGGCTCCTCCGCGAGGGCGGATCCGCCCCCGGCCGCGACGAGCTCCGCGCGGCGGTCCTTCATGCGCACCGACGCCTCGGAACGCCGGGCGAGGTCGACGGCGTACGCGATGAACGCGAGCGCGTAGACGGCGATCGCGGTCCACAGCGAGATGACGGACCAGGTGTCGAGGGCGACGGCGTGATCGGGGAGCATGCAACGATCCTAGGAAACGAGGGCGGGCGTGGGGGCGGGATCCGCGGCTATCCGGCGCGGAGGTCCCGGCCGTGCTGGTCGGCGAGGGCGTCGACGGCGCGGGCGATGGCGGGGTCCTCGCCGCGCGCGAGGCCGGCGTACTCGATCGTCGCCCCGGATCCGTGGGGCGTGACCTTGACCCAGATGCGGCGGCGCGGGATGAACAGGGCGGTGAGGAGCCCGAGCACCGCGAGGATCGCGAAGGTGAGCACCCAGATCGTCGAGGCGTCGTGGTGCACCTGGAGCGAGACGTAGCGCTTGACCGACTCGGTGTAGCCGACCTCGGCGGGGTCGGCGCCCTCCGGCGTCTCGTCGACGAACTCGACGGTCCCCTGCCCGTTCGGCAGGTCCATCGTCTCACCGGGCGACAGCTCGATGGAGTCGGTTCCCGTCTCGCCGCCCGTGAGCTGCTCCATGCCCGTCGGGTCGAGGGTGTACACCGAGCGCGGGGTGCCGTCGTCGATGCCGAGGTCCCCGACGTAGACATTGAGGGTGAGGACGGGGTTGACGAGGTCGCCGTAGGCCGAGGAGAACGCGCCCGAGGCGAGCTCGTACTGCGTCGGATAGAAGAAGCCGACGAGGCCCATCTGCTCGTCGAGCCCGTCGGGGATCTTCACGACGCCGAGGGAGGTCATGTTGCTGTCCTGGGGCAGGAAGGGCACCGACTCGTTGTAGATGATCTCGCCGTCGGCGTCGCGCACGACGATCGTCGGGGCGTAGCCGTTGCCGAGCAGGTAGATCGCGTCGCCGTAGACGTGCAGCGGGTGGTTCACCCGCACGGCGTCCTCGCTCTCCTCGCCCGAGGCGTCGCGCACCGTGACGTTGGCGGAGAAGTCCCCGGCCTGGCCGGCGCCGTTCTCGCCCGCGGGCACGTAGGTGACGTCGAACGAGTCGAGCGTCATGGCGTACGGCGCGAGGGCGTCGTCGGCGACCAGGCGGCCCTTGTTCATGGAGGAGTAGTTCAGCAGCGAGTTGACGAAGGTCGTGCCCTCCGTGATCACGCTCTGGCCCGTGTAGGCGAACTGGCCGCCCACGCCGACCGCGACGAGGATCCCCACGAGCGAGGCGTGGAAGACGAGGTTTCCCGTCTCGCGCAGGTAGCCGCGCTCGGCGGAGACGGAGAGGGATCCGCCCTGGTCGTATCGCTCGGTGCGGTACCCCTGGCGCTTCAGGCGCTTCTCGGCAAGCTCGATCGCGCGCGCCGGATCCGCGTCCTCGGCCTCCTCGACGCGGTGGTCCGCGAGGCGGGCCAGGCGCGCGGGGGTGCGCGGCGGGCGGGAGCGGAGGGCGCCGAGGTGGTGCTTCGTGCGCGGCAGGATGCAGCCGATCAGCGACACGAACAGCAGCAGGTAGATCGCGGAGAACCACGCCGAGGAGTAGACGTCGAACAGCTGCAGCGCGTCGAGGACGGGGAACAGGTCGGGGTTGTCCGACTCCCACTGCGTGACGCCGTTGGGGTTCGCCATGCGCTGCGGGAAGATCGACCCCGGGATCGCCGCGACCGCGAGCAGGAGGAGCAGCACGAGCGCGGTGCGCATGCTCGTCAGCTGGCGCCACGCCCAGCGCAGCCACCCGACGAGCGAGAGCTTCGGCTGCGTGACCGGCTGCGGCGACGCGTCGACGTGGTCGTCGGGCCGGCGCGGATCCGCGCTCGAATTCTGCGTGAGGTCAGAGCGGGAGTTCGACACCGCCGATCACCACCTGGAGTCGGGACATGAGCAGGGTCCACACGCCGGACACCATCAGCACGCCGAGGAGGATCAGGAGGGATCCGCCGATGACGTTGATGGCGCGCACGTGGCGGCGGAAGAACGTGACCGTTCGGGTCGCCCACCCGAAGCCGAGCGCCACGAGGAGGAAGGGGATCCCGAGGCCCAGCGAATACACGAGCCCGAGGATGCCGGCGCGCCACGGATCGCCCGTGTTCCAGGACAGGCTCATGATCACGGCGAGGGTCGGGCCGATGCAGGGCGCCCAGCCGATGCCGAGCGCGAGGCCGAGCAGCGGCGCCCCGACGAGGCCGAGGTCGCCCGAGAGGTTCGGCTTCACCTGGCGCTGCATGACGCGGAAGAGCCCGAGGAAGACGAGGCCCATGACGATGACGACCGCCCCGAGGATCCGCGTGATGAGGTCCTGATAGCGCAGGAAGAAGGCCGCCGCGCCGCCGCTGAAGATGTTGACGGCCATGAACACGACCGTGAAGCCGGCGATGAACAGCAGCACGCCGCCGACGAGGCGGCCCCGCGAGGCGGATCCGGGCTGCCTGTTCGGCGCCACGGCCCCCGAAATGAAGCCGAGATAGCCGGGGACGAGCGGCAGCACGCACGGCGAGAGGAACGACAGCAGGCCCGCGGCGAGCGCGATCGGGAGGGCCGCCCAGAGGGTCCCCGCCCCGATGATCTGCTCGACGCTCACGCGGTCTCTTCGAGCGTCTCGCGCACGAGCGTCGAGAGGATCGACGCCCCCTCGAGCTTGCCGATGATGCGCGCCGCGACGCGGCCCTCGCGGTCGAGCACGAGCGTCGTCGGCGTCGCCTGGATCGGCGTCGCGGCGGCGAAGGCGAGCTTCACGGATCCCGTGTTCACGTCGATGATGCTCGGGTAGGTCACGCCGTTGTCGGCCGCGAAGGCGCGGGCCGTGTCGGCCTGGTCGTAGGTGTTGACGCCCACGAAGGAGACCTCGTCACCCTGGTACTCCTGCCACACCGCCTCGAGGTCGGGCGCCTCGACGATGCACGGCCCGCACGCGGCGTACCAGAAGTTCACGACCGTGACCCCGCCCGCGGTGTCCGCGCTCGTGAGCTCCTCGCCGTGCTCGGTCTCGCCCGCCCACTCGACGGGCTCGCCGCGCTCGTCGGGCGCGATCTCGTCGACGCGGAAGTCGCCCGCGATGTAGCCCTTGTTGTCGCCCGAGAGGTACTGCTCGGCGACGGGATCGTTGCTGCAGGCCGCGAGGGAGGCGCCGAGCACGACGGCGACGACCGCCGCGGCGGCACGGCGAAGGGGGGCTGCGGGGGGCACGCGGCAATTCTACGTGCCGTAGTAAGAGTTGGCTGTGTGCCCGCTTACGCCCGGCGCGCGCGCCGGACGAGCGCCCAGATCGCCCGCCACCCGACGAGGAACGCGCCCAGCACGACGAGCGTGACGACGAGGAAGGACCACGCGAATCCGCCGCCCGTGGCCACGCGGAGGATCATCCCGCCACCCGCCGCGAGGATCCACACCACGACCCCCGTCGCGAGCGCCGTCGGCCGGCGCCAGCCCCGCGCGACGAGCCAGCCGAGAACGGCCGCCGCGAGGAACGGCCACGCCGTCTCGGCGAGCGCGACGAGCGAGAAGGAGCCGTGGTGGCTGCGCATGCCCACGGCGGCGAAGATCACGACGAGGACGAGGTCGGCCGCGAGGGCGGCGGGCCACAGGGCCGGGCGGGGGGAGGTCACCCGGGTAGCGTAGGCCCCATGCCCGCGCCCCGCCTGCACCTCGTCCGACACGGCGAGGTCCACAACCCCGACCGGATCCTGTACGAGCGGATCCCCGGGTACGGCCTGAGCCCGGCGGGCGCGGCGATGGCCGAGGCCGCCGCCGACCACGTCGCGGGGCTCGGGCGCGAGGTGTCCGCGCTCGTCACGTCGCCGCTGCAGCGCGCGCGGGAATCGGGCCGGCCGTTCGCCGAGAAGTTCGACCTCACCCCGACCCTCGACGAGCGCGTCATCGAGCCCTGGAACGCGTTCGCGGGCACGCGCATGAAGCGCGCCGTGCTCCGGCCGCGGTACTGGCGCTACCTCCTGCGCCCCTCCCGGCCGAGCTGGGGCGAGCCGTTCGCCGACATCGCCGAGCGCATGGTGGCGGGCATGCACGCCGCGTGGGACGCGGCGGACGGCGGCGACGTCGTGATCGTCTCCCACCAGGCGCCGATCTGGGTCGCGCACCTCGCGGTCGCGGGCGAGAAGCTCGCGCACTCCCCCACGACCCGCCGCTGCGCGCTCTCGAGCGTGACGAGCTTCGTGCGCGACGGATCCGGCCCCACGGGCTTCGCGGAGGTCGCCTACGCCGAGCCCGCGAGCGCGGGCGTGGACCTCGGCGCGGTCTGAGGCCCCTGCGCGGGGCGGGCGCTACCGCGCGGCGCGGCGCAGTGCGACGTGCTCGACGGCGATGAGCGCGAGGACGACCGCGGCGCCGAGAATCGCGAAGAGGACGGGGCCGAGCGGATCCGTCGGGGCCAGGAGCGTGCCGTGGCCGTCGGCCCCGCCCGCGCCGCCCTGCCACGGCCAAAGCGCCCGGAGGGATCCGAGCATGAGGCCCGCCATGACGAGCAGCGTGCCGCGGCGGAAGCGGTTCAGGAGCACCGTGATCACCTGGACGACGGTCGCGAGACCGACGAGGGCGCCCGCCGCGAACACCGCGATGTAGCCGAGCGCGCGCTCGTCGACGGCCTGCAGCGTGGGCGCGTACAGCCCGACGGCCAGGAGGAAGAAGGAGCCGGAGACGCCGGGCACGACGAGCGCGCACACGGCGATCGCGGCCGCGACGAACACGAACCACATCGGCGGGTCGTCGAGCGCGCCGTTCGAGGCGAAGCCGACGAGGAAGAACGCGACGACGGCGGGCACAGCGACGAGCGCGACGTCGCCCGCGCGCCGGCCGGCGCCGCCGCGAGCGCGCGGGAGGAGCTGGAAGGGCACGACGATGCTCGCGGCGACGAGCCCGAAGAACAGCCCGCGGGCGTTCTCGGGGTGCGCGGAGACGAGCTCCTCGACGACACCCGCCGCGAACAGGACGGCGATCGCCATGCCGACGAGGAGCGGCACGAGGAGCCACCCGTCGATCCCGGCCGCGGCGCGCTTCGCGGAGCGGATCCGGTCGGGGCCGAACACGAGGGCCTTCCCGGCCCGGCCGATCGCGTGCGCGGAGGCCAGGGCGCGCTCGTAGACGCCCGTGACGAGCGCGACCGTGCCGCCGGAGACGCCGGGGACGAGCTCCGCGAGCCCGATGAGAAAGCCCCGCAGGGCGTCGAGCGGGCTCCGGGCCAGACGGCGGGAGCGGGACACGACAGAAGTCATCGAAACGGGGCCTCTCGCGGGGAACGTGTGCCCCTGCACACTAGTGCGCGCGCGTGGGAGGATCCCCCTCGCCGCGCGCATGCGGGGGCCAGCCCCCGTCCATGTGACGGGAATACGCTGGCAGCGTGCCGCGCCAGCCCCTCACCGATGCCATCCGGATCCGCCCCGATCTGCGAGGCGCTGTGACGCTCCGCATGCAGCGCCTGCCGCACGACGCGTGGATCCTGCGATCCGCGAGCATCCTCGTCGCGGGGCTCATCCCGGTCGCGGCGCTGGGGGCGACCGGCCACATCGAGCTCGTCGTGTACACGCTCGCCGGGTCGATGACGGCGCTGTTCGGGCACGGCCTGCCCTACGCCCAGCGCGCCCGCACGCACGCGGGTCTCGTGGCGGCGATCGTGCTCGGCAGCGCCGTCGCGCTCGCGCTGTCAGCGGCGCTCACCTCGACGCTCGCGCTCATCGCCGCCGCGAGCGTGTTCGCCGCCGTGACGAAGGTCGCGGTCGAGGCCTCGCGGGTCGGCCCGCCCGGCGCGATCATCCCGACCTTCCTCTTCTCCGGTTTCCTCTTCGTGGGCGAGTCCTGGGCCGAGATCCCCGTGCACGTCGCGCTCATCGCGGGCGCGGGGGTCGTGGCCTGGCTCGTCGTCATGGCGCCCGCGCTGTGGAACCGGCGCGGCCCCGAGCGGCGCACCCTCGCGCGCATGCTCCTCGCGGCGGGCGCGCTGCACGAGGCGCCGCACGTCGCGCAGGCGCGGCGGACCCTCGCCGCCGCAATCCACGACGCGTGGGGCGCCGCGGCGATGTCGGGCGCGACGGGCGCCGAGCGGCGCGCCCTCGAGGCGCACATCGTCGCCGCCGAGCGCGTCCTGACGGACCCCACCGTCCGCGGGTCCGCCGGGAGCGCCCGCGCCGACGCGCGCGCGATCCGCCGCGGGCGCGGCCCCTTTCCGCCCGCGCCTCTCACGGCCGACGAGAGCGCCGAGATCGCCGGCGCCCACGCCGAGCGGGCCGCGCCCCGCGCGTTCGCGGACCGGCACCCGATCCTCGCCGCGTTCCGCCCGGGCTCGCCGCACGCGCCGTTCTTCTGGCGGGTGCTCCTCGGGTGCGCCGCGGCGGCCGTCATGGCCCACCTCGTGGGCGTCGGCCGCCCGTTCTGGGCGGTCGTCACGGCGGCCTCGCTCATCCAGCCCAACCTGCTTTTGACGTGGCGCCGCGCGCCGCAGCGGACGATCGGCGCGGTGCTCGGCGTGTGCCTGTTCGCGCTCGTCGCGCCCGTCGCGCTGACGGATCCGCTCGTCGCCGCCGTCCTCGTGCTCGTCTTCAACGCGACCGCGGAGTTCCTCATCCCGCGCAGCTACCTCGTCGGCCAGATCGTCGTCACGCCCATGGCGCTCATCATCAGCGAGTTCGGGCGCGCGGCCCCCGTCCCGGAGCTCGTCGTCGACCGGCTGCTGGACACCCTGATCGGATCCGCGCTCGGACTCGCCGCCGCGCTCGCGATCCGCAACGGCCACGTGCGCCGCCGCACGAAGGAGCTCGCCGACGACCTCGAGCGCGCGTCCGCGGGGGCGCGCTCCGCCGCCGACGGCGCGGACCCCGCCGCGCGCGAGGCGGCGCGCCGCGGGCTGATCTCGGGCCTCGCCCGGCTCCGGCGCTCGTTCCAGCAGTCCGACGGCGAGTGGTGGGCCCACGCGGTCGACGAGGCGCGCGTGATCGACGTCGAGCGCCAGGCCCATCGCGCGCTCGCGGCGCTCGAGGCCCCCGGCGGCCCCCGGTAGGAGCGCGGCGCCGGATCCGCGGCTTCAGTGTCCGCGCAGGCGGCGCGGGCCCGGCCGCCTAGGATGGGCGAAACACCGTTTTTTCGAGGAGGATCCTCCGTGCTGCGCACTCACCCGGCCGGCTCCCTGCGAGCCGCGCACATCGGCCAGACCATCACCCTCGCGGGATGGGTCGATCGGCGCCGCGATCACGGGGGCGTCGCGTTCATCGACCTCCGCGACGCCTCGGGCATCGCGCAGGTCGTCATCCGCGACGAGGAGATCGCGCACCCTCTGCGTAGCGAGTTCGTGCTGCTCGTGACCGGCGAGGTCTCGGCGCGACCGGACGGCAACGCCAACGACAACCTCCCCACGGGCGAGATCGAGGTCATCGCGACCACGGTCGAGGTGCTCAACGAGTCTGCGCCGCTGCCCTTCCAGGTCTCCACCGCGCTCGACGGGCAGGAGACGGTCGGCGAGGAGGCGCGCCTCAAGCACCGCTACCTCGACCTGCGCCGCCCGGCGCCCGCCGCCGCGATGCGCCTGCGTTCGAAGGCCAACCAGGCGGCCCGCGCCGTGCTCGACGGGCACGAGTTCATCGAGATCGAGACGCCGACGCTCACGCGCTCGACGCCCGAGGGCGCCCGCGACTTCCTCGTGCCGGCCCGCCTGAACCCGGGCTCCTGGTACGCCCTCCCCCAGTCGCCGCAGCTGTTCAAGCAGCTCCTCATGGTCGGCGGCATGGAGCGCTACTACCAGCTCGCCCGCAGCTACCGCGACGAGGACTTCCGGGCCGACCGCCAGCCCGAGTTCACGCAGCTCGACATCGAGATGAGCTTCGTGGACCAGGAGGACGTCATCGCGCTCGGCGAGGAGATCGTCCGCGCCCTGTGGAAGCTGATCGACGTCGAGATCGAGACCCCGATCCGCCGCATGACCTTCGCCGACGCGATGCGCCTGTACGGATCCGACAAGCCCGACCTGCGCTTCGGCAACGCGATCGTCGAGCTCGCCGAGTACTTCTCCGAGACCTCGTTCCGCGTCTTCCAGCAGGAGTACGTCGGATCCGTCGTCATGCCCGGCGGCGCCTCGCTCCCCCGTCGCCAGTTCGACGCGTGGCAGGACTGGGCCAAGTCCCGCGGCGCGAAGGGCCTCGCGTACGTCACGTTCGCGGAGGACGGCACCCTCGGCGGCCCCGTCGCGAAGAACCTCTCCGACGCCGAGCGCGCGGGCCTCGCCGAGATCACGGGCGCCCAGCCGGGCGACGCCGTGTTCTTCGCCGCGGGATCGACGAACGACGCGCGCGCGCTGCTCGGCGCGGCCCGCGTGGAGGTCGCCAAGCGCACCGGCCAGATCCGCGAGGGCGACTGGGCCTTCGTGTGGGTCGTCGACGCGCCGCTGTTCAAGCCGACGGGCGAGGACGACGACGTCGACCTGGGCAACTCCGCATGGACCGCCGTGCACCACGCGTTCACGTCGCCGAAGCCCGAGTGGCTCGACTCCTTCGAGTCGAACCCGGGCGAGGCGCTCGCGTACGCCTACGACATCGTGTGCAACGGCAACGAGATCGGCGGCGGATCCATCCGTATCCACCGCCGCGACGTGCAGGAGCGCGTGTTCGACGTCATGGGCATCGGCGAGGCCGAGGCA
Organism: Microbacterium excoecariae; assembly: GCF_011326725.1. GTDB lineage: Bacteria > Actinomycetota > Actinomycetes > Actinomycetales > Microbacteriaceae > Microbacterium > Microbacterium excoecariae. Next base: position 206,718 of record NZ_JAANCO010000002.1, on the reverse strand, counting down.
CAGGAGAAGTTCGGCTTCCTCCTCGACGCGTTCGCCTTCGGCGCCCCGCCCCACGGCGGCATCGCCTTCGGGTGGGACCGCGTCGTGTCGCTCCTCGCGGGCGCCGACTCGATCCGCGAGGTCATCGCGTTCCCCAAGACCGGCAACGGCTTCGACCCGCTGACGGCCGCCCCGGCCCCGATCACGCCCGAGCAGCGCGCCGAGGCCGGCGTCGACTACGAGCCCGACGAGGACTGATCCGCCTCGCACGTCGCCCCTCCCGCGCAGGTGCATGTACGCGATCCGAGCACCACGCCCCCGCCCCAGATCGCGCATATGCACGTCGGCCCGCCCGCGCAGGTGGATGTGAGCGACCCGAGCGCCGCACCCCGGCTTCGGATCGCACAAAAGCACCCGGATCCGCCACCCCACGGTGCGTTTGAGCGACCTGGACTCGACGCCCCCGCTTCGAATCGGACATATGCACCCGGATCCGCAGCACCTCCGTGCATTTGAGCGACCCGGAGCCCACGCCCCCGCTTCGGATCGCACAAAAGCACGTCGGCCCGCCCGCGCAGGTGCTTTTGCGCGACCCGAACGCCGTACCTCGGCCCCAGATCGCGCATATGCACCTCGGCCCGCCCCGCAGGTGCTTTTGCGCGACCCGAGCGCCAATCCCCCGCTTCAGATCGCACATCAGCACCCGGATCCGCGGAACGGGGGCGACACCGCGGCCGTCAGCCGAACAGGCCGCGGCGCTTCTTCTTTTTCTTCGGGAGCTGCTTCTGCATGTGCACGACGCCGAGCCAGCGGCCGAACTTGAACCCGACGCGCCCCATCCGCCCGACCTCCTCGAAGCCGTACTTGCGGTGCAGCGCGATGGATCCCTCCGCGCCCTTGTCGCTGATGACCGCGACGATCTGGCGCAGGCCGAAGTCCTCGCTGGCCGCGATGAGCGCCTCCAACAGCGCCCCGCCGAGGCCCTTGCCGACGGCCGTCGGGCCGAGGTAGATCGAGTTCTCGGCGGTGTAGCGGTACGACGACTTGCCCGACCACGGCGACACGAGCGCGTAGCCGAGGATCTGGCCCGACGGCGACTCCGCGACGAGGAACGGGAGGCCGAGCTTGCGGATGTGGTCGAACTTCTCCACCCACTGCCGGTGCGTCCAGCGCTTCTCGTCGAAGGTGACGACCGAGTTCGTCACGTAGTAGTTGTAGATCTCCCGAATGTCGGGGATGTCGCGCTTCTCCGCGGGGCGGATCGCGTACGCGAACGGGCGCTCCGCCTCGGGGCTCTTCCGCAGGTGCCGCGGCAGGCGGCGGCGCTTCTGATATTCCTCCGGGAGCATGGGTGTCAGATTACCCGCCAGTCGACCGGATCCGCGCCCTGCTCGACGAGGTGCGCGTTGGCCCGGGAGAAGGGGCGGGATCCGAAGAAGCCGCGCCGGGCCGACAGCGGCGAGGGGTGCGCCGACTCGATCCGCGGCGTGTATCCGAGAAGCGGCGCGAGCCGGCGCGCGTCGGCGCCCCAGAGGATCGCGACGAGGGGGCGATCGCGCGCCACGAGCGCCTCGATCGCGCGCTCGGTGACCTCCTCCCAGCCCCGGCCGCGGTGGGATCCGGGCGCCCCGGGCGCGACCGTGAGCACGCGGTTGAGGAGCAGAACGCCCTGCGCCGCCCAGCTCGAGAGGTCGCCGTGGGCGGGCCGGGGGATCCCCAGGTCGTCCTCCAGCTCGCGGTAGATGTTCGCGAGGCTCCGCGGCACGGGCCGCACGTCGCGCGCGGTCGCGAAGGCGAGGCCGATCGCGTGGCCCGGCGTGGGGTACGGATCCTGCCCCACGATCAGCACCCGCACGTCGTCGAACGGCTCGCGAAACGCCCGCAGCACCCGCTCGGGCTCGGGGAGGACGGGATCCGCGCCGGCCGCCAGCCGCTCCCCGAGCGCCGCGATCCGCGGCGCGGCCGGGGCGAGCGCGCGGGCCCACCCCGCGTCCATGCGCCCGCCGTCTACGGGCCCGGCGAGGATCTCCGCGGTCATCGGGTCAGGCGCTCGCGGGCAGGCCCGCGTCCTCCTCGGCGACCGTGCCGTCGGCGGACCACGGGAAGTTGATCCACAGGTCCGTGTCCTTCCACGCGAAGTCGGGCTGGATGATCGTCGCGGGCTTCGTGTAGATCGTCACGGAGCGCACGTCGGCGCCCTTCTCGCGCAGGAGGTCGACGGCCATCTTCAGCGTGCGCCCCGAGTCGGCGACGTCGTCGACGAGCAGCACGCGCCGCCCGTCGAGATAGTTCATGTCGAGCTCGGGAGGCAGCACCTCGGGCGCGTCGAGCACGGTGCCGATGCCCGTGTAGAACTCCATGTTGATCGCGCCGCAGTTCTTCGCGCCGAGGCCGTACGCGATGGCGCCCGCGGGCAGGAGGCCGCCGCGCGCGATCGCGACGACGACCTCGGGCTCGAACCCGGCCGCGAGGATCGTCCGGGCGAGGTCGCGCGTGGCGCGGCCAAAGCCGTCCCACGTGAGGATCTCGCGCTCGAGGAAGTCGTCTGCCACGGTGATGTCCTTTGTGTGTCGGAAAGGGGCGGATCCGCTAGGCGCGCGGGGCGAGCGGGCCGCGGTGCACGAGGTGCTGGGCGGCCTGCGCGACGGGGCGCAGCGTCACGAGGTCGAGGTTGACGTGGCCGGGCGCGGTCAGCGCGTACGCGACGACGTCGGCGACGTCGTCGGCCGTGAGGGGGTTCTCGACGCCCTCGTAAACGCGGTCGGCCGCGTCGGCCGACCCGAGTCGGACGAGCGAGAACTCCTCCGTGTGGACCATGCCGGGCGCGATCTCGATGACGCGGATCGGCTCGCCCGCGAGCTCCTGGCGCAGGGCCGCCACGAGCATCGACTCGGCCGCCTTCGCGGCGTTGTAGCCCGCGCCGCCGGGGTAGGCGGTCTGCGCCGCGGTCGAGGTGAGGAACAGCGTGTCGGCGTGCGTGGGGCCCGCCGCGGCCGTCGCGCGCAGCTGCGGCAGGAGGGCGCGCACGAGGCGCTGGGCCGACAGCGCGTTCATCTCGTACATCCGCAGCCAGCCGTCGGGGTCGCCGTCCTCGACGCGGTCGGCGCCGAGCGCGCCGCCCGCGATGTGCACGAGGCTGTGGAGCGGCCCGCCGCCGAGGTACGCGGCGAGCGCGTCGATGTCGGCCTGCTGGGTGAGGTCGGCGGCGAACACGTCGGCGCCCGTCTCCTCGGCCAGCGCGGCGAGGCGGTCCGCGCGGCGCGCGACGCCCGTGACCTCCCAGCCGCGCTCCCGGAGGGCGACGACCGTCGCCCTGCCGATGCCCGAGCTTGCTCCCGTCACCACTGCGCGTCGCGTCATGGATCCAGCGTACTGGGGGCGTGTGACGCCGGGTTTCCGGAACCTTGGCGCCCCCCGGCCGGAGACGTACGCTCGAACCCGCCGGCATCGCCGCCGCCTGACCGACCCGTAGCGAGAGGGATCCCATGACCGACGCCGCCTCGTGGCACTTCGAGACCCAGCAGATCCACGCCGGCGCGCGCCCGGATCCCACCACGGGCGCCCGCGCGACGCCGCTGTACCAGACGACGGCGTACGTGTTCCGCGACTCCGATCACGCCGCGAACCTCTTCGCCCTCGCGGAGCCCGGCAACATCTACACCCGCATCATGAACCCGACGCAGGAGGTCGCGGAGCAGCGCATCGCGGCGCTCGAGGGTGGCACGGGCGCCCTGCTCGTCGCGAGCGGCCAGGCGGCGGAGACGTTCGCGGTGCTCAACATCGCGAGCGCGGGCGACCACATCGTCTCGTCGAGCTCGATCTACGGCGGCACCTACAACCTCTTCAAGTACACGCTCGCGAAGCTCGGCATCGAGGTCACGTTCGTCGAGAACCAGGACGACGCCGAGGAGTGGCGGCGCGCCGTCCGCCCGAACACGAAGCTGTTCTTCGCCGAGACGATCGGAAACCCGCAGGTCAACGTCCTCGACATCCGCCTCGTCTCGGACGTCGCGCACGAGAGCGGCCTCCCCCTCATCGTCGACAACACGATCGCGACGCCCTACCTCATCCGCCCGTTCGAGCACGGCGCCGACATCGTCGTGCACTCCGCGACGAAGTTCCTCGCGGGCCACGGCACGGTCGTCGCGGGCGTCGTCGTCGACGGCGGGCGGTTCGCGTGGTCGGAGCACGCCGAGCGCTTCCCCGAGCTCACGGATCCGGATCCCTCGTACCACGGCGTCAGCTACACCGGCGCGCTCGGCGACGGCGTCGCGTACATCACGAAGGCGCGCGTGCAGCTGCTGCGCGACCTCGGCGCCGCGATCGCCCCGAACAACGCCTGGCAGCTGATCCAGGGCATCGAGACGCTGTCGCTGCGCATCGAGCGCCACGTCGAGAACGCGCAGAAGATCGCGGAGTGGCTCGAGGCGCACCCCGACGTGGCGACCGTGAACTACTCGGGGCTTGCCTCGTCGCCCTGGTTCGGCGCCGCCCAGCGCTACGCGCCCGCGGGCGTCGGCGCCGTGCTGTCCTTCGAGCTCAAGGGCGGCGTGGACGCGGGCCGCGCGTTCGTCAACGCGCTTGAGCTGTTCAGCCACCTCGCGAACATCGGCGACGTCCGCTCGCTCGTCATCCACCCCGCCTCGACGACGCACTCGCAGCTCACGCCCGAGCAGCAGCTCACGGCCGGTGTCACGCCGGGGCTCGTGCGGCTCTCGATCGGCCTGGAGAACGTCGCCGACCTCACGGCCGACCTCGAGCAGGCCTTCGCCGCCGCGCGCGCCATCTCCGACGCGCGCTGACGGCCGCCGCCCGGCGCGCGGGCGGGTGTGTCCGGCCACCACGGCGGACACGGCAGAATGGATCCGATGGACTGGCAGATCTCCGAGGACACGGTGCCGTCGGCCCCCGTGACGGAGGCCGACACCCGACTCATGGCCGGGCGGCCGCCCGCGACCGGCGCCTGGCAGGACGGCGACCCCGCCGGGTCCCGCCAGTTCGCCTGGCTCGGGTCCTTCGCCACGGAGACGGGCGGCGTCCTCCCCCACATGCGGCTCGCCTACGAGACGTGGGGCGAGCTGAACGCCGACGCGTCGAACGCGATCCTCGTGCTGCACGCGTTCACGGGCGACAGCCACGTGCGCGGATCCGCCGGCCCCGGCCACCCGACCGCCGGCTGGTGGGAGGACATCGTCGGGCCCGGCGCGCCGCTCGACACCGACCGCTACTTCGTCGTCGCCCCCAACATGCTCGGCGGCTGCCAGGGATCCACGGGCCCCGCGAGCATCCACCCGGACGGCGACCACTGGGCGTCCCGCTTCCCGTACGTCACGATCCGCGACCAGGTGGCCGCGCAGGCGGCGCTCGCCGACCGGCTGGGGGTCGGATCCTGGGCCGCGGTCGTCGGCGGATCCATGGGCGGCATGCACGCGCTCGAGTGGGCCGCGACGCACCCGGACCGCGTCGAGCGGCTCGCCGTCATCGCGGCGCCGCCCGCAAACACGGCCGACCAGATCGCGCTGAACTCCACGCAGCTCGAGGCCATCGAGATCGACCCCGGCTTCGCGGGCGGCGAGTACTACGAGGCGGCCGCGGGCGACGGCCCGCACCGCGGGCTCGCGCTCGCGCGCCGCATGGCCATGCTGAACTACCGCGGCATCGTCGAGCTCAACCAGCGCTTCCAGCGCTCGTGGCAGTCGGACGTGAGCCCCCTGGGCCACGGCGGCCGATTCGCCGTCGAGTCCTACCTCGACTTCCACGGCAACAAGTTCACGCGCCGGTTCGACGCGAACACGTACATCCGGCTCGTCGAGGCGATGGACTCGCACGACGTCGGCCGGGACCGCGGCGGCATCGAGGACGCGCTCGGCCGCGTCACCGCCCGCACCCTCGTGGTCGGCATCGACACCGACCGCCTCTTCCCGCTCGAGGGCCAGCACCGGATCGCGCGCGGGATCGGATCCACGATCCACGGAGACGACGCGATCGTGATCTCGAGCGACTTCGGGCACGACGGGTTCCTCATCGAGACCGACGTCCTCGGCCACCACCTCCGCGCCCTGCTCGCGTGAGAGCTGGACGCCGGCTGGCCGCCGGGCCCGCCGGCGACCGGTAGTCTGTCCCCGTGACTTCCTCGACCCTCGCGTCGAGGGGTGCGGCGACGATGGCGCTCCTCTCCATGGCCATCGGCGCATTCGGCATCGGCATGACGGAGTTCGTCTCGATGGGGCTCCTGCCCGACATCGCGAGCGATCTCCTCCCCGCCGCCTACCAGGCGAGCCCGGAAGAGGCCATCGGCCAGGCGGGGATCCTCATCAGCCTGTACGCGCTGGGCGTCGTCCTTGGCGCGCCGACGATCGCGGCGGTGGTCTCGCGGTTCCCCCGCAACCGCGTCATGATCGCGCTCGCCGCCGCGCTCCTCGTCTTCAACGCCCTCACGGTGCTCGCGCCGACGTTCGAGCTGGTCGCGCTGTGCCGCTTCCTCGCGGGCCTGCCGCACGGGGCGTACTTCGGCATGGCCGCGGTCGTGGCGAGCGAGCTGCTCGGCCCGACCAAGCGCGGGTGGGGCGTGGCGATGGTCATGTCGGGCCTCACGGTCGCGAACGTCGTGGGCGTTCCCGCCGGCACCTTCCTCGGCCAGGTCTTCGGGTGGCGCGCGGCGTACGTCGTCGTCGCGGTGGTCTTCGCCGTCGCGCTCGTGATGTGCTGGCGCTTCGTCCCGCCGCACCCCGGCGACGTGGGGCGCACGTTCCGCCAGGAGCTCGGGGTGTTCCGGATCCCCCAGGTGTGGCTCACGATCGCGATCGGCGCCATCGGTTTCGGCGCGTTCTTCGCCGTCTACAGCTACGTCTCGACGCTCGTGACCGAGGCGGCGGGCGCCCCCGAGTGGGTCGTGCCGATCGCGCTCGTCGCGCTCGGCAGCGGCATGTTCGTCGGCAACTTCCTCGGCGGCCGGCTCGCGGACATCAGCGTGCGCCGCACGCTCCTCGTGAGCCTCGGATCCCTCGCCGCGACCTCCGCCCTCGTCGCCGTGCTCGCGCCCTTCACGGTCGCGCTCGTCGCGGCGCTGTTCGTGTTCGGCGTGGCGGGTCAGGTCGTCACGCCCGCGATCCAGCTGCGGCTGCTCGACGTCGCCGCCGAGCACCAGGCGATCGGGGCGGCGCTGAACCACTCCGCGCTCAACATCGGCAACAGCCTCGGCGCGGCGCTCGGCGGCGCCGTCATCGCGGCGGGCTTCGGCTACGTCGCGCCGGCCTGGCTCGGCATCGGCCTCGCGCTCGCGGGCCTCGTCATCGCCGCCGTCGCGTTCGCGGCGGAGCGGCGCGTGCGGATCCCCGCCGCGGCCTGACCGCAGGCGGGCGCTACGCCTCGTCGATCGCCTGTTCGAGGCGCTCGAGCTTGCCGTCGATCTCCCCCGCGTATCCGGGGCGGATGTCGGCCTTCAGCACGAGCGAGACGCGGGATCCGAAGGGAGCGACGGCCTCCGTCGCGCGCTTGACGACGCCCATCACCGTGTCCCAGTCGGGCCCCTCGATCTCCGTGAACATGCTCGAGGTGCGGTTCGGCAGGCCCGACTCGCGCACGACCTTCACGGCCGCGGCGACGGCGTCGTGGACGGAGGCGTCGGCGCGGCCGGTTCCGGACGGGGCGACGGAGAAGGCGACGAGCATGAGACTCCCGGGGCTGGGGTGCGGATCAGGCGGACCACGGCCCACACCCCGAGCGCGACCACGAGGACGTTGCGCAGGGCGAGGACCGCGAGCCCCACGCTATCGCCCCCGAGCACGAGGTGATACGCGATCGGGTACAAGAGCTGCGTGAGACCGGCGATCGCGAGCGCCAGCGCGGCGGGAGTGCGCGCGGCGCGCCGGTCCCACAGGATCCACAGCACGACCGGCGCGACGAGCCACGTCTGGAACTGCGGGGATCCGACCTTGTTCGTCGCGATGAGCGCGACGACGAGCGCGAGCGCGAGCGGCGGGAGCACGGCGCGCGCGTCCGCGCCCGCGCGGATCCGCCACGCCCCGAGCGCCGCGATCGCGGCGACGACGATCGCCATGAGCGGCGTGAGGGCCGCGGCGACGGCGCCGACGCCCGGCGCGTACACCTGGTAGGTCAGGATCTCCGTGTCGTAGGCGACGACGGCTCCCCCCGCGCCCAGCGCGAAGGGCGTCGCCGCGATCGCCTCGACCTGCAGGCCGCGCTCCCCCTGCGTCGTGACGAAGCTGGCGAGGTGCGCCCCGCCGCCCGCGAGGAGCACGACCCCGGCCACCGCGGCCGAGACCGCGACGGCCCCGAGTGCGACCCGACCCCGGGAGCGCAGCGCGACGACGGCGGCCAGGCCGAGGGCCGCGGGCCACACCTTGATCCACGCGCCCGCGGCGACGAGCGCGCCGGCGACGGCGGGGCGGGATCCGAGCCACAGCGCCGCGAGGACCGCGAGCGGCACCGTCACCGCGTCGATGCGGAAGAGACCCACGGGGCCGAGGAGCAGGACGAACGCGGCCCAGAACGCGCCCGCGGCGACGCGGCCCCGCGAACGCCCGCGGCCGACGAGCAGCGCGAACGCGACGACGTCGAGCGCCGTCGCGAGCGCGGCCCACGCGGCCGCGTACGACGAGAACCACACGAGCGTATGGGCGAGGAGCATGGGAGCCAGCGCCAGGGGCGGGTAGACCCAGTCCTCGGTGAGGCCGGGGACGTACGCGCCCTCGAGCGCGGCCCGGCTCCACGGCTCGTAGACGAGGTAGGTGTCGCCCATGGGCTGGTTCGGCCACAGCCAGCCGGCGGCGATCGCGAGAGCGTGCGCCGCGAGGAACGCGGCCCAGCAGGTGAGAAGGCGCACGCGGCGCCCGTGGGTCACGCGAACGCCTCCGCGAAGGCGGCCGGGAGCGCCTCGGCCACGTCGAGCGCCGCGATCGGCCGGCCGGGTCCCGCCGCGATGCGGCCCGCCGTTCCGTGCAGCCAGGCGGCCGTCGCGGCGATCGGGCCGAGCTCCTCGACGTCGACCTCGCGGGCGCGATCGCGCGCGGCGGCGCCCGCGAGGATCGCGCCGATCGCGCCCGCGAGCACGTCGCCCGTGCCCGCCGTCGCCAGCCACGGCGTGCCGGTGCGCACGACGGTCCACCAGCCGCCCGGCGTCGCGACGATCGTCTCGGCACCCTTGAGCAGCACGACCCCGCCGACGCCGACGGCCGTCTCGCGCGCCACGAGCACGCGCTCGCGGAAGCCGCCGTCGAGCCGGTCCTGCAGCGGATCCACGTCGATGTCGTCGACGCCGAGGCCGAGCGGGATCCGCACCTCCCGCAGCTCGCGATCGTGCGGGGTCACGACGAACGGGCCCACGGCGCGCGGGGCGAGATCGAGCGCGCCGGCGTCGATGACGACGGGCGCGCCCAGCGCGAACATGCCCAGGATCGTGCGGGTCGCGGCCTCGTCGCGCGTGCGGCCGTCGATGCCGGATCCGACGACGATCGCGTCCGTGCGCCCCGCCTCCGTGACGGTCTCGGGGCGGCGCTGCAGGACGAGCTGGCCCACGGGATCCGGGCCGAACCAGCGCACCATCCCCACGCCCGCCCGCGTGGCGCCCTCGACCGAGAGGACGGCGGCGCCCGGGAACTCCTCGGACCCGGTCAGCAGCGAGACGACGCCGCGGGAATACTTGTGATCGCCGTGCGTTGGCACGCGAAGAACGCTCGCGGCATCGGATGCCACCCACTCGTTGTCGCCCCACTCGAATCCGCCCGGCATGCCGCCAGACTATCGGCGTCTCGCGGAGCGGATCCTCCACGTCGAAAGGCCCCCATGAGCCAGCTCTTCACGCCCCTCGAGATCCGCGACGTCACCTTCCGGAACCGGCTCTGGGTCGCGCCGATGTGCCAGTACAGCGCCGTCGACGGGGTCGTAAACGACTGGCACCACGTGCACCTCGCGCAGTTCGCGTCCGGCGGCGCCGGGCTCGTGATCGCCGAGGCGACGGCGGTCGTGCCCGCGGGGCGCATCTCCCCCGAGGACGCGGGGCTCTGGAACGCCGCGCAGGTCGACGCGTGGCGGCCCGTCACGCGCGCGATCGCGGAGCGCGGATCCGTCGCGGGCGTCCAGCTCGCGCACGCCGGGCGCAAGGCCTCGACGTTCTCGCCGTTCGCCGAGGGATCCGGATCCGTCCCCGCGGCCGAGGGCGGCTGGACGACGGAGGCCCCGTCGGCCGTCGCGTACGACGGGTTCGCGGCGCCCGAGGCGATGTCCGCCGGCCGCGTGGGCGAGGTGATCGAGGCCTTCCGCCAGGCCGCGGGGCGCGCGATCGAGGCGGGCTTCCGGGCGATCGAGATCCACGCCGCGCACGGCTACCTCCTCCACGAGTTCCTGTCGCCTCTCACGAACGACCGCACCGACATCTACGGCGGGGCGCTCGAGAACCGCGCGCGCCTGACGCTCGACGTCGTGCGTGCGGTGCGCGACGAGGTCGGCGCGGGCGTGCCGCTCCTCGTGCGCTTCTCGGCGACGGACGCCGCCGACGGCGGGCTCGTGACCGACGACGTCGCGCAGGTGGCCGCGTGGGCGCGTGAGGCCGGCGCCGACTTCATCGACGTCTCCACGAGCGGCCTCGTCGCGCACCAGCAGATCGACGTCTTCCCCGGCTACCAGGTGCCGCACGCGGCCCGGGTCCGCGAGGTCACGGGCGCGCCCGTCGGCGCGGTCGGCATCATCACCTCGGGCGAGCAGGCCGAGCGGATCCTTCAGGAGGGATCCGCCGACGTCATCCTCGCGGGCCGCGAGTGGCTGCGCGACCCCCACTTCGGCCTCCGCGCGGCGGCGGAGCTCGGCGAGGACCCCGCGGCGCTGTGGCCCGCGCAGTACCTCCGCGCCCACCGCGCGCCCGCCCTGGCCCGCGCCTAACACCCACAAGTCCACAATTCTCCGACAAGTCTCCGCGGGAACCGCGGAGACTTGTCGGAGAATTGTGGACTTAGGTAGCCGGGGTGCCGGGCGGCGGACGCCGGATCCGGTTAGCGGGCGAAGGCCCGGCGCATGAGCTCCGTGTGCTCGACCGCGTGGACCTTGGAGGATCCGGTCGAGGGCGCGGCCGCCGCCGGCCGCGACACGACGGAGAAGCTCCGGCCGACCGCCTGTTGCACCCACTGCTGGATGAACGGCCAGGCGCCCTGGTTCTCCGGCTCATCCTGCACCCAGACGACCTCGGCGTTCGGGTACTCCCCGAGCACGCGCGTGAGCTCCTCGACGGGCGCCGGGTAGAACTGCTCGAGGCGCACAAGGGCGACCTGCGGGTCGTCCTTCTTCTGCACCTCGGCCGCGAGGTCCCAGTGGATCTTGCCCGCGTGCACGAGCACGCGGGTCACGGCGGCCTTGTCGATCGGGCGCTCGTCGTCGATCACGGGGCGGAACGCGCCGTCTGCGAAGTCGGCAACCTCGCTCGTCGCGCCGCGCAGGCGCAGCATCGCCTTGGGCGTGAAGACCACGAGCGGGCGGCGCGGGCGCGAGTACGCGTGGCGGCGCAGCAGGTGGAAGTACGACGCGGGCGTCGAGGGGCGCGCCACCGTCATGTTGTTCTGCCCGCACAGCTGCAGGAAGCGCTCGATGCGCGCGGACGAGTGGTCGGGGCCCTGGCCCTCGTAGCCGTGCGGCAGGAGGAGGACGACGCCCGATTCCTGGCCCCACTTCTGGTCGGCCGAGGAGATGAACTCGTCGATGATCGACTGCGCGCCGTTGACGAAGTCGCCGAACTGCGCCTCCCACAGCACGAGCGCCTCGGTGTCCTCGACCGAGTAGCCGTACTCGAAGCCGAGCGCGGCGTATTCGCTGAGGAGCGAGTCGTACACGCTGAAGCGCGCCTGGCCCTCGGCGAGGTTCGCGAGCGGCAGCCACTCCTGGCCATTGACGCGGTCGTGGAAGACGGCGTGGCGCTGCACGAACGTGCCGCGGCGCGAGTCCTGGCCGACGAGGCGCACGGGCGTGCCCTCGAGGAGGAGGGACCCGAAGGCCAGCAGCTCGCCGAAGCCCCAGTCGATCTTGCCCTCGCGGCTCATCTGCGTGCGCTTGTCCAGCAGCTGCTGGAGCTTCGTGTGCACCGTGAAGCCCTCGGGCTTGTTGCTGTGCGCGTCGCCGATCTGCGCGACGACGCCGGCGCCGACGCCCGTCTCCTCGGGCTCCGTCTCGACCTCGGGGCGCATCTGCTCCGGCGTGACCACGGGGATCGCGCCGGTCTCGGCCGCGTGCGTCTCGGCGAAGGCGACCTCGAGGCGGTTCTGGAAGTCGGCCTTGGCCGCCTCGTACTCCTCCTCGGTGATGTCGCCGCGCCCGACGAGCGCCTCGGTGTAGAGCCGGCGCACGGAGCGCTTCGCCTCGATCAGGCCGTACATCAGCGGCTGCGTCATCGACGGGTCGTCGCCCTCGTTGTGACCGCGGCGGCGGTAGCAGACGAGGTCGATGACGACGTCGCGCTGGAAGGTCTGGCGGTACTCGAACGCGAGCTCCGCCGCGCGCACGACGGCCTCGGGGTCGTCCCCGTTGACGTGCAGCACGGGGGCCGCGATCGTCTTGGCGACGTCGGTCGCGTAGCGCGAGGTGCGGGCGTCCTGCGGGAGCGTCGTGAAGCCCACCTGGTTGTTCACCACGATGTGGACCGTGCCGCCCGTGCGGTAGGCACGGAGGTTCGACATCTGCAGCGTCTCGACGACGACGCCCTGGCCCGCGAACGCCGCGTCGCCGTGCACGAGGATCGGCAGCCACGGGAAGGTGCCCTTCTCGTACCGGTCCTGCTTGGCGCGAACGATGCCCTCGAGCACGCCGTCGACCGTCTCGAGGTGCGACGGGTTGGCCGCGAGATACACGTCGATCTCGTTGCCGTCGGTGCCCGTGAAGGTGCCCTCCGTGCCGATGTGGTACTTCACGTCGCCGGATCCGCGCTTGTTGCCGGGCAGGGCGCCCTCGAACTCGCTGAAGACGTCGCCGTAGGTCTTGCCCGCGATGTTCGTCAGCACGTTGAGGCGACCGCGGTGCGCCATCGCGACGGCCGCGCCAGCGAGGCCCGCCGAGGCCGCGCCGTCGATAACGCGGTCGAGCAGCGGGATGAGCGACTCGCCGCCCTCAAGGGAGAAGCGCTTCTGGCCGACGTACTTCGTCTGCAGGAAGGTCTCGAACGCCTCGGCCTGGTTGAGCTTGCCGAGGATCCGGAGCTGCTCGTCGTGGTCGGGCTTCTCGTAGGGCCGCTCGAGCTTGGCCTGGAACCACTCGCGCTGCTCGTGGTCGGCGATGTGCATGTACTCGATGCCGGTCGTGCGGCAGTACGTGTCGCGCAGCACGCCGAGGATGTCGCGCAGCTTCGCCTGGCGCTTGCCCCCGAAGCCGCCCGTGACGAACTCGCGCTCGAGGTCCCAGAAGGTCAGGCCGTGCGACTCGATCTCGAGGTCGTGGTGCTCGCGCTGCGAGTAGGCCAGCGGGTCGATGTCGGCCATGAGGTGGCCGCGCACGCGGTAGGCGTTGATGAGCTCCTGTACGCGGGCGGTCTTGTCGACGCGCTCCGCGATGTCGACCGAGACGTCGGCGTTCCAACGGATCGGGGCGTAGGGGATCCGGAGGGCCGCGAAGATGTCCTCGTAGAAGCCGTTGCCGCCGATGAGGAGCTGGTGCACGACCTTCAGGAACTCGCCGGATCCGGCGCCCTGGATGACGCGGTGGTCGTAGGTCGAGGTGAGCGTGATCGTCTTGCCGATCGCGAGCTCGTTGAGCGTCTTCTGGCTCGCGCCCGAGAACTCGGCCGGGTAGTCGAGGGCGCCGGCGCCGATGATGCAGCCCTGGCCCTTCATGAGGCGCGGAACGGAGTGGACCGTGCCGATGCCGCCCGGGTTCGTGAGCGACACGGTCGTCCCGGCGAAGTCGTTCGCGGTGAGCTTGTTCGCCCGCGCGCGCTTGACGAGGTCCTCGTAGGCCGAGAGGTACTCGCTGAAGGTCAGCGCCTCGGCGTTCTTGATGCTCGGCACCATGAGCGCGCGGGTGCCGTCGGGCTTCGGCAGGTCGATCGCGATGCCGAGGTTCACGTGCGCCGGGGCGACGACGCTCGGCTTGCCGTCGATCTCGGCGTAGTACACGTTCTGGCTCGGGAAGGCCTTGAGCGCCTGGATGAGCGCCCAGCCGATGATGTGCGTGAACGAGACCTTGCCGCCGCGGGTGCGGGACATGTGGTTGTTGATGACGATGCGGTTGTCGATCATCAGCTTCGCCGGCACGGTGCGCACCGACGTCGCCGTGGGCACCGAGATCGACTGGTCCATGTTCTTGGCCAGCGTCTTCGTCATGCCCTTCATGACGGTGACCGTGTCCTCCGCCGGCTCTGCGTCGCCCGCCGACTTCTTCGCCTCGGGCTCCGCGGGGATCGGCGCGGCCGCCGCGGGCTTCGCCGTCGTCTTGGCGACGGGCGGGGCGGCGGGGGCCGCCTGCGGCTTCGGCGCCGGGGTCGGCTGCGGCTTGGCGGGGGCCGCCGATGCCGGGGCTGCGCCGCCCTGCTCCTCAGCGAGCCTCTCCATCACCGGCCACCACTCCCTGTCGACGGTGTCCTTGTTCACCTTGTACTGACGAAAGAGCTCGTTAATCAGCCACTGATTGGCCCCGAACTCCTCGTCGCTCGACGTTCCGGTACCCGTCACCTGACTCGACACGGTCAGATCGCCCACTTTCATCGAAGAATGATGGTCGTCGCACGCCGCGATTAACGCGTGCGTCCCTCCCGCCAGCCTATCCCACGCACCCTGGTCCATACCCCTCGGATCCCTCCCGGATCCCGGTGTTCCGGATCCGCCGGGACCGCCCGATTCCCGGGCGGAGGCACCCGGGCGGTGGACTAAGATGACGACATCATGGACGACCCTCCCAGTAGCCGACCCGCGCCCCGAGATCCGCGCCACGACGCCCCCTCCCCCGATCGATCGGGCGGTGACCTGCGGCCGTGATGGATTGGATCATGCTGGGCGTGGGCCTCGTCCTCATCGTCGGCACCGGCGTCTTCGTCGCCAGCGAATTCTCTCTCGTCAATCTCGATCGCGCGGATCTCGAGGCGCGCCAGGCCCGGGGAGAGACCCGCCTGGCCCTCACGATCCAGGCGCTGCGTCACACCTCGACGCACCTCTCGTCGGCGCAGCTCGGCATCACCCTCACGACCCTCCTCACGGGGTACACGATGGAGCCCGCGATGTCGCGGCTGCTCGAGCCGTTGCTCGCGGAGTGGCTCCCGGAGGCGGCCGTGTCGGCCATCGCGACCGTCGTGGGAATGGCCGTCGCGACGATCCTGTCGATGATCCTCGGCGAGCTCATCCCGAAGAACTTCGCGCTCGCGCTCCCGCTCGCGACCGCGAAGGTGGTCGCGCCGCTGCAGATCGCGTTCACGACCGTGTTCCGCCCGGCGGTATCGGCGCTGAACGGCAGCGCGAACGGCATCCTGCGCGCGATCGGCATCGAGCCCCAGGAGGAGCTCTCGGGCGCGCGCACGGCCGAGGAGCTCTCCAGCCTCGTGCGGCGCTCCGCCACGGCCGGCGTGCTCGAGAAGGACACCGCGACGCTGCTCGATCGCACACTGACGTTCTCGCGCCTGTCCGCCGCCGACGTCATGACCCCGCGCCCCCGCATGCACGCGGTCGCCGTGGGCGAGGTCGCCGACGACGTCGTGCGCCTCGCGCGCGAGACGGGCCACTCGCGCTTCCCCGTCTTCGACGACGACCTCGACGACATCGTCGGCGTCGTGCACGTCAAGGCGGCCGTGAGCGTGCCGCGCGAGCGTCGCCTGGACGTGCCCGTCGGCGCGCTGCGCACGGAGCCGCTGCGCGTGCCCGAGACGGTCCACCTCGACCAGCTCCTCGCGGACCTGCGCGGCAGCGGGTACCAGATGGCCATCGTCGTCGACGAATACGGCGGCACGGCCGGCGTCGTGACCCTCGAGGACCTCGTGGAGGAGATCGTCGGCGAGGTGGCCGACGAGCACGACCGGCGCCGCGCCGGCGTCGTGCGCCACCGCGACGGCATCACGCTCCCGGCGCAGCTTCGTCCCGACGAGGCGCGCGAGCGCGCGGGCGTCGAGGTGCCCGAGTCGGACGACTACGACACGATCGGCGGGTTCATCATGAGCACGCTCGAGCGGATCCCCGCCGTCGGCGACACCGTCAGGGTGGAGGACGGATCCCTCGTCGTGCAGCGCATGGACGGCCGGCGCGTCGATCGCGTGCGCTTCACGCCCGACCCGTCGCCGCTCGCGACGGAAGAGCCCGCCCGCGGCGAGGGGAGCCTGACATGAGTGACTGGGCAGGAATCGCCTGGCTCGTCGTGCTGCTGATCGGCAACGCGTTCTTCGTCGGCGCCGAGTTCGCGGTCATCTCCGCGCGGCGCTCCCAGATCGAGCCGCGCGCCGAGAAGGGGTCGCGCGCCGCGAAGACCGCGCTGTACGCGATGGAGCACGCGACGGCGATGCTCGCGACGAGCCAGCTCGGCATCACGATCTGTTCGCTGCTGATCCTCAACGTCTCCGAGCCCGCGCTGCACCACCTGCTGGAGGGCCCCCTCGGCCTCACGGGGCTCCCCGAGGCCGCGATCGGCACGATCGCCTTCATCATCGCGCTCGTGCTCGTGTCGTACCTCCACGTCGTGTTCGGCGAGATGGTCGCGAAGAACCTCGCCTTCTCGGTCCCGGACCGCGCCGTGCTGATCCTCGCGCCGCCGCTCGTGTGGGTCTCGCGGGTGTTCCGCCCCGTGATCTGGGCGCTCAACGGCATCGCCAACGCGGCGCTGCGCGCCGTGGGCGTCGAGCCGAAGAACGAGGCCGCCTCCACCTTCACGCTCGACGAGGTGGCGACGATCGTGAGCCAGTCGCACCGCGAGGGCGTCCTGGACGACGCGTCCGGCACGATCGCCGCCGCGGTCGAGTTCACGGACAAGACCGCGGGCGACGTCGCGGTCCCGCTCTCGCGCATCGTGACGCTGCCGGAGGGCACGACGCCCGCCGACATCGAGAAGGCCGTGCAGACCCACGGGTACTCGCGCTACGTGATCGCGGATGCGGGCGGCGAGCCCGTCGGGTACGTGCACCTCAAGGACGTCCTGCGCGCCGCGAGTCCCGAAGCCGACGCGAAGGTCACAGAGCCCGTGCCGCCCAAGCGGATCCACCACCTCGTGCCCGTGCACACCTCGACCGACCTCGAGGACGCGCTCGCGCTCATGCGCCAGCAGGGCCGGCACCTCGCGCGCGTGCGCGACTCGGAGGGGCGCACCGTGTCGGTGTTGTTCCTCGAGGACGTGATCGAGGAGCTGATCGGCGAGGTGCACGACGCGACGGAGCGCTCGCGCCGGCGCTGACGCCTCAGTCCGAGGAGCGCCCCGGCCCGCCCAGCAGGTCGCGGGCCGTGGGCGCCCCCGTCGGAACGTAGACGCGCTCGATCGCGTCGCCGGCCGCGAGGCGCCCCTTCTCGAGCACGCGGAAATACGTGCCGAGGCGCCGCTCGGAGGCGAAGCGCTTCACCCAGCCGTCCTTCTCCAGGCCCATGCGGCGCGCGAACGTCATGCAGGGGTTACGGGGCCGGGTCGCCTCGAGGAGCACGGATCCGATGCGCCACCTTTCGCCGACCAGGGCGCGCGAGACGTCCATCCCCTGCGTGCGGAGGTTCTCGCCGAACAGGGTGCCGAACGGGATCTCGCGGCCGAGCGCCTCCGCCCACCACTCGGCGTCCTCCTGCGCGTAGGCGTAGACGGCCTGCTCCTCGCTGCCGTGGTGCACCCGGTCGGCCTGGATGTCGCCGTAGATGCCGAGCGGCCCGACCCGGACCGGGCCGTCGACGGGGCGCTTGTCGATCGCCGTCGTGCCGACGGTGCCGGAGTCCGGGAGCAGCTGGTGCACGGCGCAGACGGCCAAGAGGGTACCCATGAGGAGAGTCAATACCAGATCGACAGGTGCGGTGCGCGCCTGGCGGACAGCGCGTCGGAGAGCGCGCGGATCTTCGCCGGGTCGCCCGTCACGTGCCCCGCGGCCTGCAGCGTCTCGAGGCGGACGCCGCCGAGGTACGCGGCCGACAGCGCGCCGACGTCCAGCGTGACCTCCGCCGTCTGCCCCTCGGCCAGGGGCTCGATCCGCGCCCCCTCCGCGCCGAGCCGCGCGACGGTCCACGCGCCGTCCGCGAGGCCCAGCGGATCCGTCACCGCCAGGCGCACGCCGAAGGCGCCGACCAGCTCGCGCGCGGCGAGCGCGCGGGGCACGTCGAGGATCCGGAGCCAGCCGTGGTCGTGCACGCGGCGCGTGATGGCGCGGCGATCGCGCACGAGCCAGCCGAGCGCGTCGTCGACGGGCTGGAGCGGGGCCTCGACGGTGCCCACGAGGTCATAGCTCAGCGCGAAGCGCCAGAGCGCGGCGTGGGCGTCGGGGGTCGCCGCCACGAGGTGCTCGATCCTGAGCGTGTGGTTGTGGTACTCCGCCGTCTCGACGACGCGGAAGGCGAGGGCGCCGACGAGCGCGCCCGTCGCGTCGAGCGCCCGCACGCCGCGCACCTGGCGGGGCTTGTCGACGTCGGGCGTGAGCCCCGCCTTCTGCTCCCAGCGGCGCGGCCAGGCGCCGACGTCCCCGGCGCGCGCGGTGCGCGTGCGCTCATGCAGCTCGCTGAGGTCGCGGGCGAGCTCGGCGCGCTCGACGAACTCGAGGCTGGCGGCCGGATCCGTTGTCCCCCACCCCGCGCGGCGGGCGTCCACGCTCACGTGCGCGACCGGCGCGGCGGGCGCGAAGCCGTAGCGGCCGTAGATGGTCGCCTCGGTCGCCGTGAGCCCCGCGATCGCGAGCCCCGCGTCCTTCGCGGCGCGGAGGTCGCCCTCGAGCATGCCGCGCGCGATGCCGCGGCGCCGATGCGTCGCGGCCACGGTCACGCCGCTGATGGCCCACATGTCGATCTCGCCGCCCGGCACGCTGAGCGGGGTCACCCAGGCGCACTCGGTCGCGACGGGGTAGGGCTGCGGGCTCGCCGCGTCGTACACGCCGATCACGCGCCGCTCGGCGTGGGTGCGCAGGTCATCGGCGACCTCGGCCTCGGTCGGCTCGTCGCCGAGGAACCCGCGGTGCTCGGCGCGCAGGTGGTCGGCGAGGTCGTCGGCCTCCACGACCCGGTAGTCGAGGCCGCGCGCGGCGAGCGCGTCGCGGGAGGTCGGGTCGGCGGGCACGGTGCGGGCGTCGAGAGCGGTCACCCGACCACCATACGCACCCGCGCGTCGCGTCAGTGAGGGCGCGACTGCACGTCGAGGAGCGACGCGATGACCTGCGCCTTCAGCTCCTCCGGTGCCGCCTCGTCGATGCACGCGCGCTGCACCGCGACCGTCAGGGTGCGCTGAACGGTCGCCTCGTCCTGGCAGCCGGGGCAGTTCTCGATGTGCTCCCGGATCTCGCTGTGCTGGGTGCGGCAACACTCCAGCTCTCCGCGCACGAACGCTTCGAGGTCCGCGCGGGCCTTCTCGCAGCCGCAGTCGCTCACTTCTTCGCTCCTGTCTGGGCGGCCGTGATCCCTCGCTCGGCCGCGTAGTCCCTCAGCTTGTCGCGCAGGAGCCGACGGCCGCGGTGCAGCCGGCTCATGACCGTGCCGATGGGGGTTTTCATGATGTCGGCGATCTCCTGGTAGGCGAAGCCCTCGACGTCGGCGAGGTACACCGCCATCCGGAAATCATCGGGAATCTCCTGCAGCGCGTCCTTGACGACGGACGCGGGCATGTGATCGATGGCCTCGGCCTCGGCGGATCGCCGGCTCGTCGCGGTGGTGGACTCCGCCCCGCCGAGCTGCCAATCCTCCAGGTCGTCGATCGCGCCCTGATAGGGCTCCCGCTGCTTCTTGCGGTAGCCGTTGATATAGGTGTTCGTGAGGATCCGGTAGAGCCACGCCTTGAGGTTCGTGCCCTGTTCGAAGCGCGACCACGAGGCGTAGGCCTTGACGAACGTGTCCTGCACGAGGTCGGCCGCGTCCTGCGGGTTGCGGGTCATCCGCATCGCCGCGCCGTAGAGCTGGTCCATGAAGGGCAGCGCCTGGTCCGCGAACTGCGCACGCGCGTCCGCGGGGGCCGGGGTCGTCTCGGGGGCGTCCATGGCGTCCCAGCGTACGCCGGGATCCGCGATATCCCCTGTTCGCGGCCGTTCAGCCGTGATACACGCCGAAGCGGTCATCCGTCACCTCGTCTCGTTTCCTCACTAGGGTGGAACGCGATGACCACGCGAGGGTATTCCCCCACGTCCACCGCCCCGGCCGACGCGCCGCGCGGGCAATTCGACGCGCCCACGGCGCCCGGCCCCCTGGCCGCGACCGTCACGGTGCCCGGGTCCAAGTCGCTGACGAACCGCGAGCTGATCCTCGCGGCCCTCGCCGACGGCCCGAGCCGCATCGAGGCGCCGCTGCACTCGGCCGATTCGTACCGCATGGGCGACGCGCTGCGCGCGCTCGGCGTGACGATCGAACGGGTTCCGGGATCCAGCCCCTTCGGCGAGGACGTCGAGGTCACGCCGCCGCGCGCACTGACCGGCGGGTGCGAGGTCGACAGCGGCCAGGCCGGCACGGTCATGCGCTTCGTCGCGCCGCTCCTCGGCCTCGCCGAGGGCGACGTGCGGATGACCGCCGACGCCACCGCGCTCCACCGCCCCATGGGCGCCATGATCAAGGCGCTGCGCGACCTGGGCATCGACATCGACGACGGCGGATCCTGGAGCCTCCCGTTCACGGTGCACGGCCACGGGCACATCCGCGGCGGCGAGCTCGAGATCGACGCGTCCGAGTCGAGCCAGTTCGTCTCCGGCCTGCTGCTCGCGGCCCCGCGCTTCGACGTCGGCCTCCACCTCAAGCACACGGGCCGCACCCTGCCGAGCCTGCCGCACATCGAGATGACGCTCGAGACGCTCGCCCACCGCGGCGTGCACGTCGAGCGCCCGTCGGCCCACGAGTGGATCGTGCCGGCGAGCCCCCCGCGCGGCAAGACCATCCACATCGAGCCCGACCTGTCGAACGCCGCGCCGTTCCTCGCGGCCGCGATGGTGGCGGGCGGATCCGTGACGATCCCGGCCTGGCCCGCGCACTCGACGCAGCCCGGCAGCCAGCTCACCGAGATCCTCTCGCTCCTCGGCGCGCGCGTGACGCGCCGCGGCGGCGCCGTCACGGTCACGGGCGGCAAGACGATTCATGGCGTCGACCTCGACCTGTCGGCCGTCAGCGAGCTGACGCCGACGCTCGTGGGACTAGCCGCCTTCGCCGACGGGCCCTCGACGTTCACGGGCATCGGCCACATCCGGCGCCACGAGACCGACCGGATCGCGGCGCTCGCCGCCAACCTCGCCGCGCTCGGCGGGCACGCGGAGGAGCTGCCGGACGGGATCCGGGTGCACCCCGCCCCGCTCACGGGCGGCACCTGGCGCGCGTTCCACGATCACCGCATGGCGACGACCGGCGCGCTCGTGGGGCTCGCCGTCCCCGGCGTCGTCATCGACGACATCGGCACGACGGCCAAGACCATGCCGCAGTTCGCGGGCCTCTGGCAACACATGCTCGCGGCCGACTGACGGGGGCGCGCGTGAGCTGGTGGGAGGCCGACGACGACGAGGACGACGTCTTCGACGAGGCCGACGTGCGCGTGCGCCCGAACCCCAAGGCCAACCGCCCCCGCACGAAGCGGCGCCCCGCGCACGAGGACGCCGTGATCGGCCGCGTCCTCGGCGTCGATCGCGGGCGCTACCGCGTGCTCATCGACGAGGACGGACCCGAGGAGCGCGAGACGACCGCCGCGCGCGCCCGTGAGCTGCGCAAGACGGCGATCGTCACGGGCGACCGCGCGCGCGTGGTCGGCGACACCTCGGGCGACGACGGCACGCTCGGCCGGATCGTCGGGATCGAGGAGCGCACGAGCCTCCTCCGGCGCTCCGCCGACGACACCGACCAGGTCGAGCGGGTGATCGTCGCGAACGCCGACCAGATGCTCGTCGTCGTCGCCGCCGCGGACCCGCCGCCGCGCCCCCGGCTCGTCGACCGCTACCTCGTCGCCGCGCTGGACGCGGGGATCCGCCCTCTCATGGTCGTGACGAAGACCGACCTCGCGGATCCGGGCGAGTTCCTCGCGCACTTCGACGGGCTGGACGACCTGCGCGTGTTCCGCTCGGCCCACGGCGCGGCTCCCACGGCGGAGATCGGCCGCGCGCTGGCGGGGCACTCGACCGTGTTCGTGGGGCACTCGGGCGTCGGCAAGTCCACGCTCGTCAACGCGCTCGTGCCCGACGCGGGGCGCGCGACGGGCCACGTCAACACCGTTACGGGCCGCGGCCGGCACACCTCGTCGTCCACCGTGTCGCTGCGCTACCGCGGCGCGGCCGGATCCGGCTGGGTGATCGACACCCCGGGCGTGCGCTCGTTCGGGCTCGGTCACGTCGACCCCGCGAACGTCCTCGGCGCCTACCCCGACCTCGCGGAGGCCGCGGAGGACTGCCCGCGCGGCTGCACCCACCTGCCGGGCGCGCCGGAGTGCGCGATCCAGGCCGCCGCCGACGCAGGGCGGATCGGCTCGTCGCGCGTCGACTCGCTGCAGCGCCTCCTGGAGACCTTCGCGGCGCGCGAGGACTACTGACTCGCGCGCCCTACGGCGCCGCGAGGAACTCCGCGCCCGCGCGGCGGAACTCGCGCGCGCCCGGCGTGTTGAAGTGGTGCCGCCCGGGGATCTCGACGAACGTCCCCGTCGGGACGGCGGCCGCGAGGCGCCGCGAGTCCTCCAGCACGCGGTCCTCGGATCCCGTCGCGAACAGGACGGGCTGCGTCGGCGGATCCCCGAGATCCGGATCCGCGTCCCCGAAGCGCATGCCGCCCGCGAGCGCGACGAGCGCGTTCAGGTCGTTGCCCGCGACCCGCTCGGCGAGCGCGACGTAGTTGCGCGTGACCGGATCCGTCACCTCCGCGCCGCTCGCGGCGAACTCCCGCGCCTGCGTCAGGTCGAGGCGGCCGAGGGGACGCCCGTCCGGGATCCCGCCGAGGACGGCGCGCTCGATGCGCTCGGGGAGCGCGGCGGCCGCGTGCCAGCCGACGCGCGCGCCCAGCGAATACCCGAGGTAGCGCACGGGGTCGATCATGTGCGTGTCGATGACGGCCTCGATGTCCGCGACCAGCGCGTCCATCGTGCAGTCCGTCGGCTCGTGGGGCTTCTCGCTCTGGCCGTGGCCGCGCTGGTCGATGCCGACCACCCGCAGCCCCTGGCGGAGCAGCTCGCGCACCCACCCCGTCTGGACCCAGTTGTCGCGGCAGCTGGAGGCGAACCCGTGCACGGCGAGCACGGTGGGCGCCTGTTCGTCGCCCCACGCGTAGGTCGCGATGCGGAATCCCTCCCGCGACATCACGAACTGCGGGTCGGGCATCTCGGTCACGAGGGGGATCGCCATGCGTTCCATCATGCCGCCGCGGATACCCTGGAGGGATGACCGACATCCGCCTGGCCGCCGGCGACCCCGCGCCCGATTTCACGCTCCCCGACCAGGACGGCCGGCCCGTCTCCCTCGCGAGCTTCCGAGGCCGCCGCGTCGTGGCCTTCTTCTACCCCGCCGCCATGACGCCCGGGTGCACGACCGAGGCGTGCGACTTCCGCGACGCGCTGGAGCCCCTTCGTGCGGCCGGGTACGACATCGTGGGCATCTCGCGCGACGAGCCGGAGAAGCTGCGCCGCTTCGCCGATCGCGACGGCCTGACGTACCCCCTCCTCAGCGACCCGGACGCCGCGGTGCACCGCGCCTACGGCGCCTGGGGCGAGAAGATGAACTACGGCAAGAAGATCGAGGGCGTCATCCGCTCGACCTTCGCGATCGACGAGGAGGGCCGCGTCGCCCTCGCGGCCTACAACGTCAAGGCCACGGGCCACGTCGGGCGGATCCGCCGGGACCTCGGCATCGCCTGATCCGGGCGGGCGCTTGTGCCGGCGCCCGCGCGGTGGTTCGATCGCGACCATGGTGAGCGCGATCGACGTCCGCGGGCTCGTCAAGCGCTTCGGGCGCCAGGCGGCGCTCGACGGGCTGGACCTCCGCGTGGAGCCGGGCGAGACCCGCGGCTTCCTGGGCCCGAACGGATCCGGCAAGTCCACGACGATCCGGATCCTCCTCGGCCTCCTGCGCCCCTCGGGCGGATCCGCGCGCGTGTTCGGGTCCGACCCGTGGCGCGACGCCGTCCCGCTCCACCGGCGGATCGCGTACGTGCCGGGCGACGTCGCGCTCTGGCCGAACCTCACGGGCGGCGAGGCGATCGACTACCTCTCCCGGCTGCGCGGCGGGGTCGACGCGGCCCGGATCGCCGAGTTGACGGAGGCGTTCGGCCTGGACCCCCGCGTGCGCTGCCGCGCGTATTCGAAGGGCAACCGCCAGAAGGTCGCGCTCGTCTCGGCCCTCGCGAGCGACGCCGAGCTATTCGTCCTCGACGAGCCCACGAGCGGCCTCGACCCCCTCATGGAGGCCGTGTTCACGCGGGAGGTCGGGGCCCTGGCGGGCCGCGGCCGCGCCATCCTGCTCAGCAGCCACATCCTGAGCGAGGTCGAGAAGGTCTGCGACACCGTCAGCATCATCCGCCGCGGGCGCGTGGTCGAGGAGGGCACGCTCTCCGAGCTGCGACACCTCACGCGCTCGCGCGTCGCCGCGACGGTGCAGACGGACCCGGGCGGCCTCCTCGCGCACGCGGACATGCACGAGGGGCACGCCGAGGCCGTCCCGGGCGGCACCCGCGTGACGTGCGCGGTGGACGACGCGGCGCTTCCCGGCGTGCTCGCGGCCCTCACGTCGCGCGGCGCGTCCGAGCTCACGGTGCAGCCGGCCTCGCTCGAGGACCTCTTCCTCCGGCACTACGGCGGCCACGCGTGAGCCTCGTCGCGAACCGCCTGGCGCGCACCGCGCGGATCCGGCGGGCCAGCCCGCTCACGGGGGCCGCGGCGCTCGCGCGCCACATCGTCCGCGCCGACCGGCGCCGGATGCTCGTCTGGGCGGCGTCGATCGCCGCGTTCACGGCGTATTTTTCCGTCGCGCTGCGCACCGTCTTCGACGACGCCGCGCTGGCCGCGCGCGCCGAGATCATGCGCACCCCGACGGGCATCGTCATGGGCGGTCCGGGGTACGGGCTCAACGACTACTCGCCCGACGTCGCGCTCGCGAACGAGGGCACCCTGTGGATCGCGGCCGCGCTCGCCGTCCTCGCCTCCTCCCACGTCGTGCGCCACACGCGCGCCGCCGAGGACGACGGACGGGCCGAGCTCGTTCGGGCGCAGCCGGTCGGGCGCCTCGCCCCCGCCGCCGCGGCGCTCGGCACCCTCGCGGCGCTCCTGGCGGCGATCGCGGGAGTCGGCGCGGGCGTGTTCCTCGCGACGGGGGCGACCGACGCCGCCTCCGCGATCGCGATGATGCTCGCGTGCTCCGCGAGCGCGTTCGTCTTCGGCGCGATCGCGCTCGTGTGCGCGCAGGTCGCCTCCTCCGCGCGGGGAGCGCTCGGCCTGTCCCTCGCGGCGCTCGCGGCGGCCGTCGTCGTGCGGGCCGCGGGCGATCTGCAGGCGGAGGGCGGATCCGCCCTGTCCTGGCTCTCTCCGATCGCGTGGGCGCAACAGATCCGCGCCTTCGTCGACCTGCGGTGGTGGCCGATCGCGCTCGCGCCGCTGGCCGCGGCCGGTCTCGTCGCCCTCGCCGCGGCGCTCGCCGGCCGGCGGGACCTTGGCGCGGGGCTCCTCCCCGAGCGGCCGGGGCGGGCGCGCGCCGGGTGGGGCCTGCGCGGCACGGCCGCCCTCGCGCTCCGCCAGCACCGGGGCGCGATCGCGGGGACGGTGATCGGATCCGCGCTCGTCCTGTACGCGTCCGGGACGATGATGGGCTCGCTCGAGGAGATGGTGGCGGACCTCGTGGCCACCAACGCGGTCCTCGGGCGGCTGTTCGGGACGGACCCGAACGCGTTCCGCGACGGCTTCCTCGGGATCCTCGCCCTGTACGCCGCGGGGGCGTCCGCGGCGCTCGGCATCGCCGTCGCGCTCCGGGCGCGCCGGGAGGAGGAGTCCGGGCGCCTTGAGCTGCTGCTGTCCCACCCCGTGGGGCGGGCGCGCTGGTTCGCGGGCGAGATGCTCGTGGCCGGCGCCGGCGCGCTCGCCGTTCTCGCCGCCTCGCTCGCCGCGCTCTGGGCCGGGGCGCTCCAGGCGGGAGTGGTGGATCCGCCCCTCGCCGCCTACGCCCGGGTCGCGCTGTCCTACGGTTCCGCCGCGCTCGTGTTCCCGGCCCTCGCGGCGGCGCTCGTCGGCGTGTGGCCGCGGGGCGCCGGGCTCGCGTGGGCGGGCCTCGCGGCGGCCTTCGTGCTCGAGTTCTTCGGCCCCGTGTTCGACGTGCCCGAGGCCGTCGCCGCGCTCTCGCCGTTCCACGGCGTGCCCGAGCCCTTCGCGAACGCGTACGACGCCGCCGGCCCCGCGACGCTCCTCGGCGTGGCCGCCGCCCTCGCCGCCGCGGGGATCGTGGGGCTCCGGGCGCGGGACCTGAGGTCGGGCTAGGTTCCGGCGGCGAGATACTGCCATGATGAGCGGGCGGGGCGCGGATGGCGCGCGCCGGCAGAAGGGGACCCCGTGAGCGAGATCGACGACCTCCGCGCGCGCATCGCCGCGCTCGAATCCGAGAACACGGCGCTGAAATCGCCGCGACGGGCGGGGCGCGGGCGCTCCATCCTCGCAACCATCCTCATCACCGCGGCCGTCCTAACCGCGCCGCTCGCGGTCGTCGCCTCGTGGACGCGGGCGCAGCTGGTCGACACGGGACGGTTTGTCGCGACGCTCGCGCCGCTGGCGGACAGCCCCGCGGTCCAGGACGCGATCGCCGACGAGATCAGCGCGGCGATCGACGCGCAGGTCGACATCGAGGGGATCGTCTCGGACGCGGCGGACGGGCTGCGCTCGCTCGACCTGCCACCGCGGGCCGACACCGCGCTCGTGCTCGTGGAGGGCTTCGCCGCCCGCGGCATCTCCTCGCTCGTGGACGACGCCGTGCACGGGGCCGTGGCCTCGGACGCGTTCTCCGACGCGTGGGCGGGCACGCTGCGCCTCACGCACACGGAGGCCGTCGCGGCAATCACGGGCGACGAGACGGGCGCCCTCGCGATCGACGACTCGGGCGTCGTGTCGTTGCAGCTCGGCGTCGTGATCGATCGCGCCACCGAGGCGCTGTCGGAGAGCGGTTTCGCGCTCGCCGACCAGATCCCCTCGATCGACCAGGAGATCCCGCTCGTCCAGGCGGACGAGCTTCTCCTCGTACGCGCGGTGTACCTCCTCGCGGTCGCCGCCGGCCTGTGGCTCCCGTGGGTCGCGCTCGGCCTCCTCGTGGCGGGCGTCCTCGTAGCGCGCGACCGCCGCCGGACCACGGGGCGGGCGGGTTTCGCGCTCGCGGTCGTCTTCGCGCTGCTCGGCGCGGGCCTCGCCGTCGGGCGACACCTGGTCACGGCGGCGCTCAGCCCCGCGACGCTCCCCGCGGGCGCGACGCACGACATCTTCGATCAGCTGACGGCGACGATCACGGGCACGGTGTGGGCGCTCGCGCTCGCCGGCGCCCTCATCGCCCTCGTGACATGGTTCTCCGCCCCGGCCGGATCCGGCGCGCGGGTGCGGGGATCCGTCGACGCCGTCGCCGGATCCGTGCGCGCCGCGCGCGACCGGCACGGCCTGTCGACCGGGCGCTTCGGCGCCGTCGTGGACCGCTATCACGCGCCGATCCTCCTCGCCGCGGCGCTCGGCGCGGGCGCGCTGGTGTTCTTCACGCGCCCGCTCACGACCGGCGTCGTGGTCGCCGCGATCGCGGCGCTCGCGGCCGTGGCCCTCGTCGTCGAGCTCGTCCGGCGCTCGGCGGACGCGGAGGATCCGGCGGAGGACCCGGCGCCCGCCGCTGCCGAGGACGCCCCGCTCGAGGCGGCCCCCGCGGCGCGGTAGCGCGCCCGGCCTCAGCCGCGGCGGGGCAGCACGACGGGGGCGCCCGTGGCCGGGTCCGGCAGGATCCGCACGGCGGCGCCGTAGACCGCCTCGATCCGCTCGGCCGTGAGCACGGCTCGCGGCGCGCCGCGCGCGACGAGGCGCCCCCGGCCGAGCATCGCGATCTCGTCGGCGTAGGCGGCCGCGAGCGACAGGTCGTGCAGCACCGCGACGACGGCGCGGCCGCGCGCCGCGAGCCCGCGGGCAAGGGAGAGGACCTGCTCCTGGTGGGCGATGTCGAGGGCGGCGGTCGGCTCGTCGAGGAGCACGATGCCCGTGTCCTGCGCGATCACGCGCGCGAGCGAGACCCGCGCCTTCTCGCCGCCCGAGAGGGAGAAGAAGGCGCGGTCCGCCAGATGGGCCGTGTCGGTGGCGGCCACGGCGGCGTCGATCGCGCGGTCGCCGGCCGCCTCGCGATCCGTGCCGCGCCAGGGCGCGCGCCCCATCTCGATGACCTGCCGCGCCGTGAAGGAGAACGCGACCTGGTTGGCCTGGAGGAGCACGGCCCGGCGGCGCGCGAGGTCGGCGTGGCCGCGGCGGGACACCGGAGCGCCGTCGATCGTCACGGATCCGCCCGAGGGCGCGACGTCGCCGGCGAGCATGCCGAGGAGCGTCGATTTGCCCGCGCCGTTGGGGCCGACGAGCGCGAGCACCTCGCCGTAGCGCACGTCGAGGTCGACACCGTCGAGGATCCGCGCCCCGCCCCGGGAGACGCCGACGCCCGCGGCCGCGATCGCGGTCCGCGCCCTCACGCCCATCCCCCAGCCTGGCGGCGCCCGCGCCGGATGAGCGCGTAGAAGAACGGCCCGCCGACGAGCGAGGTGAGCATGCCGATCGGCAGGTCGGACGCCGGCACCAGCGTCCGCGCCAGGAGGTCGGCGATCACGAGGAGAGCGGCTCCGCCGATCGCCGAGGCGACGAGCAGCAGGCGGTGCGCGGGCCCCAGCAGCATCCGCACGACGTGCGGAACGACGAGCCCGACGAACGCGATGATGCCGACGAAGGCGACCGCGACGCCCGTCATGAGCGCGACGAGGACGACGGACCCGACGCGCAGGCGCTCCACCCGCACCCCGACGTGCGCCGCCGTGCGGTCGCCCAGCGCGAGCAGGTCGTACTGCGGCCCGAGGCGCAGCGCGACGGCGACGGCGGCGCCGCCGAGCACGGCGACGACGAGCACCTCGCCCCAGCGCGCGCCGGCGAGGGATCCGAGCTGCCAAAACGTGATCTGCTCGCGGCTCTGCGTGTCGCCGACGAACATCATGAGCGCGAGCCCCGCCCCCGCGAACGCGTTCACGGCGATCCCGGTGAGGAGGAGCGTGACCATCTCGGTGCGACCGGCGGAGCGCGCGGTCGCGTACACCACGAGGGTCGCGGCCAGGCCACCGGCGAACGCGGCGCCCGCGATCTGGAGCCCGCCGAGCGCGCCAAAGGTGATGGCCGCCGCGGCGCCGAGGGCCGCCCCGGAGGAGACCCCGACGACGCCCGGCTCGGCGAGGGGGTTACCGAAAATCGCCTGCATGACCCCGCCCGCGACCGCGAGCAGCGCGCCGACGAGGAGCGACATCGCCACGCGCGGGAAGCGGATCTGCCACAGGGTCTGGTCGACGAGCGCCTCGGCGGGCGCGCCGACGCCGCCGATCCCGAGGCCCCGCGCGAGCGCGCCGAGCACCTGCGACGGCGTCACGGCCAGCTGCCCGACGCACGCGGACACGAGCGCGCCGGCGACGACGAGGACGATGCCGGCCGCGAGCACGACGACGGCCCTCCGGGCGGGGGCGGATCCGGCCCGCCGCGGGGGCGCGGCGGTCGCGGTCACGGCGCGTCCCCCGGCGCGTAGACGGCGCGGGCGAGGGCGTCGAGGACGTCGGCGGAGCGCGGCCCGAAGGAGAGCACGGCGCCGTCGTCCATGTCGACAATGCGGCGGTGCTGGCCCGCGGCCGTCAGCGCGATCGCGGGCTTGGCCTCGAGGAGCCCGTCGACCCCGCCCACCGACGCGATCCCGCCCGTCATCGTGAGGATGAGGTCCGGATCCGCCGCGACGAGCGCCTCGTCGGTCATGGGGCGCATGCCCTCCCAGCCGAGCTCGCCGGCCACGTCGACGCCGCCGAGGGCGTCGATGAGCTCATCGGCGCCCGACTCCTCGCCGAAGAGGTAGTACACGCCCGCAGAACCGCGGAGATAGAGGAAGAGCATCCGCACGCGGTCGCCCTCGGCCTCCGGGGCGAGGCGGGCGACGACGTCGGTCGTCTCCGCGACGTCGTCGGCGATCCGGTCGGCGAGATCCTCCCCCGCCTCCGGGGCGCCGAGCGCCGCGGCGACGTCCCGCGCGAGCTGACCCGCCCCCGCGTACGACGCCTCGTTGTCGACGAAGACGACGGGGATCCCGACGTCGGCCAGCTGCTCGACGACGTCGCGCGGGCCGACCGTGCCGTCGGTGATCACGACGTCGGGCGCAAGCGCGATGATCGACTCGGCGTTGACGCTGTGCCCGCCCGAGGTGACCGTCTCCAGGCCCTCCGTGCCGGGGAAGGTGGCCGCCTGGTCGACGCCGACGAGGGTGTCGCCGAGGCCGAGCGCCCAGACCGTCGCGGCGATGGAGCCGGAAAGGTCCATTGCGACGACGCGGTCCGCGCGGCGCACCTCCACCGGCTCGGAGGACCCATCCGCCTCCCGCGACGGCGCCGTGGCGGGCAGATCCTGCTCCGGGCGGGGGCCCACGGGCTCGATCGCCTCATCGGCGAGCGTTGCGGTCGAGGGCCCCTCGTACGCGCGCGGATCTACCACGGGCGACACCTCGGCGAGGTCGGTGCGCGGCGCGGCGGCGGGCTCCGCCGCGGGGGACGCGGCGCACGCCGCGGCGAGCGCGACCACGGCGCAGGCGCCGGCGAGCGCGCGGGCGAGGCGCCCGGGCCTCACGAGGCGGCCCCCTCGCGGGGGCGCCGGCGGCCGAGGAGGAACCCGGCGCCGAGCCCCGCGACAAGCAGCGCGGCGCCGCCGAGGCCGAGCGGGAGCCACGGCAGCGGGGCCTCGGGAGCCGCGCCGGCGGCGCCCGCGGCCGAGGCCTCCGCGCCCGCCGCGGCGGCCGGGGCGCAGTCGGCGACCTCGAACGTGGCGGACACGGGGTCCAGCGTTTCGCCGGCCGCGTAGAACCCGGCGAAAGCATCGGCGCCCGCGGCCGTGAGGGTGACCGCGGCGTCCGTCACGTCGTCGCCGGGCGCGGCGCCGCCGAGGTTCACGTCGGCGACCGCCGCCTGGCGCTCGTCGACGGCGGTCTCGCCGTCCATCCCCGTGCTCCGCGCGTCGACGAGGAGCGTCGCGGTGCCGGGTCCGTCGAACGCGAGGGTGGGGTTCGCGAGCGTGAGGTCGAGGACCCCGTCGTGCCCCGTGAAGTGGATCTCGCCGGGGAAGCTGACGGTCCCGGCACCGGTGTCGGGATCCACGGATCCCGTGCCGCCGGTGAAGGAGAATGTCGGGGTGTCGTAGGTCGCCCCCGCGGAGGTCTCCCAGGACCCGTTCGCGATCGTGCCGCTGATGTACGCACGGAAGCTCTCCTTGACGCCCCAGTCGAGCGTGGCGTCGGTCACGACACAGGCCGAGGCGTCGAGGGCCCGGACGGCCGGGTCCTCTTCGGGCGCCTCGTTGTCCTCCTCCTCGTCTTCGGTCGCGCCCGCCGCGGTCGCGGCGTAGCTCGCGGTGCTCGCGGAACCGACCGTGAAGGTGACGTCGTCGAAGCCGACGGCGTTGTCGGCGCTCGGGCCACCCGTCAGCGAGCCGCCGACACGCGCGCCCGCGAAGGTCACCTCGCCCGCATCGCCCGTCGTGCGCGTCGCGCCCGAGAGATCGAGGGGGTAGGACGCGGAGCCGAAGCCCGCCGTGTTGCCCGTGTAAAGCGTCGCGGACCCGTCGGCGCCGACGGTGATCGACGGGTTCGCCACCTCGAACATCGTCATGCCGTACCCGGAGAAGCGGACGACGCCCGAGTACTGGACGGTGCCCGTGCCGGTCTCCGGATCCCAGTCGCCGCCGGTGGCCTGCGGGAACACGTAGCCCGCGCCGACGCCGCTCGTCGAGACGGTACCGTTCGCGCAGTGCGCGTAGCCGAACGCGTCCGCGCCCTCGCACGTCGTGTACGCGACGAAGGCGCTCGAGACGCCCCATTCGAGCGCGCCCGCCGCGGGGCCGGAGGTCGCGGCGGCCGGCTCGGGCGCCGCCGCGGCCGGGGCGGTCGGAGCGGGCGCCGGGGACGCCGCGGGGGGATCCGCCACCTCGGCGGTGCCGTCCGCGCCCACCGTGAAGCTGATCCGGTCGAGCTCCTGGCCCGCGGGGTAGAAGGCGCTGCCGTCGTACGAGAACAGTCCCGCGCCTGCGGCTGTGAGGGTCGTGCGCGCGCTCGTGACCCGGATCCCGTCGTCCCCGGTGCGCGTCGCCCGGCCCGAAGCCAGGTCGATCGCGGCGATCGTCACGCGATCGCCACCTGCGACGGCGACGACCAAGTCGGCCCGCGAGGCGCTCGTCACGCGCACCGTGGGGTTCGCGAGCGTGACGTCGAGGACCCCATCGTGACCCCGGAAGCGCACCTGACCGGCGTACTGTGCCGATCCGGTGGATCCGTCCCACGCCGTGCCGCTCGATGCTTGCGGGAACGTGAACGCGCCGTTGCCCGAGGCCTGGGAGGCGCCCTGGGTCGCGGCGATGTCGCCGTGCGCGATCGCGCCGACGACGTAGTCGCGGAAGCTCGCCTTCACCCCCCACTCGAGGCTGCCGGTACGGGCCGCGGGCTCCTCCGCGCAGTCCAGGACGACGATCGCGGCGGCGGACGCCGCAGACGCCGCGAAGGCGTCGTCGTCCGGGGTGAAGCGCGCGGTGGGCGCGTGCTCGCCCGTCGCGAGCGTCGTGGTGCCCAGCGTCGCGGCGCCGGTCGCGTCCACCCGCGCCTCGCCGACCACGGTGGATCCGGCCGAGAAGCGGATCGTCCCGGCGACGGCCGGAGCCACGCGCGCCGTGAGGGTGACGGCGTCGCCGGCGCAGGCCGTCGCGGGCGCCGCGGACAGCGCGAGCGCCGTGGGGGTCGCGGGCTCGGGCACGGGCGCCGCGGCGTCGATGCCGAAGGACACGTCATCGAGCCGCGCGCCCGGTTGGAAATCGGCGTTCGTGCGGGCGTAGACGTCGGCGCCCGCGTCGGTGAGCGTCGCGGTCGCCGTGACCGCGCCGTCGAGCAGGTCGCCGTCCGCGAAGACGAGGTCGGCCATCTCGACGCGCTCACCCGCGTAGGTCGGGAAGCCGGCCGCGCCCGGCTGGGTCACCTCGGCGGAGAGGACCGCCGTCGTCGGGGAGGTGAGCTCGACGCGCACAGCGGCGAGCGTCTGGTCGAGCGCGTACCCGCCGTCCGGGCCGAGGCCCGCGTGGCCCTGGAAGGTGAGACCGCCCGCGTAGGTCACGGATCCCGTGCCCGCGGCGAGATCGACCTCGCCCGCGGCGCCCGTCCAGGTGCCCTGGCCGTCGGCGGCAACCGTCGCGGGCTCCTGGGCGAGGATCTGCCCGTTCGCGATGGGGCCCGTGATGTACGCGCGCCACGGGGAGCTGACGCCCCACGTGAGCTCCCCCGAGGCCACCGCGACGGGAGCCGTCGGGGCAGGCTCGGCGGCGTGCGCGGGGGCGGCGAATAGGGCGCCGACGGCGGCGGTCAGGGCGATGATCGCCGAGGCGATCGTGGATCGGCGGGTCGACGTGCGCTCGGACACGTGTCCTCACTTCCCGAGGGTGGTCGTGCGGAAAGGGGCGTCCCGCAAACGGGACGCCCCGCAGAGATCGGGGTCCGGCCGCCCGCTCCCCCCGAGCGGGCGGCCGGAAGCAGGGTCAGCGCCCCGCGGGGGTGCGGCGGCGCGTGGCGGCGAGGAGCGCGGCACCGAGGAGCGCGAGCATCGCGGCCCCGGCGGCCAGGCCGCCGGCGACCGGCGCGCCCGTCGCAAGCAGCGCGTCGGCGTCGTCCGATCCGGACGCGGCCGTGCCGGACGTGCCCGAGGTGCCGGACGTGGCCGCCGGCGCCTCGCCCGCGCCCGTGGACGAGTCGCCGCCCGCGGCGGTGTCGTCGCCCGCGGCGCCGTCATCGGTGGCGGCCGCCGCCACCGTGAACGCGGCGCGGTAGGTGACCTCGCCCGCGACGAACGTGATCTCGTGCGCGCCCGCGGCGAAGTCCTCCGGGACGGTCCACGATACGGTCGCGACGCCGGATCCGTCGGCCGTCGCGGCCGGAAGGGTCACGGGATCCGAGAACACCGTGACGTCGAAGACGGTGCCGGGCTCGGCGCCGGCCACCGAGAAGGTCACGGTGTCGCCCGGGCGGATGACCTCGAGCGCGGCGCCGTCGGCACCAGCGATCGCAACCGTACGGTCCTCGGGCTCGGGCTCCGGCTCCGGCTCGGGCGCGACCTCGGCGAACGCGAGGGTCGCCTTCGCGTCCTGGGCGCGCGAGGTCGGGGCGGTGTGGTTGGCCGCCGTGTACACGGCGGTGGCGCCCTCGCCCACGGGGACGACGTCGAGGGCGATCTCGAAGGATCCGTCCTCGTCGAACGTCACGCGACCCTCGGTGGTGTCGGTCGAGGCGTAGACGACCTTTGCGCCCGTGCGGCATCCGAGCGCGAGCGACCACAGGTCGGCCGGAAGCTCCACGTCGCCGCAGACGAAAACGTAGATCGGCTGGGCAGGGTTGTACCCGGTACCGGAGACCGTCACAACCTGGCCCTCGGGGTCGAGTTCCGTGGCCGGGGAAACGCCCAGCTGCGGGTCAAAGACCGGCTCCTCGGCGGGGAACAGGACGGTCCAGTCGATGTCGACATCGGCGCGCGCATAGATGTTCGCCTCGGTCGGGAACGACCGCGACGGCCAGGAGATGACCTCGTAATCGGTCCCCTCCGCGAGCTCCTCCACGGGCACGGACAGCGTCTCGCTCACCGTGCCGTCGTCCGCGACCGTCGCGGAGACCGCCGTGTCGGCCTGGCCGACGCCGGAAAGATCCGCGCCCTTCTCGATCATCGTGAAGTACACGTGCGGCTCGGCCTGGCCGGGCAGAGCCACGACATCGTCGAAGCCCTCCCCCTCGATCGCGACGTCGATACCGACGCCCTCGCTCTCCGTCGCCTCGGCCGTAAACGCCGGCGTCGCCGCGGGGAACAGGACGGTCCAGTCGATGTCGACATCCGCGCGCGCATAGATGTTCGCCTCGGTCGGGAACGACCGCGACGGCCAGGAGATGACCTCGTAATCGGTCCCCTCCGCGAGCTCCTCCACGGGCACGGACAGCGTCTCGCTCACCGTGCCGTCGTCCGCGACCGTCGCGGAGACCGCCGTGTCGGCCTGGCCGACGCCGGAAAGATCCGCGCCCTTCTCGATCATCGTGAAGTACACGTGCGGCTCGGCCTGGCCGGGCAGAG
Source organism: Microbacterium excoecariae (assembly GCF_011326725.1). Taxonomy (GTDB): domain Bacteria; phylum Actinomycetota; class Actinomycetes; order Actinomycetales; family Microbacteriaceae; genus Microbacterium; species Microbacterium excoecariae. The sequence goes on along the minus strand of NZ_JAANCO010000002.1, from coordinate 171,313 downwards.
CCACGACATCGTCGAAGCCCTCCCCCTCGATCGCGACGTCGATACCGACGCCCTCGGTCTCCGTCGCCTCGGCCGAAAACGCCGGCGTCGCCGCGGCGTACGCGGCCGGGGCGACGAGCGCGCCGCCCAGGGCGATCGCCGCCACGGTCAGGGCGCCGAGCGCCGCCTTCCTCTGCGCCCGCGCGGGCCGCGGGCGCTCCACTGTTTCTGCCATGTGATTCCGTTTTCTGCGAGAGATAGAATCAGCGTGGCCGCTCGGCCGCGCTGTTTTCCGGCGCGCTCAAGGCGCGTATCAGCCCGAGGCCGGCGGTCGGGGGCGGGCGCTGCTTCTTGGTAGGGAGGGCGCTCGCTCCGCACACTCATCGGGACATTTCCCGACCTCGGGCGGTCGTGCATCCGGATCCGCCCGCGGCGCGAGCGTGGATCAGGCATGCCTAACTAAGGGAACCCTAAGGCATCAGACGCGCGGTGTGCAACCAGGATCGCGGGATCCCGTAAGGTATGGCTCACCTACATTGCGCGACGCCTGGTCGCGAGAGGAGCCCCGCATGCCCCACCCGTTTCCCGACGACACCGTCGCCGCGATCCTCCGCCACATGAACGCGGATCACGCGGACGACAACACGCTCATTGCCCGCGCGTTCGCGGATCCGTCCGCCACGAGCGCCGCCATGACAGGGTTCGACGGCGCGGGCGGCGAGTGGGACGTCGCCGGTGCGGGCGGCGTGCGCGCGGTCCGCGTCCCCTGGCCGGGCGGCGAGATCACCGAACGCACCGAGGTGCGCCGCGAGATCGTCGCCCTCTACGACCGCGCCTGCGCCGTGCTCGGCGTGACCCCGCGCCCGCACTGACCCCACCCCCACACCCGCAAGGACACCCGACATGACGAGCCCTGCCCCGATCCCCCTGTCCGCCCTGATCCGCGAGCGGTCCGCCGGCGCGCACTCGACGAGCGAGGGCGCGGGCTTCATGGCGTCGCTGCTGCGCGGTGAGCGGTCGCGCGAGGACTACATCGCCCTCGTCGCGCAGCACCACGCGATCTACTCCGCGCTGGAGGGCGGCGCGCGCCGCATGCGCCGCGACCCCATCGCCGCACGATTCCTCTCGGAGCGCCTCACGCGCCTGCCCGCGCTCGAGGCCGACCTGGCGTTCCTCCTCGGCCCGTCCTGGCGCGACGAGATCACCCCGCTCCCGGCGACCGCGCGCTACGTGCGGCGGATCGAGGAGGTCGCGGCCACGTGGCCCGGCGGGTTCGTCGCCCACCACTACACGCGCTACCTCGGCGACCTCTCGGGCGGGCTGCACATCGGCCGGGTCGTCGCGCGCCAGTTCGGGTTCGAGACGAACGGCATCGGGTTCTACATCTTCGGCGACATCGCCGACCCGGCCGCCTTCAAGGATCACTACCGCGCCGAGCTCGACGCAGCCCCGTGGGACGACGCGGAGCGCGAGCGGGTCGTCGCCGAGGTCCTGGACGCCTACCGCTTCAACACCGAGGTGTTCGTCGAGCTCGCCGCCGACCGCGGCCAGGATTCCTCAGCGGCGTAACCCCGGACACACGAAGGCCCGGATCCGCGGGGCGGATCCGGGCCTTCGGCCTGTCTCAACACAGGAACGAAAAATCCCCGCCGAGCGGGGATTTTGTCGTGGACCCAGGGGGATTCGAACCCCCGACCTTCTCATTGCGAACGAGACGCGCTACCAACTGCGCCATGGGCCCGTGCAACCAGATAGACATTACCAGACGCCCCGGCGCGCGGAAAAATCGGCGCTACCCGACGGCGCGTCGCGCCAGGAGCTCGCGCACGTGCTGCTCGATCTCGGCGTCGTCCACGACGCCCACGCCGACGAATCGGTCGGCCTCGACAGCGCGGATCGGGGCGGGGCGGTCGCGCTCGGCGATGCGCTTGCGCGCCGCCGCCTGCTCGGCCGACCGCCGGGCCTCCTCGCGCGCCGCGCGCGCGATGACCTCGTCGGACGCGCGGGATCCGGCGGTCGCCGTGAGGGGCGCGGGGAGGCGCCGCGGTGTCCACCCGCGATCCTCCGGGTCGATGAGCTCGGACACCGTGCGCCGGCGCGGGCGCGCGACGGCCGCGGCGACGTGTGCGCGGGCGCGGCGCGCCACCCCCGCCATCCGGCGCAGGGTCACGAGCCCGGCGACGAGCGCCGCGAGACCGATTCCGGCGACGAGCGCCTGGCCGGTCGTGGCGAACAGCCACGCGCCGACGCCCGCGGCCGCGAGCCCGAGCGCCGACAGGGTCGTGGCCGCGAGGCGCAGCTGCCGCCGGGCGCGCGCCTGGCGCACCCGCGGATCCGCCCGCAGCTCGGCCAGCCGCCGCCGCTCGTCCTCGACGGCGATCGCGCGGCGCATCCGCTCCGCCTCGAGCTCGCGCTTCTTGGCCTCGACCTGGGCGCGATCGTTCTCCTCGCGGATCCGGTCCTCCTCCGCCTGCAGCCGGCGCACGAGGCGCTGCTGCTTGGCCGCCTCGCGGCGGGAGAGCTCGACCCGCAGCTCCTCGGGCGCCTCGCTCGTGTGGGCGAGGACGCGGAGGGCCTGGTTCAGCCGCACCGCGTTCTTCTCGGCCGCGTTGTAGCGCACGCTGGCCTGCCACGACGGGAGCAGGTAGGCGAGCCACAACAGCGCGACGACGAGCGCGATCGCTCCGCCTCCGAGAATCTGCCCGCCCATGCGCTCCACGGTAGGGGAACACCCGGCCCGGCCCCGCGAGCCGTCGGCGTGTCGCGCCCGGACCGGGCGTTTTGGCCTCCGCCGCCTACCGCAGCTGCCGCAGGTTCGTGCGCGCGAGGTCCACGAGCTCGTCGCCGCGGCCCGAGAGGACCGTGCGGATCGCGTAGAGCGCGAAGCCCTTCGCTTGCTCCGCCGTGATCGTCGGCGGCATCGACAGCTCCTGCCGTTCCGTGACGACGTCGAGGACGGCGGGCCCGTCGTGCGCGAGGAACTCGCGCACCGCGTCCTCCAGGTCCGCGGAGTCCGTCACGCGGATCCCGCGGATCCCCATCGCCTCCGCGATCTTCGCAAAGTCGGGGTTGTCGAGGCCCGTGGCGTAGTTCACGAAGCCGGCGGCCTTCATCTCGAGCTCGACGAAATTCAGCGACGCGTTGTCGAAGACGACCGTCTTGACCGGCAGGTCGTTCTGCGTCAGCGTGATGAGCTCGCCGAGCAGCATCGAGAGGCCGCCGTCGCCCGCCATCGCGATGACCTGGCGCGACCGATCGACCGCCTGCACGCCGATCGCCTGCGAGAGGGCGTTCGCCATGGATCCGTGGGTGAAGGATCCGATGAGCCGGCGCCGACCGTTCATCGTGAGATACCGCGCGGCCCAGACGACCGGCGAGCCCACGTCGGGGAGGAACACCGCGTCGTCCGACGCCGCCTCGTCGAGCAGGCGCGCGAGGTACTGCGGGTGGATCGTGCGCTTCGACGGGGTCGCGAGGTCGTCGAGCCCCTTGCGGGAGCGCCGGTAGTGCTTCCGGGCCGCGTCGAGGTGACCGGAATCGGCGGCGGCCTCGAGGCGCGGCAGCAGCTCGGCGATCGTCTCCGCGACGCCGCCGACGAGCGGGATGTCCACCCGCGTGCGCCGCCCGATCTGCCCACCCCGGACGTCCACCTGGATGATCGTCGCGTCCTCGGGGAAGAACTGGGGGTAGGGGAAGTCGGTGCCGAGCATGACGAGCGTGTCGCACTCGCGCATGGCGTGGTAGCCCGAGGCGAAGCCGATCAGGCCCGTCATGCCCACGTCGAACGGGTTGTCGTACTCGACGAACTCCTTGCCGCGCAGCGCGTGCACGACGGGCGCCTGGAGACGCTCGGCGAAGGAGACGAGCTCCTCGTGCGCCCCCGCGACGCCCGCGCCGGCGAGGATCGTGACCTTCTTCCCCGCGTTCAGCGCCTCGGCCGCCCGGTCGATCTCGGCCTCCGCGGGGATCACCCGCGGCTCCTGGCCCCGAATCTCCTCCGCGGCCGCCTCGATCTCGGCGAGCCCCACGTCCCCCGGGACGACGAGCACGGCGACGCCGCGCTGCGAGACGGCCTCGCGCATCGCGATCCGCAACAGGCGCGGCATCTGCTCGGGCGTGGCGACGTGCTCGGCGTACACGCTGCACTCGCGGAACAGCTCCTGCGGGTGCGTCTCCTGGAAGTAGCCCGTGCCGATCTCGTCGCTCGGGATGTGGGCGGCGATGGCGAGCACGGGAACCCGCGATCGCTGCGCGTCGAAGAGCCCGTTGATGAGGTGGAGGTTGCCCGGCCCGCAGCTGCCCGCGCAGACGGCGAGCTCGCCCGTGACGGCGGCCTCCGCGCTCGCGGCGAAAGCGGCCGCCTCCTCGTGGCGCACGTGCACCCACTCGACCTCGCCGTTCGTGCGCAGGGCGTCGGTGAACCCGTTCAGCGAGTCCCCCGGGATGCCGTAGACCCGCCTCACCCCGCTGGCGGCAAGCGTCTCGACGATGTTCGCGGCCACAGTGACCATAACCGGCCCCCTCCCGATCGGTGATGCCCCCGACCCTACGCCCGGTGTCGGGGCGAAGGGGCGGTCGGGGTCATCAGCCGGCCAGGAAGGAGGCGGACCAGCCGTCGCCGGCGCGGGTGTACCGCGCGCGGCGGCTGGGGGCCGCATCCGACCCCTCCCAGAACGTCACCTCGTGCGGCACGAGGGCGTATCCGGTCCACGAGTCCGGCTGCGGCGGGTCGGGCGTCTCCGCGTCGATCCGCGCGTACACGCGCTCCCGCGTCGCGCGGTCCTCCGCCGCGAGCGCGTCGGTGTTGATGCCCGCGAGGAGCTGGAGGTAGCGACTGCGGCGCGCGAACGCGAGCGCCTCGTCGGCCGGATCCGTGCGCTCCACGCGGCCACGGAGGACAACCTGGCGCGCGAGCTCCGGCCATCGAACGACGAGCGCGGCCACCGGGTGCGCGGCGAGCTGCTGGGCCTTGCGGCTGGATCCCTCCGTGTGGAAGGTGATCCCGGCCTCGCGGCGGCCCGACACGAGGACGGTCCGCGCGTCCGGAACCCCCTCCTCGTCGACGGTCGCGAGCGTGCACAGGGGACGTTCCGGGTCGTCGTCGCCGGGCAGCCACGCGGCGAGCAGGTCGGCCGGATCCGCGGGGACCCGCCCGTCCTGCACGGGCCGATCGAGCCCCTCGGGCGGCACGTTGCCGGCGGCGCCCGGCGTGCGCGGTGCGCTCATCGGGCGAACTCGAATCGCGCGATCTCGCCGAGCGCCTGCGCGACGAACGCCGTACCGGCCTCCGCGAGCTTCTCGCCGTAGGCCGCGGTGGCGCCGGTGGCGTCGCCGATCACGCCGCTCGGGCCGAAGTCGTCCGACGTCCACCCGAAGCTCACGGGGTAGCCGTTGAACCCGATCGTCTCGAACTCGGCGATGTGCTCCGGGACGTTGCGGACCGCGCGCGACATGTCCACGAGCTCCGGCCGGAGCGCGAGCATGAGGCTCGTCTCGGAGTGCCCCGCATGGATCCCCATGCCGTACTCGTCCGGCCCGCCCTCCGCCTGGCCGCCCGCCCGCTGAGTTCCGGATCCCAATGAGAAGGTCTTCAGCCCGAATCGGCGCCGGATTTCGCGATTGACGACCTGCAGGAGCGCGGAGTTGCCGCCGTGCCCATTCAGGAACACGAGCGTGCGCGCGGGGGTCGCCGCCACGGACCGGCCCACGTCGACGAGCGTGTTCCAGATGGTCGAGGCCTCCATCCAGATCGTGCCGGGCGCCCAATGGTGCTCGTCGCTCTTGCTCGCCGCGATGGGCGGCAACAGCCACGCGTCGACGCCGGCCGCGACGGCGCGATCCACCGCGCGCCGTCCGATCTCCTCCGGGATGACGAGGTCGGTGTTCAGCGGCAGGTGCGCGCCGTGCTGCTCGAGCGCGCCGATCGGCTGGACGATCACCGACGCGTCGGACAGCACCTCGAGCGCGGCCGGCTGTGGCAGATCGGTGAGGACGCGGGTCATCGGATGGATCCCTTCTGCGGGCCCCGATAGTCGGGATTGAGCTTGCCCGGGTTGAGCAGGCCCCGCGGATCCGTGACCCGCGCGAGCTCGACCGTGCGTGGCATTTCGAAGTCGACGTTCCACTGGTGGCAGTTGTGGACGCCGACGCCGATGGCCTCGAGTCGCGCGATCGCGGCAAGGACCTCCTCGGGGCCCGTGTACTCCGCCGCCAGCATGCCGATCGGCACCGTATGCCCGGCCTCGATGTGCAGGAGCCCGTCGCCGATCGTGTCGTGCACGAGCGCGATGTCGTCGGCAAGGATGTCGCCGCCGACCTCGAGGTGGTAGTAGTGCCCCGGCCGCGACTTCTGGAGCCACTCGATCGGGTGGTTGTAGCTGAGCGTCGAGAGCTTCGCGCCCTCCGCGGGCCCCGTCCGCACGTCTTCGACGCGGCCGCCGGCGCCCTCGATGAGCGTCGTCGCGGCGGCAACCGTGTCCGGGTGCAGGATGGCGCGCAGGCTCGCGCGCCCGCGCGGGATGGCGGGATCCTCCGGCAGCGCGGCCGAGACCTCCCGCGTGTCGGCGGAGACGAGGCGCGGGAGCGGCTCGAGCCGGCCGAGTTCGCGGAGCACGGACAGGGGACCCGCGAACGTCTCAAAGGACGCGTAGAGCGCGCGCCAGTCGACCGCGGGCTCGAGGCGGACGCTCGCGCGGGCGATGATGCCCGCCGTGCCGTAGTTGTGCACGTAGCGCTGAGCCTCCTCCCCCACGACGTGATGCAGGCCCGATCCGTCCGCGTGGACGACGTCGAGGGCGACCACGAACCCCATGTGGTTCGCGCCGTGCGCGATCGTTCCCGTGCCGCCGGATCCGCCCGCGAGGAACCCACCGACCGACGAGTTCATCGTCGACGGATACATCCACAGCTGCTGCCCGGTCTCGCGCGCCGCCTGCTCCAGCTGCGCCATGGGGACGCCCGCGTCGGCCGTGATGACGCCGTCGGCGACCTCGACGATCGTCCGGGCCCGCGACGTGTCGAGCACGAGTCCGCCGCGCGAGGGGATGGCCTGACCGTAGTTCCCCGTGCCCTTCCCGCGGGGCGTGACGGGGATCCCGCGGGAGACTGCCGCGTCGACGACGCGCGCGATGTCCTCGGCCGTGGTCGGGAAGGCGACGATCTGCGCGATGCCGAGGGGCAACAGCTCGCTGATGACGGGAGACATGCGCGCGCCGTCGACCGAGGCCCGCTCCAGCATGCGCCGGTCGGTCGTGACGCCCCGCGGGCCGAGGAGCTCGACGAGCGCGTCGTAGAGGTCCGAGACCGAGGCGCGTTCGGCTGTGGCGACGCTCATTCGGACAGGCCGATCGAGGTGTCGAGGAACTCGTTCGTGTAGATGTCCTCGGCAACGAGGTCGGGGTCGACGTCGGCGGCGATCTCCTGGAAGAGCTCCATGCCCGTTCCGAAGAACTCGCTCACGCGCTCCGGATCGAAGTCGCCGATGTACCCGTTGTCGCCGTTCGAGACGATGCCGTCCTCGATAAGCGTCTCCACCGCGTAGTCGGCCACGCCCTGGGAGTAGGTCCAGCCGTTGTTGTACTCGGCGACGAGCTCGAGGATGAGATCGACCGTGTCGGACGGGTCCGCGAAGAAGTCGACCTCCGCCTGCTGCAGGATCGGCACGAGCTCCTCAAGGCAGGGCGAGAGCTCCTCGATCTTGTCGGCGCGCACCGAGAGGGCGGATCCGTAGATGTCCCAGCCCGCGTCCGCGATGAGCGCGTACTCGACCGGCTTATTCCACGCCTCGACCTCGTTGGCGTAAATGTAGGGCTCGGCGGAGGCGAAGCCCTGCTGCGCGGAGAGGCCGTCGTCCGCCACAAAGGACGCGGGCGTGCCGTCATAGCCGCCATCTACGATCGACTCGGGCACGATCCCCGCGGCCATGAGGTACTCCATGTACGCGGCGCCGCCGAAGTAGCGCCAGGCGCCGCCCGACTCCTCGAGCGCGGCGGCGAGGTCCTCGATCGTCTCGACGTCCGGGTAGGTCTCCGGGTCCCACATCACCATCTGCGGGTTGACGTCCATCTGCGCCATGACGCCGACAACGGGGGTGATGGCCGAACTCGAGATCGCGGCGTCCGAGTGCACGTAGCCGAGGGTGATCGCGTCGTCCTGGAACATGATCGAGTTGACGGTCGAGTACCCGATGGCGGGACCGCCGGCGCGCACCTCGAAGTTCACACCCGTGTACTCGCCGTCGACGACGAGCGGCGAGGAGACCGACTTGTTCTCGGCGTCGATCGTGTAGTCGTCGCCGATGAGCTGGAAGAGGTGGCCGTGCTCGGCCTGGGGGTTCCAGTCGGTCTGGACGACGATGTCGGCGGGGCACACGGCCGACAGGTCGAGGGATCCGACCTCGAGATCGGCCGCGGCGTCGTCCGCGGTCGTCCCGCCCGAGCAGGCGGTGAGGGCGAGGGTCGCGACGCCGAGCGTCGAGGCGGCGGCGAGCGCGCGCCGGCGGGTGATGAGGGTCATGGTCTCGCTTCCTGAGGGGGGTGGGAGGGGTCAGGCCTTGGTGGCGTCGTACCAGCGGCCGACGACGAGGCGGGAGAGCAGGCCGAAGCCCACGAAGATGGCGACGCCGAGGAGGGCGGCGACGACGACCGATGCGTACAGCTCGGCCGCGAGTAGGCGCGACGTATACGCGCTCATGAGGGATCCGAGTCCGGGCGTCCCGCGGCGGAAGAAGTAGTCGCCCACGATGGCGCCCACGATCGACAGGCCCGCGGAGGTGCGCAGCCCGACGAAGATCGACGGCAGCGCGGCGGGGAGCTGCAGCTTTCGCAGGGTGGTCCAGCGACCGGCGTGCTGAAGCTGGAACAGTTCCTTCTGCGACTTGTCCACCGACTGGAGCCCGAACAGCGTGTTCGAGACCATGGGGAACAACGAGATAAGGACGCAGACGATGATGCGACCGGGCAGGCCGTACCCGAACCAGAAGCCGATGAGGGGGACAAGAGCGAGGATCGGGATGCACTGCAGGATCACGGCGTAGGGGTACAGCGAGCGCTCCGCCCACTTTGCTTGCAGCATCACGACCGCCCACCCGATGCCGAGGACGACGGCGATCGCGAGACCGATGAAGGCGACGAGGGTGGTCTGACCGAGCGCCTCGAGGATCTCCGGCCCCGTAATCGGGTCGAACAGGCCGTCCGTGAAGATGCGGTAGGGGGCGGGCAGGAGAAAGCTCCGGTCGCCGAGCATCGCGCTCGCGACCGACCACGCCACGAGGATGATGCCGAACACGACCAGCGGCGGCCAGGCGGTGTGCAGCCAGGCGGGCGCGGATGCTCGCCTGGCGCGCGTCGCGACGGGAGCGGGTGCGGCGGGCGCCGCAGTCAGCTGTGTCATGCGTGGGCCTCCTTGAGGGCGTGCGAGACGCGCCCGACGAGCGCACCGAACTCGCTCGAGAAGCGGATCTCGGGGTCTCGGGGCATGTCGAAGGGGACGTCGACGACGTCGACGATGCGGCCGGGTCGGCCGGACATCACCACGACGCGGGTCGAGAGATACACGGCCTCGGCGACCGAGTGGGTAATAAAGAGGCCTCCGAACCCGCGCTGGGCGAAGAGCCGGAGGAGCTCGTCGTTCAGCCGCTGGCGGGTGATCTCGTCGAGCGCGCCGAACGGCTCGTCGAACAGGAACAGGTCGGGGTTCAGCGTCAGCGAGCGCGCGAGCGAGGCGCGCATCCTCATCCCGCCGGAGAGCTGGCGCGGCATCGATCCCTCGAAGCCCGCCAGGCCCACGAGGTCGATCGCCTCCTGCGCGGCGGCGGAACGTTGGGTGGGGGTTTGTCCGTTCAGCTCCGCGAGCAGCTCGACGTTCTTCCGGACGTTTCGCCAGGGCAGCAGCGTGGCGTCCTGGAACACGAAGCCCACGCGGTCGGTGTGCGTGTCGCAGTCCCCCGCCGTGTGGCTTTCGAGCCCGGCCGCGATACGCAGGAGCGTCGACTTGCCGCACCCGGAGGGACCGACGACGGTGACGAACTCGCCGCGCCGGACCGTGATGTCGACGTGCTCGAGTGCGACGGTGCCGTCGTCGTAGGTCATTCCGACGTCGCGGAAGTCGACTAGGGCGTCGGCTGTCTCGCGCGGTCGGTCGATCGTCGCAGTGCTCATCGGGCCTCCTCCTGCGCGCGCGGGGCCATCCAGCGCGTCGTGTCGATGCGCGCGACCACGCGGCCACGCGAGAAGACGATGCGCTCTGCGGGCGCAAACGCCACGGCGTCGGCGAGCGAGTCGGCGCGCACCGCGAGGAGCTCCGCGCGGCGGCCGGGCACGGGGCCCGCCGCAGGGAGCCCCATCACGGTGCGTGCCGCATCCGTCACCGCGTCCCAGGCCTCGTCGATCGAGACGTGGGTCGTCGCGACGAGGAGCATGGCGGTCTCGAAGGCGTCGGCTCGCCCGACCGGGTTGAACGGATCCCGCATGTTGTCGCCGCCCGCCGCGGTCGTCACCCCGGCCCGCCGGAGCCGCCCCACCGGAGCGACGCCGCGTGGCATGGCGACGGGGTCGTCCCAGCCCTGCAGGTAGAGGTTCGTCAGCGGGTTGGCGACCACCCCGATGCCGGCGGCAGCGACCTCGGCGAGCAAGGGATCCAGCTCGTCGGCCGTCATCATCGACAGCCGCACGCAGTGGCTCGCCGTCCGCGTGACGGTCCAGTCGGCGGTGCGGCGCGACATCAGTCGGAGGGTGTCGCCGTGGCGCAGCGCCTCGTCGGCGTGGATGTCGACGCCGACGCCGTGGCGCTCCGCGACGTCCAGGAGGCGCGCGAGATCCGCACCCTCGTCGGTCGCGAGATGCGGCGCCCCGCCCACCAGGTCGGCGCCCGCGGCGAGCGCCGCCTCGACGCGGGCCGGGTCGATGTCGCGCGCGGCGAGCGCCACGATCTCGATGTCGACGATGCCCGCGAATTGCGCGCGGGCGGCGGCCACGGCGCGCACGCCGCGGGCGGGGTCGCCCTCGGAGGGCACGTCGACGTGGGTGCGCAGGGCCGTCGTGCCGTTCGCGACGTACCGCTCGATGGCGCGCACCGCCCGGCCTCGGATCTCGTCCTCGGTCGTGCCGCGGATGAAGTCGGTCCAGGACGCGATCGCCGTCTCGAGGTCGCCCGAGACGGGGCGGATCGCGTCCCACGACAGCGCCTTGTCGAGGTGCGTGTGGGGGTCGGCCGGCGCGGCCAGCAAGAGGAAGCCGCCCAGGTCGAGGTCGCCGTCCTCGAGCGGGGCGCCCGCGGCGGCTTCGGTCACGGCCCCGACGGTCTCGCCGTCCAGGACGACGTCGACGACGCGCCCGTCGGCCAGGGTGGCGCCGCGGAGGCGGCGGGGGGAGGAAACGTCCATGTGGTACACCTTGTGAGGAAGAAATGTTGATGTGATCAACATCGCCGACGCTAGACGCGACATGTTTCCCCGGCGTTTCGGTTCTTTGTCTTTCCGTGCATCACCCTGGAGGCCCCATGAGCGACACCGCCGGCGCCCGCCTCGGCGCCGCGATCCGCGCCCGTCGCCGCGCCCTCGACCTCACGATCGTGCAGCTCGCGGAGCGTGCCGACCTGTCCCACCCCTTCGTCAGCCAGCTCGAGAGGGGACGGGCGAACCCCAGCCTGGAGTCGCTCTCGCGGCTCGCTCGCGCCCTCGGCACGAGCCAGGTCGAGCTCATGAGCGGAACGTCGCTCGACGCCCCCGAAGCGGCCGTCGGGTCGTTCGGCGGCGCCGACGCGCGCGTTCTCACCTCCGGCGACACCCGATTCACCGTGATCGACGTCACGGGCGCCGTCACCGAGCTCGGCGAGTTCTACACCCACCCCGAGGACGAGTTCGTCACGGTCATCGCGGGCGAGGCCCTCATCGACGCGGGCCCCGGCGGACCCCAGCGCGTGCCGACGGGCGGGTCCCTCTACTACCGCGGCGGGACGCCGCACCGATGGGCCAGCGCCGACGGCGCGCCCTATCGCCTCATGGTCGTGAAGGAACGCGGGCCGCGCGGCGGCGCCGGAGAGGAGAAGGGCGCATGAGCTTCTTCAGCGACGTCGAGCGCGAGCTGGTCGTGCGCCGCCGCGTCGCGGAGACCCCCGGCATCGTGTCCCTCACGCTGGCCGCCGCCAACGGCCGCCCGCTCCCCGCGTGGGAGCCCGGGGCACACATCGACCTCGTGCTCGGCGACGGTCTAGAGCGGCAGTACTCGCTGAGCGCGGACCCCGACGAGCGCGACACCTGGCGCGTCGCGATCCTCCGCGAGGACGCGGGCCGCGGCGGATCCCGCGCGGCGCACGCGCTCGCCGAGGGCGCCGTCGTGCGCGCGCGCGGACCACGCTCGAACTTCGCGTTCGACGCGCCGGGGTCGGGCGAGCGCGCGGTATTCGTCGCGGGCGGGATCGGGATCACCCCGATCCTGCCGATGGTGCGCGCCGCCGAGCGCGCCGGCGCCGAATGGACGTTGCACTACAGCGTCCGCACGCGTGCGGCCGTTCCCTTCGCGGCCGAGATCGCCGCGCTCGGCGACCGCGTCCGCCTGCACGTGAGCGCGGAGGGCGACCGGGCCGACCCGGCCGCGATCGTCGCGGAGGCCGGCCCCGCGCCCATCTGGGCGTGTGGGCCGGATCCGCTCCTCGCGGCGCTCGCCGCGGCTGAACCCGCGCGCCTGCACGTCGAGCCGTTCGCCGTGGCGCCCGCGGAGCCAGAGCGCGCCACCGAGGCCTTCGAAGTCGAGCTCATGTCCACGGGCGAGGTGATCGACGTCCCCGCCGACCGGTCGATTCTCGAGGCCCTCGAGGATCGCGGCGTGTTCACGGTCTCGTCCTGCCGCGAGGGCACGTGCGGCACGTGCGAGACCGTCGTCGTCGAGGGGGAGGTCGACCACCGCGACCGCGTCCTCAGCGCGGCCGAGCGTGAAACGAGCCCCGTGATGATGATCTGCGTCTCGCGCGCGGCATGCCCGCGGCTCGTCCTCGACGTGTGAGGCGTCAGCGTCCGACACGCTCGGCGAGACGCCGGACGAGCTCCTCCTCGTCGGCCTCCACGAGGCGGTAGTCGCGCACGACGACCCGGCCCGCCACGATGACGTGCCGCGGCCGGCGGCCCGGGCGGAGCCAGACAAGCCCGGCGACCGCATCCGCCGTCCCGGCGTCCGCCGCGCCCGAGACATCCCAGACGCACACGTCCGCGGCCGCGCCGGGAGCGATGCGGCCGAGCTCGGGGCGGCCCAGCCCGTCCGCAGATCCCGCGGTGGCCGCTTCGAGGACGTCGCGCGCGGCGAGCGGCGCGCCCACGAGGCCCGAGACCTGCATCGCCAGGCGCGCGTCGGCGAGCAGGTGGCCGGCGTCGTTGCTCCCGCCACCCGAGGTCCCGAGCCCCACCCGGATCCCCGCCGCGCGCAGCCGGGCGACGCGGGCGATCCCCCATCCCATGGGGACGTCACAACCGGGCGCGTGCGTCGCGGCGACGCCGCGCGCGGCGAGCAGATCGATCTCGCCGTCGGTCACGTCGCACAGGTGCGCGATCGTCACGTCGGGCGCCAACCAGCCCCATTCCTCGAGGAGCTCGAGCGGGCGCCGGCCGTACCGCGCGAGCGCGATCTCGGTGTCGACCTGCTCGTTCGCCTGCGTGCGCCGTCGCAACCCCCGCTCCCGCGCGACGTCCGCGAGCGCCGCGAACGTCTCCGGCCGATCGCTGTGCACCCCCGCGGGGCCCACGGCGACCTGTACGAGCCCGTCGGGGGTCACGCCTCCCCGCCCGGGAGCCAGCGCCGCCGCGATCGCGTCGGCGCCGGTGGCTGCGACGTCCGGCGCATCGCCGGCGGTCCCGCGCACAAAGACCAGCCTCGCCCCCAGCCGCGCCCGCGCCCGCGCGACGCCCCGGGCGACATCGACCGCGCTCGCGCCGCCGTCCGTCGGCCAGTTCAGGTGATGGTCCGCGACCGTCGTCACGCCCGAGAGAAGCGCCTCGGCGAGCCCCACGAGCGCCGTGGACTCCGTCAGGGAGCCGTCGATGCCCGCCTCGGAATACGCCGCCGCCATGGCAGGCAGCCAGTCTCGCATCGCGACCCCGCGCGTGCCGGGGAGCGTGCGAAAACCGCTCTGCAGGAGATGGTGATGCGCGTTGACCAGCCCGGGGGTGACGACGCAGCCCGAGGCATCGATCACCTCGGCCGTCGGATCCCCCACGTCTGCGAACCGCTCGCCGCGGATGTGGATGTCGCCGGCGTGCTCGGCCCCCGGCGTCCAGACGGCGCGCGCCCCGCGCAGCGTGATACTCATGCCGCTAGAGGTATCAGAGCCGCGTTGCGGGCAGATCACGCGAGGTGCGGGCGGTCCCGTTCCGGAACGCGCGCGGCCTCCTCGGGGGCGCGCCCCTCGACGAAGCGCCGCAGGACGCCCTCGGGGGCGTCCTCCCGCGTGAGCGCAAAGGCATAGTGGTCGCGCCAGTCGCCGTTGATGTGGATATAGCGCCGACGGTATCCCTCGTACCGAAAGCCGAGCTTCTCGACGACGCGAATGCTCGGCGCGTTCTCGGGGCGGATGCAGATCTCCATCCGGTGCAGCCCGAGCGTCTGGAAGCAGGCGTCGGTCGCGAGCGCGACCGCCGTCGGCGTGATCCCGCGCCCCGCGAAGCGCTGGGACACCCAGTAGCCGATCGTGGCCGACGAGAGGGATCCGCGGGCGATTCCCCACACGTTCAGCTGCCCCGCCACGGACCCCTGATGCTCCATCACGAAGGGGACGCCCGCGCCGTCGCGATGCTGCTGCAGGAGCCGGCGGATCCCCGCGCGCATGTCCATGGACACGGCACCGTCGGGGTTCGTCGCCTCCCATGGGACGAGCCACGAACGGTTCGTCGCGAGCTCGTACTCGAGCACCCGCGCGTCCCGGGGACGGACGAGCCGGATGGACACCTCGCCGTGCGAGCGATCGAGCGTGTCCATCCGGCTCTCCTTGGTGCGTGCGGGCGGGCGCCCGGTGTGGCTAGAGCGTAGCCGCGAACTCCTTGAACCAGGGGCGCAGCTCGGGCCCAAGGTCCTCGCGGTCGGCCGCGAGGCGCATGATCGCCTTGATGTAGTCGAGCTTGTCGCCCGTGTCGTAGCGGCGCCCGCGGAAGATGACGCCATAGACGTCGACGTTCTCGTCGTCGGCGGCGACCTCCTTCAGCGCGTCCGTCAGCTGAATCTCGTTACCCTTGCCCGGCTCGGTGTGCTCGAGCACGTCGAAGATCTCGGGCGTGAGGAGGTAGCGACCGATGATCGCGAGGTTCGACGGGGCGTCCTCCTTTGCGGGCTTCTCGACGAGGTCGAGGATTTTCACGACGTCGGGGTCATCGGTCTGCTCGACCGAGGCGCACCCGTACAGGTGGATCTGCTCGGGGTCGACCTCCATGAGCGCGACGACCATGGCCTTCTTCTGCTCGTTGACCTGGATCATCTTGGGGAGCAGGGGGTCGCGCTCGTCGATCAGGTCGTCGCCGAGCATGACCGCGAACGGGCTGTCGCCCACGTGCTGCTTGGCGCGGTAGACGGCGTGGCCGAGGCCCTTCGGCTCGCCCTGGCGCAGGAGGTGCACGTCGGCGAGGTCGCTCGACTTGCGGACGTTGCCGAGCTTGCTGTCGTCGCCCTTGGCGGTCAGCTTCTCCTCGAGCTCGGGGACCGAGTCGAAGTGGTTGGCGATCGCGTTCTTGTTCCGGCCGATGATCATGAGCACGTCGCGGATGCCCGCGGCGACGGCCTCTTCGACCACGTACTGGATGGCCGGCTTGTCGACGACCGGGAGCATCTCCTTCGGCGTCGCCTTCGTGGCGGGGAGGAAGCGGGTGCCGAGACCCGCGACAGGCATGACAGCTTTGATCTTGGCAGGTTCCATGACTTCACCTTACCGACGCCACCGACATCGCCGTGTTCGCCGCCCCGGGGATCCGCGTACCCTGGGCCCGTGGAGACGGGCGAAGCCGAGGGGAAGCGGGACATCCGCCGCCGGATCCGCGACGCCCGGCGGGCCCTGTCGGCCGGCGCCGTCGCCGACGCCGACCGCCGGATCGCGGCCCGTGCGCTCGACCTCGCAGGAGGCCTCGGCGCGCGGACGGTCGCCTGTTATCTCGCCGCTCCGCAGGAACCCCCGACGACCGGCTTCCTTGCGGCGGCCCGCGCGCGCGGGATCCGTGTGATCCTCCCCCTCAGCCGCCCGGGCGGCCAGCTCGTGTGGGCGGACGACGACGGAACGAGCCGCCCCGGCCCCCTCGGCGTCCCGGAGCCCGCCGGACCGGCGCTCGGCGGGGATCCGCTCGCCGAGGCGGACCTCATCCTCGCGCCGGCCGCCGCCGTCGATGTGCGCGGCACGCGCCTCGGGTGGGGCCTCGGCTACTACGATCGCGCACTCGCGGCCTTCGCGGCCCCGCCGCCGGTCTACGCCGTGATTTATGATGTCGAGGTGGTCGACGCCCTCCCGCGCGAGTCGCACGATGTGCCGATGTCGGGGGCGCTCACGCCGACCCGCACCCTGTCGTTCGATCGCTGAGCCCGCCCGCACGGCCCGGCGATCCCCTTTCGGAGGTCCCCCGAGATGCCCACCTACGCCTACGCCTGCACGGACTGCGGCCACGCCTTCGACGCCGTCCAGTCCTTCAGCGACGCCTCGCTCACCGAGTGCCCCGCGTGCGGCGGGGCGCTGCGCAAGCAGTACGGATCCATCGGCGTGACCTTCAACGGCTCCGGCTTCTACCGCACCGACTCGCGCGCGAGCACCGGCGCGGCCGATGGGAAATCGGCGGCGGCACCGGCATCATCGTCTCAGGCGACATCGACGAGCGGCAGCTCGGGGGCGGTCGCCGCCAGCGCCTGAGGTGGGCGCTGGGTCGACACGACGGGGGCGCCCGATGCGCGCCCCAGGAGGGCGGGCACGATCGTGTTCCAGGGCTTCAAAGACTTCATCATGCGCGGCAACGTCGTCGAACTGGCGGTCGCGGTCGTCATCGGCGCGGCGTTCACGGCGATCGTCACGGCGTTCGTCGACTACATCGTCAACCCGCTCCTCGGCGCCTTCGTGCCGACGGGCGACTTGTCCGGCTGGGTCATCGAGATCCCCGGCATCTTCGCCACGGCGTCGATCGGCATCGGCGGGATCATCCAGGCGATCATCAACTTCCTCACCATCGCCGCGGTGGTCTACTTCGTCCTCGTGATGCCCATGAACAAGCTGGCCGAGCGCCGCAAGAAGGGCGAGCCCGAGGTTGTGAACCCGCCGAGCCAGGAGGAGCTGCTCACGGAGATCCGCGACCTGCTCGCGGCGCAGAAGCAGTCCTGACCCACTCGCGCGACAAGGCGGGCGCCGGATCGGATCCGACGCCCGCCTTGTCGCGTCTCACCCGTAGTGCGGCGGCACGTCGCGGCGCAGGCGATCGTCGTTCGCGCTCGGGGCGCCGGTGGGCGACGCGGGCGGCGCGTCCTCGGCCCGGAGCGTCGCCTCGGCCTCCGAGTCCGTCAGCGTGTCCGGGACGGGCGTGAGCCGTGCCCGGCGCGCCCCCCGCACCCGCTCCACGCGCTGCCGTGGGTCCTTCTCCGCCACGATGCTCAGTCGATGATCGGGGCGGTGTCGGCGTCCACGCGCTCGACCTCGGCGCGGATCCCCAGCACGGCCGCGACGCGCTCGGCGACCGCGCGCGGGTCGCTGTACAGGTCGAACGCGTGCACGCGGACGTAGTGCCAGCCGAGCCGGCGCAGGACCTGCGGGCGCAGGCGAAGCGATTCGCGCAGGGACTCGCCGCGCGTCTCCGGGTCGGACTCCACGATGACGGCCTTGCCGCCCGCCTGCGCGACAAGCGGGAGCAGCCCGCGGTAGTCCATCTCGACGGCGGCGCCCATGCGGCGCAGCTCGCGGGCGAGCACCCGGGTCAGCGGATCCGCGTCGTCCTCGCGCCGCGGCTCCCGCGCGCGCTCCTCGTAGGAACGCAGCAGGTCCATGAGCAGGGCGGCGCCGGTGGAGAACCGGCCGTCGTCGATGTCCGGCGGGCGCACGCACGTGACGATCACCATGGAGCGGCGCGCGCGCGTCATGCCCACCGTGAGGAGGCGCTCGCCGTCCGGACCGGACAGGTCGCCGAGGTCGCTCAGCACGCGCCCGTGACGCGTCACGCCGTAGCCGAGCGAGAAGATCACGCGGTCCCGGCTCTCGGCGACCGATTCCTCGAGCGTGAGGACCGCGAGCGGCTCGGCCGTCTCGCGCCCGACGAAGTCCGCGACGTCGCCGCGGCCCGCGAACGCGGCGGTCACCGCGGCGCGCACGCGGTCGGCGTGTCGGCGGCTCGCGGTCACCACCATGAGCGACTCGCGCGGGCGGTTGACGGCGTGCTCGACGACGAGCGTGACGACGCGCTGGACCTCGGGATCCGGGCTCTCGACCGCGCCCGTGCGCGGGTCGGGCGCGCCCTGGCCGCCCTCGATGTAGTCGACCGTCAGGCTGCCGCGGCCGAGGTAGGACCCCGCCCACGGCAACGAGGAGATCTCCCCGCCGTAGAACGCGTCGTTGACGAGATGCGCGAGATCCTCCCCGCCCGAGCGGTAGCTGCGCGTCAGCGTCTCGACGGGCAGGACCTCGGCGATCCGCTCGAACGCGCTGCGCTCGGCGCGCGCCGGATCCTCGCGCTCGGGCTCGACGGCGGCGGCGGTGGAGACCGCGAACGGCGTGGGGCGCTGCGTGACGGGGTCGCCGAAGACGACGACCTGGTTCGCGCGGCGGATCGCCGGGGCCGCCTCCGCGAGCGAGATCGCCGCGGAGTCGACGAGGAGGACGGCGTCGAAGCGCTCGGTGTCGGGCAGCTGGGGCACGTCGTACGGCGACGCGAGCCACACCGGCGCGAGCGTGCGCATGAGCTGCGGCGCGTCCTCGTGGACCTGCCGGGCCGTGACCTCGCCGCGCATGAGCGCGCGGCGCAGGCGATCGGACTCGTCGGGCTCGTCGACGATGCCGATCTTCCACTGCGCGGCCAGCTGCCAGGCCAGGAGCGGCCCGGAGGCGGCCGCGTGCGCCTCGTCGACGAGTCGGTAGTCCTTCTCCAGGCGGTCGACGACGCTCGTGGAGGCGCCGAGCAGCGCCTTGTCGCTCTGGAGCAGGTGCTCCAGGGCCGACTGCCACCACGTGAATTCGAGCTCCTCGCCCACGCGCGCCTCGTCCACGTGCCGCACGGACAGCTCGGTGAGCAGCGGCGAGAGGCCGAGCTCGTCGAGCGTCGCGCGCAGCTCGGCGCGCTCGACGATGTTCTCGAAGACGTCGGACTCGGCGGCGAGCCCGGCGAGCGTGCGAATCAGTCGCTCCACCGGCAGCGCCGCCAGCCGCGTTCCGCGCCCCAGGGCCTGGTCGAGCTCGCCCAGGTCGGCCTCGACGCGCTGCCACTCGACCTGCGCGTCGGCGAGCCCGAGCGGCACCTCGGGAACGCTCGCCCCCTCGGAGAGGTGCTGCCACTGGGCGCGCTGGTGCTGGATCCGCGTCAGCGCGTCGTGCATGTCGGCGACGTGCACGCCCGGTCGGACGAGCTCGCGCGAGAGCCGCTTCAGCCGGCGCCGCTGCGCGCCGGACATCGACTGGGCGTCGCGCCGCGTCCCGTGCGCCTTGATCATGTCGGCGAGGGGGCGCTCGAAGGCCATCGGCTGGAAACGGTCGAGCGAATCGCGGATCCCGTGCAGCAGCCGCAGGTATTCCCCCAGCTCGTCGAGGGTCGCGAAGGGGCGCATGCGCGTCTGCGAGATGAGCTCGTACCCGCGCTCCAGCAGCTGCGGCACGTCGGTACGGTGCAGGCGCCCCGCGAGGGCGTGCGCCGTGCGTGCGGCCTCCGTGGTCTCGAAGCTCACGCCGTACCAGGGCGAGTCGTCGGGTCCCGTCCGGAACTCGCCGAGGCGCGCGGCGAGCGCCAGCGTGCGCGCGGCGCTCGAGCGATCGTCGGCGAGCTTCTCGAGCGCGCGGATCCCCAGGCGCGCGGACGACGAGGGCGGCACCGGCAGCGAGGCGAGCCGGGTGAGCTCGCGCGTGATGTCGAGGACCGACACCCCGAGGCGATCGCGCGTGCGCGTCAGCGCCCCGCGGTAGTCGCGGAGCACGGTGCGCAGCCGCACGAGCGCGTCGTCGACGTCGGTCACGCGCGGTTGCGTCGCCTTCTCGTTGCGGCCGATCGCCCGGATGAGGTCGGTGCGCAGCGCCGTGGGCGTCACCGCGAGCGACTCCAGGTGGATGCCGCGGAGGCGATGGGCGACGCCCTCGAGCGTCGCGCGGCGCGCGCTCACGACGAGCACGCGCTTGCCCGCCCGGACGAACTCGCCCATCGCATTGATGACCGTCTGCATCCCGCCCGTGCCGGGGAGCGTGTGCACCGCGAGGGAGTGCCCCGCGCGGATCCGCGCCAGGACCGCCTCCTGCTCGGCGTCGGCGTCGAGGAGCAGCGTGTCGGACGCGGGGGCGCGGTCGTCGGGCCCCGCCGCGATCGGCGCGGGGCGCGGCGCCTGCACCGCGCGCAGGTCCTCCTCGTGCCCGCCGAGCGCGTTCAGAAGAGGGTGATCGGCCGATGCGAGGTCCCGCACCACGGGCCCCGAGACGTCGGCGAAGGTGGACACGAACAGCCGCGGCTTGACCGAGAACGTGTCCACGTGGGCGGTGAGGGCGCGCAGCCGGTCGATGACGGGCTGCGGCTGGAAGAGGCCGTCGTCGTAGGCGAGCGAGGCGAGCGCCGCCCCGTCGAGGTCGACGCCGAAGTGATCCCGCGCGGCGCGCAGCAGCTCGGGGTTGACGCGGAAGTGGCCGCGCAGCTTCAGCTCGAAGTCGGCGTGGTGGCGACGCAGGGCGAGCGGCCGGAGCAGCACGGGCGCCGTGAAGCGTTCGGACCCCACGCGCCAGGACGCGAGCCCGACGGCGAGGCGGACGGCGTCGATGCCGCGGGCCGTGCGCAGCTCCACGTTCTTCGCGGCGATCCGTTCGGCCGACAGGCGGGCGGTGCGCAGGGCGACCTCGTCGCGGAACAGGTTCGACAGGAGGGTCGAGCGACCCGTGATGAACTGCGGCAGGCTCCCGGGGTGCGCGGTCGTGATCTCGATGAACGACTCGGGCGCCTCGCGATACTGGAGGAGCGTCGAGCGCCCCCCGAGGCGCGACGCGGCGTCGCGCAGGCGCTCGCGCTCGGCGTCGGCGGCGTGGCCGACGGGCACGCCGGGCTCGGCCACCTGGAGATCGCTCGGGTTCACGCCGTCCTCCGTCCCGGACAGCGCCGCTGAGCCTTTGATACGCCACACAGGCGCAAGGCTACGCACGCGGCGGCCATTTCTCGCCCCGGATCGCCGCGCGCGCCGCAATCCGCCGCGCGGGATGTCCGGATCCGCCCGCCCGCTCGTCCCCAGGGCGCGGATCCGCGCCGTTCTCCCCGGATCCGGCGCCTCGCCCGCACGGCGGCGGCGCGGGCCGGGGAGGATGGGGGCATGACCGAGATCACCCTCCCCCGCGGGCTCGTCAAGGGCGCCGACGGGCTCGTGCGCCCCGCCTGGGCCGCCGCGAGCGACCTGCTGCGCGCCTACTACGACGACGAATGGGGCCTGCCCGTCACCGACGAGCGCGGCGTCTTCGAGCGCCTCAGCCTCGAGGCGTTTCAGTCCGGCCTGTCCTGGGCCACGGTCCTGCGCAAGCGCCCCGCGTTTCGCGACGCGTTCGCCGACTTCGACCCCGCGCGCGTGGCCGCGTTCGACGACGGAGACGTCGCGCGGCTTCTCGCGGATGCGGGCATCATTCGGAACCGCGCGAAGATCCTCGCGACGATCGACAACGCCCGGGCGACCCTGCGCCTGCGCGAGGACGGCACCGACCTCGCACGGCTCGTGTGGTCGTTCCGCCCGGCGGCCACGCCCGCGCCGCGGACCCCCGACGAGGTGCCGTCAACCTCCGACGAATCGATCGCTCTCTCGCGCGAGCTCAAGCGCCGCGGGTTCCGGTGGGTGGGCCCCACGACCATGTTCGCGCTCATGGAAGCGATCGGCATCGTGGACACGCACCTCGTCGGCAGCCACCGCCGCGGCTCCAGCGGCGTCTGGCCGACCGCGTAGGGCGCGCGGCGCGGTGGCCGCGCGCCCTCGAGGGTCGCCGTCGTCGGGCATGTCTCCCTAGTGCTCGACGGCCTTTTCGGCCCCGTGGCCCGTCAGCGAGCGCACATCCATCTCCGCCGCCAGCTTCGGATCCTCGGATCCGCGCCCGATGAAAGACCCGACGAATCCCAGCAGGAACCCGACGGGAATCGACACGATGCCCGGGTTCGTCAGCGGGAACACGGCGATGTCGATGCCGGGGAAGACACTCGTCTCGGATCCGGAGAACACCGGCGAGAGCACGATCAGGATGACGGCGGCCGCGAGACCGCCGTACATGCTGAGAACCGCCCCCATGGTCGTGAAACCGCGCCAGAACAGCGAGAAGAGGATCGTCGGCAGGTTCGCCGAGGCGGCCACCGCGAATGCGAGCGCCACGAGGAACGCGACGTTCTGACCCTGCACGCCGATGCCTCCGACGATCGCGAGCGCGCCGACGACGAGCGTCGTCATCCGCGCGACGCGCACCTCGCCGTCGCCCGTGACCTTCCCCTTCTTCCACACGTTTGCGTAGATGTCGTGGGCGAACGAGGCCGACGCGGTGATCGTCAGCCCGGCCACGACGGCGAGGATGGTCGCGAACGCCACGGCGGAGATGAACCCCATGAGGAGCGGCCCGCCGAGCGCGTTCGCGAGCAGCGGCGCCGCCGAGTTCACCCCGCCGGGCGCGGCCTCGATCTGCTCGGGGCCCACGAGGGCGCCCGCGCCGTAGCCGAGCACGAGCGTCAGCAGGTAGAACAGCCCGATCAGCCAGATCGCCCAGACGACGGAACGGCGGGCCTCCTTCGCGGTGGGCACGGTGTAGAAGCGCATGAGCACGTGCGGCAGCCCGGCGGTGCCCAGCACGAGCGCGAGGCCGAGCGAAAGGAAGTCGAGCGGGTTGGCGTACTTCAGCCCGGGGCTGAGGATCGCGTCCCCCTGCGGCGAGGCCGCGACGGCCGACTCGAGCAGCGCGTTGATGCTGAAGCCGTTGAGCGCGAGCACCCAGATCGACATCACGATGCCGCCGCCGATGAGGAGGAAGGCCTTGACGATCTGCACCCAGGTCGTGCCCTTCATGCCGCCGATGAGCACGTACAGCACCATGATCACGCCCACGACCGCGATGACGATCGACTGCCCGATCGCGCCGTCGATGCCCATCAGCAGGGACACGAGCCCGCCTGCTCCGGCCATCTGCGCAAGCAGGTAGAAGAAGCACACGGCCAGGGTCGTGACCGCGGCCGCCATGCGGACGGGCGCCTGCCGGAGGCGGAACGACAGCACGTCGGCCATCGTGAACTTCCCCGTGTTGCGCATCAGCTCCGCGACGAGCAGGAGCGCCACGAGCCATGCGACGAGGAAGCCGATGGAGTAGAGGAACCCGTCGTAGCCGTTGACCGCGATCGCGCCCACGATGCCGAGGAACGAGGCGGCCGAGAGGTAGTCGCCCGAGATGGCGAAGCCGTTCTGCGGCCCCGTGAACGACCGCCCGCCCGCGTAGTAGTCGGCGGCCGAGGCGTTGTTGCGGCTCGCGCGGATGACGATGAACATCGTCACGGCCACGAACGCCGCGAAGATCGACATGTTGAGGATCGGGTTGTTTTCGATCTCGGTGACGACGTCCGCCGCCGTCTCCAGCGCGCCGCTCATCGGCCGGCCTCCTCGCGCTCGAGCTGTTCGCGGATCCGCTGTGCCACCGGATCGAGCCGGCGATTCGCGAAGGCGACGTAGCCCATCGTGATGGCGAACGTTGTCACGAACTGGCCCAGCCCGAGGAGAAGGCCGACCGTGATGTCGCCCCAGACGCGCTGCCCCATGAAGTCGGGCGCCCACCCGGCGAGCAGCACGTACGCGAAGTACCACACGAGAAAAAGCGCGGCCATGGGAAACACGAACGACCGGTGCGTCCGCTTCAGTCCGCGGAACGTCTCCGAGTTCTCCACCGCGATATAGTCCACGACCCCCGCGGGTGTCGTGGCAGTATTCTTGTCCGTCATGTGGCCTCCTTGCCGCATGTCGCTGGGCGA
Organism: Microbacterium excoecariae; assembly: GCF_011326725.1. GTDB lineage: Bacteria > Actinomycetota > Actinomycetes > Actinomycetales > Microbacteriaceae > Microbacterium > Microbacterium excoecariae. The sequence goes on along the minus strand of NZ_JAANCO010000002.1, from coordinate 147,192 downwards.
CGCACCGTTGCGCCGCCTCGGGAACCGGGGATCCCTCGTGGGGCCCCGAGCTGTCCACGACGCTACGAACTCGGCCCGCGGGCCGTCACCCCCGAAAGGCGGTAGGCACCATGTCGGCGACGCCCCCCGGGCCGAACGATCAGCAGCTTCTCGCCCGCGCCGTCGAGGAGTTCGCGGCCGTCACGCGGTTCCCCCTCGCCTTCGGCGGCCTCGCGGACGAGGACCAGCTCACGCGCGTGACCCGCATCGTGGGGAACCGCACGGGCGCGCTCGCGGGGCTCGCCGTCGCGCCCGACCGCGGGCTCGGCGGGCGGGCGGTCGCCGAGGCGCGCCCGCGCATGACGGGCGACTACGCCACGGCCAGGCAGATCACGCACGACTACGACGGCTTCATCCTCGGCGAGGGGATCGGCACGCTGATCGCGGTGCCCGTCGTCGTCGCGGGACGCCCGCGCGGCCTCCTGTATGGCGGGGCGTGGGGCTCCTCCACCGTGGGCGGCGTCGCCGCGGCTCCCGCGGTCGGCGTCGCGGAGCGCCTCGCCTCGGCGCTCGCGGAGCGGCCGAGCGCCCTCGAGGACACGCGCAACGCGCCCGGTCCCCTCCCCGCGGCGCAGCGGGAGGAGCTGCGCGCCACCTACGCGGAGCTCCGCCTCATCGCCGCCGAGGTCGACGACGCGGGCCTCCGCGGCCGCCTCGCGGCCGTGGAGCGACGGTTGGCGGCTCTCTCCGCGGACGCCCCGCCGCGCGCCTCCGAGATCCGGCTGGCGCCGCGCGAGGTGGACGTGCTCGCGTGCGCCGCGCTCGGCGCGACGAACGCCGAGATCGCCGAGCGCCTGGGCCTGCGCGAGGCGACCGTCAAGGCGTACCTTGCATCCGCGATGTCCCGCCTCGACGCCTCGACGCGCCACGCCGCGGTCGCGGCAGCGCGGCGCCACGGGTTGCTGCCGTAGGGGGTGCGGGGATCCGGTGCCCCTGACAGGACTCGAACCTGCGACGCACGGTTTAGGAAACCGACGCTCTATCCACTGAGCTACAGGGGCATGCGCCAACGCGCCCTCCCAGTCTATCTGGGAGGGCGCGTGGGCTTGTCGCGTCAGTGCGCGGCGTCGTAGGCCTGCAGGACCGCCTCGGGGACGCGCCCGCGATCGCTGACCGTGTGCCCGTTCGCCCGCGCCCACTCGCGGACGGCCGCGAGGTCGCGACCGCTTCCGCCGCTTGAGCGCGCACCGCGAGTCTTCGGGGTCGCCGTGGCCCCCGAGATACGCCGCGCCGAAGACACGAACGGCTCGAATGCATCGCGCACGGCCTGCGCGTTTTCCGCGCTCACGTCAATCTCGTAGCTCTTGCCGTCGAGGGAGAAAAGAATCGTCTCGCCCTCGCCCGGCTCCAGCACGGTTCCGTCGATGTCGTCGACCAACTGATGAACAATCTTTCTCGCCATAACGACACCATAACCCGTGTGCACGTGAAATTGCTTATCGAAAGCGATATTTCAATCGCGGCCTAAGCGGCCATTTCCAAATAGCGCTCCCACGAGGGGTCCGCTTTTTCGGAACCGCGCACCGCCCAGCTGTTTCCGCGGGGAATCGCGGGGACGTGGCGCAATTTCCAGCCCATTTCCTGCGGCGTCCGGTCGCTCTTGACGTTGTTGCACGTCACGCAGGCCGCAACGAGGTTCTCCCAGGAGTCCGCGCCACCCCGCGAGCGCGGGAGAACGTGGTCGATCGTGTTGGCCGCGCGACCGCAGTAGCCGCAGCGATAGCCGTCGCGGCGCAGAACCCCGCGACGGGTGACGGGAATGCGACGCGCGTGCGGAATTCTGACATATCTATTCAGAACGATCACGGCGGGGCGATCGTGCGGGCCGGAAACGCTCCACACGGGAGCGTTCTCCATCCGCTCTATCACATTCGCCTTGTCGTTCATCACGAGCACGAGCGCGCGCTTGAACGAGACCACAGCGAGCGGCTCGAATCCGGCATTCAACACGAGGGTGCGCATATGCGACCTTTCTTCCCTTCCCGGATGGCTTCCGGGAGTTGCGGATTGTCGTCGCGCGGGCCGGAGGGCACGAAAAAAGGCGCTGTCGCAATGACAGCGCCTCGATGGCACACCGCGGCGGCGCCGCGGCTCGTGTGCGCACAATGCCTCAGGACATAGCGTCCGAGCGCATCCGTGGTTCGGATGCGTGGGCGTTGGTCCATGGGCTTTCCTCTCCCTCGTCGTCGCGACGACGCGATCAGGATAGCCCAGCGGACACGCCCGGGAGACGAATGCCGAATGAATTTCGTGCAACATGCGATCGAGCCCGCACCGTGTCGTCGGTGCGGGCTCGATCGCGAGGTGCCTGATTAGATCGGCAGGTAGTTCATCGGATCGACGATCACGCCGTTGATCCGCAGCTCGATGTGGAGGTGGTTCGCCGTCGAGCGGCCGGTCGAGCCGACGTACCCGATGATCTGCCCGGCCTCCACGGCCTGGCCCGCCGCGACCTGGCGCGTGCCGTACGTCATGTGCCCGTAGAGGGTCTGCGTGCCGTCGTTGTGATCGATCGCGACCGTCACGCCCCAGCCGCCGTAGCCCTCGCTCGAGACGGTCACGGTGCCGGACTTGACGGCGTAGATCGGCGTCATGGCCGGAGCGACCATGTCGGTGCCGTCGTGGCCGGAGCTCACGGAGCGGCTGACGTAGTACGATCCCGCCGGCAGCGGGTTCACGGCGCCGTCGACGACGGTCGGCGCGGGCGCCTCGGCGCTCGCCACAGTCCCGGTCGTCTCGGCGGCCTCGGTCGCCTCGGCGGAGGCCGCCGCCTCCGCGGCAGCCTCCTCCGCGGCAGCCTGTTCGGCCTCGGCGCGCTCGAGGGCGGCGCGCTCGGCCTCGATCTTTTCGATCTCCTCGGAGGAGGTCGCGGCGTAGGTCGTCGCCGTGAGGTCGGTCGACGCGGCGTCCTCGCTCACCTCGAGCGACTGGGCTTCGCCCTCGGCGGCCTCGCGCACGCTCGCCGTCTGAGAGGACGTGTCCTGCTGGGTCGCCGCGTACGCGGGGATCGCGACGCCGGCGATGAGCGCACACACCGCGGCCAGCGTTCCCGCGGCACGCAGAGGCGTGAAGCGGCGCGACGCCTGGTGAGCCTCCTCGCGGCGGGCCGCGCGCTCTGTCTCACGCATGTCCTTGCGGGCGGCGGCGAGCATCTTGCGGCTCGTGAGGGGCTGCGCAGCGGGTACCTGCGCGTCGTCGGGGGCGAGCTCGTCGCGCGCCGTCATGTCGTCTGCCAAGATCGGGTTCCTCCATCGCCTCGCGCGTCGGGAACGCGGTGATTCGCCAGCACTGGTTGGGGGCACAGTGTCTCTCTGCGGGAGGGGCGAACCACACGAGGCGATTTCCCACAGAGCCCCCGGCGCGGGCGCCGGGTATCACCAAATGGTAACGAAAGATAACGGCAAAGTCACGCCCGGACCAGAATCCGCTGACGGCCGCGCGTCAGTCGGCGACGAGGAAGACGTGCGAGGCGACGTCGATCGGGAGCTCGAGGCCGTTCTCGGCGCCGTCCATGCGGACGAGCACATACCCCTCGTTGTACTCGAACGCCCCGGTCCCGCCGGGGACCACCCCGGCGTCCCGCAGCTGGCTCAGCAGCTCGGGATCCACCTGCGCGGGCTCGGCGAGCCGGCGCACCGTCCCGCGGATCGGCTCCCCCGCGAGGTCCAGCTTCTTCACGACGCCGATGACGCCCTCGTCGAAGGTGGTCGACGTCGCGACATCGCCCAGCTCGCCCAGCCCGGGGATGGGGTTGCCGTAGGGGGACTCGTCGGGGTGGCCGAGCAGCTCGACCAGCCGGCGCTCGACGAGCTCGCTCATGACGTGCTCCCAGCGACAGGCCTCCTCGTGCACATAGGCCCAGTCGAGCCCGATCACGTCGCTGAGCAGGCGCTCCGCCAACCGGTGCTTGCGCATGACCTCGATCGCCTTCCGGCGTCCGTCCACGGTGAGCACGAGGCGCCGGTCCTCGCCCACGCGGATGAGCCCATCGCGCTCCATGCGTCCCACCGTCTGCGAGACGGTCGGGCCCGAGTGCCCCAGTCGCTCCGAGATGCGCGCGCGCAGGGGCACGATCCCCTCCTCCTCGAGCTCGAGGACGGTGCGGAGATACATCTCGGTGGTGTCGATCAGATCAGTCATCGCGGCGCTTTCGTTGCGAAATGGGGTAAGGAGATCCTAACCCGCGCAGCGGGCCGTGGCGCGGCGCGGCGGGCCGCCTCAGCCCTGCGCGAGCACGTAGTCGATGCTGCGGGTCAGCTGGCGCACGTCGTCCGGCTCGATCGAGACGAAGGTCGCCACGCGCAGCTGGTTGCGGCCCAGCTTGCGGTAGGGCTCCGTGTCGACGATGCCGTTCGCCCGCAGGGTCGCCGCGAGCGCGGCGGCGTCGACCGACGCGTCGAAGTCGATCGTCACGACCACGCTCGACCGGTCGGCCGGGTTCCGCACGAACGGCGTCGCGACCGGGGAGGCCTCCGCCCAGTCGTAGAGCACCGAGGACGACTCACGCGTGCGCGCCGCGGCCCACTCGAGCCCGCCGTTGCCGAGGATCCACTCGAGCTGACTGTCGAGGAGGTGGAGCGTCGACAGCGCCGGCGTGTTGTAGGTCTGGTTCTTGCGCGAGTTGTCGAGCGCCGTGGTCAGGTCGAGGGAGGCGGGGATGTATCGCCCCGACGCCTGAATCGCGCCGATGCGCTCGATCGCGGCGGGCGAGACGGCGGCGATCCACAGCCCGCCGTCCGACCCGAGGTTCTTTTGCGGCGCAAAGTAATAGACGTCGAACTCGCGCGCATCGACGTCGAGGCCGCCGGCCGCGCTCGTGGCGTCGATCACGGTGAGCGCGCCGTCGTCTCCCGCCACGCGGGCCACGCGCGCCTGGGCGCCGGTGGACGTCTCGTTCTGCGGCCACGCGTACACGTCGATCCCGGGCACCGCCACGGGCTGCGCGACCGTGCCCGGCGTCGCCTGGCGCACGTCCGGGGTCTCGAGCCACGGCGCGGCGGCCGCCGCCGCGAACTTGCCGCCGAACTCGCCGAACGTGAGGTTCTGGCTGCGGGTCTGGATCAGACCGAACGCCGCGGCGTCCCAGAAGGCCGTGGATCCGCCGTTGCCCAGGATGACCTCGTAGCCGTCCGGCAGGCGCAGCATCGCGGCGAGGCGCTCGCGCACGCTCCCGACCAGGTTCTTCACCGGCGCCTGGCGGTGCGACGTGCCGAGCAGGGAACCGCCCGCCTCCGCGAGCGCCTGCACCTGCGCGTCGCGCACCTTCGACGGGCCGCACCCAAAGCGGCCGTCGGCGGGAAGGAGGTCAGCGGGGATCTGGAGCGTCATGGGCCCATCCTAGGCCCCGGCCCCGTTACTCCGAGTCGCCCTCCGCACCGTCGGGCGACTCGCCCTCCGCGCCCTCGTCCAGCTCGTCGATGTCGACGCCGTCCACGTCCCCGGCGTGCAGGAATGACGCGTCGTCGTCGTCCTCCGCGTCGTCCTCCGCGTCGTCGTCTGGGCCGTCCTCGCCCTCGTCGCCGTCGGGGGAACCGCCCTCGGCGTCGCCCATGTCCTCGCCCGCGGCGCGGGCGGCCGCCTGGGCGGCCTTGTACTCCTCGAGGCGCTGGGACCAGGGCACCCACTCGGGCGCGACGAGCGCGTCGTCGCCCGGCAGCAGCTCGGCCTCGAGCACGGTCGGATCCGCGCCACCGACCGCCGCGACGGACACCGTCCAGAACCACCCCGGGTACCCCGGCAGGGTCGCCGCGAACCGCAGCGACACCGTGCCGTCCTCGTGCGCCTCGTAGCCGGCGGGCGCGCCGATGGTGTCTTCGGGGGTGATCTCCGCCAGCGCGGCGAGAGCGAGGGGGCCCGCGCCGGTCAGGCGCTCGTCGGGCTCACGCGTCGATGTCATCGGCAACCTTTCGCAAGACGGCCGCGATCTTGCGGGCGTGCGCGTTCGAGGGGTAGCGCCCGCGGCGGAGGTCGCCGCCCATGTCGTCGAGGAGGCGCACGAGGTCCTCGACGATGACGGCCATGTCGTCGGGCTTCTTGCGCTGCGCGCGCACGGCGCTCGGCGGGGCGTCGAGCACCCGGACCGAAAGCGCGGAGGGGCCGCGCCGACCATCGGCGACGCCGAACTCGAGCCGCGTCCCGCTCACGAGGGACGCCCCGGCGGGGAGCGCGCTCGCGTGCAGGAAAACGTCCTGTCCGTCGTCGGACGAGATGAAGCCGAAGCCCTTGTCCTCGTCGTAGAACCTGACCTTGCCGGTGGGCATGGGAACCTCGCTGAAGCTGCCGGAAACGAAGAACGAGGGATCCGCTCGGTCCCCCGACCGTTCAGATTACCGTGCGCGCCACGGCGGGGGTCGGTGGACTACTGTGGGAGGGATGAGCAATAACGCCGATGGCGCCCCTCCCGTGCGCCGCATCGACCGGGTCCTGGCCGCCATGTCGCTGGGAATCCTCGTGCTGTCGATCGGCTGTTTCGTCGCGGTGATGATCGCCGGCGCGGTCGGCGGCGTCGACTACGCGTCGGGCGTCTGGCCGACCGTGTTCGTCGTGCAGATGGTCGGACCGGTCATCTCGTTCCTCCTGTTGCTCGCGCTGCTCATCATGAGCTTCATCCGTCGGGGCCGGGCGAACCGGCAGTGAACGCGGAGGACGGCGCCGCGGCGCGACTGATCGCCGAGCGGCTCCGCGCCGCCGATGATCGGGAGCTGGAGGCGCTGTTCGCCGAGCGTCACGTCCTCGCCGCCTCGGGCGCGTGGCGCGACTTCTTCGACGCGGCCGAGTGGCTCCTCCTCCCCGAGCACGTCACGGACGCACTCTCGGTCCTGCCCCGCGACGCCGTGTGGCGCCTCGCCTCGGGCGAGCCGCTGACCACCCTCGCGCTCACCGACGAGGCGGGGCTCGCGCTTCGGCCCGTCGCGCGCGCGCTGGCCGGCGCGAACCCGACGCCGACGCCCGACCAGGAGCCGCCGGCCGCGACGGGGGCCGCCGCCGAGCACGCGGCCGAACGCGCGTTCACGACGATCACGGCGCTCGCGGACATCCTCCTGCGTGCCCTCGGCGCCCCGCTCGCCCGCGTCGGGACGGGCGCCCTCAGCGCGACCGAGCGCCGTCGGCTCGTCGACGAACAGATCGTTTCCGCACCCGGCGAGGCGGACGCCCTCGTGCGCCTCGCGGGCGCCACGGGTCTCCTGCGGGGCCACGAGCGGGTGTTCGGCGTGACCGCCGCGGGCGCGGCCTGGATCGAGCACTCGACGCCCGAGCGATGGGCGACGCTCGCCGCGCGCCTGCGCGACGCCCTTCCGGACGGATTACGCCGGGGCGAGGGCTGGATCGATCCCGCGCTGTGGTCGGACGCCTATCCGCTCGACGAGGCCTGGCCCGACAAGGCCCGCGGCTGGCTCGAGTTCGCCCGCCTGGTCGGCGTGGTCGCCGACGGCGACCCGCCCACAGAACCCGCCTGGGCGGCGCCGTTGCGGCGCGGCGGCGCGGCCGACACGGCGGCGCTCGCGGAGTTCCTGCCGCACGAGGTCGACCGCGTGTACCTGCAGAACGACCTCACGGCGATCAGCCCCGGCCCGCTCGCGCCCGCGCTCGACGTGCGTCTCCGGCGCATGGCCCTGCGGGAGTCGCACGCGCAGGCCTCGTCGTACCGCTTCTCCGAGCCGACGCTGACCGAGGCCCTGGGCGCGGGCGAAACGGCCGCCTCCATGCGCGCCTTCCTCGAGGAGATCTCGCTCACCGGCGTCCCCCAGCCGCTCGCCTATCTCCTCGACCGCATCGCCGACCGCCACGGCCTCGTCCGCGTGTCCTCCGATGCCGAGCGGGGCCACACCGTCGTCACCAGCACGGATCCGGACCTGTTGCGCACGCTCGGCGTCGACCAGTCGCTCCAGAGCCTCGGTCTCGTGCACGAGGGCGAGCGCCTGCGGACGGCCGCCGCCGCCGACACCGTGTTCTGGGCGCTCGCCGACGCCCGCTATCCGGCCGTGCGCGTCGACGCCGCGGGCGATCCGCTCCCGCGCGATCGGCGGCGGGTGCTTCCCGACCGAGCTCGCCCCGCCGACGCCGCCGCCCTCATCGAGCGCCTCCGCGAGGGCCACGCGGCCGACGGCGACACCGCGTGGCTCGAGCGCGAGCTCGAGGCGGCCGTGAAGGACCGCGCGACGCTCGCGGTCGAGGTGAACATGCCCGACGGCAGCGTACGCGAGATGCGGCTCGACGCGACGGGGCTTGGCGGGGGTCGGCTCCGGGGGCGCGACGGGGGCGCCGACGTCGAGCGCACCCTCCCCGTCTCGCTGATCCGCTCCGCGCGCCGCGTCTGAACACGGGCCCCGGTTCGCCTCGCGCGGATAGACTCGTGGGCTATGGCTGATGGCCCCCTGATCGTCCAGAGCGACCGCACGGTCCTCCTCGAGGTTGCGCACCCCGACGCGGAGGCGGCGCGGCACGAGCTCGCCGTGTTCGCCGAACTGGAGCGCGCGCCCGAGCACATCCACACGTATCGGATCACGCGCCTCGGGCTGTGGAACGCCCGCGCCGCGGGCCACACGGCGGAGGACATGCTCGAGACCCTCGACCGCTTCACGCGCTTCCCCGTCCCGCCCTCGGTCGCGACCGACCTGCGCGAGACGGTCGGTCGATACGGGCGCCTGACGATCGAGCGCGGCGAGGAGGGCGAGCTTCTGCTCCGCTCGACCGACCGCGCGGTGCTCGCCGAGGTCTCCCGCAACAAGCGGATCCAGAACCTCCTCATCGGGCACCCGGACCCCGACACGCACGTGATCGACGCGTGGGCGCGCGGCCAGATCAAGCAGGAGCTCCTCAAAATCGGCTGGCCCGCCGAGGACCTCGCTGGCTACACCCCGGGAACGCCGCACGAGATCGCGCTCGCGGAGGACGGGTGGAGCCTGCGGCCCTACCAGGAGCAGGCCGTCGACACGTTCTCGGCCGACGGTTCCGGCGTCGTCGTGCTGCCCTGCGGCGCGGGCAAGACGCTCGTCGGCGCGGGCGCCATGGCGGCCACGAAAACGACCACGCTCATCCTCGTCACGAACACGGTGTCCGCGCGCCAGTGGCGCGACGAGCTGCTCGCGCGCACGACGCTGACCGAGGACGAGATCGGCGAGTACTCGGGGCAGGTCAAAGAAATCAAGCCCGTCACGATCGCGACCTACCAGATCCTCACGTCGAAGCGGAAGGGGCAGTACGCCCACCTCGACGTGCTCGACGCGCTGGACTGGGGGCTCATCCTCTACGACGAGGTGCATCTGCTCCCGGCGCCCGTGTTCAAGCTGACCGCCGACCTGCAGGCCCGGCGACGCCTCGGCTTGACGGCGACGCTCGTCCGCGAGGACGGGCGCGAGGGCGACGTGTTCAGCCTCATCGGCCCGAAGCGCTTCGACGCCCCGTGGAAGGAGATCGAGCAGCAGGGGTACATCTCCCCCGCCGCCTGCTACGAGGTGCGCATCGACCTGCCCGCCTCCGAGCGCCTCGAGTATGCCGCCGCGGCCGACGACCAGCGCTATCGGATCGCGGCGACCGCCCCCGCGAAGATCGACGCCGCGCGCGAGATCATCGCGCGGCACGGCGACGAGCAGATCCTCGTGATCGGGCAGTACCTCGATCAGCTGCAGGAGCTCTCCGACGCGCTCGGTGCGCCGCAGATCACCGGCGCGACGCCGGTCGACGAGCGCGAGGAGCTGTTCCAGGCGTTCCGCGAGGGCACGGAGCGGATCCTCGTGGTCTCGAAGGTCGCGAACTTCTCCGTCGACCTCCCCGAGGCGTCGGTCGCCATCCAGGTCTCGGGCTCCTTCGGGTCCCGGCAGGAGGAGGCCCAGCGCCTCGGGCGGCTGCTTCGCCCCAAGCGCAGCGACCACACGGCCAGCTTCTACACGCTCATCGCCCGGGACACGGTCGACCAGGAGTTCGCGCAGAACCGCCAGCGCTTCCTCGCGGAGCAGGGATACAGCTACACGATCCTCGACACGGAGGACATCGCGGCCTGATCGCGGGGTCGCCTGAGGGCGGTTCGGCGCCCAAAAGCGCCACCGACGGCGCATTGTCGACATAATGGGGGGTATGACCGCACCGCGCATCCTCGTAGTCGACGACGAGCCGAACATCCGCGACCTGCTCTCCCAGAGCCTGCGTTTCGCCGGATTCCAGGTCAGGACCGTGATCAACGGCGCCCAGACGATCTCGGCCGTGCTGGAGGAAGAGCCCGATCTCATCGTGCTCGACGTGATGCTGCCCGACATGAACGGATTCAGCGTCACGAAGCGCCTGCGCGACGCGGGCTACACGGCCCCCATCATCTTCCTGACCGCCAAGGACGACACCGACGACAAGATCAAGGGCCTCAACGTCGGCGGCGACGACTACGTCACCAAGCCGTTCAGCCTCGACGAGATCGTCGCGCGGATCCAGGCCGTGCTCCGGCGCACGATGCAGTCGGACGAGGAGGAGTCGGTCATCCGCTCCGGCGAGCTGACGATGGATCAGGACACGCACGACGTGTACGTGGGCGACACGGCGATCGATCTCAGCCCGACCGAGTTCAAGCTCCTGCGCTACCTCATGCTGAACCCGAACCGCGTGCTCTCGAAGGCCCAGATCCTCGACCACGTGTGGGAGTACGACTTCAACGGGGACGCGGGCATCGTCGAGAGCTACATCTCCTACCTGCGCCGCAAGATCGACCCGCACGCCTCGGAGTCGCTCATCCAGACCAAGCGCGGCTTCGGCTACATGCTCAAGGTCGACAAGCCCTAACCCCCGCCCCGAGGAAAGGCGCGCGCCCTGGCCACCCGCTCCGACGCGATCACACGCTGGTGGCGCCGCACGAGCCTGCGCGCCAAGATCACCGGCGTGACGGTGGGCGTGCTCGCGGCCGGCCTGCTGTCGGCGGGAATCGGATCCACCCCCGTCCTGCAGTCCATGCTGTCCGGATACGTGGGGACCTCGGCGCTGCAGCTGTCCGGCACCGACGTCTACGAGACGGTCTTCGACGTCGTCCAGGATGCGGACGGGATCCCCACGCTGCTGCCGAAGGACCCGGAGCCGCGCACCGAGTACATCGTCGCCATCTACGACGCCGAGGGATCCCTCGTGGGCGTCTCCGGCGGCGAAAGCGGGCCGGGCGCGGATCCGCTGTTCCCCACCGAGCTGACGGTGCAGGACGCGTTCCTCAACCAGGACGCGATCTTCAGCCTGGACACGCTCACGGGCCCGGGCTATCGCGCGTCCGTCGCCCCCGTCCAGGTCACGGTCGGCGGCACGAGCGCGCTGTACGCCCAGCTCGTGGCGCTCCCGCTGTCCGAGGTCGACGCCTTCATGAGCACCTACGTCGGGGTCTTCACGATCATGACGATCCTCACGCTCATCGTGGGCGCGCTCGTCACCCGGTGGCTCGTGACGCTCGCGTTCCGGCGCCTCGGCCAGGTCGAATCGACGGCGATGACGATCGCGGACGGCGACTTCGCGCAGCGCATGACCGACATCGAGCCGAGCACCGAGGTCGGGCGCCTCAAGCTGGCCATCAACACGATGCTCGATCGCCTCGACGAGTCGTTCGCCGAGCGCGACGCGACCGTCGACAAGATGCGCCGCTTCATCGGCGACGCGAGTCACGAGCTACGCACGCCGCTCGTGAGCGTCCGGGGCTACGCGGAGCTCTTCCGGATGGGCGCGATTCAGACGCACGAGGACACCGCGAAGGCCATGGAGCGCATCGAGAAGGAGGCGAAGCGGATGAGCTCGCTCGTCGAGGACCTCCTGTCGCTCGCTCGCCTCGACGAGCGCCGCGAGTTCGAGATCGGCGACGTCGACCTCAGGCAGATCGCGCGCGACGCGGCGCTCGACGTGCGCGCCGCGGATCCGGCGCGCCAGATCGCCGTGAACGACACGACGTTCGAGGCGCTCACGGGCCCCATCACGATCCTGTCGGAGAGCGCCCGCGACGCGCTCGAGCCGCCCGCTCCCGTCCGCGACGCCCCCGGCGAGGCCCTGCCGCCCGCTCCGCCAGCCTCGGGGGTGCGCGGCGCGTTCGGCGCGGGCTCGGCGGCGTTCTCGCGCGCGCAGCGCGCGTTGCTGCGGCGTCGCGGCGAGCGCGCGGCGCGCGACGAGACCCCCCGCGCCATCGCGCCGCTCGACTTCTCCGAGCCCCGCCCGGGCAAGCCCGTCGAGGTGCCCCCCATCGTCCGCGGATCCGAGGAGAAGATCCAGCAGGTCGTCGCGAACCTGCTGGGCAACGCGCGCCGATACAGCCCGGCGGACTCGCCGATCGAGCTCACGGTCGGCGTCGACGTCGACACGCGCATGGGCTGGATCTCGGTCGTGGACCACGGCGAGGGCATCCCCCCGGAGATCCGCGCCAAGATCTTCGAGCGCTTCTGGCGCGCGGACACCTCGCGCACGCGCGAGACGGGCGGCAGCGGCCTCGGCCTCGCGATCGTCGCGTCGATCGTCGAGCGGCTCGGCGGCTCGGTGTCGGTCTTCGACACCCCGGGCGGCGGCGCGACCTTCCAGGTCGCCTTCCCGCTCGTGTAGGACCCGAGCGCGTTCACACCCCGCGCGGCGCGCGGGTTATCTGAGCGCGGCGGCCCCTGGGCCGAAAAAGGCGGGGCGCGGATCCATACCGTCGAGGAACGAGACGAGAAAGGATCCGACATGACCCAGTTTCAGGTCGACAGCGACGCGCTCCTCCAGGCGCAGGCGGAGGCGCAGGCCTCCTCGGAGCGGCTGCGGGCGGAGGTTGCGCTCCTCATGGGGCGCATCCACCAGCTCGAGGCGACGTGGCAGGGCGGTGCGTCGCAAGCGTTCCAGGGCCTCGCCGCCGAGTGGCAGTCGGTGCAGGCGCGCGTCGAGGAGGGGCTGCAGCACCTCGCCCAGCGCCTCCAGGCCGCGGGCACCGGCTACCAGCAGGCCGAGGCCGACATCGCCGGAATGTTCCGCTGACGAACGACGAGAGGCGGCCCTCCTCCCGGGGGAGAAGGGCCGCCTCGTGACGTCGCCGGAGCGGGGGAAGGACTTAGAAGTCCATGCCGCCCGCGTCGGGGCCGCCCGCGGCCGGCGCGGCCGGCTCGGGCTTCTCGGCGACGACGGCCTCGGTCGTGAGGAACAGGCCGGCGATCGACGCGGCGTTCTGCAGAGCCGAACGCGTCACCTTGGCGGGGTCGATGATGCCGGCGGCCAGCATGTCGACGTACTCGCCCGTGGCGGCGTTGAGGCCCTGGCCGGTCGGGAGCTCCGCGACCTTGGCGGCCACGACACCCGGCTCGAGTCCCGCGTTCAGCGCGATCTGCTTGAGCGGCGCCTCGATGCCGACGCGCACGATCTTCGCGCCGGTCGCCTCGTCGCCCACGAGCTCGAGCTTCGCGAACGCGGTCGAGGCGGCCTGCAGGAGCGCGACGCCACCACCGGGGACGATGCCCTCCTCGACGGCCGCCTTCGCGTTGCGAACGGCATCCTCGATGCGGTGCTTGCGCTCCTTGAGCTCGACCTCCGTCGCGGCACCCGCCTTGATGACGGCGACGCCGCCCGCGAGCTTCGCGAGGCGCTCCTGCAGCTTCTCGCGGTCGTAGTCGCTGTCCGTCGCGTCGATCTCGCGGCGGATCTGCGTCACGCGACCCTCGATCGCCGACGCCTCACCGGCACCCTCGACGATGGTCGTCTCGTCCTTCGTGACGATGACCTTGCGCGCACGGCCGAGCAGCTCGAGGTCGGTGTTCTCGAGCTTGAGGCCGACCTCCTCCGTGATGACCTGGCCGCCCGTGAGGATGGCGATGTCCTGGAGCTGCGCCTTGCGGCGGTCGCCGAAGCCCGGCGCCTTGACGGCGACGGCCTTGAAGATGCCGCGGATCTTGTTGAGCACGAGCGTCGCGAGCGCCTCGCCCTCGACGTCCTCGGCGATGATGACGAGCTCCTTGCCCGCCTGCATGACCTTCTCGACGACGGGCAGGAGATCCTTGATGTTCGAGATCTTCTGGTTCGCGATGAGGATGTACGGGTCCTCGAAGACGGCCTCCTGGCGCTCCGGGTCCGTGACGAAGTACGGGTTCAGGTAGCCCTTGTCGAAGCGCATACCCTCCGTGAGCTCGAGCTCGGTGCCGAAGGCCTGAGCCTCCTCGACCGTGACGACGCCCTCCTTGCCGACCTTGTCGATCGCCTCGGCGATGAGCTGGCCGATCTCGGGGTCGGCGGCGGAGATCGAGGCGGTCGCGCCGATCTCCTCCTTCGACTCGATCTCCTTGGCGTTCGCGAGCAGCTCGGCGGTGATGGCCGCGACGGCCTTCTCGATGCCGCGCTTCAGGCTGATGGGGTCGGCGCCGGCCGCGACGTTGCGGAGGCCCTCACGAACGAGCGCCTGCGCGAGGACCGTGGCCGTCGTCGTGCCGTCGCCGGCGACGTCGTCGGTCTTCTTCGCGACCTCCTTGACGAGCTCCGCGCCGATCTTCTCGTACGGGTCGTCGAGCTCGATCTCCTTGGCGATCGACACACCGTCGTTCGTGATCGTGGGGGCGCCCCACTTCTTCTCCAGCACGACGTTGCGGCCGCGCGGGCCGAGCGTCACCTTGACGGCGTCGGCCAGCTGGTTGAGGCCGCGCTCGAGGCCACGGCGGGCCTCCTCGTCGAAAGCGATCATCTTTGCCATGTGTTGTCGTCCCTCCCGGACGTAGGCGTGTGGTCTTTAGCACTCAGTCACACTGAGTGCTAAGAGCATTCTGGCACTCGACCAGGGAGAGTGCAAACCTCTTCGCGCGCACGCCGCACGAACGCCGCCGGCGCCTCGCGCGGGTTCGCGCGAGGCGCCGGCGGCGCGACGATGAGGGGAGTCTCAGACGACCCGGACGGTCTCGGCCTGCGGCCCCTTCTGGCCGGAGCCGACGGTGAATTCCACGGCCTGCCCCTCCTCGAGAACGCGGAAGCCGCTCATCTCGATGTTGGAGTAGTGCACGAAGACATCCTTCCCGTCGGCGTCGACGGTGATGAATCCGTACCCCTTCTCGGCGTTGAACCACTTCACGGTGCCCTGCGTCATGCTCACTCCTGGTGCTGCGAACCTCCCGGCGTGGCGCCGGGGATGGGAGCGATGCTATCCGCGCGGATCCGCGGTTTCCGGCCGACCGGCGAAGGATTGACGGCCTCGACGCGAGGTGTTTACGACTCCGAAACACGGTCGAGGCCGACGACGATCGTCAGGCCCCCATCGCTCATCGCCGCGAACTCGTCGTTCTCCTGCACGGCGTCGATCTCGAGCGCGTCGGCGAGGCCCTGCGCGGCCGCCTGATCCTCCGCGTCCGCGTAATAGACCGTCGTGTGCTGGAAGTCGTTGACGTCGGAGTTCAGGGGGACGATGTCGCTCTCGTCCCACCCCGCGTCGCGCACCGCCTCCTGCACCGCCGCGGACGCCTCGGCGTCCGCCGTCCCGTTGAGGACGAGGACGGTGTACGAGGTGTCGATCTCCGACGGGGAGGGCGTCGCGACCGCGGTCTGGCTCGACGACGGGAGGCTGATCGACTCGGTGCTCGACAGCGCCAGGAACGCCAGGATCCCCGCCCCGGTCAGCACCGCCACGGCGAGGAGCCACCACAGCAGCACGACGACCCACCGGAAGCGGGGGCGCGGCGCGCGGTGGGCGCCGAGCCGCGCGGGGTCCTCGTCGACGTCGTCGAAGCGGTCCTGCGGGAAGTCGGTCTGCGGCACGCGGGTCATGGTAGCGGGCCCGTCAATGCAGCAGCCGCGCGCGGCGCGCGGCGCGGGCATCGCGCAGGCGGCGCAGCCGGCCGATCAACAGCGGCGCGTGCGCCTGGGCGCGGGGGTCGTCCGTCAGGCGCGCGAGGACCTGGTAATAGCGCGCGGGCTCCATCCCGAAGCGTGCGCGCAGGGCCTCCTCCTTCGCGCCGTCGTGCTGCGGCCACTCGGCCTCGAAGGCAAGGATGGCGCGGGAGCGCTCGTCGAGCCCGCCCTGCTCCGCCCCGGGACGTGGGGCGCCGAGGTGCACGTCAGACATGCCTCGAGCGTATGCGCCCTCCCCCGTGCGTCCGCCCAGACACGCGGTCAGGCGGGGGCGATCCACCCGCCGAGCGGATCCGTCGCGGCGACCGGGGTGCCGTCGAGCGCGAGCACGAACCCGGGCCACGCGTCCGCGTCGATCGGCGCCGTCCACGCGTCGTGGAGGCGCGGGTGATCGATCGTGATCCACCGGGCGCCCAGGTCGCGGATCTGCGAGATCAGGCGCTCGCGCGCGGGACGGGGCAGGTGCGGGAGGACGCCCGGTGTCGTCACGACGAGCGTCGCGTCCGCGGGCGCCCGCGCGGCGAGCGATGCGATGACGCCCTCCTCGGACGCGTCCGCGGCGACGATCTCGGGCGGATCCGCCGCCGCGATGTCGAGCGCGCCCGCGATCCGCCGCGCGCGCTCGTCTTCGCCCGGCCAGACGAGGCCCTCGATCCACGCGCGGTCCTCCTCACGGCGCGCGTCGCGCGGCTGCGGGTCGATGCCCGCCCGCCAGACGATCTCGGGGATCCGCTCGGGTGCGGCGAGGCCCCCGCGCAGCTCGGAGGTCAGCACGACGGGACCGGATCCGAGGAGCCGCGTGCCGCCGCCCGGCTCGACGAATCGGTAGGCGTAGCGGTCCGGAAACAGGCAGAGACCGGCCGACGCGCCGACCTCGAGGAGCGCGACGGGCCCCGGGATGCGCGCGAGCGCGAACGCGAGCGGCGCGCACCGGAGCGGCTCGTTGGTCTGGGTCGTGCGCGCGGCGCACTCGGCCACGATGCGCTCGGCGTGGGCGCGCACGAACGCGGCCCACGCCCCGTAATCGGCGGGCGCCCCCAGCATGCGCGTCACGGCGAACACGACGGGCGGCTGCCGGTGGGGCGCGGGAAGCGGGGCGAGGATCGCCGCCGTCTCCGGATCCGCCGCGAGCCCCGCGGCCCACTCCGCGTACCGGGCGCTGCGCCCGGGCGCCTCCTCCCGGGCGAAGCGGTCGTAGCGCTGGAGGACGTCGGCGAGGGCGGGATCCATCCGCCCATTCTCGCCCGCGTCACGGCGCGTCACGAGCCGCGCCCGCCCCGCGCGGCGCGTCGTATCCTGGGGGCATGGCATACGAGGTCGAGAAGTCCGAGGACGAGTGGCGCGCCGAGCTGAGCCCGGAGCAGTACGCGGTGCTGCGCGAGTCGGGCACGGAGCGCGCCTGGACGGGCGAACTCCTGGACGAGGAGCGCGCGGGCCTCTACACGTGCGCGGGGTGCGGCGCCGAGCTCTTCCAGAGCGGCACGAAGTTCGACTCGCACTGCGGGTGGCCCAGCTTCTACGAGTCGGTGCGCCCCGACGCGGTGCAGCTGCTCGAGGACAACAGCCTGGGCATGCAGCGCACCGAGGTGCGGTGCGCCGCGTGCGGCTCGCACCTCGGGCACGTCTTCCCCGACGGCTTCGGCACGCCGACGGGCGACCGCTACTGCATGAACTCGCTGTCGCTCACCTTCACCCCCGAGTCCTGAACCCCCGCCGCGGCGCGATCGCCACGGCGACGCCCGCCGCGGCCAGGAGGATCATGGCGGCCTGGCGCACCGGGTCCGGGTCCGCCTCGGGCGGCCACACAAGGTCGAACACGACCGACGACGCGAGCATGCCGACGACCGACCCGAGGGTCATGACGAGCACGCCGGTCCGCGGCGTGAGCGCCGCCGAGATGAAGATGTAGCTCACCCCGAGCACGCCGCCCGCGTATACGGCGGGCGCGGTGGGGAACTGGTCGGGCCACCCGCGGACGGCGACCGAGACCCCGGCGGCGACGACGAGGAGCGCCGTCCCGCCGACGAAGTTCACGGCCGTCGCGGCGAGCGCGGATCCGGCCCGCTGCCGCAGCCGCCCGTTCGTCGCGGTCTGCCACGAGACGCCGACCCCGACGAGGAACGGCAGCGCGAGCATCCAGGCCGGGACGGATCCGGCGGCGCCGCCGAGCGAGACGACGACGGCCGCGACGACGAGCGCGGCGCCCACGAGGCGCCCCGGGGTCACGGGCGAGACGCCCGCGGGGCTGTACCCCGTGCGGTCGAGGACGAGCCCGCCGACGGTCTGCCCCGCGATCATGCCGACCGAGAACAGCGCGACGCCGATCGCGCCAACCGTCAGGCCCTGCGTCGCGACGCTGAACGCCCCGGCCGCGCCGCCGCACAGGAGCCACCAGTCGAGGCGCCCCGCGCGGCGCTCGGCGGCGATGCGCTTCAGGCCCGCGCGGCCCGACGGGAGCGCGAGCCCGAGCACGACGAGGATCGCCAGCCCCGAGCCGAACGAGATGGCGGCGGCGAGAAACCCGTCGGCGAGGACGGCGCCGAGCTCGCCGTTGAGGCGCGCCTGCAGGGCCGTGAGCGCGCCGACGGCGACGGCGCCCACGACGCCGACCACGAGCGCGACGATGCGCGCGGACCCCGAGCGTTCCATGACCTCTCGAGGCTACCGGCGGCGGCTCAGATCACGTGGATCCCGCACTCCACCTTCGCCGTGCCCGCCCAGCGGCCGGACCGCGGATCCGCGCCGTCGGCGACGGGCTGCGTGCAGGGCTCGCAGCCGATCGACGGGTATCCCGCCCCGAGGAGGAGGTTCATGGGCACGCCGTGCTGCGCCGCGTAGCCATACAGCTCGTCGCTGGTCCACGCCACGAACGGGTTGACCTTCACGAGCCCGTTCTTGTGGTCGAACGTCACGAGCGGGGCCATCGTGCGCGTCGCGGACTCCTCGCGGCGCACCCCCGAGATCCACACCTCGTACCCGCGCAGCGAGTCGCGCAGCGGCTCGACCTTGCGCATGGCGCAGCAGTACTCGGGGTTCGAGGCGAACAGGTCGCGCCCGTAGGCGGCGTCCTGCTCCGCGACCGAGAGGCTCGCGGTAACGTCCACGACGCGAATGTCGAGCTGGCGCTGGGCCTCGTCGCGCGTCGCGAGCGTCTCGACGAAGTGGTAGCCGGTGTCGAGGAACAGCACGTCGACGCCCGGGATCCGCTGCGAGACGAAGTGGGGCAGCACGGTGTTGGCCATCGAGGAGGCGACCGCGACGGCGCCCGGTTCGAAGGTCCGGACGACCCACGCGATCGCCGCCGCCGCGTCGACCTCGCGATCCGATCCGCTCCCCAGCTCGACGACGGCCTCGCGCGCGAGGGCCTCGAGCTCGTCGGCCGTGCGCCGCGTGGCCCGCGGCGCGAGGCTCACGCTCATGTGAGCACCTCGTCGTCGACCCGGTGCGCCCACTGCGCGAAGGACTCGCCGCCCTCGCGGCCGTCGGCGTAGCGGCGCGCGACGCGCTCGACGTAGTCGGAGATGCCGTCCGCCGTGACCTTCAACCCGCGCACCGTGCGTCCGAGGCCCGCCTCCTCGCGGTCGGGCGAGGCGAGGCCGCCGCCCAGGTGCACCTGGAAGCCCGGGACCTGGTTGCCCGCGTCGTCCGTGATGATCTGGCCCTTCAGGCCGATGTCGGCCGTCTGGATCCGCGCGCACGAGTTGGGGCAGCCGTTGACGTGCAGCGACAGGGGCGCCGGCAGGTCGGTGTCGGCGAAGCGCTCCTCGAGGTCGCGCACGGCGCGCTCGGCGGTGTCCTTCGTGTCGACGATCGCGAGCTTGCAGTACTCGATGCCGGTGCACGCGATCGTGCCGCGGCGGATGAGGCTCGGGCGCGCGCTGAGCCCGAGCCCGTCGAGGCCCGCGATGAGCGACTCCGTCCGGTCCGCCGGGATGTCGAGGATCACGAGCTTCTGGTGCGGCGTCGTGCGCAGGCGCGCGGATCCGTGCTCCTCGATCAGGTCGGCGAGCGCCGTCAGGCGCTCCCCCGACACGCGCCCGACGATCGGCGTCGCGCCGACATAGACGCGGCCGTCCTTCTGCGGGTGCACGCCGACGTGGTCGCCGGGCCCCGTCGGCCGCACGGGCGCCGGCCCGTCGGCCAGGCGGTACCCGAGGTATTCCGTCTCGAGCACCTCGCGGAACTTCGTCACGCCCCAGTCGGCGAGGAGGAACTTCAGGCGCGCCTTGTTGCGCAGGCGACGGTAGCCGTAGTCGCGGAAGATGCGCACGACGCCGTGCCAGACGTCGGCCACCTGGTCGGGCGCCGCCCAGGCTCCGAGCCGCTCGCCGAGGCGCGGCACGGTGGAGAGCGCGCCGCCGACCCACACGTCGTATCCGACGCCGTACTCGGGGTGGGTCACGGCGACGAACGCGACGTCGTTGATCTCGTGCACGACGTCCTGGCTCGGGTGGCCCGTGATCGCCGTCTTGAACTTCCGGGGCAGGTTCGCGAGGTCCGGATCCCCGATGAAGCGCTCCGTGATCTCGTCGATCTGGGGCGTCGGGTCGATCAGCTCCTCCGAGGAGATGCCCGCGACGGGGGACCCGAGCACGACGCGCGGCACGTCGCCGCACGCCTCGGTGGTCCCCAGCCCGACCGCCTCGAGGCGCCGCCAGATCTCGGGCACGTCCTCGACGCGGATCCAGTGCAGCTGGATGTTCTGCCGGTCGGTGAGGTCCGCGGATCCGCGCGCGAACTCGGTGGAGATCGTGCCGATCACGCGCAGCTGCTCGGTCGTGAGCTGGCCGCCGTCGATCCGGACGCGGAGCATGAAGTATTCGTCCTCGAGCTCGTGCGGCTCGAGGGTCGCGGTGCGCCCGCCGTCGATGCCGGGCTTGCGCTGCGTGTACAGCCCCCACCACCGGAAGCGGCCGTGCAGGTCGGTCGGGTCGATCGACGCGAACCCGCCCTTCGCGTAGACGTTCTCGATGCGCGCGCGAACGTTGAGCCCGCTGTCGTCCTGTTTGAACTGCTCGTTGGCGTTCAACGGCTCCGTGCCGTCGATCTTCCACTGCCCGTGCGGCTTGCTCGCGCCCCGCTGCGCGCGCGTGCGCGCCCCGCGTCCCGACGCCGCCTGGTTCGTGTCCTCGCTCATCGCCATCCCGTCCTTCGCCCGCACATAGGACGAGCCTAAGGACCGCCGCCGCGCCAGGCGCGGCGCGTGACCCTCTGTGACGAAATGCGGCGTCGCGGGCGCCGCGGTGTGACGGTGCCGGCTGCCAGGTTCGAACTGACGACCCCCTGTTTACAAGACAGGTGCTCTACCAACTGAGCTAAGCCGGCGGGGCCCCGAGCGGGGCGGGATCCACCCTACTCGGCGTCGGCCGAATCGCCCGTGTCGCCGTAGTACAGCTCGCTCTGCACGGTGAGGAGGAACTGGCTGAATTCCGCGGCGTCGTCGAACGCGCCCTCGTACTCCATGCCGTCGACGAGCACCATCGCGTCGCCGGTCAGCGCGACCCCGTCGGTGCCGGGAAGCTCGCCGTCGAGCGCGCGGGCCGTCGCCTCCGACACCCACGGCGTGTAGGTGTGGTCGGCGATGCAGTCGCCCAGGTCCTCGGCGCCGGATTCCTCGGCCAGGTCCGCGAGCTCCTCGTCGGTGTAGCCGTCCGTGTCGGGCTCCGGCTGATTCGTGAGGAGCGCCGTGTTGAACGCGCGGAACGCCTGCGGCGCGTCCGAGACGACGCACATGGCGGCGCCGGCGGCGCGCGCCGAGTACTGCGTGCCGTTCGACTGCCCCGACAGCAGGGAGAGCGGGTGGTAGGCCACCGTCACGACGCCCTCGTCGACCAGCTCGAAGATCGCCGGCGCGAGGTTCTGCTCGATGTCGCCCGCGTCCGGCGAGAGGTAGTCGACGTAGATCTCGATGTCGATCGGGTCCGCGACGGTCTCCGGCCGCTCCTCCTCGGGGAGGAGGGAGATCATGTCGACGGCGTCGCCCGTGACGTTGTTGGGGGTCACGACGGGGCGGTCGATCTCCGGCGAGACCTCGCGCCAGATCCACCAGGCGGCGGCGCCGACGGCGACGATCACGACGAGCGCGATCACGGCCCAGCGGATCAGCCGCCGGCGGCGGATCCGCGCCTTCACGGCCGTCGCCTTCTCGCGCAGCGCCTCGCGGCGCGCGCCGGGCGCGGAGTTCTCGGGGAGTTCGGGCGTCTCGTTCGTCATGATCTGGTGGGTCTCCTCGGTCCGCCAGGTGCGGACGACAACCCCGAAAGCATAGTGACGACCGCTGGGAAAGGGCCAGGTGCGCGGGATATCCGGATCCGCGCTGGCGCGCCGCGTGACTCCCATGCAATACTCAGGCCAGGCCCAACGACGGGCCCGCGGTACGCTCCGGCGCCCCGCTTCCATTCACAACGGATCGTCCGGCACGTACCTGCCGGTGAAGGAGAAACAGTCATGGCCACTGTGACGTTCGACAATGCCACCCGCGTCTACCCGGGCGGCGTCCGCCCCGCGGTCGACAAGCTCAACCTCGAGATCGGCGACGGCGAGTTCCTCGTCCTCGTGGGCCCCTCCGGTTGCGGTAAGTCCACCTCGCTCCGCATGCTCGCGGGCCTCGAGGAGGTCAACGACGGCGCCATCCGCATCGGCGACCGCGACGTGACCGACGTGCCGCCGAAGGACCGCGACATCGCGATGGTCTTCCAGAACTACGCCCTCTACCCGCACATGACGGTCGCCGACAACATGGGCTTCGCGCTCAAGATCGCGGGCGTCAGCAAGGAGGAGCGGGCCAAGCGCGTGCAGGACGCCGCGAAGCTCCTCGACCTCGAGCCCTACCTCGACCGCAAGCCGAAGGCCCTGTCGGGCGGTCAGCGCCAGCGCGTCGCGATGGGCCGCGCGATCGTGCGCGAGCCGCAGGTGTTCCTCATGGACGAGCCGCTGTCGAACCTCGACGCCAAGCTCCGCGTCCAGACCCGCACGCAGATCGCGTCGCTGCAACGCCGCCTGGGCGTCACGACGGTCTACGTCACGCACGACCAGACCGAGGCGCTCACGATGGGTGACCGTATCGCGGTCCTCAAGGACGGCGTCTTGCAGCAGGTCGGCACGCCGCGCGACCTGTACGAGAGCCCCCAGAACGACTTCGTCGCCGGGTTCATCGGCTCGCCCGCCATGAACCTCTTCCCCGCCGACATCGCCGAGGGCGGCGTGACCGTGGGCACCCAGGTCGTGGGCGTCGAGCGCCAGGCGCTCGGCCGCGCGCACGGCTCCAAGGTCCGCATCGGCGTGCGCCCCGAGGACTTCGTGGTCGCCGGCCCGGGCCAGCCCGGCCTCAGCGTCAAGGTGGACCTCGTCGAGGAGCTCGGCGCCGACGGGTACCTCTACGGCCACACTGAGATCGAGGGCGAGAACGTAGAGCTCGTCGCGCGCGTCGACGGCCGCGACCACCCGATGGCCGGCGACACCGTCACGCTCTCGCCGACGCCCGGCCGCGTGCACGTCTTCGACGCCGAGACGGGCGAGCGCCTGATCGACAAGGCCATCGCCTCCGCGTAACACTCGCGGGATACGACGAGGGGGACGGCGCCACGCGCCGTCCCCCTCGTCGTATCTGCGCCGGATCAGCCCTGGGCGGCGCGCAGGGTCGACACCTGGTACAGCGCGACGCTCGCGGCGATCCCCGCGTTCAGCGACTCGGCCGCGTCCGAGATCGGGATCGACACGATCTGGTCGCACGTCTCGGCCACGAGCCGCGACAGCCCGTCGCCCTCGCTGCCGATGACGAGCACGAGCGGCCGGTCGGACAGCTCGACCGCCGGCATCTGGACGTCGCCGCCGCCGTCGAGGCCCAGCACGAACACGCCCTGCTTCTTGAGCTCCTTCAGCGTCGACGTGAGGTTCGAGGCCATGGCGACCGGCACGCGCGCCGCGGCGCCCGCGCTCGTCTTCCACGCCGCCGAGTTCACGCCCGCCGAGCGGCGCTGCGGGATGATGACCCCCTGGCCGCCGAATGCCGCCGTGGAGCGAATGATCGCGCCGAGGTTGCGCGGATCCGTGATGCCGTCGAGCGCGACGAACAGCGGCGTGGATCCCTGCTCGAGGGTCTGCTCGAGCAGGTCCTGCGGGTGCGCGTACTCGTACGGCGGCACCTTCAGGGCGACACCCTGGTGCACGCCGTCGAAGCCCGCCATGCGGTCGAGCTCGGGCCGCGTGACCTCGAGCACCGCGAGCTCGCGCTTGCGGGCGAGCGCCAGCATCTCCTTGACGCGGTCGTCCATCTCGACGCGCTGCGCGACGTAAAGCGCGGCCGCGGGGATCCGCGTGCGCAGCGCCTCGAGCACGCTGTTGCGGCCCGTCACGTACTCGTTGTCGTCGTTCGGGCGGCGGCGCGGGGCGGACGAGCGCTGCTGCGGCCGCTTGGCCGCCGAACGCTCCGCGAGCTCCCGGCGCTTGTGCGCCTTGTGGTAGACGCGGTCCTCCGCCTTGGGCGTGGGACCGCGGCCCTCGAGCTTCTTGCGCCCCTGGCCGCCCGACCCCTTGGTCGCGCCCTTCTTGCCCTTGCCGCCCGCGCCGGGCCTGCCTGGCTTAGCCATCGATGCTCCAAACCGTTCCATCGGAAGTGTCTTCGAGGGTGACACCCGCGGCCGCGAAGTGATCGCGGATCCGGTCGGCCGTCGCCCAGTCCTTGTCGGCGCGCGCCTCGGCGCGCTGCGCGATGAGTGCCTCGACGAGGGTGGCGAGCGCGTGCCCCTCGGCCCCGCCCGCGGGAGCCGCGCTCCCCGGCTCGTCGAAGCCGAGGATCTCCATCATGCCCGACACGCCTGAGAAGGCGCCACGGGCCGCGTCCAGATCGCCGCCGTCGAACGCCGTGTTTCCCGCGCGCACCGTCTCGTGTAGTACCGCGAGCGCCTGCGGCACGCCCAGGTCGTCGTCGAGCGCGTCGGCGAACGCGCCGGGAATCTCGGGCTCGGGCGCCCCCAGCGCGCGCTCCGCGCGGGCGCGGAACCCGTCGATCCGCTCGAGCGCCGCGGCCGCCTCTTCGAATGCCTTGTCCGAGACATCGAGGCTTGAGCGGTAGTGCGCGGCGGCCAGCGCGTACCGCACGACGCGCGGCGCGCGATCGCGCAGCACGTCGGCCGCGAGCGTGAAGTTACCGAGAGACTTCGACATCTTCTGGCCGCCGACGGTGACGAGACCGTTGTGCACCCAGTAGCGCGCGAACGCGTCGCCCGCCGCGCCGGACTGCGCGAGCTCGTTCTCGTGGTGCGGGAAGCGCAGGTCGAGGCCGCCGCCGTGGATGTCGAACTCCCCGCCGAAGTACCGGCGCGACATCGCCGAGCACTCGATGTGCCACCCGGGCCGCCCCGGGCCCCACGGCGAGTCCCAGCGCGCGCTGTCGGGCTCGCCCTCCTTCGCCGCCTTCCAGAGCGCGAAATCGTGCGGATCCCGCTTGCCCCGCGGATCCGCCTCGCCGTCGTCGGCCATCGCGTCGACGTCCTGCCGCGTGAGCGCGCCATAGGACGGCCAGGAGCGCACGTCGAAATAGACGTCTCCCCCGGCCGCGTACGCGTGGCCGCGGGCGATGAGCAGGGCGATGAGCTCCTGCATCTGCGGAATCGAGGCGGTCGCGCGCGGCTCGTAGGTCGGCGGCAGGATCGACACGGCGTCGTACGCCGCCTGGAACTCGCGCTCTACCCGGTAGGCGAGCGCCCACCACGGCTCGTCGGCCGTCGCGTTCTGCAGGACCTTGTCGTCGATGTCCGTCACGTTGCGCACGACGGTGACGCGACCGAACCGATGGGCGAGCCACCGCCGGAGCAGGTCGAACGCCAGCGCGGCCCGCACGTGGCCCACGTGCGGGCCCGACTGCACCGTCGGGCCGCAGACGTACATCGTGACGTTCCCGTCGTCGAGGGGAACGAAATCGCGAGGCGCCTGCGCGCGCGTGTCATAGAGCCGGACTGCCACCCGCCCAGCCTATCCGCGCGCGCCGGCGCCGTCAGGCGCGCGCCACGAGCGCGACGGCGATCGCCTGGACCCCCTCGCCCCGCCCCGTGAATCCCAGCCCGTCGGTCGTGGTCGCGGACACAGACACAGGCGCGCCGAGCGCGTCGGTCAGCGCGCGCTCCGCCGCGCCGCGGCGCGGCGCGAACTTCGGCCGGACGGCCTGGACCTGGACCGCGACGTTCTCGACGCGCCAGCCCGCGCGCGACAGGATCCGCGCGGTCTCCGCGAGGAAGGCGTCGGCGTGCGCGCCCGCGAACTCCGGCCGGTCCGTGCCGAAGTGCGTGCCGATGTCCCCCAGGCCGGCGGCGCCCAGCACCGCATCGACGATTGCGTGCGCGACGGCGTCTCCGTCCGAGTGCCCGGACAGCGCGGGCTCCCCCGGCCATGCGACGCCCGCGAGCCAGAGCTTGCCGCCGCCGCCGAACGCGTGCACGTCGGTCCCCACGCCCACCCGCGTCGCGGGCGCGGCCGGCCGCACGCTCGGGAGCGGATCCGCGGACACGAGCGCCCGGGCGCGGTCGAGGTCGGCGGGCGTCGTGATCTTGAACGCCAGCGGCGACCCCGCGACGCTGTCGATCTCGTGACCCGCGTCGGCGACGAGCGCCGCGTCGTCCGTGAACTCGGTGTGCGCCCGCTCGTACGCCGCCACGAGCACGTCGCGGCGAAATCCCTGCGGCGTCTGCGCGGCCGCGAGCTCCGAGCGGTCGACGACCCCCGTGATCGTGTCGGCGGCGACGCGCTTGATCGTGTCCACGACCGGGAGCGTCGGGACGACGCCGTGGCCCGTGCGTCGCACGGCGTCCGCGACGCGGTCGATCGCGTCGCCCGGGGTGAGAGCGCGCGCAGCGTCGTGCACGAGCACGACCTCGATGTCTGCCCAGACGCGCGAGAGCCCCGCCGCGACCGAGGCCTGGCGCGTCGCACCGCCGGCGACGACCGTGACGAGCTCGCGCCGCGGGCCGGCCGCCTCGTGCGCGTCGGCGAGCGCCGTGCCCACGCGCTCCTCCGGGGCGACGACGATCACCTGGGCGGGCTCGGCGTCGAAGACCCCGCGCAGGCAGTGGCGCAGGATGGTGTGCTCGTCGAGTCCGACGAACGCCTTGGGCGCGCCTCGCCCCAGGCGCGTCCCACTGCCGGCGGCGACGACGATGATGGCGGTACGAAGGGGCGCTGCGGTGCTCACGCTCCACACAGTAATCGCCCCGCCGCCCGAAAGCGGGCGGCGGGGCGATCTGCGCGCGGGGCGGCTCAGCTGCTGGCGAGCGCCTCGTCGAGGATCGTGGCGGCCTCCGCCTCGGAGACCTCCTTCGCGAGCGCGAGCTCGGACTCGAGCACCTGCCGCGCCTTCGCGAGCATGCGCTTCTCACCGGCCGACAGGCCGCGGTCCTGGTCGCGGCGCCAGAGGTCGCGCACGACCTCGCTGACCTTGATGACGTCGCCGGAGGCGAGCTTCTCGAGGTTCGCCTTGTATCGGCGCGACCAGTTGGTCGGCTCCTCCGTGAACGGCGCCTTGAGAACGTCGAGAACCTGGTTCAGGCCGTCCTCCCCGATCACGTCGCGGACGCCCACGAGGTCGACGTTGTCCGCCGGAACCTCGATGACCAGGTCGCCCTGCGTGACGTTGAGCTTGAGGTAGGTCTTCTCCTCGCCCTTGATGACTCGCGTCTTGACTTCGGTAATGGTTGCTGCCCCGTGATGGGGGTAGACGACGGTCTCGCCAACCTCAAAAAGCATATGGATTACGTCCTTCCCGGCCTCACCCAGTTTACCACAGCCGCATATGCGCTAGGATTCCCGCTCCTGTCCGCCAGGGACCCTCGGGAGCACCCCCGTCGACCCTCTAGGATGGAGGGGAAGGCCCGCAGCCGGGCGGTGCCTGCACCACCTGGAGGATCCGTGAACTCGCGCATCATCGCGTCCCTCGCCCTTGGCGGCACCGTGCTCCTGGCGGCCTCTGGCTGCGCAGCGATCACCCCTCAGGCCACGACGTTTTCCTACACGGCGTCCGATGGCGTCAACGTTCCCGACGCCGAGGGATCTGCGGTCGCCGTGCGCAACGCGCTCGTCGTCGCCGACGCCGACGGCGCCGAGGGCAACTTCGTCGCCGTCCTCATCAACGACGGTGAGGACGACGCGCGCCTCAACCTCGACTGGACCTCGGGCAACGCCGCCATTACCGTCCCGGCCGGCGAGACGATCAGCCTCGGCGGCGACGCGGATCCGATCCTGATGAGCGCGCTCGACACGATGCCCGGCAACACGCTCAGCATGTACGTCCAGGCGGGCGCGGCCGAGGGCACGACCGTCGAGATCCCCGTTCTGAACAACTGCCTCACGGAGTACGCGGAGCTCGCGCCGAACGACTCCGCCACCGACCGCTCCTCCTGCGAGCCCGTCTCCGAGGTCGAGACCGAGTCCGAGGGCCACTGACCCTTTCCGGAAACACCAGGGGCCGCCCGCGCGATCGCGCGGGCGGCCCCTGGTGTTTTAAGGGTCAGCCCTCGAAGCGGTACCCGAGGCCGCGCACCGTCACGAGCATGACGGGCTGGGACGGCACGCGCTCGATGCGCGAGCGGATCCGCTTGATGTGCACGTCGAGCGTCTTGGTGTCGCCGAAGTAGTCGGATCCCCAGACCCGATCGATGAGCTGGCCGCGCGTGAGCACGCGGCCCGTGTTGCGCATGAGGAGCTCGAGCAGCTCGAACTCCTTGAGCGGCATGTTGATCTGCTCGCCATCGACGGCCACGGTGTGCCGGTCGATGTCGAGCATGACCCGGCCGCCCTCGAGGACGTGCTCGTCGAGGTCCTCCTCCGCGGTCGCCGAGCGCCGCAGCACCGCGCGCATGCGGGCGAGCAGCTCGCGCGACGAATAGGGCTTCGTGACGTAGTCGTCGGCCCCGAGCTCGAGCCCCACGACGATGTCCACCTCGCTGTCCTTCGCCGTGAGCATCACGATCGGCACGGCGGACGTGGTGCGGACCTGGCGGCAGACCTCGGTGCCGGGGATCCCGGGGAGCATGAGGTCGAGGAGGATGACGTCGGCGCCCTGCTCGCGGAACATCCGCAGGCCCTTTTCCCCGTCGTCCGCGATCTCCACCTCGTACCCCTCCCGCTGCAGCAGGTAGGCGAGCGGATCCGCCAGGTCGGGTTCGTCCTCCACGAGCAGAACGCGCGTCATGCGATGTCTTCCTTTCCGGTCGCGGGCGCCTTCTGCGCGCGCTTCTTCCGTCGTTTGGGCTTCTCGGGCGCGGCCGGCGGATCCGCGAGCGGCAGGCGGATCGTGAAGGTCGACCCCTGACCCTCGCGCGACCAGAGCCGCACCTCGCCGCCGTGGCGCTGGATCGCGTGCTTCACGATCGAGAGCCCGAGGCCCGTGCCGCCCGTGCGGCGGGAGCGGGCCTGGTCGGCGCGGAAGAAGCGCTCGAAGACGCGCTTCTGGTCGTCCTCCGCGATGCCGATCCCCTGGTCGGTCACGGCGATCTCGACCGCGTGCTCGACGCCGCGCACGCCCACGCCGACGTGCGACCCGGCGGGCGAGTACGCGATGGCGTTCGAGACGAGGTTGCTCACGGCCTCGATGAGGACGCGGCCGTCGCCGTGCACGAACAGGCCGCGGTCCCCGCCCACGACCAGCTCGACGCTCGCGCCCGCGGCGGTCACCTGCTGCGCCTCGACGGCCGCGTGCACGACCTCGTCGACCGCGACGTCGCCGACGTCGATGAGCTCGTCGGCCGCCTGCAGGCGCGAGAGGTTCATGATGCGACCGGTCAGCTGCCCCAACCGGTCGGCCTCGGCCGACATCCGCTCGGAGAAGCGCCGCACCTGCTCCGGGTCGTCCGCCGCCATCTCCAGCGCCTCGGCGAGGAGCGCGATCGCGCCGACGGGCGTCTTGAGTTCGTGGCTCGTGTTCTGGATGAAGTCCTGTCGCATCTGCTGCAGACGCTCCTGCTCGGAGATGTCCCGGACCGAGACGAGGATGAACCCCTGGCCGATCTGCGCCGAGCGCGCGACGACGAGCCGCGGCTCGCGCGAGATCCGTCCCGCGCGGATCCGCATCGTCTGCGCCTCGGACATGCCGGCGTGCCGCGCCTCCTTCATGAGGTCG
Source organism: Microbacterium excoecariae (assembly GCF_011326725.1). Classification (GTDB taxonomy): domain Bacteria; phylum Actinomycetota; class Actinomycetes; order Actinomycetales; family Microbacteriaceae; genus Microbacterium; species Microbacterium excoecariae. The sequence goes on along the minus strand of NZ_JAANCO010000002.1, from coordinate 117,254 downwards.
CGCAGCTCCTCCTGCTCGAGCCGCTCCCCCGCCACGGCGCCCACCCAGGTCGACGACGGCGACGTGGCCACGACGATGCCGGACGGATCCGTCACGATCGCCGCGTCGTCGAGCACATCGAGCATCGCGGTCACGGCCTCGGGCAGCCGCGGATGCGCCTCGGCCTCGGCGCGCTGGCGCGCCCGCATCGCAGCGACGACGACGATCGTCAGCAGAGCACCGATGAGCGCCCCCACGAAGAGGGCGAGCAGAGCTGCGGGCATGTCTACAGGGTAAAGTCTTCGCACACCCCCGTGTGCACGCGGGGCACGCGATCGCGCGGGCGGGGAGAAGAGTGTTCACGCGGGTTCCACCGCCCGTTAACCTTCGCTCGACACAATCGCCGCCGCCGTGCGCGACGCTGGGCGAAGCCGCCCGGCCGCCGCAGGAGACACCACGACCCGAAAGGCCTTCCACAATGCGGGAAGTGTTCCACGACACCCTCGAAGACATCCAGAACCGCCTCGTCGAGATCTCGGAGCTCGTGACGGAGGCGATCCAGAAGGCCACGCAGGCCTTCGCCACGGGAGACGTCGCGCTCGCCGAGGAGGTGATCGCGAACGACGACACGATCGACCGCCTCGTCATCTCGACCGACGAGATCGCGATCGAGACCCTCGCGATGCAGCAGCCCGTCGCGCACGACCTGCGCGTCATCATCACGGCCCTGCGGGCGAGCGCGTCGCTCGAGCGCATGGGTGACCTCGCCGAGCACATCGCCCAGCTGGTGCGCTCGCGGTACCCCGAGCGCGCCATCCCCGCGGGCCTGAAGCGCACGTTCGTCCGCATGGGCGAGCTCGACGTCGAGGTCGCGCAGACGCTGACGCGCCTGCTGCGCACGCAGGACCTGCAGTTCGCGACGAAGATCCGCGACACCGACGACGACATCGACGAGCTGCACGCGTCGGTGTACGAGCGCGTGCTCGGCGACTCGTTCGCGGGCGAGATCCCGGGCGCGATCGACGCGACCCTCGCGAGCCGGTACCACGAGCGCTTCGCCGACCACGCGGTCTCGGTCGCGAAGAAGGTCGTCTACCTCTCGACGGGCGACTGGTCGGGCCACGACGACACGCAGATCGAGATCGTCGACCGCGAGGCCTAAGCCGCTTCACGACGAAGGCCGCCCCGCGATGCGCGGGGCGGCCTTCGTCGTGGCTGAGGCTACTTCTTCGAGCCCTGCGCCGCGACGGCCGCGGCGCCGGCGGCCGCCGCCTCGGGGTCGAGGTACCGCGCGGGGGCGACGGGACGCATCGCCTCGTCGAGCTCGTAGACCAGCGGGATGCCGGTCGGGATGTTCAGGCCGGCGATGTCCTCGTCGCTGATGCCGTCGAGGTGCTTCACGAGCGCGCGCAGGGAGTTGCCGTGCGCCGCGACGAGCACGGTCTTGCCGGCCGCAAGGTCGGGGACGATCTGGCTGTCCCAGTACGGCAGCATGCGGTCGATGACGAGCTTGAGCGACTCGGTCGCCGGCATCTCGCCGTCCATGCCCGCGTAGCGGGGGTCGTTCGTCTGGGCGAACTCGTTGTCGGCCGCGATCTCGGGCGGCGGCACGTCGAAGGACCGGCGCCACTCCATGAACTTCTCCTCGCCGAACTCGGCGAGCGTCTGGGCCTTGTCCTTGCCCTGGAGCGCGCCGTAGTGGCGCTCGTTCAGCCGCCACGAACGCTTCGTGGGGACCCAGAGGCGGTCGGCCGACTCCAGCGCGATGTTCGCGGTCTGGATCGCGCGGCTCAGGAGCGACGTGTGCAGCACGTCGGGCAGGACGCCCTCCTCGGCGAGCAGCTCGCCGCCGCGCGCAGCCTCGGCCCGCCCCTTCTCCGTGAGCCGGACATCGACCCATCCGGTGAAGAGGTTCTTCTCGTTCCACTCGCTCTGCCCGTGGCGGAGCAGGATCAGGGTGTGCGTCATGCTCCCCATGCTACTGGCGGCGGGGCGCGCCTCAGATGCGCGGGAGCTCGTGCGCGGCCTCTGACCGCTCGACGCCCGCGGCGACGAGCAGGTCGACGACCATGGGGCGCAGCGACGTGACGACGTTCTGATCGCCGAGCTGCGCGCGCGGCACGAGGGACGCCGGATCCAGCCGCCGCGCGATGGCGCGCAGAGCCTCCTGCGCGCGGCTCTCCGCGCCCGGATCCGTCACGCATCCCGCGACGAGCGCGGCGGCGGCTTGCACCTCCGCGACGAGGTCGGCGAGGCCCTCGCGCGGCGCGCCGTCCTCGACCGCGTAGTGCGCGCGGCGGGCGAGCACGCGCAGGTTGCGCGTGGCCAGGTCGGCGGCCTGCTGGATCCGCCCGAGCCGCGCGAGCTCGAGCCGCCTCGTGCGGAGGAACGGCGACACCCGCGAGATCGCGCGGCCGGACTCGAGCGATGCCGCCCACGCCGTGACCGGCGCCTGCAGCTCGCGCGCGAGCGCCAGGCCGCGCTCGGCCCGCAGGCGATCGCCGCGCCGGAGCCCCTGCACGACGCGCGTCATGGCGTGGTCCAGGCCGCCCCAGACCTCGTGGGCGTCGCGGGCGATCGCGCGCATCGGGTTGCGCGGCAGGAGCGCCGTGACGATCAGCGCCGTGGCTCCCCCGATCGCGCCGTCGAGCAGCCGGAGCCCCGCGAAGTCCCCGACGGGGAGGATGAACGCGATCGCCGCCTGCACCGCCGCGGCCAGCGGGAACTGCGGCGAGGGAGACACGAAGCGGCCGACGATCAGGGTGATCGTCAGCACGATGGCGAGCTGCCACCACCCCGGGCCCATGGCGAGCAGCGCCAGCTCCGAGATCGCGATGCCCGTGAGCATGCCCGCGATCGTCTGGGCGACCTTCGCGGGGCGCGCGTCGCGCAGGAGGCCGAGGCTCGAGATCGTCACGGTCGCCGCGAGGAGCGGCGTGTCGTGCCCCAAGACGAGGTGCGCGAGCGCGTACCCCGCCGACGCGGCGACAACGATCTGCGCGATCGCGATCCAGCTCTCGCGGAGCCGGGCGACGCCGGCGCGGGGACGGTAGCCGTGGTGCCAGCGCGCCGGCGTGACCTGGGTGAGCGGATCCGATTCCGACACGGCCCGTGCGGCCTACGACTCGGCCGGGCGGCGACGAGACAGCCGCGTCAGCCGAGGAACCTCGGCCGTGCGGCCCGCGTCGCCCGGCACGATGACCTCCTGCGCCGCGGCGATCGCCGCGTCGTCGTGCCGCACGACGAGCGCGGCCTCCTCCGGGGCGCGGCGCGAGAGGATCGCGAGGGCGATCGGCCCCAGCTCGTGGTGGTGCGCGGCTGAGGTCACACGGCCCACCTCCTCGTCGTCCAGGAGGACGACGTCGCCGCGCTCGGGCAGGACGTTCTCGGATCCGTCGAGGTGCAGGAGCGCGAGGCGGCGCGGCGGATGGCCGAGGTTGTGCACCTTGGCGACGGTCTCCTGACCGCGGTAGCACCCCTTGTCGAGGTGCACCGCGGAGCGCAGCCAGTCACTCTCGTGCGGCAGCGAGCGTTCGTCGACCTCGGCGGCCCACCGCGGCCGCCACGCGGCGATGCGCAACGCCTCCGCGGCGAGCGCGCCGGCGACGTCGAGGTCGACGAGCGATGCCTCCCCGGCGTCGTCGACGAGGGCCTCGAGGAACGCGTAGTCGGCCCCGGGGTGGTCCTCGGCGCGGGCGTACTGCCACCCGCCCGGCGAGACGCGCCCCCAGGGGTCGGCCCACACGAGGGGTAGCTCGCGGCCGCGCAGCGCGGCCGCGACGAGCCGGTCGGCGGCCACACCGCCGCGCATCGCGCCCACGACCGCGAGGTCGTCGCGCACGGCGACCGTCACGGCGGCGCGGAACCGCATCATGGTCAGCCACTTCGCCAGGCCAGCGGCGTCGCCGCGGTCGGCGATCAGCCAGGTCGACGCGCCGTCGTCGAGGACCGCGGCCGCGTGCTCCACGCGGCCCTGCGGGTCGAGCACGAGCAGCTCCGTGCTCTCGCCCGCGGCGAGGGAACCGAGGGCCTGGGAGGTGATCGAGTCGAGCCAGGTCAGCCGATCCGGGCCCGCGACCTCGATGACCACGCGGTCCGCGCGCGGGACGACCGCCCGGCCGGCCGCGAGCGCGCGCTGCTCGGCCCACGGTCCGCCCGCGTGCTGGATGACGCCCTCGTCGTCCGTGACGACGCCCGGCAGCGAGGCGAACGCGCCGGTCATCAGGAGACCTTCGCCAGGCGGGCGGACGCGTGCGAGGCGAGCTCGGCGCCGAGCGCCGCGATGTCCCACGCCCAGAGCAGGTGGCCGTCGACGAGCCCGTACAGGCGCGTGGCCGCACCGTACGGCTGTGCGCTCGCGGTGCGCACGACGGCGTCGGTGGCGATGTCGATCCGCGGGCCGGACACCTCGCCGACATAGAGCTCCTGCACACCGTCGGAGTGCGAGAGCACGACCTCGATCGGGAACCCGCCCGCCGACGTCCGGAGCGCCTCCACGTCGTCGGCCGTGCGGGCCGCCTCCGTCGCGGTCGCGGGCAGCAGCCCGGGGCCCGGCGCCGCCGGCGTCGCGGGGCGAGCGACGCGCCAGAAGCCGCTCTCGGCCGTGAGCGGGCGATCCGGGCGCCCGTCCGCGCCGAGCAACGTCGCGGTGGCCGCGTAGTTCAGGTACGGGCCGCCGTCGTGGCTGAAGCTCGCGCGGTAGTGGAACTCGCCCTCGAAGTGCGTCTCGCCTGCGCGGTAATCGATGACGCCGGTGCCCTCCCACACGCCGACCAGCCAGGACAGCGGAACGAGGTCGGCGGGGATGTCGGTGGGGATCTCGATCATGGTGCCTCCAGCGTATCCGGCGCCGCCGACATCCGGGCGGGCACGGAGGCGCGCCGGCGCCCCGAGAGCGTCCGGCGCGGCGGGCGGCGCGTTACTTCTGGCCGCGGAAGAGGTTGACGAGGACCGAGCCGCCCACGAACGCGATCGCGAGGCTCGCAAGACCGAGCAGACCCACGAAGAACATCTCGAGGGCGAACACGTCGACGTCAGCGAGGAATTCGAGCATGCGGGAAGTGTACCGCGCCGTTCACGCGCCCGCGGCGGGGAAGGTCTGCAGCCCCGTCGCCACGACGGTCAACAGCGCCTCGACCAGCGAGACGAGACCCACGATGAGGACGCTCCCGAGCGATGCCGTCGACGTCCGGAGAAGGAACCCATCGCTCCGGCCGATGATGATCTGCACGACAAACGCGACGATGAGGCAGACGCCGGCCGCCGCGCCGTACCAGGACCAGCGCACACCAACGGGCGCGACGAAGGCGACCGCGAGTGCGAGCACGAGGGCGAGCACCCAGGGCACGAGGAGCCCCTGGCTCCGTGCGATGCGTCCGATCAGCCCGCCCGGGCCGTGCGTGTCTGCGTCCGCCATGTCGCCCCTCTCCCGCCCCACACGTGGGCGCGGGGCCCTCCCATTGTGCCGGACCGGCGCACCCGGAACGCGCCGACCGCGCCGCCCCGCTCAGCCCCCTTTCAGAATTCCCCTATTATTGGGGCACTGCAGGGCACGGACCCCCGGCCGGCCCGAAAGGAAGTTCTCGTGGCCCAACTCCTCGTTCTCAGCTCGTCCTCCGACTCGGATCCCGTTCTGCCCGCGCTCGAGCTCCTCAGCCACCGCGTGCGGCAGATTCCGGCCGAGCCGGCGCAGCTGGTGAACGCGCCGAACGCCGACGCCATCTTCGTCGACGCGCGGGGCGACCTCGTGAGCGCGAAATCGCTCTGCAAGATCCTCACCACCACGGGCCTCGACGCGCCGCTGCTCCTCGTCATCACCGAGGGCGGGCTCACCGCCGTGTCGGTCGACTGGGGCGTGGACGACGTCATCCTCGTGGGCGCGGGCCCGGCCGAGGTCGACGCCCGGGTGCGCCTGGCGATCGGCCGGCAGGCCCACGAGCCGCAGTCAACCCGGATTCAGACCTCCGGCATCTCGATCGACGAGTCGTCTTACTCGGCGAAGGTGCACGGCAAGCCGCTCGATCTGACCTACAAGGAGTTCCAGCTCCTGCACTTCTTCGCGACGCACCCCTCGCGCGTCTTCACGCGCGAGCAGCTGCTCAGCGAGGTGTGGGGCTACGACTACTTCGGCGGCACGCGCACGGTCGACGTGCACGTCCGCCGCCTGCGCGCCAAGCTCGGCGACCTCGACCAGCTCATCGGCACCGTCCGCAACGTCGGCTACCGCTTCAACGTCTACGACGAGGACCAGGCGGGCGCGGCGCGGCCGCGCGAGGGGTCCCCCCGCGCCGAGCGCTGACCCCGCGCGGATCCGTTCACCTGCACGTTCCCCGATGGTGCCAGGATGGGACGCATGACCGACTCCACGATCGTCGACACCGGCCTGGGCGACGCCGAAGACGACGACTTCGACGAGCTCATCGAGGTCGACGAATCCGACCTCCCCGACCACCGCTACATCGACCGCGAGCTCAGCTGGCTCGCGTTCAACCAGCGCGTGCTCGAGCTCGCCGAGGACCCGAACGTGCCGCTGCTGGAGCGCACGAACTTCCTCGCGATCTTCGCGAGCAACCTCGACGAGTTCTTCATGGTCCGCGTCGCGGGCCTCAAGCGCCGCATCCTCACGGGCCTGGCGGTCCCCACCAACATCGGCACGACGCCCCAGCGGGTGCTCGAGTGGATCAGCCACGAGGCCCACGACCTGCAGGAGCGCCACGCCTCCGTGTGGCACGACGCCCTCGCGCCGGCGCTCGGGGACGAGGGCATCGCGTTCACGACGTGGGAGGACCTCTCCGACCTCGAGCGCGCGGGCCTCTACGAGTACTTCCAGCAGCAGGTATTCCCCGTCCTCATGCCGCTCGCGGTGGATCCGGCCCACCCGTTCCCGTACATCTCGGGCCTGTCGCTAAACCTCGCCGTGCGGATCCGCCACGCGCGCACGGGGCGCGAGGAGTTCGCGCGCATCAAGGTGCCGCCCATGCTCCCCCGCGTCGTGCGGGTGCCGGAGAAGGATCCGGCCAGCGAGCGGGTGCGCCTGCTGCCGCTCGAGGAGCTCATCGCGGAGAACCTCGGCGAGCTGTTCCCGGGCATGGAGATCCTCGAGCACCACGCGTTCCGGCTCACGCGGAACGAGGACGTGGTCATCGAGGAGGACGAGTCCGAGAACCTCATTCAGGCGCTCGAGCAGGAGCTGCTGCGCCGCCGCTTCGGCCCGCCCATCCGCCTGGAAATCACGCAGGACATGGACGACGTCACGCTCGGGCTGCTGCTCGAGGAGCTCGACATCTCGGAGCAGGAGGTCTACCGCCTGCCCGCGCCGCTCGACCTGCGCGCGCTGTTCCAGCTCGGGAGTATCGACCGCCCCGACCTGCGCTACGCCAAGCACGTCCCCGTCACGCCGCTCGCCTTCCAGCCGACCGACAGCGACTCGAAGCACACGAAGGCCGACATGTTCGCGGCCATCCGCAAGCACGACGTGCTGGTCCACCACCCGTACGAGTCGTTCGCGACGAGCGTCCAGGCGTTCCTCGAGCAGGCGGCACGGGATCCGCAGGTCCTCGCGATCAAGCAGACCCTGTACCGCACCTCGGGCGACAGCCCCATCGTGCAGGCCCTTATCGACGCGGCCGAGAACGGCAAGCAGGTCCTCGCGCTCGTCGAGGTGAAGGCGCGCTTCGACGAGGCGAACAACATCGAGTGGGCGCGGATCCTCGAAAAGTCTGGCGTGCACGTCGTGTACGGCCTCGTCGGGCTGAAGACCCACTGCAAGATCGCCTCCGTCGTGCGCGAGGAGAACGGTCAGCTCCGCCACTACACGCACGTCGGCACGGGCAACTACAACCCCAAGACGAGCCGCATCTACGAGGACATGGGCCTGTTCACGTGCGACCCGATCGTCGGGCGCGACGTCACGCGGCTGTTCAACGAGCTGTCGGGCTACGCGATCGAGAAGAAGTTCTCGCGCCTTCTGACGGCGCCCCTGCACCTGCGCAACGGCCTGCTGCGCCTCATCGAGCGCGAGCGCCGCGTCGCCGAGGAGGGCCGCCCCGCCCACGTCCGCATCAAGGTCAACTCGATGGTCGACGAGCAGATTATCGACGCGCTCTACCGCGCGTCGATGGCGGGTGTGAAGGTCGACGTGTGGGTCCGCGGCATCTGCAGCCTGCGCGTGGATCTCCCGGGGGTCAGCGACAACATCCGCGTGCGCAGCGTCCTCGGGCGCTACCTCGAGCACTCGCGCATCTTCGCGTTCCACAACGACGGCGCGGACGAGGCCTACATCGGCAGCGCCGACATGATGCACCGCAACCTCGATCGCCGCGTCGAGGCGCTCGTCCAGGTCACGCGGCCGCAGCACGTGTCGGAGCTCATCGACTACTTCGACCTCGCGATGGACGACTCCGCCGCGACGTGGCACCTCGGCGAGGGCGGGTCGTGGACGCGCCAGCACCTCGATGAGGCCGGCGTCCCGCTCGTGGACGTGCAGGACCGCACGATGCAGCTCATCCAGCGACGCCGCCGCGTGCGGCAGACGAGGCGCTGATGGCGCGCCGGGGTGGATCCGCGGTCCTGACGAAGAAGGCCGCGACGGACACCGTGTACGCCGCGGGCGGCGTGATGTGGCGGCACGAGGGCGGCGAGCTCCTCGTCCTCCTCGTGCACCGGCGCAAGTTCCGCGACACGTCCTTCCCCAAGGGCAAGGTCGACCCCGGCGAGACGCTGCCGGAGACCGCCGTGCGCGAGCTGCACGAGGAGACGGGGATCCGCGGCGTGCTCGGGCCGGAGCTCGGCACGGTCGAGTACCGCATCCCGTCGGGCCGCGACAAGGTCGTGCGCTACTGGGCCGTCGAGACGACCCCGGCCGCGTTGAGCGCCTCGACCTTCCGCCCGAACCGCGAGATCGACGCGGTCTCCTGGGTGACGCTCGGCGCGGCGCGCGAGCGGCTGAGCTACCCCGCCGACCACCAGATCCTCGACGACTTCGAGCGCCTCGTGGCCGCGGGCGGGCTCGGCACCTTCCCGCTCGTGCTTATGCGGCACGGGCAGGCCGTCTCCGGCTCCGACACGGACGGGCCCGACGCCGCGCGCGTGCTCACCGCCCGCGGGCAGCGGCAGGCGCGCGCCGCCGTGGGTCCGCTCGGCGCGTTCGGGATCCGCCGGATCCTCGCCTCCCCCGCCACCCGGTGCCTGCAGACCGTGCGCCCGCTCGCGCGCGCGACGGGGCGCCGGATCCAGGAGGTCGAGGCCCTCAGCCAGGACGCCTGGGAGGCCGGCGTCGACGAGGTGGCCGACGTCGTCGACAAGCGGCTCGCGAAGCAGAAGGCCGCCGTGCTCTGCTCCCACGGCCCGGTCCTGCCGCGCGTCATGGAGCTGCTCGGATCCGCGACCGGAACGGCGCACCCGCGGGAGCTCGCCGCCGCCGCGTCGCTCGGCACGGGCTCCTTCACGGTGGCGCACGTCTCGCGGGACGGATCCGGGATCATCGCGATCGAGACCCACGCCCCGAGCGCCTAGGGCGTGTCTCCCTCCTGATCGCCTCCTGCGCAGGGCCCGAGCACGCGCCTCGCGGCGTTGTCCTCGGTCGACGATGCTCCGCATCGCCTCCCTCGTCCGCCTTGCGATGCACGCACTCGGACCCTTGCTCGGTGCGGCTCCAAGAGGGAGACACACCCTAGAGTGGAAGCGTGACCAAGGCACGTCTCTTCTCCGGTATGCAGCCCTCGGCCGATTCTCTCCAGATCGGCAACTACATCGGGGCGCTCATGCAGTGGCGCGACATGCAGGACGCCTACGATGCGTTCTTCGCGGTCGTGGACCTGCACGCGATCACCGTGCCGCAGGACGCCGCGCAGCTGCGCGACAAGACGCGCCGCACCGCCGCGCAGTACATCGCGGCGGGCATTGAGCCCGACAAGTCGACCCTGTACGTGCAGTCGCAGGTGCCCGCGCACGCCGAGCTCGCCTGGATCCTTTCCACCCTCACGGGCTTCGGCGAGGCGCAGCGGATGACGCAGTTCAAGGACAAGTCCCAGCGCTACGGCGCGGACTCGTCGAGCGTGGGGCTGTTCACGTACCCGGTCCTGATGGCGGCGGACATCCTGCTGTACCAGACGAAGGTCGTCCCGGTCGGCGACGACCAGAAGCAGCATGTCGAGCTGACGCGCACGCTCGCCGAGCGCTTCAACTCGCGCTTCGGGGAGACCTTCCAGGTGCCGGATCCCGTGATCCAGAAGGAGACGGCGCGGATCTACGACCTCCAGGCCCCGACGTCGAAGATGTCGAAGTCGGCGGAGTCGCAGGCGGGCGTGCTGTACCTGCTCGACGACATCAACGTCACGGCGAAGAAGATCATGCGCGCCGTCACGGACAACGACGGCACGGTGCGCTACGACCGCGAGGCGAAGCCGGGCGTCGCGAACCTCCTGACGATCTACGCGGCCCTCACAGGTCGCACCGTGGAGTCGATCGAGGACGAGTACGCGGGCCGCGGGTACGGCGACTTCAAGAAGGGCCTGCGCGACGTCGTCGTGGCCGAGTTCGAGCCCGTGCGCGCCCGCGCGCTTGAGCTGCTCGAGGATCCGGCGGAGCTCGACCGCGCCCTCGCACAGAACGCGGATCGCGCGTCTGAGGCGGCCGAGGAGACCCTCGCCGCCGTGTACGAGCGCGTGGGTCTCCTGCGGCGTGGGTGACCCCGTCCCGCTTCGGACCCCGCGCCTGTTCCTCACCGCCCCGGCGCCCGCCGACGCCGACGCGATCTACGAGGCATGCCAGGATCCGCTGATTCAGCGCTTCACCACCGTGCCCGCGCCGTACACGCGCGAGGACGCGGCGGTGTTTATCGGATCCGTCGTCGAGGGCTGGGAGAGCGGCACGGAGCTGGTCTGGGCGGTCCACTCGCAGCGCGCGCTCGCCGGCATGGTGGGCCTGCACCGCGTCGCAAACGGCGCGGCGGAGCTCGGGTACTGGGCCTCGCCCGCCGCGCGCGGTGCCGGCCTCATCACGGAGGCCGCGCGCGCCGTGGTGGAGTTCGCTTTCGGTCCGATGCGGCTGCGGCGCCTCGAGTGGCACGCCGTCGTGGGCAATGACGCGTCGGCCCGGGTGGCGCAGAAGCTCGGGTTTCAGTTCGAGGGCGTCCGCCGCCAGGCCCTGCACGGGGATCCGCCGTTCGATGGCTGGATTGCCGGCCTCCTCGCCACCGATCGCCGCACCCCGACCCGCTGGGACGCGTAGGCACCGGCCCGCGGGAATACCGGGTCGCGGGGGGCGTTATGCTGAGTGCACGTGCTCCGGGGTCGGTGAGAATCCGAACCGGCGGTGATAGTCCGCGACCTCCTGCGAACAGGGGTTGATCCGGTGAAAATCCGGAACCGACGGTGATGCTGGCCCCGGCCAGCGAGTCCGGATGGAAGGTGGCACGGCGGGCCCCAGGGCCCTGATCTGCGAACCCCGGCGCACCCGCATGAGAGGGATCCGGATGGTCACGCAGCCCGAGCTCGCCGCGATGCATCGCGCGCTGGAGCTGGCGGCCCGTGGCCCCGCGAGCAGGAACCCCCAGGTCGGCGCGGTGCTGCTGTCCCCCGCGGGGGACGTCCTCGCCGAGGGCTGGCACCGCGGCGCCGGCACCCCGCACGCCGAGGTCGACGCCCTCGCGCAGCTGCCCGCGGGCGCGGCGCGCGGCGCCACGGCCGTCGTGACCCTCGAGCCCTGCAACCACACGGGGCGCACGGGCCCGTGCGCGCTCGCGCTGATCGAGGCGGGCGTCGCCCGCGTCGCGTACGCGCTCGACGATCCCGGCGAGCACGAGGGCGGCGGCGCGGCGCGGCTGCGAGCAGCGGGCGTCGACGTGGAGGGCGGGATCCTCGAGCCCGAGGCCCGCGCCTTCCTCGCCCCGTGGCTCGAGACGCGCCGGCTCGGGCGCCCGCACGTCACCGTCAAGTGGGCGCAGAGCCTCGACGGCCGGGCCGCGGCGGCGGACGGCACGAGCCAGTGGATCACGGGCGCCGCGGCGCGGGCCGACGTGCACCGCCGGAGGGCCGCGTCCGACGCCATCGTCGTGGGCACGGGCACGCTCCTCGCCGACGACCCCGCCCTGACGGCTCGCGACGGGGACGCCCTCCACCCGCACCAACCCGTCCCGATCGTGATCGGGGCGCGGGCCGTTCCCGCGGGCGCGCGGATCCACGACCACCCGCACGCGCCTCTCGTCTATGCGACGCATTCCCTCCAGGACGTCCTCGCGGACCTGGCCGACCGCGGCCACCACCGCGTCTTCGTGGAGGGCGGCCCCACACTCGCGAGCGCCTTCATCGCCGCGGGGCTCGCCGACCGGATCCTCGCCTATGTCGCGCCGACGCTCCTCGGCGGACCGCGCGTGGCGCTCACCGACGTCGGCGTGGCGGGCATCACCCAGCAGCGCCGCCTCACCATCGACCGTATCGACCGCCTCGGCGAGGACCTGCTGGTCATCGCCTCCCCCGAAGGAGAAGCCGACTGATGTTCACGGGAATCATCGAGGAGATCGGCCGGGTCACGGCCGTCGAGCCGTCGGGCGACGGCGTGCGCCTCACGATCCACGCCCCGGGCGCGATCGACGGCGTGCGTCACGGCGACTCCATCGCCGTCAGCGGCGTGTGCCTGACCGTCGTCGCGTGGACCGACGAGGCGTTCACCGCCGACGTCATGCGCCAGACCCTCGACATGTCGACGCTCGACGACGTCGCCCCCGGCCGCACGGTCAACCTCGAGCGCGCGCTCGCGTCCGGCGGCCGCCTCGGCGGGCACATCGTGCAGGGCCACATCGACGGCACCGGCACGGTCGCGGAAGTCCGGCCGGGCGACGAGTGGCAGGTCGTGCGGATCGAGATCTCGCCCGAGCTCGCCCCCCTCGTCGTCGACAAGGGATCCGTCACCCTCGACGGCACGTCGCTGACGATCAGCGCCGTGAGCGACGCGAGCGCGGAGCGTCCGTGGCTCGAGGTGTCGCTCATCCCGGAGACGCTGCGCGCCACGACCTTCGGCGAGCGCCGCGTGGGCGACCGCGTGAACGTCGAAACCGACATCCTCGCCCGCCACGTGCAGCGTCTCGTGGCGTTCGCGAGCGCCCCTGCGACCGAAGGATCCGTGCGATGAGCCTGTCCGACCTCCCCCCGCTCTCCTCCATCGACGACGCGATCGACGCGATCCGCGCCGGGCGTCCCGTGCTCGTGGCCGACGACGAGAATCGCGAGAACGAGGGCGACGTCATCATCTCGGCGGAGCTCGCCTCCCCCGAGACGATCGCCTGGATGGTGCGATACACGTCGGGGTACCTCTGCGCGCCGATGCCGCAGGACTGGGCGGATCGCCTCGAGCTGCCGCCCATGGTCGAGCGCAACGAGGACATGCGCTCGACGGCATACACCGTCTCGGTGGACGCCGCCGAGGGTGTCACGACCGGGATCAGCGCGCGCGACCGCGCTCACACGCTGAACGTGCTGGCGGATCCGGACGCCACGCCGGCGAGCCTCATCCGCCCGGGCCACGTGCTGCCGCTGCGCGCGCGGCCGGGCGGCGTGCGGGAGCGCGCGGGCCACACCGAGGCGGCCGTGGACCTGATGCGGCTCGCCGGTGTCAGCCCCGTCGGGGTCATCGGCGAGGTCGTCGCCGACGACGGCGAGATGGTGCGCCTGCCGGGCCTGCTCGAGATGGGCCGCGCCGAAAACGTGCCGGTCATCACGATCGAGCAGCTGGCGGCGCACCTCGACGAGGCGGATCCGCGCCCCGCGCCCGCGACCGCCCAGCGCGCCGTGAGCCTCCGCGCGGACACGACCGTCCCGACGTCCCACGGCGACCTGCGCTTCCTCGCCTACCGCGACCGCATGACGGGCACGGACCACCTCGCGATCGTCGCGGGCGACCTCACGGTCGACGCGCCGCTCGTGCGGGTGCACTCGGAGTGCCTGACGGGCGAGGCGTTCGGATCCCAGAAGTGCGAGTGCGGGCCGCAGCTCGACGCCGCGCTCGACACGATCGCCCGGGAGGGCGGCGTCGTCGTCTACATGCGCGGCCACGAGGGGCGCGGCATCGGGCTCATCAACAAGCTGCGCGCCTACGCGCTGCAGGAGCGCGGCTTCGACACCCTCGACGCGAACACCGAGCTGGGCCTCCCCGCCGACGCCCGGGACTACGCGGCAGCCGCGTCGATCCTCGCCGACCTCGGCATCGAGCGCCTGCGCCTGCTCACGAACAACACCGACAAGGTGAACCAGCTGCGCGGGTTCGGCATCGACGTCACGGAGCAGGTGCCGCTCATCGTCGGCGTCGGGCCCAACAACCACCAGTACCTCGAGACCAAGCGCGACCGCATGGGGCACGTCATCGGCGAGGCCGAGCTGCAGGCCGCCGTCGCCCGCATGCACGAAGGAGCATAAACACATGGCCGGAACCGGACAGCCGACCCAGGGCGGAATCGACGCGACGGGAAAGCGCGTCGTCGTCGTGGCGGGCACGTGGCACGAGGAGATCGTGTCGGGCCTCGTCGAGGGATCCGAGCGCCTCCTGGAGGAGGCGAACGCCGACTACCGCGTCGTGCGCGTCGCCGGAGCCTTCGAGCTCCCCGTCGTGGCGAAGGCCGCGCTCGACGGCGGCGCCGACGCGGTGATCGCGCTCGGCGTGATCATCCGCGGCGGCACCCCGCACTTCGAGTACATCGCCGCGAGCACGACGGACGGGCTCACGCGGCTCGCGCTCGACACGGGCAAGCCCGTCGGGTTCGGCGTCCTCACCCTCGACGACGAACAGCAGGGCATCGACCGCGCGGGCTTCCCGGGCTCGAAGGAGGACAAGGGCTACGAGGCGGCCGACGCGGCGCTCCGCGCCCTGGACGCCATCCGCTCCCTCACCGCCTGACGCGCCCCGCGCCCGTCCGGCGACAGCGCAGCGCCTCGCCGACGCTCTTCCTCGGCGATAGCGCAGCGCCTCGTCCCGGCGGCGCCGCTGGCTCGGGTCTGGCGGGAGCCCGAGGGACGAGGGCGACGGGATCGCGGCGACGCCGGGGCGAGGCGCGGAGCGACCCCCGAAGCACGAAGCACGAAGCGACACCCGCATGGCACCGCCTCCACGTTCTACGTAGAGTAGAACTCATGGAGACCCTGCGGAGCATCGTCGTTCTCGTTCACCTCATCGGATTCGCCACGCTGTTCGGCGCGTGGATCGTCGAGGTGGCGTCGCGCCGCCGCGAGATCACGCGCGTGATGCACTGGGGCCTGGCGATCGCGCTCGTGGCCGGCCTGGCACTGGCGGCGCCGTGGGGCATCGACGGCGAGCTGAACTACACCAAGATCGCGATCAAGCTCGTGGTCGTCGTCGTCATCGGCGCGCTGCTCGGGATCGGCGCCGCGCGGCAGAAGCGCACGGGCGCGGTCCCGGCGGCCATCTTCTGGCTCATCGGCCTGCTCACGGTGCTCAACGCGGCACTGGCCGTTATTTGGTGATGCACCCCGGATCCGCGGGTTCCTGAGCACTTCGCTCAAGATTTCCCGCGCATCGCGCCCGCGCACCCGGCACTTCGGCCCGGATGCGCGGGCGCAATGTTCATTGTGCGCACACAGGCGCGTATGCTTGTTCATCGTGCGTCGACCATCGGTCGGCGCACGCGGCGATTCTGCGCCCGTGCAGCCGATCGCCCGTCCCGCCCTCTCGGGCACATCCACGTATCTCAGGCAGCAGCATGACTTCGACAGCTCCCGCCCGGTCCTCGCAGCAGGACGCGGGCACGAAACCCCTCAACTCGCGCGGCCGTGTCATCACGGCGAGCCTCGTCGGCACGACGATCGAGTTCTACGACTTCTACGCGTACGCCACGGCGGCCGCCCTCGTCTTCCCCGTGCTCTTCTTCCCCACGGGGAACCCGACGACGGCGCTGCTCGCCTCGTTCGGCGTGTTCGGCGCGGCGATGGTCGCCCGCCCGATCGGCGCGATCGTGTTCGGTCACTTCGGAGACAAGTTCGGGCGCAAGGGCACGCTCGTCGCGTCGCTGCTCACGATGGGCATCGCGACGTTCGTGATCGGCCTGCTCCCGACGCACAACGACATTGGCGCGTGGGCGGCGTTCCTCCTCCTCCTGTGCCGCCTCGCGCAGGGATTCGCCCTGGGCGGCGAGTGGTCCGGTGCGGCGCTCGTGGCGACCGAGAACGCCCCCGAGGGCAAGCGCGCGCTGTACGGCACGTTCCCGCAGCTGGGCGCCCCGATCGGCTTCATCATCGCGAACCTGCTGTTCCTGACGATCAACCTGGCGATGCCCGGCGAGGACGGCGCCGCGAGCGAGGCGTTCCTCGCGTGGGGCTGGCGGATCCCGTTCCTGTTCTCGGCCGTGATGGTGATCGTGGGCCTGTGGGTCCGCCTGAAGCTCGTGGAGTCGGACGCGTTCCAGAAGGCGGAGAAGAAGGGCGAGATCCGCAAGGTTCCCGTCGGCTACGTCTTCCAGAAGTACTGGTGGCAGCTGATCCTCGGCACGTTCATCATGCTCGCGACGTACGTGCTCTTCTACCTCATGACGAGCTTCACGCTGAGCTATGGCACGACCCCGACCGACGCCGCCGTGCCGGGCCTCGGGTTCGCGCGCACCGACTTCGTGCTGATGCAGATCATCGGCGTCGTGTTCTTCGGCCTGTTCACGCTCATCTCGGGCCCGCTCGCCGACGCGATCGGCCGGCGCCGGCTGCTGATCTGGGTCACCGTCGCGATCATCGTGTTCGGCCTGTCGTACGTCGTGTTCCTCACCCCGCAGTCCAGCGAGCTGTTCACGGGCGCCCTCGTGCAGGCCTTCCTCGTGTTCGGCTTCCTGCTCATGGGCATGACGTTCGGCCCGATGGGCGCGCTCCTGCCCGAGCTGTTCCCGACCGCGGTGCGCTACACCGGATCCGCCGTCGCCTACAACGTCTCGTCGATCCTGGGCGCGGCCGTCGCCCCCATGATCGCGATCTGGCTGTGGGGCCTCGCGGGCGGGAGCCCCTGGCTCGTGGGCGTGTACCTCGCCGGCGCGGGCGTGCTGACGCTCATCGCCGTCGTGCTCAGCAAGGAGACGAAGGACGTCGACATCTCCTCGCGCTGACGACGAGGGTGGCGAAGGGGCGCGGATCCGTGGGGTCCGCGCCCCTTCGCGTGTCCGGGGGCGCCCGCGAGGGAGGACAATAAGAGGGATGTCCGAATCACGACGCTCCCCCTTCGCCCGGCCTCC
Organism: Microbacterium excoecariae; assembly: GCF_011326725.1. Taxonomy (GTDB): domain Bacteria; phylum Actinomycetota; class Actinomycetes; order Actinomycetales; family Microbacteriaceae; genus Microbacterium; species Microbacterium excoecariae. The sequence continues at coordinate 100,060 of NZ_JAANCO010000002.1, read as the reverse complement.
GAAGAACGACGGCCCGCGGGCCTCGCTCCGGCAGCTGTTGCCGTTCGTCTTTGAGAACCGCCCGGTCATTGTCGCCGTCGCGATCCTCTCCGTCCTCGGCGCGGTGTTCACCCTCGTCCAGCCGCTCGTGATCGGCGAGGTCATCGCCCGCGTGCAGTCCGAAGACCCGCTCGGCTGGCTCATCTGGGGCCTCGTGGCGTTCGTCGTGGTCTCGTCGGTCGTGAGCGCCTACCAGCACTACCTCCTGCAGCGCACGGGGACGGCGGTCGTCTTCTCAAGCCGGCGGCAGCTGATCCGGCGGATCCTGCACCTGCCCATCAGCGAGTTCGACGCGCGGCGCACGGGCGACCTCGTCAGCCGTGTCGGCACGGACACGACCATGCTCTACGCCGTCCTCACGCAGGGCCTGGCGGACAGCGTCGGGAACGTGCTGATCTTCGCCGGCGCCCTCGTGGCGATGCTCGTGATCGATCCGGTGCTGCTCGCAACGATCGCGGGCGTGCTCGCGCTCGCCGTCATCGCCGTCGTCGCGCTGTCGGGGCGGATCCGGGGCGCGACGGCGCGCCAGCAGGAGCGGGTGGGCGCGCTGTCCAGCGGCATCGAGCGGGCCATCGGATCCGTGCGGACGGTGCGCGCCGCGGGGGCGACGGACCGCGAGCAGGCGACCGTGACGGCGCAGGCGGAGGACGCGTTCCGCGCGGGCCTGGACGTCGCGCGGGCGTCGGCCCTCGTCGTGCCCGTCGCCGGGGTCGCGGTCCAGGTGTCCCTCCTCGTGGTGCTCGGCGTGGGCGGGATGCGCGTCGCCTCCGGCGCCGTGTCCGTCGCGTCGCTCGTGACGTTCGCGATGTTCCTGTTCCTCATGATCATGCCGCTGGCCTCGGCCTTCGGCGCGCTCTCGAGCGTGGGACAGGCGCTCGGCGCGCTGGGGCGGATCCAGGAGGTCCTCGACCTGCCCGAGGAGGACGCGGAGGACCGCCCCACCGCCGCCGCGCCGACGCCGGGCGAGGCCCCCGCGCTGGCGTTCGAGGACGTGCGCTTCCGCTACCCCTCGCACGTCGTGGAGGCGCGTCGCCGCGCGACCGCGGCGGTGCGCGAGGCGGCCGGCGACGCCCACCTGGACGCGGAGATCGACGACGCCCGCGCCGACGTGCTCCGCGGGGTGTCGTTCGAGGTTCCGCGCGGGTCGCGCGTCGCCCTCGTGGGCCCCTCCGGCGCGGGCAAATCGACCATTCTCGCGCTCATCGAGCGCTTCTACGACGCGACCGGCGGCGCGATTCGCCTGCACGGGCGCGACGTGCGCGACCTGCCGCGCGACGTGCTGCGGGCGCAGTTCGGCTACGTGGAGCAGGACGCCCCCACGCTCGCGGGCACGCTCGCGGACAACCTGCGCCTCGCGTCGCCCGCGGCGTCCGATGCCGACTGCGAGGCCGCGCTGCGCGCGGTCAACCTCGGGGGCGTCGTCGACCGCTCGCCCGAGGGGATCCATACCCCCGTGGGCGAGGACGGCGTCATGCTCTCGGGCGGCGAGCGCCAGCGCCTCGCGATCGCCCGCGCGCTCCTCGCCGCTCCCCCGATCCTGTTGCTGGACGAATCGACGTCGTCCCTGGACGGCGTCAACGAGCAGCGCATGCGCGAGGCGATCGACGCGGTCGCGGAGGGACGCACGCTCATCGTCATCGCCCACCGCCTCTCGACCGTCGTGGACAGCGACGAGATCGTCGTCCTCGACGGCGGCCAGGTGGTCGGGCGCGGAACGCACGCGGAGCTCGTCGAGTCCGTGCCGCTGTACCGCGACCTCGCGGCCCATCAGCTGCTCGTCTGAGAAGGCATGAAGCGGCCCGCCCCCGGATCGGCAGGGGCGGGCCGCTGGTGTGCGCCGTTCCGGGTGCGGGCCGGGCGGGCGCGAGACGAAGGACCGAGTGCGGTCAGTCCTTCGTGGCCTGGAGCCGCGCGCGGAGCGCGGCAAGCTGGTCGGTGAGGGCCGCGGGCATGCGGTCCCCGAACGAGCGGAAGAAGTCCTCCGTCAGGTCGGCCTCGACGAGCCAGGACTCGGGGTCGATCCGGAAGAGCTCGTCCAGGTCGGCGCTGCTCACCTCGACGCCGTCGAGGTTGAGGGATCCGCTCGCCGGCACGTGGCCGATGGGCGTCGCGTCTGCCTCGGCCGCGCCCTCGAGGCGGCGCACGATCCACTCGATCACGCGCGCGTTCTCACCGAAGCCCGGCCAGAGGAAGCGGCCGTCCTCGCCCTTGCGGAACCAATTGACCTGGAAGATGCGCGGCAGCGCCTCGGCGCGCTCGCCCATGCCGACCCAGTGCGCGAAGTAGTCAGCCATGTTGTAGCCGCAGAACGGCATCATGGCGAACGGATCCCGCCGCAGCTCGCCGACGGTGCCCTCGGCCGCGGCGGTGCGCTCGGAGGAGATGGTCGCCCCCATGAAGGCGCCGTGCGTCCAGTCGAACGACTCGACCACGAGGGGCACGTTGGTCGCGCGGCGGCCGCCGAAGAGGATCGCGTCGAGCGGAACGGCCTCGTCCCAGTCGACGGCGATCGACGGGGCCTGGGAGGCGGCGACCGTGAAGCGCGAGTTGGGGTGCGCGGCCGGCCGGCCGCTGTCCGGGGTCCAGTCCCGGCCCTGCCAGTCGATGAGGCTCTCCGGCGCCTCGTCCGTGAGCCCCTCCCACCAGACGTCGCCGTCGGGGCGCAACGCGACGTTCGTGAAGATGACGTTGGCGTGCAGCGTCTCGACGGCGGTGATATTCGTCGACTCCCCCGTGCCGGGCGCGACGCCGAAGAACCCCGCCTCGGGGTTGATCGCGTAGAGGCGACCGTCGCTGCCCGGGCGGATCCACGTGATGTCGTCGCCGAGCGTCTCCACGCGCCAGCCCGGGAGGGTGGGGCGCAGCATCGCGAGGTTCGTCTTGCCGCAGGCCGAGGGGAACGCCGCCGCCACGTGGAACGCCCGCCCCTCGGGCGACACGATGCGGATGAGGAGCATGTGCTCCGCGAGCCACCCCTGGTCGCGGCCGAGAACCGACGCGATCCGCAGCGCGTAGCACTTCTTCGCGAGGATCGCGTTGCCGCCGTATCCGGATCCGAAGGACCAGACCTCGAGGGTCTCCGGGAAGTGCGCGATGTACTTCTCGGGGTTCGACGGCCAGGCGGAGTCGGCCTGACCGGGCGCCAGCGGGGCCCCGACGGAATGCACGGTGCGCACCCAGCTCGTACCCTCGGCGATGAGGCGCGTCACGTCCTCGCCCACGCGGGTCATGATCTCGATCGAGGCGACCGCGTACGGGCTGTCGGTGATCTGGACCCCGATCTGGGACAGCGGGCCGCCGATCTTGCCCATGGAGAACGGCACGACGAACATCGTGCGTCCGCGCATGGATCCGGCGAACAGCGGCATGAGCGTCTGGCGCATCTCGTCGGGGGCGACCCAGTTGTTCGTGGGGCCCGCGTCGGCCTCCCGCTCGCTGGCGATGAACGTGCGCGCCTCGAGGCGCGCGACGTCGGAGGCGTCGCTCCGGGCGAGGTAGCTGTTCGGGCGCCACTCGTCGTTCAGCGCGATCAGGGTGCCCTGGTCGATCATGTCGTCGAGGAGCGCGCGGTTCTCCTCCGCGGATCCGTCGACCCAGTGGATCCGATCCGGCGTCGTGAGTTCGGCCACCTCGTGCACCCACGCGACGAGCTCCGAGAACGCGGCGGACGCGTACCGCGGCTGGGCGCCGTACGCAGCGAGGCGGGTCGTGCCGGCGTGGGTCTGCGGGTCTGCGATGGCCATCGTGCGCTCCTTCGGGCCGGGCGGTGGTCGCGGGGCGAGATCGCCGCGCAGATCTAGATTCCGTCATGCTCAGGGCTCCTTGACGCACTTTTGGAGGGAAAGAATGTCGCATCTTTCGCTACGCTCAAGGAATGAGCCTCAACGCCCCCGGCGCCGCCTCCCCCGCCCGCATCGAGCTCAAGACGCTCGGCCACCGGATCCGGCATTTTCGCCTCGACCGCGGCATGACGCTCGACGACCTCGGCGCCGCCGTCGGGGTCGCGGGGAGCCAGCTGAGCCTCATCGAGAACGGCAAGCGCGAGCCCAAGCTCACGCTGCTGCAGGCGATCGCCGAGGCCACGGGCATCGCGATGACGGACCTCATCTCGTCGGAGCCGCCGAACCGCCGGGCCGCCCTCGAGATCGAGCTGGAGCGCGCCCAGCACGCCCACTCGTTCCGCCAGCTCGGGATCGCCCCGCTGAAGGTCACGAAGGGCCTCTCGGATGACGCGCTCGAGACGGTGCTGGGACTGCACCGCGAGCTGCAGCGGCGCGACCGCGAGGCCAACGCGACCCCCGAGGAGGCCAGGCGTGCCAACACGGAGCTGCGGCTGCGGATGCGCGAGCGCCACAACTACCTGCCGGACATCGAACGCCTTGCGGAACAGCAGCTCGGGCAGGCGGGGCACACGCGCGGCGCGCTCACGCACCGCACCGTGAGCATCATGGCCGAGCGCCTCGGCTTCGACCTCATCTACGTCAACGACCTGCCGTCCACGACCCGCTCGATCACCGACCTCGAGAACGGCCGGATCTACCTGCCCCCGGCCTCCATCCCGGGCGGCCACGGCCTGCGATCCATGGCGCTCCAGGCGATGGCCCACCGGCTCCTGGGCCACCAGCCGCCGACCTCCTACGCCGACTTCCTACAGCAGCGCCTCGAGATCAACTACTTCGCCGCGTGCTGCCTCGTCCCCGAGACCGCCGGGGTGGCGTTCCTGCGCGAGGCGAAGAAGGACCGCAACCTCGCGGTCGAGGACTTCCGCGACGCGTTCGGCGTCACGCACGAGGCCGCGAGCATGCGCATGACCAACCTCATGACCGAGCACCTCGGCATGTCGCTCCACTTCCTCCGCGTCGGGGGCGAGGGCCAGATCGAGCGCGTCTACGAGAACGACGATCTGCCCCTGCCGCAGGACGTCACGGGCGCGGTCGAGGGCCAGATCGTCTGCCGCCGGTTCTCCGCGCGCACGGCGTTCGAGCAGCAGAACCGCACGACCGAGCACTACCAGTACACGGACACCCCCGCCGGGACGTTCTGGTGCGCGACGCAGACCGGGAGCCGCGACACAGGCGACTTCTCGATCACGGTCGGCGTCCCGTTCGACGACGCGAAGTGGTGGCGCGGGCGCGAGACGCAGATGCGCGCGAGTTCGACCTGCCCCGACGAGTCCTGCTGCCGCCGGCCGGATCCGTCCGTCACGGCGCGCTGGGCGGGCAGAGCCTGGCCGAGCGCGCGCGTGCACACGCACATCTTCAGCCCCCTGCCGCGCGGCAATTTCCCCGGCGTCTCCGAGAGCGACGTCGTCGAGTTCCTCGAGCGGCACGCCGAGAGCTGACGGAACGCGGACGCGCCGGGCGGATCCCACGGATCCGCCCGGCGCGTCGCCGCGGGATCAGGCCCGTGCGCCCTCGCGCTCGGCGGCCTCGACGACGTTCGTCATGAGCAGCGCAACGGTCATCGGCCCCACGCCCCCGGGGTTCGGGGAGAGCCAGCCGGCCACGTCCGCCACGTCCGGGTGGACGTCGCCGAAGACCAGAGGCTTCCCGCCCGCGGGGTCGTCCTCGCGCGTCACTCCGACGTCGAGCACGGCGGCGCCGGGGGCGACGTCCTCCGGCCGGATGAGGTGCTTCACGCCCGCGGAGGCGACGATCACGTCGGCCTGGCGGAGGTAGCGCGCCATGTCGACGGTGCCCGTGTGCACCTGCGTCACGGTCGCGTTGATCTCGCGCCGTGTGAGCAGCAGACCGATGGAACGCCCGATCGTGATCCCGCGGCCGACGACGACGACGTGCTTGCCCGCGAGGTCGTACCCGTTGCGGAGGAGCAGCTCGATCACGCCGCGGGGCGTGCACGGCAGCGGCGTCTCGATGGGCCGGTTGACGTTGAGCACGAGGCGCCCGAGGTTCGTCGGGTGCAGGCCGTCGGCGTCCTTCGCGGGGTCGATCCGCTCGAGGACCGCATCCGTGTCGATGTGCTTCGGGAGCGGCAGCTGCACGATGTACCCGTGGCAGGACGGATCCGCGTTCAGCTCGTCGATGAGCGCCTCGACCTCGGCCTGCGTGGCGTCGGCGGGCAGCTCGCGCTGGATCGAATTCATGCCGATCGCCTCGGAGCGCCGGTGCTTCATGCCGACGTAGAGCTGGGACGCCGGGTCCGCCCCCACGAGCACGGTCGCGATGCCGGGGGTGATGCCGCGCTCCTTCAGCGCCGCGACGCGCTCGATGAGCTCCTGGGTGATGGCGGCCGACGCCGCCCTGCCGTCGAGAACCTTCGCGGTCATCGCGGCCTCCTTTTCGTCAGAACGAGCGGGCGCCCCGCGGCTCGCGGGGCGCCCGTGCGGGTCGGGTCAGGCGCTGGCGTAGCCCTGGCCGGCCTCTTCGACGCCCGGGTAGAGCGGGAAGCGGTCGGCGAGCGCGGCGACGCGGTCGCGGAGGGCCGGAATGTCGGCGCCGGGCTGGAGGGCGAGCGCGATCACGTCGGCGACCTCGGTGAACTCCTCGTCACCGAAGCCGCGCGTGGCGAGCGCCGGCGTGCCGATGCGCAGGCCCGAGGTGACCATCGGCGGGCGCGGGTCGTTCGGCACGGCGTTGCGGTTGACCGTAATGCGGATCTCGTGAAGGAGGTCCTCGGCCTCCTTGCCGTTGATCGCCGCGTCGCGGAGGTCGACGAGGACGAGGTGCACGTCGGTGCCGCCCGAGCGGATCGAGATGCCCGCGTCCTGGACGTCCTGCTGCAGGAGGCGCTCCGCGAGGATCTGCGCGCCGCGGACCGTGCGCTCCTGGCGGTCGCGGAAGTCCTCCGACGCGGCCAGCTTGAAGGCCGTGGCCTTGGCGGCGATGACGTGCATGAGCGGCCCGCCCTGCTGACCGGGGAACACGGCGGAGTTGATCTTCTTGGCGATGTCCGCGTCGTTCGACAGAATGAAGCCCGAGCGCGGCCCGCCGATGGTCTTGTGCACGGTCGAGGAGACGACGTGCGCGTGCGGCACGGGGCTCGGGTGGATGCCCGCCGCCACGAGGCCCGCGAAGTGGGCCATGTCGACCCAGAGGTAGGCGCCGACCTCGTCGGCGATCCGCCGGAACTCGGCGAAGTCGAGCTGGCGCGGGTACGCGGACCAGCCCGCGATGATGACCTTCGGCTGGTGCTCGTGCGCCAGGCGACGCACCTCGTCCATGTCGACGAGCGAGGTCTCGGGGTCGACGCCGTAGGCGACGATGTCGTAGAGCCGGCCCGAGAAGTTGATCTTCATGCCGTGCGTGAGGTGGCCGCCGTGATCGAGCGAGAGCCCCAGCACCGTGTCGCCCTGGCGCGCGAGCGCGTGGAGCACGGCGGCGTTCGCCGACGCGCCGGAGTGCGGCTGCACGTTCGCGAAGCCCGCGCCGAAGAGCGACTTGGCGCGCTCGATCGCGAGGTTCTCGGCGACGTCGACCTCCTCGCAGCCGCCGTAGTAGCGGCGGCCGGGGTAGCCCTCGGCGTACTTGTTCGTCAGGACGGATCCCTGCGACTGCAGGACCGACACGGGAACGAAGTTCTCCGAGGCGATCATCTCGAGGAACCCGCGCTGGCGGTCGAGCTCGCGCTGCAGGACCTGCGCGATCTCGGGGTCGACCTCGGCGAGGGGGGCGTTGAACAGCGATTCGGTCATGCGTGCTCCAGAACGACTCAGCGGAATAGTGGTCATCGCTTCGGCCCAGGCGCGCGGTCGAATGCCGTTCTTGGGTGTCGCTCCCCGATGGTGGCCCACCTCAGACGCCAGTCGCGACGCTGTCGATCATAGCGCCCGCGGGCGCCCGATCGCGAGGGGGATCCGGGTCAGCAGGCCCACCGGCGACGCGCGGCCAGCGTCGCGAGGCCGGCCAGGAGCGCGAGCGCGCCGGCGGCCGTCAGCGGCAGCGTGGCGGTGCGCTCGATGCCGGTCGCCTCGAGCCGTCGCGCGGCCTCCGCCTCGGCCGCGGCCGGGAGCGGATCGGCGGGGACCGACGACGCGGATGCGGCGGGCGCCGCGGCGGGCGCGATGTCCCCGGAGGCGGGCTCGTCGCCGGAGGAGGGGTCCTCCGCCGGCAGGCTCTCGGCCCCCCCGCTTGGCGTCGACGCGCCCTCGGCGTCCCCGCCGCCGTCGGCCGCGTCGGCAGCGCCCGACGAGGCGGCGTCCTCCGCGGAGGCGTCGCCGCCCGCGGGCGCGCCCGTCGCGTCGTCGTCGGCGGCGGCCGCGGTGTCGGCGACAGCCTCGGTCTCGTCCACCCCGCCCGTGTCGTCCGTCGCGCCCTCGGCGGTGCCGTCGCCCCCGGCGCCGCCCGCGGCGTCGGCGCCGCCGGTCTCGGCCCCGTCGACGGCCCCGTCGGCGATCGCCTCCGCGGCACCGTCCGACGCCCCGGCGGCGTCGCCGTCCGCGCCGGCCTCGGCGTTCGCGTCGGCGGGCGCCGCCACCGTCACGGTCGCCGCCACGGCGTCCGAGCGGTCGTAGCCGCGCGCGGCGACGAGCTCGACGTCGTACGTCCCGGGATCCGCCGGCGCCGCGAGCGAGAACGCGCCGGCGTCATCGGCCTCGAGCGTCGCCTCGATATCCCCCGTGACCTCCACCGTGGCGCCGGCGGGCGCAGTCCCGGCGACGGCGGATCCGGGCTCGGCGGTCCCCGCGGCCAGCTCCGGCTCGACGAGGTCGAGCATGAGCGCGTACGAGCCGGCCCGAGCCGCGACGACGTCGAGCGCGTACGCGAGGTCGGCGAAGAGCAGACGGTCGCCCGCGGCGTTACCTCCGCTCACGATTCCGACGGCGGTCTCCCCGACGACGACGGGGCCGCCCGAGTCGCCGCGCAGCACCAGCGGATCCGCCCCCGTCTGCTCCGCCACGTGCCCGAAGACCACGCGACCGTCGATCGCAAAGAAGCCCGTGTCGGTCACCACGCCCGCGCGCCACCCGGTGCTGCGCCCGCTGCGCCAGACCGTGTCGCCGACGGCCGCGACGCCGACGCCCGTGACCGGGACGGATCCGGCGGCCAGGTCGCCCGTGAGGGCGGTCGACCAGTCCGCCACGGCCGGCACGGGCGAAAGCCCGTCCGCCAGCCCGTCGATCACCGCGATGTCCGTCTCATCGAGGACCTCCACGCCGACCGCGGTGTTCCCCGGTCCGCCGAACTGCGAGAACCCGTACGTGCCGAGATCGTCGAGCACGACGGATCCGCCCCCGCCGACGGCGGGTTCGTCGGCCGGAGCGCTCCGGTCCACGTCCGTCAGGGCCCCGTCGAGCGTGCAGTGCCCCGCCGTGAGCAGGGCGGGCTCGCCCGCGGGCGACCACGCCGCGAACCCGAGCGAGCAGGTGTGGGTCGTCGCGCCGTCACTCGCGAGGGTGCCTGCTCCGCCGACCACGTCCGTCGCGGCCGTCGTCACGAGCTCCTCCGCCGGCTCGTCGGCCAGCTCGACGTTCGCGTACGAGCGCGCGAGACCGGAGACGGTCGTGAAGGCGTCGGCGTCGTCGGTGTGGATGACGATCGTCGACGCGTCGGCGCCGTCGTACGTGACCGCGACCACGCCGGGGTCGGCGAAAGCCTCCGCCGCGACCTGCTCCAGCGTCGCGTCGGGCGCGCCGCCGTCAGCCCACGCCGCGGAGACCCCGACCCCCGTCACGGCGAGCGCGGCGACGAGCGCGATGGCGGTGCGGCGCGCGGGACTCAGCGGCATGACGATCCTCGTGTCGGTGGGCGGAGTGACCAGGCTATCGCCGGAACCCCACCCGCACCACGGGCAACTTTCGTCACACGCGTCACGCGCGCACGGCAGGGGCCGGCGGATCCAGGGCGATCCGCCGGCCCCGCCCCCACGCTCCGCGCACCGTGAGCGGTGCCTCCTCGCGTGCGGGCCCTCGGCGGGGCCGCAGCCCCGCCGGGCGAACGCGCCGCGCCGTTCGCCCGCTCGGGATGCGGTCCCCTCCGCACGCCGAGCACGTCACTCTCTCCCCCATGAGACGCGCGGCCTCGCGGATCATCACGCGATTCTCGAGAAAAAATCCTCGCGCGGGACAAACCCGCGGTCAGCCTGAAAATCGCCGCAGTTTTTGGCCGGGGGCTTGGCAGGTCGCGTGGGTTGCGGGCAGAATCTTGAGGGCTATTACCCTGCCGAGGAGACCCATGCCCGACATCCGCGAGGCGCGCATCAGCGACGCGTCACACGTGTCGGACGTCGACCTCGTGACCCGCACGCGGGAGGGCGACACCTCCGCCTTCGGCGAGCTGTGGACGCGGCACTACCGGTCCGGCATCACGGCCGCGCGCAGCATCACGACGAGCATCGATCCCGACGATCTCGTGCAGGAGGCGTACACGCGCATCTTCCAGACCGTCGCGCGGGGCGGGGGACCGACGGGCTCCTTCCGCGCCTACCTCTTCACCGCGATCCGCAACACGGCGGCGAGCTGGGGGCGTGCGCGGCACGAGGTGGCGATCGACGAGGCCGAGCTCATCGCCGACCCCGCGACGACCGACGCCGCCACCGAGGAGGCCCTCGACCGCGGTCTCACGCACACGGCGTTCCGCTCCCTGCCCACGCGGTGGCAGGAGGTGCTCTGGTACACCGAGATCGAGCAGATGAAGCCGCGCGAGATCGCGCCGCTCGTGGGAATGCGCGCGGGCGCCGTCGCCCAGCTCGCGGTGCGCGCCCGCGAGGGGCTCCGCGAGGCCTGGATCCAGGCGCACATCTCGGCGTCCGCCGAGGGATCCGAGCACGCCTGGGTGCTCGACCGCCTCGGCGCGCGCACGCGCGGTAACCTCTCCTCCCGCGACCGGAAGCGGATCGAGGCGCACCTCGGCGAGTGCACGCGCTGCGCGATCGTCGCGGACGAGGCCGATCACGTCGGCAGCCGCCTCGTCATGGTGCTCCTCCCCCTCGCGATCGGCGTGCCGGCGGCGGGCGCATACCTCGCGGCGCTTCAGCGCGGCGAGGAGGCCGTCGTGGCCCTGGCCGCCATGCCGCCGAGCGTCGTCGAGGGCGCCGGGGGCGCGGTCGTCGCGGGCGGCGCCGCCATCGGCGGCCACGCCTCCTCGGGCGGACCCGCCGGTACCGGCGCCGCCTGGACGGTGGGGGGCGTGCTGGTGGGCGGAGCGACCGCCGCTGTGCTCGTCGCGGCGGTCGCGATCTCGTCCTTCACGGGCGGCCCCGCCTCGTCCTCGGCCGCCAGCGACCAGTTCTCGTCGGGGAGCATGACCGAGGACGCCGAGACGCGCGCGTCGGACGACCTGGCGCAGGCCACCCAGGCCGAGGAGGCGGATCCGCCCGCCGCGCACGAGGAAGACGCGCCGCGCGCCGCACTCGACATCTCGGGCGCCCGCGTCGTGGACGCCGCCGAGGGCACGATCGCGCTCGACGTCGCGGGCTCCGCGGGGGCGCCAGTCAGCGCCCACGTCGACGGATCCACGACCGTCGTCGCGGCCGGGTTCGCCGGTCACCTCCCCCTCGCCGCGGCGCGCACCGTCGGCGGCCCGGCAATCGGCGAGGCGGTCCTCGACAGCGACGGGTTCTCCACTCTTGTCGTGCGGGTCACGGCCGACCAGGTGGAGGACGACGCCGCGATCACGGTCGTCTATGCCGACGGCGCCGACGCACCCGCGCGCTCGACGCTGTCCGCGCTCGGGGTGCGCGACGCGCTGCGACAGGCGCTCCGGGCGGACGAGCCCGAGCCGGAGCGCGCGTCCCCGCGGCGGGAGGCCGAGAGCGACCGGAGCGCGGCGACCATCGCGCCGCCGACCGAAGACGTCGCCCCGCCGGCGGAGGCCGAGGAACCCGTGACGCCGGTCGACCCGACCGAGCCCGCCGACCCGACCGAGCCCGCCGACCCGACCGAGCCCGCCGACCCGACTGAACCCGTCGACCCGGAGGACCCCGACGAGCCGACGGACCCGGAGGAGCCGGCCCCGCTCGCGGCGCCGACGGGCGTCTCCGCGACGGCCACCGGGCCGGGCACCGTCGCGATCCGCTGGGAGGGCGTCGACGACGCCGACGCCTACCGCGTCTTCCGGACCGACGGCGGCGCCCTCGCCGACGCGCAGCTGGTCGACGAGACCGCGGAGCTGACCGCCGTCGACATCGAGGTTCCCCCGGGAACGCACGCGTACGTCGTCCTCGCGACCGCGGGCGAGCGCGAGAGCGCCGCCTCCGACCCCGCCACCGTCGACGTGGCGCTCGGCGCCCCGCAGGACGTGGCGGTCACCCCCTCCGGGCGCGTGACGTGGGTGCCGGTCGACGGCGCGGCGGAGTACGTCGTCACGCGAACCGGCCCCGAAGGTGCCGCGACGACGCTCGGCGCCACGGCCGAGGCGTCGTTCCTCGACGACGAGACGCTCGCCGCGGGCACGTATTCCTACACGGTGACGGCGGCCGCCCCCGCGGCGCCGTCCAGCGCGCCGAGCGCCCCGGCCGTGCGCGAGGTGGCGGAGACGCCCCTCGCGATCGTCGCGGCGACGCGGGGCCAGCAGACCGAGGGCGCGGCGGTCTACGCGGTCACCGTCACGGGCCGCCCCGGCGCGCTCGTGGAGCTGCAGATGCACAACATCGGCATGGCGAACTCCTTCGGGTCCGGGGTCCTCGACTCCACCGGCACGGCGACCCTGCGCGTGCTCGTCGCCGACCGCGCGCACGACCGCGATCTCACGCTGAGCTACACGCTCGGCTTCGGGGAGGGCGTCACCACGACGATCTCGGCGCTCGCTCCCACGACCTAGGTCGTATTGCGCGAGGCGGGTATACGGGCTCGCGCCGGGGAGCTGCGGCACCCTCGCCAGCTCTAGGTGAGTCCGGTTGCCATCACCCGCGTGTCGCAGATAGACATGGGGAATGACCGAAGCATCCGCGTGGCCCGACCGATCCGTTCTGCCGATTCCGTCGTATCAGCAGGTCGGCAAGCTCGATCGCACGGTGGCGGGTTCTGATCCGGTGGACTGGCCGCGTACTGCTTCCGCACCAGAAGGAGCACCGAACATCCTCGTCGTGATGACCGACGACGTGGGGTTCGGTGCGACCGAACTGTTCGGCGGCCCGATCCCCACGCCCACGTACGCCCGTCTCGCGGAGCGGGGTCTGCGGTGGAATCGTTTCCACACGACGGCACTGTGCTCCCCGACGCGCGCGGCGCTGCTGACCGGTCGCAATCACCATGTCGCGGCAACGGGAATCATCATGGAGTTCTCCACACCGTTCCCGGGATATCACAGCATCGTGTCCAAGAGCGTCGGCACGATCGGCGAGGTGCTCACCGGTAACGGATATGGCACGGCATGGTTCGGAAAGAACCACAATGTGCCGGACTGGCTGACCACGCCAACGGGCCCGTTCGATCTGTGGCCGACGGGACTGGGCTTCGAGTACTTCTACGGTTTCCTCGGTGCGGACGCGCATCAGTTCCGCCCGGCGGTATACGAGAACACCACGCCCGTGGAGCCGTACCTCGACCGGGATGATTACCACTTCGACGCCGACATGGCTGATCACGCGACCGCGTGGATCCGTCGGCAGAAGGCGGTCAACCCCGACAAGCCATTCTTCGCGTACTACACGCCTGGGACCGCTCACGCCCCGCATCACGCGCCGAAGGAGTGGATCGAGAAGTTCGCCGGGAAGTTCGACCACGGCTGGGACGAGCAGCGGGTGCGCACGTTTGAACGGCAAAAAGAGCTCGGGATCATCCCGGCTGACGCGGTGCTGAACCCCACGCCGGAGGATTACCAGCGATGGGACGATCTTTCTGACGAGATGAAGCGGGTCTGCGCCCGGCAGATGGAGTGCTACGCCGCGGCGCTCTCGCACTGTGATCATCAGGTCGGACGCGTCGTGGATGCGATCGAACAGCTCGGCGAGCTCGATAACACCCTGATCATCTACATCCAGGGAGACAACGGCTCCAGCGCCGAAGATCCGACCGGCCATGGCCTGACCAGCGAGATCGGTGTCCTCGCGAACGGGATCGTCGACCGGGAGGATTTCATGCAGGAGAACATCGATGAGTTCGGCGGCATGTGGTTCCAGAACCATTTCTCGCACGGCTGGGCACACGCGATGAACACGCCATACCAGTGGGACAAGAAAATCGCGTCCCATCTGGGCGGCAGCCGCACGTCGGCCGTCATCTCGTGGCCGGCCCGAATCGCCGACCAGGGCGGACTGCGCTCCCAGTTCACCCACATCACCGATATCGTCCCCACGATCCTGGAGGCCGCCGGCATCCCGATGCCCGACACGATTGATGGCGTCGAGCAGGTCGCGCTCAACGGCACCAGCATGGTCCCGTTCTTCGATGACGCAGACGCGGCCGAGACGCACACCACCCAGTACTTCGAGGTCGTTGCCAACCAGGGCATCTATCACGAGGGGTGGATCGCGAATACGGCCCCGAAACGGCTGCCGTGGGTAGGCATGGGTCAAACGCACGCGGACCCGTTCAATGAGTACGAGTGGCAGCTCTACAACCTCACTGAGGACTTCACCCAGTCGAAGAATCTCGCCGAGGCGCACCCCGAGAAACTCGAGCAACTGAGGCAACTGTTCCTCGACGAGGCGGGCAAGAACCAGGTGTTCCCGCTCGATGACCGCTACATCGAACGGCTGCGCCCCGAGAATCGGCCCGTGCACAACGTGGGACGGACGATCTACACGTATTACCCGGGGATCAGCCGGATCACCGAGGGCATGGCCCCGAACATGAAGAACACCTCGTACCGGGTGACGGCGAACGTGACTATCCCCGATGAGGGGGCGGAGGGCATCCTCATGTGTCAGGGCGGCTGGTTCGGGGGAAACGCGTTCTACCTGCTTGAGGGTAAGCCCACGTTCTCGTACGCGCGGTCGCACTATCCCGAGCACAAGTACACCATTGCCGGCACCGACCCCGTCTTGCCGGGCGACCACGAGCTGGTCGTGGACTTCGCGTACGACGGCGGAGCCCCGGGCGGCGGCGGACTGGCGACGATCACCGTTGACGGCGTCAGCGTCGCTTCCGGCCGCATCGACCAGACAATCCCGGTCCGCGTCTCAGCGGACGAAACGTTCGACGTCGGCGAAGACACCGGCACGCCGGTCGTCCGAGACTACGACGTTCCCTTCCGCTTCACGGGGATCTTGCATCAGCTCACAGTTGATACCGACCCCACGACCTAGAAAGGCTCAGTGCGCGATCTGATCGTCGGGGAACTCACCCGCAGCCGAGGCGCGCGCCGATCGAGGCGAGCGCCTCGATCTCGGCCTGCTGCGTCTCGCCCATGGCGCGCGCGGTACCGAGCACCTCGGGCCGCGACCCCAGCTCCTCCACGGCGTCGACCATCTCGATCGCGCCGCGGTGGTGGGTCGTCATGAGGTCCACGAAGAGGCAGTCGAGCTCCGTGCCCGACGCGGCCTCGAGGCGCCGCATGTCGTCCGCGGAGGCCATGCCCATCTCCTCGAGCAGCTCCTCCTCGGACGCCGTGGCGGGCGCCCCGTGGTCGTGGGCGGATCCGCGCATCCACGTCATGAGCGGATCCCCCGCCTGCGGCAGCCCCCACGTCTCGAGCCACTGGTACATCTGGCCGCGCTGGCCGGCCTGCGCCGTCGCGATGTCGTACGCCATGAGCCGCACGGCCTCGTCGTCGGTCGCGCGATAGGCGATCATGCCCATCTCGATGGCCTGGGTGTGATGCACCTGCATGTCGCGCGCGAAGCCCGCGTCCGCCTCGTTCGGACCCGCCTCCGCGGTCTCGCCACCGACGGCGACAATCCGGCCCGCGGTGAACGCCAGCGCCGCGACGGCCACGAGCGCGACCAGGACGACCAGCCGCGGCACGCCCGCGCGCCGGGTCCGCCCCTCGCTCACGGCGTCAGCTCACCTTGCCCGGGCCGTCGACGGCGCCCGAGCAGAGCGCGCCCGGCTCCGGGACGTCGCCCGAGCGCCAGTACTCCTCGTAGAAGTCGCGGATCCGCTCGTCGCTCGCCGAGTCGACCTTCAGCTGCGCGTTCCACGCGCTCACGGCGATCGGGGTGTCCATGCCGGGGTACGGCGACAGGATCGAGTAGCTCGAGGGGGCGTAGGACTCGAGCAGCTCGACGTCCTCCTCGGACACCTGCTCGGGGTCGTAGGTCAGCCACACGGCGCCGTGCTCGAGCGAGTGCACGGCGTTCTCGTTCGTCTGGGGCTCGGAGTACACGCCGCAGTTGAGCCAGTAGGCGTTGTGCGGGCCACCCGCGGGGGGCGACTGCGGATAGTCGACGGTGCCCTCGACGTGCTCGGTCTCGTTGTCGAAGGTCTCCACGCCCTCAATCGCGGCACCCGAGGACCCCGCGCTGTAGTCGTTGAGCGGCTCGGGAGCCGTGACGTACAGCGTCACGATCGCGGCAATGACGGCGACGGCCGCGACGGATCCGCCGATCCACGCGAACTTCTTCGTGCGCCGGGAGCGGGCCAGCTGGCGCTGATACTCGGCCAGCTTCTCCTGCCGGCGCTCCTCGCGCCGCTGCTTCGTGGTCTGCTCGTGCTCTGCGCGCTTCGCGGGGTTCCCGCTGCGTCCCTGCGCCATGTCGCTCCCGGGGCGTCGACGATCCCCGGGGGATCCGGGGCTGGCTAAATTCTATGCAGACGCAACGAATGCGATCCTGCGAGTCTCCTCACACCCGGATCCACGCGGTCTCGTCAGTGCCGAGCGGGTCCGCGGCGCGCCCGCCGCTGCGCACGAGGACCTCCCCCGGCGGGAGCGGGACGGGATCCGCGCCGAGGTTCGCCACGACCCGCACGTCGCCGTTGCGGAACGCGAGGACGTCGCCCTCGTCGGTTTCCCACTCGAGGTCGCCGGATCCGAGCCCGTGCGCCCGGCGCAGCCGCAGCAGCGCGCGGTAGAGCGAGAGCGTGGAGGCCGGATCCCCCGCCTGCGCGTCGCGGGAGTGCGCGCCCCACCCGTCGGGCTGCGGGAGCCACGAGGCGCCCGTGTCGTTGAACCCGAAGGCCGGGCCGCCCGCGGTCCACGGCATCGGCACGCGGCACCCGTCGCGGCCGTACTCCGCGCCGGCCGTCCGGATGAAACGCGGATCCTGGCGCGCCGCGTCCGGAATCTCGACGACCTCCGGCAGCCCCAGCTCCTCCCCCTGGAACAGGTAGGCGGATCCGGGCAGCGCAAGCATCAGCGCGGTGGCGGCGCGCCCCCGGCGCAGCGCGACGACGGGGTCGGGCAGGACCTTCGAGGCGGGCCCGATGCCCTCGGACTGCTCCTCCTCCGGCAGTGCGAGGCGCGACGGGTGGCGGATCACGTCGTGGTTCGAGAGCACCCAGGTCGGCGGCGCGCCCACGGCGCCGAACACGGTGCGCGACTCGTCGATGACGTGGCGCAGGCGCTCGGCGTCCCACGGCGTGCCGAGGTAGTTCATGTTGAAGGCCTGGTGCATCTCGTCGGGGCGCACCCACAGGGCGACCTGCTCGAGAGTCGGCAGCCACGCCTCCGCGCACAGCGCCCGGTCGCCGTCGTAGGTGTCGAGCAGCGCCCGCCAGTCGCGATAAATGTCGTGCACGCCGGGCTGCGCGAGGTACGGCGCCTCGTTCCCGAGCCCGCCCATCTGGCCGGAGGTGTCGACGACGCGGTCGGGGAGCGCGGCGTCCTTCACGAGCCCGTGGGCGACATCGACGCGGAAGCCGTCGACCCCGCGGTCGAGCCAGAACCGCAGGATGTCGCGGAACTCCTCCCGCACCTCGGGGTTGTCCCAGTTGAAGTCGGGCTGCGATGAGTCGAACAGGTGCAGGTACCACTCGCCGTCCGGGAGCCGGGTCCAGGCCGGCCCGCCGAAGAACGACGGCCAGTTGTTGGGCGGCTGCGCGCCGCCGCGCCCCTTCCCCTTCGCGAATACGTAGCGGCCCCGCGCGGCGGATCCGGGGCCCGCGGCGAGCGCCTCCTGGAACCACGCGTGCTGGTCGCTCGAGTGGTTCGGGACGAGGTCGACGATCACGCGGATCCCCCTCTCGTGCGCGGCGGCGAGGAAGGCGTCGAAGTCGGCGAGCGTGCCGAACATCGGGTCGATGTCACGGTAGTCGGAGACGTCGTAGCCCGCGTCCTTCTGCGGCGAGGGCATGAACGGTGAGAACCACACGGCGTCCACCCCCAGGTCCGCGAGGTGATCGATGCGCGCGAGCGCGCCCGGCAGGTCGCCGATGCCGTCGCCGTCCGCGTCGGCGTAGGAGCGCGGGTACACCTGGTAGATGACGGCTGTCCGCCACCACTCGGATCCGGGGGTCGTCATGCGTCGATCCTGGCCGCGAGGGCCCGCGCGCGCAAGCTCACGCCGCGCCGTCGCCGTAGTGCTCGAGGAGGTCCTCGAGGTCAGCCCGCACGATCGGGACGCCGCCCGTCTCGGGGCCGATCGGGACGCCGCCCGTGTCGATCCACGCGGCGGTGTCGGTCGGGAGGTGGTGGTCGACGAGCGGCCCGCTGGCCGCGATGACGGTCCCCGACGGCAGGGGCAGGGGCTCCGCGCCGAAGTTCGCCACGACCGTGACGTCGCGGTTGTGGAACGCCAGCACGTCGTCGCCCATGTCGTCGACCCAGACGAGCACGCTGCGCCCGAGGCGGTGCTCGCGGCGCTCGGCGAGGAGGCGCCGGTACAGGTTCAGCGTGGAGCGCGGATCCGCCCGTTCCGCGTCGCGGGCGTGTGCGGCCCAGGACGCGGGTTGCGGGAGCCAGCTCTCGCCGGACGCGCTGAAGCCGCACGCGGGCGCGTCCGCCTCCCACGGAATCGGGACCCGGCACCCGTCCCGGCCGTACCGGCGCCCCGCGGTGCGCGCGAAGGTCGGATCCTGCCTGTCCGCGTCCGGGATGTCGACGACCTCGGGCAGGCCCAGCTCCTCCCCCTGGTACAGGTACGCGGATCCGGGAAGCGCGAGCATGATGGTCGTCGCCGCGCGCGCCCGCGCGAGCCCCGAACCCTCCGCGGGGATGAACGGCGAGCGCGGCCCGATGCCGTCGTCCTGGTCCGGCGGCATCATGAGGCGGGTCGCGTGGCGGATGACGTCGTGGTTCGAGAGCACCCACGTCGCGGGCGCGCCCACGGCCGGGTACGCGCGGAGGGAGTCCGTGATGACCTCGCGCAAGGCCGCCGGGTCCCAGGCCGTCATGAGGTACGCGAAGTTGAACGCCTGGTGCATCTCGCCGCTGCGCACCCACAGGGCGGTCTTGTCCGAGGTCGGCAGCCACGCCTCGGCGCAGAGCACGCGGTCGCCGTCGTAGGTCGCGAGGAGGTCGTGCCACTCCCGGTAGATCTCGTGCACCTCGGGCTGTCCGCGGTAGGGCGACAGGTCGTCTCGGCTCCCCATGGGCCCCGCGTTCTCGGGCTTCTGGTGATCCGCCATCCCCTCCTTCTTGATGAGGCCGTGCGCGACGTCGACGCGGAAGCCGTCGACGCCGCGGTCGAGCCAGAACCGCAGGATCGAGAGGAACTCCTCCCGCACGACGGGGTTTCGCCAGTTGAAGTCCGGCTGCGACGAGTCGAACAGGTGCAGGTACCACTGCCCCGGCGTGCCGTCGGGCTCCTCGATACGCTCCCAAGCGGATCCGCCGAACTCGCTCTCCCAGTTGTTGGGCGGCAGCTCGCCGTGGGCCCCGCGGCCGTCCTGGAAGAGGTAGCGGTCGCGCTCGGGCGATCCGGGCGCGGCTGCGAGCGCCTCGCGGAACCAGGCGTGCTCGACCGAGGAGTGGTTCGGGACGAGGTCGACAATCACCCGGATCCCGCGCGCGTGCGCGGCGGCGAGGAAGGCGTCGAAGTCGGCGAGCGTGCCGAACAGCGGATCGATGTCGCGATAGTCGGCGACGTCATAGCCCGCGTCGTGCTGCGGCGAGCGCATGAAGGGCGAGAACCATACGGCGTCGATGCCGAGGTCGGCCAGGTCGTCGATGCGCCGGAGCGCGCCGGCCAGGTCGCCGACGCCGTCGCCCGAGGCGTCCGCGAATGAGCGCGGGTAGATCTGGTAGATGACGGCCTCGCGCCACCATTCGGATCCTGCTGCGGACACGGCTGTCCCCCTCTGCTCGCGAGCGATGCGTCAGGGCCGATCCTGTCACCGCCCGCGCACCGGCGTCACGCGACGCGCCCCGCGTGTCGCCCCACCCCCATCAAGTCCACATTTCTCCGGCAAGTCTCCCCGGATCCCGGGGAGACTTGCCGGAGAAATGTGGACTTAGCCCTTGGCGGCGCCCGCGAGGAGGCCGCGGACGAAGAACCGCTGCAGGAGCAGGAACACGACGAGCGGGACGATGATCGCGATGAAGGCGCCGGCGGTCAGCAGGTGCCAGTCCTCGCCGCGCTGGCCCGTCATCTGCGCGAGCACCTTCGTGACCGGCGCGACGTTCCCGTCGGCGAAGATCAACGACACGAGCAGGTCGTTCCAGACCCACAGGAACTGGAAGATCGCGAACGACGCGATCGCCGGCATCGACAGCGGCAGCACGATGCGGAAGAAGATCTGCCCGTGCCCCGCGCCGTCCACGCGCGCCGCCTCGATGACGTCGGCCGGGATCTGCGCGATGAAGTTGTGCAGCAGGAAGATCGCGAGCGGGAGCGCGAAGATCGAGTGCGCCACCCACACCTGCGCGTACCCCGCGCTCCCGAACGCCTGGATCACGGGGAAGCCGAAGATCTCCCCCTGCGAGAACAGCTGCAGGAGTGGGATGAACGCCATCTGGATCGGGACGATCTGGAGGGCGAACACGCACACGAACAGGACGTTCTTGCCCGGGAAATCGAGCCACGCGAACCCGTACGCCGCGAGCGTCGCGACAATGAGCGGGATGATCGCGGCGGGCAGCGTGATGGCGAAGGAGTTGATGAACGCCTGCGCCATCGTGAGGCCGCCGGTGGCGGTCGAGAGCGCCTCGGAGTAGTTCTCGAACGTCCACCCCCAGTTCTCGAACGCCGTCCACCAGCCCGTCGTCTGGATCTCCGTGCGCGGACGGAAAGACGACACGAGGATCCCGAACGTCGGGATCGTCCAGATCACCGCGATGACGAGCGCGGCGACCGTCGCCCACGGCGACGTCAGGCGCATCTTGGCACCCCGGAGGGCCCGCGGCTTCGCGCCCGCCGTGACGAGGTTCCGTGTCTCACTCATCAGCGCACCTCCTTCTGCTTGTTCATCTGGCGGGCGTTGTAGATGATGAGCGGCAGCACGAGCACGAACAGGATCACGGCGTAGGCCGCTGCACGCCCCGACTCGAAGCTCCGGAACTGCGTGTACATCTCGTTGGCGATGACCGAGGTGTTGTTGCCGCCGGCGGTCATCGTGCGCACGATGTCGAAGATCTTCATCGACGTCAGTGCGATCGTCGTGAGCACGACGATGATCGACGAGCGGATCCCCGGCACGACGATCCGCGTGAACCGCTGATACGCGTTCGCCCCGTCGATCTGCGCGGCCTCGAGCTGCTCGGCCGGCACGCCCTTGATGGCCGCCGACAGCACGACCATCGCGAATCCCGTGTAGATCCACACGAAGACGACGATGAGGAAGAACGTGTTCCACGGCTCGACCTGCAGGAACCGGACGGGCTCGCCGCCCAGCCAGACGATCACCTGGTTGAGGAATCCGATCTGCTCGCGATCCGCCGGCCGCGCCGTGTACATGAAGCGCCAGATGATGCTCGCGCCCACGAACGAAATCGCCATCGGCAGGAAGATCAGCGTCTTATAGATCTTCTCGCCGCGCGTCTTGTCGATGAAGTACGCGTACACGAGGCCGATCACGGTCGAGGCGACGGGCGCGACGAGCACCCACACGATCGTATTGGCGATGGTCCGGATCCCCTGCGGTTGCGTCACGATCCAGAGGTAGTTGTCGAGCCCGATGAAGTCGGTGCCCCGCGAGTTCATGAACGACTGGATGAGCGTCTGGATCACCGGGAGCACAAGGCCCACGGCGAGCAGCGCCAGGGCGGGCGCGAGGAACCCGACCAGCTGGAACAGGTACCCCGCGCCCTCCTTCGCGCGCATGTCGAGCCAGAAGAACAGCAGCCCGAGCACCCCGGCGGCGAGGATCGCCCACCACCACGACTGCAGGACCCAGAGCACCCCGAGCGGCATCAGGACGCACGCGGCGAGGCGGATGAGGGTGTACACCCGCCCCGGCCGCGGTGCGATCTCGATGAAGAACAGCAGCACCCCCACCGCGGCGGCGAACACCGCGATGACGATCGGGATCTGAGCCCAGGGCGACAGCCAGCTGAGCCACTCGAGGAAGGAGGCCACGGGTTACTCCCCCGTCGGCCAGCCCGACTCGATCTGCTCGAGCACCGTGTCGACGTCGGATCCCCCGACCCAGTCGCGCATGCCCGTCCAGAAGGTGCCGGCGCCCACGGCGCTCGGCATGAGGTCGGATCCGTCGAAGCGGAAGGTCGTCTCCGGGTCCTGCAGGAGCGCGACGGACTCCTCGAGGATCGGGCTCGACGCGAGCGACGGGTCGAGGCCCGAGTTCGCGCTGATCACGCCGCCGAGCTCGACGCGGGAGTTGGCCCACTCGGCGCTCGAGAGGTACTCCTGCACCTGGACCGTGGCCTCGTCGTCGTTGAACGCGCCGATGAGCTCGCCGCCGCCGGTGACGGCGGTCTCGCCGCCGTCCTCGTACGGCGGCGTCATGAACGCCCACACGTCGCCGTCCTCGGCGACCTCGCCGCCCGCGTCGATCAGGAAGCCCTCGAGGAAGGAAGCCTGGTGCGAGAGGATGCAGTCGCCCGACACGAGCGGGTTCGACACGTCGCCGAACGCGGTCGAGTCGATGGAGTTCACGCCACCGAAGCTCGCGTTGACGTAGTTGTCGTCGAGCATGATCTGGCCCGCGTCGTCGAACGCCTGCGCGATCGCGTCGTCCGTGAACGGCACCTCATTGTCGACCCACTGGTCGTACACGTCCGGTCCCTGCGCGCGCAGCACGAGGTCCTCGATCCAGTCGGTGCCCGGCCAGCCCGTCGCCGCGTCGGATCCGAAGCCCACGCACCACGGCGGCTCGCCCGTGTCCTGGCGGATCTGTTCCGTGAGGTCGAGCAGGCCCTGCCACGAGGTCGGCGTCTCCCAGCCGTGCTCCTCGAAGGCCGGCACCGAGTACCAGATCCACCCCTTGATGTTCGCCATCAGCGGGGATCCGTACAGCTCGTCCTCGTAGGTGAGGTAGGACGCCCAGTCCTCGCTCCAGAACTCCTCGACGTTCGAGGCGACCCCGTCCGAGGCGGGCACGAGGTACCCGCGGCTCGCGAGGTCGGTGAACAGGCCCGGCTGCGGGAAGAAGGCCAGGTCCGGCGGGTTACCGCCCTGGGCGCGGACGGCGATCTGCGCCTCGAACTCCTGGGAGCCCTCGTAGACGATGTCGATCCCCGTCTCTTCCTCCCAGTCGGCCCAGGACTCCTCGAGGAGCTCGGCCTCCGTGTCGACGATCGTGCCGTAGATCGTCACTTCCTGGTCCCCGCCGGAACCACCGGACCCACCGGATCCGCCCGTCCCCGGCCCACCCGTGCAGGCGGAGAGAGTGAGAGCGGCGGCCGCGAAGCCGGCTCCCGTCAGGATCCATCGGTTTCGTCGTAGCGTCATCGTCGTGCCCCCATCGGCTGTCGTTGACTGACGGGGCGTCGTCACCCCGTGCCGACGAACATAGCCGCGACGGCGGCGCGTGGCAACGCTCCCACGGCCCGCGCGGGCGAGACGTGACCGACACGTAACGCGAACAGCGCCCCCGGAGCCGTCGGGCTCCGGGGGCGCTGCCGAAAAAGGCGTCAGCCTCGATTACTTGACGGTAACCGTGGCGCCGGCCTCCTCGAGCTTCGCCTTGGCGGCCTCGGCGGCGTCCTTCGCGGCGCCCTCGAGAACCGGCTTCGGGGCGCCGTCAACGAGGCCCTTCGCGTCGCCCAGGCCGAGCGAGGTGAGCTCGCGCACGACCTTGATGACCTGGATCTTCTTGTCGCCCGCAGCCTCGAGGATGACGTCGAACTCCGTCTTCTCCTCCTCGGCCTCGGCGGCGGCGGCGGGAGCGCCCGCAACGGCAACGGCGGCGGGGGCCGCGGCGGTGACGTCGAACTTCTCCTCGAACGCCTTCACGAACTCGCTGAGCTCGATGAGCGTGAGCTCCTCGAACGCGCTGAGCAGCTCTTCGGTGCTGAGCTTCGCCATGATGTATCTCCTGTTTGTTGAGGTAGGTAGGGGGTCTGTGTGAACGACGGCGATTAGGCCGCGTTCTCCTGCTTCTCGCGCAGCGCCTCGACCGTACGGACGGTCTTCGACGGCAGCGCCTGGAAGACGGCAGCAGCCTTCGACATCGAGGCCTTCATCATTCCTGCCACCTTGGACAGCAGGACCTCACGGCTCTCGAGGTCGGCGAGCTTGTCGACTTCCTCAGCGGTGAGCGGGTTACCGTCGAAGTAACCGCTCTTGATCACGAGAAGAGGGTGTGCCTTGGCGAAGGTGCGCAGGCCCTTGGCGACGGCGACCGGGTCACCGTGCACGAAGGCGATCGCCGACGGACCCTGGAGGTCGTCGTCGAGCCCCTCGACCCCCGCGTTGCCCGCGGCGATCTTGGTCAGCGTGTTCTTCACCACGGCGTATTCCGCGTCCTGACGAATGCTCGTGCGGAGCTCCTTGAGCTCAGCTACCGTCAGGCCGCGGTACTCGGTCAGCAGGACGGCGGTCGAGCTCTCGAACTTCTTCGTGAGCTCGGCGACCGATGCTTCCTTCTGCGCCATGGCCACTCCTTGATACGTACGAGGCGCCTCACGGTGGTGAGGTGCCGGCCGGACCCGCCCGCCGCACATGAAAAAAGCTCCGGCGCGAGGCGCACGGAGCTGAGAATCCCGGATTCGGGAAGCAGTTCGATACACCTGCGCGGGCCCCTGCATCTGCAGCGCTTCGTTCGGTACGTGTACACGCACCGACGACCGGCGGTCTTCGGCTTCCTCCAGCGTACGACACGCGCGGCCTCGCGCCAAATCGGGGACAGCCCCTCCCGGCGATTCCCCAGCGTCAGTCGATCAGCGCGAGGGCGCGATACGCGTCGGCCGTGGCCTCGCGGAGCATTGCCTGCTCGCGTGGCGAGAGGTCGTGCTGCGGGATCGACTGCCCCGTCGTCATCCGGTACAGCTCGTCGATGAGCGCGGTCGCCATCGTCACGAGAGTGCCGATCTCGGCGTCGTCGCGGTCGATCCAGACCGATTTGGGCTCGTCATGCAGCGGGCGGAAGTCGCGGTGCTCCTCCCACGCGAACAGCGTGCGCTCGGCGCCCGTGACGTGCTGCTGCCACCACACCTGCCGCAGATAGTGACGCGGAATCGTGCGCCACGGCTTGTTCGTCGTCTTGATCTCGGCGAGAAGGATCCGCCCCTCCGCGTCCTGCGAGATCCCGTCGGGGGTCGCGAGGTGGCGCCGCTCGACGACGGCGCAGAACAGCGCGCTCGAGGGCGCGATGCCGTGCTCGCGCTCCACCCATGCCGCGATCTCGGGCTCGCGGCGCCGGCCGTGGTCGGTGTAGGCATTCCCGGAGAAGCTCGACGGGCGCAGCTTCTGCTGGGCGGCCCGGAGGATCGACGCGGGCGTCGAGAGGTGGGCGACGTCGGTCGCCGTGATGCCCTGCGACCGCGCCCGCAGCCACGCGACCCGGTCGCGCGAATCGGCGACGATCCGGGCTTCGAGGTCGGGGGTGAACACGCCCCCGACGATAGCCGAGGGATCCGACAACTCCCGGAGCGACGCGACGGATCCGATTTGGTTGACGAACATCAACCAATCGCCTATAGTTGACGTTTATCAACTTTCTGCGCGACAGCGTCGCCGCGCGTTCCCGTCTCCTCCCGCAGAAAGGACGCGCGTGAGTTCTTCACCCACGACCTCCGTCTCCACGAACATGTCGCACCGCCAGGTGCTCGAGGCCCTCTCCGGCCTCCTGCTCGCCATGTTCTGCTCCATGATGTCGATGACGGTCGTCGGCACGTCGCTGCCGATCATCGTCCCCGAGCTGGGCGGATCCCAGACCTCCTACACCTGGGTCGTCACGATGACCCTGCTGACGACCGCGATCTCGACGCCGATCTGGGGCAAGCTCGCCGACCTGCTCAACCGCAAGGTCCTCATGCTCCTCGCGCTGACGATCTTCGTCCTCGCGAGCGCCGGCGCGGGCCTGTCGCAGAACGTCGAGATGCTCATCTTCTTCCGCGCCCTCCAGGGCATCGGCGGCGGCGGACTGCAGTCGATGGCGCAGATCCTCATGGCCGACATCATCAGCCCCCGCGAGCGCGGCAAGTACATGGGCCTCATGGCGGGCATCATGGCGATCGGCACGGTCGGCGGCCCCCTCCTCGGCGGCCTGCTCACCGACTCGATCGGCTGGCGCTGGAACTTCTACGTCGGCGTGCCGCTCGGCATCGTGGCCTTCATCGTCATCATGCGCACCCTCAAGATCTCCCAACGACGGCAGGGGAAGGTGCGGATCGACTACCTCGGCATCGGCCTGTTGAGCGTCGCCGCCGGGTTCCTCCTCGTGTGGGTCTCGAACGTCTCCGACTACGGCTGGGCCAGCTGGGAGACGCTCTACATGGTCGGCATCGGCGTCGTCGCGGCGATCGTGTTCGTCCTCGTCGAGCGCAAGACGGCCGAGCCGCTCATCCCCATGACGCTCTTCCGCAACCGCACCTTCACGCTCGCGGTGCTCGCCTCGATCTCGATCGGCGTGTCCATGTTCGGCACGGCGATCTACCTCAGCCAGTACCTGCAGATCGCCCGCGGCTTCGGCCCGACCGAGGCGGGCCTGCTGACGATCCCCATGGCCGCGGGCATGCTCGGCGCGTCGACGATCGTCGGTCAGGTCGTCTCGCGCACGGGCGTGTGGAAGCCGTACCTCGTCACGGGCGGCGTCTTCCTCATCGCCGGCACGGCGCTGCTCTCGACCCTGCACGTCGACACGCCGCTGTGGATGGTGGGCGTGTTCATGTTCATCCTCGGCGCGGGCACCGGCATGACGATGCAGAACCTCGTCCTCGTCGTGCAGAACGCCGCGGATCCCGCACAGATGGGCGTCGCGAGCTCCGGCGTGAACTTCTTCCGCTCCGTCGGCGGCACCGCCGGCGTGGCCGTGATGGGGTCCGTCCTCGCCGCGAGCATGACCGAGCAGGTCACCGACCGCATGAACGAGATCGGGCAGGCGATCGCCTCGCTCGGCGAGCAGGGCCAGGCGATCGCCGCCGAGCTCGCCGCCGGCGCGCTGCCCACGACGCGCGACATGCCGAGCGTCGTGGCGACCATCATCGAGGACATCGCGGCGAACGCGATCTCCCACGCTTTCCTCGTCGGCGTGCCGCTCGCGATCGTGAGCCTCATCGCGATCGCGTTCATCCCGAACGCGCCGCTCAACCGCCAGAACAACATCCAGCGCCTCGAGGAGCGCGCGGAGCAGGACGCCTCGGCCACGAGCCTGGCCGGCGCGGGTGCCGTGGCCACGGGATCCGTCCCGACGGTCGGGGCGAGCGGATCCGTTCCCGCGGCGAACGCCGTCGGCCAGGCACGCGAGGCGGGCGAGGACGGCCGCGCGTGAGCGACGACCACGACGAGGCGGTCCGGGAGCTCGAATCGGAGTTCTCGGACCTCCTCGCCCACTTCCGCCGCGTCGTCACCGAGACGGCGCAGCGGGTCTCGCCGGGGCTCAACCCCGGCGCGTACAAGCTCCTGACGTTCGTGGAGCGGCACGGCCCGATCCGGGCGACGGAGATCGTCGAGCGCGTTGAGATCGACAAGGCGCACGTGAGCCGCATGGTGCGCGAGCTCGACGAGCTGGGCCTCATCGCCCGCGCGCCGTCCCCCGAGGATGGACGCGTCCAGCTGCTGTCGGCGACCGACGAGGCCCGCGCGCGGCTGGACGCCGCGCGCGCGGGCCGCGCCGGGCACCTCCGCGACACGGTCGACATGTGGACCTCCGACGAGCTGCGGCAGCTGGCCCGCCTCCTGCACGCCCTGTCGAACAACGAGGCGCCCCCGCGCGAATAGCGGCGTGTTGCTGGGAAAACCCTGGACAAATCTCTTGGCATGTGGGTATATCGGACTAACCCGCATTCCGCCGGGACCGAGATACTCCAGGAGCCCACCATGCCGCAGTCGCCCTCGCGCTCGCGTCGCTCGGCCAAGGTCGTCGCGATCGTCAGCGCATCCGCCCTCGCCGCCGTCGGCGGCCTCTTCAGCCTCGCCGCCTGGACCGACACGGAGTGGATCACTTCCGCTCTCCAGGACGACAGCGGCACAAACATCGAAACGTCGTCGTTCGAAGTCGTCCAACGGGCGTATCCCGCGGCCGGCGAAGCTGGCGCATACGCCGATTTCGACCATTACGAGAGCGCAGATGGCGCCGACGTCGTCACCTTCTCGGACCTCAGCCTCACGCCGACCGAGCCCACGTACGGTCTCGTGGGCATGACCACGGAGGCGGGTTCCATCGCGGGCGCGCTCGAGCTGCAGCCCGCCGTGAACGCGTTCGACCCCGCCAGCACGGCGCAGGCGGCCCTGTTCGCCGCAACAGACATCACCGTGTGGACGTGGTCGGAGGCCGACGCCACCCCGGAGTTCGGCTGCGACGCAGCCACGGCGGCGCAGGCTGGCGTGACGGAGATCGCCGCGGGCGACCTCGGCACGTCGGGCGCGACCGCAACGCAGAGCCTCTCTGCGGACACGGGCGCCTACCAGTACTACTGCTTTGAGCTCGTGTTCACGATGCCCGCGGGCGAGGACGAGGAAGACTACATGGGCGTCGAGCTTCGGCCCGCGTGGGAGTTCGACGGCCTGAGCAGCTGATCGGATCCGCCGTGTCCCTCCCGACGCGCGCGCACAGCGCCGTCCGGGCGGCCGGTGCCGGCCCCGCACGCCACGCGGCGGCGGGGCCCGGCGCCGCCGACCGGGCGCGCGACGTGCTCGTATGGATCCTCGGCGCAGCCGGGGCCCTCGCGGTCGCGTGGCTCCTGGCCGCGTGGGCGTTCGGGCTCCAGCTCGTCGTCCTCACGACCGGATCCATGTCGCCCGGCATGCCGCCGGGCACCGCCGTGGTGACGGAGACGGTGCGCGCCGACGAGCTGGAGGTCGGCGACGTCGTGAGCGCCCCCCGCGCGTACGACGAGCGGCTCGTCACGCACCGGATCGTCGCGATCGACGCCGGAGACACGGCCGACGAGCGGGTCCTCACCCTCCGGGGCGACGCCAACGAGGAGGACGACGCGCAGGCCTATCACGTGACCCAGGCGCAGCGGGCGGTCGTTGCCGTCCCCGGCCTCGGGTACGCCGTGTCGTTCCTCGGCACGCCCCAGGGGATCACGGTCCTCGCCGTCGTCATCCCCGCCGCCGCGCTCTGGGTGCTCTGGCCCTCAAGGAGTTGAGATGTTTCGGATCCGCCGTGCCGCGGGCCTCGTCGCCCTTGCGGGCGCCGGCCTCGTCGCGGCGTGGAGCGCGCCCGCGCTCGCGGCGGGGGCGACCGAGTTCGTGCCGGATCCCGACCAGGCGACGCCGAACGAGATGCTGACCCTCGCCTCGGCGTTCGCGGCCGAACCGCGCGACGCGCAGTCCATCTCGCCGGGCGACCCCGCCTACTGGGTCATCCGAGCCACGCAGGACGACCCGTCGGGCGTCGCGGAGGCGAACCTGCGCCTCGCGGGCAGCGGGCCGCTGCTCGAGCGCGAGGACGGGCTGTCGGTGCGGGTCGAGGAGTGTCTCGTGCCGTGGACGGGGATCGATGACGACGCCCCGGCCTGCGCCGAGCCCGGCGCCCCGGCGATCGTGCAGGCGGCCGGATCCCTCTCCCCCACCCCCACCGCGCGCGTCGACCTCACGCCCCTGGCGTCCGACGCGCCCCACTACCTTCTGGTCACGCTCGCGCTCACGGGGGTGGATCCCTCCGACGAGGCCTGGCAGGGGCAGACCGGATCCGTCTCCGTGGGTGTCACCGCGACGCTCGCCGACGCGGGCGCGCCCGCCGCGCCGGGCGACGACGCGCTCCTCCCCACGGGCGGCCGGCCGATCGTGGCCTTCCACCTCGCGGCGCTCGTCGGCGCCGCCGCGCTTGCGGCCGGCGGCGTCGCGCTCCTCCGACCCCGGAGGGCCGAGGCATGAGGCTCCGCGCGCCCCTCCTCGCCGCGGGCCTCGCGGCCGCCCTCGTCGTGCCGCTGGGAGTCACGAGCTCCGCCGCCAGCTGGAACGACAGCGAGTGGGTCTCAGGGTCGATGCAGACCACGGAGTTCGACTGCGGGACGCAAACCGGGTACGCCGTCGAGGCAGGATCCCGGCAGGTGGGGGGCACGCTTCTCGGCCAGAATCTGGACGGGCTCGCTTCCGTGGCGGGGATCGACCTCGAGGTGGACGGCATTGGGACAGAGACGTATTCCCCCGACTCGGCGATCGACCTGGATCCGAGCGGCGATCCGCAGCACACGCGGGCCGTCTCCCTCGCCGTCGGCGCCCTCGGTGGGCTCGTGGGTGTGAGCCTCCCGCAGATCACGGCCGGCGTCCCGGGTCTCGACGTCGGGGCGCTCGCACAGTATGCGCGCGTCGACGAACGGGGTGTCGCTCTCGGAGCGACGGGCCTCGTCGCCGATCAGTCCGGCGTGATCACGATCGGCGAGACGTCGGCCGCACCCCCCGAGCACTCGACAATCAGCCTGAACGAGCTTCTGCCCGTGACGTCGTCGATCAGCGATGTGGGGCTCGAGATCGGAGCGGTCTCCGCCCTCGCGCAGGTCGACGGCTGCGACCTCCTCCGCGAGTCGCAGTGGAGCATCGCCGCGGCGGAAGATGCGGTCGTCCGCGACTACGAGATCGCGGGCCTCGAGCTCGTGATTGACTCGCCGGTGCTCGCGTCGTTGGCATCGACGGTCGTGAGCACCGCGGCAACGCTTCAGACCGACCTCAATTCGTTGGAATCAGATCTGACGGCTGGCCTCAATGGTGCGCTCAGTCAGCTTTCGATCGACCTCGCGATCCTTTCCGTGTCCACCGCGGGCACAAGCGTCGACGTGACAGCAATTCCCAACGTCAGTGACGCCGTCGCGGACCTCCTCGCGGGCTTCGCGGACGACACGGACACCATTCGTCTCGAGCCGACGGACGGTCGAATAGTGGTGGACCTTGCAGGAATTTTGGGCGGGACCAACGGACTGAATTCACTCGGGCCGAACACCGAGCTCGTTCTCAACGACACCGTCGTGAACGAACTCACTACCCGCATCGGCGCTCTGCTCGATTCATGGACGGGCGAAGTCGTCTCCACTCTCGAGACCGCGGTCAGCGGGACCCACGTCGACATCGACCTTTCCGCGGCCGTGAGAGCGCAGCTCGCGTTGGTGCAGGTTCAGGTCGCCACAGTCACTGTCGATATTGATGCTGACCTGGGAGACCTGCAGGACGGCGCGGCGGTCGAGGCCGGCGTCTCCGTGAACCTTCTGAACCTCAACGTGCTGGGCGCGCTCCTGAATCCCATCCTCGCGGCGCTCGACCCGCTTGCGGACACCCTGGCGGCGGTCATCGTGTCGCTTGTCGGTGGCCTATTCGATACGGTCGCTACGCTCGGCACGACACTCACTTCCGGCCTCGCGCCCGTCGTGACGGACCTCGGCTCGGTCCTCGCCCCGCTCGCGAACGTGCTGTCCCTCTGGGTGAATACCCAGCCCGATCAGCCGATCCCGCCCGGCAACATCACTCCGGAGGACCTGCCCGACTTCGAACCGCGTACGGACACGTCGTCCGGGAGCTATCTCGTCACGGCGCTGCGCGTCAACCTGCTTGGCGAACAGATGCTTGTGACGAGCGTCTCGCTCGCCACCGCGCGGGCCGGGGTTGTCACACTGCCGACACCGTAGGGGCCCGGCGCACGACAACTCGTACGCCGCCCGTGACGCCGCCGTAACCCGCGCCCTGTTGGATGAGACCAGACGCGCGACGAAGGGGGACGCGGATGAGACACTGGGCGCCAACACGGACGCGGGCGGTCTCCGCCCCACCCGCCACGATGCGCGGCATCGTCGAGACGGCCGCGGGCCTCGAGGTCGCCGAGATCCCCACCCCCGTCCCCGTCGGCGACGAGGTGCTCGTGCGGGTCCACGCCGCCGGCGTCTGCGGCACCGACGCGGGCACGCTCGCGGATCCGACCTCCGCGGCCCCCTCGACCCCCGGGCTCGACGTGGCCGGCGTCGTCGTCCGCGCGCCCTACGACGCGCACCCGCTCGCCGTCGGCACCGAGGTGCACGGCATCGTGCCCTACCCGCGCGTGCCGGGCGCCTACGCCGAGTACGCCGTGGTGCCGTCCGGATCCCTTGCCGTCCGCCCCGACTCGCTCTCGCTCGTCGAGGCGGCCGCCGTGCCCGTCGCGGGGCTCAGCGCGTGGCAGGCCGTCGTCGAGGTCGCGCAGGCGCACCGCGGGCAGCGGATCCTCGTCCACGACGGCGCGAGCGGGATCGGGCACCTCGCCGTCCAGATCGCCGCCTACCTCGGCGCGCACGTGACGACCACGGCGTCCGGCGCGGGCGCTGCCTGGATGCGCGAGCTCGGTGCCGACGTCGTCGTCGACACCGACACGACGCGGTTCGAGGACGTCCTTCCCGACGTCGACGTCGTCATCGACCCCGTGGGCGATCGCCCGAACGGGGCGGGATCGCGCTCGCTCGACGTGCTGCGCCCGGGCGGCCTCCTCATCGCGATGCACCCGTGGGCGAGCTACGCCCACGACGCCGAGGGGCGCGGGATCCGGGCGACGGACTTCCGCTTCTCCCCGGACGGCCAGACGCTCGCGACCCTCGGGCGCCTCCTCGACGACGGATCCATCCGCGTCTTCGTCGACAGCGTGCTCCCCCTCGCGGACGCAGCCACGGCCCACGCCCGGTTCGATGAGGGCCACACGCGCGGCCGCATCGTCCTCTCCGTCACCGCCTGACGCGAAAAGCCCCCGCCGCCGGAATCGGCGACGGGGGCTTCGAGAAGGCGTCAGGCTCAGCTGACGGCAGCGATGGAGCTGACGTCGAGCGGGATGCCCGGGCCGAACGTGGTCGACACGGCGCCCTTCTGGATGTAGCGGCCCTTCGAGCTGGCCGGCTTCAGGCGCACGACCTCGTCGAGGGCAGCAGCGATGTTCTCGTTCAGCTTCTCGGCGTCGAACGAGGCCTTGCCCACGATGAAGTGGAGGTTGGCGTGCTTGTCGACGCGGAAGTCGATCTTGCCGCCCTTGATGTCCTCGACGGCCTTCGCCGGGTTCGGCGTGACGGTGCCGGTCTTCGGGTTCGGCATCAGGCCGCGGGGGCCGAGGACCTTACCGAGACGACCAACCTGGCCCATGAGCTCCGGAACGGCCACGGCCGAGTCGAAGTCGGTCCAGCCGTCGGCGACCTTCTGGATGAGCTCGGCGCCGCCGACCTCGTCGGCGCCAGCCGCGATCGCGGCCTCGGCCGCGGGGCCCGTCGCGAACACGATGACCTTGGCGGTCTTACCCGTGCCGTGCGGCAGCATGACCGTGCCGCGGACCATCTGGTCGGCCTTGCGCGGGTCGACGGCCAGCTTCAGCGCGACCTCGACGGTCGCGTCGAACTTCTTCGAACCGGTCTCCTTGGCAAGCGCGACGGCTTCGGTGGGCGTGTAGAAGCGCCCCTCCTCGATCTTCGCGGCTGCGGCGGTGTAAACCTTGGACTTCGCCATTTTCGTTATCCCCCTCAGCCCTCGACCGTGATGCCCATGGAACGGGCGGTGCCCGCGATGATGCGCGACGCGGCCTCGAGGTCGTTCGCGTTCAGGTCCGGCTCCTTGGTCTTGGCGATCTCCTCGACCTGGGCCTTCGTGATCTTCGCGACCTTGACCGTGTGCGGCGTGGCCGAACCGGACTTCACGCCCGCGGCCTTCTTGATGAGCTCAGCCGCCGGCGGCGTCTTGAGGACGAAGGTGAAGCTGCGGTCCTCGTAGACCGTGATCTCCACGGGCACGACGTTGCCGCGCTGCTGCTCCGTCGCGGCGTTGTACGCCTTGCAGAACTCCATGATGTTGACGCCGTGCTGACCCAGGGCCGGGCCGATCGGCGGCGCCGGGTTGGCCTGGCCGGCCTGGATCTGGAGCTTGATGAGCCCCGAGACCTTCTTCTTCGGTGCCATGTTTCTTCCTTTCGTCGAGCGCACGCCGTGTGCGTGCCCTCTCCCACGCCCGCGAGGGGGTGGTGGCAATGCGCGCGCCGAGGCGCGCAAACTCCGTAAATATACCGGAGAAAGCTGAGCGTGTCCCGCCAGACCCCGAAAGGGGTCAGGACATCTTCGAGACCTGGTCGAACGACAGCTCGACCGGCGTCTCGCGCTCGAAGAGCGACACGAGCACCGTGAGCTTGCCGCTCGCGGGGCTGATCTCGCTGATCGAGCCGGGCAGGCCCGCGAAGGAGCCGTCCTTGATCGTGATCGTCTCGCCGATCTCGAAGTCGACCTCGGCCGGGATCGAGCGCGACGCCGTCGCGTCCTTGGCCTTCTTGTCGCCCGCGGCGGCCTTCTCGGCCTCCTTGATCTCGGCGAGAGGCTTCAGCATGTTGAAGGCCTCGTCGAAGCGCAGCGGCGTCGGGTTGTGGGCGTTGCCCACGAAGCCCGTCACGCCCGGCGTGTGACGCACGACCGACCAGGTGTCCTCGTTGAGCTCCATGCGCACGAGCACGTAGCCCGGGATCCGGACGCGCGTGACCATCTTGCGCTGGCCGTTCTTGATCTCGACGACGTCCTCCATCGGGACCTCGACCTGGTAGATGTCTTCCTCGACCTCGAGCGTCTGCTTACGCTGCTCGATGTTGGTCTTCACCTTGCGCTCGAAGCCGGCGTACGAGTGGATGACGTACCACTTGCCCTCGAGCGAGCGCAGCTCGGCGCGGAACTCGTCGTACGGATCCGCCTCGACCTCGGCCGCTTGCTCCTCGGCCTCGTCGTTCAGGACCTCGGCCGCGGCCTCGACCTCGGCGGCCTCGTCGATGTTCAGTGCGTCGTTCACGATCGCGTCTGCCTCCGGGTCTGCGATGGAGATCTCTTCGCTGTCGGCGATTCCGCTGCCGTCGTCGACGTGCATCGCCTTGGCCTCTGCGGCCGCGCTGGCGTTCTCGTTGCCCGCGAGCGTGTTGCCCGTCTGGGCCTCGTCGTCCTCGCTGGACTGCTCCGCAGCGGGAGCCCAGTCAGCGTCGTCGAGGTGCTTCTCGGACACGTGTTGCCTCTTTCGAATCAGTTCGGAACGCCGAAGACGACGTTCACCACCCACGAGAAGACCGTGTCGAGCCCGAGGATCAGGGCCATCATCACGACAACGAAGCCGAGGACGACGGCCGTGAACTTGACCAGTTCCTTGCGGGTCGGCGTGACGACCTTGCGGAGCTCCGCGATGACCTCACGGAAGAAGGTCACGATGCGAGCGAAGAAGTTCGGCTTCTTCGCGGCGCTCGTGCCCTTTGCGCTGGCGGCCATTCCGCCTGCTGCATCCTGAGACATTCGTCACCTTTCGTGGGTCAGCGTGCCGCTGACGCGCAGGGCGGACAGGAATCGAACCTGCAACCTGCGGTTTTGGAGACCGCTGCTCTGCCAATTGAGCTACCGCCCTAGAGGCCCTGCGGCCTCGAGGATCGCTCCCGAACCCCCCACCGGTACACGAGGCACGGCGAAGGATGCAGTGAACGACTGCTCTATCGATCATACGGCATGCACTCGCGAGGCGCGAACCGGGCCGCCCCTCGCGCGCGCCGCATCAGCCCGCGATCCGCTGGAGAAATGCCCGCGTGCGCTCGTGCTGCGGGGCGTCGATGACGCGCTCCGGCGCGCCCTCCTCGACCACCACGCCGTCGGCCATGAAGACGACCCGATCGCAGACCTCGCGCGCGAACGCGATCTCGTGCGTCACGACGATCATGGTCATGCCCTCCTCGGCGAGGTGGCGCATGACGCCCAGCACCTCGCCGACGAGCTCCGGATCCAGCGCGCTCGTCGGCTCGTCGAAGAGCATCACCTTCGGGCGCATCGCGAGGGCTCGGGCGATCGCGACCCGCTGCTGCTGGCCGCCCGACAGCTGCGCGGGGTACACCCCCGCGCGGTCGGCGAGCCCGACCTGTTCCAGCAGGCGCAGGGCGTCGGCGCGCGCCTCGTGCCGGGGCGTCCCGAGCACGCGGATCGGCGCCTCCGCCACGTTCTCCAGCGCCGTCATGTGCCCGAACAGGTGAAAGCGCTGGAACACCATGCCGAGGTCGCGGCGCCGGGCGGCCACCTCGCGCGGGCGCAGCTCGTAGAGCCTCCCCCTGTGCTCGCGGTACCCCACGAGGACGCCGTCGACCCGGATCTCGCCCGCGTCCAGCTCCTCGAGGTGGTTGATGAGGCGCAGGAGCGTGGACTTTCCGGATCCGGACGGGCCGAGGATCCCCACGACCTCGCCGCGGCGGACGTCGAGGGAGACGTCGCGGAGGACGGGAGTCGAGCCAAAGGACTTGCCGACGTGGGCGATCCGGACGAGCGGACCCGCCGCCGGCGTCGAGGAACTCACGCGTGCTCTCCCGTCTTCTCGGCGGGCGCGGCGGCCCGCTCCGTGTTGCGGAACCCGAACATGCGGGCGGCGAAGCCGGATCCGCTCGCGCGCGCTCCGGGGTCGAAGCGGCGTTCGAGCCAGGCCTGGAGCACGCTCGCCACGGAGGTCAGGGCGAGGTACCAGACGCTCGCGACGAGCAGCATCTCCATGAGGCTGAAGTCGGCGGCGCCGATCTGGCGGGCGCGGTAGAGCAGGTCGCCCGCGCCGATGACCGACACGAGCGAGGTCTCCTTCAACAGCGTCACGAGCTCGTTGCCCGTGGGCGGCAGGATCGCGCGCATCGCCTGAGGCAGCACCACCCGCCGCAGGGTCTGCGCGGGCGTCATGCCGAGGGCCCCGGCCGCCTCCTGCTGGCCCGGATCCACCGACAGCAGCCCGCCGCGCACGATCTCGGACATGTAGGCCGCCTCGTTGAGCGTGAGCGCGATGAGCGCCGCCGCGAAGGGCGAGATCGTGTTGAGCGGGATCGAGAAGGACCCGACGCCGATCTCGGGCAGGAAGAGCGCGAGGTTGAACCAGACGAGGACCTGGACGAGGAGCGGCGTGCCGCGGAACACCCACACGAACACCCACGCGACCGTCGCGAGCACCGGGTTGCCCGAGATGCGCATGACCGCGACGACGACGCCGAGCGCCACGCCGAGGACCATGGCGATGACCGTGAGGACCACCGTGACGAGCGCGCCCTGCATGATCGCCTCCGCGCCGAGGCGCGAGAAGACGAGATCCCAGCGGATCACGCTGTTCAGGGCGACCTGCCACACGAGGAGGGCCGCGAGCGCCGCGATGACCGCGATGCCCACCCACTGCCCGTAGTGGCGGACGGGGACGACCCGCCGGCCGCCCGCGCCCCGCGCCGAGGTGCCGGTCACTGCGCGCCGTTGACGACGATCTCGTCGAGGGCGCCGAGCGAGACGTCCCACGAGGACAGGATCTCGTCGTACGTCCCGTCCTCGACGAGCGACTGGAGCGCGGCCTGGAACGCGTCGCGGAGCTCGTCGTCGCCCTTCGCGAACACGAAGCCGAGCGGCTCGCCGCTGATGGGCCCGTCGTTGGCGACCTCGAACGCCTCGCCGCCCTGGATCTGGGCCGCGTTGTAGACGCCCACCGCCTCCTGCGTCAGGGTGGCGGCAGCGCGGCCGCCCTGCACCTGCGTGAGCGCCTCGGTGTCGGTCTGCTGCGTGAGGATGTCGATCTCGTCGCCCGCGCACGCGTCCGCGTTGGCGTCCTCGAGCAGCGCCTGCTGCGTCGTGTCGACGAGGACGGCCACGGTCAGGCCACACAGGTCGCCCATCTCGGAGATCCCGTCGGGGTTGCCGGCCGGGACGATAATCGCCTGGTCGGCCGAGAAGTAGTCGACGAAGTCGTAGTTCGCCTGGCGCTCCACGCTGTCCGTGATGCCCGCGACGACGAGGTCGTAGCGCTCGGAGTCGAGCGAGGGCAGGAGCGTGTCGAACGCGACGTTCTGCAGCTCGTAGTCGAGCCCGAGCTTCGCGGTCGCCGCCTCAAGGAGGTCGATGTCGAGCCCCGTGATCGTCTCGCCGTCGGAGGGGTCGACGAACTCGTAGGGCGGGTACTGCGCCTCCGTGCCGACCGTCACGACGCCGGCGTCGCGAACGTCTTCCGGCACGAGGGCGGCCGCGTCGTCGTCGACGGCGATCGACGACGCGGGGGCGGCCTCCTCGTCGGAGGAGGAGCACCCGGCGAGGGCGAGGGCCGAGGCGGCGGCGACGGCGGGAACGAGGGCAAGGCGGGACAGGCGCATTCGGCCATTCTCCCCGTCCGGCCTGGATAAATGCCAGAGGCCGGCACCCCCGTTCCGAGAGGACGGGGGCGCCGGCGCGGATCCGCTACGCGTTCGGCAGCAGCGTGTACTTCGTCGAGAGGTACTCGTGGATCCCCTCGAGCCCGCCCTCGCGGCCCATGCCGGACTGCTTGACGCCGCCGAACGGGGCCGCCGCGTTCGAGACGACGCCGGCGTTCAGGCCCATCATGCCCGTCTCCAGGCGCTCGATCATGCGGTGCCCGCGCGCGAGGTCCTCCGTGAAGACGTAGGACACGAGGCCGTATTCCGTGTCGTTGGCGATCTCGACCGCCTCGTCCTCCGTGGCGAACGTGACGACGGCGAACACGGGCCCGAAGATCTCCTCCGACATGATCGCGGCGTCGCGGCTGAGGCCCGTGACGACGGTCGGCTCGTAGAAGCTGCCGGCGCCCTCGATGCGGCGCCCGCCGTGCACGAGCGTGGCGCCCTTGGCGACCGCGTCCCGGACGAGCTCATCGGCCTTGTCGACCGCGTCGGAATCGATCAGCGGGCCGATCTGGACCCCCTCCTCCGTGCCGCGGCCGATCTTCATCGCCGCCACGCGCTCCGCGACCTTGGCCGTGAACGCCTCCGCGACGTCCTCGTGCACGATGATCCGGTTGGCCGCCGTGCACGCCTGCCCGATGTTCCGGAACTTCGCGGCGAGCGCGCCGTCGACGGCCTTGTCGAGGTCCGCGTCCTCGAAGACGACGAACGGCGCGTTGCCGCCGAGCTCCATCGAGACCCGCAGCACGTTCTCGGCCGCCTGCGCGATGAGCCGCTTGCCCACGCCCGTGGATCCCGTGAACGACAGCTTCCGGAGCCGGTCGTCGCCGATGATCGGCTCGGACACGCGGCTCGACGACGAGGAGGTGACGACGTTCACGACGCCCTTCGGCAGGCCCGCCTCCTCGAGGATCCGCACGAACAGCATCGTCGTGAGCGGCGTGAGCTGCGGGGGCTTGATGACGCTCGTGCAGCCCGCGGCGAGCGCCGGGGCGATCTTGCGCGTCGCCATGGCGAGCGGGAAGTTCCACGGCGTGATGAAGAAGCACGGCCCCACGGGGCGCTGCGACACGATCATCTGGCCCGTGCCCTCGGGGTTGGATCCGTAGCGCCCCGAGATGCGCACGGCCTCCTCGCTGAACCAGCGGAGGAACTCCCCGCCGTAGGCGACCTCGCCGAGCGACTCCTCGACCGGCTTACCCATCTCGAGCGTCATGACGAGCGCGAGCTCTTCCTTGCGCTCCTGCACGAGCTCCCACGCCCGGCGCAGAATCTCGCTGCGGCGGCGCGGGGGCGTGGCGGCCCAGTCCGCCTGCGCGGCGACGGCGGCGTCGAGCGCGGCCGTCGCGTCCTCCGCCGTCGCGTCGGCGACGCGGGCGATGACCTCGTTCGTGGCGGGGTCGCGCACCTCGAGCGTGCCGCCGCCGGTCGCGTCGACCCACTCTCCGCCGATGAACAGCTGCGGCGGGATCGAGGCGATCAGGGTCTTCTCGTTGTCCTGCATGAGGGCTCCTTTGCGGTCAGAGTGCGGTGCGTCCTCGGGTTGCTCTCTCGACGCTACGACGATGTGCGGGAGCCTGCGCGATCCGGGTGGGGGAATTCCGTGCGACGCGCGCGCAGATGACGGCGCGCGTCGGCGGATCCGCCCGCCTGTTCCCGCGGATCCACCCGGCTCGTTAATCTGGACGCGTGACTGAACGCGCCCCGCTCTCCCGCAAGATCTCCGCCATCGCCGAATCGGCCACCCTCAAGGTCGACGCGAAGGCCAAGGCCCTCAAGGCGGAGGGGCGCCCCGTGATTTCGTACGCCGCGGGCGAGCCGGACTTCGCGACCCCCGCCGGCGCCGTGGACGCCGCGCGCGAGGCCCTCGAGAACCCCGCGAACTTCCGGTACTCCCCCGCTGCGGGCCTCGCCGACCTCAAGCAGGCGATCGTCGACAAGACGCGGCGCGACTCGGGCCTCGAGATCGCCCCGAACCAGGTCGTCGTTACCAACGGCGGCAAGCAGGCCGTCTACCAGGCCTTCCAGGTCCTCCTGAACCCGGGCGAGGAGGTGCTGCTGCCCGCGCCGTACTGGACGACCTACCCCGAGGCGATCCAGCTCGCCGACGGCACGCCCGTGGCGGTGTTCGCGGGCGCGGAGCAGGAGTACAAGGTGACCGTCGAGCAGCTCGAGGCCGCCCGCACGCCGCGGACGAAGGCCGTCGTGTTCGTGTCGCCCTCGAACCCCACGGGATCCGTGTACACCGAGGAGGAAACGGCCGCGATCGCACGCTGGGCCCTCGAGCACGGGGTGTGGATCGTCACCGACGAGATCTACCAGAACCTCACCTACGACGGCGTGCGCGCCGTGTCGGTCGTCGAGGCGGTTCCCGAGGTGGCCGGCCAGACGATCCTCCTGAACGGCGTCGCCAAGACCTACGCGATGACGGGCTGGCGCGTGGGCTGGATGGTCGGCCCCGCGGACGCGATGAAGATGGCCGCGAACCTGCAGTCGCACCTCACGAGCAACGTGAACAACATTGCGCAGAAGGCCGCCGTGGCCGCGCTCGCCGGCCCGCAGGACGACGCGGAGGCGTTCCGCCAGGCGTTCGACCGGCGCCGTCGGACGATGGTCGAGGAGCTGTCGAAGATCGACGGCGTGACGGTCCCCGTGCCGCAGGGCGCGTTCTACGTGTACCCCGACGTGTCGGGCCTGCTCGGCCGAGAGTGGCGCGGCCGGCGGATCGAGACCTCGCTCGAGCTCGCCGACCTCATCCTGGACGAGGCCGAGGTCGCGGTCGTGCCGGGCGAAGCCTTCGGCCCGAGCGGCTACCTGCGTCTCAGCTACGCGCTCGCGGACGACCAGCTGCTGGAGGGCGTCCGCCGCCTTCAGGCCCTGTTCGCGTAGCCCCAAGTCCACATTTCTCCGATAAGTCTCACCGGTTCCCGGTGAGACTTATCGGAGAAATGTGGACTTGTTAGAGCGTGACGCCGACGAACACCGGCTCGGGGTTGAGCTCGACCCCGTACTCGGCGGCGACGCGGGTGCGGCAGAAGCGCGCGAGCTCCGCGACCTGCTCCGCCGTCGCGCCGCCGCGGTTCGTCAGCGCGAGCGTGTGCTTCGTCGAGAGCGTCGCCCGGGATCCGGGAAGGCCGTAGCCCCGCCCGAGCCCCGCGTGCTCGATAAGCCACGCCGCGCTGACCTTCACGGGCGGGGCCGACGGCGCGGGCGGCCGGACGACGCCATCCCACGTGTCGAGCGCGAACACCTGCGGCCGGTCCGCCTCCGACTCGATCGGCCACCGGGGGCAGTCCGCGGGGAGGGCGCGCGCGTCCGCGTCCGACAGGATCGGGTTGTTGAAGAACGACCCCGCGCTTCGCGTATCCGCATCGTTCGCGTCGAGGACCATGCCCTTCGACCCGCGGATCGCGAGCACCGTGCGGCGGATCCAGCCGAGCGACACCCGCCCGGCGCCGTCCTCGCCGTCGGCGCGCGCGCCGTCGAGGCCCAGGGCCTGCCGCAGGCGCGGATCCTCGAGCGGGCGCGGATCCGTGCCCACCTCGCGCAGCTCGAGCGTCAGCGCAACGACGACCGCCGAGCGCTCGGGCTCCGCGCCGTAGTGCCGTTTGAGGACCGAGGTGCGCGGCCCCAGGCCGAGCTCGTCGGCCGGGACCTCCACGACCGCCTCAGCGCCCTCGTCGAGGAGCTCGACCGACACGAGGGTCTGCACGATCTCCTGCCCGTAGGCGCCGACGTTCTGGATCGGCGCGGCGCCCACCGTGCCGGGGATCCCGCTCATCGCCTCGATGCCCGCGAGCCCCTGTTCGACCGTCCACGCGACCAGCGCGTCCCAGTCCTGTCCCGCCTCGACACGGATCCGCCGGGATCCCTCGGGCGCGCCCGGAACCGCTGCGAAGCCCGCGGTGCGCACGAGGACGACAGTGCCGTCGAAGGGCTCGTCGCCCGCGAGCAGGTTCGACCCGCCGCCGAGGACGAACCATTCGTCCCCCGCCTCCCACACGGCGCGCAGCTCGGCGACGAGCTCCTCCGGCGTCGCCGCCTCGCGCATGCGCAGCGGCGCGGCGCCGACGCCGAGCGTCGTCAGCTCGGCCAGGGGGCGCGGGGTGATCTCGCTCACGCGCGCCCCGCGACGACCGCCTGTGCCTTGCCGAACACCTTCGTCTCCCCGTGCGTGACGGCGAGGTCGATGCGCGCCGTGCCGTCGTCGTTCACGGCGCCCACGGTGGCGCGGATCGCCACGTCGGCGCCCGCCTCGGCGTCGACGACGACGGGCTTGGTGAACCGCACGACATAGGACGCGATCTCTCCGTCGGAGCCCAGCCATTCCGACACGACGGAGGCGCCGATGCCCATCGTCAGCATGCCGTGCGCCAGCACGCCGGGAAGGCCCACCCGCTCGGCCACCGCGTCGCGGTAGTGGATCGGGTTGAAGTCGCCCGACGCGCCCGCGTACCTCACGAGCGACTCGCGCGTGAGGTGCACCGTGCGCTCGGCGACCACCTGGCCCTTCTCGAGACCGTCCAGCACGCTCATCACTCCGCCTCCGATCCGATCAACAGCGTCGACGCGGCCGTGACCACGTGCGCGCCGGTCGCGTCCGTCACCTCGGTCTCGCTCGAGACCATGGCGCCCGCGCCCATCTGCCGCACGCGCGTGACGGTCAGCTTCCCCGTCAGCGCGTCGCCCGCGACGATCGGCCGCGAGTAGCGGAACTGCTGATCCGTGTGGAGCGCGCGCTCGAGCACGACGCCCGTCGACGGATCCGCGAGCAGCTGCTGGAGCGTCTGGTCGGCGATCACCATCGCGAAGGTCGGCGGCGCGACGACGTCGGCGTGACCGAGCGCGCGGGCGGCCGCGACGTCCGTGTGCTGCGGCGCGGTCGCGAACACGGCGCGCGAGAACTCGCGCACCTTCTCGCGGCCCACGAGATACGGCTCGGTCGGCGGGAACTCGCGCGCGGCGAGGTCGGGATCCACGGGCATGATCAGTCCTCTCGGGTACGGCGCGCGCGAATCGCCTTCTGCGCCATCTGCGCGCCGATGACGACGAGGAAGGCGGCGAAGAGCATGTTCGCGACGAACGGATCCACGAGCCCCGCGACGAGCGCGCCGAGCGGGGTCGTGAGGATCGTGGCGGCGGCGATGACGCCGGCCGCGACGAAGTCGACGTTGTGATTGCGCGCGTTGCGGATCGCACCCGAGATCGTCGTGGGGATCATCATGAGCAGCGACGTGCCCTTCGCGACGAGGTCGCTCGACCCGAACAGCAGGATCAGCACGGGCACGACGATGATGCCGCCGCCGACGCCGATGAGGCCCGACAGGATCCCCGTGACCACGCCCAGCGCGACGAGCGCTATGCCGAGCCAGACGTTGAGGGGCACGCCCGCGTCGCGGTCCGGCACGATGAAGAACAGGCTGACGATCACGACGACGAGGAACCCGACGAAGAACCACCGCAGGGTCGCCTCGCTCAGGCGGTGCAGGAGCTGCGCGCCGATCGGGGCGCCGATGACGCCGCCGACCGCGAGGAGGAGCGCGGCGATCCAGTCGACCTGGCCCTGGGACGCGTAGGCGATGACGCCGACCGCCGCCGTGACGATGATCGAGGCGCCGGACGTGCCGGAGGCGAGCTTCTGCCCGAACACCGCGAAGGTGACGAGCAGCGGGACGATGACGGTGCCACCGCCCACCCCGAAGAGCCCGGACATGAAGCCCGAGACGAGGCCGATGGCGAGGAAGGTGAGGAGCGTGCGGGCCCCGCGGGACCGGACGTCGGAGATCATGCGCGAATCACCCGCCCCACCTTACCCGCGCCGCGCGGCGCCCCCGGATCCGCCCGGCACGCGTGCCCCCGCGCGCGCACCGGGCGGAGGTCTCATTCGGCGAACACCTCGACGCTGCCGGCGGTGATCGCGATGTCGAGCGTGCGCTCGGCCGCGGGGTCGTGCGCAACCCGGCTCGTGATCTCGCCCGCGTCGCGCGAGGTCCGCACGTCGTACGGCACGTCGGGGAGCGTGAGGGCGACGGATCCGGCCGTCGCGCGCACGGCGACCGCCCCGGGCGCCTCCCCCGCGAACGCCGCGTCGAGGCGGCCCGCGGTGACCTCGAGGTCGGCGGTGCCGACGTCGGCGAGCGCGAGCACGCCGCGCCCGGCCGACATCTCCGCATCGACCGACCGGGCCGTACCCTCGATCTCCGTGGATCCCGCGCTCATGGCGGCCGTGACATCCCCGAAGTCGCCCTCCGCGACGAGGTGGCCCGCGTCGACCTCGGCGTCGAGGTCGACGCCCGCGAGCGAGGCCGGGAGGGTCAGCGTCGCCGAGGTGCCGCGGCCCCAGGTGACGGGCCACCCGAAGCGGTCCTCGGATCCGACGACGATGGCGTCGCCGTCCCGTTCCAGGGTCCACGACGCGCGGCCGTCCTCGGCCTCGAGCACGGCCTCGCTCACGGGCCCGAACTCCACGCGCAGCTCCCCCGCCGCGACGTCCGCCTCCACGGCGGTCGCGCCGGCCACGCCGACGGAGGTCGTGG
This sequence comes from Microbacterium excoecariae, assembly GCF_011326725.1. Lineage (GTDB taxonomy): Bacteria > Actinomycetota > Actinomycetes > Actinomycetales > Microbacteriaceae > Microbacterium > Microbacterium excoecariae. Next base: position 55,129 of record NZ_JAANCO010000002.1, on the reverse strand, counting down.
CCTCCCCCGTGAGCGACGAGGCGACCGAGCTGCCGACCGCGGCGAACGCGACGCCGACGCCCGACAGCGCAAGCGCCCCGGCGCCCAGGACCCCGATCGTGATCGCGAGCGCCCGTGCACCCGATCGGGCCGCGTCGCTCTGCGTGGGCGCCGCGCCCGTGCGCGGCGTCTGATCGTCCTCAGTCATCGCTCGTGTCCGTTCTGCGTGGGGGTGACGGGACCGGGTTCGGCCGTCGCGTCGATGTGGGCGAGCACGGCGAGCACGCGGCGGTTGCCGTGCTGGTCCTGCTCGAGGTCGAGCTTGGAGAAGATCGAGGTGATGTGCTTCTCGACCGCCCCCTCGCTCACGAAGAGGATCCGGGCGATCGCGCCGTTGCTCTTGCCCTCCGCAATGAGGGACAGCACGGCCCGCTCTCGCTCGGTGAGGCGCTGCATGCGCGCGTCCCGCGAACGGCGCGCGAAGAGCTGGGCGACGACCTCCGGATCCAGCACGCTCGCGCCGGCGCGGATCCGCTCGATCGCCTCGAGGAAGTCGGCGACGTCGGTCACGCGGTCCTTGAGGAGGTACCCCACCGCGCCGCCGGCCTGCGCGATGAGGTCGCTCGCGTAGCGCTCCTCCACGTACTGCGAGAGCACGAGGACCGCCTGGGCGGGATCCTGCCGGCGCAGGGCGAGGGCCGCGCGGATCCCCTCATCCGTAAACGTCGGCGGGAGACGCACGTCGACGATCGCGAGGTCGGGTGACAGGTCGGCGGCCGCGGCGAGCACACGCGAGGCGTCGGGCAGGGCCGCGACCACCTCGTGGCCGGCGTCGGCCAGCAGGCGCGAGATGCCCTCGCGCAGGAGGACGGAGTCCTCGACGATCAGGATGCGCACGGGACGCTCACCTCCAGGGACGTGGGCCCGCCGGCGGGGCTGTCGAGCCGTGCCGTCCCGCCGAGGGCCGCAATGCGGTTCTGAATGCCGTCGATGCCGCCGCCCGGGATGACCCGGGCCCCGCCGACGCCGTCGTCCTCGACCCGCGCCCACAGCGCGCCCGCGTCGGGGCGGTCGCGCACCACGACGCGGGCGGCGCTCGCGCGCGAGTGCTTCGCGGCGTTCGTGAGACTCTCGGCGATCGCAAAGTAGACGGCGGCCTCGGCGTCTCGCCCGGCGCGCTGCGACATGCGCACGTCCAGGGTGACGGGGATGTGCGAGCGGCTCGCGAGGGCGCTGAGCGCCGCGTCGAGGCCGCGGTCGTCGAGGACCGAGGCGTGGATCCCGCGCGCGAGCTGCCGGAGCTCGGTGATGGCCGCCTTGGTCGAGGTGTGCGCCTCCGCGACCAGTTCCTTCGCGCGCTCCGGATCCGTGTCGATCTTCTGCTGCGCGAGTCCGAGGGTCATGCCGACAGAGACGAGCCGCGGCTGGACGCCGTCGTGCAGATCGCGTTCGATGCGGCTGCGCTCGACGTCGCTGGCGCGGATCGCCTCGTGGCGCTGGTTCACGGCGTCGCGGGCCTGGGCGGCGAGCTGCGCCTCACGGATGGGCGCGATCAGCACGCGGGCGAGCACGCCGTGGAGCAGGGCGACCCCGACGAGCGCGGCGAGCGCGAGCGCCGCGACGACGATGCCCGCGACCGGCGCCCACCCCGATTCCAGGGGCAGGAGGTCCCACAGCACGCGCGCGTTCGGCGGCGCGTAGAGCGGCGCGAACGCCGCCGCAACGGCCGCCACGAGCGCCGCGACGAGCGCCACGGCGATCCAGCCGAGGACGGTCGCGATCGCGAGGTGGGCGATCGCGCGCCACATGCCGCCGTCGATGAACTGGAGCCAGATGGTGTGGAGGAACCCGACGAACCCGCGCTTCGGCGAGCGCCTCGCCCGCAGCATCGGCATCCCGAAGCCGTAGAGCCCCTCGACGCGCGCCGTCTCGAGGAAGGCCGCGGCGAAGAGCGCGTAGACCATGGCGACGAGCAGGAGGACGCCGAGGCCGAAGGCCGCGAGGCCGCCCACGCCGGTCGTCAGGAGCGTCCCCAGCACCGTGAAGCACGCGGCGCCGTAGAACGCCATGAAGCCGAGGTGCGCGATGGTGCCGATCAGCCGCAGCGGCGAGGACAGCGGCGGCGGCGCGACGGGAGGGGCGGTCTGCGAGGTCATGCCTCCAACGTATGCGGGGCGCAGCGCGCACACAGCGGGGCGATCCTCCGGGCTCGCCGGGGGTTATCCCTCCCGCGTGGGGGGACGGGCCGTGCCGCGGAGCGCCTTCCGCACGCCGAGCGCCTGGTCCGCGCGGTGCAGCACAGGGTCGAGCTCTTCCCCCGCCTGCGCAATGGCGATGCCGTACGTCCAGGGATTATCGGCGTGCGCGTGGAGGCGCTGCAGGATCCGTTCGGCGTCCTCCAGGCCGATGCCCGGGAGGAGAATCACGAATTCATCGCCTCCAATCCGCGCGATCACGTCGACGGGACGAAGCTCAGAGCGCCACGACTCCACGGCGTCTCGCAGCGCGGCGTCGCCTCGCGCGTGCCCGAAGGTGTCGTTCAGCGTCTTGAAGTGGTCAAAATCGATGGCCGCAACCGCGAACGCGCCGGTCGTGCGCGCTGCGTGCCGCTCGACCCGGGGCACGCGCAGCGCGAGCCCCCGTCGATTCAGCGCGCGGGTGAGCGGATCGCGTCCCGCCGCGCGCATCAGGCTCGCGCTGGACGCGATGATGACCTCGAGCAACAGCCACGCGGTGAGGGCGGACACGACGATCGGGCCCGCTCCGATGAGCTCAATCATGCTCGGCGCCAGCAGGAACGCGCCGCCGAAGGTCGCGATGACGACGCCGACAATCATGCGCGCCGCGCGCGGGGAATAGAACGTCGCCACGATGACGGCGATAAGCGGCAGCCCGAAAATCGCCTGGAAGATCGCCCCGCGTTGGTCGGTGAACGTGGCGTGCGCGAGCGCGCTCACGGCGAGGATCGTGATCCATATCACGATGCCCACCGAGGGGAACTGCCTTCCCCGCACCGCAACGATCACCGCGAAGGCCAGACTCGCGGCCCCACCGATGAGGGAGATCACGGCGCCGGTGCGGCTTTCCGTCTCCCATGCGGCCACGAAGGCGCTCGCGGCGAACGCGACCCCGGCGAGCACCCAGATCCAGGTGTAGCGGGTCTCGCGGGCGAAAATGCTCACGCGCGTACTCGCGCCCCCGGAACGGTCGGGGTGTCGCGCCGAACCCGCCGAACCCACACGACGCTTATCGGCGTACAGGGCGGGGTCGGCCGCACGCACCGTGTCTTCGATGGTCCCCGTCAGAGGGACCATGCCCGCGGCGAACGCGTGGGGAGGATTCGTGCGGAGTGAGGTCAGCACCTTGTGCGCGGCGTGCTCGTCGAGAGCGCTGAACACCATCACGAACTCGTCCCCACCCCACCTGGCGACGACACCGCCACGCGGCAGGTCCCGACGCCAGCCGTCGACGCTCTCGCGGAGCACTTGGTCGCCCTCGGCATGGCCCAGGCGATCATTGATCTGCTTGAGGCCGTTGAGGTCCGCGGCCACGACCCACACCTGCTCGCCGTTGCGCCGCAGGCGGCTCAGCCACCGCGCCAGCCCGCGGCGATTGAGCGCACCGGTCAGGGGGTCGACCAACGAATACGCCCGCATGTCTTCTGCCAGCGCGATGGACAGCTCCGCGATGATCACGCTGACCACGAGCCCGAAGAGCATTCCCCACGGATACGCGAACAACGCCTCCCGGAAGGTGTCGTTTCCGATGAGACCACACGCGAAAATGCCGATGATGACAACAACGAACCCGCGCGCGACCGCGGGGCGAAAACTCCACCCCGCGTACGCGGCCGCGATCGGGACGAGCAGCGCCGGGCTCACAAAGCGCTCAGCGGTCGTGACGTGGGTCAGCCCCATGCTCACCGCGACGGCCAGGGCGAGGATCGCCACAGCCCCTGCACGCGGGGAAAACCGCCGCCCGGCAACAAGAGCGGCGACGATCATTCCGCTGCACAGCAGGAGCGCGCACCACGTGACGACGCGGACGGCAACCGACCCGCCCGCGGCGATCTCGCTCGGCAAGAAGTAGGCGACGACAAGGAGGACGACGGCGCATCCGACGGCGGTCATGGCGGACGCCGTGGACTGCATGCGCGCGAATCTGCGTGCGCGCGACTTCACCACAGCGCCCACGCCGTCCGTCGATCGCGTCACGCTCGCGCCCCTTCTCCGTCACGAATCTGCGCCATCCTAGCCGCCGGACTGTCGTGGCAACGGTGCGCCTCGCTCGCGCTCTGAGGCGTCTCGCGCAGGCAACTGAGTGTCCGCCGACCCGTGGGCCGCGCGGGCCGTGCCCCGGAGCGCCTTCCGCGCGCCGAGCGCCTGGTCGGCCCGGTGCAGCACGTGGTCCACACCCTCGTCGCGGGAGACCTCGGCGACGCCCCACGTCCACGGATCCGCCGCGCCGTCGCGCAACCGCGCCATGAGGTGCTCGGCCGCCGACTCGTCGGCCCCGGGCAGGACGACGACGAACTCGTCGCCGCCGACACGCGCGATGAGGTCCCCCGCGCGCAGGTCCGCGCGCCACTGCGCGACCGCCTCGCGCAACGCGGCGTCGCCGCGCGTGTGCCCCTGCGTGTCGTTCAGCACCTTGAAGTGGTCGAAATCGATCGCGACGACGGAGAGCGGCGCCCGCCGATGCCGCGCCCGCGCTTCAAGGCGCGGCATCGTGTGCGCCAGCCCGAGGCGATTGAGCGCGCCCGTGAGCGGATCGCTGCTCGCCGTGCGGCGCAGGCTCGCGCTGGAGGCAACGACGACCTCCAGCAGCAGCCACGCGGTCGCCGCCGACACCAGCAGCGGCCCGTTCCCGAGGGTCGAGACGAACGTGGGGGCCATGAGCACGGCTCCCCCGAGCGCGGCGAGGAACACCGCGACGATGGTGCGAGCCGCACGCGGCGCGAACAGCGTCGCGACGACGACCGCGATCAGCGGCATGCCGAACACGGCGTGCAGGAGCGCACCCCGCTGATCGGTGAGGAGCGCGTGCGCGGTGGCGGCCGACGCGAGCACGGCGATCCAGACGACAACGGCGGCGCGAGGGAATCGGCGACCCGCGAGGGCCGCCGTGGCGGCGAAAACCAGGCTGACGGATCCGTTGACGGTGGAGATCGCCGCGCCCACCGGGCTGTCCGTCGCGAACGCGGCGGTGTACGCGCTCGTGGCGAAGGCAAGGCCCGCGACGAACCAGAGGCGCGTGTATTTCGTCTGACGGGCGAGGACACCGAACCGACTGGCGGCGAGCGCGTCGTCCGGCGACTCCGCGGCGCGAGGGACGCCCTCACCCGCGCGCTTGGCAGCGTAGAGCTCGGGGTCCGCGGCGCGCACGGCGGCGTCCACGGTCGTCGCGAGCGGCGCAAGACCCGCCGCGAACGCGTGAGGGGAGGCCGCGCGCATGCGCGCGATGACTCCCCGGGCGCTCTCCTCGTCGGGCGCAGAGAATGCCCACACGAACTCGTCGCCGCCCCAGCGCGCGATGAGGCCACCCTCGGGCAGCGCCCGCGCCCAGCCCGTCACGCTCTCGCGGAGGACCTGATCCCCCTGCGCGTGCCCCCGGCGATCGTTGACCACCTTCAACCCGTTGAGGTCGACGGCGACGATCCAGACGCGACCCGAACGCCTGCGCAGCTCTCGCATCCGACGCGCGAGCCCGCGGCGGTTGAGAGCGCCCGTCAGCGGGTCGACAAGCGAATAGGACCGCATGTCCTCCGCCAGCGCGATGGACAGCTCGGCGACGATGAAGCTCACGATGTACCCGAACACGATGCCCCACGGGTACGCCGCGAGCGCGTCTCGGAACGTGGCGTTCGACAACAGCCCGGCGCTGATGACGACGACCACAACCCCCGCGAGCGCGCGGGCCTGAACCGGCGGAAAGGTCCACCCCGCGTAGGCCGCCGCAACGGGCACGAGGAGGACGGGGCTCACAAAGCTCTCGGGGGTCTGTACGGATGCCACGCCCACGCCAATCGCCAGCGCGGTCGCCACGATCCCGACCGCACCGGCGCGGTCCGGGAAGCGGCGCCCGGCGCACAGCGCGCCGACGACGACGGACAGGCAGACGAGGATCGCGAACCACGCCGCGGCCGTCTCGGCGGGGCGTGCGCCCTCCTGCGGGATCGCGGGGAGCAGCGTCGCGATCACGATCCCCACGAACGCGCACCCGATCGCGGTCATCGCGGAAGAGGTCGATTGCCGTCGGCCGAACGAGCGCAGGGCGGACAGCACGCGGCTTCCGGCCCGGTCGGTCGATCGCGCCACGTCGTCTCCCTCCGCGGTATTTCGCCAGCCTACCGGCGCGTCCCGGAGCGAGGTATGGGAACTGGGCCCACGCGGCAGTACCTTTAGCCCGACATGGACACGTCATCGGAGAACCCGACGCACGCGGAGCGGCACGAGCCGGGCCGAGATCGCGACGCGCATCGCATCGTCTTCCAGCCGTTCGTCGAGTTTGCGACGCGCGAGGTGCGCGGTTACGAGGCGCTGGCGCGCTTCGAGGACGGGCGGATCCCGCCCGCGCACCTCGAGCAGGCCGAGGCCGAGCACCGGCGTCGCGCCCTCGAGCTCCGGCTGCTCCACAGCGCGGTCACCGCGGCCGAGCACCTTCCGGCGGACATGATCGTGACGGTCAATGCGTCCGCCGACACGCTGATCGCTCCCGAGCTCGGCCGCCCCTTCCCCGCGGGCCGGCGTTGGGGCATCGAGCTCTCCGAGACGTCGGCCCTGCCGCCGGAGACGGACCTGCTCGTCGTGTGCCACGCGGTCGGCGCGCAGCTCCTCCTCGACGACGTGGGGGCCGCGAACGCGTGCGAGGAATGGATCCGCACGATCCACCCCGACATCGTGAAGATCGACCGCGCCGTCGTCTGGGGCGCGGCGGAGGGCGATCCGCTGCGATCCGCGGAGCTCGACGCGTTCTCCCGCGCGGCGCGCGACGTCGGCGCCACGGTGGTCGTGGAGGGCATCGAGACCACGGCGCACCAGACGACGGCCGTCTCATACGGCGCGACCCACGGCCAGGGCTACCTCTACGGCCGGCCGGGGCCCGTCTGATCACACGGGGTCGTCGGGATGGATGCTGCGCGTTTCGGCGCGGCGCGAGCGGCCGCGGTGCGTGAGGCGCGGCGCGGGGAAGATCTTCAGGAGCGCGAGCGCCATGTAGAGGATCGTGTTGACCGCGACGAACGACGCGAGCACGGCGACCCAGCCGCTCTGCAGGACCTCGACGGGAAACAGGATCCCCGCGGGCAGCGGCGCGATCACTCGGCCGCCCCCTCGGCGTCGGCCGGGGGCAGGTGCGACCAGGTGGCCTCACGCCCGAACGTCATGTCGATGATGCCCTTCACGAAGACGATGTCGATGAACAGGTCGTAGAGCAGCTCCGGAAACACGAGCAGCGCGACCAGCCGCGCCCGCCAGCCCCCCGCCCAGACCGTGACGAGGCGCTCCAGCACGAACACGGCGCCGATGATCAGCCAGAACGTGAACCAGACCCACTGGTCGATCGAGACGAGGAACAGGAAGACGAAGAGGAAGTAGCTCGCGAGCGCGATGACCGAATACCCGATGCCGATTTGCTGCGCCCAGTACCGGGTCGTGGTCGCCGTGATGCCGTAGGCCCCCAGGTTCTCGACCGCGCCGCGTTGCCACCGGAGCCGCTGCTTCCACAGCATGCGCCACGACGGCATGATCTCGGTCGTCACCGTGCAGCTCGTCGGCGACACGATGAGCCCGCCGAGGCTCTTGATCGCGATCGTGATCTCGTTGTCCTCCGTCAGCGCCACGGTGTCGTACACGTCGCCGGGGATGCCGGGGATGAGGTCGCCGCGCGCCGCCGCCACGGCGCGCAGCGCCGCGGGCCGGAAGACCGAGGCGGTGCCGCTCAGGACGAACACGCGCCCGCGGCGGCGCTCGATCTCGCGGGAGTAGCGGGTGTATTCGTTGCGCTGGAACTGGCCGAGGAGCCCGCCGCCCTCGTCGCCGAGGAACAGCCCGCCCACGGCCATGAGGGCGCGGTCGGAGGTCATCCGGGCCCTGGCCGTTTCGAGGAAGGTCGTGCTCGCGAAGCTCGTGTCCGCGTCCATCACGAGGACGCCGTCGTTGTCGCCGAGCTCGGGCAGGATCCGCGAGAGCGCCTGGTTGAGGCCGCCCGCCTTCTTCGCCGTGTTGTCTACCGTCTCGAGCACCTCGACCCCCGCCGCGCGCGCAATCTCGACGGTCCTGTCGGTGCAGTTGTCGGCGATGACGATGATGCGCTCGGGCGGCGTCGTCTGGGCCGCGAGCGACGCCAGCGTGGCGGAGAGGTTGTCCTCCTCGTTGTGCGCGGGGATGAGCGCCGTCACGGTCACCTCGCCGGCGAACACGCCGCGCGTCGCCGCCATGATGCGGCGGGGCGACAGCGGCCGGTCGACGCGGGTCGGATCCGCCGTGCGCGAGCGGTTCGCCGTGCGCGCCTCGTACCATGCGACGCTCGTGCCGGCGGCCACGGCAAGGGCGATCGCGGCCAGGATGATCCAGAGCGCCGGCGCGTGCGCGTCGTACCAGACGTCCACGCCCCAGATCTCGACCACCTCGGGCCGCCAGAGCGGCCGCGGCGCGCCGAGCGCGATCACGACCAAGAGCGCGATCGCCGCCGCCAAAGTGACCCCGATGATCGCGAGTCCCGTGAACCTCCGCATACGTCCTCCCCACCCCCGACGCTAGCGCCCCGATGCCCCGCTTTCGCCCATCGGAACGTCGGCGTGTAGGTATATCGGTCAGGGCGTGAGGGCGGCGGCGCGCGCCCGAAGAACGTCGCGCGCGATCGCGGGCGGGAGCGCCCCGCGCTCCGAGACGACTTGAACGGCGAGGCCGTCGGCGAGCGCGCTCAGCTCGGTCGCGCCGCGACGCGCGGCGGCGGTCGATGCGCCGCAGGCATCAAGGGTCTCCGCGAGCTGCCGGCGGCGATCGGATGCCAGCCCGACGATCGCGTCATTCGTCGCGTCGTCGACGGCGGCGTGCGCGGCGAGCGCCAGCCACACGCGGGCGAGCGGATCCACGCTGCTGGCGGGGATCCGCGCGTCGAGGAGCGCCGCGAGACGTTCGCGGGGTGCGGCGGGGAGGTCCCTCTCCTCGTCGGCCGCATGGAGCACGGCTGCGGCCGCGGCCAGCATCGCGGCCTTGGTCGGGAAGTGGTGCTGCACGGCCCCGATCGACAAACCCGCGCGGGCGGCCACGCGCCGTACGCTCACCCCATCCATGCCCGCGTCCGCGAGAACGGCCAGGAGGGCACGGGTGACATGGAGGCGCGGGGGGAGCTCGGGCACGGGTCAACAATACAGTTGTATGCGGTGCGCACCTCGCCGCCGGAATGCGGAAACTATCGCGCGCCGAAGCCGCGCGGTAGCGTGACGCGTATCGGACGGGCTTCGGGGGGAAGCAGTATGACGACACAGCGCACCATCACGAAACTCGCGGCGCTCGGAGTTGCCGCCGCGCTCGCCGTAGCGGGTCTCGTTTCGGCCGCGCCGGCCGCCGCCGCGGGCGAGGCGCGCCTGTCTCTGTTCAAGCAGATCGAGAACCTCGCGACCGGCTCGAGTGTGGGCGACCGCTCGCTGTGGGACGTCCAGGCCGTCAACGTCGACACGGGCGAGGTCATCCGCGGGCAGGGCCTCAACGGCGTCCAGAGCGAGCTGGTGCCGGCGGGAACCTACGAGATCTCGGAGATCGTCACCGAGAACTCCCCCGGCGGGTACCGGTTCGCGAGCTGGGACTGCGGCGGCGACGTCACGACCGAGCCCGTCCGCATCATCACGATCGAGGCCGACGAGCAGCTGACCTGCACGATCACGAACGAGGCGATCTCCCCGACCATCACCCTCGTCAAGAACGTCGACGGAGGCGGCGCGGATCCGTCGGACTGGACGCTCGAGGCGCAGGGGCCGATGAGCGTGTCGGGCGCGAGCGGATCCGAGGCGGTCACGCAGCAGCCCGTGCGCATCGGCCAGTACACCCTGCGCGAGTACGGCGGGCCCGAGGGGTACGAGGCCGGCTCCTGGACGTGCGTCGACTCGGCGACCACCCCCGCAACGGCGATCCCCGTCGACGGGAATGGCGCCATCGCCGTGGAGCTCGCGCAGTCGATTACCTGCTCGATCACGAACACCGCCGCCTACCCCCAACTGTCGCTGGTCAAGGAGGTGGCGGGCCCGGAGGGGGTACCGCTCGACGCGGCGACCGAGTGGGAGCTGTCGGCCACGGGGCCGACGCCGGTGTCCGGCGTGACCGGATCCACCGCCGTCACCCACGCGGGCATCGCCGCCGGTGTGTACACGCTCGCCGAGAACGGACCCGCGGGCTACACCGCGAGCGACTGGGCCTGCGTCGACGTGCGCACGGGATCCGAGATGGCGGCCCCGGGGGGCGTCCTCACGGTGACGGGGGACGAGGACATCGAGTGCACGATCGTGAACACCTTCGAGGGCGGGCATCTCACGCTCGTCAAGCGCGTGGAGGACAGCGCCCAGCCGCCCACGTCGTGGGAGCTGTCGGCCGCGGGGCCGGACGAGACGATCTCGGGCGCGACCGGATCCGCGGCCGTCACCGACGCGACGGTCGTGCCGGGCACCTATCAGCTCTCGGAGACCGGCCCCACCGCCGGGTACGTCACGGACGGCTGGGTGTGCACGGGGTCGAATGACTACGTGAGCGAGGTCGCTGTCGCCGCGGGCGAAGACGTCACCTGCACGATCACCAACACGGCGCAGACCTCGCACCTCACCCTCGTCAAGGAGGTCGTGAACACCGGGGGCGGCGCCGCCGGCGCCGAGGACTTCGTTCTCGCGGCGACAGGCTCCGAGGGCGCGATCACGGGGGCGTCCGGATCCGCCGACGTCACGTTCGCGGCGGTGGAGCCGGGCGATTACGCCCTCGCCGAGGCCAGCGGCCCGGACGGGTACGCGTCCCGCGGATGGTCCTGCGTCGACGACGACACCGGCAACGCGTTCGATGGCCTATCGGACGATGTCGTGACGATCCCCGACACCGACACCTCGGTGACCTGCACGATCACGAACGCCTGGACGGGGTCCACGCTGACGCTCGTGAAGAACGTCACGGCCGAGGCGGGCACGCCCGCCGCGCCCGAGGAATGGACTCTGTCGGCGGAGGGCACCGCCGGCGCGTTCTCCGGGTCGACCGGCGCCGAGTCGGTGACCCGCGTCGCCGTGCCGGCAGGCAGCGTCTGGTCGCTCGACGAGTCGGGCGGGCCGGAAGGCTACGTCTCCGAGGGCTGGTCCTGCACGGGCGCCGAGCTCGTGGGCTCGGACGCCACCGTCGCCGGCAGCACCGACGCCGTGTGCACCGTCACCAACGCCGCTGTGATGCCGACCCTCCAGCTCGAGAAGGTCATCGAGGGGCAGCAGTTCCGCGATGCGGCCACGCCGACGAGCTTCCTCCTGCTCGCCCGCGGCCCGGGAGCCGCCGCCTACCTCGGCTTCGGCGGCACGACGGAGCGCGAGACGGCGCCCGGCGCGTACGTGTTCCGCGAGGTCGGACCGCGCGGATACGAGGGGACCTGGGCGTGCGAGGCGCAGGACGCCGGCGGCAACCCCATCGCCTTCGACCCGGAGACCCGTACCGCCACGCTCGACTACGGCGACCGCGCCCTGTGCATCGCGACGAACCGCGCGATCGGGCCGACCCTCGCGCTCGCGAAGAACGTCGAGGGCGGGACGCTCACGCCGGAGGACTGGCAGGTCTCGGCGACCGGCGTCGGTTCCGCGCTCACCGGCGCCGGCGAGGTCTCCGCGACGGGCGTCGACGCGGGCGTGTACGAGCTTGATGAGTCGTCGTCCGCGGAGGGCGCGGGCGACTACGTCCCCGGCGAGTGGGTGTGCGTGGTCGACGACGCCGATGCGGGCGACGCGCTCACCCAGTCCGGCGCCGGGACGGCGGAGCTCGCACTACGCCTCGGTCAGGTCGCATCGTGCGAGATCACGAACACCTACGACCCGATCGACGTCACGCCTACGCCGGATCCCACCACGGATCCCGAGCCCACGCCGGATCCCACCCCGAGCCCCGACCCCACGCCCGATACGACCACGGACCCCGGGACCGACCCCACTCCGTCGGCCACCGCCGTGACGGGGCCCGAGTCGGACGGCGGATCCGGGACGCCCGGCTCGGGCGACGCGGGGCCGACCTCGGATCTCTCGCCGACGGGCGGAAGCATCCTCTGGCCCGCGCTCGGCGGCGCGCTTGTGATCGTCGTGGCCGGCTTGGTGATCGTCGCCGTCGCGCGTCGGCGCTCGTAGCGGGACTCCACAGACATCCGATCATTGCTAGGGTGGGGCCATGGCCGTCACCGACGAGGCGATTCTCAAAATTAAGGACATGATCGTGTCCGGCGAGCTGTCGCCCGGCAGCCGGCTCCCCCCGGAGAAGGAACTGAGCGAGCGGCTCGGCCTCTCGCGCAGCTCGCTCCGCGAGGCCGTCAAAGCGCTGGAGGTGATCCGCGTCCTGGACGTGCGCCGGGGCGACGGGACGTACGTCACGAGCCTCAAGCCCGATCTGCTCCTCGAAGCGATGAGCTTCGTCGTGGACCTTCACCAGGACGACTCAATCCTCGAGATCCTCGCCGTGCGGCGGATGCTCGAGCCGAAGGCCGTCGCGCTCGCGAGCGCGCGCATCGGCGAGGAGGAGCTGGGCGAGCTGGATCGCCTGCTCGAGGACATCGCGCACGACACCGACATCGAGCACCTGGTCGCACACGACGTGGACTTTCACGCGCGGATCGCGGGCGCGTCGGGCAACGCGTACCTCGCCCACCTCGTCGACTCGCTCTCGAGCCACACCGTCCGGGCGCGCGTCTGGCGAGGCATCACGCAGGGCGGATCCGTGGCGCGCACGATCGACGAGCACCGCGGCATCGTCGAGGCGCTGCGCCACGGCGACGCGGAGCTGGCGGAGGCGCTCATGATCGCGCACGTCTCGGGCGTCGAGCGCTGGCTACGGGGAGCACGCTGATGCGCGTCGTTCTGCACTCCGAGATCCGTCCCGGCGCCGAGGCAGACTACGTCCGCCGCCACGCGCGGATCCCCGACGACCTCGTCGCGACGTTCACGCGCATCGGTATCCGTGACTGGACGATCTGGCGCTCCGGCGAACGCCTGTTCCACCTTGTCGATTGCGACGACTGGGACGCGGCGCGCGCCGCCCTGGCGGATGACCCGGCCGACCACGCCTGGCAGGCAGACATCGGACGCTTCGTCGAGCTGTTCCGAGATTCCGACGGCGCGGAAGGCACGGCACCGCTCGCCGAGGTGTGGGACCTGCGCGCCCAGCGGGAGGGCTGAGGCGATGCCCCTGCTCGACGCGCACGCGCACGTGTGGGATCCACGATCCCTCCCCATCGACTGGGTCGCGGGCACGCCGCTCGACGGGCCGCGCCTGCCGTCCGCGCTCGCCGACGGAGTGACGACCGCGTGGATCTTCGTCGAGGCCGACGTGCGCGCGACGCCGCTCGAGGAGGTGGCGTGGGTCGAGTCGCTCGCCTGGCCGGGCCTCGCGGGCATCGTCGCCGACATCGACCTCGCGCACGCCGCGGCGGACCTCGAGGCGCTCGGCGCCCGACCGCTCGTCCGCGGCGTGCGGCACCTTCTGCAGAGCCTCCGCGACGAGGTGTTCGCCGATCCGGCCGTCCGCGAGGGCCTCCGCGCCGTCGGCGCCGCGGGCCTCGCCTTCGACGCGTGCGTGCGGTTCGAGCAGCTCGACGCGCTCTGCGGGCTCGTGGACGCCGCACCCGAGACGACGATCATCCTCGACCACTGCGGCAAGCCGCCGGTCGACGCCGGGCCGGCCTCGGTGGAGGGGCGCCAGTGGCGGGCGGCCCTCAAGCGCCTGGCCGAGCGGCCGACGGTGCGCGCCAAGCTGTCGGGTCTCCGCGGCGAGGCGTCGACGACCGCGGCGTTCGACGCGCACGCGCTGGCGTTCCTCGCCGAGACGATCGCGGCGTTCGGGCCCGAGCGCTGCCTCTACGGCAGCGACTGGCCCGTGAGCACGGGGCGGGACGCGGGGCTCGAGACGACGCGATGGGCCGAGATGGTCCGCGCGGCCAGCGGATCCGCGTGGGACGGCGTCGCGCACGCGAACGCGCGCGACGCCTACCGGATCCGCTAGGGCGCGAGGCCCTCGTCGCGCAGCGCCTCCCAGAGCTCCTCCGGGATCGGGGCCGCGGCGTGCGCGAGGTTCTCGCGCACCGCGGCGGCGCGGGAGGTGCCGACGATCACGCTCTCCACGGCGGGGTGGCGCAGCGGGTACTGGATCGCGGCCGCCGGCAGCGCGACGCCGTGCCGATCGCAGACCTCGCGCAGGCGCTCCGTGCGCCGGAGGAGCTCGGGCGGCACGTCGCCGTAGTTGTAGTGGGCCCGGGACGGATCCGCCGCCGCGAGGAGCCCCGAGTTGAACACGGCGACGGCGAGCACGCGCACGCCGCGCTCCGCGCAGAGCGGCAGGAGGTCGGCGAGCGCGGGCTGCTCGAGCAGCGTGTACCGCCCCGCAATCATGACGACGTCCAGGTCGCCCTCGCGCACGGCACGCGCGGCGGCCTTGGCGCTGTTGACGCCCACGCCGATCCGCTCCACCAGTCCGCGAGCGCGCAGCTCCGCTAGCGCGGGCAGGCCCCGCCGGAGGCCGTCGTCGAGCCCGTACACGTCGGGGTCGTGAAGGAAGAGGGTGTCGACGCGGTCGAGCCCGAGACGCGACAGCGAGTCCGCCAGCGAGCGCTCCATACCCTCGAGGCTCGGGTCCCACCGGCGGACGAGATCGTCCGGAACGGCGAACCCATCGGCCGCGTCCGTGCCGCCGGCAAAGTGCGGGTTCGGCTCGAGGATCCGGCCCACCTTCGTCGACAGGCGGAAGGCGTCGCGGGGCTTGTCGCGGAGGAACTCCCCGAGGCGCCGCTCGCTGAGGCCCAGCCCGTAGTGCGGCGCCGTGTCGAACGTGCGGATCCCGCCCTCCCACGCGGCATCGAGGGCCGCGCGGGCCTGGGCGTCGGGCACCTCGCGGTACAGGTTCCCGATCGACGCGGCGCCGAACCCCAGCCGCTCGATCACGCGGTCACCCCCGCGGCGCGGCGCGTGTACTCGGCCCGGGAGTCGGCGCGCATCTCGGTGCCGGCGCCCGGCGCCTCGGGGGCGAGGTAGCGCCCGCCCTCGACGCGCGTCGGCGTCACGAAGTGCTCGTGGAGGTGGTCGACGTACTCGATCATGCGCCCGTCCATCGTCCCGGATACAGCGACGAAGTCGAACATCGAGAGGTGCTGCACGGCTTCGCAGAGGCCGACACCGCCCGCGTGCGGGCACACGCGCACGCCGAACTTGGCCGCGAGGAGGAGGTGGGCGATGTTCTCGTTCACCCCGCCGACCCGCGCCGCGTCGATCTGCATCACCTCGAGCGCGCCCGCCTGGAGGAACTGCTTGAACATGACGCGGTTGTGCACATGCTCACCCGTGGCGACCGGGACGGGGGCGATCCCCTGCGCGATCGCGGCGTGGCCCAGGAGGTCGTCGGGGCTCGTCGGCTCCTCGACCCACGCGAGGCCGTAGGGCGCGAGGTCGCGGATCCAGTCGATCGCGTCCGAGACGTCCCAGCGCTGGTTCGCGTCGATGGCGATGGGGAACCCCTCCCCCACGACGTCACGGGCGATCGCGAGGCGCCGGATGTCGTCCTCGCGCGAGGCGCCCACCTTGAGCTTGATCTGCCTGAACCCGTCGGCGATCGCCTCGCGACACAGCCGAGCGAGCTTCTCGTCCGAATAGCCGAGCCACCCGGGCGTCGTCGTGTAGGCCGGGTAGCCAACGCGCACGAGGGTCTCCTCGCGCTCGCGGCGCCCCGGTTCGGCGGCGCGCAGGATCTCGACGGCCTCCTCGCGCGTGAGCGCGTCGCTCAGGTAGCGGTAGTCGACGAGGTCCGCGAGCTCCTCGGGGCTCATGCGCGCGAGCAACCGCCAGAGCGGCAGCCCGGCGCGCTTGGCCTTGAGGTCCCAGAGCGCGTTGAGCACCGCACCGATGGCCATGTGCATGACGCCCTTCTCCGGCCCGAGCCACCGGAGCTGCGAGTCGTGCGCGAGGAGGCGCCAGGCGGATCCCATGTCCGCCAGCAACGGCTCCGCCTCGCGGCCCACGAGGTGGTCGCGCAGCAGGTCGATCGCGGCTACCTGGACGTCGTTGCCCCGGCCAATCGTGAACGCGAAGGCGTGCCCCTCGTGACCGTCGCCCGCGTCGGTGCGGACGACGACATAGGCCGCCGAATAGTCGGGATCCGGGTTCATGGCGTCGGAGCCGTCGAGCTGCGCCGAGGTCGGAAAGCGAATGTCCGCCGTGTCGACGGAAGTGATGGTCGTCATTGATCCTCCTGGGGAAACCATAAACATCGGATCTCTGTGGCGTCAACTGCTACGCTCAACCCGTGCGACCCGCGAGGGTCGGCACAAAGTTCGGATGTTCAAAGGAGAATCATGCATCTCGCCCGCATCGGGGCGCCGGGGGCAGAGCGCCCGGTCATCGCCCGATCCGACCACTTCCTCGATCTGTCCGGCCTGACCACGGACATC
The DNA here is from genome assembly GCF_011326725.1 of Microbacterium excoecariae. Classification (GTDB taxonomy): domain Bacteria; phylum Actinomycetota; class Actinomycetes; order Actinomycetales; family Microbacteriaceae; genus Microbacterium; species Microbacterium excoecariae. The sequence continues at coordinate 38,500 of NZ_JAANCO010000002.1, read as the reverse complement.
GACGGCGCCTTCCTCGAGAACGGTCTGGCGGCCGCGCGCGCGGCGGCCGACGCCGGCGAGCTGCCGCGCATCGAGCGCGCGGGCCAGCGCCTCGGCGCGCCGATCGCCCGCCCGTCCGCGATCGTGTGCGTCGGCATGAACTACGCCGCGCACGCGGCCGAGTCCGGATCCGCCCCGCCCGAGGACCTCGTCGTCTTCCTCAAGACCCCCAACACCCTCGCCGGACCGGACGACGACGTCCCGCTCCCGCCCGGGAGCACGAAGACGGACTGGGAAGTGGAGCTCGGCGTCGTCATCGGCCGCCGCGCGAGCTACCTCGCCTCGCCCGCCGAGTCGCGGGCGCACATCGCCGGATACGTCGTCGCGAACGACCTCTCGGAGCGCGAGTGGCAGCTCGAGCGCTCGGGCGGACAGTGGAGCAAGGGGAAGGCCTTCCCCGGCTTCTCGCCCGTCGGCCCCCACCTCGTCACGGCCGACGAGGTGGACCCCGCGAGCCTCCGCCTCCGGAGCTTCGTCAACGCCGAGCCCCGCCAGGACTCCTCCACGGCCGACCTCATCTTCGGCGTCGACGAGATCGTGTATCGCCTCAGCCAGTTCCTCGCCCTCGAGGCGGGAGACCTCGTCCTCACGGGCACGCCCGAGGGCGTCGCGCTCTCGGGGCGCTTCCCCTATCTCGCCTCGGGCGACGTCGTCGAGGTCGAGATCGAGGGCCTCGGATCGCAGCGGCAGGTGATCGCATGAGCGGCTACGACGGGCTCGTCGCGATCGTCACGGGCGGCGCGTCCGGCATCGGCGCGGCGATCGCACGCCGCCTCCGCGGCGACGGTGCCACGGTCGCGTGCTTCGACGTCGCGGAGCCGCCGACGCCGGACGATGTGCGGGTCGACATCACCGACGACGCCGCCGTGCGCGCCGCGGTCGCGCGCGTGGCCGAGCGCCACGGGCGCATCGACGTCGTCGTGAACAACGCCGGCATCGGCGCGCAGGGAACGATCGAGGCGAACTCCGACGAGGAGTGGCACCGCGTGCTCGACGTCAACCTCGTCGGGCCCGTGCGCGTCTCGCGCGCGGCGCTGCCGTGGCTACGGCAATCCCCGCACGCGGCGATCGTCAACATGTGCTCGATCGCGGCGAGCGCGGGCCTCCCGCAGCGCGCCCTGTACGGCGCGAGCAAGGGTGCCCTCGCGGCGCTCACGCTCCAGATGGCGGCGGATCACGTGCGCGAGGGGATCCGGGTCAACGGGGTGAGCCCCGGCACGGCGGAGACCCCGTGGGTCACGCGGCTCCTCGACGCCGCCCCCGATCCGCAGGTGGAGCGCGAGGCCCTCGCCGCGCGCCAGCCCCACGAGCGCCTCGTCCAGCCCGAGGAGGTGGCGGACGCCGTCGCCTATCTCGCGCACCCCGCGTCCGCCTCGACCATCGGCACGATCCTCGAGGTCGACGGCGGGATGTCGGGCCTCCGCCTGCGGCCGCGTCAATGATCGGACCCATAGCGCCGAGAATTTGCCGTACTGACGCCGAAATGACCATTGACTCGCTAAACATCGGATGATTGAATCGCAAACGTCCCCCAACGCTCGACGCCACGGCGGCGCCGCGGGCGGGGCGCACATCAAAGGAGATGTCATGAAAACACGTGCAGGTATCGCGGTGGCCGCGGTCGGCGCGCTCGCGCTGACCGGCTGCTCGAGCGGATCCGGCGGATCCGACGGCGGGCTCGTCTGGTCGATGTGGATCGGATCCACCGAGGACCAGGCGGCCTGGGAGACCGTGGCCGACGCGGGCGCCGAGGGCGCGGGCCTCGACGTCACGTTGCAGGGCGCGCCGTTCGCCGACTACTGGACGAAGCTGTCTACCCAGCTGGGCACCGACGCGGCGCCGTGCATCGTCTCGATGCAGAGCCTGCGCGTGAACCAGTTCGTGGACGGGCTCCTGCCGCTCGACGACCTCATGGCCTCGGGCGACTTCGACGCCGCGGCCTTCGACGAGGGCGCCATGGCGGCGCTCGCGTACGACGATCAGCAGTTCGCGATCCCCTACGACACCGGCCCCCTCGTCATGTACTACAACCGCGACGCTCTCGAGGCGGCCGGCGTCTCCGACCCCGCCCCGGGCTGGAGCGTGTCCGACTTCGAGGATGCCGCTGCCGCGCTGGCCGACAACGATCAGGTCGCGCTCGCCACGAGCGTGGAGGACCTCTACCTCGAGGCCACGCTGCTCTCCTACAACGGCACCCAGCTCCTGTCGGAGGACGGCACGTACAACCTGTCCTCGCCGGAGGCCGCGGAGGGCGTCGAATGGCTCGCGGGTCTCGTGGCCGACGGGTACGCCACCCGCGCCGACGGCGCGGACGCGACCGCCGACGACAACGCGTTCACGAACGGATCCGCCGCGATGCTCGTGGGCGGCCCGTGGCAGTTGCTCGACCTGAACTCGAAGACGGACTTCGAGGTCGGCGTCGCCACGATCCCGGCGGGAGACGCGGGCCAGGCGACATACGCGGCGGGATCCGGTTTCGGCATCTCGACGACGTGCGACGACCCCGAGGCCGCGTTCGCGGCCATCACCGCGATGACCTCGGCGGACATTCTCGGCGACCTCGCGGAGCAGGGCCGCGCCTTCCCTGCCCGGACGGCCGAGCAGCAGGCGTGGTACGACAACTCCGGCGTCGACGGGCTGCAGGAGCCTTTCGACAGCGCGCTCGCGAGCGCCGTACCGCTTCCCGGAAGCGCCCAGGGCGACCAGTTCAACCAGCTGCTGGCCCAATACGGGGCGCAGATGGTCAACGGCGACCGCCCCGCCGCCGATGTTCTCGCGGACATCGCGAGCCAGCTCGGCGGATGACGAAGGGCCCCTCGATGACCGCCCTCGCGCATCACGAGTCGGCCACGCTCACCCTCGTGGTGCCGCCGGAGGAGCGCCGTCGCGCCCGCCGGCGGCGCCCCGGGGCGTGGGGTTACGCCTTCGTGGCTCCCCACGCCCTCGGGCTCGCGTTCTTCACCCTCGTCCCGATCCTCATCGCGGCGGTCATGAGCCTGCACGTCTGGCCCATGATCGGGGATCCGACCTGGATCGGCCTCGGAAACTTCACGGCGCTGTTCGCCGACGAGACCTTCCGGGTCGCGCTCGGCAACACCCTGTTGTTCGTCGTGTTGTACCTGCCGCTCAACCTCCTCGTCTCGCTCGGAATGGCGGCGTGGCTGTCGCCGAAGATCCGCCACCGGCAGCTCTTCCGCGTGCTGTTCTTCCTCCCGACCGTCACGCCGATCGTCGCGAACGCCGTCGTCTGGCGCATGCTGTACCAGCCGGGCGGCGCCATCGATGGGACCACGACCGCGCTCTTCGGGGTCTCCTTCCCCGACGTGCTGCAGGATCCGCGCTTCGCGATGCTCGCGATCGTCGTCATGAGCGTGTGGCAGGGCTTCGGCTACAACATGATCGTGTTCTCCTCGGCGCTCGATTCCGTGCCGGAGAGCCAGCTCGAGGCCGCGCAGCTCGACGGCGCGAGCGCGTGGACGACGTTCTGGAAGATCCAGGTGCCGCTCATCTCGCCGTCGATGTTCTTCGCGACGACGATGACCCTCATCACCTCGTTCCAGGTCTTCATCCAGCCGTACATCATGACCAAAGGCGGCCCCGGGAACTCCACGATGACGCTCGTGCAGTTCATCTACAACCAGGGCTTCACGTTCCAGCAGCTCGGCCTCGCCGCCGCGGCCGCGTTCGTGCTGTTCGTCGTGATTCTCGGCGTGACCGCCGTGCAGTTCCTCGGCCAGAAGAAGTGGGTGCACTATGAGTAACGCCATCGCCGCGCACCCCGCCGCGCGGCGCGCGCGCCGCGCGATCGGATACGTCCTCCTCTGCCTCGTCGCGCTGGCGTTCATCTCGCCGCTGATCTTCATGGTCGCGACGTCGCTGAAGCCCGCGAACGAGATCTTCTCGACGCCGCCCACCCTGCTCGGATCCACGATCGAGTGGTCGAACTACGCCGAGGTCTTCGCCTACGCGCCCTTCGGGCGCTATCTCGTGAACGGCCTGATCGTCGCAGTCGCCGGGACGATCATCACGCTCGCCGTCTCGGCGCTGTCGGGCTACGCCTTCTCGCGGCTGCAGTGGCGCGGGCGCGGCGCGACGTTCACCGTCTTCCTCGCGACGATGATGCTGCCGCAGGAGGTCATCATTGTGCCCGGCTTCGTGCTCATGCGCGCGCTCGGCTGGGTGGACTCGTATGCGGCCCTCATCGTGCCGTGGGCGTTCACGGCGCTCGGCGCCTTCCTGCTGCGGCAGTTCTTCCGCAGCGTCCCGCAGGAGCTCGAGGACGCCGCGCGCATCGACGGCGCGGGCACGGTCGGCACCTTCTGGCGGATCATGTTCCCGCTGGCCCGGCCGACCCTCGCGGTGCTCGCCGTGTTCACCTTCATTGCCTACTGGAACTCGTTCCTGTGGCCCCTCATCGTCGTCAACGACGTGGCGCGGCTCGGCACGATCCCCCTCGGCCTGCAGCAATTCTTCGGTCAGCAGGGCACCCAGTGGCACCTCATCATGGCGGCGTCGGTGATCTCGATGCTGCCGACGACGATCCTGTTGATTGCTCTCCAGCGCCACCTCGTGCGCGGGATCGTGACCTCCGGCCTCGGCGGCCGATAACCCCCTCCTAGAAAGGACCTTTCGCATGGCGATGTTCAAGGACGAACCCACCCGCCCCGACGTCTACGCAGGCTTCGAGCGCGACACCCCGGAGTGGTTCCGGGACGCAAAGCTCGGAATCTTCGTGCACTGGGGGCCGTACTCGGTCCCCGCGTGGGCCGAGCCCATCGGCGCCCTCGGCACGATCGAGAAGGACGTGTGGCAGCGCCACAACCCGTACGCCGAGTGGTACTACAACACCATCCGGATCGAGGGGAGCCCTGCCCGCGCGCACCACGAGGAGGTGTACGGGGGCGCCGACTACGACGACTTCCTCGACCAGTGGCGGGCGGAGGACTTCAACGCCGACGAGCTCATGTCCCTCGTGAAGGCCACCGGCGCACGCTACTTCATCCCGACGACGAAGCACCACGACGGCGTGACGCTCTGGGACGCCCCGGGCACGGGCGATCGCAACACGGTCCACCGTGGCCCGCACCGCGACCTCGTCGGGGAGATGCGGGACGCTGCGGAGCGCGCCGGGATCCGCTTCGGCGTGTACTACTCGGGCGGCCTCGACTGGCACGTCGGCGGCCAGCCCCCGATCGTCGACGTCATCGACGACGCGCACCGGCCGCTCGACAAGGCGTATGCCGACTACGCGTTCGACCACGTCGCCGACCTCATCGAGCGCTACCGCCCCGAGGTGCTCTGGGGCGACATCGAGTGGCCCGACGCGGGCAAGCCCGAGGGCGACAAGAGCATGGCGGAGCTGTTCCGCAGGTTCTACGCCGCCCGCCCGGACGGGGTGTCGAACGACCGCTGGGGCGAGACGCACTGGGACTTCCGTACGAGCGAGTACGAACAGGGCCGCGACCAGGAGACCGGCATGTGGGAGAACTGCCGCGGCATCGGCTTTTCTTTCGGTCACAATCGTCGCGAGGACGAGTCGAACTCGCTCGACGCCGTCGGCGCCATCACCCACTTCCTCGACGTCGTCTCGCGCGGAGGCAACTTCCTGCTCAACATCGGCCCCACCGCGTCGGGCCGGGTGACCGACGTGCAGCGCGCGACGCTCGAGGGCCTCGGCGCGTTCAACGCGGCCCACGACGAGGCGATCTTCGCCTCCCGCGTGCTGGATGCGCAGGTCGCGCGACCGTCGGACGAGCCCTGGGTGCGCTGGACCCGCACGGGCGACGTGGCGCACGCCTTTGTGCTGGCGCCCGCGGGGGAGGTCGTGACGCTCGACGTCACGCCGGGGGCCGTCGACGGATCCGCCGCCACGGCCACGGACGGGACGACCGTCTCCGCGGAGGGCGACCAGATCCGCGTCACGGTCGGCACGCCGGCTGTCGCCGGCCCCGTGCGGGTCGACCTGCCGATCACCGCCTGAGGCCTGAGGGGGGGGACGGATCCGCTCCCCACCCCTCAGACCCGGCGCCCCGTGGAGCGCCGACGGATCAGCTCGGGGCGGCCCGGCGCACGAATCGCGCCGCCCGCCCCCTCGTCGATCCGCGCGACGAGCTCGCCGAACGCCTGCCGACCGCGCGCCGCGAAGTCGATGCGGAGCGTCGTGAGCGGCGGGTCGAAGTACGCCGCCTCGGGGATGTCGTCGATGCCGGCGACGCTGACGTCCTCGGGGATGCGCAGGCCGCGCTCGCGGAGCGCGAGCATGACCCCGAGCGCCATCTGATCGTTCGCGGCGACGTAGGCCGTGGCGTCGGGGAGCTCGGGCAGCGCCGCGACGGCGTCATGCCCCGACCTCGCCGACCAGTCGCCCGGGAGCTCGGCGACGACCTCGATCCCCGCCCGCGCCGCCGCCGCGGCCACGGCGCGCGCGCGATTCCGGCTCGCGGACCAGTTCGCGGCGCCCGCGACGTGCACGAGGCGCTCGTGCCCCAGATCCGCCAGGTGCGCGATCAGCTGCGGGATGCCGCTGACGGCGAGTTCCGTGGCCCCGCCTCCCGGCTCGTCCGCCTCGGCGTGGATGTGGAACGGTACGCCGAAGGCGGTCTCGGCGAAGGCGCGATTCATCTCATCCGTCGACGACAGCGCAAGGACACCGGCGAGCCGGCGCTGCCGCAACTCGCCCAGGGTCCGCTCGATGGCCCGCGGGTCGTGCACGTCGAGGGTGATGAGGTCGAGGACGTAGCCGGCCTCGCGCGCCGCGGCCGTCGCGCCCTCCGCGGTGCGCGCGGGGCCCACCTGCGCCAGCTCGTGCGTGAGCGCCGCGACGATGTGCGACGTGCCCGACTTGAGGCTGCGCGCCGTGAGGTTCGGGCGGTAGTCGAGCGTCGCGAGCGCTTGCTCGACCCGCTCCCGCGTGTGCGGGCGGATCCCCTCGTATCCGCGCAGGAACCGGCTGACGGTCTGGTGCGATACGCCGGCCGCGCGCGCGACGTCGTAGATCGTCGCCGGGCGTCCCGCGTCCTCGTGCGCCGCCATCGCCGCCCCTTTCCCGTGATCAAACTGGGTCTTGACACCACATGTTATCGACAACATCATGGGTCGCATCGGAATGTTTCCGATAACAAGGACCGATTCGAACAACGGAGTCTCGATTCATGGCCACCCCCCTCCCCGGCGACGGGCTGCTCTTCGGCGCGGCCTACTACGCCGAATATCACACCTCGGATCGCACCGAGCTCGACCTGGACCTCATGCGCGCCGCGAACTTCACGGTGATCCGGGTCGGCGAGTCCGTCTGGTCGACCTGGGAGCCGCGCGACGGCGAGTTCGACCTCGACTGGCTCCAGCCCGTCCTCGACGGCGCCCACGCCCGCGGGATCCACGTGATCCTCGGCACCCCCACCTACGCCGTGCCACCGTGGCTGCAGCAGGCCTACCCCGAGATCGCCGCCGAGACGAGCACGGGATCCCCGATGCCCTGGGGCGCGCGGCAGGAGGTCGACTACTCGCACCCGGCGTTCCTGTTCCACGCCGAACGCGTCATCCGCAAGGTCGTCGAGCGCTACGCCGACCACCCCGCGGTCATCGGCTACCAGGTCGATAACGAGCCCGGGATGCTGCTCCCCCACAACCGCGGGACGTTCCGCCGGTTCGTGCGCCGCCTGAAGGCCCAGTACGGCGACGTCGAGACGCTCAACCGCGAGTGGGGGCTGACCTACTGGTCGCACCGCCTCGCCGACTTCTCAGAGCTCTGGACCCCGGACGGCAACTCGCTCCCGCAGTACGACCTCGCCTGGCGGCGCTACCAGGCCGACCTCACGACCGAGTTCATCTCGTGGCAGGCAGACATCGTCCGCGAGTACGCCCGCCCCGAGCAGTTCGTCACGACCTGCATCGCCTACCCGCGGCCTGCGCTCGACGACCGCACGCTCACCGAGAACCTCGACATCGCGGCCGGAAACCCGTACTACGCGATGCAGGACCACCTCGCCCTCGGCGAGGCCCTGCCGCCCGCCACGCCGTGGACCACGAGCGGGGTCCCCGGGCTCCTGCGCCAGGCCGACCGGATCTTCTCCTCCCGCCAGGCCCGTTTCCTCGTCACGGAGACGAACGCCCAGTCGATCGGCGGATCCGCCTTCAACCTGCCGCCGTACCCGGGACAGCTCAAGCAGGCGGCGTACGCGTTCGTCGCGCGCGGCGCGGCGATGATCGAGTACTGGCACTGGCACACCCTGCCGTATGGAACCGAGACCTACTGGGGCGGGATCCTGCCCCACAGCCTCGTGCCGGGGCGCGTGTACCGCGAGCTCAGCGAGGTCGGCGCCGACTTCCGCGACCTCGGGCCCGCGCTCGACGGCTACGAGCCGAACGCCGACGTCGCGGTGCTGTGGTCGACGCCGAGCCGGTTCGCGCTCGACTTCTTCCCCGCGCTCGCGAAGGAGGACGGATCCCCGGACAGCGCGTCCTACGAGCGCATCTTCGACGCCACCTATCGCGGTGTCATCGAGGCCGGCGCCGAGGCCCGCATCCTGCACGTCGAGCAGGCCGAGGCCCTCGGAGCCGAGGAACTCGCGCGCCGCTTCCCCGTCCTCATCGCCGCGGGGCTCTACGTCGCCGATGACGCGCAGCTCGACCTCCTGCGCGCGTACGCGCACGCCGGCGGTCACCTGATCGTCGGGATCCGCACGGGCTACGGCGACGAGGAGGCGCGGGCGCGCGTCGAGACGGCGCCCGCACGCCTCGCCGAGGCCGCCGGGGTCTCCTACGAGGAGTTCTCGAACCTGGCCGCGCCGCTCGGCCTCGACGGCGCGGCCAGGCTCGGGCTGTCGGGCGGCGCCCGGGCCACGGCCTGGGCCGACGGGCTGATCCCCGACGGCGCCGAGGTGCTCGCCACCTACGACCACCCGCGGTTCCGCGACTTCGCGGCCGCCACGACACAGACCTACGGCGCGGGGCGCATCACGGTTCTCGGCACGGTGCCGTCGCCGGAGCTCGCCGCCGACATCGTGCGGTACGCCGTCCCCTCCCCGCGCTCGCGCGCGTACCTCGAGAGCGCGGATCCGTCCGTCACGGTCGCCTCGGGGACGCTCGCCGACGGATCCGTCGCGCTGTTCGCCTTCAACTGGAGCGACCGGCCCGTCACCGTCACGGCCACCGCGGCCATGCGCGAGGCGGTCGGCGGATCCGCCCACCACGCGGGCGACGAGATCGCCCTCGCACCGTGGGGCGCGCTCGCGCTCCTCGCCTAATCCTCACCTCCCCCCTCACACAACAGGAATGAGCACATGAACACGGCACGCACCACAGCAACGGCGCTGGCGGCCTCCGCCCTGGTCTTGGGCACCCTCACGGGGTGCTCGGGCGGATCCGGTGGCACCGCCGAGACGGAAGAGATCACGCAGGATCAGTTCGACGAGGCGATGAGCACGCCGACCGAGCTGACCTTCTGGACGTGGGTCCCGGACATCGACAAGGAGGTCGCGCTCTTCGAGGCCGAGTACCCGGAGATCGACGTCACGGTCGAGAACGTCGGCCAGGGCCTCGCGCACTACCAGAAACTGCGCAGCGCGCTCGCGGCCGGCGAGGGCGCCCCGGACGTCGCGCAGATCGAGTACCAGTACATCCCCTCGTTCGTTCTCGCGGAGTCGCTGCTCGACCTCGCCCCGTACGGCGCGGACGACATCTCCGGCGACTATGTCGAGTGGGCCTGGAACCAGGTCTCCCCCGGCGACGAGGTCTGGGCGATCCCGCAGGACGTCGGCCCCATGGGCAACCTCTACCGCGCGGACATCCTCGCGGAGGCCGGGATCGACGAGGCGCCCGCGACCTGGGAGGAGTACGCCGAGGCCGCGCAGGCGGTCAAGGACGAGACCGGGTCGTACATCTCCAACCTCGGCGCCACGCAGGCGGGCCAGATGATCGGCTTCTTCTGGCAGAAGGGCATCAAGCCGTTCGGCTACGACGGCGCCGAGACCGTCTCGATCAACGTCAACAGCCCCGAGGCGAAGGAGGTCGCGGACTACTGGACCGACCTCATCCAGCGCGACCTCGTCTCGACCGACGTCGACTTCAACGACCAGTGGTATCAGGGCCTCGCGAACGGCACCTACGCGGGCTGGCTGACGGCGGCGTGGGGCCCGGTCTTCCTCCAGGGCACGGCCGAGAACACCTCGGGCCTGTGGCGCGCGGCGCCGCTGCCGCAGTGGTCGGAGGGCGACAACGTCTCGGGCAACTGGGGCGGATCCTCGGACGCCGTGCTCGCCACGAGCGAGAACCCGATCGCGGCCGCCGAGCTCGCGCGCTTCATCAACCACGACGAGGAGTCCGCGCTCATGCTCGCCACGGAGCAGTTCTTCTTCCCGCCGCAGAACTCGGTCCTCGAGGATCCGGAGTTCACGGGCGGCGAGTCGGAGTTCTACGGCGGCCAGCAGGTGAACGCCCTGTTCGCGGACATCTCGCAGACGGTCGACACCGAGTTCCAGTGGCTGCCGTTCATGGAGTACGTCTACTCAAGCTACGAGGAGACCATGGGCACCGTCATCGCCGACAAGGGTGACATCGCGGCCGCGCTCGACGAGTGGCAGCAGCAGCTCGTCGACTACGCCGAGGGCCAGGGCTTCACGATCGAGTGAGCCCCTCGCGGGGGCGCCCGGACGGGCGCCCCCGCCCCATCCGCCACCCCGCGAACCAGGAGGATCTTCGTGTCCGCACCCCCGATGCTCAGAGCCGAGCGTCCCCGCACCGCAGCGCCGCGGCGACGGGCCAGCACCAGCAGGCGCCGCCAGAACACCGCCGCCTACCTCTTCGTCCTTCCCTTCTTCATCGTCTTCATCGCGATGCTCGTCGTGCCCCTCGTGTACTCGGGCTACCTCAGCCTGTTCGAGAGCAAGCTCATCGGCGGCGACGTCTTCGCGGGGCTCGCGAACTACGCCCGCGCGCTCGGCGACTCCGCGTTCCTCGCGAGCATCGGCCGCATGGGGCTGTTCCTCGTCGTGCAGGTCCCGCTCATGCTCGCGATGTCGCTGTTCATCGCGCTCGCGCTCGACAGCGGGCGCGCCCGCGGATCCCGATCCGCGCGCCTGCTCGTGTTCATGCCCTACGCGGTGCCCGCGGTCGTCGCGACCCTGATGTGGGGCTACCTGTACGGCCCCGATTTCGGGCCGCTCGCGCAGATCGCCCGCGGCGTGGGGTTCGGGACCCCCGACTTCCTCTCCCCCGGCAACATCCTCGGGTCGATGATGAACATCGTCACGTGGGAGTTCGTCGGCTACAACATGATCATCATGTACGCCGCCCTGCGCGCCGTGCCGGCCGAGCTCTACGAGGCCGCGGAGATCGACGGGGCAGGGCAGTTCCGCGTCGCCTGGAGCATCAAGATCCCGGCGATCCGCCCCGCCATCATGCTGACGGTCATCTTCTCGATCATCGGCACCTTCCAGCTGTTCGCGGAGCCGAGCCTGCTGAACAGCATCGCGCCCGACGCGATCACGAACTCCTTCACGCCGAACTACTACGCGTACAACCTCGCGTTCATCAACCAGGAGCTGAACTACGCCGCGGCGATCGCCTTCCTCCTCGGCATCTTCATCGCGGTCGTCTCCTACGTCGTGCAGCTTGCGACGGGCCGGGCCGAGCGCCGCGAGCGAAAGGCAGAGCGATGACGAACCTCGAGACCCGGACCATCGTCACGGGCGGCCGCGAGCCGCGGCGCCGCACTCACCGGCGCTACGACCCGCAGAAGCGCCGCAGCCTCCTCTTGACCATCATCCTGTGGCTGCTCGCGGCGTACTTCGTGCTCCCCCTGTGGTGGCTGCTGGTGTCGGCGACGAAGGGCAACTCCGACCTGTTCACGACCTTCGGGCTGTGGTTCGCGAGCGACTTCAGCCTCTGGGACAACCTGCAGACGCTGTTCACGGTGCGCGACGGCATCTTCAGCCGCTGGATCGTCAACACCGTCCTTTACGCGGGCCTGTCGGCGCTCGGCGCGACGCTCCTGTCCGCGATGGCCGGATACGCGTTCGCGAAGTACGACTTCCCCGGCAAGAAGATCCTGTTCAGCGCGGCTCTCGGCGCCATCATGATCCCCCTGACGGCGCTCGCGCTGCCGACGTACCTGCTTTTCTCCAACGCGGGCCTCACGGACACGCCCCTGGCGATCATCGTGCCGTCGCTCGTGAGCCCGTTCGGCGTCTACCTGATGCGGGTCTACGCGGCCGACGCGATCCCGACGGAGCTCCTCGAGGCGGCGCGCGTGGACGGATCCGGCGAGTTCCGGATCTTCTGGCAGGTGGGCCTGCGCCTGCTCGGCCCGGGCCTCGTGACGGTGTTCCTGTTCTCGCTCGTCGCAACGTGGAACAACTACTTCCTGCCGCTAATCATGCTGAACTCGTCCGACCTGTACCCCATCACGGTCGGCCTCGCGCAGCTGCAGTCGGCCGCGTCGGCGGGCGGCGGCGCGCAGGCGCTGTTCTCGACCGTGATCACGGGATCCTTCGTGTCGATCGTGCCGCTCGTGATCGCCTTCCTCTTCCTCCAGAAGTACTGGCAGAGCGGCCTCGGGACGGGAGGCGTGAAGGGGTAATCACCCCCTGTCGCGCGGGGTGGATGGGGCGCTACGGTTCGGCGAGAGGTCTCATCGAAACGGAGCGCCATGTCCACCCCGCGTCACCATCTCCCCGTCGACCGCAACCGTCTCGTCGCCGACACCCCCGTCGACGCGCGCGACGCCCACGCGCCCGCCCCCGCGGATCCGCTGCGTCCGCCGAAAGGCGCGCCGAACGTTCTCGTCATCCTCGTCGACGACATGGGCTTCGGCGCGAGCAGCGCCTTCGGCGGGCCGTGCGAGATGCCCGCCGCCGAGCGGCTCGCGGGCGAGGGCGTGCGGATGACGCGCTTCCACACGACGGCGCTGTGCTCGCCCACCCGCCAGGCGCTCATGACGGGGCGCAACCACCACTCGGCCGAGATGGGGGCGCTCGCCGAGGTCGCCACGTCGTTCCCGGGGTACACCGGGGTCCGGCCCGACGACTGCGCGCCGATCGCGCAGGTGCTCCGGATGAACGGGTACGCCACCGCCATGTTCGGCAAGCACCACCAGACGCCCCCGTGGGAGACGAGCCCCGCGGGGCCGTTCGACCGGTGGCCGACCGGCGAGGGATTCGAGCACTTCTACGGCTTCATCGGCGGGGACACGCACCAGTACACCCCGGCGCTCGTCGAGGGCACGACGCCCATCGAGCCGCCTGCCACGTACGAGGAGGGGTACCACCTCTCCGAGGACCTCGTCGATCGCGCGATCGAGTGGACCGATACGATCCACACGCTCACGCCCGATAAGCCGTGGTTCACCTACCTCGCGTTCGGCGCCACCCACACCCCGCACCACGCCCCGCAGTCCTACCTCGACGCGATGCGCGGAAAGTTCGACCACGGATACGACGAGCAGCGGGCCCGCACGTTCGCCCGGCAGCGCGAGCTCGGCGTCATCCCCGAGGACGCCGAGCTGACGGACCCGAACGCGAAGATCCCCGCGTGGAACGAACTGACGCCCGAGGACCAGGCGGTCGGGACGCGGCTCTTCGAGGCCTACGCGGCCATGGCCCGCCACATGGACGACCAGGTCGCGCGCATGGTTGCGGCCCTCGAGGAATCGGGTCAGCTCGACAACACGCTCGTCTTCTACATCCTCGGCGACAATGGCGCCTCAGCCGAGTCCGGCGCGTACGGCACCTTCAACGAGATGGCGTACCAGAACAACGTGCTTATGACGACGGCGGACATCCTCCCGCACCTCGACGAGATCGGCGGGCCGAAGTCCTTCAACCACGTGCCGTCGGGCTGGGCGCAGGCGATGAACACGCCCTACCAGTGGAGCAAGATCGTGGCCTCGCACTGGGGCGGCACACGCACGGGCATGGTCGTGCGCTATCCGGGCGCGGTGCCCGCCGGCGAGAACCGCTCGCAGTTCGCGCACGTCATCGACATCGTCCCGACGATCCTCGACTTCGCGGGGATCCCCGAGCCGACGAGCGTGAACGGGATCCGCCAGCGCCCCCTGGAGGGCACGAGCTTCAAGGACGCCCTCGCGGATGCCGAGGACCCCGAGCGTCACCTCACGCAGTACTTCGAGATCGCCGGCAACCGCGGGATCTACCACGAGGGCTGGACCGCAGTGACGCAGCACCTGTTGCCGTGGCCGGACCCGGACGACGACATCCCCGCCCTCTCCGCGGATACCTGGGAGCTGTACGGACCGGACGATTGGACACAGTCGCGCGACCTCGCCGCGGAGATGCCCGAGAAGCTCCGAGAGCTCCAGGACCGCTTCCTCATCGAGGGCGCCAAGTACAACGTGCTGCCCCTCGACGATCGCGAGCGGGAGCGATTCGACCCGACGATCGCCGGACGGCCGGATCTCATGGGCGCGCGCACGCGCCTCGAGCTGCGCCCCGGGATGCAGCGCCTGAACGAGAACACCGTGCTGAACGTGAAGAACCGGTCGTTCTCCGTGACCGCCGACCTCGAGGCGCCGGAGGGCGAGCCGCTCCAGGGCGCGGTGATCGCGCAGGGCAGCGGGTTCGGCGGCTGGGCGCTGTACTTCCGCGACGGCGTCGCGTGCTACGCGCACAACTTCGTCGGGCTGGCGACGTACCGCGTGCGCGCGGACGCGCCCCTCACCCCGGGCGCCCACACGCTCCGCCTCGAGTTCGCCTACGACGGCGGCGGCACCGGCAAGGGCGGGACGGCGACCCTCCTGTGCGACGGCGAGGTGATCGGATCCGGCCGCATCGAGAAGACCGTGCCGGGGCTGTTCTCCTTCGACGAGGGCCTCGACATCGGGCTGGACACGCTGGATCCGGTCGTGGACGACTACCGCTCCCCCCGCGGGGAGTTCACGGGCCACCTCGGACGCGTCGTCGTCGACACGTCGGACGACCAGTTCACCGATCCGAACCTCGTGCTACGCGCGCGCTACCGCCGGCAGTAGGGCAGACGCCAGGCGCCCCCGACCGGAGCGGCCGGGGGCGCCTGGCGTGAATACGCCACGCAGATACGACAAAACCCCGGGTGGAGCCGGGGTTTTATCTGTAGCAGGAGCGGGGCTTGAACCCGCGACCTCACGATTATGAGTCGTGCGCTCTCACCAACTGAGCTACCCTGCCGCGGCACGTCTCTCGACGATGCGAGCCCCGAGTCAGGATTGAACTGACGACCCCTTCCTTACCATGGAAGTGCTCTACCACTGAGCTATCGGGGCGTGATGCCCGTAAAGGGCAACTGAAAAAGGATACCAAACCGGCGCGGGATCCTCGAATCCCGTCACCGCCGGGCGTTGCGGATCCGCGTCACTCCGCTTCGGTCACCTCGGCGCCGAGCTGGTCCGCCTCGGCCGTCGCGACCTCGGCGGCCTCGTCGTCGCTGTAGTGCGTGTTCGCGTACGTCTCGAGCCACGGCAGCGGGTCGATCGCGGTGCCGCCGATCCGAATCTCGAAGTGCATGTGGGCGCCATACGAGCGGCCGGTGTTTCCCGTGAGGCCGATGACGTCCCCCACCTCGACGGTCTGCCCGGCCGTGACGCGCAGCGAACCGTACTGCATGTGCGCGTAGTGACTGGTGACGACCTGGCCGTCGATGACGTGGTCGATGTAGACGTTGACGCCGTACGCCCCGCCCGCCTCGGTGGCGATCCGCACGACGCCGTCGGCGACCGCCTGCACGGGCGCGCCGTCGCCGGGCGTGAAATCGATGCCCTCGTGGAGGCGCCCCCACCGGTAGCCGTACGGCGAGCTCATGCTCGTTCCCACGGCGAACGGCCACTGGATGTCGGCGGTCGGGTCGTTCTCGAAGAACGCACCGGACGTGCTGATTCCGTCGGCCTCCGCCATCTCCGAGAACGTCGCGGCCTCGTAGCCCTCGACGCGCATCAGCTGCGCCTCGGCGACGTCCTCGCTCGACACGTACGCCTGCAGCTCGCTTTCGGCCGAGGCGACGGAATCCGTCTCCGCCGCGGCGGCCGTCTCGCTCGTCGCGGCCGGCTCCAGCGCCGACGCCGCGAGCGGGAGGGCCGTCCCCAGCGCGAGCAGGGCCACCGCGCCGACCGAGGCGAGCGACGCCGTGGCGCCGGCGAACCGCCGGAACGGCGTGCGCAGCGCGGCGGAGGCGTGGGACCGACGCGTGGGCGCGGGGGCCTTCTCGGCCTCCTCCTCGACGCGGATCGGCGCCTGCTCGCCCGTGAAGTTCAGCGCTGCCGCGGCGGCAGCGAACGCGTCGTGCGGCGTCTCGGCGCCGTTCTGGGCGGGCACGGCGCGC
Source organism: Microbacterium excoecariae (assembly GCF_011326725.1). Lineage (GTDB taxonomy): Bacteria > Actinomycetota > Actinomycetes > Actinomycetales > Microbacteriaceae > Microbacterium > Microbacterium excoecariae. The sequence continues at coordinate 22,156 of NZ_JAANCO010000002.1, read as the reverse complement.
GCGAGCGGCTCGGTGTAGTCCGAGGCGCGCGCCTCGTCGATCGTGGCGGAAACGGCCGCGGAGGCCTGCTCGCGCTCTCGCATCTCGCGGCGGCTCAGGGGGCGCTCTGCGGCGCGGTCGACGCGCCCGTCCGCCGCCTGTGCGGCGCGGCGCGAGCGGCGCGAGGGCGCAGGCTCGGCCGTACGGGAATCAGGAGTCAATCGAACGCACTTTCAGACACGCTCCACACGGAGCACGAACTCGGGTGTGTCACGATGCGGGGGAGCAAAGTAACGAACTGGTAACCACGCTATCCGACCAGGCTCGAATCGCCAAGTCGGATTGGCCCCTCCCAGGGATCCCCCACGGGACTTTCCGCGAACGCTACTCGTCGGACGTGACGCCGGAGATCCGGTCGGCGATGCGCTCGACGAGGCCCGCCTCGCCGGCGACCGTCATGCGCCGGCCGAACCGGTCGGCCGGAAGCTCGCGGATCGCGCCGCCCGCCTCAACGACGAGCAGGGCGCCGGCCGCGACGTCCCAGGGCTGCAGCCCGCGCTCGAAGTAGGCGTCGATGCGGCCGGCCGCGACGTAGCTGAGGTCGATCGAGGCCGCGCCGATGCGGCGCACGTCGCGCGCGATCGGCATGACGCTGCGCACCGTGTCGATGTCGCCGGCGTGCGTGCGCGGGTCGTAACCGAAGCCCGTCGCCACGAGCGCTCCGGCGGGGAACTCCGTGGCCACACGGATCCGCTGGGTGTGCCCTCCCGCCTCGCACACGGATCCGCTGCCGCGGGCTGCCGCGTAGGTCTCGCCGAGCGCGGGGTGGTGCACGACGCCCGCGAGCGCGGTCCAGGTCGCGAGCGTCTCGCCGCCTTCGACCGCTGCGATGCTCACGCCGTAGCTCGGCATGCCGGACGCGTAGTTCACGGTGCCGTCGATGGGATCCACGACCCACGTCACGCCCGAGCACCCCTCTGCGGTGCCGGATTCTTCGCCGAGGAAACCGTCGTCGGGCCGCTCTGTGGCCAGCCGCCCCCGGATGAGCGCCTCGACCTCGCGATCGGCCTCCGTGACGATGTCGGCGAGCGTCGACTTGCTCGCCGCGACGCGCACCCCCTCCGCGCGGCGGCGCTCGGCGAGTGCGCCCGCCTCGAGCGCAATGTCACGGGCCAGGTCGCGGAGATCCTCGTCGCGGGTCATACCCCCACGCTACCGGCCGCTCAGGCGGGCGGAGCCGGCCGCGGCGGCGCGGGGTGCGGGGCCGGCGGGGCGGCCTGCGGCGCCGGGCCGAACTCGCGTGCGCCGGGCGTGGGGACGCCGGTTGCCTGCGCCGCGAAGTCCGGCTGCCCGTCCGGGAGCATGGGCAGGGGCGTCGCTCCGTCGGAGTAGGTGGGCCACGGGAGCGGCTCCGCCGCCGCGGGCGCGGCAGGAGGCGCGGAGACGCGCGAAGCCGGCGCCGGCGCGGGCTGCGCCGCGGGCGCGGACGCGGGAGACGCCGGCGCCGGGTGCGCCGGCGCGGCGCGCGGGGCGAAGAGCGCGGTGATGAGCGGGACCAGCGCGGTGCCGACCGCCCCGAGGATCGCGAGCGACACCATGATGCGCCCGTAGATGTCGGGATAGTCGAACGCGCGCGGCAGGGCGAGCGGCACGAGCGCCATCCCCAGCAGCGCGACGACGAGCACGGTCGTCACGACCGCGAGGATCCGGGTGAAGGTGCGCACGTACTTCGCGTGCGCGCGCCACAGCAGACGCTGGTGCACGAGCGTGAGCTGCAGGAGGACGACGATGAGGACGAAGTTGCCGACCCAGAGCATGGCGCGGAAGGTGTCCCACGGCGACCAGACGAGCGCCAGGCCGCACAGGAGCGCGACGATCCAGCTCGCCATGCTCGCCAGCACGAGCCATGGCTCCCTCCCCGGCGCGAGGCTCGCGTCGAGCAGCGCGACGCCGGCGAATCCCGCCAGCAGCAGGATGGTCAGGAAGGCCTTCGGGATCACGTCACCCTGGGGCGCGAGCAGCACCCACACGACGCAGACGATGGCCGAGGCGATGAGCGCCCCGATCGCTACCCACATGACGCCGCGTAAGAACCGCGACGACCCGGCGGCCCCGGATCGATCCGGCTGCGGATATGGCTGCGGTGTCGACATGTCTCCCCCTCGGAATCGACTCGCCCCATCCTCCCACCGCGCTCGCGCGCTCGCGAGGGCAGAGCTGCCCTGCCACGCCCGGCGGTGCCGATTTTCGCGGGCGCGGATCCGTGCGTATGATGGTCTCTTGCGCATCCGGTTGGCTGGAAAAGTTGGTCGGGCGCGTACCTGGCGAGTTGCCCGAGCGGCCAAAGGGAGCTGACTGTAAATCAGCCGCGGAATGCTTCGGGGGTTCGAATCCCTCACTCGCCACCGGGGATTGTGCAGACTACTCGTTCTGCGGATCCAGGAAACGTGAAAAAGACGAAGCCCCCGGAGGAATCCGGGGGCTTTGTCGTGCCGGGGCCGCGGTGCCGGAGCCGTGCGGGAATCAGCGTGTCCACGATCAGGGGTCACACACCTCGGGCCCCCATCAGCACGTCAGGCGTGCTTGATTGTTTCTGCCTCGTGCTCGCTGACGTGTTCTGTCTCGATTTGGAAGGTCGAGTGATGCACGGCCACCTCGAAGTGCCCGGCTACGCAGTCCTTCACGTTATGGAGGACCTCCGCGGCATGCCCGTCAGTGAAGCAGGCGTCCTCGACGACGACGTGCGCGGTGAGGGTCGGCAGTCCGGTGGCGACAGTAGACGCGTGAACGTCGTGGACGTCCTTGACGTGCTCTAGCTCGAGGATGTGCTCGCGCACCTTGTCGAGATCGAGACCCTGAGGAGTGAACTCCATGAGCACGCTGGCCGTTTCGCGCATCAGCGTGAAGGCACGAGGAACGATCAGCGCAGCGATGAACAGGCCTGCAAGGGCGTCCGCCTGTTGGAACCCCGTCGTGGCGATCACGATCGCGGCGACGATGACACCGAGCGAGCCGAGGGCGTCATTGAGGACTTCAAGGAAAGCTGCGCGCATGTTGAAACTGGCACCACGACTGGAGGACAGGATCGTGATTGCAATGATGTTCGCGGCCAGGCCCACGATGCCGAATATGAGCAACTCTGCGGCTGGAACCTCTGGCGGCTCGAACAGGCGCCGGACTCCGTCGATGGCCGCGTAGAAGCCGACAACGAGCAATAGTGTCGCCTGGCCGAGTGCTGCAATCACCTCGATACGTCGGAACCCCCAGGTGCGCTTGGAGTTCGGAGGGCGCAGCATCAGGGTCGCCGCAATCAATGCGACCAATAAGCCAGATGCATCGGTGATCGCGTGCGCCGTATCCGTCAACAGCGCGAGACTGCCCGTCATGACGGAGCCGACGGCCTGCGCGACCACGATCGTCGCGGTGATGCCGAAGGCGATCCAGAGTTTCCTGCGATGGTCGGCGGGAAGTCCGATGCTCTCATCCACAGTGGGACCATGGTTGTGCCCTGCGCCCATCAGCCGCCCTCCGTTCCATTGCCATTCATGTGCCAGGGATGACGAAGATGCGCACACAGCTCCGCCGTTGTGCCCGTTACATCCAGAAGCCGCTCTGCCGCGGCGATAAGCCCTGAGATCGCCACCGGATCGGAAAGCGAGTACCAAGACGACCGACCATCCGGACGGACAGTCACAAGCCGACATTCAAGAAGAAAACTCAAGTGCTTACTCACTGTCGACTGCGCCAGACCGATGTGATCCACCAGGTCGCGCACACGGTGCTCCCCCCACGCGAGGTGCTGAAGGACCGCGAGACGCGTGGATTCACCCAGCGCGTGAAACAGGTGTGAATAGACGGCGGTCGCCACTTCGTCGAGTTGCCTTGGACCCCGTTCCATCATCGTCATTCGGCGATGATAATTTTTCGGATCGATGAAGACAAGCTCCTGATCCGATCTGATACTGATAACCACCGCCGCTTCAGCAATCTCGCCGTCACGCCCTGCTAAGCGCGGCATCGTTTTCGAACGGTGTCGCGCTCAGGAGCTTTTTGCACCCGGACCCGCGGCGCGCGCTCCGAGGAACGACAAACGCCCCCGGGACTCATCCCGGGGGCGTTCGTGGTGGCGCGAGCTTAGTTCGCGAAGCCGGCGGCCTCGGCCGCCTCGGCGGAGCGGAAGTACACGTCGGCCTTGACCTGCGCGTAGCCGCTGTCGCCCGGGGCGTAGAACTTCTTCGTGGCGTTCTTGCCCTTGACGTCGAAGCCCTCGGGGGCCGAGCCGTCCTCGAGGGGCTGCGCGACGTCGTCACCCGTCGCCTCGGTCTCCTCGGCGGGCGCCTCGGTGACCTCGACCTCGTCCTCGGCCACGGCCGCGGGGGCCTCCTCCGCCTTCGGCGCGGCCGCGGTCTTCGGCGTCACCGGGTCGAGCACGAGCTCGATCGCGGCCATGGGGGCGTTGTCGCCCTTGCGGAAGCCGATCTTCGTGATGCGCGTGTAACCACCCTCGCGCTCGGCGACCAGCGGCGCGATCTCGGTGAAGAGAACGTGCACGGCCTCCTTGTTGCGGAGGATCGACAGCGCGCGACGGCGCGCGGCGAGGTCGCCGCGCTTGCCGAACGTCACGAGACGCTCGGCAACGGGACGCAGGCGCTTGGCCTTCGTCTCGGTCGTCTTGATCGACTTGTTGATGAACAGCGCCGACGCGAGGTTCGCGAGGATGAGGCGCTCGTGAGCGGCGCCGCCGCCGAGGCGGGCACCCTTCGTGGGCTTAGGCATATCTCGTTACTCCAGTATCAGAAGAGTCGGGTGGATCAGAGCGTCTCGTCGTCGTAGCCGCCGTAGAAGTTCGAGCCCTCGAAACCGGGCACCGAATCCTTGAGCGACAGTCCGAGCGAGGTGAGCTTGTCGCGCACCTCGTCCACCGACTTCTGTCCGAAATTGCGGATGTTCATGAGCTGCGTCTCCGAGAGGCCGACGAGCTCGCTGACCGTGTTGATTCCCTCGCGCTTGAGGCAGTTGTACGAGCGAACCGACAGGTCGAGGTCCTCGATCGGCATCGAGAGCTCGTTCGAGAGCACCTGCTCGACCGGCGCGGGGCCGATCTCGATACCCTCAGCCTCTTCGTTCAGCTCGCGCGCGAGGCCGAAGAGCTCGACGAGCGTGCGGCCGGCCGAGGCCACCGCGTCGCGCGGGAGGATCGAGGCCTTGGTCTCGACGTCCAGCACGAGCTTGTCGAAGTCGGTGCGCTCGCCGGCACGCGTCGCGTCGACGCGGTAGGCGACCTTGACGACGGGCGAGTAGATCGAGTCGATCGGGATCTGGCCCGCCTCGGCGTACTCGTTGCGGTTCTGACCGGCCGAGACGTAGCCGCGGCCGCGCTCGATCGTGAGCTCGAGCTCGAACTTCGCGTTGTCGTTGAGCGTGGCGATGACGAGCTCGGGGTTGTGCACCTCGACGCCGGCGGGAGCCGAGATGTCGGCCGCCGTGACCTCGCCCGCACCCGTCTTGCGCAGGTACGCCGTGATGGGCTCGTCGCGCTCGCTCGAGACGACCAGCTGCTTGATGTTGAGGATGATCTGCGTGACGTCCTCAACGACGCCCGGGATCGTGCTGAACTCGTGCAGCACGCCGTCGATGCGGATGCTCGTGACGGCCGCGCCCGGAATGGACGACAGCAGGCTGCGGCGCAGCGAGTTGCCGATCGTGTAGCCGAAGCCGGGCTCGAGCGGCTCGATGACGAACCGGCTGCGGAACTCGGAGATCTTCTCCTCGGTGAGGGTAGGACGCTGTGCGATGAGCACTATGTGTTCCTTTCGATCAAGTGACCGCTATATGACACTTGGTGAATGAGGTCTTGAGTTGTGACTCGTGCGCGCGGACCGCGCGCAGGTGGAACGACGTTCGCCGGGGCGCCGCGCTCGTCGCGCAGCACCCCGGCAAAACATGCTCAGACGCGGCGACGCTTGGGCGGGCGGCAGCCGTTGTGCGCCTGCGGCGTCACGTCCTGGATCGACCCGACCTCGAGGCCCGCGGCCTGCAGCGAGCGGATCGCGGTCTCGCGGCCCGAACCCGGACCCTTGACGAAGACGTCGACCTTCTTGACGCCGTGGTCCTGCGCCTGGCGCGCGGCAGACTCGGCGGCCATGCCGGCGGCGTACGGCGTCGACTTGCGCGAGCCCTTGAAGCCCACGCCACCCGAGGACGCCCAGCTCAGCACGGCACCCGACGGGTCGGTGATCGAAACGATCGTGTTGTTGAACGTCGACTTGATGTGGGCCTGGCCCAGCGCGACGTTCTTCTTCTCCTTGCGGCGCGGCTTGCGCGCGGCAGACTTCGGTGCAGCCATCGTGTTCTCCTAAACCTTTACGCGCTCAGCGTGCCTTCTTCTTACCGGCGACCGTGCGCTTCGGGCCCTTACGGCTACGCGCGTTGGTCTTGGTGCGCTGGCCGCGCACGGGCAGGCCACGACGGTGGCGGATGCCCTCGTAGGAGCCGATCTCGACCTTGCGGCGGATGTCGGCGGCGACCTCGCGGCGGAGGTCACCCTCCACCTTGTAGGTGCCCTCGATGTGGTCGCGGAGTGCGACGAGCTGGTCGTCCGAGAGGTCCTTGACGCGGATGTTCTCGTCGATGCCCGTGGCTGCGAGGATCTCACCCGAACGGGTGCGTCCCACGCCGTAGATGTACGTGAGTGCGATCACCACGCGCTTGTCGCGCGGGATGTCAACGCCGGCAAGACGTGCCATGCGATATCTCCTGTGTGTTGGTGGAGGTGTGGAGCAGGATCGGTGCCCGGGCCTCCGCCCCGAGGTGTCCCCCGCGCGTCGCGGGTTCTGATCCTGCCGAAAATGTGGAGTTGTCGTCCTGAGGGATCCGCCGGAGCGGATCCGTCAGCCCTGGCGCTGCTTGTGGCGGGGGTTGGACTTGCAGATGACCATGACCCGGCCGTTGCGGCGGATGACCTTGCAGCTCTCGCAGATGCGCTTGACGCTGGGCTGAACCTTCATGATGTTCCTTATCGCTGTCTTCGTGCCCGAGGGATGCCTCGGGCCGTTACTTCTCGGCCGGGCCGATCAGCGGTAGCGGTAGACGATGCGCCCGCGGGTGAGGTCGTAGGGGCTGAGCTCCACGACCACGCGGTCCTCGGGAATGATGCGGATGTAGTTCTGTCGCATCTTGCCCGAGATCGTCGCGAGCACCTTGTGCCCGTTGGTGAGCTCAACGCGGAACATCGCGTTGGGCAGCGCCTCGGACACCGTGCCTTCGATCTCGATGACACCGTCTTTAGCCATAGACTCGCTAACCTTCTCGGCAGACCGGCCGGTCTGCGGTGAATGTGATGGGCGATGCTTCGGCGCGCGTAAACGCAGGCGCAAAGCACCAAAGATCTATAGTAGACGACGCGCCCGGGTTGATCAACCCGGGCGCGTCGCGACGTGCTAGTGGCGTCAGTCGAGGTTCGCGACGATGTCGGTCTGCGGATCCATCGTCACAGAGATCAGCTCCCCGTTCACCGCGACGGTGGGCGTCGAGATGCCCGAGGCGCCCTCCTGGATCGGGGTCTCCTGCGTCATCTGAGTGACGTAGTCCATGTACTCGCCGTTCGCGATGCAGTCCGCCGCGCCCTCGGCACCCGCGTCGGCCGCGTACCCGGCGATCTCGTCGTCCGTCATGCCCTCGGTCGCCTCGGCCGGCTGGTTGCGGTACATGAGGTCGAAGAACGGGTAGACGGCGTCGCCGTTGTCCTCGGCCACGCAGTACGCCGCGCTCGCGGCGCGGGTCGAGAACTGCGTGCCCTGCGACGCGTTGTCGAGGATGGAGATGGGGTGGATGTTCAGCGTGATCTCGCCGCTCTCCACCAGCTCCGTGACGGTGTCGCTGTACGCCTCGAACGCCTGGTTGCAGTACGGGCACATGAGGTCGACATACTCGTCGACCGTCTGGTCCCCGTCGCCGATCGCGATCGCGCCCGTGTCCTCGTTGATGATGCCCGCGGCCGGCGCCTCGGCCGGCGCGCTCGCGGCGTTGTTCATCCACACGACGAGGCCGCCGACGGCGACCACCGCCACGACCACGATCACGGAGATCACGATCGCGAACCCGTTGCTCTTCTTGCCTGCTGTTGCCATCTTCTCGTCCGTCTTCTCCGGGTGCCGTTAGGGGATCGGGGTGGGGGTCACGCCGAAGTCAGCGAGGCCTGCGGCGCCGCCGTCGGCGGCCGTGAGCACCCAGATGCCCCCAGCATGCACGGCGACGCTGTGTTCCCAATGGGCACCGCTGGATCCATCGAGAGTTGTGATCGTCCAGTCGTCGTCCTCGACGAAGACGTCTTCGCCCCCCGCCGTCATCATCGGCTCGACGCACAGGCACAGGCCCGGCTTGATCTCCGCGCCGCGACCCGGCGTGGCGTAGTGGAAGAGCGTCGGATCCTCGTGCATCCGGCGGCCGATGCCATGGCCGACGTAGTCGCGGAGGATCCCGGCGGGCTGCCCCGTCGACGGCAGCGGATTCGACTCGATGTAGTCCTCGATCACGGCGCCGACCTGGCCGAGGTGCTGCGCGGAGGCGAGCGCCGCGATGCCGGCCCACATGGATCCGCGGGTCACGTCGCTCAGCTCCTCGCGCTGACGGACAAGCTCCGGATCCTGCCCCTCCCCCGGCACAATGAAGGTGCGCGCGGAATCGCCGTTCCAGCCCGCGTCGGTCTCGGCGCCGCAGTCGACGGAGACGATGTCGCCCGCCTCCAGCACGCGCTCGCCCGGGATCCCGTGCACGACCTGCTCGTTCACGGACACGCACACGGTGTGGCGATACCCCGGGACAAGCTGGAAGTTCGAGTGCGCTCCCTGCGCGACGATCACGGACTCCGCGATGCGATCGAGCTCGAGGGTCGTGATGCCCGGGCGGATCGCCGCGGCCACGGCGTCGAGCGCCTCGGCGGTGATCCGCCCCGGCTCGCGCATGCCGCGCAGCTGCTCGGGCTTCTTGTAGATCGACCGACGGAAGGGGCGCACAGGAAGGCCTTAGGCCGCGGCGCGGACGAGGCCGCGGGCCTCGAGCGCGGCGAACACGCGCGCCGTGATCTCGTCGAGGGACCCGACGCCGTCGATGCGGTCGACGATCCCGCGCTCGGCATACGTGTCGACGATCGGCGCGGTCTCGCTCTCGTAGATCGCCAGGCGGCGCGCGACGGCCTCCTCCGTGTCGTCCGTGCGGCCCTGCTCACTCGCGCGCTGCACGATGCGCGAGATCGACTCCTCGCGCGGGACGTCCAGGAGGATCACGGCGTCGAGCGCCTCGCCCCGCCCCGCGAGGAACTCGTCGAGGTGCGCGACCTGCGCACGGTTGCGGGGGTAGCCGTCGAGAAGGAACCCGCCCGCCGCGTCGTCCTGCGCGAGGCGATCGCGCACGATCTCGCTCGTGACCTCGTCCGGCACCAGGTCGCCGTTGTCGGTGATCGCCTGGACCTTCTTGCCGAGCTCCGTGCCGCCCGCGATGTTCGCGCGGAAGATGTCGCCCGTCGAGACGACGGGGATCCCGAAGGCCTCCGCGATGCGCACGCCCTGCGTGCCCTTGCCCGAACCCTGCGGGCCGACGATCAGGAGCCTGGTGGTCATCGGAGGAGCCCTTCGTAGTGGCGCTGCTGCAGCTGCGCGTCGATCTGCTTGACGGTCTCGAGCCCCACACCCACGATGATGAGGATCGACGCGCCGCCGAACGGGAAGTTCTGGTTGGCCTGCACCGTGGCCAGCGCGATGAGCGGGATGAGCGCGATGAGGCCGAGGTAGATCGACCCCGGGAACGTGATGCGCGTGAGCACGAAGTCGAGGTACTCCGCCGTCGGGCGCCCCGCGCGCACGCCGGGGATGAAGCCGCCGTACTTCTTCATGTTGTCCGCGACGTCGACCGGGTTGAAGGTGATGGCGACGTAGAAGTAGGTGAAGCCGACGATGAGAAGGAAGTACACCGCCATGTAGAGGGGGTGGTCGCCCGTCGTGAAGTACTGGCCGATCCACGTGACCCACTCGGGCGGAGCGGATCCGTCGGTCGGGGTGTTGAACTGGGCGATGAGCGCCGGAATGTACAGCAGCGACGACGCGAAGATCACGGGAACCACGCCCGCCATGTTCACCTTGATGGGGATGTACGTGTTCGTCCCGCCGTAGGTGCGGCGCCCGACCATACGCTTGGCGTACTGCACGGGGATCCGGCGCTGGGACTGCTCGACGAACACGACCAGCGCGACGATGACGATGCCGATCGCGAGCACGAGGAGGAAGATCTCGAAGCCGCGCGCGGCCCAGATCGCGCCGAGGGCGCCGGGGAAGGTCGCCGCGATCGACGTGAAGATGAGCAGCGACATCCCGTTGCCGATGCCACGCTCCGTGACGAGCTCAGCCATCCACATGACGAGGCCCGTACCGGCGGTCAGCGTGATGATGATCATCGCCTGGGTGAACCAGCTGGTGTTCGTCAGGAGGTTGTTGCACTCCGCGATGTCGGTCACGCCGAACAGCTGCCCCGAGCGCGCCACCGTCACGAGCGTCGTCGACTGCAGGAGCGCGAGCGCGATCGTCAGGTAGCGCGTGTACTGGGTGAGCTTCGCCTGGCCCGCCTGGCCCTCCTTGTGGAGCGTCTCGAAGTGCGGGATCACGACGCGCAGCAGCTGCGTGATGATGGTGGCCGTGATGTACGGCATGACGCCGAGCGCGAAGATCGACAGCTGCAGGAGCGCGCCGCCGGAGAAGAGGTTCACGAGGGAGAGCAGGCCGCCCGCGCCGGCCGTCTGGTCGAGACAGCTCTGCACGTTGGGGTAGCTGATGAACGGCGCCGGCACGTGCGCGCCGAACCGATAAATGGCGATGATGCCGAGCGTGAAGCCGATCTTCCGACGGAGGTCGGGTGTGCGGAAGATCCGCGCGATGGCGCTGAACAAGAAACTGCCTCCCAGAACGGACGGTGCGCGCGCGGAGAGCGCACACCAGCCACCAGACTAACGGAAAAGGGCCGGGAGCTTGTCGCTCCCGGCCCTACCGGTATGACGCACCAGGGGTGCGTTACTTGATCGAACCGCCCGCGGCCTCGATCTTGGCCTTCGCCGACGCCGACACCTTGTCGACCGCGACGTTCAGCGCGACGGCGATCTCGCCGTCGCCCAGAACCTTGACGAGCTGGTTCTTGCGCACGAGGCCCTTGTTCACGAGGTCGGCGACGGTGATGTCGCCACCCTCGGGGAAGACCTCAGCGAGCTTGTCCAGGTTCACGACCTGGTACTCGGTGCGGAACGGGTTCTTGAAGCCGCGCAGCTTCGGCGTACGCATGTGCAGCGGCATCTGGCCACCCTCGAAGCCCACGCGCACGGTGTTACGCGCCCGCGTGCCCTTCGTGCCACGACCGGCCGTCTTACCCTTCGAACCCTCACCGCGGCCCTTGCGGGTCTTCGCCGTGTTGGCCCCGGGGACGGGACGGAGGTGGTGAGCCTTGAGCACGCCGGGGCGCTCGTTGTTCTCAGCCATCAGTCGATCTCCTCAACCTTGACGAGGTGAGCGACCGCACGGACGTAGCCGCGGGTCTGCGCGTCATCGGGGCGAACCACCTGGTCGCCGATGCGCTTGAGACCGAGGCTGCGCAGCGTGTGACGCTGGTTCTGCTTCTCGCTCACCTTGGACTTGATCTGCGTAACCTTCAGACGCGCGGCCATCAGGCACCTACCTTCGCAGCAGCGGCGGCCTCGGCCTCCGCACGGACGAGACGGGCGGGCGCGACCTGGTCGAAGTCGAGGCCACGGCGCGCGGCGACCGCACGCGGCTCCTCGAGCTGCTTCAGGGCCGCGACCGTCGCGTGCACGATGTTGATCGTGTTCGACGAACCGAGCGACTTCGAGAGCACATCGTGAATACCGGCGCACTCGAGGACGGCGCGGACGGGACCACCGGCGATCACACCGGTACCGGCCGAGGCCGGACGCAGCATGACGACACCGGCAGCGGCCTCGCCCTGGACGGGGTGCGGGATCGACTGGCCCGAGCGCGGAACGCGGAAGAAGTTGCGCTTCGCCTCCTCGACGCCCTTCGAGATCGCGAGCGGAACCTCGCGCGCCTTGCCGTAGCCGACGCCCACGAGGCCGTTGCCGTCACCCACGACGACGAGCGCCGTGAAGCTGAAGCGACGACCACCCTTGACGACCTTCGACACGCGGTTGATCGTGACGACGCGCTCGAGGAACTGGCTGTCGTTGCCCCGACCGTTGTTACGGTCGTTGCCCCGACGGTCGCCGCGGCCACCCCGGCCGCCGCGGTCGTTGCCGCGACGCTCCTGGCGCTGCTCGGCCTGCGCCTGCTCGGGCGCAGCCTGACCGGCTTCGGTGGTCACTTCGGTCTCCTTGTTGTCACTCACAGGCTCAGCCCTCCTTCGCGGGCGCCCTCGGCGATCGCGGCGACGCGACCGGCGTAGCGGTTACCGCCGCGGTCGAACACGACGGCCTCGATGCCAGCGGCCTTCGCGCGCTCGGCGAGAAGCTCGCCGACCTTGCGGGCCTTAGCGGTCTTGTCGGACTCGGCCGAGCGCAGCTCGGTCTCGAGCGTCGACGCGGAGGCCAGCGTGTGACCCTGCGCGTCGTCGACGATCTGCACGAAGACGTGGCGGGCGGAGCGCGTCACGACGAGACGCGGACGCTCTGCGGTGCCCACGACCTTCTTGCGAAGGCGAGTGTGGCGGCGCGAACGCGCGGCGGACTTCGACTTCACAGCCATGATTACTTACCAGCCTTTCCGGCCTTGCGGCGGACCTGCTCGCCGGCGTAGCGCACACCCTTGCCCTTGTACGGCTCGGGCTTGCGGATCTTGCGGATGTTGGCGGCGCACTCGCCCACGGCCTGCTTGGAGATGCCGCTGACCGTGATCCTCGTGTTGCCCTCGACCGCGAAGGTGATGCCTGCGGGGGGCTCGATCACGACGGGGTGCGAGAAGCCGAGCGCGAGCTCGAGGTTCGAGCCCTTCTGCTGGACGCGGTAACCCGTGCCCACGATCTCGAGGGACTTCGAGTAGCCCTGCGTCACGCCGATGATGCTGTTGTTGATGAGCGTGCGGGTCAGGCCGTGCAGGGCACGCGACTCGCGCTCGTCGTCGGGACGGGTGACGAGAACCTGGTTCTCCTCGATCTTGGCCTGGATGGGCTCAGCGACCTCGAGGGCGAACTCGCCCTTGGGGCCCTTGACCGCAACCGACTGGCCGTCGATCTTCACTTCGACGCCGGCGGGAATGTCAATGGGAAGACGTCCAATACGCGACATTGTCGATCACCACACGTAGGCGAGAACTTCTCCGCCCACGCCCTTCTGCTCGGCCTGGCGGTCCGTCAGGAGGCCGCTGGAGGTGGACAGGATGGCAACGCCGAGGCCGCCGAGCACCTTGGGGAGCTCGTTCGACTTGGCGTAGACGCGCAGGCCGGGCTTCGACACGCGCTTGATGCCCGCGATCGAGCGCTCACGGTTGGCGCCGTACTTGAGGGTGAGCGTGAGGGTCTTGCCGACGCGAGCGTCCGACTCCTCCCAACCCGTGATGTAACCCTCCTGCTGGAGGATGTCCGCGATGTGCGTCTTGAGCTTGCTCGACGGCAGCGACACCTGGTCGTGGTGCGCCGAGTTCGCGTTGCGCAGACGGGTCAGCATGTCTGCGACCGGGTCTGTCATGGTCATATGAAATGTCCTTTGTTCATGAGGTTTCGGCTGCCGTTACACGACAGACGACCTTCCACGACGTGGATAGCCAATATTCGATTGTCCGCCAGGATGCCGGACCCGGCCAAACCGGATCCGGCATCCTCAGCGTTTTACCTGTTTCGGCGGGACCGAATCAGGAGTTCTTGACGAACGGGAAGCCGAAGTGCGTCAGCAGCGCCCGGCCCTCGTCGTCGGTCTTCGCGGTCGTGACGACCGTGATGTCGAAGCCGCGAACGCGGTCGATCTTGTCCTGGTTGATCTCGTGGAAGATCGACTGCTCCGTCACACCGAAGGTGTAGTTGCCGTTGCCGTCGAACTGCTTCGGCGACAGACCGCGGAAGTCGCGGATACGGGGCAGCGCCAGGGAGATCAGGCGGTCCAGGAACTCCCACGCGCGGTCGCCACGAAGCGTGACGTGCGCGCCGATCGCCTGGCCCTCGCGCAGCTTGAACTGCGCGATCGACTTCTTGGCCTTGGTCACGACGGGCTTCTGACCCGTGATGGCCGTCAGGTCGGCCACGGCGCCGTCGATCACCTTGCTGTCGCGAGCTGCCTCGCCGACACCGGTGTTCACGACGACCTTGACCAGGCCCGGGACCTGCATGACGTTCTCGTAGCCGAACTCATCCTGCAGCTTCTGGCGGATCTCCTTGCGGTAGACCTGCTTCAGGCGCGGCTGGATTTTGCCAGCCTGCGCGGCGGTGTCCGTGCTCATGTGCTAACCCTTACTTTCCCTTGGGGTCGGGGATGTCCGTGCCCGAACCCTTGGCGACGCGAACGCGCACGGTCTTCTTGACGCCGTCCTTGACCTGCTCCTCCACGCGGTATCCCACGCGGGTCGGCTTCTTGGTCTCGGGGTCGACGATCGCGACGTTCGACACGTGGATCGGAGCCTCGAAGGTCTCGATGCCACCCGTCTTGGTGCCGCGCTGCGTCTGACCGACGCGGTTGTGCTTGGTGATGTAGTTGACGCCCTCGACGATGACGCGGTTCCCGAGAACCTCGAGCACCGTGCCCTGCTTGCCGCGGTCGCCGCCGCGCTCCTGCGTGGCGCCGGTGATCACCTGGACGAGGTCGCCCTTCTTGATCTTGGCCATGGCTTACAGCACCTCCGGGGCGAGCGAGACGATCTTCATGAACTTGCGGTCACGAAGCTCACGACCGACCGGGCCGAAGATACGGGTGCCGCGGGGCTCCCCGTCGTTCTTCAGGATCACGGCGGCGTTCTCGTCGAACTTGATGTACGAGCCGTCAGCGCGGCGCGTCTGCTTCACGGTGCGGACGACGACCGCCTTGACGACGTCGCCCTTCTTCACGTTGCCGCCGGGGATCGCGTCCTTGACGGTGGCGACGATGGTGTCACCCACGCCCGCGTAGCGGCGGTTCGACCCACCGAGCACGCGAATCGTGAGCAGCTCCTTCGCGCCGGTGTTGTCGGCGACCTTGAGGCGAGATTCGTTCTGAATCACTGGTTACTCCTTCAAGCGAGCCCGAGGGCTTACTTGGCCTTTTCGACGATCTCGACCAGGCGCCAGCGCTTGGAGGCGCTCAGCGGACGGGTCTCGTTGATCACGACGAGGTCGCCGATGCCGGCGGTGTTCTGCTCGTCGTGCGCCTTGAGCTTCTTCGTGCGACGGATGACCTTGCCGTAGAGGGGGTGCTTTACGCGGTCCTCGACCTCGACGACGATCGTCTTGTCCATCTTGTCGCTCACGACATAGCCGCGAGCGGACTTGCGGTAACCGCGCTCGACGGCGGTCTCCTCAGCCTTCTTGTCGGTGGCCATCACTCAGCCTCTCCCTCGGCGGGAGCCGACTCGTCGGCGCCCTTCGCCTTGCTCTTCTTGGCCTTCTTCGGGGCCGCGGGCTCCGGCGTGGCGCGGATCCCGAGCTCGCGCTCGCGGATCACGGTGTAGAGACGCGCAATGTCGCGCTTCACGGCGCGGATGCGACCGTGGCTCTCCAGCTGGCCGGTGGCCGACTGGAAGCGCAGGTTGAACAGCTCTTCCTTGGCCTTACGCAGCTCCTCGACGAGGCGCTGGTCTTCGAACGTGTCGAGCTCGGTCGTGGCGAGCTCCTTGGTGCCGATCGCCATTACGCGTCGCCCTCCTCGCGCTTGATGATGCGTGCCTTGAGCGGCAGCTTGTGCATTGCCCGGGTGAGCGCGCCCTTGGCGAGCTCCTCGCTGACGCCCGCGACCTCGAAGAGGACACGGCCCGGCTTGACGTTAGAGACCCACCACTCCGGCGAACCCTTACCCGAACCCATGCGGACTTCGGCGGGCTTCTTCGTGAGCGGACGGTCGGGGTAGACGTTGATCCACACCTTGCCGCCACGCTTGATGTGACGCGTCATCGCGATACGAGCTGCCTCGATCTGACGGTTCGTCACGTAAGCGGGGGTCAGGGCCTGGATGCCGTACTCGCCGAACGACACCTTGGTGCCGCCCGTCGCCTGGCCGCTGCGCTTGGGGTGGTGCTGCTTGCGGTACTTGACCTTGCGGGGGATCAGCATTACGCCGTTGCTCCTTCCGGGGCCTTCTTCTCGGCGGCGTCGTTACGACGCGGCCCACGACGGCCACCACGGTCGCGCGCCGGCTTCTTCGAAGCCTCCTCGCGAGCGAGTTCCTTGTTCGTGAGGTCGCCCTTGTAGACCCAGACCTTCACGCCGATACGACCGAAGGTGGTCTTCGCCTCGTAGAAGCCGTAGTCGATGTTCGCGCGCAGCGTGTGCAGCGGCACACGACCCTCGCGGTAGAACTCCGTGCGGCTCATCTCGGCGCCGCCGAGGCGGCCCGAGACCTGAATCCGAACGCCCTTGGCGCCGGCGCGCATGGCGCCCTGCAGCCCCTTGCGCATCGCGCGGCGGAACGCCACGCGCGCAGCGAGCTGCTCGGCGACGCCCTGGGCGACGAGCTGAGCGTCAGCCTCGGGGTTCTTGACCTCGAGGATGTTCAGCTGGATCTGCTTGCTCGTGAGCTTCTCGAGCTCCGTGCGGATCCGCTCGGCCTCCGCGCCGCGGCGACCGATGACGATGCCGGGACGGGCGGTGTGGATGTCGACACGAACGCGGTCACGCGTGCGCTCGAGGTCGATACGGCTCACACCGGCACGGTCGAGGTTCTTCTGCAGAAGCTGACGGATCTTGATGTCCTCAGCAACGTAGTCGGCGTACCGCTGGCCCGGCTTCGTCGAGTCAGCGAACCAACGGGACGTGTGGTCCGTCGTGATGCCGAGGCGGAAGCCGTAAGGGTTGATCTTCTGTCCCATTACTTGCTCGCCTTCTGCTTGCTGCCCTGGGCCGCATCGGCGACCTCGGGCGTCGAGAGCACGACCGTGATGTGGCTCGTGCGCTTCTTGATCTGGTCGGCGCGACCCTGGGCACGGGGGCGGAAACGCTTGAGCGTCGTTCCCTCGTCCACAAAGGCGTTCTTGACGAACAGATCCTGCTCGTTGAGGTACTCGCCGGCGGCGTCGGCCTTCACCTGTGCGTTGGCCTTGGCCGACTCCACGAGCTTGTACACGGGCTCCGAAGCGCCCTGTGCGGCGAACTTCAGGATCGCGAGGGCCTCATCGGCCTGCTTGCCCTTGATGAGCGCGACGACACGACGAGCCTTCTGAGGGGTCACGCGGATGTGTCGCACGCGTGCGATGGACTCCACCATTTCTCTCTCCTCCTCGAGTCGCCGCGTCAGCGGCGACGGCCCTTCTTGTCATCCTTCACGTGACCGCGGAAGGTACGGGTGGGCGCGAACTCGCCCAGCTTGTGGCCGACCATCGACTCGGACACGAACACAGGGATGTGCTTGCGACCGTCGTGGACAGCGATCGTGTGGCCGAGCATGGCCGGGACGATCATGGAGCGGCGCGACCAGGTCTTGATCACGTTCTTCGACCCCGCCTCGTTCTGCGAGACAACCTTGCGAAGCAGGTGCTCGTCGACGAAGGGGCCCTTCTTCAGACTGCGTGGCATCTTCCCAAACTCCTACTTACGCTTCTTGCCCGCGGTGCGACGACGCACGATGTACTTGTCGCTTTCCTTGTTGGCGTGGCGGGTACGACCCTCCGGCTGACCCCACGGGGTCACGGGGTTACGACCACCAGAGGTGCGACCCTCACCACCACCGTGGGGGTGGTCGACCGGGTTCATGACGACACCACGGACGGTCGGGCGGACGCCCTTCCACCGCATGCGGCCGGCCTTACCCCAGTTGATGTTCGACTGCTCGGCGTTGCCGACCTCGCCGATCGTCGCGCGGCAGCGCGCGTCGACGTTGCGGACCTCGCCCGACGGCAGGCGGAGCTGCGCGTAGGGGCCGTCCTTGGCGACGAGACGCACCGAGGCGCCGGCCGAACGCGCGATCTTCGCGCCGCCACCGGGGCGGAGCTCGATGTTGTGGATGACCGTACCCGTGGGGATGTTGCGCAGCGGGAGGTTGTTGCCGGGCTTGATGTCCGCGCCGGGACCCGACTCGACGATGTCGCCCTGCTTCAGCTTCGCCGGAGCGAGGATGTAGCGCTTGGTGCCATCGAAGAAGTGCAGCAGCGCGATGCGCGCCGTGCGGTTCGGGTCGTACTCGATGTGAGCGACCTTCGCGTCGATGCCGTCCTTGTCGGCGCGACGGAAGTCGATCACGCGGTACTGGCGCTTGTGGCCACCGCCGATGTGACGCGTCGTGATGCGGCCCTGGTTGTTGCGGCCACCCGTCTTGGAGAGCGGGCGAAGCAGCGACTTCTCGGGCGTCGAGCGCGTGATCTCGGCGAAGTCGGCCACCGACGAGCCGCGGCGACCGGGAGTCGTGGGCTTGTAGTTGCGAATAGCCATATTCGTTCCTCTAATCCTTCCCAGCTATCAGGCGACAGCCGTGAAGATGTCGATGGTGCCCGACTTCAGCGTCACGATGGCGCGCTTGGTGTCCTTGCGCTTGCCGGTGCCGAAGCGGGTACGGCGGGACTTGCCCTGACGGTTCAGGGTGTTCACCGAGGCGACCTTCACACCGAAGATCTTCTCGATCGCGAGCTTGATCTCGGTCTTGTTCGCGCGGGGGTCCACGATGAACGTGTACTTGCCCTCGTCGATCAGGCCGTAGCTCTTCTCCGAGACCACGGGCGCGAAGATGATCTCGCGCGGGTCCTTGTTGATCGCGGTCATGCCGAGACCTCCTTGGCGCCGGCCTTCATCGCGATGAACGCGTCGATGGCGGCCTGGGTGAAGACAACGTCGTCGCTCGTGACGACGTCGTACGCGTTGAGCTGGTCAGCGGCGATCACGTGGACGTTCGCGAGGTTGCGAACGCTCAGGAAGCCGACCTCGTCGTCACGGTCGAGCACGATGAGCGTGTTCTTCTGCGACGTGAACGTGGCGAGGAAGCCCGCCGCGGCCTTGGTCGACGGCGCCTCGGCGCCGAACGACTCGACCACGTGGATGCGCTCACCGCGAAGGCGGTCGCTGAGCACGCCCGCGAGGGCGGCGGCGATCATCTTCTTGGGGGTGCGCTGCGAGTAGTCGCGCGGCTTCGGGCCGTGGACGATGCCACCACCGCGGTGCTCGGGCTGGCGGATCGAGCCCTGGCGCGAGCGGCCGGTGCCCTTCTGCTTGAACGGCTTGGCGCCGGTACCCGAGACCTCACCGCGACGCTTGGTCGAGTGCGTGCCCTGGCGAGCCGCCGCGAGCTGCGCGACGACGACCTGGTGGATCAGCGGAACGTTCGTCTTGACGTCGAACACCTGAGCGGGAAGCTCGACCGTGCCGGTCTTCTTGCCGTCGGTGCCGAGAACGTCGAGAGCGAGAGTCGAGTCAGCCATGTGCCTCAGGCCCCCTTCACTGCGTTGCGGACGTACACGACGCGGCCGCGCGCACCGGGGACCGCGCCCTTGACGAGCATCAGGCCCTTCTCGGCGTCGACGGCGTGCACCGTGAGGTTGAGAACGGTCACGCGCTCGCCGCCCATGCGGCCGGCCATGCGCGTGCCCTTGAAGACGCGGCTCGGCGTCGCCGAGGCGCCGATCGAACCGGGCTTGCGGTGGTTGCGGTGGGCACCGTGCGAGGCGCCAACGCCGGAGAAGTTGTGACGCTTCATCGTTCCGGCGAAGCCCTTGCCCTTGCTCGTGCCGACGACGTCGACGAGCTGGCCCGCCTCGAACGTCTGGTCGACCGTGATCTCCTGGCCGGCCTCGTAGTTCGCGGCGTCGGCGGTGCGGATCTCGGTGACCTGACGACGGGGCGTCACGCCCGCGGCGGCGAAGTGGCCGGTGAGGGGCTGCGTGACCTTGCGCGGGTCGACCTCGCCCGCCGCGATCTGCACGGCGTTGTAGCCGTCCTTCTCGGGCGTGCGGACCTGCGTCACCACGTTGGGAGCGAGCTCGATCACCGTGACGGGGATCAGCTTGCCGCTCTCGTTCCAGACCTGGGTCATGCCGACCTTCTTGCCGAGCATGCCCTTCGAAATCTTGTTGTTGATGTCAGCCACGTCGCACCTCAGAGCTTGATCTCGATGTTGACGTCGGCCGGAAGGTCCAGGCGCATGAGCGAGTCAACCGCCTTGGGGGTCGGGTCAACGATGTCGATGAGGCGCTTGTGGGTGCGCTTCTCGAAGTGCTCGCGGCTGTCCTTGTACTTGTGGGGCGAACGGATGACCGCCACGACGTTCTTCTCCGTCGGGAGGGGCACCGGGCCCACGACCTGCGCGCCCGCGCGGGTCACGGTGTCGACGATCTTGCGCGCCGACGTGTCGATGACCTCGTGGTCATACGACTTCAGGCGAATGCGGATCTTCTGTCCCGCCATTTGTCTGCTCACTCTCTTTTCGCGTCGTACCTCTCGGGCATTGGACGCACGTACCCTCCGGACACCCTTCGGGTCGGCACCTTCTCGACTCCCGCGCGGATCCGAACCGGATCCGCCCGCAGCGATGCGCCTTGTTCACATGTCAGGCCCACAGGCGCGCGGCGAACCGCGCGATGCAGGTGTGTGAGGTGTTCCTCTGCCCGCGGCCCAGGTCCGAGACGCCGTGGGCGCCGCCTGTGCACTGCCGATGCAGTGATTCGGGCCGCGTGCGCGAGCGCAGGGCGCCGAAATGTGGAACTGGTCTATTCTGCCAGGCGTCGACCCCGACGCGCAACCCGGGCGTGTCGCGCCGCAAGCCCCGGAATCACGCGGATCCGCGGGGTCCGCCAGAAACCTCACAGCAAGCTCCGGGCGGGAACGTCGCCGGGGCGCCCGGACGCCTATTCTGGCAGGTGCGCGTGCGGACGCCGGGCGGAGAGGACACACGATGCAGCGGATCCTGGTCACCGGCGGCGCGGGCTTCCTCGGCGCCAGCTTCGTGCGCCATCTGATGGCCGAGACGGATGCGGTCGTCACCGTCCTGGACGCGCTCACCTACGCCGCCTCGCCCGAGGCCCTGGCGGGCCTGCCGCCCGAGCGCGTCTCGCTCGTCGTCGGCGACGTCGCCGACCCGGCCACGGTGGATCCGCTCGTCGCCGCCGCCGACGCGGTCGTGCATTACGCGGCCGAGTCGCACAACGACAACGCGCTCGACGACCCCCGCCCGTTCCTCGACTCCAACGTCGTCGGCACGTTCACCCTGCTCGAGGCGATACGCCGCCACGACACCCGCCTGCACCACGTGTCCACCGACGAGGTCTACGGCGACCTGCCCCTCGAGGGCACCGAGCGCTTCACGCCGTCGTCGCCCTACCGCCCGTCCTCGCCGTACTCGGCGACGAAGGCGGCCAGCGACCTGCTCGTGCGCGCCTGGGTGCGCTCGTACGGCGTCCGCGCCACGATCTCGAACTGCTCGAACAGCTACGGGCCCTACCAGCACGTCGAGAAGCTCATCCCCCGCCAGATCACGAACGTGCTGTGCGGAGAGCGGCCCCGCGTGTACGGATCCGGCGCGCATGTGCGCGACTGGATCCACGCCGACGATCACTCCTCGGCGGTGCGCGCGATCCTCGAGCGCGGACGGGTCGGCGAGACCTACCTCATCGGGGCCGACGGCGAGCGGTCCAACCGCGCGGTCGTCGAGGCGATCCTCGAGCTCATGGGTCAGCCCCGCGACGCGTATGACCACGTGCCCGACCGCCCGGGCCACGACCTGCGCTACGCGATCGACGCGACACGCCTCCGAACCGAGCTCGGGTGGGCGCCGCGGCACACGTCGTTCGAGGACGGCCTCGCCGAGACGATCCGGTGGTACCGCGACCACGAGGGGTGGTGGCGGGACGCGAAGCTCGCCGCCGAGGAGCGATACGCCCGCCAAGGGCGCTGACACGGCGACGCGGCTGGCGCCCCCTGGGGGCGCCAGCCGCGTCGATTCCCACCGGTTACTCGGCGTTGTTGATGGTGCAGGCCGCGACCGTCGCGTTCGTGGCCTCGTCGATCAACACGAACGACCCCGTCTCACGATTCTTCGCATACGGGTCCACGACCAACGGCGTCGTCATCCGCAACGTCA
>NZ_JAANCO010000001.1:1649114-2415429 GCF_011326725.1 Microbacterium excoecariae | reverse complement strand
CTCATCGAAGTTATGACCCGTATCGATATGCACCACCGGGAACGGCAACCGCGCCGGCGCGAACGCCTTCATCGCCAGATGCAACATCACCAGCGAATCCTTACCCCCCGAGAACAGCAACGCCGGCCTCGACAGCTGCGCCACCACCTCCCGGATGATATGAATCGACTCCGCCTCCAACTGCCTCAGCTGGGAAATCGAGTAGTGCTGCTCTGAGCTCACGCAGGGGTGCCTTCCTGTGCGGAGGGGTGTCCGGGCACCCCGGGTCGGGATGCCAACAGGGTGACCTTACCTGAGGCGTATTACGGGCGTGTATTCCGGAACATTAACCCAACATCCCCGCCCTCTCGTGCTGATAGGTTGCTCGACATGGACTGGGCCACACTGCTCACGGAGTTCAACTGGCCCCTCGCGATCGCCGCCGTCGGGATCGGCGTCGTCGTAGGCCTCACAGGCATGGGCGGCGGGGCGCTGATGACACCGCTCCTCGTGCTCGGGTTCGGCGTCAGCCCGCTCACCGCGGTCTCGAGCGACCTCATCACGTCGGCCGTCATGAAGCCGGCGGGCTCTATCGTGCACGCGCGCCACGGCACCGTCGACTGGCGCATCGTGGGGTGGCTTGCCCTCGGATCCGTTCCCGCCGCGTTCGCCGGTGCCCTTATCATCGCGGCGGTTGGCGAGCTCACCGGGGTACAGGCGTTCGTCAAGACCGCGCTCGGCGCCGTCCTCCTCATCGCCGCCGCGCTGCTCGGTCTGCGCGCGTTTATCGGGATGCGCAACCGGGCTCGGGAGCGCCGGTATGGCACCTCGACGCGGCGAAGCGAGGCGGCCGAGATCAGGGTCCGTCCGATTCCGACGCTCATCATCGGGGTGGTGGGCGGCCTCATGGTGGGCCTGACCTCGGTCGGCAGCGGGTCGTTCATCATCATCACGCTGATGCTCATGTACCCGCTGCTGTCGATGAACAGGCTCGTCGGCACAGACCTGGTGCAGGCCGTGCCGCTGGTCATCGCCGCCGCCATCGGACACCTTCTCTTTGGTGACGTCGACTGGTCGATCGTCATCCCGCTGACGATCGGAAGCGTGCCCGGCGCGATCCTCGGCGCGCGTATGTCTTCTTTGATGCCGGGCGGCATCGTGCGGCGCGCGCTCGCGCTCGTCCTCCTGGCCGCCGGGCTGCGGATGCTGAACGTCGATCTCGGCTGGACGATCGCCGCGGTCTCGCTCGGTTTCGTTGCCGCGACGGTCGGCTGGATGGGTCTCCGGCGTGCCAACGGGCTCGAGGCGACGTATGCCGGGGAGCGGAAGGTCGCGGGGGACGACGAGGTCGTGGCCGATTCGCCCCGCTAGAACCCCAACCCGCGCCGCCGGTACGCCGCCGGCGACATGCCCTTCTGGGCGCGGAAGGCGCGGTAGGCGGCGTCGGGGGATCCGAATCCGACGCGGCGGGCGATCTCCTCGAACCCGTCCTCGGTAATGATGAGGTCGCGGCCCGCGGCCTCCACGCGGCGCAGGCGGATCGTCTGGGCGAGCGAGAGCTCCTCGCCCTCGAACAGCTTGTGCAGGTGGGTGCGGCTGATGTTCATGCGGCGCGCGAGCTGCGCGACCGTGAGATCCGGATCCGTGTACTCCGCCGCAATGAGGTCGCGCACCCGCGTGCGCACGTCCGCGAGCGGCGGGCCCTGGTTCACGACGGGTCCGGGGGAGAGGATCCGGGCGTGCACGAGATCCGTCAGCGCGCGGGCGACGAGCGCGGTCTCGGGGGATCCGTCGGTCGGGGCCGCCGTCGCCAGCCCGTCCGTCATCCCCGCGAGCGCGGCGTCCAGCGGCGAGGCGGGGAGGGCCCGGAACGCCCGGTGCGCCACCTGGTCGGGCGTCATACGCAGGGCGCCGACCGGGAGGGCGAGGCTGACGATGCGGCCCGGCCCGATCGTGTGATTGCGGAAGGGGCGCGAGAGTGGGAGCACCACCGTCTGGCCCACCGTCAGCGTGTGCGCCTCGCCGTCGCCCGCCTCGATGTGCAGGGCGCCGCGCGCGACGCGCGTGAGGAAGACGACGTCGCTCGGCGCCTCCCGGACATCGGTAACCGTTCGCTCCATCGCCCAGGCGTTCGCCGTCAGCTCCTGGAACGTGACGTGGCCGATGCGGGCCGACACCAGGCGCGCGCGGAAGGCTTCCGGCGACGCGGACGACACCGTCAACCCGGCCGAGAGCAGCTGAAGGCCCGCGCCGCCGGCGAGAGAGACGGTCGCGTGTGCGCCATGGCCGGCCGGAGCGATGCCTGTCGGGAGGGAAGAGGGAGGCATCGCGTCGGGCATACAGGTGATCCTTCCGTGGCCGCCCGCGATCCGCGGGACGTGTCGGCCAATATGAGGATATTCGGAGCGGATTCCCTCCCGGATTGCCGCAGACCGTCCGCGGGTCGCAGTTTGTCCGCACAATTCCCCGTAGCCGGTACGAGGTATCGCGCCTAGCTAGGATATTGCCACGACCCGCATCGTCCGGCGAACCCGAAACGCTCGACACTGCGGCTCAGGCGCCGGTGGCGGGCAGTGATGCCGTCGGTGTCTGTGTCGCGCGCGGGAGGATTGGGGGATCCGCCGATGCCAGAACTGCTCCGCACGCCCGACGGCGCAGCCACCGCCCTGCCGCTCCACGACGCCGCCTTCGTCGGGCGCGAATTCGAGCTCTCGCGCCTGCGCGAGCACGCCCAGCGCGC
Source organism: Microbacterium excoecariae (assembly GCF_011326725.1). Lineage (GTDB taxonomy): Bacteria > Actinomycetota > Actinomycetes > Actinomycetales > Microbacteriaceae > Microbacterium > Microbacterium excoecariae. The sequence continues at coordinate 2,412,710 of NZ_JAANCO010000001.1, read as the reverse complement.
CGCGGCGGGATCCACTCAGCTCGTCGTGATCGAGGGGCCCCCGGGGATCGGCAAGACGGCGCTCGCGCAGTACGCGTTCGACGCGCTCGGCGAGTCGGCGCGGCTCGCCATCCGGCTCGATCCGCAGGACCGTCACGTTCCCGGCGGCACCGCGTGGCGGGTGTTCCACGACGGGCAGGAACCCGCCGACGTCCCCGCCGTTGACGTCGAGTTCCTCGTCGACGGCGTGCTCGAGGCCGCCGCGGCCGTGACCGGCCCCGCGATCATCCTCGTCGACGACCTGCAGTGGATCGACGATCTCTCCGCCGAGGCCCTCTGGCTCGTCCTGCGCGCCCTCGATCGATTCCGCGGGCTCATCGTGACCACGATGCGGCCGAACCACCGCCGCCTCGTCCAGCGCCTCGCCCGCTTCGCGCAGACGAGTCCCGACGCGAGCTACCTGCGCCTCGACGCCCTCAGCGCGCGCGACGCGCAGGACCTCCTGCGCGAGCGCACCGGCCTCCCGATCTGGCGGCACGCCAGCGACCGGCTCCGCACCGTGACCGGGGGCTACCCGCTGCACCTCGACATCGTCGCCCGCGCGCTCGCCCAGGCCCCGGCCGGCGAGCGCAGCGTCGACGGGATGCTCGCCACCCTGCGCGGGTCGACGGATCCGCGCCTGATGAGCTTCGACCGCGCGATCCACGCCGCGCTCGTGGACGAGGGCGACGAGGTCGCGCTCCAGCTTCGGGCGCTCGCCGTCGCCCAGCGACCCATCTCGATCGAGGACCTCGGGCGTCTGACAGCGACCGCCGTGGACACGGCCCCGATCGTGGCGACGGGCCTCGTGACCGCGAACGCAGACCGGCGCACGCTGCGCATCGACCACGCGCCGGTCGCCGGCGCCATCCGCGCGAGCATGAGCCCGGAGGACCTCGCCCGCCTGCACCTCGACGTGGCGGCGTTCGAGCCGGAGGCCGCGCTCATGCACCGTCTGCACGCGGCGCTGGCGCACCCGGGTTCGGGCGAGACGGACCCGATCGTGGCGGAAGCCCGCGCGACCGCCGCCCGCGAGCTTCACCACGGCGGTACCTGCGTTGACCGGATGCTCCAGCTCGTCCGCCTCGACACCTCGCCCGAAACGATGCGCCTTGCCCTGCGCGGGATCGCCGTCTCCGCGACGCCCCAGCGGATCCTCGAGATCGAGCCGGCCGCCGCCGCGATGCCGGCCGGCCCGCTACGCGCCGCCCTCGAGGCGCGCGCGGCCGCCGCGCGGTACCGCCCCGTCGCCGCCCTGCGGATCCTCGAGGAACACGAGCACGCGCTGGCGGGATCCGACATCGCCGACGTCCTCGCGTACGCGGAGGCGGCGGGGGCGATCGGCCGCATGGCGGCCGCGATCTACCGCACCGACGTCGCGACGAGCGTGTACTTTTCCGCCCTGCGCGAGCTGGACGCCCGCGCGGTGCCGGACGGCGACGCGGAAAACGCGGGCCGCGTGCGCGGGGTGCGGGCGTTGCTGCGGGTGTGGTGCGCGCTCGCGGAGGTCGGCCCGCACAACATCGAGGAGTCCATCCGCGTGCTCGCGGACGAGGCCGCCCGCGCCGACGTCGTCCCTGACGCGAGCGAGGCCGCCGCGACCGCCCACAGCATCCTCGGGATCCTCCTGCGCCAGACCGGCGACAACCGCGTGGCGCTCACCCACCTGGACGCCGCGCTCGCGCACTCGGCCGCGGGCGCGCACCACGTGACGGCCGTCCAGACGCATCGCGCGCTGATCTTCTTCGACGCGGGGCTCTGGCCCGACGCGGACGTCGCCATCGAGCACGCCCTCGCGCGGCTCGTCGAGACGGGGGAGGGGCCGGACGCCGTCTACGCCCACGCGGTCTGCGCCCTTCTCTGCGCGGGGCGCGGCGACGCTGCCGGCGCGCACGCCGCCCTCGCGCAGGTCGCGGAGTTCGTGCCCCTCGCCGCCTCGCCGCCCGTCGTCGCCCTCGTCGACTACGCGCACGCGTGGCTGGCGATGGGAGGCGAGAGCGAGGAGGAGTTCGCGGACGTCGCCCAGCGCATCGCCGACAACCCGATCGGCGGCAGCATGATCGGCGGATCCGTCGTCAGCATGCTCGCCCGCGGGCTCTACAGCGGCGGGTACGCCGAACTCATCCCCGACCTCGTCGACGACGCCGAGCGCGTCCTCCTCCCGCACCCCGATAACCCCGCACGCTTCACGCTCGCGTACGCGCGCGGGCTGCACGCGTGGGCGCTCGACCGGCCCCACGACGCCGCGTCGTCCCTGCGCGCCGCGATCGACCAGATCGCGCGCGGACCGGGCCTGCGCACGCCCGGGGACCGCGCGCGCGGTCTCGGCCTGTTCCGCGCGCTCGTCGCCGTCGACCTCGCGACCCTCGTGCGCGACAACTCCGACGCCCTGTCGGGGCATCGGGATCGCGCCCTGTCCGAGGTCGTCGCCGCGAGCAGCGTGTTTCGCCGGTGCGGGGTAAGTCCGCTCGCGGCCCGCGCGCGGCGACTTGCCGCCGAGATGCGGGGCCTCGCGTCCGCACCGGCCCCGTCGTCCGCGCGCGAGAACGGATCCGTTCCCGCGGCCCTGACGCGCCGCGAACAGCAGATCGCGCACTTCGTGGCCGACGGCCTGACGAACCGGGAGATCGCCGAGGAGCTCGTCGTCTCGGTGCGCACCGTGGAGTTCCACGTCGCCAACGCGCTCGCGAAGCTTGGCCTCACCTCGCGCGTCGAGCTGCGGCACCTCGTGCGCGCGCCGCGGGACGCGTAACGCCCGGTCGCCCTTCCTCACGACGCGCCCAGACGCGCCGTGGAGATCGCCGTCGCGCTCGCGCGCGCCTGGGGCCACCCCCGTATCGCCCCCGTATCCGTGCGCGCCACGGGGGAGGCCCACCGTCTACGTGTTGTTCCCCGTAGGCCCCACGGGAATCACGCGAACCTCGTAGGATCCCCGTTCAGCCAGGTCATAACTTCGGGACGCCCCCTCTCACGGCGACCCGGAGCCGACCTCACATGCCCTTGCTTTCTTCCCGGCGCCCGCGCGCATTCACTCGCCGGCGCGTCCTCGCGACGTCGCTCGCGGCCGCCCTCGCGGCCGCCGTGCTCGGCGGCGCGGTCGCCCCCATCGACGAGGCCGTCGCCGCCGTGCCGGCCGCCTCGAACACCACCTCGGTCGTCACGATCAAGACCGGCGGCGACCGCACCGGGGGCGCGACCATCGCGCCGCTCGCCGGCGTCGTTCTGCACCTGCGCACGGGCGGCTCCACCGGGCCCTCCACCACTCGCGCCGACGGCGTCGCGGGCGACGGTGCGGGCTGGGCCCGCTGCGTCGCGGACGCGCAAGGCGACTGCAACTTCACGGTCCCGAACACGGGAACGAACCAGGCGAACCGCAACCGGCAGTTCTGGGTCGTGCAGCAGAGCGCACCGACCGGATGGGTCGCGAGCGCGGCGCTCCGCACGGGCAGCGGCGACGGATCCGGATCCCAGGCGACGCCCTACGTCTTCCGTACGCCCGCCCTCGTGTCGAACACCGTCTACCGCTCGACGGACACCACCTTCATGGTGCCTACACGGGACGGCAACGGGCGCGATGCGAACAACGACCGAGACGCCTCCGGCGGCATCTGGCAGCAGCGCCGCGTCAACCCCAACCTGCCCCTGACGTGCGGGCTGGACGTCGCCCTCGTGCTCGACCTCTCGAACTCCGTGTCGAACAACGGGGCGCTCGAGCCGCTGAAGGACCAGGCCGACGCGCTCGCGAACGCGCTCGTGGGCACGCCGTCGCGCATGGCGCTGTTCTCCTTCGGGTCGCTCTCGCCCGCGCTCACGTCCCAGCCCAACGACCCGACGCTGCGCTCCGTCGCGACGCAGTCCGCCGCCGACGCGTTCACGAGCACCTACGCCGATTGGACGACGCCGACCCTGGCCGGGACCGCCATCCGCGGCGGGACCAACTGGGATCGCGGCCTCTACGCGCCCGCGCAGGCCACCGGCGCGCTCAACGACTACGACGTCGCCGTCGTCCTGACCGACGGCAACCCGACCCTCTACGGGCCGGATGCCATCTCGGGAGGCAGCACGGTCAACGGGTCCGGCAACTACACGCGTTTTCGCGAGGTCGAGAACGGCATCTTCTCGGCCAACGTGCTGAAGTCGCAGGGCACGCGCGTCCTCGCCGTAGGCGTCGGCCCCGGCATCACGGACGCGCAGACCGGCCTCAACCTCGCGGCGATCTCGGGCGGCGAGGCGTACAACGCCGCACAGGACAACGCGCTCACGGCCGACTATTACCAGCTCGCCGATGTCAACCAGGCCGGGCGCGCCCTCGCCGACCTCGTGCAGGCGCAGTGCGCCTCGTCGCTCAGCGTCACGAAGATGATCGTCCCCGAGGGCGGCGACACCGCCGACGCCGAGCCCGCCGGCGCGGGCTGGGACATCACGGCCACGAGCACGACGGCCGGCGCCGTCCCCGCTCCCGCCACGCGCACCACGACGGACGACGGCACCGGGTCGGTCAGCTACCCGCTGAACGTCACCTCGGGCACGGCCACCGTCGAGGTCCGCGAGGCCCAGCAGTCTGGGTACGCCTACCTCGGTAGCGAGTGCATCGTCCGCACCGCCTCGGGAAGCACCACCCGCGTCACGACCGAGCGCGAGGACGATCCGGCGGCGCCGGGATTCTCCGTCAGCGCCGCGCAGGGCGAGCGCCTCAGCTGCACGATCTACAACACGCCCGCGCCCGCCTCGCTCAGCCTCGTGAAGACCGTGGAGGGCGGTGACGCCGACCCGGCCTCGTGGACGCTCACCGCCACGGGCCCCGAGGGCGCCGAGCCCGGCCCGACGGGTACGACCGGCACGTCCGCCGAGGTCACCCCCGGCGCGACCTACGTGCTGTCCGAGTCCGGCGGCGACCCGCGCTACGTGCAGGTGGACGAGCGCACCCGCCCGCTGCAGTACCCCGCGTCGACCGGATCTTGGTCCTGCACCGACGTGATCACCGGAGAGAACGTCGGGGGCGCCGAGGGCGCGATCAGCGTGCCCAGTGGGGCCTCCGTCGAGTGCGAGGCCGTCAACCAGACGGCGAGCCTCACGCTGCTCAAGCACGTGGCGGATCCGCTGCCCGGCGGCGACACCGCGGACGACTGGACGCTGTCCGCGGACCCGGCCACCGGAGTCGCGGGCCTCGACCGCGCAGAGATCGCGGGCGCCGAGGAGGCGTCGGACGAGAACACCGTCCTCGTCCGACCCGACCACGACTACACGATCGACGAAGAGGGCCCGACGGGCTACCGCGCCACCCTCCAGCGCCTCGTCGGTGAGGAGTGGGTGGACGTGGACGAGACGACCGTGTCCGTCGCGGCTCTCGACACCGACACGTACCGCCTCGTCAACGCGCGGATCCCCGGATCCATCGCCTGGTCCAAGGTCGCCGACGGCGCCTCGCAGGCCCCGCTCGCGGGCTCCACGTGGCAGATCGTCGGCCCCGACCACCCCGCCGACGACCCGCTCGTCGTTGAGGACGCGGACGAGACGGGATCCTTCCTCGTGGAGGGCCTCGACTGGGGCACCTACACGGTGACGGAGATCTCGGCCGCCCCCGGCTACGCGCTCGCCGACCCCGCGCCGTCGTTCACTGCGACCCTGACGGGCGCCGACCGTGACTACGTGCACGCCGACGCCATCGCCAACCCGCAGCGCGAGATCACCCTGCCGGTCGCCGGCGGATCCGGAACCTGGCCGTACCTCGCGGGAGGCGCGCTCGTGCTCCTCATCGCCGCGGCCGCCGCCCTCCGCGCCTGGCGCCGACGGGCCTGACACCCCCCGCATCACACCACCCACCCATCCAGAAGGAACCTTCATGTCTGAGAAGTCCCTCGCACGCGGCGCCTGGCGGGCCCTCGCCGGCGTCACCGCGACCGCGGTCCTCGCGCTCGCCGCGGGCCCGGCGTTCGCCGCCGGCCCCGGCAACATCGACCCCGAGGCCGAGCCGACGCTCACCATCCACAAGTACGAGCAGCCCGACGGCACGCTCGGCGAGAACGACGGCACTGAGATCGACGTTCCGGCGGACGCCAACGCGCTCGAGGGCGTCGAGTTCACCGTCCAGCGCCTCGGATCCGTGGACCTCCTCACGAACGCCGGGTGGGACACGCTCGACGGCCTCACCGCCGCCGACGTGCTCGCCGACCCCGACGCCTACGGGCTCGAGGCGGGCGTCGCCGAGACGACCGACGCGGAGGGCATCGCGACCTTCGCCGCGCCCGACGTCGAGATCGGCGCCTACCTCGTGACGGAGACGGCCGCCGGCCCGAACCCCATCGTGCAGCCGGCCGTGCCCTTCCTCGTCACCCTGCCGATGCCGGCGGGCGACGGCGCGTGGAACTACGCCCCGCACGTCTACCCGAAGAACGCGCTGAGCTCGATCACCAAGGCCGTCGACGACACGAGCGCCGTCGTCCTGGGCGACATCGTCGACTGGACCATCACCAGCGCCGTCCCGCTCCTGCCCGAGGGCACGACCTACACCGACTACACCGTGACCGACACGCTCGACGCGCGCCTCGGCTTCTCGGCCGCCACCGTCTCGCTCGGCGGCACCGCCCTCGTCGAGGGTACGGACTACACGCTGACGGCACCCGCCGTGGGCGAGAACGGCACCGTCACCATCCAGGTGGACCCCGCCGTCGCGAACGCGGCGGGCGCGGGCGCCGAGCTCGTCGTCGTCCTCTCCACCGAGGTTCTCTCCATCGGCGATGGCGTCATTCCCAACACGGCCACGGTCTTCATCAACGACCCGGAGCGCACGAACGGCACCGAGTCGAACGAGGTCGACACGAAGTGGGGCGCGCTCCAGATCGTCAAGCACGCCGCGGGCGACGAGACCCAGCTTCTCGAGGGCGCCGCGTTTGACGTGTACGCGGTCGACCCGGCGCAGAACGCCGACGCCGAGCCCGTCGCCTCGCTCGAGACGGACGAGGCCGGTCAGGCGACCGTGTCGCTCGCCACGGGCCAGGCCGACTCGCGCGACTACTGGCTGGTCGAGACCGCGGCGCCCGCCGGGTACGAGCTTGACGAGACGCCGATCCAGGTGACCGTCGTCGCCGGATCCGTCGCCAACGCCACGGTCGAGCTCATCGCCAACAGCCAGGTGCCCGCCTTCATGCTGCCGATGACCGGTGGCATGGGTGCGTCGCCGATCGTCCTCGGCGGCCTCGGCATGCTCCTCCTCGCCGCCGGCGCGTACCTCATCGTTCGCCGTCGCGCCCGCGTCGCCGAGCAGGCCGCGTGACCCTGAGCCCCACGCACGACGCGCGGCGGCGGCCCCGACGGGCCGTCGCCGCGCGGCGTCTCGCGCGCCGTCGCGTCGTGCGTCAACGCGTGGGGCTCGCGACGCTCGCGCTCGCGGGCGTCCTCCTCATGCTCTACCCGCCCGCGGCGACCTGGGTGTCGTCGCTCAGCGAGGCGGGGGCGCTGACCTCCTACTCCGAGCGCGTGGCCGGCCTCACGGACGCCGACCGCGACCGCGCGCTCGCCGCCGCCGACGCCTACAACGACACGCTCACCGACGGCCCGATCGTCGACCCGTTCAGCAACACGCCGGGGGTGGAGCAGCTCGCCGTCGACGCCGACGCCCGCGCGTACCTCGATCAGCTGGCGCTCGACGACGTTATGGCGCGGATCCGCGTCCCCGCGATCGGCGTCGACCTGCCCGTGTTCCACGGCACGACCGACGAGACCCTCCGCCGCGGGATCGGCCACCTGTACGGCACGTCGCTTCCCGTCGGCGGATCCGGCACGCACGCCGTCCTCACGGGCCACAGCGGGCTCCCCGAGGCCGAGCTGTTCACACGGCTCGCGGACCTTGAGGAGGGCGACGAGATCGTCGTGGAGACGATGGGGGAGAGCCTCACCTATCGCGTCACGGGATCCGAGACCGTCGAACCGACCGACATCGATTCGCTGCGCCCGGCCGCGGGCCGCGACCAGCTGACGCTCCTCACCTGCACGCCCATCGGCATCAACACCCACCGCCTGCTCGTCCACGCCGAGCGCGTCGACGACGCGCCCGCCGCGAACGCCGAGCCGGCCGGGGTGGGCACTCCCTGGGCGCTCATCGCCGCCGGCGTCGCCGTGGCCGGCTGGGGCGCGGTCGTGGTCGGGGCGGTGCGGCGGCGCGGCTGAGGCGCGCCGCCGCCCGCTCAGCCCGCGATCTCGGTCACCTCCGGCAGCACGTACTCGCGGGCGAGCACGGACGCGTGCGGCCGGTACACGCGGAACAGGAAGTTCCAGCCGTCCGAGATATCGAGGCGGTTCGGCTTGTCGCCGACGACCTCGGCGGATCCGAAATACACGGTGAACGTGCCGTCGTCGTTCATGTGCGTTGTCGCGGGGCTGAGGGTCGCGTTGTCCGAGTGGAAGAACGCGTCGTCGCCGTACACCGCGATCGACCAGAACGCGTCGCATGGCGGCACGGTGTACGTCGCCGAGTAGCCCTTCGTGGCGTCGGCCGGGCCCGTGTAGTTGATGTAGACGGCCTCGGTCTCGGGAAACAGGCCCCACGCGCCCGCGACCGCCAGGTGCCGCGTGGCCTCGTCGACCTCGCCGCGGCGCCCCATCCACTCGGCCGGGTACTGCGCGAACGTGCGGAACTCCTTCTCGTACTCCGCCCGCAGCGCGAACATCGAGGCGTAGTCCCAGTCGGCCGGAACGAACGGATCCGCGCTCCCCGCCTCGATGCGGAAGGCGTTCAGGATCTCCCGCACCTCGGCGATCTCCTCCTCGTCGCGCATGTCGTGCAGCTCGACGCGCGGCACGGCGACGCAGTAGCGCGTCGGCGAGTCGATCTCGTGCCAGCCCGGCTCGTGGAACACGCCCACCGTGTAGTGATCGTTGTCGATCACCATGAGCGAGACGTACCGGCCGTCCGGCGCCTCCGGGATGAACACGCGCGCGCCCCGGGCCGTGTCGATCACGCCGCCGCCGTACAGCGTGTCGCGGTTCATCCGCACCACCGGCTGCTCGTGGGTGGGCACCGGGCGCGAGATCAGGTAGAACGCGTTGACCGCGCCCCCCGCCCGCTCCTGGAAGACCGCGAACCGGCCGTCCACCTCCGCGCGAATGTAGGTCTCGGGCGTGACTGTCGTCGGCATCGTTGCTCCCCCTCGTGGATGTGGGGCCAGGCTATCGGCGGGGTGCGCCTGCGGTCGAGGGGCGATCGGATGTCGGTGCCCCCTGCGAGAATCGTCCCCATGGATCCCGCCGCCCGCGCCCTCGCCCCGCTCGTGACGTTCGTGGAGGAGGGCGGGTTCGGCGCGCGGGGAATCCACGTGCGGGTCGGATCCGACACCGCGCGCTTCGACGCCGTCCCGGACGCCCGGGTCGACGTGCAGTCGGTGGCGAAGGGCGTGTGCGTCATCGCCGCGGGAATCGCGAGCGACGCGGGGCTCTTCGACATCGACCGGCCCGTCGCCGAGTACCTGCCGGGGATGCGGCTCGGATCCGGCGCCTCCGAGGTCACGACCCGGCACCTGCTGAACATGACGAGCGGCGTCGACCTGCCCTGGTCGCCGACCCTCATGACCGACTGGCCCGACCTCGCCGCCGAGTTTCTCTCCCGCCCCACCGAGGGGCGGGCGTTCCAGTACTCCAACGCCTCGACGTACACGGCGATGCGGGCGCTCGGCGCCGTCGTCGGCGACGTGGGGGCTTTTGTGCAGGCGCGGCTGTTCGACCCAATCGGGATCCCCTCGGTCGAGTGGGAGCGCTGCCCGAACGGGCACATCGTCGCCGGCGGGGGCCTGCCCCTCAGCCTCACCGAGCTCGCGCGCCTCGGGCTCCTCATCCGGAACGCGGGGGAGTCGCTCGTCTCGCCCGGGTGGATCCGCGCCCTCCACGAGCCGTGGTTCGTGCGGGAGGAGTCCGCGGATCCGTACCGCCGCTACGCGCTCGCCGGCTGGGGCGGGCCGGGAGACGCGTGGCGGCTGCACGGCGCGTACGGGCAGATGCTCATCTTCTCGGGCGACGCCGTCGTGGCGATCACGGCGGACGATCACTTCGGGGCCGATCAGATGGCGGAGCGGGTGGTGGGGGTGCTGGCGGGGGCGTGAGGAGCCGGCGTCGTGGGCGGTCGCGCGGACGGCGCGCGGCGCCTGCGTGGCGCGGGGGAGGTCGCCAGCGTTGGTCGTGGCGCCGCACCGGGCCCGAGGGCTACCGCCGGGGCTTCGCGCCCTCCGCGTGCCGGGCGGCCTTCTCCGCCTCGGGGAGGGCGCGGTTCGTGCGGTAGGCCTCCTGGGTCCGCTCGTCGCCGCCCACGACAAAATCGTCGCCGGCGAACAGCGCGTCGACGCCCTGCCGGGCCACGAGGGTCTTGTCGTTCTTCCACGAGTTGTCGCCGTAGACCGTGTCGTGCATCCCGGCGTTCGCGTGGAAGTCGCTGTTCGTCGCGCCGGGCAGCAGCGCCGTGACGGAGATGCCCGTCTCGATGAGTTCCTCCCGGAGGCCCTCCGCGAAGGAGTACCCGAACGCCTTCGTCGGCCCGTAGACCGTCTCGTAGGGCGTCGGCGTCGTGGCGCTCACGGACGAGACGACGAGGATCCGCCCCGCGCCCCGGGGCGCCATGTGATGCACGACGCGCTTGGCGAGGTGGACGGTGCCCGTGATGTTGATGGCGATGATGCGGAACTCGTCCTCGAGGGAGTTCTCGAGGAAGGATCCGCCCTTGCTGATGCCGACGTTCAGCGCCGCGACCTCGACCGGGCGGCCGAGCGCGGTCACGAAGGCCCAGAAGGCCTCGACGCCGTCGTAGGTGCCGAGGTCGGCCTGGAAGGGGTAGGCCTCCTGGCCGAGCGCGCGGAGCTCCTCGGCCGCGGCGAACACGCGCTCGCTCTGGCCCGAGATCGCGACGTCGTAGCCGCGGCCCGCGAGCTGCTTCGCGATCTCGAGGCCGATGCCGGAGGATCCGCCCGTGACGAGGGCGAGGGGGCTGGTGGTCATGGTGCTCCTTGGGGTTGCGTGGTCGGATCCACTCTCCGCCCTCGACCGGGGGCCGCGGAAGGGACGGGGGACCGTAGGACATTGCGGCCCACCCACGTTGCGGGCGCCGGGGCGACAATGGGCGCATGGCCCGAAACGACGCGCTCAGCGACTTCCTCACCGCCCGGCGTGCGGCGATCACGCCGGCGATGGCCGGGATCCCGGCCCAGGGCGTTCGGCGCGTGCCCGGCCTGCGGCGCGAGGAGGTCGCGTTCCTCGCGGGCGTGAGCGTGGACTGGTACGTGCGGCTCGAGCAGGGGCGGCAGGTGCGGCCGTCCGAATCGGTGCTCGACGCGATCGCGCGGATCCTGCAGCTCGACGACGCCGAGCGCGACTACCTCGTGAATCTCGCGCGGCCGAGCGCGGGGATCCGCGGATCCGCGACCCCCGTCGTCCGGCCGGGCATCGAGCGGATGATCCGGGGCCTCGACGACCAGCCCGCTTTCGTCCTCGGGCCCCGCATGGAGGTGCTCGCCGGCAACGCGCTCGCGTGGGCGCTGTTGCACGACTTCTCCGCGCACCCCGTCGGCGACCGGAACCTCTTGCGGTGGATCATGACGGATCCGTCCACCCGCACCCTCTATGTCGACTGGAGCGTCGTGGCCACCGAGATGACGGGCGTACTGCAGCTCGAGGCGAGCGCCCACCCGCACGACGCGGAGATCGCGGCGCTCGTGGGGGAGCTGTCGACGTCGACCCCGGAGTTTCGGAAGTGGTGGGCGGAGCCGAACCCGCAGGGCCGCACCTCTGGCACGAAGCGCTTCCGCCACCCCATCGCCGGCGAGCTCACGATCGAGTGGGAGGCGTTCGTCGTGCCGGACGACGAGACGCAGACCCTGTTTATCTACACGGCGCGCGACGCGGCGAGCCGGGAGGCGTTGGGGTTGTTGGGGGCGTGGGGGGTGTCGGGTTCCCCGGGTGCGGACGGCGCCGGGAGAGTCGAAGCCGAGGCGCGCGGGGGAGCGTAAGAGGGAGGCCGCGGAGTGCGCGGCTGCGGCGAGGGGCCGCGGCTGCGCACTCCGCGGCCCCTCGCAGGGAATCAGGCCGCTCGCACGCGAGCGGTGCCCGAGGCGGAGGCCGACGTGGCGCCGCCGAGCACCTCCACGCCCCATGCGCCCGCGGGACCGGTGACGATCACGTCGTCCCCGTCGCGGTGCGCGCGGAACTCCGCGGTCGAGCCGTCCGGTCGCTCCACGCGCAGCGTGCGCGTCCAGCCCGGGTCCGTCCCGGGGTGCACGAGGAGCGTCAGCCCATCCAGGTGATCCGCGTCCGGCCGGTCCTCGTGCGCCGACATCGGGATCACCGCGCCCTCGCGGACGTACAGCGGCAGCGAGTCGAACCCGTGCTCCTCCCGCCGCCACCCCGCCTCCGCGACCGCGCCCGTCCGCAGCGCACGCCAGGAGCCTTCCGGCAGGTAGAACTCCGCGACACCCGATGCGTGGAACACGGGCGCGACGAGCAGGTCGCCCCCCAGCATGTACTGCCGGTCCAGGTGCGGCGTCGCCGGGTCCTCCGGGAACTCCAGCATCATCGGCCGCATGATCGGCGTGCCCGAGTCGTGCGCCTCGCGCCCGGCCGCGATGAGGTACGGCGCGAGTCGGTTCTTCAGGCGCGCGAAGGTGCGAGTCACGGCGACGGCGCTCTGCGGGTCCGCCTCGTCCTCGCCGAACATCCACGGGACGCGATACGACCCGCTGCCGTGGAAGCGGCTGTGGCTCGACATGAGGCCGAAGGCCACCCAGCGCTTGAAGACGCCCACGTCGGGCGCATGCTCGAAGCCGCCGATGTCGTGGCTCCAGTACCCGAAGCCCGAGTACGCAAGCGACAGGCCGCCGCGCAGCGTCTCGGCCATCGACGCAAAGGAGGCCGTGCTGTCCCCACCCCAATGGATGGGGAAGCTCTGCCCGCCCGCGCTCGCCGAGCGCGCGAACAGCACGGCCTCGCCCTCGCCGCGCTCCTCGGCGAGCACCTCGTGGACGGCCTGGTTGTAGAGGTGCGTGTAGTAGTTGTGCAGGCGCTCGGGATCGGACCCGTCCGCGTACACGACGTCCACGGGGATGCGCTCGCCGAAGTCGGTCTTGAACACGTCCACACCCTGCCGCACGAGCGCCCGCAGCTTGTCCTTGTACCAGGACGTCGCATCCGGGTTGGTGAAATCCACGAGCGCCATGCCCGCCTGCCAACGGTCCCACTGCCATACGGACCCGTCGCGCCGGTGCACGAAGTACCCGCGCGCGAGACCCTCGTCGAACAACGGCGACTGCTGCGCGATATAGGGGTTGATCCACACCGACACCCGGAGGCCCCGCTCGTGCAGGCGCGACAGCATGCCCTCCGGATCAGGGAAGACCCGCGTGTCCCACTCGAAGTCGCACCACGTGAACTCGCGCATCCAGAAGCAGTCGAAGTGGAACACGCTCAGCGGGATCTCGCGCTCGCGCATGCCCTCGACGAACGAGGTCACGGTCGCCTCGTCGTAGTCCGTCGTAAAGCTCGTCGAGAGCCACAGGCCGTATGTCCAGGCCGGGATCCGCGCGGGGCGCCCCGTGAGCGCCGTGTACTTCTCGAGGATGCTCTTCGGGTCGGGGCCGTAGATGATCGAGTAGCGAATCTCTTCTCCGGCGACGGAGAACTGCACGCGCTCCACGGCCTCCGAGCCCACCTCGTAGGAAACGTGCCCCGGGTCGTCGACGAAGACGCCGTATCCCCGGTTCGTGAGGTAGAACGGCACGTTCTTGTACGCCTGCTCGCTCGACGTCCCGCCGTCGTAGTTCCAGATGTCCACGGTCTGGCCGTTCTTGGCGACCGGCCCGAAGCGCTCGCCCAGGCCGAACACGAGCTCGCCGACGTCCAGGTCGAGCTGCTCGAACATGTAGCTCATGCGCGACGCGCGCTCGAGCTGGACCGGCCCGTGATCGACCGAGGCGTCCGGGGACACGTCGACCCATGCGGCCGACTTGCCGCCGCTGCGCGTCAGGGCGCGCCCCTCCGCCTCGAAGGCGAGCTCGAACGATTTCCCCGTCGTCATGCGCGCCGACAGCGCGCCGGCGCGCAGCTCGACCCGATCCCCGTCCCGCGTGATCTCGACGTCGTCGTCGGTCTGCGTCACGGGGAAGCGGAGCGGATCCGGCCCGCCACGGTGGTGCACGTGCGACACGGTGATGACATCGGCCATGGGCGAGGACAGCGTCGTCGTCACGATCGGCAGGTTGAGGGTGTCGCCGCGCTGCGTCACGACGCGCGTCGGCGAGAACACCCGCACGCGGTCGCCCTCCTCGATGATGCGATCGATCTCTCGCGCGTAGTGGATCCCCACTCCCGGTCGCGCGTGCCAGAACCCATCGGTGAACTTCACGATTCTTCCTTTCTCAGGGGGTGTGCATCCGTCCGCACGGCGCCGGTCGACCCCGCGAGCCGCAGCTCGCACGGCACCAGGCGCTGGACGCGGTCGGCGGGGTTTGCCAGATGGCTCACGAGAGCCGCGACGCTCGCGCGGCCCAGTTCCTCGCCCGGCGCGACGAGCGCGCTCAGCGCGGGATCCGCGGTCGTCGTCGCCTGCTCGGAGGTCGCCAGACCCAGCACCGAGACATCCCGTGGTACCTGCCGGCCCGCGGCGACGAGGCCGTTGAGGAAGCCATGCACGGCGCCCTCGTTGAGCGCCAGGACAGCGGTCACGTCGGGGTGGTCCGCCACGAGTGCCCGCGCCGCCGCGCGGCCGGACCGTGGATCCTGGGGCGCGCGCACGATGACGGGCTCGCGGCCGCGCTCGCGCATGGCCTCGGAGAACGCGCCCTCGGTGCGGACGATCGGCCCATAGCCGACGAGCTGATCGGAGGCGAGCTCGCCCGACAACAGCGCGATGTTCCGATGCCCCCGCTCCTCGAGGTGCGCGAGGCCCTCACGCACGGCGCCCGCGAAGTCCATGTCCACGAACAGGTGCGCGCTCGGATCCGCCGTGCGGCCCACGAGCCCGAAGGGAATCTCGCGGCGCTCGAGCGCGGGGATCCGCGGATCCTCCGCCGTCACCTCCATGAGGAGCACGCCATCGACCAGCCCCGAAGAGACGTACTCGTCGAGTTGCTGCGGGTCGTTGCTGACGGGCCACAGCACGAGGTTGAACCCCGCGCGCGCCGCCGCGACGGCCGCGCTGGTGACCACGCCGAGCGCTGTGGTGCCGAGCGTGTGCTCCAGGGCGGGGAAGACGATCGCGAGGATGTGGGTGCGCTGGCTCGCGAGGGCTCGGGCCAGAACGTTGCGGCGGAAACCGAGCTCGGCCATCGCCGTCTCGATGCGCGCACGGGTTTCCGCGGAAACGGGCTTCGTGTCGTTCACGACGAAGGAGACCGTCGCGATCGAGACCCCTGCGCGTTCGGCGACGTCACGCATCGTTGCCATGTCGTTGTCCTTCCGGTTCGTCCGCTGTCGAGAGATCGGCGGCGACCTCAGCGAACGATATGGGCCCCACCCTGACACGAGGTTAAGCGCTTTGACAAGTCGACGAAGATCGTCCTACAGTGCCCGGTGTGCGCTCGCCGCAGAGCGCGACCGGGGTAACCCGGGCGGGGTCATCAAGCAAAGGAGCTTCACATGCATCGCTCATTCACGGTCGTTTCCGGAGCGACGCTCGCCGTCGGCGCGCTCGCCCTGGCCGGGTGTTCCGGCTCTTCCGACGCGTCCGGCGACATCACGCTGTCGATCACCGACACGATGTCCGAGAACAGCGCGCCAATCTACGAAGAGATCTACTCGGCGTGCGCGGAGGAGCTCGGCATCACCGTCGAGCCCAACCACGTGGCCGGGTCCGGTCTCATCGCCACCGTTCTCCAACAGGCGTCCTCGCGCACACTGCCGGACGTGCTCATGCTCGACAACCCCGATGTCCAGCAGATCGCCGCGTCGGGCGCGCTCAGCCCGCTCAGCGACTACGGCATCACGGGCGACGGCTTCCCGCAGGGGATCCTCGACGCCGGCACCTACGACGGCGACCTCTACGGGATCGCCCCCGTGGTCAACACCATCGGCCTGTTCTACAACGAGCAGATGCTCGCCGACGCGGACATCGCGCCGCCTCAGACGTGGGACGAGCTGCGCGAGGCTGCTGCGGCGCTTACTGCCGGCGACACGTACGGGCTGGCCTTCAGTGCGACCAACTCGTTCGAGGGTACGTGGCAGTTCCTCCCGTTCCTCTGGAGCAACGGGGCAACGGAGGACGATCTCACGAGCGACGAGGCCGTGGAGGCGTTGACGTTCGTCGACGACCTCGTGGCTGACGGGTCCGCCTCCCGGAGCGTCGTGAACTGGTCACAGAACGACGTCAACGACCAGTTCATTGCGGGCAAGGCGGCCATGATGATCAACGGCCCCTGGAATCTCCCCGCGCTCGAAGCGGCGGAGGGGCTCGAGTTCGCGTCCGTGCCGATCCCCGTTCCCGACGCGGGCGACGACATCATCGCACCGCTCGGTGGAGAGGCATTCACGGTCCCGAATACCGACTCGCCCGAGCGCATGGCGGCTGCCGGAGACTTCGTCGACTGCATCACGGCGCCCGAGCATCAGCAGACGATGGCGATCCAGCGCGGCGCCGTGCCCGCGGACACGGACGCGGCGGCCGAGGCGGCCGCCGACAACCCGCTCGTCGCGACGTTCGCCGACAGCGCGCAGACGGCGCGCGCCCGCACCGCACTTCTCGGGGAGGACTGGCCCGCCGCCGCCACGGCCATCTACTCGGCGGTGCAGCTGGCGCTCACTGACAGCGCCGAGCCTGCCGACGCGCTCGCCCAGGTGAGCGAGTAGCCGACGCCGGGCGAAAGGAGACCGACGAACATGAGTGTGTCGACAGAGACGGCGACGGCCGTACGAGCGGGGTCCGTCAGCCGACGGGCCATGCCCGACCCGCGCCGACAGCGTGGCCGAGCGGCGCTATCGCTGTGGCTGTTCCTCGCGCCCGCCATCCTCTACGTGGTGGTGTTCTTCGGCTACCCCGTGGTCAAGAACCTCCTGATGGGTTTCCAGGAGTACACGACGCGCACCTTCTACACGGGGGAGGCGCCCTGGGTGGGGATGGCGAACTACGTCGAGGTCGTCACCGACAGTCTGTTCTCCACGACCGTGGTCAACACGCTGCTGTTCACCATCGGCTCGATCGCGGGACAGTTCGTCCTCGGTCTCCTCTTCGCCCTGTACTTCAACAAGAAGTTCCCTCTCAACGGTGTGCTCCGTTCGCTCCTCCTCCTGCCCTGGCTCATCCCGGTCATCGCCGGCACTGCGGTCTGGAAATGGATCCTCGACCAGGACGGCGGGGTGCTGAACGAGGTGCTCGGCGGGCTGCACGTCATCAGCACCCCCATCCCGTGGCTGACGAGCCCCGATCTCGCCCTCATTGCGGTCATCATCGTCAACGTCTGGCTCGGCATCCCGTTCAACACGACCCTGTTGTACAGCGGCCTGCAGGACATTCCGGAAGAGCTCTACGAGGCGGGTGCGCTCGACGGGGCAACGGGGTGGCGCGCGTTCTGGCACATCACCTGGCCGAACCTCCGTCCCGTCGTCACAGTGGTCCTCGTGCTCGGCGTCGTCTACACACTGAAGGTGCTCGACATCATCGTCGGGCTGACCGGTGGCGGTCCCGCGAACGCCACCCAGACGCTCGCGACGGACTCGTATCGTCGCTCCTTCGAGGAGTTCTCGTTCGGCACCGGTGCCGCCGTGAGCAACATCCTCATCCTCGTATCGCTCGCCTTTGCCATCGTCTATTTGCGGCTTAACCGCCGCGCCGTGGACGAGTAAGGACCGTCATGATCACCACCACGCGCACGCGCCGAGCGCTGCACACGGCCTTCGGGATCCTGCTGCTCGCGCTCATGCTCTTTCCCGTCTACTGGATGGTGAACACCTCGTTCCAAGGGGGTGGAACTGCCGCCTCGAGTGCGTTCTTCCCGACGGATCCGACGCTCGACGGGTACCGTCTCGCCTTCAGCCAGCAGCTCCCGCGACTCGGGGTCAGTCTCGTCGTGGCACTCGGCACCGTGCTCCTCACGCTCGCGATCGCCGCCCCCGCGGCATACGCCGTGGCGAAGTTCGCGCTCCGCGGTAAGGGCGTGTTCATGTTCGCCCTGCTGCTTGCCCAGATGATCCCCGGCATCGTGATCGCCAACTCGCTCTACACGCTCTTCAACGATCTGCGGATCGTGAACACCATTCCCGGTCTGATCCTCGCCGATGCGACGCACGCCGTTCCGTTCGCCATCCTCATCATGAGCGCCTTTATGCGGTCCATCCCGGACTCGATCGTCGAGGCCGCGCGCGTCGACGGGGCGACGCAGTTCCGCGCCTTCTGGTCGATCGTGCTTCCCGTCAGCCGCAACGCCCTCATCACGGCGGGGTTGTTCAGCTTCCTGTTCGCGTGGAGCGACTTCATCTTCGCTCTGACGCTGACGACGGATGAGAGCGTCAAGCCCATCACCCTCGGCATCTACAACTATCTGCAGGGCAACGTGCAGAGCTGGGGGCCCGTCATGGCGACGGCCGTGATCGCCTCGATCCCGGCGCTTGTGCTCCTCATCTTCGCGCAGCGGTACATCGCCGCCGGGGCGGCGGGTGGCGCGGTCAAGTAGGGAAGGCCGCGGGATGCTGTGAGGGCGATCGATTGGGCTGTCCGTGGATCATTCGTCGCTCAATCTTCATCCGAAGATATGTTCTCCACAGAATCCACATTCCTCCTCTAAATGTCGTACCTCTCTTCTAATCTGAGGGTATCGAACAGGAGGCGGTGAGACCGATGGAGCGACGCGAGGCGGGTGGGTTCGCGACGCGCGAGGAGATGCGTCAGGCGGAGGAGATCGCGCGGGCGCTCGTCGAGATTCGCGCCGCCGAGGCCGGCCTAGCGGCGCAGAAGGCGACGCTCCTCGCCCGCGCCGACGCGATCGCCGCGGCGCAGACGGCGCGGGTGGGCGCGGCGGCCTCCCGCGAGCGCGAGATGCCGCGGCGGCTCATGGCCGCGACGCTCGCGGCGCCCCTGCGGGCTAACGATCGTCGCGTACAGTCGCGCATGGCCGAGGCCGCGCGGCTCGTGGGCGGGTTCCCGGCGACGCTCCACGCGCTCCGCGAGGGCCGGATCGACGACCGCCACGCGCACGCGATCGCCGAGGCCGGGGCGCGGATTGCGGATCCGTCGACGCGCGGATCCTACGAGGTCGACGCGCTGGCGGTGGCCGAGGACTCGACGCCGGCGGCCACCGCGCGATACGCGGCGCAGGCGGCCGAGCGACACGCGCCGCGCACGGAGGCGGCCCAGCGGGTGGCCGCGGTCGCGTCGCGGCGGGTGTTCGTCAGCGACATCGACCAGGCAACGTCGATGCTGGGCATCATCGGGCCGAGCGCCGAGATCCACGGCACGTACGACCGGCTCACGCGCCAGGCGCGGGTGCTGCAGGACGACGCGCGGCGGGCGGCGCGGGAGGGTGATGGTTCGGGGGAGGGCGCGGGCGAGCAGTGGGCCGACACGCGCACGGCCGACCAGACGCGGGCCGACCTGGCGCTTGACATGCTTCTCACCGGCACACCGGCGGTGGATCACGCGTCCGATCAGGCGCCGGGCGGGCTCGGCGCCATCCGGGCGCACGTCCAGGTGACGATCCCCGTTACGACGCTAACCGGGGCGGCGGCGACGCCGGGCGAGCTCGACGGGCGGTGCCCCGTGGATCCGGAATCCGCCCGGCGCCTCGCGGGCGGGGCGAGCGGATGGGATCGGCTCTTGACGGATCCGGTCACCGGCACGGTCCTCGCGACCGACCGCTACGCGCCGACCGCGGCGCAGCAGCGATTCCTGCGGGCGCGGGACCAGCACTGCCGATTCCCCGGGTGCCGCCAGCCGGCCAGGCGTTGCGACATCGACCATACGATCGACCACGCGCGCGGCGGACCGACGGCGGTCACGAACCTCGCGTGCCTGTGCAAGCGGCACCACACGTTGAAACACGCGACGGGGTGGCGCGTCGCGCAGGGGCCGGGCGGCCACCTCGCGTGGACGCCGCCCGCGGGCGGCACGACGGTCATCGACAGACCGCCGCGGCGCGTGAGTTTCGTCCCGGCGGGGGAACCGGGGTGAGCGGGGGTGTTCGGTGGGGGAGTCGGGCCGGTGCCGTCAGGCGCGGGCCCGTCAAGGACGGACCGGTGCGTGCGGTGGGCGTCGGGGGCGACGTGCGGCTCGAGCCCCGCGGGGGTGCTGCGGGGCTTGAGTGCACCCGGGGGCGCAGGGCGTGCCGTGGGGCGTCGATCCGCCAGAGGTGCCGTGGGGCTTGAGTGCACCGGGGGTGAGGCGCTGTATAAGCCCGCCGGGGGTGCCGTCAGCGCGGGGATGCTGGGCGCCGTGCGGCTGCCGGATTGTGTCGGTCAGCTGCGGACGCGAAGGAAGGTGTTCAGGCCGGCGGTAAAGGTGCGGTCGACGGGGAACTCGCGGCCGTCGAGGCGGCGGAGAGGGGCAGCGAGACGCTGGCTGTTCGTCAGCCAGAGCTGGTCGGCCTCGGCCAGCTCCTCGACTCGCACGTCGCGGTAGGTGGTGCGGTGGCCGTGCGAGGCGAGGTACTCGAAGGCGCCGAGCTGGGCGGTGCCGACGAGGACGCCGTGCTCGGGCGTCGGCGTGACAAACTCGTCGCCGAAGCGGAGGAGCAGCGTCGAGGTCGGGCCCTCCAGCACGTAGCCGTCGGTGGTGGTGAAGATCACGTCCTCGGCGTCGCGCCGGGCGGCCTCGCGCAGGACGGCGCGGTTCACGGCGTACGACAGGGTTTTCGCGCCCTGCAGCAGCCAGGGGGCGCGCTGCGCGATGTCGAGCGGGTACCCGCGCGTAAGGGTGACGGCGGCAATGCCCTCCGTGCGCTCGCGCGTCCAGTCGGGGTTGACGTCGATGAAGGCGTAGCCGGTGGGCTCGAAGCTCCGGCTCTCGATGCCGCGGGTGTAGACGTACTTGCAGTAGGCATCCTCGACGTCGCCCAGGTGAGACACCCCGAGGTCGACGGCCGCGCGGAAGGCCTCCAGATCGGGCTCCGGCAGCTCGAGCATGGCCGCCGAACGCGCGAAGCGCGCGAGGTGCTCCTCAACGCCCTGCACCCGACCGCGGTGGATCCCGACCGTCTCGAAGATGCCGTCGCCGCGCGTGATGCCGAGGTTCATGGCATCGACGACGGGGTGATCGAAGGGGTGCACGCGGAGGCGATCCGCGACCGGCACGCCGGCGTGAGCCAGGTCGGGCTGGGAAATCGTCACAACGACTGGTGTGGCGGGCATGATCAATCAGCTCTTTCGGGTAACGGGAGGTGCCGTGGAGGCGCGCTCTATGAGCCGCGCGCCCACGCGGTAGGTGCGGGCGAGACGCCGCAGGTTTTCAGGATCGGTGGGGGCGCCGATCTGGTTCAGGAGGAGATCGACGGCGAGCTCGGCGATCTCCGACGCGCCGTTGTCGACGACGGTCACGGGCGGGTGCCACATCTGCAGCAGGGGCATGTCCTCGAAGCAAGCGAGGGCGAGGTCATCGGGGATCCGCACCTGCTCCGCGGCAAGCACGGGCAGAACCCCGAACACGGCCTCGTGGTTGGCGGCGAAGAGCGCCGTCATGCCCGTACGGCGGGCGAGAAGCTCGCGCGCGGCGTCGGCGCCGAAGTCCTGGGTGAAGGGGCCGCGGATGACGAGGTCGGGGTCGTACGCGAGGCCCTCGGCCTCGAGGGCCTCGGAGTAGCCGGCATGTCGCTCGCGCCCCGAATCCGACGTCGGCTCGCCGCCGATGTAGCCGATGCGTCGGTGGCCCAGGCCGGCCAGGTGGCGGGTCGCCTCGAAGGCGCCGTCGCGGTCGGCCGCGAGTACCGTCGGCGCGAGGCTGTCTCGTGACGACCGAATGACGTTGACGACCGCCATGCCGTCGGCGAGGAAGCCGTTGGTCGTCGCGGCGTTCTGGCCGCTTCCGATAATCAGGGTGCCATCGACGCCGTGGTCGGAGAGGGTGCGGAGGAGATCCTGCTCGGCGGCGGGGTCGCCGCCCGTCGTGGACAGGATGACCTGATAGCCCTCGCTCGCGGCCTTGCGCTGGGTGACCTCGGCGATTGTGTGGAAGGAGTGATTGACGAGGTTGTTCATCACGAGGCCGATAAGGCGCGAGCGCTTCGAGCGCAGCGCGCTGGCGGCGCGGTTCGGGCGGTAGCCCAGCTTCTGCGCCGAGCCCTCGACGAGCGTGCGGGTTTCGTGCGAAATGAGCGGAGATCCGTTCAGCGCCCGCGATGCGGTGCTGATCGAGACCCCCGCGTCCTGCGCAACCGCGCGCAGCGTGATCGACATGTGTGGTCCTCCCCAACGCGCCAGCGGGTGGTCCGCGCGGCGCCGACACGTGCACGCTAACAGTCTGCAATCGAATGCATATTGAGCGTTCGAACGTGTCGTCGACACGATGATCCACGGTTGCGGCGTTCTGCGCAAGCGCGTCGAAATGGCGCATTTCTACCATGTTTCGAGCGGTGAAAAACCTGGTTTCCGCCTTGCGCTCCGGCCAAATGTGTCCTCAAACTAATGCAAACGATCGCAGGAATTGCTCGCCGCACGGCGGGAGACCAGAGGAAGCAATGAACCGACACGACGTCGAGTGGTCGGGCTACTGGCCCGCCGCCTCCACCCCGTTCGCCGCCGACGGATCCGTCGACGAGCCGGGGCTCCGACAGCTCATGGATCTGTACGTGAGCCAGGGCGTGCACGGCGTGCTCATCAACGGCAGCACGGGGGAGTGGTTCAGCCAGTCCGTGGCCGAGCGCCGCCAGGTCGCGGAGGTCGCGGTCGACGCGGTCGCGGGTCGGATCCCCGTCGTCATCGGCGTCACCGCCTCCACCGCCGACGAGGCCATCGCCCTCGCGCGGCACGCGGAATCGGCGGGCGCCGACGGCGCGCTCGCGACGGTGCCGCCCTACGTGCACCCGTCGCCCGCGGAGGCGCTGGAGTTCTACCGCGAGGTCAGCGGCGCGACCGCCCTGCCGTTCATGGTCTACAACTGGCCGCGCGGTGTCTCCGCCGACCTCGCGCAGGTCCCCGGGCTCATGTCCGACCTCGCCGACCTGCCGAACGTCGCGGCGATCAAGGACTCGACGGGCGACTGGAACGCCATGGTCGGGACCGTCCAGGAGGTCGCCGAGCGAGTGCGCGTCTTCGGCAGCCTGAGCCACCGCAAGGGTCTTGCGATCATGGCCGGCCTCGGGGGCGACGGCGCGATCGATGGCGGCGGCGTCGCGGCCCCCTACGGCGTGCCCTTCTACGAGGCGGCGCTGGCCGGGAACCTCGACCTCGCGCGGTTCTGGGTCGACAAGTACCAGGCGATCAGCGGACGCCTGATCGCCGGCGACTACAGCGGACGCTTTGCCTCCCCCATCTCGCAGCTCAAGCTCGCGATGGAACTGCTGGGTCAGCCCGCCGGCCGCGTGCGCCGGCCGCTGCTCGAGGTCACGGACGCGGGGGCGATCCGCGACATCGCCGCGATCCTCCGCGCCGGCGAGCTTCCCCTGTCCGCCGACCGCGAGGCGGCCGTGATCGCGGAGCGCGCGACGTGGTGAGCCAGACCGCCGACGTCATCGTCATTGGCGGAGGCGTTCTCGGATCCGCCACCGCGTTCGAGCTCGCCGACCGCGGCCTCGACGTCGTGCTCCTCGAGCGCGCGCTGCCGGGCCGGCAGGGATCCGGCACCACGGCGGGCAACCTCCACATCCAGGCCATCCACACGCGCCGGCCCGGCCAGGGCATCGCGGTCGACGCCGCGCGCCTCGTGCCGCTGCAGAAGGTCGCGAGCGACCTATGGGAGGGCGTGGAGGAACGCCTCGGCCGGCCCGTCGAGGTCGTGCGCTGCGGCGGATTCACCGTCGCGGAGACGCCCGAGGACCTGGCGGCGCTCCACGAGAAGTCCGCGTGGGAGCGCGCCGCCGGCATCGAGACCGAGGTGCTCGACGGCGACGCCGTGCGCGCCGCGCTCCCGCAGCTGGGTCCGTCGGTGCTCGGCGCGACGTGGTGCGCGGCCGATGGATACGCCAACTCGCTCCTCGTCACCCCCGCGTACCTGCGCGCGGCGCGGGAACGAGGCGCCCGCGTCTACTCGAACGCCCCCGTCACGGCGCTGGCGCGCGTCGGACAGGACTGGGAGGTCCGGAGCACGGTCGGGAACTTCTCCGCGCCGGTCGTCGTCAACGCGGCGGGCCCGTGGGCCGGCCGGGTCACGCAGCTCGCGGGAGCCGAGCTGCGGCTCGAGCCCCTTGCGATCCAGATGCTCGAGACCGTCCGCGCCCCGCGTTTCCTGCCGCACCTTGTGCAGCACATCGGCATCGGGCTGTCCGTGAAGCAGGTCGGATCCGGCAGCGTCGTCATCGGTGGCGGCTGGCCCGCCGGACAGCTCACCCTCGGCGAGCCAGCACCCGTCGTCGACGAGAACGTCGCCGGCAACCTGGCCGACGCGGTGCGCGTCGTGCCAGAGCTGGCGGGGCTCGGCCTCTCCCGCGCCTGGAGCGGTCCGCTGGCCGCCACGCCCGACGAGATGCCCGTCGTCGGCGAGGTTCCCGGCCTCACGGGGTTTCTCGTCGCCACCGGCACTTATTCCTTCACCTTCTCCCCCCTCTGGGCCCGCACGCTCGCCGAGACCGTCACCGGCGAGACGCCGCAGGTCGACGTACGCGACCTCGGACCGGAACGACTGCTCGCGACGGCGGGCAAGGAAGCGATCTCCGCATGATCCGCAACACAAACATTCCGTCGGCGCGCCCCGGCATGCCCGCCTCGGACGAGCCGCTGTGGCTCGTCGGCGGCCGCGTCGTCGACGTCGTCGGGACGAGCGTCTCGGAGGCGAACGTCGAGGTCTTTCGCGGCGTGATCCGCACGGTCACCGACCAGCCCGCGCCCGCGGGCGCCGCCGTCGTAGATCTCGGCGGCCGCTACCTCGCGCCCGGCCTGGTGTCGGTGCACACCCACCTCACGATCGTCTACCCGTTCGACGACACGGACGTCACCGAGACGTCGGCGCAGAGCGTCCTGCGCGGCGCGAGCCGGGCCCGGGACGCGCTGTACGCCGGCGTCACCACGGTGCGCACCCTGGACGAGCAGAACCAGGCCGACATCGAGATCCGCAAGGCCGTCGCCGCGGGCTGGATGGAGGCACCGCGGATCCTCGCCTCCGGGCGCGCGCTCGGAATCACCGGCGGGCACGGCAAGGGTATGGCGTGCGTGTACGCCGACGGCGCCGACGAGTTCCTCAAGGCCGCGCGCACCGAGCTCGAGGCCGGCGCCGACCACATCAAGGTGTTCATCACGGGCGGCATCGCGCACGCCGACGAGTCCTTCAACGGCGCGCAGATGACGCGCGAGGAGATGGCGGCCGTCGTGCGCGCCACCCGCGAGCAGGGCACGTACGTCGCGGCCCACGCGGGCGGCGGCGAGGCGATCCGCGAGGCCATCTCGGTCGGCATCAACGCGTTCGAGCACGGCTACGACCTCGATGAGGAGACGGTGTCGATGATGGCCGCGCACCGCTCCTACCTCACGCCGACGCTCTCGGTCACCTCCAGCCCCGTCTGGATGCGCGACCACGGCTTCACCGAGTGGCAGATCGAGCTCGCCCAGCGGGTGCACCCCCAGCACCTCGAGAGCATCCAGCGCGCCTTCGGCCGCGCCATCACGTCGCCCGACGAGCTGGACGGCGACGGGATCCGCATCGTCGCCGGCACCGACTACCTGCCGGGCGAGCCGCACGACGGCACCTCCTGCGCCGTCAAGGAGATGGAGTATCTCGAGCAGGCCGGCCTGCCCACGGGCGCCGCCCTGCGAGCCGGTACCTGGGAGGCCGCGCGCCTGCTGCGCTCCGAGGACCGCTTCGGGTCCATCCGCGAGGGTCTCGCCGCCGACTTCGTCATCACCGAGGAAGACCCGACCGCCACGGTCTCGGCCCTCCGCACTATCGGCACGGTCATCCAGGCCGGCCGCCTCGTCCGCAGCGACCTCGACGTCGCCGCGACCATCGCCCCGAACCCCGCCCCGAACGGAGGAGTCCAGTGACCGACCCCCGCCTCAAGGTCGCCGTCGACATCGGCGGAACCTTCGTCGACGCCATCTCGTACGACACGACGAACGGCGACATCACCGTCCACAAGGTGTCCACGACCCCTGCCGAGCCCGCCCGCGGCGTGCTCGAGGGCATCACGGGCCTCGTCGACGGCATGGGCGCCGACATCGCGGAGATCGAGTCGTTTGCGCACGGCACGACGCTCGGCCTCAACGCGATCCTGCAGCGCAGCGGCGCCGCCGTCGGCATCATCACGAACGAGGGCTTCAGCGACCTCCTCGAGATCGCGCGCGCCGCGATCCCCGCCGCGCACATGTACGACTTCCAGTACCAGCGCCCCGCGCCGCTCGTGCCGCGCCGCCACCGCCTGGGCGTGCCGGGCCGCCTCGACGCGCAGGGCCGCGAGCTCGTCCCGCTCGACGAGGACGCCGTGCGCGAGGCGGGCCGCATCCTCGTGGAGGAGCACGGCCTGTCCTCGATCGCCGTGTGCTTCTTGCACTCCTACGCGGATCCGCGCCACGAGCAGGCTGCGGGCCGGATCCTGCGCGAGGCCTTCCCCGGCACCGCCGTGTCGCTCTCGAGCGACCTCACGCGCGAGTACCGGGAGTACGAGCGCACGAGCACCGTCGCGCTCGACGCGTACATCCGCCCCGTGCTGGACGACTACATCGCCTCGCTGGAGGGCAAGCTCGCCGAGGGCGGACTCGCGACCCCGCTGCACATCATGCGCTCGGGCGGCGGGGCCATGACCGCCGACCTTGCCAAGCAGGCGCCGCTGACGACCGTGCTCTCCGGCCCCGCCGGCGGCGTCGTCGGGACGACGTTCCTCGCCCGCGAGCTGGGCCTGCCGAACGTGCTGTCGTTCGACGTGGGCGGCACGAGCGTTGACTCGTGCGTCGTCGTCGACGGGCAACCGAGCGAGGTGCACGAGGCCGAGATCGACGGCCTCCCGCTGCTCTTGCCTATCTTCGACATCCGCACGATCGGCGCCGGTGGCGGATCGATCGCGTGGATGGACGGCGAGCTCCTCAAGGTCGGGCCTCGGTCCGCAGGATCCGTTCCGGGCCCCGTCGCCTACGGCAACGGCGGCACCGAGCCGACCGTGACGGACGCCGCGTTCGCGCTCGGCTTCCTCGACCCCGATCGCTTCCTCGGCGGCCAGATGCAGGTCTCAGCCGACGCGGCCCGCGACGCCATCGAGCGCGTCGTGGCGACCCCCCTCGGGCTCGACAAGACGGCCGCGGCCGCGAGCATCCTCCGGATCCTCGTCGCCCGCACCGTCGGCGCCCTGCGCGAGATCACGATTGAGCGCGGCCTCGACCCGCGCGAGTTCACCCTCCTCGCCTTCGGCGGCGCCGGCCCGCTCCTCGCGCCCATGCTGGCGCGCGAGATGGGGATCCGCACCGCGCTCGTTCCGCCCGTGCCCGCCGCGTTCTCGGCGTTCGGCATGCTCATGAGCGATCTCGAGTTCGAGTTCGCCGCCACAGCGCTGGCCCCGCTAGACGACGAGGAGCTCGCCATCCTCGAGTCCACGTTCCGCGAGCTCGAGGGCCGCGCCACCGAGGTCCTCGACCGGCAGGAGGTCCCTGAGGAGGCCCGCCGCATCGTCCGCACCCTCGACGTGCGCTACCGGGGTCAGGAGCACACGCTCTCGGTCGAGTACCGACCGGGCGACACCGCGGCCGACGTCCTCGCGGCGTTCAACGCGCAGCACCTCTCGCGCCACGGCCACGCGATGGACGAGCCGGGCCAGATCCTCTCCGTTCGTCTGCGCGCCGTCGGCGTGCAGCCGAAGCCGCCGCTCGTGCGCATCGCTTCCGGGTCCGGATCGCCGGAGGCCGTCTCCTCGCGCCGCCTGTTCGACGTCGCCACCGATGCGTGGGTCGACGCGGCCGTGTACGACCGCCATAGCCTCCTCGCGCGGCAGACGATCGCGGGCCCCGCGATCGTCGAAGAGGGCACCTCGACCACCGTGTTCTTCAGCGACCAGGAGCTCCTCGTCAACGAGTACGGACACCTCGCCATCAGCCTGAAGGGAGCCGCGTCATGACCGCGGAACAGCGACTCGACGGGGCCACCGTCGAGGTCATCCGGAACTACGTCGTCTCGGCGGCCGAGCAGATGCGCCGCACGCTCGTGCGCAGCGCCTTCAACCCGGTCATCTACGACGTCCTCGACTTCGGGATCTCCATCTACAACGCCGAGCAGCAGCTGATGGCGGAGGCGAGCGGCATCACGCACTTCCTCGGCGCCAACGACCGCGCGCTCATGGAGGGCTCTCGCTACATCGGCGTCGAGAACATGGGGCCCGGCGACGTCTTCCTCCTGAACTACCCGTACTGGAGCGGCGCGCACGCCTACGATGCCATGCTGTTCGCCCCCGTCTTCCTCGACGGCCGCGACGCGCCCGCCGCGTTCCTCGCGGTGCGCGCGCACTGGATGGACCTCGGCGCCAAGGCTCCGGGATAC
Source organism: Microbacterium excoecariae (assembly GCF_011326725.1). Lineage (GTDB taxonomy): Bacteria > Actinomycetota > Actinomycetes > Actinomycetales > Microbacteriaceae > Microbacterium > Microbacterium excoecariae. Next base: position 2,384,143 of record NZ_JAANCO010000001.1, on the reverse strand, counting down.
GTCCTCGACTCAACGGACATGCACCAGGAGGGGCTCATCTTCCCGGGCACGAAGATTGTCGCGGGCGGCGAGCTCGTCCACGACGTCGCGGAGCTCATCCGCTTCAACTCGCGCCTGCCCGAGCTCACCCTCGGCGACTTCCACGCCCAGCTCGCCGCGCTGCGGGTGGGGGAGCGCAGCCTCCACCAGATCTGGGAGAAGTTCGGCATCGACCAGGTCGAGCAGGCGATTCGCCAGGTCATCGAGCACGGCGAGTCCGTCGCGCGCCGCGCCGTCGAGGCCCTGCCGAATGGCAGCTGGACGGCGACCGACTACATCGACGACGACAACATCAGCGACGACCTCATCGAGATCACGGTGCGCGTCACGATCGACGGCGACCGCATCACCGCCGACTACACGGGTTCCTCGCCGTCGGTCCTGGGCCCCGTGAACCTGCCGATCGGCGCCACCGAGGGCATCGTGAAAGCCACCTTCAAGAGCCTCACGACGCCCGAGGAGCCCTCCAACGCGGGCCACTTCGCGCCGCTCGAGGTCATCGCGGAGGAGGGCAGCATCTTCCACGCCGTCTACCCCGCCGCGACCTTCACGCAGTGGAGTGCCATCGTCGCCACCGAGCTCGTCCACAAGGCGCTTGCGCAGGCCCTCGCCGAGATCCCCGCCTCCTCCGGCGGGGACGAGCCCGGGTTCATGGCGCTCGGCCACGATTCGCGCACCGGATCCGACTATGTCGTCAGCAACAACGAGGGCATCGGGTGGGGCGCGACGCGCGACCACGACGGCGGCAACGCCCAGCAGCACCCCTCGCAGACGACCGTGCGCAACACCCCGATCGAGGTCCTCGAGCACAAGGCGACGCTCCTGCACGAGCGCCTCGAGCTCATCCAGGACTCGGCGGGCGCAGGCCGCCACCGCGGCGGCGTCGGCGTGCTCCGCGAGGTGAGCTACACGGAGCCCGGCGAGGTGCTCTCGATGAAGAAGAAGACCAAGACCCGCCCCTGGGCGCTCGACGGCGGGCTCGAGCCCGAGCCGAGCGAGATGGTCATCTGGCCGGACACCGATCGCGCCAAGCGCGTCGGCATGTACCGCGCCTCGATGGCCGCGGGGGAGAGGTTCATCAACCGCACGGCGGGCGGGGGCGGCTACGGCGACCCGCTCGAGCGTGACCCCCAGGCTGTCGTCGAGGACGTCATCGACGGCTACGTGAGCGCAGACGCCGCTCGCGAGCTCTACGGCGTAGAGATCCACCCTGACGGCTCGTGGTCCCCCACCGCGCGCCGTGACACCCGATCCCCCTCCTCACAGGAATAGGTACCGACATGCGTTCAACCCACCTCTTGGGCACCGCAGCGATCCTCGGCACGGCGCTGCTGCTCGCCAGCTGCGCCGGATCCGGCGACACCGGCGGATCCGCCGCCACGGGCGGAGCCCGCCAGGGCACGCTCGTCATCGCGGAGAACGAGCCGCCGGCGTCGTTCGACCCCGTGCAGGCCGACAACTCGACGGTCGACGAGGTCGTCATCCCGGCCTACGACTCGCTCCTCACCTACGACGACGACAACCAGCTGGCGGGCGAGCTCGTCACCGAGTGGAGCGTTGACGACAGCGGCACCGTCATCTCGCTGACGCTCCGCGACGACGTCACCTTCCACGACGGCGCGGCGCTCACGGCCGCCGACGTCGTGTACACCCTGGACCGGATCCAGGGCATCGGGATCGGCGTCGCGTCGTTCCTCACCGCCTACGACCACGCCGAGGCGATCGACGACACGCACGTCGAGATCACCCTCAGCGAGGCCGACGCCCCCTTCCTCGCGGCGCTCACCCGCGTCTACGTCGTCAACTCGGCGCTCGTCGAGGAGAACGCGGGCGACGACCAGGGCCAGTCCTGGCTCGCGACGAACGACGCCGGATCCGGCCCGTACACCGTCACGGGGTACACCCCGAACCAGTCGGCGACCTACGCGCAGTACGCCGACTACTGGGGTGGGTTCGACGGCCAGGCGGAGAACATCGAGTTCCGCTACCTGACGGAGGCCTCCACGCAGGCCTCGGCGCTCACCTCGGGCGACATCGACATCGCCATGGACATCGCGCCCGCCGACCGCGCCCAGTTCGACACCGACGGGTTCGTGACCGACTCGTCCGCGACGAACGTCGTGCTGTACTCGTTCTTCAACATGGCCGACCCGACGACCTCGGATCCGGCTCTGCGCGAGGCGATCTCGTACGCGTACGACTACCAACAGCACGTCGACGCGATCCTGCTCGGCGCCGGAAACACGGTCAACGGGCCGCTGCCGGGCGGTATGCAGTGCTCCACGACCGACGACATCGGGCAGCCGACGTTCGACCTCGAGCGCGCCCAGCAGCTCGTCGACGACAACGGTCTCGCCGGCACCACCGTGTCGATGGTCTACCTCGAGGCGACGACCGAGATGGAGCAGGCCGCGACGCTGCTGCAGTCGAACCTCGCCGAGATTGGCATCACGCTCGAACTGCAGGCCGTCACCTACCCGCAGTTCGTGGAGCTCTACGCGAGCGACGACACGCGCCCGCAGATGGGCATGATCTACGCGTTCCCGGCGTTCCCGGACGCCAGCGCGATCCTGTACCAGAACTTCGATTCGCAGTTCATCGGCACGGGGCAGAACTGGGGCGCGTACGACAACGCCGAGGTCGACGAGCTGCTCGAGTCCGCCCAGCGCGAGACCGACGAGGACGCGCGCTGCGCGCAGTACCTCGAGGCGCAGGAGACCATCACCGGTGACTTCGTCTCGATGAACCTGGCCAACTCGAACCTCGTCGCGGTCATGTCCGACCGTGTCGAGGGCTACACCTACCGCGCGTCGCACCACCAGACGGTCGACGTGTACGAGATCACTCTCGCCGACTGATCCGGACGGATGCGGCGCGGGCCACCCCGCGCCGCATCCCGCCCCCGCCCGAGCCCCCAGAACCAGCGGAAGGACCCCCGTGATCCGCTACCTCCTCCAACGCATCGCCCTCGCGGTGCTTGTCTTCGCCGGCCTCCTGGTCATGGCCTTCGCGATGGTGCAGATCCTGCCCGGCGACCCGGCCCGCGCGGCCGCCGGCCGCAACGCGACGGCCGAGCAGGTCGAGGCGGCGCGGCAGACCCTGGGGCTCGACCGCCCGCTCTGGGCGCAGTTCGTCGACTACGTCGGCCGGGTCCTCAGCGGAGACCTCGGCACGTCCGTCTTCACGCACCGGCCGGTCACGGCCGATATCGCGCAGGTGCTGCCCTCGAGCCTCGAGCTCGTCGTCGCCGCGATGATCATCAACGTCCTCATCGCCGTGCCGCTCGGAATCCTCGCGGCCTACCGCCGCGGCCGCGCGGCCGACGTCGCGGCGCGTTTCGTCGCGCTCCTCGGCGCGGCGCTCCCCGTCTTCTGGCTCGGTCTGCTCCTGCAACTGCTCTTCTCCGTCGTGCTCGGCTGGTTGCCCCTATACGGGCAGATCGGCATGGACTACGCGGTGCCGACGATCACCGGGGCCGTCACGCTCGACGCGCTCCTCAGCGGCAACCTCGCGGCCTTTGGATCCGCCCTGTCCTACCTCCTTCTCCCCGCCGTGACGCTGGCGGCGTCGTTCATCGCGGTGATCGCGCGCACGGTGCGCTCCAGCATGATCACGGCGCTCGACGCCGATTACGTCAGCCTCGCCCGGGCGACCGGGGCGGGGGAGTTCCGCGTCGTGGTCGCCCACGGGTTCCGCAACGCGCTGATCCCCATGACGACGATTCTCGGCATGCAGCTCGGCTGGATGCTCGGCACGACCGTCCTTGTCGAGTCGACGTTCAACCGCACGGGGATTGGGGCGTACATGGTCACGGCCGTGCTGCAGAACGACCTCTATCCCGTCATCGGCGCCATCATCGTCATCGGCATCGTCTTCATCGTCACGAACCTCGCGGTGGACGTGCTGCAGCTGTGGATCAACCCGCGCCTGCGCGACGGCGCCGCGCCCCGACGCGCGGCCGTCGCCGCGCCCACCCAGGCCCGCACGGGCCTCGCCCCGATCGGAGGTGCGCGATGAGCGTCCTCGCGCCCCGCACCCGCGCCCTCGTGCGCGCTCGCTCCCGCCGCGCCCGCACCCCGCTCGTCGAGCGGATCGCCCTCGTCGTCGTCGCCCTTGTCGTCGTCGTCGCGGTGGTCGGGCCATGGATCGCGCCCTACGACCCATACAAGGTCGACCTGACGATGGCGCTCCAGCCGCCGAGCCTCGCACACTGGTTTGGCACGGATGTCAACGGGCGAGACGTGCTCTCGCGGGTGCTCGCCGGCGGACGAATCACCCTGACCGCCACGGCGATCGTCCTGGCCGTCACGATCGTCATCGGCATCGCGGTCGGCACGATCGCGGCCCTCGGCGGGCGGGTTGTCGACGAGGTGCTCATGCGCATCACTGACATCGGGCTCGCGCTGCCCGCGATCATCCTCGCGCTCGGCTTCGCCGTCGCGCTCGGCCCCGGGCTGTCGTCCGCCGTCGTCGCGATCGCCGCGACGTGGTGGCCCGGATACGCGCGCCTCGTGCGCAGCGTCGTGCGCGAGACGCGGCGTTCGGAGTACGTCGAGTCCGCGATCGCGCTCGGCGTCAGCCGGTGGCGCCTCGTGTTCCGCCACATCCTCCCCAACTCCCTGGACGCGATGTACGTGCAGGTGACGCTCGACGTCGCCGCCGTGATGCTCGTCATCAGCGGCCTGTCCTTCATCGGCGTCGGCGCGCAGGTGCCCTCGCCCGAGTGGGGCGCAATGATCGCGTCGGCGGCCGACAACGTCGTCAACGGGTGGTGGTCGCTCGTGTTCCCCGGCCTCGCCATCGCGCTCACGGCCATCGCCTTCAACCTCGCCGGCGACTGGCTCCGCGTCCGCCGCGATCCGACGCTCCGGAATGGAGGCGCACGATGAGCGCGCTGCTCGAGATCACCGACCTCCGGGTGTCCTACCCGACGCCCGACGGCGGCGGCACCGAGGTCGTGCACGGCGTCTCGCTCGCCGTCGAGACCGGCCGCAAGGTCGCGCTCGTCGGCGAGTCCGGATCCGGCAAGTCCGTGACGGCCCGCGCCGTCCTGCAGCTGGACCCCGACGCGCAGCTCGAGGGCAGCATTCGCCTCGCGGGCCGCGAGCTGGTCGGGGCGAGCCCCCGGACGGTGCGCGGGATCCGCGGATCCGGCGCGGGGCTCGTGTTCCAGGACCCGCTGACCTCGCTGAACCCGGTCAAGCGCATCGGGTGGCAGATCATGCAGCCTCTCCTCATCCGCGGTGTCTCCCGCCGCGTGGCCCGGCAACGCGGGATCGACCTGCTGGGACGCCTCGGGGTCGCCGACGCGGCCGCGCGCTTCGACGACTACCCGCACGAGTTTTCGGGCGGCATGCGCCAGCGGGTGGTCATCGCCATCGCGATCATCGCCGAGCCCGAGCTGCTCATCGCCGACGAGCCCACGACGGCGCTCGACGTGCGGGTGCAGGCGCAGGTGATGGAGCTGTTGCACGAGGTCGCCGACGAGCGCGGGATCGGCGTGCTGCTGATCACACACGACCTCGGCGTCGTGGCGGGCTTCGCCGACGAGGTGGTCGTCATGCGCCACGGCGAGATCGTCGAGCGCGGCGGCGTGGACGCGCTGTACGCCGCGCCGCAGCATCCGTACACCCGCGGCCTGCTGGCCGCGATTCCCCGGCTGGACTCGGACCCGGGCGTACGACTGAGGTCCGTCGCCGAGTTCGAAGCCGGCGAGTCGGGCCGGCCCACGGAAGGAGCACCCGCATGAGTCTCGTCGAGGTCCAGTCCCTCTCCAAGCGGTTCGCCGGGCGCGACCGCCTCGCCGTCGACGACGTGTCGTTCACGCTCGAGCGGGGATCCGCCCTCGGTCTCGTCGGCGAGTCGGGCTCCGGGAAGTCGACGACGGCGCGGCTCGTCGCCGGGCTCATCGCCCCCGACGCCGGGTCCGTGACGCTCGACGGGCAGGAGATCGTCGGCGCCTCGCGTGGCACCCTCCGCTCCGCGCGTCGCACGATGCAGTTCGTGTTCCAGGATCCGTTCGCCTCCCTCAACCCGCGCATGCGCGTGCGGGATCTCGTCGGCGAGGGCCTCCTCGTCCACGGCATCGAGCGCGACGCGCGCCGCCGCACCGATCGCGTGGTCGGGACGCTCGAGTCAGTCGGCCTCGACGCGAGCCACCTCGACCGGTACCCGCGCTCGTTCTCGGGCGGCCAGCGTCAGCGCATCGCGATCGCCCGTGCGATCGCCGTGCGTCCGAGCGTGCTCATCTGCGACGAGCCGGTGTCCTCGCTCGACGTCTCGGTCCAGGCGCAGGTCCTGAACCTCCTCGCCGAGCTCCGCGAGAGCCTCGACCTCGCGCTGCTGTTCATCGCCCACGACCTTGCCGTCGTGCGCTACCTCTGCGACCGCGTGGCCGTCATGAACAGCGGGCGCATCGTCGAGCAGGGACCGCGCGACGACGTATACCTCCGACCGGCCCACCCCTACACGCGGTCGCTGCTGGAGGCCGTCCCGATCCCCGATCCCGCGCTGGAGCGTTCGCGCCGAGAGGCCCGCGCCGGCCAGACCCCCGAAGGAGTCACCCCATGAACGTCGACCTCGTGATCCGCGGCGGCACCCTCGTCGAGGCGGACTGGATGGGCCCGTCCGACCTGTTCGTCTCGGAGGGGCGGGTCGCGGCAATCGTCGCCCCCGGCACGCCTGCGCCGGACGGCGCGCAGATCGTCGACGCGACCGGCCGCCTGGTGATGCCCGGCGGGGTGGATCCGCACTGCCACGTCGGCTTCACGTCGGGGGAGTTCACCTCGCGCGACGACTACGCCGAGTGCACTACGGCGGCGGTCTTCGGCGGCACGACGACGATCGTGGACTTCGCGATTCCGCGTCCCGGCGAGGTGCCGATCGAGGTCGCCCGCGCGCAGCGGGCCAAGGCGGACCAGGGGTGGTGCGACAGCGCCCTGCACGCCTCCGTCGTCGCGTGGGACGACACCGTGCCCGATCAGCTACGGACCCTCGCCTCCGAGGGCGTCGTGACGGTCAAGATGTTCACGACGTATCGCGGGGAGTCGATGGCCGAGCCGGACACGATCCTCAAGACCATGCAGGTGCTGCAGGAGGTCGGCGGCATGGTCGTCATCCACTGCGAGGCCAACGCGATCATCGAGGAGGACCAGCGCCGCGCCGCGGGCCGCGGCGAGATCGACGCCGGCCACATGCACGACAGCCGCAGCGCGCTCGCGGAGACGGCGGCCGTGGCCGAGGTGCTCGCGATCGCCGAGTCGATCGGGGCGCCCGTGTATTTCGTGCACCAGTCGACGCCCGCCGCCGTCGACCTCGTCGCCGACGCGCGCCGCCGGGGCGTGCGTGCGTTCACCGAGTCGGTCGCGCACCACCTCGTCCTCGACGACGCGCACTACCTCGGCGCGCACCCCGAGCGCTTCGTGTGCTGCCCGCCGCTGCGCGACCGGGAGACGGTCGACGCGCTCGGCGAGTACCTCTTTAACGGGGAGATCACGACGATCGGAAGCGACCACTGCTGCTACGACACGGCGCAGAAGGAAACCTATCCGCACGACGTGCGCATCATGCCGAACGGCCTCCCCGGCGTCGAGACGCGGCTGCCGGTGATCTTCAGCGAGTTCGTGTCGAAGCGCGGCCTGAGCCCCCGTCGCTTCGTGGAGGCGACCGCCGCCAACCCCGCGAAGGTCAACGGGCTCTACCCGCGCAAGGGCACGCTGCGCCCCGGATCCGATGCGGATATCGTCCTGTGGGATCCGGCCGCGACGTGGACGATTCGCACGGGCGACCTCCACATGGCGACCGACTACACGCCGTACGAGGGCATGGAGGTCACGGGGCGCCCGGCCGACGTCTTCGTGCGCGGCGAGCGGGTCGTCGCGGAGGGGGCGTTCGTCGGCGTCCGGCCCACCGGGCGACACGTGCCCGCGGGCGCCGTCGACACGACGGTGGTCTGAACGACACGCGTCGAAACCAACCCACCGTCCAGGGGTAATCCGGGCGAAACACCCGGGGTCGATGCTGGATGGGAATCATCACATCATTGCCTGGCCGGCCGCGCGCGAGTGGAGACAACATGCCCGAACCCCGGAGTCTCACCACGGCGGCCAGGCGCGCGATCGACGGCCAGCACCGGCGGGCGTACGAGCTGATCCGCTCGCAGATCCGGTCGGGGTGGGTGGAGAGCGGGGGATCGCTCATCGAGAGCGACCTCGTGACGCTCACGGGGTTGCCGCGCGCGAGCATCCGCTACGCGCTCGCGCGGCTCGCGGACGAGGGGCTCGTGGCCCGGCAGCGGCACGTCGGAACGCATGTCGTGGGGCACCAGTACCGGATCCCGATCGACGACATCCTCCCGAACCACACGCCGCCCGGGTTCATGTACCGCAAGCTCGTCGACCGGCGGGTGCCGATGGTCGCCTTCGTGCGCACGGCGATGGACACGGACGACCGCGAGATCGGCATGTGCGAGCAGATCTTCGAGCACGTCACGGCCGACGGCGCCGAGCCCGTGGGGCTACGGACCGCCTACTACCGCACCTCCGTGCACCAGCCGGCCTCGTGGCCGACGTGCCCGAGCCTCGAGTTCGCGTTCGAGTTCGTCTTCGGGGTGCCGCTCGGCGACGTCGAGACGGTCATCGACGCGGCGGCCGCCGACGAGCACACGGCGCGGACGCTGCACATCGCGCCGGGCGCGCCCGTCCTCATGCGGGAACAGCGGCTCCTCGACGTGAACGGCGTCGTGCACGAATACAGCTTCGCCCACTACCGGGCCGACCGGGTCTCCTTCCCGCTCCGCGATCGTTCGGGGCGGCTGTCGGCGCTCCTCGCCGACCGGGCCGCCACCCCCGACCTCTCCGTCCACCGCGCGCACGACCGCGCGGCCTCCTAGCGGGCCTTTTCGCGGGCACGGTTCGGCGGGATCCGCCGCGTTAAGCGCGCTCTATCCGCGGAAAAACGCGGGATCTCACCGCGTAAACGACGCGTAAATGCACGGAAAACCGGGCGTGCGCTCGACGGTCAACACTGGAGCGCACACCCTCCCGCACCGCAGAAAGAGTCACGATGTTCCACCTCGGTTGGTTTCTCGGAAACGGCTTCGGCATTCAGCCCTGGCACGGCCCCTTCACGGGGCGGGGCATGACGGAGTGGACGAAGCCCGACATGTATCGCGACATGACGAGCGCGCTCGAGCGGGGCGGATTCGACTTCGTGTTCATCGAGGACACGTCGATGATCGAGGACACCTACGGCGGATCCGCCGATCTCACCCTCGCCCGCGGATTCATGGCCCCGAAGAACGACCCCATGCCGCTCGTGCCGCTCATGACGCAGCACTCGAAGCACATCGGCGTCATCGCGACCGCCTCCACCACTCAGTACCCGCCGTACCTCGCGGCCCGCCAGGCCGTCACGCTCGACCACCTCACGGAGGGACGGTACGGAATGAACGTCGTCACGAGCGTGACGCACCGGGTCGGCCAGAACTTCGGCTACGACAAGCTCCCGCCGCACGACGAGCGCTACGCCCGGGCCGCCGAGTGGCTCGACGTCGTCTCGAAGCTTTGGAACTCGTGGGACGACGACGCGCTGGTGCTGGATCCGTCCGTCCCGCGCTACGCGGACGCCGCCAAGGTCCACACGATCGACCACCGCGGCGAGCACTTCTCGGTGCGCGGGCCGCTCAACACGATCCCGGGACCGCAGCGCCGCCCCGTCGTCGCCCAGGCCGGCAACTCGATCCCCGGCCGCGAGCTCGCCGCCGAGCACGCCGACACCATGCTCGCGATGGGCAAGAGCGTCGAGCAGATGAAGGCGTTCCGCGACGACATGCGCGCCCGCGCCGCAGCCCACGGCCGCAACCCCGACGACCTCAAGGTGATGTTCCTCGTCACGCCCATGCTCGGCGAGACCGACGCCCACGCCCGAGAGCGCGAGGCGCAGCGCCTCGCCTACGCCCAGTCCGACGCGTACATCGAGCACATCCTCTGGCAGATGTCGTACATCAGCGGGGGAGAGGTCGACTTCAGCACCTTCGACCTCGACGCCAAGATGCCCGACGTCGTCGGCAACGGCGAGCAGAGCTCGATGCGCCAGTACGTCACGGGTAACGAGGACAAGACGCTGCGCGAGGTCGTCACGACCATTCGGCAGATCGACGACCTCGGCCTCATCGGATCCCCCGACACGGTCGCGGCCAAGATGGGCGAGCTCATGGAGGAGGTCGGCGGCGACGGCTTCCTCCTCTACCCCGAGGTCACCCGCCGCTCCATCGCCGAGTACGCCGACGGGCTGAGCCCCGCCCTCCGCCGCCGCGGGCTCATCCGCGACGGCTACGACCACACCACCCTCCGCGAGAACCTGAGGTCCTTCTGATCATGAGCGCACCCGCCGAGGCCCCCGGGCTCGTCCTTCGCAACCTCTCGGTCGCCTACGACGGCACCTTCGCCGTGCGGGACGTCGCCCTCGACGTCCCGCGGGGCCAGCGGGTCGCGCTCATCGGTGAATCCGGATCCGGCAAGACCACCGTGTGCATGGCGGCGGCCGGCTTCCTCCCGCGCTCGGCGACGATCCTTGCCGACGAGCGCAGCTTCGAGGGCGTGCCCATCGGCGCCACGCGGCAGAAGACGCTCATCGCGCCGCGCGTTCCCGGCGTCGTGACGATCTTCCAGGACGCCATGTCCTCCCTCGACCCCGTCGCGACGGTCGGCCGGCAGTTCCGCGCCGTGCTCGCCGGCGTCCGGCGCTTCTCGGCGGCCGCGGCCCGCGAGCGGGCCGGGGAGCTGCTGCGGTCGGTGGGCCTCTCCGACGTCGACCGCGTGTGGGGATCTACCCCGCAGAAGCTCTCCGGCGGCATGCGCCAGCGCGTCATGATCGCGCTCGCGCTCGCCGCGGAGCCCCGCCTCATCATCGCGGACGAGCCCACGAGCGCCCTCGACGCGTCCGTCGCCCGCGAGACCATGGAGGTGCTCAGCCGTCTCACCGCCGAGACGGGCGCCGCCCTCCTGATCGTCTCGCACGACATCGCGCTGTGCAGCCACTACGTCGACCACCTCGTCGTCATGCGCGGCGGGGCCGTCGTCGACCGCCTCACGCCCGCCGAGCTCGCGGCCCGCGAGCCGGGATCCTCCTACGCCCGCGGGCTCCTCGACGCGATCCCCACCCTCGACAACTGGAACACCACACGCCTGGCCACGATCGAGCAGGAGGCCGTTCATGCTTGAGTTCCGCGACGTCAGCCGCACCTTCCGGGTGGCGGGCGAGGACCACCCCGCGCTCCAGGGGGTGAGCTTCGAGGTCGGCTCCCGCGAGCGCGTCGGCATCATCGGCGAGTCCGGATCCGGCAAGTCCACGCTCGTGCGCCTCGCGCTCGGCCTCGACCACCCCGACACCGGCGAGGTGCTCTACGACGGGGTGCCCGTCGACAGCCACGACGCCAAGGCGCGCCTCGCGTTCCGCCGCGCCGTGCAGTGGATCGGCCAGGACACGGGCGGGGCGTTCAACCCGCGGTGGACGATCCGCGCGACCATGATGCGCGTCAACGCCAAGCTTGGCGGCCTCGACAAGCCCGCGGCCACGGTGCGCATCGAGGAACTCACGCGGCAGATGGGCCTCGACCCCGCGCTCCTCGACCGCCGGCCGGCCGCGCTCTCGGGCGGCCAGCGCCAGCGGTTCTCCATCGTGCGCGCCGTGCTCCCGCAGCCCCGCCTCCTCCTCGCCGACGAGGCCGTCTCGGCGCTCGACGTCTCGGTGCAGGGTGTCGTCCTGAATCTCCTGCGCGACTACTGCGACGAGGCCGAGTGCGCGCTGATGTTCGTCTCGCACGGCCTGCCGACCACGGCGTTCATGACCTCGCAGGTGCTCGTCATGAAGTCCGGCCGCGTCGTCGAGCGCGGCGCGACGGCAGACGTCCTCGGCGACCCGCAGGACGACTACACCCGCGCCCTCGTCGGCGCCTACCGATACGAGGAGGCCGCCTGATGGCCCGGTTGCTCTCGCTGCGCCACACCCACTTCTGGTGGGTCCAGCGCCTGATCCTCATCCCCGTGTACCTCTTCGTCTTCGTCATCGTCGTGTTCTTCCTCGTGCGCGTCATCCCGGGCGACCCCGTCGTCAACGCGGCGGGCGGGCAGAACATCACCGAGGAGCAGTACCTCGAGATGCAGGAGGCGATGGGCCTCAGCGGATCCCTCCCGGAGCAGCTCGGGGCCTACCTCGGCCGGCTCGTCCAGGGCGACCTCGGCACCTCGTTCAGCTCGGGCGCGCCCGTCCTCGACGACCTTGTGCGGGTCATCCCCGGCACCGTGCAGAACGCGATCGTCGCGGCGCTCGCGATCGTGCTGCTCGCCTTCGGCGCCGGCATGGCCGTCCTGATCCGCCCCGGGAGCGTCGTCGCGCGGGTAGCCGCCTTCGTCGCGCGGACCGCCGGTGCCGTGCCCGACTTCGTGCTCGGCATCTTCGGGATCCTCCTCTTCTTCGTCGTCCTCGGGATCGCGCCCGCGCCGATCGGGCTGTACGACGTGACGCTCCCGCCGCCGCCGACGGTCACGGGATTCGCGATCATCGACGCGGCGATCGCTGGGCGGTGGGACGTGGAGGCGTCGATCTGGGCCCACCTCTGGCTCCCCACGCTCACCCTTGCGCTCGCCTACGGGCCGATGCTCCTCAAGGTGCTCATCCCCGCGCTGCAGGAGGCCGCCGAGGCCAACTCGACGAAGTTCGCCGTCTCGACGGGGCAGAAGACGGGCGCCGTGCTGCGATCCGTCTGGCGCCGCGCTCTGCCCGCCGCGCTCGCGATGTTCGGCACGATCTTTGGCTTCCTCCTCGGCGGCGCCGTCGTCATCGAGCAGCTGTTCGCCCTCCAAGGCAGCGCCCAGTACGCCGTCAACGCCGTGAACCGATCCGACTACGTCGCGCTGCAGGGGATCCTCCTCGCCATCGCGCTCATCTCGCTGATCGTCTTCTTCGCCGTCGACATCGTCACGGGAATCATCGACCCCCGCCGCCGCACCTCGACCGTCGCCGCGTGACCGACAGGAACCAGGAGACCTCATGACCGCGCTCGCCGATCCCGTCCGCACGCCGGAGAAGGTGGTTCCCGCCGCCCCCGCACCCCACGAGGTGGTGGCGCGCCAGAAGCGCCGCGCCCAACTGACGAACCGCATCACGGGGATCCTCTCGCTCGTGGGCGTCGCGCTCGTCCTCGCGCTGTGCCTGTTCGGCGAGGCCATCGCGCCCTATCCCGCGACCCGCGTCGTCGCCGAGCCGTACATCCTGCCGGGCGCCGCGCACCCGTTCGGCACGGACTCGGCGGGCATGGACGTCTTTTCCCGCACGCTGGCAGGCTTCCGCATCGACGTCGTCATCGGGCTCGCGACCGCCGCGATCAGCACGGTGCTCGGCATGATCATCGGCCTCGCGGCCGCCCTGTTCGAGCGCTCCCGCTCCCGCGCGCTGCGGGCGATCGGGCAGGTGTCGTTCCGGGCGCTCGACCTGCTACAGGCGCTCCCCGCCGTCATCATCGGGCTCGTCCTCGTGGCGTTCTTCGGCGTCAGCATGGTCACGCTCACGCTCGCGATGGTCGTCGCGCTGACGCCCAACCAGGCGCGCCTCGTCCGCGCCGAGGCGCTGCAGGTCAGCGGCGAGGTGTTCGTCGAGAACGCCCGCGTGTCGGGGGAGTCGGCGACGTCGACGGCCTTCCGCTACATCCTCCCGAACGCCGCCTGGCCCGCGCTCGAGAACATTACGCTCGTGTTCGCCTCCTCCATCGCCCTCGTCGCGGGCCTCGGGTTCCTCGGCGTCGGGCTCGCCCCGCCCGCCCCGGAGTGGGGATCCATGATCTCCACCGAGGTGTCCGGCGTCCTCACCGGCAAGTGGTGGCCCGTGCTGTTCCCGGCCCTCGCGATGCTGCTCGTTACCGTCTTCATGGTGGCGCTCAACCGGCGCATCATGCGCCTGTCCCACTGACTGTTCCGCCCGCTCCGCCCGGAGCATCCCCCGCATCACTCCACCCCTCCCCGAGGAGTACAGCCATGCATTTTTCGCCCTCATCCCTCTCCCTCCGCACCCGACGGATCCTGCGCACCGCCGTCGCCGGGACCGCCGCGGCCGGGCTGCTCGCGCTCGCCGCGTGCGGCGCCGGGACGACCGCCGACACCTCCGCCGACGGCACGACCGTCACGATCGTTCAGCCCGATAACAACATGGGCTGGTCGCTCGACTACACGTTCAGCGGCATGGAGCAGTCCGTCAACACGCAGGCGACGCTCTTGAAGAAGCCCTACGTCGACACCGACCAGGCCGGCGTCCAGGCCCAGGACATGGCGACGTTCGAGCCCTACCTCGCCGAGTCGCTCGAGGTGAGCGACGACGGCCTCACCTACACCTTCACGCTGCGCGAGGTCACGAGCGCGCAGGGGAACCCGCTGACCGCGGAGGACGTGCGCTGGTCGTGGGAGCGCAAGTTCGAGACCGCCACGTCGGTCGCCTACGGCGCCGCGGGGCCCGTCTGGACCGACCCCGACGAGATGATCGAGGTGATCGACGACCGCACGGTGGCCTTCACGCTCACCGACGCCGGATACGGCACCGAGTTCCAGGCGCTCTTGTCCGACGTGCTCGGCGAGGTCTACGACTCCGTCTGGCTCCAAGAGAACGCGACGGACGAGGACCCCTACGCGGTCGAGTTCTCGGCCCAGAACCCCAACTTCGGCTTCGGTCCCTACGAGGTCACGGACTGGGATCCGGCCACCGGCGCCACGCTCGTCGCGCGCGAGGACACGGGCCTGCCGATCGTCCCCGACGTCGACACCGTCATCGTCCGCATCGTGCCCGACAGCGGCGCGCGCGTCACGGCCGTCGAGAGCGGCAGCGCCGACATCGCCGAGAACGTCGACCCGGCCGCGCTCGCCGAGGCGGCGGAGAACCCCGACGTCATCGTCCCGACGGTGTCCAACTCGAACACATACGTGATGATGCCGCTCGTGACGAACAAGGCCCCGTTCGACAACGAGACGGTGCGCCAGGCGTTCGCCTACGCCGTGCCCTACGACCAGATCATCGACAACGTGTTCCACGGTCGCGCGGTGCGCAACGGATCCGGCTTCCTCGACCGCGAGGCGCCCGGGTACTCCGACGCGGACATCCCCGAGTACACCTACGACCCCGACACCGCGCTCGAGCTGCTCGAGGGCGCGGGGATCACCACGCCCGTCGACGTGACTCTCACGGTGAGCGCGTCCGACGCGGACCTCGCGAACACGGCGATCCAGATCCAGTCGGCCGCGGCCGACGCGGGATTCAACGTCACGATCGACGAGCAGAACCAGTCGCAGTTCAACGCCCAGCGCGTCGACCACTCGGGCGAGGCCTACCTGCTCCGCGACTACGCCATCACGATGGCGCCGGGCTACGAGCTCAACGTCTACACGGTGATCGACGGGGCCAACAACCTCGCCGACTGGAACGACGAGACGTTCCAGGAGCTCAAGCTCGCCGGGTACGAGTACGCCGACTCATTCTCCGAGGAGGCGGGGGAGGCCTGGGCCGCCGCCGAGGCGTACTGGATCGACTCGTCGCCCATCGTCTTCCTCGGACAGACGCAGCCGCCCGTGCTCCTCGGCAGCGACGTAACCGGCTACGCGATCCGCTCGGACCAGTGGATGGACTACTCCAACCTCACGGTCGAGGACTGACCGACACCCATTCTCCGGCGGGGCGCCTCCCGGGCGCCCCGCCGCAACGAAAGAGAGACACGCATGTTTCAGCTCGGCTGGTTCGGCAACCTGACCGCCCCCGAGTGGGCCCCCTCGCCCACCGCCCCGTTCGTGGGGGACGACGCGACGACCTGGATGGACGGGCGCTTCTACATCGACCAGGCGCGCAACCTCGAGCGCGCGGGCTTCGACTTCCTCATGCTCGAGGACTCGCTCATGGTGCCGGACATGTACCAGGGCACGTCCGAGATGGCCCTCAAGCACGCGCGCTACGCGCCGAAGCTCGACCCCGTCGTCACGGCGTCGATGCTCGCGTACGCGACGGAGCACATCGGGATCATCTGCACGGCGTCGACGACGTTCTACAACCCCTTCCAGCTCGCGCGCCAGTTCGCGACCCTCGACCACATCACGCGCGGCCGCATCGGCTGGAACATGGTCACGAGCTCCGAGGACCGAGCGGCGCAGAACTTCGGCATGGACAAGCTGCCCGAGCACGATCTGCGCTACGACATGGCCGACGAGTTCAAGCAGTGCGTCGAGGCGCTGTGGGACTCGTGGGACGAGGACGCGATCGTGGCGGATCCGGCCACCGGCTATTACGCCGACTACACCAAGGTCAAGCGCGCCGACTTCGAGGGCACGTTCTACAAGTCGCGCGGACCCCTGAACGTCCCGCGGAGCCCCCAGGGCACGCCCGTGTACTGCCAGGCGGGCGGATCCCCCAAGGGTCGCGACTTCGCGGCGAAGAACACCGACCTCATCCTCAACATCCCGAACGGCGTGCAGGGGATGAAGGAGTTCCGCGACGACATCCGCCGCCGCGCCGAGGGCTTCGGGCGCAACCCCGACGACATCAAGGTGTTCTTCGTGGTCCTGCCGATCATCGGCGAAACCGAGGCCGAGGCCAAGGCGATCGAGCAGGCCTGGGCCGACGCGAAGGACTACAACTTCGAGGTCAACATGGCCCACTTCGAGGCCACGCAGGAGATCGACATGTCGGTCTTCGACCCGGATCAGCCGCTGCCGGCCGACGTCACGACCAACGGGCACCAGTCCACGCTTGCGAACACCAAGCGCGCGTGGGGCAACAAGACGATCCGCGAGGCGGCCTCCGAGAGCAGCCGCATCTCCTCGATCCCGCTCGCCGGCACGGCCGACCAGGTCGCGGAGCGGATGGGCGAGGTCATGGAGGAGGTGGGTGGCGACGGCTTCCTCATCTACAACCAGCCCATGAGCCGCCACTACATCGCCTCGATCACCGACGCCCTGTCGCCGGCCCTGCGCCGGCGCGGCCTCATCCGCACGGGCTTCAAGCACGACCACCTCCGGGACAACCTGCGCGACTTCGCGTAGGCCCGCGGGACCGGGTGGGGCCGCGGCGTTATCGCCCGAGCCCGCGCCGCCGGATCCACTAAAAGCGCCCCCGACCAGGACATTGGCGGGGGCGCTTTCGCGCGCATGGGAGATGTCCGCGGCGTAATGGAGGCGCAAATCTGCAGATATGCCGGGGCAACCGGGGCCTGGTGTCCTAGGGGCACATCACGAACCGAGAGGACCCCATGAACGTCACGGTTGTCGCCGGAAACCCCAAGCCCGGCTCGCGCACGCTCGAGGCCGGGCGGATCCTCGCGCGCGAGTTCTCGACCGAGTGGCAGGAGGTCGACGTCGTCACCCTCGGCGCGGGGCTCCTCGGCTGGGGCGACGAAGCCGTCGCCGCGGCCGTGACCACCGTCGCCGAGAGCGACCTTATCATCGTCGCGTCGCCGACGTTCAAGGCCACCTACACGGGGATCCTCAAGCTCTTCCTCGACCAGTTCGAGACGGGCACGGGGCTCGCCGGGGTCACGGCGATCCCGCTCATGCTGGGCGCCGGCCCCGCCCACTTCATGGCCCCCGAGCTGCTGCTGAAGCCGCTGCTCGTCGAGCTCGGCGCGGTCGTGCCGGTGCAGGGGCTGTACCTCTCCGACAAGACCTACGCGGACGAGGGCGCGCTCGACGCGTGGCTCGGCCGCTGGCGCGCGGCCGTCACGGCGACCACCGGGCTCGCGCGGGCCTGATCACCACACCGATCCGCATACCTCAGGAGACCACCTCATGACCCTCGTCTCGCCGGCCCAGCCGGATCACGCCTACCGCCTCGTGAGCGTCGACGCGGAACCCGAGCACGTGCGCGCCGCCATGGGGCGCTTCCCGTCCGGCATCGCGGCCATCTGCGCCGTCGTCGACGGCGTGCGCACCGCGATCGTCGCCTCCTCCTTCTCCGCCGGGGTGTCCTACGCGCCGCCCATGGTGATGTTCTCCGTGCAGAAGAGCTCCACCACCTGGCCCACCCTCCGCCGCGCCGCGCGCCTCGGGGTGAGCATCCTCGGATCCACCCAGTCCGACGCGTGCATGCAGCTCGCCTCGCGCTCGCGCGACCGCTTCGACGGGCTCGCTACGACCGAGACGGAGGCAGGGGCGCTGCTCATCGAGGAGGCCACCATGTGGCTCGAGTGCGAGGTCGTCTCGACGACGCCCGCCGGCGACCACGAGATCGTCGTGCTCCAGGTGCACGGCATGGGCGTCGCCGACGACCGCGTGCCGCTCGTCTACCACCAGCGCCGCTTCCACTCGCTCCACGCGATCGCATGACCCTCGCCCCGGTCGATCTCCCGCCGATCGGCTTCGGCGTGTGGCAGATCACGGGCGGCGACGCCGCCCTGGTGATCCGCCACGCGATCGACACCGGCTACCCGCTCATCGACACCGCCTCCGCGTACGGCAACGAGGACGAGGTCGGATCCGCGCTCCGCCGGGCCGGGGCGGCGGCGGATACGGTCCAGGTCACGACGAAGGTCTGGATGGCCGACTACGACGACGTGCCCCGCGCCGTCGACGTCAGCCGCCGCCTCCTCGGGCGCGATCGGATCGACACCGTGCTGCTGCACTGGCCGTCGCCCCGCCTGTTCGATCGGACCCTCCGCGCCTGGGACGCCCTCACCGCGCTCGCGGAGGAGGGCGTTGTCGGATCCGCGGGGGTCTCCAACTTCACCCCCGCGCACCTCGACCGGCTTGTCGCCGCGGGCGGGCGCCGTCCGGACCTCAACCAGATCGAGCGCCACCCGTATTTCTCGCAGGCGGATGCCCTCGCGGCGCACCGCGCGCGGGGCATCGCGACGCAGGCGTACTCGCCGCTCGGCGGGCCGACCGACGGACGCGTGCGCCCCGCCGAGGACCCGGTCGTCGCTGCCGTCGCGGAGGAGGCCGGGGCCAGCCCCGCGCAGGTGATCCTCGCCTGGCACCGCGCCCACGGCGTTTCCGCCATCCCGCGCTCGGGGAACCGCGCGCGCATCGAGGCGAACCTCGCCTCGCTCGAGGTCGCGCTCACGCCCGACCAGGTGGCGCGCCTCGACGCGCTCGAGACGGGCCGCCGCCTCACCGCCGACCCCGACGTCGTCGACGAGTTCACGTTCGCGTAGGTTTTCGCGCCGTGTTACACGGTGCGAAACATACCCGCCCCGCCCGCGGCCCGCGCGAATTCGCGGCCCGCGGGCCCGGCCGGGCGGCGGCCCCGCGACACCCGCGCTGGCGTAACGGCGGATTTACGGTCGTCCGCCCCCGCCGAAACAATGCCCCGTGAGATTTAACCCACCGCTCTCCATCACGAATCTTTGACCGGCCCGTCGGGCTCACCATTCCTGCGAGAGGACCCCGTGTGACGATCCATCCGGCAACACCCGCTCCGCTGCTCAGCGTGCGCGATCTGCGCGTCACCTTCCACGACGGCGACGTCACCGCCGTGAATCGCTTCGACCTCGACCTCGCCCCGGGCGAGCGCGTCGCGGTCGTCGGGGAGTCCGGATCCGGAAAGAGCACCTCGTGCTCTGCGATCGCCGGGTTCGTGACGGATCCCGGATCGTCCGTGGACGCCTCCGTCCTCCGCTTCGACGACGCGGACCTCACCCGCCGGCGCCGCACGCGGATGCCGCGCCGGATCCCCGAGATGTCGATGATGTTCCAGGACGCGATGACCTCGCTCGACGCGGTGTGGACCGTCGGAAGCCAGTTGTGCGACGCGCTCGCCGCGGATCCGGAGGTGCCGCGCCGCGAGCGTCGGGCGCGCGCCGCCGGGTGGCTCGAGCGCGTGGGAATCCCCGACGCGGAGCGGGTTCTGCGGGCGCGGCCCTACGAGCTCTCCGGCGGCATGCGCCAGCGCGTCATGCTCGCGATCGCTCTGTGCAGCCGCCCGAAGCTCCTCATCGCCGACGAGCCGACCTCGGCGCTCGATGCGACCCTCTCCGTCGAGATGATGCGCCTCATGGTCGAGCTGACCGAGACCGCGGGCGCCGCGCTCCTCATCGTGAGCCACGACATCCGCCTGTGCGAGGCGTTCGCCGACCGCCTCGTCGTGATGTATCGCGGCGAGGTCGTCGAGACGATCGCGGCGCGGAACCTCCCGCTCGCGCAGCACCCGTATACCCGCGCCCTCGCCGACTGCGTCCCGACGCTCGGCAACTACGACGCCGACTGGCTGCCCACGATCGACGGGCCGCGCCCGGTCGCCGAGCCCGTTCACGCGAAGGTGGCGTGACGTGGGCTTCGAGCACCTGACCGTCACGAACGCGCGCCGCTCCTTCGGCACGCGCCGCCGCGCGCACCTCGCGCTCGACGGCGTCGACCTCGACGTCACGCCCGGCGCGCGCATCGGCATCGTGGGGGAGTCCGGATCCGGCAAGTCGACGCTCTCGCGCATGCTCGTCGGCCTCGACACCCCCGACACGGGTGACGTCAGCTTCGACGGGCGCCCCGTGCGCTCCTGGCTGTCCGACCGCCGCGACCTCCTGGAGTTCCGGCGGGCCGTGCAGTACATCCCGCAGGACACGACGTCGTCCTTCGACCCGCGCCGGACGTTGCGCGACTCGGTCCGGATGCCCGCGCTCACGCTCCTCGGGCTCACGACCCGCGAGGCCGACGAGCGCGTGGACGAGATGGTCGCCTCGCTCGGGCTCGCCCCCGACATGGCCGACCGGCGCCCCGGCCACGTCTCCGGCGGCCAGCGCCAGCGGTTCGCGATCGCCCGCGCCCTGATCGTCGAGCCGCAGGTCGTCGTCTGCGACGAGGTGGTCTCGGCGCTCGACGTCAGCGTGCAGGGCGTGATCCTCAACCTCCTGAAGGAGTACGTCCTCGGCCGCCAGGCCGCCCTCGTCTTCGTCTCGCACGGGCTGCCCGCGACGGCGTTCATCAGCAGCGACATGGTCGTCATGCGCGGCGGGCGGATCCTCGAGCGCGGCACCACGCACCGCGTCGTGGAGCACGCCGAGGACCCGTACACCCAGGGCCTCCTCTCGGCCTACGCGCTCGCGGGCGGCACGGCATGAGCGCCCTCGCCCGCAACCGCTGGTGGATCACCCGCCTGCTCGTCCTCCCCCTGCACCTGCTCGTCTTCAGCGTCGTCGCGTTCTTCCTCGTGCGCATGGTGCCGGGGGATCCCGTCCAGAACTTCCTCAAGGACGGCAACCCCACGGCGGAGGACTACGCCCGCGTCGAGCAGCTCCTCGGGCTCGACGGATCCCTGTGGGAGCAGTTCCTGCGCTACCTCGGCAACGTCGTCGTCCTCGACTTCGGCACCTCGATCTCCTCCGGGCGTCCCGTCTTCGACGAGCTCATGGTGCGCTTCCCCATCACGCTGCAGCTCACGCTTATCGGCATGATCGTGACGATCGCCGTCGGCTTCGCCGGGAGCTACGTCGCGGCGGTGTTCCCGCGATCGGCGGCCGGCCGCGCGATCCGGGCCTACGCCCGCGCCGCCGGGGCGATCCCCGACTTCGTCCTCGGCGTCCTGTCGATCTTCCTCTTCTACGTCCTCCTGCGCTGGGCGCCCGCGCCCATCGGGCTCGTCGGCGCGACCGAGACCCTCCCGCCCGCGATCACGGGGATGTCACTGATCGACGCGCTGCTCGTCGGCGACGTGCAGACGGCCGGGTCGATCCTCGCCCACCTGGCGCTGCCCGTCCTCGTCCTCGCGCTCGGGTACTCGCCGCTCATCATGAAGATCCTCATCATCTCGCTCGACGAGGCGCTCGACGCGGCCCCGACCCGCTTCCGGATCGCGACGGGATCCCGCCCCCGCGTCGTGCTCGCGAGCGTCTTCCGCCGCGCGGCCCCGAGCGCGATCGTCGTGTGCGGCATGCTGTTCGGCGGCCTGCTCGGCGGATCCGTCGTCCTCGATCAGCTCTTCAGCCTCGGCGGGATCGGGCAGTACGCCGTCGCCTCGATCAACTCCAGCGACATCCCCGTCCTACAGGGATTCCTCCTCCTCACGGCCGGGATCTCGCTTCTCGTCTACCTCCTCGTGGACGTCGTCAACATGCTCCTCGACCCCCGTCGCCGCCCCGGTCTGGAGGCCGCCGCATGACCGCATCCGCCGTCGCCCCCGCCAGCCGCACTCTACGGATCCGTGCCCCCCGCGAGGCGCTCACGTGGCTCGCGCTGCTGCCCGGAATCCTCCTCGCGCTGCTGGCGATCGTGGGCCCGTTCGTCGTGCCCTTCGACCCCGAGGCCGTCGTCGGACCGCCGTCGAGCGCGCCCGACGCGACCTACTGGTTCGGCACGGACAGCGCGGGAATGGATGTCTTCTCCCGCACGATCGCGGCCGCCCAGGTCGACCTGTTCATCGGGCTCGCGACCACGGTCATCGCGACGACCGGCGGCATCCTCCTCGGGATGTTCTCCGGCATGGGCGAGTCGCGGCGCGGCGTCGTCGGGCTCGTCGCCCGCGGCACCTCCCGCGTCCTCGACCTCGCCGACGCGGTCCCGCTCATCGTCATCGCCATGGTCGCCGTCGCGCTGTTCGGCGCGACGCCCCTGACGATGATCGTCGTCCTCGCGATCATCCTCGCGCCCTCACCCGCGCGGCTCACCCGGGCCGAGACGCTCCGCGTGCGCCGCGAGGCCTATCTCGACGCCGCGCGGATCCACGGCATGACCGAGACGCGCCTCAGCCTCCGTCACGTCCTCCTCAACGCCGCGGCCCCGGCGATCGAGAACATGTCGGTGATCTTCGGCCTCTCGATCGCCGTGGCCGCGGCGCTCGGGTTCCTCGGCGTCGGCATCGCGCCGCCCACCCCGGAGTGGGGCGCGATGGTCTCGCGCGGCACGTCCGATTTGATCTCCGGGCGCTGGTGGTCGTCGGTGTTCCCCGCCGCCATGCTCGGCGCGGCCATCGTGAGCGCCGCGGCCGCCGGCGCCGTCGTCCTCGCCCGGATCCGGCGCTAGCCCCCAGACTGCACCACCCCGCACCACCCTCCTGAGCACCACCCATTTCCTGCACTGCCCATGAAGGGATGCTTTGCCATGCCACCGTTTCGTCATCTCGCACGCCGACCCCGACGCGCCATCCTGGCCGGGATCGCCGCGACCGCCGCGCTCGCGCTGAGCGCCTGCGCTGGCGGCACCTCGGCGGATCCGTCCGCCTCGGCCGACGCCGACGGGATCGTCGTCGCCGCCGTCGGTGTCCCCGTGTCGTGGGCCCACGACTCGGGCGTCATCACCCCCGGAAAGTACGACTACCTCACGCTGTCGCAGGGCTTCCTCGTGAAGAACCCCTACATCGAGAGCGACGACGGGGTGACCGGCCTGCAGGACGTCACGAGCTTCGAGGGCGACTTGGCCGAGTCGTACGACGTGAGCGAGGACGGGCTGACCTACACCTTCCACCTGCGGGAGGACGCGGTCAGCGCGGCGGGTAACCCGCTCACGGCCGACGACGTGGTGTGGACGTACGAGCGCAAGTTCGCCACGCCCACGAGCTCCGTGCAGTTCGTGAACCGCCCGATCCTCACGGATCCCGCCACCCAGATCACGAAGATTGACGACCACACCGTGTCCTTCACGGTCGAGAACGCCGGATACGGCTTCACGCTGCTCTCGCTGCTCGCGAACTCGACCGGCGCCATCTTCGACTCGACGCTTCTGAAGGAGCACGCGACCGACGACGACCCGTACGCCGTGTCGTGGTCGGACACGAACTGGGACTCGAACTACGGCTTCGGCCCGTACATGGTCGACAGCGTCTCGGGCGACACCGAGTGGACGATGGTCGCGAACCCGAACTGGTACGGCGATACGGCGATCGACGAGATCACGTTCAAGGTGATCGCCGACCCCGCCACGCGCGCGCAGGCGCTCGCCAATGGCGAGGTGCAGGCCGCCATGGCGTTGCGCTCGGTCGACTCGGCCGACCTCCTGGGCAACGACGCGGTCGTGGTGCCGAGCGGCACGTGGTCGAGCAACCTCCTCATCGCGCCGCTCGTGACGAACAAGGCCCCGTTCGACGACGTGCTCGTGCGCCAGGCCTTCCAGTACGCGATCCCGTACGAGCAGATCGTGGAGAACGTCTACGACGGCCGCGCCACCGAGGCGAACGGCATGCTCGACCCGTCGCTGCCGGGCTACACCGACGAGGGCCTCGTCGACTACACCTACGACCCCGAGATGGCCGCCGATCTCCTCGCCGAGGCCGGGTTCGCCGACGGCGTCGAGTTCACGCTCACGTACGCCTCGGGCTCGCCCGACGTCTCCGACGCCGCGATCCAGATCCAGAGCGCGGCGGCCGAGGCCGGCTTCACCGTGACGCTCGACGAGCAGCCGGCCGCGGCGTTCGCGACCGGGCGCGCCGAGGGCGACTACCAGGCGATCCTGCAGCGCGACGCGGCCCTCGTGCAGGCGCCGTCCTACGAGATGCTCCTGTTCACGGGGGAGGGCGCCACGACGAACTACTCGAAGTGGGAGAACCCCGACTACTACGCCGCCGTGAACGACGCGATCGACGCGGGCGACCCTGCGACCGAGGAGGGCGGCCTCGCCTGGAACGCGGCCGAGCAGATCCTCATGGACGACGCGGCGATCGCCTTCATCGCCCGGCCGATGGCCAACTGGGCCGTCGCATCGTCGCTCTCGGACGCGGCGTTCCGCACCGACAGCACGATCGACTGGGCCGCCGTCACGCCCGAGTAATGCCCGCGGGAGGGGGCGCTCGCGCCCCCTCCCGCACCACACGCCCCACCGATAAGCGCGCACCACACACAAGGAGATTTTCGCGTGAGCAAGAAGATGCACCTCGGCTGGTTCATGAACTTCAGCCGCTCCACCGCCTGGAACGGCCCGTGGGTCCTCGAGTCCGAGGCCCGCGAGTGGATGAACGGCGATTACCACATTGACTGGGTGCGCTCGATGGAGCGCGCCGGCTTCGACTTCGCGATGCTCGAGGACTCCTCGATGGTGTCCGACGGGTACGGCGGCTCGATGGAGGCCGACCTGAAGTACTCGCTCTACGCCCCCAAGGGCGACCCCCTGTCGATCGCCCCCGTGCTCGCGAAGGCCACGAGCAACATCGGTATCATCTCGACGGCGTCGACGTCGTTCTATCCGCCCTTCCTCCTCGCCCGCTCGATCGCGACGATCGATCACCTCTCCGGCGGCCGCGCCGGCTGGAACATCGTCACCTCGAGCGAGGACCGCGCCGCGCAGAACTTCGGCCTCGACAAGCTGTACGAGCACGACGAGCGCTACGAGCGCGCCGACGAGTTCGTCGAGGTCGTCGAGAAGCTGTGGGGGTCGTGGGATGAGGACGCCCTCGTCATGGATCGCGAGACCGGCACCTACGTCGACCACACGAAGGTGCACCCCATCCACCACCGCGGCAAGTACTACGGCGCGCGCGGGCCGCTCAACCTGCTGCGCCCGCCGTCGGGGAAGCCCGTGTACTGCCAGGCGGGCGGATCCCCCCGCGGACGCCAGTTCGCCGCGGAGCACGCCGATACGATCATCTCGGCGGCCCAGGGCATCGAGGACATGCGCGAGTTCCGCGACGACATCCGCGCCCGGATGCTGCGCGCGGGCCGCAACCCCGACACGTGCAAGGTCATGTTCATCACCATGCCCGTGCTCGGCGAGACGCAGGCGGACGCCGACCGCAAGTATGAGGAGATGAAGCACCCCACGAAGGCGGGGGTGGACGTCGCGCTCGGCCACATGGGCGCGCTCACGGAGATCGACTTCACGACGATCGACGTCGACAAGCCGTTCCCCGAGCTCACCACGAACGGCCACCGCACGACGCTCGAGAAGTTCCTGAAGCTCGGCCGCACCCCGCGCGAGGCCGCGGGGAACTGGTCGATCCGGTACACGGATCCGACCTTCGTCGGAACGCCGGAGAAGGTCGCGTCCGAGATGGCGCGGGTGTTCGACGAGGTTGGCGGCGACGGTTTCCTCATCGCCGGCGGCGGATCGCGCCGCGGCATCACGGAGATCACCGACGGCCTCGTGGGGGCGCTGCAGCAGCTCGGGCGCGTGCGCACCTCGTACGACAGCGACACGCTGCGCGGCAACCTGATGGCGTTCTGATGGGGCGCGTGCACCTCGGCTGGTTCACGAACTTCCTGCCGCCGTCGTGGAACCGCACGTGGTCCGGCCGCGCGGCCGACACGTGGGCCTCGGGGCAGTTCCACATCAACGTCGCTCGCCGCCTCGAGGAGGGGTGTCTCGACTACCTTCTCCTCGAGGACTCCAGCTACGTCTCAAATGCCTACGGCGGCGAGTTCGAGCTCGAGCTGCGGCAGATGTCGCGCGCGCCGAAGCACGACCCCATGCCGCTCGTCGCGGCCATGGCCCGCGAGACCCGCCACCTCGGGCTCGTGGCGACGGCGAACACGACCTACTACTCGCCCTTCCTGCTCGCGCGCCTCATGTCGACGCTCGATCACATCTCCGGCGGCCGGGCCGGGTGGAACATCGTCACGGGCGGCCCCAACCAGGCGCTCGCGAACTTCGGGCTGGACCAGCGCGCGGAGCTGAAGGACTCCGCGTCGGCGCACGACCTGCGCTACGACATCGCCGACGAGTTCGCCGACGTCGTGCTGAAGCTCTGGGATTCGTGGGAGGCCGACGCCGTCATCGCCGACCGGGAGGCGGACCGCTACATCGAGTCGGCGAAGGTCCACACGATCGACCACGTGGGCGAGCACTTCCGCTCGCGCGGCCCGCTCAACACGATTCCGAGCCCGCAACACCGCCCCGCGATCTGCCAGGCTGGCGGATCGCCGCGCGGGATCGCGTTCGCGGCGAAGTACGCCGACACGATCGTCGCGCTCCCCAAGGGCGTCGAGTACATGACGAGCTACGTCGCCGACGTGCGGCGCAGCCTCGAGGAGCAGGGGCGGGATCCGCACTCCGTGAAGATCATGTTCCTCGTCTCGCCGACCCTCGGCGACGACGACGCCGACGCGCGGCGGCGCCGCGACGCCGATCGCGCGCGGGTGGACGAGCGGATCCGCCAGCGCCTCTCGCTCATGTCGGGCGGCGACGAGGACTGGTCGACCTATCCGCTCGACGAGCCCCTGCCGGATCTCGACAAGACCGGGCAGAGCTCGTCGAACACGTTCCTGCGGGTCAACGCCGGGAAGACCTTCCGGCAGGCGCTCGCCGAGGACACGACCGAGGCCGTCGAGCTCGTGGGCGCCCCCGAGACGGTGGCCGAGCGCATGGGCGAGGTGGCCGAGGCCACGGGCGGCGATGGATTCCTCTTCTACTCCGGCAGCGGTCAGCTCACCATGCGCTACGTCGACGAGGTCATCGATGGGCTGGTCCCCGCGCTCCAGCGCGCGGGGCTTGCCCGCACGGAATACGTCTCGAGCACTCTGCGCGAGACGCTCCAGGAATTCTGACGCGCGCCGGATCCGCGGCGCGAGAGGGGGATCCCATGATGGGAGATCGCACGGGGCGGCCCCACGGCGACCGCGCGGCCGCCGATCGCGCGAACTTCATGCGCGCGAAGGCGGCCCGCCGCTCCGAGTACGAGCGGCAGAACGTGTCCAGGCGCGTGTACGTCCTCATCCGCACTGCGATCCGCAAGGGCTACCTCGCGCGCGGCGAGTCGCTCGAGGAGTCCCGGCTCATGTCGGACTTCGCCGCGCCGGGGGGCGCGGTGCGCGCGGCGCTCGGGCGCCTCGCCCGCGACGGCCTGCTCCGGCGCTCGCCCGGTGCGGGCACGCACGTGGAGGAGTTCTTTGTGGGCGTCGAGGTCGGCCGCCCGCAGGAGACGACGGGCGTCTTCGAGATCGAGACGCTGTTCTCCGGGCTCGTCCCGGGCGCCCCGGGGATCCGCGAGCAGCTCTGCCTGCCCGAGGACAGCCCCGTCCGCGTCGCGGAGTACCTCCTCCACACCGAGGGGCGGCCGTATTGCGTCGAGACCATCTACTGGGCCCCGACGACCGCCCCCCGCGTGCCGTTCGTCGCCGCGTCGGGGGACGACCTGCCGACCGCCTTCCGGCGGCACTTCGGCGTCGCCCTCGGCGACAGCACGACCGCGATCGACGCGGTCGTCGGCGACGCCGCGACGACCGCGAGCCTCGGGGTCCCCGCCGGGACGCCCCTCCTGCTCAGCGAGAAGCTCCTCACCGGCGCGGACGGCGTGCCGCGGGAGCTGCAGTACATCCACTACCCGGCGGGACGCACCTACTTCATCGCAAGCACCGATTACGAGACGGAGATACGGCCGTGACGGCGACACCCGTGCGCACCACCGAGGAGGGGCGCGGGCCGAGCATGCGCGCGCTCATCGTGCCGATGAGCGGGGTGCTCGTCGCCCAGTTCGTCGCGAACCTCAGCGCGACGATCGTCGCGACCGCGCTGCCGTCGATCCGGTTGAGCCTCGACGGCCCCGCGGAGCACGCGACCTGGATCGTCGCCGCGACCGTCCTCGGCAACACCGCGAGCACGCCGCTGTGGGGAAAGCTCCTCGACCGGTTCTCGCCCAAGAACATGCTGCTCGTCGCGGTCGCGCTGTTCGCGCTCGGGAGCCTCATCGCGGGGCTCGCCCCGCACACCGGGATCCTCATCGTCGGGCGCGCGATCCAGGGCGTCGCGCTCGGCGGCGTCATCAACGCCAACGCGATCGTCGTGGCGGGCCTCGTGGCCGCGCGGTTCCGGGGCAAGCTCAACGCCTGGACGTCGGCCGTGCAGACGAGCGCGACGCTCGCGGGTCCCGTCGCGGGCGGCATGCTCGTCGAGGCGCCGGCGCTCGGTTGGCGCTGGGCGTTCT
The DNA here is from genome assembly GCF_011326725.1 of Microbacterium excoecariae. Classification (GTDB taxonomy): domain Bacteria; phylum Actinomycetota; class Actinomycetes; order Actinomycetales; family Microbacteriaceae; genus Microbacterium; species Microbacterium excoecariae. The sequence continues at coordinate 2,355,310 of NZ_JAANCO010000001.1, read as the reverse complement.
TCCTCAGCGTGCCGTTTGCTCTCACCGCGATCGTGATTCTGTTCTTCACGCTTCCGAAGCTGCCCGCGCCCGCGACGCACGGGCGCGGCGACATCCTGGGCGGTCTCCTCATCGGCACGACCGTGACGGCCGGGCTGATCGCCGTCTCGATCGCGCCCCGCGCGGGGGAGCAGCCCGTCGTCGTCTGGGTCTCCGCCGCGGTCGCGCTCGTCGGGACGATCCTCACGGTCGTTGTCGAGGCGCGGGCGCCGGATCCGGTCATCCCGCTGCGCTTCCTGCGCGACCCGGTCGTGCGCGGATCCGCTCTCGCCGCCCTCCTCGTGGGCACCTCGATGTTCTCCGCGACCGTGTTCGCGGCGCAGTACTTGCAGCTGGGCGTCGGGATCTCGCCGACGCAGTCGGGTCTGCTCCTCATGCCCGGCGCCATCGCCACCGTCATCGTCAACATCGCGGCCGGACAGTTCATGGCGCGCACGGGGCGGGTCCGGCCCGTCCTCGTGTTCGGCACCGCCGCGCTCGCCGTCGGCAACCTCGTCCTCGCGCTCGTGTTCGTCGAGCCGATCGCGTGCGTGATCGCGGCGACCGTGCTCATCACGTGCGGGACGGGCGCGACCCTGCAGAACCTCGTCGTCACGGCCCAGAACGTCACGGATCGCGCGAACCTCGGCGCCGTCAGCGCGCTCATCGTGTTCGGTTTCGTGCTCGGCGGGACGGTCGGTCTCGTCGTCTTCGGCACGCTGCTCGAGGCGCTGCTCGGGGGACCGGATCCGGGCCTCGCGGGCTACAACGCGGCCATGTTCACCGTGTTCGGCATCGGCGCGCTCGTCCTCGTTCCGGCCGTCGTCATCACGATCGCGATGCGCCCCCAGATCCTCCGCGGGACGATGGCGCCGGCGCCGACGGCCCCGGAGACGGGGGCGGTGCCGGTCGTGCGCGAGGCCCGGGAGGGCTGATCCGCCGCGGCGGAATGCGGCGGGATCCGCCGCGATCCGCGTCAGGGCGCGGATCGCGTTGGCGCAACGGTCGTTTTACGAGGGCGTGACGGTGGCGCAATTGCGCCTTTCCATACTGGGGGCACACCCCGCTTCCGACTCCCGGCCATCCGCCCCGCTCAGAAGGAGCACCGCCATGACCCTCCTGTCTCCCGTCGACACCGCAGCCATCCGCACGCTCGTCGAGATCTCGGCCGAGCCCGAGCAGGTCCGTGGCGCCATGGGGCGCTTCCCCGCCGGCATCGCCGCCATCTGCGCCGTCGTCGACGGCGTGCGCGTCGGCATGGTCGCCTCGTCGTTCTCGGCTGGCGTGTCCTACGCCCCGCCGATGGTGATGTTCTCGGTGCAGAACGCGTCGTCGACCTGGCCCGTGCTCCGGCGCGCGTCGCGCATCGGCGTGAGCATCCTCGACGCCACGCAGGCCGACGCCTGCATGCAGCTCGCCTCGCGCTCGCGCGACCGCTTCGAGGGCCTCGAGGTCACGGAGACGGACGGCGGCTCGCTCCTCGTCGGCGGCGCGACGATGTGGCTCGACTGCGAGGTCGTGTCCACGACGCCCGCGGGGGACCACGAGATCATCGTCCTGCAGGTGCACGCGATGAGCGTCGAGCACGCGGGAGCGCCGCTCGTGTATCACGAGCGGCGCTTCCACTCCCTCAGCGCGCTGGCGTGAGGGCGGCGACCAGCTGAGACCCCTCCCGGAACAACCCGAGCGCCCGGCGGCATCTGCCGCCGGGCGCTCGGGTCGTGTGCGGGGCCGTGTTCCGCTCATCGATCCGAATGCCCTCTCGTTCGCCTGCGCGGAACGTGACTTCCGCAAAACGTCCCCCGGGAAACCTCCGCGAAACGATCTGCATACCTGGACCGTCATCCTCGCGAGGAACATTCCACGCGGGGCGGATCCGCGCCCCCTGCGAAAAGGAATGGACAGGATGAAGCGAATACTGGGAGGCGCCATTGCCGTGGTGGCGCTTGTGGTCGGGGTGGCAGCACCCGCAGCGGCGCTCGACACATCGTTCCAATATGTGGAACGGGCATCTGTTGGCAGCGTGATCGAACATTGTGGCGAGCTCGCGCGCACATACGTCGCCGACGACTCGGGCGTCGAGGTGACGGCCGTGGTGGCGTCGGCCGTGTCGGTCGCGGCCGACGACGGCGAGCCCGCCTGTGAGCTGTCCGGAACGATCGACGGACGAGTCGGGTTTACGGTGCAGCTTCCGACGGACACCTGGAACGGGCGATACTTCCAGACCGGCTGCGGTGGCTTCTGCGGATATGTGCCCATCGACAGCTGTGCGGCGCCGCTCGCGGCCGGGTTCGCCGTGGCCGCGGAGGACACTGGGCACGCCGATCCGACGGGAGGTGCCGAGTGGGGCGCAATGGACGCGGACGCGCGCGCGGACTGGGGCTACCGGTCGCCGCACCTTCTCGCCGTGAGCGCCAAGCAGATCATCCACGAGGCATACGGGGCATCCGCGAGCGCATCGTATTTCCAGGGATGCTCGACGGGCGGTCGTCAGGCGCTCAGCGAGGCGCAGAGGTATCCGGACGACTTTGACGGCATCATCGCCGGCGCGCCGGCGCTGTACCAGAACTACCTCGCGGTGCTCTCGCAGGGCGGATACGAGCGGATCAACCGGCGCGACGACGGCACCGCGATCCTGACGGCCGAGGCCGTGGACACGCTGGCCGCGGCCGTGCAGGACGCCTGTGGTGGCGTCGACGGCGTCGTGGCGGATCCCATGGGGTGCGACTTCTCGCCGGAAACGCTCACCTGCGTGGATGGCGCGGCGGCCGACTGCCTGTCTCCCGAGCAGGTCGACGTCGTGCAACGCCTGTACGCCCCGCCCGTGGCCGACGATGGCACCGTGCTGTACCCCGCGGGTCTCCCGCTCGGGTCCGAATCGCTGTGGATGGGGATGGCCGTGGGGACGGACGAGGCTTACTCGGGCGGCGGCGGCTACGCCCAGAATGTCCTGCGGTATCTCGCGTTCCCCGAGAGCCCGGGCGCGGAGTACGCGCTCACCGATTTCGACCCGAGTACGCAGTATCGCGAGCTCGACGCCATGGCCGAGGTTTACAACGCGGACGACGCGGACCTCTCCGAGTTCGCGGCGAGCGGCGGGAAGCTCATCCTCTATCACGGGCTGGCGGACGCCCTGATTACGCCCTACGGCACGGTGGAGTACCTCGAGGCCGTCGCCGACAAGATGGGCGCCGGAACGGTCGACAATTTCGCCCGACTGTTCCTCCTTCCCGGCGTCTCCCACTGCACGGGCGGCCCCGGTGAGGACACCGTCGACTGGCTGGGGTCCCTCGTGGATTGGGTCGAAAACGATTCCGCGCCGACGCAGGTCGAGGCAACGAAACTCACGGCAGGCGAGATCGCGAGTGCCCGCACGGTGGCGGCCTACGAGCTGGGCTCGGGGACGTCGTGGTACAGCGACTGGTTCGCGAGCGCGGGCGCGAACCCTGTGGGCACGGGGCCCGTCGAGCCCGAAGCTCCCGCTGCGGAGGACACGGTGGCGGCGCCGACAGCACCGGTGGAGCCGAGTGTCGACGGCACCGCGGGTGCAGCGGAGGAGACCGCTGCGCCCCTGCTCCCGACCGGGGAATCGCCCGCTCGCGCGCTGACGGCGGTGGCGTTCGTCGCCGTGCTCGTCGGCGCCGGGGGCCTCGCGGTTGTGGCGCGGCGGCGCCGAGCCTGACGTCCTCGGACGTGTGCGCGGGGCCCGTGGGCCCCGCGCACGCGTCATTCTCCAACAACAGATCGCCTGTAGCGCTCCGACGCCTCTGCGGCCGCGTCGACCACGCTCTGGGCGAGCGCGTCCCGCGATACCCCCTGCGCGCGGTCGGCGAGCGTGGCGACCGAGATCGCGCCCTCGGGGATGCCGTCGGGGCCGAAGAGGGGGGCCGCGATGCTGCTCGAGAAGGGGACGCGCTCGCCCGCCGTCTGCGCCCAGCCCCGCTCGCGGATCTCCGCAAGTCGCTCCCGGATGGAGGCTTCCTCGACGATCGTCTGATCGGTGTACTGCGTGCGCGGCTGGCGGAGGACGAGGTCGACGTCGACGTTCGGGAGGAACGCCAGGATGCTGAGGCCGCTGGCGCCGGACCAGAGAGGCACTTGGTCGCCGAGCCGGATGGTGATTCGGATGGGCTTGTAGCTCTCCACCTGGCCGACGTAGTGACGCAAGTGTCCGACGCGTTCTGTCGCGGTGGCGGTCTCGCCCGTTTCGGCCGCGAGGTGCGCGATGACGGGGAGGGCTGCTTCCCGGATTCGGCTACTGCGCGCCGCTTCGTGCCCAAGAGCGAGGGCGGCCGGTCCGATCGCATACTTTCGGGACTCGCTGAGGTACCGAACGAAGCCGCCGGCCACCAACGTCTGCAGGATGCGGTGGACAACGGCCTTGCTCAGGTCGCATCGCCGGGCCAAGTCGGATACGCCAAGCGGCGCGCTGCTCGCGCCGAATTCCGTGAGGACGAGGACGACGCGCTCCGTCGTCGACGGTCCGTGGTCTGCCAGTGCCATCAGGTCTCCTTCGTGATGCTTGTCACCATATCGATGCGTTTCAACTGTCGGAACACGTATCCGCCGATTCCGGCGAGCGTTAACACCCGCGTTACACGCGGGCAATCCCAGAAGCGGCGGAAAGTAGTGAAATAAAGCGATCTCAACCGGAATGAGTGTTGTTTCAAAGGGTGGAACACACGAGGTGAGTGGAACAGTCGACAGGAGACAACGTGCGAACTCGAAACAGGATCGTCGCCTCGGCGTCCGGCATCGCTCTGGGCGCCCTTGCGCTCAGCGCCTGCGCGGGCTCCGCCGTGAGCGGCACGGCCGCCGACACGAGCGCTGACGTCGAGGAGATCGTCATCGGGTCGCTGCACCCGCTCAGCGGGGCCAACGCCGCGGACGGTCAGCAGATGGCGAATGCGGCCCAGATGGCCGTCGACGCTATCAACGAGGCGGGCGGTATCGACTCGCTCGGCGGCGCGCAGCTCGTCGTCGAGGAGGCCGACACGCGAGGCGAGGCCGAAACGGGACAGTCCGAGGCCACGCGCCTCATCCAGGAGGGCGTCGTCGGGCTCGTCGGCTCGTACCAGAGCGGCACCAGCGCGAACATCGCCTCCGTCTCCGAGCGCAACGGCGTGCCGTTTGTGATGGACGTCTCCGCGCTCGACTCGATCCTCGAGCAGGGCTACACGAACTCGTTCCGGATCCAGCCGTCGGGCTCGATGATGGGGAGCCAGGCGGCCATCGACCTCGTCGACATGGCCGAGGCGTCGGGCACGAGCGTCGAGTCGGTCGGGTACCTCTACGAGCAGGGCAACTTCGGCGCGTCGGCGTACGAGGGTTTCGCCGCCCAGGCCGAGGAACTCGGTGTCGAGGTCACGAACGCCGTGAGCTACGACCCCGCCGCGAGCGACCTCTCCACGCAGGTGCAGCAGGCCATCGCTGGCGGCGTCGACGTGCTCGCCGTCTCGGGCTACTACAACGACGGGCTCGCGATCGCGCGGGCGGTTTCGTCGATCGCGCCCGACCTTGATGCGGTGTACGGCGTCGCGAACGGCGGCTTCGACCAGTCGCAGTTCGTGGTGGATGCCCCGGAGGGTGGCGAGGGCTACCTCAACGCGAACTACCACTGGGACGTCACGAAGCCGGCCGCGCAGGAGCTCGCCGAGGCCTACGAGGCGGAGTACGGGGAGCCGATCCGCACGAGCGCGGTCCTGACGTACGACGCCGTGATGGTCATCGCCGAAGCGATCGAGGACGCCGGTAGCGCCGATCCCGCCGCGATTCGCGATGCGATCGCCGAGTCCGACTACGAGCCGCTCGTCGTCAACGACGGTCCCGTCGCGTTCGACGAGACGGGCCAGAACGAGAACGCGTCGGTCGTCGTGATGCAGATCCAGGACGGATCCGTGCTGCAGGTGTTCCCGAGCGACCTCGCCGAGGCCGACGCGGTCTTCCCCGCACTCGCCAACTAACCCCCACGTGAGAGTGAGCTCCATGAGTACCCAGACAGCGCCGCGAGCGCTTGCGCCGGAGGACGTCGCCCCGGCTGCGCGAAGGTTCGCGAACGGCCCGTCCGGCCGCACCATGCTCGTCACGATCCTGATCCTCGTGATCGCCACCGTCGTCGCCGGCCTCGTGTCGGGCAGCGCCACGGTGCTCACGCAGGCTCTCGTGACCGGGGTCCTGACCGGCGGGATCTACAGCCTGATCGCCATGGGGCTCACTCTCGTGTACGGCGTGCTCCACATCATCAACTTCGCCAACGGGTCGATGGTGACGCTCGCGATGTTCCTCAGCCTCGCCGTCGTGAACGGCTTGGGGATGCACCCCTACGTTGCGCTTCTCATCACCGTTCCCGTCATGTTCGGCCTCGGCGCCCTCACGCAGTGGGGACTCCTGAACCCCATCATGCGGGCGCCCATCCACACCCAGCTTCTCGTTACGATCGGGTTGTCGCTCGCCATCGAGAACGCTCTGCTCCTCGCCTTCGGGCCGAACCCGCAGTCGGTTCAGCTGCCCGGCGACCGGGGGATTTCCGTGTTCGGCGCCACCGTCGACCTCAGCCGGATCTACGCGTTCGTCGGAGCGCTCCTTCTCGTCCTCGTGTTGTGGCTGATCCTGCAGCGCACCCCCGTCGGGACCGCCATCCGCTCGGTTGCCTCGAACCCCGAGGGCGCTCGCCTCGTCGGCATCAACATCAAGGCGATCTACGTGCTGACCTTCGCCCTCGGTGCCGCGGCTGCCGGCGCGGCGGGCACGCTCGTCGCACCGTTCACGACCATCGAGCCCACGGCGGGCGGGGTGTTCAACCTGACGGCGTTTGTCGTCGTCGTGCTGGGCGGCATGGGGAACATCCCCGGCGCGCTGCTCGGCGGATTGATCGTCGGCCTCACGGAGCAGCTCGGCGGGCTCATCCTGCCCGGCCAGTCGCCGCTGCTCGCCGTATTCATCGTGTTCCTCGTCGTGCTCTTCGCTAAGCCGCGCGGCATCTTCGGGAAGGCATCATGACTCTCACCGCACCCTCCGCCCCCGCGGATCGCCGCGAGCGCTCCGGGTCCGCGCCGCGACCGGCGTCTCGCGCCGCGCGCTCGCCGTGGACGTGGCACTACGTCGCACTCGCCGGCGTCGTGATCGTCGGCGCGGCGCTACCGTTCGTTCTTCCCGCCGCCGAGCTCGCCGTCGCGATGCGCGTCGTCATCTTCGCGCTCATGGGCATCGGGTGGAACATCATGAGCGGGTTCGGCGGCATGTTCAGCTTCGGCCACGCCGCCTACTTCGGAATCGGCGCGTACGTCACGGCGGTCCTTCTCGTCGACTTCGGCATCTCGCCGTGGATCGGCCTCCTCGCGGGCATGATCGTCGCGGCGGCCGCGGCCGTCGGGATCAGCTATCTCGCGCTGCGCTACAAGCTCACGGGCGCGTACTACGCGCTGTCCACCTTCGCCTTCGCCGAGATGCTCCGGCTGTTCGTCATCGGGAACGAGGCGCTCAACCGCACGGTCGGGTTCACCGTCCCGGTCCTGCCGGGCAATAACTGGGCGATGTTCCAGTTCAGCGCGGGATCGCCCATTTACTTCTGGATCGGCATCGCGATGCTCGGCGTCGCGCTGTTCGTCACCATCCAGTTCCTCCGCAGCCGGACCGGGCGCTTCACCCTCGCCTCGCGCGACGACGACATGGCCGCGGGTGCGGTCGGCATCAACGTCCTGCGCTACAAGCTCACGACGGTGGCGCTGTCGGCCGCCGTCATGGCCGCAGCCGGGACGCTGTACCTGCAGTACTACATGTTCATCGACCCCGAGCTGGGCTTCGGTGCCGCGGTGTCGAACAACGCCATCATCACGGCCGTCGTCGGCGGCGCGGGCACGCTCTGGGGCCCGGTCATCGGGGCCGTCGTCATGGCGCCCCTGTCGGACCTCGTCGCGGCGTTCCTTCGTAACCCGCCCGAGTGGCTCGCGTTCCTTTCCGGACAGGGCGGCCTCGACATTCTCATCTACGCGGTCATCCTCATCGTCTGCGTCCTGGTGCTCCCGCACGGCATCTACGGGACGATCCGTGACCGATACAAGAAGAAGGCGGCGCGAAAGTGAGCTTGCTCGAGATTCAGGGACTCTCGAAGTCCTTCCGAGGCCTGCGAGCCCTGAACGACGTCACGATCGACGTCGCCGAGGGCGAGATCGTCGGCATCATTGGCGCCAACGGCGCGGGAAAGACCACGCTCTTCAACTGCATCACGGGCGCGTTTCCTCCGGACTCGGGGCGCGTGACGCTCGACGGCGCCGACATCACCGGGGCGAAAATGCATCGGCTCGCCCGCGCCGGCCTCGTGCGCACGTTCCAGCTCATGAGGCCGTTCGCGACCGTGACGGCGCTCGAGAACGTGACGATCGCGGTCCAGAGCCGCGGGGTGCGCCCCGAGCGGCGGGCGCGAGACGAGGCCGCGGAGCTCATCGCGCGCACCGGGTTGGACGCGTGGGCGGACGCCGCGTCGGGCTCGCTCCCGACGGCCGTGCAGAAGCGGCTCGAGCTGACGCGGGCTCTCGCGATGCGCCCGCGCGTGCTCCTGCTGGACGAGGTCCTGGCGGGCCTGGTGCCCTCGGAACGCGAGCCGGTGCTCGACCTTCTCGCCGAACTCCGTCGAGAAGAGGGCGTGACGATGCTCTTCATCGAGCACATCATGGCCGCCGTCCGTCGGCTGAGCGACCGCGTCGTGATGATGGACCAGGGCACGGTGCTGGCGCGCGGAAACGTCGACGACGTGCTGGCGGATCCGCGCGTGATCGAGGCCTACCTCGGAAAGGAATATGGCGATGCTGCTTGAGGTGACGGATCTGGCCGCGGGTTACCACGGGCTGGAGATCCTGCACGGGGTCTCCCTGAGCGTGGGCGAGGGCGAGGTCGTGGCGATCGTCGGTGCGAACGGCGCCGGCAAGTCCACGACGCTCAAGACCATCGCGGGGGAGGTGAAGCAGTACGCGGGATCGGTCACGTTCGACGGACAGCCTGTCACGTTCGGCAGGAGCCACACGACCGCTCAGCGCGGACTCATGCTCGTGCCCGAGGGGCGCGCCCTGTTCGGGTCGCTCACGGTCGAGGACAACCTCCGAATGGGGACCTGGGGCCGGAAGGGACGCGAGGGGTTCTCCGAGGAGGAGATCCTCGACCTGTTCCCGATCCTGCGCGAGCGACGCGCGCAACTCGCCGAGACGATGTCGGGCGGACAGCAGCAGATGCTCGCGATCGCGCGGGCGCTCATGGGCGCGCCGCGGCTGCTGATGCTGGACGAGCCGTCGACGGGCCTCTCCCCGAAGCTGACGTGGGACGTCTTCCACGCCGTGGGCGCGATCCGCGAGCGCGGCGTGGGCGTCCTCATCGTCGAGCAGAATGCGAACCAGGTCCTGAAGCTCGCGGATCGCGCGTACGTCCTGGAATCCGGCTCGGTCGCGCTCGACGGTGAGGCTGCCGCGCTCGCCGACGACGAGCGCGTCAAGGCCGCCTACCTCGGCGCGTGAGCATGGATCCCGTCACCGCACTCGCCGCCTGGGCGGCCGACGACCCGTGGGGGCGCTCCGGCGCGCCGACGAGGGAGGCGTTGCGCCGGGCGATGGCCAACCTGCTCGCGGTCGCCGCGGGCGGCGCCGCGGCCGAGTCGAGCCGGCGGCTCCGCGCGGCGTGGGCGACGGTCCCCGGGCCCGCCACGGTCTTCGGCGAGACGCGGGGTGGATCCGTCGAATCGGCGGCCTGGCTGAACTCGGTGGCTGCGGTGTACCAGGAACGCGACGAGGGGAACCGCCACGCGAAGGGCCACCCCGGTGCGCAGACGGTGTTCGCCGTGCTCGCGCTCGCCGAGGAGCGTGGGGTCGACGGGGACCGGCTGTGGGCGGGCCTGCTCGCCGGCTACGAGATCGCGGCCCGGGTGGGGCGCGCGACGGCCTTTGCTCCGGGGGTCCACACCCATGGGCCGCTGGGGGCGGTCGGAGCCGCGGCCGGCTGTGCCGTCGTCCTCGGCCTCGACGCGGCGGGCATTGCCGCGGCCATCGACGCGGGTGCGGCGATGGCGCCGGCCACGAGCTGGCGCGCCGTCGACGGCGGGTCCGCGGTACGCGACCAGTGGGTCGGGCAGGGCGCCGTCGCGGGTCTCGCCGCCGCGCGATACGCCGCCGCGGGCGCGGAGGGCCGCGCTCACGGACTCGACGGAAGCCTCGCCGGCGGACTCGGCGTGATCGACGCGTCCGATCTGCTGTCGGGCCTCGGCACGCATCATCTCGTCGACTCGAGCTACCTCAAGCGCCACTCGTCGTGCGCGTACACCCACGGGGCTGCGGACGCCGCCCTGATCGCTCGTGAGCGGATGACGGACGTCGGGCGGTCGTTCGGGGACATCGACGCCGTCCTGGTCGAGGGCGTGGCGTCGGCCGCCGCCCTCGACAGCACCGAGTGGACCACACGCATGGGCGCCTACTTTTCCGTCCCGTTCGTGGTCGCGAGCGCGCTCGTCCACGGCGACGTCGCCGCGCACCGCGCGACGGGGGCGGAGCACGAGATCCGCGATCTGGCGCCGAAAATTCGCGTCGTGGACGCGACGGAGGCGCTCGCCCCCGCCACCGCCACGTCGCGCCCTGCGCGCGTGACGGTGCGGCTGCGCGACGGATCCGAGTTTCGGGGCGCCGTCCGGCATCCGGCGGGGGACAGCATCGACAGCCCGTTCTCGGCCGAGATGCAACACCACCTGCTGCGCGAGGCCGCGGCATCCGCCGGCCTCGACGGCTCCGACATCGAGCGCGCGGTCCGCGCGCTCGCCACGGGCCCGGTACGCGACGCGCTCCGGCCCCTCATCTCTCAGTTCGAAGGAGTACACGCATGACGCAAGACATCGACTGGAACCACGAGGTCGCGACCATCCGCGAGTTGCGCGCGAACCGCACGAAGGTCGGCCCGGGCACGAAGCCCGCGGTCGTCGTCGTCGACTTCCAGCGCGCCTTCACGGAGCACGAGAAGGTCGGGCCCGGAACCGCCGTCACGCTCGCGCACACGCAGGAGATGCTCGAGGCCGCGCGCGCCGCCGGCGTGCCCGTCATCTACCTCGTCATGATCCTCGAGTCGCTCGACGACCGGATGCTCGCCCAGCGGGTCCGCTCGAGCCTCACCGAGCGCTGCGAGCGCGGCAACCCCTGGACCGAAATCAGCGCCGCGGTACCGGCCGCGCCCCAGGATCACATCGTCGAGAAGACCGTCGCGTCCGGCTTCTACAAGACGCGCCTCGACGAGCTGCTCGAGGAGCTCGGCGTCGACGAGGTCGTCATGGCGGGGACCTCGACGAGCGGGTGCGTGCGCGCGACCGTCGTCGACGCCGCGTACCGCAACTACCGCATCAGCATCGTCGAGGAGTGCGTCGACGACTTCCGGACCCTCTCGGGCGAGGTCTCGCTCTGGGACATGCAGGACCGGTTCGGCGACGTCGTGTCGAAGGCCGAGATCCTCGAGCGCTTCGCGGCCATGGCCGCCGAGAACCAGGCCGCCTGATGGCCGCCGCGCCCCTGCGCAACAATGAGCGCCTGATGTACGCCCCCATGGCCACGCGCCCGCGCGTGACCCTGCCGGGCGGCGCGTCGGTCGCGTTCTGGCACGCGCCGAACGTCGAGCACTACGACTTCATCCCGCCGGGTGGCGCGAGCCCGCAGGGGCGCGTCTCGGCGCCCGATCTCCAGCACTACATGCACCGCGATGCGGGCAACCGCGTCGGTCTCTGGCGCATGCTGCGCGTTGTCGACGAGTTCGAGATGCCGTCGACCGTGTCCCTCAGCCTGTCCCTCCTCGAGGAGCAGCCCGAGGTGCGCGACGCGATGTTCTCCCGCGACTGGGAGATCATGAGCCACGGCATCTCCAACCTCCGCCCCCTGTACGGGATGTCCTACGAGGACGAGAGCGCGTTTTACGAGCTCTCCCAGCTCCTCAGCGAGACGTACTACGGCGGCAGGCGGATCCCCGGCATGCTCGGCCCGAAGATCTCGGGCACCGACAACACGACCGACCTGCTCGCCGACCACGGCTTTACCTACTTCGCGGACTGGATCCACGACGAGCAGCCGCGCCCGCTGCGCACCACGAGCGAGAACCGCATCGTCTCGATGCCGTACAGCTTCATGCTCAACGACGTACCGATCATCATGGCGCGCTCGTTCTCGGGGCGCGAGTTCATCGACCTCGCGAAGGCCCAGATCGACCGCACCCTGCGCGACGCCGAGCGCGACGGGCAGGCGCGGGTCGTGTGCTTCGCGACGCACCCGTTCCTCTCCGGCCAGCCGTGGTTCGCGCGCTACCTCGCCGAGATCTTCGCGTACGTGCGCGCCGACGAGCGCATCTGGTGCACCACGGCCGGCCGCATCGCCGATCACTTCATCGAGAACCACTACGACGAGCAGGCCGCGTTCGCCGAGGAGATCCGGCTCGAGCACGCCGCCCGCGAGGAGCCGCTTCGCGCATGACGCTCATCGATCACCCCGCCGATGCCATGGTCTTCGCGCCCGACCTGCCGCGCGCGTACGACGCGCACCGGGATCCGCTCGCCCTTCCCGGCGGCAAGAAGCTCGCCGTCAGCGTCCTCCTGCACGCGCCCAGCTACCAGGACGACGTGCCGGCCGGATCCGTCACGCCCCTCTCGATGGCGGGCGGCGTGGGACGCGACACCTCGGAGCCGCGCCACGGTCAGGTCGCGCGGCTGTCGCAGTGGGACTTCGGGCTCACGACCGGCATCTGGCGTTTGCTCGACATCGCCGAACGCGCGGGCGTGCCCGTCGCCGTCGCCCTCGACGAGTACGGCGCCCGGACCGTGCCCGGGCTCGCCCGCGAGGTCGCGCTGCGCGCGCAGGAGGTCGTCGCCCGCGGCACGGCCGCAAACATCCTGCTCGCGCCCGGCATGACCGAGGACGAGGAAGCCCGCGCCATCGCCGCCGCCCGCGACGCGGTCACGGGCCACACTGGCCGGGAGGTCGCCGGCTGGTTCAGCCCCGAGCGCTCCATGACGCCCCGCACGACGCGCCTCCTGCGCGAGGCCGGGTTCTCGTGGTTCGGCGACTGGCCGATCGACGAGCGACCGGTCGCGCTCGGCGGCGCCTCCGGCGGGCTCACCGCCCTCCCGCACCCGCTCGAGACGGAGGACATGTTTGTCCTCTACGGGCGCTCCGCGACGGCCGCGACCTACGAGCGGATCCTCGAGGAGACGGTCGACCAGCTCGTCGCCGACGCCGACGTCACGGGCGCGCGGACCCTGGGGCTCAGCTGGTTCGGGTGGGTGCTCGGCCAGGCCTGCTACGCCGACGTCGCCGAACGCACGCTCGCCGCTCTCGCCGCCCACCCCGACATCCTCCTCGTGACGCCGGGCGAGGCCGCGGCCCTCTGACCCCCTCGCCCCAGAAAGCACCACCGTGACTCAGCACGTCCAGGCGCCGCCGATACCGGCGGAGGCCCCGCGGCCGCTTCCTCTGCGGATCCCATGGTCCCTCGGCAGCGGCACCATCCTGCTCGGCCTCAACTCCGCCATGATCGCGGTCGCCGTCGTCCCCATGGCGGGCGACTTCGGCAGCTCCGCGGCGGTCGCGTGGATCGTCAGCTCGCTCTACATCGCCGCGGCCGTCGGCTCGCCGACCGCCGGACGGCTCGCCGACGTGTTTGGCGCCCGGCGGGTGTACCTCGCGGGCCTCGCGCTCATCCTCGTCGCGTCGCTCGCGGGCCCCTTCATGCCCACGGCCGAGTGGATGATCGCGGACCGCGTGGTCCTTGGCCTCGGCGCCTCGGCGCAGTTCCCGGCCGCGATGGCGATCATCCGGCAGCAGGCCGCCGCCCGCGGGTCCCGGCCCGCCGGCGCGATCGGGATCGTGGCGATGTGCGGGCAGACGACGGCCGCGCTCGGGCCCACGGTGGGCGGGTTTGTCGTGCTCCTGTGGGGCTGGCCCGGCATCTTCTGGATCAACCTGCCGATGGTCGCGCTCTGCGCCGCGCTCGTCCTCGCCTTCGTTCCCGCGGATCCGCGGTCCGAGCGCGCGGGGATCGCCCGGCGGCTCGCGTCCCTGGATCCGCTCGGCATGCTCCTCATGGTGGGGGCGCTCGTGCTGATCATGATGGGGCTGCTCTCGGCCGACGGCGGGGACGCGTGGTGGATCTTCCTCGGCGCCGGCGTTCCCGTTCTCGCGCTGTTCGTCTGGCGCGAGGCCGTCGCCCGCACCCCCTTCGTCGACGTGCGCCTCATGGTCGCGTTCCCGGCCTTCGGTATGACCCTCGTGCGGGCGGTCGCGACGTTCGTGTCGTTCTACTGCATCTTCTACGGGCTGCCGCAGTGGTTCCAGGGGGAGGTGGGCCTCGACGCGGGGCACACGGGCCTCCTGATGCTCCCCGTCTTCGGGGTCGGGGCGATCTCCACCTGGATGGCCTCCCAGCTGGGCGCGCGGGTGCGGCCCTGGGCCCTCCTCACCGTCGGGACCGCGGCGATGGTCGTCGCGGGCGCGGGGCTCGCCCTGTTCACGCACGCCGATTCGCCCACCTGGTGGTTCGTCGTCGTCTGCGCGCTCCTCGGGGTGCCGAACGGCTTCAACAACCTCGGCAACCAGCTCATCCTCAACGGCGCCGTGCCCGCCCACGCGTCCGGCAGCGCGACGGGCGTCTACCGCACGGCGCAGTACGTCGGCGCCGCACTCGCCGCGATCGTCGTGGCGCACACGATCGGCGCGCCCGGCGGATCCGTCGCCTGGCTCGGGTGGGTCATCGCCGGCATCGGCGCCGTCCTGCTCGTCACCGCGATCGCCGCGCTCATCACCACCCGGAGGACCGCATGACCCCCGCCCTGTTCGCCCCGCTCGCGCTCCGCGACCTGACCCTGCGCAACCGCATCGGGGTCTCGCCGATGTGTATGTACGCGTGCCACGACGAGACCGGCACGGTGACCGACTGGCACGTCGTGCACTACGGCCAGTTCGCGCTCGGTGGCGCGGGCCTCGTCATCACCGAGGCGACCGCCGTCAGCCCCGAGGGGCGCGTCACGCCGCAGGACGCCGGCCTCTGGGACGACGCGCACGTCGACGCCTGGCGCCGGGTGACGGACGCCGTGCACCGCGCCGGCGGGCGCATCGCGGTGCAGCTCGCGCACGCGGGCCGCAAGGGCGGCAAGTACGCCGGGCTCCCGGACGAGCCTGCCGAGCACCGCGGATCCGTCCCCCTCGACCGCGGCGGCTGGGCCACGCGCGGCGTGACGGGCGAGGCGTTCGGGCACTACGCCCCGCCGGTCCCGATGGGGCCCGAGGAGGTGCCGGGCCTCGTGGCCGCGTTCGCGCACGCGGCCCGCCGCGCCGTGGCTGCCGGCTTCGACGCGGTCGAGATCCACGCCGCGCACGGCTACCTCCTGCACGAGCTCCTCTCGCCCGTGACAAACCCGGAAGGATCCGACCGTGAGGCACCCCTCCGCGAGGTCGTGCGGGCCGTGCGCGCGGAGGCGCCGGCCGGGTTCCCCGTCATCGTGCGGCTCTCTGTCGACGACGTCGCCGAGGGCGGGCTGACAGCGGAGGACTCCGCCGGCCTCGCGCGCCGCCTCGTCTCGGACGGCGCGGACCTCATCGACTGCTCCTCCGGCGGGCTCGTGTGGGGCGCGGAGTACGCGCCCGCGCCGGGGTACCAGGTGCCGGGGGCCGCGCGCGTCCGGCGCGAGGGCGTTCCCGTCGCCGCGGTCGGGCTGATCGCGGATCCGGATCACGCCGAGGCCCTCGTCGCCGGGGGAGAGGCGGACCTCGTTCTGCTCGGGCGTGAGATGCTTCGGGATCCGCACTGGGCGCGCCGCGCCGAGTCCGCGCTCGCGGGCGCGGCGACGATCGAGCCGCGGTACCACCGGGCGTACCTTTAGGGGAGCACCCGGGCCCCGAATGGCGCGCCGGGATCCAATCGTGTAATCTTGTCCTTTGGTGTGCACGCGTGTGCCCACCGCGAACGTGAGCCCTCCACCGGCTGCGTTGTCCGGCCTCGCCGGCAACCGCCCCGGAGCGGGATTCACGAACACCTCCGTTCGACAAGAAAGCAGCACTATCGTGACGCGCACTTACACCCCGAAGGCCGGTGACGCCCAGCGCGAGTGGCTCGTGATCGACGCCACCGACGTCGTTCTCGGTCGCCTCGCCTCGCACGCCGCAGCGCTCCTGCGCGGCAAGCACAAGGCCACCTTCGCCCCCCACGTCGACATGGGCGACTTCGTCGTCATCGTCAACGCCGACAAGGTCGTCCTGACCGGCAACAAGGCGCAGCAGAAGCGCGCCTACCGCCACTCGGGCTTCCCGGGCGGACTCAAGTCGGTCAGCTACGAGGAGCTTCTCGAGAAGAACCCCGTTCGCGCCGTCGAGAAGGCCGTTCGCGGCATGCTCCCCAAGAACACCCTCGGCCGCCAGCAGGCGACGAAGCTGAAGGTGTACGCCGGTGGTGCGCACCCGCACGCCGCGCAGCAGCCCAAGACGCACACGCTCGACCAGGTCGCCCAGTAAGCGCCGAGGCGAAAAGGATCATCCAGTGACTGACGTTCAGAACTTCACCACCGAGACCCCGGCCGAGGCCGAGCAGGTCGAGGCCGTCCGCCCCGTCGTCAGCGTCCCCGGCGCCGCCGTGGGTCGCCGCAAGCAGGCCATCGCCCGCGTGCGCCTCAACCCGGGTTCGGGCTCCTTCACGGTCAACGGCCGCACGCTCGAGGAGTACTTCCCGAACAAGCTGCACCAGCAGCTCATCACCGACCCCTTCACGCTCCTCGGCCTCACGGGCGCCTACGACGTGACGGCGCGCATCAACGGTGGCGGCCCCTCGGGCCAGGCCGGTGCGCTCCGCCTCGCGATCTCGCGCGCGCTCAACGAGATCGACCGCGAGAACAACCGCCCCGCCCTCAAGAAGGCTGGCTTCCTCACGCGCGACGCTCGCGTCATCGAGCGCAAGAAGGCCGGTCTCAAGAAGGCCCGCAAGGCGTCGCAGTTCTCGAAGCGCTGATCGAGCGCTGATGCGTCTCTTCGGCACGGACGGAGTCCGAGGGCTGGCCAATGGCACCCTCACCGCCGACCTTGCCCTCTCCCTGGCCCAGGCGACCGCTGTCGTCCTGGGCCAGGGGCGTTCCGCCGAGGCGCGCCGCGCCGAGGGTCGGCGCGCCAAGGCGGTCATCGCGCGGGATCCGCGCATCTCCGGCGAGTTCCTCGGCGCCGCCGTGTCCGCGGGCCTCGCCTCGAGCGGCGTCGACGTGTACGACGCCGGCGTGATCCCCACCCCCGCCCTCGCGTTCCTCGTGAACGATTTCGATGCC
The DNA here is from genome assembly GCF_011326725.1 of Microbacterium excoecariae. Lineage (GTDB taxonomy): Bacteria > Actinomycetota > Actinomycetes > Actinomycetales > Microbacteriaceae > Microbacterium > Microbacterium excoecariae. The sequence continues at coordinate 2,337,990 of NZ_JAANCO010000001.1, read as the reverse complement.
GACTTCGGCATCATGATCTCGGCGTCGCACAACCCGGCGCCCGACAACGGCATCAAGATCTTCGCGCGCGGCGGCGTCAAGCTGCCCGACGTGGTCGAGGAGCGCATCGAGCGCTACCTCGAGGAGGACGACCGCCTCCTCCCCACCGGCGCCGACGTCGGCCGCATCGCGCGCTTCGCCGACGCGGAGGATCGCTACCTCCTCCACCTCCTCGGCACGATCCCCGCGCGCCTCGACGGCCTCCACGTCGTGCTCGACTGCGCCAACGGCGCCGCCTCGGGCGTCTCTCCCCAGCTCTTCGCCGACGCCGGCGCCCGCGTGACCGTGATCGGCGCGGATCCCGACGGCATGAACATCAACGACGGCGTCGGATCCACCCACCTCGGGCCCCTCGCCCGCGCCGTCCGCGAGCACGGCGCCGACCTCGGCATCGCGCACGATGGCGACGCCGACCGCTGCCTCGCCGTCGACGCCGACGGCCAGACGATCGACGGCGACCAGATCATGGCGATCCTCGCGGCCAGCCTTCACGAGCGCGGCGAGCTCGCGCAGGACACCCTCGTCGCCACCGTCATGAGCAACCTCGGCCTCGTCCGCGCCATGACCGAGCGCGGGATCCGCGTCGTGCAGACCGCCGTCGGCGACCGCTACGTGCTCGAGGTCATGAACCGCGACGGCTTCACCCTCGGCGGCGAGCAGTCGGGCCACGTCATCATGGGCGCGCACTCCACGACGGGCGACGGCCTCCTCACCGGCCTGCAGCTCGCGAGCGAGATGGCGCGCACCGGCAAGACGGCCGCCGAGCTCGCGGCGACGATGACGATCCTGCCCCAGACGATGATCAACGTCACGGGCGTCGACAAGACCCGCGCCCACGCTGACGAGGGCGTCCGCGCCGCCGTCGCCGCGGTCGAGGCCGAGCTCGGCGACACCGGCCGCGTGCTGCTGCGCCCCTCCGGTACCGAGTCCCTCGTTCGCGTCATGGTCGAGGCCGCCGACAGCGACACCGCGCTTGCGGCCTGCGAGCGCCTCGCGGACGTCGTCCGCGCCCGCCTCAGTATCTAGGCGCGGCGCCCGACAGCGCGCGCGATGTGGGCGGTGGCCGCTCGGGTCGCGCGTCTGCACGTTGCCGGTGGTCGCGAAGATGCGTTTGTGCGATCTGGCGGAGCGCGGATCCGCTCGGGTCGCGCATATGCACGCTGGCGGTGGCCGCGGAGGTGCGTTTGCGCGATTTGGGCGCGGGTGACGGCTGCGGGCGCTCGCGGAGGTGCGTTTGCGCGACTTGAGCGGGCACGGATCCACTCAGGTCGCCCAAATCACGCGGGTGGTGGCCAGGCCAGCGCATTTGCGCGACTTGGGCCGGGCGCGGATCCGCTCGGGTCGCGCGTATGCACGTCCAAGTCGGTCGCGGAGGTGCGTTTGCGCGATCTGGGCACGGACGGCGGCAGCGTGCGGTCGCGAAGGTGCGTTTGTGCGATCTGTTGGCGCGCGGATCCGTTCAGGTCGCGCGTATGCACCTTGAGGGCGGTCTCGGAGGTGCGTTTGCGCGATCTGGCCGCGGGCGCCGGTGGCGTGCGCCGACAGGAGATGTAGGTGCGCGACGCGGGCGGGCACGGATCCGTTCAGGTCGCGCGTATGCACCTTGAAGGCCGTCGGGGAGGTGCGTTTGTGCGATTTGGCGGGGCGTGGATCCGCTCGGGTCGCGCGTATGCATGCGAACGCCGCCCTCGAAGGTGCGTTTGCGCGATCTGGGCCGGCGCGCGCCCACCCGGGTCGCTCATATGCACCCGCGCGGGTCGCGCACCCGCGCGCCGCACCCGCGCGCCGCGCGCCCCACGCCGCGCGCCCGACCGCCTACAGCCCGCCGGAGAACACGAACGCCGCGCAGGCGGCGCCGACCGCGAGGGCGGCGGCGGAGCCGAGCGCGACGGGGACGCCGCTCGTGCCGGCCTCGCCGCGGGAGTGCAGGGCGTCGTGGGCGCGGCGGTAGCCGTGCGCGGCCGCGAAGTACGCGCCGGCCGCGAGCCCGGCGCCCGCGAGCCCGAGGAAGATCGACAGGATCCCGAACTCGTCCAGCGTGAAGCGGGCGGCCACGAGGCTCGCGACCGCGAAGGCGAGGCACGTGCGGCGCCAGGCCAGGAGCGTTCGCTCGGGCTGCAGGCCCGGGTCGAACACCTCGCCGCCCGACATCAGACGAAGATGCCGATGGCGACGAGGGCCACGGCGACCACCACGCCGACGACGATGAGGCCCCCGACCGCGAGGCCGGGCAGCGGCTCGCCGCGCCGCAACGAGCGCTCGGTCTGCGCCCACCCGATCCACGCCTGAATGGCCGCGACCGTCCCGAGGATGAGGAAGACCGCCGCCGCCGCGAAGCGCCACGCGACGGGCTCCGGCAGCGACAGCGCCTCGAGGGCGAAGGCGCCCGCGTACATCGCCAGCGCGGTGCGCAGCCAGGCGAGGAACGTGCGCTCGTTCGCGAGGCTGAAGCGCGGATCCGGCTCGGATCCCTCGCGGTACACCCGCCGGGGGAAGCGCTTCTCGCTCACGAGGCCACCCCCGCCACCGTGCGGAAGCCGGCGTTGCCCATCGAGGAGTCCGGGGTGTTCTGTGACCGCGCCGAGTTGCGGTACCGGTTGCAGTACGAGTCGTGGCAGAGATAGCTGCCGCCGCGCAGGATCCGGGAGGCGCCCGTCTCGGGGCCCGCGGGATCCGCGGCGGGGGAGCGGCGGTAGTAGCCGGGATCGAAGAAGTCCTGGCACCACTCCCACACGTTCCCGATCGGCTGCCAGAGGCCGTATCCGTTGGGCGCGAAGGAGCGCACGGGCGCCGTCGTGAGGAAGCCGTCCTCGAGCGTATTCTGCGTGGGGAATACGCCCTGCCAGATGTTGGCCCGCCAGCCGCCGTCGTCGACGGGCTCGTCGCCCCACGGGAACTTCGCCGACTCCAGGCCGCCGCGCGCCGCGTACTCCCACTCGGCCTCCGTCGGCAGGCGCCGCCCGGCCCAGGCGCAGTACGCCTGCGCGTCGTTCCAGCTCACGTGCACGACGGGGTGGTCCGCGCGGTCGTCGATGCCCGAGTTCCGGCCGTGCGGGCGGCGCCAGTCGGCGCCCTTGACGCCGTACCACCACGGGGTGCCCGGGGCCTGGCCGATGATGTCGCCGTCGGGGGCGTCCACCGCGAGGTGGAACACCGCCGAGAACCCGAACGACTCGGCCTCCGTGACGTAGCCGGTCGCGTCGACGAAGCGCGCGAACGCCTCGTTCGTCACGCTCGTCGCGTCGATCTCGAATGCGCTCAGCGCGACCTCGTGCACGGGCGTCTCGCCGTCGGCGGGGTTGCGGTCGCCCGAGCTGTCGCCCATCGCGAACCGGCCCGCGGGGATCCGCGCCTGCTCGATGCCGTGCGCGGCCGCGGCGGTCGGGACATCGGGGCGAGAGAGGGCGGATTCGAGCGGCACGAACTGCGCGCGTCCTGGCATCCCGCACCCGCAACCGCACCCGGCGGCGTCGGTGGCGTTGGTCATTCGACCACCGTACCGGCTGGGGCTACCACCCCATGTCCTCGATGTAGCGCAGGAGCACGCCCTCGCGCAGCGCCCACGGGCTCACCTCGAGCTCTTTCACGTCGAGCGCCCGCATCGCCTCGTGCAGGACGACGGCGCCGGCCGTGATCTGGAACGTGCGGTCCGCCGTGATGCCCGGCAGTTCCTGCCGCGACTCGGCGGGGATCCGCGAGAGGACAGGGATCCACGCGCCGAGCGCGGCGCGCGGCAGCATCCAGCGCTCGATGCCGGACCAGCCGGGCCGCTTGTAGCCGGCGAGCTTGGCGAGCGAGCGGATCGTCTTGGAGGATCCGACGACGTGGTCCGGCGCGGGCAGGCGCGAGAAGCGCTTCGCGAGCGGCTCGAGCACCTCCTCCGCGTGCGCGGCGAGCTTGGCGACCGCCTTGTCGCCCGGCGGATCGTTCGGGAGGTATCCGATCGTCATCCGGCCCGCGCCCAGCTGCACGGACTCGGCCAGCTGCGGCAACTCCTCGGATCCGCCGGCGACCTCGAGGGATCCGCCGCCGATGTCGAACATGAGGATCTGGCCCGCCGACCAGCCGAACCACCGGCGCACCGCGAGGAAGGTGAAGCGCGCCTCGTCGGATCCGCCGAGCACCTGCAGGCTCTGGCCGAGCGCGTCCTCGATCTGCGCGATCACCTCGGCGCCGTTCGCGGCCTCGCGCACGGCCGAGGTGGCGGTCGCGAGCAGCTCGACGACGCCCTCCTTCTCGGCGACCTTCTTGGCCTTGCGGACGGCCTTGACGATCGCCTTCGTGCCCTCCTTGGTGATGGCGCCGCGGTCGTCGATGTAGCGCATGAGGCGCAGCACCGACTTCTCGCTCGTCGCGGCGAGCGGGCGCCCGCCCGGCTGCGCGTTGGCGACGAGCAGGTGGACCGTGTTGGATCCGATATCGAGAACCCCGAGACGCATGCGCCTCACCCTAGCGGCGGTCCGGGCGCCGGGCGGCCCGCCGGTATGATGTCGCGGATGACTCCTGCGCCCGGATCCCTGCGCCTCTCCCTCTACCGCGACATCCCGCGGGCGGAGTGGGCGCGCCTCGCGCGCGGGATGGATCAGCCGCTCACCGAGCAGGAGATCGTGCAGATCCGCGGCCTCGGCGACCGCCTCGACGTCGGGGAGGTGCGCGACGTCTACCTCCCGATCAGCCGCCTGCTCAGCGGGTGGGCGCGGGGCGTGCGGCAGATCGGATCCGAGGTCGGCGACTTCCTGGGCGAGGCCGAGCCGCGGATCCCCTTTGTCGTCGGCGTGGGCGGATCCGTCGCCGTCGGCAAGTCGACCGTCGCGCGCCTTTTGCGCGAGCTCATGAGCCGCTGGTCGGACACCCCGCGCGTCGAGCTCGTTACGACCGACGGATTCCTGTACCCGAACGCCGAGCTCGAGCGGCGCGGGATCATGAGCCGCAAGGGCTTCCCCGAGTCGTACGACCGGCGCGCGCTCGTCGACTTCGTCGCGCGCGTGAAGTCCGGCGAGGCCGAGGTGCGGGCGCCGTTCTACTCGCACATGAAGTACGACATCATGCCCGACGCGTCGGTCGTCGTGCGCAGCCCGGACGTGCTCATCGTCGAGGGCCTCAACGTGCTCCAGCCGCCGCCCTCGCCGAACGACGTCGCCGTGAGCGACCTGTTCGACTTCTCGATCTACGTCGACGCCGACACGAGCCACATCGAGCAGTGGTTCGTGAACCGCTTCCTCGCGCTGCGCGAGGGCGCGTTCAGCAACCCCGCCTCGTACTTCAACGTCTTCCAGCACCTCTCCGACGCCGAGGCGATCGAGACGGCGCGGGGCATCTGGAACGACATCAACCTGCCGAACCTCGTGGAGAACGTCGAGCCGACGAAGCACCGCGGCACGCTCGTGTTGCGCAAGGGCGCCGACCACGCGGTCGATCGCGTGCTCCTGCGCAAGCTCTGACGGATCCGTCGGCGCGCTCCTGGCGGGATTGTCAGGGGTGCCCGCCTACGATGAATCCCATGTGTGGAATCGTCGGATACGTGGGTCCCCGTCCGAGCCAGGACATCCTCATCTCGGGCCTCGCCCGCCTCGAGTACCGCGGGTATGACTCCGCCGGCATCGCCGTCGTGGACGGCGAGGGCCACCTGGGGATGCGCAAGCGCGCCGGCAAGCTCGCGCGGCTACGCGACTCCCTCGCCGACGCGCCGCTCGCGGCCGGCACGACCGGCATCGGCCACACCCGCTGGGCGACGCATGGCGGCCCGACCGACGAGAACGCGCACCCGCACCTCGCCGACGACGACCGCCTGGCCGTCATCCACAACGGCATCATCGAGAACTTCGGCGCCCTGCGCGCCGAGCTGGAGACGGAGGGCGTCGTCTTCCGCAGCGAGACCGACACCGAGGTCGCGGCCGCGCTCATCGGCCGCGAATACCGCCGCACGGGCGACCTCGAGGCCGCCTTCCGCGCCGTCGTGACCCGCCTCGAGGGCGCCTTCACGCTGCTCGCGATGCACGAGGACCACCCGGGGCTCGTCGTCGGCGCGCGCCGCAACTCGCCGCTCGTGATCGGGCTGGGCGAGGGCGAGAACTTCCTCGGATCCGACGTCGCCGCGTTCGTCGAGCACACCCGCAGCGCGCTCGCGATCGGGCAGGACCAGATCGTCGCGATCACGCCCGACAGCGTCACGATCACCGACTTCGCGGGTGCCCCCGTCGAGGCGACGCCCTTCGAGGTGTCGTGGGACGCGGCGGCGGCCGACAAGGGCGGCTGGTCGAGCTTCATGGCGAAGGAGGTCTCGGAGGAGCCCGAGGCCGTCGCCAACACGGTGCGCGGGCGGATCCACGACGGCCGCATCACGATCCCCGAGCTCGACGGCCTCGACGCGTTGTTCACCGACATCGACCGCGTCGTGATCCTCGCCTGCGGCACGGCCTACTACTCGGGCCTCGTCGGCAAGTACGCGATCGAGCAGTGGGCCCGCGTCCCCGTCGACGTCGAGCTCGCGCACGAGTTCCGGTATCGCGATCCGATCGTCTCGGACCGCACCCTCGTCGTGTCCATCAGTCAGTCCGGCGAGACGATGGACACGCTGATGGCCGTCAAGGAGGCCGCGCGCCTCGGCGCGAAGACCCTCTCGATCTGCAACACCCAGGGCGCGACGATCCCGCGCGAGTCCGACGCGATCGTCTACACGCACGCCGGCCCCGAGGTCGCCGTCGCGTCGACGAAGGCGTTCGTCGCGCAGATCACGGCGCTGTACCTGCTGGCCCTGCACGTGGGCCAGGTCCGCGGCACGCTGCCGGAGGAGGTCGCCGCCGACGCCATCGCGCAGCTGGAGGACCTGCCCGGCAAGATCCAGTGGATCCTCGACAACGAGCAGGAGCGCGTCGACCAGCTCGCGCACTGGATGGCCGACACGCGCTCCGTGCTGTTCCTCGGGCGCGGCGTGGGCTTCCCCATCGCGCTGGAGGGCGCGCTGAAGCTCAAGGAGATCTCCTACATCCACGCGGAGGGCTTCGCCGCCGGCGAGCTCAAGCACGGGCCGATCGCGCTCGTCGAGCCCGGCCAGCCGATCTTCGTCGTCGTCCCGTCGCCGCGCGGCGCCGCAACGATGCACGCCAAGGTGATCTCGAGCATCGAGGAGGTCCGCGCCCGCGGCGCCCGCGTGATCGCGATCGCCGAGCAGGGCGACTCCGCCGTGCTGCCGAAGGCCGACGAGGTGCTACGCATCCCGCTCGCCAGCCCGCTGTTCGAGCCGATCCTCGCCGTCGTGCCGCTGCACATCTTCGCGATGGGGCTCGCCACGGCCAAGGGCCTCGACGTCGACCAGCCGCGCAACCTCGCGAAGTCCGTCACGGTCGAGTAGCGCGCGCGGGCGCCGCGGCGTCCGCCATGATGGATCCATGAGGTTCTGGATCGGCGGGCGCGGGGCGGACATGGGCGCGAACGGCGCCGGCATCGGTATCGTCGCGGCGGGCGAGCCGGACTCCCCGCTCGCGGGCGGGGTGCTCACCGACCGCGGGCTCGCGGTCGAGGCCCCCTCGCCCACGTGGCTCGCGCGCCACCCGCGCGGCGGCGTGGTCTACGCGGCGCTCGAGGGATCCGGCCGGGTCGCCGCCTTCCGCCGCGCGGGCGAGACCGCGCTCGAGCCGCTGGGGGATCCGGTGGAGGCCGGATCGGCCGTCTGCCACATCGCCGTCGCGCCCGACGGGAGCCGGCTCGTCGCCTCGTGCTGGGGCGACGGCCGCGTCGTGGAGGTTCCGCTCGGGGCGACCGGCGCCCTCGGCGCGCCGCGCGTCGCGGCCCCGGCGCGCGACCCCTACGCCGTGCCGGAGCCCGACGCCCCCGCACCGGAGGAGAACGACGCCGCCGACATCGCGCGGCGGCTCCTCGCGGGCGACGCCCCGGAGCCTGACGCCACGGTGACCGACTTCTCCGGCGCGGTCGACCTCGCCGCGCTCGTGGACGGCGGATCCGATCCCTCGCGCCTCGCGGCCATGCTCGCCGGCACGGACGACGGGTCCGATCCCGCGGCGGAGCTGCGCGCTCTCCTGGGCGGCGGGTCCGCGGATCCGTTCGACGACCCCGCGGTCCGGGCGATCCTCGATGCCTCGCCCGCGGGCGTGCTGCGCGAGGCGGCGGATCCGCAGGGTCCGCGCCCGACCCGCGCGCACGCCGCGCGCTTCCTCCCGGACGGGCGTGTGGCGACGACGGACCTCGGCTACGACCTCGTGCGCATCTGGCGCGTCGGGCCGGCCGGCCTCGTGCCCGACCACGAGGTGGCGCTGCCGTTCGGGACGGGCCCGCGGCACATGTCCCTGCACGCGAGCGGCCACCTGTACGTCGTGACGGAGTTCACGTGCGAGATCTTCGTGCTCGCGCCCGGGCGCGACGGGCGCTGGGCGCTCGTCGCGGGGGTGCAGACGGGGGCGCTCGCGGGCGATACGGCGGCGGAGCTCGCGGGATCCGCCGATGGCTCCTTCCTCTACGCCGGACTGCGCGGCAGCGACGGCATCGCCGCGGTGCGCGTGGCGGGGCAGGGGGAGCGGCTTGAGCTCGTGGGCGTCGCCGAGGCGGGCGTCACGACGCCCCGGCACCATGTGCTCGTGCGGGACACGCTGCTCGTCGCGGGCCAGGGCTCGGACGAGATCGTCTCGCTCGGCGTCGACGCCCGCACGGGCGCCGTCGGGCGCGTTCGGCACCGCGTCGAGCACCCCACGCCGAACTGCGTCCTCCCGATCGCCTGAGCGCCGGGCGCCTAGACTTCACCCATGGGCACGAAGGGGCAGGCGTGATCGTCGGGATCGGCGTCGACATGGTCGACATCGAGCGATTCGAGGGCCAGATCACGCACTCGCCCCGCCTCATGGAGCGCCTGTTCACGCCGCACGAGCGCGAGCTGCCGTTGCGATCGCTCGCGGCGCGGTACGCCGCCAAGGAGGCGCTCATCAAGGCACTGGGCGGATCCCACGGGGTGCGCTGGCAGGAGATCGAGGTGCCGCGCCTCGGAGAGCGACAGGCACCCGCCTACGTCGTCACGGGCGACACCGAGCGGACCCTCGCGGGCCGCGGCGTGACGCGGCACCACCTCTCGCTCTCGCACGACGGCGGCCTCGCGCTCGCCTACGCGATCCTCGAGGGCGACGCGTGAGCGGCACCTTCCCCGCCGGCGGCGCGCGCGAGGCGCTCATCGATCGGGGCGCGATCGAACACAACGTGCGCGCCCTGCGCGCCGCGGCGGGAAGCCGCGAGTTCATCGCGGTCGTCAAGGCCGACGGGTACGGCCACGGCGCGCTCACGGCCGCGCGCGCGGCGCTCGCGGGCGGCGCGAGCCGGCTCGGCGTGGCCGACCTCGCCGAGGCCCTCGCGCTGCGCGACGGCGGCATCGACGCGCCCCTGGTCGCCTGGCTGCACGCGCCCGACGCCGACTTCGCGCCCGCCGTGGCCTGCGGCATCGAGATCGGGGTGTCCGGATCCGCCCAGCTCGCGCGCGCCGCGGCCGCGGGGCCCGCCGCCGTCCACCTCAAGGTCGAGACGGGGCTCGGGCGCAACGGCGCCGCGCCCGAGGAGTGGGGCGCGCTGTTCGCCGAGGCCGCGCGGCTCGAGCAGGCGGGGCGTATCCGCGTCGAGGGCCTCTTCAGCCACCTGTCGGGCACGAGCCGGCCCGACGACCTCGCGCAGGTCGCGCGCTTTCGGGAGGCGATTCAGGCGGCGTCGGCGGCGGGGCTGCAGCCGCGGATCCGCCACCTCGCGGCGACCGGGGCCGCCCTCGACCTGCCGGAGGCGCGGTTCGACGCCGTGCGCGTGGGGCTCGGCATCTACGGCCTCTCGCCGTTCGAGGGGCGCACCTCGGCGTCGCTCGGGCTGCGGCCCGCGATGACCCTGCGCGCCCCCGTCGCCGCGGTGCGCCGCGTGCGCGCGGGCCACGGCGCGTCCTACGGCTACACGCACCGCGCCGCGGCCGAGACGACCTTCGCCCTCGTGCCGCTCGGGTACGCCGACGGCGTCCCCCGCCAGGCGTCGGGATCCGGGCCGGTGCGGATCCGCGGCGCCCGCTTCCGCGTCGCCGGCCGGATCGCGATGGACCAGTTCGTCGTCGACGTCGGAGACGCGGCCGTCGCGGTCGGCGACCCGGCCGTCCTGTTCGGGGATCCGCAGGCAGGCGCCCCCACGGCCGAGGAGTGGGCCGCCGCCGCGGGGACGATCAACTACGAGATCGTCACGCGCATCGGAGCCCGCGTGCGCCGCACCGTCGTCGGCTGACGCGGCCCCCGCGCCGCGGCCCCGAACACAACGCAGTCATATTTCGCCCTCGCCGCGCGAGTTCCGCGGCTCCGGGGCCGTCGGCCGAGAAATTGACTGCGCTGTGTTGGGGAGTGTGGCGCCGACGCGCCGGGGGAGAATGGACCCATGGTGCCGGACGAGATGCTGGGCGAGTACGCGATCGCGACCGCGGAGGAGATGGAGGAGCTCGGCCGCCGGATCGGGCGCGGGCTCCGCGCGGGCGACGTACTCGTGCTGACCGGACCGCTGGGTGCGGGCAAGACGACTCTGACGCGCGGCATCGCCGACGGCCTCGGGGTCCGGGGCCCGGTGCAGAGCCCGACGTTCGTCATCGCCCGCACGCACCCCTCCGTCACGGGCGGCCCGCCCCTCGTGCACGCCGACGCCTACCGGCTCGGCGACGCCTCGGAGCTCGAGGATCTCGGCCTCGACCTCGAGGGCTCCGTCACGATCCTCGAGTGGGGGCGCGGATCCGTGCAGCACATCGCCGACGCGTGGTGGGACATCGAGATCGCCCGCCCCGTCGGCGACGCGGTGGACGACCCCGAGAACCTCGACCTCGACGCGCCCCGAACCGCCGTGATCACCCGCCATACGGCCTGAGGCACGGGTACGCCCCCGCGTCGCCGGAGAAACGGATCCCCGTCCCGCGTGGCCTGAGGCACGGGTCCACCCCGCGTCGCCAGAGGCTTCCTAGGCAAGGCTCGATACGCTGGGAGCGTGATCCTCGCCATCGACACCTCCCTCGGATCCGGCGTTGCCGTCGTGACGACGGACGGCGACGTGCGCGGCGTCGCCGAGCGCGCCGAGACGCGCGGCCACGCGGAGGTTATCGGCGACCTCATCCTCGAGGCGCTCGCCGCGTCGGGCGCCGCACCGGCCGACATTACCCACGTCGCCGCGGGCATGGGTCCGGGGCCCTTCACGGGCCTCCGGATCGGCATCGCCGCCGCGCGCGCGTTCGCCGCGGGCCGGGGCATCGACGTCGTCCCCGTCGTCAGCCACGACGCCGTCGCGCTCGAGGCCCTCGAGGCGGCGGAGGCCCCCGATCTCGTCGTCGTCACGGACGCCCGCCGCCGCGAGCACGCCGTGTCCACGTATCGCGGCCTCGACGCCGACGGCATTCCCGCCCGCGTCTCCGGCCCCACGCTCGCGCCCGCGGCGCCATCCGTTCCCGCGCCCGCCGCCGTCGACACTGCGCCCGTTACCTCCCATCCCGCGCTCGACGCCGCGCGGCCCGCCCCCGCGCTCACGACCCGTATCCCCGCGGGAGCCGTGGGCGTGCTCGCGGGGCGCCAGCTGCGGGTGGGGCGGATCCCCGAGCTCGCCGAACCGCTGTACCTGCGCGCGCCCGACGCGAAGGTCCCGGGCGCCGTGAAGCGGGTGAGCACGTGATCCGCACCGCGACCACTCATGACCTCGACGCGATCATGGCGCTCGAGCGGGCGAGCTTCCCGACCGACGCCTGGAGCGCCGACGCCATGGGCTCAGAGCTCGCCTCGCCTCACGGCCGCTACCTCGTGGCCGAGGAGGGCGGGGCCGTCGTCGGCTACGCGGGCCTGCGCCACCTCGCCGGCGGCCGCGACGCCGACGTGCAGACGATCGCCGTCGCCGAGCCCGCGCGCGGGCGCGGGCTCGGCCGCCTCCTCCTCGCCGAGCTTCTCGCCGAGGCCGGCCGGCGCCGCGCGCGCGAGGTGTTCCTCGAGGTCCGCGCCGACAACCCGGGCGCCTGGGCGCTCTACGCCTCTGAGGGGTTCGTCGAGATCGGCCGCCGCCCGCGCTACTACCAGCCCGACGACGTCGACGCCGTCGTCATGCGCCTCGACCTCGCCGCGTGGCGGGCGGACGGGGCGCGGCCGACCGAGGCGGGAGCCGCGACATGAACCGCACGGATCCGCTCGTCCTCGGCATCGAGACGAGCTGCGACGAGACCGGCATCGGCATCGTCCGCGGGCGCGAGCTGCTCGCGAACACGATCGCCTCCAGCATGGACGAGCACGCGCGCTACGGCGGCGTCGTCCCCGAGGTCGCCGCCCGCGCCCACCTCGAGGCGCTCGGGCCCGCGATTGCGCAGGCCGTCGCCGAGGCGGGCGTGCGCCTGGAGGACCTCGACGCCGTCGCCGTGACGAGCGGGCCCGGGCTCGCGGGGGCCCTCATGGTCGGCGTCGGCGCGGCCAAGGCCCTCGCGGTCTCGCTCGGGGTGCCGCTCTACGCCGTCAACCACCTCGTCGGCCACATCGCCGCCGACGTCGTGACCCCCGACTCTGAGCCCCTCGAGTACCCCACGATCGCGCTCCTCGTCTCCGGCGGGCACACCTCGCTGCTGCACGTGCGCGACCTCACGACCGACGTCGAGCTCCTCGGCGAGACGATCGACGACGCGGCCGGCGAGGCCTTCGACAAGGTGGCGCGAATCCTCGGGCTGCCCTATCCCGGCGGACCGCAGATCGACCGCGCGGCCGAGGGCGGCGACCCGCGCGCGATCCGCTTCCCGCGGGGGCTGTCCCGCGCGAGCGACATGGCGGCGCACCGCTTCGACTTCTCGTTCTCCGGCCTGAAGACCTCCGTCGCGCGGTGGGTGGAGCAGCACGAGGCGGCGGGCGAGCCGCTGCCCACAGCCGACGTCGCCGCGAGCTTCCGCGAGGCCGTCGTCGACGTGCTCGTCACGAAGGCCCTCGACGCGTGCGCCGAGCGCGGCGTCCCGCGGCTTCTCCTCGGGGGCGGCGTCGTCGCCAACCGGCGCCTGCGCGAGGTCGCGCTCCAACGGGCGGCGGAACGCGGCGTGACCGTGCGGATCCCGCCCCTGTCGCTCTGCACCGATAATGGCGCCATGATCGCCGCGCTGGCGGCCCAGCTCATCGCGAGCGGGCGGGAGCCCTCCACCCTGGCCTTCGGGGCCGATTCGACGCTGCCCGTGACCGAGATCCAGGTGGCCGAGCGGGAGGGCGCCGGGCGGTGAGCGACGAGCGCGCGGATCCGGTGGGCGAGCCCGCCGCCGCGCCCGCGACGGGGCCCGCGCCCCTGCTCGCCTCCGAGACGTTCGGATGGGTCGAGCCCCACCACCCGACGCGCCGCGAGCTGCGCCCGCACACCTCGCGCCTCGGGCTGGCGTCCTTCGCGCTGTCGGCGCTCGGGCTCATGGTGTCGTGGTTCGGGCCGTGGGGCGCCGCGCTCGGCGCCGTCGGGCTCGTGCTCGGCGCGCTCGCGCTGCTCCTCCGGCGCGGCACCCGCACGCCGCCCGCGTGGGGTATCGCCCTCGGCCTCGTGTCGATCGCCTTCAGCGCCAGCTGGCTCCTCTGGATCCTGCCGCACCTGGCGGCGTGAACGCGAATGGCGGACGCGCCCCGAAGGACGCGCCCGCCGCCGTGCCCGGGGTTTAGCCCATGTACGCCGCGTAGGTGTTGTCGGGGCCGTACTCGTAGATGTTGATGATGCCCTCGGTCGGGTCGCCCACGTCGTCGAACGTGACGGGGCTGGAGATGCCGTCGTAGTCGGCCGTCCCGCCGCCGAGGATGATGTCCGCGCAGTCCGCGAACGTCGTGCAGGTCTCGCCCTCGCCCGAGCCGCCCGAGATCTCCTGCAGCTCGGCCGCGATGGCCGCCGGATCCGTCGACTGCGCCTGCAGCGCGCCGAGCGCGATGAGGTTGACCGCGTCGTACGACTCGGGGCCGTACGTGTAGTCGGTCAGCGCGTCGCGACCGTCCTCCTCCACGAAGGCGTTGAGGTCGTCGACCCACGCCTGCACCTGCTCGGGCGTCGGGCCCGGGTAGGTGCCCTTCGCGCCCTCGAGGGTGCCCTCGGGGAAGTCGGCGGAGTAGTCGGCGAGGTTGCCGTCGACGAAGTACATCTGGTCGGCCGAGACGCCCTCGTCGACGAGGTTCGGGACGATGGTCTTGGCCTGGTCGAAGGTGAGCACGACGATCGCGTCCGGATCCTCCGCGAGCACCTCGGAGACCTGCGACGTGAACGTCGTGTCGCCCGGGTTGAAGGTGGGCGCCGCGACGACCTCGCCGCCGGCGGCCTCGAAGGCCTCCGTGATGTAGTTCGCGAGGCCCGTGCCGTACGCGTCGTTGAGGACGATCATGCCGAGGGTCTGGTGCCCCTCCTCGGCGATGAAGTTTCCGAGCACCTCGCCCTGCAGCACGTCGCTCGGCGCGGTGCGGAAGTAGAGCCCGTCGTCCTCGTACGTCGTGAACGCGTCGGAGGTGTTGGCGGGGGAGAACTGGATGACCCCCGCGCCGACGACCTCGTCGATGAACTGCAGCGAGACGCCCGAGGACGCGGCGCCGACGATGGCCGACACGTCCTCGCCCAAGAGGCGCGGGATCTCCGTCTCGAACGCGCGGTTCGACAGGTCGCCCGAGTCGCCCCACACGATCTCGAGGTCGAGCCCCGTCTCCTCCGTGTACTCGTTGATGAGGCTCTGCGCGTACGCGACGCCGGCCTCCTCGGGCGGGCCGAGGAACGCGAGGTCGCCCGTCTGGGGGAGGGCCGTGCCGATCGTCAGGGCGAGGTCGCCGCCCTCCATCGGCGCGGCGGCGGTGTCGTCCTCCTCCGAGGCGGTCTCGCTGGAGCATCCGGCGAGGGTGAGTGCGGCCACGCCCGCGAGGGCGACCGAACTGACGAGCAAGCGGGATCGAGCCATGGTGGTGCCGTCCTTTCGTCGTGTCGCGCGCGCCGTGTGCTGTGATGCGCGCGCGGTTGCGGCGAAACTACTGACCCCGTGTCACCGGCGTGTTTCCGGGAGGGTCACGGCATGTAGCGGTTTGCGGCGCGCGCCGCGCGGGCGCGCCGCCCGTGGAGCACCAGGTCGGCCGCGAGCAGCGCGCACGCCACCCAGATGAGCGCGAACCCCGCCCAGCGCTCGGGCGGCATGTGCTCGCCGAGGATCCACGCCCCCACGAGGAACTGCAGGATCGGCGCCGCGAACTGCAGCAGCCCGATCGTCGTCAGCGAGACCCGGCGGGCCGCCGAGGCGAACAGCAGGAGCGGCACGGCCGTGACGGCGCCGGCGAGGAGGAGGAGCGCGGTGTGCCCGGCGCCGTGCTGGCCGAGCGTGATCCCCGTCGTCGCGCCGACGATGACGAGCTGGACGCCCGCGATGGGCGCGAGCCACGCCGTCTCGAGGGTCAGCCCGCTCACGGCGTCCACGTGCGCCCCGAGGTACTGCTTCTTCACGAGCCCGTAGAGCGCGAAGGACGCCGACAGGACGAGGGAGATCCAGGGAACGGATCCATAGAACACGCAGATCACGAGCACCGCGAGGCCCGCGACCCCGAGGGCGGCCCACTGCAGGCGCCGCAGCCGCTCGCCGAGGACGAGGACGGCGAGGAGGACGGTCGCGAGCGGGTTGATGAAGTACCCCAGGCTCGCCTCGAGCACGCGGTCGGTCGTGGCGGCGATGAGGAACACCTGCCAGTTGATGTAGATCAAGAGGCCCGCGGCCCCGCCCCAGAGCGCCAGGCGCCGCGAGCGCACGACCGCGACGAGCCGCCCCCACCCGCGCGTGACGGTGAGGAGCGCGGCGCACAGCACGAGCGAGAACAGCACGCGCCACGAGAGGATCTCCCACGCCCCCGTGGGGGCCAGCAGCACGAAGTAGAGCGGGAGGACGCCCCACAGCAGGTAGGCGCCGAAGCCGTACGCGACGCCGGCCGCGGATCCGCTCGGGACGGCGGGGGCGGGCGCGGAGCGTGTGGTCACCGCTTCAGCCTAGGCGCGCCCGCGCCCGCACCCCGGCGGATCAGGCGCCGGGGCCGACCTCGTAGCGCGTGCGCGAGAGGTCCTGCGGCCGCTGCGTCGCGAGGAAGGCCACGAGCTCCTCGCGCACCTTGCAGCGCAGGTTCCAGATCGCGTCGCCGTCGGCGGCGGTCATGGTCGCCCGCAGCTGCGCGATGCCGCCCGTGGCGTCGGACACGATGAGCCCCCAGCTGCGGCGGTCCCAGTCGGGGGAGGAGTCGAGGATCCGCTCCAGCTCGGCGCGGACGGCGGGGACGTCGACCGTGTAGTCGGCCTCGACGAACACCGTGCCCGTCACGGCCGTCTGGCTGCGGGTCCAGTTCGTGTACGGCGTCGTCGTGAAGTACGTCGAGGGCAGTACGTGGCGCCGGTCGTCCCAGATCTGGACGACGACGTAGGTGAGGGTGATCTCCTCGACCGTGCCGAACTCGTCGTCGACCTCGACCGTGTCGCCCACCTTCAGGGCGTTGGAGAACGCGAGCTGCATGCCCGCGATGAGGTTGCCGAGGGTCGACTGGGCCGCGAGACCGGCGACGATCGAGGCGACACCGGCGGAGGCGAGCAGCGACGCCCCGAAGGCGCTGGCGCCCGGGATCGTCAGGAGCATCGCCGCGACCGTGAGCACCGCGACAATCGCCATCGCCAGGCGGCGCAGCATACGGATCTGCGTGCGACGGCGGCGCAGGACGAACGGATCCGCGCTCGTGGCCTCCTGGCGGAGCATCGCCCCGTCGATGAGGAAGACGACCACCTGCGACAGAATCCAGCCCACCACGCCGATGACGGCGAGGTTCAGGACGAAGCGCGCGGTCGTCTCGATGCCGTCGTAGCCGTCCGGGATGAACGCGGGGATCGTCGCGCGCCACGCGATGACCGTCACCACGGCGAACACGGCCTTCGGGAAGCGCGCCGCCAGCTCGCGGAAGACGGTGTGGCGCCGGCCGAGGCGCGTCATGATGAACCGGAACAGCCAGGCGAGCGCGAAGCCGAGGAGGACGGCGGACACCCCGGCGATGAGGACTGCGGCCCACGCCGTCCAGAAGTTGGTCGTCACCGCCTCGGCGATGTCGTCGGTAATCGTGTCATCCATGCCGTCCAGCGTAGGGACGGCCGCCGAGGATTCGCGAACCCGCGGCCGGAAACGACGAAACCCCGGATGCCACGCATCCGGGGTTCCGAGGAGATCGTCAGCCTCAGCGCTCGACGACCGCGAGAACGTCGCGGGCCGAGAGCACGAGGAACTCGTCCGCGCCGAACTTGACCTCGGTTCCGCCGTACTTGCTGTACAGAACGACGTCGCCGACGGCCACGTCGAGCGGCACGCGGTTGCCGTTGTCGTCGATGCGACCCGGTCCGACCGCCACGACCTTGCCCTCCTGGGGCTTCTCCTTGGCGGTGTCGGGAATGACGAGACCGCTTGCGGTGGTCTGCTCGGCGTCGACCTGCTTGATGACGATGCGGTCCTCGAGCGGCTTGATGGAAACCGACACGGTGTACCTCTGCTTTCCTGTCCTGACAGAAGACGTAAGGTTCGCACTCTCACCCCGAGAGTGCTAATCGTCAGTCTAGGCGGCTCGCTGGCACTCATGCAACGTGAGTGCCAGCGCGCCCGCCTACCCTGGGGGGATGGACTCCGCCGAGCTCGACGCCCTCCTGACGCCCGCCGCGCTCCGCCTGCTCGACGAGCTCGACGCCGGCGCCGCGGAGGCCGACGTCGCGGGCACCGTCTCGCGCCTGCGGCGCGCGGGCCACGCGCCCGAACTCGTCTCGGCCGTCGTCGGCCAGGCGCGGCTGCGGCGCCGCGCGGAGGCGAAGTTCGGCGAGTTCTCCCGGAGGATGCTCTTCACGCGCGCGGGCCTCGAGCAGGCGACGCGCATGTCCGTCTCGGCGCACCACGCGGGGCGGTTCCGGAAGGCGGGCCTGTCCCGCGTCGCGGACCTCGGGTGCGGCATCGGCGGCGACGCGCTCGCGCTGTCCTCCCTCGGCATCGCGGTCACGGCCGTCGAGGCCGACGAGGTCACCGCCGCGCTCGCCGCGTACAACCTCGCGCCTTTCCGCGACGGCGGCACGCGCGTCGTGCACGGGCGGGCCGAGGAGCAGGACCTCGCGGGCCTCGACGGGCTGTGGCTCGACCCCGCGCGCCGCACCGCCGGCCACGCCGAGACCCGCCGCGTGCGCTCCGAGGACTACTCGCCGCCGCTCGACTGGGCGTACGAGGCGGCCGGCCGCCTTCCCACCGGCATCAAGCTCGGCCCCGCCCACGACCGCGACGCGCTTCCCGCCGCCGGCGAGGCGCAGTGGATCAGCGTGGACGGATCCACCCTCGAGCTCGTGTGCTGGTCCGGCGCGCTCGCGCGGCCCGGCGTCGGCCGCGCGGCGCTCGTGATACGCGGCGGCGCCGCGCACGAGCTCACGGCCCCGGCCGATACCCCGGACGAGCCCGCGCGCGGCCTCGGTGCGTTCGTGCACGAGCCTGACGGCGCGGTCATCCGCGCGCGCCTCGTCGGCGACGTCGCGCGCGCGCTCGGCGCGGGCCCGGTCGACGAGCGGATTGCCTACCTCACGGGCGACGCCGAGGTCACGAGCCCCTTCGTGCAGAGCTTCCGCGTGCGCGAGGAACTGCCCGCGGATCCGAAGGCCCTGTCCCGCGCGCTCCGCGAGCGCGGCATCGGGCGGCTCGAGATCAAAAAGCGCGGCGTCGACGTGGACCCGGCCGCCCTCCGCCAGAAGCTGAAGCTGCGCGGCCCGGAGGAGGCGACGCTGATCCTCGCGCGCGTCGGGGACGCGCGGGTCGCGATCCTCGCCGACCGCGTCCCGCGCGCCTGAGGCTGAGGGCGCGTCACCCTAGCCGCGCGGCGCGTTCTGCTCCGCGCCGAGCGTGCCGAGGTACAGCTCCGTGACCTTGGGGTCGTGGAGCAGGTCGCGCCCCGACCCCGTGTAGGCGTCGTGGCCCTGGTCGAGCACGTACCCGCGGTCGCAGATCTGCAGGCAGCGCCTCGCGTTCTGCTCGACCATGATGCACGTCACGCCCGCCTTGTTGATCTCGCTGACGCGGAGGAAGGCCTCGTCTTGGCGGACGGGGGACAGGCCCGCCGAGGGCTCGTCGAGGAGCAGGACCTTCGGATCCATCATGAGCGCGCGCCCCATCGCCACCATTTGGCGCTCGCCGCCGGAGAGCCCGCCCGCGCGCTGCTTCAGGCGCCCCGCGAGGTCGGGGAAGATCTCCGTGACGACGCCCACGCGCTCGGAGAACAGCTTCGGGTTCTGGAAGACGCCCATCTGCAGGTTCTCCTCGATCGTCAGCGAGGGGAAGACGTTGTTCGTCTGCGGGATGAAGCCCACGCCGCGCGCCACGAGCTTGTTCGCGCGCAGGTTCGTGATGTCCTCGCCCGCGAGCGTGACGGATCCGCTGCGCACCTGCACCTGGCCGAAGATGGCCTTCAGGAGGGTGGACTTGCCCGCGCCGTTCGGCCCGATGATGCCGATCAGCTCGCCCTGATAGGCGCGCAGGCTGCAGTCCGTGAGGATGTTCACGCCCGGCAGGTAGCCCGCCGTGACGGTGTCGACGTCGACGACGATCTCGCGCTCGTTCTCGGTCATCGCGGGTCCTCCTCGTCGGCCTCGGCCTGCGCCTCGGCGATGATCCTGTCGGCGTCGGCCTGGGCGGTGGGGGAGACGACGGGGATCCGCCCCGTCACGACGCCGAGGTCCACGTCCTGGTGCGCGCCGAGGTAGGCGTCCACCACCGCCGGATCCGCCATGACGGTGTCGGGCGGACCCTCCGCGACGATGCGCCCCTCGGCCATGACGACGACCCAGTCGGCGATGTGCTGGACCATGTGCATGTCGTGCTCGACGAACAACACGGTCATGCCCTCGCGCTTGAGGCCCACGATGTGGTCGAGGAGGCTCTCCGTCAGCGCCGGGTTCACGCCGGCCATGGGCTCGTCGAGCATGACGAGGGTCGGATCCGTCATGAGCGCCCGCGCCATCTCCAGGAGCTTGCGCTGGCCGCCGGAGAGCGATGCGGCGAAGTCGTCCTTCTTCTCCGCGAGCCGGAAGCGCTCCAGCAGCTCGAGCGCGCGGGCCTCGATCTCCCGATCCTGCTTCCGCCACAGGGCCGGCACGAGGCTCGACCAGAAGCCCTCGCCGCGCTGGCCGGTCTGGCCGAGCTTCATGTTGTCCATGACCGTCAGCAGGCCGAGCGCCTTCGTGAGCTGGAAGGTGCGCACGAGCCCGCGCCGGGCGACGCGGTGCGCGGCCACCCCCGCGAGCGAGCGGCCCTCGAAGGACCAGGAGCCCGAGTTCGGCTGGTCGAACCCCGTGAGCAGGTTGAACAGCGTCGTCTTGCCGGCCCCGTTCGGGCCGATGAGCGCCGTGATGGCGCCGCGCGGGATCTCCAGGTGGGCGACGTCGACGGCCGTCATGCCGCCGAAGTGCCGCGTAACACCGTCGGCGACGATGATCGGGTCGGTCTTCGCGACGCCGGGCGCGGCGGGGCCCGCGGCGAGGCCCGTCGTCTTCACGGGCGCGGCGCGGCGGGACGGGGGCGAGGTCTCAGCGGGCAAAGGTCAGCTCCTTCTTGTTGCCGAGGATCCCCTGCGGCATAAAGACCACGAGGAGGATGAGGGCCACGCCGACGAGGATGTCTCGCAGCGTCGCGGCCTGGATCGAGCTCATGAACGGCAGGAGCCCGGCGTCGACCATCTCCGGCAGCAGCACGCCGAGCAGGGTGCGCACGAACCAGAACAGCACGGCGCCCAGCAGCGGGCCGAAGACCGTCGCCGCGCCGCCGAGGAGGAGCGCGGTCCACACGAAGAACGTCGTCGACGTCATGTACGTGTTGGGGTTGACCGCCGAGGGCAGCACCCAGACGATCCCGCCGAGGGCGGCGATGATGCCGCCGACGACGAGGGCCTGCATCTTGTACGCGAACACGTTCTTGCCGAGCGAGCGCACGGCGTCCTCGTCCTCGCGGATCCCCTTGAGGACCCGTCCCCACGGGCTGCGGGTGAGGAGGAGGACGAACACGGTCGCGACGGCGACGGCGATGAGCCCGAGGATCCGCGTCCACCAGCCCGTCTCGTTGTAGGTGAACGGTCCGAACCCGTACGTGCCGGGCGGGATGGGGTTCGCCGAGCGCAGCGAGCCGTGGTATCCGCTCAGGCCGTCGGCGGATCCGGTCACGGCGTCGAAGGCGGTCGTGAGGAAGAACAGGCGCACGACCTCGGCGGCCGCGATCGTCGCGATCGCGAGGTAGTCGCCCCGGAGCCGGAGCGTGGGGATCCCGAGGATCAGCGCGAACACCGCGGCCGCCGCGAGCCCCACGAGGATGCCCGCCCACCACGGCCAGCCGAACGTGAGCACGGAGATCGCGTACCCGTATGCGCCGAGGGCCATGAACCCGGCGACGCCCATGTTCAACAGGCCCGTGAAGCCGAAGTGCAGCGCGAGGCCGAGCGCCGCGAGCGCGTAGGCCATCGTCGCGGTCGAGAGCAGCGACCTGAGCGACTGCTCGATGATGAGGTTCCAGTCCATGTCGGTGCGCTCCTAGCCGATCCGCTCTCGGCGGCCGAGGATGCCCTGCGGCCGGACGAGGAGAACGAGGATGAGGACGATGAGGGCGCCGACGTATCGCAGGTCGGCGGGGATCCAGAGGCTCGAGATCTCGGTGAGCACGCCGACGATGAGCGCGCCCACGAGCGCGCCGTACGCCGTGCCGAGCCCGCCGAGCGTCACGGCGGCGAACACGAGCAGGAGGATGTGCATGCCCATGTCGAAGCGGATCCCGGGGCGGTAGTACGCGTAGAGGATGCCGGCGAGGCCCGCCATGGCGCCCGCGACGATCCAGACGACGCGCACGACGAAGTCGACGTCGATGCCGGTCGCGGCCGCGAGCTGCGGGTTGTCGCTGATAGCCCGCGTGGCCTTGCCGAGCCGGCTGTAGGTCAGCCACACGGCGAAGACGACGAGCACGACGAGCGCCAGGGCCATCGAGATCATCTCCATGGGGCTGATGGCGACCGCCCCGAACAGCGGGATCGTGGCGGTCGGGGCGAGCTCGGGCAGCTGGAGGGTGCCGCCGCCGATGAAGAACTGGAAGGTGAAGCGCATCGCGAGCGACAGGCCGATCGAGACGATCATCAGCTGCACGACGCCGGTGCCGCGCCGCCGGAGCGGGCGCCACAGGCCCGCGTCGAGCGCGAGCCCCATGCCCGCCGAGAGGACCACGGTGGTGGGCAGCGCGATCCAGAGCGGCCACGCGAGCGTCGCCGGGGACGCGAGGGCGTACGCGACGACGGCGCCGAACGTGACCATCTCGGCGTGCGCGAAGTTCGACAGCCGCGTCGTGCCGTACACGAGCGAGATGCCGACGGCCGCGAGCGCGAGCATCAGGCCGAAGTTCAGGCCCTGGAAGATGCGCTGGACGAGCTGGTCGACGAAGGAGACCGTGTTGCGCTCGCCCTCGCCGATGAAGAAGTTGACTGCGAGGCGGCCGCCCTGGCCCATCTCGCCCTCGACGACGTTCGGGGTGTCGTCCTCGCCCGTCTCGTCGATCACGGCGATGCCCTCGGGGAGGGTCTCCTCGTCGAGGGTGACCGTGTAGGTCTCGCCGCGCTCGGGCACCCACACCCGCCACTGGCCCTCGGCATCGGTGGTCACCTGCTGCTCGCCGCCGGGGCCGTCGATCGCGAGATCGACCCCCTCGAGCGGCTCGCCGTCGAGCTGCACGTTGCCGGAGACGGTGTACGGATCGCCCTCGGCGGCGGAGGCCGGTGAGGCGATCCCTCCGATCGCGGCGACGGCGAGGAGAGCGGCGAGGAGCCACCCTGCGCGCGCCCGGCGCGGGGATCTCCCGCGTGACGGTGCCCAGCTGCGGGTCATGAAGCCTCCGTTCGGCGCCCGGCGCATCGTCGATTCGCCGGTATGGGAGGCGACGCTAGAAGCTGGATGTGAACCCGCTGTTTCCTGTGTGTATCCCTTGTGCGGTATTCCGGGTGCGGCCCGCGCGGATCCGGGTGGATCCGGCCCGGCCCCGCGCGCCCTAGAATCGTCTGGCGGGAGAAACGCGCACGCGCCGATCTTTCCGCGCCGCCGAGCACCCCCGAGCGCCACGCAGGAGACCATCAGACATGACGGACCACGACCCCTTCGGTTTCATCGGACTGACCTACGACGACGTGCTGCTCCTGCCCGGGCACACCGACGTCATCCCGAGCGAGGCCGACACGTCGTCGCAGCTCACGAAGCGGATCCGCGTCGAGCTGCCCCTGCTCTCGGCCGCCATGGACACCGTCACGGAGAGCCGGATGGCCATCGCGCTCGCGCGCCAGGGCGGCATCGGGATCCTCCACCGCAACATGTCGATCGCCGACCAGGCGGCCGCCGTGAACCGCGTCAAGCGCAGCGAGTCGGGCATGGTCACGGACCCGATCACGACCACGCCGGACGCGACGATCGCCGAGGTCGACGCCGTGTGCGCCGAGTACCGCATCTCGGGCCTCCCCGTCGTGGACGCCGCGGGCACGCTCGTCGGCATCATCACGAACCGCGACATGCGCTTCGTGCCGGAGGAGAAGAAGGCCGGGGTGCGCGTGTCCGAGGTCATGACGAAGGACGGCCTCGTCACGGGCTACCCGGGCATCGGCGGCGAGGAGGTGCTCGCGCTGTTCGCGAAGCACCGCGTCGAGAAGCTGCCGCTCGTGGACGGATCCGGCGCGCTCGTCGGCCTCATCACGATCAAGGACTTCGACAAGACCGAGCAGTACCCGCACTCGACGAAGGACGACCAGGGCCGCCTCCGCGTCGGCGCCGCGATCGGCTTCTTCGGCGACGCGTGGGAGCGCGCCGAGGCGCTGCGCGACGCGGGCGTCGACGTCATCATCGTCGACACCGCCAACGGGCAGTCCCAGGGCGTCATCGACATCGTCGGGCGCCTGAAGGCCGACGCATCCTTCGCGCACATCGACGTCGTCGGCGGCAACGTCGCCACGCGCGAGGGCGCCCAGGCGCTCATCGACGCGGGCGTGGACGCCGTCAAGGTCGGCGTGGGCCCGGGCTCGATCTGCACGACGCGCGTCGTCGCGGGCGTGGGCGTGCCCCAGGTCACGGCGATCTACGAGGCCTCGCTGGCCTGCCGCGCCGCGGGCGTCCCGCTCATCGCGGACGGCGGCCTGCAGTACTCGGGCGACATCGCCAAGGCGCTCGTCGCGGGCGCGGACACCGTCATGCTCGGATCCCTCCTCGCCGGCACCGACGAGTCGCCGGGCGAGCTCGTCTTCCAGAACGGCAAGCAGTTCAAGCAGTACCGCGGGATGGGATCCCTCGGCGCCATGCAGACGCGCGGCAAGCAGACGTCCTACTCGAAGGACCGCTACTTCCAGGCCGACGTCCCGAGCGACGACAAGCTCATCCCCGAGGGCATCGAGGGCCAGGTGCCCTACCGCGGTCCCGTCGCGGCGGTCGCGTACCAGCTCACGGGCGGCCTGCGCCAGTCGATGTTCTACGTCGGCGCGCGCACGGTCGACGAGCTCAAGAGCACGGGGCGCTTCGTGCGCATCACGCCCGCGGGGCTCAAGGAGTCCCACCCGCACGACGTGCAGATCGTCGTCGAGGCGCCGAACTACACGCGCTGAGGAGGCGGATCACGGTGAGCATGGAAATCGAGCTGGGGCGCGGCAAGCGCGCCCGCCGCGCGTACACCTTCGACGACATCGCGGTCGTGCCCTCGCGGCGCACGCGCGCGACGAGCGACGTGTCGACGACCTGGTCGATCGACGCCTTCACCTTCGACACCCCGATCCTGGGCGCGCCCATGGACTCGGTCGTGAGCCCCGCCTCGGCGATCGCGCTGGGGAAGATGGGCGCGCTCGGCGTCCTCGACCTCGAGGGCCTCTGGACGCGCTACGAGGATCCGGAGCCCCTGCTCGCGGAGATCGCGTCGCTGCCGCCCGAGTCGGCGACCCAGCGCATGCAGGCGCTGTACGCCGAGCCGATCCGCCCCGAGCTCATCACGCAGCGCATCGCGGAGATCCGCGAGGCGGGCGTCGTGGCCGCGGGCGCGCTCTCGCCGCAGCTGACGCAGGAGCACTACGAGACGGTCGTGAAGGCCGGCGTGGACCTGTTCGTCATCCGCGGCACGACGGTCTCCGCCGAGCACGTCTCGAGCGTCGACGAGCCGCTGAACCTCAAGCAGTTCATCTACGACCTCGATGTCCCCGTCATCGTCGGCGGCGCGGGCACCTACCGCGCCGCGCTCCACCTCATGCGCACGGGCGCCGCGGGCGTCCTCGTCGGCTTCGGCGGCGGCGCCGCGTCGACCACGCGCACGGCCCTCGGGATCCACACGCCCATGGCCACGGCGGTCGCCGACGTCGCGGGCGCGCGTCGCGACTACATGGACGAGTCGGGCGGGCGCTACGTCCACGTCATCGCGGACGGCAGCGTCGGCACGTCGGGCGACATCGTCAAGGCCATCGCGATGGGCGCCGACGCCGTCATGCTGGGCGTCGCGCTCGCGCGCGCCACGGACGCGCCGGGGCGCGGGTACCACTGGGGCGCCGAGGCGCACCACCCGTCGCTCCCGCGCGGCCGCCGCGTGCCCGTCGAGCAGGTGGGCACGATGAGCGAGGTGCTCTACGGCCCGGCGCAGTCCGCCGACGGCACGACGAACCTCCTCGGCGCGCTGCGCAAGTCGATGGCGACCACCGGATACTCCGACCTCAAGGAGTTCCAGCGCGTCGACGTCGTCGTGACGCCGTACGAATGACGCCCGAGCCCGCCCCCGCCGCCGACCCGGACGCGCCGGAGTTCCCGCCGACGCTGCGCGAGGTGATGCTGCGCCCGCGCTGGCTGGGCATGCTCGCGCTGTGCCTCGTCGTCGCGGGGGTATTCGCGTGGCTGCTGCAGTGGCAGCTCGCGCGCGCCATCGACACGGATCCGCTCCCCGAGGGCGTGACGGAGAACGTGCGCCCGATCGCCGAGGTCGTGGAGCCGGG
Organism: Microbacterium excoecariae; assembly: GCF_011326725.1. Lineage (GTDB taxonomy): Bacteria > Actinomycetota > Actinomycetes > Actinomycetales > Microbacteriaceae > Microbacterium > Microbacterium excoecariae. The sequence goes on along the minus strand of NZ_JAANCO010000001.1, from coordinate 2,311,945 downwards.
CGCCTACCTCGCCGGGCCCTACGTCGGCCAGCGGGTCGACGTCGAGGGCGTGTGGGACCCGGACGACTTCCTCGTCGTCACCGAGCGCGCCAACGACGGCGCGGAGGGCGCGTGGGTCACGGGGCGCCTCGTGACCGAGGCGGGCGACTCGCTCGCCGTGGCGATCGGGTGGGCCGAGGATCCCGGCGCGGCCGAGGACGCGATCGCCGAGCTCGAGGCCGCGGCCACGGGCGAGACCGTCGCGCTGACCGGCCGCGTGATCTCCGACGAGGGCCCGGCCGTCGCGACGGGCGACGACCCGTACGAGATGACCCGGATGTCGCCGGCGGCGCTCCTCGGGCAGTGGACGGGCGTCACGGGCGACGTCTACCGCGTGTACTTCACCTCGATGGATCCCACCGGGGGCATCGCGGATGCGGGGCTCGTCGCCATCTCCTCCGCGGCGCCCGAGGAATCCGGATCCGTCAACTGGCTCAACCTGTTCTACGCGGCCGAGTGGGCGATCTTCGCGGGCTTCTCCTTCTACCTCTGGTATCGCCTGGCGAAGGATGCCTGGGAGCGCGAGGTCGAGGAGTTCACGGGCGTCGACCCCGACGAGGACGCGTAGCGGGGCCACAGGCGGCGCACCGTAGAATGGTCCCCATGCCCCAGCCCCGGATCGCCACCTTCCCGCAGATCCGACGGGCCGTCCGCTTCTACCAGATCACGAGCGTCATCACGGGCGTCGGCCTGCTGCTGCTCTGCGCCGAGATGGTCATGAAGTACGGCTTCCACGTCGAGCTCTTCCTCAACGACCCGCAGGGCTTCCTCGCCTGGCGCGAGGTCGTGCTGCAGGGCGACGAGTGGGTCTCCACGGGTGAGGGGCTGAACCTCTCGCTCGGGATCCTCATCGCGCACGGCTGGTTCTATGTCGTGTACATCCTCGCGTGCTTCCGCGTGTGGAGCCTCATGCGGTGGCCGTTCTGGCGCCTCATCATGCTGTTCGGCGGCGGCGTCGTGCCGTTCTTGTCCTTCATCATGGAGTTCATCGTCGCGCGCGACGTCAAGGCATACCTTTCGGGGCGCGAAGAGCGCCTCGCCGAGAAGAAGGCGGCCGCGGCCGCCGCCCCCACCCCGCCTACCGAGGAGGCCGCTCGATGAGCACCGACACCGCCCAGCGACCCGTCCTGGTCGTCGACTTCGGCGCGCAGTACGCCCAGCTCATCGCGCGCCGCGTGCGCGAGGCCGGCGTGTTCAGCGAGCTCGTGCCGCACACGATCACGGCCGACGAGGTCGCCGCGAAGCGCCCCGTCGCGATCATCCTCTCGGGCGGCCCCTCCTCCGTGTACGCCGAGGGCGCGCCCGCGTTCGATCCGCAGGTGTTCTCGCTCGGGATCCCGACCCTCGGCATCTGCTACGGCTTCCAGGTGATGGCCCAGGCCCTCGGCGGCGAGGTGGCGCACACTGGCCAGCGCGAGTACGGCGCGACCGACGCGACGGTCGCGGGCGACGGTGGGGTCCTCCTCGGCGGCACGCCCGCGTCCCAGAACGTGTGGATGAGTCACGGTGACTCGGTCGCGAAGGCGCCCGAGGGCTACGAGGTGCTCGCCTCGACCGCCTCGACGCCCGTGGCGGCGTTCGGCAACGCCGAGGCCTGCTTCTACGGCGTGCAGTGGCACCCCGAGGTCAAGCACTCCGACCACGGCCAGCGGGTCATCGAGAACTTCCTGCACCAGGCGGCGGGCCTGCCCGCGGACTGGACGAGCGGCAACGTCATCGAGGAGCAGGTCGCGCGGATCCGCGAGCAGGTCGGATCCGCCCGCGTCATCTCCGCGCTGTCCGGCGGCGTCGACTCGGCCGTCTCTACCGCGCTCGTGCACCGGGCGATCGGCGACCAGCTGACCGCCGTCTTCGTCGACCACGGTTTGTTGCGCCAGGGCGAGCGCGAGCAGGTCGAGAAGGACTACGTCGAGTCGACGGGCGTGCGGCTGATCACGGTCGACGCGGAGGACACGTTCCTCGGCCACCTGGCGGGCGTGACGGATCCGGAGGCCAAGCGCAAGATCATCGGCCGCGAGTTCATCCGCGCGTTCGAGAAGGTCCAGCGCGACCTCGTCGAGGAGGCCAAGGCCGAGGGCGAGCCCATCAAGTTCCTCGTCCAGGGCACGCTCTACCCCGACGTCGTGGAGTCGGGCGGCGGATCCGGCACGGCCAACATCAAGAGCCACCACAACGTCGGCGGGCTGCCCGAGGACCTCGACTTCTCGCTCATCGAGCCGCTGCGCACGCTGTTCAAGGACGAGGTGCGCCAGATCGGTCGTGAGCTCGGGATCCCCGAGGCGATCGTCGGCCGCCAGCCGTTCCCCGGGCCGGGCCTCGGGATCCGCATCATCGGCGAGGTCACGAAGGACCGCCTCGAGACGCTGCGCGCGGCCGACGCGATCGCGCGCGCGGAGCTGACGGCCGCCGGCCTCGACCAGGAGATCTGGCAGTGCCCCGTCGTGCTCCTCGCGGACGTGCGCAGCGTCGGCGTGCAGGGCGACGGCCGCACCTACGGCCACCCCGTCGTGCTGCGGCCGGTCTCGAGCGAGGACGCCATGACGGCCGACTGGACGCGGCTGCCCTACGACGTGCTCGCCAAGATCTCGAACCGCATCACGAACGAGGTCTCCGAGGTCAACCGCGTGACGCTCGACGTCACGTCGAAGCCGCCGGCAACCATCGAGTGGGAGTAATCCCGCCCGCGCGCACGGCCGTCCCGCACCGGGGCGGCCGTTCGGCTTTCTCGGCGCCGCGTGCGATGATCCGATAACATCTATCCACATGAGGCGCGCGTGGGTGGCGGGAATCATCGTGGCGGCCCTGGGCCTTGCGGGGTGCCAGGCGCCGCCGGCCGGCGTGGAGCTCGGCGAGGCGCCGCCGGCGGACGCCGTCCGCGTGGCCCCCGGGGCGGTCGACGACGCCGTCGAGGCGCTCCCGGACATCGTGCGCGCCGCGCTCGAGACCTCCGGCGTGCCCGGGGCGGCCGTCGCGGTCGTGCACGGGGGCGAGGTGGTGTTCGCGGAGGGTTTCGGGGTCCGGGATGCCCGGACCGCCGAGCCCGTCACTCCCGACACCGTCTTTCCGATCGCGTCGATGTCGAAGCCGCTTTCGGCGACCGCCGTCGCGCTCGCGATCGAGGAGGACCCGGGCCTGACGTGGGACACGCGGCTCGTCGATCTCGACCCGGGCTTCGCGCTGGCGGATCCGCGGGGCACCGCCGAGGCCACGCTCGGCGACGCCTTCAGCCACCAGCTGGGCCTGCCCACCGGCGCGGGCGACGACCTCGAGGACGTCGGGTACGGGCGCGGCGAGATCCTCCTGCGCCTCGAGCAGGTGCCGGTGACGGGGCTGCGCGCGGGGTACGCGTACTCGAACTTCGGCGTCACCTGGGGCGCGGAGGGCGTCGCGACCCGGCGCGGCCAGGACTGGGCCGACGTTATGGACGAGCTCGTCTTCGACCCGCGGGGGATGGGGTCGTCCTCCGCGCGCCACGCCGTCTACCTTGAGCGGGAGGACCGGGCCGTGCTGCACGAGATCGTCGACGGCGCGTTCCGGGCGGGCCCGGACCGCGACGCCGACGCGCAGGCGCCGGCCGGCGGGGTGTCCTCGAACGTGCGGGACCTCGCGTCGTGGGTGTCCTTCCTCCTCGCCGCCGAGCCGGGAGGGGCGCTCGCCGAGGCGATGTCGGCGCAGGTCGTACGCGGTGCCGGGCTCGGCGAGCGGGCGGCGACGTACGGATACGGGTTCAACGTCGACACGCTCGCGGGAGGGCGCGTCGCCGTCTCGCACTCGGGCGGATTCGTGCTCGGGGCCGCGACGAACGTGCAGCTCATCCCCTCGCTGGACGTCGGCATCGTCACCCTCACGAACGGTGCGCCCGTCGGGGTCCCCGAGGCGGTGAACGCCGCGTTCGCCGACGTGCTCCAGTTCGGGAGCGAGACGCGCGAGTGGACCGCGGCGTACGCGGGCGCCATGGCGCCGCTGACCGCGCCCGTGGGCGACCTCGTCGGCGCGGCGCGCCCCGAGGGCGGCGCGCCGGCGCCCGTCGACCTCGCGGGCACGTATACCAACGCCTACTTCGGCGCGGTGACGGTACGCCGCGCGGGCGACGGCTACGTCGCCGCGGTCGGGCCGGCCGGCGTCGAGCTGGCGCTCGAGCCGTGGGACGGCCGGGTCCTGGCATACGCCCCTCGGGGCGAGAACGCGCCGGACGGCTCGCTCGCGAGCGCGACGTTCGCCGGCGGATCCGTGCGCTTCGATACCCTCGACGCCCACGGGCTCGGCATCTTCTCGCGCGATGACGGATCCTGAGCCCCGGCAAAACTTCGCGCGCTACGCTCGGACGCCATGACCGGTACGAGGGCCCCGCGCCCGGAGATCGCGCGCTCGCGGCGCCAGCTGCTCGACGCCGCCGAGGCCCTGTTCCTCCGCCAGGGGCTGGAATTCTCGCTCAACGAGCTGGCGCACGAGGCCGGCCTCGGCGTCGCCACCACCTACCGGCGCTTCGCGTCGCACGACGACGTCGTGCGCGCGCTGCACGAGCGCGCCTACGCGGGCTTCGTCGCGATCCTCGACGCCCTGGATGACGCCCCCGACGGCTGGTCGGGGGTGGTCGGATATCTCGAGCGGGCCGTCGCCATGAGCAACGCGCACCCCTCGTACGCGGCCGCGGCCCGCCGGATGGCGCGCATCGACCCCGCCTCCGCGCTGGGGCAGGACCTCGAGCCGCGCCTGGCGGCGCACGTGCGGCGCGCGCAGGAGGAGGGCGCGCTGCGCACCGACGCCACCGCCGTGGACCTCGTGGCCATGGTCGCGCAGCTCGGCGTGCTCACGGTGCTCCCGGAGCCCGCCCGCACCGCGATGTCCGCGCGCCAGCTCGGCTTCCTCGTCGCGGGCCTGCGGGCTGAGTCGCAGGCGCACGGCGACGCGGGGGAGGAGGTCGCGGCCGACCTCGCGCGGCTCCACGATCTCGCGACCCAGGAGCCCTTCGCGGGGCGCGGCGACGCGGGCGCCGCCGGCGGCTGACGGATCCGGTGGCGGTCCCGTCGCGCGCGATCCTCGCGGCGCCGCGACGACGCGGGCCATACGCACGCGGCGGCATCGCCGTCGTGTCGCGGGTCGTCGTGACGCGCCCGAGCGGGAGGAGCTTCGCGGCGTCGCTGGCGCGCGTGCGGCCCGGACGCCTCAGGCGTCCTGCGCGGCGCGCGTCCCGCGCGCGGCGGGCGCGAGGAACACCGCGACGGCGACGATCGCGAGCACGGGGATGAGCGCGGCGCGCAGCCCGACGTGCTCGCCGAGCGCGCCGAGGACCGGCGGCCCCACGAGGAACGCCACGTACCCGAGCGTCGCGGCGAACGACACGCGGGCGGCAGGGTGCGGGCCGGAATCGCCCGCGGCGGAGATCGCGACGGGGAACCCCAGCGACGTGCCCACGCCCCACAGCACGACGGCCGCGCCGGCGACGACCGGCTGGTCGACGAACACGACGATCGCGAGGCCGGCGGCGCCGAAGATCGCGCTGGCGGCGAGCACGGCGGCCCGCCCGTAGCGGTCGACGAACCGGCCGCCGGCGAACCGACCGATCGTCATCGACAGCGCGAACAGCGCGAAGATCGCGGATCCCCACGCGGCGTCGTACCCGTGGCCGTCGACCATGACGAGCGGCAGCCAGTCGTTCGCGGTGCCCTCCGCGAGCGCGAGCGCGAGGATGATCCCGCCGATGAGGAGGAGGTTCGGATCCCGCCACACCCGCGCGCGCTCGCGCGGCCGGCCCGCCTCGGCCGGGTGGCTCCGGCCGAAACCGGCGGGGACGTACCGGATGGCGACGACGAGCGCCGCGAGCATGAGGCAGGCCGCGCCGAGGAGGTGCCATCCGACGGGGAAGCGCCACGCGGTCAGGAGCATGCCGATGACCGCGCCGATCACGGTGCCGAAGCTGAAGAAGCCGTGGAGCATGGGCATCACGGAGCGGCCCGTGAGGCGCTCGACCTCCGCGCCGTCGATGTTCATCGCGACCTCGCCGCCGCCGATGCCGAGGCCCACGAGGCCGAGGCCGATCGTCACGACCGCGGGGCTCGTGGCCAGCGCGCCCGCGCCGATCGTCGCGACGCCCGCGAGCGTGATGGCCGACCCCGCGGCGATGACCGTGCGCGTGCCGAGACGCGCCACGAGCGGGCCCGACAACAGGATCCCGATCATGGATCCGACCGACAGGCCGAACAGGATCAGCCCCATCTGCGCCGTCGAAGCGCCCAGGAGGTCGCGGACGTCGGGCGTGCGGGTCACCCACGACGCGATGCCGAGGCCGGGGAGAAAGAAGAGCGTGAACAGCGCCAGGCGGCGGGCGCGAAGGGAGGAAGGCATGGTGCTCCGGGAGCAGGAAGGGACGATGCGTACAACTGTACGCTTCACGGATGCCGGGGGCGCGAGAAAATGGGACGATGACGACCCACGAGTTCTCCCTGCGCGGCCTCCGCGTGCGCGACCACACCCTGTCCGCGCCGCTGGATTGGGCCCGGCCCGACGACGGCCGCCACATCGACGTGTTCGCGCGGGAGGTGATCCGGCCGGGCGGCGAGGACGCGCCCGTGCTCGTCTTCCTCCAGGGCGGCCCGGGCGGCGCCGGCCCGCGCCCGATGCCGGGCGAGGGATGGATCCACGAGGCGCTGAAGACGCACCGTGTGCTGCTGCTCGACCAGCGCGGCACGGGGCGCTCCTCGCGCGTGGAGGCCGCCACGATCGCGGGAATGGGCGCCGAGGAGGCCGCGGACTTCCTGCGCCTGTTCCGCGCCGAGCAGATCGTCGCGGACGCCGAGCACGTGCGCCGGGAGCTGTTTGGGGGGCGGCCGTGGCAGACCCTCGGCCAGAGCTACGGCGGCTTCCTCACGCTCAGCTACCTGTCGTTCGCGCCGGACGCGCTCGAGGCGGCCTACGTGACGGGCGGCATCACCTCGATCGCGCCCTCGGCCGAGGAGATCTACCGCAACACGCTGCCGCGCACGGCCCGGAAGACGGCCGAGTTTTACCGCCGGTACCCGCAGCACGTCGAGACGCTCCCCGCGATCGTGGACCTCGTCGAGAACGACACCGTCACGCTGCCGAGCGGCGACCGGCTCTCGGCCCGCCGCCTCCAGACGCTGGGGATCGACTTCGGCATGGGGCCCGGCATGGAGCGGCTCCTGTGGCTCCTCGACGGCGCGATCCTGCCGTCCGGGCGCCTGAGCGACGCGTTCCTCGACGGCGTCGACCAGCGCACGCAGTACTGGGGCAACCCGCTGTACGCCGTGCTGCAGGAGGAGATCTACGCCGACGGCGCCGGCGCGACGCGCTGGGCGGCCCACCGGATCCGCGCGGAGATCGGCGGGTTCGACGCGGACGAGGAGGTCGCCGCGGGGCGGCCCGTGCCGATGACGGGGGAGATGTTCTTCCCCTGGCAGTTCGACGAGGTCGCCTCGCTCCGGCCCTTCCGCGACGCGGCCCACGCGCTGCACGAGCGCGAGGATCACCCCGAGCTCTACGACCGCGCACGCCTGGCCGCGAACGAGGTCCCCGTCGCGGCGGCGATGTACCACGACGACATGTTCGTGCCGATCGAGTTCGCGCTCGCGACGCGCGACGCCGTTCCGAACATGCATTTCTGGGTGACGAACGAGTTCGAGCACGACGGCATCCGCCAGGACCCGCAGGTCGTGCGCCGCCTCCTCGACCGCGTGATCGAGGAGGGCGGCCCCCGCCGCTAGCCCGGACGGGGCCGGGCTTAGCGGGGGCCGCCGCCCATGCCGCCCGCGAGGGCCTGGCCCGTCGCGGCGGAGGCGACCTCGGCGCCGTCAACCGTCACGGAGTATGTCTCGCCCGCGACGACGTCGGCGCTGGAGAAGACCAGGGCGCCGAAGGTCTTCGTCGCATCCGCCTCGTACAGGACCGTCCCGTCGGCGGCGAGGATCTGGACCGTCGAGCCGGCGGATCCCGACGCCGTCGCCGCGACCCACGCCTGCGCCGAATCCGTGGCGGGCGAGCCCGACATGCCCCCCGAGTCGAGCGCGAGGAGGGTCCCGCCCGAGATCGTCAGGGATCCGTTCGTGTCGAGCGCGCCGTTGCCGCCGTTCGTCGGCCCGAGGACGATCGTCGTTCCGCCCGTGATGTCGAGGGATCCGTTCGAGTCGAGCCCGTCGCCCTCCGCGTCGATCGTGATCTCCCCGCCCGCGAGGAGCACGTACTCGCCCGTGTCGGTCATGCCACCGCCGCCCATGCCGCCCGCAAACTCGTCGCTCGTGGCGGTGTCGTCGGCGGTGCCGGCGGATCCGTTGATGCCGTCGTCCGTCGTGGTGAGCGAGATCGTGCCCCCGCCGATCGCGACGGTGCCCGCCTCGATGCCCTCCTCGGAGGCGATCGTGACCTCGCCGCCCGTGACGATCGCGTCGGTGTAGCCGTCGATGCCGTCGGATCCGGCCTCGACGTCGAGCGTCCCGCCCTCGACGAGCACCCACCCCTGGGTGTCGTCGTCCTCCTGGTCGGACCTCAGCCCGTCCCCGCCGGCGTCGATGGCGATATCGCCGCCGCGCACCGTGAGCGAGTCCGTGCCGCGCACGCCGTCGTCGGCGGCCGTGATCTCGAGAGAGCCGGAGAGGATGACGAGGTCGTCTTTGCTCGTGATGCCGTCGTTCGCGCCGGCCTCGACCGCGAGCGCGCCCGTGCCGCTGATCGTGAGGTCGGTGTCGGCCCAGATCGCGGCGTTCGCGTCCGCGCTGTCCGCGTAGGTCCCGGTGGACGTCACGGTGTTCTCGGATCCGTCGGCCAGGACGATCGCGACGTCGTCGGCGGAGACGACGCCGATCGCGGCCTGGTCGGCCGTCTCGATCGAGACGCCGTCGAGGATGAGCACGACCTGCGCGTCCTCCGGCGCGTCGATCGCCACGACGCCGTCGAAGTCGCCCGTGAGGCGGTAGACGCCCGCGGCGGTGATCGTGACGGATCCCTCCGCGGCGACGACGTTCTCCGAGGAGGTGGTGGCGGTCGTCCCGTCGAGCGCGATGTCGACCGCGTCGGCCTCCGACCACTCGTCGTCGTTCACGACGGTCTGGTCGGAGTTCGCGGCGATGATCTCCGAGACGCCGGCGGGCGTCGACACGTCGGACGACGACGTGGCCGACTCGGACGCCGACGACGCGTCGGACGCGGACGCCGACGCGGTGCCGGTGGCGGCGGATTCGGTCTCCGCCTCCGCCGAGGCAAGGGCGGAGCAGCCGGTGAGCGCCGCGACGGCGAGCGCGAAGGTGAGGCCGAGGCCGGAGGCGGCCCGGAGGCGGCGAGGGGGCGTGGGGCGAGTCATGGCGGTGTCTCCTTGCGTCAGGCGGCGAGGGCGGCGCTCGCGCCGCGGAGGAAATGGGTGCGGATGATGCGGTTCCACTTGTGGGAAGGGAGGTCGGGCCGGAGCGCCGCGAGTCCCGTGGCGAACTTGCTGATGCGTGCAGGGCGGATCCGCGCGCGCCACAGCAGGCGGTCGAGCGAGGAGGCCTGCGCGGCCGACTTCGTCTCGACGATCACGAGGTCTCCCGGCTGCATGCGGTGGCCCCAGGCGTCGGCCCACGCCAGCTCCGTGTCGACCGTCGCGCGCGCCCCCTCGGGGAGGAGGAGCGTCGTGCGCCGGTAGGCGGTGTGGAGTGTCGGGGCGAGCTCGTCGGCGACGTGCGCGCCGAGCCCGAGGCCGGCGACCGCCTCCGCCGCGTACGCCCTGCCCTCCGGCGTCAGCGTGTCCGCGGCGTCGGCGGGGTGGGGGATCCGCTCCTTCACCGTCGTGCCGCGCGCGCCGCGCGTTTTCATCTCGAGGAAGGCGGCGTCGGTGTCGACGTAGTGCCGCGCGCGCAGCTTGAACCGGCGCCGGCGACCGTGCGCCGCGAGGTGATAGCTGAGGAGGTCGGGGGTGTCGAAGTACATGGTGCCGTAGGCGGATCCGCGCGCGCCGTCGATCTCCAGCACCCGCGTCGCGGGGTCGACGGCGGCGAGGACGCGATCCGCCTCGGCCCGCGTGAGGACGTACTTGCGGTCGACGCGCGTGAGCAGCTCGGCCTGGCCCACGAGCTCGTCGAGGCCGATCGCGTCGAGGCGGCCGACGATGCCCGGGGCGCTCACGCGGCCACCGCCTGGCGGGCGGCCGCGCGGCGGCGGGCGGGGCCGGTGCGGCGATGGGCGCGGTAGCGGACGTCGACGAGGGTCGTGTCGTTGACGAAGTCGAGGTGCTGCACCGTGAGGCTGCGGACCTGCCCGCCGAGCCGGTCCTCGAGCGCGGCCCGCAGCGCGTCCTCGTCGCCCACGGCCTCGTCCAGCTGCACCGTGCGGTGGCGGTAGGACGCGAACAGGGCCGGGTGGTCGACGACGGCCAGGGCGCCCACGACGATTGCGACGAGCACGGTCGCGGTCACGCTGAACGACGTCGTCAGTCCCGTGATGAGACCGATCGCGAGGGCCGCGAAGTAGTACGCGACCTCGCGCTGGGAGATCTCGGTCGAGCGGAGCCGGATGATCGAGAGCACGCCGAACAGCCCGAGCCCGAGACCGGCGGCGACGCCCGTCGTGCCGAGCACCCAGCTCACGGCGAACACGCCGATGTTGACCCCGACGAACGCGACGACGAGGTCGCGGCGGCGGTGTCGGCGGAAGTAGATGGCGAGGGTCAGGACCGCGATTGCGGCGAGGTCGATGAGGAGCATCGAGACGTCGGACATGGCGTTCACCTTTCGTTCACCTTCAGGTAACGCCCGCTCCCTATGCGGTTCCTATGCCCGCGCGCGGTCGAAGTGATGAATCGCTCCCGGCCCCGCCGCTCGGCCGGTGTAAGTCCACATTTCTCCGGTAAGTCTCCGCGGAATCCGAGGAGACTTACCGGAGAAATGTGGACATAGGCGCGTCCCCGGGCGCACGCAGAAGCGCCCGCCCGGCGGACCGGACGGGCGCTTCTGCGTGCGGCGCAGGTTAGTCGCTGCCGCGCAGGATCGCGATCATGCGGAGGATCTCGATGTAGATGAACACGACGGTCGCGAGGATGCCGTAGGCAGCCTGCCACGCGAGCTTCGCGGGCGCGCCGTTGCGGACGCCGCGCTGAATCGCGTCGAAGTCGAGCACGAGCATGTAGGCGCCCATGAGGACGACGACGACGCCGAGGATCAGCCCGAGCGGGATGCCGAAGATCTCGGCCGAGCGCAGGCCGAACGCCATGCCCTCGGGGAAGACGCCGAACATCATCAGGACGACGTTGAGGAGCGAGAAGACCGCGTAGCCGATCATCGCGATGAGGACGATCTTCGTCATGCGGGCCGAGGCGCGGATCTTGCCGTTCGCGAACAGCGCGAGCGTCGTGGCGATCACGGCGACCGAGGCGAGCGCCGCCTGGATCACGATGCCCGGGTAGAGGAACTCGAAGAACGCCGAGATGCCGCCGACGAACAGGCCCTCGACGACCGCATAGGCGATCACGAGCCCGACCGAGGCCGTCTTCTTGAACGCGATGACGAGGCTGATGACGAGCGTGCCGAGCGCGCCGACGATCATCGGGACCATGTTGAACGAGGTAGCCGTCGTCGCCGACAGCGAGCCGCCGAGCGTGATGATCCAGCTGACGGCCGCGACCGCGAGCATGACGACGAAGAGGATCGCCGTCTTGACGATCGTGTCCTCGTAGGTCATGCGGCCGGTCTGCGGGGTGCCCGCCGACGGCGCGGCGTACATGCCCTCGATGTGCGCCTGCTCGCCCGCGTGCGGCGCCTGGGCCGCCTGGCGCTGCTGTGCGGCCTGGTCGGGGGAGAGGGGCGTCGGGTACGCGCTGGGGGCGCGGTCCTGCGTGAAGTACGGGTTGTTGAATCCGGCGCTGGCCATAGCTGTGGTCACACTCCTGGTTTCTGGGTCGCGCGTGTGCGCGGTGGGTCCACGATATCGGCCGACGGCTATGCCCGCGCTGTGTTCATGCGGAATTTTCGGGGCAGCCCTACCCTCGGGGGATGGCAGCACCCGAGACCCTCATCATCGGCCACCGCGGCGCGCCCGGGTACCGGCCCGAGCACACCCGCGGATCCTACGAGCTCGCGATCGCGCTGGGGGCCGGCGCGATCGAGCCGGACGTTGTCGCCACGCGCGACGGGGTCGCGATCGTCCGCCACGAGAACGAGATCTCGAGCACCACGGACGTCGCGGACCGGCCCGAGTTCGCGGACCGCCGCACCCGGAAGGCGTTCGCGGGCGTGGAGATCGACGGCTGGTTCGCGGAGGACTTCACGTGGGACGAGCTGCGGGGTCTGAGGTGCCGCGAGCGGATCCCGGAGATCCGCCCGGATAGCGCGGCGTACGACGGCCGCTGGCCGATCCTGTCGCTGCGGGAGGTGCTCGCCCTCGCGCGGGAGGCGGGCGTCGGCATCGTCGTCGAGCTGAAGCACGAGCCGTACTTCCGGTCGATCGGGATCGACCTGCCGGGCCTCGTTGCCGCCGACCTCGTCGCGGAGGGCTGGCAGGACGAGGCGCGGCGCCGCGGCCTCGTCGTGGAATCCTTCGAGCAGAGCGCGCTCGACCGCGTGCGGGAGGAGGGGATCCGCGCCGCGTTCGTCTATCTCGTCGAGCGCACCGGCACGGCCGTCGACCTGCTCCTCGCGGGCGGGGAGGCGCCGTCGTATCGGGAGCAGCTCGCGCGCGTCGAGGGCCTCGCCGGGCGCGCCGACGGCATCAGCGTGCACGCGTCGCTGATCGCGGGGCCCCGGCGGGCGGATCCGTTCCTCGAGCGCGCGCGCGGCGCGGGGCTGGCCGTGTACGCCTGGACGGCGAGGCCGGAGAACGCGTTCCTGCGCCGCCGGAACCGCAGCTCGGCGGATCCGGCGGCCCGCGGCGACTGGCGCGCCGAGTGGGCGCCGCTCGTCGCCGCGGGCCTCGACGGGATCTTCGCCGACCACCCCGACCTCGCGCGCGACGCCTTCACGCCCCCTAAGTCCACATTTCTCCGGTAAGTCTCCGCGGAATCCGCGGAGACTTACCGGAGAAATGTGGACTTGGACTTAGGGCTGTGACGGCGCTTCGGTGGCGCGCCAGGCCTCCCAGCCCGGGTCGCCCTCCATGAAGCGGGCGACCTCGGCCTGAGAGGCGACCAGGCCCGGGTCGTGGCGGAGGTAGGCGCGGGTCTCGCGGGCGACGAGGCCCGAGAGGACGAGGAGCCCGATGAGGTTCGGCAGCGCCATGAGGCCGTTCATGACATCGGAGAACGCCCACACGACGCCGAGCTGCGTCGTGCACCCGACGAACACGACGAGCGAGAACAGCACGCGGAACGGGACGACGGCCCGGCGTCCGACGAGCTTCTCCAGGCTGCGCTCGCCGTAGTAGGCCCAGCCGAGGATCGTCGAGAACGCGAACATGACGAGGCCGAGGGTGACGATCCAGTGGCCCCACTCGCCGGGAAGGCCGTGCGAGAAGGCCTCGCCCGTCATGAGCGACGCGTCGATCTGGGCGCCCGAGTCGTCCGTGAACGTATAGGCGCCGGTCGTGACGATCACGAGGCCGGTCATCGTCACGACGATGATCGTGTCGATGAAGGTCTGCGTCATCGACACGAGCCCCTGCCGCACGGGGTGGCTGGTCTGCGCCGCGGCCGCGGCGATCGCCGCCGAGCCCATGCCGGACTCATTCGAGAAGATGCCGCGCGCGACGCCGAACTGGATCGCGGCGATGAGGACGGATCCCGCGAAGCCGCCCGCGGCCGCGCTGCCCGTGAACGCGTCGGCGAAGATCGTGCCCAGCGCGGCCGGGATGTCGGCGACGTTCGCGAGCAGGATGTACAGCGCCGCGATGACGTAGAAGACGATCATGACCGGGACGAAACCGGCGGTCACGCGGCCGATGGACTTGATTCCGCCGACGAGGACCGCGAGCGCGACGAGGGTCAGGACGACGCCCGTGACCCAGGTCGGGACGGCGAAGCTCGACTCGAGGTTCGCCGCGACCGAGTTGCCCTGCGTCATGTTGCCGATCCCGAAGCAGGCGAGGACGGCGAAGATCGCGAACGCGGTGGCGAGCACCTTGCCGAAGGGGCCGGGGATCCCGCGCTCGAGGTACTGCTGCGGCCCGCCGTTCTTCTCGCCGGCCGCGTCGGTCGTGCGAAAGCGCACGCCGAGGAAGGCCTCGGAGTACTTCGAGGCCATGCCCACGAGGCCCGTCACCCACATCCAGAACAGCGCGCCCGGCCCGCCGATGCCGATCGCGGTCGCGACGCCGACGATGTTGCCCGTTCCCACCGTGGCCGCGAGCGCCGTCGTGAGCGCCTGGAACTGCGAGATGTCGCCCTCAGCGTCGGCGTCGCGCCGGCGGAACAGCCCGAGCCGGAGGCCGGCTCCGAGGCGCACGAACTGGATCCCGCCGAGCCGGATCGTCAGGTACAGCCCCGTCCCGAGGAGCAGCGGGATGAGGAGCCACGGGCCCCACACGATCCCGCTGACGGCGCTCAGGAAGGCCTCGATGTCGCCGACCATGATGAGAGTCCCTTCGTCAGTGCACGGACTCTCAACCTAGTCGGCGGGCGCGGCCTCCCCGAGGTGCGCCACGGCCTGGCCCGGCCCCGGCTGGCCGGGCCCCAGGAGGAAGACCTCGCGCATTTTCGCCTCGGCGGCCGGGGCGTCGTCGTCCTCGATCAGCTCCGCGAGCTCGAGGAGCTCTGTGCGAAGCTCGCCGGCGTCCTTCACGAGCGGGAAGGCCCCGCGCACGTTGCGCGTGAGCGTCACCCAGCTGTCGGCGAGCAGGTGTTCTGCGAGGGGGTTTCCGCTGTCGGTCGCGAGGTGTTCGCTGAACCGCCGCGCGGTCTCGTACGCGAGCGCCGGATCCGCCATCACCGCGTCGGCGAGCTCGCGCGCGTCGCGCGCGGCGCGGTCTCGGCCCGCCTCGTCGAGGCGCGGGAGCGCGATGCGCAGGAGCACGCCGAACTGATACCCCAGGAACTCCATCGAGGCCGCGGGCATGTCGGGGGTGATCTCGGTCACGCGCGTGTAGCGGCTCGCGACCATCTCGACGAGGCCCTGGCGCTCGAGGCGCTGGAGCGCTTCGCGCACGGGCATGCGGGAGACGCCGAGCTGGTCGGCGAGCTCGCCGTCGCGGACACGCTCGCCGGGGGCGAGGTCGCCGGAAATGATCGCCTCGGTCAGCCGTTCGTAGACGGCGTCGGCGAGGCGCATGGTGCGGGGGAGCGGGATGCTCTCGTCCATCGCGTGTCCTTCGGGAGAGGGGGTTCCCTGAACGATAACTGGTATAGCCCATTATGCTGCTGGGAGGCCCAAAATATCGTGGTGGCCTACAGGCGCGGGCCGCCCGCGGGCGGGTGGCTTGTCGGACCCCTCTCGTAGACTCGGCAGGGACATGTCTGATGCACCCGACGCCCTGATCCCCTCCGACGCCGATCCGCTCCTCGACGGGCTCAACCCGCCCCAGCGCGAGGCGGTCGAGTACCGCGGGCCCGCGCTGCTGATCGTGGCGGGCGCCGGGTCGGGGAAGACCCGCGTGCTCACGCATCGCATCGCGTCGCTGCTGCGCTCGCGCGAGGCGTGGCCCAGCCAGATCCTCGCGATCACCTTCACGAACAAGGCGGCGGGCGAGATGCGCGAGCGCGTCGGCGAGCTCGTCGGCGAGCAGGCGGCGGGCATGTGGATCTCGACGTTCCACTCCGCGTGCGTGCGGATCCTCCGGCGCGAGGCCGAGCAGTTCGGCTTCACGAAGTCGTTCACCATCTACGACTCGGGAGACGTGCGCGCGCTCATGAAGCGCCTCGTCAAGGAGCACGAGGCCGACGCGTACGGGCTCACGCCGGCGGGCGTGCAGAGCCGGATCTCGAAGCTGAAGAACGAGCTGCACGACGCCGATTCCTACCGCCGCCAGGCCCAGATGGAGGATCCGGCGGAGCGCATCTTCGTCGAGATCTTCCAGGACTACGCGCGCCAGCTGCGCCGCGCCAACGCGTTCGACTTCGACGACCTCCTCGCCCAGACGGTGTTCCTCTTCCGCGCCTTCCCGCACGTGGCCGACGTGTATCGCCGGCGGTTCCGTCACATCCTCGTGGACGAGTACCAGGACACGAACCACGCGCAGTACCAGCTCATCCGCGAGCTCACTCGGCCGCCCGAGGGGGAGTCCCTCGACGTGGGGCAGGGCATGCTCGCCCTCCTCCCGGAGAAGAAGGAGGAGCCGGCCTCGCTCACGGTCGTCGGCGACTCCGACCAGTCCATTTACGCGTTCCGCGGCGCCGATATCCGCAACATCACCGAGTTCGAGCGCGACTTCCCGGGCGCGAAAGTGGTGATGCTCGAGCAGAACTATCGCTCGAGCCAGAACATCCTCGACGCCGCGAACGCCGTCATCCGCAACAACTTCGACCGCAAGGACAAGAAGCTCTGGACGGACCAGGGCGCCGGCGACGACGTGACGGGGTTCACCGGCTACTCGCAGCACGACGAGGCGCAGTTCGTCGCCGACGAGATCGAGAAGCTCCGCCGCGGCGGCACGAGCTACTCCGACATGGCCGTGTTCTACCGCACGAACTCGCAGTCCCGCGCGCTGGAGGAGATCTTCATCCGCTCCGCCGTGCCGTACAAGATCATGGGCGGCACGAAGTTCTACGACCGCGCCGAGATCAAGGACGCGCTCGCGTACCTCGTCTCCGTCGCGAACCCGGCCGACGACCTCGCGGTCCGGCGGATCCTCAACAAGCCCAAGCGCGGCATCGGGGCCGTCACGGAGACGCGGATCGCGCAGTTCGCCGCCGACAACGACCTGAGCTTCCGTGCGGCCCTCGGCTTCGCGGGCGACATGGGGCTCGGCGCGAAGCAGCAGAAGGTGCTTGCCGAGCTCGACGCCGTGCTCCGCGAGGCCACCGACATCCTGCTGCCCGACGGCGGCGCCCGCCCGACCTCCGTCACCGAGGGGCTGCAGAAGCTGTTGAACGGATCCGGGTACCTCGACGCGCTCCGCGCGAGCAGGGATCCGCAGGACGAGGCGCGCGTGGAGAACCTCGACGAGCTTGTCGCGGTGACCCGCGAGTTCGCGCGCAACAACCCCGAGGGCACGATCGTGGACTTCCTCACCGAGGTCGCGCTCGTCGCCGACAGCGACGACCTCGCCGACGACTCGGGTGTGGTCTCGCTCATGACGCTCCACACGGCGAAGGGCCTCGAGTTCGACACCGTGTTCCTCACGGGCGTCGAGGAGGACCTGATCCCGCACCGGATCGCGGCGGGCGAGCCGGGCGGTCCGCAGGAGGAGCGCCGGCTGTTCTACGTCGGCATCACGCGCGCCAGGCGGCGGCTGTTCCTGTCGCTCGCGATGACGCGCGCGCAGTTCGGGGAAGTGTCGGCCGCGATGCCGAGCCGCTTCCTGCAGGAGATCCCCGCCGACCTCATCGCCTGGCGGCAGTCGCCCGGCGACGTGAACTCGCGCGGCGGCACCTCCTCGCGCGCCCTGAACGCGATCCGGCCCCGCGAGGGCGGGCGGTTCGGCCAGGCCCCGCTTGAGCCGAAGAAGGCGCGGAGCGCGTCGCTCGCGGAGTTCACGAACCGCGTGACGGGCAAGGTGCGCGACAACGGCGACCTCGAGCTCGCACCCGGCGACCGGATCCGGCACGACGACTTCGGCGAGGGCACGGTCGACGCCGTGACGGGCGTCGGCGCGAAGCGCATCGCGCACGTCCGGTTCGAGGAGGTCGGGACGAAGAAGCTCCTCATCAAGGTCGCGCCGATCGTCCGCCTGACGGCCGACGAGGGCTGAGCGCCCCCGTAGGCTGGGCGCATGGGTCTGTTCTCGCGAAAGAAGAAGTCCGACGACGGCGACGACGCGCGGCGTGAGGAGTCGCCCGCCCCGGAGGCCACGGACGGCGACCAGTCGGCCGAGGCCGCGGGTGAGCCGACCCCCGAGGTGAACATCTCCTTCTCGTCGTTCCGGGGCGTCGGGGCGGGCTCCGGCCCGGCGCGGGACGCGCCCGGCGCGGCGGCGGACGCGGCGCCGGCGGATCCGCCCGCGCCCGCCGCGCGGCCGTCCCAGGGCACCCCCGCGCGCGAGCTCCCGCTCGCACCCGCGGCGCCGCCCGCCCAGGTCGAGACCGTCAAGGGGCTGCGCGACAACACGCTCCTGCGCGACGCGCTCGCGGCGCTGCCCGAGAAGCCGACGCCCGCCCAGCTGCTCGGCGTCGCGCGCCAGCTGCTCCACGGCCACATCTTCCTCCGCGTCACGGGCGACGTGCGCGAGCAGATCGAGGAGGGCGGCCGCGCGACGCTGTCCTTCGGCGTCGCGAAGAACGGCGACAAGAGCTACATGCTCGTGTTCAGCTCGGGCCGGGCGCTCTCCGACGCCGTGAAGGCCGATGGCAATCAGGCCACGTCGGCCGTGGCCCAGCCCGTCGGGATGATCCTGCGCCACATGATCGACAACGGCTTCGACGGCCTCATCGTCGATGGCGCCTCGGCCCCGCGGCGGATCGTGCTGCCGCGCGAGGTCCTCGAGCGCGCGCTCGGCCAGGCCGACCCCGAGCTGCGGGTCAAGGCGGCGCTCGCCCAGCCGCGCGACACCGACACCCCGAAGAAGGTCGCCGCGGTCCTCGCCGAGCGCCCTCCGCTGTGGGTTGCGGTCGGCCCGTCGCCCGACGACGAGTCGAAGATGGGCATCGCCGAGGCGCGCCTGGCCAACGGCACGCGCCTGCTCCAGGTCTACTCGCACCCGCTCGAGGTCGTCGCGCAGGGGCGGACGGAGCGCGCCATGCCCTTCGGCATCGAGAAAATCGCGCGGGTGCTCGTGGACCACCCGGAGCTCGGCGGTCTCCTCCTCGACCCCGCGGGCCCCCTCATTACGCTCACCCGCGAGGAACTGGATCCGGTTCTCGCCCTCGCCGCCGACGCGGGGGAAGACCCGCTCGCCGCCGGCGACTGACTGAGGGGCCCGCGGCGCATTGCGCCGTGTGTCGCGCGAGTTCGCGTCCCGGGGCGCGGCGTGCCTACTCTCGAGGCCCGTCCACACAAGGAGCACCCCCATGTCCCACCGTGCCCGTTCGCTCGCCGCGCTGTCCGTCGCCGGCGTCCTCGCCCTGTCCGGATGCGCCACCGGCGCCTCCGACGCCGAGCTCGGCTCCGAGGAGAACCCCGTCCAGATGGGCGTCGTGGGCGCCAGCGATCCGTACTGGGAGACCTACACCGCGGCGGCCGAGGACGAGGGCATCTTCGTCGATCTCGTCGACTTCACGGAGTACACGCAGCCGAACCCCGCGCTGTCCGCCGGCGAGCTCGACATCAACCAGTTCCAGCACGTGATCTACCTCGCCGACTACAACGTCGCCGCGGGCGACGACCTGCAGCCGATCGGCGCGACCGTGACCTACCCGCTCGGCCTGTACTCCGCCGAGTTCGACGACATCGCGGAGATCCCCGAGGGCGGCACCGTGCTCGTCCCGAACGACACGACGAACCAGGCCCGCGGCCTCCTCGTGCTGCAGTCGGCCGGGCTCCTCGAGCTCGAGGACGGCGGGAGCCCGTTCTCGACGCTCGACGACGTCATCGCCGAGTCGTCGCGCGTCGAGGTCAAGGCGCTCGACGCGGCGTTGCTCGCCCCGTCGCTGCCCGACGCCGACGCGGCCATCATCAACAACGACTTCCTCGAGGCCGCCGGGCTCACGAGCGACGACGCGATCTTCCAGGACGACCCGGCGGATCCGTCCGCCCAGCCGTACGTGAACATCTTCGCCACGCGCGCCGACGACGTCGACGACGAGGTGCTGAACCGCCTCGTCGAGATCTACCAGACCAACCAGGACGTCCTCGACGGCGTCATCGAGGTCTCCGGCGGCACCGCCGTGCCGGCCACGACGCCGAAGGACGAGCTGCAGGCCTCGCTCGCCGAGGTCGAGGACGCCGCCCGCGACGCGGGCTGACCGTCCCCAGCCGGGAGCAATACCCTGGTGCGCGGGCGGCCCGGCCGCCCGCGCACCGTTTCCGTGTGGCGAACCGAGGAGCCATGGCGCACATCACCCTCACCGACGTGACGAAGACCTACCCGCCGGCCCGGCGCGGGGCGACCCCCGTGGCCGCCGTCGAGGGCGTCTCCCTCGCCATCGAGCGCGGCGACGTCTTCGGTGTCATCGGGTACTCGGGGGCGGGAAAGTCCACCCTCGTGCGCCTCATCAACGGCCTCGAGCCCGTGACGAGCGGATCCATTGAGATCGACGGCGTGGAGATCACGGCCCTGCCGGAGCGCCGGCTGCGCGCGATCCGCCAGGGCATCGGCATGATCTTCCAGCGGTTCAACCTGCTCTCCTCGCGCACCGTGCGCGGCAACGTCGCGTATCCGCTGGAGGTCGCGGGCTGGCCCCGGGAGCGCCGCGACGCGCGCGTACAAGAGCTCCTCCGGTTCGTCGGTCTCTCCGATCGCGAAGACGCCTACCCGGAGCAGCTCTCGGGCGGGCAGCAGCAGCGCGTGGGGATCGCCCGCGCGCTCGCGGCCGAGCCGACCATCCTCCTCGCCGACGAGGCCACGAGCGCGCTCGACCCCGAGACGACGGACGGCGTGCTCGACCTGCTCGCGCGCGTGAACCGCGAGCTCGGCATCACGATCGTCGTCATCACGCACGAGATGGATGTCATCGCGCGGCTCGCCAACCGCGTCGCGGTCATGGAGCGGGGCCGGGTCGTCGAGACGGGGGAGACGTACGACGTGTTCACGCGCCCGGCGACCGAGACGGCGCGGCGCTTCGTGGGCACCGTCGTCCGCGCGCTGCCCGAGGGTGACGCGCTCGCGGACCTCGCCGCGCGCACCGAGGGGCGCCTGTTCACGATCGCCTTCACCGACGCCGGCGCCTCCGAGGCGCGCGTCTTCCAGGCGCTCGCGCGCGAGGGCGTCGACTTCCACCTCGTCCACGGCGGCGTCGACGACATCCAGGGCCGGGTCTACGGGCTCCTCACGATTGCGGTGCGCGGCGACGCGGAGGCCATCTCGCGCGCGCTCGGCGGCATCGGCCCCGGCGTGACGGTGACGGAGGTGGCGGCATGAACGACCTGTCCGAGCGCATCGCCGAGGTGCTGCCCGACATCCTCGAGCAGACCGCGATCACCCTCTGGCTCGTCGCGGCCTCGCTCGTCATCGGCGGCATCGTCGGCCTCGCGGTGGGCATCGCGTTGACCGTCACGCGGCGCGGCGCGATCCTGCAGCAGCCCGTCGTCTACGGGGTGCTCGGTGCGCTGGTCAACACCGTCCGGCCGATCCCGTTCATCATCCTGCTCGCCGTGCTGCAGCCGCTCGCGCGCCTCGTGCTCTCGAGTGGGATCGGCAACACGGCCGTGATCCTCGCGATCTCCGTGGCGGCGACCTTCGCGGTCGCGCGCATCGTCGAGCAGAACCTCGTCGGCGTTGACCCCGGAGTCATCGAAGCCGCCCGCGCCACGGGGGCGGGGCCCTGGCGGATCATCCTCACCGTGATCCTGCCGGAGGGCCTCGGATCCCTCATCCTCGGCTACACCTTCGTCACGATCGCCGTCATCGACATGTCGGCGGTCGCGGGCATGATCGGGGGCGGCGGCGTCGGCAACTACGCCATCGCCTACGGGCAGCGCCAGAACGACTGGGTCGTGATCATCGCGGCGCTCATCGCCATCGTCATCGTCACGCAGATCGTGCAGGCCGCGGGCAACGCGATCGCGCGCCGCGTGCTGCGCCGGTAGCGCGCCTCAGACGAAGGCGCCGACGCCCGTGATGTCGCGGCCGATGAGGAGGGCCTGCACCGATTCGGTGCCCTCGTAGGTGTGGATCGCCTCGATGTCGGCGAGGTGCTGGATCACCCGGTTCTCGAGCAGGATTCCGTTGCCGCCGAGCAGGTCACGGGCCTCGCGGGCGATGTCGCGGGCGTGGCGCGTGTTCGTGTACTTCGCGAGCGAGGCCTGCGTCGGGCGGAGCGCGCCCGCGGCCTCGAGGTCGGCCAGGCGGCGGCAGAACAGCTGCATCGTCGTCAGCTGGGACAGCATGCGCGTGAGGCGCTCCTGCACGAGCTGGAACCCCGCGAGCGGGCGCCCGAACTGGATCCGCTCGCGCGCGTACGACAGGGCCGCCTCGTAGCAGGCCGTCGCGTGGCCCAGGGCCGACCAGGCCACGCCGGAGCGCGTGGCGAACAGCACGCGCGAGGTGTCCGCGAAGGAATGCGCGCCGGGGAGCCGGGCGGATCCGTCCAGCTGCGCGTCCTCGAGCGCGATGTGTGCCTGGTGGATCGCGCGCAGCGCGACCTTCCCGGAGATGACCGTGCCGCGGTAGCCGGGCGTCTCCTGCGGCACGAGGAAGCAGCCCACCTTCTGGTCGTCCGGATCGCCGGGCGACACGATCCGCGCCCAGACGAAGGTGATCCCGCCCGAGGCGCCGTTGCCGATCCACTTCTTCGCGCCGCGCAGCACCCAGCCGCCCGCCTCCGCCGTCGCCGTGGTCTCGAGCCCCGTCGAATCGCTCCCGTGGTCGGGCTCGGTCAGCGCGAACGCGCCCGGGATCTCGCCGCGGGAGAGCGGGCCGAGGTAGCGCTCCTTCTGCGCGTCGGAGCCGTACAGCGCGAGCGTGCGCAGCGCGAGCCCACCCTGCACGGCGAGCACCGTGCCGACGGATCCGTCGACGCGTGAGAGCTCCATGTTCACGAGCCCCGCGGCGAGGGGCGACATCGGGGTGAGGCCCTCGTGTGCGATCCCGTCGCCCAGGAGGTCCGCGGACCCGAGGGCGGAGAGGATCCGCTCGTGCGGGTATGCGGCCGCGTCCCACGCCGCGAGCATCTCGGGCGCGAGGTCGTCGGACACGCGGCGCGCCCGCGCCCAGGCGTCGCGGTCGGTGCCCGTGACGTCGGCGAAGACGTCGTAGTAGTCGGTGCCGAGCGGTTCGGTGACGGCGTACGCGCCGTGGCGCTCGCCGGGGAGGTGCTCCGTTGCCATGGGGAGAAGGCTAGGGGCCCGACTCCGCCCGGCGCGATGTCTTTGTCGACCGACGACAGCCGGTAGGCTGGGGATCAGACTTTCCCGGAGGGCTGACCCACATGATGTTCATTCTGTCGCTGATCCTGTTCGTCGGCGGACTCGCGCTGTTCGCCGTTGCCTTCATGGCGACCTCGTTCCAGGCCGTCATCTTCACGGCGGGGATCCTCGCGGTGTGCCTCGCGATGGCGCTGCCCATGATGAAGAGCGCCAAGTAGCCCTCGCGCCTCACGAGCGCCCCGCGGACCGATGGGTCCGCGGGGCGCTCGTCGTCGTGCACGGCGGCGGTTTTTCGCGGTAGTAGGCTGGGGGACTGGTCGAGGTCTCTCGACATCGAGACAGTCCAACCCACGAGCGCGGCTGCCTCTTTCCCCGTGCCCCACCGAAGGAATGCAACGTGGATCTCTACGAGTACCAGGCTCGAGACCTTTTCGAGAAGTACGAGGTGCCGGTGCTCGCCGGCATCGTCGCCGACACCCCCGAGGAGGTGAAGGCAGCGGCAGAGAAGATCGGCGGCGTCGTCGTCGTCAAGGCGCAGGTCAAGACCGGCGGCCGCGGCAAGGCCGGCGGCGTCAAGGTCGCGAAGACCCCCGATGAGGCGTACGAGGCGGCGAAGGCGATCCTCGGCCTCGACATCAAGGGCCACGTCGTGCAGCGCGTCATGGTCGCCGCCGGAGCCGACATCGCCGAGGAGTTCTACTTCTCGGTGCTGCTGGACCGCGCGAACCGCAGCTACCTGTCGCTGTGCAGCGTCGAGGGCGGCATGGAGATCGAGCAGCTCGCCGTCGAGAAGCCCGAGGCCCTGGCACGCGTCGAGGTCGACCCGCTGACGGGCATCGACGAGGCGAAGGCGATCGAGATCGCCCGCGCCGCGAACTTCCCCGCCGAGCTGGTGGAGAAGGTCGCCGCCGTCTTCGTGAAGCTGTTCGACGTGTACAAGGGCGAGGACGCCACGCTCGTCGAGGTGAACCCGCTCGTGCTCACGGGCGAGGGCGACATCGTCGCGCTCGACGGCAAGGTGTCGCTCGACGACAACGGATCCGAGGTCCGCCACCCCGAGCACGAGGAGCTCGAGGACAAGGGCGCGGCAGACCCGCTCGAGGCGAAGGCCAAGCAGGCGGGCCTGAACTACGTCAAGCTCGACGGCCAGGTCGGCATCATCGGCAACGGCGCGGGCCTCGTCATGTCGACGCTCGACGTCACCGCCTACGCGGGGGAGAACCACGGCGGCGTCAAGCCCGCCAACTTCCTCGACATCGGCGGCGGCGCGAACGCCCAGGTCATGGCCTCCGGCCTCGACGTGATCCTCGGCGACCCGCAGGTCAAGAGCGTCTTCGTCAACGTCTTCGGCGGCATCACGAGCTGCGTCGCGGTCGCGGAGGGCATCGTGAAGGCGCTCGAAATCCTCGGCGACGCGGCGACCAAGCCGCTCGTCGTGCGCCTCGACGGCAACCAGGTCGAGGAGGGGCGCGCGATCCTCGCCGCCGCCGACCACCCGCTCGTCACGCTCGCCGCGGGCATGGACGAGGGCGCCGACAAGGCCGCCGAGCTGGCCAACGCCTGAGACGATACGAAGGACTACGAAATGTCGATCTACCTGAACAAGGATTCGAAGGTCATCGTCCAGGGCATCACGGGCGGTGAGGGCACCAAGCACACGGCCCTCATGCTCAAGGCCGGGACGAACATCGTCGGCGGCGTCAACGCCCGCAAGGCCGGCACCACGGTCTCGCACGTCGACCAGAACGGCGAGAACGTGGAGCTGCCCGTGTTCGCCTCCGTCGCCGAGGCGATGGCCGCGACCGGCGCCAACGCGTCCGTGGCGTTCGTGCCGCCGAAGTTCACGAAGGACGCGATGATCGAGGCGATCGACGCCGAGATCCCGCTCCTCGTCGTCATTACGGAGGGCGTGCCGGTCGGCGACAGCGCCGAGGCCTGGGCCTACGCGCAGTCGAAGGGCAACGCGACCCGGATCATCGGCCCGAACTGCCCCGGCATCATCACGCCGGGCGAGGCGCTCGCGGGCATCACGCCCGCGAACATCACGGGCAAGGGCCCGATCGGCCTCGTCTCGAAGTCGGGCACCCTGACGTACCAGATGATGTTCGAGCTGAAGGACTTTGGCTTCTCGACCGCCATCGGCATCGGCGGCGACCCGGTCATCGGCACGACGCACATCGACGCGCTGCAGGCGTTCGAGGACGACCCCGAGACGAAGGCGATCGTCATGATCGGCGAGATCGGCGGCGACGCCGAGGAGCGCGCGGCCGACTACATCAAGGCGCACGTCACGAAGCCGGTCGTCGGATACGTCGCGGGCTTCACCGCCCCCGAGGGCAAGACGATGGGCCACGCGGGCGCGATCGTCTCCGGATCCGCCGGTACGGCCGCCGCCAAGAAGGAGGCCCTCGAGGCCGCGGGCGTGAAGGTGGGCAAGACGCCCAGCGAGACCGCCCAGCTCATGCGGGAGATCATGCAGTCGCTCTGATCCCCCCCCCGCAGCACCCACGAGGCCCCGCCGCCAGCGGGGCCTCGTGGCGTTCTCGCGGGGCGCCTGCGCGGCATCGGGCGCCCGCGCGGGTAGCCTCGAACGGCCATGCACCGCCTGACCATCGCCCTGCTCGCCGTCGTCGACGCGATGGTCTGCGCGGCCGCCGCGCTCGGGGCGATCCTTGCCCCCCTCGTCCTCGTCTGGCTCGCCGTGTTCGGCGGGGAGGGGGCGTGGTCGGCGCTGTGGCCGACGACCGCGCGCGTGTGGCAGCTGGGGCACCTCGTGCCCGTGTCGATCGCGCTCGACGACGCCGGGGCCGCGGCCGTGGGCATCGACCCGAATGGGGCCGCCTTCTGGGTGAGCGTCGCCCCGCTCGCCTTCGCGCTGTTCTCGCTCCTGTTCGCCGCGCGGTCGGGGCGCCGCGCTGTCGACGCGGGCGCACCCTGGAGCGGGTTCGGGGCGGGAACGGCCGCGTTCGCGGTCGCCGCGGTCGTCGTGTGGGCCTCCGGCGCCGCGCCCGTCGCGGCGGTGACGCCGTGGCAGGCGATCGTCCTGCCCGCGGCCGTCTACGCGGCGGGTTTCCTCCTCGGCGCCGTCCCGCGCGCGTGGGACGCCGGGGACGGCGGCCCGCTCGATCGCCTGCACGACGCGCTCGACGCGTCGGGCCCGGCCTGGCGAGAGGTGCCTGCGCTCGTGCTCCGCGGAGCCGGGATCGTGGCCATGGGGCTCGTCGCCGTCGCGGGCGTCGTCCTCGCCGCGCTGTTCGCGGTCCGGGGCGGCGAGGTGATCGCGCTGTTCGAGCGCGCGCGCGTCGATGCGGTCGGCGCCGGCGCGCTCACGCTCGTGCACCTCGCGTACCTCCCCACGGCGATCGTCTGGGTCGTGGCCTATCTCGCGGGGCCCGGGTTCGCGGTCGGCACCGCGACGGCCGTCTCGCCCGCCGGGGTGTCGCTCGGCGTCGTCCCGGGGATCCCGATCCTGGGGCTCCTGCCGGAGGGCGGATCCGCCTGGCAGCTCGTCCTGGTCGCGATCCCCGTCGCCCTCGCCGCGGTCGCGGGCGGGGTCTGTCGCCGCGCCTTTGCCCGGGAATGGGCGTTTGACGGCGCCGGCGCGGAGCCGGTCCTGCCGCGCCTCGCGATCGCGGGCGGCATCGCGGCGGTCGTCGGGGCGCTGGGCGCGCTCGCGGCGGCGTGCGCGAGCGGCGCGTTCGGCCCGGGCAGGATGGCGGAGGTGGGGCCGGATCCGGGCCCCGTCGCCCTCGCGCTGGGGCTCGAGGCGCTCGTCGGCGCGAGCATCCTGCTCCTCGCGCCCGCCGGCCGGCTGACGGCCGGGCGCGCGGCGCCGGCCGACGCCGACGGGGCCGACACCGAGCCCGATCCCGCCTGAGGCGCCGGGCGGCACGGGCGGCCGAGCCGCGTGCGTACACTGGGGGAGTGCTGAACGTTGCGGTCCTCATCTCGGGCACCGGCTCGAACCTCCGAGCCCTCCTCGAGCAGACGGCGGACCCCGCCTACCCGGCGCGCGTCGTCGTCGTCGGGGCCGACCGCGACGCCCCCGGCCTGCAGCACGCGGCCGACTTCAGTGCGCCGTCCTTCTCCGTGCCGTACACCGCCTTCTCGACGCGCGAGGAGTGGGGCGAGGCGCTCGCCGAGCAGCTGCGCGCCTGGGAGCCCGACCTCATCGTCCTGAGCGGCCTCATGCGCCTGCTCCCGCCCCAGGTCGTCAGCGAGTTCGCGCCGCGGATCATTAACACCCACCCCGCCTACCTGCCGGAGTTCCCCGGCGCG
This sequence comes from Microbacterium excoecariae, assembly GCF_011326725.1. Taxonomy (GTDB): domain Bacteria; phylum Actinomycetota; class Actinomycetes; order Actinomycetales; family Microbacteriaceae; genus Microbacterium; species Microbacterium excoecariae. The sequence continues at coordinate 2,284,664 of NZ_JAANCO010000001.1, read as the reverse complement.
CACGGCGTGCGCGACGCGCTTGCGGCGGGCGTCGACCAGACGGGCGCGAGCATCATCCAGGTCGACGACGGCGTGGACACGGGTCCCCTCCTCGCGCAGGAGCGCGTCGCCGTGCTGCCGGGCGACACCGAGGAGAGCCTCCACGCCCGCATCAAGCCCGTCGAGCGCCGCCTGCTCATCGATGTCGTTCGCCGCATCGCCACGGGCGACATCGACCTCACCGGGGCGCGGGCCTGAGCCGCGTCCTCCCGCACCACCCCAAGGAGATCATCATGGCCGGTCCGAGCCACGACCCCTCGCTCTACCGTCACCGCGACCGGGTCCCGATCCGCCGGGCCCTCGTCTCCGTGAGCGACAAGACCGACCTGCTGCCGCTGGCGCAGGCCCTCGCCGACGCGGGCGTCGAGATCGTCTCGACCGGATCCACGGCCGCGCGGATCCGTGAGGCGGGCCACGAGGTGCGCGACGTCGCGGACATCACCGGATTCCCCGAGATGCTCGACGGCCGGGTCAAGACGCTCCACCCGAGCGTCCACGGCGGCCTGCTCGCCGACATCCGCCTCGCGCACCACGAGGAGCAGCTGGGCGAGTTCGGGATCACGCCCTTCGAGCTGGTCGTCGTCAACCTCTACCCCTTCGTCGAGACGGTCGCCTCCGGCGCCCAGGGCGACGACGTCGTCGAGCAGATCGACATCGGCGGCCCCGCGATGGTCCGCGCCTCGGCGAAGAACCACGCCAACGTCGCGATCGTCGTGAGTCCCGCGTCCTATCCCGCCGTCATCGAGGCGATCGCCGCGGGCGGGACCACGCTCACCGAGCGCAAGGAGCTCGCGGCCCGCGCCTTCGCGCACACCGCGGCGTACGACACGGCCGTCGCGCAGTGGTTCGCCGAGGAGACGCTCGCGGGCGAGCAGCACCTCCCCGACCACCTGACGATCCAGGCCGAGAAGATCGACGACCTGCGCTACGGCGAGAACTCGCACCAGCGCGCCGCGATCTACAGCCGCGTCGGCGGGCACGGCATCGCCCAGGCCGAGCTCCTCCAGGGCAAGCCGATGTCGTTCAACAACTACACCGACGCCGACGCCGCGCTGCGCGCCGCGTACGACATGGTGCTGCCCGCCGTCGCGATCATGAAGCACGCGAACCCGTGCGGCATCGCGGTCGCCGACCCCAAGGCGCTCGATCCGATCGCCAGCGCGCATCTGCGCGCCCACGAGTGCGACCCGCTGTCGGCGTTCGGCGGCGTGATCGCGGCGAACCGCACGGTCACCCTGAAGATGGCTGAGAACCTGCGCGACATCTTCACCGAGGTCATCGTCGCGCCCGACTTCGAGCCGGCCGCGCTCGAGCTGTTCGCGGCGAAGAAGAACCTGCGCCTCCTCAAGCTCCCCGCCGGCTGGAAGCAGGAGCGCATGGACGTGCGCCTCGTCTCGGGCGGCCTGCTGCTGCAGGACGCCGACCTCTTCCCCGAGGACGACTTCGCGTCGGTGGCGAGCGACTGGCGCGTCGTCGCGGGCGACGAGCCCGATGTGCCGCTCGCCGACCTCGTGTTCGCGTGGAAGTCGTGCCGCGCCGTGAAGTCGAACGCCATCGTCCTGGCGTCGGGCTCCGCGACGGTCGGCATCGGCATGGGCCAGGTCAACCGCGTTGACTCCTGCCGCCTCGCGGTCGAGCGCGCGGGCGACCGGGCGGCGGGATCGATCGCCGCCTCCGACGCGTTCTTCCCGTTCTCCGACGGCCCCGAGGTGCTCATGGACGCGGGCGTCAAGGTCATCATCCAGCCGGGCGGATCCGTGCGCGACGAGGAGACGATCGCGCTCGCGAAGGAGCGCGGCGTGACGATGATCTTCACGGGAGAGCGCCACTTCTTCCACTAAGCCCTCCCGGCCGCGGGCGGGAGCGCTTCGGCGCCCCGCCCGCTGTCGTATGCGGCGGGTTCATCGGATCCTCGCCGCGCGCGCCCAGGATGACATAAGCTGGAAGGCTGTCGCGTCCGCGACCGCGTTCACCTGACGGGGCTGTGATGTCATCTGAAACCTCCGGCGCACCCGCGCGCCTTCCGCTGCACCGCGCGCTCGCGCGGCTCGTGCCGTTCGCGCGGCGCGACCTTCCGCGCATCGGCCTCGGCGGCCTCTCGGCGCTGGCCGCGTCGATCGTCGCGCTCGCGATCCCGACGGTGCTGGAGTGGGTGGTGGGCGGCCCCATCGCCTCCGGGGCGACGTCCGCGGTCGTGTGGGGCGCCCTCGCGGTGCTCGGCCTCGGCCTGCTCGAGGCGCTCATGGTGTACCTGCGGCGCTGGTTTGTCCTGGCGCCCGCGACGGCCATCGAGTTCAACGTGCGCTCGGCCTTCTACAACCGCCTGCAGAAGCTCCCCATCGAGTTCCACGACCGCTGGCAGGGCGGGCAACTCCTCAGCCGCATGATGCAGGACATCGGCCTCATCCGGCGCTGGATGGCGTTCGGGCTGATCATGCTCGTCGTGAACGTCCTCACGGTCGTGATCGGATCCGTCCTCCTGTTCCAGTGGCACTGGCTGCTCGGCACGATCTTCGTCGTCTCGGGGATCCCGCTGTGGATCCAGGGATTCCGGTTCGAGAAGGTCTACGGCGTGCTGACGCGCCGCAGCCAGGACCAGCAGGGCGACCTGGCGACGAGCGTCGAGGAGAGCGTCCACGGGATCCGCGTGCTCAAGGCCTTCGGTCGCGGGCCGCACGCGCTCACGCGCTTCACGCGCCAGGCCGAGGGCCTGCGCGGCACGGAGATGCGCAAGGCGCGCGCGATCGCGGGCGTCGATTTCGTGCTCGTGCTCATGCCGGAGCTCGCGTTCGCCGTCAGCCTCGCTGCGGGCATCTGGCTGACCGCGAACGGCCAGATGGACGTCTCCCAGCTGTTCGCGTTCTTCGCGATGGCGACGATCCTGCGCTGGCCGATCGAGTCGATCGGCTTCCTGTTCTCCTTCATGCTCGACGCCCGGACGGCCACCGACCGCGTCTTCGAGGTCTTCGACGCTGTCGAGACGATCACGGATCCGGCGGAGCCCCGGAGTATCGCGGAGCCGCGCGGCGCGCTCGCGTTCCGCGGCGTGCACTTCCGCTACCAGGACGCCCGGCCCCACGAGCGCGACCTCCTCGACGGCATCGACCTTGAGCTCGTCCCGGGCGAGACGCTCGCCCTCGTCGGCCTGACCGGCTCCGGGAAGACGACCCTGACGACGCTCCCGACGCGCCTGTACGACGTCACGGGCGGATCCGTCACGCTCGACGGCGTCGACGTGCGCGACCTCGCGCTCGTCGACCTGCGCACCCAGATCGCGACGGCGTTCGAGGACGCGACGCTGTTCTCCGCGTCCGTGCGCGAGAACGTCCTCCTCGGCCGCGACGACCTCGACGCCTTCTCGGAGGAGGCCGAGCGCGTGATGCGCGAGGCCCTCGACGTGGCGCAGGCCGAGTTCGTCGCGGGGCTGCCCGATGGCGCCGAGACGATGATCGGCGAGGAGGGGATGAGCCTGTCCGGCGGCCAGCGCCAGCGGCTCGCGCTCGCGCGCGCCGTCGCCGCCCGGCCGCGCGTGCTCGTCATGGACGACCCCCTCTCGGCGCTCGACGTCGACACGGAGGAGCGGGTCCAGAGTGAGCTGCGCCGCGTGCTCGCCGGGACGACGGCGCTCGTCGTCGCGCACCGGCCCTCGACGGTCGCGCTCGCCGATCGCGTCGCGCTCCTCGAGGACGGGCGCATCGCGGACGTGGGCACGCACAGCGCCCTCATGGCGCGCTCGGCCAGCTACCGGTCGGTGATTTCGAGCCTCGAGCGCGACGAGCGCGAGGACAGCGCCCAGCGCACGGATCCGACCTCCGAGATCGACATCATCACCGAGAGGGAGGGCGCGTGATGGGTGCCTCCGTGCAGGGCGTGTCCGGCGAGGACCGCAACGACTACACGCGCGAGGAGAGCGCCGCGATCCGCCGGCGCTCCTGGCGGCTGCTCGTCTCGCTTCTCGCGCCGATGAAGTGGCGCGTGGTGCTCGTGGCGGTCGTCGTCGTCGCGCAGACGGGCGTGCGCGTGCTCGGGCCGGCGCTGCTCGGCATCGGCCTGAACGCCGCGCTGCCGGCCGTGCTCGACGGCGCGGACTGGGGGCCCACCTGGCTCGTCGCCTCGGCCTACGCCGTGACCGCCGTCGCGGGGGCGGCGCTGCTCGCCTGGTACGACCTGCTCGCGGCGCGCGTGACCCAGAACGTGCTGCTCGACCTCCGCACGCGCGTCTTTCGCCACACGCAGCGCCTGAGCCTCGAGTTCCACGAGACCTACACCTCGGGGCGCATCATCTCGCGCCAGACGAGCGACCTCGAGACGATCCGCGAGCTCCTCAACGGTGGGCTCACCCAGCTTGTCAACGGCGTGCTGTACGGCGTGTTCACCTTCATCGCGCTCGCGATCGTCGACTGGCAGTCGGGGCTCGTGATCGTCGCCTCGCTCGTGCCGCTCGCGCTCCTCATGCGCTGGTTCTACCGGCGTTCTCAGGTCGCCTATCGGTCGACCCGCGTGATCAGCGCGCAGGTGATCGTGAAGTTCGTCGAGACTATGACGGGGATCCGCGCCGGCAAGGCCTTCCGCACGGAGCCGCGCAACGAGAAGATCTTCGGCGGCCTGGCGTGGGACTACCGCAACGCCAACATGCGCGTCATCCGCCTGTTCGGCACCTTCGAGCCCGCCCTCATGGCGATCTCGGCCTTCGCGATCGGCGCCGTCGTCCTCTGGGGCGGGGTGCGGATCACGTGGGGAGAGTTCTCCGTGGGCCTGTTGCTGTCGGTCGTGCTGTACGTCCGGAACTTCTTCACCCCGCTGCAGGAGGTGGCCATGTTCATCAACTCGTTCCAGGCCGCCTCGGCCGCGCTCGAGAAGGTCTCCGGCGTGCTGGAGGAGGAGCCGTCCGTCCCGGATCCCTCCTCGCCCGTCGCGCTCGAGCGCGCCCGCGGACACCTGCTGTTCGACGACGTCGAGTTCTCCTACGCGAACGGCAAGACGATCCTGCCGGACTTCCGCCTCGACATCCCCGAGGGGCAAACCGTGGCGCTCGTCGGCACCACGGGCGCCGGCAAGTCGACGCTCGCGAAGCTCGTCTCGCGCTTCTACGACCCGACCCGCGGGCGCGTCGCGCTCGATGGGGTCGACCTGCGCGACCTCTCGCCGGCCGACCTGCGCCGCGCGATCGTCATGGTCACCCAGGAGGCGTACCTCTTCAGTGGCACGGTCGCCGACAACATCGCGCTCGGGCGCCCCGGCGCCTCGCCCGAGGAGATCGTGCGGGCGGCGAAGGCGGTCGGCGCGCACGAGTTCATCGAGCAGCTACCGGACGGGTACGACACCGACGTGAACAAGCGCGGCGGGCGCGTCTCGGCGGGGCAGCGCCAGCTCGTGTCGTTCGCGCGCGCGTTCCTGGCGGATCCGGCGGTCCTCATCCTCGACGAGGCGACCGCCTCGCTCGACATCCCGTCCGAGCGGGCGATTCAGAACGCCCTGCAGACGCTCCTCGCCGACCGCACGGCGCTCATCATCGCGCACCGCCTGTCCACGGTGGCGATCGCGGACCGCGTGCTCGTGATGGAGCACGGGCGCGTGATCGAGGACGGATCCCCGGCGGAGCTCACGGCGGGGGAGGGCCGGTTCGCCCAGCTGCACCGCGCGTGGGAGGACTCGCTGGTCTAAGCGGCACGAGGCGCCCCCTCCGGCCCACGCCGGAGGGGGCGCCTCGTGCGCGCGCCGCGGTCAGAGGGCGATCTCGGCGACGACCTCGCCGTAGTCGCTCTCGCCCGTCGGCCGGAAACCCACGCGGCGGAAGAACGCCTCGGGGCCGCCGTCGCCCGCCTCGTACACGACGGTCAGGCGCGAGAAGCCGCGCTTGCGGGCCTCCGCGATGACGGCGTCGACAGCGAATCGGCCCGCGCCGCGACCCTGCGCCTCGGCGTCCACGTTGATGCGCCACAGCGCCGCGCGCAGGTACTCCGTCGGCGACTCGTCGTCGAAGTAGGCGCGCACGAACGCGACCACCTCGCGGCCGTCGAGCACGACGCGCTGCCACGTCTTCTGCGGGTCGGCGACGACCATCGCCACGGCGTACGTGGTGGGCGCGATGAACTCTTCCTGGCCCGGCTTGAGGCTGAGGCTATTCGCCGCCACGATCGTGTCGGCCGACAGCTCTTCGACGTGCAGCTCGCTCATGATGTCACTGTAGAGGACGCCGCGCCCGCGCGGAACCGATCGGATCAGGCCCGGACGGAGACGGGCGAGCCGACCTGCAGGAACGAGTACACCCACTCGGAGGCGGAGACCGTGAGGTTCACGCAGCCGTGGCTCATGCGCGCCCCGGCGCCGAAGTTGTCGTGCCAGTAGGTGCCGTGGAAGCCCTGGTCGCCGTTGAAATAGGTCGGGTAGGGCACGTCGGGCGTGCAGTAGTCGAACGCCCCGCCTTCGACGAAGTTCCCGTCCGCGTCGCACGAGCCCATGTTCTGGATCGTCAGCTGGCCGTACACGGTGAACTCGCCGACCTGGGTGTCGTAGCCCTCGCGGCCGATGGCGATGGGGAACGACTTCACGAGGCGCTCGTCGCCGCCGTCGATCGTCTCGTAGAAGTACGCCATACCCTCGCCCTTGTTGACGACGGCGCGACGGAACATCTCGGTGGTCTCGTGCGCGACCTTCTCGCCGGCCAGGGCGACCGGCTGCGCCTCGAGCGCCTCGAGGGATCCGGCGAGCTCCGCGCCGATGCCCTCGGTCGACGAGATCTGGTATCCGTCCTGTCCCTCGACCTTCGCCAGGAGCGGGTCGCCGGCCGCGTTCGTGACGACCTCCGCGTCGACCGGCTTCTGGTCGACCTTCTCGGGGAGCTCATCGACGTAGGCCTGGATCGCGTCGGCGTCAGCCGCGACGGCCACGTCGCCCGCGTCGGAGACCGAGACCGTGAGCCAGGAGGCGACGCGATCGGCGGGGGCGGCGTCGACGACGTCGCCGTCGAGGGTGAACTCGACGCCGGCGATCGTGTCGTTGAGCGAGGCCGCGGCGGCCTCGGCGTCCGCGGCGGTGAAGGCCGCGGCCTGCTCCACGACCTGCGCCTCGACGCGGATCGTCGCGTCCGCGGCGGGGGCCTGTCCGGCGCCCGCGGCGAGGGCCTGCACGTCCTGCGAGCGTGACAGCTCGCCCGCGACCTCCGCCGCCAGCGCGTCGACGTCGATCCCGAGGCCCGGCTCGTCGGCGACGACCGTGTACGCGCCGTCCGCGAAGGACAGGTCGGCGTTGACGGGGGCCGCGTACGCGTCGGGGAACGCCTCCTCCAGCGCCGCCGCCGTGACGGTCGTGTCGACGGCGAGGTCGGCGTCGACGGATCCGGGGCTCCAGGATCCGATCTTCCACAGCGGGTACTCCGCGAGGGTGTCGGCCGCGACCTGGCCCGCGTCGGCCGCGAGGCCGAGCTCGGCGCCCGTGAAGGTGGACGTCGCGCCGCCCGCCGTGACCTCGATCGGGGTCTCGGCGATGTGCTGCGCGACCGCGTCCTCGGCGCTGGCGGCCGTCGAGAGTCCGACGTCGACGCCAAGCGCGGTCGTGCCCGGCGCGATGAAGAAGGTCGACGCGACCGCGAGACCCGACGCCGCGACGAGGGCCGCGGCGGGAATCCCGATGCCGAGCCACAGCCGGCGGCGCGAACGCCGGGGCGCTTCCGGCGGCATGACCCACTCGACGGTGGGCGTGCCGGCGGCGGGCTCGTCGCCGCTCGAGGTCGGCTTCGTCGCGAGATCGGTCATGGTGGTCTCCCCTAAGAATCCCCGCGCGGGCGCGGATTCTTTCATGCTAAGGCGGGGAGGCGGGGCACGGGGCGCCGTCCGATTACGAACCGTTCACGATGTGGCCTCGACCGCGATCCCCGACTCTCGCCAGAGGCGCTCGAGGCTGCGCGCGCGGGGCGCGAAGTGGTCCCACGACCTGCCGGCCGTGCCCGCGGGGGCGGACCAGGCCGCCTCCGCCGCCGCCGCGATCCGCGGGAACGCGAGGGCGTCGATGTCCTCGAGCGTGCGCACCGTCTCGGTCCACAGGCACGCCTCGACCCCGAGGATGTCGTCCTCCGCGATGCCGTCGATCACGCCCGCCGGCTCCCACGCGTAGGAGCGCTCGAGGCTCGTCGGCCCGTCGGCCCACACGAGCCCGAGCGGCGCGTCCGCGTGCGGCTTCATGTCGAGGTAGATCGCGTCGGCGGGGGAGAGGATCACCCGCCCGCCGCGCGCGACGAACGCGCGCGCCCGGTCGTCGTGCCCATCCCGCGGCGTGCGGAACCCCCAGTACTGGCCGATGCTGCCCGGGGGCAGCGCCGCGCGCCCGGCCTCGTGCCACGCGATGGCCGTTTTCCCGGTCGCGGCGACCGCCTCGCCCGCGCGCGTCACCATCGCGTGGTAGTCCTCGGCGCTCGTGCCGAGCGCCTCGTCTCCCCCGAGGTGGAGGTAGGGGCCCGGGGTCAGCGCGGCCAGGTCGGCGAAGACCTCGTCGAGGAAGTCCCCGAGGCCGGGGGCGTTCGCGTCGAGCGAGGAAAACCCCACGCCGAGCCCCGTGTACGGCTCGCCGGCCGCGGGGAGGTCGCCGCCGTACGCCGCCGTCACGGCGCGCACCTCGTCGCTGATCACGGGCTCGGCCGCGAGCTCGGGGTGGCTCAGCCCCACCGCGTGCGTGTGGCCCGGCACGTCGATCTCCGGCACGACGATCATGTGGTGTGCGCGGGCGCACTCGACGATCCGGGCGTAGTCGGCCGCGGTGTAGGACCCGCCCCGGTCGCCGCCCACGGAGCTCGCGGCGCCGGCGCGCGCGAGCTCGGGATGGTTCTCGAGCGCGATCCGCCACCCCTGGTCGTCCGTGAGGTGCAGGTGGAGGGCGTTGAGCTTCAGCGCGCTCGCGCGGGCGATGACCGCCTCGACGGTGTCGGGGGCGAGAAAGTGGCGCGCGACGTCGAGGAGCAGGCCGCGGTACGCGAAGCGGGGGCGATCCCGGATCCGGACCGCCGGCAGCGCGAACCCGTCCCCGTCGGGCGCGGCGAGCTGCTCGAGGGTGCGCCGCGCGTAGAACGCGCCGGCCGGCGCCGAGCAGCGGATGCGCGCGCCGCGGACGTCGACGTCGAGCGCGTAGCCCTCGTCGCCGTGGCCGGCCTCCGTCACGACCTCCGGCCGGAGGGCGGCGATCGCGGCCGCCGCGGAGTCGGCGCGGACGCGGAGCGCGGGCCCGTCGGCGAGGTCGACGGATCGTGGCCACGGGGCGAGGGGGAGGGGCATGGCAGGGGACGCTACCACCCGGTTCCCGCCCCGGGGAAGGGATGTCACGAGTTTGTAAACAAAACTCGCAAATTCGATTTCGGGGCTTGCGCTCGCGCAATTTGTAAGTTCCACTAACGAACATGACCTCCCCCCGCACCGAGCACACGTCGCGCCGCAGCTCCGGCCGGCGCTCGCTGCCCGGCCACGCCCGCGCCCACAACCGGGCCCTCGCGCTGAGTCGCCTCTTTCACGAGGGCGCCATGAGCCGCGCGGACCTCGCGCGGGCCACCGGCCTGACCCGCGTGAGCGTGTCGGATCTCGTGGCCGCGCTCGTGGCGGACGGCCTCGTCGTGGAGACGGGCGAGCGCCGCGGGTCCCGTCCCGGCAAGCCCGGGATCCTCGTCGACCTCGATCGCGCGGGCCTCGTGGTCGTCGCCCTGGACCTCTCGGACGACGCGGAGTACCGCGGCGCGGTCGTGGACCTCGCGGGCCGCGAGCTCGCGCGCCGCAGCGTCCCCCGCCCCGCGGATCGCGACGCGGACGCGGCGCTCGCCGCCGCCGTCGACCTCGCCGGCGCGCTCGTCGCCGAGGCCCCGGGCCGCGTCCTCGGCGTCGGGGTCGGGGCGCCCGGCGTCATCACGGCCGGCGGCGTCGTCGTGTCCTCCCCGAACCTCGCCTGGTACGACCTGCCGCTGCAGGAGCGGCTCGCCGACGCGCTCGGCGTTCCCGTCCGCGTCGCGAACGACGCGAACGTCGCGGCGCTCGCCGAGCACACCCTCGGCGGCGCCAGCGACGACGTGCTCGTGGTCCGGGTCGGCCGCGGCGTCGGCGCGGGTCTCGTGACGAACGGATCCCTCGTGCGCGGCGCGCGGGACGCCGCGGGCGAGATCGGCCACGTCACGGTCGGCACCGATGGCGGCCCCGAATGCGTCTGCGGGCGCAGCGGATGCCTCGAGTCGTGGCTCTCCGTGCGCGCCCTCGACGCCGCTCTGGCGGCCGGCGGCGATCCCGACGCCGTGCTGCGCGACGCCGGCCGGCGCCTCGGCATCGCCGTCGCGCCGCTCGTCGGCGCCCTCGACCTCTCGCAGATCGTGCTCTCGGGGCCAGCGGACCGCCTGGACGGCCCGCTCCGCGAGGCCACGGCCGACACGCTTCGCGCCCGCACGTTCCTCCACGAGGACGTCGAGGTGCGGATGTCCGTTCAGGGCGACGACATCGTGCTTCGCGGCGCGGTCGCCCTCGTCCTGAACGGCGAACTCGGGATCGCCTAGGCGGATCTCCCGCGGGCGAGGACGCCCGCGCGCAATGACGCACCACCCCCCCGCACACCCTCACGAGAAGGACACCCCATGCACAGCAGGAAGACAGTGATCGGCCTCGCCGCCCTCGGCGCCTCGGCGCTCGCCCTCGCGAGCTGCTCGAGCGGATCCGCCGACGCCGAGACGGCGGACGCCGGCGGCGAGCTGACGGTCTGGATCGTCGGCACGGACACCCCGGACACCGCGCGGGAGTACCTCGTCGATACGTTCGAGAGCGAGAACGAGGGCTGGACCCTCCGCCTCGAGGAGAAGACGTGGGCCGACGTGTCCGAGACGTACGTCGCCGCGCTGCAGTCCAACGACACCCCCGACGTCGTCGAGGTCGGCAACACCCAGGCCATCGGGTTCATTGACCAGGGGCTGTTCGCGGACCTGGGCGACATCCGGGGCGACCTGGGCGAGCTCAACCAGGGGCTCGAGGAGGCCGGCACCTACGACGGCTCGTTCTACGCGGCGCCGTACTACGCCGGCGGGCGCGTCGTGTTCTACTCGCCCGAGATCGTCGACGGCGAGGACCTCCCCGCGACCCTCGACGAGTACGTCGAGCAGGGCATCGGGTACCGCACCGACGGCGTCTCGGGCATCTACGCCCCGGGCCGCGACTGGTACAACATGCTCCCCTACGTGTGGGCGAACGGCGGCGAGATCGCCGTCCAGGACGGCGACGCGTGGGACGCGCAGCTGTCGAGCCCCGAATCGGTCGCGGGCCTGGAGATGCTCCAGAGCGTGTACGAGCAGGCATCGAACGCGCCCGCGGACGGGGTCGAGACCGACGCCCACGTGCCGTTCTGCGCCGGTGAGACCGCGTTCCTGTCCGCCCCCGCGTGGATGCAGTGGTCGATCCTGGCCCCCGCCGACGGCGAGAACCCCGGTTGCCCCGACACCTACGGCGCCGATCTCGGCGCGTTCGCGCTGCCGGGGATGACCGAGGGCGAGACCGCCCCGATCTTCGCGGGCGGATCCAACCTCGGCGTCGCCGCGCTGTCGCCGAACCAGGACCAGGCGAAGGCCGTCGTGGAGATCATGCTGTCGGCCGGCTACCAGGACCTGCTGGCGGAGGGCGGGCTCACGCCCGCGCTGCTCGAGTCGGCCGACGCGCTGCCGGACACGCCCGTCGCGCAGGCGCAGGCCACCGCGCTCGCGAACTCGAAGGGCGTGCCGACCTCGCCGAACTGGGCGGAGGTCGAGTCGAGCCTCGTGATCCAGGACGCGCTCGTGCGGATCGCGCAGGGCGAGGACGTCCAGGAGGTCGCGACCGCCCTCGACGCCGAGATCGAGTCGATCCTCAACGGCTGAGCATCCGTGCCCGGGGCGGCCGTCCGCCCCGGGCACCCTTTCGGGAGATCCCCTCATGACCACATCCCTCGCGACCCCCGCACCCTGGGAGGAACGCGAGCGCCGCAGGCGGCGCCGCGACGCCCTCACCTCGTGGGCGCTGCTCGCGCCCACCCTCGTGCTCATCGCACTGCTCGTCGGCTACCCCGGCGTGACGATGATCTGGCAGTCGTTCACCGACTACCAGGTCCGCAACAAGATCCAGGGCACCGCCCCCGAGATCGTCGGGCTCGACAACTACGTCGCGCTCATGACCCAGAGCGACTTCCCCGAGGTCGTCGCCCGCACGATTGGGATCATGGTGGTCACGACCGCCCTCGTCATGGCGGGCGGCGTGCTCGTGGCGATCCTCATGACGAAGCTCGCCACCGGCATGCGCATCGCGGTCTCGGTGGGGCTCCTCCTCGCGTGGGCCATCCCTCCTTTGACGGCGACAGTCGTGTGGGGGTTCATCTTCGACACGCAGTACGGGCTCGTGAACTGGGCGCTGAACACCCTCACGGGCACGCAGAACTGGCACAACCATTCCTGGCTCATCAACCCGTGGACGTTCTTCCTCGTCCTCACGATCATCGTCGTCTGGGGCGCGATTCCCTTCGTGGCGTTTACGACCTACGCCGCGCTCGGGCAGGTGCCGGCCGAGACGCTCGAGGCCGCGCAGCTCGACGGCGCGGCGGGCCGGAAGCGGTTCTGGTACGTGGTTTTCCCCGCCATCCGGCCCGTCCTCGGCGGGCTGCTGATCCTCCAGATCATCTGGAACATGAAGCTGTTCACGCAGGTCTACGCGCTGCAGAGCCGCGGCGGCATCGCCGCGGACACGAACGTGTTGCCGGTCTACCTCTTCCGCCAGGGCATCGGCGACTTCGGCGCGACGAGCGCGATCGGGGTCGTGATGGTCATCATCATGCTCGCCCTCAGCTGGTACAACATCCGACTCATGCTCCGAGAGGACAAGGGATGACCGCCCTCCTGCCCCGCGCGACCACGACGCGCGTCATCACGACGGGAAAGGCGGCGCCGCCGATGCGCCGGCGGCCGCGCCGCCGGGCCTCGCGCCTCGCGCTGAACCTCGTCGCCCTCGCCGTGATCGCGTGCTCGGTGTTCCCCGTGTACTGGATGATCAACCTCTCCTTCACCCCGGGAGACCAGATCATCAGCCGCACGCCCTCGCTCGTGCCGTCGGATCCGACCCTCCTGAACTACGTCACGGCCTGGATCCGTCCCGCCGCCCCCGGTCAGACCGACTTCCCGAACGCGCTGCGCACGAGCCTCACCGTCGTCGCCGTCGTCGTCGTGTTCGCGCTGCTGTTCGCCTTCCTCGCCTCGATCGCGCTCGCGCGCTTCCGCTTCCGCGGGCGCGGCGTGTTCATCGTGGGGATCCTCGTCGTCCAGATGATCCCGGGCGAGGCGATGATGTTCACCGTCTACAACCTCATTGACGACATGCACCTCATGAACACGCTCATCGGCCTGAGCCTCGTCCACACGGCCGCCGTCATCCCGTTCACGGTGTGGACGCTGCGCGGCTTCGTCGCCGGGGTCCCCATGGAGCTCGAGGAGGCCGCGCGCATCGACGGGTGCTCGGCGCAGGGCGCGTTCTGGCGGGTAACCTTCCCGCTCTTGGCCCCCGGGCTCGTCTCCACGGGCATCTTCGCCTTCATGCAGTCGTGGAACGAGTTCACGATGGCCCTGCTCCTCATGAAGGACGAGAACCTCACGCTGCCCACCTGGCTGAACTCGTTCCAGTCGGCGACCGAGGCGACCAACTACGGCGCGGTCATGGCCGGATCCACCCTTATCTGCATCCCCGTCGTCGTCTTCTTCCTGCTCGTGCAGGGGCGGATGACGGGCGGGCTCGTCTCCGGGGCGGTCAAGGGATGACGGCGGCCCCCGTCCCCCCGCGCGTCGGCGTCGACGTCGGGGGGACGAAGATCCTGGCCGTCGCCCTCGGCGAGCACGGCCGGGTGGTGGCCGAGGCCCGGCGGCCGACGGCCCGCGGGGTCGCGGGCGTCGTCGACGGCGTCGCCCACGCGATCGCGGACCTCGGTCTGGCCGCCCCTCCCGCGGCCGTCGGGGTCGGCGTGCCCGGCCAGGTGCGCGGCGGGCGAGTGCGCCAGGCGGTCAACCTCGGGATCGACGACGCCGACCTCGGGGCGCTCCTCGCGGCGCGGCTCGGCGCCGTCGTCGCGGTCGAGAACGACGTCAACGCGGCGGCCCTCGGCGCCGCAGCGTTCCGCGGATCCGGCCGCTCGCTCGCCTACCTCAACCTCGGCACGGGAGTCGCCGCGGGCCTCGTCGAGGCCGGCGCGCTCGTCCGCGGATCGCGCGGCGCGGCCGGCGAGGTGGGCCACATCTCCATCGATCCCTCCGGGCGCGCGTGCCCCTGCGGCCAGCGGGGCTGCATCGAGACGCTCGCGGGCGGCGGCGCGCTCGCTGAGCGCTGGGGCGGCGCGGGCGAGCTCCCCGTGCGCGACCTCTTCGACGCGGCGGACGCGGGCGATCCGCGCGCGGAACGGATCCGCTCAGACGCCGTGCGCGGGACCGCCGCGGCTATCCGCGCGCTGGCGCTCGCCGTGGATCCCGACGTCGTCGTGATCGGCGGCGGGGTGTCGCGACTCGGCGCCCGGCTCCTCGACCCGGTCCGGCGCCTCCTCGACGACGAGGCGCGGACCTCGCGGTTCCTCGCGGCGCTCGATCTCGCCACCCGCTTCGAGGTGCTCGCGCCGGGCGTCCCGGCCGGGGCCGTGGGCGCCGCGCTCGCCGCATCGGGCGGCCGGGCGGAGCCCGCCCCCGCGCCCGTGCCATCATGCTGAGGGGGCCGAGCATCGCCCGCGGCGACCGGATCCCCCCTCCCACCACTGTCGAAAGGCGCCCCCTCCATGGCTGAAATCGTGATCGTTCCCGACGCGGAGGCGGCGGGGGACCTCGCCGCCCGTGCGATCGTCGCCCTCATCGAGCGCCGGGGCGACGCCGTGCTCGGGCTCGCGACCGGATCCACACCGCTTCCCGTGTACCGCGCCCTCGCGGAGCGCGCGGCGGGCCTCGACCTCGCGCGCGTGCGCGGGTTCGCGCTCGACGAGTACGTCGGCCTCGACCCCGCGCACCCCGAGTCCTACCGCTCCGTGATCCGTCGCGAGGTGATCGAGCCGCTCGGCCTCACGCCCGAGCTCGTGCGCACGCCGCCGGCCGACGACCCGGACCTCCAGACCGCGGGGGAACGCTACGACGCCGAGATCCGTGCCGCGGGCGGGGTGGACGTGCAGCTGCTGGGCATCGGTACCGACGGGCACATCGGGTTCAACGAGCCCGGATCCTCCTTTGCGTCGCGCACCCGCGTAAAGACCCTGACCCGCCAGACCCGGGCGGACAACGCGCGGTTCTTCGACGACCCCGAGGAGGTGCCGCGGCACTGCCTGACGCAGGGGCTCGGCACGATCCTCGAGGCGCGTCACCTCGTGTTGCTCGCGTTCGGCGAGGGCAAGGCCGAGGCGGTGCGGGGCGCCGTCGAGGGGCCCGTCACCGCGATGCTGCCGGCGTCGGCGATCCAGCTGCACCCGCACGTCACGGTTCTCGTCGACGAGGCGGCCGCCTCGCGACTTGAGCTCGCCGAGTACTACCGCGACACGTACGCGGGCAAGCCCGCCTGGCAGGGCATCTGAGCCGCGCCGTCGCGCGCGGACGTTAGCGCAGCGCGCGGCGGCCCGTGAGGACGCCCACGACGACGCAGAACGCGCCGACGGCGAGGCCGGCCCACGGCAGGTTCAGATCCCACAGCGCGAGGGTCGCGCTCACGAACACGAGCACCTCGACGAGGGTGCGCACGACCGACGGCACCCGGAAGATCGCCCGCGGCGAGACGAACGCGGCCCACACGAGGATCGCGACAATCGGCGCGCCCAGGCCCCACACGACAGCCCAGGGCAGGGGCCACGCGAGAAAGCCCCACAGTGCGAGCGACGCGATCGCGAGGATCTCGCTCACGAGGCGCAGCGCGTCGAGGGCGGTGATGCGGGGGCGCGTCGCGGCGGGGGCGGGGGTCTCGGCCATGGTCCCAGTCTACGAAACGGCGCTGGGGATCCCCCGCGGGGCAGATCTCCCCGTGCGCGGGGCGCCGCGGGTCAATAGGGTGAGAGGCGTCCGGTGCGCCGCGCCGTCGGGGCGCCGGCGCCGGGCGCAGAAGGGGAGAATTGTGAGTGGACTCTTTGCCGCCCTCGGCGGCGCGGGAATCGCGATCGTCGTGATCATCCTGCTCGTGGTCGCGGCCATCATCGCCCTCGTCGTCGTCCTGCTGATGCGCGCCTGGTACAAGGTGGCGCGCGCGGACGAGGCGCTCGTGATCGTCGGCCGGAGGCAGCGCAAATCCGACGGACAGACGTCGAGCATCGCGGTCATCCGCGGCGGCGGCGCCGTGGTCAACCCGATCACCCAGCGCGCCGAGACGCTGTCGCTGCGCGCGCGCCAGATCATGGTGCAGCCGACGGCGCAGTCGATCCAGGGCGTCACGGTAGACGTGACGGGCGTGGCGCTCGTGAAGGTGGGATCCGACAACCAGTCGATCGCGCGCGCGGCCGAGCGGTTCGTCTCGCAGGACAAGGCCATCGAGGTCTTCACGACGGAGCAGCTGGAGGGCGCCCTGCGCGGCGTCGTCGCGACGCTGTCGGTCGAGCAGCTCATGCGCGACCGCCAGGAGCTCTCGGACCAGATCGCGACGCTCATCAAGAGCGACCTCGACGAGCAGGGCCTCGTGCTCGACAGCTTCCAGATCCAGGGCATCACGGACGAGAACGGCTACGTGCACGCGCTGGGCGCCGAGGAGGTCTCGAAGGTCAAGCGCCAGGCCGAGATCGCGCGCATCGACGCCGAGCGGCAGATCAAGGCGCGCGAGATCGCGACGAGCGAGGAGACCCTCGTCGAGCAGACGCAGTTCGACAAGAACCAGGCCGCGGCGGCCTCGGACGTCGGCGAGGCGCGCGCCGAGGCGGAGCAGGCGGAGGCGCTGGCCCGCGCCCGCGCCGAGCAGGGCGTGCTCATGCAGCAGGCCGAGAACCGGCAGGCCCAGCTGGACGCCGACGTCAAGCGCGTGGCGGACGCCGCGCAGTACGAGGAGCAGAAGCGCGCCGATGCGCGCGCGTACTCGCGCATGAAGGATGCCGAGGCCGCCGCCGACGTGCAGCGTCGCGAGGCGGACATCAGCGAGTACGAGCAGCAGCGCAAGGCCGACGCCGACGCGTACGTGCAGATTAAGGCGGCCGAGGCCGACGCGCAGAAGGCCGAGCGCGAGGCCGAGGCGATCCGCGTGCAGGCCCAGGCCGAGGCCGACGCCGCCCGGGCCCGGGCTCAGGCCGAGGCTGACGCGATCCGCCTGGCCGGCGAGGCCCGCGCCGCGGCGATCCGCGCGGAGGCCGAGGCGCTCAAGCAGAACCAGGAGGCTGTGCTCGCTCAGCGCTCGCTCGAAGTGCTCGTGCCGATGATGACGGAGTTCGCCAAGGGCTACGCCACCGTCGGCAGCGTCACGGTGCTCGCCGGATCCGGCGACGGCGGGGCGTCGAGCCACATGGCCGGCGAGGCGGCCATGGGCATGCGCGCCATGTTCGACACGGTCCGCGAGGCCACCGGAATCGACCTGTCGAGCGTCATCCAGGGCACGTCCGTGGGCCGCGGGATCGCGACGGGGCAGCAGCAGGAGGCGCCGGCCCCGGCCGAGCCGCAGGAGTAAAAGCGGGCCTCCCGCGCGGCCGTCGGCCGCGCGGGAGCCGTCCGTCAGCGCGTGAAGTCCACCACGAGCTTCCCGCGCACGTCGCCCGCGTCGAGCCGCGCGTAGCCCGCCGGGATCTCGTCGAACGCGAGGGTCTCGGTCGCGGGGCGCAGGCCCGTCGCCGTCACCATCCGGAGCATCGCCTCGAACTCGGCGAGCGTGCACCCCGTCGACCCGACGATGCTCAGCTGCTGGTAAAAGACGCGCTGCAGCTCCGCCGGCGGCATGCCGCCCGTTGTGGCGCCGCAGGTGGCGATGACCCCGCCGGGCCGCACGGAGCGCATCGAGTGCGCCCACGTCGCCTCGCCTACCGTGTCGATCACGACGTCGACGCGCTCGGGCAGGCGAGCGCCCGGCTCGAGCGTGACGTGCGCGCCCTGCGCCGCCGCGAACTCCCGCTTCTCGGCCGTCCGCGCGGTCGCGTACACGACCGCGCCCGCGGCGCGCGCGAGCGCGATCGAGGCGCTGCCGACGCCGCCCGCGCCGCCCTGGACGAGCACGCGGTCGCCCGGCGCCAGCCCGGCACGCGTGAAGAGCATGCGGTACGCCGTCCCCCACACGATCCCCAGCGCCGCCGCGTCGACGTGGCTGATCTCGGCCGGCTTGTCGACGAGCATCTCGTCGGGGACGATCAGCTCGTCGGCGAGCCCGCCGTCGAACGTCTCGCTCAGGATGGCGCGGCGCGGGTCGAGCGTGACGTCGCCGCGCGACGGGTCGCCGGAGACGGGATGCACGACGACCTCGCGGCCGTCCTCCGTGACGCCGGAGGCGTCGCAGCCGAGGACGATCGGGATCCGCTCCGCCGGGTGCCCGACGCCGCGGAGCGTCCACACGTCGTGCGGGTTGAGCGAGGCGGCGTGGACACGGATCCGCGTCCAGCCCGGGCGCGGGGCGGGGCGCGGGCGGTCCTCCACGAGTGCGAGGCCCGCGAGGGGATCTTCGGCGGACTGAGCGACGGCGACGGCTGCGCGCATGGAGACTCCTTATCGTTGTGATGCCAGCCTGTCACGCCCGTCAGGACGTGAGGGCGAGGGCGAACGGAAGCACGGCGCTCGCTCCGGCCCGGCGGAGCTCGCGGGCCGCGAGCGTCAGCGTCCAGCGCGAGTCGACGAGGTCGTCGACGAGGAGCACGGGCGCCGGCGGCACCGCGAGGCCCGCGGCGGAGAAGCGGCCGTCGAGCTCGGCCACGCGGAAGGCGCTGTTGCCGGTCGGCCCGCGGCGCGCCTCGGCCGGCGCGGCGTGGAGCGGCCCCAGGGAGGGCAGCCGGCCGACGCGCGCGAGGCCCGTCGCCAGGGAGTCGATGAGGACCGGGCGCCGGCGGGACGGCACGCTCGCGACCGCGGCGGGGCGCGCGTCCCACTCCCACTCGGCCAGCACCCGAACGCACGCGGCCAGGACGGCCTCCGGCACGGGCGCGTCGGGCGCGCCCTCGGCGAACAACTGCCGAAGCGGCCCGCCCCAGCCGAGGTCGGTGAGGCGCGCGAGGCCGCGGCCCGCCGCCGCCTGCTCCTCGGCGGGGAGGCGCCCGCGGTGGGGGACGCCGAGGCGGTCGAGCCCCGTCGGCCACTGCCGGCGCGGCTCGATCGGCACGCCGACGCGGTCGAGCGACCGGGCGGCCTCGGAGACCCTGCCCGCGTCGATGCCCGCGCCCAACCACGCGCCCGCGCACACGTCGCATCGCCCGCAGGGAGCGGCCGTGTCGTCGTCGAGACGGCGCTGGAGGAACGCCATGCGGCACTCGTCGCCGCGCTCGTAGGCGAGCATGTCGGCCTGCTCGGCCCGGCGGGCCGCCGCGATCCGCTCGTAGCGCTCGGCGTCGTACGCCCAGCTCGCGCCCGTGGCCTCCCAGCCGCCGCGCACGCGCCGGACCGCGCCGTCGACGTCGAGCACTTTCAGGAGCAGCTCCAGGCGGGTGCGGCGGATGTCGACCGCCGCCTCGATCGCCCCGGTTGACATCGGGCGGCCCGCGTCGCCCAGCGCGTCGAGCACGCGCCGCGCGCGCTCGGCGTCGGGCATCGAGGCGGTGGCGAAGTACCGCCAGATCTCCTCGTCTTCTGGCCCGGGGAGGAGGACGACGTCGGCGGACGCGGTCGCGCGCCCCGCTCGGCCGACCTGCTGGTAGTACGCGACGGGGGAGGAGGGCGCGCCGAGGTGGAGGACGAAACCGAGGTCGGGCTTGTCGAAGCCCATTCCGAGCGCGCTCGTGGCGACCAGCGCCTTGACACGGTTTTCCTTGAGGAGGCGCTCCGACTCGGCGCGTTCGTCGGCGTCGGTCTGGCCCGTGTAGGCGCGGACCTCGTGCCCCTGCTCGCGGAGCAGTCGGGCCGTGTCCTCGGCGGCCGACACGGTCAGCGTGTAGATGATGCCGGATCCCGGGAGGTCGTCGAGGTGGGCGAGGAGCCAGGCCAGGCGCGACGCGGCATCGGGGAGCCGGATGACCCCGAGGCGCAGGGATGCGCGCGCGAGCGGGCCGCGGATCGTCGTGACGCGATCCGCGCCGAGCTGCTCGACCACGTCGCCGACGACGCGCTCGTTCGCCGTCGCGGTCGTTGCGAGCACGGGCACGCCCTCCGGCATCCGTGCGATGAGGTCGCCGAGGCGCCGATAGTCCGGGCGGAAGTCGTGGCCCCAGTCGCTGATGCAGTGCGCCTCGTCGACCACGAGCATCCCCATCTGTTCGACGAGCCGGGGGAGCTGCTCGTCGCGAAACGCGGGATTGTTCAGGCGCTCGGGGGAGAGGAGGAGCACGTCGACCGTCCCCTCCGCCAGGCGCGCGGTCACGTCCTCCCACTCGTGGGCGTTCGTCGAGTTGATCGCTACCGCGCGCACCCCAGCGCGCGCGGCCGCCTCGATCTGGTCGCGCATGAGCGCGATGAGCGGCGAGACGAGCACGGTGGGCCCCGCGCCCTGATCGCGCAGCAAACGGGTCGCGACGAAATACACGGCCGACTTGCCCCACCCCGTGCGCTGCACGACGAGCGCGCGGCGCCGCTCGCCGACGAGCGCCGCGATCGCCTCGAACTGGCCGTCGTGGAACGCGGCGTCCTCCCGCCCGACGAGTCGCCGGAGCGCCGCCAGGGCGCGAATCTCGAGATCGGTGTCGGCCATGCCCCCAGCCTGTCACGGAGCACCGACACGCGCGCGGGCCCGTGCCCCGGGCGAGCGGCGCGCGGAAAGGTCACCCGGACCTCTAGACTGCTCGCGACGGCGGGAGGACGCGGCATGGGGCGACGGCACGGCGCCGCGATCGCGATTCTCGCGCTCGCGGCGGGGCTTTCGGGGTGCGGGAGCGCGCCCTGGGCGGCGCCCGGCCAGACGGCGGCGCCCACGCCGACCGCGGAACGAACCTTCGGCCAGGGGACAACCGCCGCCGAGCCCGCCGCGACGCCGTCCGCGGCGCCCGTTGCGAGCGACCTCGCGGCGGGGAGCCTCGCGCGCACCCTGACGGCGGGCGCGGTCCAGATCGACGTGACGTACTGGTCCGACCTGGCGATGGACGAGTGGACCGCCGGATCCCCGAAGCCGCTGAGCCTGTCCCTGACCGCCTCGATTGACCCCGACGACGGCCAGGGGGTCTACCTCCAGCGGGCATCGGTCGCTGTGCAGACGGCCACGGGAGAAAGCGGTGCGACCGCGGAGGACACCGCGACCGAGAGCCCCGGCTATCTCATCGGCGCGCCGTACAGCTACTCGCAGGCCTTCGCCCTCGGCGCGGTCCCCGAGGGGACCGCCTCGATCACCGTGTCGCTGCGCTACGAGCTCCTCGTGCAGACGACGCCGACGTCGGACGAGTACGCCAAGCAGACCGCGACCGACACGCTGACCATCGCGCTCGCGGGCTGAGCGCGCCGGACCTCAAGGCCGCCGCAAGACTCGCGCAATTCTGTCCCCGCGGGCTCGGTTCCCTCCGCCGGCCGTGCTTGCATAGCCACGTCGCCCCGCAGGGATGCGGGCGACGGCGCGCCGCCCGAGGCGCGTACCCCCCCCTCGCGCCCTGGCGCGGCCACCGCCTGCGCGCCCGAACCCGATCGGGCGCGCAGGCTCTTTCCTCCCGGAGCACCCATGCCCGCTCGCCCGCTCGCCGCCGCCCTCGCGGTGGCCGCCGTCCTCGCCGTCGCCGGCTGTGCCCGCATCGAGGGAGCCGTCGACGCGGCGCTCGCGCCCGCGGAGCCCTCCGCGACGGCCGCCGCGTTCGCCTCGGACTTCACGACGGACGGATCCGTCCTGTTGACCTCCGACGTCGCCGACGCGCTCGAGGTCCGCCTGGAGGCGTGGGCCGTCGACTCGAAGCGGACGTCGGAGTGGACGCCGGAGGCCGCGAACACCTTCGGGATGGCCGTCAACGTCGCGGACTACCGCGCGGAAGAGCGGGCGGTGCTCGCCGACAAGCGCCGGGTGTACCTCGCGGACATCGCGATCGCCTCGACACTCGCGCCCTCCGGCGCCGCCGGTCCGCTCGCGCTCCAGGCGGATCCGCGCACCCTCGTCCCCGCCGACACGATGCGCTCCGACCGCGGCCTGCTGCTCAACAGCTATCAGGGCGGGCTCCTCCTGCCCGAGACGGCGCTCGGCGCCGTGCCCGCGGACACGACGGGCGTGACGCTCGAGGTGACCCTCACGCTGGCGATCGAGGCAGCCGCGGACGGCGGCGACTTTCAGACGGTGACGCTCGATCAAGAGATCCCGATCGCCATCTTCCCCGCCGGCTGAGGCACCCTTCAGCGGATCTTGCGCCCACCCCGCGGTGGGGCGAGAGGTTCGCCCCGCAGAATCGACCTGCACCCCCTCCACCGCACTGATCGGACGGCTCATGGATCGCGACTCGCAGGCGCTCGTGCCCCACCAGGGCGCCGCCGACCCCGCCCTCGTCGACGACTTCTCCGCCGTCCTCGAGGACGTAACGGGGCATCGCTCGACGATCGGGTGCGTGATCCCGGCCTATAACGAGGAGGAGTCAATCGGCGACGTCCTCCGCGCGCTGCTCGCGCAGACGCGCGTTCCCGATGTGATCCACGTCGTCGTGAACAACTCCTCGGACGGCACCGTGCGCGTCGCTTCCGAATTCGCCGGCCCGCACGAGGTCTCGACCCCGCTTGGCGACCAGTTCACCGAGGTGTTCGTGCACGACATCGGCAAGAACCCGGACAAGAAGGTCGGGGCGCTGAACTACGGCTACGCGCTCGTGGAGGGGTGCGAGTACCTGCTGGGCGTCGACGGCGACACCGTCGCGGATCCGCGCGCCGTGGAGCACCTGGAGAACGAGGCCGTCGCGGACTCCCGCATCGGCGGGATCTCGGCGATCTACTCCATCGACGACCGCGAGACGCACGGATCCATCGCGCGGTTCCTCATCGCCGGGCAGCGCACGCAGTTCGCGGCGTTCAACATGCAGAACCTCCTGCGCGGGCGCAACATGGCCGTCCTCGGCGGGCAGTTCTCCATCTTCTCCACCGCGGCACTCCGGCAGGTCATGGCCGAAGGGCACCAGTCCACCCCCTGGGTGCGCGACAGCGAGGTGGAGGATTCGCTGCTGTCCCTCCAGATCAAGAGCGCGGGCTACCTCACGAAAATCAGCCCGTTCGCGCGCGCCGACGTGGGCGGCATGACGACCCTGCGCGCCTACGACGCGCAACAGGTGAAGTGGACGTACGGCGCCATCGAGCTGATGTGGCCCGGCCAGCGCGGCGACACGAAGGGGCAGCCGTTCCACCCCAATCTCCGCCTGCGGTGGCTCGAGAACCTGTCGATGCTCATGAACCTCTTCGTGCGGCTGGCGTTCGTCGTCCTGCTCGCAGGGTCCCTCTCCATCGACGCCTTCGTATTTTCCGCCTGGTGGTTGATTCCGCCCGCCGTCGCGACCGCGCTGAACCTTCGCATCGCGCGCAGCATGCGGACCCGCACGGCGCGCGACTACCTTTTCGCGGCGCTCCTCGTGCCCGCGGAGCTGTTCATGTGGGTCCGCCTCAGCCACTTCGCGCGCTCGTGGACCCGGTTCCTCTCGCGCAAGAAGGTCGACAACTGGGCGATGCAGGCGCGCGCGGAGAAGGGCGGGCGCAGCACGTATTGGCTGCCGTTCGCGCTCGTCGCGGTCGTGATCGCCGCCGCCGCGGTCATCTGGTCGATGCTCGGGCCGGTCGTGCAGTCGTCGATCCTCTGGGTCGGCTGGCCGATCCTCGGCGTCGTCACCGTGCTTCAGACCGTGACGATGCTGTTCTCCCTGCTGCGCCGGCACCAGGGGTACGAGGTCTGAGCGCTCAGGCCGCCTGCGTCGCGTCCGAGGTCAGGCGGTACCCGACGCCCCGCACCGTCTCGACGTAGCGCGGGGCCGCGGGGCTGTCGCCGAGCTTGCGGCGCAGGTTCGTCATGTGCGCCTCGATCGCGCGCTTGTCCGCGTCGCCCACGAGGTAGTTCGTCACGTAGGACTCGCCGCGCAGGACGAGCGTCAGGTCGGCCTTGCTGCGCACTCGGCGCTTCGATTCCATGAGCGTCGCGAGCAGGTCGAACTCCGTCCGCGTGAGATCGAGGTCGGCGGATCCGATCCGGGCGATCCGGCTCTCCGGGTCGACCAGCAGGTCGCGATGCACCATCGTGTGGGGGCCGAGACCGGTGGCGGGGAGCGCTGCGGGCGCGGGCTCGGCGACGAGGACGACCTCGGCGACCGGCGCGGAGGCGACCGGCTCGGGAGAGGCCTCGCGGGCGGGGGCCGGCGGATCCGTGTGCGCGGGCGGATCCGCGGAGGCCGTGCGCGGCGCGGGAAACGACGGGCCCGACGCCTCCTGTCGCGGAGGGGCCTGCGGCGTCGCCCGGCGCGGGCGGCGCAGCATCGCCTCGATCCGCGCGCGCAACTCGCGCGGGCGGAACGGCTTGTTGAGGTATTCGTCGGCGCCCGAGCTCAGCCCCAGCACCACGTCGGCCTCCTCGTCGAGCGCCGTGAGCATGATGATGTAGGTGTCGCTCGCCGCGCGGATCCGGCGCGCCGCCTCGAACCCATCGATGCCCGGGAGGTTCACGTCGAGAGTCGTGATGAGCGGCTGATAGGTCGTGACCGCCCGCACCCCGTCGATGCCGTTGCCGACCGAGACGGTGGAGAACCCCGCCGACTCGAGCACGCTCTCGAGGAGGTGGCGGATGTCGGGGTCGTCCTCGACGATGACCGCGGTTTTCAGCGCGTGCTCGGTACTGCTCATCCCGTCCCCCTTGCGTTGTGTCGGCCCATGATATCGGCGCCGGGAGCGCACCCACGCCGCGTCACTCGGCGTGCGACGTCAGCGCGATCGCGGCCTCGGGCCACCAGACGCCGGCGCGCGGGCCGCCTTCGCACTCGCCGTCGCTCTCGCCGGGGGGCTTGATCCAGAGGTTGCCGTCGACGACGTCGTCGGCGAGCGTCGCGGGATCCTCGCCGACGAGGCGCCCCGGGGTGTTGCACCACGCGGCCGCCGACGTCTCGCCGCCGTTGCGCGAGGTGTCGATGACGGCGTGCAGGCCGCCCGCGAGCGCCGAGACGGCGTGCGCGTAGGCCACCTCGTCGGCCGTCGCCCGATGGTTCGCGACGTTCGTCGCGAAGCCGCGGATCGCGCCCGGCGCGTCGACACCGGCGAGCAGCGCGGCCATCTCCTCGGGGGGCAGCCAGCCGCTGTGCCCGCCGTCGAGGTAGACCCAGGCGCCCGCGTCCGCGAGGAGGGAGGAGGCGGCGGCGAGATCGGCCTGGCGCTCGCCGAGGTGCGCGCACTCGCGCGCGAGCCCGAGGCTGTCCGGCTCGAGGATCGCGACCGTCGGCGCGCGGCGGGGTGCGAGGGCGCCCGCGATCTCCGCGACCCACGCGCGATACGCGGCGGCGTCCAACCCGCCCGCGGAGTGGCCGCCGCAGTCGCGGTCCGGAATGCCGTAGACCACCAGCGCGAGCGCGACGCCCTCGTCCGCCGCCTCGTCGACGAGCGCGGTCACGGCACCCGCGACAGACCCGAGCGGCGCGGCCTCCGGGGTCAGCCAGGTCGCCGTCGGCCGGTCGGCGAGGAAGGTCGCCGCGCGCTCCTCCTCGGGCCCGGGATCGGTCGCGAGCGCGGCGCGGGCGGAGGACCCGGACGGGGCGAGGAAGGCGTCGTCGGACCAGGGCGGGGCGCCGTCGCCCGCCGTCGTCGGCGCCGTAGCCATCGGCGTGGGGCGGGGCGCTTCCGGGTGGGCCGCTCGCTCGGGGGCGGCCTGGCAGCCGACGAGGAGCGCGAGGGCGGCGGCGAGCGCCGCAACCGCGCCGCGCCGCCGCGGGCTCACCGCACCCCGGGCGCGGCGTCGCACGGCGCGGTCGTGCGCTCCCAGCGGTCGCCGCCCTTGGCGCGGGCGATGCTGGCGGCGTCGGTCGCCGCGGCGCGCAGCGCGTCGAGCTCGTACCCGATGATCTGCGCGGGCGCCCAGCCGATGCTCGCGGAGACGCGCAGCGGCAGGCGGCGTTCCGGATCCGGGCGGGAGACGCGATCCAGGATCGCGATGACGAGCCGGCGCACGGCCTCCTGCGACCGGGGAACGAGGATCACGAAGGTCGTCTCGTCGACCTCGGCGTAGTCGGCGTCGGCGGGCAGCTCGGCCAGCACGTCCGCGCGGAAGCGGCCCGCGACGCGCGCGAAGGTGGAGCCCCCGAGCGCCGTGCGGATGTCGGCGGGGTCGTCGAGGCGCACCTCGACGACCGACCACCACTCGTCGGCCGCCGCGCGGGCGCGCACGAGCCGCGCGCGGGCGATCTCGTCGAAGCCGCCCGCGGATCCGGAGGCGGCCGGCGCGTCGTGCCGCGCGAGGAGCAGCAGGCTGACGACCGCGCAGACGACGTAGACGCCCGTGCCGACGCTGTTGACGCTGCGCACGCCCGCGAGGTCGTCCGCCGCCGTCGTTCCCTCCAGGGCGCGCATGACGCCCTCCAGGATCCCGTAGACGGCGAAGACGGGGAACAGCGCGCCCCCGAGCATCATGGGCAGCACGACGTCGCGGTAGGTCGGGTACATCCGCACGAGCTCCGCGACGATCAGGGCGCCGAAGATCGCGGCGACCGCGAAATCCGCGCGGAAGGTCACGGAGTACGCGTTCGTCCCGGCCGTCGCGATGAGCGCGACGGGGGAGGCGATGAGGTAGGCGACCGCCACCTGCCACATCGTGTGCCGTCGTCCCGCCGCGGCGCGCAAGCCGACCCAGATGAGGGCGTTCGCGGGGAGGAAGATGCCGGATCCGAGCCCCCGGAGGAGCGCGGAGTCCGCCAGCCCGGCGGCGAGGAGGGCGTAGGAGGCGAGCATCCCGAGCGCGAAGGCGAAGGACCACATCGCCGTCGCGACCGACGGACGCGGGAGGAAGCCCAGGCCGATCATGAGGACGCACGCCAGCGTCGTGATGGCGATGAACGGGACGTCGGGGGTCTGGATCATTCGGGCAGCTCCTTCGCTCCGCGCCGGGGGAGGGTGACGGTGGCGGTGGTGCCGCGCGCGAGCACGCTGTGCAGGTCGAGGCGCCCGCCGTGCTGGGCGACGATGTCGCGCACGACCCCCATGCCGATTCCCGTGCCGGGGATCCCGCTGTCGCGCGCGCTGTTCGCGCGGAAGTATGGGTCGTAGATGTGGGCGATCTCGTCGCTCGCGATGCCGATGCCCGTGTCCGAGACGGTGACGACGACCGCGTCGGCGTCCGATTCGACGCTGACGTCGACGCGGCCGCCGCGGGGCGTGTACTTCACGGCGTTTCCGATGAGGTTGTCGATGGCCTGCCGCAGGCGGAAGCCGTTACCGAGGATCGCGGCGCCGTCGCGCGCGGCGAGGTCGAGGGCGGTCCCCGCGGCGGCCGCCGCGGGGGCGAAGCCCGCCACGGACGCCCGCACGACCTCGCCCACGTCGACGACCGTGTCGTCCTCGGCGGGGTCTCGCCCGGGATCCTGCAGGATGCGGGCGATCATCTCCTCCATGCGCTCCGCGGCGCTCTCGATGACGGTGAGCTGCTCGCGCGCGCTGCCGGGGAGGTCCGGTCGCTCGAGGAGCAGGTCCGTGTGCCCGAGCACGGCGGTCAGGGGGCTGCGCAGCTCGTGCGAGACCACGCGGGCGAGCGAGCGGCGCTCGTGGGCGGCCTCGGCCTCGGCCGTGACGTCCTCCGTCACGACGATCATGCCGTCGATGCGGTAGCGCGCCGAGACCTCCAGGACCCGCCAGCGGCCGACGACGTCGAACAGCCACACCCGCACGCCCGAAAACGTCTCGCCGCGCGCGGCGCGCGCGATCACCGTCTCCTCCGCGGGCACCGGATCGCCCCGCCGGTCTCGGTACTCGACCGCGCGCGAGGGGTGGAGCTGCGGCACGGCATCCAGGCCGTACATGCGGCGATACGCCGCGTTGGACGCGCGAATCGTGCCGTTGGGCTCGACCTGCGCGACCCCCGTCTGCAGCGTGTCGAGGAGCGCCGTGCGACGCTGCTCCTCGTGCTGCGCGCGTTCGAGCATGCGGGAGAGCTGACCGGACTGCCGGCGCAACAGGCGCGCCGCCGCGCGCGTGCGTGCGGATCCGAGCTGGATCGTCGTCCCGATGAAGCCGAGCGAGATGGTGAGGATGAACAGGCGCAGAGCCTGGTCGGTCGGGAACCCCACGACGAGGGCGCTCACGAGCACGATGACCCCGATGGCGCAGATCGCCGAGACGAGCCACGCGAGGCTGTAGTACGTCGCGATCCACGCGACGGGGAAGACCCACAGGAATCCCAGGCGGACGTCGCTCGAGTGCGACAGGAAACCGATCGCGACGATGTCCAGGAAGGGGATGACGGCGAGCCCCGCGCGCGGGACCCGGTGCCACGGCACGGCCATCGTCGCGATCGTGATCGCGACGATGAGCGCGAGGCCGACGATGAAGGGCGCGCCCGTGAACAGGAGCGGATCCAGCAGCGCGATCACCGTGGCGATCGCGACCGTGCTGAAGGCGAGGACCAGTTGCCATCGCCACACGGATCGGGTGCGGTCGCCGGCCGATCGTTCGGCCCGGCGCGCGCCGCCCGCGCGCTCGTCGCCGTCGTTCACACTCGCGAGTGTAGCGAGGTGCCAGCTAGACGACCTCGCCCCCGGACCGACGAGGGTCCGGGGGCGAGGAAATGGCGGAGGATGGGGGATTTGAACCCCCGAGGGCTTGCACCCAACACGCGTTCCAAGCGTGCGCCATAGGCCGCTAGGCGAATCCTCCTTGGCCCGAAATCGGGCCTCGAGCCATGTTACCCGCGATGCGCGATCGTGCCCAATCGGGGCGGCCGGGCCAGCGAGCGCGGCAGGATGGCGGCCGCAGCGCGCGCGGGGGCGGACGTCGGGCGGATCCCCCGCGTCACGGCGTCGAGCGGGCCGGACATGTCGCCGGCTGGCGCGGGATCCCGGGCGAAGACGGCCGCCTCGAGCGCCGCGGCCAGCGCGTCGGCCGCGGGTGGCGGAGCGCCCGCCTCGGCGAGCCGGGCCGCGATGCCCCGCGGCGTGTCGGCCGGCGCCACGGGGATTCCGGCGTCGACGGCCGCCGACAGTGCCTCGCGCCAGGCGGCCCGCGCGTCGCCCGCGCGCGCCGCGGCGCGGCGCCGGGCCGCCAGCGCCCGCCGGGCGATCGCGGGCGCGGCCGCCACGAGCGCGGCGGCGAGCAGTGCCAGAAGGGCCCACGGAGCCTCGCGGGGCGCCTGGCCGCCGGGGGCGTCGTCCTCCACGGCCTCCGTCGGGGCGGTGGCCGAGGGGCTGGGCGTTTGCGCGGGCTCCGGCTCGGCCTCCGCGCTCGGGGCGGCCTCGGGGGCCGCGCTCGGCGCGGCGCCGGACTCTGCCGCGACGACGCCCTGGGCATCCGCGACGCCGGGCGTGGGGTCGAACGCGACCCATCCGACCCCGACGAGATAGGCCTCCGGCCACGCGTGCAGCTGGCCGCTGTCGACGGAGAAGACGCTGAGACCGTCGACGCGGCCCCCCGTCGGCGTGCCCGGCAGGTAGCCGACCGCGACGCGGGTCGGGATCCCCTCGGTGCGCGCCATGAGGGCGAACGCCGAGGCGAAGTGCACGCAGTACCCCTCGCGCACCTCGAGGAAGCCGGCGATCGCGTCGGCGTCGGATCCGTCGAATCCCTCGTCGACGGGGGTGCTCAGGGAGTAGGCGAACGCGTCCGAGCGCAGCCAGTCCTGGAGGGCCAGGAGCGCCGCGTAGGGCGTTGGGGCGGATCCGGCGACCTCGCGCGCCGCGGCGCCGATCGGGCCCTCCATGACGTCGTCGTCGACGGTGGTGAACGCCGCGGCGGCCTCGGCCTCGGCGACCGCGACGCCGGCCGCGTCGCGGGTTCGCAGGCCCCCGGAGGCGTCGCGGAGCCAGGGGGAGTCGTCGAGCTGGGCGCGCGTCGGAGCCGGGACCTGGGCCAGCGCGCGATAGGTCTCGCCGGCGGCCGGTCGCCCGGAGGTCGCCGTCCGGTCGTCGCGCGCCGCCCACGCGCCGGCGCTCTGGCCCGTCACGGAGACGACGCCCGCGGGGAGCGGCAGGTACCCGTTCTCGAGCGTCACGTCCGATACCCAGGTCGATTCCTCGGCGACCGGCACGTCCCCGGCCGCGCCCGAGACCACGGGGGCGGCCAGGCCGTCCTCGAGCGGCCCGATCTCCGTCGATGAGCGCTCCCACGCGCCGCCGACGAAGGCCCCGTGGGTGGCGAGGCGCAGGTAGGGCGCGGAGGCCGCGTCGGTGCGGACGCGGAGGATCTCGGTGCCCGCGGCGGAGCGCAGGTCGTCGCCGAGGTCGAGGTCGACGTCGACGCTCGTCCCGCGCGCGAACAGCCCGGCGTCCGCGGCGGGGACCACTGGTAGCGCGGGCCCCGCCACGGCGCCCGCGGCGACGGCGACCGCGACGGTAGCGGCGGCGACGACGCGCGCCCCGACGCCGCGGCCCGGCCGGGCGCTCCCCGCCTGGATCATCAGGAGCGCGCACGCGGCGAAGAGCACCGCCTCCGCGACGTGGTCGCCGCGCGGGACGGCGAGCTGCGGCAGGACGAGGATGAGAGCGAGCGGGAGGACGGCCAGGACCGGCAGGCGCGCCGCGACGAGCGAATTCACCGCGAGCATCGTCAGGGCCGTCGCCGTGACGAGGAGGAAGCGGAGCGGCGGATCGACCGCGACCGGCGCGACCCCGTCGACGAGCTGCCGGGTGGCGGCTGCGACGACGGCGCCGAGGGTGGGCCCGGGGAAGGCCCACCAGGCCGCGAGGACGGTCGCCGCGATCTGGCTCACAGCGCCCACCCAGCGGCCGCCGAGGGATCCGATGGCGCCCGCGATCGCCACGGCCGCGGCCGCCGCGCCGGCGGCGACGAACCACCCCGAGCTCAGCAGGCTCATGAGGGGGACGAGCGCGGCAATCACCGACGCGAGCGCGGCCGCCCGCGCGCCGAGCCGGGGGCGCCGGCGGGCGGCCGCGGGGCGGCGGGGCGCGGGGCCCGTCATGTGCGGCCGCCGACGGCCTCGGCCCACGCCTCGCCGGCGCCCGCGCGGAGGTCGCCGCGGCGCCATCCCCGCCCGCCCCGGTCCGTCGGGGCGAGGTGGATCGCGAGGCCCGCGAGCGGCGCGGGGGGCGGGTCGCTGCCGATCCAGACGATCGTGCCCGCGTCGCGCGGGACGCCCGCGGGGTCGCCCTCGGCGCGCTCCACCGCCGCCAGCAGGGCCCACGCCGCGGCGCGGCCCGCGCCCTGGTGCGCGTCGGGAACGCGCTCGGCGCCGACGACGAGGTCGGCGCTGTATCCGTCGTCGCCGAGGCGCGCGAGCGCGGAAACGGCGGCGATCACGCCCTCCTCGAACGCGTTCGCGTCGCCCCACGAGGAGCCCCGCGTGTCGAGGGCGACGACCGCGCGCGGCGCCTCGTCGCGCTCTTCCTCGCGGACCATGAGGTCGCCGTGGTGCGCGGACGCCCGCCAGTGCACGCGCCGCATCGCGTCGCCGTGCGCGTAGGGGCGCGGGATGAGGTCGTCGGATCCCTGGCCCAGGCGCGCCCGCACGGGGGTGCCCTCGCCGGGGTGCGCCGCGCGGTCCCGGGTGGTCGCGAGCGGGACGGCGGCGGGCACGGCGAGCAGTGTGGCGGGCGCGCCGCGCAGCGCCCTCCGGCGCGCGGCGCCGAAGGGGCCCACGGCCCGCACCTCGACCGGTCCGACGCGGTGCGCGCCGCGCACGAGCGGCGTGAGGGACCCAGCCGCGACGTCGCGATCGGTCACGCGAACGTCCGCGCCCGCGCGCAGGACGGCGGCCTCGGCGAGCGGGCCGCGCCCGGAGAGATCCGCCTCGGCCCGCGTCGTGTCGCCGACCGCGACGACGTCGTCGGCCAGGCGCACGGCGGCGACCCGCGGGAGGGGCAGCGTCCGCAGGACGAGGACCGCGGCCGCGGCGCCGGCGACGAGCGCCGTGCCGACGACCGCGAGCTCCGGGCGCGCGAGCAGGGCGGATGCGGCCACGAGCGCCGCGCCGAGGGCGAGCATGCCCCACCCCGCGGGGGTCAGCCGCGTGCGATCCGCGACGCCTCGCGCGCGCCTCATCGGTCCGCGATCGGCACCGGGACGCTCCCCAGGACCTCGTCGACGATCTCGCGCGCGGCATCCGACGCGCGGCGTCCCGCGGGAGCGCGCGCGGGGATCAGGCGGTGGGCGAGGACCGGCCGCGCGAGGTGCGCCAGGTCGTCGGGGACGACGTAGTCGCGGCCGCGGAGCGCCGCCCACGCCTTGGCCGCCCGCACGAGCTGCAGGGTGGCGCGCGGGCTCGCGCCGAGGACGAGTCCGGGATGCGTGCGCGTGGCCCGGGCGAGCGCGACGGCGTACTGCTCGATGGCGGGGGAGACGTGCACGCCCCGCGCGAAGGCGATCATGCGCGCGACGCCCTGCGGGGACACGACCGGCTCGAGCGCGTCGAGCGGGTTGCCGGCGTCGCGCTGGCGCAGCATGAGCGCCTCGGCGTCGGCGTCCGGGTACCCGAGCGAGAGCCGCATCATGAAGCGGTCGACCTGCGCCTCGGGAAGCGCGTAGGTGCCGTCCATCTCGAGCGGGTTCTGCGTTGCCACGACGAGGAACGGCCGCGGCAGCGCGTGGGTCCGGCCGTCCACCGAGACCTGGCGTTCCTCCATCGCCTCGAGCAGCGCCGACTGCGTCTTGGGGGAGGAGCGGTTGATCTCGTCGGCGATGACGATGTGGGCGAACACGGCGCCGGGGGAGAACTCGAACTCGCGCACGGCCGGGTTGAACACCGACACGCCCGTGACGTCGCCGGGCAGGAGATCCGGGGTGAACTGGATCCGCCGGACGTCCGCGTCGATCGACGCGGCGAGCGCGCGGGCGAGGGCGGTCTTGCCCACGCCCGGCACGTCCTCCAGGAGGAGGTGGCCCTCCGCCAACAGCACGACGAGGGCGGACCGGATCGCGTGGTCCTTGCCGTCGATGACGCGGCGGACGTTGTCGGCGATCCGCGTCGTCGTCTCCCGGAACTCCTCGGGGGACAGGGGAACGGAGGTCACGGCAGCTCCTTCGTCGCGGTCGGGTGGCGCCAGCCTAGCGACGGGTGACGACACCGCGGCGGGTGCGACCCCGGTCCGATGGCCTGTTAGGCTGGTGTCAGCTCTCCGCGTGACGGCATCCAGGCCAACTCCCCCAGGACGGAAACGTAGCAAGGGTAACCGGGCTCTGCCGGGTACGCGGAGAGTCTTTTCTTTTCGCGGGCGTCGCCCGTGTGAGGGGGAACGCATGACCACGGATCGGCACCGCGCCCCCGACCTGCGCATCTCGATGGCGCTCCCCGTCCGCTTTCCCTTCGACGCGCCGGGGCTGCTCTCCTGGTTCGCGCCCCGCGCGGTCGCGGGGGTCGAGCGCGTCACGTCGTCCGCCTTCGAGCGCACCCTCCGGCTCGCGCACGGTCCCGCCTGGTTTCGCGTGGACCTCGCGGACGGCGTGCGGCTCACGGCCGAGCTGACGGATCCGCGCGATCGCGAGGCGCTCGCCTGCCGCGTCCGGCGCCTGCTCGATCTCGACGCCGACCCCCTCGCGATCGACGCGGCGCTCGCCGCGCACCCCGAGCTCGCGCCGCTCGTCGCGCGCACGCCGGGGATCCGGGTGCCCGGGGCCTCCGATCCGCACGAGATGCTCGTGCGGGCCATGGTCGGGCAGCAGATCTCCGTCGCGGCCGCACGGACGCACCTCACCCGGCTCGCGGACGCGCTGGGGGAGCGGATCTACCTGGCCGGCGAGGAGCGGATCCTCTTTCCCACGGCGGTCCAGATCGCGGAGCGCGGCGGCGAGGTGCTGCGCGGGCCGGCCCGCCGCGTCGCGGCCATCCTGGCGGCGGCGACCGCGCTCGCGGACGGCACGCTCGCGCTGCTCGAGGACGACGACCCGGAGGACCAGCGGCGGGCTCTCCTCGCCCGGCCGGGGATCGGCCCGTGGACGGCCGACTACGTGCGCATGCGCGTCGCGAAGGATCCCGACGTGATCCTGCCGGGCGATCTCGTCCTGCGCGCGGGGGCGCGGAGGGCGGGCGCCCCCGCCGACCCCGCAGGCCTCCGTGCGTGGGCCGAGCGGCTCGCCCCGTGGCGCTCCTACGCGAGCGCCCACTTCTGGGCCCACGCCCTCGAACCGGAAGGCTGACATGCCCGACATCTGCACGATCGACACGCCCGACGGGCCGTTCTCCCTGCTCGCCGACGACGACGGCGCCGTGCTCGCGTCCGGGTGGACGGCGAGCCACGACGCCCTGAGGGCGCGGCTGCGCGCGCCCATTGCCGCGGCGCGCGAGCGGGAAACCGCCGCGGCCGACGCCGTGCGCGCCTACTACGCCGGCGACGCCCGCGCGATCGACCGGGTCGCCGTGCGCCAGGAGGGCACCCCTTTGCAGCGCGAAGGGTGGGACGCGCTCCGGCGGATCCGCCCGGGCGCGCCCCTCACCTACACGGAGTTCGCCGTGATGCTCGGGCGTCCAACCGCCGCCCGCGTCGCGGCGTCCATCTGCGCGCGGAACGGCGCCGCCCTCTTCGTGCCGTGCCACCGCGTGCTCCGCAGCGACGGATCCCTCGGCGGATTCGCGTGGGGCGAGCCCGTCAAGGCCCGCCTCCTCGCGCGGGAGTCATCGATCGGCTGAGAACCCGCCCGGATGTCGAACGTGCTCGGTAGGTTGGGAGCCGTGGCGAGAAGCATCTACATCACGTCCGCGGAGGGGCACTCCGGCAAGTCGACGATCGCGCTCGGGGTGCTCGATTCGCTGAGCCGCGTGACCGCGCGGGTCGGCGTCTTCCGCACGATCGCGCGATCGACGACCGAGCGCGACTACGTCCTCGACATGCTGCTCGACCACGACGGCGTCGACCTCGCCTACGAGGACTGCGTCGGGGTCACCTACGACGACGTGCGCGCCGACCCCGAGCGCGCGCTCGCCGACATCGTCGACCGCTTCGGGCGGTTGGAGCGCCAGTGCGACGCGGTCGTCGTGCTCGGCAGCGACTACACCGACGTGGGCAGCCCCGCCGAGCTCGCGTACAACGCCCGCATCGCGGCGAACCTCGGCACCCCCGTACTCCTCGTCCTCGGCGGCCGCCACCTGCAGGGCGACACGGAGGCCCTCGGCGTGACGACCGCGCGCTCGCCCGAGCAGATGGGGCAGATCGCCTCGCTCGCGATCGGGGAGCTGGGCCGCAGCGCGACGCGCCTCGCCGCCGTCATCGTCAACCGCGCCGACGGCGAGCGCCGCGACGAGATCGTGGGCGCGGTGCGCACCGTGGCGGGCGACTCGCCCGTGTGGGCGCTGCCCGAGGATCGCCTCCTCGTGGCCCCCACGATGGGCGACATCCTGCGGTCCGTCGACGGCGAGCTCCTCACGGGCGACGAGGCCCTCCTCGGCCGCGAGGCGCTCGGGGTCACGGTCGCGGCGATGTCGATGGTCAACGTCCTGCCGCGGCTGGAGGAGGGCGACGTCGTCATCATCCCCGCCGACCGGAGCGACGCGCTGCTCGCGACGCTCATGGCCAACAGCTCGGGCACGTTCCCGTCGCTCGCGGGGATCGTCCTGAACGGCGACTTCCCGATCCCGGAGGTCATGCTGCGGCTCATGGAGGGGCTCCACTCCGCGATCCCCATCATCCGGGCGGCCGGCGACACCTACGCGACGGCGGTGCGAATCATGCGCACGCGCGGCCGGCTCGCCGCCTCGAGCGCGCAGCGCTACAACCGCGCGCTCAGCCTCTTCGACCAGAACGTCGACATCGCCGAGCTCACCCGCGTCCTCGGCGTTGCCCGCGCGACCGTCGTCACCCCGCTGATGTTCCAGTACCAGCTGCACGAGCGCGCGCGGGCAGACCTGAAGCACATCGTGCTGCCGGAGGGCGGCGACGACCGCATCCTCCGCGCCGCGGCCATCCTGTTGGAGCGCGGGGTGGCGCGGCTGACGATCCTCGGCGAGCCCTTCGAGGTGCGCGCGCGGGCCATCGAGCTGGGGCTCGACATCGCGGCCGCCGACGTGCTCAGCCCCTTCGACGCCGTCCACGTCGACCAGTTCGCGACCGAGTACGCGCGCCTGCGCGCCCACAAGGGCATGACCTACGCGAAGGCGGCCGACCTCGTCACCGACGTGTCGTACTTCGGCACCATGATGGTCCACATGGGCCTCGCCGACGGCATGGTCTCGGGTGCCGCGCACACGACGGCGCACACGATCCGGCCGTCGTTCGAGATCATCAAGACGCGGCCCGGGGTTTCGGTCGTCTCGAGCGTGTTCCTCATGGCGCTCGCCGATCGCGTGCTCGTGTACGGCGACTGCGCGGTGATCCCGGATCCGACGAGCGCGCAGCTCGCCGACATCGCGATCTCCTCCGCCGAAACGGCGCGGCGGTTCGGGATCGAGCCGCGCGTGGCGATGCTGTCCTACTCGACGGGGGAATCGGGATCGGGCGCCGATGTCGACAAGGTGCGCGCGGCCACCGCGCTCGCCCGCGAGCGCGCGCCCGAGCTGCCGATCGAGGGGCCGATCCAGTACGACGCTGCCGCCGATGCGGCCGTCGCGCGCGCGAAGCTCCCGAACTCCGACGTCGCGGGGCGCGCCACGGTGTTCGTCTTCCCCGACCTCAATACCGGCAACAACACCTACAAGGCGGTGCAGCGCGCCGCCGGCGCCGTCGCGATCGGCCCCGTGCTCCAGGGGCTGAACCGCCCCATCAACGACCTGTCGCGCGGCGCGCTCGTCGACGACATCGTGAACACAGTCGCGATCACCGCGATCCAGGCGCAGGAAGGCTGACCCATGAGCGTCGTGCTGGTCGTCAACAGCGGATCCTCCTCGTTCAAGTACCAGCTGCTCGACATGGGCACGGAGCGGGTGCTGGCCTCGGGTCTCGTCGAGCGCATCGGGGAGCAGGAGGGGCATGCGGTCCATACCGTGCGCCCGCAGGCGGAGCCCGGAGCCCCGCAGGTCACGCTCGCCGCCGCGACGCACCAGGCGCACCGTCAGATCCCCGACCACACGGCCGGGTTCCAGGCCATGCTCGATGCCTTCGCGGAGCACGGCCCCTCGCTCGCCGCGCACCCGCCGGCCGCCGTGGGGCACCGCGTCGTGCACGGCGGGGCACGCTTCTTCGACGCGACGATGATCGACGACCTCGTCGAGATCAACATCGATGAGCTGTCCGTGCTCGCGCCCCTGCACAACCCGGGGGCGTTGCAGGGGATCCGCGCGGCGCGGCGCGCGTTCGCCGACATCCCCCACGTCGCGGTGTTCGACACGGCCTTCCACCAGTCCATGCCGCCCGCGGCATACACCTACGCGATCGACCGCGAGCTCGCGCGCCGGCACCGGATCCGCCGGTACGGATTCCACGGTACGAGCCACAAGTTCGTGAGCCAGGCCGCCGCGCGCCACCTCGGCCGGGAACTCGCGGAGCTCCGCCAACTCGTCTTCCATCTCGGCAACGGCGCGTCGGTCACGGCGATCGACGGCGGGAGGTCGGTCGAGACGTCCATGGGGTTCACGCCGCTCGAGGGCCTCGTGATGGGCACGCGTTCGGGCGACCTCGATCCTGCCGTGCTCCTCCACCTGCAGCGCCGCGCGGGCCTCGACGTGGACGGCGTCGACCGGCTCCTGAACTCGCGCAGCGGCCTCGTGGGCCTCGCGGGCGTCGGCGACATGCGCGATCTCCTGTCGCGCGCGGACGCGGACGACGAGGACGCCCGGCTCGCCTTCGACGTCTACGTCCACCGGCTCCGCGGCTACGCCGGCGCCTACATCGCGCAGCTGGGCGGGGTCGACGTGATCTCGTTCACGGCGGGTGTCGGCGAGAACGTCGCCCGCGTGCGCGCCGCCGCGTTGGAGACCCTCGGCGTCTTCGGAGTGCGCGTCGACGAGGCGAAGAACGCGTCGGTGCCGCGGGGGGAGATCACCCGCATCTCGCCCGACGACCAGCCCACGGCGGTCCTCGTCGTCCCGACGGACGAGGAGCTCGAGATCGCGCGCCAGACGCTCGACCGCGTCGCCGCGGGTTGACCGCGCGTGGCGAGGGCCGCGGGATGCCCTACGCTGGCGAGGAAACCGGCCCCCGGACCGATCGGAGAACCCGTGACACGGAGCACCGACCCCGCCCGCGCGTCCGTTCCGGCGCTCGCCGGCTATGACGCCGTGTTGTTCGACCTGGACGGCGTGCTCACGCCCACGGCCGAGGTCCACATGCGCGCGTGGCAGGCGATGTTCGACGATCTCTTCGCCGCATGGGACATCCACCCCGCCTACTCCGAGCGCGACTACTTCGCCCACCTCGACGGGCGCAAGCGGTACGACGGCGTCGCGGCGCTCCTGCGTAGCCGAGACGTCGAGGTGCCGTGGGGGCGCCCGGACGACGATCCGAGCGCCGACACGGTGTGCGGCATCGGCAACCGCAAGAACGTTGTCTTCACGCGCGTGCTGGAGGAGGAGGGCATCGCGGCGTACCCCGGATCCCTCGCCGTCCTTGACGTCCTCGACCGTGACGGCGTCGCCGTCGCGGTCGTGTCGAGTTCGAAGAACGCGCGGCCCGTGCTGTCGGCAGCCGGCCTGACGGATCGCTTCGCCGTCGTCGTGGACGGCGTGGTCGCCGAGCGCGACGGCCTGCCGTCCAAGCCCGCCCCGGACGTGTTCCTGGCGGGGGCGCGTGCCCTCGGCGTGGATCCGGCGCGCGCCGCCGTGATCGAGGACGCCGTCTCCGGCGTCGCCTCGGGGACGGCGGGCGGCTTTGGCCTCGTGGTGGGGGTCGACCGCGGAACGGGCGCGGACGCCCTGCGCGACGCGGGCGCGCACCTCATTGTGACCGACCTCGACGACCTCTTGGAGAACGACGCATGATCGATCGCGACCGGTACCCGACGGATCCGTGGCGCCTGGTAGAGACCCGCTTCAGCGAGGAGGATCTCGGCGTCTCCGAGACGATCTTCGCGACCGGGAACGGCTACCTCGGCATGCGCGGCAACTTCCCGGAGGGGCGCCACGCGCACGAGCACGGCACGTTCATTAACGGCTTCCACGAGACGTGGCCGATCCGCCACGCCGAGAACGCGTACGGCTTCGCCGAGGTCGGGCAGACCATCGTGAACGTCCCCGATGCGAAGACCATGCGCGTGTACGTCGACGACGAGCCGATGTCGATCGACATCGCCGAGCTCGTCGAGTACGAGCGCTCGCTGGACTTCCGCGACGCGACGCACGCGCGGCGGATCCGCTGGATCACGCCGTCCGGCAAGGACGTCCTGCTGGAGTCGCGCAGCATGGTCTCGTTCGAGGACCGCCACCTCGCGGTCCTGCAGATGACCGTCACGGTGCTGAACGACGACGCCCCCGTCGTCGTGAACTGCCAGCTCATCAACCGGCAGGACGGCGAGGACGTCTACAGCGGCCGCCCGCCCGCGGCGCGCAAGGCGCAGGAGGCCGGCGGGTTCGACCCGCGCAAGACCGACCGCATCGCCGAGCGCGTGCTCGTGCCGCAGGAGTACTGGCAGGACGGCACGCGCTCCGCCCTGTCCTACCGGACCGCGTCGAGCGGCATGTCGATCGCGGTCGTCGCCGACCACGTCGTCGAGACCGAGAACGAGTTCGAGACGCGCAACCTGCTCGACCCGGACATCGCGAAAAACGTCGTGCGCGTCAACGCGCGCGCCGGCGTCCCCGTGACCGTCACGAAGCTCGTGAGTTATCACACCTCGCGCGGCGTTCCGGCGACCGAGCTCATCGACCGGGCGCGCCGCACGCTCGACCGCGCCGGCGCGGCGGGGCCGGACGCCGCCTTCGCGCGCCAGCGCGCCTGGCTCGACGAGTTCTGGGAGCGCTCCGACGTGCGGATCCCCGGGCACGACAGCTACCAGCAGGCCACGCGGTGGAGCCTCCTCCAGGTCGCCATGGCGTCGGCGCGAGCCGACGGCTGGGGCGTGCCCGCCAAGGGCATGACGGGATCCGGCTACAGCGGTCACTACTTCTGGGACACGGACATCTACGTGCTCCCGTTCCTCGACTTCACCTCGCCGTGGTGGGCGCGCAACGCGCTGCGGATGCGCACGGGGATGCTGCCGGCGGCGCGCCGCCGGGCCCAGCAGATGAGCGAGGCCGGCGCCCTCATCCCGTGGCGGACGATCAACGGCGAGGAGGCCTCGGCCTACTACGCCGCGGGCACGGCGCAGTATCACATCAACGCCGACGTCGCCTACGCGCTCGTGAAGTACGTCGAGGCCACCGACGACGTCGAGTTCCTCGCGCGCGAGGGCATCGACCTGCTTGTCGAAACGGCGCGGCTGTGGAGCACGCTCGGGTTCTGGCGCACGCGCGGCGGCGCCGACAGCTTCCACATCCACGGCGTGACGGGGCCGGACGAATACACGACCGTCGTCAACGACAAC
This sequence comes from Microbacterium excoecariae, assembly GCF_011326725.1. GTDB lineage: Bacteria > Actinomycetota > Actinomycetes > Actinomycetales > Microbacteriaceae > Microbacterium > Microbacterium excoecariae. The sequence goes on along the minus strand of NZ_JAANCO010000001.1, from coordinate 2,244,103 downwards.
CTGTTCACGAATGTCATGGCGCGCTTCAACCTGCGCGCCGCCGCGAGCGTCGTCCGACAGATGGCCGAGCGGGCGCCCGCCGCGTACCGCGCCATGGTCGAGCGGCTCTCGCTCCACGCCGACGAGCCCGAGCGCTGGGAGCGCCAGGGCAACGCGATGTTCATCCCGTACAGCGACGAGGCCGGGATCCACCCGCAGGACTCGCTCTTCCTGAAGAAGGAGGTGTGGGACCTCGAGAACACCCCGCCGGAGCAGCGCCCCCTGCTGCTGCACTTCCACCCGCTCGTCATCTACCGGTTCCAGGTGCTCAAGCAGGCCGACGTCGTCCTCGCCCAGTTCCTTCAGGGCCGCCACTTCACGGCGGCGGAGAAGCGCGCGGACTTCGACTACTACGACCCGCTGACGACGGGGGACTCGACGCTCTCCGGCGTCGTGCAGTCGATCATGGCCGCGGAGGTCGGGTATCAGGACCTCGCGTTGACGTACTTCGAGCACTCGCTGTTCGTCGATCTCGCCGACCTGCACCGCAACGCGTCGGACGGCGTGCACATCGCCGCGGCGGGCGGCGCGTGGACGATGCTCGTGAGCGGGTTCGGCGGGATGCGCGATCACGACGGGACGCTGAGCTTCGACCCGCGGTTGCCCGCCGACTGGCCCGAGCTGTCGTTCCCCCTGACGTGGCGCGGGACGCGCCTCGACGTCCGCCTCACGCGCGAGGAGATCGCCGTGACGGCGCGCGCGGGCGGGCGCACGGAGGAGGTGCCCTTCTCCGTGCGCGGCCGCGAGCTGACGGTGCGCACGGGAGAGAGCGTCGCCGTGCCGCTGGCCGATCAGGGGCCGCGCCTGGCCGGTCGCCCCGCCCCGCACGGCCGCCTGACGGACGACGGCGGGGGCTCCGAGCCGACCCTTCCGCCCGCGACCGACCTCATCCCCGTCATCGGCCAGCAATCCGACACGAGCCAGTCGGGAGCGCTCGGAGAGTCCACGAGCTGACGGGCGGGACCGATGTCGGACGTCCCCCGTAGGCTGGGGGAGTGAGCACAGCCCTGTACCGCCGCTACCGTCCCGAGAGCTTCGCGGAGATGATCGGTCAGTCCCAGGTGACCGAGCCGCTCATGACCGCGCTGCGCTCGGATCGGATCGGGCACGCCTATCTGTTCTCCGGCCCGCGCGGGTGCGGCAAGACCACATCGGCGCGGATCCTCGCGCGGTGCCTGAACTGCGCCGAAGGCCCCACCGACACGCCATGCGGCGAGTGCGACAGCTGCGTCGAGCTCTCGCGCGCGGGCGGCGGGTCGCTCGACGTCGTGGAGATCGACGCCGCGAGCCACAACGGCGTCGACGACGCGCGCGACCTCCGCGAGCGGGCGATCTTCGCCCCGGCGCGCGACCGCTTTAAGATCTTCATCCTCGACGAGGCGCACATGGTGACGGCGCAGGGCTTCAATGCGCTCCTGAAGCTCGTCGAGGAGCCGCCGGCGCACGTGAAGTTCATCTTCGCGACCACCGAGCCCGAGAAGGTCATTGGCACGATCCGGTCCCGCACGCATCACTACCCGTTCCGCCTCGTGCCGCCCGCGGCGATGCTCGAGTACACCGAGAAGCTGTGCGCGGAGGAGGGGATCCGCCCGGACGGCGGCGTGCTCCCGCTCGTCGTGCGCGCCGGCGCGGGCTCGCCGCGCGACACGCTGTCGATCCTGGATCAGCTCATCGCGGGATCCGAGGGCGACGCGGTCTCGTACGAGCGCGCCGTGGCGCTGCTCGGCTACACGCACGCCGAGCTCCTCGACGAGGTCGTCGCGGCGTTCGCGTCCTCCGACGCGGGCGCGGCGTTCGGCGCCGTCGATCGCGTCGTGCAGACCGGTCAGGATCCGCGCCGCTTCGTCGACGACCTGCTCGAGCGCCTGCGCGATCTCATCGTGATCGCCGCGACGGGGCCCGCGGCCTCGGCCGTGCTGCGCGGCCTCCCCGCCGACGAGCTGGAGCGCATGCAGCACCAGGCCGAGGTGTACGGCACGGCGCGCCTGTCGCGCACGGCCGACATCGTCAGCGCCGCGCTCGATCAGATGACGGGGGCCACGTCGCCGCGCCTGCAGCTTGAGCTCATGATCGCGCGCGTCCTGACGGCCGACGAGCCCGTCGCCGCGCCCGCCACCGCGGACGGCCCGCCCGCCCGCCGCGACGCGGCCCCGGCGGCATCGACCGCGCGCCCCGCGCCCGCGCCGCCCGCTGCCGCGCCCGCCGCCGCTTCTCCGGGAGTGCCGGCTCCCGCCGCGACGTCGGCCGCCGTCGCGGCTCCCGGCCCTGCCGCCGCGCCGCGGCAGTCGCCGGAGACGGCGGCTCCTGCCGCCGCCTCGGGAGCTCCGGCCGCGGCTCCGACCGCACCCGCCCCGCAGCCCGCCGCGGCTCCCGCCCCCGGCGCGGCCGAGCCGGCGGAGAAGCCTGCCCCGGGCGCGGCTCCCGACCCGTCCGCGGGGCCGGCGGCCCCCGCCGCGTCGCCGGGCGCGGAACCCGCCGCGGCTCCCGCCCGGTCCGCGGAGCCGGCCCCCGCCGCGTCGCCGGCCGCGCCGCCTGCCGCGGCGTCGCCCGCATCCACCGGGCGGGCCGCCGAGGCCGCGCGCCCCGCTCCCGCCGCCGCACCCGCGGCGGACGAGGGCCCCGCGGCGGGCTGGGCCACGGCGGTTCCGGGCCGGCCCGCGGCCGCCGACACCGCCGCGCCCGCTCCGGAACCCGCGCCCGCGGGCGACGGGGCCTCCCCGTCCTCGCGCGGTGCCGCCGCTCCGCGCGACGGCGCCTCCCCGTCGCGCGCCGGTGCGGAACCGGCCGCCGCCGAGCCCGCGTCCCCGGCGCCCGAGCCGACGTCCTCCGCGACGGCGCGCAGCGGGGGCGAGCCCGACCCGGCCGGCGCGGCGCCCGCGACGCTGTCGCTCGAGGGTGTGCGCGCCGCGTGGCCGCGCGTGCTCGGCGCCGTCGAGGCCGCGAGCCGCTCCTCGTGGCTCGTCCTGCAGTCGGCGTCCGTCGTCCACGTCGCGGGCGACGTCGTCGGTCTCGCCTTCACGAACGCCGCCGATCTCGGGCGCTTCAAGACCCGGGCCCCGGACGGCGCGGGGGTGAGCGAGGACCTGCGCGCCGCCCTCGGGGCGGTTCTCGGCGCGCGCGTGAAGTTCCTCGCGAAGCACGTGCCGGAGGCGCCGCCGGAGGAGCCGCCGTACGGCGACGAGCCGCCGGAGCCCGACGACGATCAGGGCCCCCCGCCCGCGCGCGAGGCGCCGCGGCCGCAGACCTCCGCGTACGCCGCGGCGCCCGCGTCCGGATGGGCGGTTGCCCCGATCCCCGGCGCGGCCGCGCCGGCGGCGGCCGCGCCGCCGCCCTTCGCCGCTGGCCCCGCGCTCGCCGTCGACGAGGACCCGGCCGAGGCCGAGGTCCCGGAGTCCGCGCGCCAGGCCGCCCCCGCGCGCGACGGCGAGGTCATCGACGAGCCCGCGGCGCCGCGCGTCCAGGCACGGCAGGTCCGCCTGGAGGACGGCATCGAGCGATACGGCGAGGCCGTCGTCCGCCAGAAGCTCGGCGCGCGCTTCCTGCACGAGGAGGACTACGAGCCTCCCACCCGCTTCCACTGACGCCCCGAGCTAAGGACTCGTTATGTACGACGGCATCGTCCAAGAGCTGATCGACGAGCTGGGCCGCCTGCCCGGCGTCGGCCCGAAGTCGGCCCAGCGCATCGCCTTTCACATCCTGCAGACGCCGAGCTTCGACGTCTCGCGCCTCAGCGAGCTCCTGCGCGACGTGCGGGAGCGCGTGAAGTTCTGCGAGCGCTGCGGCAACGTCTCCGAGGCCGAGCTGTGCGCGATCTGCCGCGACCCCCGGCGCGACCAGAGCCTTGTCTGCGTCGTGGAGGACGCGAAGGACGTCGCCGCCATCGAGCGCACGCGGGAATTCCGCGGCCTCTACCACGTGCTCGGCGGCGCCATCAGCCCGATCGCGGGCGTCGGCCCCGACAACCTCCGGATCCGCGAGCTCATGACGCGGCTGTCCGATGGCACGGTCCAGGAGATCATCCTCGCCACGAACCCCAACCTCGAGGGCGAGGCCACCGCGGCGTACCTCAGCCGCCTGCTCGCCTCGATGGAGATCGCCGTGACGCGCCTCGCGTCCGGCCTGCCCGTGGGCGGCGACCTCGAGTACGCCGACGAGATCACGCTGGGCCGCGCCTTCGAGGGGCGTCGCTCGGCGTAGCCCGATTCTCGCCCCGCTGGGAATCCGCTCTAAGCTGGTCGGACGGGCGACACGTCCTCCGCCCGCAGCCCCACCCAGGAGTCTCTTCGTGGCATTGATTGTGCAGAAGTTCGGCGGATCCAGCGTCGCGGATGCCGAGAGCATCAAGCGCGTCGCCAAGCGCATCGTCGACACCCGCCGCGCGGGCAACGACGTCGTCGTGGCCGTCAGCGCGATGGGGGACACGACCGACGAGCTCCTCGACCTCGCGCACGCGGTCGCTCCGACGCCCGCCCCGCGCGAGCTCGACATGCTCCTCTCGAGCGGCGAGCGGATCTCGATGGCACTGTTGGCCATGACGATCCACTCCCTCGGCTACGAGGCCCGCTCGTTCACGGGGAGCCAGGCGGGCATGATCACGACGGCGGACCACGGATCCGCCCGCATCGTCGACGTCACGCCCGTGCGCCTGCGCGAGGCGCTTGACGAGGGCGCGATCGTCATCGTCGCGGGGTTCCAGGGCTTCAACCGCGACACCCGCGACATCACGACGCTGGGGCGCGGCGGATCCGACACCACGGCGGTCGCGCTCGCGGCCGCGCTCGGCGCGGACGTGTGCGAGATCTACAGCGACGTCGACGGGGTGTTCACGTGCGACCCGCGCGTCGTCCCCCTCGCCCGCAAGCTCGACGCGATCTCGGCCGAGGAGATGCTCGAGCTCGCCGCGAACGGCGCCAAGGTGCTCTACATTCGCGCCGTGGAATATGCGCGGCGGCACAACGTTCTCATCCACGCCCGATCCACGTTCACGTCGAACGAGGGCACGTACGTTCTCGGTGAGGGGATGACCGACCCCCGCCTGGCCAAGGGAGAAGACATGACCGACGTCATCGGCAAGGAGGAGCCCGTCGTCGCCGGCGTGGCCATCGACCGCAGCCAGGCCAAGATCACGGTCGTCGGGGTCCCCGACGTGCCGGGGTCGGCCTCCGCGATCTTCACGCGCGTGTCGAAGGCCGGCGCCAACATCGACATGATCGTCCAGAACGTGCAGTCCGCGAGCCCCGGCCGCACGGACATCTCGTTCACGCTCCCGAAGGAGCAGGCGCGGGGCGTGGCGCAGCAGCTCCAGGCCGAGCAGTCCGAGCTGGGGTTCGAGGCGATCGTCCACGACGACCAGGTCGGCAAGCTGTCGGTCGTCGGCGCGGGCATGCGGTCCCACTCGGGCGTCTCGCTGACGCTCTTCGACGCCCTCAGCCGCCACCGCATCAACATCGAGATGATCTCGACGAGCGAGATCCGCATCTCGGTCGTCCTGCGCGACACCGACCTCGACGAGGCGGCGCGCGCCGTCCACACCGCCTACGGCCTCGACGGTGGCGTCGAGGCGACCGTCTACGCCGGCACCGGCCGCTGAGCAGGAGAACACCCATGGCACACATCGCATCCTCGGGCGTCTCGGTCGCCGTCGTCGGCGCGACCGGTCAGGTCGGCGGCAAGATGCTCGAGATCCTCGCTGCGCGCGCGTTCCCCGTGCGCGAGCTGCGGCTGTTCGCCTCGCCGCGCTCGGCCGGCAGGCAGCTCTCCTACGCGGGTGTCGACGTCGTCGTGGAGGACATCCACACGACCGACCTCTCGGGCATCGACGTGGCGCTGTTCTCCGCGGGCGGCGCGGCCTCGACCGAGCACGCCCCCCGCTTCGCCGCGGCCGGCGCGCTCGTCGTCGACAACTCGAGCGCGTGGCGCATGGATCCGGACGTGCCGCTCGTGGTGAGCGAGGTGAACCCGCACGCGATCGACGAGGCGCGCAAGGGCATCGTCGCCAACCCCAACTGCACGACCATGGCCGCGATGCCGGTCCTGAAGGTCCTCGATGGCGCGGCGGGGCTCGAGCGGCTCGTCGTCTCGACCTACCAGGCGGTCTCGGGATCCGGCCTCGGCGGCGTCGAGGAGCTGCGCGGCCAGGTCGAGGCCGCGGTCCAGCAGGGCGGTCTGGAGCGCCTCGTGCACGACGGATCCGCGATCGACTTCCCCGCGCCGGAGAAGTACGTGGCGCCCATCGCTTTCGACGTGCTCGCCCTGGCCGGCAACCTCGTCGACGACGGGCTCGGGGAGACGGACGAGGAGAAGAAGCTCCGTAACGAGAGCCGCAAGATCCTCGAGCTGCCGGACCTGCGCGTGTCCGGCACCTGCGTGCGCGTGCCCGTCTTCACGGGCCACTCGCTGACGATCAACGCGGAGTTCCGCGACGAGATCACGCTCGAGCGCGCGCGCGAGCTGCTCGCGGACGCCCCCGGCGTGGCGCTGGCCGATGTCCCCACGCCGCTCCAGGCCGCGGGCAGCGACCCGAGCTACGTCGGCCGGATCCGCCCGGACCAGGCGGCCCCCGAGGGGCGCGGGCTCGCGATGTTCATCGCGAACGACAACCTGCGCAAGGGCGCGGCGCTCAACACGGTGCAGATCGCCGAGCTCGTCGCGGCGCGCGTCGCGCAGGGCGCCTGATCCGCGCCGAGAGCGCAAGAATCCGCGAACTTTCGGGGGATCCGCACGGATTCCCCGCACCCGGGCGGGAGTAGGCTGGAACATCGTGAGCGAATCCGTAGATGTCGTGCTCGTCGGCGGCGGGGTCATGTCCGCCACGCTGGGCACCCTCCTCAAAGAACTGCAGCCCGACTGGAAGATCATGGCCTTCGAGCGCCTCGGCGACGTGGCGCAGGAGAGCTCGAACCCCTGGAACAACGCGGGCACGGGCCACGCGGCGCTCTGTGAGCTGAACTACATGCCCGACGCCGCGGATCCGTCCAAGGCCGTCGGCATCAACGAGCAGTTCCAGGTCAGCCGGCAGCTCTGGTCGTCGCTCATCGATCGCGGCATCCTCGGCGCCTCCGAGACGTTCATCAACCAGACCCCGCACATGACCTTCGTGCAGGGCGAGAAGGACGTCGCGTACCTGCGCGCGCGGTACGAAACGCTGAAAGAGCAGCCCCTGTTCGCGGGGATCGAGTACAGCGAGGACTCGCGGGTCATCCACCAGTGGGCGCCGCTGCTCATGAAGAACCGTCGCCGCGGCGAGCCGTTCGCGGCGACGCGCGTGCCGGCGGGGACCGACGTCGACTTCGGCGCGATTACCCGCCAGCTCTTCCGGCACCTCGACGACGCGGGCGTCGACGTGCGCCTGAACACCGAGGTGCGCGGGCTGAAGAAGAAGAGCGACGGCACGTGGGACGTGCGCTTCCGCAACCGCGTCGGCAGCACGCCCGGCCGCGTGAACGCGCGCTTCGTTTTCGTCGGCGCAGGCGGCTGGGCCCTGAAGCTCCTCCAGAAGTCCGGGATCCCCGAGATCAAGGGCTACGGCGTCTTCCCCATCGGCGGCCAGTTCCTCAAGACCTCGCGTCCCGAGATCGTCGCCCAGCACCGCGCGAAGGTGTACTCGCAGGCCGCCGTCGGCGCGCCGCCCATGTCGGTCCCGCACCTCGACGCGCGCATGGTCGACGGCGAGGGCTCCCTCATGTTCGGGCCGTTCGCGACCTTCAGCCCGAAGTTCCTCAAGAACGGCCGGTGGACCGACATCGTCCAGCAGGTCCGGCTCGGCAACATCGGATCCATGCTGAAGGTCGGCGCGACGAACCTCGACCTCGTCAAGTACCTCGTGGGCGAGCTGCTCAAGAGCCGCGATCGCAAGATCGAGAGCCTGCGCGAGTTCCTTCCGACCGCCGACGGCGACGACTGGGAGCTCATCCAGGCCGGCCAGCGGGCGCAGGTCATGAAGGGCGGGAAGCTGCAGTTCGGCACCGAGGTCGTCTCGGCGGCCGACGGGTCGATCGCCGGCCTCCTGGGCGCCTCGCCGGGCGCCTCGACCGCGGTCTCGATCATGCTGAACGTGCTGTCGACCTGCTTCCCCGACCAGCGCGAGGCGTGGGAGCCGACGCTGCGCGAGCTCATCCCCGCCCTGGGCGAGCAGCTCAACGCCGACGCGGCGCTCGCCGAGCGCGTCACGGGCGCGTCGGCCGAGGCGCTCGCGATCCACGCCTGATCCGCGTCCCGCGGGCCTCGTCCGGTCACCCGGGCGGGGCCCGCGGCGTCTCGGGGATCGTCCCGAGCCGGGCGGGCTACCCTGGGTCGGTGGCCAAACTGTACTTCCGCTACGGCGCGATGAACTCGGGTAAGTCCACCGCGCTCCTCCAGGCCGCGTACAACTACGAGGAGCGCGGGCAGGCGGTCCTCCTCGCGAAGCCCGCGATCGACACGAAGGGTGCCGACGAGATCGAGTCCCGGCTCGGCGTGACCCGCGCGGTGGACGTGTTGATCCGGCCGGACGACGACGTGCGGGCGCTGGTGGAGCGCGAGCGCGCCCGCGTCCGCCGGGAGGCGGCTGACGCGCTCTTCGACGCGGACCGCCCCGCGGACGTCGCGTGCATCCTCGTCGACGAGGCGCAGTTTCTCTCGCGGGAGCAGGTCGACGACCTGTTTCGCGTCGCCGTGACCGAGGGGATCCCCGTGATGGCATACGGGATCCGCACCGACTTCCAGACCGAAGCGTTCCCGGGGTCCCGGCGCCTCCTCGAGGTCGCGCACGCGCTGGAGGAGCTCAAGACGATCTGCCGGTGCGGGCGGAAGGCGATGTTCAACGGCCGCGTGATCAACGGGACGTTCGTGTTCGCGGGGGACCAGGTGGCGATCGACGCGGCGACCGCCGCCGTGCGCGACGCGCACTTCGTCACGTACGAGTCCCTGTGCGGCGCGTGCTATCTCGAGGAGTCGGGCGACTCGCTCGGCGGTTGAGGCTGCGCCCTGCCGATAGGCTGGGCTCATGCGCGTTCTTCTCGCCGGCGGCGCCGGATACGTTGGGACCCACACGGCCATTTCCCTCCTCGAGGCGGGTCACGAGCCGGTCATGCTGGACGACCTGTCGAACACCTCGAGCGTCGTGATCGACCGCATCGCGGAGATCACCGGCGCGCGGGTCCCGCTCGTCGTGGGCGACGCGGCCGACGACGAGGTCGTCGAGGGCGCCTTCGACGCCCACGGCCCGTTCGACGCGATCGTGCACTTCGCGGCGTACAAGGCGGTCGGCGAGTCGGTCGCGCAGCCGCTGTCCTACTACGCGAACAACCTCGACACGACCTACGCGCTCCTGCGCGTCGGGCTCGTGCGCGGGATCCGCTCGTTCGTGTTCTCCTCGACCGGGACGGTCTACTCGGATCCGGCCGACCTGCCGTTCACGGAGGAGGCGACGCGCAACCTCGTGGCGCTGTCGAACCCGTACTCGAAGTCGAAGCTCATGAACGAGCAGGTCCTCACCGACGTGCAGGCGGCCCACCCGGAGCTGAACGTCACGCTGCTGCGGTACTTCAACCCGGTCGGCGCGCACGCCTCGGGCCTCGTGGGGGAGGACCCGAAGGGGACCCCGAACAACCTCATGCCGTTCGTCGCGCGCGTCGCGGTCGGCGCGCTCGACGAGGTCGGCATCTTCGGCGACGACTACGACACCCCGGACGGCACGGGTCAGCGCGACTACATCCACGTGGTGGACCTCGCGGAGGGCCACGTCAAGGCGCTGGAGAACGCGGCGCCCGGGACGACGGCGTACAACCTCGGCACGGGAAACCCCGTGAGCGTGCGCGAGCTCGTCGCCTCCTTCGAGCGCGCCGTCGGCCGCGAGCTCCCGAAGTCCGTGAAGCCGCGGCGCGCGGGCGACCTCGCCGCCACGTACTGCACGCCCGCGAAGGCCGAGGCCGAGCTCGGGTGGCGGGCGACGCGCACGATCGACGACATGACGCGCGACGTCTGGAACTGGCAGCAGAAGAACCCCGGCGGCTACGAGGGCTGACCCCGCGCCGCAGCGCGCCTCACCAGATCGCGAGGCGCGCCGTGGCCGCGGCGACGGCGGCCCAGCCGAGGCTCGCGAGGGTGCCGATGATGAAGCGCTCACGCGCCTCCGGCGTGCCGAGCTCCGTGAACCGCGCGATGCCCTTGATGGCGACGACGACGGCGATCGCCTCGGGATAGCCGACGACGATGGCGAGGGCGGCGCCGCCGCGCTCGAGGAACCCGATCGCGGCCCCGCCGCGCATGACCTCGGGCTGCGGGCCGGGGGCGCCCGGCGTCGTGCGCAGCAGGAGCCCGCCGTGCGGTCCCTCGCCGAGCGCGCCGCCGGAGGCGCTCGCGAGGACCCGCCGGGCGGCCGGATCCCCGCCGAGGACCGCGACGGCGACCGCGATCAGCGCAAGCACGGCGGCGATCGGGAGCGGCACGGACACGGGCGCGAGCGCGGCCACGACGAGCGCCGTCGCCGTGACGATCGCCGCGGCGAGGAGTGGGCCGGAGCGCGTGGCGCGTCGATCGACGAGCACGAGGGTGAGCGCCGCGCCGAGGGTGGCCGTCAGGACGATGCCGAGCACAGTGCCGGTCAGGGCCGCGGAGGTGAGCATGGCGATAGTGTCTCAGCCGGCGCGGCGCGGGCGCCCTATTCGCCCGGGGCGTCGGGATCCAGGCGGCCGAGCGCGCGCGCCAGGGCCGGGACGGCCGCCTCCTCGGCGCGCAGCCCCGCCGCCGAGGCGCGCCGGCTCGCCGCGCTCGGCGTGATCCCGAGCTCGGCCGCGGCCTCGCGCTGGGTGAGCCCCCGCGCGAGGAGGTCGTACACCTCCCAGCCTTCCTCGCTGCGCCGGTCGCGCAGCTCGACGAGGAGGCGGACGAGGGCCTCGCCGTCGGCGGCGCCGGGCCCGGACACCGCGACGCGCGTGGGCGCCGTCTTTGCCCGCTCGACAGCGTCCCGCGCGGCCACGAAGGCGTCGCCCCGTGCGGCGCGCACTTCCCGGGGGAGGGGGCGCTCCACCTGCCCGACGCCGAGGCCGACGCTCCACTCCCGCGTGCGGGTGAGGGCGAGCGCCACGTCGAGGGCGGCGGGCGCGGCGTCGAAAACGGCCTGGAACTCGTCGCCGGCCGTGCGCTCGGGCGGGAGCGCGAGCGCCGCGCCCGCGGCGGCGGTCGTCAGCGCGATCGCGTCGGGCACGGCGTCGCGGCCGGCCCGGCTGCCGTGCTGGTCGGCGGTCAGGACGAACATGGCCCTCCTTGTGCGTGGAGACTCAATAACCGCTCAATTGCGTCTGTAGGCACAATGGTAGACGAGGTGAGGGTGGGAGCGCACCACCCGCCCCGGGTCAGCGCGCGACGACCTGGCGCTTCGAGGAGATGACCCCCGTGTCGAAACCGGCGAGGTGCAGGCCGCCGTGGAAGCGCGCGTGCTCGATCTTCACGCAGCGATCCATGACGACGTCGAGCCCCGCGTCCTCCGCGATCTTCGCGGCCTCCTCGTTCCAGGATCCGAGCTGCAGCCAGAGCGCCTTCGCGCCGACCGCGACGGCCTCGCGGGCGACGCCCGGCAGGTCCTCGTCGCGCCGGAACACGTCGACGATGTCGGGCACGACCGGCAGGTCGGCGAGGGAGGCGTAGGCCTTCTCGCCCAGGATCTCGTCAGCGCGGGGGTTGACGAAGAACACCTCGTACGGCGAGCTCGAGAGCAGGTACGTGCCGACGAAGTAGCTCGCGCGCGCGGGGTTGTTCGACGCCCCCACGATGGCGATTGTCTTCGCGCGGCGCAGGATTCCGAGGCGCGCCCCGGCGCCCGGGCCCTGCCAGGTGCGGCCCGCGTGGGCGGGGTCGGATCCGCCGGCCGCGGCGGGCACGGGAGCTCCCGCTCCCGGGGTGAACTCGCAGGCGTTCGTCATCGGGTCGCTCCTGTCGCGGCGGTGAGGGCCTGGTCGAGGTCCCAGACGATGTCCTCGGGGTCCTCGAGGCCCACCGAGATGCGGATGAGGTCGGCGGGCACGCCCGCGGCCGTGAGCTGCTCCGGCGTGAGCTGCTGGTGGGTCGTCGAGGCCGGGTGGATCACGAGCGTGCGGGCGTCGCCGATGTTGGCGAGGTGGCTCGCGAGCTGGAGGGACTCGATGACCGTCTCGCCCGTGGCGCGGGCCGCGGCCAGCTGGGCCTCGTCGCCGGCGAACTCGCCCGCGGGACGCACGCCGAACGCGAAGACGGATCCCGGCCCGAGCGGGAAGTACTTCTGCGCGCGCTCCTGGTGGGGGTGCCCCTCCAGGCCCGCCCACGTGACGAACGACACGCGCGGGTCCGAGGCCAGCCACTCCGCGACGATGCGCGCGTTCGCGACGTGCGCGTCGATGCGCTGCGGGAGCGTCTCGACGCCCTGCAGGAGGTTGAACGCCGACTGCGGGCTGAGCGCGGGGCCGACGTCGCGCAGCTGCTCGCTGCGCAGCTTCGTGAGGAAGCCGTACTCGCCGAAGTTGTCCCACCAGCGGATCCCGCCGTACGACTCGACCGGCTCGGTCATGGTGGGGAACTTCCCGTTGCCCCAGTCGAATGTGCCGGCCTCGACGACGACGCCGCCGAGCGTCGTGCCGTGGCCGCCGAGGAACTTCGTCACCGAATGGATGACGATGTCGGCCCCGTGCTCGATGGGGCGGACGAGGTAGGGCGTCGCGAGCGTCGCGTCGACCACGAGCGGGACGCCCGCGTCGTGCGCGACGGCCGCGAGCCCCTCGAGGTCGGCGATCTCGCCGCCCGGGTTGCCGATGACCTCGGTGTAGACGACCTTGGTGTTCGCGCGGATCGCCTTGCGGAACTCCTCGGGGTCGTCGCTCGCGACGAACGTCGTGTCGACGCCGAAGCGGCGCAGCGTCACGTCGAGCTGCGTCACCGTGCCGCCGTAGAGCTGAGCGGAGGCCACGACGTGGTCGCCCGCGCCGACAAGGGCCGCGAAGGTGATGAACTCGGCCGACATGCCGCTCGCGGTCGCCACGGCGCCGATGCCGCCCTCGAGCGACGCGATGCGCTCCTCGAGCGCCGCGACCGTCGGGTTGCCGATGCGCGAGTAGATGTTGCCGTACTTCTGCAGCGCGAACAGGTTCGCGGCGTCCTTCGCATCGTCGAACACGAACGACGTGGTCTGGTAGATCGGCACGGCGCGCGCGCCGGTCGTGGCGTCGGGGGTCCCGCCCGCGTGCAGGGCGCGGGTGCGGAAGCCGAACTGGTGCTCGCTCATGTGGTCTCCTTCTCGCGGGCGGCGGCGATGGCGTCGCGGACGCCCTCGACGGCCCAGGGGTTCTGCAGGCTCGTGGTGTCGCCGAGCGGATCGCCGTGCCACAGCTGCGCCAGCAGCCGTCGCAGGATCTTACCCGAGCGGGTCTTCGGCAGGTCGGGCACGCGGACGATGTGCTTCGGCTTCGCGATGGGGCCGATGTCGTGGCTCACGCGGCGGCGCAGGGCGTCCGGATCCGCGGATCCGCCCGCCCCGTCGACGACGAACGCCGCGACGGCCTGGCCCGTGACCGGGTCCGTGACGCCCGTGACGCCCGCCTCGCCGACCGTGGGGTCCGCGACGAGCGATGACTCGATCTCGATCGTGGAGAGCCGGTGCCCGGAGACGTTGACGACGTCGTCGAGGCGCCCGAGGATCCAGACGTAGCCGTCGGCGTCCATCGTCGCGCCGTCGCCCGCGACGTAGTAGCCGCCGGCCTCGCCCTTGCCGGCGTACGGCGCCCAGTACGAGTCGCGGTAGCGCGCGGGGTTGCCCCACACGGTGCGCGCCATGCCGGGCCACGGCCGCCTCACGACGAGCGTCCCGGCGCGGCCGGGGGCGACGGGATCGCCCGCCTCGTCGACGACGGCCACGTCGATGCCGGGCAGGGCCACGGTCGCGGATCCAGGCTTCAGCGTCGTCACGCCGGGCAGCGGCGCGATCATCGCCGCGCCGGTCTCGGACTGCCACCAGGTGTCGACGACGGGCACGGCGTCCCGCCCGACATTGCGGCGGAACCACACCCAGGCCTCGGGGTTGATCGCCTCGCCGACCGTGCCCAGCAGCCGCACGCTCGAGAGGTCGTGCGTGGCGGGGAGCGTGTCGCCGAACCACGTCATGAACGTGCGGATCAGGGTGGGCGCCGTGTAGTACACCGTCACGCCGTAGCGCTCGATGATCTCGAAGTGGCGCTCGCGGTGCGGGGCGTCGGGCGTGCCCTCGTAGATGACCTGCGTGAGGCCGTTCGAGAGCGGGCCGTAGATCTCGTACGTGTGGGCCGTCACCCACGCGAGGTCGGCCGTGCACCAGTGCACGTCGTCGGGCTTCGCGTCGAAGTGCGCGTAGTGCGCCCAGCTCGCGTGCGTGAGGTAGCCCCCCGAGGTGTGCACGAGGCCCTTCGGCTTTCCCGTCGTGCCCGAGGTGTAGATGATGAACAGCGGGTGCTCCGCGGGAAACGGCGTCGCCTCGTGGGTCTCGCTCGCGGTGTCCACGATGTCGTGCCACCACACGTCGCGCCCGGCCGTCCACGGCACGTCCTGGCCCGTACGGCGCACGACGAGGACGTGCTCGAGGTGGGGCAGGTCCCGCGCGGCCTCGTCGGCGGCCGACTTCACCTCGACGGCCTTGCCGCGGCGGTTTTGCCCGTCGGTCGTCACGAGCAGCTTCGCGCCCGTGTCCTCCAGGCGGAAGCGCACGGCCTCGGCCGAGAACCCGCCGAAGACGAGCGAGTGGACCGCGCCGATCCGTGCGCACGCGAGCGCGATGACGACGGTCTCGACGAGGACGGGCAGGTAGACCACGACCCGGTCGCCGGGCTCGATGCCGAGCGCGAGCAGGCCGTTGGCGGCCTGCGACACGCGGCGCTGCAGGTCGGCGTAGGTCACGGCCTCGCGGTCGCCCGGCTCGCCCTCGAAGAACAGGGCCACCTTGTCGCCGCGGCCGGCCTCGACGTGCCGGTCGACGCAGTTGTGCGCGACGTTCAGGGTGCCGCCGGCGAACCACGTCGCCGCGGGCACGGTCAGCTCACCGTCGGGTCCCGGGACGGGCGGATCCCACGTGTGCGCCGTGTCCCAGGCGCGCGCCCAGTCGAGGCGGCCCGCCTGGCGCTCCCAGAAGGCGACGGGATCCGCCGCCGCCTCGGCGTACGCGCCCGCGCCGACGTTCGCCTGCGCGGCGAAGTCCGCCGGCGCGGGGAAGACCCGATTCTCGGTCAGCCTCGCCTCGCTCGGCATCACACCCACCTCTTCAACACGGAGCGCTCGAACAGCTGCAGGAGCCCGTTGGTGATCGTGCCGAGCAGCGCGAGAAGGACGATCGCGAGGAGGATCCGGTCGACGCGGCCGGTCGTCTGCGAGATGCTCAGCAGGTATCCGAGGCCCATCGACGCGCCCAGCAGCTCGGCGGCCACGAGGAACAGCCAGGCCTGCGCGAGCGCGAGGCGCAGGCCCGAGACGACGGCCGGGACCACGGCGGGCAGCTGCACCGTGCGGAACAGCGACCAGCCGCGCAGCCCGAAGGAACGGCCCGCCTCCACGAGGAGCGGATCCACGTGCCGGAGCGCGTCGGCGACCGTCGTGTACACGGGGAAGAAGGCGCCGATCGCGATGAGCGTGACCTTCGACTCCTCGCCGATGGACATCCACAGGAGCAGCAGCGGCACCCACGCGAGCGACGGCACGGCGCGCAGCGCGACGAGCGTCGGGGCGAGCAGGACGTTGCCGGCGCGGGAGAGGCCGACGAGCGCGGCGAACACGAGCGCGACGGCGGATCCCACGAGGAAGCCGACGACGACGCGCTGGACGGAGATCGCGACGTGCAGCCACAGCTCGCCGTCCGCGGCGAGGTCGATCCCGGCCTGCACGACCGTCCACGGCTCGGGCAGGCGGTAGGTCGGCACGGCGCCCGTGGTCGTCGCGATCTGCCACGCCGCGAGGACGAGGACCGGCAGCGCGAGGCCGCCGACGATCTTCACCCACGTGCGCGACCAGAGGGGCGTGCGCTGTCGCGCCGCCCCCCGGGTCGTGGTCGTGCCAGGTGTCATTCGGTGGCCTGGGTGGCGAAGGTGTCGTTCACGATCGTGTCGAGCGCCTCGTTCACGGCGGTCTCGCCGCCCTGCACGTCGCCGGAGTCGACGAGCACCGGCGCGATGACCTCGAGGACCGCGAGCTGCGCGTCGCCCGGGACGCCGGAGACGTCGAGGTTCGAGCGCTCCTCGATCACGGTCGAGGCGACCTCCGGGTCGATTCCCGCGGCGTCGGCGAGCAGCGCGGCGGTCTCCTCGGGGTTGTCGAGGGCCCAGGAACGGGCCTCCTCGTACGCGTCCACGACGGCCTGCACCACGTCGGGGTGGTCGGCGATGAACTCCTCGGTCGCGTTGAGGAAGCCGTAGGAGTTGAAGTCGACGTTGCGGTAGACGAGCTCGTCGCCCGACTCGACCTCGGCGGCGGCCATGATCGGGTCGAGGCCCGCCCACGCGTCGACGTCGCCGTTGTCGAGGAGGGTGCGCCCGTCCGCGTGCTGGACGTTCTGCACCGTGACGTCGTCGATCGTCAAGCCCGCCTCGGCGAGCGCCTGCAGCAGGAAGAAGTAGGGGTCCGTGCCCGTGGTCGCCGCGATCGTGGCGCCCTCGAGGTCCTCGAGGCCCGCGATGTCGCTGTCCGGGCCGACGACGATCGCCGACCACTCGGGCTGCGAGTAGATGTCGACCACCTGGATGGGGGATCCGTTGGCGCGCGCGAGCAGCGCGGCGGACCCAGCCGTCGAGGCGAGGTCCGCGGATCCGGAGCGCAGGAACTCGTTGGCCTTGTTGCTGCCCTCGGACTGGATCCACTCGACCTGGACGTCGTCGCCGAAGGTCTCCTCGAGGAGGCCCTGGTCGCGGACGACGAGGCTCAGCGGGTTGTAGGTGGCCCAGTCGAGCGTGAGCTCGCTCGTCGACCAGTCGCTGCCTTCGGCGGGGGCGTCGGATCCGCCGCTCTCGCCGGCGAGGCACCCCGTGGTCATGAGCGCCATCACCCCGGCGACGGCGGTCGCGGGAATGATTCGGCGGGTGAGGGTGCTCATCGGGTCTCCTTGGTGGTGAGCGGGTGGGGGTGGTGAACGCCCAGGCTGTCGAGCAGGCTGGTGCGCAGATCGGTGAAGGGGCGGGCGCCCCGGTCGCGCGGGCGGGTGCCGGGCACGGGCACGACGCGCGCGATCGAGCCGTCGCGGCGCGGGGCGGCGGCCGATCCGCCCGTGGGTGATCCGTGCGGGCCGGCGGATCCGAGGGCCCCGATTCCCGAGGTCGAGCCGAGGGCCACGACGCGCGCGCGGGGGCGCTCGGGTTCGGCCGGCGCGGCGGCGTGGAGGTTCCGGAGCATCAGCACGCGATCGGCGAGGTAGAGCGCCTCCTCCACGTCGTGCGTGACGAGGAGGATCGTCGTGGGCTGGGCCCGGTGGATGTCGAGCAGCAGGTCGTGCATGCGCAGCCGCGTGAGCGCGTCGAGCGCGCCGAAGGGCTCGTCGAGGAGGAGCACGCGGGGGCTACGGGCGAGCGCGCGGGCCAGCGAGGCGCGCTGCGCCATGCCGCCGGAGACCTCGCGCGGGCGCTGCCCGGCCGCGTGGGTGAGGCCGACGAGGTCGAGCAGCTCGGCGACCCGCGTCTCCGCGGCGCGGCGTTTCGTGCCGTGGGGGAGGCCGAGTGCGACGTTCTGGGCGATCGTGCGCCAGGGGAGCAGTCGCGGCTCCTGGAACGCGATCGCCGTCGCCTCGTCGTGCGCCGAGACGGCCGCGCCGTCGAGCGTGATCCCGCCGGCGGTGGGGGAGTCGAGGCCGCCGACGAGGCGGAGGAGCGTGGACTTGCCGCACCCCGAGGGGCCGACGACCGCGACGATCTCGCCGGGGGCGAGGTCGAGGTCGACGTCGGCGAGCACCGTGCGGGCGCCCTCCTTCGTCGCGAAGGTGCGCTCGACGCCGGTGATGCGCACGGCGCCGGCGGGCGCGCTCGTGCTCTCGAGGGTATCGGGCATGTTCCCAGGATGGCGGTCCGGGTGCGGATCCACAAAGTCGGCGCAATCCGGCGTTACATGCGCCGTTTGGCGCCCGTGCCGAATCTCGCTACTGTGGTCAGACCACACGGTTTCGGGGCGAGGGGGCACGGATGAGCGAGACGCGCGCATGGCGCACCGTGCTCGAGCACGTCGAACAGCGCCTCCGCGACGGATCCCTCGGCCCGGGCGACCGGCTCCCCGGCGAGCGCGACCTCGCCAGCCAGCTGGGCGTCGGCCGCTCCAGCGTCCGCGAGGCCCTCCGGGTGCTCGAGGTGATGGGCGTGCTGCACACCGCGACCGGATCCGGCCCGCGCGCGGGCGCCGTCATCACGGTGCAGGCGGGTTCCGGGCTCGCGCAGGTGCTCGGGCTCCAGGCCGCGGCGCAGGCGTTCCGGTTCGACGACGTCGTGGCGACCCGCCTCGTGCTCGAGACGGCGGTGGCGGAGGCCCTCGCCGGCGACCGTCCCGATCTCGCGGGCGCGGGGGAGGTCCTGGGCGCGATGGACGCCCCGGACCTCGCGCGCGATGAGTTCCTCGCGCTCGACGCGCGCTTTCACGCGCTCCTCGCCGAGGCGACGGGCAACGCCGTCTTCGGCGCGATCATGACCGGCCTGCGCGCCGCCATCGAGGCGTACGTGCAGCACGGGGCGCACACGATCGCCGACTGGGGCGCCGCGCGCGACCGCCTCCAGCGCGAGCACCGCGGCGTCGTGAGCGCGATCGACCGCGGCGATGCTCCGGGCGCCCGGGCCCGGATCCACGACCACATCCGCGATTACCACGCGCTCACGCGCGCCACCTGACCCCACGAAAGGACGTCCCCATGGTCACCCGCCAGTTCCCGAATCCGGCCGACGTGCTGGAATACCTCAAGATCAAGCGCCCGGAGTTCGGCAAGGACGCCCGCCTCGGCAAGGCGTTGACGATCGCCGACCTCCGCGCCATCGCGAAGCGCCGCACGCCGGCCGCCGCGTTCGACTACACCGACGGCGCCGCCGACGCGGAGCTCTCGATCGAGCGGGCGCGCCAGGCCTTCGAGGACATCGAGTTCCACCCCGACATCCTCAAGCCCGCCGTCGACGTCGACACGACCACCGAGATCCTCGGCGGCACGTCCGCGCTGCCGTTCGGCATCGCGCCGACGGGCTTCACGCGCCTCATGCAGACCGAGGGCGAGGTCGCCGGCGCCGGCGCCGCGGGCGCCGCGGGGATCCCCTTCACACTCTCGACGCTCGGCACGACGTCGATCGAGGACGTCAAGAAGACCAACCCGAACGGGCGCAACTGGTTCCAGCTCTACGTCATGCGCGACCGCGAGATCTCGTACGGGCTCGTGAAGCGCGCGGCGGAGGCGGGCTTCGACACCCTGCACTTCACGGTCGACACGCCCGTGGCGGGCAACCGCATGCGCGATAGCCGCAACGGCTTCTCGATCCCGCCGCAGCTCTCGCTCGGCACGATCGTCAACGCGATCCCGCGCCCGTGGTGGTGGATCGACTTCCTCACGACCCCCAAGCTCGAGTTCGCGTCGCTGTCGACGACGGGCGGCACGGTCGGCGACCTCTTGAACAGCGCGATGGATCCGACCATCAGCTATGAGGACCTCGACACGATCCGCGAGATGTGGCCGGGCAAGCTCGTCGTCAAGGGCGTGCAGAACGTGCCCGACGCGGTGAAGCTCATCGACCGCGGCGTCGACGGCATCGTGCTGTCGAACCACGGCGGCCGCCAGCTCGACCGCGCCCCGATCCCGTTCCGCCTGCTCCCGCAGGTCGTCAAGGAGGTCGGATCCGACGCCACCGTCATGGTCGACACGGGCATCATGAACGGCCAGGACATCGTCGCCTCGATGGCGCTCGGCGCGAAGTTCACCCTCGTCGGCCGCGCGTACCTGTACGGGCTCATGGCCGGCGGACGCGCGGGCGTCGACCGCATGATCGCGATCCTCGAGAGCGAGATCCGCCGCACGATGAAGCTGCTCGGGGTCTCCTCGGTCGAGGAGCTCGAGCCGCGCCACGTCACGCAGCTCGCGCGCCTGGCGCCCGTCGTCGACTGAGTCGCGCGGTCCCTCCCGCGCCGCCCGGCCCGGGCGGCGCGGGAGGGACCTCCGCGCCGACGGGGGAAGCGCCGGCGACGCGCGCGGGCGGGGCCCCGGTTCGCCGATGCCGGCGGGATCGGATAGACTGATCAGGTTGTCACGGGATGTGGCGCAGCTTGGTAGCGCACCTCGTTCGGGACGAGGGGGTCGCAGGTTCAAATCCTGTCATCCCGACCACACCACAAAAAGGACCCCCGCCGATCGGCGGGGGTCCTTTTGCGTCTCTCGGTTCGCGCGGCGCGCCCCGCGGTGTCGGGGGTGGCCCCTACCCTGGAGGCATGGACGTGGAGGAGCGGGTCAAGGAGGCGCTGCGGTCGTACGATCGCGCGCTTCCCGAGTACCGCGCGCTGCGCGACGCGCTCGAGCGGGAGATCCCCCTGCACCTGAGGCAGTGGGGCGTGAGCTACTTCCGCGTCGAGGCGCGCGTGAAGAAGCGGTTCTCGTACGAGCGGAAGGTGCTGCGCGACCCGGACAAGCCCGTCGAGGACATGGTCGGCGTGCGCATCATGGCGTTCTTCCGGAGCGACCTCGCCCAGATCGAGAAGATGACGCGCCGCCTCCTCGAGGTCGTCGAGGAGTCCTATATCGACAAGGGCGACCTGCTCGGCGACGAGAGCTTCGGCTATCGCAGCGTGCAGTTCGTCGGCCGTACGCGCGGCGAGGGCGCGTTTAAGGAGGTCCAGGCCGGCGTCCCTGTCGAGGTGCAGATCCGCACGATGCTCGAGCACGTCTGGGCCGAGGTCGAGCACGACTTCCGCTACAAGACCGAGGCCGACGCGACGACGCCGGAGATCAACCGGCGCTTCGCCCTGACGGCGGCCCTCCTCGAGCAGGCCGATCGCAACCTCGACGACATCCGCCGGGCGCTGGGGGATCGCTAGGCGGGCCGCTTCGGCGCGAGCGTCACGAGCGACACCTCGGGCGGGCACGCGAAGCGCACGGGCGCGTAGATCGAGTGGCCCACGCCCGCGCTCACGTTGAGCACGGCGGATCGGCCATCGTGCTCCCACGCGGACAGCCCGCGCGCCTGCGCCAGCGGAATGTCGCAGTTCGCCACGAGCGCGCCGACGCCGGGGATCCGCACCTGCCCGCCGTGGGTGTGCCCCGCGAAGATCGCGTCGGCCCCGCGGTCGACGAACGCGTCGAGCACGCGGCGGTAGGGGGCGTGGGTGACGCCGATCGTCAGCTCGCCGTCCGGCAGCTCGCCGCGCGCGGCGTCGACGGCGTCCCAGTCCTCGCGGTCGTGGTGCGGGTCGTCGGTGCCGATGAAGCGCAGACGGTGCCCGCGCACGTCGAATGCGACGCCATCGTTGTGCAGCCCGAACCAGCCCAGCTCGCCCTCGAGGACGGCGTCGAGGCCGTCCGTGTCGAGCGGCGGGACCGACTGCTCCTTCTGCGACGGCCCGATGAGGTACCGCAGGGGGTTGCGGGGCTTCGGCGCCCAGATGTCGTTCGACCCGTGCACGTGCACGCCGGGCGTTCCGGCAAACGGCGTGAGCGCCCCGCGGATCGCGCCGAGCGCGGCCGGGTGGCCGAAGTTATCGCCCGTGTCGATGACGAGGTCGGGGCGCAGGGAGGCGAGGCGCGCGATCCACTCCCGCTTGCGACGCTGCCACGGCGCAAGGTGCAGGTCGCTCAGGTGCAGGACGCGGATGGGGTCGGATCCGGGGGCGAGGATCCGGACCGTGTGGGTGCGCACGCGGAAGCGGTACCGCTCGATCCCGATGCCCCACGCGGCGGCGAGGGCGCCCGCCGCGGCGACCGCGGTGAGCGCACCCCGCCCGGCCCCCATCAGTCGTCGTTCCCGTTGCCGCGGCCGTTGTTTCCGCCGTTTCCGCCGTCTTCCTCGTCGTCGCCGGTGTCGTTCCCGCTGCAGTTGCGGGCCTCCCAGTCGATCGTGACGGTCGTCCCGTCGCCGACGATCTCGCCCTCGCCGGGGCTCGAGGCCGTGACACTCTGGCCGCGGGCGCCGTCGTCCTGTGTGCAGGATCCGAGCGTGCCCTGCAGGCCCGCGTCCTGGAGCGCGGAGACGGCGCGCGCGGGCGTCATCCCCGTGACGTCGGGGACCTCGATGGCGCCCTCGCCGTTGGAAATGTTGAGGGTGACGAGGCTGCCCGTCGGCGCGGCGCCGGAGGGGTTCGTGCTCTCCACGCGGCCCTGGTCGGCGTTGCCGGGGACCTCGTCGCCGACAGTGACCCGGAAGCCCTCGCGCTGCAGCGCGGCCGTGGCCTCGTCCACCGTCATGCCGTTGACGTCGGGGACGTTCTTCTCCTCGACCTCGAGGAGTTCCGGATCCGGCTCGGGGAAGTCCTCGCCGCCGTACTTCGCGTTGGCGGCGGCCTGGTTTTCCTTCGAGATCTGGTAGCGGAGGTTCGCGAGCCCGTAGTTGAACAGGTCGCCCTGCCCGTCGCGCTCGCCGCCCTCGACGTTTCCGACCCACGTCGCGGTTGTGACGGCGGTGGACGTCTGGATCATCCACGACTGGATGTTCTCGTGCGTTCCTGTCTTGCCGAAGGTCGCGATGCCGTCGCCCACGTTCGCCGAGTAGCCCGTCATCCCGGGCTCCATGACGGCCTCCATGTCGTAGGCGGTTGTCGCGGCAATGTTCGCCTCGAGGACGCGCTCGCAGTCGGCTCCCGGAACCTCGAGCTCGGAGCCCGCCGCGTCGGTCGCGCGGAGGATCGCCGTGGGCTCGCAGCGCACCCCGCCGTTGGCGACCGTCGCGTAGGCCGTCGCCATGTCGATCGGGGCGATATTCATTGAGCCGACGATGCTGAACGCGTTCTGGTACCCGGGGTAGGTCGTGAGCGCCTCGTCGTTTCCGAGCGTGAGGCCCATGTTCGTGGCCACCGCGTGGATCTCGCAGACGTCGAGCTGCGAGGCCATGGCGTAGAAGCCGGTGTTCAGCGACAGCCCGGTGAAGGTGCGCACGTCGTCGATCCGGCCGCCGTCGCTGTTGAAGTTGTCTTCGCGATTGGTCGTGTACGGCCCCGAGTTCTGCCCGTTGCACGTCATGGGGAGCGTCTGGCCCGCCCGGGCGTCCAGGACCTCATTCACGCTGCGCCCGTTCTCGAGCCAGTCGATGATCGTGAACATCTTGTACGTCGATCCGGCGCTGAATCCCGTCGATCGCCCGTGCGTGTAGTCGCCCGCGTAGACGAGGGAGGTCTGCCCCTCGCCCGCGCCGTCGACCTCGCTGAACTCGGTGTTCTGCGCGAGGGAGAGGATGTTGCCGGTTTTCGGATCCAGCTGCACCGTCGTCGCGCCGAACTGCATGCCCGCCACCGACGGGTCGGTGTTGTTCTGCATGGTCTGCTGGGCCTGGTACTGCAGATCGTTGTCGAGCGTCGTGTAGATCTCGAGGCCGCCGCGCGTGAGGAGATCGCTGCGCTCCTCCGTCGTCTCGCCGAACGTGCCCGCGTAGCGGTCGTCGTAGAGGATCGTGTTCTTCACGTACTCGCAGAAGTAGGCCGTGCCCTGTGCCGCCGCGCAGCCCTGCTGGCGCTGCGTGATGTTCGGCTCGATGGGCTGCTCGACCGCCTGGTCGTGCTGCTCCTGCGTGATGACGCCCTCGGTCAGCATGCGGCCGAGGACGTAGTCGCGGCGCTCCGTGGTCTGGGCGTAGGAGTTGTCGGCGCCGTTGGCCTCGTTGTTCGGCAGGTCGATCCGGTACGTGTTCGGGTTTTGCACCATGCCCGCGAGCGTGGCCGCCTGGGAGAGGTTCACGTCGGACGAGGACACGCCGAAGTAGTACTGCGCGGCCGCCTCGATGCCGTAGGTGCTACCGCCGAAGTTCGCGAGGTTCAGGTACCCGATGAGGATCTGCTCCTTCGAGTACTCCTGCTCGATGGAGATCGCGTACCGCATCTCCTGCAGCTTGCGCTTGTAGCCGTCGACGCCGGACGCGTCGGTGGCCTCGAGGTAGCACTCCTCGAGGCCCTCCTGGTCTTCCGCGTCGCGCTCGCAGGCCTGGACCTGGACGTTCTTGACGTACTGCTGGCTGATCGAGGATCCGCCCTGCGTGCCACTGCTGACCGCGTTGCTGAGCAGCGCGCGCGTCGTGCCGATCAGGTCGATGCCGCCGTGCTCGTAGTAGCGCGGGTCCTCGCTGGAGAGGAGGGCGTCGTAGATGAGGTCGGAGACCTGGTCGTACTCCACGGGCTCGCGGTTCTGGTCGTAGAACGACGCGAGCTCGTAGTACTCCTCGTCCGCGTCGCCGGTCGTCGGCGCGTAGATCGTCGTCGGCTCCATCGGGCGGTCCACCTCGAGGGCGCCCGGGAGGCTGTCGAAGAGGGAGATGGCGCTCGAGGCGGCGTAGCCCGACACCGCGATGGCGGGGGTGACGGTCGCGGTCACGAGAATCCCGGCGATGGCGCTGAGACCGATGAGTCCCACGAGCCCGCCGAGCACGCCGCTGGCCGTCCTTTTCGCATGAGGCATAGGCTTGATGGTAGGGGAGAAGCCTGAGTCACGCCGCGCGCGCACATCGTTCTTCGACCCGATCCACAGCGACAGCCGCTGGCACACTCGCCTCTACGACGGGAGAATCCGTGACCACCTGGGAGTACCTCACTACCCCGCTGATGATCCACAACACCGCCGCGATCCTCAACAACTGGGGCAAGCAGGGCTGGGAGCTTGTGCAGGTCGTGCCGAACGCGGACGGCGGGCTCGTCGCGTACCTCAAGCGCCCCACGGGTGCCGGGGACGCCAACGCGGGCCTGGGAGCGGCGGCCGAGGCCGCCAAGCAGTTCGAGGGCCAGCAGTGACGGTCTCGGCGCGGCTCGCGGAGCTCGGCATCGAGTTGCCCGACGTCGCCGCCCCCGTGGCCGCGTACATCCCCGCGAAGGTCCACGGCGACCTCGTGTGGACCTCGGGACAGCTGCCGTTCGTATCCGGGGCCCTGCCCGCGACCGGCAAGGTCGGCGACGGCCACGGGCTCGTCCCGGCATCGGACGCGCAGGAGATGGCGCGCACCTGCGCGCTGAACGCCATCGCCGCGGCCGCCGCGGCCGCCGGCGGCGTCGACCGCCTGGAGGGCGTGTTCAAGGTCACGGGCTTCGTGGCGTCGGATCCGTCGTTCACGGGCCAGCCGGGCGTCATCAACGGCGCCAGCGAGCTGCTCGGCGAGATCTTCGGCGAGGCCGGCCGCCACAACCGCTCCGCCGTGGGCGTCGCCGTCCTCCCGCTCGACGCCCCCGTCGAGGTTGAGGTCGCCTTCACCCTCGCCCCCTGACGCGCTCGGCCCCTATGTCCACATTTCTCCGGTAAGTCTCCGCGCTCAGCGCGGAGACTTGCCGGAGAAATGTGGACTTGCGGCGGCTCAGCGGGCCCGCGGCTCAGCGGACCTGCGCGCTGATGACGCTCATGACGGCCGTGTCCGCCAACGTCTGGGTGTCGCCGACCTCGCGGCCCTCGGCGACGTCGCGGAGTAGGCGGCGCATGATCTTGCCGGAGCGGGTCTTCGGCAGCTCCCCGACGATGTAGACGTCGCGGGGGCGGGCGATCGGACCGATCTGCTCGCCGACCCAGGCGCGCAGCGTCTGGGCGAGGCCCTCGGCCGAGTGCGCGCGCAGGAAGCTCTCCTTGAGGATGACGAACGCGACGACCGCCTGGCCGGTGGTCTCGTCGCTCGCGCCGACCACCGCCGCCTCCGCCGTGGCGTCGTGCGCGACGAGCGCCGACTCGATCTCCGCGGTCGAGAGGCGGTGCCCCGAGACGTTCATGACGTCGTCGACGCGCCCGAGCAGCCAGATGTCGCCGTCCGGGTCGAGCCGCGCCCCGTCGCCCGCGAAGTAGTACCCCTTGTCGGCGAACATCTTCCAGTAGGTCTCGACGAACCGCTCCGGATCCCCCCAGATGCCGCGCAGCATGCTCGGCCAGGGCTCTGTCACGACGAGCAGCCCGCCCGCGTCGCGCCCTACGTGCTGGCCCTTTTCGTCGACGACGTCGATCGAGATGCCGGGGATCGGCACCTGCGCGGACCCGGGCTTCGTCTCCGTCACGCCCGGGAGCGCCGAGATCATGATCGCGCCCGTCTCGGTCTGCCACCAGGTGTCGACGATCGGCGCGACGCCGGATCCGATCACCTCGCGGAACCACATCCAGGCCTCGGGGTTGATGGGTTCGCCGACGGATCCGAGGAGGCGAAGAGAGGAGAGGTCGCGCTGTTGCGGGATCTCGCGCCCCTGCTTCATGAAGCTGCGCACGGCGGTCGGCGCCGTGTAGAAGGTCGTCACGCCGTACTTCTCGATGATGTCCCACCAGCGCCCCGGGTTCGGGAAGTCGGGGGTGCCCTCGTAGAGCACCTGCGTCGCGCCGTTCGCGAGCGGGCCGTAGGTCACGTAGCTGTGGCCGGTGATCCAGCCGATGTCGGCCGTGCACCAGTACACGTCGCGCTCGGGGTGCAGGTCGAACACGTTGCGGTGGGTGAAGGCGGCCTGCGTGAGGTAACCGCCGGAGGTGTGCAGGATCCCCTTGGGCTTCCCCGTCGTGCCGGAGGTATAGAGGATGAACAGCGGCGTCTCGGCGGGGAACGCCTGCGCCTCGTGCTCGGCGCTCGCAGCGGGGACGGCCTCGTGCCACCAGACATCGCGGCCGGCGGTCCAGTCGACCTCCTGCTCGGTGCGGCGCACCACGAGCACCCGCTCCACCGTGGCCTGGGGCCCGTCGCCCCGATCCGCGAGGGCCTGGTCGACGGCGGGCTTGAGGGCCGAGGCCTTCCCCTTGCGGTACCCGCCGTCGGCCGTGATGACGACCTTGGCGCCCGCGTCGTCGATCCGCGCGCGCAGGCTGTCGGCGCTGAAGCCGCCGAAGACGACGGAGTGGATCGCACCGAGGCGCGCGACCGCGAGGAGCGACGCGATCGCCTCGGGGATCATGGGGAGATAGATGGCGACCCGGTCGCCCTGGCCCACGCCGAGGTCCGTCAACACGTTCGCGACGCGCTTGACCTCCTCGGTGAGCTCCGCATAGGTGACGGTGCGGGTGTCGCCCGGCTCGCCCTCGAAGTGCAGCGCGACCCGGTCGCCGTGGCCCGCCTCGACGTGGCGGTCGAGGCAGTTGTACGCGACGTTGAGCTCGCCGTCGTCGAACCACTTCGCGAACGGCGGATTCTGCCAGTCGAGGACGCGCGTGAAGGGGGTGTGCCAGTCGAGGAGCGTCTCCGCCTGGTCCTTCCAAAACGCCAGCCGGTCGGCGTGCGCCGCGTCGTAGATGGCGGGGCCCGCGATCGCGTTCTCGGCGAAGGCGGCGGAGGGGGCGAACCGACGGTCCTCCGTCAGGAGGTGGTCGATCTGCTGAGACATGGTGCGCTCCTTTGCGACGGGACTCTCTCGGGCGCGCGTCTCCTGCGGCGCCCGCCTGTCCCGACCGTACGGCCATTCGGATCCGCGAGGCTACCTCCGAAAGGTGGCACGGGCGTGTCGCGGGCGCGCCAGCGCGTCCACAGGCCCCGATCGCGCCCGTTCATCTGAGGCCGGGCCGCGCACGCGCCCCGCCGCCCGCGGCCCGTTCCTAGCGTCGTCGTCATGCCCGAGCCGTTCGTCGCCCAGCCGCGCCAGCCCCGCCCCGCGCGGGAGCGGGGCGCCGCCCAGCGCGTTGCCCCCGCCGACCTCGGGCCGCTCGCCCCGTTCGCCACGGATCCGCGCGTCACGGACCTGTTCGTCAACGGATCCGGCGGGCTGTTCGTCGACCGCGGATCCGGCGCCGAGCGGGTGCCGGAGTGGCGCGCCTCGGAGCGCGAGGTGCGCGACCTCGCGACCGGCCTGGTGGGGCGCGGCGGCCGCCACGTCGACGATTCGACCCCGCTCGTGGACGTCCGCCTCGCCGGGGGGATCCGGGTCCACGTCGCGCTCGCGCCGGTCGCCGCGGCGGGCACGGCCATCTCGATTCGCGTGCCCCGCGCGGAGCGCCTCGACCTCGGCGGCCTGTGCGCCGCGGGGGCGTTCGCGGAGCCCGTCGCGGCGTGGCTCGACGGGCTCGTGCGCGCCCGCCGCAACCTCCTCATCACGGGCGGCGCCGGGTGCGGCAAGACGACGCTGCTGTCCGCGCTCCTCGGGCGCGCGCCCCATCGCGAGCGCATCGTCACGATCGAGGACGTCGCCGAGCTGCGCCTCGACCACCCGCACCACGTGGCGCTCGAGGCGCGGCAGGCCAACCGGGAGGGCGCCGGCGGGATCGGCCTGGCGCGCCTCCTGCGCGAGAGCCTGCGCATGCGGCCCGACCGGATCGTCGTCGGCGAATGCCGCGGCGAGGAGATTCGCGACCTGCTGACGGCCCTCAACACCGGACATGACGGGGGCGCCGGGACCCTGCACGCCAACGGGCTGAGCGACGTTCCGGCGCGCCTCGAGGCGCTCGGCGCGCTCGCGGGCTGGGACGATCGCGCGGTCGCGCGCCAGGCGGCCAGCGCGATCGACGTCGTCCTCCACCTGGGGCGGGGCCCGGACGGCGCGCGGCGCCTCGAGGCGGTCGGGCGGTTCGGGATCGACGGCGACCGGCTCGCGATCGAGGAGGTGCGCCCGTGGGAATCCTGACCCGGCGCCGCACCCCGCCCGCGGATCCCACCGAGACGATCTTGCCGCTCGCCGTGCTCCTCCAGGCGGGGGCCGCGCCCGCGGCCGCGTGGCGGCACCTCGCCGATAGCGGCGACGCGGCAGCCGCCCGGGTGCTCGGGCGCATGAGCGAGGGTCAGCGCATCCCCGACGCGATCGCCGCCGAGCGGGCGGCCGGGGCGGACGCGTGGGGCGACGTCGCCGCGGCGTGGGAGGTCTCGGACGTCGTGGGCGCGCCGCTTGCCGGAACGCTCCGCGACATCGCCGCCTCACTCGACGACGCCCGCGAGCTGCGCGACGACGTCGCGATCGCGCTCGCGGAGCCCGTGGCCTCCGCCCGGCTCATGTCCTGGCTCCCCGTGCTCGGGCTCGTCGTGGGCTGGGGCCTGGGCCTCGACCCGCTCGCGGTCATGACGGGGAGCATCGCGGGCGCGGCCTGCCTCGCCGGCGGCGGTGCCCTCATGTGGGCGGGGCGCGCGTGGACGCGCCGGCTCGTGCGCGTCGCGCAGCCCGCGACGCTCACCCCCGGAATGCACGAGGAGCTCCTCGCGATCGCTCTCTCGGGCGGCGCGTCGATCGAACGCGCCCAGCGCGTGCTGGAGGCGTGCGGGGAGTTCACGACCGCGGCCTCGGGCGGATCCGCCCCGCGGGCCCTCGCGCTGTCACGCGACGCGGGCGTTCCGGCGGTGGAGCTGCTGCGCGCCTCCGCGGCGCACGCGCGCCACGCGGCGCGCACGGAGGGACGCCTGCGCGGCGCGCGGCTGTCGACCCGGCTGCTGCTTCCGATGGGCGTGTGCTCTCTCCCGGCGTTCCTCCTCCTCGGCGTCGCCCCCATGCTCCTCGGCGTGCTCAGCGCGACGCCGATGCCCGCGTTCGCCGGATGACCGGCGGATCCCCAAAAGAGAAAGGAAGACCCAGCGATGAAAGAACTGTGGGACGACGAAGAGGGCGCCTCGACCGCCGAATATGCGATCGTCACGATGGCGGCGGTCGCGATCGCCGGCGTGCTCGTCGCGATCATGCGCTCCGGCGGCGTGCAGTCGCTGCTGAACGGCATCATCGAACAGGCGCTGCAGGTGCCATGATCCGGCTCCTTCCCCGGGGCGACCGCGGCTCCGCCTCGGCGGAGTTCGCGGTCGCCCTCCCCGCGGTCGTCGCCGTCGCGGTGCTGGCCGTGGGCGCGGTCGGCGTCGCGGGCACGCAGGTGCGGCTCCAGGACGCGGCGGCGGACGCGGCCCGCCTCGTCGCGCGCGGCGAGCCGGAGCGCGCCCCGGGCGTCGTGGCGGCGGCCGTGGCCGGGGCGGATCTCCGCGTCTCGGAGGACGGCGAGCTCGTGTGCGTGACGGCGTCCGCGGATCCTTCCGTCGCGGGCCTGCGCGTCGCGATTTCCGCGACGAGCTGTGCGCTCGCGGGAGGGCTGTAGCCGTGGGCGCGTCGATCGCGGCGGCGGCCGCGGTCTGTGTCGCGGCGGGTCTCGCCGTGGGCGTCGCCGGCGTCGGCGCGGCCGCCGCCGAGGCGCAGCGCGTGAGCGGGGTCGCCGACGCGGCGGCCCTCGCCGCCGCGGACGCCGCTGCCGGCTACGCGACGGGGGAGCCATGCGAGCGGGCGGCGCGCGTCGCCGCGGCCCAGGGCGCGGTGGTCGCCTCGTGCGGGCTCGAAGGCATGACCGTCACGGTCGTCGCCGAGGGCGCGTTCGGGCGGTTCCCCGTGCGCGCGGCGGCCCGGGCCGGCCCGCCGCCTTCGTGAGGCGCGGCTCAGCGCGCCCGGCGCACGGCGCGCGCGGTGAGGGCCCGGGTCGACAGGCCCGCCGCGCGCCGATCGCGCCGGACTGCCGCCGCGGCGCGCGCCTGGTCGGGCAGGCCGGCGCGCCGCAGCGCACCGGGCCGGGGCACGAGGAGGGTGCCATCGTGCCGGCGCCCGGCGCGTTCGACGCGCACGCCGTCGTCCCCCGCGGCGAGCAGCGCGTCCTCCATCGCTGCCGCGACCTCCTTGCGAGCGATCAGCGCGGCCGCGCGGGCGCGAACGCGTGGGACGTCCGGATACGCGAAGTCGCGGAGCTCGTCGGCGCAGAGGACACCGATCGCCCGCGCGTGCGCGCCGGGCTTGGCGCGCCAGGCGAACGCCCGCGCGGGGTCGAGGCTCGAGGCGTTCTTCGCCTTCCAGGTCTCCGCGGCCGTCGTCACGGCGGCGGATCCGCGCTCGGGATCCAGCATCTCCGGCGTGAAGGCGACGCCGATGTGCGCGGCCACGCGCCGCATGACCGCCTCCGGCTCGCTCAGCAGGTCCTCGTAGCGCACGGTGAGGAGCGCGCCCGCCAGCGCCGCGAGCGGCGTGGCCGTCCGGCGAACCTGCTCGCGCCAGGCCCACGCGTTCGCGAGCGGGGAGGGGCTTCCCCACGGCACCTTCGCGAGCGAGGCGGCGACGTCGCGCGGATCCCGCAGGATCCGCACGAAGCGCGCGTCGGGAAACTCCCGCTGAAGCGCGGCGACGTGTTCGATGTGGTTCGGGGTCTTCTCGACCCAGCGCTGACCCGGCGCGAGGCGGTCGCCCGCTTCGAACATCGCGGCGAGCAGGGCGCCCTCGGATGGGGGCCGATTCGCGAGGTACGCCGTGAGGGCGGCCTGGTCGAGGCCGAAGAGATCGGTGACCCGCTCCCCGGACAGGCGCACCGTCAGAAGCGCCGAGACGGCGCGACGGGGCCAGGCGGGATCCGCGACGCAGGCCGCGCGTTCGCTCGCGGAGACCTTCTCGAACACCTTCGCCTCGGGGCCGGATTCGAGGTCGGGGTGCGCCGCAATCAGGCTCGCGAGGAGCGTGGTGCCCGAGCGCTGTCCGCCCACGACGAAGACGGGAGCGTTCACGCGCGATCCGCCGTGCCGAGGGGCGTGCGCGCGATCGAGAAGTCCGTGTCGTTGATGCCGTACCCGAGCAGCAGGTCGTCGCCGTCGCGCAGCAGCCCCGAGAAGTACGTCGCGGACAGCAGGTTCGGGTTGTGCACGGGCTCGTGCGGCAGCGCCTCGCGCCACCGGTGCACGACGCGCGGCCGCGACGCGGCCACCCGCACATCGTCCGTCCCCGCGCCATCGATGCGGACGGCGCGGCCGAAATAGGCGCGCTTGCCGCGCACGACCCACTTCTCGTGGGCCATGAGCCGCAGGGCGCCATCGACAGCGACCGGCTGGGTCCCGATCGTGAGCCCCTCGGCGTTCGTGACCGTCGAGGCGGGCTCCCGCAGGGACACCGTGAGGTCCGCCCCGTCTCCGAGTCGGCCGCGCGAGATGCGCAGCTCCCGGTACGGCGCCAGCTGGTAGATCGCGAAGGGCTCCCGGTCCTCGGCCAGCACGAACGCCCAGTTCTTCTCGACGCGCTGCCGATCGAAATCCGCGACGAGGCGCTGCGGGCGGCCGACGTGGGGGTACACGGGCAGCAAAAAGATGTCGTTGTTGACCTTCTTCGAGAACCCCGTGTTGAAGGTGACGTATGCAGCGTCTGCTCCCGTGACGATCTTCGGATCCGCCACGCGCGGCAGCCCGAGTTCCTCGCCAAAGAGCGTGAGGTCGGTGAGCTCGTGGGCTATCGGATCCGTCGTCCAGGTCGCGAGGTACGCGCGGATGGCGCGCTCGCCGCGCGGGATCGCCCGATAGGCCAGAAGCGTCGTTTCCCCGACGCGCCCCAGGCTCGGATTGAACACGCCGACGTGGTCGTGGCGATCCGCGATGCGGCGCACCGCGCCGACGAACGCGGCGTCTCGACGCCGCGCGAGCTGAGTGAATCCGAGCACGGGGCTCCTTCTCGCCGATTCCAGGGTCCGCGCCGAGCGTAGTGGGTCGATCTGGGTGCCGCGCACGGCGTGCGAGACTGGAGCTGTCGCGCTCGGGGCGCGGAGTCGACGAAGTGTGAGGGTGACGCGCGTGAGTTTTACCGACGACGAGATCCGTGGTGTCCGCGTCCCGCGGTGGGTGCCGGACGGCGCGGGCGGGCCCGCGAACTTCGGCGACGAGATCGGCCCGGCCATCGTGGCGGCGCTCTCGGGCGACGCGGTGGCGACGCGGCCCGGCAGGCTCCTCTCCGTCGGCAGCGTGCTCCAGTTCGCCCGCGGCGGGGATGTCGTGTGGGGAGCCGGCATCAACGGCAAGGTGCGCCAGCGCCTGCACTACCCGCTCGACGTCCGCGCGGTGCGCGGTCCGCTGACGCGCGCGGTCCTTCTCGGGTTCGGCGTCGCGGCGCCCCCGGTCTACGGCGATCCCGCGCTGCTGTTTCCGCGCCTGTTCCCGGACGTGCGACCCGTGGCGTCCGCCGGCGTCGTGGTCGTGCCGAATCTCAACGAGGCCGACCGGTTCGGCGACGAGGGCGTGCTCAGCCCGCTGGGGGATCCGTTCGAGATCGCGCCGCGGATCGCCGGCGCCGAGTTCGTCGTGGCGAGCTCGCTCCACGCGCTCATTCTGGCCGACGCCTACGGCGTCCCGTCCCGCGCCGTTGTGCCGCGCGCCGAGCACGCCTTTAAATACGTCGACTACTACGCCGGCACGGGGCGCGCGGACGTGGCCTTCGCGCAGACGGTCGACGAAGCGATCCGCCTGGGGCCCGTCCCCGCCGCCGAGGTCGATCTCGACGCGCTCGAGGCCGCCTTCCCCTCGGATATGTGGTCGGCCGTTCCGGCGACCGCGCCCGCCGCCGACTCCGCCGACTACGTCGAGCTGCGACGCGCCTCGCGCCGCGCGCTCGATGACCTCACGATGCGCGCGGGGTGGGAGGCGCCGGATCCCGCGGCGCAGGCGCTTCTCCGTGCGACGCTCCTCGTCGCCCGGCAGCCCCGGGAGCTCACGGAGCTGCTCGAGGCGTGCGCGGATCCGCGGAGCACCCGGGCAGACGTGGTCGCCGCCGCCGACGCCCACCTCGCCACGAGCGAGGCTCGGCGCGACCTGGACTCGCGCGTCGCCCGCGCCCTCGCCCGCGCGTTGGCCGGAGAGCCGGACGACGACGCCTCCGTCGCGGCGCGGGTCGCCGCGACGGGGCGGCTCCGGCTCGCGCGGGCGATCGCGCGGGGCGAGGCGACCGCGTCCGCGGGGCGCGCGGTTCTCCCCGCCGCGCCCCGGCGCCCCCGCGTGCGCTGGCCGCGGCGCGCCGCGCGCGGCTAGAGACCCGCGTCCGACGGTCGACGCCGGCGCACAGTGCCCGGTGTGTATGGTGTGCATCGAAGAAAGGACGCCCCCTTTGGCAGATGGCAAGAAACTCGTCATCGTCGAGTCGCCCACCAAGATGCGCTCTATCCAGGGTTATCTCGGAGACGACTACGAGGTACTGAGCTCGGTCGGGCACATCCGCGACCTCGCCGACAAGCGCGACATCCCCGAGAAGGATCGCGCCGCGTACGGTCGCTATTCGATCGACATCGAGCACGGCTTCACCCCGTACTACGTCGTGAGCGACCGTAAGACGAAGACGGTGAGCGAGCTCAAGCGCGCGCTCAAGGGGGCGAGCGAGCTCGTGCTCGCGACCGATGGTGACCGCGAGGGCGAGGCCATCGCGTGGCACCTCCTCGAGACGCTGAAGCCCAAGGTCCCGGTCAAGCGCATGGTGTTCCACGAGATCACGAAGGACGCCATCCGCAAGGCAGTCGAGTCCACGCGCGAACTCGACACCTCGCTCGTCGACGCGCAGGAGACGCGTCGCGTGCTGGACCGCCTGTACGGTTGGGACGTCTCGCCCGTGCTCTGGCGCAAGGTCGGATCCGGCGCCTCGGGCCAGGCGCTCAGCGCCGGCCGTGTGCAGTCTGCGGCCACGCGCATGGTCGTCGACCGCGAGCGCGAGCGCATGGCGTTCGTCTCCGCGAGCTACTGGTCGATCTCGGCGCGCGCCACGCGCGAGCAGACCGGATTCGGGATCCGCCTGGCCCGGATCGACGGCTCCCCGCTGGGCTCGGGGCGCGACTTCAACGACAAGGGCGAGCTGACCAAGGCCGTCGTCGTCCTCGACGAGCAGCAGGCGACGCGCCTCGCGACCGCGATCGAGCGGGCCGGATCCGCGGCGGTGACGAAGGTCGAGGCGAAGCCCGGCACGCGGCGTCCGTCGGCGCCGTTCACGACCTCCACGCTGCAGCAGGAGGCCGGGCGCAAGCTCGGGATGACCGCGAAGGTGGCGATGTCCGTCGCGCAGAGCCTCTATGAGCGCGGCTACATCACCTATATGCGTACCGACTCGACGAACCTCAGCGCGCAGGCCGTGCAGGCCGCGCGGTCGCAGGCCGTCGCGCTGTACGGCGACGCCGCGATCCCGGCCAAGCCGCGCGTGTACCCGTCGAAGTCGAAGAACGCACAGGAGGCGCACGAGGCGATCCGCCCCTCGGGCGACACCTTCCGCACGCCGAAGGAGGTCGTCGGCCAGCTCGGCCGCGACGAGCAGCGGATGTACGACCTGATCTGGACGCGCACGATCGCGAGCCAGATGAGCGACGCGAAGCTCGAAACCACGACGATCACGCTCGCGGCCGACGCGGACGAGCGCGCGCTGGAGTTCACGGCCTCCGGCACGGTGTACACCTTCAAGGGCTTCCTCGAGGCCTACGAGGAGGGCGCGGACGAGAAGCGCCACGCGTCGGAGGAAGACCAGAACCAGCAGCTCCCGCAGGTCGCGGTCGGCGACGCCGTCCAGCTGTCGGATGCGGAGGCGAAGGGCCACCAGACCTCGCCCAAGCCGCGCTACACGGAGGCGAGCCTCGTCAAGGCGCTGGAGGAGCGCGGCATCGGCCGTCCCTCGACGTTCGCGAGCATCATCGGAGTCATCCTCGACCGCGGATACGTCGTCAAGCGCGGGCAAGCCCTCGTGCCGACCTGGCTCGCGTTCAGCGTGATCCGCCTCCTGGAGCGCCACTTCGGCGACCTCGTCGATTACGACTTCACGGCGGAGCTCGAGGAGGACCTCGACCGGATCGCCCGCGGCGAGGCGGACCGCTCCGACTGGCTGAAGTCGTTCTACTTCGGCGGTGGCGAGCACCCCGGCCTCCGGACGATCGTCGAGAACCTCGGCGAGATCGACGCCCGCGAGCTGAACGCGACTCCCCTCACGGAACGCGCGACCCTGCGATTCGGCAAGTACGGCCCCTACCTCGAGGTCGTCGATCCCGATGCGCCGGAGGCGGATCCGCGCCGGATCAACGTGCCCGAGGAGCTGGCGCCCGACGAGCTCACGCCCGAGAAGGTGCAGGAGCTCATCGACCAGCCCGTCGCCGGCAACCGCGTGCTCGGGGAGAACCCCGACAACGGCAAGGTCGTCGTCGTCAAGGACGGCCGCTTCGGTCCCTACCTCGAGGAGAGCGAGCCTGAGGAACCGGGCGAGGTCGACCCGGCGACGGGCGAGGTTGCCGAGGCGCCCGCGAAGGCGACGAAGAAGGCCGCGGCGCCCAAGCCCCGGCGCGCGTCGCTGTTCAAGAGCATGTCGCCCGAGACGATCGACCTCGACACGGCGCTCGCGCTGCTCGCCCTGCCGCGCACCGTCGGGACGGATCCCGCCTCCGGCGAGGAGATCACGGCGCAGAACGGCCGCTACGGCCCCTACCTGAAGAAGGGCAGCGACTCGCGGTCGCTGGAGGCCGAGCAGCAGATCTTCGATATCACCCTCGACGAGGCCCTCGAGGTCTACGCGAAGCCGAAGTACGGCGCGCGGCGCGCGGCGAGCTCCCTGAAGGAGTTCGAGAAGGAAGACCCGACGAGCGGGAAGGCGATCCGGATCCGGGACGGGCGCTTCGGCGCGTACGTCACGGATGGGGAGACCAACGCGACGATCCCGCGCGGGGAGACGGCGACCGACGTCGACTTCGAGCGCGCCGTGCAGCTGCTCGCGGACAAGCGCGCCAAGGGCCCGGCGAAGAAGCGCGGGGCCGCGGCCAAGAAGGCGCCCGCGAAGAAGGCGCCCGCGAAGAAGACGAACGCCGCCGGCAAGGAGGTCTCGGCGGCGCGCTCGGAGGCCGCCAAGAAGGCGGCCGCGACGCGGGCGCGGAACAAGGCCGCGCGCGAGGCCGCGGGGGAGTGATGGATCCCGCGGCCCGCCGCGCGCCGTGGATCACCTTCGAGGGCGGCGACGGTGTGGGCAAGACGACCCAGGCGCGC
Source organism: Microbacterium excoecariae (assembly GCF_011326725.1). Classification (GTDB taxonomy): domain Bacteria; phylum Actinomycetota; class Actinomycetes; order Actinomycetales; family Microbacteriaceae; genus Microbacterium; species Microbacterium excoecariae. Next base: position 2,207,291 of record NZ_JAANCO010000001.1, on the reverse strand, counting down.
CTGCTGGAGGAGTGGCTCGCCGCCCGCGGCCGCGCGGTCGTGCGCACGCGCGAGCCGGGCGGCACCGAGGTGGGCGAGCGGATCCGGGAGCTCGTCCTGCACCACCGCGGGGACATCGCCCCGCGCGCGGAGGCGCTGCTGTACGCGGCCGACCGTGCGCACCACGTCGCCACGCGCGTGCTGCCCGCCCTCGCGCGCGGCGAGGTCGTGCTGCAGGACCGGTACCTCGACTCGTCCGTGGCCTATCAGGGCGCCGGGCGGGTGCTCGGGATGGGGGAGGTGCGCGACCTGTCGCTGTGGGCGACGGGCGGCGCGCTTCCCGACCTCACCGTGCTGCTCGATCTCGACCCGGCCGCGGCGCGGCGGCGGCTCGACGCCGACGACAAGCCGTTCGACCGTCTGGAGGCCGAGGCGGCCGAGTTCCACGGGCGCGTGCGGGAGGCGTTCCTGGAGCTGGCCGCGGCCGAGGCCGATCGCTTCCTCGTCGTGGACGCATCGGAGGATCCGGAGCGGATCGCCGAGCGGATCCGTGCCCGCGTCGCGCCGCTCGTGTGAGGCCCCGGCTCGTTGTCGGCGGCTCCCCGTAGGCTGAACGCATGACCCTGACTTCCGCCGCCGCGCTCCCGTGGGGCGACGTGCTGGGGCAGCGCGACGCCGTCGAGACGCTCCAGCGCGCGGCCGCCGATCCCGCCCAGCTGGCGCACGGCTGGCTCGTGACGGGCCCTCCCGGGTCCGGGCGGTCCACGCTGGCGCTCGCGTTCGCGGCCGCGCTCATCGCGGACGGCCCGGGCGACGATGCGACGATGCGCCAGGTCCTCGCGGGGACGCACCCCGACCTCACGCGGCTGCGCACGGAGGGCGTGATCATCACGATCAAGCAGGCGCGCGACATCGTCGAGCGGTCCTATTACGCGCCCTCGGTGGGGCGATACCGCGTGATCGTGGTGGAGGACGCCGACCGCATGACCGAGCGCACCTCGAACGTGCTCCTGAAGGCGCTCGAGGAGCCGCCCGAGCACACCGTGTGGGTGCTGTGCGCGCCGAGCGAGGCCGACCTGCTGCCGACGATCCGCTCGCGCGTGCGCTCGCTGCGGCTGCGCGAACTCGAGGTCGACGACGTCGCGCGCCTCATCACCGAGCGCACGGGTGTCGACGCCGCCGTCGCGGAGCAATCCGCGCGCCACGCCCAGCGCCACATCGGAATGGCGCAGCGCCTCGCGACCGACGAGCCTTCGCGTGTCCGGCGCGACCAGACCCTGCGCGACGTCCTCCGGGTGCGCGCGATCGGCGACGTCGTGCAGATCGCCGGGCGCATCGTGCAGGCCGCCACCGACGACGCGAAGGCGCTGAACGCCGAGCGCGACGAGGCGGAGCGCCAGGCCCTGCTGCGCACGGTCGGGGTGCCCGACGGCGCGAAGGTCCCGCCCGCCGTGCGGTCGCAGCTGAACGCGCTCAAGGACGAGCAGGAGCGTCGCGCGAAGCGGGGGGTGCGCGACGGGCTCGACCGCGTGCTCACCGACATGCAGTCGCTGTTTCGCGACATCGCGCTGGCCCAGCTCGGCCGCGAGGAGGGCATGATCAACCGTGAGCTCGCCGACGACATCCGGCAGGTCGCCCAGGCCTGGCGCCCCCGCCGCGCCCTCACGATCCTCGACCACATCGCCGAGACGCGCGCCGCGCTCGAGCGCAACGTCCAGCCCGCGCTCGCGCTCGAAAGCCTGCTCGTGACCGTCGTCAGCGGAAGGAAGCCGTGACCTCACTCACCCGCGCCCGGCGCGCCCTCAGCCTCGTGGCCGCGGCGTCCGCGACCGTCGTCCTGCTCGCGGGGTGCGCGAACCCCCTTCCGGACCTCGTGCCGGGCGCCGGCGAGGAGACGACCGCCCCCGCCACCGACGGCGTGCCAGCCGACCTCCTGCCGTTCTACGAGCAGTCGCTCGCGTGGGAGGCGTGCGAGGATCCGCAGACGAGCGTCGAGGTTGAGTGCGCCACGGTGACGGCGCCGCGGGACTGGGCGGACCCCGGCGCGGGCGAGATCGAGCTGCGGATCGCGCGTCCGGCCGACCGCCCCGCGAATCCCGCGGGCTCCCTCCTGATCAACCCGGGCGGGCCTGGATCCTCGGGCATCGATCTCCTCTACAGCTCCCTCGAGTATGACGGGATCGGGGAGGACCTCCTGGCCACCTACGACGTCGTGGGGTTCGACCCGCGCGGCGTCTCGCGATCCACACCGGTGTCGTGCCTCGACGACGCCGAGATGGACGCCTACCTCTATGACATCCCGGCGGGGGAGCGAGGCTCCGAGGAATGGGAGGCCGCGCTCGACGAGAAGGCGGAGGCGTTCGCGGACGCGTGCGCCGAGAACTCCGGCGAGGTGCTCGAGTTCGTCACGACCGAGCAGGCGGCGCGCGACATGGACCTCCTGCGCGCCGTCCTGGGCGACGCGCAGCTGAACTACCTTGGGTACTCGTATGGGACGTTCCTGGGCGCGACCTACGCCGAGCTGTTCCCCCAGAACGTCGGGCGCCTCGTGCTCGACGGGGCCATCGACCCGTCCGTGTCGGGCAGCGAGGTCGGGCGCACGCAGGTCATCGCGTTCGAGGAGTCGTTCCGCACCTACCTCGCGAGCTGCCTCGAGGGCGCGTCGTGCCCGTTCCGCGGATCCGTGGATCAGGCGATGGACGATGTGGCCGCGCTCCTCGCGTCGGTCGACCGCGCGCCGCTCGTGGCCGCGGACGGCCGCGAGCTCGGCGGCGATGCGCTCATGACCGCGGTCGTGGCCGCGCTCTACAGCGAGCAGAACTGGCCGTATTTGACCGAGGCCCTCGCGGGCGCGCTCCAGGGCGACGCCACGATGGCGATGTTCCTCGCGGACTTCTACAACGGCCGCGAGGAAGGCGCATATCCGACGAACTCGACCGAGGCGTTCACGGCCTACAACTGCATGGACTACCCGACCGAGTCGGAGGATACGTCGGCGGAGGACGAGCGGATCCTTTCCGAGCAGGCTCCCGTGACGTGGCAGTACATGCTGGGCGCCGACGTGTGCGCGTTCTGGCCGTACGAGCCGACGGGCGAGCGCGGCGAGATCCACGCCGCCGGCGCCGCCCCGATCCTCGTGGTCGGGACGACGGGCGACCCCGCGACCCCCTACGAATGGGCCGTCTCGCTCGCCGATCAGCTCGAGAGCGGGACGCTGCTCACCTACGAGGGCGAGGGGCACACGGCGTACAAGGCGGGCAGCGACTGTGTCGATGCCGCCGTCGAGGCCTACCTTATCGACGGCGAGGTGCCCGCCGACGGCGCGACGTGCTGACGGGCGGATCCCGCGGCACGCCCGGGGTGCGGGTCGGATTCGCGCGCGGGCGGGCGAATGGGTAATATTGTCTCTCGTGCCGCTCGCGCGGCGCGAGACGCCACCTTAGCTCAGTCGGCAGAGCGATTCACTCGTAATGAATAGGTCGTCGGTTCGATTCCGACAGGTGGCTCCAGTGAAAAAGGCCCCGGGTTTCCCGGGGCCTTTTTCATGTCTGCGCGCCGATCGCGCGGCGTGTGAGGCCGGAGGGCCATCGGCGCGCTTGAGAAGGAGGCTCGTGAGGGCGGGTATCTCGTTTTCGCTCAGGTTGTCGAGCGGATCACGAGCGACCATTCCATCCTGCTGCCTATCCGGTGCGGGCCGGGGAGGAACAGCCCATCGCCGCCCCTCCCCGAGTTCGTCTCAGTTTCCGTTCGCCTCGATGGAGACAGACTTCCACTGCTCCCAGGTCTCGAGTCGCTGCTGGTAGAGGTGGGGAGCGATCTGCGTGGGGACCGTGCCGAACAGGACGCGCAGCGGAGGCTGCTCAGCATCGACGATCTTCAGCAAGGCGGGGCCGGCCGCTGCAGGGTCGCCCGTCATCTGCCCGGAGCTCGCCTTCATACGCTCCGCCATCGCCTGGCGCAGCGGGTCATACGCCGGCATCGGCGTCGCGTGTGCGGCGCTACTGCCGGCCCAGTCCGTGGCGTACGAGCCCGGTTCGACGAGCGTGACCTTGATTCCAAATCCGGCGACCTCCTGGGCGAGCGATTCGCTGAGCCCTTCGAGCGCCCACTTCGAGGCGTGGTAGCCGCCAAGGTTCGGGAACGCGCCGATGCCGCCGATCGTGGAGATCTGGATGATGTGGCCGGAGCCCTGCGCGCGCAGAGTCGGAAGGACCGCCTGGGTGACGTGGAGGACGCCGAACAGGTTGACCTCGAGCTGGTCGCGCAGCTCCTGGTCGCTGATCTCCTCGACCGCGCCGAACAGGCCGTAGCCCGCATTGTTGACAACGACGTCCAGCCGCCCGAACTTGGCCACAGCGGCCGCGACCGCGGCATCCACGCCCGCACGATCGGTGACGTCCAGCTGCAGCGGGAGCACGGCGCCTCCGTACCCATCCACAAGGTCTTGCAGGGTGTCGAGGTTGCGGGCGGTCGCGGCCACCTTGTCGCCGCGCCTGAGAGCCGCTGACGCGAACTGCTTGCCGAATCCCCGGCCGGCGCCGGTGATGAACCAGGTCTTGCTCATTGCTACTCCTCACGTCTTTTACACTTGGCGCCACATATGACACCGAGTGTCACTTTCGAACCCCAGTGTATAGCATGGAGGCATGACGGAACCGGGGATGGGCGCCACGCTGCGCGAGCGAACGCGTCGGGCCGTTCAGGCCGAGCTGCTCGCGGCCGGCCAGGCGCTGTTCGTCGAGCGCGGCTTCGACGCGGTGACGGTCGAGGAGATCGCTGCCGCCGCCGGGATGTCCAAGCGCAGCTTCTTTCGCTACTTCGGAAGCAAGGAAGCGCTCATCCTGGGCAAGTTCGACAAACAGGGGGAGGACTTCGCCGCTGCACTGGCTCAGCGACCGCTTGACGAGCAGCCTTGGGTTGCGCTCCGACGGATGTTCGACCCGGTCGTGACATACATGGCCGACGAAGACTCGCGTCGCTCGGCGCTCGAAGTGAACCGACTCATCCAAAACTCAGAGGCGCTCCGCGCGGGCTATCTCGAACGCATGGAGCGCGCGCAGCGCCTGATCGCAATCGAGCTCGAACGCCGCGAAGCCGAGCGCGGGTCGGGGGCGACTTCGCTGCAGTTGGCAGCGGTCGTGGCCGCTGCCTTTGCCGCATTGTCGACGGCTCATCGCTTCGCTGAATCGCACCAGATTCCGCTTGCGAACGCTCTGGATGAAGCTGTCTCAGCGATCGCGCGAGGCGGATTCACCTGACCTCCGTCGCGCATAGCAAGGGGCGATGCGGAAGGGTGTGCGAACGATGCTCGCTCCCTCCTCGGTCGCCCCGCACGCGCTAGCGTACGGAAGCTCGATCAGCTGATTGATAAAGTTGGGTCATCCGCACACCGGTTGGATCGCACGACATCGATGCTCATCCGGGCCCATGAAACTCCCGCTCCGGGCCCGCGAATAGAGAGCCCACTGGACGTGCCGAGGGAGGATCGGATCCACGGCAACCCGGGTGGTTCGGTCCGGCGACTGGCCTTCCCGCCCTGCGCCGCTGTTGTGGGCGCTTCCCGTGGCGCCCGCGAGTTCGTCTTCGCCGATTGGGGCATCTTGCGCGCGGCGAGTCGGCTTAGCTATCAGTTGTGACTTTGCGACGACTGCGGCGCAAGCCGCAATGCCGCGCTGAAGAGTCGTTTCGTCGCTTCGTCGGGGGCTTCGTTTCCGGCGAGGGTGGAGTCGGAGACCAGCCGGGCAGCAGCGGTGATCACGGCAGCGAACAGGGCGACGTCGGGGTCGTCGATGTCGCTGTCGACGATGGACGCAAGGGCGGCCCGCAATTGGCTCTCGAAGCGGGCGTACATCCGTAGTCGCACTGTCTGCAGGTGCGGAGAGTCGGCCATTGCCCGAAACAACGCGAGCTGGCGTCCAGCGAGGGCACTCGAGCGCGTGCGCAGGAAGCTCTCGAGGAGGGCTTGGTCGAGCGAGGCCGCGCCTGACGCGGCTGTCAGGCGCGCGAGGAATTCGTCCCACAGTGCGTCCAGAGCGGGCAATACCGCATCCTGCTTCGTGGGGAAGTAGCGGTGGAAGGTGCGCACGGACACTCCTGCGGTGGACGCGATGTCCTCCACGCGCACCTCCGCAAACCCGTGCGCGGTGAACAGCGCCATAGCCGTGTGTGACAGGTGGAGAGGCAATTCCACGCGTCGATCCTCGCGTCTTCCCACGTTCGTCCTCCTCGATCTCAATTATGACAGAATCTGACAGATTTTCGGGTAGTCTGTTCCGGATTGCGCAATGCGGCGCGCCAAATGAGCACACAGGAGTCTGAATGCGGTACGAGAACAAGGTCGTCCTGGTGACGGGCGGAGCATCGGGGATCGGGAGAGCGATCCTCGACGGGATGGTGCGCGAGGGCGCGCGGGTGATGTTCACCGATATCTCGAACGAGGTGGGTCAGTCGTTGGAGGCTGAGCTGCGTGCGGGCGGTCACGACGTTCGCTTTGGGCGCGCGGACGCGACCGATCCCGACGACGCGACGCGAATCGTTGCGGACGTCGTGAATGAGTGGGGACGGCTGGACGTCGCGATCAATAACGTCGGTGGTCCCGGCCGGGGTGACACATCCGGCGGCCCCCTCGAGGACCTCGACCCGGCGGCGTGGCGGGCGACCTTCGCGCTGTCATCCGAATCGACGTTCTACGGCATGCGTGCGCAGATCGCGCAGATGCTGGCGCAGGGGAGCGGCGTCATCGGCAACACGGCGTCCATGGCCGGCGTTCGTCCCACTCTCACGTCGTCGGTGGCGTACGCCGCGGCGAAGGCCAGCGTCATCCAGCTCACGCGGTACGCGGCCCTGATGTACGCCGATCGCGGTATCCGCGTCAACGCGGTCGCGCCTGGCATGACGCTGACGCCGGCGGTCGAGGCGCACCTCACCCCGGAGGAGCAGAAGGCGTTCGTCGCCGGGATTCAGCCGATGGGGCGGATGCTCAAGCCGTCCGAGATCGCCGACTCGTTCCTGTGGCTGTGTTCGGACGAGGCATCCGGCATCACGGGGATCACGGTCAATGTCGACGCGGGGCTCTCGGCCGCGTAGACCGGGGTGCCGCGATGAATCCGCTCCGGTCCTCACGCCCGAACGCACCTCGCCGCGGTCGGTCAATGAGCGTCGGCACGTCGCGCATCCTTGGATGCTCCGCGCTCGGCAAAATGGATCGACCAGCGAGACGACGGTGAGATGAGGCGGCTCCCCCGACCTGCGGTGGAGCCGCCTTTCCCGAATGTGCCTCACCCCGCGGAGTAGATGAACTCGCTCTCGTCGCGGGCGACGTGCAGGTCCCAGTACGCCGCGGCGATCGATGACGCGGGAGCGACCGGGATGCCGGGGATTACCGCGACGTCGATGGAGACATCGATGGCGACGTGGGCGGCATAGATGCCGGTGTCGGTGAGCTCCTGGTTCAGGTTGATCGCCCAGTTGCGCAGGGCTGCCGCCGCCGCATTGACGTTCCCGAGCATCGGGACCGGGCGCACCGACCCGGCTCCCGTTGTGAAGAGCAGCGTTCCGGCGCCGGCCTCGCGCATCGCGGGGAGGACGGCCTGCGTCGCCGCGACGGCGCCGAGCAGCTGGGAGTCGATCTCCCGCTGGAAGTCCTCGGGCGTCGCCTGGGCGGGCGAGGCGAGGCCTCCGCCGCCGCCCTTGGACACGGGGGAGTACTCCAGTACATCGATGCCGCCGAAGCGTGCCGCTGCATCTTTCAGCGCCTGGGCGAGACCTCCGCGGTCGCGGACGTCCGCGGGGAAGGCGGCGGCGGTGATGCCGTCCTCGCTCAGTCGCTCGACCAGCGTGGCGAGCTTCTCGGGGCTGCGTGCGATCAGCGCGACGTCGAACCCGTGCGCGCCGAAGGTCTGGGCGATGGCGAGCCCGAGGCCCTCGCCCGCGCCGACGATGGCGATTGTCGACATGACATCCTCCAATAAATGAAACGGTCGGTCCGCTTCTCTGTCGCCGACGCTAGCACAAACGAAACGGGGGTTTCGTTTAGTACGATGAGTTCATGTCCGCGCCAGATTTCGGCAGTCCTCCCACCGATGCCGACGCGCCGATGCAGCGCGCGGATGCGCAGCGGAATCGGCAGCGCATCCTCGCTGCGGCTCGCGACCTCTACGCGGCGGGAGGGCTCGGGGTCCCGATGGCGGCGATCGCGCGCGCGGCGGGGCTGGGGAAGGCGACCGTGTTCCGCCACTTCAGCACGACGTCCGAGCTCATCGAGGCGGTGTTCACCGAGAAGATGGATGCGTATCTGAGCGCGACGCGCGTCGCGCTCGGCGAATCGGACGCGTGGCAGGGATTCGTCGACTACATCACGATGGTCTGCGGAATGCAGGCGACAGATCGCGGCTTCGCGGATGTCATGATCACGACGTTCCCCGGCGCGGAATCGTTCGAGGAGCGGCGCCGGGAGGCGTACGAGGGGTTCTTGGCGATCATCGAGCGGGCGCGCGGAACGGGTGCGCTCCGTGCCGACTTCGTCTCCCAGGACCTGATCCTGGTGTTGTTCGCCAACGCGGGGGTCGTGAGTGCGACCGCGACCGCGGCCCCGGATGCCTGGCGGCGGCTCCTCGCTCACCTGATTCGAGGGTTCGCGGCCCCGGGGGTCGACGTGAAGCTGTTGCCGCCCCCGCCGGATGACGAGGCACTGTCGCGGGCTATGGCGCGCGCCGCGCCTCTCGGGACCCGCGACGACATGCCTGCGCACCACCGATAGCACCGTGGGTGGTGTGACGCGACCGCGGTCGTGACCGCAGCAGGCATGTCGCGGTGGGAGGCTGGGCAAAGCCACCGGACACCCGATCGATCTGGGGTGGCACGCCAGAGCCTCCCATCGCAGGGTCGAACGTGCATACGCTGTGGAATATGACGGTGAAGGACGATGTTCGCGAGTTCCTGATCACCCGGCGCGCTCAGGTCACCCCGGGTGAGGTCGGATTGGCGGATGTGGGTGGGGATCGCCGCGTGCCGGGGTTGCGGCGCGAGGAAGTGGCCATGCTGGCCGGGGTGAGCGTGGACTACTACACGCGCCTCGAACGAGGCAACATCCGGAGCGCCTCCGAGAGCGTTCTGAACGCCATCGCCAGGGCGTTGCTGCTGAACGACCTTGAACAGGAGCACCTCTTCGACCTTGCTCGGCGTGCCGGGGCATCGGGCCTGTCCGTCGCGCAAGTGCGCCAGCCTCGCGCGGTGAGAGAGTCCGTCCAGCGAGTGCTGGACAGCTTGGCTCTGCCTGCGGTCGTCTACAACGCGCCACACGACATCGTCGCCGCAAACGAAGCCGGACGCGCGCTGTACGTCATCCACTTCGACACGGATACTCGCCCGAACATTGCCCGCACGACGTTCCTGGACCCCCGGGCGCAAACGTTCTACGCCGATTGGGCCCAAGCACGTCGGATGACGGCGGCGATGCTTCGCCTGGAGGTCGGGCGCAACCCGCTCGACGAAGAGCTCACCGCGCTGATCGGAGAGTTGTCGACCCGTAGCGCGCACTTCCGTCAAGACTGGGCGGCGCACGACGTGCACGAGCATCGGAGTGGCGTCAAGACGTTCAATCACCCTGGAGTCGGGGCGATCCAGGTCGCGTTCGACGGGTGGCAGCTGCCCGGCGAGGACGGGTTGTCCATCGTCACCTATAGCGCGGGGCCGGGAACCCCCGACGCGGATCGCCTGGCTCTCCTTCCCGCTTGGGCGAGGAGTCGACATGAGGTCTCGCTCGACGGACAGCCGGCGAAAGTCGACGAGCCCACGCCGTGAACCCCGGTTCAGGCGGCGCTCGATTGCGGGCGGCGGTGCGCCGGGACCCGAAACGAAGCGGACGAGCTATAGGTGATTGAGCAGGCCCGGTTGCCATGGGCAGGGCTGTTGGCGCTGGCGACCGCGGGGTTCGTGACCGTGATGACCGAGGCGATGCCCGCCGGCATCCTGCCCGCTATGAGTGCCGACCTGGGTGTCACGCCGTCCGCCGCCGGCCAGACCGTCACGGTCTACGCCATCGGCTCAGCCGCGGCGGCGATCCCGCTCACGATGGCGACCATCGGGTGGCCGAGGCGCCGGCTGCTGCTCACCGCCGTGGCCGGATTCGCGCTGACCAACCTCGTCACCGCGCTGTCGACCGACTACCTCCTCACGATGGTCGCGCGTTTCGGGGCCGGTGTCGTCGCGGGTCTCGTGTGGGCGCTGCTCGCCGGCTACGCCCGCCGGATGGTCGCACCCGGCCAGCGGGGACGGGCGATGGCTATCGCGATGGCCGGCACCCCCCCGTCGCCCTGTCCATCGGCGTTCCGGCCGGAACCTTCCTTGCGGGTCTTGTCGGATGGCGGCTCGCGTTCGCGGCGCTCACGGTCATCGCTTTCGGGCTCATCGGGTGGATTCTGGCGGCCGTACCGGCCTTCCCCGGCACTGGCCGCGGCGACCGCCCCTCGATCTCCCGTACTCTTCGCCTGCCCGGGGTCGCAGCGATCCTTGCGGTGATCCTGGCCCTGGTAGCCGCGCACAACATCGTCTACAGCTACATCGCCCCCTATCTCTCTGCGGTGAGTCTGGGCGACCGCATCGACGTCGTGCTCCTCGTGTTCGGAGCGGCGTCGCTACTGAGTATCTGGGTCACCGGGGCACTCATCGATGGGCACCTGCGGATCCTGATGGTCGCGAGCGCCGCACTGTTCGCGGTCGCCATGACGATGCTCGCGGTCGTCGAGGAGCACGCGGCTCTGGTGTTCGTCGCGGCCGGCTCGTGGGGGCTCGCGTTCGGCGGTGTCGCGACGCTGGTGCAGACGGCGCTCGCCGAAGCGGCCGGCCGCGCGGGGGATGTCGCGCAGTCGCTGTCGGTGGTGACCTGGAACGTCGGTATGGCTGCTGGCGGCATCGCAGGGGGCCTCGTCTTGACCGGCTGGGGGCCGCAGTCGCTGCCGTGGACCGCGGCGGTCCTCGCGGTCGTCTCCCTGGTGGTGGTCCTCTTCGCGCGCACGCACGGATTCCGCACGCGGGCGGACCGCGCATCAGGAGCACGCGCGTAAGCACGCCAGAAACCCCGGACGGCATGAGGGGCCCCGTCAGGACGCCCCAGCCGGAGCGACGCGCTCCTATCGTGAAACGCAGACACGATCCTTCGCTCGACACGGGTCGCTCCGTGCTTGAAGAAGACCGACAGAAGTGAGCTCAACGATGATCCTGGATGAGACATACACCCTCGCCAACGGGGTGGCGATTCCCCGGCTCGGCTTAGGCACCTGGCAGATCAGCGACGCATCCGTGGCAGAGGCGGTGCGCGCGGCCGTGCGGATTGGCTACCGCGGAATCGACTCCGCGCAGGCGTATGGGAATGAACGCGGGCTCGGCGAGGGCGTGCGCACAAGTGGGGTCCCGCGAGAGCAGCTGTTCGTCACGACCAAGCTCGCCGCGGAGATCAAGGACCGCGCCGGGGCGGCGGCCGCGATCGAGGGGTCCCTCGCGACACTCGACATCGGGTATGTCGACCTCATGCTCATCCACGGCCCGCAGCCGTGGGACGACTTCCGCGGCGGGGACTACTCCGACGGCAACCGTCAGGCGTGGGCTGCGCTGGAGGACGCCTACGAGGCGGGCCGGATCCGCGCCATAGGGGTGTCGAACTTCCTCCCCGCCGACATCGAGAACATCCTCTCGGGCGCACGGGTCGCTCCGCAGGTGAACCAGGTCCTCGCGCATCCGGGCAACACCCCGAGCGAGCTCATCGAATACTGCCGAGCCCGGGGCATCCAGGTGGAGGCATACTCGCCGATCGCGCACGGCGAGATGCTGAGCAACGGCGAGGTCACGGCGATGGCAGGCCGCTACGGGGTGACGGTCCCGCAGCTCTGCATCCGTTACACCCTGCAGCTTGGGACGGTGTCCCTGCCGAAGACCGCCAATCCCGCGCACATGCTCAGCAATTCGCAGGTCGACTTCGTGATCTCTGACGATGACATGTCGACGCTGAGGGCGCTCCGGGCCGACCGCTACAGCGAAGACAACGACCTGTTCTCCCACCACAGCGCCTGACGTCGAAGCGCGGCTGCTCAGTCTGCCTCGCGCAGGAGGTCTTTGGCCGCGTCGCGCTGAGCAACGGGCGCGCGCTCGTCGATCCCCTCTCGCCCACGCTGGAGGAGCGAGATCGTGTGATCGACGAGCGCGTCGATGCTGGATATGTGGGGGATAGGGGTGCCTCCGGCGGCGAACGCGATCGGCAGTTCGGTGCACGCGGCAATTAGAGGGAAATCGGCGAGCCCGGTCAGCGACTCGGCGACGTCGGCGGCGAGCGAGGCCGCTTCGTCGGTTCGTCCCGCCTTTACCGCGGCGATACAGCGGTCCACGGCATCCTGCACCCGTTCGTCGGGAAGTCTCAGGTCGATCGCGCGGGCCGTGGCACGGGCTGTGTAGATCTGCGAGCAGACGGTCCCCCGCGTGGCCAGCAGCCACCCGGCTGCGTGCCCAGATCGCGCGAGACGGTCGATGGTGGCGTCGACGATGTGCGCGAGGACAGCGGGCGGTCGATCGTTCGTGTGCCTGCGAGCGACATGGCCGGGGTGGGCGGCGAACACGTCGTCGTGGAAGCGGTCGATGAAGTGGTGCGCCGTGTTGCAGGGGACGGCGATGACGTCGGCGCCCAGGCTGATCAGCGCCTCGACACCCGCGCGGATCTCGCCTTCGACGGCCTCGTGGTGACCCTGGTCCTCGGAGAGCACCGCGCTCGATCGCGACATGATCCGGGGATTCGACAGGAGATGGACGACCGGATGCTGCTGGTCGGACGAAGCCGGGAACGCCGCGCTCAGACGGTGGAAGAACTCAGCGCCCGCCAGCGGGCCCATGCCGCCGAGGATCCCCAGGGTGGGTGCCGGTCGCGCGAACTGCATGGGGCGCTTCGACGACAGTGCGGGCGTGATCGAGATCGTCATGGGTTCGACGCTATGACGCGTGAGGCCAACAGAAAAGCGCGCATTCGTGACGCTTACCATAAGCTCGAGTCATGCATGATCTGCGAGGCGTCGTGGCACTGCGTGCCTTGGAAGAGCAGGGATCGATCGCCGGCGCGGCGCTCGCGCTGGGTTACACCGCGTCAGGGGTATCGCAGCAGTTGTCTGCGCTCGAACGCGAGGTTGGGGTGCCGCTCATCGACCGCGGGCCGAAGAGTGCGCGGCTGAATGCCGCCGGGCTGGAGTTCCTGGCTTCGGCCGGTGACGTCATCGGCGCGCTCGAGGTGGCGCGCTCTCGCGCCACCGCCGCCGTGGGGCGGCTGAGCGGGAGGATCGTGGTGGCCGCGATCCCCTCGTTGGCCGGGACCGTCGCGGCCGCTGTCGCGGGCATGCGCGCGCGTGAGCCGCTGCTCGACGTCGTGCTGGTGCAGTCGTCCACGCCGCAGGCGCAACGAGCTCTGGTCGAGGCGACTGTCGACATCGCGGTCGTCGATGACTGGGGAACGCGGTCCGCCGGGCTCGACAGCCGGTTGGAGGTCGAGCGGTGTTTCGAGGACTCCCTCGTTCTGGCCGCGCCGCGGGGGGCTGGAGATGCGCCTCGGGATGAGTCCGCGGTCGCTCTGGTAAGTGAGGCCCTCGCAACGATGCCGTTCCTCTCGGCGACGGAGGGGAGCTTTTCGCGGGAGTTCGCCGATGCGTGGCTTGCGCGTGAGGGACTGAGCCCTCGCGTGCGATGGGAGTTCGACGGATTGGATACTCTCGCCGAACTCGTCGCGCACGGGCGCGGCCTCGCGTTGCTGCCGGCCACGGTCGTCGCCCCGCATCGTGAGGACGGGCGGACTCGGGAGTTGCCGTTGCCGGGGGCGCCGGCTCGCATCGTGAACTGTGCGTGGCGCGCTGGGGGCGGTCTGTCGGACTCGACAATCACGCGCGCCGCGCGCATGCTTGCCACCTCGATCGTGCGGCACCCGCGCTCCGCAGGACCGGCGGCCGACCAAGCGCACAGTGGTCAGCGCGTGTGAAGGGTGCCTGGCCTCGGCAGTCGGGCGGCGGGCCCTGGGTCAGTCGCGATCGAAAGTTGGGTGCGCGGCAGCCCGGGCCGCGCTCGCGCGTGTCCACTGCGGGGACGGGGGAGTGAGGGGTCGCTCGCCGTCGTGGCGGAACGCCTGCAGCATGTAGTCGCCGAAGCGCCGCCAGGTGCTCGGGGCGGTCGCGCCCATGCCGCGGACGACTCCCGCGTTGGCGTTCAGCAGCATGTACAGATCGCTGTGGTCGAAGGCGGGTCGGAGCATGCCCGCGGTCTTCACGCGCTCGACGAGGACGATGCTCGCGTCCAGCGCACGCCCGATCTCGCTGCGGAAGAGAGAGGTCGCCCCGCGCGGGCTGAGGATGAGTTCGCTGAAGGCGAGATCGGTCGCCTGCTGCTCGAGCATGAACATGACGTGCCCTTCGAAGGCCTGCCACGGTTGGCTGATCGCTTGCGCGGCCGCTTCTTCGCTCCGGTCGGCGTACCGCGAGATCTTGGCCTCCATCACCACGGTGACGAGATCCGCCAGTGACGCGAATCGGCGGTAGATCGTTCCGACACCGACGCCGGCGACGTCGGCGACGTGTTCCAGCGTGACGGACGTCCCCTCGGTGGCGAAGACGCGCTCGGCGGCGTCGATGATGGCCCGCCGGTTGCGTTCGGCGTCCGCGCGCAAAGGCTTGGGCGCGGCGGTCGATTTGGGGTCCACGACGAACATGCTACCAAGCGGAATAGATCCTCCAGTTGTTGCGTTAGCATGTGATGTGGAGCGAGCGCTCCGCTTCTAGTGCCGCACAGCGGAGAAGGCAGGACAGACATGAAGGCAGTGGTGCTCAAGGCGTTCGGCGAGCAGCCGGTTCTCGCGGACGTCGAGGTTCCCGTTCCGGGGCCCGGCGAGGTGCGCGTGCGCGTGAAGGCCGCATCGGTGAACGGTTTCGACGTCGCGGTCGCGAACGGATACCTGCGGGGGGTCATGGAGCACCGGTTCCCGGTGGTGCTGGGCAAGGACTTCGCCGGCGACGTCGAGGCGCTCGGCGAGGGTGTCACCGAGTTCGCGGTCGGCGACAAGGTGTTCGGCGTCGTGAACAAGCCCGACCTCGGGGACGGCTCGTTCGGCGAGTACGTCACCGTTCCGGTCGCGGTCGGCGTCGCGCGCATCCCGGACGGTGTCACCTACGAGGAGGCCGCGGCCCTCGGGCTCGCGGGCACCGCTGCGGTGGACGCGTTCGACGCGTCGGGTAGCGGCGAGGGGCACACCGTGCTCGTCGCGGGCGCCACGGGTGGCGTCGGTCAGCAGGCCGTGCAGCTCGCCGCCGGTGCCGGCGCGAAGGTCATCGCGACGGCGGGCTCGGACGAGGGTCGCGCCAAGGTCAGCGCACTCGGCGCCGCGAGCACGATCGACTACGCCGGGGACATCGTCGAGCAGGTGCGCGCGGCGCACCCGGACGGGGTCGACGCTGTGCTGCACTTCGCGGGTGACCCGGTGGAGCTCGGCGCGGTGCTGAAGCCCGGCGGGGTGCTGGTCTCCACTCTCGTGATGGACCCGTCGCAGCTGCAGCTCGACGACGTCCAGATCGTCCCGATTTTCGCGCAGTCCACCGGTGCGACGCTCGAGCGCATCGCCCGCAACCATGTCGACGGCGTCACCGGTGTGACGGTGCAGCGGGTGTACTCGCTCGAAGAGGCGCCGCTCGCGCTGACGGACTTCACGCGCGGCACCCTCGGCAAGCTGGTCGTCGCCGTCAGCTGACGACCTGTCAACGGGCCGGCGCGAACTGCGGGTTCGCGCCGGCCCGGATCATCATGAAGGGAACCAGATGGAACTCGGCGTCTTCTCGCTCACGGACATCTACCCCGGAGACGGCGACACGGCCGCCTCCCGCACCGACGACATCACCTCGTACGGCATCGCGGCCGAACGCGCCGGGCTCGATGTCTTCGGCATTGGCGAGCACCACTCGCGGAACTTCGCGGTGTCCTCGCCCGCCGTCAACCTCGCAGCGATCGCGCAAGCCACCTCTCGCATCCGTCTGACGACGACCGCGACGGTGCTGTCGGTGCAGGACCCGGTTCGGGTGTACCAGGACTTCGCTTCGCTGGATCTCCTCAGCCACGGGCGCGCCGAGATCTACGCGGGTCGGAGCGCGTTTGCCGAGCCCTTCGCGCTCTTCGGCGAAGACATCGACCAGCTCGACAGCCTGTACTCCGAAAAGCTCGATCTGCTTCTGCGACTCCGCGCCGAGGACGCGGTGACGTGGAATGGCGCCCATCGGCCGCCGCTGCGCGCGGCATCCGCCAACCCTCCCATGCGCCGCGAACTGCCGGTCTGGGTCGCGGTCGGCGGTACGCTCGCGAGCGCGCAGCGCGCTGGGCAGCTGGGGCTGCCAATGGCGCTCGGCCTCATCGGCGGAACTCTTGACCACGCGAAGCGGCTCGTCGACACGTACCGGGCGGCGGGGCGCGAGGCTGGGCACGACGATGCGACGCTGGACGTGGGGATCACCAGCCACTTCTACGTCGGCGACTCGCAGGAAGAGGCGCTGAGCGACTTCTTCCCGTACTACCGCCGGTACCTCTCGCCCGACACCAACGGCGGGCGCGGCTGGCACGTCGATCCCGCCGGCACCCGGAGCCTCGCGGCCCGCCGGGGCGCGCTCATGGTCGGGGGACCTCGCGAGATCGCCGAGAAGGTGCTCGACCTGCACGCCGAACTCGGCGCGACCCGCTTCCTCGGTCAGGTCGACCTCGGCGGACTCCCACGCAGCATGGTGCACGCCTCGATTCGCCGATTCGGTGAGATCGTCGCGCCCGCGGTCCGGCAGGTGCTCGGGCGTTGACGGCACGCCGCGAATCACGTCGGTGCAGCTGACGCTCGTACCGCGCGGCGAAATCATCTCCGATGGCGCGATCGGGGTCCGCTATGCCGAAGAGAATGTGCCGACCCGGGCGTAAATTCCCGACGTTCACCGCACTTCAGGTGGGTTCCGGGCCGTGGTCATCACGATGACGAATGCCGCGACCGCGATGGCGGCGTACCCGGCCGTGATGGTGAACAGGTCGATGACCTGCGACAGCTGTCCGGCGATGAGCGCGGGGATCGCCCCACCCAGGTACGACGCGGCGTAGATCAGCGATAGGAGCCCGGCACGCTCCGAGGGAGCGGCCGCGGGGAGAAGGGAGCGCATGGCCCCGGCCGTCCCAATGCCCATGCCCAGACCGCCCAGCACACCGAAGCTGACGAAGAGGACGGCGCTTCCCGCGAAGATCGCGCCGACGAGACCGGCCGCTGCGATGAGCACGACGATCATGGAGATGCGCAGCGCGGTCGCTGGTCGCATCCTGTCGGCGATTGGCCCGCCGAACACCCCGGGTGCCATCCAGGACGCGAAGATCGCGGCCGCGACGAGCGCACTGGACGAGTGGAGATAGTCCGCGGCGACGGACGGCCCGAATGCTTGAAAATAGCCGCCGTATGCCCAGGTGGCGATGAACACGCTGAAGGCGGCGGGCACGAACGGGCGAGCGGTGACGGGGAGCCCGAGGCGCGGCCGAACGGACGCAAAGACACCGGGCCGCCGGAGGACCGTCTCGGTCGAGGTCGCGAGGAGGACGAAAGCGATCCCGAGGAGCACAGTCGCCGCAAGGTAGGACAGCAGGCGCGGGAGCGGGGCGAAGTCGACCAACGCGCCCGCACCGAATGCGCCGATGGCGAGGCCGACGGTCGCGCCCGCGCTGGTGATGGAGGTGACCAACCATCGGTGCTTCGCGGGGCCGGTGTCGACAACGAACGCGGCGATGGCACTCGATGCCACACCGGCGGCGAGGCCCTGCAGGCCGCGGCCGACGAGCAGCGGAGCCACCTCGTCGACCACGAGGTAGACGAGGCACCCCAGGATGGCGATCGCCACGGCCGCCATGCTGACCGGTTTGCGGCCCAGATGATTCGACAGCCGCCCGAGGACGAGCAGCCCGAAGATGGCGCACACGAAGTAACAGACCGCGACGAGCGAGAGGTCGACGTTCGTGACGCCGTTCTCCGTTCGGTACGTGTCGTACAGCGGAATCGGGGTCGCGCCCGCCACGAACACCGCGACGAATGCCACCGCCGCAGAGAAGAAGGAACGGCGCCGGTCAGGCGCGTGCGATCCGATCGCGACACCTTGGCCTGTGGACGACCATTTCTCCACCATTCCTGCCGTCAGCCCGCCCGCCCGCTCATGCGTCCCGCGCGGAATGCGAGGATCGCGCCGGCCGCCAAGAGCAGCGCGGACATCCCGTAAGCACCACCGTGGCCGATACCGTCGAAGAGGAGACCGCCGATCGCGGAGCCCGCGGCGATGGAGAGCTGCACCGTGGCGACCATGAGGCCACCGCCGGCCTCGGCCTCATTCGGCATGACTCGTGCGACCCAACTCCACCACCCCACGGGGGCGGCAGTGGAGAGGAGACCCCAGATAGCGAAGAGGATGATCGTCGCCCAGAGCCACCCACCGCCGGCGAGGAGCAGGCCGGCGATCACGGCCATCGCCGCCGGGATCACCGTGACCGTGAGGTACAAATCGCGCTCGACGAACCGGCCAACGATGGCCGAGCCGACCAAACCGCCGATCCCGACGACAAGGAGCACGAGCGAGACCGTCGGGGCATCGGCCCCGGTTACCGTCTCGAGGAAGGGTCGCACGTACGAAAAGAGCGTGAACTGCCCCATGAAGAACGCCGCGCATGCGAGGAGGCCGATGACGATGGGACGCCGGCGCAGGGGAGCGAAGACTCCGCCAACGCGCAGTGCGCTGCCTGGCGCCGGCAGCCTCGGGAGCGCGATTGCTTGCCACACAAATGCGACGACGGCGATCGGCACGATGGCGTAAAACGCCCCGCGCCAGCCGACGACCGCGCCCAGATAGCTACCGAGGGGCGGAGCGATCACTGAGGCCAGCGCGCCACCGCCGTTGAACACCGCCAACGCGCGCGGAACGAGGTGCGCCGGGACGAGCCGCATGGCGGTCGCCGCGGACATTGACCAGAACCCGCCGATCACAACGCCGATGAGCGCGCGCCCGATCATGTAGACGAGGTAATTCGGCGCGAAGCCGACGAGCGCGGCCGACGCAGCCATGATGGCCGTGAGCACGAGGAGCAGACGCTTGCGGTCCATCCGCGCCGCGATCGTGGTGACGCTCAGGCTCGTGACGACGGCGAAGGCTCCGGAGATCGCGATTCCCTGGCCGGCCTGGCCCTCGGTCACACCGAGGTCCCCGGCGATCGGCGTGAGCAGGCTTACCGGCATGAATTCGGAGGCAATCAACGCGAAGACGCAGAGTGTCATGGCGAGCACCCCACCCCATCGCGCGGGCTGCTCCGCCTGGTCCCGAATATCCACTGTCGGCAGCTCGTGCTGGGTCATCCTGGCTCCTCTTTCGGCCCCGGTCCACGCGGTGCCATGGGCATATCGAAACTATGGCCGAGCGGTGCGACGGTGGGAGGCCCGCGTAGGCACCCCCACACCGCGGGGCCGTCCCTCCCCGCACGATCGAACCGACACCCGCGCGGATCAGGAGACGAGGGGTGCCCTACTGTGCCCTCCCAGTAGGTCCATGCGCCGACCTACCGTGGACGTGCTCCCGAGGGCGAACATTCGCCGCTCGTGCGGGCAAATGACTGTAACCGAAAGGATCCCCCATGCGCGCAACCGTCATGTACGGCGCGGGCGACGTCCGCGTCGTTGACGTCGCCGACCCGACCCTCCAGGAATCGACCGATGCGATCATCCGCGTCACGTACGCCTGTGTCTGTGGCTCTGACCTGCACCCCTATCACAACCTTGGCGATACCCCCGAGGGACGGCGCATGGGCCACGAGGCCATCGGCGTGGTCGAGCAGGTCGGCGAGGCCGTCGCGACCCTGAAGGTCGGCGACACCGTGATCGTGCCGTTCGCCTGGAGCGACAACACCTGCGTGAACTGCCGAAACGGCATGACGACAAACTGCGTGCACGGTGGTTTCTTCGACGGTGCCGGCTCCGCCACGCAGGCCGAGAAATTGCGCGTGCCCCAGGCCGACGGGACCGCTGTGGCGATTCCCGCCGGCACCGACGAAGCCCTTATGCCGTCACTTCTGACGTTGTCAGACGTGTATCTGACGGGCTATCACGCGGCGGTCCGCGGCGGGGTCGGGCCTGCGAGCACGGTTGCGGTCGTCGGTGATGGCGCGGTCGGCCTCTCCGCCGTGCTCGCGGCGAAACAGCTGGGGGCGGAAACGATCATCCTCATGGGTCGCCATGAGTCCCGCACCGATCTCGGGCGAGACTTCGGTGCCACGCACGTCGTCGCCGAGCGTGGCGACGAGGGCGTCGCGAAGGTGATGGCCCTCACGGATGGCCTCGGCGTTGACGTTGTGCTGGAGGCCGTCGGGCTCATGCCTGCCTACGAGCAGTCCTACCGCATCGTGCGCGCCGGTGGGACGATCAGCCGCGTCGGTGTGCCCCAGTACGAGGACGCGCCGGTCGGGTTCACGAGCCTCTTTGGGAAGAACGCCACGCTCACTGGCGGCCCGGCGACGGTGCGCGCCTACCTGGAGGCTGCCATCCCGGAGGTGCTCGACGGCACCATCGACCCCGGACGCGTCTTCGACCGTACTCTGCCCCTCGATGACATCGCGAAGGCCTATCGACTGAT
Source organism: Microbacterium excoecariae (assembly GCF_011326725.1). Taxonomy (GTDB): domain Bacteria; phylum Actinomycetota; class Actinomycetes; order Actinomycetales; family Microbacteriaceae; genus Microbacterium; species Microbacterium excoecariae. The sequence goes on along the minus strand of NZ_JAANCO010000001.1, from coordinate 2,186,631 downwards.
GGACCAGCGCGAGGCCCTCAAGGTCCTCATTCGCCCCTGACCCACGGTCGCCCGGGGTCTCACGACTCCGGGCGACCATGCTCGCCGCATGTCGACATTCTCGCGGCACGGAGGTCCACCGCATGACACGGATTCTGATTACGGGCGCAGCCAGCGGCCTTGGCCTGGGCGCGGCCCGCGAGCTCGCGCGCGCGGGGCATACGGTGCTGGCCCACGCCCGCAGCGACGCGCGCATCGATCAGGCTTGCCGTGAGGGGCTCGACGGCGCCGTGCCGATCGTGGGGGATCTCGCAACGATGGCGGGCCTGTCCCGCGTGATCCGCGCTGTCGACGACGCCGGGGGCGTCGACGCGATCATCGCGAATGCGGGAGTGCTCGACGGGCCGGACCTGCTCGCGATCAACGTGATCGCACCCTACGTGCTCCTTGCATCCCTTCCGCACGAACGCAGCATCGTGCTCAGTAGCAGCATGCATCGCGGGGGCGCCGCTCGGATCGACGCCGTGGGCGGGCAGGGAGCAGCAAGCTACTCCGACTCGAAACTTCTCGTCACCATGCTCGCCGCGGCCGTTGCTCGGCGCGGGGCGTGGAGTCATGCCGTCGATCCGGGGTGGGTCCCGACCCGCATGGGCGGGCGCGGCGCGCCCGATGATCTCGTGCTGGGCCACCGGACGCAGGCGTGGCTCGCCGTGGAGGACGCGTCAGCGGACTCGCCGTTCGCGTACTGGCACCATCAGCGTCAATACGCGCCGCATCCTGCCGTACTGAATGAGATGCTGCAGGACGAGCTCCTCGACGCACTTGCAACCCGAACCGGCGTGGATTTTTCGCCGCGAGAGTAGTTATGAAACCCGGCTCGTCAGCTGGCAGACGCACAGCCGACATGGTGAGGCGCTCGCGGGGGCCTCGCAGGGCCCAGCTTTCCCGGACGCGGCCTGGTGTGGGCCGCGCCCGGCCCGATCGGGCCGGGCGCTGCGGCGTCAGAACGTGACGACTGGCTTCAGCGTCGCGCCCGACTCCGAGTCGGCGAACGCCTCGTTGATGTCCGCGAACGCGTAGTGCTTCACGAGCTTGTCGAACGGGAACAGGCCGCGTGCGTGCATGTCGATGAGCTTCGGGATGAACTCCTGCGGCACCGAGTCGCCCTCGACGACCATGCTGACGGTGAGGCCCGTGAGCAGCAGCGTGCCGATGTCGAACGGCGCCTCCGTGCCGAGCGGGGAGGCGCCCACGAGCGCGCCGTGACCGCGCGTGCCGAGCGAGGCGACCATCTGCGGGAAGACGAACTTCACGCCGGTCGAGTCGAGCGCGAAGTTCGCGCCGCCGCCCGTGATCTCCTTGACGGCCTCCACGGGGTCGGTGCCGCGCGGGTTGATGGTGTGCGTGGCGCCGAGTTCGCGGGCGAACTCGAGGCGGGAGTCGACGATGTCGACCATGATGATCGTCGTGCACCCGGAGGCGACCGCGGCGAGCATGGCGGCCATGCCCACGGCGCCCGTGCCGAAGATCACGATCGAGGAGCCGGGCCCCGGGCGCAGGACGTTGAGGACGGCGCCCGCGCCGGTCTGGATGCCGCAACCCAGCGGGCCGAGGATGTCGAGGGGGGCGTCGTCGGCGACCTTGACGACGCCGCGCTCGGCGACGTTCGTGACGGAGGCGAACGACGACTGACCGAAGAAGTTCGACGCGACCGCGGTGTCGCCGTCGCGGAACATCGTGGATCCGTCGGGGCGCGCGCCGCCGAAGTTCAGCTCGTAGAACTTCGTGCAGTAGGCGGGGTGGCCGCCGATGCACTGCGTGCACGTGCCGCAGGACGCGGGCGCGAGCACGACCTTGTCGCCCGGGGCGACCGAGGTGACGCCCGCGCCGACCTTCTCGACGACACCGGCGCCCTCGTGGCCGAGCACGGCGGGTAGCGGCACCGGGTACCACTGGTCGCGCACGATGGCGTCGGTGTGGCACACGCCGCTCGCGACGAGGCGCACCTGCACCTCGAGCGGGCGCGGGTCGTCCAGCTCGAGCTCGCGAATGTCGAGCGGCTGCTCGGGGGCCGTGGCAACGGCTGCCGTGACCTTCATGGGATCATCCTTTCGTACGCCGCGACGGGTGCGCTCGCGGCGCGGAACGCGGCGGCCCACGGGGAGGTCGCCGCCCCCATCGTATTCCCGTGAATCGAGTTCGTCACCCGTGCCGCGGCGCGTCCTGCCAGTCGCGCGGGGCTGGTTGGCGCGTGCTCGGCAGGCTCGCCGCGGCCGCCCAGTCGTGGACCCAGGCCGGGACCTCGGGAAAGCCGTCGGAGATGCCCATCGCGGAGAACAGCTCGTCGTGCGTGACGGATCCGCCCCCGCGACGCAGAATCCGCGCGCGGATCACGGCGCGCGCGGCGATCTCGCCGTCCACGATCGCGCGGTGCTCGAGAAACAGCGCGCGATCGTCGTAGCCGAGCCACCGCGTCTCGAGCTCGAAGCGCTGCCAGAGCTGGAGCGAGCGGCGAAAGGAGATCGTCTCGTTCGCGACGACCGCGTACCACCCGTTGTCGCGGAAGACGTCGGCGAGCCCCGTGCGCGTCGTGAAGTCCCACCGCCCGAGGTCGAACAGCGACAGGTAGCGGCCGTTGTTCATGTGACGGAGGAGGTCGATGTCGGTCGGCAGCGTGGTGAGACGGATCCTCCCGATCTCGTCGTAGGCCAGGGCCTCGCCGCGGCGGTGCCGCCGACGCGCGCGGAAGAGGACGAGGATCGTGCGCCAGAGTACGTTCACGACGGGCGACGCTACCGGCTTCGGACCTGACGGCCGCGGGCTATTGTGCGCGCCCCACAACGCCCCCGCGGTGAGGGGCCCGCGGCGCGAGGGGAGGACCGGAACCGCGGGGCGTCAGCCGGGCGGGGCGGGCGCCCGCCGGATCCGCCGCGGGCGCAGCAGGACGGCCGCGTACGCGCCGCCGATGCCGCCGAACAGGTGCGCCTGCCAGCTCACGCCCGCGCCCGCGTCGATGATGCCCGCGAGCATCGAGGTGCCGTAGATCGCGGCGACGCCGATCGCGAGGAGGGCGTAGAGGATCCCGTGCCCGAGTGACGGCGCGACGAACGCCCGGACCAGCAGGTACCCGAAGTACCCGAACACGAGGCCCGACGCCCCCACCGTGATCGTCCCGGGCGGGCTGACGAGCCATACGCCGAGCCCGCCGAACACCGCGATGACGGCGGTGACGCCCCAGAAACGGCCCGCGCCGTCGAGCGCGACGAGCACGCCGAGCGCGAGGAAGGGCACGGTGTTCGCACCGAGGTGCGCCCAGCTGCCGTGGAGCACGGGGGAGAAGAGGATCCCGTCGAGCCCCTCCCACGCCCACGACTGGATCCCCAGCTCGCGGTTCGCGTCGTACGGGAGGAGGTCGTCCAGGATCCGCGCGGCCCACATGACGGCGAGGAGCAGGACGGGCTGCAGCAGCCGGGACGGAATGCTCCCGCCCGGGCGGGCGGGCGGTGCGGCGGGCATGGGACGAGTGTGACACGCCAGGCGGCGGGCGCGGCGCGACTCCAAGCAAACGGATACCTCCGCCTGTGGCGCCACCTCAGTGGCGCCGTCATGATGTGGGCACACCGCACCTGGAGGAGACGATCATGGCCCGCATTCCGGAACCCCGCCACACCCCCGACGGCCCCACGTACGAGGGGCGGCCGCTCGACCGCGTCGACGACGAGGTCGTCGACCAGGGGCTGAGCTTCGACCTCGGCACGCTCGTCGGCCGCCGCGGGATCCTCGGGCTCGTCGGCCTCGGCGCCGGGGCGGCGGTCCTGTCGGCCTGCTCGGCCGTCTCGGGCTCGACCGCGACGGCGACGGCAACCCCGAGCCCCTCGGCGACCGCGACGCCCACCCCGACCGCCTCCGCGACGACCCCGGCCGTGACGGTGCCGTCGGGCGAGATCCCCGACGAGACGGCCGGCCCCTATCCCGGCGACGGATCCAACGGCCCGGACGTGCTCGAGACCTCGGGAATCGTGCGCTCCGACATCCGCACGAGCATCGGATCCGACACCGTCGTCGCGGGCGTGCCCCTCGAGGTCATCCTGACGATCCTCGACATGGCGTCCGGCGACGTGCCGTTCGCGGGCGTGGCCGTGTACGCGTGGCAGTGCGACGCGGCGGGGCGCTATTCGATGTACTCGTCGGGCGTCGAGAGCGAGACCTTCCTGCGCGGGGTGCAAACGGCCGACGCGAACGGCCAGGTCACGTTCTCCTCGATCGTGCCTGCCTGTTACACGGGGCGGTGGCCGCACATCCACTTCGAGGTATACCCCGACGTGGCGGCTACGAGCGACTCGACCCAGGCGATCGCCGTGTCCCAGATCGCGATCCCCGCGGAGGTGCTCGGCGACGTGTACGCCCGCGAGGAGTACGCGGGCTCGCCCGAAAACCTGTCGCAGGTGTCGCTCGACACCGACAACGTGTTCGGCGAGGACGGCGGCGCCCTCCAGCTCGCGACGATGACGGGATCCGTCGACGCGGGCTTCGCCGCCGCGCTCGTGGCCCGCGTGGACACGTCGACGGAGCCCGCGGGCGGCGACGCACCGGGCGCGCCGCCCGCGTGAGCGCCTGGCGGGGGGTGAGCCCCCGCCAGGCGCCGGGGGCCTCAGGCGCGCGGGGCGAGGTGGTCCGCGTACGCCTTCGTCGTGAAGAACGGCGCGAAGGTCGGCGAGAGCGCGGCGTCGCGGAACACGTCGGCCGCGTCGTCGAACCGGTCCTCCGGCGTGCGCGGCGCGTCCCGCAGCACCGCGTCGATGAGGCCCGCGACGTGCTCGCGCGTGATGGCGGTGCCCTCGGTCGTGACGCAGTCCTGGCGGATCCACTGCCAGATCTGCGAGCGCGAGATCTCGGCGGTCGCGGCGTCCTCCATCAGCCCGTCGATCGCGACGGCGCCCTGACCGCGCAGCCAGGCCTCGATGTACCGGATCGCCACCTCGACGTTCTCGCGGACGCCGGCGTCGGTGATTCCGCGCCCGATGAACAGGTCGAGCAGGTGGCGCTCGCGCACCTGCACGTCCTCCCGGACGCGGCCGAGCTGGTGGGGACGGTCGCCGAGCACGGCGTCGAACTCCGCCTCGGCGACCGGCACGAGGTCGGGGTGGGCGACCCACGTGCCGTCGAAGCCGTCGCGCGCCTCGCGCTGCTTGTCGGCGGCGACCTTCGCCAGGGCGCGCTCATTCGCCTCGGGGTCGCGCCGGTTCGGGATGAACGCGCTCATGCCGCCGATGGCATACGCGCCGCGCCGGTGGCAGGTGCGCACGAGCAGCTCCGTGTAGGCGCGCATGAATCCGACCGTCATGGTGACCTCGTTGCGGTCCGGGAGGACGAAGCGCGACCCGCGCCCGCGGTACGTCTTGATGAGGGAGAAGATGTAGTCCCAGCGCCCGGCGTTCAGGCCGGCGCAGTGGTCGCGCAGCTCGTAGAGGATCTCCTCCATCTGGAACGCCGCGGGCAGCGTCTCGATGAGGACCGTCGCGCGGATCGTGCCGTGGGCGAGCCCCAGGTAGTGCTCCGTGAAGGTGAACACCTGATCCCAGAGTCGGGCCTCCTCGGCCTGCTCGATCTTGGGCAGGTAGAAGTACGGGCCGCGGCCGCGCTCGACAAGCTCTCGGGCATTGTGGAACGCGTAGAGGCCGAAGTCCACGAGGGACCCGGACGCCGCCATGGTGCGGCCGTGCGCATCGGTGAAGGCCAGGTGGCGCTCCTCGAGGTGCCAGCCGCGCGGGCGCATCACGATCGTCGGCGTACGCTCCGCGGTGACGGCGTACTCGCGCCCGTTCGCGGCCGTGTGCGTGAGGGTTCCGCGGATCGCCGCGGCGAGCGAGATCTGCCCGCCGATGACATTCTCCCAGGTGGGGCTCGTGGCGTCCTCCTGGTCGGCGAGCCACACCCGCGCGCCCGAGTTCAGCGCGTTGATCGTCATGCGCGGATCCGTCGGGCCCGTGATCTCCACGCGGCGGTCGGCGAGGCCGGGCCCGGGCCCCGCGACGCGCCAGGACAGGTCCTCGCGGATCCGCCGGGTGTCCTCGCGGAAGCGCGGATCCCGGCCGTTGCCGATCTCGTAGCCGTGGCGCAGCCGCGCGGCCAGGCGGTCGTAGCGCGGGCCCGCGAACAGCTCGTGGAGCTGGGCGAGGAAGGCGAGCGCGTCGGGGGTGAGGATTCCTGCGAAGCCGTCCCGCATCGGGCCGACGACGTCGATGGCGGGCGGGGTGCGGGGCGCCGCGCGGTGCGGGGCGATGGTCTGGTCGAGAAGGGTCATGATCGTATCCGTTCGGCGGGGAGGGCGGGTCAGTGGAACTGCTCGGACTCGGTGGAGCCCACGAGCGCGAGGGTCGAGGCCGCGGGGTTGAGGGCGCTCGAGACGAGGTCGAAGTAGCCGGTGCCGACCTCGCGCTGGTGCTTGGTCGCCGTGTAGCCGGATTTCTCCGCCGCGAACTCCGCGTTCTGGAGGGCGACGTAGGCCGGCATCGCGCGCTCGGCGTAGCCGCGGGCGAGGTCGAACATCGAGTGATTGAGGGCGTGGAAGCCGGCGAGGGTGATGAACTGGAACCGGTAGCCGACCTCCGCGAGGTCGTCCTGGAACCGCGCGATCTGCCGGTCGTCGAGAGCGGCCGACCAGTTGAAGCTCGGGGAGCAGTTGTAGGCGAGCATCTTCCCCGGGAATTCGGCGTGGATCGCGGCGGCGAACTCCCGCGCGAGCCCGATGTCGGGGGTGCCGGTTTCGACCCACAGCAGGTCGGCGTACGGCGCGTACGCGAGCCCGCGGGCGATGACGGGGTCGAGGCCGGGCTCGACGCGGAAGAAGCCCTCGCTCGTGCGCTCGCCCGTGCAGAAGGCGCGGTCCCGGTCGTCGACGTCGCTCGTGAGGAGGTCGGCGGCGAGCGCGTCGGTCCGGGCGATCTGGATCGTCGGGACGCCCGCGACGTCGGCCGCGAGGCGGGCGGCGTTCAGGGTCCGCACGTGCTGGCTCGTGGGCACGAGCACCTTGCCGCCCAGGTGGCCGCACTTCTTCTCGCTCGCGAGCTGGTCCTCCCAGTGGATCCCCGCGGCGCCCGCCTGGATCATCTGGTGCGCGAGTTCATACGCGTTCAGCGGGCCGCCGAAACCCGCCTCGGCGTCGGCGACGATGGGCGCGAGCCAGTCCCGCGTCAGGGCGCCCTCGCCGTGCTCGAGCTGGTCCTGGCGCATCAGCGCGTTATTGATCCGCCGGACGACCGCGGGAACCGAGTTCGCCGGGTACAGGGACTGGTCGGGGTAGGTCTGCCCCGAGAGGTTCGCGTCGGCGGCGACCTGCCACCCCGAGAGGTAGATGGCGGTCAGGCCCGCGCGGACCTGCTGCACGGCCTGGCCGCCCGTGAGCGCCCCGAGGGCGCGGACGTAGGAGTCTCCCCGGAGCTGATCCCACAGGCTCTCCGCGCCGCGACGCGCGAGTGTGGGTTCCTCCCGCACGCTGCCGCGCAGGCGGATGACGTCCTCGGCCGTGTAGTCGCGGGTGATCCCGGCCCAGCGCGGATCCGCGTCCCACTCGAGCTGCAGCTCGGCGGCGGTCTGCGTCTGCGCTCCGGCGCGGTGCGGGGTGGTGGTCATCGTCGATCTCCTCCGGTCGGGCGGCGGGTGCCGCTGTGTCTGGTGAGACCACGATCGGGGAAGAACCTCCCCGCGTGACCGCCGGATCCGGAAGAAATATTCGAGAAGTTCCGCATCGCGGATCTGTCTGGCATGATCTGGCCATGGATCCCCTCGACGACGAGACTCCGGACGGCGACGCGCTCGCCGTCGGACGCCGCGTGCGCGCCCTCCGGGTCGAGCGCGGCATGACCCTCGCGGCGCTCGCCGCGGCCGTGGGGCGCGCCCCCAGCCAGTTATCCATGATTGAGAACGGTCATCGCGAGCCGCGCCTGTCGATGCTGCGCGCCATCGCCCGGGCCCTGGACGTATCGGCGGACACCCTCGTGAGCGAGGAGCCGCTCGACGCCCGCAGCGCGCTCGAGGTCGCGCTGGAGCGCGAGATGCGCTCGCCGCGGTTCCGCGCCCTGGGCCTCACGCCCTTCCGGATCCCCAAGGGCATGCCCGACGAGGCGATCGCCGCGATCCTCCGGCTCACGGGCGAGATCGACCGGCTGCGGGACGAGCGCCAGGCGACGCCAGAGGAGGCCCGCCGCGCGAACCTCGAGCTGCGCCGCCTGATGCGGGCCCAGGGCAATTACTTCCCCGACCTCGAGCGGCAGGCGGCCGAGCTCCTGGCGGCGGTAGGCCATCCCGGCGGCCCGCTCACGCAGCGCGCGGCCGGCGAGATCGCCGCCCACCTCGGCGTGACGCTCCACTACGTCGCCGACCTCCCGGCGTCCACCCGCAGCGTGGTGGACCTGCGCCACGGCCGGCTGTACCTGCCGCACCGGGTGTCGGCGGATCCGCGCGCCGCGATGCTGCAGGCGCTCGCGAGCCGCGTCCTGGGGCACGCCGAGCCCGCGTCCTACGCGGAGTTTCTCCGCCAGCGCGTCGAACAGAACTATCTCGCCGGCGCCCTCCTGGTTCCCGAGGCGCACGCGGTGGCGGCGCTCGCGGAGGCGAAAAGGCGCCGCGCGATCTCGATCGAGGACCTGCGCGACGCGTACGCCGTCTCCTACGAGACGGCCGCGCACCGCTTCACCAACCTGGCCACGCGGCACCTCGACATCCCCGTGCACTTCCTCAAGGTCCACGAGTCGGGCACCATCACGAAGGCCTACGAAAACGACGACGTGAACTTTCCGACCGACCGGCTCGGATCCATCGAGGGCCAGCTCTGCTGCCGCCAGTGGACGAGCCGGGCCGTCTTCGACGTGGACGACCGGTTTAACCCCTACTTCCAGTACACCGACACGGGCGGCGGCACGTACTGGTGCACCGCGCGGGTTGAGCACTCGAGCCAGGGCGCGCACTCCGTCAGCGTGGGGGTGCGCTTCGACGACACCCGGTGGTTCGTGGGGCGGGACACCCCGCACCGCGGGGTCTCCCGGCACGCCGACGAGGTGTGCTGCCGCCGTCCGCCCGAGGGGCTCGCCGAGAAGTGGCGCGAGGGCGCCTGGCCGAACGTCGCGACGCCGCGGACGCTGCTTGCGACGCTGCCCACGGGGGCGTTTCCCGGCGTGGACACGACGGACGTGTACGCGTTCCTCGAGCAGCACGCGCCGACCTGATCCGCGCGGATATCGCCGGCGCGGCCCCGGCCGGCCGCTCCGCCGTTAGCGTGGAGCGGAACCTGATCGACGAGCGAAAGGAGACGCCATGACGCGCGTTCTCATCATCGGTGGCCACGGCAAGGTCGCCCTCCGTCTCGCGCCGCTGCTCGCCGAGCGCGGCGACGACGTCGCGAGCCTGATCCGCAACCCGGAGCACGTGGACGACATCGCGGCCGCCGGATCCACGCCGATCGTCGCGGACGTCGAGCAGCTCGACACCGACGCGCTCGCCGAGCTGTTCGCTGGATACGACCAGATCGTCTGGTCCGCCGGCGCGGGCGGCGGGAACCCCGCGCGCACGTACGCCGTCGACCGCGACGCGGCGATCCGCACGATGGACGCGGCCGCGCACGCGGGCGCGCGCCGCTACGTGATGGTCTCGTTCCTCGGATCCAAGCCCGATCACGGGCTCACGGAGGAGGACGGGCTGTTCCACTACGCCGAGGCCAAGGCGGCCGCCGACGCGTACCTCCGCGGCACCGATCTGGACTGGACGATCCTCGGCCCCGGCCCGCTGACGCTCGACGAGCCGACGGGGCGCATCGATACGGTGCACCCGGGCAAGGGCGTGGTCGCGCGCGGCGACGTCGCCGCCGTCGCGGCCGCCGCGCTCGGGGACGCCTCGACCGTCGGCCGCACGATCGCCTTCGGCAACGGCGACGTGCCGATCGCGGAGGCCATCGCCGGCTGACCACGACCCCGAGCCGCCCGGATCCGCCGCCCCGCGGATCCGGGCGGCTCTCGCGTGAACCCGAGGGTTTTCCCGCGGCCCGCGGGCCCGTAGGCTCGGGCCATGTCCCGCGCACTCCTCATCGTCGACGTCCAGAACGACTTCACGGAGGGCGGCGCCCTGGCCGTCACCGGCGGCGACGCCGTGGCCGCCGGCGTGACGCGCCTGCTGAACGAGCGCGCGCGGGAGTACGCCGTCATCGTGGCCTCGCGCGACTGGCACACGGCGGGCGAGTCGAACGGCGGCCACATCGCCGCGGATCCGGACTTCGTCGACACGTGGCCGCCGCACTGCATCGCGGGCACGCCCGGGGCGGAGTACGACCCGTGGTTCGACCCCGCCGCGGTCACGCACCACGTGAAGAAGGGCGTGGGCGTTCCCGCGTACTCGATGTTCGAGGGCGCGACCGACGATGGCCGGACGGTCGCGGGCATCCTGCGGGACGCGGGGGTCGAAGAGGCCGACGTCGTCGGGATCGCGACGGATCACTGCGTCCTCGCCTCGGCGCGCGACGCGCTGAGCGAGGGGATCCGCGTGCGGGTTCTCACGGACCTCGTCGCGGGCGTCTCGGCGGAGGCGAGCGCCGCCGCGCTCGACCAGCTGGCCGGCGCCGGCGCGACGCTCGCGACATCGGGCGTGGAGCGGTAGCGCGCGGCGCGGACACTACCCTGGTCCGGGACGCAAGGAGGACCGGGTGGAACGTCTGCTAGGGATCACGTGGCTCGAGGCCGGGGCGGTGGCCCTCGCGACGGTCGGCATGTATGTGGCGATGGTGTTGCTCGTGCGTCTGCTGGGACAGCGCATGCTCTCCGGGATGTCGAGCTACGACCTCGCCGCCGTCATCGCGTTCGGCGGCATCATCGCCCGCGCGGCCCTCGGCGACGCGCCGCGTCTCGGCGGCGGCCTTGTCGCGCTCGTCACCCTCGTGCTGCTGCAGGCGGCCTCGGGGGTCGTCCGGCGCACGAGGCTGGGCGCGCTACTCGTCGTCAATCGCCCGGTGCTGCTCATGGTCGGCGAGACCGTGCTGGAGCGGCACATGCGCCGCTGTCACGTGTCGCACGCCGAGCTGCACTCGCGCCTCAGGCAGGCGGGAGTCGGGCACCCCTCCCAGGTCGCCGCGGTCGTGTTCGAAGCGTCCGGAACGCTCAGTGTCGTGCGGGCGGGGCAGGAGCTGGATCCCGCGCTGTTCGGCGAGGTGCGGGGAGGGGAGCTCCTCGCACCGGTCCCCGTCCGCGGTCCCGTAAAGTAGTCGCGGGCCTATAGCTCAGTTGGCAGAGCATCGGACTTTTAATCCGCGGGTCGAGGGTTCGAGCCCCTCTGGGCCCACCATCCGCGCGTCGCGGGTCACCGAGGGGTCCGCGTAACGGGTTCCGAGGGGGCCTCCCACCGCCGCCGAGCCGGACCATACGCTCGTGTCCGCCGCACGCCTCGCCTCGGGGCGCGCCGCGGAAAGGACACATGCACCCGTCTCGCCTCCCCTTCGCCGTCTATCTGTTGGCGGCCGGCACGTTCCTCATGGGGACGACCGAGTTCGTCGTCGCCGGGATCCTGCCCGAGGTCGCCGACGCCTTCGAGGTCTCCGTCTCACAGGCGGGCCTCGCGATCACCGTGTTCGCGATTGGCATGGTCGTCGGCGCGCCCGCGATGGCGCTCCTCACGCTGCGCCTGCCCCACCGCGTCACGCTCGTCCTTTCGCTCGTCGTGTTCGGCCTGGGTCACGTCGGTGTGGTCCTCGCGCCGGACTTCGCGCTCGTGCTCGCGATGCGCGCGGTGACCGCGCTCGCGACGGGGGCCTTCTGGGCGGTCGCCGCCGTCGTGGCGGTGCGGCTGGCGGGCCCGGGCCGGAGCGCGGGCGCGCTCGGCATCGTGCTCGGTGGCGGCATGCTGGCGAACGCTCTCGGCGTGCCGCTCGGCGCCTTTCTCGGGCAGGCCGCGGGGTGGCAGGGGCCGTTCGCGGTTCTCGCCGTCCTCGCCCTCGCGCTGGCCTACCCGGTTTTCCGGCTCGTGCCGGCGTCGGCGGCCGGCGCCCCGCCGCTCGCGGGGGAGGTGCGCTCCCTCGGTTCCGGGCGCATGTGGCTCGCCCTCGCGGCCTGCGTGCTCATCAACGCGGGCGTGATGGGGATGTACAGCTTCGTCGCGCCGCTCCTCACGGACCGCGCCGGCATCGCGCCCGGCGCCGTGCCCCTCGTGCTCCTCGCGTTCGGGGTCGGGGCGCTCGTCGGCAACATCGTCGCGGGGCGCCTCGGCGACGCGCGCCCGTTCGCGACCATCCTCGTCATCCTCGCGAGCACGCTGGCGGCGGCGGTCGCCCTCCTGGCCTGGTCGACGTCGCCGGCGGCCGCGGTCGTCGCCGTCGCGTTCCTCGGCCTCGTGGGGCTGTCCGCAAACCCCGTACTCATCGACCTCGTCGTCCGGTACGGCAGCCCCGCCGCGGTGCTCCCGAGCGCGTTGGCGACGTCGATGTTCAACCTCGGCACCGCGATCGGATCCGCCGCCATCGGCGCGGGCCTCGCCTCGCCGATTGGGACGCTCGCGATCCCGCTCGGCGGCGCCGCGTTCGCGGTCCTCGTGTTCGCGCCCGTCCTCGTCCTCCGCGCGCGCGTGCGTCGCGAGAGGCGGTCCGCGCGCCCGTCCGACCCGGCGAGACGGGTTCGGACAGGGCCTCCCTCGCGCGGCAAGACCGTCGTACGGTGACAGGATGGACAACCGATCCGAGGTGCGCGAGTTCCTCATGTCGCGCCGGGCACGCGTCACGCCTGACCGCGCGGGCATCGAGACGTTCGGCGATCGCCGGCGCGTGCCGGGCCTGCGGCGCGAGGAGGTCGCCCGTCTGGCCGGCTTGAGCGTGGACTACTACACGCGCCTCGAGCGGGGAAACCTCCGCGGCGTCTCCGACGCGGTGCTCGAGGCGATCGCCCGGGCCCTGATGTTCGACGCGGCCGAGCGCGAGCATCTGTTCGACCTCGCGCGGAACGCGAACCCCGCCGGGGTCCGCGCGCCGCGCGAGGCGGCCGACGCGACGGTGCGCCCGGAGCTGCAGTACCTGCTCGACGCGATCCAGACCGCGCCCGCGTTCCTCCAGAACAACCGGATGGACCTCGTCGCGGGCAACGCGTTGGCGCTCGCCATGTATTCGCCGCTCTACGCGGGCACGACGATCAGGCCCGTCAACTTTTCGCGACACATCTTCCTGGATCCGTCCGCGCGCGACTTCTACCCGGACTGGGATCGCGCCGCGTGGACGAACGTCACGATTCTGCGCCGCGAGGCGGGGCGCAACCCGCGCGACAAGCGGCTCCAGGCGCTCGTGGGCGAGCTCTCCACCCAGAGCGTGGAGTTCCGCGAATACTGGGCGGCGCACGACGTGCGGCGCCACTACGCGGGCCAGAAGACCTTCCGGCACCCCGTGGTCGGTGGGCTCGAGCTGCACTACCAAACCCTCGAACTCGACCAGGACCCCGGGCTCTCGATGACGGTCTTCGTCGCAACTCCCGGATCGCCCACGGAGGAGTCCCTGCGCCTGCTCGCGTCCTGGGCCATGACCGAAGACGCCCCGCGCACGGCGCACCGCGCCGCGTCGACGGAGCGCGCGTAAAGGAGAAGACACGATGACAACGATGGCAATTGTGGGGGCCGGACCGGGGCTCGGGCTGGCGGCCGCACGGCGGTTCGGGCGCGAGGGGTTCGACATCGCCCTGATCGCGCGCGGCGCGGACAAGCTCCACGCCCTGGCGCAGGAGCTCGGCACGGACGGAATCACCGCCCGCGGATACGTCGCGGATGTCCGCGATCCGGAGGCCCTGACCGGAGCGCTGGCGACGGCGGCGGCCGACCTCGGCCCCGTCGAGGTGGTGCAGTACAGCCCCGTCCCCGCGCGCGAGTTCATGAAGCCCGTCCTGGAGACGGCGGCGGACGACCTCCGCGGGCCGCTGGAGATGTCGGTGCTCGGGCCGGCCGCGGCCGTGCAGGCCGTCCTGCCCGGCATGCGCGCGCTCGGTCGCGGAACCATCCTCTTTCCGAACGGATCGAGCGCCGTGCGCCCGCGCGACGCCGTCACGGGCACGTCGGTCGCGTTCGCGGGCGAGGCCGCCTACGCGACCCTTCTGCACGACGCGCTGGCGCCCGAGAACATTCACGTGGCGCAGCTCATCATTCCCCTCGGTATCGGCGGGGGCGAGCCGGACCACGACGCCGACGCGCTGGCCGATCGCCTGTGGTCGCTACATTCCGAGCGCGGGGCGTTCCGCACGTTCGTGCGGCCGCTTGACTGAGCGCGAGTCGGGAGAGGCGTCCCGCGCCTCGGTCCCGTCCCGGCGCTTCAGGAGGCGAGCGCGATCGTCGTCGCGGCGACCGCGACGAGAGGGAATGCCCCCTGGGTCACGGCCGCCCGCCGCTTGTCGGGGGAGGAGATGAGCAGGACGAGTGCCGCCGCGAGCATGCATCCCGTCCCCGCGAGGACCAGCGTGGGGCCGGCGACCCATCCCCCGGCCGTGAGAACGACGCCGAGCGCTGCGAGGACCGCGAGGAACAGGTTGTAGAACCCCTGGTTGAACGCGAGCTCCCGGGTCGCCGCCGCCTCGTCCGGGGACGTGCCGAAGGTCGCCCGCGCGCGGGGCGACGTCCACGCGACCGACTCGAGCCAGAAGATGAACACGTGCAGCGCGGCGGCAAGCGCCGCGGCGACGAGACCGACGATCAGCATGGCAGGCTCCCGGACCCTCCCGCGCCCGATGCGCGGGGACCTTCCACATTGTGCCGCACCGGGGTCCTCACGTCCGTGCGCGAGCGTAGCCTGGAGGGCGATGACGAGCGATTTTCCCCGGCCGGTGTTCCGGCCCTCTGGCACCTTCGACCGCCTCTTCGCCTCGGAGGACCCGGCCGAGGTGTCTCGCGCCGCGCACCAGACGGCGGCGACGCTCCTCGCGCGCGTGCGGGCGGAGGAGGACCCGGAGGTCGTCGATCGCCTCATCCGGTTCGCCTCGACGCACGGCATCGACGACATCGCGCAGCTCTGGTCGCGCTCGCCCGCGAAGACCCTCCCGGGCACGCTGTGGCGGCTATATCTCGTGCAGGCGAGCATTCACGCCGATGCCGCCCTCGCCGCGTTGCTCTACGAGCGCGGACGCGCCGCGCTGCACACGGGCGACGCGATCGTCGCGGGCGCGCCGACGCCCGCCTCGCCGCCCGAGCTCGTCGCGCTCATCGACACGATTCTCCGCGGCGCGTTCACGGGCGACTTCGCGATCGCCCTGGATCGCACCGCCGCGTTCTGCCGGGTGGAGGCGTCCGGGGCGACGCACCTCGCCGACGACGCGGAGGCCACGGAGCCCGAGCGCGCGACGGCCCTCACGACGCGGGCCCTGCGCCTGTCGTCGATCGCGGACGACCTCGACGTCGCCGCGCGGCTGTGGCGCCGGGACGAGCTGATCTGAGGCGACGCGCACGTCACGGCGCATGGCGCCTTCCGAACGCAGAGGTGCCGGACCGCAGAAAACGCCTCTCGGCGGAAGGCCGCTCGAAGCGGCAAGAGTTGGAGCCCGGGGTTTTGACTGCGGCCCGGCACACCCAGTGTAACGAGGAGCCCCGGGGGATCATTCCCCCGGGGCTCCATGTTCGCTCAGAACTCGCGGATCACCCGAAGCGGCCCGAGACGTAGTCCTCCGTCGCCTTCACCTGCGGCGCCGTGAAGATCTTCGTCGTCTCGTCGTACTCAATGAGCTTGCCCGGCTTGCCCGTGCCCGCGATGTTGAAGAACGCGGTCTTGTCGCTCACGCGCGAGGCCTGCTGCATGTTGTGCGTCACGATGACGACCGTGTACTCGTTTTTGAGCTCGGCGATCAGCTCCTCGATCGCGAAGGTCGAGATCGGATCCAGGGCCGAGCACGGCTCGTCCATGAGGATGATGTCGGGCGAGACGGCGATCGCGCGCGCGATGCACAGGCGCTGCTGCTGGCCGCCGGAGAGGCCGGATCCCGGCTTGTCGAGGCGGTCCTTGACCTCGTTCCAGAGGTTCGCGCCGCGCAGCGAGCGCTCGACGAGCTCGTCCTGGTCGCCGCGCGACATACGGCGGTTGTTGAGCTTCACGCCCGCCAGGACGTTTTCCTTGATGGACATCGTGGGGAACGGGTTCGGGCGCTGGAAGACCATGCCGATCTGACGGCGCACGAGCACGGGGTCGACGGCCGAGTCGTACAGGTTCTTGCCGTCGACCAGCACCTCGCCCTCGACGCGCGCGCCGGGGATGACCTCGTGCATGCGGTTGAGGGTGCGCAGGAAGGTCGACTTGCCGCAGCCCGACGGGCCGATGAAGGCCGTGACCGTGCGGGGCTGGATGTCGATGTTGACGCCCTCCACGGCGAGAAAGTCGCCGTAGTAGACGTTGAGGTCGTTGACTTCGATGCTCTTGGACACCTGGGGGATCCTTCTGTGTTGTCTCGAGAACGGGATGCGGGTGGCGCGTCAGCGACCGGACATCTTGGGCGCGAAGATCTTGGCGATGAGCCGCGCGAGCAGGTTCAGGGCCATGACGATCACGATGAGGGTGAGGGCCGCCGCCCACGCGCGGTCGAGCGACGCGTCGGGGTTGGCGGCGTTTGGGTACATGTACTGCGTGTACGCGTACACCGGCAGCGTCATCATCTGGCCGTTCGACTCCTCAAACGGGTTCAGCTGCAGGTTGTTCGTGTACCCGGCGGTGAGCAGGAGGGGCGCGGTTTCGCCGATGACGCGGGCGATCGAGAGCATGATCGAGGTCGTGATGCCGGCAATCGAGGTGGGCAGGACGACCTTGACGATCGTGAGCCACTTCGGCACGCCGAGCGCGTAGGACGCCTCGCGCAGCTCGTTGGGGACGATGCGCAGCATCTCCTCGGACCCGCGCACGACGACGGGGATCATGAGCACGCTGAGCGCCAGCGCACCCATGATGCCCATCCGCACCCCCGGCCCGATGATGAGGGCGAAGACCGAATAGATGAACAGGCCCGCGACGATCGAGGGGATGCCCGTCATGACGTCGACGAAGAACGTGATCGCCTTCGCGAGCCGGCCGCCGCGGCCGTACTCGACGAGGTAGATCGAGGTCATGAGGCCGATCGGCACCGAGATGACCGTGGCAAGCCCCGTGATGATGAGCGTG
Organism: Microbacterium excoecariae; assembly: GCF_011326725.1. Classification (GTDB taxonomy): domain Bacteria; phylum Actinomycetota; class Actinomycetes; order Actinomycetales; family Microbacteriaceae; genus Microbacterium; species Microbacterium excoecariae. The sequence goes on along the minus strand of NZ_JAANCO010000001.1, from coordinate 2,169,518 downwards.
CCCCAGATGGCGTGGACGGCCCCGCCGCCCTCGCCCGTGATGTTGCGCATCGAGAAGCTGAAGAACTCGGCGTCGAAGCGGGCCAGGCCGCTGACGATGACGGTCCAGAGCACCGACACGAGGGGGAGGCAGGCGATCACGAAGGCGGTCGAGACGAGGCCGGTCATGAGCCGGTCGGTCGCGTGGCGGCGGCTCTCCGCGATCGTCGACAGGAGCATGATCGCGACGAGGTAGATCACCATGCCGACGAAGAGGGTGCCGGCGATGTTGAAGTCGGCGACCTCGCCCGAGGCGTTCGCGAACGCGAAGATGATGGCCGACAGGACGAAGGCGCCGGCGAGCACGGCCCACGCGGTGCCCTTGGGCAGGCGTCCGGAGGTCAGCGCGCCCGTGGGAGCGGAGACGGTTGCGGTGGTCATGTCAGTTCGCTCCCGAGAACTCGGCGCGGCGGTTGACGATCCAGCGCGCGATCGCGTTGACGATGAACGTCACGATGAAGAGGATGAGGCCCGTCGCGATCAGGGCGTTGACGCCCGTTCCGTATGCCTCGGGGAAGTCGAGCGCGATGTTCGCGGGGATCGTGAGCGGGTTCCCCGACTGCAGGAGCTGCAGGATGATGATCGGGGATCCGGAGAGCACCATCGTCACGGCCATCGTCTCGCCGAGCGCGCGCCCGAGCCCGAGCATGGCGCCCGAGACCATGCCGCCGCGGGCGAAGGGCAGGACGGCCATCGTGACCATCTCCCAGCGCGTGGCGCCGAGCGCGAGCGCCGCCTCTTCGTGCAGCTTGGGGGTCTGGAGGAACACCTCGCGGCAGATCGCCGTCATGATCGGCAGGATCATGACCGCGAGGACGAGCGAGGCGGTGAGGATCGTGTTGCCGGTGGGGGAGACCTGGCCGCCGAAGAAGAGGCTGAAGACCGGCCAGCTTCCCACGGCGCCGTTCAGCCAGACGTAGAACGGCTGGAGGAAGTTCGAGAAGAAGATCGCGCCCCACAGGCCGAAGACGACCGACGGCACGGCCGCGAGCAGGTCGACGACGTAGCCGAGGAGAGCCGCGAGCCTGCGCGGGGCGTAGTGCGAGATGAACAGCGCGATGCCCACCGCGATCGGCGTCGCGATGACGAGCGCGATGAGCGAGGACCAGAGCGTGCCGAAGATCAGCGGCCCGACGAAGCTCCAAAACGACTCGCCGTCGAGGATCGGGTTCTCCGCGGGGTCGCCTGTCATCGCGGGGATCGACTGCCCGATGAGGAAGAACGCCGTCGCGGCGAGGACGAGCAGGATCAGGATTCCGGCGCCGAGCGCCGTTCCGGAGAACGCGATGTCGCCGGGGCGCTTCTTGGCCTTGATGCTGCCGGCCGGGGTCGATGAGGGCGGCGCTTCGGGTGCTGTCGCCTTCTCAGAGGTGCTCATGGGCTCCCAGTCTTCGAGGATCGTGCAGGAGAGGGGGTCATGCGGGTGCCCCCGCGGTCCCGTCGAGCCGTGCTCGAGGGGGGCGCGGGGGCACCGGTGCCGGATTCAGCCTACGGCCGAACGTCGGGCGTGTGAGGTCACTCCGTGACGATGGCGTCGATCGCGGTCTGCGCCTGCTCGCGGAGGCTGTCCGAGATCGGGGCGCTGCCCGCGGCCTCGGCGGCCGTGTCCTGGCCCTCGGCCGAGATCACGTAGCTGAAGTACTCCTTGACGAGCGTCGCGACCTCGGGGTCCTCGTAGTCGACGCAGCCGATGAGGTAGGACACGAGCGCGATCGGGTAGGCGCCACCGGTCGCCGAGGCGGGGTCGACCGCGAAGACGAGGTCCTGGGCCTCGCGGCCCTCCTCCAGCGGCGAGTTCTCAATGAGGGCCGAGGCGGCCTCGGCCGAGTACGACACGTACTCGCCGTCGACGCCCACGGCGACCTGGCCGGCGTCCTCGGGCGCCTGCGAGGCGTCGAGGTAGCCGATCGTGCCCTCGCCGTCGGCGATGATCTGGCGCACGCCCTGCGTGCCCTGGCCGCGCTCCGTGCCGTCGATCGGCCACTCGCCCGAGACCTCGTAGGTCCACACGTCGGGCGCGGTCGCGGCGAGGTAGGTCACGAACGTCTCGGTCGTGCCCGAGTCGTCCGAACGGTTCACGGGGGTGATCGCCGTCGAGGGCAGGTCCGCGTCGGGGTTCTGGTCCGCGATCGCGGCGTCGTCCCAGCTCGTGATCTCCCCCGCGAAGATCTTCGCGATCGTGTCGGCGTCGAGGTTCAGCGTGTCGATGCCCGGAAGGTTGAACGCGAGGGCGACGGGGGAGATGTAGGCCGGGACCTCGACGATGCTCTCCGAGGTGCAGCTGCCGAACTCGCCGAGCTCCTCCATCTCGAACGCGCGGTCGGAGCCGATGAAGTTCGAGGCGCCCGAGATGAAGTTCTCGCGGCCGGTGCCCGATCCGGTGGGCTCGTAGTTGACCGTGGCGTCGGGGTTCGCGGTCTGGAACGCGGCGACCCAGGCCTCCTGGGCGGCGGTCTGCGAGGAGGCGCCGGTCGCGCCGATGGTGCCCGACAGGCCCGAGGCGGTCTCGCCCGAGGAGGTGTCCGAGCTGGCGCCTTCGTTCGCGGCGCAGCCGGCGAGCGTGAGGGCGGCGACGGCGCCGAGAGCGGCGACGCCGGAAAGACGAGTGAGCTTCACGAGAAGTTCCGATCCGTTGAGGAGGACAGGTCTGGCGCTGGGAGGGACACCCAACGAGAAGCGACGCTAAGCGCGGTGTCTGTCCGGGCGCCAGACTGAAGGTAAACGGTCGGTGAACGCGACTTGGAGAATGCTCAGAGCGCGTAGTCGGCGATCACGGGCGCGTGGTCGCTCCACCGCGCGTCGTACGACGGGTAGCGGTCGACCCGGTATCCCGACGCGAGCGCGGCGAGTGCGGGGGTCGCCAGGTGGTAGTCGATGCGCCAGCCCGTGTCGTTGTCGAACGCCTGCCCGCGGTTCGACCACCACGTGTAGGGGCCGTCGACCTCGCCGGCGTGGGCCCGCCCCACGTCGATCCAGCCGAGCCCGGCGCCGGTCGAGCCGTCGACGCACGCGACGGCCTCGCCCGCGGGGGCGAGCCACCGGTCGAAGTACGCGCGCTCGCGCGGAAGGAAGCCCGCCTTCTTGCGGTTACCCCGCCAGTTCTTGATGTCGAGCTCGCGGTGGCCCACGTTGAGGTCCCCCGTGACGAGGGCGAGGGATCCGGCGCCGTTGAGCTCCTCGAGTCGCGCGGACATCGCGTCGAGGAAGGCCCACTTCTGATCCTGCTTCGGAGTGTCGACCTCGCCCGTGTAGACGTAGGCGCTGACGACGGTCACGACGCGGTCGCCGACGGCGAAGTCGGCTTCGAGCCAGCGGCCGTGCGAGTCGAGCTCCTCGCCCCCGAGCGCGATCCGCGACGCTGCGGCCGGTTCGCGCGAGGCGATGGCGACGCCCGCGCGGCCCTTCTGCAGCGACTCGTGCTCGAGGATCCGCCAGCCGGGGAGGAGGCTCTCGAGGTGTTCGCGCGTGCCGCGCACCTCCTGGATCGTGAGGATGTCGACGCCCGAGGCGTCGAGCCAGGCGTTCATGCCCTTGCGTGCGGCGGCGCGGATGCCGTTGACGTTGACGGAGGCGATGCGGGTCATACCCCCAGGCTATGCGAGAGGTCCGACACGCGACGACGGCCCGGATCCCTGAGGGATCCGGGCCGTTGCGGCGACAGGGGTCAGGGGCGCCCGCGCAGGACGGCCTGCTTGACCTCCGCGATCGCCTTCGTGATCTCGATGCCGCGGGGGCACGCCTCGGTGCAGTTGAAGGTCGTGCGGCAGCGCCACACGCCCTCCTGGTCGTTGAGGATGTCGAGGCGCACCTCGGCCTCGTCGTCGCGCGAGTCGAAGATGAAGCGGTGCGCGTTGACGATCGCGGCCGGGCCGAAGTACTGGCCGTCGGTCCAGAACACGGGGCACGACGAGGTGCACGCGGCGCAGAGGATGCACTTGGTCGTGTCGTCGAACCGCGCGCGGTCCTCGATCGACTGGTGGCGCTCCTTGCCCTTGTCCGGGACGCTGCGCGACTGGAGGAAGGGCTGGATCTCGCGGAAGGACGCGAAGAACGGGTCCATGTCGACGATCAGGTCCTTCTCGAGCGGCAGGCCCTTGATCGCCTCGACGTACACCGGCTTCGAGATGTCGAGGTCCTTGATCAGGGTCTTGCAGGCGAGGCGGTTGCGCCCGTTGATGCGCATCGCGTCGGATCCGCAGATCCCGTGCGCGCACGAGCGGCGGAACGCGAGGGATCCGTCGACGTCCCACTTGATGCGGTGCAGGGCGTCCAGCACGCGGTCGGTGGGGTACATCTCCACGTCGTAGTCCACCCAGCGCGGCTCGGCGTCGACCTCGGGGTCGAACCGGCGCACCATGAACGTCACGAGGTACGACTGGATGGCTTCGCTCTCGACGGGCGCCTCGGCGACTGCAGACGACATCAGTACTTCCTCTCCATCGGCGGGTAGCGCAACTCGCCCGCGTCATCCTTCGTGAAGGTGACGGGCTTCCAGTCCAGCGTGATGTGGTCCTCCGGGTTCGACGAGTGCGGGTCGCCCGTGAGGTAGGCCATCGTGTGCTGCATGTACTTCTCGTCGTTGCGGTCGGGGTAGTCCTCGCGCATGTGGCCGCCGCGGCTCTCCTTGCGGTTGCGCGCGGCGTAGGCGACGATCTCGGCGAGGTCGAGCAGGAAGCCGAGCTCGATGGCCTCGAGCAGGTCCGTGTTGAACCGCTTGCCCTTGTCGTCGACGTAGACGTTCATGTAGCGGTCGCGCAGCTCGTGGATCGTGCCGAGCACGTTCGTGAGCGTCTCCTCGGTGCGGAACACCTGCGCGTTCTTGTCCATCTCGTCCTGCAGCGTCTTGCGGATGTCCGCGACGCGCTCCGTGCCCTGGGAGGAGCGGATCCGCTCCACCATCTCGCGGACGCCGCGCGCCGGGTCCTCGGGCATCGGGACGAACTCGGCCGTCTGCGCGTACGCGACCGCGTTCGTGCCGGAGCGCTTGCCGAAGACGTTGATGTCGAGGAGCGAGTTCGTGCCGAGGCGGTTCGAGCCGTGCACGGAGACGCAGGCGCACTCGCCGGCCGCGAACAGGCCGGGGACGACGGTGTCGTTGTCCGCGAGGACCTCGCCGTCGGTGTTCGTCGGGATGCCGCCCATCGCGTAGTGCGCCGTCGGCATGACGGGCACGGGCTCCACGACGGGGTCGACGCCCAGGTACGTGCGCGCGAACTCCGTGATGTCCGGGAGCTTGGTCTCGAGCACCTCGGCGCCCAGGTGGGTGCAGTCGAGGTAGACGTAGTCCTTGTTCGGGCCGGCGCCGCGGCCCTCCAGGACCTCCTTGACCATCGAGCGGGCCACGATGTCGCGCGGCGCGAGGTCCTTGATGGTGGGGGCGTAGCGCTCCATGAAGCGCTCTCCCGAGGCGTTGCGCAGGATCGCGCCCTCGCCGCGGGCGCCCTCCGTCAGGAGGATCCCCAGGCCCGCGAGGCCGGTCGGGTGGAACTGGAAGAACTCGATGTCCTCGAGCGGCAGGCCCTTGCGCCACACGATGCCCACGCCGTCGCCCGTGAGGGTGTGCGCGTTGGACGTCGTCTTGAACATCTTGCCGAAGCCGCCCGAGGCGAACACGACCGACTTGGCCTGGAAGACGTGCAGGTCGCCCGTCGCGAGCTCAAGCGCGACGATGCCCGCGATCCGCGTCGTGCCGTCGTCATCCTTCACCGTGACGAGGTCGAGCGCGTAGAACTCGTTGAAGAAGTTGATCCCCAGCTTCACGCAGTTCTGGTACAGCGTCTGGAGGATCATGTGGCCCGTGCGGTCGGCGGCATAGCAGGCGCGGCGCACCGGCGCCTTGCCGTGCTCGCGCGTGTGGCCCCCGAAGCGGCGCTGGTCGATCTTGCCGTCGGGCGTGCGGTTAAAGGGCAGGCCCATGTTCTCGAGGTCGATGACGGCGTCGATCGCCTCCTTGGCGAGGATCTCCGCGGCGTCCTGGTCGACGAGGTAGTCGCCGCCCTTGATCGTGTCGAAGGTGTGCCACTCCCAGGAGTCCTCCTCGACGTTCGCGAGCGCCGCGGCCATGCCGCCCTGCGCCGCGCCGGTGTGGGAACGCGTGGGGTAGAGCTTCGTGACGACGGCGGTCTTCGCGCCGGGGCCCGCCTCGATCGCGGCGCGCATGCCCGCGCCGCCCGCGCCGACGATGACGACGTCGAACTGGTGGTGGTAGACGCCGTCGATGAGCTCGGCGTCGGGGTAGGTCTGAGAAGTCATTCCTCTGTCAATCTGTTTCGTCAGCCGACGGTGCCCTGCGCGACGCAGGCGTCCCAGAGCGTGCTGGACTCGGTGACACCGAGGCACGGGTCGAACGTGAACACGACGAGGGTGCCCAGGAGGATCATGAGGGCGGCGACGATGCCGATGACCCAGACGAGCACGGCGCGGGCCGTGCGGTTCAGCACGTAGTCGTTCACGATCGTGCGCATGCCGTTCGCGCCGTGGATGAACGCGAGCCACAGCATGAGAACGTCCCACCACTGCCAGAACGGGTTCGAGAGCTTGCCCGCGACGAAGGCGAAGTCGAGCGCGCTGATGCCGTCGCCGACCATGAGGTTGACGAAGAGGTGGCCGAAGATGAGCACGACCAGGAGCACGCCGGAGGCGCGCATGTAGAGCCAGCCCCACTTCTCGAGGTTGGATCCGCGGCGGCGCTGCGGGGCGCGCGGCGCGTCGAGGGTCTGCGCGGACATCAGTGCCCACCTCCGATGTGCGAGAGGACGTTCGGGATGTGGCGGGCGCTGAACCCGATCATCGTGACGGCCCAGATGCCGATGACGCCCCAGAACAGCTGGCGCTGATACTTCGCGCCCTTCGACCAGAAGTCGACGAGGATGATGCGCAGGCCGTTGAACGCGTGGTACGCGATGCCGGCGACCAGGACGACCTCGCCGAAGCCCATGATCGGGTTCTTGTACGTGCCGATGACCGCGTCGTACGCCTCGGGGGAGACCCGGATGAGCGCCGTGTCCAGCACGTGCACGAGGAGGAAGAAGAAGATGGCGACGCCGGTAATGCGGTGCAGCACCCACGACCACATGCCCTCGCGGCCGCGGTACAGAGTGCCGCGCGGGACCTTTGACGTGGTCTGGGACACATCCGGTGTCAGACGCGCGGTTGCGGACACGGTCGTCCTCTCTGATCGATTCGGGTGCCTCCGACACCCGCGCAGACACGCCGCGGCGTCCAGAGGACTACGCACGACGATACTCTCCGCACCCCGACGGCGGCGACGAAGGCGAGCCTAACTCTCTCGACGTCGAGAGAGATCTCCCGGTCGTCCGGGGAACGCGGCGGGCCCGCTCGGCGCGTCGCGGCCGCGAAACATCGGTGGGATACCGTGTCCGCATGGCCCACCCCATCGACGACTTCTTCGCCGTGATCCCCGCCGGCGGCATCGGCTCCCGGCTCTGGCCGCTCTCGCGCGCGGAGTCGCCCAAGTTCCTGCACGACCTGACCGGATCCGGGGTATCGCTGCTGCGCTCGACCTGGGACCGCCTGCTTCCGCTCGCCGGCCGCGACCGGATCGGCGTCGTCACGGGGCGCGCCCACGGCGTCAAGGTCGAGGAGAGCCTGCCCGACATCCTGCCCGAGAACGTGTTCACGGAGCAGGATCCGCGCGACTCGGCGGCGGCGATCGGGCTCGCGGCCGCCGTCCTCCTCCGTCGCGACCCGAACGTCGTCGTGGGCTCGTTCGCGGCCGACCACGTCATCAAGCGCCAGCGGGTGTTCGAGTTCACGGTGCGCCAGGCCGTCGCCGCCGCGCGCGAGGGCTACATCGCGACGATCGGGATCCAGCCGAGCGAGCCGGCCGTCGGCTTCGGCTACATCAAGACGGGGGAGGAGCTCGTCATCGATGAGGCTCCGCTCGCGGCCCTCGTGGAGCGCTTCGTCGAGAAGCCCGACCTGGACACGGCCCGCGCGTACTTCGCCGACCGCTCGTACCTGTGGAACGCGGGCATGTTCATCGCCCGCGCCGACGTGCTTCTCGACGAGCTCGCCGCGAACGAGCCCGAGCTGCACGCGGGCCTCATGGAGATCGCCGCGGCGTGGGACACGCCGGAGCGGGACGCCGTCCGCGACCGGGTGTGGCCGACCCTCAAGAAGATCGCGATCGACTACGCCGTCGCGGAGCCGGCCGCTGAGAAGGGCAAGCTCGCGGTCGTCCCCGGCCAGTTCGACTGGGACGACGTGGGCGACTTCGCCAGCCTCTGGAGCCTCGTCGCCGACGGGCACCGCGGCGACGTGACGGTCCTCGGGCACAACGAGAACGTGCTGTCGGACGAGTCGTCGGCCCTCGTGGTCTCGCAGACGGATCGCGTCGTCGCGATGATCGGCGTCGAGAACGTCATCGTCGTCGACACGCCGGACGCGCTGCTCGTGACGACCCCGGAGCACGCCCAGCGGGTGAAGGCGGCCGTCAGCTCGCTCCACCAGCGCGGGCGCGACAGCGTTCTCTGAGCGCTCGGCGGCGTTTTTGTAACTATCCCGTTTCGGCCGCAGAACCTGCTCGAATCGCCAAGGAAGTCCGGGGTAGCGTGTGCACAATGCCTCCGAAGCAGCGGCCCGCCTGGGGTCCGTGCGCGGCGAGGCCTTTCTCTTGAGGAGTTCAGCGTGACCAAGACGATCAAGCGCCAGGCCCTCGGCGGTCTCGCCGTCGCCAGCGCGGCGGTTCTGCTCGCCGGCTGCGGCTCGGCCCCCGAGGACAGCACGGCGGACGGCGGCGAGGAGTCGATCGACTTCCTCCCCTGCCTCATCTCCGACGAGGGCGGCTGGAACGACCGCTCGTTCAACCAGTCGGCCAAGGAGGGCATGGACCGCGCGGTCGAGGAGCTCGGTGTCGAGCCGATCGAGATGGAGTCGACGAATGCGAACGACTACGGCCCCAACCTCGAGGAGCTCGTCGCGCAGGGCTGCGACTTCATCGTGTCCGTCGGCTTCAACCTCTCGGCCGCGACGGTCGAGTCGGCGCTGGCGAACCCCGAGGTGAGCTACGCGATCATCGACGACTGGGCCGACAACGACTACGACGGCGAGACGGACGCGCCGAACATCCGCCCGCTCGTGTTCAACACGGCGGAGGCGGCCTACCTCGGCGGGTACGCTGCGGCCGCGTGGTCGGCGCAGTCGGGCGTCGAGAAGGTCGGCACCTTCGGCGGTGGCGAGATCCCGTCCGTCATGGTGTTCATGGACGGCTTCCAGCTCGGCGTCGAGAAGTACAACGAGGACAAGGACGCGGCCGTCGAGGTCGTCGGGTGGGACACCGAGGCGCAGTCCGGCCTCTTCACCGGCTCGTTCGAGGCGAACGACACGGCGCGCCAGACCGCGCAGCAGGTGCTGTCGCAGGGCGCGGACGTCGTTCTGCCCGTCGGCGGCCCGATCTACACGTCGGCCGTGGCCGCGATCCGCGAGTCCTACCCCGACTCGCTGATCCTCGGCGTCGACAGCGACATGGCCGTCAAGGAGCCGGACATCGCGGACGTCACGCTCGTGTCGATCATGAAGGCGATCGACCAGGCGACCTACGACGCGACGATCCAGGCGGCCGACGCGGGCGCCGACTTCGACGTCACGCCGTACGTCGGCACGCTCGAGAACGAGGGCGTGGGGCTGTCGAGCTTCCACGACTTCGAGGGCGAGCTGCCCGAGGGCCTGACCGACGAGCTCACGGCGCTGCAGGAGCAGATCATCGCCGGCGAGCTGACGGTCGACTCGCCCAACTCGCCGTAATTCGCATCGCCGCCTGATCCGCGGATCCGCACGGGGCGACTGGATATCCATCCGGTCGCCCCGTGCGACGTGCGAGCGCGGTTCCCCCTGTCTCTTACCCAGACCTTCGCGTTAGGTTGACCCCATGAAGCTCGAGCTCCGCGGCATCACCAAGCGGTTCGGCAGCCTCGTCGCCAACGACCACATCGACCTCACCGTCGCGCCGGGAGAGATCCACGCGCTGCTCGGCGAGAACGGCGCCGGCAAGTCGACCCTCATGAACGTGCTCTACGGCCTCTACCAGGCCGACGAGGGCGACATCCTCATCGACGACGAGCCGCGCGCCTTCCGCGGGCCCGGCGAGGCCATGGCTGCCGGCATCGGGATGGTGCACCAGCACTTCATGCTCGTGCCCGTCTTCACGGTCGCCGAGAACGTGGCCCTCGGGCACGAGACCTCGACACGCACGGGGTCGCTCGACCTCGAGGTCGCGCGCCGTCAGGTCCGCGAGGTTGCCGACCGCTTCGGGTTCCACGTCGACCCCGACGCGATCGTCGAGACGCTCCCCGTGGGCGTGCAGCAGCGCGTCGAGATCATCAAGGCGCTGGCGCGCGACGCGCACGTGCTCGTGTTCGACGAGCCGACCGCGGTGCTCACCCCGCAGGAGACCGACGAGCTGATGGCGATGATGCGTCAGCTCCGCGCGGAGGGCAAGGGCATCGTCTTCATCACCCACAAGCTCCGCGAGGTGCGCGAGGTGGCCGACCGGATCACCGTCATCCGCCGCGGCGCCGTCGTGGGCGAGGCCTCGCCGACCTCGACGAACGCGGAGCTCGCGAGCCTCATGGTCGGCCGCGCGGTCGAGCTCACGGTCCACAAGGAACCCGCGCAGCCCGGCGAGGGCGGCCTACGCGTCAGCGACCTGCGGGTACGGGACGCCGAGGGCAATGTCACGGTCGACGGCGTGAGCTTCGACGTGCGGCCGGGGGAGATCCTCGCCGTCGCGGGCGTGCAGGGCAACGGCCAGACGGAGCTCACCGAGGCGCTCATGGGGCTCGAGGAGCACGTGGACGGATCCGTGCGGCTGGGGGACACCGAGCTGCGCGGCCGGAGCGTGCACTCGATCCTCGAGGCTGGCGTCGGCTTCGTCCCGGAGGACCGCACGGTCGACGGGCTCGTCGGATCCATGACGATCGCCGAGAACCTCATCCTCGATCGCACCGACACCGGCGAGTTCACCCGCGCCGGGACGCTCCATCGCGCCGCGATGCGGGAGTTCGCGGAGGCGCGGATCGAGGAGTTCGACATCCGCGCGCAGGGCCCGGGCGTGGCCGCGGGCACGCTGTCGGGCGGTAACCAGCAGAAGGTCGTGGTCGCGCGCGAGATGAACCGCGACATCCGGCTCCTCATCGCCGCGCAGCCCACGCGCGGCGTGGACGTCGGATCGATCGAGTTCATCCACAGCCGCATCGTGCGCGCGCGCGACGAGGGCATGGCGGTCATCGTCGTGTCCACCGAGCTCGACGAGGTCGTCGCGCTCGCGGACCGCATCGCCGTGATGTATCGGGGCCGGATCGTCGGCATCGTGCCCGGCGACACCCCGCGCGACACGCTCGGCCTCATGATGGCCGGAGCCGACATCGAGGAGGCCGCCGCGTGAGCGCCGACACCGCACCGTCCACCGCCGCCCCGCGCACGAACGCGGTGATCCGCGACATCCTCCGCGGGAGCGTCGTCACGACGATCCTCGCGTTCGTGATCGCCTTCGTCGTGGGCGGCGTCCTCATCGCTGTGACGAGCGCCGAGGTCCGCGAGGCGGCCGGCTACTTCTTCGCCCGGCCCGGCGACACGTTCGCCGCCATCTGGGACGCGGTCGCGGGCGGCTACGAGGCCCTCTTCCGCGGCGCGATCTACAACACCCGCGCGGACGACTTCGCGACGGGGATCCGCTCGCTCACCAACTCGATCGGGTACTCGGCGCCGCTGATCGCCGCGGGGCTCGGCGTCGCGCTGGCCTTCCGCGTCGGCATGTTCAACATCGGCGCCCAGGGCCAGATCATCTTCGGCGCGGCCTTCGCCGCGCTCATCACCTTCCCCATGGGCCTGTCGGCCCCGCTGCAGATCGTCATGACGATGCTCGGCGCGGTCGTCGGCGGCGCGGTATGGGCCGGCATCGTCGGCGTGCTGAAGGCGCTCACGGGCGCGCACGAGGTCATCCTCACGATCATGCTGAACTACGTCGCGGTGTACCTCGTGACGTGGATGGTCTCGACCGCCGGCGTCCTGCAGCGCGAGGGCAGTAACCAGCCCATCTCGGAGGCGACCCCCGAGGCCGCGATCTTCCCGAAGCTCCTGGGGCCGCAGTATCCGGCGCTCGACTGGGGCTTCGTGTTCGTGCTCCTCGCGGCGGTGTTCGTGTACTGGCTGATCGAGCGCTCGTCGCTTGGCATGCGCATGCGGGCCGTGGGGGAGAACCCGCACGCCGCGCGGGCCGCGGGCGTGAACGTCGAGCGCATCTACGTCTACGCGATGCTCTTCGCCGGTGGGCTCGCGGGCCTCGCCGCGGCGCAGCAGATCCAGGGCGCCGTCACGAGCGGATTCACGAGTTCGATCGACGCGGGCTTCGGGTTCGATGCGATCACGGTGGCCCTGCTGGGGCGCAGCCGCGCGTTCGGCACCGTCGCCGCGGGACTCCTCTTCGGCGCGCTGAAGGCCGGCTCCTACTCGATGCAGGCATCCGAGGGGATCCCCGTCGATATCGTGCTCGTCGTGCAGGCGGTCGTCGTGCTGTTCGTCGCGGCGCCCCCGCTCGTGCGCACGATCTTCTTCCTCCCCCAGACCGAGCAGGAAAAGCAGGCGAAACAGCGGGCCCGACAGGCCAGGAAGGCGGTGGCCCAGTGAGCGACACGACCTCCTCCCCGAGCGCAGTGACGCCGGACGAGCGGCCGATCGAGATGCGCCGCGTGCGCACGCGCTCGTGGAAGCTCGCGATCACCCTCGGCGCCGTCACGGTGCTGCTTGCTCTCCTCTTCGCCTTCTCCCCGCGGCCCGGCCTCGCGGTCTTCCGGCTGGCGGGCGGCCCCTCCACCCTCCAGCTCGGCGACGTGTCGGTGCCCGCGATGCCGGCCGCGTTCGGGAGCCTCGTGCTGCTGGCGGCGCTGTCGGTGTGGGCCGTCGTCGACACGCTCGCGTACCGCCGCACGACCATCTGGGTGCCGATCGCCTACGCGGCCTTTGGGATCTTCGGATTCCTTGCCTGGGCCGGCGCCGACGGCCTCATCCCGGTCGTGAGCCTGCTCTCGGGCGCGCTGTCGCTGTCCGTCCCGCTCGTGCTCGGCGGCCTCGGCGGCGTGATCGGCGAGCGCGTGGGCGTCGTCAACGTCGCGATCGAGGGGCAGCTGCTGCTCGGCGCGTTCAGCGCGGCCGTGCTCTCCTCGATCACCGACAACCCGTTCGTCGGCCTGCTCGGCGCCATGGTCGGCGGCGTGCTCGTCGCGCTCGTGCTCGCGGTGTTCTCCATCAAGTACTTTGTCGAACAGGTCATCGTCGGTGTCGTCCTGAACGTTCTCGTCCTCGGCCTGACGACGTTCCTCTACGGCATCGTGCTCGTGCCGAACGAGCTGGTCCTCAACCGTGCGACCCGGTTCCCCAAGTGGCCGATCCCCGGCCTCAGTGAGATCCCCGTCGTCGGCGCGATCCTGTTCAACCAGACGTTCGTCGTCTACCTCATGTACATCCTCGTCGGCGTCGTCGCCTGGGGCCTGTACCGCACGCGTTGGGGGCTGCGGGTACGCGCCGTGGGCGAGCATCCCCAGGCGGCCGACACCGTGGGCATCAAGGTCAACCCGACGCGCTTCTGGAACGTCACGTTGGCGGGTGCCATCGCCGGCGCGGGCGGCGCATACTTCACGCTCGTGTCCGTGCCGCAGTTCGGCGAGAACATGACGGCGGGCCTCGGCTTCATCGCGCTGGCGGCGGTGATCTTCGGCCAGTGGGATCCGATCAAGACCGCGCTCGCGGGCCTCCTGTTCGGGTTCGCGAACCAGCTGCAGGGGCTGCTCGTGGTGTTCGGCACGCCGATCCCCAGCCAGTTCATGCTCATGCTCCCGTACCTCGTGACCATCCTCGCGGTGGTCGGGTTCGTCGGGCGCTCGCGGGCTCCGGCGGCGTCCGGCAAGCCCTACCGGAAGGGGTGACGCCCCTCGTGAACGAGATTGACTGGACTGCGCTGCGCGGCGCGGCGACCGACGCCATGGCGAAGGCCTACGCGCCGTATTCGGGATACCCCGTGGGCGCGGCGGCGCTCGTCGACGACGGGCGGATCGTCGTGGGGTGCAACACGGAGAACGCGTCCTACGGCGTCGGGCTGTGCGCCGAGTGCGGCCTGGTGTCGAACCTCGCCCTCTCGGGCGGCGGGCGCCTCGTGGCCTTCACCTGCGTCAACGGCAAGGGCGAGACCATCATGCCGTGCGGCCGGTGCCGGCAGCTCCTGTACGAACACGCCCACCCCGACATGATCCTCGAGACGGTCTCGGGGATCCGCACGATCGACGAGGTGCTGCCCGACGCGTTCGGGCCGCGCGACCTCGACCACATGGCCGGCTGAGGCCGGCCCACGCACCACACGAAAGAGGACGATGAGCGAGCCCTTCGACGCCGTCGACGTGATCCGGATGAAGCGCGACGGCGGGACGGTCCCCGAGCCGGCGCTGCGCTGGCTCGTCGACGCGTACACGCGCGGATACGTCGTCGACGCACAGATGTCGGCGTTCACCATGGCCGTGCTGCTGAACGGGATGTCGCGCGAGGAGATCCGCGTGATGACCGACGCGATGATCGCGTCGGGGGAGCGGATGAGCTTCGCGGGCCTCGGCAAGCGCACGGCGGACAAGCACTCGACCGGCGGCGTGGGCGACAAGATCACCCTGCCGCTCGCGCCGCTCGTCGCGGTGTACGGCGTGGCCGTGCCGCAGCTCTCCGGCCGCGGCCTGGGGCACACGGGCGGCACCCTCGACAAGCTGGAGTCCATTCCCGGCTGGCGGGCGGCGCTGTCGAACGACGAGATGTTCGCGCAGCTGCGCGGCGACGTGGGCGCCGTCATCTGCGCCGCGGGCACGGGCCTCGCCCCCGCCGATAAGAAGCTCTACGCCCTGCGCGACGTCACGGGCACGGTCGAGGCGATCCCGCTGATCGCCTCGAGCATCATGTCGAAGAAGATCGCGGAGGGCACCGAGTCGCTCGTGCTCGACGTGAAGTTCGGCTCCGGCGCGTTCATGAAGGACGAGGCCCGGGCACGCGAGCTCGCGGAGACGATGGTGGCCCTCGGCGCCGATTCGGGCGTGAACACCACCGCGCTCTTGACCGACATGTCGACGCCGCTCGGCCGCACCGTCGGCAACGCCAACGAGGTGCGCGAGTCGGTCGAGGTGCTTGCGGGGGGCGGTCCCGCCGACGTCGTCGAGCTGACCGTGGCGCTCGCGCGCGAGATGCTCGCGATGTCGGGCGTCGACGCGGACCCGGCCGAGGCCCTCGCCGACGGCCGCGCGATGGACCAGTGGCGCCGCATGATCCGCGCGCAGGACGGGGATCCGGACGCGCCGCTCCCGACGCCGCGCGAATCGCACGTCGTGACCGCCGAGCGCGACGGCGTGCTCTCGGCCCTCGACGCCTTCGACGTCGGCGTCGCCGCCTGGCGCCTCGGCGCGGGGCGCGCGCGGCCGACCGACGACGTCGTGCACGCCGCGGGCATCGATCTGCACGCGAAGCCGGGCGACGCCGTCCGCTCGGGCCAGCCGCTGTTTACCCTCCACGCCGACGACGCGGGCCGATTCGACCGCGCGCTCGAGGCGTTGAACGGCGCCTACGCCATCGGCGATACTCGACCCGTGGTCGCGCCGATCGTGCGCGATCGCATCACCGCTCGATGACCCGCCGGCAGGAGAAGCCCATGTCCCGTCCCCCGAAGAAAGCCCGCGGATCCCGTCACGAGGCGCTGATCGATGGCGTCCCCGTGCGCAGCCTCCCGAAGGTGTCGCTGCACGACCACCTGGACGGCGGCGTCCGGGCGGCCACCGTGCTCGAGCTGGCGCGCGAGCGCGGCATCGAGACGCCCGCCGACACGGCCGGCGCCCTCGCGGACTGGTTCGCCGAGACGGCCGAGTCGGATTCGCTGGAGGACTATCTCGCGACGTTCGACCTCACGATCGCCGTGATGCAGACGGCCGAGGCGCTCACACGGATCGCGCGCGAGTACGTGCTCGACCTGGCGAACGACGGCGTGATCTACGGCGAGGTGCGCTGGGCGCCCGAGCAGCACCTCGAGGGCGGCCTGACCCTCGACGAGGCCGTACAGGCGGTGCAGGACGGCCTCGAGGAGGGCGAGGACGAGGCCGAGGACGGCGGGCACTCCATCCGCGTCGGCCAGATCCTCTCGGCGATGCGCCAGTCCGACCGCTCGGCGGAGATCGCGCGGCTCGCGCTGGAGTTCCGCGACGCGGGCGTCGTCGCCTTCGACCTCGCGGGCCCCGAGGACGGCTTCCCGCCCTCGCGGCACGCGGAGGCGCTGGACCTGCTCGCGCGGGAGTTCTTCCCCGTGACCCTGCACGCGGGCGAGGCGGCGGGGCTCGACTCGATCCGCGGCGCGCTGCTCGACGGCCGCGCGCTGCGCCTCGGGCACGGCGTGCGCATCGCGGAGGACCTCGAGGAGATCGAGACGGAGGGCGACGAGGTGCACGTGCAGTTTGGCGAACTCGCGCGTTGGGTGCGGGACCGGGAGATCCCGCTGGAGCTGTCGCCGTCGTCGAACCTCGGCACGGGCGCGATCGCCGCGTGGGGCACCACGATGGAGGATCACCCGTTCGACCTGCTCTATCAGCTGGGCTTCTGCGTGACGGTCAACACCGACAACCGCCTCATGAGCCGCACGACGCTGACGCGCGAGATCTCCCGCCTCGCGGAGGCGTTCGACTACGACCTCGACGATGTCGAGCAGTTCCAGATCAACGCCGCGAGCGCGACCTTCCTGCCCGTCGAGCAGCGCGAGGAGCTCATCGACCTCATCAGCGAGGGCTTCGACCGGTAGGCCCTCCGCGAAAAACCGGGCGGTCGGCGCATGCGCCGACCGCCCGGTTTTTCGCGTGTGGGGGTTACTCCAGCCCGCCGAGGTCGACGCCGCACACGGCCGCGAGCTCGGTGCTCGCGCGCTCCATCTGCGCCGTGGCCTCCTGCATCTCGGCGGGGCTGTCGAAGTCGAGCAGGTCCTCGTAGGCGTCGGCCAGGTCCTCGAGCGGCGCCCGCACCTCGGAGGTCGTCATCTGGTCGGCGAGGTCGTCGAAGATCTCGTCCACCGCCGAGGCCGAGCCGAGGATGCCGGGGTCGACCCCGAGCAGGAGCTCGCAGTCGGCCTCGACGTCGGATCCGCTGCTGTCGGGGACGGAGGACTCGGGGCTCGGCGGGACGAGGTCCCCGTACTCGTCGAACGCGGTCGTGGCGACGCCGAAGATCGCGGCGACAGCCACGACGACGCCCGAGACGATTCCGACGACGCCGCCCGCGATCGCGACGATGAGCGCGGCGATGCTCATGCCCTTGCCGGCGGCGCGGCGCGCGAGGGCGACGATCGCGAGGACGAGCCCCGCAATGAGGAACGGCCAGCCGATCAGGGAGATCGCGCCGATCACGCCCGCGCCGGGCAGGAACACGAAGAAGCCGGCGCTGAGCAGCGCGGCCCCGAGGATGGCGAAGACGAGCGCGAGCACCGGGAGCGCGCGCCCGGGGCGCTCGCGCGGCGCGCGCCCGCCCTGCGGGGGCTCACCGGGGGCGGTCGGGTACGCGGGGGCGGGGTAGGCGGAGGCCGGCGGCGCGGCGGCGCCGGCGGGGGAGGGGTCCTGCGGGAATCCGGCGGGGGGCGTGGGCGTCGTCATGAGTCGATTCTCGCGCGTGCGAGGGGCACAGCGCACGCGCGGGGCGGAAGTGTCGGGACACCCCCACCCCGACGCGGGTCACGCCATGTGGCGCGCGACGACGTCGCGGACGGCGGCGAACAGCGGGTGCGCGGCATCGAGGCCCGTGACCTCCGACGTGAACGCGTCCGCGTCGCCCGCGGCGAGCCGCTCGTGCATCTCGACGGCCTGCGGATCCGCGGGATCCGTGAAGGCGAGCGCCGCGTCGATCGCGGCGACGAGCCCCGCGGTCGGCAGCCCGCGCTCGGCGGCCTCGGCCGCCGGCCCCACGAAGCGCTCGTGCCGGGAGAGCTTGCGCAGCGGCTGCCGCCCCACGCGCTGGACGGTGTCCGGCAGGGCGGGGTTGCGGAACCGCCCGAGGATCGTGGCCCGGTACGCGGCGAGATCCTCCGCCGCGAAGCCGTGCTTCGCCGCGAGAACGGCGCTCGTCTCCTCGATCGCCGCCGCGACGGCCGCCGCGACGTCCGGGTGCGCGAGCGCGTCGGAGATCCGCTCGATGCCCGCGCGCGCCCCGTGGTAGGCGGTCGCCGCGTGCCCCGTGTTGACAGTAAACAGCTTGCGCTCGATGTACGGCGCGAGGTCCTCGACGAAGTGGGCGCCCGGAATGACCGGGAGGTCGTCGCCGAACGGGCCCCGCTCGATCGCCCACTCGAAGAAGGGCTCGACGGTGACGTCGATCCCGCCGTCCGCGGGCTGGCCCGGAACGATCCGGTCGACGGCCGTGTTCGCGAACACCGCGCGGTCGAGGAGGTGTTCCTCGTCCGCGCCCGCGAGCTCGGCCACGTGCGCGCGGAGGGAGTCGGTCGCCCCGATCGCGTTCTCGCAGGCCATGACCTGCAGCGGCGCGCGCCCGGCGTCGCGGTTCCGGAGGCCCGCGAGGACGTGCGGCGCGATGAAGCGCAGCACCGTGGGGCCGACCGCGCAGGTGACGACGTCGGCCGTGGCGACCTCCGCCGCGACGGCGCCGGGATCCTCGGCGCTGTTCACGGCCCGGAACCCCGTGACGGTGACGTCGCGCCTGCCGTCGCCGACCTCGTGCACTGTGTAAGTCTCCGCGGCGTTGATCGCGTCGACGAGCGGCCCGGCGACGTCTGAGAACACCAGCTCGTAGCCGCCCTCGGCCAGGAGCATGCCGACGAAGCCGCGCCCGATATTGCCGGCGCCGAAGTGCACGGCCTTTTTGGTCCTCTCCGCCACGTCAGTTGATCCCGTCCGACAGGAGCGCGTACAGCTCGTCGGCCGACCCGGCCCGCCGCAGGCGCTCGACCATCTCGTCGTCGCTGAACTGCTGCGCGACGCTGGCGAGGATCTCGAGGTGCGCGCCGCCCTTGCCGGCGATCCCGACGACGAAGGTGGCCGTGTCGCCGTCGCCCCAGTCCACGCCGCCGTCGTAGCGGACGACGGAGAGGGCCGAGCCGAGGACCGTGTCCTTCGCCGCGTCCGTGCCGTGGGGGATGGCCAGGCCGTTGCCCATGTAGGTCGACACGGTCTCCTCGCGGTCGCGCATCGCGGCCGCGTATCCGCTCGTCACGGCGCCCGCGCCCAGGAGGATCCCAGCCGCCTCCTCGAGCGCCTCGTCGCGCGTGGCGGACCCCTCGTGGATCCGCACGTACTCGGGCTTCAGCACCCCGTCGGACGGGGCGGGCTCCGCCGGTGCGGGTGCGGCGTCGGGCGCGGCGCCCGCGGTCGGGGCGCCCGCGCGCTGGGCGCGGATCATCTCGACCACCTCGTCGTATTCCGGGGCGTTCATGAAGTTGCCGACCGAGACGTGCACGGCCGCGGGCTCGTTCTGCTTCGCGCGGTCCGTCAGCTGGGCCTGCGTGACGACGAGGTCCGCCGTGCCGTCGAGGGCGGCGATCGACTTGTTCGTCACGCTCACGCCCTCGATGCCGGCGTCCTTGACCTTCTTGCGGAGCACGGAGGCGCCCATGGCGGACGAGCCCATGCCGGCGTCGCACGCGAACACGACCCGCTCGATGCGCGTCGCCGTCGCCGTGCCGCCGGCCACGAGGCCCGAGAGCGCGGCGGATCCCTTGCCCTTGTTCGCCTGCGTCTGCGCGACGGCGGAGGAGAACATCGCGTCGCCCGCGGCGAGGTCGCGCTTGCGGCTCGCACGGAGGATCACGGCCGCGATGAGGAAGGTGACGGCGGCCGAGACGGCCACCGCGAGGATGACGCCGACGTAGTCGCCGCTCGCGGTCTGGAGCATGACGGCGATGATGGATCCCGGCGAGGCGGGGGCGCGCAGGCCGGTCTGGAACAGGACGTTCACGGCCACGCCCGACATGCCGCCCACGATGACGGCGATGAGCAGGACCGGCTTCATCAGCACGTAGGGGAAGTACACCTCGTGGATGCCGCCGAAGAAGTGGATGATCGCGGCGCCCGGGGCGGATCCCTTGGCGGCGCCCACCCCGAAGAAGGTGAACGCGAGGAGGAGCCCCAGGCCGACGCCCGGGTTGGCTTCGAGGAGGAAGAGCACGGACTTTCCGGTCTCGTCCGCCTCCGCGATCCCGAGCGGCGTGAGGACGCCGTGGTTGATCGCGTTGTTCAGGAAGAAGACCTTGGCGGGCTCGATGATGATGCTCGTCAGGGGCAGGAGGCTGTTGTCGACGAGGAAGGCGACGGCGTTGCTCAGCACCCCCGTGATCCAGTTGACGACCGGCGCCAGGACGTAGAACGCAAAGATCGCGGCGAGGAAGCCGAAGATTCCGGCGGAGAACATCGACACGAGCATCTCGAAGCCCGCGCGCACCTTGCCGTCCCACAGCAGGTCGAGCTTCTTCATGAGCCAGGCCGCGAGCGGTCCCATGATCATGGCGCCGAGGAACATGTGGATCTCGCCGAGCGGGGCCTCGCCCTCCGGCAGGCCCGCGTTGATGTTCGCGATAAGCAGGTCGCTTCCCGCGATCGCGCCGATCGTCGCCATCGCGCCCACGACGCCGCCACGCTTGTCGTAGATCATGAACCCGCCGGTGTAGGCGATCAGCAGCGGGAGGAGGTAGTGGATCGCCGGGCCGACGATCGTCGCGAGGTCGGCGTTCGGCGTCCAGCCCTGCTCGATGAAGAACGCCGTGAACAGGCCCCACGCGACGAGCGCGGGGATGTTGGGCATGACCATGCCCGACATGAAGGATCCGACCCGTTGCACGGCGACGCGGAATCCGTCGGGCGCCTTCGGGTCTGCGGTCTGCGTGGACATGGGAATTCCTGCCTTCGTCAGAGTGTGTCGGGGTCCCCGCGGTCCTTGCGCGGACGCCTGTGTGCGACAACCTATCGCCCGGGCGAATCGGTGCGCCAGGGGGTGACCTTTCGCGCCTGACGGGCCCGCCGCGCGCGGCGCGGCGGGCCCGTCAGGCGCGCGGATCAGGCGGCGGCGCGGGCCGCCTCGCGCGCCTCGTCCGCGCTGCCGGTCGCGAGGGCGGCCGCCGCGATCCGGCGGGCCTCGTCGAGCGTGTGCGCGAGCAGCGCCTGGCGCACGTCCGCGAGCGCCGAGGGCGACATCGACAGCGTCGAGACGCCGAGGCCGACGAGCACGACCGCGAGCAGCGGATCCGCCGCGGCCTCCCCGCACACGCCCACGGGCTTGCCGTTCGCGCGCCCGCCGTCCGCCACCATCTTGATCAGCCGCAGCGCGGCCGGATGCCAGGGGCTCTGGAGGTGGGCGACGCTGCCGAGCAGGCGGTCCGCGGCCATCGTGTACTGCACGAGGTCGTTCGTGCCGATCGACGCGAAGTCGGCCGTGGCCAGGATCTCCGAGGCCAAGAGGGCGCTCGAAGGGACCTCGACCATCACGCCGACGGTCTTCAGCCCCAGCTCCCGGGCGAGCGAGGTGAAGTACTCCGTCTCGGAGGTCGTGGCCACCATGGGCGCCATGACCCACAGGTCGGCGTCGGTCTCGGCGTCCGCCTGGGCGAGCGCCGTCAGCTGGTCGCGCAACACGTTCTCGCGGTGCTGGAGCGCGCGGATCCCGCGCCGGCCGAGCGCCGGGTTCTCCTCGTCGGCGTCCGTCAGGAACGGCAGCGGCTTGTCGGCGCCGGCGTCGAGCACGCGCACGACGACCTTGCGGCCGGGGAACGCCGCCAGCATGCGCCGGTAGCTCTCCCGCTGGCTCTCGACCGAGGGGGCCTCGTCGCTCGAGAGGAACAGGAACTCCGTGCGGAACAGGCCGACGCCTTCGGCACCGAGGGCCGCGGCCTCCGCCGCGCCGTCGGGCGAGCCGAGGTTGGCGAGTAGCGGCACGGGCGTGCCGTCCGCGAGGGCCCCGGGCGTGAGCGGCGCGGCCTGCGCGGCCGCGCGCGCGGCGCGGCGCTCCTCGGCCTCCGCGCGCTCGTCGTCCGTCGGGTCGGAGACCACGCGATCGTTCGCGGCGTCGACGAGCACGCTCTGGTTGTCGGCGAGGTCGATGTCCCCCGTGCCGACGACCGCGACGATGCCCTTCTCCCGCGCGAGAATCGCGGTGTGCGAGGTCGGACCGCCCTCGGTCGTGACGACCGCGAGGACCTGCTCGAGGTCGAGGAGCGCGGTGTCCGCGGGGGCGAGGTCCTCCGCGACGAGCACGAAGGGGTGGCCCGGCTCGGGCACGCCCGGCGCCGGCACGCCGCGCAGGTGGGCGATGACGCGCTGGGCGACGTCAGCGAGGTCGGCCGCGCGCTCGCCCAGGTAGCCGCCGAGCGCCTGCAGCTGCTCCGCGAACTCGGCGAACGCGGCGTGGACGGCGTACTCCGCTGTGCTGCCCGCGTCGATGCGGGCCGCGACGGAGTCCGCGAGCGTCGGGTCCTCGGCCATCATGGCCTGCGCCTCGAGCACGTCCTGAGCGGATCCGCCCGCCCGCTCGCCGCGCGCGTTCAGCTCCGCCGCGACGGCCTGGACCGCCTCGGACACGGCCGCCTTTTCGGCGTCCGCGCCGCGCGCGGAGGGGGCGTCCGAGGGGGGCGCGAGGCGCCCCGCCATGTGCGCGACGGGCCCGACGGCGACGCCCTGGCCGATTCCGACCCCGTGGATCTCGGCCACGCGGCTTACTCCGCGTCCGTGTCGGTCTCGAGCATCGCCGTGAGCTGCTCGAGCGTGGCCTCGGCGCCGTCGCCCTCGACCGACAGCGTGACGACGTCGCCCGAGTTCGCCCCGAGCGAGATGACGCCGAGGATGCTCGCGGCGTTGACGGGGGATCCGTCGCCCTTGGCGATCGTGACGCTCTGACCCGAGTTCTTGGCGGCCTCCGCGAACATCTTGGCGGGGCGGGCGTGCAGCCCGTGCGACGACGCGATGGTGACGGTGCGCGATACGGCGGTCATGGGTGTTTCCTCCCGATCGGCGGCGCACGGCGCCGCCAGACTCCGGGTCGCCGATTCGCGACCCCTGTGACATTGTGTCCCGGCGCCCGGCGCGTCTCAACCGGAGCGCGCCGAGCGTGTCTCGCTCCCCTAGCGCGAGCGCTCGTCCAACAGCGCGCGCACGGCCTCCTCGATCGCGGCGAGCGAGCGGCGCGCTCCCTCGGGGGACTCCCCGCGCGCGTCGAGATAGGCCTTGAGCTTGGGCTCGGTGCCGCTTGGCCGGAAGATCACGCGCGACCCGCCCCCGAGCGCATAGCGCAGGATGTCCCCGGCCGGGGACCCGTCCGCGGGCCGCGCGAGGTCCTCCGCGCGGGCGACCTCGATCGGCCCGAACGCCGCGGGAGGATCCGCCCGGAGCGACGCCATGACGCGCCCGATCACGGACAGGTCGGCGACGCGCAGCGACACCTGCGCGCTCGCGAGGTGGCCGATCTCGGCGGCGACGTCGTCCAGGAGGTCGGCGAGGGTGCGGCCGGCCGCGCGCGCCTCGGACGCGAGGCCGAGCACGGCGACCGCGGCGGAGATCCCGTCCTTGTCGCGGACCGTCTCGGGGTTGACGAGGTAGCCCAGGGCCTCCTCGTAGGCGAAGACGATGCCGGGGGCGCGCGAGATCCACTTGAACCCCGTCAGCGTTTCGTGGCTGTCGATCCCGTAGTGGGCGGCGATCGCCGCGAGCCCGGGCGAGGACACGAGCGAACAGGCGAGCGAGGCGCCGGGCGTGCCCGCCGCGGCGCGCGCGGCGCGGCGGCCCAGCAGCAGCCCGACCTCGTTACCGGTGAGCGCGCGCCAGCCGTCCGGGCCCGGGATGGCGACGGCGACGCGATCCGCGTCCGGGTCGTTCGCGATCACGAGCTCCGCATTTTCCCGCTCCGCGGTCGCGAGCGCGAGGTCGAGGGCGCCGGGCTCCTCGGGGTTGGGGAAGGCGACGGTGGGGAAGGCGCCGTCCGGCTCGATCTGTTCGGCCACGACGACCGGGGCGGGGTAGCCCGCGGCCGACGCGACCCGATGCACGGTCTCGGATCCGACCCCGTGCATCGCCGTGTACACCCAGCGCAGGTCGCTCGCGCCCGCGGGCGCCGGCGCGACGCGCGCGGTCGCCTGGACGTACGCCGCGACGACCTCCTCGTCCGCGATTGCGTATCCCGTGTCGCGGGGCAGGTCCGAGACGGGGGAGGCGGCGGCGACCTCGTCGATCCGCGCGGCGATCTCCGCGTCGACGGGCGCCACGATCTGCGATCCGGCGTCGGCGCCGCCGAGGTACACCTTGTACCCGTTGTCCTGCGGAGGGTTGTGGCTCGCGGTCACCATGACGCCCGCGGCCGCGCCGAGGTGGCGCACGGCGAACGCGAGGACGGGCGTGGGGAGCCGGCGGGGGAGCAGGATCGCCTCGAGCCCCGCCGCCTGGAAGAGCTCGGCGGAGTCGCGAGCGAACACGTCCGAGTTCTTCCGGCCGTCGTAGCCGACGACGATGCGCGGCCGCCCGCCCGGCGCGCGGTCCCGGAGGAAGCGCGCGAACCCCGCGGCGGCCTGCGCGACGAGGACGCGGTTCATGCGCTGCGGGCCGGCGCCGAGCGCGCCGCGCAGCCCGGCGGTCCCGAACTGCAGGCGGCCCGTGAAGCGCTCCTCAAGGTCGCGGCGCGCCGCGTCGTCGCCCCCGTCGGCGGCCTCCATCAGCGCCGTGAGCTCGGCGCGCGTCTCCGGATCCGGATCCTGGGCGAGCCAGGCGGTCGCGCGCTCGCGGGGCGTCATCGGATCCGCCCGATGACGTCGGCGAGGAGGCGGGAGATGCGGCCCTCGGCCGCCCGGCCCGCCTCGATGACCTCGGCGTGGCTGAGGGGGTCGGGGGAGATGCCGGCGGCGAGGTTGGTGATCAGCGAGAAGCCCAGCACCTCCATGCCCGCCTCGCGCGCCGCGATCGCCTCGAGCGCTGTCGACATGCCCACGATGTGCCCGCCGATGGCCTTGGCCATCTGGACCTCGGCCGGCGTCTCGTAGTGCGGGCCGCGGAACTGGCAGTAGACGCCCTCGTCCAGCTCGGCGTCCACCTCGCGCGCGATGCCCCGCAGGCGGGCCGAGTACAGGTCGGTGAGGTCTACGAACGTCGCGCCCTCGAGCGGCGAGTCGGCCGTCAGGTTGATGTGGTCGCTGATGAGGACCGGCTGGCCCGCGCTCCACGTGTCCTTGATGCCGCCCGCGCCGTTCGTCAGCACCATGGTGCGGGCGCCCGTGGCGGCCGCCGTGCGGACGCTGTGGACGACGCGCCGCACGCCGTGGCCCTCGTAGTAGTGCGTGCGCGCCCCGATCACGAGGACGTGCCGGCCGTCGGGCGTCACGACGCTGCGCAGCGTCCCCACGTGCCCCTCGAGCGCGGGCTTCGAAAAGCCCGTGACCTCGGTCGCGGGGATCACCCCGACGGTCTCGCCCAACAGGTCCGCGGCGCGACCCCAGCCGCTGCCCAGCGTGACCGCGATGTCGTGGCGCTCGACGCCCGTGAGCCGGGCGATGTCGGCGGCGGCGACCTGCGCGATCTCGAACGGGTCGGCCGGGTGGTCCAGCGGGTGCGTCTCGTGCGTCATGAGGAACACCCTAACCAGCCGCGCCGCGCGCGGAATGGGTGGGGCGGGGGCGCGGCTCGCGATGGGGAACAATGGAGGTCATGACCTTCGACTTCGAGCGCAAGCAGCGGATCGCGATCATCGGCGGCGGGCCGGGCGGCTACGAGGCGGCCCTCGCGGGCGCGCAGCTCGGCGCGGACGTCACCCTCGTCGAGAGCACGGGCGTCGGCGGATCCGCGGTCCTCACGGACGTCGTCCCCTCCAAGACGCTCATCGCGACCGCCGACGCGGCGCGCGCGATCGACGACGCCGGCGACCTCGGCGTGCAGTTCTATGCGCGCGGCGAGTCCGGCGCGCCGCTCAAGCCCGAGGTGGCGATCAACCTCCTCGCGATCAACAAGCGGATCCTCGCGCTCGCGGGCCAGCAGTCCGAGGACCTGCGCGCGCGCCTGATCGAGGAGGGCGTGCGCATCATCTCGGGCCACGGCCGGCTCGCGGGCGAGGACGCGGTCGTCGTGTCGACGGGCCCCGGCGGCACGGACTTCGACCGCATCGAGGCCGACACGATCATCGTGTCGGTCGGGGCGTCGCCGCGCGAGCTCCCCGCGGCGCGGCCGGACGGCGAGCGCGTGCTCACCTGGAAGCAGATGTACAACATGCCGTCCGTGCCCGAGCACCTCATCGTGGTGGGCTCCGGCGTGACGGGCGCCGAGTTCGCGTCGGCATATATGAACCTCGGGTCGAAGGTGACGCTCGTCTCCAGCCGCGAGCAGGTCCTTCCCGGCGAGGACGCCGACGCGGCGGCCGTGCTCGAGAAGGTCTTCACCCGCGGGGGCATGACGCTGCTCGCGAAGTCGCGCGCCGAGCGGGTCGAGAACACCGGCGACGGCGTCGTGGTGACCCTGTCCGACGGCTCGAGGGTCGAGGGGTCGCACTGCCTCATGGCGGTCGGATCCGTGCCCAACACGGCCGGCCTCGGCCTGGAGGACGCGGGCGTCCAGATGTCCGAGTCGGGCCACGTCCTCGTGAACCGCGTCGGGCGCACCTCCGTCTCGCACATCTACGCGGTCGGGGACTGCACGAGCCTCGTGCCGCTCGCGTCGGTGTCCTCGATGCTCGGGCGCACCGCCGTGTTCCACGCGATGGGCGACGCCGTCATCCCGTTCTCCGAGCACAAGATCGCCGCGAACATCTTCACCTCGCCCGAGATCGCGACGGTCGGCTGGACCCAGCACGCCGACGCGGTCGTGCACAAGCTCCCGCTCGCCGAGAACGCGCGCGCGAAGATGATGGGCGTCAAGGACGGGTTCGTCAAGCTGTTCGCGCGCGCGGGATCCGGCACCGTCATCGGTGGCGTCGTGGTCGCGCCGAAGGCCTCCGAGCTCATCTTCCCGATCGCGATCGCGGTGGACCGGCGCCTGACGGTCGACCAGGTCGCGCGCGTGTTCACGGCGTACCCGTCGCTCGCGGGCTCCATCACCGACGCGGCGCGCGCCATGCACGGCGTGAACCTGCGCGGGTTCTGACCGGCGCCACGCGCGCGAAAAGCGCCGCCCCGCGCCATGCGGGGCGGCGCTTTTCGCGCGCGTCAGACGATCTGCAGGAGCGCGTGACCCGAGCTGACGGTCTGACCGACGGGGGCGTTGATCGCCTGGATGCGGCCGTCCTTGTGCGCGTGGATCGGCTGCTCCATCTTCATCGCCTCGAGGACGAGCAGGAGGTCGCCCGTGACGACGTCCTGGCCCTCCTCGACCGCGAGCTTGACGACCGTGGCCTGCATGGGCGAGGTCACGGTGTCGCCCGACGCGCCGCCCGCGGCGCTCGCGCCCTGGTGGCCGCGGCGCGACGGCGGGGCGCTCGCGGGGCGCCCGACGGATCCGGCGGGCTGGGTGATGCGATCCGGCAGGCTCACCTCGAGGCGCTTGCCGCCGACCTCGACGACGACGCTGTGGCGCGCCTCGGGGCCCGCGGCATCGGCGGCCTCGCCGTCCCACGGCGCGATGACGCCCGCGAACTCCGTCTCGATCCAGCGCGTGAACACGCCGAACACGCCGTCCTGCGCCGTGAAGGCGGGATCCGACACCACCTTGCGGTGGAAGGGAATGACGGTCGGCAGGCCCGCGATCTCGAACTCCGCCAGCGCGCGGCGCGAGCGCTCGAGCGCCTCCGCGCGGTTGCGGCCCGTGACGATGAGCTTCGCGAGCATCGAGTCGAACGCCCCGCCGATCTCGTCGCCGGTCGTGACGCCCGAGTCGACGCGGACGCCCGGACCGCCGGGGATCTTGAAGGCGTGGATGGGGCCGGGCTGGGGGAGGAAGCCGCGCCCGGGGTCCTCCCCGTTGATGCGGAACTCGAAGGAGTGCCCCTGCGGCGTCGGGTCGTCGTAGTCGAGCGTGCCGCCCTCGGCGATGCGGAACTGCTCGCGCACGAGGTCGAGGCCCGTGACCTCTTCGCTGACGGGGTGCTCGACCTGGAGGCGGGTGTTGACCTCGAGGAAGGAGATCGTGCCGTCGGCGCCGATGAGGAACTCGCACGTGCCCGCGCCGACGTAGCCGACCTCGCGGAGGATCGCCTTCGATGCCGTGTAGAGGATCTCGTTCTGCTCGGCCGTGAGGAACGGTGCGGGGGCCTCCTCGACGAGCTTCTGGTGGCGCCGCTGCAGCGAGCAGTCGCGCGTGGAGACGATGACGACGTTGCCGGCGGCGTCCGCGAGGCACTGGGTCTCGACGTGGCGGGGCTTGTCGAGGTACTTCTCGACGAAGCACTCGCCGCGGCCGAACGACGCAACGGCCTCGCGCGTGGCCGAGTCGAACGCCTCGGCGACCTCGTCGAGCTCGCGGGCGACCTTGAGGCCGCGGCCGCCACCGCCGAACGCCGCCTTGATGGCGATGGGGAGGCCGAACTCCTCCGCGAAGGCGACGACCTCGTCGGCCGTCTCGACGGGGCCGGGCGTGCCGGGCGCGAGCGGCGCGCCGACCTTCTCGGCGACGTGCCGCGCGGTCACCTTGTCGCCCAGCGCCTCGATCGCCTCGGGGCTCGGGCCGATCCAGGTGAGGCCGGCCGCAATGACGGCGCGGGCGAACTCCGCGTTCTCGGCGAGGAAGCCGTAGCCGGGGTGGACCGCGTCGGCGCCCGAACGCCGGGCGATCGACAGGATCTTGTCGACGTCGAGGTAGGTCTCGGCGCTCGTCGAGCCGTCGAGCGCGTAGGCCTCGTCGGCGCGACGGGCGTGGAGCGCGTCGCGGTCCTGGTCGGCGTAGACGGCGACCGAGCTGATTCCGGAGTCGCGGGCCGCACGAATAATGCGGACGGCGATCTCCCCACGGTTGGCGATGAGCACCTTGCGGATTGCGGGCATGATCTCGAGCCTATCCAGCCGGGCCCGGCTCGATTTGAGCGACCTCGACAACAATCCCGGGGGAACCTGTGTGGGGTCGTACCAATTGGGTTAGGCCGAGGCGGACCAGAGCGCCGTCCACTCGGCGCCCAGCTCGCGCGCGAGCCGCCTGACGGTCGACAGCGACATGCCGACCACGGTGGACGGATCGCCCTCCACGCGCTCGATGAACCCCGCGCCGCGCCCGTCCACGGTGAACGCCCCGGCGACCTCGAGGGGTTCCCCCGTGGCGACGTAGGCCGCGATCTCGGCGTCCGTGACGTCGGCCGCGAAGCTGACGCGCGCCGTCGCGACGGCCTCCGCCTCTGCGGGCTCCCCGGATCCGACGCGGATCACGCAGTGACCCGAGAACAGCTCGCCCGTGCGCCCCCGCATCTCCCGCCAGCGCTCCGTCGCGGCGGCGGCGGTGTGCGGCTTGCCGTACACGCGCTCGCCCCGGACAAACATCGAGTCCCCGCCGATGACGAGCCCCGCGAAGCCCTCCTCGGCCAGGCGGCTCGCTACGGCCCGCGCCTTCGCGGTCGCGAGGACCTGCACGTGTTCGGCGGGGGAGACGGCGGCGCCGCGCGCGCGCTCGAGGTCCGCGATCACCCTCTCCTCGTCCACCCCGGGGGATTCGAGGCGGGGGTCGATCCCCGTCTGGAGCAGCAGGGCCCGTCGGGCGGGCGAGGTCGAGGCGAGGCACACGAGCATGCCCCCAGCGTAGGGGCGATGTCAGGCGGGTCTGCGAGGATGACGGGATGCAGACAGGCGACGTGCTCGAGCTCGATATCACCGGCGTGGCGCACGGGGGCGTGTTCGTCGCGCGTCAGGGGGCATCGGACTCCGAGCCAGGGCGGGTCGTCTTCGTGCCCGACACGCTGCCGGGCGAGCGCGTGCGCGCGCGCGTGACGCAGATCAAGAAGTCGTTCGCGCGCGCCGAGACGCTCGAGGTGCTGGAGGCGAGCGCGCACCGGCGGCCACACGTCTGGGCGCAGGCGGACGTCGCCGTGCCGCCCGCGGAGCGCCCCGGGGGCGCCGACTTCGGGCACATCGAGCTCGGTCATCAGCGCGAGCTGAAGACGAGGGTGCTCCGCGAGGCCTTCGAACGGTTCGCGCGCGGCGCGGTCCCGACCGCGGTCGCCTCCGCGGGCCCGGACGAGACTCCGGACGGCACCCGCTGGCGCACCCGCGTCAGCCTGCACGTCGACACCCAGGGGCGCGTGGGGCCGTTCGCGGCGCGGAGCCACGACGTCGTCGAGGTGAGCGCGCACCCGCTCGCGACATCCGCCATCGAGCGCGCCGCGCTCGGGCTGGCGGGGTTCTCCGCGGGTCGGGTGGACCTCGTCGAGGCGGCCGACGGCGAGGTGACGGTGGTGCCGCGGCCCGCGCGCCGCGCCCGCGGCCGGGCGCCGCGCCGCGCGGTCGTCTCCGAGGTCGTCGGAGGGCGCACCTTCCGCGTCGACGCCGACGGCTTCTGGCAGGTGCATCGCCTGGCCGCCGGCCGTCTCGATCAGGTGGTGCGCGAGGCGTTGGCAGAGCTGGAGCAGGCGGAGGGCGCCCACCACCTCGACCTCTACGGCGGCGTCGGACTCTTCGCCGCGGCGCTCGCCGAGCACGGTTCCGCCGCGCGCGTCACGACCGTGGAGTCCGCTCCGCGGGCCACCGAGCACGCGCGCGAGAACCTCGCCGGGGTCGACGCGCGCGCCGTGACCGCGCGCGTGGAGGACTTCGTCGAGGTCCTCGCCGACACCGCGGACGCGGGGGAGCGGGCGGCGCTCGCGCGGGGCGTGACGCTGCTGGATCCGCCGCGCTCGGGCGCGGGCCTGAAGGTGGTCGAGGCGATCGCGCGCCTCGAGCCCGCCGCCGTCATCTACGTCGCGTGCGATCCCGTCGCCCTCGCGCGGGACGTGGGCGCGTTCCGCGCGCTGGGATACGACACCGATCGGGTGCGAGGGCTCGACCTGTTCCCGTCGTCGCACCACGTCGAGTCGGTCTGCGTCCTGCGCCGAGCGTGAGCGCGGCCGGGCGTCCCGGTACGCTCGGTCACATGACCACGGTTGCGCTGATCGACGATCACGAGTCGGTGCGGCTCGGCCTGGCCGCGGCGCTCGCCCGTGACGGCCAGGTGGTCGTCTTCAGCGGCCCGACGGTCGGTTCCTACGAGTCGTTCGCGGCGGCGCGGGGCGCGGGTGCGGACGTGGTCCTGCTCGATCTGACGCTCGGCGACGGGACCACCGTGACCGAGAACGTGTCGCGGCTCGCGTCGGCGACGCGCGTGATCATCCACTCGGTCGCCGACCGGCCGACGGTCGTGCGCGAGGCGCTCGCGGCGGGCGCCGCGGGCGTCGTGAGCAAGGCGGCGCCCCTCGAGGACGTGCTCGGGGCCGTCCGGACCGTCGCGGCCGGCGAACCGCTCGACAACGTCGAGTGGGCGAGCGCGGTCGAGAGCGATCGGGCGTTCGCCGACGCGCAGCTGTCGCACCGCGAGCGCGAGGTGCTCCGGATGTACGCGGCCGGCCTGCCGCTCAAGGCGGTCGCCGGGCGCCTGAACATCGCCTACTCCACCGCGAAGGAGAACATCTCCCGCGTCCGGGCGAAGTACGTCGAGGTGGGGCGCCCCGCGCCCACCAAGGTCGACCTGCTCCGCCGCGCGCTTGAGGACGGCATCGTGCCCGCGGCGCGCGCGGAGGCGGACACCCGTGGCCCCTGACGGCGCGGCCCTCGCGCGCCACGCCGAGGCGGCGGGAGCCGCGGCGATTGAGCGCGCCTGGCAGCAGATGGCGCCGGACCAGGCGCCGGGCCGCCGGCGCGGGTTCACCGGCGCGCTCCTGGACCGCGCCATCGAGATCACGGTGGCCGTCGGATCCCTCGTGATGGGGGCGCAGGCGGCCGCCGTCGCGTGGCAGGACCCCCTCGCGCGCGCACACACGCTCCCGCTCGTCGGCGGCGTCCTTCTCCTCCTCGTCGCCATGGCCGTCGCGTGTGTGGCGGGGCGCGGCGCGCGGACGCTTGCCGCGGTGTACGCCGTGGCCATGCCGCTGTCGATCGTGGCCTGGGCGGTGTTCACCCCCGTCGCGCCGCCCTCGCTCATCGAGGAGCCGTGGCCCTATTTCCTGCTCGCAACGGCCACGGGCGCCGCCATCGTCGCGTGGGGTCTCCCCGCGCAGCTCGTGGTGGCGACCGTTCCCGCCCTGGTCTTCGCGGCCGCGCGCATCGCGACGACGGGGGGCGGCGCGGACGTCTGGGCCCAGCTGTTCTACGACGTCTCGATCGCGCTGCTCCTCAGCCTCACCTTTGTCGTCGTGGCCACGATGCTGCGCGGCGTGGGGGCGGGCGTCGACGAGGCCCGCCGGGCCGCCGTGGAGACCTACGGCCGCGCGACGGCGACCGAGGCCTCCGAGCGCGAGCTCGTCGAGATCGCGGGGCTCATGCACGACAGCGTGCTCGCGGCTCTTCTCGCAGCCGCGCGCGCCGAGTCGCCGCGCGAACGGGAGCTCGCCGTCGCGATGGCGCGCGAGGCGCTCAACCGCCTGGCCGATGCCGAGTCGGACGAACCCGTGGGAACGAACGAGGACGTCGACGCTCGCGCCATCGCGGCCGAACTCGAGCGCGCGGCGGCGCAGCTGGGGGTCGCGCTGACGGTCGCCCCGCCGGAGGGACCCGCTCCCCGGATCCCCGCGCGCGCGGCCCGGGCGCTCGTCCTCGCGGCGACGCAGGCGGTTGCCAACGCGGTCGAGCACGCTGACGCCCGCGGGCTCCGCGTCGCCGTGGAGGCGACGGCGACCTGCGTGCGCGTCGTCGTCTCGGACGAGGGGCCCGGCTTCGACCTTGAGGCGATTCCGGCCGACCGTCTGGGCATCCGGGGATCGATCTTCGCGCGCGTGGCCGCGGCCGGCGGCGATGTCGAGGTGCTGCCGGGCCCCGACGGCACCCGCGTCGTGATCTCCTACGATTCGGAGGCTGCGACGTGAAGGTCCGCCTCGCCCTGTCGCTCCTCGGGGGCGCGCTCGTCGCGTACTTCTCCGTGCGCGGCATCGTCGGCGCGCTGACCCACGGCAACGCCGGGGGCGCGTTCGTCGCCGTGGCGATGTTCGTCGCCGCGGCGCTCGTCGCGCTCCTCGCGCCCGGGTCCGCCCGCCGGACGCCGCACGGACCCGGCACCATGGCGCTGTGGGCGGCGCTCATCACGTGCGCGGTCGCCGCGCTGCTGCCGCTCGTCGCCACGCGCGGCATCCCGCCGAGCGACGCGCCGCAGGTGACCTGGTTCCTCGGGGCCGGCGGCGTCCTCATGACGATCGTGTGTGCACGGCGCCGGGCGGCGCTGGCATGGGCGGGGATGATCGCCCATGTGTGCGCCGCGACGACGGTGATGTCCGACCTCCCCGGGGTCCTGACGGCCGGTGGCATGGGATCGCTCCTGTGGGTCGGCATCGCGCAGCTGCTCGTCGTGTTCACCGACCGCGCCTACCGCGACACGGCGCGCCTCGCCCTCATCCAGCAGCAATCCTCCGCGTGGGAGGCCGTGCAGGACGGGCGCAGCCGCGAGCGGCGCGAGCGCGTGCAGGTCGCGATCGGGCTCGCCGGTCCGGTGCTCGCGCGCGTGATCGATCAGCGCGGGCTCCTCGGGGCGGACGAGAAGGCGGACGCCCTCTTCGTGGAGGCCACGCTGCGGGACGAGCTGCGCGGGCGCGGCCTCCTCGACACGCGCGTGCGGTCCCAGCTCGCGCGGCTGCGCCGCTCCGGCGTCGTGGTCTCGCTCTACGACGACGGCGGCCTCGAGGCGCTGGATGCCGCCGAGATCCAGGCGGTGCGTGGCGAGCTTGAGGCCGTGCTCGCCGGGGTCGAGGCCGCGCGCCTGATCGTTCGCACGTCGCGCTCGAGCGACGTCGTCGTGACGGTCGTGGGCCGCGGGTCCGACGGCGAGGACGACGTGACGGCGTGGCACGAGATCGCCCGGCCCCGATAACGCGGGAGGGCCCGGGGCGGCGATGCCGCCCCGGGCCGCGGTGCGAGACGATTACCCGAAAACCGCCCGCGAGTGAAACCGAACCGGATCCGCCTACCCTGGAGCGGAAACGTCGGCGAACGCTGTGCGTTCTCCCTGAACGATACGGCCCTTTTCCGGCGAGCACAGTCGGCCGTTTGGGGGACAAATGCGACCGCCGCCGCGCGCCGGGCGCGCAGGAGCATGGGGCATCGCGACACAGGGACGGCGCGTGCGTTGTGTATGTCCGCCAAGGGTGGGGCGGGGCGCGCGGATAGGGTGGAACGCGTGACCGAACCCGACATGTCGACAACCGCTGGCAAGATCGCCGACCTGCGCGCCCGCTACCACGAGGCCGTCGTCGCGCCCGAGCAGAAGGCCGTCGAGAAGCAGCACGCCAAGGGGAAGCAGACCGCCCGCGAGCGCGTCGAGCAGCTCGTGGATCCGGGCAGCTTCGTCGAGCTCGACGAGTACGTCCGCCACCGCACGACCTCCTTCGGGATGGACCGGTCGCGGCCCTACGGCGACTCGGTCGTCACGGGCATCGGCGCGATCCACGGGCGGCCCGTCGCGATCTTCTCGCAGGACTTCTCGACCTTCGGGGGGTCCCTCGGCGAGGTCGCGGGCGACAAGATCGTGAAGGTCATGAAGTACGCCCTCCAGGGCGGCATGCCGATCGTCGGCATCCTCGACTCGGGCGGGGCGCGGATCCAGGAGGGCGTGCTCGCCCTCGGGAAGTACGCGGAGATCTTCCGCCTCAACACGCAGGCGTCCGGCGTCATCCCGCAGATCTCGATCGTCATGGGTCCCGCGGCCGGAGGCGCCGTGTACTCGCCGGCCCTGACGGACTTCGTCATCATGGTCGACAAGACGAGCCAGATGTTCGTCACGGGCCCCGACGTCATCAAGACGGTGACGGGCGAGGACGTGGGCATGGAGGAGCTCGGCGGCGCGCACACGCACAACTCGCGCTCGGGCGTCGCGCACTATCTCGCCGACGACGAGGGCGACGCGCTCGACTACGCGCGCTCGCTCATCGGCTACCTGCCCGACAACAACATGTCCGACGCGCCGGACTACACCTCGGAGTTCGAGTTCGAGACGACCGACCTGGACCGCGAGCTCAACGGCGTGATCCCGGACTCGCCGAACCAGCCGTACGACATCCACGGCGTCATCGAGCGCATCGTGGACGGCGCGGAGTTCCTCGAGGTGCAGCCCCTGTTCGCGCCGAACATCGTCATCGGGTTCGGCCGCATCGAGGGGCGCTCGGTCGGCATCATCGCGAACCAGCCGCAGCAGATGGCGGGCACGCTGAACATCGACGCCGGCGAGAAGGCCGCGCGCTTCATGCGGTTCTGCGACGCGTTCTCGATCCCGATCGTGACGCTCGTCGACGTGCCCGGCTATCTCCCGGGCACGGACCAGGAGTGGACCGGCGTCATCCGGCGCGGCGCGAAGCTCCTCTACGCGTACGCCGAGGCCACCGTCCCGCTCGTGACCGTCATCCTGCGCAAGGCCTACGGCGGCGCGTACATCGTGATGGGATCCAAGCAGCTCGGCGCCGACGTGAACCTCGCCTGGCCGACGGCGGAGATCGCCGTGATGGGCGGGCAGGGCGCCGTGAACATCCTCTACCGCGGCGAGATCAAGCGCGCCGAGGAGGCCGGTGAGGACGTGCAGGCGGTGCGCGCCAAGCTGGCCGACGAGTACACCTACAGCGTGGCGTCGCCGTTCCTCGCGGCCGAGCGCGGCGAGCTGGACGGCGTGATCGAGCCGGCGCAGACCCGCGTGATGATCGCGAAGGCCCTCCGGTCGCTCCGCCACAAGCGCGCCGAGTTGCCGCCGAAGAAGCACGGGAACATCCCGCTGTGAGCGAGGACAGCCCGCTCATCCGCGTCGTCGCGGGGAACCCCACCGACGAGGAGCTCGCGGCGGTCGTCGCCGTCGTCTCGGAGAGCTTCGTGCACGAGGTCGAGACGGCGACCGTGCCCGAGCCGGCCGACCGCTGGGCGCGCTCCGGGCGCATGCGGCGGTATCGCCGCCGCGAGTGGGGGCGCTTCGCGGGCTGAGCGGATCCGCCCCGCCTCGCTCGCACCGCGTCAGCGTCGTCCGGCGCGGGCGCGCCCGTAGGCTCGAGGCATGTGGAATCTCGCGCGCGCCGTCTCGCCCCGCATCGAGGAGGTCCCCTCGACGGGATCGACGAACGCGGACCTCGCCGAGCGGATCCGCGCGGGGGAGGCCTGGCCGCACCTCGGGGCCTACCTCACGCGCGACCAGCGCGGCGGCCGGGGGCGCCTGGGCCGGGCCTGGCGGGCGCCCGCCGGATCGTCCCTCGCGATCTCCGTGGCGCTGGACGCCCGGCGGATCCCGCCGGAGCGCCGCGGGTGGATCCCCCTGGTCGCCGGCGTCGCCATGCGCGACGCCGCGTCGCGGCAACTTCCCGCTCCCGCCGGGGTGAAGTGGCCGAACGACGTGCTGGTGGGGGAGCGCAAGCTGTGCGGCATCCTCGCGGAGGTCGCGGGCCCGGCGATCGTCGTCGGGAGCGGCGTGAACACCCGGATGCGGGAGGACGAGCGACCGGTACCCACGGCGACCTCGTTCGCGATGGAGGGCGTGCGCGTCGACGAGGATCGCCTGCTGGCGGACTACCTCGGTCGCCTCGGCGAGCTGTCGGCCCGCCTCGAGCGCGCCTCGGTCCGGGACGTGGTGAGGGACGCCTGCGTCACCCTGGGCCGCGAGGTCACGGCGCACCTGCCGGGCGGCGACACCGTGACCGGGGTCGCGAGCGACATCGACGAGGACGGGCGCCTCGTCCTCCTCGCGCCGGGCCCGCGCGCGATCGACGCGGGCGACGTCGTGCACGTCCGCCCGGCACAGACCGGATCCGCCGAGAGCGTCGCTCCCTCGCCCGCGCGCCGGTGCGCCGCCGGCCCGCCGCGCGCGTGAGAATGACCGCATGAGGGATGGCTCGCCGCAGCAGGAGTTGCGCATCGCGACGTTCCGCGGATCCGCGGCGCGCCTCGCCGTGCCCGCGCTCGTGTTCATCGCGGTCGTGGGCGTTACGGGCTACCTGCTCGGCAACCTCCCCTCCCCGTTCGAGGACTGGATGCTCCTCGGCGCGGCGGCGGGGGTCGTCCTCGTCGCGGTCGTGATCCCGTGGTGGGTGTGGGCGTCCAGGCAGTACATCCTCACGACGCGGCGGATCATCGCGACCCGCGGCCTGATCTTCCGCCGCCGGCTCGAGCTGGCGCACGCCGGCGGCTACGTGATCGGCCTCACGCGCGGCCCGCTGCAGCGCGTCAGCGGCACGGGCACGCTCGTGCTGAGCGCGGGCGGACAGGAGATCGAGCTGCGGCGCGTGCACAATCCGCGCCTGATCAGCGAAACGCTGTCGGATCAGATCGAGATCAGCCAGATTCTCGCGCACCGCGAGGCGCAGGAGCACGCGGCGGATCCCTCCCTCGGCGGGTGAGGCGCCCGCCGGTCTGAGAGGATAAGGGCCATGACGAAGCGTGTCGGCGTAATCGGTGGGGGGCAGCTCGCCCGGATGATGATCGCTCCCGCGGTCGAGATGGGCGTGGAAATCAGGGTGCTCGCCGAGCAGCCCGGGATGTCGGCCCGGCTCGCCGAGAGCGCGGTGGGCGACTATCGCGACCTCGAGACCGTGCGGGCGTTCGCGCGCGACGTCGACGTCGTCACCTTCGACCACGAGCATGTGCCGCAGGAGGTGCTCCGCGCGCTCGTGGACGAGGGCGTCGCCGTGCATCCCGGGCCGCACGCGCTGCAGTTCGCGCAGGACAAGCTCGTCATGCGCCGGCGCCTCGCCGAGCTGGGGGTTCCGCAGCCCGACTGGGCCGGCGTCGCCTCGCGCGCCGAGCTCCAGGCCTTCCTCGACGATCACGGCGGTCGCGCCGTCGTGAAGACGCCGCGCGGCGGATACGACGGCAAGGGCGTGCGCGTCGTCGCCGACGCCGCCGAGGCCGACGACTGGTTCGCGGCGTTCGCCGGCGAGCGGATCCTCGTGGAGGAGCTGGTCGACTTCCGCCGCGAGCTCGCGCAGCAGGTGGCGCGCCGCCCGAGCGGCGAGATGCGCCCGTACCCGGTCGTCGAGACCGTGCAGAAGGACGGGGTGTGCGCCGAGGTCTTCGCGCCCGCGCCGGGGATCGGCGAGCGCGCCGTCGAGGTCGCGGCCGAGATCGGGACCCAGATCGCGGCGGGCCTGAACGTGACCGGGATGCTCGCGGTCGAGTTGTTCGAGACGGCCGACGAGCGCCTGCTCGTGAACGAGCTGGCCATGCGCCCGCACAACAGCGGCCACTGGACCCAGGACGGCGCCGTGACGAGCCAGTTCGAACAGCACCTGCGCGCGGTCCTCGATCTCCCGCTGGGCTCGCCGGACCCGCGCGCCGACGCGGTCTGCATGATCAACATCCTGGGCGGGCCGGCCGGCCAGGACATCGACGAGCGCTTCGCGGACGCTATGGCGGATCAGCCCGAGGCCAAGGTGCACACCTACGGCAAGGCATCGCGCCCGGGCCGCAAGGTGGGGCACGTCAACGCGACGGCCGACTCGATCGAGGAGGCCGCGTACATCGCGCGCGCCGCCGCCGCCTTCTTCGCCTGACGCGTGCCGCTGAGTGTCCTTCCCATGCAAGGCCCCTACGCTGTTACGGTGCTGAACTCGTCTGAAACGCCCCTCGTCGGCGTCGTCATGGGATCCGACTCCGACTGGCGCGTCATGCAGGATGCGTCCGCCGCGCTCACCGACCTGGGGGTCGCGCACGAGGTAGAGGTCGTCTCGGCACACCGCACCCCGGACAAGCTCATGTCCTACGCCCGCGGCGCGCGCGCCCGCGGCCTCCGGGCCATCGTCGCGGGGGCGGGCGGTGCGGCGCACCTCCCGGGCATGCTCGCGTCGATGACGCCGCTGCCCGTGATCGGCGTTCCGGTTCAGCTCGCGACGCTCGACGGCCTGGACTCGCTCCTGTCGATCGTGCAGATGCCGGGCGGGATCCCCGTGGCCACGGTCTCCATCAACGGGGCGAAGAACGCCGGGCTGCTCGCCGCGCGCATCCTCGGATCCGCGGATCCCGAGGTCGCCGACCGGATCGAGGCGTACGCGCGCGACCTCGAGGCCCAGGTGGAGGAGAAGAACCGCCGCCTCAAGGACTCGCTGGCGTGACGCGCGTCGCCGAGGCCCGGCCCGGCGAGAGCCTCCTCTCCGCCCAGCCGATGCGCACGCCCGACGTCGACGACGCGCGGCTCATGACGCGGCGCGCCTGGTGGCTCGTCGTGCTGAACTTCGTCATTCCCGGATCCGCTCAGGCGGTCGCGGGCGGGCGGCGGCTCGGCAAGGTCGGCCTCGCCGCCACGCTCGTCATGTGGGCGCTGGGCGCGCTGACGCTGCTCGGCGTCCTCCTGTGGCGCTCGGCCACCATGTCGCTGCTCCTCCACCCCGTCACGCTGTGGATCCTGGGGATCCTCGTCGCCGCGTACGCGGTGCTGTGGGTCGTCCTCTCGCTCGACACCCTGCGCCTCGTGCGCCTCGTGCGGACCCGCACGCCCGCGCGCTGGGGGATCGCCGCGCTGGCGATCGTGCTCGCCGTGCTGCAGGGGGCGACCGGGGCCGTCGCCGCACCACGGATCTTCGCGGCCGCGGGCGGCCTCGGCGCGCTCTTCACGAACGCGGCGCCCGTCGTCCCGCCCAGCGACGGCTACTACAACGTGCTGCTTCTCGGCGCCGACTCGGGCGACGGGCGCGACTCGATGCGGTTCGACAGCATCTCCGTCGTGTCCGTGAACGCCGAGACCGGCGCCGTTACGATCACGGGGATCCCGCGCGACCTGCAGCACTTCCCGTTCAGCGAGTCGAGCCCCATGACGGAGCTCTACCCGAACTACTTCGAGGGGCACTCCGACCCCTCCTGCGGGTGGTCGAGCGGCATCAACCAGCTGACCAACGCCGTCGTCTCGTGCCGCGAGGACGGCGGCGCGGGGCTGTACCCGGACGCCGCGGACGAGGGATCCACGCCCGCGATCGAAGCGACTAAGGACGCCGCGGAGGGCCTCCTCGGCATCGACGTGCACTATTACGTCGCGATCGACATGCAGGGGTTCGCGTCGCTCATCGACTCGCTCGGCGGCGTCGACATCACGGTCGACGAGCGACTCCCCGAGGGGCCGGGGCCGGCCTACGAGGGGCAGAGCGCCGAGGAGTGGGCGACGGGATGGATCGAGGAGGGCGAGCAGCACATGGACGGCGAGACCGCGCTCTGGTATGCCCGCTCGCGGTACACGACGAGCGACTGGGATCGCATGGAGCGCCAGCGCGAGCTGCAGGCCGCGATCATCGCGCAGATGACGCCGCAGAACGTGCTGTCGCGGTTCCAGGAGGTAGCCGCCGCCGGCACGAGCGTCGTGAGCACCGACGTGCCGCAGGGCCTCGTCTCGACCTTCGTCGACCTCGCGGTGGACGCGCGCTCGCAACCCGTCACGACCCTCGAGCTGAACCCCGACGCCGGGGTGGACCAGGAGTGGCCCGACGCGGACGCGATCCACGCCATGATCGACGAGGCGCTGCATCCCGCGGGCGCGGACTCCGCCGAGTGAGCGCGCGACCGGCTCCCAGGCTCCGCACGGGCCGGGAGATAGGATCCAGTGTGACGTTCTGCGGAAGAGTACTGCGAGGCGCAACAAGGTGACCACGATCGATCTGTCCGACTTCGAGCGGCCGGGCCGCGGGCGCGGCTTCGTCGACGTCTTCCGGCGGCGCTACCTGCTCTCGCTCCTCGTGCGCAAGGGCACCTCGACCCGCTACCGCAACTCGGTGCTGGGGTGGACCTGGTCGTACGTCAAGCCGCTCATCCAGTTCTTCATCTACTACGCCGTCATGGGGTTCATCTTCGGCCTCGACCGCGGGCTGAACAACTACCCGCTGTACCTCTTCTCCGGCTTCATCATGGTGAGCTTCTTCAACGAGGCCTTCGGGAACGCCACGAGCGCGGTGGTCGACAACAAGGCGCTCGTCAAGAAGATCTATCTGCCGCGGGAGCTCTTCCCGATCTCGGCGATCATCGGGGCGTTCATCCACTTCCTGCCGCAGCTCGCGATCCTCCTCGTCGTCGCGCTGAGCTACGGATGGGTGCCGTCGATCGTGCACATCGGCGCCGCCCTCCTCGGCCTGGTGATCGTCGGCCTGACCGCGCTCGGGCTGGGCCTGTTCTTCGCCGGCCTGAACGTCCGTTACCGCGACGCGAGCAACTTCGTCGAGGTCCTGCGCCAGCTCGCCACGTGGGCCTCGCCCGTGCTCTACACGTGGAAGCTCATCGAGGAGAACCTCGACAGCTGG
Organism: Microbacterium excoecariae; assembly: GCF_011326725.1. Taxonomy (GTDB): domain Bacteria; phylum Actinomycetota; class Actinomycetes; order Actinomycetales; family Microbacteriaceae; genus Microbacterium; species Microbacterium excoecariae. The sequence continues at coordinate 2,128,173 of NZ_JAANCO010000001.1, read as the reverse complement.
ATCCTGACCGTCTACATGATGAACCCGATCACGATCGCGGTCGAGCTGTTCCACTACGCCTTCTGGGAGCCGACCGTCGAGCCCTTCGCCGCGGGCACGAACGAGGGCGGATGGTTTGGGTTCGCGCCGCACTTCGACCTGTACACGATCGGATCCGTGATCCTCGCCCTGCTGTTCGTCGTGATCGGGCAGCTGACCTTCCGCCGCTTCGAGCGCACTTTCGCCCAGGACCTGTGATGTCGAACACTCTCGAACAGACCACGACGGCGCGACCGTCGATCATCGTCGACCACGTCACGAAGAAGTTCCTCAAGCGGAACACGCACTCCTTCAAGGAGGCGTTCGTGGGGTGGACGAAGGGCAAGAAGGTCCGCGCCGACTACTTCCGCGCGCTCGACGACGTGAGCTTCCAGGTGGGGGAGGGCGAGGCGGTCGCCGTCCTCGGCTTCAACGGATCCGGCAAGTCGACCACCCTCAAGATGGTCTCCGGCGTGCTCGAGCCCGACGCGGGACGCGTGTTCACGCGCGGCCGCGTCGCGGGGCTCATCGAGGTGGGCGCGGGGTTCCACCCGGAGCTCTCGGGGCGCGAAAACGTCTTCCTCAACGCCGCCATTCTCGGCATGTCGAAGAAGGAGACGGAGGCACGGTTCGACGAGATCGTCGCCTTCAGCGAGATCGGCGACTTCATCGACCAGGAGGTGAAGCACTACTCGTCCGGCATGTTCATGCGGCTCGCCTTCTCGGTGGCCATCCACGTCGACCTCGACGTGCTCCTCGTCGACGAGGTGCTCTCGGTCGGCGACGCGCCGTTCCGGAAGAAGTGCAACGACAAGCTGGAGGAGCTCACGCGCCAGGGCGTGACGATGCTCGTCGTGAGCCACAACATGCAGACCGTGCAGCGCCTCTGCTCGCGCGGCATCGTCATCCACGAGCACAAGGTGCTCTTCGACGGCCCGATCGACGAGGCCGTCGAGGTCATCCGCACGACGCCGCACTGAGCGCGGCGCCGCGCGGTCGGCCTACGCCCCGCGCGCGCGGCGGGCGAGGCGCTTGAGGGTGCGCAGCGTGCGCTCCGGCAGCGAATACCGCTCGACCTCGCGGATGATCCGCTCCTCGGACTCCCGGATCCGGTCGTCGATCATCTTCGACAGGAACAGGACGAGGCCGTCGCCGTTGTCGCGGACGTAGGCGCGCAGCGCCTCGTCGCGGATGCGGGCGTCGTGCAGGCGGTGGTCACGGCCGGCCGCGATGACGCTGTTGCCGTGGGCGCCGCCCTGGCCGGGGCGCTGGTGCCAGTAGGCGTAGGGCGTGGTGTCGTCGAGGTACTCCAGCGGCGCCTCGCGCAGCAGCTTGAGGTAGAAGTCCCAGTCCCCGATCACGGGCAGGGCCTCGTCGTACAGGCCGTGGCGCTCGTGCGCGGACCGGCGGTAGACGAATCCGATCGGCACGAACCGGTTGTAGAGGAGTTCGTCGGCGAGCGTCGGCATCGGCAGCTGCGCCTCCCACAGCTCGCGCTCGAGGACGCGGAAGTCGTCGCCGTCGGGCTCCTCGCGCACGAGCTCGATGCGGGAGACGACGCCCGCCCGATCGGCGTTCTCCGGCGCGTCGAGATAGGCGACCGCGCGCTCGAGGAACTCGGGGTGCCACGTGTCGTCGTCGTCGTGCAAGACAAGAAGATCGGCCGTGCTCGCGAGCACGCCCGCGTTCGCGCTCACCCAGCGGCCGTGGGAGCGCTGTCGGTGCAGCACCCGGACGCGGTCGCGGAAGCGCTCGGGCACGCGCGCGATCGCCTCGTCGACGGGCGCGGTGGCGCCGCCGTCGTTGACGATGACGCACTCCCAGTCCTCGAGGGTCTGGGCCGTGATGCTCGACAGCGCCCGCGCGAGAAATCGCGGCCGGTCCTTCGTGCGAACGACGACGGCGACGCGCGGCTCGGTCGTCACCGGCCCATTCCCGTGTAGGTCCACCCCGCCTGGCGCCAGGCGGCCGGGTCCAGCACGTTTCGGCCGTCGAACACGACCGGTCGCGCGACGAGCTCGGCGGTCGCGGCGGGGTCGAGCTCCTTGAACTGCTTCCACTCCGTGACGACCGCGACGGCCTCGGCGTCGGTGAGCGCCTCCTCGAGGCTGTCCGCGTAGGTCAGCTGCGGGTGCGCGCGGCGCGCGGTCTCCATGGCCTGCGGGTCGTAGGAGACGACCTCGGCGCCGAGGCCCTTCAGCCGCACGGCCACGTCGAGGGCGGGAGAGTCGCGAATGTCGTCGCTGTCGGGCTTGAACGCGAGGCCGAGCACGGCCACGCGGCGGCCGAACACCGGTCCGTCGAAGGAGTCCACGACCAGGTCGACGAGGCGCTGGCGGCGGCGCAGGTTGATTTCGTCGACCTGCTTGAGGAAGGCGACCGACTCGCCGCGACCGAGCTCCTCGGCGCGCGCGGTGAAGGCGCGGATGTCCTTCGGGAGGCAGCCGCCGCCGAAACCGACGCCGGCGTTGAGGAACTTGCGGCCGATGCGCACGTCGTGGCCGATGGCGTCGGCGAGCTGCGTGACGTCGGCCCCCGTGACCTCGGCGATCTCCGCCATCGCGTTGATGAAGCTGATCTTCGTCGCGAGGAACGAGTTGGCGGCGACCTTGACCAGCTCGGCCGTCGCGTAGTCCGTGACGAGGCGCGGGGTGTCGCGCTCGAGGATGGACGCGTACACGGCGTCGAGCGTGGCGACGTCGTCGTCGGCCGCGTCCCCGCCCACGCCGTAGACAAGCCGGTCGGGGGCGACGGTGTCCTGGACCGCGAAGCCCTCGCGGAGGAACTCCGGGTTCCACGCGAGGCGCAGCCCGGCGGGGCGGACGACGCCGGCGAGGCGCTCGGCCGTGCCGACGGGCACGGTCGACTTGCCGACGACGAGGGAGCCCGCCGTCGCGTGGGGGAGGAGGTCGCCGATAGCCGCGTCGACGTACGTGAGGTCGGCGCCCGCGCCGTCCTTGCGCTGCGGCGTCCCGACGCCGATGAAGTGGACCTCGGCGGAGGCGGCGTCGGCGTAGTCGGTCGAGAAGGAGAGGTTGCCGGAGTCGAGGCCCGCCTGCAGGATCTCGTTGAGCCCCGGCTCGTAGATCGGCGCCTTGCCCGACGAGAGCGTGGCGACCTTCGCGGCGTCCACGTCGATGCCGACGACCGTGTGGCCGAGTGAGGCCATCGCTGCCGCATGCACCGCGCCGAGGTAGCCGCATCCGATCACGCTCAACTGCATGGAATCTCTCCTTCATGGGGATCGTCGTCGCGCGCCGACGGCGCGCCCCTCACATCCTGCCACGGCGCGGGGGCGCGAACCCTCTGCGCGCCGCGAGGTGAGGGATCCCTCATCCGGGCCTCAGCGGGGCCGCCTATCCTGGATCCGCTATGCGCGAATCTTTCGGCGCCCCCGGCGCACCGCTTGTCTCCGTCGTCGTCCCGACCCACGACGTCGCGCCCTGGGTGCGCCAGAGCCTCGAGAGCATCCTCTCCCAGCGCGTCGACATGGAGGTCCTCGTCGTCGACGACCGGTCGACCGACGAGACGGTGGACATCGCGCGAGCCTTCGCCGCGCGCGACGAGCGGGTGACGGTGCACGCCGCCGAGACGCCGGGCGGCGGATCCGCGCGCAACGCCGGCGCCCGGCTCGCCCGGGGGCGCTACCTTATCTTCGCCGACGGGGACGACCTCATCCCGGACGGGGCCTACGCGGCCCTCGTCGCGAGCCTCGAGCGCACCGGGTCCGACATGGCGGTCGGCGACTACATCAAGTTCCGCGCCGTCGACACCTGGCGCCCGACCGCGGCCATGCCCGCCTTCTCGCACCACCGGTCGGGGATCACGCTCGCCGACGAGCCGACGCTCCTCTACAGCCGTCCCTGCTGGAACAAGGCCTACCGGCGGGAGTTCTGGGAGGCTTCCGGGATCGTCTTCCCCGACGTGCCGCGCTCGAACGACATCGTGCCGATGGTCTCCGCGCTCGTCGGGTCGGCATCGATCGACATCATTCCGGACGTCCTCTACGTGTATCGGGAGCGGCCGGGTGCAGGGTCGATGACCGCGCGCGCGGGGGCGTCCGCGTCGCTCGTGAGCTACCTCACGCAGGAGACCGCGTGCGCCGAGCTCGTGCGCGCCGAGCGCAGCGCGGAACTCGATCGCGTGTACGCGAACCTCGTGTGGGACCGCGATGGCTTCCAGGCCGTCGCGAAGTTCCTCGCCGCGTGGGAGCCGGGGGACGGCGACGGCGCGGTCGCGGGCCAGCTCGCGCGCCTGCTCGCCGCGACCGGCCGGCCGGGCGGCAACGTGCACCCGCTTCGGCGGCTTGCGCTCGAGCTCGCCGCGTCCGGGCGCCTCGCCGCGGCCGCGGTGGCCGCCTCGGCGGCCGAGGGATCCCCGGCGCCTGCGTCGGCGGTCGCCGGATTCATCGATCTCGCCTCGGACGACCCCACGGCAGGGCTGCCAGAGCCCGAGCGGAGCGTGATCGCCGAGCGGTTCGCGCGCCAGTTCGCCACGCGGGCGGCCGATCCCGCGTGGCGGGAGGCGGCGGCGGTCGCGCGGGAGGCGTGGGGCCCGCGCGCGACGCTCTTCTCGCCGGATCCGCGGGGCGAGCAGGCCGCGCGCGAGGCGGGGCGCCTCACGCGCGTGGCCGGGGGCCCGCTGCTCGTCGTCGAGGGTCGGGGTCACGAGCCGGGCGGTGCGCCCGCCCTGTTCGACGGCGAGGCGTCGATCGCCGAGGGCGCGGCGCGGGTGATCGATCCCGTCAGCGTCACGTGGACGGGGGACGACGCGTGGTCGGCCGTGTATCCGGTCGCCGCGCTCCCGCTCCACCGTCCCCTGACGCCGGTCCTGCGCGCGCCGGGCGGGGAGTGCGTCCCCGTGCCCGGCGAGCCGCCGATCCCGCCGTACGCGCCCCGCGACGCGTTCCTGTACGACGTGCAGGACGGGATCCTTGTCGTCCGCCGGCGCCGCCACTGGATTTTGCGGGCGGCCCGGCGCGCGGCGATCCTCGCGCGCGCCCGCCTCAGGCGCTGAGCGCGCGCGAGGACTCGGCGGTCAGCTCGGCGAGGAGCGCGGCGTAGCGGCGCGAGGTCTCCCACGGCGAGATCGGGCCGAGGAACGCGTCGAAGGACTCCGCCGTGACGCCCGCGAACAGCGCGGGGTCGGCCAGCAGGTCCGCGAGGGACTCGGCGGGGCGGGCCGGGTCGAAGAACGCGACCCACGGCTCGCCGGCGAACTGGCGCTCGAGGTGCGGATCCGCGGGCAGGACGACGGGAACACGGAAGGTCGCCGCGAGGTGCACGCTGCCGGAGTTGAGGATCGCGCGGTAGGGGAACACGGCGACGTCGGCCGCGGCGAACCAGCGCGCGATGTCGCCGTCCGGGACGAAGTCGAGGTGCGTGGCCGCGGCAAGGCCCGGCGGAATCGTCGCGGCAAAATCCTCGCGGGACATTTCCTTGACCGCGCCCGCGACGAGGAGCCGCACGTCGCGGTCGTCGCGGCGCGCCGCGGCCGCGGCCGCCGCGCCGACGAGCGCGTCGACGCCCTTGTAGGGGCGGATCTGCCCGAGGAACAGCACGGCCAGGTCGCGCGGGGCGAGGGAGAACGACGCTCGCGCGGCGTCCTGGCCGAGCCCCGTGTCGTACACGCCCTCGTAGCTGGGGTGGGGGAGGATCCGAACCTTCTCCGGGTCCAGCCGCACGATGTCCGCGAGGGCGGCGGGGGTGTGCGGGGCCATGATGTGGATGAGGTCGGCGTGGGACGCCACCTCGCCCATCAGCTCGATCTCAAGCTCCCGGAAGGTGAGCTCGTGCGGCAGGCGGTTGTGCACCGTCCACAGCAGGCGGACCCCGCGCTCCCGCATGCGCTCCAAGAGGCGGCGCACGGCGCGGAGCCGGCGCTCCGCGGCGGCCCGCGTCTGGGCCTGCTGCAGGATCGGCGTCGTCCAGTGCAGGTGCACGACATCGCCGCGGTTCAGCGTGCGCGCCGCACGCATGAGGTCGTCGTACGTGTTCGCGCCCTCGATGCGGTACCCCGCCGCCGTCCCCGCGAGCTGCAGGAGGTTGAGAAACGGATTGTCTCGATACGCGGGAAACACGAGCACGCGGGGACCGGAACGCATGGATCGATCGTAGGCCGCGCGGCTGGGTGGACGGACACTGGGGGATCCGGTGTACTTCTGTCACACTGGTGCCTATGCGTCGCATCCGTCACCACTATGATTCCGCCGTGCGCGGGCGCGCCTTGTTGGCAACGGCGGTCATCGCCGTGCTGTGCGGGGCCCTGCTGCCGACGACGGCGAGCGCGGTGACGTCCACGCCGTCTCCCACGCCGACCCCCGTCGAGACAGCGGCCCCCGAGGAGACGGCGGCGCCCGCGGAGCCGGAGACGACCCCCTCGGCCGATCCCACGGCGACGCCCTCCGCGCCGGCCGAGGAGGACGCGGCGCCCGCCGAGGACGTCGCACCCGACGAGGCGCCGAGCGAGGACGCGACGGCCGAGGAGGACGACGCCGCGCGGCTCGCGACCGAGGACGCCGGCGATCAGGCGATCCCGACCCCCGAAAACGGCGACTACATCGGCTCGAACACGGTCGACGAGGTCGACCCGGGCGGGTACCTCGCGGCGATGGGCGACGAGTTCCAGACGACGTCGCTCGTGGGCTTCGACGCGGGCGACATCATCGACAACGCGACGATGTACACGTCGGGAACCATGTCGGCGTCGCAGATCCAGACGTTCTTCAACGGCAAGGTCCGCTCGTGCCAGGCGGGGTACACGTGCCTCAAGGACTTCTCGATGCGCACCACATCGAAAGAGCCGAACAGCTACTGCACGTCTCGATACGCGGGCTCGTCGCGCGACACCGCCGCGCAGATCATCTCGAAGGTCGCGAAGGCCTGCAACGTCAGCGAGAAGGTCCTCATCGTCATGCTCCAGAAGGAGCAGGGCCTCATCACCCACGTCTGGCCGAGCGACTTCCGATTCGACATTGCCATGGGCTACGCCTGCCCCGACACGGGGCCCGGAAACAGCGCGAACTGCGACGCGACCTATTTTGGGTTCCAGAACCAGATGTACATGGCGGCGTACCAGCTGCAGCGGTACACGAAGGACTCCTACTTCAGCTGGTACCCCGTGGGCCGCTCGTCGCAGGTGCTGTGGCACCCGAACTCGAGCTGCGGATCCGCAGCCGTCACGATCAAGAACGACGCGACCGCGGCGCTGTACTACTACACGCCGTATCAGCCGAACCGCGCGGCGCTGAACGCGGGCTACGGCGTCGGCGACAGCTGCTCGTCGTACGGCAACCGCAACTTCTACAACTACTACACGGACTGGTTCGGCCCGACGCACGGCGGCGGCCTGCCCTTCGTCGTCGACGGGGCGATCGCCTCGAAGTGGCGCGCGCTCGGCGGGCAGGATGGCGCGTTCGGATTGCCGACCGGATCCGAGGTGTGCGGTCTCGTGGACGGCGGGTGCTACCAGCGATTCGAGGGCGGCGCGATCTACACGTCGGCCGTGGGCGGCACGCGCGCGGTGCTCAACTCCATGCTCGCGGCCTGGTCCCGCGCCGGCAAGGAGCAGGGGGAGATGGGATACCCGCTCTCGGACCGTTCCTGCGGGCTCTCGGGAGATGGCTGCTACCAGCGCTTCGAGTCCGGGGCGGTCTACTGGTCCTCGGGCAACGGCGCGCACGCCGTGACGAGCCGGATCCTCGCGGGCTGGTCCGCCGTGAACAAGGAAAACGGCGCGCTGCTGTACCCGACGACCGACATGGTCTGTGGCCTCGCGGACGACGGGTGCTACCAGGCGTTCCAGCGCGGTGCGGTGTTCTGGTCCGACGCGACGGGCGCCGCGGCGATTACGAACCGGATGACCCCCGCGTGGCGCGAGGTCGGCAAGGAGTCGGGAGACCTCGGCTACCCGACGTCGCGCATGATGTGCGGCCTCGTCGATGGCGGCTGCTACCAGCTCTTCCAGGGGGGCGCGACGTTCTGGAGCTCCGCGACGGGCGCCCACGCGATCACCGACGCGATGATGCCGACGTGGCGCGTGAACGGCAAGGAAACGGGCAAGCTCGGCTACCCCACGGAAAGCACGAGGTGCGCTCTGGCGGACGACGGCTGCGCGCAGCAGTTCGCGGGCGGCCAGATCTACTGGTCGGAGGCCACGGGGTCGAAGCCCGTGTGGGGATCGATGATGCTCCGCTACGACGAGCTGGGCAACGAGGAGAGCTGGCTGGGGTACCCGCGGACGCGCGAGCGATGCGAATACGCCGACGGCGGGTGCCGACAGTTCTTCGAGAACGGCTGGATTCACTGGACGCCCGGGAAGGGCACGAGGGTCGGCACGTGATCCGCACGGGCCCGATCGGCATGAGCGGTCGCCGCGGTGACCTGGGCTGAGATCGTCCCCGCCGTCGCCGCGGCTCTGGTGCTCTTGACCGGGCCGGGGCTGATCGCCACGGCGCCGCTCCGCCTCGGAGCGATCGCCCGCGTCGCCCTCTCCGGGCTCGTGTCGGTGGTCTGCCTGGGCGCGGGAGCGGCGCTCGGTGGCGTCGCCGGATGGGCGTGGCACCCGTGGCAGGCGCTGGTGATCGCCCTGCCGCTCGCGGCGCTCGCGGTCGTCGCCCGCCGTGTCGTGCCCCGCGGAACGCTGTCGGCCACGCGCGCCCGGCCCGGGGTGCTCGCGGGGGCGTGGATCGGCGGCGCCGTCGTGATCTGCCTGGTCGCGCTGTCGGGGGTTGCGTCTCCCGAGCGGATCTCGCAGACGTACGACAACGTCTTCCACCTCTCGGCGGTGAGCGCCATTCTCGACGGGTTCTCGGGGTCGCCGCTCACGCTGCGTTCCCTGATCGAGACGGGCGGGACGGGGCTGGCGTATTACCCCTCGGGGTGGCACCTGATCGTCGCGGGCACCGCTCAGCTCTCGGGGGCGTCCGTGCCCGCGGCGTTCCATGCCGCGTGGATCGCCGTCGCGATCGGCGCGTGGATGCCCGGCGCGGCGTGGCTCACGCAGGTTGTCGTCCCGGCCGCGGCGCGCGGCGTCGCGGTCCCCGCCGCGCTCGCGCTCTCCAGCGCGTTCGGCGCGTTTCCGTATGCGCTCCTGTCGTGGGGCACCATCTACCCCACCTACCTCGCGCACGCACTGTTGCCCGCCGCCGTGGCGATCATGGTCGCGGCGATCCGCCTGGGCGGCACGGCGCGGGCGCCGCGGGCCGGTGTCGTCGTCGCGGCACTCGCGAGCGCGGCGCTCGTCGCCGTCCTCGCGCTCGGCATCTCTCACCCCCGCGTGATCCCGACCTGGGTCGTCATCGGGGCGCCTTTCGTGGTGGCCCAGGTCGCGCGCGCCGCGCGCCGCGCCTGGCGCGCGGGCGGGCGCCTACGCGCCGTGGCCGTCCGGGCGCTCGTGGGGACGGGGGTCGCGACCGTCGCCGCGCTGGGCGCCGCGTTCGCCTACGCGGTCGTCGGTCTGGGGTTGTTCGACGAGCCGATCTCGGATCGGCTGAGCGGCCCCCAGGCGGCCGCCGTGCAGGGGGTGGGCGACGGGGTGTTGCAGGTCATCCTGCAGGCGCCGATGACGGGTGACGGCGCGGCCGTGGCCGCCCCCAGCCTCCTCCTCGCGGCGCTCGTCGCAGCCGGGGCGGTCGCGGCCTGGCGCGCGCGGCGGGCCTGGCTCGTGGTCGCGTTCGTGCTTGTCGCTGCGCTGTTCGTGCTCGCGGCGGGGTCTGACGGGGTGATCGCCAAGCTCGCCACCGGCGTCTGGTACAAGGATCGATTCCGACTGGCGGCGGCGATACCCGCCGTGGCGGTTCCCCTGGCCGCGTGGGGCGCGCTGGTGTGGGGGCGGATTGCGGCGCGCGCGCTCGGGCGCCGCGGCGAGGTGCGCCCGGTCGCGGCGGTGGCCGTCGCGGTTGCGGCCATGACCACCGTCGTCTCGGCCGTCGTCCTCGCCCAGACGGGATCCTCGGCCGCGATCGCGCGGGTGTTCTGGCAACCGGATGAGCGGGCCGACGCAGCGGTCATCTCGCGGGCGCAGGAGGACTTCTTCGCTACCGAGGTCCGCGCGAATGTGCCGGCGGATCAGCGGGTCCTCGGGGATCCGTGGGACGGATCCGCGCTCACGGGGCTCTACGCGGATCGCGAGCCCGTCTTCCCGCACGTCAACGGGCAGTGGGACGCCGACCGCCTCGCGCTCGCCTGGCACCTGGAGGAGATCGGGGACAACCCCGACGTGTGCCGTGCGCTCGACGCGCTGCGCGTGCGGTACGTGCTCTACGACCCGCACGAGTTCGGCGGGGGAGACCCGTCGGGCAATCACTTCCCGGGGCCGCACCGGGCCGTCGAGGCGGGGCTGTTCGAGCGCGTGGCCACGGACGGGGTCACCGAGCTGTATCGCATCGATCAGTGCGGCGACCTTCCGGCGGGTTGATCTCTCGCGCACGTGATCCGTTCGTGACATTCGGATGGGCCTGTCGGGTTTCCCGCGGCGTCGATGGAAGAATGAACGCATGGACACGGATCTTCTTGTCGTCGGCTCCGGCTTTTTCGGACTGACCATCGCCGAGCGGGCCGCGAACGCGGGCCGCAAGGTCACCGTCATCGACCGCCGCTCCCACATCGGCGGCAACGCCTACAGCGAGGCCGAGCCCGAGACGGGGATCGAGGTGCACCGCTACGGCGCGCACCTGTTCCACACCTCGAACGAGACCGTGTGGGAGTACGTCAACCGCTTCACGTCGTTCACGAACTACGTGCACCGCGTCTACACGAACCACTCGGGCGTCGTCTACCCGATGCCCGTCAACCTGGGAACGATCAACCAGTTCTTCCAGGCCGCGTACTCGCCGGATGAGGCCCGCGCGCTCGTGAAGGAGCAGGCGGGCGAGTTCGACGCCGCTACCGCGCAGAACTTCGAGGAGAAGGGCATTGCCCTCGTCGGCCGCCCGCTGTTCGAGGCGTTCTTCCGCGACTACACGGCGAAGCAGTGGCAGACGGATCCGAAGAAGCTGTCGGGCGACATCGTCAGCCGCCTGCCCGTCCGGTACACGTACGACAACCGGTACTTCAACGACACGCACGAGGGCCTCCCGACCGACGGCTACACGGCGTGGCTCGAGCGGATGGCCGACCACCCGAACATCACGGTGCGCCTCGACACCGACTTCTTCGACGCCTCGCAGCCGTTCCACAAGCAGGCCGTCGTGGGTCAGCTGCCCGTCGTATACACCGGCCCCGTCGACCGGTACTTCGACTTCGCGGAGGGCGCCCTCAGCTGGCGCACGCTGGACTTCGAGGAGGAGGTCCTGAACGTCGGCGACTTCCAGGGCACCCCCGTCATGAACTACCCGGACGCCGACATCCCCTTCACGCGGATCCACGAGTTCAAGCACTTCCACCCGGAGCGCGCCGAGAGCTACCCGACCGACAAGACGGTCATCATGCGCGAGTTCTCGCGCTTCGCGGAGCGCGACGACGAGCCGTACTACCCGGTCAACACGGCCGACGACCGCTCGGGCCTGCTGGCCTATCGCGACCTCGCCAAGGGCGAGCGGGACGTGCACTTCGGCGGCCGACTCGGCACGTACCAGTACCTCGACATGCACATGGCGATCGGCTCGGCGCTGTCGATGTGGAACAACAAGCTCGCGACGGGGCAGGGCGCATGACCTTCTGGCGCAAGTGGCGGCGTGCCGAGCCGGAGGCCGCTCCCGCGGAGCCGCAGGCCGCGGCGCCGCAGACCACGCTCGTCCCGGAGATCGTCCTCCTGTCGGCCCCGCGCAGCGGCACGAATTTCTTCTGCGAGTGCCTCGTCGACCTGCCCGAGATTATGGGCCTGTACGAGATCTTCAACCGGGGCGGCGTGTACGGCGCCGACCGCGGCAATCAGCTCGCGATCCTGTCCGAGGTGAGCGGCGTCGAGGCCTCGGCCGCCTCGGATCCGGAGCTCGTCGCGCTGTTCCGCGAGCACCCGCTCGAGGCACTCCGGGCGCTGCGCGAGACCGCCGAGCGCGTGGGGCAGAGCGTCGTGTCGTACAAGATCTTCCCGAACCAGCTTTCCGACGAGGCGCTCGAGCGGATCCTCGCGGACGACCACCGCATCCCGCTGATCCTCGTCCGCAGCCGTCTGGACGTGTTCGTCTCGTACGAGAAGGCGCGTCAAAGCAAGACGTGGAAGAACGCCGACACGAGTGCGATGCGTCCCACGATCGATGTCGACGAGTTCGTCGAGTGGGCGCGGGGCAACGACGCGTGGTTCACCTCGCTCGCCGACACGCTCGACCGCCTCGGGCGGCCGTATCGCATGCTGTCCTACGCGGAGGACGTCGACGTCCCCAAGCCGCAGCTCATCGCCGATCTGCACGCGACGCTCGTCGAAGACGGCGTGGCCGTGTCCCTCCCGGCCAAGAGCCCCGGCGTGCGCTTCCAGCGACAGGATGTCGTCGCCGAGCCGTTCGCCAAGGTCGCGGGTGGCGAAGAGCTGCGGGCCGAGCTCGTGGCGCGCGGCCTGCTGGACTACGCGCTCGGCGAGCCGCTCTCGGGCCGCGGGGGCCGGCACGGGCTCGTGGCGGCCACGGGGGGAGACACCGCGTCGTGACCGCGCCCGCCGTCGGGTCGCCGGGCACGCCGCGGCGCTATCTGCACTCGCTGTGGCTCCTGTCGGCGCGCGACCTCCGCGTGAGGTACTCGACGAGCTGGCTCGGGTACCTGTGGAGCGTCCTGGATCCGCTCGTCATGAGCGGGATCTACTGGTTCGTCTTCACGGTGGTGTTCCACCGTTCGGTGGGGGCCGAGCCCTACATCGTGTTCCTCATCGCGGCGCTTCTGCCGTGGGTGTGGTTCAACGCGTGCGTGAGCGATTTCACGCGGGCGTTCAACAAGGACGCGAAGCTCGTGCGTTCGACCGCGATCCCCCGGACGATCTGGATCGGGCGGATCGTGCTGTCCAAGGGGATCGAGTTCGTGCTCTCGCTCCCCGTCCTCGCGCTGTTCGCGGTCGTCGCGAGCGGAACGCAGTTCGGGTGGGGGATTCTCTGGTTCCCCGTGGCGGTCCTCGTGCAGACCATCCTGCTCGTGGGGCTGGGCTTGATCATCGCGCCGCTCTGCGTCCTGTTCACCGACCTCGAGCGCACGACCCGGTTGATCCTCCGCGCGCTGTTCTATGCCACACCGATCATCTACGGCGTGCATGACCTGCCGGGGATCGCGCGCGATCTGGGGATCCTCAACCCGCTGGCCGGGATCCTCACGATGTATCGCGCCGCGTTCTTCCCCGAGCAGTGGGACAGCCTCGCGGTCGGCATCAGCGTCGTCGTCAGCGTCGCGACGCTCGGCATCGGCCTCGCCGTGTTCCGCCGCCTCGAGCGGCCGCTGCTGAAGGAGCTGTGATGGTCGCGACACCGGAGGAGCGCGCGATCTCGGTCGACGGGCTGGGCGTGCGATTTCGCCGCAACAGGCGCGGCCGGCGCTCGATCAAGGCGATGTTCGCCGACGCGTCCCGGCGCGCGCCCGCCGGGGAGTTCTGGGCGCTGCGCGACGTGACCTTCTCGGTGCGGCGGGGCGAATCCATCGGCGTGGTCGGGCGCAACGGCCAGGGCAAGTCGACCCTCCTCAAGCTCGTGGCGGGCGTGCTCCTGCCCGACGAGGGATCCGTGACGGTGTCGGCGGGGGTGGCACCGCTGATCGAGATCACGGGCGGCTTCGTCGGGGACCTGACGGTGCGCGAGAACGTCCGCCTCACCGCCGGCCTGCACGGCATGAGCGCGCGCGAGGTGAGCGCGAGGTACGACTCGATCATCGATTTCGCGGAGCTTGCCGACTTCCAGGAGACCCCGTACAAGCACCTCTCGAACGGGATGAAGGTGCGCCTCGCGTTCGCCGTCGTCTCGCAGCTCGACGAGCCGATCCTGCTCGTCGACGAGGTGCTCGCGGTCGGCGACAAGGCCTTCCGAGACAAGTGTTACCGCCGCATCGACGAGATGCTCTCGGAGGGGCGCACGCTCTTCTTCGTCAGCCATCGGGAGGCGGATCTCGCGCGGTTCTGCGAGCGCGGGCTGTACATCCGCGATCACCGCCTCGCGCTCGATGCCCCCATCGCCGACGTGCTCGCGGCATACCGGGCCGACACGGAGGGCAGCTAGGTCGTCCCCCTATGCGCGGGCGCGGTTCCGTGCCCGCGGTGAGGTTCGGCACCGCCCGAGGTGGCAAGATGTTGTGGTGACGCTCCACGCACGCCCGCTTCGCGCGACCCCTCCCGATCCACTCGCGCGGCCGGCCGCGACGCGCATTGCCGAGGTCGACGGGCTGCGCGGGATCGCGCTCACCCTGGTCGTCGTGTTTCACCTGTTCGGCCACGGCCGGGTGTCGGGCGGCGTCGACGTCTTTCTCACGGTCTCGGGGTTCCTCCTCGTGCTCTCGCTCGGCCGCGCGCTGCGCGATGGCCGGCCGCTCGGCATCGTCGCGCGCTGGGCGCGCACCTTCGCGCGCCTCGCCCCGCCGGCGGCCGTCGTCCTGCTCGCGATCACCGCGCTGACCTTTACGGTGTACTCGCCGTGGTTGCGGGAGCAAAACCTCGTGGAGGTCGTCTCGTCGGCGCTCTACGTGGAGAACTGGCAGCTCATCTCGTCGCAGTTGTCGTACGGCGCGGCGGGGCCGCAGACGAGCCCGCTGCAGCACTTCTGGTCGCTGTCCGTGCAGGCGCAGTTCTTCCTCGTGTTCCCGCTCCTCGCGAGCGTGGTGCTCTTCTTGCGCGCCCGCAGCGCCCGCACCCTGGTCTTCTGGACGCTGCTCGCCGCGGCCACGGCGGCGTCCTTCGCCTATGCGTGGCACCTCAACGCGCTCGCGCCGTCGGTCGCGTACTTCCATTCCCTCGCCCGCTTCTGGGAGCTGGGAGCCGGCGGCCTCCTCGCCGCGGCGGTTCTCGCGGGATGGCGCCTCCCGCGGCCCGCGCGGGTCGTCGCGGGCTGGGCGGGCCTCGCCATGATCCTCGCGAGCGGATTCCTCTTCGACGGCGGGGCCGCCTACCCCGGGCCCGCCGCGCTCGTGCCGGTCGGCGGCGCGGCGCTCGTCTTGCTGTCCGCCGAGGGCGGGCCGGGGTCGCCGTCGCGGTTGCTGAGCAGTCGCCCGCTGCGCGAGCTCGACGCCGTCTCCTACGGCCTGTATCTCTGGCACTGGCCGCTCCTCATCGCCTTCTTCACGATCAAGGGGCGCGACGAGCTCGGCTGGCGCGGCGCGCTCGTCGTCCTCGGCGCCTCGGCGCTCCTCGCAGTGCTCACCCGGGTCGCGTTGTCTCGGCCGATCGCGCGCGTGACGGGCCAGGGCATGCGCCGTTCGCTCGCGGTCGCGCTCGTCGCGATCGCCGTGGCCGCGGTCCCGGCGGGCGTGGCCGCGGCGCGCGCCCAGGCGGATCCGCCCGCGGTCGCGCTGGACTCGTGCGCCGGGGCCGCGACGCTCGACCCGGCGCGCCCGGACTGCCGGAACGCGGACTTCGCGGGAGAGATGACGCCCGCGCTCGAGGATCTCCGGCGCGACGACGCCAACCGCGCGGAGTGTTGGGGCGGGCCCGAGGTGTACGAGATGCGCCTGTGTGCTCTGGGCGAGACCGAGGGGTACAGCGCGCGGATCCTCGCGGTCGGCGACTCGCACAACAACGTGTTCCTGGACGTCTACGAGGACATCGCCGAGGCGCGGGGGTGGCGCATCGACGCCTCCGGACGAGCCGGCTGCAAGTGGGTCGCGCCCGAGACGCCGATCTCCGGGAAACAGCCAGAGGACGAGGCGGCGTGCCGCGCGTGGCGCACGGAGATCGGTCGGCTGGCCGCGTCCGGCGACTATGACGCGATCCTCACGGTCGCCTCGTCCAAGCACCGCGAGAAGCCCGTGGACCCCGATCAAAGCCCCGAGGAGTACCACACGGAGATCACGGTGGACGCGTGGGCGGACCGGGGCGGGGCCGAGACGCCGATCCTCGCGCTCGTCGACAACCCGATCTTCCCGGAGGACGCGCTCGGGTGTCTCGCGGACCCCGCCGCGGTCGAGGCCGGGGAATGCGAGCTACCGCGCCGCGAGGCGCTCAAGCCGACGGGGATCGAGGAGGCGGTCGCGCAGACCGAGAACGCCTACCTCATCGACCTCACTGACCTCGAATGCGACATCGACGTGTGCCGCATGGTCCAGGGAGGCGTCATCGTCACCCGCGACGGGGCGCACCTGACGGCGTCCTACGCGGCGACGCTGGCGCCGTACCTCGATCGCGCGCTCGGGCGCCACGTCGGGTAAGGGCGGCGTCAGCGGAGGAGCGCCTCGCGAAGCTCGTCCGCCAGGAGCGGCCCCACGGTGGCGGCGTACGTCGCCGAGAGGTGATGCGCGTCTCGATACACCGCGACGCCCCCGATGACGGGAGGGCAGGCGGCCTCCGTGCAGTACGCGTCGGTGAGATCGATCGCGCGCGCGTTTTCGGACTGCTCCACGGCGCGGCGCTTTCCGTCGTCGACGAGCGCCTCCGCGCGGGGGAGCGCGCACCGCGCGGTGGCGGTGGTCGGGTCCTCGGACACGCACGCAACGGGGCTCTCCGGGTAGCGCGGATTATCGATGAGGGCGAGCACAGGAACCGAAACGTCCGGGCGCAGGGCCCAGGCTTCGACGAGCCCACGCACCTGGGCGTCGTCCGCCGGCTCCGCCCCCGCCGAGCTGGCAACGAGGATCCCGTCGACGTCGTCGCCGGCCTCGGCGATGAGGTCCGCGAGGTGGCCGCGCCACGTCTCGCACGCCTCAGTCTGCTCGTCGGTGGCGAGCTCCAGGTCTTCCGTCGTCCACGGACACCCCGCGTGCCCGGCGACGTCGATGCGCCAACCCAGCTGTTCGGCGACCGCCTCGTACGCCGGGATCATCGCGTTGTTGTGGGAGTCTCCCACCGCGATGATCCGCACGGGCGCGTCCTCCGCCCCGAGCGTGCACATGTGCACGTCCGCCTCCTCCGGCTTCGCCCAGCACCCGGGGGCGTTGCCGTCGTCGCTCGCGATGTCGCCCAGCGCGGGGACGACATCGACGCCGGCGTCCGCGACCGCGGCGTCGGAGGGATCCGAGCCGTCGGGTCGGCAGTCCGGCGCCATGGCGGCCGCGCCGAAGCAGGGGGGCGGATCCGCGACGAGTGCCTGCGTCGCCTCCACCACGCGCTCCTCGGAGCGCACGAGCCCCGCGACGCCGCCGAGTGACAGGACGAGGACCGCGGCCATGCCCGCGGCGCTCCACGCCGCGATGGTGCGGGGGCGGCGGCCGTGCAGGAGGCGCGGCGACGAGCGCACGCGGTCCTCGACGAACACCGTCGACGCCCAGGCGAGCGCGATCGCGACTGCCGCGATCGCGACCTTGTCGAGCGTCGTGAGCGCCCGGGAGGTCGCGAACGGTACGAGCACGATGAGGGGCCAGTGCCAGAGGTAGACGGCGTAGGACACACGACCGAGGAAGGCCACGGGCGCGAGGCGGCCGGCGGCGGCGAGCGGGGCGTGTGCCCCACCCCAGATGGCGGCGGCGGTCCCCACGACGGGAACGAGCGCCCACGCGCCAGGGAAGGGATCTGCGCCGCTGAGACCCACGGTGGACCAGGCAATCGCTGCCACGCCCGCCGTCGAGACCACAGCGCCCGCGCGGCCCGACGTCAGGGGCGGGGCGAACGCGAGCAGGGCGCCCGCGCCGAACTCCCACGCGCGGGAGAACGTCGAGAAGTACGCCTGCCCGGGGGCGGCGGCGAGGAGCCACACGCTGTGGGCGAAGCTCGCGACGGTCGCGACCGCGATGGCGACGAGGATCACGCGGCGCCACGGGAACCGCCGGAACAGCGCCATCGTCATGACGAGCAGGAGCGGCAGGAGGACGTAGAACTGCTCTTCGGCCGACAGCGTCCAGAAGTGCTGCACGGGGGAGGCCTGGTTCTCGGCAGCCAGGTAGTCGACGCTGTCGACGAGGAGGCGCCAGTTCTCGATGTACAGCGCCGAGGCGGTGATATCGCCGAGGAACTGGCGCCAGAGCGCGGTCGGCACGACGACGACCACGGCGATGGCCGTGACCGCGAGCACGAGGAGCGAGGCGGGGAGGAGGCGCGCGGCGCGGCGCGCCCAGAACGCGCCCAGGGCGATCCGGCCCGTGCGGTGCCGTTCGCGAATGAGGTGCGACGTGATCAGGTAGCCGCTGATCACAAAGAACACGTCGACCCCGACGAATCCGCCCGTGAGCCGGTTCGGCCAGAGGTGGTACAGCAGGACGCTCGCGACCGCGAGGGCGCGCAGCGCCTGGATGTCGGGCCGGAACGACGCGCGGGCGGCGTCGGCCGGGGCGCGCCCCGCCACGGTCAGCGCGTGACCAACCGGCGCAGTCGGCGCAGCAGCCGCGCGGGGGCGCCCCCGAGCACGCGGTTGGTCCCGCGCGCGGCGCGACCTGCGCGACCGCCCGTGGCGCGGTTGAGGGACCGTGCGGCCTGACGGGGCAGAGAACCCTGCTCGCGGAGCTGCTGCTCGGCGGCCTCGGCGCGCTTTCGCATCCGCCACAGGTCCTTCTCGAGGCGCGGGACCCGCGGGTCCTCCCGCACGACCTTCGCCTCGAGATCTTCGGCCTCGCGGAGGTCGAAGAGGTGGGCGCGCTCGCTCGAGGCCCACTCGAAGCCCGCGATGCGGTCCACGACGTCCTCGAGGGCGAGCTCGTCGGTCACGTAGCGCCGCGCGCGGGCGACGACGGCGGAGTTCCAGATCGTCACCGCGTCGTCGTTGTCGTGGCCCGGCGTGAAGAACCGGATCGCCCCGAGCCAGGGCTGATCGATGAGCCGATACATCTCGTGGATCGATTCGGGCGAGAGCCCCGCGGTGATCGGCATGTCGACGCGGAAGGGGGAGGGGAAGACCGTCTCGGGCGCCTCGGTCGCGAACTCGACGCGCGGATCCGTACGGAACCACTCGCGCACGAGATACAGCTCGTTCATCGGATCCGCGAGCATGCGACGGCGCCCCTCGTGCAGCTCGGACCACGGCCCGACGAGCACGACCCGGAGGTCGGTCTGGGTGTTGTTGAGGATCCGGTCGACCGCCGGGCGCGCCCAGGCGGCGGTCTCGGCGGTCACCTCGGTGACGACCGTGACGAGGGGCACTTCCCAGACGCGGCTCTCCGCGCGCCGGCGGTACCGGGGGATCGGCATGCGCTGCGCGAAGTGGACGTCGTTGTGCCAGGAGACCTTGGCGGCGTGGTCCTGGACCGTGCCGCGACCCATGTGCCACGAGAGGGCGTCGTGCGCGGGGATGAACACGGCACCGGCCTGCCACAGCTGGTAGGCGATCTCCGTGTCTTCGCCGAGGTGCAGGCGCGTGTCCTGGCCGAAGGTGCGGTCGTATACCTCGCGCGTCACGGACGCGCAGGCGCCCATGTGCGTCGAGTAGTTGCGGCCGTGCGAGTCGTTGAGGTCGTCGGTCTTCCGGTAGATCTCCTCCGACCAGTGCTCGTGGAGCGTCGAGCGGTCGTAGTCGTCCGCGATCGTGCCGTCGAGGACCTTGCGGTAGACCTCTTCCGGCGTGTAGTCCCACTCCTCGATGAAGCCCTTGTCGCCGATCGTCGCGGCCTCGGGGATGAAGTGCGCCCACTTGGCGTGCTGGCGCACGTTGTCGCGGAACAGGATCATGTCCGAGTCGACCCAGTAGATGATGTCGCCGGTCGTCGCCTTGATGCCGATGTCGGTGGCGTTCGATCGGCCCCACCCGTCGTTCACCTCGTGCACGCGGATGAGGCGCGTGTTGGGGTGGGCGTACTCGCCGATCTCGACGGGCTCCTCGCCGCCGCCGTCGTCGAGGACGACGACCTCGAGGAGATGCTCCGGGTAGTCCTGTGCGGCGAGCGACGCGAGCGTAAACTCCAGCGTCTTGCTCTTGAACGCGGGGATGATCACCGAGACGGACATCGTCGGCTCCCACCCCTCCGGCAGCGTTCCGTCGAAGGTGTCGCGCCAGCGGTTGCGGGTGACGATCGCGGGGGCGTCGGTGCGAAGATCGGCAGAAGTCACCCCGAAAGTGTAGCCCGACGGGTCCTGACGCCCCGCCGGGAATGCCGAGGGGCGGGCCGATAGACTCGCCCGCATGCCCGACGCGCCCTACGAGACCCGGATCTTCAACTACCCGGGATGGCTCGATAACCCGTACGTCCGGATGCTGCAGGCCGTCGCGATCGAGCGTGGGTTCGAGCCGACCGGGCGCACGACCTTCCGCGACACGTTGATCGAGCTGACGAGCCCGGAACGCCGCGGCCTCGTGCACGTGCAGTGGCCGACGCCGGTCACGGAGGACGCCGAGGACGAGGCGGACGCCGAGCGCCGCGTCGATCTGTTCCTCGACGCGCTGTTCACGGCGAAGACGCTCGGGCGTCCGATCCTGTGGACGGTGCACAACGTCCTCCCGCACGACACCGCATACCGCCCGCAGGCCGTGCGACTCCACCGGGTGCTGGGAAAGCTCGCCGACGCGATCCACGTGCTGAGCCCGCACACGGTCGAGCATGCGCGACACTTCTACTCGATCCCGCCCGAAAAGGTCGTCCTGATCGAGCACTGCAGCTACGACGGTGTATACGGTGACCCCGTCCCCGCCGCCGAGGCGCGGGCGGCGGTCGGCGCGAGCGCGGACCGGGCGACGATCATGTTCTTCGGGTGGATCCGGCCCTACAAGGGCATCGTCGACCTCTCCCGCGCGACGAAGCTGGCGGTCTCGCGCGGCGCGAACCTCGAGGTGCTGATCGCCGGGCGGCCGCTCGGGCCCGTGCAGAACGCGCTGAAGTCGTTCGACGAGAGCGGCGCCCGCATCACGCGCCACCTGAAGCGCGTGCTCGACGAGGACCTGCCGTCCTGGTTCGGCGCCGCGGACGTGCTCGTCCTGCCGTACCGTCGCGTGCTCAACTCGGGGACGATGCACCTCGCCGCCACCTACGGCGTGCCGGTCCTGCTGCCGAACGAGCCGCACCTCGTCGAGGACTACGGCGACCAGGCGTGGATCCGCTTCTTCGATCACGACGATCCCGCCGAGTCGATCGCGGGCCTCCTCGCCGACGAATGGTTCCTCGCGCCCGAGGCGCGCGCAGCCGCCCGCGCGTTCGCGGCCGCCCGCCCGCCGCGCGCTATGGGCGAGGCCTACGCGGACCTCGTGACACGCCTGATCGAGCGCCGCTGAGCGCGCCCGCGACGCGCGGCTAGCCTGTTCCGTGACCTTCTCTCGACACCACAAGGGGATGCGCATGCCCAGAATTCGACGCACGAGCCCCGCCTCCGGCGACCCCTCGCGGGACGGCGGCCGGATCCGCGTCTCGACGGAGGAGATCGACGCGCTCGTCGGTCGGCCCGAGGCCGCGGGGGGCGTGCTCGACCTCGAGCTCGAGGGCGTCGACGCGCTACGCGTCCTCGCGCTGCCGCGGGACCCGGTCGTCCGCGTCACGCGCCTGGATGTGCGGCTCGCCCACTGGGAGGCGCCCGTGCCGCGCTGGCGCGGTCGCCTGGGCCAGATCCGCGCGCTGTCGCGTTTCTCGTCCGACTTCGACGTGCGCCGCTCCCGGGCGTCCGCGACCGTGACGGTCACGGAGCCCACAACCGTGACCGAGATCGCGGCGGCCCTGATCGGGGTCTTCGCGCCCGACGCGCCCCACGCGGGCGCGGGCTTTCCGCTCGTCGCGGTCGCGCCCGGCGCCGGTCGCGAGGCGCTGGCGCTCCTGCCCACGCGCACCGTCTCGCCCGTGGAGCCGATGGTGGACCGGCTGCAGGGCGTGGGCCTCTTTCGCGCCGACGTCGCGATCGGCGGGCCGCGTCGCCTCGCGGAGGAGGTCGCGACGCACCACCTCACGACGGACGAGGCGGTTCACGGGCGGCCGCGCACCGAGCTGCCCGTCCTCGACCTCCTGACGCACAACCCGATCGGTCGGCCGCTGACGTTCCAGCCCTCCCCGCCGGCCAGGCGGCTCGTCGTGGACGGAAACCGCGCCCGGATCCTGCCGATCGAACCGGCCACGGCGCACCCCGTCGACTTCGACGTGCGCCGCCCGCTGGACGCGCCCACCGTGCGCGCGCTGCGCCGCGTCGAGAGCATCGATCTCTCGGGGCTCGAGCGGTTGCCCGAGGGGCTGGCCGCCCGCTTCGCGGAGATCACGGCGACCGACACGATCCTCCACAGTCTCCCCGCCGCCGTCGACGTCCCGGCGGAGGCCCTCGCCCCCGCGCTCGCGGACGTTATCCGACGTCCCTACCGCCAGCAGCTGGGCCTCGAGCGGGACCGGCGCGCCGTCGAGGGGCGCCGCATCGCGATGCACGAACACGGCGGATTCTTCCGGCTCGCGAGCGCCGTGGCGTCCGCGACGGGCACGCGGTATCTCCCGCGCGTGAGCGTCGTGCTGTCCACGATGCGCACGGAGCTCGTGCCCGGCGTGCTCGAGATGATGGCGCGCCAGACCTATCCCCACATGGAGGTCGTGGTCGTCGTCCACGGCGTGCCCGCGCCGAACCTCGACGGCGTCGACCTGGGCGATCTCGCGGTGCGCATCGTCGAGGTGCCGGGATCCGTGTTGTTCGGCGGCGCGCTCGCCGAGGGCGTGCGCCACGCGTCCGGCGACCTGATCACCAAGCTCGATGACGACGACTGGTACAGCGAGCATCACGTGTCCGATCTCGTGCTGGCCGCGCTGTACTCGCGGGCGGACATCGTCGGCAAGACGACCGAGTTCCTCTATTTCGAGGAGGTCGGACAGACCGTCCACCGGACCTTCGCGACCGAGCGGTATCACGATCAGGTCGCGGGCGGCGCCATGCTCCTCTCGCGGTCGACGTTCGACGCCCTCGGCGGGTGGCGGCCGACGCCGAACTCGACGGATCGCTCCGTGCTCATCCGCGTCGAGACGCAGGGCGGGGTCGCGTACCGTACCCAGAGCCTCGGGTACATGTACATTCGTCACGCGTCGAAGCACACCTGGGAGCGGACCGCCTCGCAGCTCGTGCAGGGGTCCTTCGAGCAGTGGCGCGGGTGGCGCTCGCCCGAGGTGTGAGCCGCGTCATCAGGCGTCGAGCCGCCTGACGACGCGGGCCGGCACGCCGGCGACGAGAACGTCGTCGGGGACGTCCTCGGTCACGATCGCGCCCGCGGCGACGATGGCCCCGGCGCCCACCGTGACGCCGCCCAGGACCGTGGCGGACGCGCCGATCCAGCAGCCGTCGCCCAGCACGATGGGGTCGTGTCGCACCGTCCCGGCGCGCCGCTCGTGCGGGCCGATCGCGTGCGAGTCGGTCACGAGGCGGACGAAGGGGCCGAGGTTCACGCGGTCGCCGATCGTCGTGTGGGGGCGCACGTAGGCGTCGCGGTTGATGAACGCGTCCTCGCCGATAGCCACGGGGCCGGTGAACTCCCCGCCCCGATAGATCTTCGTCCGCGCGCCCACCCGCACATCCGAGGATCCGTGGTTGAAACGCACGGTCTTGTCGACGCGCGCGGTCTCGTCAACCTCGAGCATCGTGGTCCGCCGCCTCGAGCGGGGGCATGATCGCGAAGCTCTTGTCGCGCGCGATCCGGAGGCCGTCGCGCATGCCCCGCCAAAGGTTGCGCCACCCCGTGCCCGTGACCTTGCGCTCGACGAAGCCGAGCCGGATCAGCTCCTTCGCGAACGTCGCGGCGGTGCCGATCGCGAACCGCACCGGGCGGTAGTCGCCGTGCGCCGCGTAGTAGTGCCGCATGATGCCGCGATTGCGCATGATGTAGTAGCGATACATGTCGCTCGACGCGTTGAGGTGGCGCGTGCCCATGTCCCACTGCTTGATCTCGCGGGTGCGCTGCAGGACGAACTCGTTGACGATCGCGCAGGGCGTGTGGAGCGATGCGAGATAGCCGTAGACCGTGTCGTCCCAGTAGATGAAGAAGCGCGGATCCGGCAGGCCGAGCTTCGCCACGAGGTCGCGGTGAATGAACATCCCCTCGAAGCACCCGGAGTTCATCTCGCGGTACCCGGAGTCGTCGAAGTCGGCGGGCGCGAACGGGATCGGAATGCCGAGCGAGGTCGAGACCCGGTACTGCCAGTAGAACTCGGAGCCGTCGTAGTCGTACCGGCGGCCCTGGATGCTCTGGAACCGCGGCGTCCAGCGGCCCATCGCCGCGAGTCCGTCCGGGAGTACCTCGACGTCGTCGTCCATGAGCCAGATCCACTCGGAGCCCAGCTCGTACGCCGTGCGCATCCCCTCGCTGAACCCGCCGGATCCGCCCGTGTTCTCGTCCAGGCGCCGATAGACGAGCTCCGGCCCGATCCGGTCGCGGAAGCCCGCGACGACCTCGGTCGTGTCGTCGGACGAGGCGTTGTCGATGACGACGACGCGGCCCGGCTGCGGATCCATGCGGTCGACGGACTCGAGGAGCCGCGCGAGCAGGTGGGAGCGGTTGAACGTCACGACGACGATCGTCGCGCCGTTCGGGTCGAACTCGGGTGCGCTCACGGGGGTGGACCTTTCGCGGGAGGCGGTCATGCGTTGTGCTCGAAGTGCGCGCGCCAGGCGGGCTCCGAGACGAGGTCGTCGAGGGCGGCGCGATACTCGCGCGCCAGCCGCGGCCACTGCCGCGCGAGCTCGCGGTGGAGCCGCAGCGAGCGCCGCAGGAGCCGGCGATAGGCGCGTCGGTCGCGCGTGTAGATCTGCGTGCCCGAGCCGTCCGCCGCGCTCACGAGCGCCGAGTCGACGTGGGAGACGCGCCACCAGTCGGCGTCGCGCTTGCCGAACTCCACGTCCGGCACGTCCGCGTGGTGCGCGGCGGGTCGGCGGAGGAATTGGGTGACGAGCGTGCGCGCCGTGAACACGGCGCGGGCGAGGCCGACGGGGCCCGCCTTCTCGCCGCGGCGGGGGAGCGGGAACACGCGCATGCCGCGACGGGAGCGCGGGACGTCGTCCGGATCCTGGTGCACCACGGTCTCGGGGAACGACGCCGCGAGCGCCCGCGCCTCGGGCATGCGGGTCGTGAGCGTGCGATGCAGATGGGCGGGCCCGGACAGCACGTCCTCGAGGGCGAGGTGGCGCAGCTCGGTCGGGTAGTACTGCATCATCATGAGGTGCTTGAGGTCGGCCCGGCGGCTGTGCCGCAGAACCGTGCCGCCCCGCGGGGCGGTCGAGTGCAGCAGCGCCGCGACGAGCCGGCCGCGCGCGTGGTAGTACGCCTGCCAGTCGATCGCGTCGTCCTTGCCCACCCAGGACACGTGCCAGAGCGCGGCGCCCGGGAGGGAGACCGTCGGGTAGCCCGCCTCGCGGGCGCGCAGGCAGAACTCCGCGTCGTCCCACTTGAGGAAGGCCGGAAGGGCGAGCCCCACGGACCGGATCACCTCGGTGGGGATGAGGCACATCCACCACCCGTTGTAATCGGCGTCCATGCGCGCGTGCAGGAGCGGCGACTGGCGCAGGTTCGCCTGGCGGAAGTCGTGCGGCATCACGTCGTCGTGGAGCGGGCGCCACATGAACGGCTCCTCGTCCACGACCTCGGCCCAGGCGTTGAGCTTCGCGCGGTCGAGGAGGTCGAACATGTGCGCGCCGACGATCGTCGGGGTCGTCGCGTAGCGGCCGAACAGGACGGAGCGCCGGATGGCCTCGGGCTCGATGCGCACGTCGTCGTCGAGGAGCTGCACGAAGTCGCTCTCGGGTCGGCGGAGCGTCTCGACCATGGCGCGCGAGAATCCGCCGGATCCGCCGAGGTTCGGCTGCGTGATGACCTCGAGCGCGTCGCCGAGCGCGGCGGCCGGCGCCGCGAATCCCTCGTGTGCGTCGACGCGGCGGGTGCCCTGGTCGATGAGGAAGATCCGGTCGACGACCTCGAGCGCCTCGGGGCTCTCCGCGAGCGCGCCGAGCGTCGCGACGCAGAAGTCCGGCTTGTTGAAGGTCGTGATGCCGACTGACGCGCGGCCCGTGCGCACGGGCGCGTGGTCCGTTGTCCACTCGGCCGAGACGACCGTCGCGTCCTCGGAGCCCGCCACGACGTCGAACCAGATCCAGCCGCCGTCCGAGAACTGGGTCAGCGGCAGGTCGAACACCGTCTCGGCGTCGCCCGCCACCTCCGCCAGGTCGACGCGCTGCGAGATGCCGGATCCGTTGGAGCGGTACACGAGGACCGTGGCGGGTCCGCTCGTGCGGACCGTGAGCGCGATCCGGCGCACCCCCGTCCAGTGCTGCCAGTACGACGCGGGAAACGCGTTGAAGTACGTCCCGAAGGATGTCCGCCCGCCCGCGCGCACGCGGGCGCTGCGCCGGCCGAGCACGTCGCCGATCTGCGTGTTGCTCGCGACCCGCACGGGTTCGCCATCGATCGTCGACCACGTGTCGGCGTCGAGGTACAGCGGCAGGAGGTCCGGGTCATTCTCCGTGGGGAGGACGACGTGCTGGAGGACGGTCGGCATAGGCGCATTGCTCCGAAAAGTGAGGAATCGGTGGCCCGCTCGCGCGCGGACAGGCCGTGACGAACTCTACCCGGCCCGCCCCGCGTTGCCCTGAGGCCGGAGCGGGGGCGGCACCGGCGCGGCCGGGTCGAGGCGCGCGCGCCACGACCGTTCGCGGCCCGCGCGCACGGCGCACACGACGAGGAGGAGCCATCCGATGTCGTGCAGCGCGTAGCTCTCGAAAACGGATTCGACGAGGATCGCGATGAGGACGAGCGGAAGCCACGCGTACACGACGGAACGGCGGTCGGCCGCGGCGAGCCAGGCGCGACCGAGCGCGAAGAGCCCGACGAGGAGGAACAGCAGCAGGCCCACCCACCCGAGCTGCAGGAGCACGTCGAAGTACGCGCTGAGCGCGGATCCGTGCGCGCCGCCGAGCTCGACGGCAAGGATGTTCGTCGGGAACGGCTCGCCCCGCCAGGATCCGAACAGCCCCCAGCCGGTCACCGGCTTGTGGCGGACCCAGTCGATCAGCGCGTTCCAGAGGTCCGCGCGCGCGGCGAACCCGGACCGCGCCGCGAAGAAGCGGATGATCGCGTGCCGGAACCAGAACGCGAGGGTCACGAACACGAGCGCACCGCCGGCGAGGGCCAGGTGGACCCGCGCGCGCCGCCCGCGCGGGGCGCGCCGCGCGAGGGCGAGCGCGAGCTCCGCGAGCACGAGCGTCGCCGCGAGGACGACGGCGACGGGGGAGCCGGAGAGCACCGTCATGAGCCCCGCCAGGACGAGCGACGCGACGGCGACGGGCCGGGCCACGGCGCGCGCCCGCCATTCGATCGCGAACGTGACGAGGGCGAGGACGGCGACGAAGCCGAGGAGGTTGCGGGTGACGAACAGGCCCTGGACGGGGCCGCCGTACGCGAGATCCCCCGCGATCCCCAGGCGGCCGAGCGGCTGGTCGAGGAGGATCCCGAACAGGACCTCGAGGGCGAGCGACAGCGCCAGAAGGGTGCGGAAGACGTCGCCCGCGGCGCGCGCGATCTGCAGCGTGTCCCGGAGGTGCGCGATCGTCGCCCCGATGAGCGCCCACGCGGCGAGCGACAGCCACGCCGCGACGGCGCGCGCGTGCGCCCCGTCGATGGCCCACACGGCGCTCGCCGCGGCCCAGGCGAGGAAGGCGACGAGGGTCGTGGGGGCGAACCCGACGAGCGACAGCTCGTCGCGCCGGGCGAACAGCGCGGCGCCGCCGAGGACGGCGAGCCCCGTCACGATCGTGGCAAGCGTGACGGGCCCGTTGACGCGATCGATCGCCGCCGTGAGGAGGCCCGCCCCCAGCGCCGTGACCGTGTACGCGCGGGCGAAGGCCGCGGACCGCAGCGAGGTCGCGATGGCCGTCCGCGCAGCCCGGCGCATCGAGGTCATGAGGCGGGCGTGACCGCGGGCTCCGCGACGCGCGGAACGCCCCGGCGCGGGCGGCGGCGGCCGATGTCGGCTCCGGAGTCGGGGTGGGTGAGGACGGGGGAGACCTTCAGCTTCGCGACGAACATGACCACGACGAGCCACCCCCAGAGCATGACGGGGTTCGATTCCGTCAGGCCCTGGGTGAGGAGGGCCCAGACGACGAGGATCGGCACGAGCGTCAGGGGGGAGTATGCGCGCTCGGCGTGCGCGTCCCACCGCGGGCGGTCCACCGCGAAGAACCACGCGCGCCACAGGGCGGATCCGTACACCGACGCGACGAGCACGACGCCGAGCGCGCCGAGCTGCAGGAACGCGTCCAGCCACATGTTGTGCGCCTGGAACACCGTGATGTCGTGGTCGACGATCCAGCCCGCGAACGCGGGGTGCCAGGGGACCCAGGGGGAGGAGAACCCATTTCCGACGACGGGGTGGGTGGCCGCCCGTTCCCACACGGCGGACCAGATCGCATCGCGGCCGGTGAGCCCGCCGTCGCGGCCGAGCGCGTCGAGGACCGGCCCGCGCAGCGCCCACGCGGCGGCCGCGAGCGCGACCGCGAGCGCCGTGAACGCGGCGTACACCCGGGTCCGGCCGCGCGCGGTGCGCTGGCGGCGCATCACGAGCGCGACGAGCAGCACGCCCGCGGCCACGGCGCCCGCCGCGAGCGCCGTCGCCGACCCCGCGCGCGCGAGCATCCACAGCGCGAGCGCGATCCAGAGGCCGTGGAACACGAGGGTCTCGGCGGAGGCCCGATCGAGGATCGCGAGGCGCAGGCGGGCGCCGAAGACGATGAGCGCGAGGAGGGCGAGCATGCCGATCAGATTCGCGTTGCCGACGATGCCCTGGATGCGATCGCCCACGAGCCAGTCGTCGAAGAGGTTTCCGCGGACCCAGTACCAGTGCGGATCCGGCGTGCCCTCCGTCGCGAAGAAATTCGGCAGGATGGGGTGGCCGACGAAGAGTGCGACCCAGGCCTCGAACGCCAGCGAGGCGCCGAGTACCCAGCGCAGCGCGACCTCGAGGGCGCGGATGATCTCGCCCCACGTGAGCATGTCCGCGAGGAAGAGCGCCTGCAGCGTGAACGCGACCATGACGGCCCCGGTGCCGACCGTCGCGAGCGGCCAGGCGGACCAGGCGGTCGACGCGAGCGCGAGGGCCACGTAGGCGAGCGCGACCCAGGGCAGGCGGCGCCAGGGGTATGCGCGGCGCCCGCGCCGGCGGGCGAGGTGGGGGATCCAGATGCCGAGCGTCCCGAGCACGCACGCGGCGATGAGGGCCGCGGCGCCGACCGCGCCGAGGAGGTTGTACCACCAGGAGTACGCGAGCGCCGAGAAGAGCATGAACGTCGCGTAGGCGCGCAGCGCGAGGTGCGCCGTCGACTCGCGCCGGGGCGCGCGCGGCGCGGGAGCGACGGGGTGCCGGGTGCGGTGCGCCATGCCCCTCAGACTACGCGGCCGCGTGCGCGGGCCCGACCCGCTCGGCCCTACTCTGGAGACATGCTCGCGACACTCACCAACGCCCCGCGCGGATTCGACTGGGGCTCGCGATCGCTGATCGCGGATCTCGAGGGGCGGGCCCCCGCCGACGCACCCGAGGCCGAGGTCTGGTTCGGCGATCACCCGTCCGACCCCGCCGACGTGCTCGACGGCACGGGCCGCACGCTCGAGGCGTGGATCCGCGACGAGGGCGTCGGTGACGGCGCGCGGCTGCCGTACCTGCTCAAGCTCCTCGCCGCGTCGAAGGCCCTGTCCATCCAGGTGCACCCGACCAAGGCGCAGGCCGAGGCGGGGTACCGTCGGGAGACCGACGACGCGCCCGCCGTGCGCAACTACGTCGACGACAACCACAAGCCTGAGATGATCGTGGCGCTCAGCGACCGGTTCGTCGCGCTGTGCGGGCTCAGGGAGCCCGCGGCGACGAAGCGCCTGCTCGCGGCGCTGGGGGAGGCGGCCGCTCCGCTCGCGGCGCGCGCGACCGACGCGGCCTCCCTGACCGACGCCGTCGGGTGGCTCCTCTCGGGCGAGGCGGACGAGGTCGTGGCCGCGATTCTCGCGGCGCTCGGCGATGCCCGCTCGACAGAGTTCGCGACCGAGTTGTCGGTCGCGCGCGACAACGCCGCGGACTTCCCCGGGGACGCGGGCGTCGTCGTCGGCCTGCTCATGAACCTCGTCGTGCTGCGGCGCGGCGAGGGCCTCTTCCTCGGCGCGGGCCAGCTGCACTCGTACCAGTCGGGCCTCGGGGTCGAGATCATGGCCGCGAGCGACAACGTGCTGCGCGGCGGCCTCACGTCGAAGCACATCGACGTCGGCGAACTCATGCGCATCCTCGCGCCCGAGGCGGGCCCCGTGCCCGTCGTGCTGCCGCGCGCCTTCAACGGGGGGAGCCATGGTTTCGAGGAGTACCCCGCGCCCGTGCGTGATTTCCGCCTGCTGCGCGCGGAGGTCTCGCCCGCGCGGCCCGCGCGTGTCGCGGTCTCGGGCCCGGCCATCGCGCTGTGCGTCGCGGGATCCGTCACGGTGCGCGAGGGGGCGGACCAGGCCACGATTCCTGCCGGACGGGCGGTCATCGTCGCGGGCGCGGGCGAGGTGAGCGTCGAGGGATCCGGCGAGGTTTTCCTGGCCGAAGAGGGCGCGTAAGCCCCGCGCGCGACACGCCGATATCCCCCG
This sequence comes from Microbacterium excoecariae, assembly GCF_011326725.1. Classification (GTDB taxonomy): domain Bacteria; phylum Actinomycetota; class Actinomycetes; order Actinomycetales; family Microbacteriaceae; genus Microbacterium; species Microbacterium excoecariae. The sequence continues at coordinate 2,097,650 of NZ_JAANCO010000001.1, read as the reverse complement.
CACCTTCAATCCGCGCATGAACCCTCTACGATCTGCGACTTGAATTTCGCGAATCACACGGGTGTAATTACCCAGGGAAGGTACCTGCATCAGGACTGTCCGAGGGGGAGAGCACCATGACCGCACCGCACAACCGTTCCGAGGCGCCGGCCGACTGGTTCGTCGACCCCGTCGAGCTCGGGGTCCCGGGCGTCCCGCGTCGCGGGGACGACGAGGGCGACGACGGCGCGCTGTCGTGGCAGTCGGAGGCGCTGTGCTCGCAGACGGATCCGGAGGCCTTCTTCCCGGAGAAGGGCGGCTCGACGCGCGACGCGAAGCGGATCTGCGACTCGTGCGACGTGCGCGCGCAGTGCCTCGAGTACGCGCTCGAGAACGACGAGCGGTTCGGGATCTGGGGCGGTCTCAGCGAGCGCGAGCGTCGCCGGCTCAAGCGCGCGCAGCAGGCGTCCTAGACTCGCCCGACAGCCCGCGTGTCCCTGGCGGCGTGACGCCGCGCGGCGCTTAGGCTTGCGGGGTCATGCCCGCCCCAGTTCACGTCGTCCTCATCGCGCGGTCGTCCCCCCACGCCGCGGCGGATTTCGAGCGCTCCCTCGCGGCGCTCCGCACACAGACCGTCCCGATCGCGGGGCTCACCGTGGTCGTGTGCGGCGACCCCGCGCCCCTGCGCCAGGCCGTCGACGCCTCGCGGGCGCAGGCGGCGGTCCAGGCGCCCGAGAGCATCCCCTTCGGCGGCGCGGTCGAGCTCGCCCTGGCGCGCGTGCCGGCCGGTCGCGCCGTGTGGCTGCTCGACGAGGGAACGCTCCCGGAGCCGGCCGCGCTGGCGGAGCTGACGGCGGCGCTTGAGCGGCAGCCGTCGGTCGCCCTGGCCGCCCCCAAGGTGGTCCGCGCCGCGAACCGCCGCGTGCTCGAGTCGTTCGGCGTGACGATGACGGCCTCGGGGCGCAGCGTCGAGCTCGCGCGGGGTGAATACGACCAGGGCCAGCACGATCACGCGGACGACGTGCTCGGCGCCGACGTGCGCGGGATGCTCGTCCGCGAGGACATCGTGGCGCAGCTCGTGCCGGACCGCGCGCTCCTCGGCGCGGATGAGGGTCTCGACATGGGCGTGCGCGCCCGTCTCGCCGGCCGGCGCGTCGCGCTCGCACCGCAGGCGCGGGTCCAGGTCGCGCCGCCGACCCAGCTCGCGCTGACGCGGGCCTACGTCGCGCGCGTGGCGTACCTGCACCGGCGGATCGCGTACGCGCCCATCGCGCTCGCGCCCGTGCTGTGGATCCTGCTCTTTCCCCTCGCGCTGTGGAGCTCGGGCGTCGCGCTCTTCGCGAAGAGGCCCGGGCGCGTGGCGCCCGAGTGGATGGCGGCGGCCACGGAGTTCGTGCGCGTCGGCGCGATCGTGCGCTCGCGCCGACGCATCGCCGAGGGGCGCACGGGGAGCTGGCGTCAGGTCGACCCGTTGCGCATCCCGCGCGGCGAGCTGCGCGAGCGCCAGCACGCCGCCGAGGACGCGCGGGCCGGCTCCCGGGCGCCCCTGCGCTTCTTCTCGGGCGGCGGCGCGTGGGCGGTGCTCGCGGCGCTCGCGGTGAGCGTGGCCGCGTTCGTGGCGTTGTTCACCTGGTCCGGGATCGGCGGGGGCGCGCTCCTCCCGCTCCGGCGCACGCTCGCGGGCCTGTGGTCGGACGCGCTGTTCGGCCTCCGCGCGGAGGGCGTCTTCGACGTCGGGGCCGCGGATCCCTTCGGAGCGGTCGTCGCCCTCGTGGGGTCGTTGTGGCCCGCGGCGCCCTCCTTCGCGCTCGTCATCCTCTGGGTCGCGGCGCTCCCGCTCGCCGTGCTGGGCGGGTGGTTCGCGGCGACCCGCGTCGCGAACGGATCCGCCGCCCGGATCGCCTTCGCCGTGCTGTGGGGCGTCGCGCCGCCGTTCTGGGACGCCCTGATGTCGGGACGGCCCGCCGCCGTCCTGCTCCACCTGCTCCTGCCGTGGCTCGCCTTCGCGGTCGCCGCGGCGCACCGATCCTGGACGACCGCCGGCGCCGCTTCGCTCCTCCTGGTGGGGGTGCTCGCGTGCGGGCCGTGGCTGTGGCCGCCCGTCCTCGTCGCTTGGGCCCTCGGGATTGTCGCGGCGGCCGTCTGGGCGAAGCACGCGGTCGGCCGCGTCATCTGGGTGGTCGTGCCGTCGGTGGCGATGTTCGCCCCGCTCGTGGTCGAGCAGGTGCGCCGCGGCACGCCCTGGGCCATCCTGGCCGATCCGGGGGCCGCCTCGCCCGCGGATAGCGCCATCGGGGCGGGGGCCTGGGAGGGCCTTCTCACGGGGTTCGGCGCGCCGGCCGACCTCGCCGAGTCCCTCTCGCCGTGGTACCTCGTGCTCGCGGTCCCCGTCGTGCTGCTGGCCCTGGCAGCGCCCGCGACCCGGCGCACGCGGCTCGCGGTGAGCGCGCTCGCCGTCGCGGCGCTCGGCGCGGCATCCGCGCTCGTCGCCCCGACGGCCCTGCTGTCGTTCGCGAACGGCCAGGCCGTGCCCGTGTGGGCCGGGTCCGCCGCGAGCCTGGCCTGGCTCGGGCTCGTCGCGGCGAGCGCGATCACGATCGATCGGATGGGGACCCTCGGCGTCCGCCCCGGCCTCGTGGCCGCCGTCGCGGTGGCGCTCGCGGCCGTGGCGATCGTTCCGCAGGCGACCGCGCTGCACCGCGGCGGGGCCGCGATCCACGACGCGAGCGACACGACGCTGCCCGCGTACGTCGCCGCCGAGGCGCAAAACGATCGCGAGATCGGGACGCTGGCGCTCACGCCGCTCGCCGACGGATCCGCGGCCGCGAACGTGATCTGGGGCGCCAGCGAGACGCTCGGGGGGCGCTCGAGCGTCCAGGCGACGGCGCTGGAAGCGACGGACGAGGACGCCTGGTTGGCGTCGCTCGCCGCCGACATCGTGTCGGGCGGCGCGACCGCGGTGACGGAGCCGCTCGCTCAGGCCGGGATCTCCTTCGTGCTTCTGCGCGAGGAGCCCGGGCCACAGAACGCGGACCAGCGGGTGATGGCGCTCACCGCGACCGCCTCCATGGACCAGCGCAGCGGTTTCGTGCGGGTCGGGGAGACGGCGAGCGGCGTGTTGTGGCGGGTCGACGGCGACATCGCGGAGCGCGACGGCCTCACGGCGGCGGAGACGACCGCCGTATGGCTCGTCACCGCGCTGCAGGTCGCGCTCCTCCTCGCCGCGCTCCTCCTCGCCTTCCCGACGCGCGCGACCCGCGCCGCGGTGTCCGCGTCCCCCCGCATCATCGGCGAACGGCAGGAGGCCGACGTATGAGGATCCGCGTGAGTCCCGCGCGACTGTCCGGCGTCGCGGCGGGCCTCGTCCTCGCCGTGGCGGTCGCCGCGGTCGCGGTCGCGCCCTGGCCCACGCTGACCGGCCGAGGCGGCGGCGAGGCGGCGGCACCGCGCGTCGAGGTGGCGCCGGTTCCCGCCGAGATCGTCATGTCGTGCGACGGCGACATCGTCGCCCTCGGCCGCGACGCCGCCGACGCCTCGGGCATCTCGTCCGCCGCCGGCACGACGCTGACGGCCGAGAACGCCCGCGGCGAGGAGCCCGCGGTGGCGGACGCGCTGGAGTTCGAGGGCGTTGGCGAGGCGCCGGTCGTCTCGCAGCGCCCGGACGGCGACGAGGGGATATCGGTCGCCGGCGCCGTCTCCGCGTCGCTCGACGAGGAGGACCTCGGCGGGTACGCGATGTCGGCGTGCCGCCCCGGCGCCTCCGAGGCCTGGCTCGTCGGCGGCGCGACCGCGACGGGGACGACCGGCATCATTACGCTGGCCAACTCCTCCGACGTGACGGCCACCGTGACGATCGAGGTCTTCGGCGTCGACGGCGGATCCGTTCCCCCGGGCGGAGAACTCGCGCTCCCCGCCCACACGACGCGCGCCATTCCCGTGGCGAGCATCGCGGGCGGCGAGCAGGCGCCCGTGATTCGGGTGACCTCCGAGGGCGCCCCCGTGCGATCGGCCCTGCAGACGAGCATCATCGACACGCTCGAGCCGCGCGGCATCGACATCCAGGCGCCGACGACGCCGGCCACCTCGGCCGTGATTCCGGGCGTCGTGGTGACCGATCAGGCGACCGAGACGCCGGGCGCGGAGCCCCTCCTGCGCCTGCTCGGCACCTCGGGGGAGGCCCAGCAGGTCACGGTGGCGGTGATCGACGAGGAGACGGGCGAGACCGCGTCCTCGACCGCCGTCCCGATCGAGAACGCCGCGCCGATCGACGTCGCGCTCGACGGGCTCGAGCCCGGGCGTTACACCGTGCGCGTGGACGGCTCCGAGGCGCTCGTCGCCGCCGTCAAGGAGACCGGGACGCGCGACTTTGCGTGGCTCGCCGCGCCCGAGGCGGTCGAGGGCGAGACGCTCGTCGCCGTGCCCGAGACGGAGAACGGCCGCGCTCGGATCTCGGTGGCCGCGGCCGCCGACGGATCCGCCCGGGTGCGGGTGACGCGGCTGGGTGCGGACGAGGAGGAGGTCCTCGAGGTGGCCGCGGGCGCCTCGGAGTCGCTCGTCCTGGACGCGGACGCGACCTATCGCGTGGGCGTCGAGGACGGCGCCGTCTTCGGCATGGTCTCCTCCGCCACCGACGAGGCGATGGGGGCGTTCCCGGTCGCGCCGGACGTGGCGACGCCGGAGCCGATCACCGTCGTTCCGTAGCGGTCGGGGCCGCGCGGCTCAGTGGTACGGATCCGCGCCGAGGTCGAACGGATCGCGACCGAGGTACTCGGCCGCGGCGCGGAAGACGGCGCCCTCGACGAGCGCGCGGCGGTGAAACTCGTCGGCCTGCAGGAGCGGGACGCCGTGCGCCTTCGATAGGCGCTCGATCGCGACCCGGTAGAGCACGATGCGGCGCCCGGGGACGTCGACGCTCCAGCGCGGGACGGTCTCGTCGGACTCCGCGATCGGCATGCTTGCGATCTCGAACCGCACATCGCGCAGGTCGCTCCACGTGCCGCGGAGGAAGTCCGCCGTCGAGGTCACCGTCATCTCGAATCGATCGAACCGAGAGCCGATCGCGGGCACGGGGGGTCGGGTGAGCGCGCTTCGCCCGACGCGGCCGTGCCGGCCATGGCGCCCGGCCGCGGGGCGGGGCACCGCCTGATCATGCTCGGCGCGGCGCGCGCGGTCCCACCACTTCATCCCCTCAGCATAGGCTCGAGCGCGTGGGCGACAGAATCTGTTCGAAGGTGGGCTGCGAGCGCGAGGCGCTCGCGACGATGACGTTCGACTACGCGGGCCGGATGGCGGCGCTCGGGCCGCTCGGCGCGGGCAACGATCCGCACGCGCACGACCTGTGCGCGCTGCACACCGACCGCCTGTCCGTGCCGCAGGGCTGGACCGTCCTCCGCCACGCGCTCTTTCGCGACGACGATTAGCTCTCGCCCTCAGGCGCCCCGGCGCGCGAGCGCTTCGGCGCGCGCGTTCTCCGACAGGAGCGCCTGGCGCTCGCGCGCCCGGCGCACGGCGGCGATCGCGGCGAGCGCCGCCTCGTCCGGCGCCGCGGGCTGGGGCGAGACGAACGGCGCGGCCTCCCGCACAAGCTCCGCGGCAAGCCGCGCGCGCACGGCGGGGTCCATGCGGTGCGCGCCCGCGGCGAACCGCGCGATGCGCTGGTCGGTGCGGTCCGGCAGCCGCGCGACGTCGGCGACGCGGGCCCAGGCGGCGAGCGCCGGCGGGACCTCGGGCGGCGCGGCCGGCAGCGGCGGGCGCCGGTCGCGCTCGCTGTGGGTGCCCGCGACGAGGTCGCCGAGGCGCTGCCCGCGCGGCGTGAAGGCCGCCACGACGAGCGCGAGGCCGCCGAAGGTCAGGTAGATCTCAAGCACGCCGACGAGGCCCCGCACGAAGGCGTGCCGGAACCCCACGGCGCCGCCGTCCGCGCGCACGATCCGGCCCCCGACCGCGAGGCGACCCAGGCTGCGGCCCCGCGTGAGCGTCTCGACCGTGATCGGGATCCCGGCGAAGCACACCACGTAGGCGACGATCGTCGCGATCTGGAGCGTCGCCTCGTCGAGCACTCCGCCCGCCGCGAGGCTCTGCAGGCCCCATCCGACGATGAGGAGGACGAGACCCCACCCGACGACCGCGTCGATCAGCCCGCCGACGACGCGCAGACCGAGCCCGAGCGGCTGCACGTCGAGGGCGACTGCCTCGCCCGTGAGCACCTCGTCGTTGTGCACCGCGAAGGCGGCGGTCGATCCGGTCGGGTGGGCGGTCGGCGACATGCGTACAGTAAATCAGGTGAACATCGATGCGCTGATCGACGTCCGCCGTGCCGAGTGGGACCGCCTCGACGCGCTCGCGCGCCGGCGCCGCCTCACCGGCGCCGAGACCGACGAGCTCGTGCGGCTCTACCGTTCCGCGTCGGCCGATCTGGCGACGATCAAGACCGCCCTCGGCCGGTCGGCGGCCGGCGATCACCTCTCCAGCGCGCTCTCCCGCGCCCGCCTGCGCCTGACGGGGGCGCCCGAGAACCCCTGGCGGCAGGTGCCGCGGTTCTTCGCCCTGCAGCTGCCGGCCGCGCTGTTCCGGCTGCGCTGGCTCACGCTCGCCATCGCGGCCGCGTTCGTGGCGATCGCCGGCCTCGTCGCGTGGTGGCTGCAGCAGGATCCGCAGACGATGGCCGCGCTCGGGGACGAGGCCCAGCTGCGGCAGTACGCCGACGAGGATTTCGTGGGCTACTACAGCGAGCACGCCGAGGGCGTGTTCGCGGGGCTCGTCTGGACGAACAACGCGTGGATCGCCGCGCAGTGCGTGATGTTCGGGGTGACGGGGTTCTGGCCGGCGTGGATGCTGCTGCAGAACGCGGTCGGGATCGGGACCTCCGCCGCGGTCATGACGTGGTTCGGGCGCGGGCCGGAGTTCTTCGCGTTCATCCTGCCGCACGGCCTCCTCGAGATGACCGCCATCTTCGTCGCGGGCGCCGCGGGCCTCCGGATCTTCTGGGCGTGGGTGAGCCCGGGGCGCGCGTCGCGCGGATCCGCGCTCGCGTCCGAGGGGCGAGCCCTCGCGACGGTCGTCGTGGGTCTCGTTCTCGCGCTCGCCCTGTCGGGTGTCGTGGAAGGCTTCGTGACGCGCCAGGACTGGCCGCCCGCGGTGAAGATCGGAATCGGCGCGGCGGCCCTCGGCGCGTTGCTCGCCTACATGCTCGGTGTGGGTCGGCGCGCGGCCCGCGCGGGGGAGACGGGCGACGTCAGGGAGTACGAGGCGGGGACGCCGCGGCTCGTCGCGGGCTGATGCCGGTGTCGGGCTACGCGGCGTCGCACGCCGCGCACACCGCGCGGTACGTCACGCTCGCCTCGAGTAGGCGCATGCCGTGATCGTGGGAGGGGTGCAGGCACGGGGCCCGGCCCACGGCACACGCGACGTCTTCCACCCGGCCGCACACGACGCACTGCATGTGGTGGTGGTTGTCGTCGGCCGCGATCTCGTACAGCGCGCTCGCGGCGCCGGGCAGGCTCACCCGCTGCGCGATCCCCGCGTCGGTGAGGTCGTTGACGATGCCGTGCACGGTTTGCACCGCGATTCCGGGGATGCGCGCGTGCACCGCCTCGTGGAGCTCGTCGACCGGCGCGTGCGGGCGACCGGCGAGCGCCTCGAGCACCGCGCGGCGCTGCATCGTGACGCGCAGGCCCGCGGCGCGGAGCAGGTCCGCGGCGTCGGGCATCGAGTCGGTGGTCACCGTCGCAATTCTACCGTGTTCTGAATGATTCGGATGAGCGGGGGCGGGTGCCCGCCCCCGCGTCCGTCATTCGCCGAGCGCGGCGCGGATCCCGTCGACGATCCGCGGGTCGACCTGGCCCCAGTACGCGAGGAAGCGTTCCCGGATCGCCTCGACCGTGAGCGCGCGGTACTGGCCCGCCAGCGTGTCGTGGAACCGCGATCGGGCGGCGTCCGAAAAGACCTCGCCGTAGAGGGTCGCGGCCTGCCCGAAATCGTCGTCCTCGCTGTGCAGCGTGTAGGCGCTGCGCACGAGCTCGCCGTCGGACTCCCAGGACGCCTCGACCGCGCGGGCCGGGTCGGCGCGTGGCCCGTCGAACGAGTTCGGCGCGTAGACCGGGGTCCCGGCGGGGTTCGCGTGATAGCGCATCGCGCCCTCGTGCTGGTACGTGAACACGGGCGCCGCGTGCGGCTGGTTCACCGGAAGCTGGCTGAAGTTCGCGCCGATGCGGTGGCGGTGCGCGTCGTTGTAGGCGAAGACGCGCGCCATGAGCATCTTGTCCGGCGAGATCCCCGTACCCGGGACCTGGTTGCCCGGCGAGAAAGCGGCCTGCTCGATGTCCGCGAAGAAGTTCTGCGGATTCCGGTTGAGCGTGAACTCGCCGACGCGGATCCGCGGGTAGTCCTCGAAGGGCCACACCTTCGTCATATCGAACGGGTTGAAGCGATAGGTCTTCGCGTCCTCGTACGGCATCACCTGCACGAACACGTCCCACGTCGGGTAGTCGCCGCGCTCGATTGCCTCAAACAGGTCGCGGCGGTAGTGGTCGGCGTCGGCCCCGGCCATCTTCTCCGCCTCGTCGGCGGTCATGAGCTCGACGCCCTGGCGCGAGACGAAGTGGTACTGGATCCAGAAGCGCTCGCCGTCCGCCGCGACCCACTGATAGGTGTGCGACCCGTAGCCGTTGAGGTGGCGCCAGGACCGCGACAGGCCCCGGTCGCCCATGAGGTAGGTCACCTGGTGCGCGGACTCGGGCGACAGGGTCCAGAAGTCCCACTGCATGTCCGCGTTGCGCAGCCCCGCGGCGCCCGTGCGCTTCTGGGAGTGGATGAAGTCGGGGAACTTCATCGCGTCCCGAATGAAGAAGATGGGGGTGTTGTTGCCCACGATGTCGAGGTTGCCGTCGGACGTGTAGAACCGCAGCGCGAACCCGCGCACGTCGCGCCAGGTGTCCGGGGACCCCTGCTCTCCGGCGACCGAGGAGAAGCGGAGGAGGACCTCCGACTCCGCGCCGGGCTGGAAGACGGCCGCCCGGGTATAACGAGAGACGTCCTCGGTGACGCGGAAGGTGCCGAAGGCACCGCCGCCCTTCGCGTGCGGATTGCGCTCGGGCACCCGCTCGCGGTTGAAGGAGGCCAGCTTCTCGACGAGGTAGCGGTCGTGGAGCGCGGTCACCCCGTCCGGGCCGGTCGTCAGCGAGTGCTCGTCGCTCGTGACGGGCGTCCCTGTCTGCGTCGTCGTGTAGTCGATCTCGGCCACGGCTGATCCTTTCCTCGGGAGGCGCCCGCGGCCACCAGCGGGCGCGCCGCTAGCTTGCCCCCGATGGGCCCCGGGTGCAAGGAGTTACAGGCGCCCGGCGCGCTTCAGGGCGAGGTATCGGTCGGCGATCCGCGGGGGGAGGGCCTCCGGCCCGTCGGCGAGCGCCTCCGCGCCCGCGCGCGAGATCGCGGAGGCGACGCGCTCGGCCTCGCGCAGGGCGGCCTCGGCGGCGGCGGCGTGGAACACCTCCGTCATGCTCCCCGCCGACCGCGCGGCCTCGGCGAGGCCCGTGTCGGTGACGGTGCCCACGATGACCGCGGTCCCGCCGCGGGCGAGGCCGGGGAGCCTGGCGAGGAACGCGCGCGAGCTCGTCACGTCGTCCTGCGCCGTGAGGAGGACGACGAGGCTGGGGCGCCGGGCCATCCGGCGCGCCTCGGCGAGCGCCGCGTCCCAGTCCGTGTCGATGAGACGCGCGTCGACGCCGGCGAGCGCGTCCGCGATCGCCGGGAGCAGGTCGGCGCCCGACGCGCCCGACACCCGCGCGCGGGCCTCCCGGTCGAAGGCGACGAGGTGCACGTGATCTCCCGCGCGGTCGGCGAGCGCCGCCACGAGCATCGCCGCCTCGAACGTCGCGTCGAGGCGCGTGCCGTCCTCGACGCGGGTGGCCGCCGTCCGCCCCGTGTCGATCACGATCGTCACGTGCCGATCGCGCTCGGGGCGCCAGGTCCGGACGACCGTCTCGCGCGACCGCGCCGTCGCGCGCCAGTCGATCGACCGCACGTCGTCGCCCGGCACGTACGCGCGCAGCGAGTCGAACTCCGTGCCGCGCCCCCGCACGAGGAGGGACGTCGACCCGTCGAGCTCGCGGAGACGCGCGACGCGGCTGGCGAGGTGCCGCCTTGCCCGAAACGGCGGGAGCACGCGGACCCGCGCCTCCGAGGCGATGCTTGCCTGCCGCCCGGCAACGCCGAGCGGTCCGAGCGTGCGCACCGTGACGAAGGCGCTCACGATCTCCCCCCGCCGCCGGGGAAGGAGGCCCACGTCGAGGGTCCGCGATTCGTGCGGGGGGATCCGCGCGGTCAGGCGCTCCGCGGGCGCACCCGCGGTCGGCTGCCACGCGTCGCGGGCGCGGAGCGACACCGTGCGCCCGCCCGTGTTGACGAACCGGATCCGCGTGAGGACGGATTCGCCGAGCCGCGCGCGCGCCGGCGCGTCCCGGCCGATGCGGAGGGCGTCGGGCCGCGGCGCCGCGAGCGCGTCGATCGCCGCGACGGTGACGCACACCACCACCCACGCGCCGAGGATCCCCCAGGCGCGCGGCGCCGTGGCGCCGAGCGCGACGAGCGGCACGGCGCCTGCGGCGACGAGGAGGGGGAAGCGTCCGGTGACGAACACGTCGCTAGCGGGGGACCGGGGTCTGGGCGAGCGCCGACCGCAGCACGGCGTCCACGGAGACGCCCTCGATCTCGGCGTCGGGGCGCAGCTGGATCCGGTGGCGCCACACCGGCACGACCATCGCCTGGACGTGATCCGGCGTGATCGCCGGGTAGCCGCCGAGCCACGCCCACGCCTTCGCCGCGGCGAGGAGGGCCGTGGCGGCGCGCGGGCTGGCGCCGAGCTCGACCGACGGCGCGTCGCGGGTGGCCCGCGCGAGGTCGACGATGTAGGCCAGCACGTCGGCCGTCGCGGATACGGCGTCCACGGCGGACTGCGCCGCGAGGATGTCGGCGGGCGCGAGGGCCGGCTCGATGGCCTCGAGGTGGCGGGGCGAGAAGCCCTCTGCGTGGCGGCGGAGCACGCCGATCTCGGTGTCGCGGTCCGGGACGGAGATCGTGAGCTTCAGGAGGAAGCGATCCAGCTGCGCCTCGGGGAGGGAATACGTGCCCTCGTGCTCGACGGGGTTCTGCGTCGCGGCGACGAGGAACGGCTCGGGCAGGGCCCGCGTGACCCCGTCGCTCGAGACCTGGCGCTCCTCCATCGCCTCCAGGAGCGCCGACTGGGTCTTGGGCGGCGTCCGGTTGATCTCGTCGGCGAGGAGCACGTTGGTGAACACGGGGCCGGGCCGGAAGGCAAACTCTCCGGCCGTCGCGTCGTAGACCAGCGAGCCGGACACGTCGCCCGGCATGAGGTCGGGCGTGAACTGCACGCGCGCCGTGTCGAGGCCCAGCGCGCGGGCGAAGCTGCGCACGAGCAGCGTCTTCGCGACGCCCGGCACGCCCTCGACGAGCGCGTGGCCGCGCGCGAGCAGGGCGATGAGGAGCCCGCTCACGGCGCCGTCCTGGCCCACCACGGCCTTGGCGACCTCGCCGCGCACGCGCGCGATGGCCTCGCGGAGGCGGTCGGCGTCGGGGCCGGGCGTCTGGGCGGAATCGGTCATGTCGTGGGTCCTTCCCCCGGATCGTCAGGTGAAACGGCGCGCTCGAGCGCGCGCAGGTCGTGGGCGAACAGGTAGAGCGCCGCCTCGTCGCGCGGGAGGTCGGCGAGAAGCACGCGGGTGGCGGCCGGGTCGGCGCGACCGCTGGCGACGATCGCCTGGGCGGTGGCCGGCGCGGAAAGATCGGGCGCGAGCGCCAGGTGCCGGCGGATCCGCGCAAGGGCGCCGTCACGGAGCGCCGCGGCCGCGTGGTCGGCCTCTCCCGCCGCCCGATAGAGCCGGGCGCGTCCCTCGAGCGTCTCGGACTGGCGCACCGTGACGGGCAGCCGCTCGGCCACGAGGGGTCCGAACCGGCGCCCGCGCCAGAGCGCGGCGGCGACGACCACGAGGACGCCGAGGGCGCTCGCCGGCGTGACCCACGCGGGCGTGAGATCCCCCAGCCCGGGCGCTGCGCCGGTCGCCCCGGCGTCGGTCGGCGAGGGGACGTACCAGACGACCTCGTCCGTGCCGCCGATGAGGCCGAGCGCGAGCGCCGCGTTGCCCTCCTCGGCGAGGACCGCATTGGCGAGGACCGCGCGGCCATCGAGCGCGGCGATCCAGGACCCGGAGGCGAGCTCGGCACGCACGAGGCCATACCCCTCGTCGACGGGGTAGCACGCGGTGACGCCGCCCGTCGCGCCCGTCGCGTACGCGGCGCCGACCGTGGCCGCGCCCGCGTTCGATGCGGCCGGCAGGTCGCACGCGGGGCGGACGGGCGAGCCGTCGCCGAGCCCGCCGTACCCGATGCCGGGGAAGAATGCGCCGAGCGCGAGGGTGTCGGCATCGAGGAGCACGGTTCCCGCGGCCCCGTCCGCGAGGGCGCGGAGCGCGTCGACGTCGACCAGGCGCGCGTCCGTGACGACGAGCGTCGCGTCCGGCGTGAGCGCCGCGCGCGCCTCGTCGAGATCGTGCGCCGGGGTGACCCGCGCGCCACGGCCTTCCAGGAGCTGGACGACGGCGCGCGCGCCGTCGTAGCGCGGGCTGTCGGGGGAGAGGGGATCCGGCGCCGTCCACTCGCGCTCGAGCGCGACACCGATGCCCGCCGCGGCGAGCACGAGGATCGCGATCGCGGCCCAGGCCGCGATGGCCCGCGCCCGGCGACGCGGGCGCGGGGACGGGGCCGTATGCGCGGGCAGGACGGTCACGCGAACGCCTCGTCGGGAGCCCGGTCGGGCCGGGCCGCCTGGATGCGGGCGTCGAGTTCCGCGATCCGGTCCGCCTGCGCGCGCGTGCCCGCGCGGCGGAGGTAGCGCACGTCGTCGAACGCGTCCGTGGCGGCCTGAAGCGCGGACCGTTCGCGCGCGAAGAAGCCCTGCGCGCGCGGGCAGAACGCCTGGGCCGTCTCGCCGGGGCGTTCCTCGACGAGGCCGCGTTCGCCGAGACCGCGCGCGAGCGCGCGGTACCCCGCGAGGACGGCGGTGTCGAAGTCCCCGTGCGACCGGGCCGCGGCGGCCTCGCGGCGAAGCTCCGCCGCGGGGCGCGCGTCGCCGTCGAACAGCGCGGCGGGGCCCGGCACCTGGCCGCCGCGCTCTCCGCGGGGAAGGCCCCAGATCCAGAACGCGAGAAGCACCGCGACGGCGACGAGCGCGATCGCGAGGACGGTCCACCAGGGGCTCCACCCCGTGCCCGCGACGTTCGGCGAGAACAGGGACTGCACAAACTCGCCGATCGCCTGCGCCACGCGATCGAAGAGCGTCGGTTCGGCCTCCCGATAGACGGGATCCGCGAGCTCCTGCTCCGCCCACTCCCGCGCGTCGTCGCGATCGACGAGCGCGGCCACCCCCCGCATCACGTCGGCGGCGCGGGCGGCGCCCACGTTCCCGGGCCGGGTTGCGGCGCCGGCCGGGGAGGGAGGGGCTCCGGGTATGCGCTCGGCGCGGGGGCCGCGGCGGGGGAGGGTGCGGCGTAGACGGGGTGGCCCACGGCGGGCGCCGTCGCGGGGGAAGCCGCGGCCCGGTCCCGCTCCACGGTGTAGGGGTCGCCCGACGCGCCGCCGGATTCGACGTACCGCTGCATGCGCAGGTCGATCCCCTCGTCGCGCATGCGCGCATCGAGATAGGTCAGGGCGCCGCCAGCCGACAGCACGATCGTGAGGATGGCCGACACGACGAAGGAGAACACCGACACGAGGAAGGTGACCCCGAGGGATCCGGCGATCGCCGCGGCGGAGGGCTCGCCGCCCGCTCCCGTCGCGAACGGGATGAAGAGCCCGATGACGATCTGCGACACGAGCGACCCCAGCCCCGAGACGACGCCGGCGGCCGTGTTCGTGATGACCGCGAGGATCGCGACAACGCCGAACGTCGCCCAGAACCGCCCCCGCGTAAGGGCCCAGGAGCGGCGGATCCCGGCGATCGGGCCGGCGCCCTCGAGGACGATGGCGGAGGGGACGAGGAACAGCTTCGTGCCGAGCCAGGCGTACACGACGAGCCCGCCGAGGATCGCGGCGAGGATGACGAACACGAACGCGACCCAGGCGGGCGGCGTGTTGACCAGCGCCAGCGCGACGGCGGGAACCGCCAGGAGCGCGAGCGCCAGGGTCGTGGCGAGGGCGACGAGCAGCGAGTATCCGAACAGCCGCCAAAACGCGGGCCCGACCCGCCTCCAGAGGCGGGAGAGCGGCGCGCGCTCGCCGAGCGCCGCGTGCGCGACCTCCGCGACCACGACACCCTGGGCGAGGATGGTCACCGCCGAGAGCGCGAACGCCATCACGAGGCTCGAGATGAGCACGATCGCGGTGGCGCCCCACATCAGCTGCTCGAACTCGGGGGACGTCGGGGACACGGTGTCGGCCCGGGAGAAGGCCGCGAAGGAGATCCCGCCGATTGCGGCGAGGAACAGCACCATCGCGAGGGTCTGCACCCCGACGACGAAGAGCAACAGCACCTTCGGGTTACCCTTCAGCACCCGGAACGATGCGCCGAGGATCGTTCCGAAACCGTAGGGATACAGCGGCACGAGGCCCGGGCGTGGCGCGGGCGTCCAGCCCGGCGTCGATGGATATGTCACGTGAATCCTCCCCGCGCCTATCGTTCCACACGCCCTCGGCCCGCGCGCGGTGTGGCACGGCTCGTCCGGCGGCGCGCCGATTACGCTGGGGGCATGACTGGACGCATCCTCGTGGTCGACGATGACACCGCTCTCGCCGAGATGATCGGCATCGTCCTCGGCACGGACGGTTTCGAGACCGCGTTCTGCGCGGACGGCGAGGCGGCCGTCGCGGCCTGGCGCGCGGAAAAGCCGGACCTCGTGCTTCTGGACCTCATGCTCCCGGGCAAGGACGGCATCGCGATCTGTCGCGAGATTCGCGCGGAGAGCGGCGTGCCGATCATCATGCTCACGGCCCGCTCGGACACGACCGACGTCGTCTCGGGCCTCGAGGCGGGCGCCGACGACTACATCGTCAAGCCCTTCAACCCGCAGGAGCTCGTGGCGCGGATCCGCACCCGCCTGCGCCCCGTCCTCGCGGACGACGCGCAGAGCCTCCGGATCGGCGACCTCGCGATCGACGTTGCGGCGCACGAGGTGCGACGTGGCGACGCGGCCATTTCCCTGACACCGCTCGAGTTCGAGCTGCTCGTCGCCCTCGCGTCGAAGCCGCAGCAGGTGTTCACGCGCGAGCAGCTCCTGGAGCAGGTGTGGGGGTACCACTACAAGGCCGACACGCGACTCGTGAACGTCCACGTCCAGCGCCTTCGCTCGAAGATCGAGATCGACCCCGACAACCCGCGCATCGTCATGACGGTGCGCGGCGTGGGGTACCGCGCCGGCGCCGTCGCCTGACATCGACATGCCCCTGTTCCGGCCCCGCGTGCGCGCGATCGCCCGCATCGCGCGGCGGGCGCTGCGGCGGCCGGTCGTCGCGTGGCGACAGTCCATGCGCTTTCGCACGATTCTCCTCACGACCGCGACGACGACGCTCGCGATCCTCATCGCGATCGTGTGGGCCGCGCTCGCGATCCAGACCGACCTCTTCGACGCGCGCCGGCAGCAGGTGACGGAGGCGACCAACCGCACCATCGAGTTCACGCAGGAGAGCGTCGCGGACGCCGCGCCGCTCGCGACCGACCGCGCGGCGGTCCAGGCCCTGCGCAACACGATGCTCGACAACCTCAAGACGGCCTCGTCCTCGACCGAGTTCATCCTGGGCTTTCCCATCCCGGAGCAGTCGACCGACCTCGCGCCGAGCGCGTTCACGCTACGCCCCGACCTGTTCGGACCCGAGCTCCTCTCGGACGCCCTGCGGGAACAGGTCCGGACCGTGCCGGATACGCAGTGGTGGCAGTCGATCGCCCTCACGCTGGAGGACGGCAGCGAGATCCCCGCGATCGTGGTCGGGCAGCAGCTCGAGATGCCGGGGGTCGGCGTATACGAGGTATACCTGGCGTATCCGCTGGTGGACGTCGCCGAGACTCTGGCCTTCGTCCAGTTCACGCTGTGGATCACGGGCGTCGCGCTCGTGATCATCGTCGCGGGCATCATGTGGCTCGTGATGCGGGCCGTCACCGCGCCGATCGTCGAGGTCTCCGCGACGAGCGAGCGCTTCGCGGCGGGCGACCTCTCCGCGCGGTTGGCCGCGCACGGCGAGGACGAGCTGGCAAGCCTCGCACGCTCCTTCAACCAGATGGCCGACAGCATCGAGTCGCAGATCCGCGAGCTCGCCGAGCTCTCGCTCGTGCAGCAGCGCTTCGTCTCCGACGTCTCGCACGAGCTGCGCACGCCGCTCACGACGATCCGGCTTGCCGCCGGAGTGCTCTACGGCGAGCGCGGCAGCTTCGCGCCGATCGCGGCGCGCTCGGCCGAGCTTCTGCACGAGCAGGTGAGCCGGTTCGAGGAGCTGCTCACCGACCTCTTGGAGATCAGCCGCTACGACGCGGGATCCGTCGAGCTCGAGCGCGAGGACGTGGGCCTGTCCGAGATCGCGGCGGCGGTCGCGGGCGGCATGGCGGAGATCGCCCGACAGCAGGGGACGGAGCTGCGCGTGCGGCCGGCCGACGGCGACGACATCGTCGAGATGGACGCGCGCCGCGTCCGCCGCGTCCTGCGCAACCTCGTCGGCAACGCCATCGAGCACGGCGAGGGGCAGCCCATCGACATCACGGTCACGGCCGGGCGGGACGCCGTGGCCGTCGGGGTGCGCGACTACGGGCTCGGGATGCGGCCCGAGCACGTCGAGCGCGTGTTCGATCGGTTCTGGCGCGCGGATCCCTCGCGCCAGCGCACGCTCGGGGGTACGGGTCTGGGCCTGTCGATCGCGCTGGGCGACGCGACCCTCCACGGGGGCACGCTCGAGGTCTGGTCCCACCTGGGCGTCGGCACGCACTTCGTGCTCACGCTGCCGCGGGACCGCGACGCCGGGTTTGCGGTCTCTCCGATCGCCGTCGAGCCGCCGGAGGCGCTGACGGTGGGCGATCAGCTCGCGGGGAACGGCCCGACCACCGAGACGCTTGTCGTGCACCACGAGAACACGCGGGAGGGCCACGAATGAGGATGCGAGGCGTGTCGGTGGCCGCGGTGCTCGGGACGGCGATTCTGCTCGCGGGGTGCGCGGGGCTCCCGACCACGGGGTACGTGCAGCCGGGCGAGGAGGTCGGGAGCACGTCGTCCGACGTGCGCTGGCAATTCACGCCGGAGGGCCCTGCGGAGGGCGCCTCGCCCGAGGAGATCGTGCTCGGTTTCCTCGACGCGAGCGAGAGCCCGGCGGGGGATTGGGCCATTGCGCGCGAGTTCCTCACGGCCGACGCCGCGGCCGAATGGGAACCGGAGGCCCGCGTCACGGTCGACAGCGTCAACGAGCGCGAGGTGAGCGACTTCGTGGCGAGCGACGCGTCCGACGACGCGGGCGAGGTGACGGCGCGGGTCACCCCGACCGCCGTCGTGTCCGACGGGGGACAGTACGCCCCGAGCGAGGGCATCGTCCGCCGCCTCTCGTACGAGCTCGCGCTGGTCGACGGCCAGTGGCGGATCTCCGAGGCGCCCGATGGCGTCGTCGTGCAGAGCGGGAGCTTCGAGAGCATCTTCACGGCGCAGGCGGTGTTCTACTCCGCGCCCGGGGGCCGGCTCGTCCCCGACGTGCGATGGCTCGCCGACACGGGCCAGCAGACCCAGCGCCTCACGGAACTCCTCGTCGAGGGCGCCCCGTCGTCCTGGCTTGCGCCCGCGGTGACCACGGCATTCTCGGACGTCACGGTGGCCGGCACCGTCACGATCGAGGGCGGCGTCGCGGCCGTCGCCCTGTCGGAAGAGGCGCTCGAGGCGGCGGACGCCGTGCGGGCGCGGATGCGCTCGCAGCTTGAGAACACGCTCGCCGGCGTCGGCGCGACCGAGGTGCGGATGACGGTCGGCGGCGAGGAGCTGTCGGCGCCGCTCGACAACGTCGTCGACGTCCGGCCGGACGCGCGCGCCATCGCCCTCACCGAGGACGACTTCGGTTATCTCTCGGGCGGCGAGATCACCCCCATCGAGGGGCTGACCGAGGCGATGACCGCGCGGTTCACGCCCGACTCGGCGGAGGGCGATCCCGCCACCGCGATCACGGTGTCCGCCGATCTCGGCCAGGCGATCGTGCAGACCGCGAGCGAACAGCTGTGGCGGGTGCGCGCGGACGGGACCTTCGAGGCGCTGAGCTACGAGGGGGGCTGGGTGCGGCCCTCGCTGGATCCGTTCGGGTACGCGTGGGCGGCGCAGGCGAGCGGCACGGCACCCCTGCGCGTCTGGGGAGGCGGGGAGGGACGCGCCCTCGAGGAGGTGGCCGATTTCTCGGAGATCGTCGCGGTGGAGGTCTCGCGCGACGGGGCGCGCGTGGCGATCGCGGGCGTTCAGGACGACCGCTCGGTCCTCCTCGTCGCGGGCATCGAACGCGACGAGGACGGGGCGCCCGTGGGCCTCACCGATCCGATCGAGATCGGGGCGTACACGGAACCGATCGACGGCGTGGCCTGGGTGGCGGACGCCGTCGTCGCCGCGACGATCCCGTCGGACGGGCGCACCATCATCCGCGAGCAGATCGTGGGAGGAACATCGACGTCGATCACGGCGCCGTACGTCGTCACGGCCATGACGTACGGTAACCCTCAGTCTCGGGAGCGGATCCTCACCTCGGACGGCTCGCTGTATGTGCGCGCGACGACGGGCTGGGGACAGGCGGGACAGGGCGTCGTCGTGCTCGCCACGCAGATGGGCGCGCCCCCCGCGCTCTGACGCGTCCCCACCCCGCGCCGGAGGCGGCTTCTCCCCGGCGCGGGGTCGCCGTCGGGGTGGTGGGCGCGCGGATCCGCCAGGGTCGAGGAATGGATCCGATGCGCTCGCGGTGGCACGAGGCCCTCGGTCTCGTGCTGCCCGTGGGGTGCGCGGGGTGTGGGGCGCCGGGCGAGGCCGTGTGCAGGCTGTGCCGCGGCGCATGCCGGCCCGCGCCGCACGCGATCGCGCTGCCGGGGGACGCGGGCACGGCGTGGGCGGGTCTCGCGTACGACGGCGTTCCCGCGCGCGTCCTGCGCGCGCTCAAGCAGTCGGGGCGGACCGGCGTCGCCCGGGCGCTGGCTCCGGCCCTCGCCGCGGCGCTCGAGGCGGCCTCGGACGGCGGGCCCGTCTGGGCCGTTCCCGTCCCGCAGCGGCCGGAATCGGCGAGGCGGCGGGGGTTCCGCGTCGCCGAGCTGCTCCTCGGCGCCGCGGGCGTCTGCCCCCGCCGCGCGTTGCGCTGGCGCCGCGCCGTCGACGACCAGCGCGGCCTGGGGCGCGACGCCCGCGAGGAGAACCTGGCGGGCGCGCTCGTGGCCGATGGCAGCTGCGCCGGACGCGTCGTGCTCGTCGACGACGTGCTGACCTCGGGCGCAACCCTCGCGGAGGCCGTGCGCGCCGCGCGACACGCCCGGCTCACCGTCGTCGGGGTCGCCGCGCTGGCCGCCACCCCGGCCCGCGTTCCCGCGCGAGCGGCGGGCGGCGGGCCGCGCGAGGAGATTCATGCGGAACGGAAAGAAATCGATGGGTGACACGGCGGTGAACTCTCAGTACGGTGAGACCACGTAGCGACCGAGGTTCGCTCACTCCGGGCGAACCGGAATGGGAGGCACAGGATGGACACCAGCATCGTCGGCGTGGGCGTCAGCATCACCGATCGGTTCCGCACCGTGATCGATGAGAAGCTCTCGCGCGTCGAGACCCTCGCTCCCCGGGCCGATCGGCTCGACGTCAAGGTCACGCAGTCGGCGCACCATCGGGGGCGCGTCGAGGAGGCCAAGGTCGAGCTGACCGTGACCGGCAAGGGCAAGGTCGCGCGCTCGGAGGCACGCGCCGAGGACAAGTTCCAGGCGCTCGAGGTCGCCCTCGACAAGCTGACGACGCAGCTGCGTCGCGCGAAGGACAAGAAGGTCACGGATCGCCAGCGCCCGCACGGCGCGCACCTCGAGAAGGGCACGGGATCGCTGGCGGGCATCGACATCACCCCCGTCGACGCGGCGACCCTCCACGCCGTCTCGACCGGATCCGTTCCGGTGCAGGAGGAGCAGACGGAGGAGGAGTACTCGCCCGTCGTCATCCGCACCAAGACGTTCGGCCCGGAGTGGATGACCGTCGAGGAGGCCGTCGACCGGATGGAGCTCGTCGGTCACGACTTCTTCCTCTTCGTCGACGCGCGCACCGACCACCCGAGCGTCGTGTACCGTCGCCGCGGCTGGGACTACGGCGTCATCTCGCTCGAGACGCAGGCCCCGCCCGAGGAGCAGCTGGCGAGCTAGCCCCTCACGCGGGCGGGAGTCGCGGCACGGCCTCGACCAGCGCCCGCGTGTAGGGATGCCGGGGCGCGGCGAGCACGGTGCTCGTCGCGCCCCGTTCCACGATGCGGCCCCGCTCGAGCACGAGGGACTCACGGCACAGCTCGGCGACGACGCCGAGGTCGTGCGAGACCATCACGAGCGCCATGTCCTCGCCCTGGAGGAGCTCCTGCAACAGGTCCACGATCGCGACGCGGGTCGTGACGTCCAGCGCGCTGACGGGCTCGTCCGCGAGGAGCACGCGCGGCCGCGCGACGATCGCGCGCGCGATCGCGATGCGTTGGCGCTGCCCGCCGGAGAACTCGTGCGGGAAGCGGCGCGCCGCGTCTTCGGGGAGCCCAACGCGGGCGAGGGCCCGGGCCACGCGCGCGCGGGCCTCGGCGCCGCGGGCGAGACCGAGCGAGACGAGCGGCTCCGCGACGGTCGCGCCGACGCGTCGCCGCGGATCGAGGGACGCGCGCGGGTCCTGGAAGACGCACTGCACATCGCGGCGGAAGGCGCGCATGCGGGCACGGTCGCGGCGCGCGAGCGCCTGGCCGGCGTAGCGGACGGATCCGGCCGTCGGGTTCTCGATCCCCAGCAAGAGTCGGAGGATCGTGGACTTGCCGGCGCCGGACTCGCCGACGATCGCGAGGCGCCCGCCCGCGGGCACCTCCAGCGAGGTCTCGGAGAGCGCGGGCTCGGCGGATCCGCGATAGCGCACGGTGGCCCGGTCGAGGGCGAGGAGGGGGTCGGGGTTCATGCGGTCCTCCCGGGTCGGGCGGCGTTTTCGAAGCGCCGTGCGGCGGCGACGAGGTCGGCCGTGTAGGCCGCGCGCGGTCGCCGGAGGAGGACGTCGACGGGCCCCTCCTCGACCACGGTGCCGGCGCGCAACACGAGTCCGTGATCGGCGATCTGGGAGACGACGGCGAGGTCGTGGCTGACGAAGACGACGGCCATCCCGCGGGAGCGCGCGAGGCGGTCGATGAGGGCGAGCACCTCCGCCTGCACCGACACGTCGAGCGCGGTCGTCGGCTCGTCGGCGAGGAGGACCCGCGGATCCGCCGCGAGCGCGATCGCGAGCGCCACGCGCTGGCGTTGTCCGCCCGACAGCTCGTGAGGGAAGGCGCGCCGGATCCGCGGATCCGTCAGGGCGACGTCCGCGAACAGCCGCGTCGTCTCGTCGCGGAGCGCCGCGCCGCGCAGCCGCCGGTGCCGCGCGAGGGGGAGCGCGACCTGCCGCCCCACCCGCATGAGCGGGTCGAGCGCCGTCGCGGGCTCCTGGAACACCGGCGCGGCGACGCGCCCGCGCACGCGGACGAGGTCGCGCTCGGGCGAGGCGAGGGCGTCCACGCCGCCCAGGCGGATCCGCCCCGACGCGGTCAGCGGCTCCGGGAGCAGGCCGAGGATCGCGAGCGTCGTGAGCGACTTGCCGGAGCCGGACTCGCCGATCAGGCCGATCCGCTCGCCCGGGCGCACGGAGAAGCTGAGGTCGTCCACGAGCACCCGGTCGCCGGCGCGGATCGTGAGGCCGTCCACCTCGAGCACGGGCGCGGTCACGATGCCCTCCCGACGCGCGGGGTGCCGGGGTCGAGCACGTCGCGGAGGCCGTCGGCGATGAGGTTCACGCCCACGACGAGGACGATGAGGAGGATCCCCGGCACGATCGCGCCGGCGGGCTGCACGAGGACGGTTTGCTGCGCCTCCTGCAGGAGGCGCCCCCACGAGGCGTTCGGCGGCGGCGCCCCGAGGCCGAGGTACGACAGGCTCGCCTCGGCCAGGACTGCAAGGCCGAACTGCAGCGCGAGGCTGACCGCCAGCGTCGTCCACACATTGGGGAGGATGTGGCCGACAACGAGGCCCGGCCAGCGCGTTCCCGCGGCGCGCGCGGCGGTCACGAAGTCGGCCTCGAGCACGCGCCCCGCGAGGATCCGGGTCAGCCGCGCGATGATCGCGCTCTGCGCGATGCCGATCGCGAGGATGGCCGTGCCGAGGCTCGCGGGCTGCGCCGCGACGATCAGCATCGCGACGAGGAGCGTGGGGAAGGCGATGAGAATGTCGAGGAACGCCGCGATCGTGTCGTTGAGCCAGCCGCGCGCGAAGGCCGCCGCGATGCCGCACGCGACGCCGAGCACCGCGGCGATGGCCACGGCGCCGAGGCCGGATGCGAGCGCGATCCGGGCGCCGATCATGACCTGGGTGACGAGGTCGCGCCCGAGCCGGTCGGTGCCGAGCGGGTATCCGTCCGTCCCGGGCGGGACGAGGCGACCGCCCGACGTGTCGGACAGCGGGTGGGGGAGCCAGACGAACGAGACGAGCGCGATCAGGGCGATGAGTCCCGCCAGCGCGATGCCGGCGGCGAGCGTCGCGCGACGCCGCGTCATGACGCGGCCCCCGCCGCGCCGACGCGCGGATCGATGAGGCGCTGGCAGATGTCCGCGACGAAGCCGATGACGAGGACCGCCAGCGTCGTCACGACGAGCACGCCCTGGATCACGGGGTAGTCGTGCTGTTCGATGCCGGTCACGAGGAGGGATCCGAGTCCCGGGAGGGCGAACACCTGCTCGACGACGACGGCGCCGAGCAGCGCGGAGGCCAGCTCGATGCCGAGCACCGCGACCACGGGGGCGGCGGCGCTGCGCGCGCCGTGCTGGCGCATCGCCTGACCGAACGTGGCGCCCATTGCGCGCGCCGTGCGCACGAAGTCGCTGCCCGCGACGTCGAGCACCGCCGAGCGCACGTATCGGATGAGGGACGCGCTCATGACGATCGCGACGGTGACGACGGGCAGTACGAGGTCGGTCGCGGCGGCGAGCGGATCCGCCCATCCGTCGATGGGGAACCCGCCGGCGGGGAGGATCCGCAGGCGCAGCGCGAAGACCACGATGAGGATCATGCCGAGCCAGAACACGGGGACGGCGATGCCGAGCTGCGCCACGGCGCCGAGCGCCTGGCCGTACCACGTGCGCGCGCGCGTCGCGGCCACGTAGCCGCACGGCAGGGCGATGGCGACCGCGAGCGCGAACGCCGCGGCGGTCAGCGGGAGCGTGACGCGCAGGCGCTGGACGACCTCGGGGCCGACCGGCAGCCCGCTGACGAGGGACGTGCCGAGGTCGCCCGTCGCGGCCTGCGCGATCCACGCGGCGAACTGCGCGGGCAGCGGCTGGTCGGATCCCACCGCGGCGCGCGCCGCCTCGATCTGCTCCTTCGTCGCCCCGACGCTCGCGAGCGCGTTGGCGGGGTCGCCCGGCAGCACGCGGAGGAGGAAGAACACGACCACGCTCGCGAGCGCGAGCGAGACGAGGAGGAAGGCGGCGCGCCGCAGCAGGAATCGCGTCACGCGCGCGTCACGCCGCCTTCTCGATGTCGTACGCGAAGAACTGCGAGTTGAGGCCGTTGACGGGATAGCCCGACAGCGCCGACGAGGCCACGACGATCTGGGGGTACAGGTAGAGCCACTCGCTCGCGGCCTCCTCGGCCGTCGTGCGCGCGACGAGCTTCAGCAGCTCGGTCTGCTCGGCCTCGCTCGAGACGAGCTCGGACTGCGCGACCCACTCCTGGACCTCGGCGTTGTCGTATCCCCAATAGAAGTCGGGGTTGCCGTACCAGACGAGGTCGCGGTCGTTCACGTGCTCCTGCATCGTGGCCTCGAAGTCGCGGTTCTGATAGACCTTCGTGTACCACTCGTCCGAGGTGATCGAGTTGATCTCTACCGTGATGCCGACCTCGGCGAGCTGCGACTGGATGAACGTGGCGGCGGTCGGGTGCGGATCGTAGCTCGGCGTGTCGAGCGTGAAGGTGAACCCGTCTTCGTAGCCCGCCTCGGCGAGGAGGCCCGCGGCGCGGTCCGGATCGTACGAGTCGAGGTCCGTCAGGTCCTCGAACCACGGATCCGTCGGCGGCACCATCGAGCCGATGAGCGTGCCGTAGTCGCCCCACACCGACTCGAGGAGCTTCTCGTCGTCGATCGCGGCGGACACGGCCTGGCGGACCCGGACGTCGTCAAAGGGCGCGGCCGCGTCGTTGAACGCCAAAAGCAGCTTCGTCGTCGAGTTTCCGTCGGTGATCGTGAAGTCGTCGGTCTGCTCGAACTGCGCGAGCCCGTCCGGGGACTGCTGGCTCGTGACGACGTCGACGGCGCCCGTGAGGAGCGCGTTGTTCAGCGAGGTCGCGTCGCTGAAGTAGGTGAACACGACGCCGCCGTTGGTGGGCGCCTCGCCCCAGTAGTCGTCGTTGCGCACGAGGCTGAGGGCGGATCCGCGAGTCCAGGTGTCCAGCGTGTACGGGCCCGTGCCGTCGGCCTCGGAGGAGCGGTTGCCCTCAAACGCGCTGTTGACGATCCACACGTAGGAGAGGTTGTAGAGGAAAGAGATGGACCGCTCGGAGAGCGTCACCCGGACGGTCTGGTCGTCGACCGCGGCGACGGAGTCGATGACCTCCAGCTGGCTCTTGCGCGCCGACTGCGAGTCGTCCGCGATGACCTTCTCGATCGAGTAGACGACGTCGTCGGCCGTGAGTGCCTTGCCGCTGCCGAAGGTGACGCCGTCCTGCAGCGTGAAGGTGTAGGTCAGGCCGTCCTCGCTCACCTCGTGCGCGGCGGCGAGCAGTGGCTCGACCTCGCCCGAGTCGGCGAGACGGAACAGGCCCTCGTACACGTTGCCCGTGAGCGCCTCGGTCACGCCCTGCCCGCCGCCGGCGGTGTTGTCGAGGTTCTGGGGCTCGTACAGGGATCCGACGTAGATCGTGGCGTCGGCCTGGGTGACGCCGCCCTCATCGGGGCCGGGGTTCTGGCTCGGAGAGCACGAGGTAAGGACGAGCGCGCCGGCGAGTGCGGCGGCCGCGAGCGGGGTCATGAGGCGCATGGGGATCTCTCTGCTGTGTGTCAGTCGCGAAAGCGCGGCGTCTTTTCGCCGGCCGTGACGGGGACGGCGAGGCGGTTCTGGAGGGGAGGCATGGGGCAGTTGTACTGGTCGCTGAAACCGCACGGCGGGACGAAGGCGCGGTTGAAGTCGAGCGTGACGGCGCCGCCCGCCGGGTCGTCGACGAAGAGGAACCTGCCGGCGCCGTACGTGGCGGATCCGTTCGTCGGATCCCCGAACACGAGGAGGAGCCGGCCGTCGTCGTCGAACGCGCTGAGGGCGTACTCGCGCCCGGCGATCGAGGCGTGGATCGTGCCGGGCACCGCCTTCTCGCGCGTGCCGCCGTTGTCGCGGAGGTGCTCGAAGGCGACGGTGTGCCCGTCGGGCGCGCGCTCGTAGCGGGCGGGGATCACCCAGTCGGGGTCGTACGCGAAGCTGTCGACGCCGGCGAACTGGCGGATCGCGGGGGAGTCGGCGTCCCAGAACCGCAGCCCGTGCTCGGGTGCGCCCGTGTCGATGTTCTCGCGCGTGAGCGTCGTCACGCGCACGGAGGGCGCCAGGCCGTCGCGCGCGGCGTCGAGGTCGGGCGTCTCGCCGGGCCCCAGCCAGCGCGTCTCGACGAGCGCGAGGTTTCCCTCGGGGGCGGTGAGGGCGTCGTGGCGCGCGGCGCGCCAACCGTCCCAGGCGGCGCGATCGGAGGAAGCAGTCATCCGAATAATTCTACGAGCGATGTGGCGCCGCCGGCTCAGTCGAAGATGTCGCCGATGAGGCCGCCGAGGAGCGCCCCGCCGATGAGCCCGCCGATCATGTCTCCGCCGCCCATGCCGCCCATCCCGCCGCGGCCGCCGAAGCCGCCGCGGTAGCCCCGCATGCCGTCGTCGTACCCACCGTGACGGGAGGAGTCGATGTCGCGCTGCGCGAGCTGCATCGCCTCGTGGGCGAGCTGCGCCGCGCGGCGGGCGAGCGACTGCGCGCGCTCGCGCGTGTCTTCGTCGGCGACGAGCGTGCCCGCGTCGATGCGCACGCGCTCGGCCTCGGCCAGGCGCGTGCGCGCGTCGGCTCCCACCCAGCCGCGGTGCCCGTCGATAAGGCTGCGCGCGTGCGAGATCGCCCGGTCGGCCGCGTCCACGTCGTGGCGCACGTGGTCGATCGAGGGGATGTTGCGCTGCGCGCGCTCGCGGGCGGCGTCGAGCGCGGCGTTCTTCTCGCTGAGCGCCGCGAGCTCCGCGAACGGGTCGCTCGGGGTGCCGGCAGGGGTCACGGCGGCGAGTGCCTGCTCGAGCTCGGCGATCGCCTGGCGCACCCGGGCGGATCCGCTCTCCGCGCGCGCCTCGAGGAGATCGCCCCGGGAATCGGCGACGACGTCCGACAGGGTCGTCTGGGTGCGCATCGCCTCGATCTCGAAGTCGTCGACCGCGTCGAGGATCGTGCGCGCCCGGCGCACGGCCTCCGTCGCCGTCTCGAGGGCGACCATGGCGTCGTCGCGTCGCCCGTCCGCGCGCCGGCGCCCCGCGACCTCCGCGGAGTGCCGCGCGAACTCGAGCAGCTGTCGCGCCTCCGCGGGGTTAGCGCCGATGCGCTGGATCGCGGCAGGGGAGTACCGCTCGCCCAGCCGCGCGATGGTCTCATCGGCGCCGGGCAGCCGTTCGGCGAGCGACGCGGCCTCGGCGCGCACCCGCTCGAGGGTCTGCGGCGCCTCGCGGACCTTCTCGATGCGCTCGCGCAGCACCTCGGTCCGCTCGTCGAGCACGTCCTCCGCCCAGTCGCACAGCTGCGCGATGCGCGCGTTGCGCGTGCGGAGCTCCTCGGGGGTGTCGGGGATGTGGTCGTGGTTCAGCTGGTGTAGCTCGAAGGCCTCGCGCATATGCGTCGCGACCGCGTCGAGGCCGTCGCGCAGGTCCTTGGTCGCGGCGTCGCCGAGCTCGGCCGACGCGAACTCGAGCTCGTCGCGCGTCGTGCGGATCCGCTCGTCCGCCGCGACGAGCGCCTTCTGCGCGCGCACGGCGAGATCCGCGTCGGCGGCGTCCTGCTTCTCCTGCTCGACGCGCTTCCTCTTGCCCCAGAACACCATGCCTCGATCCTAGGCGCCCGGCCGATGGATCGGCCGGGGCGGTCCGAGCCCTGAGCGCGGACATAGGGTCGGGCGGATAGCATGGGCGGGTATGCCCGCGGCCGGACGGCGGCGGGCGCCGGCGAGTGATCAACGCACCCGCCGCATCGGATCGAGGAGTGACACGTGGCAAATCCGTTCGAGAAGCTGCTCCGCGCGGGAGAGGGACGGCTGCGGCGCCGCCTGCAGCGCGTCGTCGACGCGGTCAACGCGCTCGAGGAGGACTACGCGCAGCTCACCGACGAGGATCTGCGAAACGAGACCGCCGAGCTGCGTGCGCGCCACGAGAACGGAGAGAGCCTCGACCAGCTGATGCCTGAGGCGTTCGCCGCCATCCGCGAGGCCGCCAGCCGCACGCTCGGCATGCGGCCGTACGACGTGCAGCTCATGGGCGGCGCGGCCCTGCACCTCGGCAACATCGCCGAGATGAAAACCGGTGAGGGCAAGACCCTCGTCGCCACGCTGCCCGCGTACCTCAACGCGATCGCGGGCAAGGGCGTGCACGTGATCACGGTCAACGACTTCCTCGCCTCGTACCAGGCCGAGCTCATGGGGCGCATCTTCCGCGCCCTCGGCATGACGACGGGCGTCATCGTGTCCGGCCAGACCCCGGCGCAGCGCCGCGAGCAGTACGCCTGCGACGTGACCTACGGCACGAACAACGAGTTCGGCTTCGACTACCTGCGCGACAACATGGCGTGGCGCAAGGAGGACCTCGTCCAGCGCGAGCACTTCTTCGCCATCGTCGACGAGGTCGACTCGATCCTCATCGACGAGGCGCGCACGCCGCTGATCATCTCGGGCCCGGCCGCGGGCGAGGCCAACCGCTGGTTCGCCGAGTTCGCCAAGATCGCCCGCACCCTCGAGGAGGGCGTCGACTACGAGGTCGACCTGAAAAAGCGCACGGTCGGCGTCCTCGAGCCCGGCATCGAGAAGGTCGAGGACTACCTCGGCGTCGAGAACCTCTACGAGTCGGCGAACACGCCCCTCATCTCGTTCCTCAACAACTCGATCAAGGCGATCGCGCTGTTTAACCGCGACCAGGACTACGTCGTCATGAACGACGAGGTCATGATCGTCGACGAGCACACGGGGCGCATCCTGGCGGGCCGCCGGTACAACGAGGGCATGCACCAGGCGATCGAGGCGAAGGAGAACGTGCCGGTCAAGGCCGAGAACCAGACCCTCGCCACCGTCACGCTCCAGAACTACTTCCGCCTCTACG
The DNA here is from genome assembly GCF_011326725.1 of Microbacterium excoecariae. GTDB lineage: Bacteria > Actinomycetota > Actinomycetes > Actinomycetales > Microbacteriaceae > Microbacterium > Microbacterium excoecariae. The sequence continues at coordinate 2,069,076 of NZ_JAANCO010000001.1, read as the reverse complement.
ACAAGCTCGCCGGCATGACCGGTACGGCCGAGACCGAGGCCGCGGAGTTCATGTCGACCTACCAGCTCGGCGTGATCCCGATCCCGACGAACAAGCCGATGGTCCGCAAGGACGAGCAGGACCTGATCTACCGCACCGAGCAGGGCAAGTTCGCGCAGGTCGTCGACGACATCGCCGAACGCCACGAGACCGGGCAGCCCGTGCTCGTCGGCACGGTCAGCGTGGAGAAGAGCGAGCTGCTGTCCGCGCTGTTGTCCAAGAAGGGGATCCGCCACGAGGTCCTCAACGCGAAGAACCACGCGCGCGAGGCGGAGCTGGTCGCCCGCGCGGGACGGCTCGGATCCGTCACGGTCGCGACGAACATGGCCGGCCGCGGCACCGACATCATGCTGGGCGGCAACGCCGAGTTCCTCGCCGTCCAGGAGATGAAGTCGCGCGGCCTCGACCCCGACGAGACGCCCGACGAGTACGAGGCCGCCTGGGACGAGGTGTTCGAGTCCGTCAAGCGCACCGTCGACGCCGAGGGCGACAAGGTCCGCGAGGTCGGCGGCCTGTACGTGCTCGGCACGGAGCGCCACGAGTCCCGCCGCATCGACAACCAGCTCCGCGGGCGTTCGGGCCGTCAGGGCGACCCGGGCGAGAGCCGCTTCTACCTCTCGCTCGAGGACGAGCTCATGCGACGCTTCCGCTCGCCGCTGGCCGACGCGATGCTCGCACGCACCGATTTCGACGACTCGCAGGTCATCACGGGGCGAGCGATCACCGGCCTCATCCGCAACGCGCAGGCTCAGATCGAGTCGCGCAACGCGGAGTCGCGCAAGAACGTCCTGAAGTACGACGACGTCCTGAACCGCCAGCGCCTCGCGATCTACTCCGACCGGCGCGTCATCCTCGAGGGCGACGACATCGAGGGGCGCGTGGAGCGCTTCCGCGAGGACGCGATCACGCAGGTGATCCGCGAGCACACCGCGACCGGCCACAACGAGAGCTGGGACTTCGACGCGCTCTGGACGGAGCTCAAGGCCCTCTACCCGGTGGGCGTGACGATCGAGGAGGTTGCCGCGGAGGCCGCGGGCCGCAAGGGCGGGATCGATCAGGCGGGCCTCATCCGCGAGATCCTGAGCGACGCGCGGATCGCGTACGACGCGCGCGAGAAGGCGCTCGGCGAGAAGGCGATGCGCGAGCTGGAGCGCCGCGTCGTGCTGCAGGTGCTCGACCGCCGCTGGCGCGACCACCTGTACGAGATGGACTACCTCAAGGACGGCATCGGCCTCAGGGCCATGGCGCAGCGGGATCCGCTCATTGAGTACCAGCGCGAGGGCCACTCGATGTACGAGTCGATGATGGGCCAGATCAAGGAAGAGACCGTCGGGTACCTCTTCAACCTCGAGGTCAAGGTCGGCACCTCCGCGGACGGCGCGGAGCAGGTCGAGGCGAAGGGGCTCGAGGCGACCCCGGATGCGCCGCAGCAGCTGGCGTACTCGGCGCCCGACGAGGACGGGGCCGTCGAGGTCCGCGACGACACGGGGCAGGTGCGCAGCGGCGACACGGCGCGGGCGCAGCGGCCCGCGGGCGGATCCGCCGCGCCGCAGAACCGCGAAGAGCGGCGCCGGCAGGCCAAGAAGGACCGCGGCTAACGCGCGACGAGGGGGCCCGCGGCGGAGGGATCCGCCGCGGGCCCCGCGCGTGTCGCCCCGGGGGCTCGGGGGACCGTATCCTGGCAGGATGAACAGCCCCCGTCCCCTGGACCAGTCCTCCAAGCTCCGCAACGTTCTCTACGAGATCCGTGGCGCCGCACTGGCAGAGGCGACGCGGCTGGAGGCCGACGGGCACACGATCCTCAAGCTGAACACGGGAAACCCGGCGATTTTCGGCTTCGAGGCGCCCTACCAGATCGTGCGCGACATGCTGCGCGCGGTCCCGGCCGCGCACGGGTACAGCGACAGCCGCGGCATCGTCGAGGCGCGCCGGGCGATCGTCAGCCGGTACGAGAACGAGCCGGGGTTCCCGCGCGTCGATGTGGACGACGTCTACCTCGGCAACGGCGTGTCCGAGCTCATCACCATGACGATGCAGGCGCTGCTCGACGACGGCGACGAGGTGCTCATTCCCGCGCCCGACTACCCGCTGTGGACGGCCATGACGAGCCTCGCGGGGGGCACGCCCGTGCACTACCTCGCCGACGAGGACAACGGCTGGCAGCCCGACCTCGAGGACATTCGCGCGAAGGTCACCCCGCGCACGAAGGCCATCGTCGTCATTAACCCGAACAACCCCACGGGCGCGGTGTACTCGCGCGAGGTCCTCGAGGGCATCGTCGAGATCGCGCGCGAGAACTCCCTCCTGCTGCTCAGCGACGAGATCTACGACCGGATCCTGTTCGATGGCGCCACGCACATCCCGACCGCGTCGCTCGCGCCGGACCTGCTGTGCCTGACGTTCAACGGGCTGTCGAAGACCTACCGCGTGGCGGGGTACCGCTCCGGCTGGATGGTCATCACGGGGCCCAAGGGCCACGCGGGCGGCTTCCTCGAGGGGATCCAGGTGCTCGCCTCGACCCGGCTGTGCCCCAACGTGCCCGCGCAGCACGCCGTGCTGGCCGCCCTCACCGGAACGCAGTCGATCGACGCGCTCATCGCGGCGGACGGCCGCCTGCACGACCAGCGCGACGTCGCCTGGGAGGGCCTCAACGCCATCCCCGGCGTGAGTTGCGTCAAGCCTCAGGGGGCGCTCTACGCCTTCCCCCGCCTCGACCCGAACGTGCACGAGATCCACGACGACAAGCAGCTCATCTACGACCTTCTCGTCGCGGAGAAGATCCTGCTGGTCGAGGGCACGGGCTTCAACTGGCCGACCCCCGACCACCTCCGCGTCGTCACGCTGCCCGAGAAGCGCGTGCTCGCCGAGGCCGTGGAGCGCCTCGGCAACTTCCTCGCGTCCTATCGGCAGTAGGGGCTCAGAGCACGGCGAGGCTGGTGGCGCGCCAGCGCGCGTCGTAGCCCTCGAGGCGCAGCGCGACGGCGCGCGTGCGCAGCGGGGTCGCGACCACCGCGGTCGCCTCCACGACGCCGTCGGCGGGGTGGGAGACGTGCACAGAGCGGATCGCGTAGGTCGGCCGGAGCGCCGACTGCGCGCGGGCGCTCCGTGCACGGGCCGCGAGGTTGGCGCGGACGACGAGGGCGCGGTAGGGATCCTCCGCCAGCCAGCGGGCCAGCTGGTCGACCTCGCGGACCCCCGCGATGACCTCGAGCACGCCGCCCGCAAGCGTGGCGATGAGTGGTTCCGGATCCGGCAACGCGTCTGTGCGCGTGTGTTGCGGCGCGAACAGGTCGCGTATGTCGTTCTCGGTATGTCTGGTGCGAGCGCCAAGAGTCATCTGTTCCCCCCCGTACCGTTCGGCGATGCCCATGGATATCGGTGCCGCCTAGGACACCACGTCGGCGGCCGACGACGGGAGAGGCAGATATGCCTGTGGGCACCTCGGCGCCCGCTGCGCCCGACCGCTAGTCTCGCTCGCATGACGGACCCGACCGGGGGAGACTTCCTCGACGAGCTGGAGCGCCGCTTCGCCGAGGAGCGCGCCGCCGAGCGGCGCGCAAACCACGAGGAGGGGGAGCGGACGCGGCGCGCGGCGCGGACGCTGCGCGACCGGCTCGTGGGCCTCGCCGGCGGCGGCCGCGTCGTTCTCGAGCTCGTCGGCGAGGCGGCGGTCCCCGCGCGGGTCGTCGCGGTCGGCGCGGACTGGATCGCCGCCGAGGGGGACGACCGGGCGGGACTCGTCGCGCCGATCGACGCGGTCCTCGGCTGGCGGGGCGCGGAGCCCACCCGCGCCGCCGGACCCGAGGATCCGCTGCGCCGGCGCGCGGGGTTCGGGTACGTGCTGCGCGCGCTGACGAGGCGCCGGCAGGCGATCCGGGTGCACCGTCGCGACGGCCGCGTTGCCTTCGGCACCCCGCGCCAGGTCGGGGCGGACCACCTCGACCTCGCGCTCCACGACCTTGCGGGCACGCCGCGCGAGTCCGAGGTCACGGGCGTGGCGACCATCGCGTTCGCGGCGATTTCGTCGGTCCGGATCCCGCGGGCGGCGGACGTGCGGGAGTTGTGACGAGCGATTAGAACGGCGAGTGCGTGCCCCAGACCTCGGGCATGCTCGCGACGTTCGATTCGTGCCAGAGCGCGTGCCGGCGGCTTTCCTCGTTGCGGTCTTCGAGGTAGTCGCGCACGCTGTCCTTCTCGACGCGCCAGGCCGGCGGCGAGCCGACGCGCACGCCGCGGAGCGCGCCCTCCTCGATGAGGGCAACGACCTCGTCGGGCGCGATCGCGAGCAACTCGGCGACCGCGGAGGGCGTGAGCAGGTGCGCGCCGGGGCCTGTCGACATGCCTCCATTATGGGGCGTGCCGCGCCCGGACATCCCGCGCACGGGAGCCTGTGGATAACTTTCGGGGTGCCGCGAGAGAATCTGCCACGATCGCGGCATGGCAGCTACCGTTTCGCGGCGCCGGCGACGGCTCGATCCGCGGCTCTTCGTCGGCATCGTCCTCGTGTTGGGCTCCGTGGCGGGCGTGTGGGCGATCGTCGACGGGGCCCGTCACACGGAGCCGGTCCTCGTCGCCCGAGAGGCGCTGGTCCCGGGCCAGGCCGTCACGGCGGGCGACGTCGAGGCCGTCGATGTGCAGCTGGCCACGTCTCAGGGGGCCTACCTCACCCCCGACGACCTCGCCGACGGCGTCGTGGCCGTGCGGACCATCGCGGCGGGCGAGCTCGTCCCGGCCGCGGCCGTCGGGGCGGCCGGGACCGCCGGCACGACGACGGTCGTCGTCCGCAGTGCGCTCGAGGCTCCCGCGGGGGTCGTGCCCGGCACGCCCGTCGAGCTGTGGGCGGCGCCGCTCGTGGCCCCCGGATCGTACGGCGAGCCGATCGTGGTCGTCGAGCGCGCCGTCGTCGCGGCGGTCCTCGAGGACGACGGAGTCGTGGCCGATCCGGGATCGCGGCTGGAGCTGGTGATCGCTCGCGACGAGGTCGCGGAGGTCCTCGGACACACCGCGGGCGGATCCGCCCTCTCGGCCGTGCCCACGGCGGGCGGCGCCGGGTGAGCGTCCTCGTCGCGGTCGACCCGCCTATCGGTCCGCGCGTGGCGGAGGAGATCCGCGCGGAGGGCGTGGAGGTCGCGGCCCTCGTGCGCACGGACGAGCTCGTGGGCGCCGTGGCGGACCCGGCCTCCCGTGTGTGGGACGCGCTGCGCGAGGCCGACAGCGTTGTCGCCCCCGCGACGCGCCAGGTGCTTGCCCCCGAGGTCATCGCGATGTGCGACCGCAGCGGGGCGCGGCTCGTCATGCTCGCCGAGCGCCCGTCCGAGCGCCGTGCCGTCGCCGCGTTCGGCCTCGCCAGCCCCGTGTCGCCGGACGCGACGGGCGCGCAGATCGTCGCCGCGATCCGCGCGGAGGAGCTCGACGAACCGCGTCACGACGCCGTGGCGGAGGGGTCCGTGACGGTGGTGTGGGGTCCGCACGGGGCGCCGGGTCGAACGACCGTCGCGCTGGCGCTGGCCGCGGCGCGGGCCCGCGGCGGAGATCGCGTCGCGCTCGTGGACGCCGACACGCATGCGCCGTCCGTGGCGCAGCGTCTCGCGCTCCCGCCGGAGGCGCCCGGGTTTCCGGCCGCGTGTCGGCAGACCGACTACGGCGTCCTCGACGGCGCGGAGCTCACTCGGCTGAGCGCGCAGGTGTCGGCGGGGGACTGGGCGCTCGAGGTCCTGACCGGCATCAATCGGCCCGAGCGCTGGCCAGAGCTCTCCGCGCGGCGGGTCGCGGAGGCCCTGCAGGTCGCGCGCTCGTGGGCCGGCGTCGTCGTCGTGGATGTGGCTGCGCCCGTCGAGCGCGACGAGGAGATCGTCAGCGACATCGAGGCGCCCCGGCGCAACCAGGCGGCGCTCGCGGCGCTGTCGGCCGCCGACCGCGTGATCGCCGTGGGCCAGGCCGACCCGGTGGGCCTCGCGCGCCTCGTGCGCGGGCTGGACCAGCTCGAGGCCGCGGCGCCGCGCGCCGAGGTGATCCCCGTCGTCAACCGCGTGCGGCCGGGGCCGCTGGGGCTCGATCCCCGCGGCCAGGTCCGCGAGGCGCTCGCCCAGCACGCGGGGTCCGACGCCGTCCACCTCCTGCCGGATGATCCGGCCGCATGCGACAGGGCGCTGCGCGCGGCCGCGCCCGTCCTGCCCCGGCGCCGCGCCCCGCTCGCACACGCGGTGTCGCGGCTCGCGGCTACGCTGTAGAGGGTGTCGACCCTCAGCGATCTCCTCACCGCCCAAGACCGTCTCAGCGAGACGGACATCGAATGGCTCCACCGCGTGCACGGCGACGGCCAGCTGCTCGCCGATCTGGCCTCGGCCGACATCGTTATCTGGGGCCAGACCACGGACGATTCCTTTCAGGCCGTCGGACACGTGCGCCCGAGCGGATCCGCGACCCTCTTCTACCGCGACATCGTCGGCGAGAAGGTGCGCCCCCAGTGGCAGAGTCAGGTCCGCGAAGCCTTCCAGAGCGGGCTCATTGTCGACTCGACGAGCCCCGAGTGGTTTGAGGAGACGCCGACCCGGGTCAAGGCGGTGCCGATCGTGCGCCGCGGCGCGGACGGGCGCGCCGTGCTCGGCGTGCTGACGCGCCACACCAACCTCAGCGAGGTGCGCGCGCCGTCGCGCCAGCAGCTCACGTTCGACGAGTGCGCCGACGCGATCTTCGGCATGATCGCGACGGGCGACTACCCCGACACCACGGCGCCCATGGGGCCGCGCCGCGGCGCGCCCCGCGCGGCCGACGGCATGATCCGCCTCGACGTGGATGGCGTTGTCACCTTCGCGAGTCCCAACGGTCTGTCGGCCTTCAACCGCATCGGGTTCGTCGATGAGCTCGAGGGCGAGACGCTGTCCGACGTCGCCCGCACCATCATGCCGACCGAGCGCGATGCCTCGGCCGACGAGTCCTCGCTCCCGGTCCTCCTCACGGGGCGGTCCCCGTGGCGCAGCGACATCCAGGCGCGCGGCGTGACGGTCGCGCTGCGGATCATCCCGCTACGCGACCACGGCGAGCGCATCGGCGCGATCGTGCTCTGCCGCGACGTGAGCGAGCTGCGCAACCAGGAGCAGGAGATCATCACGAAGGACGCGACGATCCGCGAGATTCATCACCGCGTCAAGAACAACCTGCAGACCGTCGCGTCGCTGCTGCGGATCCAGGCGCGCCGCACGTCGAGCGACGAGGCGCGCGAATCGCTCCTGCAGGCGATGCAGCGCGTGGCGGCCATCGCCGTCGTGCACGACACCCTCTCCGAGGGGCTGTCGCAGAAGGTCGACTTCGACGAGGTGTTCACGCGCGTGCTGCGCCTCGTCGCGGAGGTCGCGGCGGCGCAGAACACGGTGGCGCACACGCGCAAGACCGGGACCTTCGGGACACTGCCGAGCGAGTACGCGACGCCCCTCGCCCTCGCGCTCACCGAGGTCGTCACGAACGCGGTCGAGCACGGTCTGGCGGGGCGCGAGGGCGACGTCGAGATCGTCGCCGAGCGATCCGAGCACACGCTGACCGTGCGGGTGCGCGACACGGGCAGCGGGCTGCCCGAGGGTCAGGTGGGGCGTGGGCTCGGGACGCAGATCGTCCGGACCCTCATCCAGGGGGAGCTCAGCGGATCCATCGAGTGGCAGACGATCTCCGGGACCGACACCGCGTTCGACGGCGGCACCGAGGTCGTCATCGAGATCCCGATGCGCTGGATCCGCTCCTGAGACGACGAACGCCCCGCCTCAGGCGGGGCGTTCGGTCGCGCGGAGGATCAGCTGGCGCGGCGGGCGCGCGCGGCGCGGCGCTTGAGCGCGCGGCGCTCGTCCTCGCTGAGGCCGCCCCAGACGCCCGAGTCCTGGCCGGTCTCGAGGGCGTACTGCAGGCAGACCTCGGTCACGGTGCACTGTGCGCACACGGACTTGGCCTTCTCGATCTGGTCGACGGCCGGCCCGGTGTTTCCGACGGGGAAGAACAGCTCGGGGTCGACGGTCAAACAGGCGGCTTTGTCACGCCAATCCATGTGGTGGTGCTCCTTGCGAGGTGGGGTCTTTCAGGGGAGATTCAGCGTTCATCGTCGGGTCGATTAGGCTGGATGTGCGACGGGGCTCGTGGCCACGCGCCCCACCACGCTGTGGGAAACACACCGTTAACAATTGTCATACAGGTGCCCCCGCCGATCAAGGGTTTTTCGAAATTGCCCGATCGCGAGCCGATCCCTCGGCCGGGCGCCCCCGGAAAGGCGCCCATGTCCTCTCCCTCTCTCCCTCGGGGCCGTGCGACATACCTGGCGGTGGGGCTCGTTGCGCTTGAGGCGCTCGCGCTCGCCATCGTCACCGGATGGCAGGTCGTCTGGGCCGCGTCGACGCCCGTCGCGTCGATGCCGACCGCGGTCGCGCTCATCGTGCTCTCTGCCCTCGGCGCCTTCGCGATCGCGGCGTTCGCGGTCGGCGTGTGGCGCGGGCGATCCTGGGGGCGCTCGGGCGGCATCGTCGTGCAGGTGCTGATCTTCGCGATCGCCGTCGGATCCGTCACGGGCGCGTACGCGCACTGGGGGATCGCGGCCCTGTTCGCCGCGCCCGCGATCGTCGGCTTCCTCGCGCTTCTCGGGTCCGCTCGAGAGGCGCACCCGTCCTCCCCGAGCGACTAATCGGGAATACCTCCGCCCGGGCGTCGTTGAACTTGACACGGCTCGGCTCAATATTTGAAAGTTGAGCCGTTTCGAGTCAATCTCACGAAGGGGAGGGCCATGCCCGACACCACCCAGCCCGACGACGGCGCGCGGTCGTTCGACGACTTCCTCGCGCGCTACCTGGCGTCCGAGCGCGCCCGCTCGGCGCGCTCGATCGATCTCACCCGAGTGCTCAGCGCGCGCACGATGGGCGTCGTGCAGGCCGCGGGGCGCTTCGCGCTGGAGCGCGGCCAGGCCGAGCTCGACGCGCTCCACGTGCTGTCGGGCCTCGTCTCGGAGCCCGGCATCGCGCGGGTCCTCGACGCGATCGGCGCGGATCCCGGCGAGATCGCGGCATCGGCGGAGGCCTCGCTCCCCGCGGCGGCGGCGGCCGCCGACGTCGACGCGGCCACGATGACGCCGGCGCTGCGGCGCGCGCTCCTCCAGGCTGTGCAGGTCGCGCGATCGACGGGGTCGACCTACGTGGATCCCGAGCACCTCTTCTTCGCCCTCGTTTTGGCCCCAGATGCGTCGGCCGGACGCATTCTCGAGGCGGCGGGCATCACGGCCGAGGCGCTCGTGCACGCCGCGCGGGGCGAGTCCGAGCCGGAGGCCGAGGTCCGCGAGTCGCCGCAGGCCGCCGAGCCCACCGCGCTCGAGCGGTACGGCACCGATCTGACCGAGCGTGCACGTCAGGGCCTGATCGACCCCGTCATCGGCCGCGACGCGGAGATCGAGCAGGCGATCGAGATCCTCGCGCGCCGCACGAAGAACAACCCCGTGCTCGTCGGCGAGGCCGGAGTCGGCAAGACCGCGATCGCCGAGGGGCTCGCGCGCAGGATCTCGGCGGGCGAGGTGCCGGCGGCGCTCGCCGAGGCGCGCGTGGTGAGCCTCGACATCGCCGGGATGCTCTCCGGCGCCCGCTACCGCGGCGACTTCGAGGAGCGCCTGACGTCGACGCTGGCGGAGGTCGCCGAGGCCGAGGGGCGCGTGGTGCTCTTCATCGATGAGCTCCACACGATCGTCGGCGCGGGCGGCGGGGAATCCGGCGCCATCGACGCGGGCAACATCCTCAAGCCGCGCCTCGCGCGCGGCGAGCTGCGTCTCATCGGCGCCACGACGCTCACGGAGTTCCGCCGGATCGAAAAGGACCCCGCGCTCGCGCGCCGCTTCCAGCAGGTGCGCGTGGGCGAGCCGGGCATCGACGACGCGATCGCGATCCTCGGGGGGCTCCGCGAGGCGTACGAGCGCCATCACGGGGTGCGGTTCACCGATGAGGCCCTGGCCGCGGCCGTGACGCTCGGCGCGCGCTACCTTCCCGAACGCGTGCTGCCCGACAAGGCGATCGACCTGATCGATCAGGCGGGCGCCCGGCGCCGCCTGCGGACGGGCCCGGCGGCGCGCCCGGACGATCTGCGCGCGCGCCGGGCCGACCTCGACGAGGCGAAGCGCGACGCGGTCGCGGCGGAGCGGTACGAGGACGCCTCGCGGATCCGCGACGAGATCGTGGCGGTCGAGGCGGAGCTGGCGAGCGCCGATGCCGCGGTGCCGGTCGTGGGCGCCGACGAGATCGCGGGCGTCGTCAGCCGCCTCACGGGGATCCCCGCGGGCCGCATCGGCGCCGCCGATCGCGAGCGCCTCGCCGGCCTCGAGGAGGAGCTGCACCGCCGGGTCGTCGGCCAGGACGAGGCCGTGGCGGCCGTCGCGCGCTCCGTGCGGCGCAGCCGGACGGGCATGGCGGATCCGCGCCGGCCGGACGGATCCTTCCTCTTCCTCGGGCCCACCGGCGTCGGCAAGACCGAGCTCGCGAAGGCCCTGGCGGCCAGCCTGTTCGACGACGAGGCGGCCGTCGCGCGCTTCGACATGAGCGAGTACTCGGAGAAGCACACGGTCAGCCGGCTCGTCGGGGCCCCTCCCGGGTACGTGGGCCACGACGAGGCCGGGCAGCTCACGGAGCGCGTGCGCCGCAACCCGTACTCCGTCGTCCTCTTCGACGAGATCGAGAAGGCGCACCCCGACGTGTTCACGCTGCTCCTGCAGGTCCTCGAGGACGGCCGCCTGACCGACGCGCAGGGCCGGACCGTCGACTTCCGGAACACCGTGGTCATCATGACCTCGAACATCGGCAGCGAGTTCCTGACCGCGCGGCAGGGCGCGATCGGGTTCTCCCGTGCGGGGGCCGACGCGGATTCGGACGACCTGCGGGCGCGCGTGATGGGGCGGCTGCGCGAGACGATGCGGCCCGAGCTCATCAACCGCATCGACGAGATCGTGCTGTTCCGCCGGCTCGAGGGCGAGCAGCTCGCCCGCATCGTCGAGCTCCTTCTGGAGGCGACGCGCGCGCGGGCGGCGGCGCAGGGCGTCGACCTCGTCGTCAGGCCCGCGGCGGTGGCGTGGCTCGCCGAGCACGGCCACGAGCCCGAGTTCGGGGCCCGCCCGCTCCGGCGCCTGATCCAGCGCGAGGTCGACGATCGCCTCGCCGACCTGCTCGTCGCGGGCGCGCCGCGCGAGGTCGTGGTCGACGCCGGGCCGCACGGCCTGAGCGTCGACGACGCCACCGAGGCCCAGGCGGCGTGAGCAATATGCGCGGTGAGAGCGAGCGATATGTCGCTGTCGGGGTCACTGATCGCGGCACAATGCGGTGAATGTTCACTCCGCGTTCAGCGGTCTGACAGAACGGCCGCATAGGTTTGATCCTGCTGTGAACGGCCCCGGGGGAGTGCTCCTCCCGGGGCCGTTGGGTTTTTCGGGGCGAGGCCCGCGCGTCAGACGAGCAGGTACAGGGCCCCGACGACCGTCAGCCCGATCACGATCGCATCGAACAGGCGCTGGCTGAGGCGCGTCACGGCCCAGCGCCCGATGGCGGCCCCGACGAGCACCGGAACGACGAGGAGGGCGTCCATCGCGAGGGTCGTCGGGGTGATGAGGCCGAGGCCGATCGAGAACGGCACCTTCGTCACGTTGACGATCGCGAAGAACCACGCCGCCGTGCCGAGGAACGCCTCCATCGAGAAGCGCGAGGCGAGGAAGTACATCGACATCACGGGCCCGCCCGCGTTCGCGACCATGGTGGTGAACCCGCCGAGGGAGCCGTAGAGGGCGCGGGCCCCCGCGCCCGAGCCGACGCGCTCGGCGGACGCCCTCCGGCGCCAGAGGGTGAGCGCGATGAGCCCCAACAGCACGATGCCGATCGTCCGCCTCACCCACGCATCGTCGGCGAGAGCGAGGAAGACGACGCCCGCGAGCAGCCCGACGATGACGGAGGGCGCGAGGCGCACGAGCGCGCGCCAGTCCGCGTGGCGGCGGTAGAGCCACAGCGCGAGCGCGTCTCCGACGATGAGGAGCAGGAGCATCGCGCCGGTCGACTCTTTCGCCGGCAGCACGCTCGCGAACAGGGCGATGCCCAGCGTGTTCGCGCCCGGCAGCCCGGTCTTGGATACGCCGATCGTGAGCGCGCCGATGGCCAGCGCGGCCCAGGCGACGGCGCCGAGGTCAGGAAGGATCACGAGCGACCACGCTAGCGCGCCGCCCGCGGTCAGGCCTCGCGCAGCGCGCGGTCGAGGTCCGCGATGAGGTCGCCCGTGTCCTCGAGGCCGACGGAGATCCGGATCGTCGCCCAGGAGATTCCGGCGGCCGCCAGCTGATCCGGCGTCATGTGGTTGTGGGTCATGGACGCGGGGTGACACACGAGCGTCCGCGCGTCGCCGATGTTCGCCACGAGCTTGATGGTGCGAAGCGCGTCTACCACGCGGGCGACCCGCGCGAACGCGGCCTCGTCGTCCGCGCCCGGATCCGCGAGCTCGAAGGCGAACACCGACGGCACGCCGCGGGGGTAGTACTCGGCGGCGCGCGCCGCGTACGGGTTGTCGGGAAGCCCGGGATGAAAGACGCGGCCGACGGCCGGGTGGTCCGCGAGAAAGCGCGCGATCTCGAGCCCCGAGGCGGCGTGCCGGCCGACGCGCAGGTCCAGCGTCTCCAGGCCCTCGAGGAGCTGGAAGGCGTTGAACGGGCTGAGCGCGGGGCCGAGGTCGGCGACGAAGCGGCTCTTGAGAAGCGTCGTCAGCGCCCCCGTCCGCCCGAACGCGTCCCAGAGCGCGACGTCGCCGAAACGCCAGTGCGGCTCGAACAGCGCGGGCCATTTCGCCGGATCCGCCGCGAAGTCGAAGGTCCCGAGGTCGACCACCAGACCGCCGAGCGATGTGCCGTGGCCGCCGATGAATTTCGTCGCCGAGTGCACCACGATGTCCGCGCCGTGGTCGCGCACGCGGATCAGGTACGGCGTGCCCACGGTGTTATCGAGGACGAGCGGGACGCCCGCGGCGTGCGCGATGTCGGCCACGGCGCGAATGTCGAGCACCTGGGCGACGGGGTTGGCGACCGTCTCCGCGAACAAGAGCCGGGTCGTGGGGCGAACGGCCCCGCGCCAGGCCGCGAGGTCGTCCTGGTCGACGAACGTGACCTCGATGCCGAGGTCGGCGAGGGTGGTGTCGAAGAGGTCCACGGTGCCGCCGTAGAGGGAGCTCGCCGCGACGATGTGCCCGCCACGGCCCGCCAGCGCGAGCGCGGCGACGGCGGTCGCCGCCTGGCCGGATCCCACGGCGGCGGCGCCGACGCCGCCCTCGAGCGCCGTGATGCGTTGCTCCAGAACCGCCTGGGTGGGGGTGCCGTTGCGGCTGTAGATGTTGCCGCGGCGCCGGAGCGCGAACAGCTCGCGGGCCTCCGCGAGCGACGAGAACTGGTATGCCGACGACTGATAGATCGGCGTCGCGACCGTGTTCTGCGGGGTCCCGGGGACGTACCCCGTGTGCAGCTGGGTCGTCGCGAATCCGTCGGTCGTCATGCCCTCATTCTCGCCCGGCGCACGCCCGCGGTCGAGCGCGTGTGACGCCCCGTGACCGCGCATGACGGCCCGCGTCAGGGAACGAGGAGGAGCTTGCCCGGCGCGCCCGCCTCGCCCGCGGACTGCGCGCGCCCGGCCTCGTCGAGCGAGAACGACTCGCCGATCTCGACGTCGAAGTACCCCGCCGCGATGAGCGCGAGGGCGACGGGGACGGCCTCGGCACGCCAGGCGTTCTGCTGCGGAGTGAGGGGGTGGCGCGACCCGCCGGCGAACGCCCGGAGGCCGAGCTCGTCGGCCTTCTGGCCGAGGACGATCGTGGCAATCCGGCTCGTGTCGTCGAGCAGCTCGATGGACGCCTCGAGCACGCCGTCGGCCCCGGCGCAGTCCAGGATGGCCGTCACGCCGTCGGGTGCGGCCTCGAGCACGCGGCCGGTGAGACCGTCGCCGTAGGTGACGGGCTCCGCCCCGAGGTCGCGGACGCGGCTCGCGCGGCCCGCGCTCGTCGTGGCGATCACGTGCGCGCCGAAGAGCACCGCGAACTGGATCGCGGCCTGCCCCACGGCACCCGACCCGCCGTGGATCAGCAGCGTGTCGTCCTCGCGGATCCCGAGCGAGCGCAGCGCCTGGTAGGCGGTGCCGGCCGGGATGCCGAGCGCCGCACCCTGCGCGGCCGAGACGCCGGCCGGGCGCAGGAACACGCGCGCGGCGTCGACCCGCACGTCGGTGGCGTACGCGCCGTCGGCGCCGAAGAACGCGACTGCGTCGCCCACGCGGAGGCCGTCGACGCCGTCGCCTACGGCCGTCACGACGCCCGCGCCGTCGGATCCGGTGCGCCAGGGACCGGCGCCCGCGAGTGGGCGCACGCCCGTGCGCAGCTTGCGCTCGATGGGGTTCACGCCCGCGGCCTCGACGCGGATGGCGACCTCGCCCGCCGCGGGGACCGGATCCGGAATCTCCACGAGCTCGAGGACCTCGGGTCCGCCGGTACGGGTGAACTGCACTGCCTGAGCCATGCCCCCACGCTACCCTGAGAGGCGGGCGCGGTAGCGGGTGCGCGTGCCGGGGCGCGGGTCCGCGGGCAGCTCCGCCTGGGAGGCGGCGGCCCACGACGGGCGCTCGCCCCCGAGCGCCCATGCCGCCTGCGTCGCCGCGCCGAGCGCGACGTACTCGCCGGGGGCGGGGACGACGACGGGCAGGCCGAACACCTCGGCCGCGATGCGCTGGGTCGCGGCCGAGGTGGCGGCCCCGCCCGTGAGGAGGACCCGCTGCGCCTCGACGCCGCCCGCGCGCATCGCGTCCAGCCCGTCCGCGAGCGCGCACAGTACGCCCTCGAAGGCGGCCCGCGCGAGGTTCTCCCGCGTGGTCGCGGCGAGCGTCATGCCGAACAGCGTGGCGGTCGCGTCCGGCCGATTCGGCGTCCGCTCGCCCTCAAACCACGGCTGGAGCACGAGCCCCGCGGATCCCGGATCCGCCGCGAGCGCCAGGCGGGAAAGCTCGTCGTGGTCCACCCCGAGGAGGGCCGCGACGGCGTCGAGCACGCGGGCGGCGTTGAGGGTCGTCACGATGGGCAGGTAGCGCCCGGAGGCGTCCGCGAACCCGGCGACCGTCCCGGTGGGGTCCCGGACGGGGCGCTCGGCCACGGCGAAGACCGTGCCGCTCGTGCCGATCGAGACGCCGACGTCGCCGGCGCGGGCCCCCATGCCGAGCGCGGCGCCCGCGTTGTCGCCGCACCCCGCGGCGACCACGCGGCCCGCCTCGTCCGCGACGGCGGCGTCGGGGGCGAGGATGCGCGGCAGGGCGACGCCTGCCGCGTCCCGACCGAGCGCCGCGGCGAGCAGCTCCCGGTCGTACTCGGCGCGCTGGGGGTCGAAGTAGCCCGTGCCGCTGGCGTCTGACCGATCCGTGACGAGCTCCTCCAGGACGGGGCCGCGCCGAGACTCGCCGGCGGGCCCGAACCCGCGCAGGCGCCACGTGAGCCAGTCGTGGGGGAGGGCGACGGCCGCGACGCGCGCGGCCGACGCGGGCTCGTGATCGGCGAGCCACCGCAGCTTCGTGATGGTGAACGATGCCACGGGCACGAGCCCCGTGCGTTCGGCGAACGCGCCCGCGCCGACCTCGCGGGTGAGGTCGGCCGCGGCGCCCGCCGAGCGCGTGTCGTTCCACAGGAGGGCGTCGCGAATCACCCGGCCGTCGCCGTCAAGCGCGACCATCCCGTGCTGCTGGCCGGCGATCGCCCACGCGTCGACGTCGTCCAGCCCGCCCGCGTCGTCGATCGCCGCGGCGAGCGCTTGCCACCAGTGCTCCGGATCCACCTCGGATCCGTCCGGGTGCGGCGCGCGGCCCGAGCGCACGAGCGCGCCCGTCTCGGCGTCGACGACGACGACCTTGCAGCTCTGCGTGGAGGAGTCGACCCCCGCGACGAGCCTCACGGCGCCGGGCCCTTAGGAGCGCGCGCCGAGCAGGTGCTCGGTCGCGAGCTGCTGCAGACGGACGAACCCGAAGCCCTTGCCGTCGAGGTACGCGTCGGCGTCGAAGTCCTCGTAGGCCGTGCGGTCGGCGAGCAGGTCGTCGTACGACTCGCCGGCCCCGAGCGTCGGCTGCCGCAGCTCCGCGACGCGCGCGGCCTCGAGCGCTTCGGCGACCTCGGGATCGGCCCGGAACGCCGCGGCGCGCTCCTTGAGCAGGAGGTACATGCGCATGTTGGCCGCGGCGGACTCCCACACGCCCGCCTCGTCCTCCGTGCGGCTCGGCTTGTAGTCGAAGTGGCGCGGTCCGTCGTAGGCGGGGCCGCCCTCCGGCGAGCCGTGCTCGAGGAGGTCGACGAGCGAGAACGCGTTGTGCAGGTCGCCGTGACCGAACACGAGGTCCTGGTCGTACTTGATGCCGCGCTGGCCGTTGAGGTCGATGTGGAAGAGCTTGCCGTGGTAGAGCGCCTGCGCGATGCCGGCCGTGAAGTTCAGGCCCGCCATCTGCTCGTGGCCCGTCTCGGGGTTGAGGCCGACGAGCTCGGGGCGCTCCAGCGAGTCGATGAAGGCGAGCGCGTGGCCGAGCGTCGGGAGCAGGATGTCGCCGCGGGGCTCGTTGGGCTTCGGCTCGATCGCGAACCGGATGTCGTATCCCTTGTCGGTGACGTAATCGCCCAGCAGGTCCACGGCCTCCCGGTAGCGCTCGAGCGCCGCCTGGACGTCCTTGGCCGTGTCGTACTCGGCGCCCTCGCGCCCGCCCCACATCACGAAGGTCTTCGCGCCGAGCTCGGCGGCGAGATCGAGGTTGCGGAGCACCTTGCGCAGCGCGAAGCGACGCACCTGGCGGTCGTTCGACGTGAAGCCGCCGTCCTTGAAGACGGGGGCGCTAAAGAGGTTCGTCGTCACCATCGGCACGACGATGCCGGTGTCCGCGAGCGCGCCCTTCAGGCGATCGATCTGCTTCTGGCGCTCCGCGTCCGTGGATCCGAACGCGAAGAGGTCGTCGTCGTGGAACGTGAGCCCGTACGCGCCGAGCTCGGCGAGCTTCTCGACGCCGTGCACGACGTCGAGCGCCGGCCGCGTCGGGCCGCCGAACGGATCCGTGCCGTTGTATCCGATGGTCCACAGGCCGAAGGAGAACCGGTCCGCGGGCGTGGGGGTGAGGGACATGTGAGACCGCCTTGTCGTCGTTGTCGTCGGTAAAAAGTTGTCTTCGGCAACATAACACGTGACGCGCCGTCCGGGGGACCCTCAGGCCCCGCGGACTGCCGGGCGGGGAGGGGCGGCTAGGGTAACGAGCATGACGAGCCGGGGGTCGAGCGGGGGAGACGTCCGCCGGGCGAACCTCGGATCCGTGGTGCGGCTCGTGCACCGCGACGGGGCGCTCTCGCGCGCCGAGCTGACGGCGCGGACGGGGCTGAACCGCTCCACGATCTCCGACCTTGTCGGTGCGCTGTCGGACGCGGGCCTGGTCGCCGAGCGGGAACCGGATCTCACCCGGCGCGTCGGGCGCCCGTCGCCCGTCGTCGAGCCCGGGCCGGGCGTAGTCGCCCTCGCCGTGAACCCCGAGGTCGACGCGGTCGAGATCGGGGCGGTCGCGCTCGGCGGCAGGGTCATCGCCCGGATCCGCCACTCGGTGGACCGGCTGGTGACGCCGGCCGAGACCGCGCGGTACGTCGGCGACGCGCTCGCCGCGTGGCGCCGCGGGCCGCTCGCCGGCGCCCGCGTTCGGGGCGTGGCCGCCGCCGTCCCCGGCCTCGTGCGCGCCGCGGACGGCCTCGTGCGCGTGGCGCCACACCTCGGGTGGCGCGAGGCCGACCTCGCCGGCGAGCTCGCGCGCGCGACGGGCCTGCCCGCCGTCGCCGCGAACGATGCCTCGGCGGGGGTCGTCGCCGAGGGGCTGTTCGGATCCGCCCGCGGCTGCGACGACGTCGTCTATCTCAACGGGGGCGCGAGCGGCATCGGCGGCGGGCTCATCCTTGCGGGCACGCACATCGTCGGCGCGGGCGGATACGCTGGGGAGTGGGGGCAGAATCAGCCCTCGATCTCCGCGGACGCGGATCGGCGCGTCCCGGGCGGCGTGCTCGAGGACGAGGTGAACCGCCGCCGGCTCCTCGCGGCGGTGCGGATGAGCGCGGCCGACGACGACGCCCTCGGCCGGGCGCTCGCCGCGGCGACGGGGCGGGACGTGGCGGACGAGGTCGCCCGGCAGCGCCGGATCCTCCAGGCCACCCTCGCCAACGCCGCGAACGTCCTGAACCCGCGCGTCATCGTTCTTGGGGGCTTTCTCGCGCTGCTCCGGGCCGCGGATCCGCGCGCGTTCGACCGCGGCGTGCGCGCCCAGACGCTCCCCGCTCCCGCGGAGAATCTCGACATTCGTGCCGCGGCGCTCGGCGCCGACCGGCTGCTGATCGGCGCCGCGGAGCGGGTCTTCGACGCGCTCGTCGCGGATCCGCTCGCGGATCCCCGCTGACCGCCGGGCCGTCCTGGCCTCGCGGGCGCTCCCGCGTCGCGCGTTCAGGGGTGCAGCAGCGCCGCGAAGGCGCCGAGTGTCTCCTGCAGCGAAATGGACGGATCCAAGAGCCACTGGATCTGCAGGCCGTCGGAGGCGGCGACGATCAACGCGGCGATCGGCTCCGGGTCGATGTCCGCACGCACGATGCCCGCGGCCTGATCGGCGCGAAGTCGCTCGGCCAGGTCCGCGCGCACCCGCTCGAAGCGCTGGGTGAAGTGCGCCTTTCCGGCCTCGCTGCCCGCCTCGAGCGACGCGGCCACGAGCGTGGTGTAGAGCTCCACCAGCCCCGGGACCCGGAGGTTCGAGACGGCCGCGCCCACGATGAGGTCGATCGCGTGGCCCGGCCGCGGGTCGTCCTCGCCGGCTGCGCGGCGCGCCTCGGCGTGCTCGTAGACGGCGACGAGGAGCTGCTCGCGCGAATCGAAGTAGTGCAGTAGCGCCGCGTGCGAGACCCCGATGGCCTGCGCGATGCGCCGCAGGCTGGTGCCGTCGGCGCCGCGCTCGGCGAAGACCTCTATCGCGCGGTCGAGGATCTCTCGGCGCCGGGCGACGCCCTTCGCATAGGAGCCCTGTCTGCCGATGACGGCGTCCTCGCTGGCCATGACGCCAACATAGTCGGTTAAAAACCTCCATAGGAAGGTTTTTGGTGTTAGCGTGACGATATGGCGCCCGCCGCGGCGGACGCGCGACCCGCTCGATCACAACGACGTACGAAAGAAGGTCACGTCATGGCATTGCCCGAAGCCTCCGTCCAGCTGTACAGCCTGGCTAAGGAGTTCACCGCCGACATGGACGGTTCCCTCGACAAGCTCGCGGCGATCGGTCTGCGGAACGTCGAGGCGTTCGACTTCGTGGGCCGTCCCGACGAGATCCGCGCCGCGCTCGACGGCGCCGGCCTCAAGGCTCCGACGGGCCACGCGCCGATCCTCTCGGACGAGCTCTGGACGCCGGACGGATCCATTCCCACGCCCGCCCCCGAGGTGGTGTTCGAGGCCGCGGCGAAGATCGGCATGACGACGGTCATCGATCCCTTCGTGGCACTCGACCGGTGGTCGACGGAGGAGGGCGTCGCGGACATCGCCGAGCGCTTCGCCACGCTCCAGGAGGTCGCCCAGGGGTTCGGCCTCCAGGTCGGTTACCACAACCACTCGCAGGAGTTCGTCGCGTCGTTCGACGGCGTGACCGCCTACGAGCGCTTCCTCGCGCTCACGGGCGAGGACGTGCAGATCGAGCTCGACCTGTTCTGGGCCGCGGCCGGTCAGCAGGACGTGCCCGGGCTCGTGTCTCGTCTGGGGGACCGGCTGGTCGCCGTCCACGTCAAGGACGGCATCGTGCCCTCGTCCAACCCGTTCGCGCCCGACGCCCCGGCGTTCGCCAGCGCCGAGCTCGATCAGCGCCACGCGGGCACCGCCGAGGTTCCCCTCGCGGCGTCCCTGCACGCCGCCACCGGCCTGCGGTACGCGGTCATCGAATACGACAACGCCCCGGGCGACGTCTTCGAGGACATCGCGGCCAGCTTCGCCTTCCTCCGGGACGGCGGGTACGTCGCGTGAGCGCCGTCGGCGTGGGCGTCATCGGCGCCGGTGTCATCAGCGACACCTACATCGAGAACCTCGCGTCCTTCCCGGACGTGGAGGTGCTCATCGTCGGCGACCTCCTGCCCGAGCGCGCGAAGGCGCAGGCGGAGAAGCACGGCGTCCCCGGGCATGGCTCGGCCGAGGACGTGCTCGCCCACCCGGGCGTGCAGGTCGTCGTCAACCTGACGATCCCCGCCGCGCACATCGAGGTTTCGTCGGCCGCGATCGCCGCGGGCAAGCACGTGTGGAGCGAGAAGCCGATTGGCCTCGACCGCGCGGGCGCGAAGAAGCTGCTGGAGGACGCGGCGGCGAAGGGGCTGCGCATCGGTCAGGCCCCCGACACCGTGCTCGGCCCGGGCTTTCAGTCGGCGAAGCGCGCGATCCAATCGGGCCTCATCGGCGAGCCGATGTTCGCCTCGACCACGTTTCAGACCGTCGGTCCGGACCTGTGGCACCCGGACCCCGCGTTCCTCTTCGCCGAGGGCGCCGGCCCGCTCCTCGACATGGGCCCGTACTACCTCACGGGTCTCGTGAGCCTTTTCGGCTCGGTCGACCGCGTCGCCGCCGTGGGCCGCAAGAAGTTCGAGGAGCGGGTGATCCGCTCCGGCCCGAAGGCGGGGGAGACCTTCGCCGTCGAAGTGCCCACCTCGCTGCAGGTCATCGCCGGATTCGAGAGCGGTGCCCAGTCGGCCAGCCTGCTGAGCTTCGACTCGGCCCTCGAGCGCCACGGCGTCTTCGAGGTGCACGGGACGGAGGGGTCCATCTTCCTCCCCGACCCGAACATGTTCGACGGCAAGATCCAGTACGTCAAGGCGCAGACGACGCTCGCCGACGGCGACTGGGGCGGCCAGGAGTTCCTCGACGTCGCGCAGGAGGGCGTGGTCGTCGGGCGCGGGCTCGGTGTGCTCGACATGGTGCGCGCGATTGCCGAGGACCGCCCGCATGTCGCCACGGGGGAGCTCGGGTATCACGTGCTCGACGTCATGCTCTCGGCGCAGGAGTCCGCCGCCAGCGGCGAGTTCCTCGCCGTCGCCAGCTCGATCTCGGCCCCCGTGCCGACCGTTCCGGCCGGCTTCGACCCCTTCACGGCGACGCTGTAAGCGCCCTCGGACGGCCGCGCGCTCCCGGCTCCTCGCGGAGCAGCGGGCGCGCGGCGCGAAACGGGGGAGTGAACCGTCGCGCCGGCGTCAGCGGGACGACGCGCCCGGGCTCCCGGGGAGGACCAGCGCGCCGTCGACCCGACGGGGGATCCCGAGCGGATTATTCTCGCGCAGTGCGGCGGGAAGGGCGCGCTCGGGCGCCTGCTGGTAGGCCACGGGGCGCTGGAATCGCCGCACCGCCGTCGCGCCGACCGAGGTGTGCTGGCTCGTCGTCGCGGGCCACGGTCCGCCGTGATGCTGCGCCCAGCTCACGGCGACCCCCGTCGGCCAGCCCGCGAACAGCACGCGTCCCGCGCGCTCCTCCAGCGCGGGGAGGATCCGACCGATCTCGTCCGTCTCCTCCGCGTGGAGGGTGGCGGTGAGGTTGCCCTCGAGGAGATCGAGGGCGGCGAGCAGGTCGTCCTCGTCGCGGTACCGGACGACCAGGGTGAACGGCCCGAACACCTCCTCGAGCAGGGTCTCGGCGTGCGCCGCGAGCGTCGCGGTATCGCAGGCGGCGACGAGGGATCCGTCGCCCGCGGCCACCGTGTCCACGCCCGGCACCTCGCGCACGCGCTCGGCCCCGGCCGCGAACGACGACGCGATGCGGTCGGTCAGCATCGGCCCGGCGTCGCCGACGTGCGCCGCGAGGCCGGCCTCGACGGCGGAGGCGGCCGGCACGAACACGACGCCCGGCTTGGTGCAGAACTGCCCGACGCCGAGCTGGAACGAGCCCGCGAGGCCCTCGGCCAGCGCCGCGCCGCGCGCGGCGTCCGCGGCGGCCGTGACGACGACGGGGTTGAGCGACCCGAGCTCGCCGAAGAAGGGAATGGGGCGCGATCGCGCGGCGGCGCGGTCGTGGATCGCGCGGCCGCCCGGGATCGAACCGGTGAATCCAATCGCGGTGATCTCATCGTGGTCCGCGAGCGCGAGGCCGGCGTCCCGACCCGTCACGAGGGCGAGGATCCCCGCGGGCGCCCCCGCGCCGACGAGGGCGTCGCCGAGAATGGCGGCGACGCGCGCGGACAGGCGCGGGTGCCCCGAGTGCGCCTTGACGATCACGGGGCAGCCGACCGCCAGCGCGGACGCCGTGTCGCCGCCAGCGACCGAGAACGCGAACGGGAAGTTCGAGGCCGCGAACACCGCGACGGGGCCGAGGGGGCGGAGCACCCGACGCAGGTCGGGGATCGGCGGCGTCGCGTCGGGGTTCGGGTGGTCGATCGTCGCCTCGAGGTAGGACCCCTCCTCGATGACGGTCGCGAACAGGCGCAGCTGGCTCGTCGTGCGCGCGAGCTCGCCCGCGAGGCGGGTGGAGCCGAGGCGGCTTTCCTCGTCGGCGAGCGGAACGAGCTCGCCCGCCGCGTCGTCGAGCGCCTGCGCCCCCGCGCGCAGCCACGCCGCGCGCTCGCGGTCGGTGGCGGCGGCGGAGGAGGCGAACGCGATCCGCGCGGCGCGGCAGAGCGCGTCGACGTCCTGGGCGGTCGAATCGGTCACGGAGGATCTCCTATCGTTCGGGATGCGGGACGGGGTGGTCAGGCGAAACGAATGCCGAGGCCCCGCGCGGGCCCGCCCGTGGCGATGCCCGCGCGGATGTCGAGGCCCGTGGGCGCCGCGAGGGCGCCGAGGTCGAAGAACCCCGCGTCCTCGACGTCCTCCACCCAGGTCTCGTCGGGCAGGCAGAACGCGAGCTGGGAGGACAGCTCCGGCAACAGGTGGGGCGCGATCCGCACCCCGCGCTCGCGGGCGAGCTCCGTGATCGCGAGGAACGGGGTGATCCCGCCCACCCGCACGACGTTCGGCTGGATGATGTCCACGGCGCCGGCGTCGATCGCGTCGCGGAACTGGTAGATCGTGTGGCGGTTCTCGCCGAGCGCGATCGGCACGCCGATGCGGCGCCGCAGCTCGGCGTGCCCCGCAATGTCGTCGGCGCGCAGGGGCTCCTCGATCCACGCCGGGTCGAAGCGCGACAGGGCGTAGATTGCGGTCGTCGCGCGCTCGAGGTCCCACCGCTGGTTCGCGTCGATCATGAGCGCCCGGCCCGCGCCGAGGATCTCGCGCACCGCCTCGACGCGGTCGACGTCGCGCGCGAGGTCGGCGCTGCCGACCTTGATCTTCACGGCGTCGAATCCCTGATCGACCCAGCGCCGCACCTGCGCGGCGAGCTCGTCCGCCGAGTAGTGCAGGTTCACGCCGCTGCCGTACGCCGGGAGCCGGTCGTGGGCGCGCCCGATGAGGTCGGTGACCGATCGGTCCTGCCGCCGCGCGGCGAGATCCCACAGCGCGAGGTCGAGGCCGGCGAGCGCGATCGTCGTGATTCCGCCGGAGCCGGCCTCGTGGAGGTGTTCCCACACGCCCTGCCAGATGCGCGGATCCGCCGGGAGACCGCGCGCGTGATCCGCGATGTCCCGCGCGAGGAGCTGCTCCACGGCGTGCGCGCCGATGGTCGGGGTCCAGCTGAATCCCCACCCGGCGCCGCCTGACGTATCGCGCACGACGGTCTCGACGACGTGCATCTCCCGCACGTCCTCGCCCCACGCCCGCCGCAGCGGGATCTCGACGAGGCGCGTCTCGAGCGAGGCGATCGCGGGCATGCTCACGCCGCGAGCTCCTCGCCGCGCTCGAGGATGCGGGCCAGCCGCGCGGTCTGCTCGGGCGTGGGATCCACAAGCGGCGCGCGCACGGATCCCGCCGCGATTCCGCCGAGGCGCACCCCCGCCTTCACGAGCGAGACGGCGAAGCCCGGCGTCTCGTCGCGCAGGGCGACGAGCGGCCGGAAGAACCCCTCAAGCAATTCCCGCTGCGTGTGCGTATCGCCCTCGCGCAGGGCGCGAAAGAAGCGCACCGCGGGCCGCGGGGCCATCGCGAAGGCGGCCGAGGAATACATCGGCACCCCGATCGCCTGGTAGGCGGCCTGGGTCATCTCGGCCGTGAGGAGGCCGTTGAAGAACAGCACGTCGCGCCCCGACCGCTCGGCCTCGAGCACGAACTGCTGCGCCACGGCCAGGTCTCCCGCGCCGTCCTTGATCCCCACGACGCGCGGGTTCTCGATCAGGCGCGCAACCGAGGCTGGCGTGAACTGCGCGTTGGCGCGGTGGTAGGCGATGAGCGGCAGGGGGCTCTCCCGCGCGATCCGCTCGACGTATGCGACGAGGCCCTCCTGCGGCGCCCCCACGAGATAGGGCGGCATGACGAGCAGGCCATCCGCGCCCTCCTCCGCGGCGATCCGGGCGCAGGCAAGAGCGTGCCCGAGGGGGCCGCCGGCCCCGCCGAGGACGGGGACGGATCCGCTCGTCGCGGTCACCGCCGCCCGGATCGCGACGCGGTAGTCCTCGAGCGAGAGCGCGTGAAACTCGCCTGTCCCGCACGCGGCGAAGACGGCGCCGGGCCCGCTCGCGACGCGCTCCGCGACGTGGCGCGCGAGCAGGTCCTCGTCGACGCGGTCGCGGTCGTCGAAGGGTGTGACCGGGAAGAACAGCACGCGATCGGGGATGGCCAGGTTCGTCATCGGGAAGCCTCCAGCGGCGGGGTGTGTCGGACGAGCTGGTCGCGCCACAACCGCGTGGCGCGCCAGCCGAGGAGCGCCGCGGCGCGGTCGCTCGAGAACACGGAGGCCGTGCCCGGGAGCTGGTCCGCGACGTCCGCGAGCGCGGGCAGGTGGGCGCGCACGGCGTCGGCCGTGTCGCCGTCGTAGAGGGCGTCGGGAGCACCCACGAAGAACGTCGCGCCGTTCGGCGCGGCCGTGGCCGCGAGCCACGCCGCGACGAATTCGCCCGCGTCGCGCGCGTCGACGTAGTTGAACAGGGCAACGGCCGACAGGGCCGGATCCGCGAGGCGCTCCTCGACCGTGTGTCCCTGCTGGGTCGGGGCGCCCTCCCACTCCTCGGGGGCGATGACATAGCAGGGCCGGAAGACGCCGAAGCGGACCCGGTCGCCGTGCTGGCGGACCGCCATTTGCACGATCGTCTCCATCGCGACCTTGGACGCGCCGTATCCGTTCCACGGCGCGGTCGGGTGGGCCTCGTCGAGCGGCAGGTACTCCGGGGCCCAGCCCCGCGGGGCCCCGTACCCCATGACGGTCGGACTCGACGCGAGCAGCATCGCCCCGGCCCCCGCGTCGAGGGTCGCCTGCAGCACGGAGAACACGAGCTGCGTGTTGACGCGGAAGATCTCCGGATCCGGCAGCGCGCCGGGCACCGCGATCGCGGCGAGGTGCACGACGGCGTCGGGCCGGATCCGCGAGAACGCCGCGCTCGTGGCGGCGGCGTCCAGGAGGTCCAGCCGCTCCTGCGCGGCCGGGAGGCCCTCGAGCGTCACGGCGTCGAGCGACGTGACCTCGTGGCCGGCGTCGACGAGGGCGCGGACGACGCTCCGGCCGAGGCGGCCGGCGCCGCCCGTGACGACGACGCGGCTCATCGCTCGCCGCGCGAATCGGCCACCGCGCCGGAGGCCGCGCCGATCTCGAGATCGGCCACCCGCACCGGGAGGCCGCGGTCGAGGGAGAGGTTGCCGGCCACGCCGACCACGACGCTGCGCACGCCGTCGGTCCAGTCGGCCGTGCGGCCGAGGGGATCGGATCCGGCGCCGCGGAAGACGTCGTCGAGGAGCACGCGGTCGCCGCCGCCGTGGCCGCCGACGCCCGCGGGGATCGGGACCTCCCGTGCGGGAGCGAAGTGGTTCTGCACGACGAGGCGCTCGCTCGCGGGCCGGGCCGCGTCGTTTGCGACGAGGTCGGGGCGCGCGCTCGGATCCACGACGGTGCGGCCGTCCTCGTCCACCTGCACGCTGCCGCGCTCGACGACGGTCAGCTCGGCGCGCCCCTTCGTGCCGTTGACGGCCACCGTGTACCCCTCCCACGGGGAGTGCGCGTTCAGCGCGTAGCTCAGCGTCGCGCCGCGCGCGTAATCGACGATGAGCGCGAGGTTGTCCTCGATCGTGATCCTCGCGTCGAAGACGTCGCGATCGCGGACGTAGCCGTCGTGGTGCTCCTGGTCGAGGTAGAGCCCGCGGAGCTTGTCGTCGGCGCGCATATCGAGGCTGAAGGCATCGCGCGCGGGGTCGTCCGTGGTCCCGCGCTCGGGCCGCGATCCGAGGCCGCGCCGGGCGGCGTTGTCCGCGCCGTAGAAGCGCAGCCCTCCCGAGGCGAACACCCGCGCCGGGACGTCGCCGATCCACCAGTTCACGAGGTCGAAGTGATGGCTCGATTTGTGGATGAGGAGCCCGCCGGAGTTCTCCTTCTGCCGGTGCCACCGGCGGAAGTAGTCCGCGCCGTGCGCCGTGTCGAGGACCCACTCGAAGTGGACGCTCGTGACGTCGCCGATCTCGCCCGCCGCGATGACCTGCTTGAGCGCCGAGTTGCGGGGGGAGTAGCGGTAGTTGAAGGTGATCGTCACGCGCCGGCCCGTGCGTTCGGCCGCGGCGGCGATCTCGCGGATCCCCTCTTCGTCGACCGTCAGGGGCTTCTCCACAACCGCGTCCGCGCCGGCCTCGAGGGCGGCGACGACGTAGCGGGCGTGCGTGTGATCGGGGCTCGTGACGATCACCACGTCGACGGCCTCCTCCCGCACGACGTCCCCGAGCCGCGCCGCATCGAACCGGCGCGGCGCGCCGAGCGCCGGGTGCGCCGCCGCGGACCAGTCGAGGCGGCCGGGATTCGGATCGGACCAGGCGACGAGCTCGGCGACGTCCGTGTAGTCGTTCGCGAGGGCGGCGAGGTACATCTGCGCGCGGGATCCGGTGCCGATGAGCGCGTAGCGGCGGAGGGGCATGACAATCCTTCGACTGTGAAGAAAGCGGTTTCTCAGGGGAGAGTATGGCGGGAAGACGCGGGCCGCGTCAATCCGATCGGGCGGCGTGGCGCGCCAGCGGGAGGGGGCGCGGGCGCCCCGCGACGACCGTGGTGGGCCACTCCGGGTCCGCCGTGAGGACCTCGACCTCCCCCTCGGAGACGAGCACCGTGTCTTCGACCTTGGCGCCCGGGACCCACGGGTTCCACGCGAATGCCTGCGGCGACGTCACGCGATCGGACAGGGCGGGGCTCGCCTTGGGGTCTCGGCCCGCGTACCCCGTCGCCCCGCCCTGGTGGTGCGCCTCCCACGCGCGCTCCGCGAAGCCGTGGCGGGGGTAGGCCGCGGCGATGTCGGCGAGGACCGCGGCGACCGTGCGGCCGCGCCGGGTCGCGCGGAACGCGTCGGCCTCGACCTCGCGCAGTGCCGCCTCGGTGTCGGCGCGCCTGCCGTCGGCGTCGAACTCCACCCAACGCGTCGCGCTGGCGTGGAGCCCGTGGCGCACCATCGTCACGACCGCCATCGCGCGCCCGCCGAGCGGGGCGTGCGTGGGGAGCGGGTGGGGCACGTTCTCGCGCGCCGACCCCGCGGCCAGGATCACGGCGGGCTCGGCGCCGATCAGGTACGCCTCGCGCGCGATCTCCGCCGCGAGCTCGCGCTCGGTCCAGCCCGGCAGCGCGCGCTCGAGGGCGCGCCGAAGCGCGCGCGCCGTGTCGGCGCCGAGCGCCCGGTAGCGGGCGACCTCCGCCGGCAGGAGGGCGGCGCGCGCGTGGCGCAGCTCGGCCGCGGCCTCGCCCTCCGTGAGCGCGCCGGCCGGTGCGGCCGCGAGGTCCCCGTGCCACGGGATCACCCGCCACGCGACGTCCGGCGCCTCCTCGTCCGCGAGGCGGTCCACCTCGTTCGCGAGGGTCGTGACGACGAGCGCCCCGTCGCGGGCGACGGTCGCGGAGAGCACGGGCGGGCCGCCGAGCGGCACCGCGGTGCGCGCGCCGCCGAGGAGCCACGCGAGGCTCGCGGAGGAGGTGAGGTGGAGGGCGTCGCGGTCATGGTCGCGGAGGATGCGCGTCAATCGCGCGGTCTTGGCGTCGCGCTCGGAGGCCGCGTCGTTGCGGGGGGATGTCATCGTGTCCGTCCTGGGGTCGGGGTGGATCCACCGTACCGGTAACCGGTTTCTCGTGTACTGTTCCGAGTGTGTCACGACTCATGGGCGAGTGCCGATACCGCAATCCGATCATCGACGCCGATCTTCCGGATCCCGACGCGATTCGCGTCGGGGACCGCTACGTCATGATCGCGTCGAGCTTCCACCGCGCGCCGGGGCTGCCCGTCTACGTGTCGGACGATCTGGTCACGTGGGAACGCGTCGGAAACGCGCTGGACCGCGTGGAGCCCGACGCCTGGTTTCGCCTGCCGCGGCCCGGTGCGGGCGTCTGGGCGCCGTCGATCCGATGGCACGAGGGCCGGTACGTGATCGTCTACCCGGATCCCGACCAGGGGATCTTCGTCGTGACGGCCGAGGATCCGGCGGGGCCATGGACGGTGCCGCGATGCCTCGTGGCCGGCACCGGCCTCATCGACCCGTGCCCGCTGTGGGACGACGACGGGCGGGCGTACCTCGTTCACGGCTGGGCCCGCTCGCGCGCCGGCCGCAAGAACGTCCTCACCGTGATGGAGGTCGATCCGGGCCTCACCCGACCGCTCGGCCCTGCCAGGGACGTGATCGACGGCGCGGCCCTGACGGGCTGGACGACGATCGAGGGGCCGAAGTTCTACAAGCGCGGCGACGAGTATCTGATTTTCGCGCCCGCGGGTGGCGTCGCGACGGGGTGGCAGGCGGTCTTCCGCGGCCCCACGCCGTTCGGTCCGTTCGAGGGGCGGGTCGTCCTTGCACAGGGCGGCACCTCCGTCAACGGCCCCCACCAGGGGGCGTGGGTCACGGGACCGGCGGGCGACTGGTTCCTGCATTTCCAGGACCGCGGCGCGGCCGGGCGGGTCGTGCACCTGCAGCCGATGAGGTGGGGCGAGGACGGCTGGCCGCTGATCGGTCGGGCGGTCGACGGCGGGCCGAGCGAACCCGTCCTCGAATACGCCTCGCCGCATGGCGCGCCGCAGCGATCGCGCTCGATCGCCCGCTCCGACGACTTCGCCGAGGGCGCGCCCGGCCCGACCTGGACCTGGCAGGCGAACCCTCCGCACGACGCGCTCGCGCCCGCGACCGGCCAGCTGCGGATGCGCTCGGCCGCGGACTCGGGGAGCCTGGCCGCGCTCCCGCGGGTGCTCGGGCAGCCGCTTCCGGGCGGCACCTCACGGTCCACCGTCGGCATGGTGCTGGACGGGGGCGCGGGCTCCCGCGCGGGGCTCGCCGTCCTCGGGCTCGACTACGTGTGGGCCGGCGTGCGCCGCGAGGAGGCCGGGACGAGCGCCGTCGTCGCCGTGCGCGGCCGCGACGACCTCGCGGAGCGCATCGTGGCCGCGGCGCCAGTCGACGGCGAGGTTCGCGTGACGCTCGAGGTGCGCGCGGGCGGCGCAATCCGCGCTCGGCTCGCGGCCGACGGGCGGGAGTGGACCGTCGACCCCGGGGCGCACGCCGCGGAGGGGCGCTGGATCGGCGCCGAGATCGCGTTGTTCACCGGAGCGCCCTTCGGCGCGCCCGACGCCGTCGCGGCGTTTACGCACTTCCGGATCGATGAGGGCGAGGATTGAGGACATGACCCGCAAGCGCGCCCGACGCACCCCCGCCCGCGAAACGACGATCTCCGATATCGCCGAGGCCGCGGGCGTGTCGAAGGCGACCGTTTCCCGCGTGATGAACGGCGTGGCGACCGTCGGCGAGGACATCGCCGAGCGGGTACGGCGCGCCGTGGAGGAGCTGGGGTACACCCGCAGCGAGACGGCCCGCTCGCTCTCGCTCGGCGTCAGCCGGACCATCGGCGTCGTCGTTCCGGACCTCGCGAACCCCATGTTCCATCAGGTGCTCCACGGCCTGCATCGCGCCGCGGCGCGGGATGACTATCGTGTGCTGATCGCGGACACGCTCGAGAACAGCGCGGGGGAGGCCGTGGTGGCCGTAGACGTGCGCAACCGCACGGACGCCGTCGTGCTCTTCGCGCCGCGCATGACGCGCGAGGAGCTCATCGCGCTCCTGCCGCGCGTCGCGCCCGTCGTCGTGCTGAACCGGACAACGGGGGAACGCGCGGGGTCGGTGCTCGTCGACTACGAGGCGGGCGTCCGCGAGCTGGCCGAACACCTCGTCGACCGCGGGCACCGGCGCATCGCCTATCTCGCCGGTCCGCCGGAGAGCCGTTCGAACTGGGCGCGCGAGCGCGGCCTGGAGAGCGTGCGCGCGGCCCGAGCCGACGTGGAGGTGCTCGAGATCCCCTGCGGCCACGCGTTCGCCGACGGCCACGCGGCCTGGCCCGCGGTGCGCGCGTCGGGTGCGACGGCGGTCATCGCGTTCAACGACGTCGTGGCGCTCGGGCTCCTCGGGCGCCTGGCGGAGGAGGGGATCCGCGTGCCGGGCGACCTCGCGGTCGCGGGATTCGACGACATTCCGTTCGCCCAGTTCTCCTCGCCGTCGCTCACGACGATGACCGCCCGCCTCGGGGAGATCGGGGAGCGGCTGTGGGAGACCCTCCGCGCCGAGATGCGCGGCGACGCGGACCGCACGCCGGTCATCTTCGCCCCGGAGCTCGCGCCGCGGGCGAGCACGGGAGGCCCCGCATGACCGAGCTGGCCCTCGCGGACGGAACCGTCGTCGCCCGCTCGCACCGCGGATCCGCGCTCGCGGCGACGCTCTCGCCGCGCCCCTACCTGACCGCCGAGACCCGCGCCGGCGTGCCCGTGACCGAGACCCGTCCGGCCGACCACCCGCACCACCTCGGCGTGAGCGTCGCGATCGCGGACGTCGACGGAACATCGTTCTGGGGCGGGCGAACGTTCGTGCCCGGACGCGGCTCGACGATGCTCGACAACCACGGGCGCCAGCACGTCGTGTCGGAGAGCCACGGCCCGGGCGCCCTCGACCAGACCCTGGCATGGACGGATCCCGCCGGTCGGACGCTCCTCACGGAGGCGCGGCGCATCTCGGCGCTGTCCCTGGGCGCCGCGTGGGCGCTCACCTGGGAGACGCGCCTCACCGCAGTGGGAGAGGCGCGGACGTTCGGCAGCCCGCAGACCAATGGCCGCGACGGGGCGTTCTACGGCGGGATCTTCTGGCGCGCTCCGTTTGCGGACGCGCGCGTGCGGACGGCCGACGGCGAGGGGGTCGGCGCGGCCCACGGATCCCGGTCGCCGCACCTCGTCCTCGAGCACGGCGACGTCGCGCTCGTGGCCGTGACGCGGTCCGGGATGCCGTGGTTCGTCCGCGCCGAGGGATACGTCGGGTTCGGGCCGGCGGTCGCCGTGTCGGGCCGCCGCCGGCTCGCCCTCGGCGACGAGCTCTCGCTGGATCTCACGGTGGCCGTCTGCCGGCCCTCCGACGTGGACGGGGTGCTGGCGCACACGGCTGGCATGACCCCGGAGGCGGTCCGATGACGCCGCGGCTCGCCGTGATCGGTACGGGCGGACACGGGCGTACCCATCTCGCGCGCGCTGCGCGGCTCGACGGCGCAGGGATCGTGCGCCTCGTCGCGGTCGCGGACCCGCACCCGCCGGATCCGGCCGACCTCCCGGCGGGCACGCGGCGGTTCCCGGACGGCGCGGCGCTCCTCGCCGCCGGGCTCGCGGACGTCGTCGTGATCTGCACCCCCATTCACACCCACTACGCGCTCGCCGACGCGGCCATGTCTTCGGGCGCGGACGTCCTGCTCGAGAAGCCCACCACCGCGACGCTCGCGGAGTTTCGGGCGCTTGTGGGCCGCGCGGAGCAGCTCGGCCGTCTCGTCCAGGTTGGCTTTCAGAGCCTGGGGTCGAGCGCGATCGCGGCCGCGCGCGAGCGCATCGCCGCCGGCGCGATCGGCGACATCGTGCGGTGGTCGGCGACGGGCGCCTGGGTCCGCGACGCGGCGTACTGGTCCCGGTCGGCGTGGGCGGGCCGGCGCATTCTCGACGGGCGCGTCGTGGCGGACGGGGTCCTCACGAACCCGCTCGCCCACGCGACGGCGACGGCGCTCGCCATCGCGGGCACGACGCGCGAGGAGGACGTGCGCCGCGTCGGGCTGGAGATGTGGCACGCGAACGATATCGAGGCCGACGACACGTCCGTGGCGCTCCTGGACCTCGCGGACGGCCGCCGACTGACCACGGCTGTCACCCTCGCGGCGGAGCGGCACACGCCGCCCTTCGTCGAGGCCGTCGGCACCCGCGGCGCGCTGCGGTTCTGGTACAAGGAGGACGTCCTCGAAAGGCGCTCCGAGGCCGGCGAGGTGGTCGAGCGGTGGGGCGCCAGGCGGACGGACCTCCTGGAGAATCTCCTGGCCGCGCGCGCGGGGGACGCGCCCCTGCTCGCGCCCGCCGGCGAGACCGGGGCCTTCATGCGGCTCGTGGACGCGGTCATGGCCGCTCCCGCCCCGCGCGCCATCCCCGCGGCGATGCGGCGCGAGGTCGACGACGACCTGGGGCGCCGCCGCATCGTTCCGGGCATCGAGGAGGACCTCGCGCGCGCGTTGCGGAGCGGGGACACGTTTTCCGCGACCGGCGCTCTGTTCGCCCGCGGCGGTGCCGCGTGACGGGCGCGCTGGCGGAGCTCGTCGCCCGCGCGCGGGCCGACGACATCGCGCTGCACTCGCTCGAGGCGACGCTCGACGGCTGCGTCATCGCGAGCGCGGCGCCCGCCCACGCGTCGGTGCACACCCCGCACCGGATGTATTCGGTCGCCAAGAGCCTGACCGGCCTGGTCGTGCTCGCGCTCGCGGAGGAGGGGCGGATCGACCTCGACGACCCGATCGCGCGATTCTTCCCCGAGGCGGGATCGGTGCCGCGCTTGACGGCCGAGACCCGGATCCGCGATGTCCTCGCCATGCGCGGGCCGCACGCCCGGACCACCTACCGCGAGGAGGAGGGCGACTGGCTCGCGTCCTACTTCCGCGTGGCCCCGACCCATCGCGCGGGCACGCTGTTTACCTATGACACGAGCGGGTCCTACGCCCTGTCCGCCCTCGTCGAGCGGGTCGAGAGGGCTCCGCTGGAGGACGTGTTCCGCGCGCGGATCTTCGCGCCGCTCGGCGCGGGGCGCGGCATGCGGGTGCTGACCGGGCCCGAGGGCATCGGCCACGGCGGGTCCGGTCTGATCTGCACGCCCCGCGATCTCTTGACGATCGCCACCGAGGTCACCGCTGGCGGAGGGCGCGCTTTCGCGCCCTCCGTGGTGCGCCAGGCGCTCGCGCGCGCCTCCGACGCGGCCACGCAGACCTGGGGAGGATCCCTGCGCGCGGGCTACGGCGCGCAGATCTGGCTGCCTCCCGGCGGCGGCTGGATGATGTTCGGGCTCGGCGGCCAGGTCGCGTTCGGCGATCCGGCCCGCGGCCTCGTGCTCGTCGTGACGGCCAATGCGCAGGCGTGCCAAAGCGGCGACCAGCGCCTCGCGGGGCTCGT
Organism: Microbacterium excoecariae; assembly: GCF_011326725.1. Classification (GTDB taxonomy): domain Bacteria; phylum Actinomycetota; class Actinomycetes; order Actinomycetales; family Microbacteriaceae; genus Microbacterium; species Microbacterium excoecariae. Next base: position 2,035,507 of record NZ_JAANCO010000001.1, on the reverse strand, counting down.
GCGCGACGCGGCGCGCGAGCTGGATCCCGCCGACCCCGCCCCGGCTCTCGAGTGGCCGGCGCCCGCGCACGACCCGGCCCGAGCCGTGCCGGGTGCCGGGGCGTGGGGGCGCATCGCCGGCGAGGGGGCGCCCGGCGTCATCCGCGCGGCGCTCGGGCGCGAGCGCGCCGAGATCGAGGCGGGCGAGCTCCGGCTCGACGTCCCCCTCGGCGTGCCCGCGCCGGTCGAGGTGGCGGGGCTCGGGCGGGGCGTGGCGACCGCGGGGTGGTCCGGCCCGGGGGTCCTCGATGTCGTCGTCGACATCAGCGCCGACGACATCGCGCGCCTCCGGGCGCGGTTCGTGGCGACCGCGGACGGCCTGCTCACCGTTCAGGCGCAGGGCTTCGGACCCGCGGTGGGCCGGGCCCACACGTGGGTCGGCACGTTCCGCCCGGACGCTCAGGCCGGCTGAGCGGCGCGTGCGCGCGGCCTGATGCCGAGCGCGCGCAGCTCGCCCGCGACGATCCTCGCCACGGCGCGGGCCCCCCGCTCCGATAAATGCGTATCGTCGGCGACGCCCTCGGGGTAGGCATCGGCCTCGCCCGGGGCGAGGTGCAGAAAGAGCGCGCGCGACGCCGCGTCGGTGCCGGAGCGGATGAGTCGACGCGTGGCGAGCGAAAGGTCGAGGAGCGGCACGCCCTCCTCGCGCGCGACGGTGCGCGCGCGCTGGGGATACCCGTCGTGCGTCGTGACGATGTCGGTGGCCCGTACACCCCGGCGCTCGACGGGGGTCGCGATGACCGGGATCGCGCGCCGCGCGCGGGCTCCGGCGAGGAAGCGTCGGAGGCCGGCGGGGTAGCCGGAGGGGACGTCGGCGTGGCGCGGCCCCGGCTTCGCATCGTTATGCCCGAATGCGACGACGAGCGCGTCGCCCGGCGAGAGGGAGGCGAGCGCCTCGTCCGCTGCGGGTGAGTCGAGGAAGCTGCGGGTGGAGGCGCCCGAGACGGCGGCGTTGACGACCTCGAGGCCCGATTCGTCCGCCAGGACCTGGCCCCACCCCGTACGCGGCGCGCGCTCCGGGCCGTACGCGCTGGCGGTTGAATCCGACACAATCACCACGCGGCCCGTCGGTGCGGGCGGCCCGTCCCAGCCCGCGAGCCAGCTCTCGGGCGAGGGCCCGGGGCCCGCGTGGACGCGGAAGCGCGCGTCGCGCCAGGAGAAACCGCCCATGTCCGCGAACGGATCCGCGGCGACGTGCGCGCCGAGCGCGCACCCCGCAAACTCCGCGCTTCCGAGCGCCTCCGGCGACCCGCCCTGATGCCAGGGGCGGGCGAGGAAGACGGATCCGTCCGGCGCGTCGGCCGTGAACCGGACGCCCGAAAACAGCAGGCCGCGCGGCACCTCGCGGATCGTCGACGGCGCGGCCACGTAGCCCGGCCCCGTTGCGTGGATCGTGCCGCCGCGCACGACGGCCGTCGCGCGTCCGTAGATGACATCCACGTCGCCGCGGATCTCGCAGTCCTCGACGAGCACGTGGCGCACGGCGGCGCGGCTCGGGCTGTCCAGCAAGAGCGTGTCCTGCTGGCCGAGGAGCCGGCAGCGCTCGATGCGGATCCGGTCGCCGCGCGTGCGCAGGGCGGGGGACTGCGTGTCGCGCGCGCCCGGACGCCGCGCGCGGTCGAACGAGTTGACGACGGTGATGCCCCGGAGCGTCGTGTCGTCGGCGTCCAGCGTCATGGTCGCGGCGTCCTGCGCGAGGGGCATGCCGTCGCGGGCCAGGTCGCCCTGGCGCAGCCCGAAGGTGACGATCACGTCGCGAGGGTCGCCGGTCTCCGAACGGATGAGCAGGGCGCGCTCCCGCGGTGCCACGACGACCTGCTCCTCGTAGGTGCCCGGCCACACGACGATCTCGGTTGCGTCCGGGTCCGCGACGGCGAGTTGGATCGCGCTCAGCTGTCGTTCGCCGGGCCCCACCTCGACGCGGGTCATCCCTTGACCGACCCGATCAGCGCGCCCTTCACGAAGAAGCGCTGGATGAACGGGTAGACGAGGAGCATCGGCAGCGTCGCGACGAAGATGACGGCCATCTTCACGGACTGCGCGGGCGGCACGACGTCGACGGCGGCCTCGTTCGCGTTCAGCCCGCTCGCGACGATCACGATCTGGCGCAGGAGCACCTGGATGGGCCACTTCGTCGAGTCGTTGATGTACAGGATCGCGTTCTGGTACGTGTTCCAGTAGTAGACGCCGTAGAACAGCCCGATCGTGGCGATCGAGGCGAGCGAGAGCGGCAGGACGATGCGGAGAAACACCCCGATCTCAGAGCATCCGTCGATGCGCGCGGCCTCCTCGAGGCTCTCGGGGATCCCCTGAAAGAAGCTACGCATGATGACGAAGTTGAAGGCGTTGATCGCGACGGGGAGGATCAGCGACCAGAGCGAGTCGATGAGCCCGAGGGAGTTGACGACGATGAAGGTCGGGATCATGCCGCCCGAGAAGAGCATCGTGAACACGACGAGGAAGTTGATCACGCGCCGGCCGCGCAGGTGCTTCTTGGACAGCGCGTAGGCCATGAACGCGGTGAGCACCAGGCTCAGGAACGTCCCGACGACCGTGACGAAGACCGACACCCCCATCGCCCGGAAGATCGTCGGTGTCGACAGGATGTAGCGATACGCGTCGAGCGTGAACGTCCGCGGGAACAGGATAAAGGGGCGCGTGGCGAGTTCGCCCGGCGTCGCGAGCGAGCTCGCGAGGACGTTGACGAACGGGAGGACGCAGGCGAGCGCGAACGCCGTGAGCACGATCGCGTTGACGATCGCGAAGATCCGGCGGCCGGGGGTGCGGCGCTTCGCCGCGAGCCGCGTCCGGATCGGGACGGTCTCGTCGCGCACGGGCCGCGAGGGCAGGGGGGTGAGGGTCATGAGGGACTCCCGTCGAGTGGGCGCGCCGCGAAGAGCCCCGCGGCGAGGAAGAAGAGGAACGCGAGCGGGTACAGCACGAGCTGGCTGCCCACCAGGCACGCGAGGCCCGCCGCGACGAACCACCAGGCCGCGGACCGACTCGTCGGACGGATCCGCGAGAAGAAGAAGCCGAGGGCCGTGAAGGCGAGGACGGCCACGAGCGAGAAGCCGAACCAGCCCGCGAGCGTCTGGACCGCCTCGATTTCGCCGCCCGCGGGGAGGGCGACGCCGGCGCCCTCCAGCGCGGGGATGATGTCCGCGCGCAGGGTGTCCTCGTCCGCCCCGGCGACGACCGCGGCGAATCCGCCCTGAAACACGAGCGCCAGCGCCGCGCCGATTCCCGCGATGGTGCGCTCGAGGCGTCGCGTCCGGGGCCGGGCATGGGTCACGGCGGTCACGGCGGTCACGGCGTCGCGGCTTCCGCGAGGCGGACCGTCCGCTCGTCGAGGACGAGCTCCGGGCCCTCCGGATCCAGGATTCGGACCCCCCGGAGTCGCACGCCCGTCGCGAACTGCGCGTGGAGCCCGCGGCGCGCCATCGCCGGCACCCCGTCGGCCATCGCGGGCACCTCGGCCACCGAGCGGTGCGCGAAGGTCACGACGACGTCGTCGAGCACGAGGTCCTCGAGCGGAGCTTCGGGCAGGCCCGAGACCCACCCGGCCGCCGCGCGGGCGTTCGTCGCGGTGACGTGGGCGATGTGGATCCGGCGGATGCGCGGCGTCCCCGCGTCGACGGGGTGCGGCGCGCGGTCTGCGACGTGCGGGAGCTTGCCTTCCTCGCCGCAGAAATAGAACGGGTTGATGACGAGGGGGCAGGAGACGTCGTCCATGACGACGTGCGCGACGCGCACGTCTTCGACCGTGCCGCCGCGCCGTCGCCGCGTCTTGATCCGGATCCCCCGGTCGGTTCCCTGGAAGACGCAGCCCGTGACGACCACGCCGCGGACGCCGCCCGACATCTCGCTTCCGATGACAACGCCGCCGTGACCGTGCACCATGGTGCAGTTCGAGATCGCGATGTTCTCGCAGGCGACGGGATCCGAGGAGCCCTCGGCGCCCGCCTTGATCGCGATGCAGTCGTCGCCGACGTCGATGTGGCAGTCGCTGATGCGCACCCCCGAGCACGACTCCGGATCGATTCCGTCCGTGTTGGGGGAGTCGGGCGGATTGAGGATCCGGATCCCGGTGATCCGCACGTCGCGGCACAGCAGCGGGTGCAGTGTCCACGCGGGGGAGTTGAGGAGGGTGACATCGGACACCGTGACCCGCGTGCAGCCGTGCAGGCCCACCAGGGTGGGACGCGGGTAGGCGAGCGCGGCGGGCGAGGTGCGGAACGTGCGCCACCACGCCGGGCCCCCGCCGTCGATCGTGCCGTGTCCGGTGAGGGCGATATCGCAGGCGTCCGAGGCCCACAGGCAGGGAGCGTGCACGCGCTGCGCGCGCCCCTCCCAGCGGGCGTCGATCGCGGGGTAGAGCTCCGGTTCCGGGACGAAGCGCAGCACGGCGCCACGCTCGAGGTGCAGCTCGACGCCCGAGCGCAGCCGGAGGGATCCGACCTCCCGCACGCCCGCCGCCACGCTCACGCGACCGCCGCCGCGTGCCGACGCCCGATCGATGTTCGCCTGCAGGGCGGCGGTCGCCTCCACGACCGCCGCGAGGTCGGGGCGGGCGAGGATCCGCTCGGCCGTCGAGCCGCGCACCATCAGCCGTTCGCCTGCTCGTACGCGGCCGTGAACTCCTCGGTGATCTGATCCAGGCCCTGCGCGCCGAGCGAGTCGATGACGGCCTCGTACTCGGCCATGTCAATCTGGCCGACGATGTACTGGTTGTACGCGTCGTTCGCCTGCTGCTCGATCGACGACCACGACTGGTTGTACGTCTCGGAGGTGAGCGGGAGCGTCGGATCCGTCACGACGAACTCGTCGTTCTCGGCCATCTTCTCGTTGCCCTCGTTCACGTAGGGCGTCGTGTCGTTGAAGGTCATGACGATCTCCGACGGGCGCGATGAGGAGTACGGCTGCACCTCGCGCTCCCACAGACCCTGGTCTTCGATCGTGACGACGTCCGCGTCGTCAATCGAGTAGTGGGTCCCCTCGATGCCGTAGGTCATGAGGGTGAACGCCTCGGGCTCGATGAGCTTGTCGATGAAGCCGAGGACCGCGCGCACGTCCTCCTCGTCGGCGACGCGCGACTTCGGGAGGGCCAGCCACCCGCCCATGCCGCCGTTCGTGTCCGTGAGGATCCGGCGCGGGACGTCCTCGTAGGTCACGTCGTTCACGAGCGCCCACGCCATGGGGGTGTCGGGGTCCGCGCTCAGCGCGATGTTCATGTAGTTCTTGGCCTCGAACAGCCCCGTGACCACGATGCCACCCGTGCCCCGGGCGATCGCGTCCTGCTGGTTCTGCTTCGCCATCGTGACGAACTCGCCATTCACGCCGCCGTCCTCATACAGCTCGCGGTACCACTCCATGGCGTCCTGGAACGCGTCGGTCGTGAAGGCGGGAACCACGGTGCCGTCGTCCGTGACGGTGAACTTCTGGCCGGCGCCGAAGTATCCGGCGAGCGAGCGGAACCCGACGAGGAAGCTCTCCTCGCGGTCGATGAAGCCCGTCGTGTCATCCTCGCCGTTGCCGTCGGGGTCGTCCTCCGCGAAGGCGCGCGCCACCTCGCCGAGCTCCTCGATCGTGTGCGGGACCTCGAGCCCGAGGTTGTCGAGCCAGTCCTGCCGCACCAGCACGCCGTACCGGGCCTTCGGCTTTTGGAACGGCACGCCGTAGAGCTCGCCGTCGATGCGGGCCGCGTCGAGGGTCTGGGGGTCGATCTGGGACAGGTTGTCGAACTCGTCGAGGTACTCCTCGACGTCCCAGAACTGGCCGGACGTCAGCGCCTGACGCACCGAGGTATTGGTGATGTTCGTGAGCGAGACGATGTCCGCGAGCGAGTCGGAGGCCAGCGCGGCGTTGATCTTCTCGTCCTTGGACGCGTCGGGCACCCACTGGAACTCGATATCCATGCCCGTGTGCTCCTCGAGCGCCAGCTCCACAGGGCTTCCGGGATCCGGTGTTGTCGGGGTGTGCAGCATGGTCATCCAGGTGATGCTGTCGCGATCCTCGCCCGTGGCACCGCTCGTGGCGGATCCGCCGCAGGCGGTGAGGGCGAGCGAGCAGGCGGCGAGCGTGGCGACGCCCGCAGCGATGCGCGTGGTCTTCATCGTGCTGTTCCTTTCGACGAGGCGAGCGCGTCGTTGCGCAGCGCCGGGGAGAGCGATGGCGAGGGTTCGGCGTCGGTGCCGATCTGCCGGTAGGCGATCCGAGTGACGAATCCGACGGCGGCGGCGGGGATGCCGACGCCGAAGAAGGGGAGGAGGAAGGGGGCGAAGGAGGCGAGCGCCCAGCAGGCGGCGGCCGCCGCGGTCGAGGCGAGGATCGTCCAGTGCAGGGAGCCGACGGCGACGAGCAGGCCGGCGGCGACCGGTCGCGCGACGCCCCCGACGTCGGTCGCGGCCATGGCGGAGAACCCGAATCCCCACGCGAGGGCCAGGACGCCGAGCGCCGCGACGTTCGCGAACTGGAGGATCCACGACGTCTGCCAGAAGATGTTCGCCACGACGATCCCGGTCGCGACGGTCAGAATTGCCCCGAGCGCGCTCGCGCGGGGGAGAGCGGCGCGGGCGTGCCGCACGAAGGCGCGCGTGATCGGCGGCGTCTCGCCGAGCCGGAACCACCGGTCGATGTACGCCGAGAGCGCGTAGGAGGCCGGTCCGATGCCCGCGATCACGAGCCCCGCCAGGGTCACGGCGACCCAGAGGATGTTGAGGTAGGCGATGCGATAGAAGCCCGTCAGGAAGGCGTTCAGTCGCACGAACCCCTCGAAGGAGAACATCAGTACACGCCCTCCTCGCCGAACTTCTTCGCCATGCGGTTCGCGGCGATCACGAGCATGAGGCCGACGAGGCCCTTGAAGAGGCCGACGGCGGCGGCGTAGCTCATCTGGCCGTTCTGGATGCCGGTCGTGAACACATAGGTGTCGAAGATCTCGCCGACCTGTCGGTTGAGCGAGTTGAGCACGAGGAACATGTGCTCGAATCCGAGCTCGAGGAAGTCGCCGATCGAGAGGATGAACATCACGACGATCGTCGGGCGGATCGCGGGGAGCGTGATGTGCCAGGTCTGGCGCCAGCGGCCCGCGCCGTCGATCTCGGCAGCCTCGTACAGCTGCAGGTCGACGGCCGTCATCGCGGCGAGGTACACGATTGTGCCCCAGCCGGCCGTCTTCCAGATTTCCTGCGCCACGTACATGGGGCGCAGCCATTCGGGATCCGTGAGGAAGGGCACGGGCTCGCCGCCGAGCGAGACGATGACGTTGTTGACGCTGCCCCCGTCCGTCGTGAAGAGCACGTAGAAGAGCGAGACGACGATGACCCACGACATGAAGTGCGGCAGGTAAATCACGGTCTGCACCGTGCGCTGGAAGGCCTTCATGCGCACCTCGTTGAGGAGCAGGGCGAGAACAATCGGGATCGGGAACGAGAACACGAGGAGCAGCACCGAGAGGATCACGGTGTTGCTCAGCAGGAGCAGGAACGTGTCCTCCGAGAAGAAGCGCACGAAGTGCTCGAGGCCGACCCAGGGGCTCCCGAACACGCCGAGATACGGCGAGTAGTCCTGGAACGCCATGACGAGCCCGCCCATGGGCAGGTACTTGAAGACGAGAAAGTAGGCGATGCCCGGAATCGCCATGAGGTACAGCGTGCGGTGGCGCCAGATGTATGAGTGGCGGAAGCCGCGCCGTCGCGGCGGGATCGTCGGCGCGGGCGCCGTCATCAGGTGATCGGTCACGGGACGGATCCGGGGTGCCGCGGGCGCCGTCACTGCGCACCGCCTCGCGCTGCCGTCGTGGGCATCATGGTTCGCCTCTCTGCGTTCCGCTCAGAAACCGATTTCCCTCCTCGCGCGGCGCTGCGCGAAGAGTGTCGGGAACCGGTTTCTCAGGAGCGTAACAGCCGGATCCGGCGGGGGCAAGGCCCGCCCGATCCGGCGGCGCGGAGGCTACGCCTTCAGGCGCACGAGGCGCTCGTGGCCGTCCTCGCGGACCTCGGCCAGCTGGTCGCGCGAGGTCAGGAAGTCGTTGAAGGAGCGGTAGCCGAGCGCCTTCTCGCTGAACGAGGGATCCATGCGTCGGATGTGCTGCTTGACGGCGGAGGCGTACAGGAAGCCCTGCGCGTCGCCCTTGTCCTGCCCGACGCGCAGCGCCCGCTCGAGGAGGCGGGTCGCGACCGCGTGAAGGTCCTCCGGCGGGGTGTCCCCGAACGCGGGCACGGCGTCCTCCGACGCGGGCTCCTCCGCGGGCCGCGCGGACCGGCGCCGACGGGTCGGCTTCTGATCGCCCTTCTCGGGCGCGGGAGGGGCCTCCTCCACGGGCTGCTCCCGCTTCTTCTCGGCCTTCGCGGGCTTCTCGATCGGGGGCACGCCGGGGAGCGTGTCGTACGGCTCGAACGCGTCGCACGCCGCCGCGAGCGACTTGGCGGTCGAGCCCGCCACGCCGACGCCGATCACGTAGCGGCCGAGCCGCTTGCAGCGCTGCGCGAGCGGCACGTAGTCGCTGTCGCCCGCGACGACGATGACGTGCGTGAGGTCGGCGAGGCGGAACATGTCCTCGACCGTGTCGACCGCGAGCCGGATGTCCGCGCCGTTCTTCGCGTAGGCGGCCGCGGGGAACAGCTGCACGAGGTCCACCGCGCGGCCGACGAGCTGGCGGCGGTAGATCGCGTTGACGGGGGAGGACCAGTCGGCGTACGCGCGCGTGAGCACGAGCGTGCCGTAGCTGGCCGCGTAGTCGAGGATGGCGCCCACGTCGACCGTGGCGGCGGCGAGGCGCTCGGCGATCTCCGGCTCGGTCGGATCCTCGGCGATGCGTGCGCGGTCGCGGTTGTAGGAGTTGCGCCCGTGCACCCGGTCGTACCAGCTCATCACGATGTTGTCGAAGTCAAGGTAGACGGCTACGCGCCCATCGTCCTGAGGTGAGGTCATGCCTCGAGCCTACGCGCCCGAACTCACGGAAACCCGAGCCGCCTCGGCCCGGCAACCGCCGAAGGCTCCCCGCGTCCCGCGCGGTGGGCGCGGGACGCGGGGAGCCTTCGGCGAAGGGGCGTCAGAACGCGTCGATCGCGGCGTTCAGCGTGGCCGACGGACGCATGACCGCCGCGGCCTTGGCGTCGTCGGGGCGGTAGTACCCGCCCACGTCGGCCGGGCGGCCCTGCACGGCGATGAGCTCGGCGACGATCTTCTCCTCGTCGCCCGCGAGCGAGCTCGCGAGAACGGAGAAGGCCGCGGCCAGCTCCGCATCCTCAGTCTGCTGGGCGAGCTCCTGGGCCCAATACAGCGCGAGGTAGAAGTGCGATCCGCGGTTGTCGATCGTCCCGAGCTTCCGGCCGGGCGAGCGGTCGAGCTCGAGGAAGGTGGCCGTCGCGGCGTCGAGCGTCGCGGCCAGCACACGGGCCTTGTCGTTGTCGGTCGTCTGCCCGAGGTGCTCGAGCGACGCCGCCAGGGCGAAGAACTCGCCGAGCGAGTCCCAGCGGAGGTAGTCCTCCTCGACGAGCTGCTGGACGTGCTTCGGGGCGGATCCGCCCGCGCCCGTCTCGAAGAGCCCGCCGCCCGCCATGAGCGGGACGATCGAGAGCATCTTCGCCGACGTGCCGACCTCGAGGATCGGGAAGAGGTCCGTGTTGTAGTCGCGCAGGACGTTGCCCGTGACCGAGATCGTGTCGAGGCCCTGGCGGATGCGCTCGAACGACAGGGCGGTCGCCGCGGCCGGCGCCATGATCCGAATGTCGAGGCCGTCGGTGTCGTGCTCGCCGAGGTACTCGGTGACCTTCGCGATGAGCTCCGCGTCGTGCGCGCGGTTCTCGTCGAGCCAGAACACCGCGGGCGTGCCCGAGAGGCGCGCACGCGTGACCGCGAGCTTCACCCAGTCGCGGATCGGCGCGTCCTTCGTCTGGCAGGCGCGCCAGATGTCGCCCGCCTCGACGGCGTGCTCGATGACGACCTCACCGGATCCGGTCACGATGCGCACCGTGCCGGCCTCCGGGATCTCGAAGGTCTTGTCGTGCGAGCCGTACTCCTCGGCCTTCTGCGCCATGAGGCCGACGTTCGGCACGGTCCCCATCTCGCGCGGGTCGAGAGCGCCGTGCGCCTTGCAGTCGTCGATCGCGGCCTGGTAGACGCCGGCGTAGGACGAGTCGGGGATGACGGCGAGCGTGTCGGCCTCCTCGCCCTCCGGGCCCCACATGTGGCCGCCGATGCGGATCATGGCGGGCATCGAGGCGTCGATGATGACGTCGCTCGGGACGTGCAGGCCCGTGATGCCCTTGTCGCTGTTGACCATCGCGAGCTTCGGCCCGGCGGCGAGGCGCTCGTCGAAGGCGGCGCGGATCTCGGCGCCGTTTTGCAGGGCCGACAGGCCCGCGAAGATGGCGCCGAGGCCGTCGTTCGCCGAGAGGCCCGCGGCCGAGAGGTCGTCACCGTACGCCTCGAAGACGGGGGCGAAGTACGCGCGCACGACGTGGCCGAAGATGATGGGGTCGCTGACCTTCATCATGGTGGCCTTGAGGTGGGCGGAGAACAGCACGCCGTCCTCCTGGGCGCGACGGACCTGCTCCGCGAGGAATGCGTCGAGCGCCTTCGCGCTCATGAAGGTGCCGTCGACGACCTCGCCGGCGAGCACCGGCAGCGCGCTCTTGAGCACGGTGGTCTCGCCCGAGGCGCCGACAAGCTCGATGCGGAGGGTGTCGTCCGAGGGGGAGACGTAGGACTTCTCGTTCGAGAAGAAGTCGTTCTCGCCCATCGTCGCCACGCGGGTCTTCGAGTCCGCCGACCACGCGCCCATGCGGTGCGGGTGCGCCTTGGCGTAGGCCTTGACCGCGCCGGGCGCGCGGCGGTCGCTGTTGCCCTGCCGGAGCACGGGGTTGACCGCCGAGCCCTTGACCTTGTCGTAGCGCTGGGCGATGTCCTTCTCGTCCTCGCTCTGCGGGTCCTCGGGCAGGTTCGGGACATCGAAGCCCAGCTGCTGGAGCTCCGCGATCGCGGCTTTGAGCTGGGGGATCGAGGCCGAGATGTTCGGCAGCTTGATGATGTTCGCCGACGGATCCTCGGCGAGCTCGCCGAGCTCCGCGAGCGCGTCTCCGATGCGCTGATCGGCCGCGAGGCGCTCGGGGAACTGCGCGAGGATGCGTCCCGCGAGCGAGATGTCGCGCGTCTCGAACTCCACGCCGGCCTTCTTCGCGAACGCCTCGATGATGGGCAGCAGCGAGTAGGTCGCCATGAGCGGCGCCTCGTCGGTGTTCGTGTAGATGATCTTGGACATGCTTCGGTGGCGCTCCTGATGTCGGGGTGTGCCGGTACGGCCCAGCAATCTCTCGACATCAAGATACCAAGCCCGCGCGGGGCGGCGCAGGCGCGTGTCCCGCGCGGGCCTCAGGCCGCCGCGCGCGCGATCGCGTCGGCGAGGTACGGGCCGATGCTCCGCGCCCACGTCGCGGTCGTGTGCCCCGCCGCGTCGCGGTAGACGAGGACGCCTCCGATGATCCCGTCGCAGGCCTCCTCGGTGCAGTAGAGGTCCGTGAGGTCGACGACCGGGACCCCGGCGCCCTCCGCCGCGGTCTGGAGGGTGTGCTCGGGGTCGAGGGCCTCCGCCGCCGCCGTGGCGCACGCGCTCGCGGGCGAGACCCCGAGGCGCGTGGTGCACGCGATCGCGTCCTCGGACGGGAGGGGGTTGTCGGCGACCACCACGACCGTCGTACCCGCCCCCGCGATCGCCTCGAGCATGGCCTGCTGCGACGGGACGTCAGGCGAGTACGCGCGGGAGGACGTCGCGATCACGAGGGCGTAGTCGCCGGAGGTCAGGCGCGCATTGATGTCGTCGCGCGCGCGCGAGCAGTCATCCGCGACGTCCGCGTTCTCGCGCAGGATGCACCCTCGCCCGACGTAGGTGTCGAGCGACCACTCGCGGTCCGCGAGCTGCGGCTCCAGCCCCGGCAGCAGCGCGGCGGCGTGGCTGTCGCCGACGAGCGCGACGCGCGTCGCGTCCGGGTCCTCGGATCCGTAGTGGCAGGTCTGCATCTCCACGTCGGTCGTGGAATAGCAGGCGTAGGCGCCGCCGGTGTCGTCGAGGAGGTCCGCGGGGGCCGGGGCGAGCGTCTCGATCGAGGCGTCCGCGCAGGCGTCCGGGTGCGCCGATGTGCCCGCGCCGCGGCAGTCGATCTCGCCGTCCGCCGTCTCGACGACGGCCGCGGTGGCGGGCCCGGCCGGCGCGCGCACGGCGTCGACCGCGACGAACGCGGCGGCCCCCGCGAGCCCGACGACCGCGAGCGATGCGACGGTGGGCAGCCACGCCCGCGTGGGGGCCGCGATCGCGCCGCGCCGGCGGAACCACGTGGCGCGGCGGGCGGGGTCCTCGACGAGGTGGTAGCTCGCGACCGACAGGATCGCCGTGGCGGCGAGGGCGACGACGCCGTAGGCGACGCTGCCCGCGGGGAGCAGGGTGACGAGGAGAATCGCGACGGGGAAGTGCCAGAGATAGAGGCTGTAAGAGATGTCGCCGACGTAGGTGACGGGGCGCACCGTGAGGGGCGCGGGCCCGCGGTATCCGCCGCCGCCCGCGACGATGACGAGCAACGCGCCGGCGACGGGGAGGAGGGCGAGGGGCGCGGGCCAGAGCGGGGAGTCCCCCGAGACGACGGCGAGCGACAGGGCGATGAGGCCGAGCCCGCCCCACGCGAGCGCGCGCCGGAGTCCGGGCGAGAGCGCGAGCGCGGGGGCGAAGGCGAGAAGCGCCCCGACCCCGAGCTCCCAGGCGCGCGAGAAGGTCGAGAAGTATGCGACGGCCGGGTTCGTGGCCGTCTCATAGAGCCCCCACCCGAAGGACGCCGCGGTGAGCAGCGCGATCGCGACGACGGTCGCACGGCGGGCCGACACGAGGCTCTTGCCCGCCCGCGAGGTGGCGAACACGACGATGGCGAGCATCAGCCACGGCCACACGAGGTAGAACTGCTCCTCGACGCCCAGCGACCAGAAGTGCTGCAGGGGGGAGGGCGGCGTGCCCTGCGCGAAATAGTCGACGCCCTCGGCCGCGAACCGCCAGTTGCCGACGAACAGCGCGCTGAACACGCCGTCGATCGCCACGCTCTTCGCCTCGGACCGCCCGAGGAGCACGAGAGAGGCCACGACCGTCGCGAAGATGACGATGGCCGCGGCGGGCAGGATCCGCTTCGCGCGCCGGGCGTAGAAGCGGCGGAACGAGATGCGCCCCGTGCGGTCGATCTCGCGCAGGAGCAACCCGGTGATGAGGAACCCGGAGATCACGAAGAACACGTCCACGCCGACGAATCCGCCGCTCGGCCAGGCGAAGACGTGGTCGGCGATCACGGCGAGCACAGCGACGGCGCGCAGCCCCTGCACGTCGAGGCGCGGGGCATGCGCGGGGGCGGGAGCGGCGGGGGGCATGTGCGCCGATTATAGGGACGCCGGCCGAAAGGAGCGTGCGGGCATCAGCCCGCGAGCGCCTTCTGGATCCGCTGCACCGAGACCGTCTCCGCCGTGCCGAGCCGCTGGGCGAACAGCCCCACCCGGAGCTCCTCGAGCATCCACCGGGCCCGCTCGAGGCGCGGATCCGCGTCCTCGCCGAGCGGAACGGTGCCGCCCGCGTCGTCGAAGGCCCGGGCGGCGCGCTCGAACTCGGTCATCCACGCGCGATCGCGGCCGGGCGCGTCGGGGAGGGCGGCGAGCCGGATCCGCGCCCCCTCGAGGTACCGCGGGAGGTGGCGCAGGCGCTCCAGGCCCGTCTGCGTCACGAAGCCCGCGTGCACGAGGCCCGCTACCTGCGCCCGGACGTCGCTCAGCGCGCCGAGGAGCGCCATCGACGTCGTCTTCTTCAGGTCGCGCTCGACGTCGCGCCACAGCGTGAGGATCTTCGCGACGAGGGAGACCGCGGCGAACACGTCCTCGACGGATCCGGCGGTCACCTCGGCCCGCAGCGCCTCGAACGCGGCGCGGTCGCGCACAGCGCCGCGGCGGGCGATCGCGGCGTCGAAGAGGGCGGCGCGACAGTCCTCGATGACGGCCTTCGGCGACGGCGCGGGCGCGGCGGCGAGGGCGAGTTTCTCGGCCGAGGAGAGGTGCTCCTGCACGTACGACACGGGGGAGGGTACCGTCAGCAGCAGGAGTCGCCGGAGGCCCCTCCGCGTGAGCCGCTCTGCACTCTCGGGCGTCGCCTCGAGGCGCACGGCGACCGAGGTCTTCTCGTCGACGAGCGCGGGGAAGCCGCGCACGATGCCGCCGGCGACGCGGGTGTCGACGGAGGCGGGGAGTTCCCCGAAGGTCCAGTCGGTCAGGCCCGTCTTCTCGATCGGCGCGGGCGCAGGTTGGGCGGCGCGCCCCGGTCGCGGCGCGGGGGCCTCGAACTGGCGCGCGACCGAGTCTCGGGCGCGCCCCGACAGCTCGCGCTGCAGCGCCGCGAGGTCGCGCGAGGACCCCGCGCGGCGGCCGCGGGCGTCCACGGCGCGGTAGGACATCGTGAGGTGCGCGGGCACCCGCGCGAGGTCGAAATCGCTCGCGGACACGCGCTGGTTGGCCTGGCGCTGCACGAGGCGCGCGAGCGCGTCGGCGAGCGTCGTGGCCGGCCGTCCGCCGGTGTCCTCGGGGCCCTGCCCCCGCAGCTCGGCCGAAAACTTCTCGGCCCAGTCCGCCGCGGGCACGACGTGCCGGCGCATCGCCTTCGGCAGCGCCTTCAGCATCGCGGTCACGAGCTCGTCGCGGAGCCCGGGCACCTGCCAGTCGAAGCCGGCCGGCTCCACGCTCGCGAGGAGGGCGAGCGGAATGACGGCCGTGACGCCGTCGTCGGCGGCGCCGGGCTCGAAGCGGTAGGCGAGGTCGAGTCGCTGGTCGCCCTGGCGCCACGTCGGCGGGAAGTCCCGGGCGTCGGCGGTCGCCTCGCCGTCCAGGAGGTCCGCCTCGCGCATCGAGAGCAGGTCGGGCCGCTCCGCGCGCTCGCGCCGCCACCAGGCGTCGAAGCTGCGCACGTCGAACACGTCGGCGGGGATCCGCTGGTCGTAGAACGCGAACACGGCCTCGTCGCCCGCGAGGATGTCGCGCCGGCGCTCGCGCTCTTCGAGCTTCTCGAGCCGACGCCGGAGGTTCGCGTTCTGGCGGAGGAACGCGGTCGCCTGCTTCGGGAGCGCGTGCGCGTCCCACTCGCCCTCGACGAGCGCGTGTCGCACGAACAACTCGCGGGCCGCGGGCCGGTCCACGCGCGCGAACTGCGCGCGCCGGCGCGGCACGATCTCGACGCCGAACAGCGTGACCTTCTCGTAGGCGATCGCCGCGCCCTGATCCTTCGACCAGTGCGGCTCCGAGAACTGGCGCTTGACGAGGTCGCCCGCGAGCTCCTCCGCCCACGCCGGGTCGATCGCGGCGGCCGTGCGCGCGAACAGGCGGGAGGTCTCGACGAGCTCGGCGGCCATCACGGCCTTCGGGCGCTGCTTCTTGAGCGCGGATCCGGGGAACACCTGGAACGACACCCCGCGCGCCCCGCGGTACTCGGCGGTGCGGCGGCCGCGCGGCCCCTGGGCCTTGCGCGTCTCCCGCTCGTCGAGCACGCCGATCTGGCTGAGAAGGCCCGCGAGCAGGGCGCGGTGGAGCGCGTCGGCGTCGGCGGATCCGGCGGGGGCCGCCGCCCCCTCGGTCGCGCCGCGGGTGAGGGAGCGCAGCTGGCGGTGCACGTCGAACCACTCCCGCACGCGCACGTAGTTGAGGAACTCGGCTCGCACGAGCCGTCGGAACGCGCTCGACCCGAGCTCCCGCTGCTGCTCCCGCAGGTAGTTCCACAGGTTGAGGAGCGACAGGAAATCGCTCGTCGGATCCGCGAACCGCGCGTGGGCGGCGTCGGCCTGCTCCCGGCGCTCCTCGGGGCGCTCGCGCACGTCCTGGATCGAGAGGCCGGCGACGACGGCGAGCACGTCGCCCGCGACGCCGCGGCGCTCGCCCTCGACGATCATCCGCGCGAACCGCGGGTCGATCGGCAACCGCGAGATCTGGCGCCCCGTGCGGGTGAGCCGCGGATCCGCGCCTCCCCGGCCGAGCTGGACCGCGCCGAGCTCCGTGAGCAGATCGAACGCGGCCTTCACGCCGCGCGAGTCCGGGGGCGTGAGGAACGGGAACGCCTGGATGTCGCCGAAGCCAAGCGCGAGCATCTGCAGCACGACGGCGGCGAGGGAGGTCCGGAGGACCTCGGGATCGGTGAACTCGGGGCGCGAGGCGAAATCGGCGTGCGAGAAAAGACGGATCGCGATGCCCGCGCTCGTGCGGCCCGCGCGACCCGAGCGCTGCTGCGCGGAGGCCTGCGAGACTTGTTCGATCGGGAGGCGCTGGACCTTCGCGCGCGCGGCATAGCGGGAGATGCGGGCGGTGCCGGCGTCGATGACGTACTTGATGCCGGGCACGGTGAGCGACGTCTCCGCGACGTTCGTCGCGATGATGACGCGGCGCTTCACGCCGGCCACGCGCGACGGCTCGAACACGCGGTGCTGCTCCGCGGCGCTCAGCCGGCCGTAGAGCGGCAGCACCTCGGTCGGGGCCGCGTCCTTCTGGAACGCCCCGCGCACGGCGTCCGCCGCGTCGCGGATCTCCGCCTCGCCGGGGAGGAAGACGAGGACGTCCCCGCGGGGCTCGCGATCGAGCTCCCGCAGCGCCTCGACGATGGCCTGAATCTCGTCGTCGACGTCGTAGGGGCGCTCGTCTATGTCCCCTTCCGGCGCCTCTTCGGCGTCGGGCCGGCCGATCGGCCGATAGCGGATCTCGACGGGGAAGGTCCGTCCCGAGACCTCGATGACGGGGGCGGGCGTGCCATCGGGTGAGGCGAAGTGGCGCGCGAACGAGTCGGGATCGATCGTCGCCGACGTGATGATGACCTTGAGATCCGGCCGCTCCGGCAGGATCCGCTTCAGGTAGCCCAGGAGGAAGTCGACGTTGAGCGAGCGCTCGTGCGCCTCGTCGATGATGATCGTGTCGTAGCGCGTGAGCAGGCGGTCGCGATGGATCTCGTTGAGAAGGATCCCGTCGGTCATGAGCGCGATCCGGGTCTCGTCCGACACCTGGTCCGTGAAGCGCACCTTGTATCCGACCGCGCCTCCGAGCGGCACGCCCATCTCCTCCGCGACGCGTTCGGCGATCGTGCGCGCGGCGAGGCGGCGCGGCTGGGTGTGGGCGATCCGCTCCCGCCCGAGCGACAGGGCGATCTTCGGCAGCTGGGTCGTCTTGCCGGATCCCGTCGCGCCGGCGACGACGACGACCTGGTGGTCCCGGATCGCGTCCGCAATCTCCGCGCGCGCGGCGCTGACGGGCAGCTCGGGCGGGAACGACAGCACGGGTTCGGACATAGCGTTTCAGTCTATCCGCGACCGCGCGCCGCACGCGCGTCATATTCCGGACACGTGGGCCCGCTACCTTCGGGGAGATGAAGCTCGCGGACGTCGATCCGTTCATCGGAACCCACCCCACCGACCTGCCTCAGCCGACGGGGCTCGCGGCCACCTGGTGGTGGCCCAAGCCCCAGATCGGCAACACGCACCCCGGCGCGACGTACCCGCTTGGCATGGTCTCCGCGTGCGCCTACTCGGGCGCGTACCCCACCGGGTACGGCGAGTACGCGCTGTCGACGGAGGGCGTGCCGCCCCGCATGCGCGAACGCCCGGTCGCGAGCGGGGTGACGCACTTCCAGCAGTCCGGCACGGGCGCAATCCGCAAGTACTACAACTATGTGCGCGTGACCCCGATGATCGACCGGCTCGACGAACTGGGCCGGGAGTGGGAGATCACGGAGGAGGCGGCGTCCCCCGGCGCCTACGCGTTCACGCTGTCCAACGGGATCCGCGGCGAGGTGACGGTGGGGCCGAAGTCGGCCGTCCACCGCTACACCTTCCCCGAGACCGCCGACGCGCGCCTCGTCATCGACCTCTCGGTCGGCGGCCTCGACATCCCGTACGGCGCGACCGTGCCGCTCCGGGCCCACCTCGAATCGCTCGACATCGGCCAGGCCCAGGGGGAGATCGTCGTGGAGGGCACGCCGCTCGCCCTGCACATGGAGGCGGACACCCCGCACTGGCGGCAGCTGCTCTGGTACGACCGGCGGCTCATGCCGGGCGGGCGCCGCCTCGACTTCGACGCGATCCGCCCGACGACCATGCGCCCCTTCGGGCTCATGTGGCAGGGATCCGTCACGGCGGGCCAGACGATCGAGCTGCGCATCGGGTTCTCGCTGCGCGGCGTCGACCAGGCCCGCGCGAACCTCCTGGGCGACTGCCCCGGGGGCACGGGATACGACGCCCGCCACGCCGCCACGCGGGCCGCCTGGTCGCAGCACCTCGACCCCATCGCGGTCGAGGGGCGCACGGACGCCGCCGCGCCCGACGCCCGCACCGTCCTCGGCACCGCGATGTATCACTCCTTCATCAAGCCGGCGATCGCGCCGAACGAGAGCCCGCAGTGGCCGACGCCGGGGCCCTACGCCTTCGACATCTGCACCATGTGGGACATCTATCGGACGCAGCTGCCCCTCGTGAGCCTCCTCGCGCCCGAGCGCAGCGCCGACCTCGCCAACGCGCTGATCCAGGTGTGCGAGGAGGAGGGGAACTTCCCCATTGGGTACCGCATGGCGAAGGGATCCGACCGGTTCTCCCGCCAGGCGTCGGGGCTCGCGCACACGATGCTCGCGGACCTGTGCGCCGCGGGGGTGCCCGGGATCGACTGGGACTGGGCCCTCGTCCACATGCTTGCCGACCTCCGGCGGGCCTACGGCGAGGACTTCCTCACGGGCGGCCGCGCCGAGCCCATCAGCCACACCCTCGACATCGCCTTCGCCTACTGGTGTACGGCGCGGGTGGCCGAGCGGGTGGGCGACGCGCGAGTCGCGGCTGAGTGCCGCCTCCTGGCCGGCCGCTGGCGCAACGCCTTCGACCCGAAGACGGGCCTCCTGCGCGAGTCCACCTTCTACGAGGGCACGAAGTACAACTACTCCTACCGGCTCACCCACGACATGGCCGGGCGGATCGCGCTCGCCGGGGGAGACGAGGCCTTCGTCGCGATGCTGGACCGCTTCTTCGGGTACGGCGCGGATCCCGTCGTCCAGCCGGGCGTGAACCCGTCGGGCGAGGAGATGGAGGCGGGCTATGCGCTCGGCCGCTTCGAGGGCCTGAACAACGAGCCGGACATGGAGGCCCCGTGGGCCTACACGTACGCGGGCCGGCCCGACCGCACGGCCGAGATCGTGCACGCGGCGCTCACGAATATGTTCGGGGTCGGGCGCGGGGGCCTCCCGGGCAACGACGACTCGGGCGGCCTGTCGTCGTGGGTCGTGTGGGCGAGCCTCGGGCTCTTTCCCGTCGCCGGCCAGGACCTCTTCCTCGTGAACGCGCCCGCCTGGCCGGAGACCGGCATCGACCTCCCCTCCGGCGAGCACCTTCGCGTGGAGGCGGTCGGGTTCGCGGAGGCGGGCGCGGGCGGGGGCCCGCGCTACGTGGTCGGCGCGCGGCTCAACGGCGAGGACCTGGATCGCGGGTGGCTGACCGGATCCGAGGTGCGCGGCGGGGGCGTGCTGCGCCTGGAGCTCGCCGCGCGACCGGGCGAGTGGGCGCGCGAGCACCGCCCGCCCTCGTACCCGTCCGAGGCCGCCGAGGTCACGCGGCGGCTGTGACGACGGACGTTCATCCGGCCCGTCCCCAGCCGTAACACGCCGGGTGCACCCGCGTTACACGCGGAACGTAGTCTCGGGCCACCCGGCACACAGTGAGGAGCCATCATGCACCGTCGACTCGTCATCGTTGTCCGAGCGGATCCGGTGATCTGCGGACACTCGGGAGAGGCACGAAATCTCGCGGAGGCCGCGATCGCGCGCGGTTTCGAGGAGGTCCGCATCGTCACCTGGCCGATCGAGCGCCTGGAGGCCGCGGGCCTGCCGCTGAAGCCGCTCGACACGGTCATGCCGTACAGCCCCGGCATCACGGTCGAGCGGCCGGACCCGGTCGGCGACTACAAGGTCGTCGACGGCCGCTACATCGGGGGACTGGTGGGGCGCCTCGTGGAGCTGTTCACGGACGGGGTCCCGACCGTGGCGATGTCGCTGTACCTTTCGCCGCACACGACCGCCGTCACCGACGCCGTCGAGGTCGCGCGCCGGACGGGCCTTCCCGTCGACGTCGTCACCATCGCGGAGGCCGTGGGCTCCGACGTCACGAACGTCGTTCGGCAGTGCGTGATCGAGGACCGCTTCGGCGCGGCCGCGCACGTCCTGGAGGGCTACCTCGCGAGCGACGTCTGCGTCGCCGTCAGCCAGTACACGAAGGACCTGATCGTCGAGGAGGCCCGGCGCCTGGACGAGCGGCACGGCACGGCCTACGCCCGCCGCTGCGCCGAGCGGATCGACATCTCGTATCCCGCGATCGATTCGTCGCTGTTCCTCGATCTGGACCCGGCCGAGGTCGAGGCGCGGCTCGCGGCGCGCGGCCTCGTGCGCGACGGATACGTGTTCTACCTCTCGCGCCTCGCGGCCGCGAAGGGCGTGGACGACCTCATCGACGGTTTCGCGGCCTCGGCCGCGACCGACAAGAAGCTCGTCATCGCGGGGCGCGGACCCGAGGAGCAGGAGCTGCGCGACTACGCGGCGGCGTCCCCGGCCGCGGACCGGATCGTGTTCCTGACCGACGTCGACGACGCCGAGAAGCCGTTCCTGTTCGCGGGCGCCGTCGCCTACGCCCTCCCGACGAAGCCGCGCCCGGAGTTCGTCGAGACGTTCGGGATCGCCCTGGCCGAGAAGGCGCTCGCGGGCGGCGGCCCGGCGATCACGACGACGACGGGCGGCGTGGGGGAGGCCGTGGGCGACACGGCGCTCATCGTCGACGTGGAGGCGCCCGCGCAGATCACGGCCGCGCTCGACCGGATCCTCCAGATGTCCTCCCTCGAGCGGGCGGACTGGGAGGAGAGGGCGCGGGCGTTCGCGCTGCAGTTCGACCGGATGAACGTCTTCGATCGGCTGTTCGCGCGCGTGGCGCGCCGGGAGCGGGTCGCGGCCTGAGCGTGCGGGACGCGGCGGGGCGGATTCGTCCTGCCCCGTCCCGCCCCTCCCGCGCGGGCCTATCGTGGGGGTCATGACCGTTCCCACCGTGACCCTCAACTCCGGCTTCGACATTCCCCAGCTCGGCTTCGGCGTCTTCCTCGTCCCCGCGGACGAGGCGGAGCAGGCCGTCTCCGAGGCTCTCGAGGTCGGCTATCGCCACATCGACACCGCCGCCATCTACCGCAACGAGGAGGGCGTGGGCGCCGCCATCGCGAAGAGCGGCATCCCGCGCGAGGAGCTCTTCGTGACGACGAAGCTCTGGAACGACCGCCAGGCGGGCGAGGAGCCGCACGCCGCGATCCGCGAGAGCCTCGACAAGCTCGGCCTCGACTACGTCGACCTCTACCTCACGCACTGGCCGACGCCCGAGAAGAAGACCTTCGTGAACGCGTGGGAGAAGCTCGTCGAGATCCGCGACGCGGGGCTGTCGCGGTCGATCGGCGTGTCCAACCACCTGCCCGAACACCTCGACGCCGTCGTCGCCGCGACCGGCGTCGTCCCGGCGGTCGACCAGATCGAGCTGCACCCCGCCTACCAGCAGGCGAACGTCACCGCCTGGGGCGAAGAGCACGGCATGAAGATCGAGTCGTGGGGCCCGCTCGGCCAGGGCAAGTACCCGCTGTTCGAGAACGCCGCCGTCGTGGCAGCGGCAGAGGCGCACGGCAAGACGCCCGCGCAGGTCGTCATCCGCTGGCACCTCGACCGCGGCTTCATCGTGTTCCCGAAGTCGTCCCGCCGCGAGCGGATGGCGCAGAACTTCGACGTGCTCGACTTCGCCCTGTCTGCGGACGAGATCGCCGCGATCGACGCGATCGACCCGGGCGACGGGTCGGGCCGCGTGGGCTCCCACCCGCTCGAGTTCAACTAGGGCACCGCGAAGGGCGCCGGATCCCCTCGGGGTGTCCGGCGCCCGTCGTCGTGCGGGCCTACAGGAACCAGCTCGGGAGCCAGAGGTGCGCCCGGTAGAGCGGCTCGGGGAGCGGCCAGCCCGTCCCGAAGGGCAGGAAGAACAGGGCGACGACGACCGTGGCTCCCAGGACGATCGAGGTCACGGCCCGCCACGTGCGCTGCGCCGCGTCCGCCCGCGCCTGCTCGCGCTGGATCTCCCCGACCGAGGCGTCGCGGAGCAGCACGAGCGGCCGCGGCGCCCGGATCCGCTGCAGCGCGAGCGCGTACGCGAGAGCCACGAAGGGGAGGACCGTGACGGCGTAGAAGCTGAACATCGTGCGGCCGGGCAGGAAAAGCCACGGTGCGTAGGTGGCGGCGACGCCGACGAGGACGAACGCCTCCGCTCCCCGCGCCGGGCGACGGCGGATCGCGCGGACCACGAGGCGGATCGCGAACGCGGCCACCGCCGCGGCGCCCAGCCACCACGTGAGGGGGTTCGGGAGGGCGGCCATCAGCGCGACGCACTCCCTGCCGCCCGCGCACGACGGGGTCTCGCGGTACATCAGCGTGGGGTTGAGCATCGCGATCCACTCGATGGCGGGGCTCGCGTACGTGTGCGGCGAATCGACGCCCGCGTGGAAGGCGAAGACCGCCCGGTGGTACTCGACGAGCGCGGCGAGCGGGTTCGCGGACGCTGCGCGCCCGTACCCGCCGGACGTGACGAGCCAGCCGCTCCAGGCGACGAGGTAGGCCGCGGCGGCGGGGGGCACGAACAGGAGGAAGGTCGACGGGCCCTGACGGCCGATCGCGGAGGGCGCCCAGAGCCGGATCCCCGCGCGCCGCCGGTCGATCGCGTCGGCCGCGACGAGGGCGATGCCCACGACGGCGATCGCGTAGAGCCCGGACCACTTCACGGCGGTGGCGCACCCGAACGCGAGGCCCGCCGCGAGGATCCACGGGCGCGCCCAGACGACGGGCCCCGCGATCGGATCCCGCCCCGCCCCGGCCCGGATCGCGCGCACGGTGCGGTCCCGGTCGAGGAGGACGAACCAGAACCCCAGCAGAAGGAACACCGCGAGGTGCGTGTCGAGCAGCGCGACGCGGCTCATCGCGATCGCCAGGGGGTCGATCGCGACGAGGCCCGCGGCCACCCCCGCGATCACGGCGGAGCGCGACAGGCGCAGGCCGACGAGGTACACGAGCCCGACGAGGAGCGTCCCCGCGACGGCCGTCGCGATGCGCCAGCCGAACGGGCCGTCGCCGAACGCGGCCATCCCGAGCGCGATGATCCACTTTCCGAGCGGCGGGTGTGCGACAAACGAACCCGCGGCCGTGTACCCGGACGTGTCGCCCGCCTCGAACGCCGGGTTCGGGTCCTGCCCCCACGTGCCCTCGTAGCCGAGGTGCCACAGCGTGAGCGCGTCCTTGACGTAGTAGGTCTCGTCGAAGATGAGGGCCTCGGGGCCGCCCACCCCTGGGATTCGGAGGGCCGCCGCGGCCGCAAGGACGGCGACGGG
This sequence comes from Microbacterium excoecariae, assembly GCF_011326725.1. GTDB lineage: Bacteria > Actinomycetota > Actinomycetes > Actinomycetales > Microbacteriaceae > Microbacterium > Microbacterium excoecariae. Next base: position 2,012,002 of record NZ_JAANCO010000001.1, on the reverse strand, counting down.
CACGGCCCAGCGGGCGAGACGCGCGGGGCTATCGGCCGGAGGGCGAACGGTCACCCGGCCAGCCTAGGCTGAGTCGCATGATCATCCTCGCGGGCACCCCGATCGGCAACCTCGGCGACGCGTCGCGCCGCCTGGTCGAGCTGCTGAGCGAGGCGACGGTCGTCGCCGCCGAGGACACGCGGACCACGCAGCGCCTGCTCGCGGCCCTCGCGATCGACAACCGGCCGCGCCTGATCCCGCTCCACGACCACAACGAAAAGCGCGTCTCGCCGGAGATCGTCCGCCTCGCGCGCGAGACGGACGTCGTCGTGCTGAGCGACGCGGGCATGCCGACCGTGAGCGACCCGGGCTACGGCCTCGTGCGCGCCGCGCGCGAGCAGGGGGTGGAGGTCACGGCGGTCCCGGGCCCGAGCGCCGTGCTCACGGCGCTCGCGGTGTCGGGCCTGCCGACCGATCGCTTCGCGTTCGAGGGCTTCGTCCCGCGCAAGCCGGGGGAGCGGGCCCGCGCCTTCGCGGCCGTCGCGGCGGATCCGCGGACCCTCGTGTTCTTCGAGGCGCCGACGCGCACGGCGCAGACGCTCGCCGACATGGCCGAGGCGTTCGGGGCCGACCGGCCGGCGGCGGTCGCGCGCGAGCTGACGAAGCTCCACGAGCAGGTCGTGACGGGCACGCTCGCGGAGGTCGCCGCGTGGGCCGAGGGCGGGGTCCGCGGCGAGGTGGTCCTCGTCGTCGGCGGCGCGCCCGCGCGCGAGGTGCCGCTCGAGGACGCGCTCCGGCGCGTGCGGGAGCTCGTCGGATCCGGCACGCGCCTGAAGGACGCCACGCGCGAGGTCGCGCAGGCGACCGGCCACGCGGCGCGCGACCTCTACGAGGCGGCCCTGCGCGCCGGGTGAGCCGTCAGCGCAGCGAGTGGTCCTGCTGGATCTCGTCCCAGACCGTCATCATGTGGTGGCGCGAGTGGGCCTCGGCGCCGGCGCCATCGGCACGACTGATGGCCGCGGCCACCGCCTCGTGCTCCTCGAGCGTGCCCGCGGCCGGAACGGACGGCGTCATGCCGAGGCGGGACCGGCCGGTCAGGACCTCCCGCACGGGCGCCCGTAGCGCGCCCAGCTGCGGGTTCCCACTGGCGGCGAGCAGCACGTCGTGAAAGGCGACGTCGGCCGCGAGGAAGGCGTCGCTCGCGCCGAGCCCGCGCGCCCCGAGGTGGCGCAGCTCCTCCGCGAGGCGGCGCAGCTCGGCCCGCTGCGCGTCGCTCGCCCGCTGGGCGGCGAGCCGGGCGGCCATCGGCTCGACGGCCACGCGGAGCTCCATGAGCGCCTCGAGCTGTTGCTGGCGGAACGGCCCGTGCAGGTTCCACGCGATGAGCTGCGGGGAGAAGGCATCCCACTCCTCCCGGGGGCGCACGGTGATGCCGACCCGCCGCCGGGCGGCGAGGAGCCCGAGGCTCTCGAGCACGCGCACGGCCTCCCGCACGACGGTCCGGGACGCCTGGAAGTCGCTCTCGAGGCGCGCCAGGGTGAGGACGGAGCCGGGCGGGATCTCGCCCGACGCGATGCGCGTGCCGAGGTCATCGACCACGCCGCCGTGGATGCCACCCGCCATCGGGTCCCCTCTCGCCTTCAATAGTGATACCTTACTGTGTCGATAAGTAATACTTTTTCGACGAGCGCGTCCGCCGACGGATCGCGCCCGTACCGAATTCAACGGAGAATCCCATGACCGAAGAGTGGACTCAGACACTCGGAGCAGGGCCGCTGCTGGGCATCGCAGCCGGCGCCGTCGTGCTCATTTTGTTCCTCGTCATCAAGCTGCGCCTGCACGCCTTCCTCGTGCTCGTGCTCGTCTCGCTGCTCACCGCGGTCGCCGCGGGCATCCCCACCGGGGAGATCGTGAGCACCCTCGTGGGCGGCTTCGGATCCACGCTCGGATCCGTCGCGCTGCTCATCGGCCTCGGCGCCGTGCTCGGCCGCCTCATCGAGTCCTCGGGCGGGGCGAAGGTCATCGCCGAGATGATGGTGCGCGTCTTCGGCGAGAAGCGCGCCGCGTTCGCGCTCGGCGTGACCTCGCTCATCCTCGGCTTCCCGATCTTCTTCGATGCGGGCCTCGTCGTCATGCTGCCGATCATCTTCGCGGTCGCGCGCCGCATCGGCGGCAAGAACCTGCTGCTGTACGGGTTCAGCGGCGCCGCGGCCTTCTCGGTCATGCACGTCTTCCTGCCGCCGCACCCGGGCCCCGTGTCGGCCTCGGAGTTCTTCGGCGCGAACCTCGGCGTCGTCCTCCTCATCGGTATCGTCATCGCCTTCCCGACCTGGTACGTCTCGGGCTACCTGTGGGGCAAGTTCGTCAACAAGCGCTTCCCGATGATCGTCCCGCCGCTGTTCGGCGCGAGCGACGACGACCAGCCCGCGAACCCGCCGAAGGCCGGCACCGTCATCGGGATCCTCCTGATCCCGCTCGTGCTGATCTTCCTCAACACGGGCCTCGACGCGCTCGGATCCATCGGTGTCGTCGACGAGTCCCAGGCGTGGGTGCAGGCGCTCATGCTCATAGGAAGCTCGCCGATCGCGCTGCTGATCACGGTGCTCATCGCGCTCCTCGTCCTCGGGAAGTTCCGCGGCGAGAACGGCTCGGCGCTGGAGAAGCTCGTCGACTCGACGTTCGGTCCCGTCGCCTCCGTCATCCTCATCACGGGCGCCGGCGGCATGTTCGGCGGCGTCCTGCGCGCCTCGGGCATCGGCGACGCGCTCGCCGACACGCTGTCCGACCTCGGGCTGCCGATCATCTTCGCGGCCTACCTCATCGCCGTGATCCTGCGCCTGGCGCAGGGCTCCGCGACCGTGGCGCTCGTGACGACGGCCGGCCTGCTGGCCCCCGCCGTGACCGGGGGATCGTTCAGCACGGTCGACGTCGCGGCGATCACGCTCGCCGCCGCCGCCGGATCCGTCTTCGCGAGCCACGTGAACGACTCGGGCTTCTGGCTCGTCGGGCGCCTCATGCAGATGGACGTCAAGACCACGCTCAAGACGTGGACGGTGCAGCAGGCGATCGAGTCCGTCGTCGGATTCGTCCTCGTCCTCGTTGTCTACGCGATCTTCTAGGAGGAGACATGTCCACCGACCTCTTCGACGTGTCCGGGCGCCTCGCGCTCGTGACGGGTTCCTCGCGCGGCCTCGGTCGCGCCCTCGCGACCGGTCTCGCGGAGGCGGGCGCGCGCGTCGTGCTCCACGGTCGCGACGCCGAGCAGCTCGCCGCCGCGTCCGCCGAGATCGGCGAGGCGACGGGGACCGCGCCCGCGACCGTGCGTTTCGACGTCACGGATGCGGCCGCCGTCGAGGAGGCGGTGGCCCAGGTCGTGGCGGAGCACGGGGCGCCCGACATCCTCGTCAACAACGCGGGTCTGCAGCGCCGCGCGCCGATCTCGGAGTTCCCGGTCGCCGACTGGGACGCCGTGATCGCGTCGAACCTCTCGAGCATGTTCTACGTCTCGCGCTTCGTGACGCCGCACATGGTCGAGCGCGGCTCCGGCAAGGTCATCAACATCGGATCCGTGCAGTCCAAGCTCGCGCGTCAGACGATCGCCCCGTACTCGGCGTCGAAGGGCGGCGTCGCGCTGCTCACGCAGGGGATGGCCGCCGACCTCGCGCGCTACGGCATCCAGGTCAACGCGATCTCGCCGGGCTACTTCGCGACCGACATGAACCGCGCGCTCGTCGAGGACGAGCAGTTCAACGGGTGGCTGGTGAACCGCACGCCGGCGCATCGGTGGGGCGACGTCCGCGAGCTGCGCGGGGCCCTGCTGTTCCTCGCGTCCGACGCGTCGAGCTTCGTCTCGGGCCAGAACATCGTCGTCGACGGCGGCATGACTGCGGTCGTGTGAGAGGGAGGGCACTGATGCGCACTGTATGGATCGATGGCAAGGACCAGATCGCCGTCCGCGAGGGCGAGGCGCCGGAGACGGGCGACGGCGAGATCCGGATCCGCGTTCAGCGGGTCGGGATCTGTGGGTCCGACCTGCACTACTTCTTCCACGGCGCGAACGGCGAGTACGTCGTGCGCGAGCCGCTGACGCCGGGTCACGAGCTTTCGGGCGTCGTGGACCATGATCCGTCCGGCGCCCTCGCGCCCGGGACGCCGGTCACGGTCCACCCCGCCCGGTTCGGGTCGGAGGTGCCGGGCACGGCGGACCAGCCGCACCTGTGGCCGGGCGGCTCCTACCTCGGGAGCGCCTCGACGTGGCCGCACACGCAAGGCGCGATGGCGGAGCTCCTCGTCGTTGACGCCGGCATGGTGCGGGTGCTGCCGGAGGGGCTCGGCGTCGACCGCGCCGTGCTCGCCGAGCCGCTCGGCGTCGCGCTGCACGCGGCGACCCGCGCGGGGGACCTCTCCGGCGCCCGCGTCCTCGTGTCGGGAGCCGGCCCCATCGGGCTGCTCGCGCTCGTGGCGGCCCGCGCGCGCGGCGCCGCGCACGTCGTCGTGAGCGACGTTCTGCCCGAGCCGCTCGAGCGCGCCCTCGCGCTCGGCGCCGATCGCGTCGTGCGCGTGACCGAGGAGGCGCTTCCCGCCGAGGAGTTCGACGTCGTCTTCGAGTGCTCCGGTGCCCCCGTCGCGATCAGCGCCGCCGGCGTCGCCGCGCGCCGGCGCGGCGTCGTCGTGCAGGTCGGCATGGTGCCGAACGAGCCGATCGGCGTCAACCTCGCGCCCTTCATCTCGAAGGAGATCGCGCTCCGGGGCGCTTTCCGCTTCCGCGACGAGATCGACGAGGCGATCCGGATCCTCGCGGCGGACCCGCGCGTCGGCGACGTCGTGACGCACGTGATCGATGTGGCGGAGGTCGACCGGGCGTTCGAGCTCGCGCGCGACTCGCGGCAGTCGGGCAAGGTGGTCGTGTCGCTCGGCGACGCGGCCTGAGCGAGTCAGAAGGAGAAGGACCACAATGAGCGCACCCGACGTCGTCGTCGGCATCGACATGGGCACGACGGCGACGAAGGTCGTCGCGTACACGGTGGACGGCCGCGCGATCGCGCAGGCCTCGCACGGATACCCGCTGTCGGAGCCGCACCCGGGCCACGCCGAGCAGGACCCGCATCAGATCCTCGACGCCGTCTATCGCGGGCTTCGCGAGGTCGTGGCGGAGATCGGCGCGGCGCGGGTCGCGGGTGTCTCCTTCTCGAGCGCGATGCACTCGATCATGGCGCTCGACGCCGACGGCGCGCCCCTCACCCCCGTCGTGACGTGGGCGGACACGCGGGCCGCCGAGGACGTCGCACGGCTGCGCGACTCCGGCGCCGGGCTCGCGCTGCACCGTCGCACCGGCACCCCGATCCACCCCATGTCGCCGCTGGCGAAGCTCATGTGGTTCCGGCGCACCGATCCGGACCTCGTCCGGCGCGCCGCGACGTGGGCCGGGATCAAGGACTGGGTGCTGTGGCGCATGGCGGGCGAGCTCGTCATCGACCACTCGCTCGCCTCGGCGTCGGGCCTCATGGACATCCACGCGGTGCGCTGGGACGACGAGGCGCTCTCCCTCGCGGGGATCCGCGCCGAGCAGCTCCCCGGACTCGTCCCCACGACCGCCGTGCTGCGGGGCGTGACCGCCGAGGCGGCGCGGGAGACGGGCCTGCCGCGCGACGCCGCGGTCGTCGTCGGTGCCGGCGACGGCCCGCTCGCGAACCTCGGGGTCGGAGCGGTCCGCCCGGGCGTGGTCGCGTGCTCCGTGGGCACGAGCGGCGCCCTGCGGGTCGCGGTCGACCGGCCCGCCGTGGACCCGAACGGCGGCGTGTTCTGCTACGCGCTGACGGAAAACCGGTGGGTCACGGGCGGGGCCATCAACAACGGCGGCGTCGTGCTCGACTGGGTGCGCTCGGAGATCGCCGGCGGCGACGCGGGCGTCTCGACCGCGCAGCTGCTCGACGAGGCGATGACCGTTCCCGCGGGCGCGGGCGGGCTCGTGATGCTCCCGTACCTCCTCGGCGAGCGCGCCCCCCGCTGGGGAGGCGTCGCGCGCGGCGCGTACGTCGGGCTCACCCGCGCGCACCGGCGCGCGCACCTCGTCCGCGCCGCCGTGGAGGGCGTGGCCCTCCAGCTCACGCTCGTGCTGCAGTCCATGCGACAGGCGGACCTGCCGATTTCGGAGATCCGCGCGACGGGCGGCGTGACGAAGCACCAGATCTGGCGCCAGACCTTGGCCAGCGCCTTCGGGGGCGCGATCGGCATGCCCGACGGGCACGAGGGATCCGGTTTCGGCGCGGCCCTGCTCGGGATGGAGGCGCTCGGCGCGATCGAGTCGATCGACGTGGCCGCCGAACTCGTGCCCGTGCGCGACGTCGTCGAGCCGATCGCGGCGGACGCGGGCGTGTACGGCGAGCTCCTACCCGTGTTCGAGCGCCTCTACGGAGCGCTGTTGCCCGCGAACATCACGCTCCAGGACATCGGCTCGCGCCTGCCGCTTGCGCACGGCTCGTGAGGCCAGCGCGCAGGAGCCGTCGCGGGACACCCAATAGACTAGAGGCGTGACTTCCGGCGGTTCGTTCTATATCACCACGCCCATCTACTACCCGAGCGATGTCCCGCACATCGGGCACGGGTACACGACGGTGGCCGTGGACACCCTCGCACGCTGGCACCGCCAGTCGGGCGACGACACGTGGATGCTCACGGGGACCGACGAGCACGGCCAGAAGATGATGCGCGCGGCCGCAGCGAACGGCGTGAGCCCGCAGCAGTGGGTCGACAAGCTCGTCGCCGAGGCGTGGTATCCGCTCCTGGAGACGCTCGACGTCGCCAACGACGACTTCATCCGCACGACGCAGGAGCGCCACGAGGAGAGCGTGAAGGCGTTCATCCAGGCGATCTACGACCGCGGGTACATCTACGCGGGCGAGTACGAGGCGCTGTACTGCGTCGGGTGCGAGGAGTTCAAGCCCGAGAGCGACGTCGCGATGGGCACGGGGGCGTTCGAGGGCCTGAAGGTCTGCGCGATCCACTCGAAGCCCCTCGAGCTCCTGCACGAGAAGAACTACTTCTTCAAGCTCAGCGAGTTCGGCGACCGCCTGCTCGAGCTCTACCGCGACCAGCCCGACTTCGTGCAGCCCGAGTCCGCGCGCAACGAGGTCGTCGCCTTCGTGCAGCAGGGGCTCAACGACCTGTCGATCTCGCGGAGCGCGTTCGACTGGGGCATCCCGGTGCCGTGGGACTCCTCGCACGTCATCTACGTCTGGGTCGACGCGCTGTTGAACTACGCGACCGCGATCGGATACGGCTCGGATGAGGAGAACTTCGCGCGCCGCTGGCCCGGCTACCACGTGGTCGGCAAGGACATCCTGCGCTTCCACGCCGTGATCTGGCCGGCCATGCTCATGGCCGCAGGCCTGGAGGTTCCGAAGGGCGTCTTCGCGCACGGCTGGCTGCTCGTCGGCGGCGAGAAGATGTCGAAGTCGAAGGCCACCGGCATCGCCCCCGAGACGCTCGTGTCGACCTTCGGCAGCGACGCGTACCGGTTCTACTTCCTGTCCGCGATCGCCTTCGGCCAGGACGGATCCTTCTCCTGGGAGGACATGTCTGCGCGCTACCAGGCGGAGCTCGCAAACGGGTTCGGCAACCTCGCGTCGCGCTCGGTCGCGATGACCGCCAAGTACTTCGACGGATCCGTTCCGGAGCCGGGCGACTACACCGACGGCGACCTCGAGATCCAGGGGCTCGTCGAGGGCGCCGCGCGGCGTGCCGACGAGGCCGTCGCGCGGTTCCGCATCGACCAGGCGATCGACGAGATCTGGACGATCGTCGACGCGCTGAACGGCTACATCACGGAGAACGAGCCATGGGCGCTCGCGAAGAGCGAGGACCTGCGCGGCCGGCTGCAGACCGTGCTGTACACGTGCCTCGAGGGTCTGCGCGCGCTCGCGGTGCTGCTCTCGCCGATCATGCCGAAGTCGACCGAAACCTTGTGGGAGGCGCTCGGCGCGAAGGCCGCGCTCGGCGAGCTGCGCGCGCAGCCGCTGCGCGAGGCGGGGCGCTGGGGCCAGCTGAGCGCCGGCGCGACGGTGTCGAAGATCCAGCCGCTGTTCCCGCGCATCGAGGAGGACTGACGGCGCCGATGGCCGACACCTACGTCACGGCGCGGTCGACCTCCGGTCGGCGCGACCTGTCGCGCCCGGAGATCCCGGAGCCGCTCGCGGTCCCGGTGTACGACAACCACTGCCACCTCGAGATCGCCGACGGCGAGGAGGGGCTCTCGCTCGAGCAGCAGCTCGAGGCCGCGCAGGCGGCGGGGATCGCGGGCGTCGTGCAGGCGTCGGGGGACATCGCGTCCTCGCTCTGGGCGGCCGACGCCGCGGAGCGGGACCCCCGCGTGCTCGCCGCCGTCGCGATCCATCCGAACGACGCGCCCGTGTACGACGGCGAGGGGCGCCTCGAGGAGGCGATCGGCGTCATCGACGAGCTGGCGGCTCGCCCGCGCGTTCGCGCGATCGGCGAGACGGGTCTCGACTTCTTCCGTACGGGCGAGGAGGGGCGCCCGGCGCAGTTCTCCTCGTTCGAGGCGCACATCGCGCTGGCGAAGAAGCACGGCGTCGCGATGCAGATCCACGACCGCGACGCGCATCGCGAGGTCCTCGACACCCTGGCGCGGGTCGGCGCGCCCGAGCGCACCGTGTTCCACTGCTTCTCCGGCGACGCCGAGGTCGCGCGGGAGGCCCTCGACGCGGGGTGCTGGCTTTCGTTCGCGGGCAACGTCACGTTCAAGAACGCGCAGAATCTTCGCGACGCGCTCGCGGTCACGCCGCCCGAGCGGATCCTCGTCGAGACCGACGCGCCGTTTCTCACGCCGGTCCCGTACCGCGGGCGCCCGAACGCGCCCTACCTCGTTCCGCTGACGATGCGCTTCATCGCGGAGCACCTCGGCGCAGACCTCGACGCGCTCTGCGCCCGCGTCGCGCAGAACACGCGCGACGTGTACGGATCCTTCGACGCCTGAGAGGCCGCGGCGGCCGCGGGTGAGAGGATGGCGAGATGACCCCCGTACGCCTGTTGGGCGCCGCCGACATCCGCACGCTCGCGGCCGAGCTCGACGTCACGCCGACGAAGAAGCTCGGCCAGAACTTCGTCGTGGACGCCAACACCGTGCGCAAGATCGTCCAGACGGCGCGCGTGACGGGCGGCGAGCGCGTCGTGGAGATCGGGCCGGGGCTGGGGTCGCTCACGCTCGCGATCCTCGAGACCGGGGCCCGCGTGAGCGCGGTCGAGATCGACCCGCGCCTCGCCGCGCGCCTGCCGCAGACGGCGGCGGAGCGGGGCGTGCCGGACGGGCACCTTGAGGTGGTTCTCCACGACGCCATGACGGTCGAGGAGCTCCCGGGCGACCCGACCGTGCTCGTGGCGAACCTGCCCTACAACGTCTCCGTCCCCGTGCTCCTGCACTTCATGCGGACCTTTCCCCGCCTCGAGCGCGGCGTGGTCATGGTGCAGGCCGAGGTCGGCGAGCGCCTCGCGGCCGGCCCTGGGTCGAAGATCTACGGCGCCCCGAGCCTGAAGGCCGCGTGGTACGGGGCCTGGCGTCTCGCCGGCACCGTCTCGCGCCACGTCTTCTGGCCGGTCCCCAACGTCGACAGTGTGCTCGTCGCGTTCGAGCGCGCGGAAACGCCTGCCGGCACGCTCAAGGAGCGCGAGAGGACCTTCCGCCTCATCGACCTCGCGTTCCAGCAGCGCCGCAAGATGCTGCGGCAGGCGCTCGCGGGCGCGCTCGGCGGATCCGCCGCCCGCGCCTCGGAGATCCTCGAATCGGCGGGCGTCGCCCCGACCGCGCGCGGGGAGTCCCTCAGCCTCGCCGACTTCCTGGCCGTGGCGCGGGCGCAGGCCGCGCACGGGTAGCCTGAGGGCGTGACCGATTCGCCGAGATTCCACGCCCGACCCGTCGCAGAGCTGCACGAGCCGTACCACGCCGCGCGGGACCGCTACGACGGGGTGACGTACCGCCAGGTGGGCGATTCCGGGCTGTACCTCCCGCCGCTATCGCTCGGCCTGTGGTGGAACTTCGGCGACAACGTCCCGATCGACAACCAGCGCGCCCTGCTGCGCCACGCGTTCGACCGCGGCATCACGCACTTCGACCTCGCGAACAACTACGGTCCGCCCTACGGATCCGCCGAGAAGAATTTCGGCCGGATCTACCGCGAGGACCTCGCGCCGTACCGCAATGAGCTCGTGATCTCGACCAAGGCGGGGTACGACATGTGGCCGGGTCCCTACGGCGACTGGGCCTCGCGAAAGTACCTCCTCGCGAGCGCCGACGCCTCGCTCGACGCCATGGGGCTGGACTACGTCGACGTGTTCTACTCGCACCGCGAGGATCCCGTGACGCCGCTCGAGGAGACGATCGGCGCGCTCGACACGCTAGTGCGGCAGGGCAAGGCGCTGTACGTCGGCATCTCGTCGTATTCGCCGGAGCGGACGCTGAAGGCTAAGGAGATCGCGCGGTCGATGGGCACGCCGCTCGTCATCCACCAGCCCTCCTACTCGATCGCGAACCGGTGGATCGAGGACGGGCTGACCGACGCGCTCGGCACGGCGGGCATGGGCGCCATCGTCTTCACGCCGCTCGCGCAGGGCCTGCTCACGGGGAAGTACCTGGGCGACGGCACGGCGGCGCGCTCCCAGAAGCGATGGTCGGTCGGGGAACACCTCACGCCGACCGCCCTCGCGGGGCTGCGCGAGCTCGCCGCCCTCGCCGAGGCGCGCGGGCAGACGCTCGCGCAGCTGGCGATCCAATGGGTGCTGCGCGACGAGGTGGTGGCCTCGGCGCTGATCGGCGCGTCGCGCACCGAGCAGATCGACGAGAACCTCGGTGCGCTGGCGGGGCCCGCGTTCGACGCGGAGGAGCTGGGGGCCATCGACCGCGCCTCGGCGGCCCTCGCGGGCGACATCTGGGCCGCGCCCTCGGGCGAGTGAGTCGGGTGGGGGAATGACACTGGCGGAGACCTTCGACGGGGTGCGCGTCCGGGCGCCCGGCAAGATCAACCTGTTCCTCGAGGTCGGCGCGCTGCAGCCCGACGGGTACCACGAGCTGGCGACGGCCTTCCAGGCGGTGTCCCTGTACGAGGATCTCGTCGCGACGCCGTCCGACGATTTCACGATCGAGGTGTCGGGCACGGTGGACGTCTCGGGCGTCCCGACCGATGACCGCAACCTCGCGCTGCGCGCCGCGCGTCTGCTGGCGGCCGAGACGGGACACCCCGGCGGCGTCCACCTGGACGTGCGCAAGGAGGTGCCCGTCGCGGGCGGCATGGGGGGCGGATCCGCCGACGCCGCGGCCGCGCTCGTGGCCTGCGACGCGCTGTGGGGGACGGGCCTGTCTTCACGGCAGCTGCACGCCCTGGGCGCCCGCCTCGGCGCGGACGTGCCGTTCGCGCTCCAGGGCGGCACGGCGGTGGGATCCGGGCGCGGCGACCGGCTGAGCCCCGCGCTCGCGCGCGGCCGTTTCGAGTGGGTCATCGTGCCGAACCCGGACGGCCTGTCGACCCCCGAGGTCTACGCGGAGCTCGATCGGCAGCGCGCAGGCGGCGGCGCGGTGATCCCGGCGCCCGCCGAGGTGCCGGTCGTGGATCCCGACGTCCTGCACGCGCTCGTCGCGGGGGACGCCCGTCGGCTGGCCGGGGCGCTCGCGAACGACCTCCAGGCGCCCGCGCTGCGGATGCGGCGCGACCTCGCGGAGGTGCTGGACCTCGGCGAGCGCGAGGGGGCGCTGGCGGGCATCGTGTCCGGCTCCGGGCCGACCCTCGCCTTTCTCGCGGAGTCGGCGGAGGACGCGCGCGGACTGCAGCAGATGTTCGCGCGTCGCGGGCACGAGGCGCTGCACGTCTCCGCGCCCGCGCACGGCGCCCGCGTCGTCTGAGCTGCGCGCTCGATAGGGTCGGGTCATGCGGGCAGCCATCGACCTGAACAGCGACGTCGGCGAGTCCTTCGGGGCGTGGACGCTCGGGGACGACGCGGCCATGCTCGATGTCGTCACGAGCGCCAACGTGGCCTGCGGGTTCCACGGGGGCGACCCCACCGTCATCGCGCGTACCTGCCGCCGGGCGGTGGATCGGGGCGTCGCGATCGGCGCGCACGTGGGCTACCGCGACCTCGCGGGATTCGGCCGGCGCTTCGTGGACTATACGGAGAGCGAGCTCGCCGACGACATCGTGTACCAGATGGGCGCGCTCCAGGCGCTCGCGCGGCGCGCGGGAGGCGCGGTCTCCTACGTCAAGCCGCACGGTGCGCTCTACAACGCGATCGTGACGCACGAGGCGCACGCGCGCGCGGTGATCGCCGCGGTGGCGGCCGTGGACGACGCGCTGCCGGTGCTCCTGCTTCCCGGATCCGTGGCGCTCGAGGTCGCCGAGCGGCGCGGTCTCCGCGGCGTGCGGGAGGCCTTCGCCGACCGCGCGTACGCGCCCGACGGCTCGCTCGTGCCGCGGAGCGCCGAGGGGGCCGTCCTCCACGACCCCGCGGAGGTCGCGAGCCGGGTCGTGCGCCTGTGCGAGAAGGGCTCCGTCCTCGCGATCGACGGATCCGTCGTGCCGGTGCCGGCCGACAGCGTGTGCCTGCACGGCGACACCCCCGGTGCGGTCGAGCTCGCCCGCGCCGTGCGAGCGGGCCTCGAGCGCACCGGCGTCGAGATCGCGAGCTTCGCGTGACGCGGCCGGTGGGCGTGCGGCCCGCGGGCGAGCGTGCGCTCCTCGTGGAGTGCCGCTCGCTCGGCGAGGTGGCGGCCTTCCGCGCGCTCCTGGGCGAGATGTCCCTTGGGCAGATCGACGTCGTGCCGGCCGCGCGCACCGTGCTGGTGCGGTTCGGGAGCGCGCGGGCGGTGCGCCGGGCAGAGCCGCTTCTCGCGGGTCTCGACGCGCCGCCCGTCGCGCCGGAGCCGCGCCGCACGGTGGACATCGAGGTCGTCTACGACGGCGCCGATCTCGGGGTCGTCGCGGACCTCGCGGGCCTGTCGCCCGAGGCGGTCGTGGCCGCGCACCAGGCGTCGGCGTGGGTCGCGGCCTTCGGCGGCTTCGCGCCGGGTTTCGCGTATCTCGCGGGCGGCGACCCGCGCCTCGCGGTGCCGCGCCGCGAGAGCCCCCGCACGTCGGTTCCGGCCGGATCCGTTGCGCTCGCGAGCGAGTTCTCCGCGGTGTATCCGCGCGCGTCGCCCGGGGGATGGCGGCTCATCGGCCGCACCGATCGAGCCCTGTGGGACATCGAGCGCGACCCGCCCGCGCTGATCGCCCCGGGCGACGCCGTGCGCTTTCGTGCTGTGCGCGCGGGCGCGCGCGCCGCGTCCGGCACCGCTCTCACGGGCCCGGTCGCGGGGCCGATCCCCGGCCGTGCGGATCCGCGTCCGGGGTCGGCGATCGAGGTCGTTCACCCGGGTCCGCTGTCGCTTCTCGAGGACCGGGGCCGCCCGGGCTACGCGGCGCTCGGCGTCACGGCGTCCGGGGCGGCGGACGCCGCGTCCGCGAGGCAGGCGAATCGCCTTGTCGGCAACGGTGCCGACGCCGCGGTGATCGAGACGCTGGGCGGGCTGGAGGTGCGCGCCGTGGGGGACCAGGTGCTCTCCCTGGCGGGAGCGGCCCTCGACGCGTACGTCGGCGAGGACTCCGCCCCGTCCGGGGCGCCGTTCCTCCTGCGCGGCGGCGAGACGCTCCGCCTCGGGTCGCCGGTTCGCGGCCTGCGCGCCTATCTCGCCGTGCGCGGCGGGATCGCGGCGCCCGCCACGCTGGGCAGCCGCAGCAACGATCGCCTGAGCGGGCTCGGCCCGGCGCCGCTCGGCGCCGGCGATGCCCTGGCCGTCGGGGCCCCGCCGCGGGGCGCCGTCGGCGCGCCCGAGGCGCTGGCGTCGTTCGGCCCGGCGGCGCAGTTGCGGATCCGCTTCGGCCCGCGCGCCGACGCCTTCACGCAGGCCGAGCGCGCGCACCTGGTGGCGACGGCGTGGATCGTGAGCGCTCAGGCCGACCGGGTGGGCGCGCGCCTCGTCCCGGCGGACGGCGCCCGGCCGCTGCGCGCGCCGAGCCTCGACCTCGCGAGCGAGGGGGTCGAGATCGGATCCCTGCAGGTGCCGCCGTCGGGCGAGCCCGTGCTGTTCGGACCCGACCACCCGACGACCGGCGGGTACCCGGTCATCGCGGTCGTCGCGGCCGCCGACCTCCCGCGCGCGGGCCAGCTCCGCCCCGGCACGCGCGTGCGTTTCGTCCCGGAGCGCTGAGCGACTACTCGAGCGCCTCGCCCAGCTCGAGCCAGCGCTCCTCGAGCGCGTCGACCTCGGCGCCGATCGCCCGGAGGTCGTCGTTCAGCGCGCCGAGGCCGACGAAGTCCTCCTGGTCGTGCGCCGCCATCCGGTCGTGGATGCGCGCGGCGTCGGCGCGCAGGTTCGCGAGCTTGCGGTCGATCGCGCTCAGCTCCTTCTCCGCGGCGCGGCGCTCGGCGCCCGAGAGACCGGGCGCGCGGGCCGGCTCGGCCGCGCGGGCGGACGGGCCGGCCGCCCCCTCCGCGCGCCGCAGCTCGAGGTACTGATCGACCCCGCCGGGGAGGTGCCTGAGGCGGCCGCCCATCACGGCGTACTGCTGGTCCGTGACCCTCTCGAGCAGGTAGCGGTCGTGGCTGACGACGAGGAGCGTCCCCGGCCAGGAGTCCAGCAGGTCCTCCATCGCCGCGAGCATGTCCGTGTCGAGGTCGTTCGAGGGCTCGTCGAGGATGAGGACGTTGGGTTCGTCGAGGAGCACGAGGAGGAGCTGGAGGCGGCGCTTCTGCCCGCCGGAGAGGTCGCGGACGGGCGTGGACAGCTCGCTCGTCCGGAATCCCAGCCGCTCCAGCAACTGCGCGGGGGTGAGCTCCTTGCCCCCGGCGACGTAGGAGGTCTTCTGCTCGGCGAGCACCTCGCGCACCCGCAGGTCGGCGACCGCGTCGAGCTCGGACAGGCGCTGGTCGAGGTAGGCGATCTGCACGGTCTTGCCGCGCTTGACGCGGCCCGAGGTCGGGGCGACGGTGCCCGAGATCAGGCCCAGCAGGGTGGACTTGCCCGCGCCGTTGGCGCCCAGGATCCCCGTGCGCTCGCCGGGAGCGATGCGCCACTCGACGCGGGAGAGGACCTCGCGCTCGCCGTACGTCACGCCCGCCTCGAGGAGGTCGACGACGTCCTTGCCGAGCCGCGCCGTCGCCAGCTGGGTGAGCTGGACGGCGTCGCGCGCGGGCGGCTCGTTCTCGATGAGCTGGTTGGCCGCCTCGATGCGGAACTTCGGCTTCGAGGTGCGCGCGGGCGCGCCGCGCCGGAGCCACGCGAGCTCCTTGCGCATGAGGTTCTGGCGTTTCTCCTCGACGACCGCCGCCTGGCGCTGGCGCTCGACGCGCTGGAGCACGTAGGCGGCGTACCCGCCCTCGAAGGGGTCGACGATGCCGTCGTGCACCTCCCACATGCGGGTGCAGACGGCGTCGAGGAACCACCGGTCGTGGGTGACGAGGAGGAGCGCGCCCTGGCCGTCCGGCCAGCGGCGGGCGAGGTGCTGGGCGAGCCAGGAGATGCCCTCGACGTCGAGGTGGTTGGTCGGCTCGTCGAGCGCCACGACGTCCCAGTCGCCGACGAGGAGCCGCGCGAGCGCCACCCGCCGGCGCTGGCCGCCCGAGAGGGAGCCGACGTCCGCGCCGAGGTCGAGGTCGCCGGTGAGCCCGGCGAGCACGTCGCGGATCCGCGCGTCGCCCAGCCACTCGTGCTCGGGCGCGTCCCCGACGATCGCGTGGCGGACGGATCCGCCCTCCGGCAGGTCGTCGTCCTGGCTGAGCATGCCCACGCGGAGCCCCGCGCGGCGCGTGACCCGCCCGCTGTCGGCCTCGGACACGCCCATGAGGACCTTCATCAGCGTCGACTTGCCGTCGCCGTTGCGCCCGACGATGCCGACGCGGTCGCCGTCGGCGATGCCGATCGTGACGTCGTCGAGGACGACCTTTGCGGGGAATTCGACGTGGAGGTCCTCGCCGCCGAGGAGATGTGCCATGGAGGGGGAGTCCTGTTCAGTCGAAGGAGATCAGCAGGTGGCGCAGGAGCGCCGCGAGGCGCTTCTGGTCGGTCTTGTTCATGCCGGCGAGCAGGTCGGCCTCGGCGTCGATGAGGCGGGTGATCGCGGCGTCGACGCGGGTGCGGCCCTCCTCGGTGAGCGTGACGAGGACGCCGCGGCGATCGGATGGATCCGAGGACCGCTCGACGAGCCCGCGCTCGCGGAGCCGGTCGATGCGATTCGTCATCGTCCCGCTCGAGACGAGCGTCTGCTGGAGCAGCTGCTTGGGGCTCAAGCGGTAGGGCTCGCCGGCGCGCCGGAGGGCCGAGAGCACGTCCCACTCCCACGGTTCGATGTGCGTCCGGCGGAAGGCCTCGCGCCGCGCCCGGTCGAGGTGGTGGGAGAGGCGGTCGACGCGGGACAGGACCTCCATGGGGGAGAAATCGAGGTCGTCGCGCTCGGCGCTCCACGCGCCGACGATGCGATCGACCTCGTCCCGTTCCGTGCCCATCGAACGATTATCGCGCGCCGGGGCGCTCGGGCGGCAATCGGCCCGCTCGTGCAAGACTGGTGCGAGCGGCCCGAGGCCGCGGATCCGCCATGGTGTAATGGCAGCACGACGGCCTTTGGAGCCGTGAGGTCCGGGTTCGAATCCTGGTGGCGGAGCGTGACTGAGCACAATCTCGCAATCGTGGTGTTGGCGGCCGGGCGCGGAACGCGCATGAAGTCGGCCACCCCGAAGGTCCTGCACCGCCTGGGCGGGCGCACGCTCCTCGGGCACGTGCTGAGCCAGGCCGAGGCCCTCGGCACGCCGCACGTCCGCGTCGTCGTCCGGCACGAGCGCGACCGGGTCGTCGAGTCGCTCGCCGACTATCCCGGGGCGCGCGCCGTCGACCAGGACGAGGTGCCCGGCACGGGGCGCGCGGCGCAGCTCGGCGTCGCGGACCTGCCGGCCGATTTCGCGGGCGACGTCCTCGTTCTCTCCGGCGACGTGCCGCTCCTGGAGGCCGCGACCTTCCGCGCGCTGCTCGACGAGCATCGACGGCGGGAGGCGGCCGCGACGATCCTCGGCGCCGAGCTCGCCCAGCCGGAGGGATACGGCCGCGTCATCCGGGGCGCCGACGGCCTGGTGGAGCGGATCGTCGAGCAGAAGGACGCGACCGCCGAGGAGCTCGCGGTGACCGAGATCAACTCGGGCGTGTACGTCTTCCGCGCCGCGGCGCTGCGCCAGGCGCTCGCCGAGGTGGGCACGGACAACGCGCAGGGCGAGATGTACCTGACGGACGTCGTCCGGATCCTGCGCGGCGCGGGCGACGTCGTCGCCGCGGTCGCCGCGCCGGACGCGCTCGCGGCGCTCGGCGTGAACGACCGCGTCCAGCTCGCGGAGGCGACCCGGATCCTGAACGAGCGGGTGATCCGTCGCTGGCAGCTCGAGGGCGTGACGGTCGAGGATCCGCGCTCGACGTGGATCGACGACACCGCGACGCTCGCCCCCGACGTCACCCTGCTGCCGAACACGCACATCCTCGGCGCGACGACGGTCGCCGGCGGCGCGATCATCGGGCCCGATACCTCGCTGCGCGACGCCGAGGTCGGCCAGGGCGCGACCGTACGGCGCAGCGACGTCACCCTCGCGGTGATCGGCGAGAACGCGACCGTGGGCCCGTGGGCGTACCTCCGCGCGGGCGCCGAATTGGCCGCGGGCGCGAAGGCCGGCACATTCGTCGAGATCAAGAACTCGACCGTGGGCGAGGGGAGCAAGGTCCCGCACCTGTCGTACGTCGGCGACGCGACGATCGGATCCGGCGTCAACCTCGGCGCCGGCGCCATCACCGCGAACTACGACGACGTGCTGAAGCACCGCACGGTCATCGGCGACCAGGTGCACACCGGCTCGCATACGGTCATGATCGCCCCCGTTAGACTGGGCGATGGCGCCAAGACGGGCGCCGGCGCGGTCATCCGGAAGGACGTCCCCGCGGGGGCCCTCGCCCTCAGTGTCTCCCCCCAGAGGAACCTCGTGGGGTGGGTCGAGAAGAACAGAGCGGGAACGGCGGCGGCGGATGCCGCGCGGCGTTCCCGAGCCTCAGAGAAAGCGACCGATGGCCAGCAAGAACAAGACGGTTGACCTTGACCTTGACCGGGGGATCGCCCCGGGCATGGAGCAGAAGACCCGAAAGCGCATGGTGGTCGTCACGGGCCGCTCGCACCCCGAGCTCGCTGCCGACGTCGCCGAGTGCCTCGGAATCGAGCTCGCGCCCACCGAGCACCGCACCTTCGCGTCGGGCGAGATCTACACGCGCTTCGAGGTCTCGATGCGCGGCACCGACGTCTTCCTCGTGCAGTCCTTCGGCGAGAAGATCAACGAGGATCTCATGGAGATGCTCATCATGCTCGATGCGCTCAAGCGCGCCTCGGCCAAGCGCGTCACGGTCGTCGTTCCGTACTACCCCTACTCGCGCCAGGACAAGAAGGGGCGCGGCCGCGAGCCGATCTCGGCGCGCCTCATCACGGACCTGATCCACACGGCGGGCGCCGACCGCATCATGAGCGTCGATCTCCACGCCTCGCAGATCCAGGGGTTCTTCGACGGCCCCGTCGACCACCTCTTCGCCAAGCCCGTGCTGCTCGGCCACTTCCAGGAGACGTTGACGCCGGACGAGCGCGCCACCCTCACGGTCGTCTCGCCCGACATGGGGCGCGTGCGCGTCGCCGACACGTGGAGCGACTCGCTCGACGCGCCGCTCGCGATCATCCACAAGCGGCGCGATCCGAAGGTCGCGAACCAGGTGTCGGTGCACGAGATCGTCGGGACGGTCGAGGGGCGCACCTGCCTCCTGGTCGACGACATGATCGACACGGCGGGCACGATCGTCAAGGCGGCCCAGGCGCTCAAGGCCAACGGCGCGAAGAAGGTCATCGTCGGAGCGACGCACGCGATCTTCAGCGACCCCGCGGCGGAGCGGCTCCAGGACCCGGCCATCGACCGGGTCGTCGTCACGGACACCATCCCGATCCCGGAGCGCCGCCGCTTCGCGTCGCTGACCGTGCTGTCGGCCGCGCCGCTGCTCGCGCGCGCGATCCAGGAGGTCTTCGACGACGGATCCGTCACGAGCATGTTCGACGGGGCCGCCTAGACCGTACCCGCCCGGGCCGGGGACTCACAGGTCGGACATAGCCGACCCCATAGCGTTCGCATAGGTATGCGCGGACAATGAGAAGCATGACGAACCCCACCACCTCGACCGCGCTGACCCGGCCCGATGGCACGCCCGTACGCGTGCTGGTCGTCGACGACGAGCAGATGCTCACCGACCTGTTGTCGATGGCGCTGCGGATGGAGGGGTGGGAGGTCCGGACGGCGGGGAGCGGCACCGAGGCCCTGCAGTCGGTGAAGGACTTCCAGCCCGACGCCATCGTGCTCGACATCATGATGCCGGACCTCGACGGGATGGCCGTGCTCCAGCGCCTGCGGCAGCAGGACAACATGGTGCCCGTGCTCTTCCTGACCGCGAAGGACGCCGTGAGCGACCGCGTCGCGGGCCTCACGGCGGGCGGCGACGACTACGTGACGAAGCCGTTCAGCCTGGAGGAGGTCGTGGCCCGGCTGCGCGCGCTCATGCGCCGATCGGGCACGGCGCTCGCGGCGGAGCCCGAGCCGATCCTTCGCGTCGGCGACCTCAGCCTCAATGAGGACAGCCACGAGGTGCTCCGCGGCGAGGCGGAGATCGAGCTCACGGCCACGGAGTTCGAGCTTCTGCGCTTCCTCATGCGCAACCCGCGCCGTGTCGTCTCGAAGGCCCAGATCCTCGACCGCGTGTGGAACTACGACTTCGGCGGCAAGTCGAGCGTCGTCGAGCTCTACATCTCCTACCTCCGCAAGAAGATCGACGCGGGGCGGGAGCCGCTCATCCACACGGTCCGCGGCGTCGGGTACATGATCAAGGCCCCGCAGTGATGTCGCGCCGCCCGCGGGCGGCGCAGGCGCCGGACGCGCCCGTCAAGCCGCCCATGGCGCTGCACACGCGCCTGATGCTCGCGGTGTTCGCCATCGTCGCGGCGATCCTCGTCGTCGTCTCCGTCGTCACGGGCGTCATCCTCAACAACGTCCTCACCGGGCAGGTCGACAGCCGGTTGCGCGAGGCGACGAGCGCGCTGACCGGACAGTTCGGCATCACGATGCTCGACGGCACGGCGGGGGAGCAGCTCGAGCGCACCCGCGCGTCGCCCGGCATGCTCCTCGTCATCGACAGCCCCTTCACGGGGGCGACGGGCGCCGTCGTCGGCAACGACTACGACCGGTACACGCTCTCGGACGCCCAGATCGAGGGGCTCCTCAGCGCCATCGACGGCGCGGAGGGGCTGACGACCGTCACGATCAGCGGGCTCGGCCAGTTCCGCGTCATGGGGATCCCGTCCCAGGGCGGCGAGCCGGTGGCGGCCCTCGGCATGTCCACGGCCTCCGAGAGACTCACGCTGCAACAGATGTTCTGGTCGATCGGGCTCGCGACGATCGGCGGCATGCTCCTGCTCGGCGTCGCGACGTCCGGCATCATCCGGCGGGGACTCCGCCCGCTCCGTCGCGTCGCGGCCACGGCCACGCGCGTCTCGCGGCAGCGGCTCGACCAGGGCGACGTGCGCATCGCCGAGCGCGTCCCGGCGGAGGAGGCGGATCCGGCGACCGAGGTCGGACGGGTGGGCGCCGCGCTCAACACGCTGCTCGACCACGTGGAGGACTCGCTCTCGGCCCGCCAGCGTAACGAGGAGACGATGCGCCGCTTCGTCGCGGACGCGAGCCACGAGCTGCGCACGCCGCTCGCCTCGATCCGCGGCTACAGCGAGCTGTCGCTGCGCGACGGCACGCTCAGCGAGGGGAGCCGCCAGTCGCTGCAGCGCATCGAGGCCCAGTCGCAGCGCATGACGGGCCTCGTGGAGGACCTGCTCCTCCTCGCCCGCCTCGACGAGGGGCACGAGCTCGTCTACGACATGGTCGACCTCCGCCAGGTCGTCGTCGACGCGGTGGGAGACCAGGCCATGGCCGGGATGGAGCACGACTGGGGCGCCGAGGTGGGGGAGGAACCCGTGCTCGTCGCGGGGGACCGCGCGCGGCTGACCCAGGTCGTGACCAACCTCCTCGCGAACGCGCGCACGCACACCCCCGAGGGCACCTCGGTCACCGTCTCGTTGGCGACGACGGGCGAGGGATCCCAGACCCGCGCGATCCTCACCGTCGACGACACGGGGCCCGGGATCGATCCGGAGCTCCAGAAGACGCTGTTCACGCGGTTCGCGCGCGGGGACGTCAGCCGCGCGCGGAAGACCGGTGGATCGGGGCTGGGGCTCTCGATCGTCAAGGCGATCGTCGACGCGCACCACGGCGAGATTTCGGTGGACAGCCGGCCCGGAGCGACGCGGTTCATCGTGAGCCTGCCGGCCAAGCCGCAGGCGATTCAGGATTCATCACCTTCTCATCAGAACGGCTGACGACTCTCATCGACGCTGTTCATAGCGTTTCTCCTGGCCGCCCGAGCGGGCGGCGAAAGGAGACTTCATGTACGGCACCTATCTCCGGCGCGAGCTGGCCGGGAGGAAGCGCCAGACGGCCATCGTCGCGGCGGGCCTCGCGGTCGCGATCGCCCTCGTCATCATCGCCACCTCCCTGGCGCGCGGTGTGTCCGACGCGCAGGAGGAGGCGCTCGCGTCCGTGTACGGCGTGGGGACGGACCTGACCATCACGGGCGCCGCGGCGGAGCCGGGCGAGGGCGGCGGCCAGCGCTTCGAGTTCGGCGGCGAGCAGGCAGGCGAGGACGGGACCACCGAGCTGTCGCAGTCCACCCTCTCGGTGGAGCGCGGGCGCGGAACGCTCGACGCCGCCGCCAGCGAGACGGCCGCGAGCACGACCGGCGTGGAGGCCGTCTCGGCCGCGCTGGCGTTGTCGAACATGGAGTTCAGCGGCGAGATCCCGTCGCAGGCGTCGGAGTCCGGCGAGGCCGCCGCGCCCGGCGAGGGCGAGATGCAGGCGCCGCCCGCGGGTGGGTTCGATGGTGCGGGCGGGAGCGCCTTCGACCTGAACTCGCTGTCGGTCCTCGGCGTGGACGACGCGGCGACCACGGTCGGCCCGCTCTCCTCGGCGGAGGTCGTGGACGGCCGCGCTCTCCAGGCCTCGGACGCGGGCGCGCTCGTGGCGGTGGTCGACGAGACCCACGCGACGTCGAACGAGCTAGCGGTCGGTGACACGGTCGAGATCGGCGGCGAGGACGTTGAGATCGTCGGCATCGTGGCGTCGGCGACGGACGAGGCCGACACGGCCGCCGACGTGTTCATCCCGCTGGATGTCGCCCAGGACCTGTCGGGCGAGACGGACGCGATCTCGACGGTCTACGTCCAGGCGACCTCCTCGGACGCGATCGCCGAGGTGCAGGCGGCGCTCGAGGAGGAGCTGCCCGACGCCACGGTGAGCTCTGAGAGCGACCTCGCCGCGACGGTCTCCGGATCCCTCACGAGCGCGTCGAGCCTCATCTCGGGCCTCGGCACCTGGCTGTCGATCATCGTCTTGGCCGTCGCCGTGCTGCTGGCCGTGCTCTTCACGATCTCCGGCGTGTCGCGGCGGACCCGCGAGTTCGGCACGCTGAAGGCAATCGGATGGACGAACGGCCGGATCGTGGGCCAGGTCGCGGGCGAGTCGGTCGTCCAGGGCGTCATCGGCGGCGTCGCGGGCGTCGCGCTCGGGCTGATCGGCGTCCTCGTCATCAACCTCGTGCACCCGACGCTCTCGTCGTCGGCGGGCGACGCCGCGGCCAGCGGTCCCGGCGGCGGGGGCATGGGCGGCGGGTTCGGGGCGGCCCCGGCGGCCGAGACGGCGGCCGACGTCGTCCTGTCGGCCCCCGTCAGCGTGGGCGTCATCCTCGCGGCCGTCGGGCTCGCGATCGCGGGCGGCCTGGTCGCCGGCGCGATCGGCGGATGGCGCGCGGCGCGGCTCAGCCCCGCCGAGGCGCTGAGGTCGGTCGCCTGAGATGTCGACGATCGCACACACCCCCACAGACCAGGAGAAACCCATGACCGCGCTGTACACGCTCGATGCCGTCACGAAGACCTACGCGCAGAAGGGACGCGAGGTGCAGGCGCTCCGCGGCGTCGACCTCGCGATCGAGGAGGGCGAGTTCGTCGCGATCCAGGGTCCGACGGGCGGCGGCAAGTCCACGCTCCTGCAGATGCTCGGGGCGCTGGACTCGCCCACCTCGGGGGCGATCGCCTTCGGCGCGACGGACCTCACGGACGCCTCCCCGCGGGCACTCGGGCGCCTGCGCGCGGGCGAGATCGGCTTCGTTTTCCAGGGGTTCAACCTCATCCCCACGCTCACCGCGGCGCAGAACGTGGACATGGGGCTCGAGCCCCTGCGGCTCGACGCCGCCGAGCGCGCGCGCCGCGTCGCGGAGGCGCTGACGCAGGTGGGTCTCGCGGAGCGCGCCGATCACCTCCCCGCGGAGCTCTCGGGCGGGCAGCAACAGCGCGTGGCGATCGCCCGCGCGATCGCGGGCCGGCCCCGCGTGCTCCTCGCGGACGAGCCGACGGGAAATCTCGACGAGCGCACGCGCGACGAGGTCATGGCCTTGCTCGAGGGCCTGAACGCGAACGGGCTGACCCTGATCCTCGTGACGCACGACTCCGCGGTGTTCCGCCGCGCTCGGCGCCGCCTCCGCCTCGACGGCGGCCGGGTGAAGGACGTCACCGCGAGGGCCTGAGCTCCCGCTGAGAAACGAGGATCGCCCCCGCCGTGTGGCGGGGGCGATCCTCGTTTCTCGCACGGACGATCGTCAGTGCGTGTCCTCGGCCTCGATCTCGGAGCGGTCGCCGGACCACAGCGTGTGGAACGTGCCCTCCTTGTCGATGCGCTTGTACGTGTGCGCGCCGAAGAAGTCGCGCTGCCCCTGCACGAGGGCCGCGGGGAGGCGGTCGGCGCGCAGGCCGTCGTAGTACGCCAGCGAGGAGCTGAACGCCGGCGAGGGGATCCCCGCGACGGTGGCCGCGACGACGACGCGGCGCCAGGCGGCCTGGCCGCGCGTGAGCGCTTCGGCGAAGTAGGGCGCGGTCGCGAGCACCGGCAGGTCCGGCTCGCCGGCGTAGGCGTCGGCGATGCGGTTGAGGAACTGGGCGCGGATGATGCAGCCCTCGCGCCAGATCTTCGACACGGCGCCGAGGTCGATCGTCCAGCCGTACTCGGCGGCGCCGGCGCGGATCTCGTCGAAGCCCTGCGAGTAGGCGATGATCTTCGACGCGAACAGCGCCTGCGCGACGTCGGCGATGAAGGCATCGGCGTCGGCGACCTCGAACGGTTCGGCCGGGCCGGGCAGGGCCGAGGCGACCGCGCGCTGCTCGGGGTGCGAGGACAGCGAGCGCGCGAAGGTCGCCTCGGCGATCCCCGACACGGGGACGCCGAGCGCGAGCGCGGTCTGGACCGTCCAGGCGCCCGTGCCCTTGGCGCCGGCCTGGTCGAGGATGACGTCGACGAGCGGCTTGCCCGTCTCGGCGTCGACCTGGCGCAGGACCTCGGCCGTGATCTCGATGAGGTAGGACTCGAGCTCGCCCGTGTTCCACGCCGCGAAGATGTCGGCAATCTCGGCCGGCGTCTTGCCCGTGCCGCGGCGGATGAGGTCGTACGCCTCCGCGATGAGCTGCATGTCGGCGTACTCGATGCCGTTGTGGACCATCTTGACGAAATGACCCGCGCCGTCGTGGCCGACGTGCGTGACGCACGGCTCGCCGTCCGGCGCGACGGCGGCGATCGACTTCAGGATCGGGCCGAGCGTGACCCACGACTCGTCGGATCCGCCGGGCATGATCGACGGGCCGTTGAGCGCGCCCTCCTCGCCGCCCGAGATCCCGGCGCCGACGAAGTTGATGCCCGTCTCGCGCACCGCCTTCTCGCGGCGGATCGTGTCGGGGAAGTAGGCGTTGCCGCCGTCGACGATGATGTCGCCCGGCTCGAAGACCTTGACGAGCTCGTCGATGACGGCGTCGGTGCCCCGGCCCGCCTTGACCATGATGATCGCCGTGCGGGGCTTCGACAGCGTCGCCGCGAACTCCGCGTAGTCGAACGCGGGCAGGAAGCCGGCCTCGGGGTGCTCGGCGACCAGCTGGTCGGTCTTCTCGCGGCTGCGGTTGTACACCGCGACCGTGTTGCCCTCGCGGCTCGCGAGGTTCCGGGCCAGGTTCGAGCCCATCACGGCGAGGCCGACGACCCCGATGTTGGCTGCGGCTTGGTTCACGCACGTCTCCTTCGAGAAGGGGGATCAGGAATGACCCCAGGCTAGCCCGTCGCGGGGCCTCCCCGCGCCGTGGGCGAAACGGGAGGGGCGATCAGTCCTTGTAGGAGGACTGCCGTCCGAGCGTGAACAGGGCGCCGACGAACCCGATCGTCGTGCACGTGGCGAGGGCGGCGATGACGAGGGCGACGATGTGCGAAGCGTCCATGCGCGGGGGTCTCCGTAGGTGCTCGGGGGTGGGGCGCGCGAAACGCGCACAGGGATCGATCCTACCGCGTCGATCGGGTACGATAGACGACGACCTCGGCGAGGGAGGCGCTCCGGCGCTTCCGTTATCGACGCGGTGAAGCGGGCAGAACTGCTCTCCTCACGTCCTGCGTTGGAGTCGAGACACACGTTCACTCACGCGGCCCGCCTCGGTACGCGTGCACCGAGACAGGAGACACCCATGAGCGATGGCAACAAGCTCACCGTCCAGGTTCGCACCGAGTTCGGCAAGGGCTTCGCCCGCCGCCTGCGCGCCGCCGGCCAGATCCCCGCGGTCCTCTACGGCCACGGCACCGAGGTCAAGCACCTCGCCCTCCCGGGGCACCAGACGGGCCTGATCGTGCGTCACGCGAACGCCGTGATCGACCTCGACATCGACGGCGAGAGCCAGCTCGCCCTCGTCAAGGACGTGCAGCGCGACCCGGTGCGCCAGATCATCGAGCACATCGACCTCGTCGTCGTCACGCGCGGCGAGAAGATGACGGTCGACGTGCCCTACGTCACCGAGGGCGAGTCGTTCCCGGGCACGATCGCGACGCTCAGCGCGACCGCGATCACGGTCGAGGCCGAGGCGATGCACATCCCCGAGCACATCGTCGTGAACATCGACGGCCTCGAGGACGGCCAGCACGTCTACGCCAAGGACCTCACGCTCCCCGCCGGCGTCACGCTCGCCGACGACCCCGAGCTGCTCGTCGTGGGCATCTCCACCCCGAGCGTGTCCGCCGAGGACGAGGACGCCGAGCCGGCCGAGGACGGCGCGGAGTCGGCCGAGTAACGATTTCGAGATCGACACCGGGATGAGGGGGCGCGGGGACACCGCGCCCCCTCATCCCGTCTCGGCCACGAATAAGGAGAGCGCCATGGCGGAGACCTGGCTGATCATGGGCCTCGGGAACCCGGGCCCGCGATACGAGCGCACGCGCCACAACGTCGGCCAGATGGTCGTCGACGAGATCGCGGCCCGCCGTGATGCCTCGTGGCGGCAGCACAAAGCGGGCGCGCGCGTGGCCGAGGCGTGGCTGCGCCCCGGCGCCGCGAAGCTCGTTCTCGCGAAGTCGAACGGCTTCATGAACACCTCCGGCGGCCCCGCCGCGGCGCTCGCGTCCTTCTACCGCGTCGCGCCGGAGCGCGTCATCGTCGTTCACGACGAACTCGACATCCCGTTCGACCAGCTGAAGCTCAAGTCCGGCGGGGGCCACGGCGGGCACAACGGGATCCGCGACATCCAGAAGGCGCTCGGCACGCCCGACTTCGCGCGGGTGCGCGTGGGCATCGGCCGCCCGCCGGGGCGGCAGGATCCGGCCGACTGGGTGCTCGCCGAGTTCGGATCCGCGGAACGCCAGAACCTCCCCATCCTGGTGTCGGACGCGGCGGATGCCGCGGAGCTGATCGCCGACGAGGGCCTCACCGCGGCGCAACAGCGCGTGCACGCGCCGCGAGCCTGATCACCCGAAGAAGGGCACGAGGCCGAGAAGCCCCGCGAGGACGGCCTCCTGGGTCACCCAGGTGAGCGGGAGCCACGCGATGGCGGCGACGACGATCGCGGCGGCGCCCCACGCGCGGCCGCGCCCCACCGCCACCGCGACGATGCCCTGGACGAGGGCCCACGCCGCGATCAGCGCGTGGAGGATCCACGCCGCCCCCAGCCACGCGGCCGAGAGGGCCAGCGACCCGGCGCTCTCCCACAGCTGCGCCTGGGTGTCCTGGACGAGGTCCGGGTAGTCGGTGAAGCGCAGCGCCCGCGAGATGGACCACCCCGCGAGCGTGATCGCGGCGGCGCCGAGGACGAGCGAGGCGACCGCTCCGGCGAACGCCACGACGCCGAGCGCGCGGGGCCGCGGGGGCGGGGGCGTCGTCACGCGGCCATCCTACGGGCCGCGGCGTCGGGGGTCGCTCGTAGACTGGTGCCGTGACTCTTTCCGGGATCCTGCGCGCCCTCGACACGTCGTCCTCGTTCCGGGAGGCGATCGCCTGCTCCTCGGTCGACGCGGAGTTCTCGGCCGTGGACGGTCTGGACGCGCCCGCGCTCGCGGCGCTCCTCGAGCGGCGCCGCGGGGCCGGCCACCCGCCCGTGCTCGTGGCGATCGCGCCGACGAGCCGTCGCTCGGAGCAGTTGGCCGCGGCCCTCGCGGCCTACCTGCCGGCCGCCGACGTGGTCGACCTGCCCGCCTGGGAGACGCTGCCGCACGAGCGCCTGAGCCCGAGCCCCGAGGTCGTCGGCCGGAGGCTCACCACCCTCCGCCGGCTCGCGCGCTGGGACGGCGAGACCCCGCTCGTCGTGACGGCGTCCGTGCGCGCGGCGATGCAGCCGATCGCGCCGGGGCTGGGCGACGCCGAGGAGATCGTGCTCGCCGCCGGCGGCCGCGACCTGTGGCTGGAAGACATCGCCCCGCGCCTCGTGGAGCTCGCCTACCACCGGGTCGACATGGTGTCGCGCCGCGGTGAGTTCGCCGTGCGCGGCGGGATCCTCGACGTCTTCCCGCCGACGGCGGATCACCCGTACCGCGTGGAATTCTTCGGCGACGAGGTCGACGAGATCCGCGAGTTCTCCGTCGCCGACCAGCGCTCCGCCCCCGGAACGATCTCGCGGATCGAGCTCATGCCGAGCCGCGAGCTGCTGCTCACCCCCGAGGTCCGGCAGCGCGCGCGGGAGCTCCAGAACGACTACCCCGGGATCGGCCAGATGCTCGAGCGGATGGGAGAGGGGATCCCCACGGAGGGGATGGAGTCGCTCTCCAGCCTCGTCGCGGGCCCGCTCGTGAGCGTGGTCGACTACCTCCCGGAGGGTGCGTCCGTCGCGCTCGTGGACCCCGAGCGCGCGCTCGCGCGGGCCACGAGCCTGGCCGAGACGAACGCGGAGTTCCTCGAGGCCGCGTGGAATGCCGCCACGGCCGGCGGCGAGGCGCCGCTCGATCTGGCCCACGCCGGCTTCGTCGGCGTCGGGGACCTGCGCGAGGCTGCGTCCGCGCGGGGCGGCGTGTGGTGGACTCTGAGTCCTTTCGACTCCGGGCTGGGGGAGATCGCGGAGGAGCTGGCGGATGCGGGGGAGGCGTTCGCCCCCGGCGGCTCGTCCATGCGGATCCGGGCCGAGGCACCCGCCTCCTTCCAGGGCAACGTCGACGGCGCGACGGAGTTCGTCCGCGGGCTCGTCGCGGACGGGTGGGCGGTCGTCGTCGCCGGAACGGGCACGGGCCTCGTGGACCGGGCGCGCGACGTGTTGTCCGAGCGCGGCGTCGCCGCGCGGATCGTCGACGCGCTGGGCGAGGCGCCCGAGCGGGGGGTCGCGACGCTCCTGCGCGCGCAGGTCGAGAAGGGGTTTGTCTCGGAGGAGGCCCGGGTCGCCGTCCTCACCGATTCGGAGTTCTACGGGCGCACGATCGCGCAGGACGCGGGCGTCGTCAAGAAGCTCGCGTCCCGGCGGCGCAACGTCGTGGATCCGCTCCAGCTGAAGCCCGGGGATCCCGTCGTGCACGCGACGCACGGCATCGGCCGGTTCGTCGAGATGGTCCAGCGCGAGGTGTCCACCGGGGGTCGCGGCGCGCAGAAGTCGACGCGCGACTACGTCGTGCTCGAGTACGCGCCGTCGAAGCGCGGCTACCCGGGCGACAAGCTGTTCGTTCCCACCGATCAGCTCGACCTGCTCTCGAAGTACGTCGGCGGCGAGAACCCGCAGCTGTCGAAGATGGGCGGATCCGACTGGGCGCAGGCGAAGAAGAAGGCGCGCAAGGCCGTCCGGGACATCGCGGTGGAGCTCGTGAAGCTCTACTCGGCCCGCATGGCGTCGAAGGGCCACGCCTTCGGGCCCGACACGCCCTGGCAGCGCGAGCTCGAGGAGGCGTTCCCGTTCGCCGAGACCCCCGATCAGCTGCAGACGATCGACGAGGTCAAGCGCGACATGGAGCGCGCGATCCCGATGGACCGCCTGCTCTCGGGCGACGTCGGCTTCGGCAAGACCGAGGTCGCCGTGCGCGCCGCCTTTAAGGCGATTCAGGATGGCAAGCAGGTCGCGATGCTCGTGCCCACGACGCTGCTGGTCAAGCAGCACCTCGAGACGTTCCAGGAGCGCTTCGCGGGCTTTCCCGTGAAGGTGAAGGCCCTCAGCCGCTTCCAGACGCCGCAGCAGGCGCGGGACACCCTGCGGGGTCTTCTCGACGGATCCGTCGACATGGTGATCGGCACGCACCGGATCCTCACGGATCAGGTCGTGTTCAAGGACCTCGGCCTCCTCATCATCGACGAGGAGCAGCGCTTCGGCGTCGAGCACAAGGACGCGCTGAAGAAGCTCAAGACGAACGTCGACATCCTCGCGATGAGCGCCACGCCGATCCCCCGCACCCTCGAGATGGCGGTGACGGGGATCCGCGAGATGTCGACGCTCGCCACGCCGCCGGAGGAGCGCCACCCCATCCTGTCCTACGTGGGCCCGTCCAACGACAAACAGGTCGCCGCCGCCATCCGGCGCGAGATGCTGCGCGAGGGGCAGGTGTTCTACGTGCACAACCGGGTCACGAGCATCCAGCGCGTCGCGAGCCACCTCGCGGAGCTCGTGCCCGACGCGCGGATCGCCGTCGCCCACGGCAAGATGGGCGAGCACCAGCTGGAGCAGGTCGTCGACGACTTCTGGGAGCGCAAGTTCGACGTGCTCGTGTGCACGACGATCATCGAGACCGGCATCGACATCGCGAACGCGAACACGATCATCATCGACCGCGCCGACAAGTACGGCCTGGCCCAGCTCCACCAGCTGCGCGGCCGAGTGGGTCGCGGGCGCGAGCGTGCCTACGCCTACTTCGTCTACGACGAACATCGCCCGCTCTCGGAGACCGCGGCCGACCGCCTCGAGACGATCGCGGTCCACAACGATCTCGGCAGCGGGATCCAGGTCGCGATGAAGGACCTCGAGCTGCGCGGCGCGGGGAATCTCCTCGGCGCGGAGCAGGCCGGACACATCGCGGGCGTGGGATTCGACCTGTACCTGCGGATGATCGGGGAGGCCGTGAGCGAGTTCCGCGGCGAGGAGGGCGACGGGCCCGTCGAGCTGCGGCTCGAGCTGCCGCTCGAGGCGCGCATCCCCGACGACTACATCGATAGCGAGCGCCTCCGGCTCGAGGCCTACCAGAAGCTGTCCGCGTCGGCGACGGCCGGCGCCGAGGAGGACGCCATCGACCGCGTCGTGGAGGAGCTCGCGGACCGCTACGGCGAGCCGCCCGCCCCCGTGCGCGGGCTCGTGGACGTCGCGCGACTGCGTCGCCGCGCCGCGCAGTCGCACCTCTCGGACGTCGTCGCGATGGGCAAGAACCTGCGGATCGCCCCGGCCGCGCTGCCGGACTCGATGCAGGTGCGGCTGAAGCGCCTGTACCCCGGCGCGAAGCTCATCGGCTCGGGCGACGCGCTCCTCGTTCCGCTCCCCACGGCCGGGGGAGAGGCGCTCGCGGACGCGGACCTGCTGGCCTGGGTGCGCCAGCTGCTCGACGCGCTGTTCCCCCTCGCCGCGGCGGCCGGGGCGGGCCAGGCCCGCGCGCAGTAGCCTGACAGGTCACGGCGCGCGGTCCCGATAGGGTGGGAAGCGGTGTGCCGGGAAGTCTGGTCGGCGCCGCGGTCCGCACGGCCCGCGGTCAATCGGCAACCGAAAGGCATCGATGAAACTCCTTCGCTCCGAGCGCTTCCCCGCGTTCCTCCTCCTGGGGGCCGCCGCGCTCGGCCTGATCCTGGCCAATCTCCCGTTCGGCGAGGACCTCATCCACGCGAGTCACGTCGAGTTCGGTCCTGAGGCGCTCGGCCTGAAGCTCGAGCTGTCGCACTGGGTCGCCGACCTGCTGCTCGCCGTGTTCTTCTTTACCGTCGCCGTCGAGCTCCAGTACGAGCTGACGCGGGGGCAGCTCAACAGCATCGGCAAGGCCATCAAGCCCGCGATCGCCGCGGTGGGCGGCGTGATCGTCCCGATCGCGATCTACCTCGCGATCGCGGGGCGCGACGAATACGCCGTGCACGGCTGGCCGATCCCCACGGCGACCGACATCGCCTTCGCCCTCGGCGTGCTGGCGATGTTCGGCAAGGGCCTGCCGACGAAGGTGCGCGTCTTCCTGCTGGCGCTCGCGATCATCGACGACATCGTCGGGATCCTCTTCATCGCCATCCTCTTCACGACCGACCTGAACCTCCTGAACCTCCTGATCGGGTTCGCCCTGGTCGCGCTGTTCGCCGTGCTCAGCCGGTTCCGGTCGCGGCGCAACCAGGCGTTCGTCGTGCCCCTCATGATCGTGATCGCTCTCATGGCGTGGGCCTTCATCTACCTCGCGGGCATCCACGCGACGCTCGCCGGCGTCATGCTGGGCCTCGTCATTCGCCAGCACGAGGGCATGCGCGCGCGACACGCGCTCGAGCCGTGGGTGAACGGCCTCGTCCTGCCCGTGTTCGCCTTCTTCTCGGCGCTCGTCATGATCCCGCAGGTCGAGAGCGTCGCCGAGATCTCGCCCGCCATGTGGGGCATCGTCATCGCGCTCCCGGTGGGCAAGCTCATCGGGATCACGCTGTTCGGATGGCTGGCCAATTTCATCGGGCGGGACGAGAGGGGGCGGCCCGAGGTGGCCTTCGCCGACATCCTGCCCGCAGCGGCGCTCGGCGGGATCGGGTTCACGGTGTCGCTGCTCCTGTCGCGCCTCGCGTTCGCCTCGCAGCCCGAGGTGGCCGACGAGGCGGTGCTGGGCGTGCTCATCGGATCCCTCATCTCGCTCGTGCTGTCGGGATTCCTCGTCTCCTGGCGCGCGGCGCACCATCGCCGGGTCGCGGCGGAGGAGAACGCCGCCGCCTGAGGGCGCGCGCGAACGGCCCGTCGGGAGCGATCCCGGCGGGCCGTTCGTCGTTGACAATGGGGTCATGGCCTCCTCCGATACCCCCGAGCTCCTGCGCGCCGTCGACGTCATGCGGCGCGTGCACGACACCTGCGTGTGGTCGCGGCAGATGACCCACGACGCCCTGGCGCCCTACGCCACCGAGGAGGCGGCCGAGGTCGTGGACGCGATCGAGCGCGGCGATCGCGCCGGGCTGCGCGAGGAGCTGGGGGACCTGCTCTGGCAGGTCCTCTTCCACGCCGAGGTGGCCGCGGCCGACGAGGCCGACCCGTTCACCCTGGAGGACGTTGCCGGGACCATGGCGGACAAGATGATCCGCCGCCACCCGCACGTCTTCGCGGGCGAAGAGGCCGAGACTCCGGAGCGCGTGCTGGAGCTGTGGAACGCCGCGAAGGCCGCCGAGAAGCCCGCCGGCGCCTCGGCGCTGGACGGCGTGTCGCCCGCGATGCCCGCGCTCGCGCTGGCGCAGAAGGTGCTCGGTCGCGCGGAGCGCGCGGGCGTGGGCCTGGAGTTTCGCGAGGAGATCGCCGCGTCGGAGGCCATCGAGGCGGACTCGGGCGAGGTCCTCCTGCCCACAAGCGAGGAGGAACTCGGCGAGGTCCTCGCGGGGCTTGCGGCGCTCGCCCGCGCGCGCGGCTGGGACGCCGAGCGGGCCCTGCGCGGGCGCGTGCGTGCCCTCGCGGACGAGGTCCGGCGCGCGGAGGTGGAAGAATAGGGGCCCTATGGCAACCGTGAACCCGCCGCGCGGAATGCGCGATTTGCTCCCCGCCGACAAGGCCCGCCGCGAGCGCGTGCTCGCCGTCATCCGCGAGCGCTACCGCGCCCATGGGTTCGATGAGATCGAGACGCCCGTCATGGAGGACTACGACCGCCTGCACGCGGGCGTAGGCGGCGACAACGAGAAGCTGGCGTTCAACGTCCTGCGCCGCGGGCTCGACGCGGACGGCGTGCGCGCGGCGGCAGAGGACCCGGCCGGGCTCAGCGACCTCGGGCTGCGATACGACCTCACCGTCCCCCTGTCGCGCTTCTACGCGACCCACCGCGGCGAGCTCCCGAGCGTGTTCCGGGCCGTGCAGATCGCGCCCGTGTGGCGCGCGGAGCGCCCGCAGAAGGGGCGCTACCGCCAGTTCGTCCAGTGCGACATCGACATCATCGGCGACGCCACGGGCCGCGCCGAGTCCGAGCTCATCGCCGCGACGCTCGACGCGCTCTCGGCGCTCGGGCTCGAGGGCGCGAGCGTCCGCATCAACGATCGCCGCGCGCTCGACGCGATGCTCGAGGCGTTTGGCTTCCCCGAGGCAGCGCGCCCCGCCGTCCTCATCACGATCGACAAGCTCGACAAGATCGGCGCGGCCGGCGTCGCCGCGGAGCTCCGTCAGCGCCGGGCCGACGAGGCGGCCGTGGGCCAGCTGGAGGCCTTCCTCGGCGCGCTGCCGGCCGAATCCGCTCGCGGCGCCTTCGGGCCCGCGGAGATCCGCTCGCGTCTCCCCGAGGGCGTGCCGGACGAGGTTGTCGACCACCTTGTGTCGGTCGGCGATGCGGTCGCGAGCGCGACGGGCGGTGTCGCGCCCCTCGTCTTCGACCCGTTCCTCGTGCGCGGGATGGGCTACTACACCGGCACGATCTTCGAGATCGCCCACCCCCTCGTGTCGTATTCGCTCGGCGGCGGCGGCCGCTACGACGGCATGATCGGCCGGTTCCTCGGGCAGGACGTCCCGGCGGTGGGATTCTCCATCGGATTCGAGCGGATCGTCGACCTCGTGGAGGTGGCGGATCGCGCCGCGGCCCCCGCCGTGGTCCTCGTGCACGACCGCGACGTGCCGGTCGCCGAGCTCCTCGCGCACAAGGCCGCACTCGTGGCGACCGGCGCGCGCGTGCGCCTCGAGCAGCGCACGAAGAACCTCAAGAACCTGCTCGCCCGCGCCGAGGCCGACGGATACACGGCCTTCGCCACGGTGCGCGCGGGGGCGGCGCCGGGGTCGCTCGAGCCGCAGCCACTCGGCTGATCGGCCGGGGACTCACCCCTCAGAGCGCGCGGCGCTCGGCGACGAGGCGCGCCGCGCGCAGCGCGACTCCGATCGCGGTGACGGAAAGGCCGATCGCGATCGACTGCCACGGGAGCGTCGCGACGAGCACGACGCAGCCGATCGCCCCCGCCACCTGCAGGGCGCGGGGGTATCGGCGCACCGCGAGGCCCTGCCGGTGGGCCGCGGCGTTGGCGACGAAGTAGTACATCAACACGCCGAACGAGGAGAAGCCGATCGCCCCGCGCACGTCTGCGACGAGCACGACGGCGATGACCGCGGCCGCGATCGCGATCTCGGCGTGGTGCGGCACGCGCCGCGCCCTGCTGACCGCCGCGAGGGTGCGGGGGAGGTCGCCCTCGCGGGCCATGGCGAGGCTCGTCCGCCCGAGGCCCGCCAGGAGGGCCAGCAGCGCCCCGAGGCTCGCGAGCGCGGCGCCGGCCCGGACGACGGGGCCCGCCGCGTTCCATCCCGCGGCGGCCACGACGTCGGCGAGCGGAGCGGCGGATCCGGCCGCGCCCGCCGGGCCGAGCGCCACGAGCACCGCCACCGCGATGACGACGTACACCGCGACGGCGCCCGCCAGCGCGATGACGATTGCGCGGGGGATCGTGCGCGCCGGATCCACGACCTCTTCGCCCATCGTCGCGATGCGCGCGTACCCCGCGAACGCGAAGAACAGCAGCCCCGCGGACTGCAGGACGCCGTACACGCCGACGGGCACGCCGGGGTCTGCCGGCGGGACCGCCGGACCCGCGGCGACGCCCGCCAGGGCGACCACCGCGAGGACGCCGAGCACGAGCACCACGATGATCTTCGTCGCCAGCGCGGTGCGCGTGACGCCGAGCAGGTTGAGGCCCGCCAGCGCCGCGACGGCCGCCGCCGCGAGGGGCTTCTCCCACCCGGGGGCCACGTAGGCCGCGAACGTCAGCGCCATGGCGGCGGCGCTCGCCGTCTTGCCGATGACGAACCCCCAGCCGGCGACGTAGCCCCACCACGCGCCCAGCTCCGCGCGGCCGTAGGCGTACGTGCCGCCCGCGACGGGGTGTACGGCGGCCAGCTGCGCGGAGCTCGTCGCGTTGCAGTAGGCGACGAACGCCGCGATGACGAGGCCCGCGAGCAGCCATGCGCCCGCGGCCTCGGACGCCGGCGCGAAGACCACGAACACCCCCGCGCCGATCATCGAACCGAGGCCGATCGCGACGGCGTCCGGGAGTCTGAGGCGGCGGGCGAGCGTCGGCGACATACGCCGAGCGTAGTGACGGCGCCCCGCGCGGGCGCGCGCCACGCGCCACGCGTCGTGCGCTGTTCACCTCGGGTTCGCCCGCGGCGGGCGACGGGCGGGTGGCAAGATCGACGTATGACGCTGATCCACTCCGCTCGCCTCGTCTCGTCGGGCGAGGTGATCGACGACGGCTGGATCCTCATGCGGGACGGCCGGATCGCGGCCCGCGGCGCGGGCGGGACATGGCGCGAGGAGGCGGGGCCTGCGGGCCGCGTCGTCGACGCGTCCGGGCTCCTCCTCGCGCCGGGGTTCGTCGACATCCACGCGCACGGCGGGGGCGGCGCCCACTACGACGGGGATGAGGCGGAGATCCGGCGCGCGCTCGAGACCCACCGTGCGCACGGCACGACGCGGCACGTCCTCTCGCTCGTCACGGCCTCGCGCCAGGACCTCGCGGAGCGGCTCGGCCGTGTGGCGTCTCTCGCGCGCGCGGATCCGCTGGTCGTGGGCGCGCACCTCGAGGGGCCCTTCCTCGACGCCGCGCACAAGGGCGCGCACGCGGAGCACCTCCTGCGCGCGCCGACCGAGGAGGAGGTCGCGGCGCTCCTGGCCGAGGCGGCCGGGGCCCTCGTGCAGGTGACGCTCGCCCCCGAGCTTCCCGGTGCTGCGGCCGCCGCGCGACAGCTCCGTCGCGCCGGCGTGCGCGTCGCGGTCGGGCACACGGCGGCCGACTTCGCGGGCGCCGCGGCCGCGTTCGACGCGGGCGCGACGATCCTCACGCACGCGTTCAACGCGATGGCGGGGATCCATCACCGCGCGCCCGGCCCGGTCGTCGCCGCGCTGTCGCGCCCCGAGGTCACGCTCGAGATCATCAACGACGGCGTGCACGTCCACCCCGCCGTCGTGCGGATGGCGTTCGACGCTGCGCCCGGTCGCGTGGCGCTCGTGACCGACGCGATGGCCGCGGCGGGGGCGCCGGACGGGGCGTATCGGCTGGGCGAGCTCGACGTCGAGGTACAGGGCGGGATCGCCCGCCTCGCGGGAGGCGGCGCGATCGCGGGCTCGACGCTCACGCTCGACCGGGCGATCGCGCGCGCCGTGGACGAGGTCGGCGTCGGCGTGGCCGAGGCGATCCGGGCCGCGACGGAGGTGCCCGCGCGCGCCATCGGGCGCGGCGAC
Source organism: Microbacterium excoecariae (assembly GCF_011326725.1). Classification (GTDB taxonomy): domain Bacteria; phylum Actinomycetota; class Actinomycetes; order Actinomycetales; family Microbacteriaceae; genus Microbacterium; species Microbacterium excoecariae. The sequence goes on along the minus strand of NZ_JAANCO010000001.1, from coordinate 1,975,183 downwards.
GCGTTCGGGTCCCTCGAGCCGGGATTCTCGGCGGATGCCGTGCTCCTCACGCCCGGGTGGGGCGTCGCCGAGGTCTGGGGCGACGGGCGCGTTCTCCACGCCGCCCGGTGACGCGCCAGGCGGCGCCCATGTGACGGGCGTCGCCGAGGGTCCTAGACTGGCGGCGGGCGCTCGGCGCCCGACAACGTCACCTTCTAAGGAGTCATTCCGTGGCACAGATCGAAGCAGTAGGCGCTCGCGAGATCCTGGACTCGCGCGGCAACCCCACCGTCGAGGTCGAGGTCCTCCTCGACGACGGCATCGTGCAGAGGGCCGCCGTGCCCTCCGGTGCCTCGACGGGAGCCTTCGAGGCATACGAGCTGCGCGACGGCGACGCCGCGCGCTACGGCGGTAAGGGCGTGCTCAAGGCCGTCGAGAGCGTCGTGGACGAGCTCGGCCCGGCCATCGAGGGCCTCGACGCGTCCGACCAGCGCCTCGTCGACCAGGCGCTCATGGAGGTCGACGGCACGGCCAACAAGAAGCGCGTGGGCGCGAACGCCATCCTCGGCGTGAGCCTCGCCGTCGCGAAGGCCGCCGCCGACTCGGCCGACCTGCCGCTGTACCGCTACATCGGCGGTGCGAACGCGCACGTTCTGCCCGTTCCGGCGCTCAACGTCATCAACGGCGGCGAGCACGCCGACAACGGCATCGACATGCAGGAGTTCTTCCTCGTCCCGCACGGCGCCTCGTCGTTCGCCGAGTCGCTCCGCTGGGGCGCGGAGACCTACCACGTGCTGAAGAAGGAGCTGCTGAAGGGCGGATTCGCGACGGGCCTCGGCGACGAGGGTGGCTTCGCCCCCGACCTGCCGAGCAACCGCGAGGCGCTCGACTTCCTGCTCGCGGCGATCGAGAAGGCCGGGTTCACGCCGGGCAGCGACATCGCGGTCGGCCTCGACGTTGCCTCGACCGAGTTCTTCGACAATGGCGTCTACCGCTTCGAGGGCAAGGACTGGAGCGCGGCGCAGCTCACGGGCTACTACGAGGAGCTGCTCGCCAACTACCCCCTCGTCACGATCGAGGACGCGCTCGCGGAGGACGACTGGGAGGGCTGGAAGGAGCTCACCGGCCGCATCGGCGAGAAGGTCCAGCTCGTCGGCGACGACCTGTTCGTGACGAACCCCGAGCGCCTGAAGCAGGGCATCGATCAGGGCGTGGCCAACTCGCTGCTCGTCAAGGTCAACCAGATCGGCACGCTCACCGAGACGCTCGACGCCGTGGCGATGGCGCATGGCGCCCGCTACACGGCCATGATGTCGCACCGCTCCGGCGAGACCGAGGACGTCACGATCGCCGACCTCGCGGTCGCCGTGAACTGTGGCCAGATCAAGTCGGGCGCGCCCGCTCGGAGCGACCGGGTCGCGAAGTACAATCAGCTCCTGCGCATCGAGGAGGAGCTCGGCGACGCCGCGACGTTCGCCGGCCGCGGCGCCTACCCGCGCTTCCAGGGCTGAGCGACATCACGCACGACGAGAGGGGGAGCCGCATGTCATCACGCGCGGCTTCCCCTTCGCGTTCGCCCCGGGTCGACGTGCGGGGCTGGCTCGGGGGCATCCGTCTCTCGGGATTCGCCGTGATCATGGCCGGCCTCGTGGTGCTCGGGGCGTTCGTGCTCGTGCCGTCGGTCGGCGGCTACATCGACATGCGCCAGCAGATCGCGCAGGCGAGCGCCGGCGTGGCGGCGACCGAGGACGAGATCTCCGCCCTCGAGCTCGAGCAGGCGCGGTGGCAAGACCCGGCCTACATCATGACGCAGGCTCGCGAGCGCCTCTACTACGTCCTCCCCGGCGAGGTCGTGTTCCTCGTGCAGGACGACCTGCCGGTCGACGCGGCGGCGGCCGCGGAGCCCGACGCCGTGGATCCCGAGGTCTCCGAGCGCGAGGACGACTGGATGGGATCCATGCTTCGCTCGGTCGTGGGGTCGGGGCTCGCCGAGCAGGCCACCGCGATCGACCCCGACGTCTTCCCCGAGGACTAGGCCCGACCGCCCCGCCAGGGTTTCGCCGGGCGGGGCCGGTACCCTCGGAGGGTGACCACGCCCCCCTTTGACGCCGTCCGCCCCGCCGAGCTTCGCGTGCTCACCGCCCAGCTGGGCCGTGAGGTGCGCGGCGTGGTGGGCATCGCCGCGCGCTGCGTATGCGGCAACCCGACCGTCGTCGCCACGGCGCCCCGCCTCCCGCAGGGCACGCCGTTCCCGACGTTCTATTACCTCACGCACCCCGAGGCCACGGCCGAGATGTCGCGCCTCGAGTCCGGCCAGCTGATGGTCGAGTTCACCGAGCTCCTGGACGCGGACGCGGACGTGCGCGCGGCCTACGCGCGGGCGCACGCGGCGTACCTGGCGGATCGCGCGCAGTACGGCGACGTGGCGGAGGTCGAGGGCATCTCCGCCGGCGGCATGCCGACGCGCGTGAAGTGCCTCCACGCGCTCGCGGGGCACGCGCTCGCGGCCGGCCCCGGCGTGAACCCGATCGGCGACCTCGCGCTCGAGCGTTCCGCCTGGTCGCCCGAGCGGTGCGCGTGCGCGGAGCCGGGGGCGGCGCTGATCGAGGGCGACCCCGCGGCATGAGACGGGCGGCCCGTGCGATCGCCGCGGCGTGCGCCGCGCTGGCGATCGCGTGTGCCGTCGCGCTCCCCGGGGCCGCGGCAGCCGCGGAGCGCACCCCCACGCCGACCCCGACGGAGGAGCCCGACCCGACTCGCGCGGCCGAGTACTGGCTCGATGCGTACGGGATCGAGGACGCGTGGGACACCGCGCGCGGCGAGGGCGTGACGATCGCCGTGATCGACAGCGGCGTCGCGGCGGACATCGATGAGCTCGACGGAGCGGTCGCGGGCGGCACGGACGTCTCGGGGGTCGGGACGGCTGACGGCCGCACGCCGCTCGGGAGCGACGTGCACACCCGGAGCCACGGCACCTGGGTCGCCTCGCTCGCGGCCGCCAGGGGGACGGGCGACGACGAGGGCATGATCGGCGTGGCGCCCGAGGCGGACGTCCTGGCGGTGTCCCTCGGGTTCGGATCCGTCAGCGACGTGCCGTTCTCGGACCAGGTGGCCGACGCGATGCGGTGGTCGGTCGACAATGGCGCCGACGTCATCAACCTGTCGTTCACGACGAACCAGACGCAGTGGGACGAGAGCTGGGACGACGCGTTTCAGTACGCCTACGACAACGACGTCGTCGTGGTCGTCGCGGCGGGCAACCGCGTGAGCGGCACGACTATGGTCGGGGCGCCCGCGACGATCCCCGGCGTCCTCACGGTCGCCGGCGTGGACCCCGACGGGCGTGCGAGCGAGGACGCCTCGACGCAGGGCATCACCATCGGCGTCTCGGCGCCGAGCGAGCAGCTGCTCGGGATCAGCCCGACGGGGACGGTCGAGCAGTGGAGCGGGACGAGCGGATCCGCCCCGATCGTCTCCGGGATCGCGGCGCTCGTGCGTTCGGCGTACCCCGGCCTCGACGCCGTCAACGTCATCAACCGCATCGTGCAGACCGCGGACCCGGCCCCCGAGCAGACGGGGGAGCGGGATCCGCTCTACGGGTTCGGGATCGTCGACGCGCGCGCGGCGATCGAGGACGACGTGCCGTTCGTCTCGGAGAACCCCATGGGCAGCCTCGCGGAGTGGGTGCGGATCAACCGCGCGGCGGGGAGCGAACCGGAGGTCGCCGCGACCCCGACGCCCGACCCCGTCGAGCTGCCCGCGCTGCCGCCCGCGGACGGCCCCGCCGAGGCGGGGAGCCCCTTCCTCCCGTCCGCCGAGAGCCTCCGGGACGTCACGCTGCCGCTCGTGGCGCTCTCGGCCGCTGGTATCCTGTTCGTGCTCGGCGTCGTCGCAGTGTCCCGGCGCATTCGTTCGGCTCGCGCGCAGCGCGAGCCGAACCCCTGACAAGTCCAAGGAGATAAGTTTCCGTGCCCAAGATTCTCATCGTCGGCGGCGGATACGCCGGTTTCTACACCGCGTGGAAGCTCGAAAAGCACCTGCGAGCCGGTGAGGCCGAGGTCGTCATGGTCGACCCGCTCCCGTACATGGCCTACCTGCCCTTCCTCCCCGAGGTCGCCGCGGGCGCCATCGAGCCGCGTCACGCGGTCGTCTCGCACCGCCGCCACCTGAAGAAGACGCGGATCATCAACGCCAAGGTGACGGGCATCGACCACGCGAACAAGACGGCGACCATCTCGCCCGAGGGTGCGGAGCCGTGGCAGTACGAGTATGACCACATCGTCGTGACCGCCGGATCCGTCTCGCGCACGTTCCCGATCCCGGGGATCGCCGACAACGCGATCGGCATGAAGTCGATCGAGGAGGCGGAGTACGCGCGCGACACGCTGATCGCGAACTTCGAGAAGGCCGCGGCGCTCCCGAAGGGCCACCCGTTGCGCAAGCGCCTGCTGACGACGGTCGTCGTGGGCGGCGGCTTTGCGGGCATCGAGACGTTCGCCGAGCTGCGCTCGGCGGCCAACGCGCTGCTCGAGAAGTTCCCCGAAATCGACTTCGAGGAGACCGAGTTTCACCTCATCGAGGCGATGGGCCGGATCATGCCCGAGGTGTCCCTCGAGACGGCCGAGAAGGTCATGAAGGACCTCGCCCGCCGCGGGGCGCACGTGCACCTCGACACGCAGTGCGCCGACGCGACCGACGGCGTCGTGAAGACGAACACGGGCGAGGAATACCCGAGCGACCTCATCATCTGGACCGCGGGCGTCATGGCCAACCCGCAGGTCGTGAACGGGAGCGATCTGCCGCGCGAGGCGCGCGGGCGCATCTCGGCGCAGGCCGACCTCCGCGTCGTCGACGAAAACGGCGTCGTGGTGGAGGGCGCGTGGGCCGCGGGCGACGTCTCGGCGGTGCCCGACCTCACGGGCGGCGGCGTCGGCGGCATGTGCGTGCCGAACGCGCAGCACGCCGTGCGCCAGGCCAAGCGGCTCGCGAAGAACCTCGTGGCCGTGCTGCGTGGCGAGGAGCCCGTCGACTACGTGCACAAGAACATGGGCGCGGTCGCGGGCCTGGGCCTGTACAACGGCGCCTTCCAGTCCGGGAAGATCGCGCTCACGGGCTTCTTCGCGTGGGCCGCACACCGCGGGTACCACGGCCTGGCCATGCCCACGTGGGAGCGCAAGTGGCGCGTGCTGTGGGGCTGGTACCACAACTTCTTCCTCGGCCGCGACCAGGTGCAGATCAAGGCCGTCGAGCGGCCGCGCGCCTTCTTCGAGGCGTTCGCGTCCCGGCCGAAGCCGAAGGCGGACGACGCGCAGGCGTGACGCCCAGCGCGGGGCGCCCCGGAGCAGGTCTGACGACCGCCGGGGCGCCCCGCGCGTATCCGGCCCCCGTAGCCCAATGGCAGAGGCAGCCGACTTAAACTCGGCACAGTGTGGGTTCGAGTCCCACCGGGGGCACCCCATTCGCGCGCCGGGCCGCGCCCTTGCCGCCCGCACGCGTCCCGACGGGCGATACTGGCGCGATGGAATCCGTGGCAACCTGGCTCGCGACCAATGGCGACCTCTTCTGGACGTGGGTCGTGCTCCCCATCGTCGTTCTCCTCGGCCTGTACCTGACGATTCGCTCGGGCGTCGTGCAGTTCCGCCTCTTCCCCGAGATGTTCCGCACGCTGGGGGATCGCACCCCCCGCGACGCGAACGGGGAGCCGCAGTCGGTCTCCGCGTTCCAGGCCTTCACGATCTCGGCGGCCTCCCGCGTCGGAACGGGCAACATCGCGGGCGTCGCCACGGCGATCGCCGTCGGCGGCCCCGGCGCGGTGTTCTGGATGTGGCTCATGGCGTTCATTGGCGCGGCGTCCGCCTTCGCCGAGTCGACGCTCGCCCAGCTGTTCAAGGTGCGCGACCGCGACGGTTTCCGCGGGGGCCCGGCCTACTACATGCAGCGCGGCCTGAACGCGCGCTGGCTCGGCGTCATCTTTGCCGTCATCCTCATCGTCTGTTTCCCCATCGCGTTTAGCTCGCTGCAGGCCAACACGATCGCGGCGGCGCTCGACGGCGCCGTCGCGTCCGCGACCGGCGGATCCGCGCCCGCGTGGCTGCCGTGGGTGGCGGGCGTCGTCGTCGCGCTCCTCACCGCGCTTGTCGTGTTCGGCGGCGTGCGCCGCATCGCGCACGTGACGCAGGCTGTCGTCCCGCTCATGGCCCTCGCGTACCTGCTCATCGGCCTCGCCGTCGTCGCCGTGTCGTGGGAGCGGATCCCGCAGGCCGTGGGGACGATCTTCTCCGACGCCTTCGGCTACAACGAGGTCGTCGGAGCCGCCTTCGGATACATCGTGCTCACGGGCATTAAGCGCGGCATGTTCTCGAACGAGGCGGGGCTCGGATCCGCCCCCAACGCGGGCGCCAGCGCCGCCGTGACGCACCCGGTCAAGCAGGGCCTTGTGCAGTCGCTCGGCGTCTACTTCGACACGTTCCTCATCTGCTCGATCACGGCGTTCATCATCCTCACCGCCGTGCCCGACCTCGCGGGCGCGCCGGTGGGTCTCGAGCTGACGCAGATCGCGCTCGTCGGCGCCCTCGGGGACTGGTCGCTCCTGGCTCTCGCGGTCATCATCTTCCTGCTCGCCTTCAGCTCGATCATCGGCAACTACTACTACGGCGAGGCGAGCATCGAGTTCATCTCCACCCGCCGGTCGGTGCTCATGGGCTACCGCGCGTTCGTCGTGATCGCGGTGCTCGTGGGATCCGTCCTGTCCGCCGACGTCGTATGGAGCTTTGCGGACGCCGCGATGGGATTCATGGCGCTGACGAACCTCGTGGCGCTCGCCCTGCTGTCCGGGATCGTCTTCGCGCTCCTCAAGGATTACCAGCGCCAGCGCCGCGCGGGCCGCGACCCGGTCTTCACGCGGGACCTCCTGCCGGGGGTGTCGGGCATCGAATGCTGGCAGGACGAGCTCAGCGTGACGGGGCCGCTCGAGGTCCCGCACCGCCGCTGACCCCGTGCCGAGGTTCGGGAAGCGGATTCTCCCTCCGCGGGACGGGATCACGGCGGCGCGCCTGCGCGCGCCGGGCGGGTCCGCCACGCACGCGCAGCGCGACGACCCGGTGCCGGCGAGCGTCAGGGAGTGGCTCGCGGAGGTCGTGCTGCCGCGAACGCTGGGGCGCGAGCAGGCGTTCGGGGCGAGCCCGATCGGCCCCGAGTACTTCACAGGGCCGGGCGAGCTGACAGATCAGGAGGGGCGCCGCGTCGCGCTCGAGGATCCGCTCATCCCCGGCGGCTTTTACGTCTTCCACAAGCCGGTCCTCCCCGAGCGGCGCGTGCCGTTCGAGGTGCGCATCGTGCACGAGGACGCGGATCTCCTCGTCGTGGACAAGCCGCACTTCCTCGCCTCGACGCCGAACGGGATCTTCGTGCGCGAGTGCGTCGTCACCCGCCTGCGCGTCGAGCGGGGCGAGGACGACCTCGTCGCGATCCACCGGCTCGACCGCGTGACGGCGGGGCTGCTCGCGCTGTCCCGCCGCCCCGCGACGCGCGGCGCGTACCAGCGGATGTTTCAGGAGCGCGGGATGCGGAAGACCTATCGCGCCCTGGCGTTGCTTCCGGACGGCTGGCGCGAGGGCGACCCGCTTCCGCTCGGGGTAGAGCGGGGCGAGGAGGTCGTCTATCGCTCCCGCCTCGTCAAGCGCGACGGCCAGCGCCAGGTCGCGGAAGTGCCGGGGCCCGACAACGCCGCGACGGGGATCCGCCTCCTGGGCACCTTCGCGCACGGGGGCCGCCGGGTGGGGGAGTTCCGTCTCGTGCCGTACACGGGCAAGACGCACCAGCTGCGCGTGCACATGAACGCTCTGGGGCTGCCGCTGATGGGCGACCCGGTGTATCCGGTGGACACGGATCCGGACCCGTACGACTTCTCGCACGAGCTCCAGCTGCTGGCGGCGGAGCTCGCCTTCCGCGACCCGTTCACGGGCGCCGAGCGCCGCTTCGTGTCCGGGCTCGCGCTCGACGCGGCGCGCGCCTGACCGGGCGCGCGGCGGTTTCCCCTCCGGGGCCGTGTACGCTATCCGGAAGCAAGGGGAGTACTCCCGCCTGCGGCGCCCGCGTCAATACGGACACAACGAAGTCGTCCCGCGGCGCCGGCCCGGTCATCGCCGGGACGGAGGAGACCTTGGCGTCATTTCCGCGCCATCCACCCCGAGGAGTCCCTCATGGACGTCACCCCCCTGGTCTGGGCGATCACGATCGCCGTCACCATCGCGTTCTTCGTGTACGAGTTCTTCGCGCACGTCCGCACGCCGCACGAGCCGACCGTCGGCGAATCCGCCCGCTGGTCGGTCTTCTACATCGGCCTCGCGCTCCTGTTCGGCGTCGGCATCGGCGTCGTCTCCGGCTGGGGCTACGGCGGGGAATATTTCGCCGGCTATCTCACGGAGAAGGCGCTGTCGATCGACAACCTCTTCGTCTTCCTGCTGCTCATGACGAGCTTCGCGGTGCCGAAGAAGTACCAGCAGAAGGTCCTCATGATCGGGATCGTGATCGCGCTCGTCATGCGCGGCGCGTTCATCGCTCTGGGCGCCGGGCTCATCGCGAATTACTCGTGGATCTTCTACATCTTCGGCGCGCTCCTGCTGTTCCTCGCGTATCGCCAGGCCTTCGGCGACGACGACCACAACCCCGCCAACGGGCGCTTCATGCGCATCGTGCGGCGGTTCCTTCCGGTCAGCGACGTGTACGACGGCGACCGGCTCACGACGGTGCGCGACGGGTCGCGCCTGGTCACGCCCATGTTCATGACGATCGTGGCGATCGGATTCATCGACCTCGTCTTCGCCGTCGATTCGATCCCCGCGATCTACGGCCTCACGGAGGAGGCGTACATCGTCTTCACCGCGAACGCGTTCGCGCTCATGGGGCTGCGACAGCTGTTCTTCCTCATCGGCGGGCTGCTCGAGCGGCTCGTGTACCTCGCGCAGGGGCTCGCCGTGATCCTCGCCTTCATCGGCGTCAAGCTGCTGCTGCACGCGCTCCACGTCAACGAGCTGCCGTTCATCAACGGCGGCGAGCACGTGGAGTGGGCGCCGGAGATCCCGATCTGGTTCTCGCTGCTGTTCATCGGCGTCACGGTCGCCGTGGCCACGGTGGCGAGCCTGGCCAAGACTCGTCGCGACGAGGTCCGCGCCGCCGAGAGCGAGTAGGTCCGCGGCCGATTACGACGCAGACGCCCGCCCCCTCGCATCGAGGGGGCGGGCGTCTGCGTCAGGCGTCACGCCGTCTCGGGGAGCCGATCGCCGAGGAGCGCGACCAGCTGGATGGCCGCGAGGCTGTACTGGGCGGCGTCGTTCGTCGAGACGCTGGGGAGCTCGTCGACGGGGGCGTGGGCCTCCGGTGGGAGCACGCGGCGCACGGCGAGCTCGCGTCGGTGGACGAGCCACTCACCCATGCCGTCGAAGGCGCGCCAGGCGAGCCGAACGAGCCGATCGTCTCCCGTCGCGGCGGCGGCGTACGCGGTCAGGCGCGAGTGCGCCTGTTCGAGGTGGATGCCGGCCAGCGGCGCCCCCAGCTCGCGCTCCTGCTCCTCCGGCGATGCGAGGAAGAGGCGGCAGTACCGGATCCACGCCTCGCGGAAGCCGGGAACGTCGACGAGGGCGATGAGCTCGCTGCAGATCTCCGCGAGCCCGAACACGGCGCTGAGGTGGGACACGGCGATGCGGTCGCGAGACGTGTCGAACCGGCCCGCGTCGAGGTCGTACAGCGCCTCTCCGGTCAAGAACCCCTGCGGGAGCGCCGCGATGTCCGCCATCGTCCCGAGCAGCCGGTCGCGGGAGCGCTCGTTTCCCGTTCGCTCCCAGTCCGAGAGCCATGTCGCAGCGAGCGCGCCCCAGTCCGTCCCGAGCCCGACCGCGAGCCCCGAGCGCTCGGGGCGATAGGTCGCGGCGTCGGAGCGCACCTTGCGGGTCGGGTCCAGCGCGAGGAAGGTCTCGTCGCTCTGGGCCAGCTCGTCCAGCAGGTCGCCCGTGCGCTCGTCCGCCGTGAGGAAATGGAAGAAGCGACGGTAGACGGGGCTCGAGATGCGCAACTGCTTCGCGGAGCACCCCCAGTGCTGGACGTTGTGCCGGGATCCGAGACCGCGATATCGCCCCGCGTGATAGACGTCCACCTCGCCCGTGTGCCGCGTCATGGCCTCGGCCATGCGGAACACGTCGGCGCGGCCCGTGCGCAGGTAGGAGTACCAGAGCCAGAGGTCGGGGGAGAGTTCGGAGTTGTCCCACGCGTAGCCGCCGACGTCGTAGCGCCAGACGTGTCGGTCCTCGTCGTAGGCGTGCATGACGTCGCCGTAGTTCCAGAAGCCGTACCAGCGTCGCTGCTCCGGTTGCGAGAGATAGAAGTCGAGCAGGAGCTCAACGCTGTCCTCGATCTCCGCCCGGACCGGGGTGTCTCGGGACACGGGCGTGACATCGCCCAGCACGCCCGCGCCGCACAGCCACTCGGGCGTGGCCTGGAGGAGCGGCGGCCGCTGCGCGTGCGAGACGGCCTCCGCGAGACGCGCGTTCGAGGGCGTTGCCCCCCACGCGAACAGCGTGAGCTCGTGCGTGCGCGCTACGCCGTGCGCGTCGCCGAACCCGGGCTCGTAGTCCTCGTAGGTGATCTCCAGCGCGTCGAGCTGGTCCGCGTACCCCTCCTGACCGAGACCATCGTGGTAGAAACGCATGTCCATGGGGGCCGCGTCGGGGGCGTGCAGCCACGCGGTCAGGGTCGCGTCCTCGCCCGCGGCGCCGCGCACGTCCAGGCGCCCGGGGTGCGACTGCCAGAACCCGCGTACGGAGAGCCCGAGCCCGCCCGACGGATCGCTGAGCGAGACGGTCCCCTCCGCCCGCGTGCCGGACGCCGCGTCGATCCAGGCGTGACCGGCACGGGTCCGCTTGCGCAGGGCGAACCCGTCCGCCGTGAGCTGGGAGAGCGAGTAATCGCCCCACTCCGGGACGAACCCGAGGCGCCCCGTGACGCGCGGCGACCACGCGTCGAGCGGCGGGGTCGCGCGGCCCGCGACCTGCGCCGCGCGCACCGAGGCGCCGGGGTCGCGCCTGAGGCCCGTGACGCCGCGCACAGCCTCAGCGAACACGCCCCCGTCGGCCGTGGCGAAGCGCACGTGGCGGTCGTGCGTTGCGGCGCGGAGCGGAACATCGCACCGGAGTCCCAGGCCCGCGAGGAAATCCTGCTCGGCGTCGCCGTCCCACACGAACGAGTGCACGATGCGCACGCTCTCGGCGTCCGCGAGGAAGACGAAGCGCAGGGTGAACGGGAGCCAGCGCCGCGCGCCGCGCTCCTCGGCGTGCTGTCCGTCGACCCGAACGACGGCCCGCACGGGGCCGTCCTGCTCGAGGACGACGCGGGTGGTGACGGAGCGGTACGTGGCGCGGGGGCCGGGCTGATCGTCGGCCGCGGATTCTTGCAGGAGGCTCACGAGCCGGCCGGCTGCGCCGACCGTGACGCCGTCGCGCGCGACGCTGCGAAAGACGGTGTCGCCCGCGCGGTCGAACACCATCCGGACGCGCCCGGTGTCGACCGTGACCGTGTCCCCGTCGTCGACGGCGCGGATGCCCGCGGCGGAGGGGGCCGCGTCCGCGATCACGCGCGGGTGTGCGATCGCGGGGCCCGCGCCGATCGCGAGGCCCGCCCACTTGAGGCTTCCGTCCGGCCAGGTCGCGAGCGGCCAGGCCTGCGTGGGGACGGGCCCCTCGGTGCCCGCGACGGTCAGCTCGGCGGCATCGCGGATGAGGCCGCGCGGCACGGGGACTCCCCACGTGCAGCCCTCGACGTGCCCGCCGGGCGCCTCGTCGTCGAGCCAGCGGAGCGGGATATGGAGCGGGGGAGTGGTCACAGTTCGTGCACCTCCAGGTTGCGATAGCGGGCGACGAGCGGCGACATCTGGCGGAATCCGATCCGCCCGGCTGCCGGGCGCGCCTCGGCTGGGGCGTTGTCGGTCCATGTGAATAGGGTGAGGCCGTCGATGGCGAACTCCACGCGCGGGCCGTCCTTCGTGATCTCGATGCGGTAGAACGCCCCACGGGCGTCGACCACGGGCGGAAGCGGATCCGCCCCCTGCGCGACGAGGCGGAACCCGGGGGAGGCGCGGAGATTGGTCGTGTGGAACGCGCGCTCGTCCTCCCACCGTCTCCGGAAGTAGGACACGTGGTAGGTCCGGATGTCACCGGAGTGATACTGCGGGTAGGAGCCGTCGCGCGGCGCGCGGTCGGCGTCGAAAATGCCGCCCGAGGTGGCGCCCGCCGCGCCGAAGAACGCCATCGCGAGGCCCGGCTCGCTCACGGGGGAGAAGTCCCACGACGCTCGGATGCGGTCGGGGAACACCTCGGGGCACCACAGCGTGAAGTGATCGTCCCACTCGCCGGACGACGACAGCTCGAGGGCGTCCGCCGCGGCCGCGGCCGCGGCGGGCCCCTCCGCGACCCACCCGGCGATATCGTCGGGACCGCCGAGCGGGTTGCGGTAGAGCAGGGTTCCGGAGTCGATCGCGCTCATCCCTTCACGGATCCGATCAGCATGCCCTTGGCGAAATGCTTCTGCAGGAACGGGTAGAACAGCAGGATGGGGATGGTCGCGACGATGATGACCGCGAACTTGATGCCCTCCGCCGGCGGCAGCTCGCCCGGGTTGTTCTCCAGGACCGACAGGTCGGTGGCGCTCGTGACCTGGCGCAGGAACATCTGCAGCGTCCACATCGAGTTGTCGGTGAGGTACAGCAGCGGCGACATGAAGTCGTTCCAAATGCCGACGGCGTAGAACAGCGCGAACGTTGCGAGCACGGGCTTCGACAGCGGCAGGATGACGCTCCAGAGGGTCCGCATCTCGTTGGCGCCGTCGATCATCGCGGACTCCTCGAGCTCGTTCGGGAGCTGCTGGAAGAAGTTCTTGATGATGATCAGGCTGAACGGGTTGATCGCCAGCGGCAGGATGAGCGCCCAGTAGCTGTTGAGCAGCCCCAGGTCCTTGACGACCAGGAACGTCGGAATCATGCCGCCGGAGAACACCATGGTGAACACGATGAGCGAGAGGATCAGGCGCCTCCCGGGCAGGTTCTGCTTGGACAGCGGGTACGCCATGGACGCCGTGAGGAGCAGCTGCACGGTCGTACCCACGGCCGTCACGAGGATCGTGGTCACCAGAGCGCGCAGGAATGCCGGGCTCGACAGGATCGACTCGTAGGCGCGCAGGCTCCAGGTCTCGGGCCAGATGAAGAACGGTCGCGTCGCAATTTCCGCCTCGGTCGCGAAGGAGCCGGCCAGCACGTAGAGGAACGGGACGAGCGCGATGACGCCGACGGCGGTGAGGAGCACGACGTTGACGACGTCGAACGCCCGGCCGGCGCGGGTGTTGAAGCGATAGCGTTCGCGGGCCATCAGAAGATCCCCTCCTGGTTGAAGCGGCGCGACAGCCAGTTGGCGCCGAAGATGAGCACGACCCCGATGACCGCCTTGAACAGGCCGACGGCGGTGCTGTACGAGTACGAGCCCTGCGTGATCCCCATGAAGTAGACGAAGGTGTCGAACACGTCGGCGACCTCGCGATTGAGCGAGTTCGTCATGAGGTAGATCTGCTCGAACCCGGTGTTGAGCACCTGGCCCATCTGGAGGATGAGCATGACGATGATGGTCGGCCGGATCGAGGGCAGCGTGATGTGCCACACGCGGCGGAATCGGCCCGCGCCGTCGATGATGGCGGCCTCATACTGCTCCTGGTCGACCGATGCGAGCGCCGCGAGGAAGATGATGGTGCCCCAGCCCGTGTTCTTCCAGATCTCCTGCAGCACGATGATCGGCCGGAACCAGTCGGGATCCGCGAGAAAGTCGACGTTCGTTCCGAACAGGCCGTTGAGGAGGTGGAACAGCGGACCGGTGTCGAGCGCGAACAGGAGGTAGGTCAGCGAGGCCACGACCGTCCACGACAGGAAGTGCGGGACGTAGATGAGGGTCTGGACGGTGCGCTTCAGCAGGTTGAGTCGCAGCTCGTTGAGGAGGAGCGCCATCACGATCGTCAGGGGGAACGCGATGACGAGGTTCAACAGCGCGAGGATGAGCGTGTTCGCGAGCAGGCGCGGGAAATCGGGGCTCTGGAAGAAGTCGACGAAATGGTCGACGCCGACCCAGGGGCTGCCCCACACCCCGAGGAAGGGCACGAAATCCTTGAAGGCGATGACCGCGCCGAACATGGGCGCGTAGCGGAACAGCGCGAAGTAGATCAGCCCGGGGAGCAGGAGGAGATAGAGCCACTTGAAGCGCGTGACGTGCACGCGGATCCCGGAGCGGCGCCGGCGCGCGGGAACGACGAGCGCCTCTGTGCGGTCGGACGTGGGCGGGGTATCAAGGAGAGTCGACATGGAAAATCCCATCGGTCGCCGGGGCGGGCCCGCGGGCCCGCCCCGATCGTGATGCGTCGGCCTTACTGGTCGCCCGCGAGGTCGTTGATCTCGGCGATGACGTCGTCGCCGCCCTCGGCGCGCCACCGGGCGATCTCGGACTCGAGCTCCTCGCGGGAGATCTGCCCGGCGATGTACTTCAGGCGGGCGTCAGAGACGATGACGTCGAGCTGCGCGCCCTTGGAGACGTAGGTGGGAGAGACGAACGCGGCGGCCTCGTTGAAGACGGCGAACTCCGTGTCCGCCTCCTCGATCGCGAGGCGCTTGTCGTACATCTCCTGCTCGTACTCGGTCGGCTGCGCGGGCCGGAGGCCCTGGAAGCCGGTGACGTTCGTGCCGAGCTGGGCGAAGCTCATCACGTCGTCCTTCAGCTGCGTCGGGGCGTCGTCGATCGCGACGGCGAGGCCCTCGTCGTTCGTCTCATAGGTGACGCCCTCGATGCCGTTGTTCATGAGCCGGGCGACCTCGGGCGAGTTCATGTCGTTCAGGATCTCGAGCACCTGGCGCAGCTGCTCCTCCGTCTGGACCTGGGCCTTCGGGATGGCGAGGAAGCCGCTGTAGCCGTCGGTCGGGTGCGCGTACAGCTCGCCGTCCGGGCCGGTGAGGTTCCCCGAGACGTCGACGTACTGGTCGTAGCCCTCCGGGTCGGACTCCTTGAGGAGCCCGATGAGCTGTTGCGCGCGCGAGTGCACGTCGATGATGATGCCGCCCTCGCCGTTGAGGAACGGCTCGTTCCAGGAGGCGGAGTCAAACGTCGCGTAGTCGGCGTTGACGTAGCCGCCGTCTACGAGCGCCTTCTCGTACTCCACAGCGTCGAACCACTCGTCGGTCGTGAAGTTCGGCACGAGCTCTCCGCCGAGCTCCGTCCACTTGTTGCCGGCGCCAAACCACGTTTCGATGACGTCGTAGGGGCTGTTGGAGCCGATGGCCCCGGGCCACTGCGGGATGATCAGCCCGTAGGTGTCGTCCGCGCCGTTGCCGTCGGGGTCGTCCTCGGTGAACGCGCGCGCGACCTCGGCGAGGTCGTCGGTGGTCTCGGGCATTTCGAGCCCGAGGTTCTCAAGCCAGTCCTTGCGCACGATGGCGGTCGCGCGCATGAGGTCGCGCTGGCGGAAGATCCCAAACACCTGGCCGTTGACGCTCGACGACTCCTGCACCTCGGGGAAGGTCGTGTCGAGGTTCTCGTAGTCGCCGAGGTAGTCCGTGAGGTCCCAGAAGGCGCCGGCCTGGGCGTTCTTCACGAAGCCGGGGGTCTTGCCCTGGATCACCATGACGTGCGGGACGTCGTCGCCGGCGAGCGTGATGTTCGTGCGGTCCTCGTACGACGAGTTCGGCGCCCAGTTGATGTCGAGGTCGACGCCGATTTCCTCCTCCACGGCCGTCTCGATCTCGTTGCCGTCCTGCGGGGCGTTGGTCACGAGGTACGGGGCCTGGATCGTGAGGCTCTCGATCTCGCCGCCCGCGTTTGCGGATCCGGAGGATCCGCCGCAACCGGCGAGCGTCACCGCGGCGACGGCTGTGCCCGCGATGAGGGTGAGGCGGGTGGGTGTGTGCATGGTGAACTCCTTCGTTCAGGGGTGGTGCGGAAGAGAGGACGTGGGGGAGGTGCGCTCGGCGAGCGCGCGCTCGTTCGCGGCGAAGAAGGCGGAGCCGAGCGCGGCGTTCGCGACGACGATCGCTCCCATCGAGACGAACGGGATCAGCCCCGGCACGGCGGCGCTGGCACCGACGATCAGCGCGCTGACCGCGAGGAGCACGAGCACGTGCGCCAGGTTGCGCGCGGCCCACCGCATGGCGGTCGGGACGTAGGAGCCGAGTCGGAGGTCATAGCACGCGTACAGCGGGACGAGGGCGTGGACCACGATCGTCACGAGCGCCCCGGCGGCGATCGCTGCGACCCGGAGCGGGCCCGGACCGAGCGCGAGGACGTTTCCGATCAGCAGCGCGGCGGCCACGAGGAACGGGCCGAGGAGCGCGTTCGCGCGGAGGAACTCGCGGCGCCAGGCGGACGCGAACTCGCGAACCGGGCGGGTGCGCTCGCCGCGCAGCTGGCGGCGCGTGAGCTCGGCGGCGGCGAACGTCGCGGGCGCCGCGCCGAAGAGTCCGAGGCCGGCGAGGGTGAATACCCACCAGAGGGCGTTGATGGTGACGACCCACAGCACCCATTCGCTGGCCGCGTGGGCGCGCAATGCCCAGGTTGGCCCGTGTGTCGCGGACATGTCATCTCCGATGCGGGGCGCTGTCGTCGTCGTCGACGCGCCGGCGACGGTGCCGGCAAGCGCTTTCCGTGAAACGTATCACACCCGCTGTCGTCGGGACACCCGGACCTGCGCGCAGGAAAAAGCGACGCCCACCCCCTCGCATCGAGGGGGCGGGCGTCTGCGTCAGGAGGCGATCAGTGGCCGACGTGGGGCGCCGCGTCGTCCTCCTCCGGCTTGCGGATGAAGAACGCGAGGACGACCGGCACGAGCGCGATGAACGCCGCGACGAGGAAGGCGGCCTGCGCGCCCGGCGCGCCCGCCTCGGGGGTCGGAAGGCCCTCGAGCTCGCCCGCGTGCAGGTACGTCGAGTAGATCGAGATGAGCAGCGCGGTCCCCGCGGCGCCCGCGACCTGCTGCAGCGTGTTGAGCGCCGCGGATCCGTGCGAGTACAGCCGGCGCTCGAGCGAGCCGAGCGACGCGGAGAACAGAGGGGTGAAGGATCCGGCGAGCCCCAGCGACATGATCATCTGGATGCCGACGAGCATCCAGACGGGGGTGTCGACCGTGGCCTGCGCGTAGAAGAACATCGCGGCCGCGATCATGATCGTGCCCGGGATGAGGAGCGTGCGCGGGCCGCGCGCGTCGTAGATCCGTCCCATCACGGGGCCGAGGACGCCCATGAGGATCGACCCCGGCAGGAGGACGAGACCCGACTGGGTCGCGTCGAGCCCGACGACGTTCTGGAGGTACTGCGGCAGCAGGGAGAACGTGCCGAACATCGACAGCGCGACGACCGCCATGATGATCACCGACAGGACGTAGTTGCGCGAGAGGAAGACCCGCATGTCGAGCAGCGCGTCGTCCTTCGTCTGCAGCACGAGCTGACGCCACACGAACAGCGCGAGGAACACGACGCCGGCGGCGATGATGATCCACGGCAGCGCGCCGGGGCCGGAGGATCCGTCCGCGCCGTGCCCGCCGAACTGGCTGAGACCGTAGACGATGCCGCCGAAGCCCAGGGCGGAGAGGATGATCGAGGCGACGTCGATGGGCGCGTGCGTCGTCTCGCCAAGGTTCGTCATCCACTTCGCGCCGAGACCCATCGCCACGAGCGCGATGGGCAGGATGATCCCGAAGAGCCAGCGCCACCCGAGCGTGTCGAGGACGACGCCCGAGAGGGTCGGGCCGATCGCGGGGGCGAGCGACATAACCATGCCGACGCGGCCCATCATGCGCCCGCGGGAGCGGGCCGGGACGACGTTCATCATGGTCGTCATGAGCAGCGGCATCATGACGCCGGTTCCGGCGGCCTGGATGATGCGGCCGACGAGGAGCGTGAGGAATCCGGGGGCGACGAGGCACACGAGCGTGCCGAGCGCGAAGGCCGAGATCGCCGCGAGGAAGACCTGGCGCGTCGTGAAGCGCTGCAGGAGGAAGCCCGTCGTGGGGATCACGACGGCCATGGTGAGCATGAAGGCGCTCGTGAGCCACTGCCCCTGCTCGGGTGGGATCCCGAGCGTGACGTTCAGCTCGGGAATGGCGATGGCCATCGTCGTCTCGTTGAGGATGGCGACGAAGGCGGCTACGAGGAGCAGCCAGATGACCCGCATCCCTGCGGGGTCGATCGTGTCGTGCGTCGCGCTCGGGGCGCGCACGGGTCCGGTTCCGGTCGTCAAGAAGTACTCCGTGTATGAAGGGTCCGAGTCCGCCTCGGGCCAGGCGAAAAGGCGCCTCGCAGGCAGACGTTCAAGACTAACCGCCCTTCGGTTTCCGGCATTCCGTTGCCGGCGAGATTTACGCGGATTTCACCCCCACCGCGCGGGCATAGGCTCGAGCCGTGAGCATGGGACGACCGATGGGTGGAGGGCGCGGGATGCGGCCGATTGACGAGCGCGCGCAGCGCCGGCTGAACGCGGAGGCGCCCCGGGTGGATCACCTCGGCTCTCGCGTCGCGGGGCTGTTCCGCCCCTACGTGCCGCGCATCGTCGTGACGGCGCTCCTCGTCGTGATCGGGGCGGCGCTCGGCGTCGTGCCGCCGCTCGTGATTCAGCGCGTCTTCGACGACGCGCTCTTTCCCGCCTCCGGCGCGGTGAACATTCCGCTCCTCGCCGCGCTCGTCGGGCTCATGATCGGGCTCTACGTCGCGAGCGCGCTGGTCCAGGTGGTGCAGACCTGGTTCACGGCGAGCGTCGGTAACCGCGTCACGGGCGACCTGCGGGTCCGCATGTTCGAGCACCTCCAGTCCATGGAGCTGTCGTTCTTCGCGCGCACGAAGACGGGCGTGATCCAGTCCCGGCTGCAGAACGACGTCGGGGGCGTGTCCGGGGTCCTCACGAGCACGGTCACGAGCATTCTCGGGAACACGGTCACGGTGATCGCCTCGATCGTCGCGATGGCCCTCATCGACTGGCGGCTCACGATCCTCGCGCTCGTTGTCATGCCGCCGCTCGTTCTCATCCAGCGTCGCGTGGGGCAGGTGCGCGCGCGGATCGCGTCCGAGACTCAGCAGTCCCTGTCGGAGCTGACGGCCATCACGCAGGAGACCCTGAGCGTGTCCGGGATCCTGCTGTCGAAGTCGTTCAACCGCCAGCGCGCGGAGCTGGCCCGCTACGGGGCGGAGAACGACAACCAGATCGCGCTCCAGGTGCGCCAGACCATGAGCGGGCAGGGCTTCTTCGCGGTCGTGACCGTCCTCATGTCGGCGATTCCCGCGATCATCTACCTCGCGGCGGGCTTTCTCATCGCGGGAGAGGTCGGATCCATCACCGCCGGCGCCATCGTCGCGTTCACGACGGTGCAGGCGAGGCTCCTCATGCCGCTGACGAGCCTCATGCGCGTCGCTCTCGAGGTCCAGACGTCGGCGGCGCTGTTCGCGCGCATCTTCGAGTACCTGGACCTGACGCCCGCGATCGTCGACCGGCCGGATCCCCTCCCGCTGGCCGCCGCGCCGGGGCCGCTCGGGCGCATCGAGTTCCGGGACGTGACGTTCCGATACCCCGACGCGTCCGCCGAGTCCGCCCCGACGCTCGATGGCGTGAGCTTCGTCGCGGAACCCGGGCAGCACGTCGCCTTCGTCGGTCCGTCCGGGGCGGGCAAGACCACCGTCCTCTATCTCACGCCCCGCCTGTATCTCGCGGCCCACGGATCCGTCCGCTTCGCGGGCGCCGACGTGCGGGACCTGGCCGGCGAGGACATCGTCGATCACGTCGGCATCGTGAGTCAGGAGACGTACCTCTTCCACGCGACGATCCGGGAGAACCTCCGCTACGCGAAGCCCGACGCGACCGACGCCGAGATCGAGCGCGCCTGCCGCCAGGCGAACATCCACGAGCGCATCGCGGGCTTCGAGGCGGGATACGACACGGTTGTCGGCGAGCGCGGGTACCGGCTCTCGGGCGGCGAGAAGCAGCGGATCGCGATCGCGCGCGTGCTCCTCAAGGACCCGCCCGTCCTGCTCCTGGACGAGGCGACAAGCGCGCTCGACACGGTGAGCGAGCGCGTGGTGCAGGAGGCCATCGCCTCGGCGGCGCGCGGGCGTACGACCCTGACGATCGCGCACCGGCTGTCGACGGTCATCGGCGCGGACGTCATCCACGTGCTCGACGGCGGGCGCATCGTCGAGTCCGGGACCCACGAGACCCTCGTGCGGGCGGGCGGGCTCTACGCGGAGCTCGCGGCCGAGCAGCTCGCGACGGGGCGCGCGCTCGAGTAGGCCGCCCTACGCGCTCAGGGGGCCGCGGTCTGCCATCTCGACGTCCGCGTTGTATCGGAACAGCCGAGCGGGTCGGTGCGGGCCCGTCCGGAAGCCGTCCGTCGGGAGCAGGGCCTCGGATCCCTCGAGCAGGCGCCGAAAGTTGGACGGATCGAGCCGCCGGCCGAGCACGGTCTCGTAGACCTGCCGCAGCTCGGCGAGGGTGAACTCGTCGGGCAGGAGGCCGGCCGCGATACGGCTGTATCCGACCTTGTTGCGGAGCCGCCACACCGCGTAGTCCACGATCCGGTTGTGGTCGAAGGCGAGAGCCGGCAGGTCGTCGACGTCGAACCACGTGACGTTCTCCGGGGCGTCGGCCGCGGCGCGCTGCCGCTCGACGAGGTCGCTGCGCAGCAGCGCCCAGTACACGACGGAGACGACGCGGGTGGGGGAGCGGTCGACGTCGCCGAACGCGTAGAGCTGTTCGAGCCAGCTCGCCTGCAGCCCCGTGGTCTCGCCGAGCGTGCGCCGCGCGGCGTCCTCGAGCCCCTCGGCGCCGCCGAGCCACCCGCCGGGCAGCGCCCACTGCTCGGCGAACGGCTCGCGGGTGCGCCGGACGAGGGGGATCATCAGCACGTCGCCGTCCGGGCGGGCGCGGAGCGAGAAGATCACGGTGGACACCGCCACGCGGATATCGTCGCCTTCTGTGCTCGTCACACCGCGAGCCTACCCACCGCGGCCGCGAGCGCCTCGGCGACCGGGCCGAGAGGCCGCGTATCGTCGTGCGCCAGCGAGAACCGCACGGCCGTGCGGGCCTCGTCGGGCGTGAGGCCCAGCGCGAGCAGGACGGGGGACGGATCCGTGCTCCCCGCGCGGCAGGCGGATCCGCTCGAGGCGATCACCCCGTCGCGCTCGAGCTCGACGAGGAGCGCCTCGCCGTTGACCCCCGGCACGCAGAAGCTCGCGATCGAGGGCAGGCGCTCGGTCGGGTGGCCCGTCACGACGACCTGCGGGATCCGCCCCTCGACCTCGCGGATGAACGCGTCGCGCAGGCCGCGGACGCGCCGGGCGTTGTCCTCCCGGTGCGCCTCCGCCGCGGCGAGCGCCGTGGCGAGCCCGACGGCGCCCGCGACCGACTCCGTGCCCGCGCGCCGTCCGCGCTCCTGGCCGCCCCCGTGCAGGAGCGGCTCCACGGGGATCCGCGACCGGATCGCGACGAGCCCCGTGCCCTGCGGGGCGCCGATCTTGTGGCCGGCGAGCGAGACGGCGTCGGCGCCGAGGGACGACAGCGGCAGCCATCCGGCGCCCTGCACGGCGTCGAGGTGCAGCGGGACGCCCGCCGCGCGGCAGACGGCCGCGATCCGGGCCGCGGGCTGGACGGTGCCGATCTCGTTGTTCGCGAGGCCGATCGTGACGAGCGCGGTGTCGTCGGTGAGCGCGGCCGCGACGTCGTCCGGGTCCACGCGCCCCGTGCGGTCGACGGGGACGACCGTGACCCGCGCGCCGTGGAGGCGCTCGAGGTAGGCCACGGATTCGCGGACGGACGAGTGCTCGATGGCCGTCGTCACGATGTGCCGCCCGCGGGCGGCGAGGACGATGCCCTTCACCGCCAGGTTGTTGGCCTCCGTGCCGCCGGAGGTGAACACGACGTCGGCGGGCCGCATCCCGACGACGGCGGCCGCGACCCGGCGCGCGCGATCCAGCGCGGCGTGCGCGGCCCGGCCCACGTCGTGCGCGCTAGAGGGGTTGCCGTACCCGGTCGTGAGAAACGGCGCGATCGCGGCGCGCACCTCCGCCGTCACCGGCGCCGACGCGGCGTTGTCGACGTAGCGCATCAGGCGACGCGGACGTCGAGCCCCAGGTCGATCGCCGTGGCCGAGTGCGTCAGCGCGCCCACCGAGATCACGTCGACCCCGGTGGCCGCGATCTCCGCCACGCGCCGGAGCGTCACGCCGCCCGAGGCCTCGACCTGCGCGCGCCCGGCGACCTGCCGGACGCCCGCCCGGAGATCCGGGAGCGAGAAGTTGTCCAGGAGGATCGTGTCGACGCCCGCCGCGAGCACGGGCTCGATCTGGCCCAGCCCGTCGACCTCGACGACGACGTGGGCCGTGTGGGGGAGGCGGGAGATCCCCGCGCGGAGCGCCTCCGTCAGCGACGCGCCGCTGGCGGTGAGGACGGCCAGGTGGTTGTCCTTCACCATGACCGCGTCCGACAGCGAGAACCGGTGGTTGGCGCCCCCGCCCGCCCGGACGGCCGCGCGCTCGAGGACGCGCAGGCCAGGCGTCGTCTTGCGCGTGTCGGCGATGCGCACGCCGGTGCCGGCGACGGCCGCGACGAACCGCGCGGTCAGGGTCGCGACGCCCGAGAGCCGCTGCGCGAGGTTGATCCCGACCCGCTCCGCCTGAAGGACGCTCCGCGCCGGCCCCGCGACGCGCGCGAGCACGTCCCCCGGCTGGAAGGGGGTGCCCTCGGCGGCCACCTCGAACACGCGGATGGCCGGATCCGTGAGCGCGAACGCGGCGCGGAACGCGTCCCCGCCGCTAAAGACGCCCGCCTCGCGGGCGACGAGGTCGGCCGTGGCCGTCGAGGGTTCGGGGAGGAACGCGGCGGCCGTGAGGTCGCCCCAGGGGGCATCCTCGCGCAGCGCCCGGGCGACGATGTCGTCGACGAGCCCTTGCGCGATCACGCGGCGGCCCTCGCGTCGTCGTCCGTGCGCGCATGGGCGCCCACGGATCCGCGCCGGCGGGCCGCCGCATCGACCACGGCCCGCGCGACCGCGAGGAGGTTGCGATCCTCCTGTGTGGCGCCCGCGCCACCCCACGCGTCGAGGGTGCGCCGCGCGTCGGCGAGGCCGCGGGCGTCGCGGAACAGACCCGCGGCCGCCCACATCACGGCCTGCAGGTCGGCGCGGGCGAACGCTCTTCCCTCCGCCTCGATCGGCGGAACCGGATCCGGGCGCCGCGGCGCGGACAGCGTCGCCGTCGCCGCGTCGCGGCCGGCCCGAGCGCCGAAGACGGCGCCCTCGAGGAGGGAGTTGGAGGCGAGGCGGTTCGCCCCGTGCACGCCCGTGCGCGCGGTCTCGCCCGCGGCCCATAGGCCCGCGACCGTCGTGCGCCCGTCAAGGTCGGTGACCACGCCGCCCATGAGGTAGTGCTGGGCGGGGGAGACGGGGATCGGCTCGCGCGCCCAGTCGAGCCCCGCTCGCCGGGTCGCGGCGTCGATCGTCGGGAATCGGCGGGCGAGGAACGCCCGGCCGAGGCCGGTCGCGTCCAGGAGCGCGGGGACGCCGCCCTGTCGCGCCTCGACCCGGGCGAGCGCGCGGGCGACGGCGTCGCGTGGGGCGAGGTCTCCCGCCGGGTGAATCCCCGCCATCACGGGGCGCCCGTCGCGGTCGACGAGCCGGGCGCCCTCGCCGCGGACGGCCTCCGAGACGAGAAAACGCCCCCCGCGGGCGAGGACGGTGGGGTGGAACTGCACGAACTCCATGTCGGCGACGCGGGCGCCCGCGCGGAGGGCGACGGCGATCCCGTCGCCCGTCGCGACGGCGGGGTTCGTGGAGGTCGGGTACGCCTCGCCGATCCCGCCCGTGGCGAGGATGACGGCGTCCGCCTCGAGGATCCGGCCGTCCGTGAGGAGCGCCCCGCGGGCCCGGCCGCGATCGAGGAGGAGCTCCGCGACCATTGCGCCGGAGAGCAGGCGGATCCCCCGGGCGTGGCACGCGTGAAGCAGCGCGCGGGAGATCGCGCGGCCGGTCGCGTCCCCGCCGGCGTGCAGGATGCGGGCCCGCGAGTGGGCGCCCTCGCGACCCCGGGCGAGGGCGCCCGCGGCGTCGCGGTCGAACGCGACGCCCGCGTCGGCCAGGGCGCGGACGGCGCCGGCGGATCCGTCCACGAGCGCGGCGACCGCACGAGCGTCCGCGAGCCCGGCGGACGCGACCATCGTGTCGCGGGCGTGCGCGGCGCGGTCGCCTGCGTCCACGGGGCACGCGATGCCGCCTTGTGCGTGCCAGGTGGATCCGGCCGCAGGGTCCGCCTTCGTGACGATCTCGACCTCCGCGCCCGCCGCGTCCGCGGCGAGCGCCGCCGCGAGGCCCGCGACGCCGCTGCCGGCGATGAGCACCCGCGTCA
This sequence comes from Microbacterium excoecariae, assembly GCF_011326725.1. Classification (GTDB taxonomy): domain Bacteria; phylum Actinomycetota; class Actinomycetes; order Actinomycetales; family Microbacteriaceae; genus Microbacterium; species Microbacterium excoecariae. The sequence goes on along the minus strand of NZ_JAANCO010000001.1, from coordinate 1,950,760 downwards.
TGAGGGGGTCGCCGCGAGCATGCGGTCGAGCGCCACGCGCGCGGGCCGGGCGACCTCGCCCGTGACGCGGATGCGATTGACGACCTCGCCGTCCACGAGCTTCTCGAGCGCCCAGGCGAGGTAGGCGGGGTGGATGCGGTACATCGTCGAGCAGGGGCAGACGACGGGGTCGAGGCAGAAGATCGTGTGCTGCGGGTTCTCAGCCGCGAGCCGGCGCACGAGGTTGATCTCCGTGCCGATCGCGAACGTCGTGGGCTCCGTGGCGCCCTCGATCGCGCGGCGGATGACGTCGGTGGATCCCGACTCGTCCGCCGCGTCGACGACGTCCATGGGGCACTCGGGATGCACGATGACGCGCACCCCGGGGTGCTCCGTGCGCGCCTGGTCGATCTGCGCGACCGTGAAGCGGCGGTGGACCGAGCAGAACCCGTGCCAGAGCAGGACCCGCGACGCGCGCACGTCGCGCTCGGAGGATCCGCCGAGGCGCCGGCGGGGGTTCCAGAGCGGCATCTGGTCGAGAGGGATGCCCATCGCCCGTGCGGTGTTGCGCCCCAGGTGCTGGTCGGGGAAGAAGAGCACGCGCCGGCCGCGGGCGAGCGCGGTCTCGAGCACCGCGCGGGCGTTCGAGGAGGTGCACACGATGCCGCCGTGGCGCCCGACGAATCCCTTGATCGCGGCCGAGGAGTTCATGTACGTCACGGGCACGACGGGGACGAGGCCGTCGTCGCCCGGCTCGTCGAGGGGCCCCAGCACGTCCTCGAGCTGCTCCCAGCAGTCCTCGACCTCGTCGATGTCCGCCATGTCGGCCATGGAGCAGCCCGCGCCGAGGTGTGGCAGGACGACGGCCTGGTCGGGTCCCGAGAGGAGGTCCGCCGTCTCCGCCATGAAGTGCACGCCGCAAAAGACGATCGCCTCGGCCTCCGGGTGCTCCGTCGCCGCGCGCGCGAGCTGGAAGGAGTCCCCGACGTAGTCCGCGTGCTGGACGATCTCATCGCGCTGGTAGAAGTGCCCGAGGATCACCGCGCGCTCGCCGAGGGCCTCCTTCGCGCGGCGGATCCGGTCGTGCAGCTCCTCGTCGGACGCCGCGCGATAGGACGCGGGCAGCTCTCCCTGGACCGGCGATGCGGGCGGGAAGGCGTCCGCCATCGACGAGCCGGGGCCGTACCCGGGAACGCGGTCAAACTCCCAGGGCGGCGCCTGGAGGTCGGTCGTGCAGGAGTCGTCCGTCCCGGCGACGAGGGCGGCGGCCACGGAGGCGTCGGCGCGGGAGGCGAGGGTGATGCGGGTGGCGGGCATGAGGATCCTCGAACGGGAAAGGTCGGTATGACCTGAAGATGTGCCACACGTTAGGTGCTTTCGACCATAAGGGCAAGTCGGGGGCCTGCGGACCCGTGCGATAGGGTCGTCGCGAGACACGGGGTGTCCCCGCCGGGGACTGAGAACACACCCGCTGAACCTGATCTCGGTGACACGAGCGGAGGGATGTCCATGCACACTGTTGCGCGCCCGAACGGCGTCGACCTCGCAGGCCCGCTGGAACGCATGCGGCGCGAGGCGCCTCTCGTCCAGTGCCTGACCAACGCCGTCGTGACGAACGTCACGGCGAACGCGCTCCTCGCGGCGGGGGCGGCGCCCGTCATGGCGGACCTGCCGGGGGAGGCCGCGGAGTGCGCAGCGGCCGCCTCCGCCGTCCTCGTCAACGTCGGCACGCCGCACGACGCCTCCCGCGTGGCGATGCGCGAGGCTGTGGCCGCGGCGCGCGCCTCCGGAACCCCGTGGGTGCTCGACCCCGTCGGCGTCGGCGCCCTGACCCTGCGCACGGGCTTCGCGCGCGAGCTCCTCGCCGACCGGCCCGCCGCGATCCGCGGCAATGCGTCCGAGATCCGGGCGCTCGCGGGGGAGGCCGCGGCCGGGCGCGGGGTGGACGCGACGTGCGACGTCGACTCGGCCCTCCCCGCGGCGCGCCGGCTCGCGCGCGAGACGGGCGCCGTGGTCGCGGTCAGCGGGCCGCAGGACCTCGTCGTCGCGCGCGAGCGGGAGCTGCGGATCCCCGGGGGCAGCGCGTGGCTCACGCGCCTGACCGGAGGCGGGTGCTCGCTGGGCGCCCTCGTCGCGGCGCTCGTCGCCTGCGCCGCCGACGCGGGCCCGACCGCGGGCGTGGCGGCCGCGCACGCGCTGTACGCCGAGGCGTCCGAGCGCGCCGCGGGCCGCGCGGACGGTCCGGGATCCTTCGCCGTCGCATTCCTCGACGCGCTCGCCGAGGTGGCGCCCGCCGACCTCGCGGCCCGCCCGATCGAGGTGGCCGCGTGAGCGCCCGCGCGGCGCTCGCCACCTACGTCGTGGCGGACCTCGCGACGCTCGCCGGGCGGGACGTCGCCGCGGTCGTGGCCGCGGCGGAGGCCGGGGGAGCGGGCACAATCCAGCTGCGCGCGAAGCGGCTGGGGGCCGGGGCGTTCCGGGACCTGGTGGCGGAGTGCGCCGCGGCGCTGTCCGGGACGGCGCGCCTTCTCGTCAACGACCGGGTGGACGTCTACCTCGCGGCCGCGGCGGCCGGCGCGCGGATCCACGGCGTCCACGTCGGACAGTCCGACCTGTCCGCCAGCGACGTTCGCGGGCTCGTCGGCCAGGGCGCCGTCGTGGGGGTGAGCGCCAGCACGCCGCGCGAGATCGCCGCGATCCACGCGCTGCCCGCGGGGACCGTCGACTACATCGGCGCGGGCGCCGTCCGCGCGACGCCCACGAAGCCCGACCATCCGGATCCCCTCGGCTGGGCCGGACTCGCGCGCGCGTGCCGCGCGGCGCGGGAGGTGCCGGTCGTCGCGATCGGGGGCCTCGGGGCGGGGGACGCGGCATCGGCGCGGGCGGCGGGCGCCGCCGGCGTCGCCGTCGTGCGCGCCGTGTGTCGCGCGGAGGACCCGCGCCGGGCCGCGGCGGACCTCGCGGCCGAATGGCGGGCGGCCGCGTGACGCGCGTTCCCCACGTCCTCTCGATCGCGGGGTCGGATCCGTCGGGCGGCGCCGGGATCCAGGCGGACCTGAAGTCGATCGCCGCGTGCGGCGGGTATGGCATGGCCGCGATCACGGCCCTCACGGCGCAGAACACCCGGGGCGTGCAAGCCGTGCACGTTCCGCCGCCGGGCGTGCTCGTCGCCCAGCTCGACGCGCTCGCCGCGGACGTGCGGATCGACGCCGTCAAGATCGGGATGCTCGCGGACCGGGCGACGATCGACGTCGTGCGGGGCTGGCTCGCGGGGCCGTCGGGGGCGCCCCGGGTCGTGCTCGACCCCGTCCTCGTCGCCACGAGCGGGGACCGCCTGCTTCGCGCCGAGGCCGAGGGCGCGCTCGACGCGCTCCTCCCGCTCGCGGACGTCGTGACGCCCAACGTCCCGGAGCTCGCCGCCCTGGTGGGGGCGCCCGGTGCGCGCACGCGGGACGAGCTGTCCGCGCAAGCGCGGATCCTGGCGGCGCGGCACGGCGTGCGGGTGCTGGCGAAGGGCGGACACCTGGACTCGGCGGACTGCCCGGACGCCCTCGTTCACCCCGGGGGCGAGATGGTGTGGTTCGAGGGCGATCGCATCGACACGCCGCACACCCACGGGACCGGATGCTCCCTCTCCTCCGCGCTCGCCACGATCGCCGCGGCGGAGGCCGACTGGGTCTGGGCGGCGCGCCTCGCCCGCGACTGGCTCCGCGGTGCGCTCGCGGCCGCCGACGCGCTCGACGTGGGGCACGGATCCGGTCCCGTCGATCACGCCCACGCCCATCGCGCGGGCGCCCTGCCGCCGCGCCGCCGGGCCGAGTGCGCGTCGTGGTGGGAGGACATCGCGCCGATCCGGGCGGACATCGACCGCGATCCGTTCGTCGTGGCGCTCGGGGACGGGTCCCTGTCGCAGGAAAGGTTCGCGCACTACCTCGCGCAGGACGCCGTCTACCTCGGGGCCTATGCGCGCGTGCTGGCCGGGCTCGGCGAGATCGCGCCGAGCGCGGACGAGCGCGCCTTCTGGGCCGCGTCCGCGCGAGCGTGCGTCGAGACCGAGATGGCGCTGCACCGCTCGCGCGTCGCCGGGGATCCGCCGGAGCCCTCGCCGGAGACCCGCGCCTACCTGGGACATCTCGAGGCGGCCGCGGCCGCGGGCGACCATGGTGTCCTCGCGGCCGCCGTCCTGCCGTGCTTCTGGATCTACGACGACGTGGGGAGGCGGCTAGCCCGCGCCTCACGGCCAGGGCACCCCTACGAGGACTGGCTCCAGACCTACGACGACCCGGCGTTTCGCGACGCCACGCGCGAGGCCATCGCCTGGACCCAGCGGGCGGCGCACCGCGCCGACGACGCCGCGCTCGAGCGGATGCGCGAGGCGTTCGTCGTCTCCGCCCGCCACGAGCGCGCCTTCTTCGCGCAGCGCCCGTGACGCGCGGCGGGGCCGTGGTGCAGGCGGCCCCGCCGCGGGTACGCTGAGGGCGCACAACCGAATACAGGCCGCACGATCCGCGCGGGAGAGTACCGGGGTACCCCGGTCACCGAAGGAGCAAGCCTCCCCGCCAATCTCTCAGGTGCCGTTACCGCTGACGGATCCGGCCGCTCTGAAAAGAGCAGCGCACGTAGTGCCGCGCTGCCGCCGACGGTGAAAGGCGCGACCCCGGTCGCGTCGAAGCTCTCAGGTTCATGACAGAGGGGGAGTTCTCATCGCGCCTCGACCGGGGCGCGTCCGCCCGACCGGGAGAACTCCATGTCGTCCCCTCCACCGCCCCTCCGCGAGACGCCGCTCGCCGCCGAACACGCCGCGCTCGGCGCGACGTTCACCGACTTCGGCGGGTGGCGCATGCCCGTGCGCTACACCTCCGATCTCGCCGAGCACCGCGCCGTGCGCGAGCGCGCCGGCCTCTTCGACATTTCCCACATGGGCGAGATCCTCGTCTCGGGCGCGGGCGCGGGATCCTTCCTCGACGCCGCGCTCGCGGGCCGGCTCTCGCGCGTCGCGGTGGGGCGGGCGAAGTACACGATGATCCTCGCGCCGGACGGCGGGATCATCGACGACCTCGTGATCTACCGCCTCGCGGACGACGCGTTCCTCGTCGTCGCTAACGCCGGTAACCGCGAGGACGTCGCCGCCGCGCTCGCCGAGCGCGCGTCCGGCGCGGCGGATGTCGCGGTCGACGACCAGTCGGACGCCTACGCCCTCCTCGCCCTGCAGGGTCCCGCATCCCGGCGGATCCTCGAGCGCATGGGCGAGATCGACGGGGCCGAGGGCCTCGGCGAGGTGAAGAACTACGGGTTCGCGTGGGCGAGGTTCGGTGGATCCGACCTTCTCGTCGGCCGCACGGGCTACACGGGCGAGGACGGCTTCGAGCTGTACGTGCCCGCGGCGCTCGCCGCGGACCTGTGGCGCGCGCTCCTCGCGGCCGGGGCCGAGGACGGCCTCGTGCCGGCCGGCCTCGCCGCGCGCGACACGCTCCGCCTCGAGGCGGGCATGCCGCTCTACGGGCACGAACTCGGCCGGGGCGTCGTTCCGGCCCAGGCCGGCCTCGGGCGCATCATCCCCGCCGACAAGACCGGGTTCGTCGGCGAGGAGGCGACCGTGCCGCGGCCGGGCGCCCGCGTGCTCGTGGGTCTGTCGAGCGAGGGCCGCCGCGCGGGCCGCGCCGGCTACGCCGTCTACGCGGGCGACCGCGTCGTCGGCGAGGTCACGAGCGGCGCCCTCAGCCCCACCCTCGGCCACCCCATCGCGATGGCGTACGTCGATCCCGACGCCGTCGACGCGGCGCTCGCGATCGACGTCCGCGGCACGCACATCCCCGCGACCCGCACCGACCTTCCCTTCTACCGGAGCCAGAAATGACCGATCTCACCGCCCTGTCCTACACCGCCGAGCACGAATGGGTCGCCGTCTCGGGCGACATCGCGACGATCGGCATCACCGACCACGCCGCCGAGCAGCTCGGCGACGTCGTCTACATCGACATGCCGACCGTCGGCCAGGAGATCGCCGCGGGCGACGTCATGGGCGAGATCGAGTCGACCAAGTCGGTGTCCGAGCTCTACGCGCCCGTGTCGGGCACGGTCGTCGAGGTCAACGACGCGGCCGACGCCGACACGGCGCTCGTGAACGCGGATCCGTTCGGCGACGGCTGGCTCGTGAAGGTGCGCGTGGACGGCGACGTCGCGGGCCTCCTCGACCGCGCCGCCTACGCGGCGCTCACGGGGGCCGACGCGTGACGCGCCCGTTCCTCGAGCGCCACGTCGGCACGATCGGCGCGCAGGAGCGCATGGCCGCCGCGATCGGCGCGGAGGGCAGCTCCGCTCTCGGCGTCCTCCGCGCGGCCGTGCCGGAGGCGATCCGCTCCGCCGGCGCGGCGGGCGCCGTCCCGGCGGAGGGCGTGAGCGAGGCACAGGCCCTCGCGGAGCTGCGCGCTCTCGCGGCGAAGAACCGCGTCGCGAGCCCCCTGATCGGGCTCGGGTACAGCGACACGATCACCCCGGCGGTGATCCAGCGCAACGTCTTCGAGAACCCGTCCTGGTACACCGCCTACACGCCGTACCAGCCCGAGATCTCCCAGGGGCGGCTCGAGGCCCTGCTGAACTTCCAGACCATGGTCGCGGACCTCGCGGGCGTGCCGGTGGCGAACGCGTCGATGCTCGACGAGGCGACGAGCGCGGTCGAGGCGATGCTGCTCGCCCGACGGGCCGTGCGCGGACAGGCCTCGCCCGTCTTCGTCGTGGACGCCGACGCGCTGCCCCAGACGAAGGCCGTGCTCGCGACGCGCGCGTCGGCGGTCGGGATCGATCTCGCGGAGCGCGACCTGGCGGGCGGCGAGGACCTGCCGGAGGCGTTCTTCGGCCTCCTCGTGCAGTATCCGGGGGCCTCGGGCCGCGTCTGGGATCCGTCCGCGGCGATCCAGGCGGCGCACGACCGGGGCGCCCAGGCGGTCGTCGCGGCGGACCTCATGGCCCTCGCGCTGATCGCCTCGCCCGGCTCGCTGGGCGCCGATATCGTCGTGGGGTCCACGCAGCGCTTCGGCGTGCCGCTCGGCTTCGGCGGGCCGCACGCGGGCTTCATGGCGGTGCGCCAGGGGCTCGAGCGACAGCTGCCGGGGCGCCTCGTGGGCGTGTCCCGCGACGCCGACGGCCAGCCCGCCTACCGCCTCGCGCTGCAGACGCGCGAGCAGCACATTCGCCGCGAGAAGGCGACGAGCAACATCTGCACTGCGCAGGTGCTCCTGGCGGTCATGGCCTCGATGTACGCCGTGTACCACGGCCCGGACGGGATCCGCGGGATCGCGACGGACATCGCCGCGCGCGCGGCCGGCCTGGCGGCCTCGCTCCGCGACGGCGGAATCGCGCTCGTGCACGGCGAGTTCTTTGACACGGTGCGCGCGGTCGTTCCCGGCAGGGCCGCGGAGGTCGTGCGGCGGGCGGACGCCGACGGCGTGCTGCTCCACCTCGTCGACGCGGACACGGTCGGCGTCTCGGTGGGCGAGGCGACCACGCCGGCCGACCTCGCGGCCGTCGCGGCGGCCTTCGGGGTTCCGCCGGTCGAGGCGGCCGGATCCGCCCTCCCGGGCGCGCTGGCCCGCCGCGACGCCTACCTGACGCACCCCGTGTTCCGCGAGCATCGCTCCGAGACGGCCATGATGCGGTACCTGAAGCGCCTCGCCGACAAGGACTACGCGCTCGACCGCGGCATGATCCCCCTCGGGTCTTGCACGATGAAGCTCAACCCCGCGGCGGCCATGCAGGCGTCGTCGTGGCCCGAGTTCAGCCGGATCCACCCGTTCGCGCCAGCCGAGCGCGTGACGGGCTACCTCGAGATGATCCGCGAGCTCGAAGAGTGGCTCGCCGACCTGACGGGGTACGACGCCGTGTCGCTGCAGCCGAACGCGGGATCGCAGGGCGAGCTCGCGGGGCTCCTCGCGATCCGCCGCTTCCACGATTCCCGCGGCGACGGCGGGCGCGACGTGTGTTTGATCCCCTCGTCCGCGCACGGCACGAACGCGGCCAGCGCCGTGCTCGCGGGCCTGCGCGTCGTGGTGGTGGCGTGCGACGAGCGCGGGAACGTGGACCTCGCGGACCTGCGGGCGAAGATCGCCGCGCACGCGGGCACGCTCGCGGCGCTCATGATCACGTACCCGTCCACGCACGGGGTGTTCGAGCACGACGTGCTCGAGGTGACCGCCGCCGTCCACGAGGCGGGCGGGCAGGTCTACATCGACGGCGCGAACCTCAACGCCCTCGTCGGGCAGGCGCGGTTCGGGGACCTGGGCGGGGACGTCTCGCACCTCAACCTGCACAAGACGTTTGCGATCCCGCACGGCGGCGGCGGCCCCGGCGTTGGGCCCGTCGCCGCGAAGGCGCACCTCGCGCCGTTCCTCCCGTCGCACGCGATGGCGCAGGAGCACCGCGAGGGCATCGGCCCGGTGTCGGCGGCGCCCTACGGGTCGCCGAGCATCCTGCCGATCACGTGGGCGTACATCCGGATGCTGGGCCGCGAGGGCCTCGCGGAGTCGACCGCGTCCGCCGTGCTCGCGGCGAACTACGTCGCGGCGCGCCTGTCGGATCGCTTCCCGATCCTGTACACGGGCGACGACGGTCGCGTGGCGCACGAGTGCATCGTCGATCTCCGCCCGCTCCGCGAGGAGACCGGCATCACGGTGGACGACGTGGCCAAGCGCCTCGTCGACTATGGGTTCCACTCGCCGACGATGTCGTTCCCCGTCGCGGGCACGCTCATGGTCGAGCCGACCGAGTCGGAGGACCTGGGCGAGCTCGACCGGTTCTGCGACGCCATGATCCGGATCGCGGACGAGGCCGCGCGCGTGGCGGCGGGGGAGTGGCCCGCGGACGACAACCCGCTCGTGGGCGCGCCCCACACCGCGGAGTCCGTCGCGACGAGCGACTGGCCGCACGCCTACCCGCGCGAGCTCGCGGCCTTCCCGGCCGGCCCCGCCGGCAAATACTGGCCCCCCGTGCGCCGCATCGACCAGGCCTACGGCGACCGCAACCTTGTCTGCGCCTGCCCACCCATCGAGGCGTTCGCCTAACCCTAAATCCACAATTCTCCGACAACTCTTGCCCCCTGAGGCGGAGATTTGTCGGAGAATTGTGGACTTAGGCGGCCGCGGCGCGCAGGGCCGGCAGGATCCGCGTCACCATGAGCGGCGCGAGGTCGTCCGCGAGCGCCCCGTCCGGATCCACCCAGCGCAGCTCCTCAATCTCCGCGGCGGGCGCGTGCACCTTTACGGGAGGATGCGTGAACACCGTTCCCCGCACGGCGTATCCGCCTTCGTTCGCGGCGGGCGCCTCGAACACGCCGAGCAGGCGCATGGCGGTCGGCTCGAGCGCGACGCCGAGCTCCTCGCGGATCTCGCGCACGGCCGCGTCCACGGCGCTCTCGCCCGGCTCGGGCTTGCCGCCCGGCTGCATGAACATGCTCGTGCCGCGCTTGCGGACCGTGAGGATCCGTCCGTCGTCGGGGTGCCGCAGCACAACGGCGCTCACGTGGATCCGCCGTGCCTCGTGATCGATCACGCGGTGAACCTCGCGGATCCCTCGTGCTCGAGCGCGACGCGGATCCGCTCGCGCATGTCCGGGTCCAGGCCGGCCGCGTCGAGCTCCGAGACGCGGCACCACCACGCCCGTGTGTTCTCGCCGTCCGCGGGGTAGGGCTCGCCTCCGTCCGCGCGACACCGGACGACGATGTCGAGGTACTGCGATTGGTCCCCGTTCGGATAGGTTATGGGCGGCAGCGCGTGCACCCACACGAGCGCCTCGGGCTCGGCGGTGATGCCCGCCTCCTCGCTCACCTCGCGGATCCCCGCGGTCATCGGATCCTCGCCCGGGTCGATGATGCCGGTCACGGGCGTCACGCGGCCGTTGTCCGCGCGCTTCACGAGCAACACGTCGTCGCCGCGGACCACGACGGCGGTGACGCCCGCCAGCCAGAGGGGATCGTGCCCGATTTTCGCGCGCAGGTTGAGGACGAATTCCGGAGTTCCCATGACGATAGGTTATGCGGATGAGCTTCGAGCACACGCCGCTCCTGGAGAACACCCGCGCCCGGCTCGAGCCGCTCGCGCCGGAACACGCGGCGGATCTGCGCCAGGCGTCGGCCGACGGCGATGTGTGGCGGCTGTGGTTCACCTCGATCCCGGCGCCGGGCGACGTCTCGGCGGAAATCGACCGTCGCCTCGCCCGGCAGCGGGCGGGCGAGATGGCGCCGTGGGCGATCGTCGACACTGCGTCTGGCACCGCGGTCGGCATGACCTCGTTCTGCTCCCTCGATGCGCTGAACAGGCGGCTGGAAATCGGATACACCTGGTTGCGGCCGTCGGCCCAGGGCACCGGCATCAATCCCGCGGCGAAGCTCCTGCTTCTTGAGCGCGCGTTCGACGAGCTCGGATGCATCGCGGTCCAGTTCTGCACGCACTGGCACAACCACGCCTCGCGCCAGGCGATCGCCCGGCTGGGCGCGAAGCAGGACGGTGTGCTGCGCAGCCACCGCATCATGCCCGATGGACACGTGCGCGACACGGTCGTGTTTTCGATCCTCGCGGGGGAGTGGCCCGCGGTGCGGCGGGGGCTCGAAGCGCGCGTGGAGCGGGCGCGGTGACGGTCCGGATCCGCTCCTTCGCTCCCGGCGACGAGGACGCGGTCGTCGCGCTGTGGGAGGCCGCGGCGCTCACGCGTTCGTGGAATGATCCGCGGGCCGACATCGCCCGGGCGCGCTCGGTGTGGCCCGACCTCCTCCTCGTGGCGGATGCGGGCGGTGCGGTGGTGGGATCCGTCATGGCTGGCTACGACGGGCACCGCGGGTGGCTGTCGTATCTCGCGGCGGATCCTGCGCGGCGCGGCGAGGGCATCGGGGCGGCGCTCGTGGCGGAGGCGGAGCGGCGGCTCACGGCGCTCGGCTGCCCCAAGGTACAGCTCATGGTTCGTCGAGAAAACGCGGGCGTGCTGGGGTTCTACGACGCGCTCGGCTACGAGCCGGTCGAGGTCGAGATGCGCGGGAAGCGCCTGATCCCCGACGCCTAAGTCCACATTTCTCCGGCATGTCTACGCTCCTGGGGGCAAGAATCGCCGGAGAAATGTGGACTTAGGGGGTGGCGAGGAGGGACGCGAGGGAGCGCAGGCGCGCGTTGTCTCGGGGCTTCACCTGCTCGACGCCCGCGTCGCACAGGATCCGTTCCAGGCGCTCGGGCTCGCGCACGTCGGCCCAGCCCCACCGAGCGAAACCGCGGGCGACTCTGCGGAGGTCGCGCGGATCTCGCCCGCCGACACGGCGACGAGGTCGTCCGTGCGGAAGTGGGCCTGCACGGATCCCGTGATGCGTGCGCGCCCGCGCGCCTCGGCGAGGATGTGCACGTGTCGCGGGTGCCCGAGGACCGGGAGGCCGTGGAGCGCGCACGCGGAATCCAGGGCGAAGACCGCCTGAGGTCGCCGCGCGGCCACGGCGTGCACGCGGGCGAGGTATCGATCCCAGGGTGGGAGCGGATCCCACTCGACGGCATCGGCATAGACCCCTGGTTCGACGCGCGCGAGCGCGCGGCCGTGCACCGCGTGATCGAAGGACGGCCCGAGCTGCGCCCTCGAGAACAGCGACACGGGGCTGGAGCGAAGCCGGGCGAGGGTCGAGACGAGCGTCATGCACTCACCCTGCCCGGCGTAGGCCCGTGGCTCGCGCGCAAAGGCCGCCAGTGGGGACGATCGGATCCACACGGCGCCCTGTGAACGAGCCCGCCGCCCGCGCAAGTCCACATTTCTCCGGTATGTCTACGCCCCTGACGGCAAGAATTGCCGGAGAAATGTGGACATGGCTAGGGGAGGTAGGGCGCGGCGAGCGGATACCCGACGAAGGCGAACGTGTCGAGCAGGGCGTGGGCGATGACGAGCGGCATGACGCGGCGCCACCGGAGGTACACCCATCCGAACACGAGCCCCATGACGACGTTTCCCACCGCCATCGCCGGGCCCTGATACAGGTGGTAGAGCCCGCGCAGGAGCGCGATCGCGGCGAGGATCCGCCACGCGCGCCAGCCGAGGTCGTCGAGGCGCTCGCCGAGATATCCGTTGAGGATGACCTCTTCGAGAAGCCCCGCGCGCGCGGCCGAGAGCACAAGGAGGGGGATCGTCCACCACGCCGCGTCGAGGGATCCGGCCTGCACCTCGAGCGTGAGACCCGCGAGCCGGCTCGCGGCGTAGAGCGCCAGGCCCGGGATGCCGATCGCCGCCAGCAGCAGGATCGCGACCGCCGCGTCGCGGCCGACGCGCGAGAAGTCGAGGCCGATGCGGCGGAGGGCGTTTCGGCCCGGCTCCCAGAGCAGGTAGACGACGAGCGCCACGAGGCAGAGGTCGAAGAAGACGTCGCACACGCGGTACACCGCGTCCCACACCGCCTGGTCGGCGCGCTCGGGGTTCAGCGCGGTCGCCTGCTCCGAGAGCGCCGCCTCCGCCGTCGCCGACCGCACGAACGAGAGCACGGAGTAGAGCGCCGACTGCCCGAGCGAGAGCGCGAGCACGATCCCGATTTCCCAGCGGATCCGGGTGCGCGAGAGCGAAGTGGTCACGTCAGTAGGTTGTCACGAAAGCGTGTGGGTCGAATCGGACGCCTTCCCAGCAACCTTGGAGCAATCTGCCAAGCACCCGCGGGTCTGAATAAAGCCTGTGTAACGGTTCGGAGAATGATTTGGAGCAATCCGAACCAGCGCCTAAAGTCAACCGCGCAGTCCGCATGTCACAGCATGACCCCGCGGGCGGTATTCAACCCTTCTACTAGGAGCACACGTGAAGCGCAACAAGATCGCCCTCTCGGGCCTCGCGCTCGTCGGTGTCGGCAGCCTCGCCCTGGCGGGCTGCTCGAGCGACAGCGGCGACACCGGCGGCGGTGAGGCCGCCGGCGGCGGCATCATCACGGCGAACGGCAACGAGCCGCAGAACCCGCTGATCCCGACGAACACCAACGAGGTCGGCGGCGGCAAGATCCTCGACAGCATCTTCGCCGGCCTGATCTCGTACCAGGCTGACGGTGCGGTGCAGAACGAGGTCGCCGAGGAGATCACCGTCGACTCGCCGACCCAGCTGACCGTCAAGATCCGCGAGGGCCTGACGTTCACGGACGGCGAAGAGGTCACGGCCGACAACTTCATCAACGCCTGGAACTACGGCGCCGCGCTCGACAACGCGCAGCTGTCCAGCTACTTCTTCGAGGACATCGAGGGCTTCAGCTGGGACGAGAACGTCGAGGAGCTGTCGGGCCTGGAGCAGGTCGACGACTACACCTTCACGATCACGCTCAACAAGCCGGCCTCGGACTTCGCGCAGCGCCTGGGCTACTCGGCCTACTACCCGCTGCCCGACGTCGCGTTCGAGGACATGGAGGCCTTCGGCGAGAACCCCGTCGGCAACGGCCCGTACATGCTCGACGGTGAGGACGCCTGGCAGCACGACGTCCAGATCGACCTCGTGACGAACCCCGACTACGACGGCCCCCGCGAGGTACAGAACGACGGCCTCCAGATCGTCTTCTACTCGACGCAGGACGCGGCGTACTCGGCCGTTCTCGGTGGCGACCTCGACGTCATCGACGCGATCCCGGACTCGGCCTTCGAGACCTACCAGGACGAGCTCGGCGACAACTGGGTCAACGACCCCGCCGCGATCTTCCAGTCCTTCACGATCCCCGGCTGGCTCGAGCACTTCCAGGGTGAGGAGGGCCAGCTGCGTCGCCAGGCCATCTCGATGGCGATCGACCGCGAGGAGATCACGGACGTGATCTTCCAGGGCACCCGCACGCCCGCGAGCGACTTCACGTCGCCCGTGATCGACGGCTGGACCGACGAGCTCGAGGGCGAAGAGGTCCTGTCCTACGACCCCGAGGCAGCTCAGGAGCTCTGGGCCGAGGCCGACGCCATCAGCCCGTACGAGGGCACCTTCACCCTCGCCTACAACGCGGACGGCGGCCACCAGGCCTGGGTCGACGCGACGGTCAACCAGATCGCCGGCACGCTCGGTATCGACGCAGTGGGCGAGCCCTACCCGGACTTCGCGGGCCTCCGCGAGGACGTGACCAACGGCACCATCCAGTCGGCCTTCCGCACGGGATGGCAGGCGGACTACCCGGGCCTGTACAACTTCCTCGGCCCGCTGTACGCCACGAACGCCGGTTCGAACGACGGCGACTACTCCTCGGAGGAGTTCGACCAGCTGCTCTCGGACGGCATCTCGGCCACCGATCCCGCCGAGGCGAACGAGTTCTACGAGGAGGCGCAGGCCGTCCTGCTCCAGGACCTGCCCGCGACGCCGCTGTGGTACTCGAACGTGACCGCCGGCTGGGCGGACACCGTGGACAACGTGGAGTTCGGCTGGAACTCGGTTCCGCTGTACTACAACATCACCAAGGGCTGACCCGAGCCCTTTCGTGAGCCGCGGGGCGGTGACGACAGTCACCGCCCCGCGGCCTGTGGTGTGACGGGGCCGCGATCCGGCCCCGCGTCGCCACGCGGGCGGCAACGGGCCGCCCGACAACCTGACCCATCCCCGAAGGGAGGATGAGGGTGGCTTTCTACATCCTCAGACGGATCCTGCAGGTGATCCCGGTGTTCCTGGGCGCCACCCTGCTGATCTACTACATGGTGTTCGCCATGCCCGGCGACCCCATCGCGGCACTGTTCGGCGACAAGGTTCCGCCGGACGCCCTGCTCGAACAGCTGCGCGAACGGTACCTGCTCGACCAGCCGTTCATCGTGCAGTACCTGAACTACCTCGGGGGGATCTTCCGCCTCGACTTCGGTGTCGGGTTCGACGGCCAGCCCGTCCTCGACACCCTGCTGCGGACCTTCCCCGTAACGCTCCGGCTCGCCGTCGAGGCGGTCGTCATGGCGTTCGCGCTCGCGATCATCATCGGCCTGGCCTCGGCGCTCGCGAAGAACTCGTGGTTCGACCACCTCATGCTCGTTATCGCGCTGATCTTCGTCGCGGTGCCCGTGTTCGTCATCGGTTTCGGCGCGCAGTTCATCTTCGGCGTCCAGCTCGGCTGGTTCAGCCCGACGGTGGGCGCGAACAACGGCTGGGCGGGCCTGCTCCTCCCCGCCATGACGCTTGCGGTCGGCGTGTACGCGACGAGCATGCGCCTGACGCGCGCCTCGACCATCGAGACCCTCGGGCAGGACTGGGTGCGCACGGCGTACGGCAAGGGCCTCCCGCGCCGCCGCGTGATCCCGGTGCACGTGCTCCGCAACTCGCTGATCCCCATGGTCACCGACATGGCTACCGTGTTCGGCATCCTCATGGTGGGCGCGACCGTGACCGAGGGAATCTTCAACATCCCCGGCGTCGGAAACACGCTCTACCAGGCGATCCTCAAGCACGAGACGCCGACGATCGTGTCGTTCGTGACCGTCTTCGTCGTGGTGTACGTCCTGATCAACCTGTTGATCGACCTGCTCTACGGCCTGCTCGACCCGAGGATCCGCTATGTCTCGTAACTCTCACTTCGTGGCGCCCACCGGCGCGGAAGAGGTCGTCGTCGACCAGGTGCGCGTGTCGGACAAGCGCAGCAACCTCTGGCTCGACGCGTGGCGCGACATGCGCCGCCGGCCCCTGTTCTGGGTCTCCGTCGTCGTGGCGGTGATCATCGTCATCGTCGCGGCGTTCCCGAGCCTGTTCACGAGCGTCCAGCCGTCGGGCGGCGCCTGCGTTCTCGCGAACAGCAACGGCGACCCGACCGCGGGGCACCCGCTCGGCTTCACGCGCCAGGGGTGCGACATCTGGTCGCGCCTCGCGTACGGGGCGCGCACGTCCGTCGTCGTGGGCCTGCTCGCGACCCTGATCGGCACGACCATCGGCCTCGTGATGGGGGCGTTCGCCGGCTTCTACGGCGGGTTCCTCGACTCGCTCCTGTCGCGCGTCGGCGACATCTTCTTCACGATTCCCTACATCATCGCGGCGATCGTCGTGATGACCGTGATGCCGGCGGATCAGCGCACCATGCTGACGCTCGCCTTCGCGATCGGCGGATTCTCGTGGGCCTCGACGGCGCGCATCGTGCGCGCCGAGATCCTGCGCGTGAAGCAGTCGGACTACGTCATGGCATCGATCGCGCTCGGCATGAGCCGCTTCAAGACGCTCCTCGTGCACGTCCTCCCGAACTCGATGGCGCCCGTCATCGTCGTGGCGACGATCAGCCTCGGCAACGCGATCGTCGCCGAGTCGGTACTGTCCTTCCTCGGCGTCGGCCTCGGCGGCGGGGTGGTCTCGTGGGGCGCGGACATCAGCCAAGCGCAGACCTCGATCCGCACCGCGCCGATGGCCCTGTTCTGGCCGTCGCTCGCGCTGACGATCACGGTCTTGGCATTCATCACGCTGGGCGAGGTCTTCCGAGACGCCCTGGATCCGAAGGCGAGGGCTGAGCGATGAGCGAGCCGCTTCTGTCCGTCCGCGACCTGCGCATTGCGTTCGGCCGCGGCAAGAACCAGCGCGAGGTCGTGCACGGCGTGGACCTCGACATCTACCCGGGCGAGACGGTCGCGATCGTGGGCGAGTCGGGATCCGGCAAGTCGACGACGGCGACCGCGATCATCGACCTGCTCCCGGGCACGGGCGCCGTCACGGGCGGATCCGTGTCGCTCGACGGCCGCGAGCTGACGGGCCTCGGACGCCGCCAGATGGAGCACATCCGGGGCCGGGAGATCGGCTACGTGCCGCAGGACCCGATGTCGAACCTCAACCCCGTGTGGTCGATCGGCTTCCAGGTGAAGGAGACGATCCGCGCGAACGGGCTCGCCTCGGGCCGCAAGGACGTCGAGAAGCTCGCCGTGGAGGTGCTCCAGAACGCCGGCCTCGCCGACGCGGAGCGCCGCATGCACCAGTTCCCGCACCAGTTCTCGGGCGGCATGCGCCAGCGCGCGCTGATCGGCATCGGCCTCGCGGCCGACCCGAAGCTCCTGATCGCCGACGAGCCGACGAGCGCGCTCGACGTGACGGTGCAGCGGGTCATCCTCGATCACCTGGCGTCGCTCACGCGCGACAAGGGCACCTCGGTGCTCTTCATCACGCACGACCTCGGCCTCGCGGCCGACCGTGCCGATCGGATCATCGTGATGAACCGCGGGCGCATCGTGGAGTCGGGGCCGAGCCGGGAGATCCTCGCGGATCCGCAGCACCCGTACACGCAGCGCCTCGTGGCCGCCGCGCCGAGCCTCGCCTCGACGCGGATCCAGACGCGGGTCGTCGAGTCGGGCGACATCGCCTCCACGACGGCGCTCACGGAGCAGAAGGCCGTGGTCGAGGTCGAGAACCTCACGAAGGACTTCTCGATCCGCAAGGGCGGCTTCCGCGCGGAGCCGTTCCGCGCCGTCGACGACGTGTCGTTCCAGATCCCGAAGGGCAAGACGCTCGCGCTCGTGGGCGAGTCGGGGTCGGGCAAGTCGACGGTCGCCAAGATGGTCCTCCAGCTCGAGAAGCCGACGTCGGGCGCCGTCCGCATCGAGGGTCGCGACACGACCGAGATGAGCCGCTCCGACGTGTTCTCGCTGCGCGGGCGCATGCAGCCGGTGTTCCAGGACCCCTACGGATCCCTGGATCCGCTGCGCTCGATCGGCGCGCTGATCTCCGAGCCGCTGCGCCTGCACGGCGTGGGGGACCGCGCGTCGCAGAAGGCGCGCGTCGAGGAGCTGCTCGAGCAGGTCGCGCTCCCGCAGGAGCTCGCGTACCGGTACCCGAACGAGCTGTCGGGCGGCCAGCGTCAGCGCATCGCGATCGCGCGTGCGCTCGCGCTCAAGCCCTCGATCGTCGTCCTCGACGAGGCGGTCTCGGCGCTGGATGTGCTCGTGCAGGACCAGATCCTGCAGTTGCTGGCTGACCTGCAGTCGGAGCTCGATTTGACCTATCTCTTCATCACGCACGACCTCGCGGTCGTGCGCGTCGCGGCCGACCTGGTGTGCGTCATGGAGAAGGGGCGCGTCGTCGAGCAGGGCTCGGTCGACCGGGTCTTCGAGTCGCCGGAGCAGGAGTACACGCGTCGCCTCCTCGACGCGATCCCGGGTCGCGACCTGGCGCTTGGCGCCTGACGCCGCGCCGGCTGCGCCGCTGGGCGCCCTCCTTTCGGGGAGGGCGCCCAGCGGCGTTTCGTATGCTGGGCGCCATGCCCACCTCGCCTCACCCCGTCGTGTTCCGTTCCGTGCTCGGGTGGGTGTGGCTCGGCCTCGCGGCCGCCGTGAGCGTGTTCCTCGTGGCCGACATGGCGGTCCGCGCCAGCGCCTGGGACGCGTTCCTTGTCGCCCCGTGGCTCGCGGCCGTGGTCTGGCTCGTGTGGATCTTCCAGACGGCGCCCCGCATCGTCGCCGACGCGCGTGGCGTGCGCTTTCACAACGTGCTCCGCATCGTCGACGTGCCGTGGTCGGCCGTCCGCAGCCTCCGCCTGCGCTACAGCGTCGAGCTCACCCTGCGCTCCGGCGGCACGGTGACGGCGTGGGGCGGTGCGTCTCGGCGCATGCACCGCTCGCTGAAGCGCCAGGACGTGGATCCGGCGGAGCTGCAGGTGGAGTCCCTCGAACAGCTGCACGCGCAGGCGGAGGAGGGGCCTGCGGACGTCCGGCGCGGATGGGACTGGCCCGCGGTCGCGACCGGCGCGGTCATCGTCGTGTGGATCGCGTTCTCGCTGGGCGTGACGGGCGGCTTCGTCGTCCCCGGCGCCGCCTGACGGGCCGTGGTGGGAGCGCTCAGGCGCTCGCGATAGGATGGGGTGCCCCGGTTTCGGGGTGATTCCCTACCTCGAAGGACCCCTTCATGGCGCTTGTCCACCGTTCCGACCTCCGCAACGTCGCGATCGTCGCGCACGTCGACCACGGCAAGACGACCCTCGTCGACGCCATGCTGCGACAGACCGGATCGTTCGGAGACCACGAGCACGTCGACGAGCGCGCCATGGACTCGAACGACCTCGAGAAGGAGAAGGGGATCACGATCCTCGCCAAGAATACGGCGATCTCCTACAACGGCGCGCACACCGACGAGCCCATCACGATCAACGTGATCGACACCCCGGGTCACGCGGACTTCGGCGGCGAGGTCGAGCGCGGCCTCTCGATGGTCCACGGTGTCGTCCTCCTCGTCGACGCCTCGGAGGGCCCGCTCCCGCAGACCCGCTTCGTGCTCCGCAAGGCGCTCGAGGCGAAGCTCCCCGTGATCCTCCTCATCAACAAGACGGACCGGCCCGACTCGCGCATCGAGGAGGTCGAGTCGGAGGCGCAGGACCTGCTCCTCGGCCTCGCGGGCGACCTCGCGGACGACGTTCCCGACCTCGACGTCGACGCGCTGCTCGACGTTCCGGTCGTCTACGCCTCGGGCCGCGCGGGCGTGGCCTCGCGCACCCGCCCCGCCGACGGCACCCTGCCCGACGGTGAGGACCTGGAGCCGCTGTTCGAGGCGATCCTCGAGCACGTGCCCGCCCCGACCTACGACGACGACGCACCGCTGCAGGCGTGGGTGACGAACCTCGACTCGTCCCCGTTCCTCGGCCGCATCGCGCTCCTGCGCGTGTTCTCGGGCGAGCTCAAGAAGGGCCAGACCGTGGCCTGGGTGCGCAGCGACGGCACGCAGCAGTCCGCCCGCATCACCGAGCTGATGATGACCAAGGCGCTCGAGCGCTTCCCCGCCGAGAAGGCGGGCCCCGGCGACATTGCGGCCATCGCGGGCTTCGAGGACATCATGATCGGCGAGACGATCGCCGACCCGGAGGACGTGCGTCCGCTGCCGGCGATCACGGTCGACGAGCCCTCGATCTCGATGACGATCGGGACGAACACCTCGCCGCTGGTCGGCAAGGTGAAGGGCCACAAGCTCACGGCGCGCATGGTGAAGGATCGCCTCGACCGCGAGCTGATCGGCAACATGTCGATCCGCGTAAAGGACATCGGCAAGCCCGACGCGTGGGAGGTGCAGGGCCGCGGTGAGCTGCAGCTCGCGATCCTCGTCGAGAACATGCGCCGCGAGGGCTTCGAGCTCACGGTCGGCAAGCCGCAGGTCGTCACGCGCAAGGACGAGGACGGCAAGGTGCAGGAGCCGTTCGAGCACCTGACGATCGACGTCCCCGAGGAGTACCTCGGCGCGATCACCCAGCTCCTCGCGGCCCGCAAGGGCCGCATGGAGACCATGACGAACCACGGCACGGGCTGGATCCGCATGGAGTTCGTCGTGCCCTCGCGCGGCCTCATCGGGTTCCGCACGGTGTTCCTCTCGACGACGCGCGGCACGGGCATCGCCAACGCGCTCTCGCACGGCTACGGCCCGTGGGCGGGCCAGATTGAGGCCCGCGCGCAGGGCTCGATCGTCGCCGACCGCGCGGGCGTCGTGACGCCGTTCGCGATGATCGCGCTGCAGGAGCGCATGTCCTTCTTCGTCCGGCCGACGGAGGAGGTCTACGAGGGCATGGTCATCGGTGAGAACTCGCGCGCCGACGACATGGACGTGAACATCACGAAGGAAAAGAAGCTCACGAACATGCGCTCGGCGACCGCC
Organism: Microbacterium excoecariae; assembly: GCF_011326725.1. Lineage (GTDB taxonomy): Bacteria > Actinomycetota > Actinomycetes > Actinomycetales > Microbacteriaceae > Microbacterium > Microbacterium excoecariae. The sequence goes on along the minus strand of NZ_JAANCO010000001.1, from coordinate 1,930,255 downwards.
GACTCCTTCGAGTCGATGACGCCGCCGCGCATCCTGTCTCTCGAGGAGTCGCTCGAGTTCGCCGCCGAGGACGAGTGCGTCGAGGTGACGCCCGAGATGGTCCGGATCCGCAAGGTCATCCTCGACCAGACGGAGCGCAGCCGCGCGACCGCGCGCCTGAAGCGCCAGAACTGATCCGCGCGTTCCGAGGGCCCCGGGGTTTCCCGGGGCCCTCGGCGTATTCTGGGCCCATGCGTGCCCCGATCCTCTCTCGCCTGCTGTCCTGGCTCCTCGCCGCTGTCGCGGGCGCGGTCTTCGGCGTGGCGGGCACGATCTCCCACCCCCTGGTCGCGTGGGCGTGGCTGCCGATCGGGTTGATCGCGGGGGGAGCGGGCTGCCTGGCCCTGCTCGTGGCGATCCGCCTCCTCGTCGTCGACCGCGGGGCGGTGCTCGCCGCGGGGCTCGGCATGCTCGCCGCGCTCACGGTGTACTCGGGGGAGGGGCCCGGCGGATCCGTCGTCGTCCCGCAGGCGGCCGAGGGGGAATTCCCGATCGGTGTCGTGTGGTCGGTGGCGCTCGCGGCGATCGTCCTCGCCGTCGTCGCGTGGCCGCGGATCCCCCGCGCGCGTGTCGCGGGTCACACGGCGTCACAGTAAGGCGTGCCTTCGGGGCGCGGGGGCGATCCGACGCGTAGAATCGTCGACGTGACTTACGTGATCGCCCTTCCGTGCGTGGACGTCAAAGACCGCGCCTGCATCGATGAGTGCCCGGTCGACTGCATCTACGAGGGTGAGCGCAGCCTCTATATCCACCCCGACGAGTGCGTCGACTGCGGCGCCTGCGAGCCCGTGTGCCCCGTCGAGGCGATCTACTACGAGGACGACCTGCCCGACGAGTGGCAGGACTACTACAAGGCGAACGTCGAGTTCTTCGAGGACGTGGGATCGCCGGGCGGCGCCGCCAAGGTGGGCGTGATCGCGAAGGACCACCCGGTCATCGCGGCGCTTCCCCCCCAGGGCGAGTAGCCCGTGTCCATCAACGACCTCGACGACTACCCCTGGGACGCCGTCGAGCCGTTGCGTGCGCGCGCCGCAGCGCATCCCGGCGGGCTGTGCGACCTGTCGATCGGTTCCCCCGTCGACCCGACGCCGAAGATCATCCGCGACGCGTTGGTCGAGGCCACCGACGCGCACGCGTACCCCGCGACGATGGGATCCGCCGAGCTGCGCGACGCGATCGTGTCGTGGTATGCGCGGCGTCGCGGTGTGCCGGGCCTCACCCGCGACAACGTCCTGCCGACCATCGGGTCGAAGGAGCTCGTCGCGCTGCTGCCGACCCTCCTGGGCCTCGGCGAGGGCGACATCGTCGTACACCCCCGCGCGGCGTACCCGACGTACGCGGTCGGCGCGCAGGTCGCGGGCGCGACGGCCGTGGCCGAGGACGACCCGGCCGCGTGGCCCGCGGGCACGAAGCTCGTCTGGATCAACTCGCCGGGCAACCCCGACGGTCGGGTGTGGGACGTTCCGTCGCTCGCCGCCGCGGTTGAGCGCGCGCGCGAGCTGGGCGCCGTGCTCGCGAGCGACGAGTGCTACGCGGAGCTCGGGTGGGACGCGCCCTGGGACGCGGAGCCGATCCCGAGCGTGCTGGATCCGCGTGTCGCGGGCGCCTCGCGCGCGAACCTCCTCAGCGTGTACTCCCTGAGCAAGCAGTCGAACCTCGCGGGGTACCGCGCCGCGTTCGTCGCGGGCTGCTCCCGCATCGTCGCGGGGCTCCTGAAGAACCGCAAGCACCTCGGCCTCATGCCGCCGGCGCCCGTACAGCACGCGATGGCCGTCGCGCTCGGCGACGACGCGCACGTCGCGGCGCAGAAGGCGATCTATCGGGCCCGGCGCGAGGTGCTGCGGCCCGCCCTGGAGGCGGCGGGCTTCCGCGTCGACGCGAGCGAGGCCGGCCTCTACCTCTGGGTCACCGAGGGGCGGGACGCCTGGGACTCCATGGCGCGTCTGGCCGACCTGGGGATCCTCGCGGGCCCCGGCGTCTTCTACGGCGAGTTCTTCCCGCAGCACGTGCGGGTCTCCCTCACGGCGCCGGACGACAGGGTGCGCGCCGCGGCGGAACGCCTGCGCGGCGCTCGGCCCTAGCGTCTGGCGGATCCCACAGCGCCAGCCGCGGGAAGATTGCCGATTTTCACAGTTGCCGCCGCGGGCCGATAGGCTAGGGCGGGACGTGCCGCGGAACCCGCGGGACGCCCCGCACGTTTCGAACACAATGCACAAAACGCGAGGAGGCGCCGTGAGCGACGCGGGACACCTGCCCGAAAAGGCCACGCTGACCGTCGGTGACAAGACCGCAGAATTCCCCGTCCTTCCGGCGGTCGACGGCAAGCCCGCGATCGACGTCTCGACGCTGTCGAAGCAGACGGGCTACACGGCCCTCGACTACGGATTCGTGAACACGGCGTCGACGAAGTCGGACATCACCTACATCGACGGCGAGGCGGGGATCCTCCGCTACCGCGGATATCCGATCGACCAGCTCGCGGAAAACGCGACGTTCCTCGAGGTCGCCTGGCTGCTGATCTACGGCGAGCTGCCGACGGCGGACCAGCTCGCCGAGTTCGACGACAAGATTCGGCACCACACGCTCCTGCACGAGGACCTCAAGCGCTTCTTCTCGGCGCTCCCGTCGGGCGCGCACCCGATGGCGGTGCTGTCGTCCGCGACCTCGGCCCTGTCGACCTATTACGAGTCGCAGTCGGATCCGAACAATCCCGAGCACGTGGAGATGAACATCATCCGCCTGCTCGCGAAGCTCCCGGTCATCGCGGCGTACGCGCACAAGACGTCGAGCGGCCAGGCGTTCCTCTATCCCGACAACTCGCTCGGGTACGTCGAGAACTTCCTCCGCCTGAACTTCGGCGTCATGAGCGAGCCGTACGAGGTCAACCCCGTCATGGCCCGCGCGCTCGAGCGCCTGCTCATCCTGCACGAGGACCACGAGCAGAACGCGTCCACGTCGACGGTGCGGCTGGTCGGGTCCACGGGCGCCGACCAGTTCGCCTCGATCTCGGCGGGCATCCAGGCCCTCTCGGGCCCGCTGCACGGCGGCGCGAACGAGGCCGTGCTGAAGATGCTCGCCCAGATCCGCGACTCCGGCGAGGGCGTCGGGCGTTTCGTCGAGCGGGTGAAGAACAAGGAGGACGGGGTCAAGCTCATGGGCTTCGGCCACCGCGTCTACAAGAACTACGACCCGCGCGCGGCGATCGTGAAGCAGTCCGCCGACGAGGTGCTCGCCTCCCTCGGCGTGAGCGACCCGCTCCTCGACCTCGCCAAGGAGCTCGAGGAGATCGCCCTCAACGACGACTACTTCCGGTCGCGCAACCTGTACCCCAACGTCGACTTCTACACCGGCGTGATCTACAAGGCGATGGGCTTCCCGACGCGCGTGTTCACCGTGCTGTTCGCGATCGGTCGCCTGCCCGGCTGGCTCGCGCAGTGGCGTGAGCAGAACCTCGACCGCCAGTCGAAGATCGGCCGCCCGCAGCAGCTCTACATCGGCTCGCCGGAGCGCCGCTACCCCGGCGCCTGAGCCCGGCGCGAAACGGCGGCCGCCCCCTGTGAGGGGGCGGCCGCCGTGGTGTGCGGGTGGGGCGTTACGCGTGCAGCGTCTCGTTGAGCGTCACGCCCACGCCGCTCCGGCGCCGCGCCTCGATCGCGCCCGACACGGAGTTGCGGATGAACAGCACGCCGCTCGCGCCCGATAGCTCGGCGCCCTTGACCACCTGCGGCGCGCCGTCGGCCGTGCGCGGCGCGTCGGCGAGGACGACCTTCGTGCCGGCGGTCACGTAGAGGCCGGCCTCGACGACGCAGTCGTCGCCGAGGGAGATGCCGATGCCCGCGTTCGCGCCGAGGAGGGTGCGCTCCCCGATGCGCACGCGGTGCGCGCCGCCCCCGGACAGCGTGCCCATGATCGAGGCGCCACCGCCGATGTCGGATCCGTTGCCCACGACGACGCCCTGGGAGATCCGGCCCTCGACCATGGACGCGCCGAGCGTGCCGGCGTTGAAGTTCACAAAGCCCTCGTGCATGACGACCGTGCCGGGCGCGAGGTGCGCGCCGAGACGTACGCGCGACGCGTCGGCGATGCGCACGCCCTCGGGAAGGACGTAGTCGGTCAGGCGCGGGAAGCGGTCGACCGCGTAGACCTGGAGCCCCTCGCGGCGGAGCGAGGCGAGGCGGGAGGCCGCGACGGCGGCGTCCGCCGGGCCGGCGGACGTCCACGCGACGTTCGGGAGGTGCGCGAACAGGCCGTCCAGGCTGAGGGCGTTGGGCTCGACGAGCAGGTGCGAGAGCGCGTGCAGTCGGAGGTACGCGTCGGGCGTCGACGCGACGGCCGCGTCGAGGTCGATCTCGACCTCGACGACCGACATCGTCACGTCGCGGCGGGCGTCGCGGCCGGTGGCGGACTCGATCGCCGCGCGCGCGGCGGGCACGTCGATCTCGCTCAGGCGCGAGAGGGAGGGGGAGGGGAACCAGGTGTCGAGGATCGTGCCGTCGGACGCTGCGGTCGCGAGTCCGACGCCGGAGGCCCAGCGCGTGTCAGTCATGCCTCCAGGCTACCGAGGTCGAGCCGTCCGCCGCGCGCCGCCTAGGCTGGGGGCATGCTCGACCTCACCGCCAGCTCCGCCGACATCACCCGTGCCCTCTGCGACGTCCCGAGCGTGTCGGGCGAGGAGGCCGAGCTCGCGGGTCTCATCGAGGCCGCCGTGCGGCCCCTGGCGCACCTCGACGTCGTGCGCGACGGCAACGCGATCATCGCGCGCACGCGCCTCGGACGCGAGCGCCGGGTCGTGATCGCCGGGCATATCGACACCGTGCCGATTCACGACAACGTGCCCACGCGCCTCATCCAGGAGGACGGGGAGGACGTCATCTGGGGCCGCGGCACGGTCGACATGAAGGCGGGCGTCGCGGTTCAGCTGCGGCTCGCGGCGGAGCTGACCGACCCGGCGGTCGACATCACGTGGGTCTGGTACGACCTCGAGGAGGTCGAGGCCGTGCGCAACGGCCTCGGTCGCATCGCGCGCGAGCGCCCCGAGCTCCTCGCGGGCGACTTCGCCATCCTCGGCGAGCCCTCGAACGGATCCGTCGAGGGCGGGTGCAACGGCACGCTGCGCGCGGTCGTGCGCACGGAGGGGATGCGCGCGCACAGCGCGCGGTGGTGGATGGGGGAGAACGCCATCCACCACGCGGCGGCCATCCTCGAGCGCCTCCAGTCGTATTCGGCGCGGACGATCGACGTCGAGGGCCTCGCCTATCGCGAGGGCCTCAGCGCGGTCCGGATCTCCGGCGGCGTCGCCGGTAATGTCATCCCGGACGCGTGTGAGGTCGAGGTCAACTACCGGTTCGCGCCCAGCGCCTCCGGCGAGGAGGCGGTCGCCTACGTGCGCCGCGTCTTCGAGGGCTTCGAGGTCGAGATCACCGACCTGTCGCCGGGGGCGCGCCCCGGGCTCGACGCGCCGCTCGCCCGCGCCTTCGTCGAGGCGACCGGCGGCGTGGCGACGCCCAAGTACGGCTGGACCGACGTCGCCCGCTTCAGCGAGCTCGGGATCCCCGCGGTCAACTACGGGCCGGGAGACGCGCAGCTCGCGCATCACGACGAGGAGCGCGTGCCCGTCACCCAGATCGACGCCGTCGAGCGGGGCCTCAGGGCGTGGTTGACCGCCCGCTGACGCGGAGGCTCGGATCGGGCCTGGCGGCCCTGCCCGCCGCCGGCCGGATCGCCCTCCTCTACGCGGCCGCGCGGGTCGTCACGACGCTGTTTGCGCTCGCGAGCGCGGCGCTCGCGCCGGCGAACGGGCGCCATGGCCCGGACCCATCCCTCCTCGACTACATCGTCGGGTGGGACGGCGCGTGGTACCGGGAGATCGCGCTGAACGGGTATCCCGCGACGCTGCCGGTCGACGACGCGGGCGTCGTGCAGCAGAACGCGTGGGCGTTCCTGCCCGTTTTTCCGTCCCTCGCGCGGGCGCTTGCCGCCCTCGTGCCGGGGGCCGGGTGGGGGACCGACGACGTGTGGGCCGTGGCCGACGCGTGGGCCCTGACGGCGGCCCTCGTCGCGCTCGTGGCGGGCTACGCGGCGTGCCTCGGCCTGTACCACCTGTTCGCGCCCGCGGTCGGCCCGGCGCGGGCGACGTGGGGCGTGGCGTTCGTCGCGGCGGGCCCGCTGGGCTTCCTGTTCCAGGTGGCCTACGCCGAGACCCTCTTCCTCGCGCTCATCGTCTGGGCCCTCGTGGCGCTCCGAGCGGGGCGCTGGGGCCCGCTCTACGTGCTCGTGCCTGCCGCGGCGTTCACGCGCCCCGGAGAGCTCGCTCTGGCGCTCACCCTCGGCGCATACGGCGTCTGGCGGTTCGCGCACCGGCGTCGCCGGCGCCTGCGCGGGGCGGAGGTCGGGCACATCCTCGCCCTCGGCGCGATCGGGACGGCCGCAGGATTCGCCTGGCCGCTCGTGGCCGCGGTGGCGACGGGCAGCGGATCCGCGTATTTCGACACCGAGCTGGCGTGGCGCCGGGGCTGGGTCGGCGCGGAGGCGTCCGGGTTCGTGCCCGGCGAGGGGTGGGCACAGGCCGCGCCGATCTGGGCAGGCCTGTGGGGCGTGCCGACCTGGTTCCTCCTGGGCCTCGCGATCGCGGTCGCCGCCGCGACCGCCGCGGCGCTCTTCCTCCCGCCCGTGCGCGCGCTGGGGCCGGAGGCGCGCCTGTGGTGCGCCAGCTACGCCCTCTACCTCCTGCTCGTGCTGTTCCCGCAGTCGAGCGTCATCCGCCTGCTCCTCCCGCTCGCGCCGCTCGCGGTGCTGCCCGCCGCGCTCCCGCGTGCGGGTCGCATCGCGGCGCTGTGCGCCGGCCTCGCGGCGCAATTCTGGTGGATCCATGCCATGTACGGGTGGGGGAATACGTTCTACCTCGTCCCCTGACGCGCGGCTTCGCCGGCCGGACACGGCGCCCGCGGGCGCGCGGGGGCACGTCCCGCAAACGATAAGATGGGGGAGACCACTTACGGAAGGGGAGCCACCAATGGCTGCTATGAAGCCGCGCACCGGAGACGGGCCCATGGAGGCCGTCAAGGAGGGGCGCCTCATCATCGTCCGCGTTCCGCTCGAGGGCGGGGGGCGTCTCGTCGTCTCCGTCAACGACGAGGAGGCGAAGGAGCTCCACAGCGTGCTGGGCGCCGCCGTGGACGCAGCCTGAGCTGTTTCGCACCGGAAAAGGGCCGGATCCTCTGAAAGAGGATCCGGCCCTTTTGCGTTCCCGTCAGCGGGCGAGCCGCGTCTCGGTCGTCGTGGTGATCTGCAACAGGCCCTCGGCGGCGGGCGAGAGCGCGGCGATCACGCCGGTCGCGCCGAGCGTCTCCACGATGAGGGCGCGCATGTCGGCCGTGTGCGCGTCGCGGGCCACCGGGTCCGCGACCCTGCCGCCCGCGAGCGCGCGCGGCACGAGCACGGTGCCGCCGGCCCGCGCCAGCCGGAGCGCGTGCGCGATGTCGTCCATGACGGTGGCGGGATCGCCGTCGACGAGCACGATGTCGTATGCGCCTTCGTTCATGCGGGGGAGAACGTCGGCCGATCGACCCGAAATCGTCCGGGCGCGAGCCGCAGGCACGCCCGCGAATGAGAACGCATCGCGGGCCGCGGCCAGGTGCTCGGGCTCCTTGTCGATCGTCGTGAGCACGGCGCTCGGCGCGCCGTGCAGGAGCCAGAGCCCGGAGACGCCGGCGCCCGTGCCGACCTCGATGATCGCGGACGCGCCTGAGGCCGCGGCGATCACGGCACACTGCGCGCCGACGGCGGGGCTGACAGGAGCCGCGCCGAGCTCGAGCGCGTGCTGGCGCGCGCGGGCGATGTGGTCGGGCTCGACGACGGCCTCGCGGACGAATCGGGCGATGGCGCTGTCATTCATGGACCCCAGCCTAGGGCGCCGCGGCGGAAACGTCGCTGACAGGCCGCGCCGGGCGGGGGCAGTAATCTGGAGGGCATGTTCAACGGGTTCGCGATCGAGAAGATCATCATCGTCGCGGTGATCGCCGCGATCGTGATCGGACCCGAGCGCCTCCCGCAGGCCGCGGAGTGGCTCGCGCGCGCCGTGCGCCGCACGAAGGAATACGTCCAGAGCGCGCGCACCCGCGTCGAGAGCGAGATGGGCGAGGATTTCTCCGAGGTCGACTGGCAAAAGCTCGACCCGCGGCAGTACGATCCGCGCCGCATCATTCGCGAGGCGCTCCTGGAGGACGACGCGCCCGCGTCCGCTCGGCCCGCCGCCGTGATCGCGCCCCCGCGCACGGAACCGCTCGTGGCGAGGGTGTTCTCCGCCGAGGAGCCCCCGCCGTTCGACGACGAGGCGACCTGACCGTAGCGCCCTCAGGCGGTCGCGAGGGGGAGCTTCCGTCCCGCGAGCCGGCGGCCTCCCGACGCGAGGCGCGCGGCGAGGGACTCGACCGCCCGTGCCGCGGCGTCGTCCGGATGCGATACCACGACGGGTTCTCCGGCGTCGCCGGCCTGGCGGAGGGCGGGGCTGAGGGGGATCGAGGCGAGGACCTCGACGGGCTCCTCTACGCCCTCGGAGAGAGCGCGCGCGACCTCGGCGCCGCCGCCCGACCCGAACAGGTCGAGCGTCGTGCCGTCGGCCAGCGGCATGGCCGCCATGTTCTCGACGACCCCGACGACCCGCTGTCCGACCTGGCGCGCGACGAGGCCCGACCGGATCGCGACGTCGCTCGCGGCGGCCTGGGGTGTGGTGACGACGAGGACCTCGGCGCCCGGGAGAAGATGCCCGGCGGAGATGGCGATGTCGCCGGTCCCCGGCGGCATGTCGAGGAGCAGGACGTCCAGGTCCCCGAAATAGACGTCCGTGAGGAACTGCTCGAGCGTGCGATGCAGCATCGGCCCGCGCCACATGACCGCGCCCGGGGAGGATCCGTCGGACTGCTTCAGGAACATGCCGATCGAGATCGTCTTCACGTCGTGCGCGACGGGCGGCAGGATCATGTCGCCGACCTGGGTGGGGGAGGGCGCCTCGCCGTCGCGGACGAGGCCGAGAAGCTGCGGGATCGAGAACCCGTGCACGTCGGCGTCGATCAGGCCGACCGTGAGCCCGCGGCGGGCCAGCGCCACCGCGAGGTTCGCCGTGACGGTGGACTTCCCGACGCCGCCCTTGCCGCTCGTGACCGCGACCACGCGGGTCAGCGTGCCCGCGCCGAAGGGGTTGCGGCGCCCCGGGCCCTTTAGGCGCTCCGTGAGTGCCTTGCGCTCGGCGGGGGTCATGACGCCGACGTCGATCGTGACGGATCCGCCGGGAGCGGCCGACTCGGCGGCCGAGCGCACGTCCCGCTCGATCCGGTCCGCGGCGGGGCACCCCGCGATCGTGAGCGCGATCTCGACCCGCACGTCGTCGCCGGTGGCGGTCACGCCGCGCACCATGTCGAGCTCGGACAGAGGCCGGCGCAGCTCCGGATCCGTGACGCGGCCGACCGCGGCACGGACGCGGTCGGCGAGGGCAGAGTCCGTCACGCGTCGTCCTTCCTGCGATGATGCGGCGCGTCGAGCTCGCGGAGCGTCTTCTCGAGCGCTTCCAGCGTGAGCCGCACCGACGCGATCTCACGGGCGAGATACTCGGTGTCGGCGAGATTGCGCTCGGCGCGCTGGCGGTCTTGCTCGAGGGCCACTCGGTCGCGATCGTCCTGCCGGTTCTGCGCCAGGAGGATGAGGGGCGCGGCGTAGGACGCCTGCAGCGAGAGCAGCAGCGTCAGCGCCGTGAACCCGATCGCCGCGGAGTCGAATCGCCACTCCAGCGGCGCGATCGTGTTCCAGGCCATCCACGCCACGCAGAACAGGGTGAGGATGACGAGGAACCAGGGCGTGCCCATCGCGCGCGCGATCCACTCCGTCGCGCGCCCGAACCGATCGCTGGCGCGCGGCGCGTCGTCGCCGAGCGCCGGCCGGCGCCCGCGCGCGAACCCGCGGTCCTGGGGCGCGGCCATCACGCACGCTCCGTGCGGATCGCACCGGTGGCGGTCGCGGGGAGGGGATCATCCTCGTCGTGCGAGCGCCAGTCGTCGGGGAGGAGGAAGTCGAGCATGTCGTCGACGGTGACGGCGCCGAGGAGGCGGTGCGCGGGATCCGCGACCGGCATCGAGACGAGGTCGTAGCTCGCGAGCCGCCGCGCGACCTCGGCCGCCGGCGCCGTGGCCTGCACGGGCTCGAGCGAGTCGTCGAGGATCGCGCCGATGCGCTCGTGCGGCGGGTAGCGCAGCATGCGCTGGAAGTGCACGGCGCCGAGATAACGGCCCGTCGGGGTTTCGTAGGGCGGGAGCGTGACGTAGACGCTCGCCGCCAGCGCGGGGTGCAGTTCGTGGCGGCGGATGTGGGCGAGCGCCTCCGCAATCGTCGCGTCGGCGGGGAGGATGAGCGGCTCCGTGGTCATCAGACCGCCGGCCGTGTCGGATCCGTATCGCAGGATCAGGCGCACGTCGTCCGCCTCGTCCGGCTCCATCATCTGGAGCAGCTCCTCGCTGCGCTCGTCGCTCAGCTCCGCAAGGACGTCCGCGGCGTCGTCGGGGTCCATCGCGTCGAGCACGTCGGCGGCGCGCTCGTCGCCGATCGCCTCCAGGATCTGCACCTGCTCCTCCTCGGGCATCTCCTCGAGGGCGTCGGCGAGACGCGCGTCGCTGAGCTCCGCGACCACCTCGATCATGCGGTCGGCCGGAAGGTCGAGCAGTGTGTTGGCGAGGTCCGCGGGGCGCAGCTCCGCGAAGCTCTGCGCGAGATGCTCGGCCGACTGCGCCTCGCCGGGAGCCTTCTGCTCGATGACCTCGGCCCACCGCGCGAAGGTCGTCGGTCCCTTGGAGAACGGGGATCCGCTCGTGCGGGGCCGACGGAGGAAGAGCTGCGACACGGACCACTCGCCGATGCGGCTCGGCTCGATCCCGACGTCCTCGATCGTGGCGGAACCCTCGCCCGAGCGGAGGTCGACACGCCTGCCGATGATCTCGGCCATGATGCGGCGTTCGTCGGCTCGGGGCTGAAAGCGGCGCACGTTGATGAGGCCCGTCGTGATGACCTGGCCCTGCGCGATCGACGTGACGCGGCCGATCGAGACGAAGACCTGTCTGCGGCCCGGGATCTCGAGGACGAGGCCGATGACGCGAGGCGCGCCGGCGCTGCGATAGACGACCACGACGTCGCGGACCTTGCCCAGGCGGTCGCCCGCCGGGTCGAAGACGGGGCACCCGGCCAGGCGCCCGACGAAAACCCTCTGCGTGCTCACCAGGCCAGCGTAACGGCGTGGGCCGCGGATCCGGTCCGGTCGCGTCGCGCGCCCCGCGTCGTTCGCCCAGAGCGCGATCGCGTCGTGGTCCGCGCACGCCGTGGGAGAATCGCCTCATGAGCATGATGAACGCGCGCGGCCGCACGCCCGAGGTCGGCGAGACGGTCGCCACCTTCACCACGTACGAGGGCGCGCAGAAGGCCGTGTCGATGCTCATCGAGAACAGCGTGCCGGCGCGCGACATCGCGATCGTCGGCACGGCGCTGCGATCGGTCGAGAAGGTCACGGGGCGCCTTGGCTGGGCGCAGTCGGCGTGGCAGGGAGCGCTCAACGGCGTCATGCTCGGCCTGCTGTTCGCCGCGTTCACCGTGATCTGGGTGCCGGACGTGCCGCTCGCGACCATGGGCGGCGTCATCCTCATCGGCGTGGGGCTCGGGATGCTCTTCCGGCTCCTGAGCTATTCGATCGTGCGGCGCCGGCGCGACTTCGCGAGCGTCATGACGGTGGCCGCGGACCACTACGAGGTGGCCGTGTCCGCGCCGCAGGTGGCCGAGTCTCGGCGCCTCCTCGGAACGACGAAACGCCCCCGGACGGTCGTCGCGCAGCCGCGCTCCACGGAGCCGCCGCGCTACGGGATCCGCCTGAGCGATCAGCAGACCGATCAGGCTCACGCGCCCGCCGCCGATGAGGCGATCCCGCCGGCCACCCGCGAGACGCCGCCCGCGCCGGAGGCGCAGGCGGCGCACGACGCGGGCGGCGACGGTGCGGACCGGGACGCGCCGGATCAGTCGCGGGACTGAGCCAGCCAGGCCTCGATCTCGTCGGCCGTGCGCGGGATGCCGGCCGAGAGGTTCACGGGGCCGTCCTCGGTCATGAGGATGTCGTCCTCGATCCGCACGCCGATGCCGCGGTACTCGGCCGGAACGGTCTCGTCGTCGATCTGGAAGTACAGCCCCGGCTCGATCGTGAACACCATGCCCGGCTCGACGACGCCCTCGTAATACATCTCTCGGCGCGCCTGCGCGCAGTCGTGCACGTCGAGGCCGAGGTGGTGGCTCGTGCCGTGCACCATGTACCGGCGCTGGTGCCCGCCGCGGTCGGCATCGAGCGCCTCCTCGGCGCTCACGGGCAGCAGCCCCCATTCGGCCGTGCGGCGCGCGATGACCCCCATGGCCGTGTCGTGCAGCTCGCGGAAGCGCATTCCCGGCCGGGCGGCGGCGAACGCGGCGTCGGCGGCCTCGCGGACCGCCTCGTAGATCCGGCGCTGGATCGGCGTGAAGGTGCCGCTGACCGGCAGCGTGCGCGTGATGTCGGCGGTGTAGAGGCTGTCGACCTCGACGCCGGCGTCGACGAGGATAAGGTCGCCCGGCAGGACGGCGCCGTCGTTGCGCGTCCAGTGCAGGTAACACGCGTGGGGACCGGAGGCGGCGATCGTGTCGTAGCCCTCCCAGTTGCCGTCGCTCCGGGCGCGCAGGTGGAACACGCCCTCGACGACCCGCTCGCCGCGCGGGTGCTCGATGATGCGCGGCAGCTCGCGCACGATGTCGTCGAAGCCGCGGGCCGTCGTGTCCACGGCGAGCTGCAGCTGCTCGATCTCGTACGCGTCCTTGACCAGGCGCAGCTCCGAGACCGCGCTCGTGAGCCCGTCGTGCTCGCCGACGACGAGATCGTCGGGCGTGCGCTCGAGGGTCTCGAGCGGCGCGGTCGCGACGCCGAGATCGGCGGCAACGGCGGCCAGCGAGGGACGCGGGCCGACCCAGAACTCGCCGATCGTCGCGTCGCGGTAGAACTCCTCGGTCTCGCGAGTCGCGCGATCGCGCAGGTACAGCGTCACGTCGTGGCCCGATCCGGCCGGCTCGAACAGGAGCACGGAGTCCGCGACCGCGTCGGATCCCCACCCCGTGAGGTGAGCGAACGCCGAGTGCGCGCGGAACGGGAAGTCGGTGTCGTTACTGCGCTGGGCGAACCCGCCGGCGGGGATCACGAGGCGCTTTCCGGTGAACTGCGCGCTGAGGGCGGCGCGCCGCGCGAGCGCGAAGGGCGCCTGCGGCCGCTCGGGGGGCAGCGTCTCGTCGCGCGCGGCCCAGCCGGTTCCGATCGTGTCGAGGAACCCCTGGGGGTAGGGCTGACGGCGGTTGGTGTTGGTGTCCGCGCCGTCTTCGGTCTTCTGATCCGTGGACGTCATCTGTCCAGTCTCTCACCGGCCGGAGCGCCCGCGCCCGGTCAGTTCGCGGGTTCGAGCTGCACGACGAGCGGCCGGTGGTCGCTGCCCGCGTCGTCGAGGGTCGTGAGCACAACGGATCCCGTCGTCTCCCACGCGTCTGACGCCATGACGTGGTCGATCGGCGCGCCGAGGATCGAGGGAGCGCTCGCGGGCCAGGTGCCGACGGCGCCATTGCCCGTCACGGCGGCGGAGTCGGTGCACCAGCCCATGTCGTGGCCCGACTCGCCGAGGCCGGCCATGTTGTCGAGCGTCGCGTTGAAGTCGCCAGCGAGGATGACGTTGCCGTCGACGCACTGGTCGGCCAGCCAGCGCAGGTCGCTGCGCCACGCGCTCATGTACTGCGGCTGCGGGGCGACCGCGTGCGCCGCGACGATGATGGGCCCGTTCCCGGAGACGGGCATGGCGACGGCGGTCGGGAGCATCGTCGTCCCGTCGTCGGAGGCGTCGATGACGGAGTAGTCGCCGAGTTCCGGCGAGATGAGGATGGTCGTCTGCCACGCCTGGGGCCCGAGCTTGACCTCCTCGTTGTAGGTCTCGTTGTGCACCCACATGGGCTGTCCGAGGTCGCGCATGAGGACGGCGACCTCCTCGCCCACGCCCTCCGCGGTCTCGGGGAGGACGACGACGTCGGCCTCGATCGCGGCCGCCGTCTGCGCGATGGTGTCCGCCCCGGCCGCGTTGCCGGCCGTGTTCCACGTCATCACCCGGATGCTTGCCTCGGTCTTGTCGGGCAGCGACGCGGATCCGTACCCTCGCAGGCCGAGGGTGACGCCGCCGCAGATCGCGCCGACGACGCAGACGAAGGCCATCGAGAGGGCGAATCCCCGCAGGCGCCGCGCGGCGGCGAGCAGGAGGAAGAGGACCGAGAGGGCGGCGAGCACGGCGACGGTCCCGCCGCGAAGCGCCGCGAGTTGCGCGAACGGGAGGGTTTTCTCCAGCTCGAAGAAGTGCGGCCACGTCACGACGGCGACGGCGCACGCGAAAAGAACCGTGATGAGGATTCCCAGCCAGCGCAGCACGCTCGCGACACTACGCACGGCGCCTGGGAATATCCGCATTCCGCCTCGTCTCACGCGAACGCCGCCGGGGGCCGGTGTATGCCCGGCCCCCGGCGGCGTCCGTCGGCGCTACGCGCCCTGCTGGGTCTGGCCCGAGGAGCGCCGGCGCCGCCGACGGCGGCGCGCCGCGGCGGGCTTGCCGTCGTGGTGCTCCTTGCCCTCGCCGTCGTGCGTGCCCTCGCCCGGGCCCTTCTGCGCGCGCTCGCCGTCGCCCGTCTCGGGCGACCGCGTGCGGCGCCGCGATCGCGACTCGCCGCGCGGACGCTCGTCGGACTTCTTCTCCGGGGCGTCGACGATCCGGCCCTTCGTCCCCTCCGGGATGTTCAGGTCGGTGTAGAGGTGCGGGCTCGTGGAGTACGTCTCGACCGGCTCGGGCTGCCCGAAGTCCAGCGCGCGGTTGATGAGCGCCCACTTGTGCAGGTCGTCCCAGTCCACGAACGTCACGGCCGTGCCCTCGCGGCCCGCGCGACCGGTGCGGCCCGCGCGGTGGAGGTACGTCTTCTCGTCGTCCGGGATCGTGTGGTTGATCACGTGGGTGACGTCGTTGACGTCGATGCCGCGCGCGGCGACGTCAGTCGCCACGAGGACATCCCGCTTGCCCGCTTTGAACGCCGCCATCGAGCGTTCGCGCTGCTCCTGGCCCATGTCGCCGTGCACCCCGCCCACGCTGAAACCGCGGTCGCCGAGCTCGTCGACGAGGCGCTGCGCCGCGCGCTTCGTGCGCGTGAAGATGACGGTCTTGCCGCGGCCCTCGGCCTGCAGGATGCGGCCGATCACCTCGTCCTTGTCGAGCTGGTGCGCGCGGTAGATGACGTGGCGGATGTTGGCCTGCGTGAGGCCCTCGTCGGGGTCCGAGGCGCGAATGTGAATGGGGCTCGACATGAACCGCCGCGCCAGCGCGACGATGGGGCCGGGCATCGTCGCGCTGAACAGCTGCGTGTGGCGCTGCGGCGCGACCTTCTGGAAGATCTTCTCGATGTCCGCGAGGAAGCCGAGGTCCAGCATCTTGTCGGCCTCGTCGAGGACGACCTCGGTGGCGTTCGAGAGGTCGAGGAGACGCTGGTTCGCGAGGTCGATCAGGCGGCCGGGCGTGCCGACGACGATCTGGGCGCCCGCGCGCAGCTGCTCGATCTGACCCTCGTAAGCCTTGCCGCCGTAGATCGCCACGACGCTCGTCGACCGGCCCCGCGTGAGCAGGTCCATGTCCTCGAAGACCTGCGTCGCGAGCTCGCGCGTCGGGACGACGATGAGCGCCTTGACGCCCGGTTCCGGATCCGCGCCGAGGCGCTGGACCACCGGGATGCCGAACCCGAAGGTCTTGCCCGTCCCCGTCTTCGCCTGGCCGATGACGTCCTGGCCGGGGAGGGAGATGGGGATCGTCTGCTCCTGGATGGGGAACGCGTCCTGGATTCCCTTGTTCGCGAGGACGTCGACGATGTCCTGATCGACCCCGAGGTCTGAGAACGATGTCATGTGCGGTTGTCGCCTGTCTCGGCGGTGCGGCGCGCCTGCCGCGCGCGGCGACCGCCGCCGTGATGGTCCACGCCCCGTTCGTCACTGCCACAGGCGCGGTGCCCCGGGCCATTGCCGGGTCCGGACCAGCCTACCGCGAGGTGGTTCCCGGGCGGATCCTCGGGGCGCCGGAGGATAGGATCCTTCGCGTGGTCAACTGGTTCTTCTGGCGACGCCCGCGCCCCGTCCGGCGCCTGCGCCTGCGTGCCCGGGGCGAGGTCAGCGACGCCGTGCGGGTGGACTTCGCCGAGCTGGCGCCCGACATCGAGGTGTTTCTCGGCCAGGCCGCCTACCTGCAGCTCGGCTATTTCGAGACGCTCACGCGCCTGATCCGGCGCACGCCCGACCTCGACGAGAAGGACGCGCTCTCGCGGGCGGCGGGGGCCGCGCTGAGCAAGCACCGCGCGTTCGTCGAGCTCGTCCGCGAGCGGGGGGTCGACCCGGCCGAGGCCATGCGCCCCTTTCAGGCGCCGCTCGATGCGTTCCGCGGGAAGACGCTCGGCGCGCGCCCGCGGGAGACCATGCTGACCGTCCACATCACGGCGGGCATGCTGGACGACTTCTATCTCGCGCTCGCGTCGAGCTACGGAGAGACCGGCCGCCGCGCCGCGCGCATCCTTCGCGCCGACCCCGACCGCGACCAGCTCGCCCGCCTCCTCGGCGCGACGATCGAGTCGGATTCCGAGATGCGCGGGCTGCTGTCCATGTGGGCGCGGCGCCTCGTGGGGGACACGCTCCTCGTCGCGCGCGGCGCGCTCCGGCCGACGCGACTCGACGTGGAGGACGAACAGCGCGTCGAGCCCGTCTTCACGGCCCTGTTACAGGCGCACTCGCGGCGGATGGCCGACCTCGGCCTGGCCGCGTAGAGCGGCGCCTCGTCAGGCGACGAAGCCGACGCGACGCGTCTCCTCGACGCCGACCTCGACGAACGCGAGCGCGGAGGACGGGACCACGTAGGTGCGTCCCTTGACGTCGGAGAACGACACGGCGGATCCGGAGGAAATCGCGTCCGCGACCTTCTTCTCGATGTCCGACGCGGTCTCGTTCGACGAGAACGAGAGCTCGCGGCCGGTGTTCATCATGCCGATGCGAATATCCACGGGTCGTGCCTTTCGTCGCCCTGCCCGCCCCGATCGGGGCGCCTGACCACTCTATGGCAGGCCCGGCGCCCCGGCGCCCGCGCACGCTGTGGGCGAACGTTCCGATGACGGCGATGTCGGTGGGGCGTTCTAGCGTGGAGGGCATGGATCACGTCGCGTGGGATCGCCAGCAGCGCTCGGTCATCGACTTGCCCGTCGGGGCGAGCGCCGCGGTCGTGGGAGCGCCGGGGAGCGGGAAGACCGCGGTGCTCGTCGCGCGCGTCGCGCGGCTGGTGGGCGCCGACCCGGCGGCGGTCGGGCCCGACCAGGTGCTCGTGCTCACCCCGACGCGCGCCTCGGCGACGCGCCTGCGCGATCGGCTGGGGCTCGCCGTGCGGAGCGCCACGCCGGGTCCGCTGGCGCGCTCCGTCGGCTCGTTCGCGTTCCAGATCGTGCGGTCCGCGTGCATCGCGGCCGGGCAGCCGGAGCCCGAGCTCCTCACCGGCGCCGAGCAGGACCGCATTCTCGCGACCCTCATCGAGGGCGACATCGAGGACGCGCGGATCTCGTGGCCCGCGCACCTCGGCGTCACGGTGCGCCGCTCGCGCGAGTTTCGATCGGAGCTGCGGGCGATGCTCGACCAGGCGGTCGAGCTCGATGCGACGCGCGACGAGCTCGCGCAGGCGGCCGGCGGCGCGTGGGCGCCCGTGGCCGCGCTCTTCGCAGACTACGCGGACGCGCTCGCGTCCCTGCGCACGAACGCGCGCGACGCGGCCGAGCTGCTCGCCGAGGCCGTGCGCGTCCTCCGCGGGCCGGACCCGCTGCCCTGGCTCTCGCGGCTGCGCGCGGTGCTCGTCGACGACGCGCAGGAACTCACGCGGGGCGGCGTGGCGCTCCTGGCCGCGCTTCGCGCGCGCGGCGTGGCGGTCGTGGCGGCTGGGGATCCGGACATCGCGTCCGGCGCCTTTCGCGGCGTGACGCCCGATCTGTTCGCCGGGCTGGTGCGTGACCTCGGCGACATCCGGGTGCTGCGCAACGCCCATCGCCAGGCCCCCGAGCTCGCGTGGCATGTCCGACGGCTGACGCAGTCGATCGGCGCGGGCGGGACCGTCGAGCACCGCGTCGCTCCCGGACCGGAGCCGGAGGAGGGCGGCCGGGTCTCGGTTCTTCTCGCGCGATCGCGCGCCGACGAGGCCGACAGGATCGCCCGCCGCCTGCGCGAGCTGCACCTGATCGAGGGGGTGCCGTGGGACCGCATCGCCGTCATCGCCCACGACACGCGCCAGATCGTCCAGCTCGACGCGGAGCTCACGGCCCGGGACGTGCCGACGCGCGCCGGCGGATCCCCGCGGCCCCTCGGCGAGGAGCCCGCGGTGCGGCAGATCCTCGAGGTTGTCCAGCTCGGGATGGCGGCGCCCGAGTCGCGCGGCGATGAGGCCCTGATCGACGCGCTCCGGTCGCCGTTCGGCGGCTTTTCGGGCGTCGCGCTCCGCCGCCTTCGCGCCGCGTTGCGGCACCAGGAGCTCGCGCAAGGTGGCACGCGATCCGCGCGCGAGCTGCTCCGCGAAGGCTTCGCCCGGCCGGCGGCCTTCCGGGCGGTGGACACGGCGGAGGGCCGATCGGCCGAGCGCCTCGCGGTGACGCTGCATGAGGTGGCGGCGCAGACCGCGCGCGGTGCGACCATTCACGACCTGCTCTGGCTCGTGTGGGACCGCGCGCGGGGGCTCGACGGGCGCCGCGTGAGCGAGGCGTGGCGCGCCCAGGCGACGGGCTCTGGGCCGACCGCGTCGGAGATGGCGCGGGGGCTGGACGGGCTGGTCGCCCTGTTCGCCGCGGCGAAGCGGTCGATCGAGCGCAACCCGCACGATCGCCCCGCGCGCTTCGTCCGGGAGGTCCTCGAGAGCGACGTCCCCGAAGACACGCTCCTGGCGCCCGAGCGCTGCGCGACCGTCGAGCTGCTCACGCCCGCGAACGCGCTGTCGACCGAGTTCGACACAGTAGTGATCGCCGGGCTGCAGGACGGCGTGTGGCCGAACCTCCGCCCGCGCGGGGGGATGCTCGGATTCTGGCGGCTGGTGGACGCTGTTGCGGCGCTTCGCGCGGGCACCGAGCTCCCGGAGGCCGGCGACGTGCGGGAGCGCCGCCGCGAGGCGCTGCACGACGAGATGCGGCTGTTCGTGCGCGCGGTCTCGCGCGCGCGGTGTCGCCTCATCGTGACGGCGGTCTCCGACGAGGACTCCTCACCCAGCCCGCTCTGCGCCGGGCTTCCTGATCCGACGCCCGCGCGCGACGGCGATGAGTTCCCGCACACGCTGCGCGGCCTGGTCGCGCGCCACCGTCGCACGCTGACGACCTCCGACGACGCGTCTCAGCGCGCCGACGCCGCGGGGCAGCTCGCGGCCCTCGCGCGGGCGGGCGTCCCGGGCGCCGATCGTGAGGAGTGGTACGGGGTGCGCACGGCGACCACCGCGCGCGGGATCCGCGACCCGGATACGGCGGCCGTGCCGGTCTCGCCCTCCCAGATCGACGCGTTCGATACCTGCGGGCTCGAGTGGGCGGTCCGAGCGCTCGGCGGTGACACGGTCACGTCGCCGAGCGCGGGACTCGGGACGATCCTGCACGCCGCGCTCGAGCGCGTGCCGGACGGCGGCATCGAGGCGCTGACCGCTGTCGTCGAGGAGAGATGGGGCGAGCTCGACTTCGAGACCCCGTGGATCGCGGCGGCGGAGCGTCGCCGCATGCACACCTACCTCGCGAGCCTCGACGCCTACCTCCAGCGCACCGGCGCGGAGGGCGGACGTGCCCTCGCCGCGGAGGCGGAGTTCCGGTACGGCGTGGGGTTGGAAAGCGGCGACCTCGTGACGGGAGACGAGGCCAGGGCATCCGGCCACGCCCTGGTGTCCGGCGTCATCGACCGCGTCGAGGAGTATCCGGCCGCGGCAGGGGAGCACGCCCCGGCGCGCGCTCGCGGGTTCGAGGCGATGCGCGCGCGCGGCGGCGCGGCCGCGGGCCGGGTGGTCGTGGCCGATCTCAAGAGCGGGAAGAGCGAGGCCCGCGTGTCGGACGAAAGCGTCGCGGACGATGCCCAGCTCGCGGCCTATCAGCTCGCGGTCGAGGCCGGCCTCATCCCTGGCGCGCCTCCCGAGGCCCTGGCCGGGGCGCGCCTCGTCGTGGTCTCGCGAACACTGAAGGACAGCCCCTACCGCGTGGCGCACCAGCACGCCCTGGCGGGCGAGGCGCGCTCCGCATTCCTCCGCCGCGTCGTCGAGACCGCGCGAGGCATGTCGGCGGCGAGCTTCCGGGCCGCCGTCGGCGACCACTGTCAGAAGGAGAGGCTCGAACCCGTGTGCAGGATCCACACCATCCCGGCGGTCAGCGCGTGAACGGCACGCGCCGGCTTTCCGCCGAGGTGCTCGCCCTGGCGCTGGGGCTCAACCGCCCGACGGTGGAGCAGCGGGCGGTCATCGAGGCCGACCTCGGGCCCGCGCTCGTCGTTGCGGGCGCCGGCAGCGGCAAAACCGAGACCATGTCGGCGCGCGTGATCTGGCTCGTCGCGAACGGCCACGTGCGCGCCGACGAGATCCTCGGCCTGACCTTCACGCGAAAGGCGGCCGGCGAGCTCGCCGACCGGATCACGCGCCGCCTCGAGCAGCTCGACGAGTATGCGCACCGCGGGCTGCTCGACGACCTGGACCGGGTCGTGGCCCACCCCGAGTTCGCGAGAATCGAGGCGGCATCCGAGCCGCAGCGCCCCGCCGTGCGCCGCGAGGTCCTCGATCGCCTGGCGCGCGAGTTCGGCTCGGCGCCGGAGGGAGGCCCCGGAGGGCTGGACGGCCTGCTCGATCGCCCTCGGGTGTCCACGTATAACGCCTTCGCGGACGCGCTCGTCCGCGAGAACGCGGCGCGCATCGGCCGCGATCCTGATGCCGCGATGCTGAGCGCGTCGGCGGCCTGGGTGCTCGCCCGCCAGGTCGCGGTCCGGTCGCAGAACGCCGCGCTCGCCGACGTCGACGCCGCGCTGTCCTCGGTCGCCGACGCGATCCAGCAGCTCGCCGGCGCGCTGCTCGACAACCGTGCCGACCCCGAGGCGGTGCGGCGACATGCCCTGCGGCAGGCGGCGGAGCTGGCCCCGTTCGTGGATCCCGCGATCGCGAACCCGCGGGACTGGGAGCGCGCGCACGCCGCGCTGTCGACCTTGCCCGTCCTGCTCGATCTTGCCGGGGAGTACGCGGAGGAGAAGCGCCGCCGCGGCGTGCTCGACTTCTCCGATCAGGTCTCGGGAGCCCTCGACGTCGTCGACGCGGCCCCCGACGTCGTGGCCCGCCTGCGCGCCGAGCACCGGGTCGTGCTGCTGGACGAATACCAGGACACCTCCGTCCTGCAGACGCGGCTGCTGGCGAGCCTGTTCCACGACAGCGCCGTGATGGCGGTCGGCGACCCCAATCAGGCGATCTATGGGTGGCGCGGGGCGAGCGCCGACAACATCCACGGGTTCGCGCGGGACTTCGCGGCGGATGGACGCGCCCAGCGGTTCGCGCTTCTGACGAGCTGGCGCAACGGGCCGACCGTGCTCGCGGCGGCGAATCGGCTCGTGCGCCCGCTCGCGGAGGACTCGGTTGGCGAGCTCGCGCCCCGCCCGGGCGTGGGCGCCGACGCGGTCGACGTCCGCGTGGAAAAGACCGTGGACGAGGAGGCGCGCGCCGTCGCCGAGTGGTTCCGCGAGCGGCGCGATGCGGCGCCGACGCCGCCCACCGGTGCGGTGCTGTTCCGCACAAAGCGCCACATGCAGACCTTTGCTGACGCCCTCGGCGCGGCGGGGGTGCCGCACCGGATCCTGGGCCTGGGCGGGCTCCTGGGGCTTCCCGAGGTCGCCGATGTGGTGGCCGCTCTGCGCGTGCTGCACGATCCCTCGCAGGGATCCGCGCTGATTCGGATTCTCGTCGGGCCGCGGTTCGCGGTCGGTCTCGCCGATATGGCCGCCCTCTACGACCTGGGGCGCGAGCTCGCGCGGCGCGATCAGGGCCTCGCGCCCCTGCCCGCCGACCTCCGCGATCGGGTGCGGAGCTCGGCGGGCGTGGACGAGCAGGTCTCGATCGTCGACGCGCTCGACGCCGTGCGCACGCTGCGCGACGACTATCGCCTGCTGGCCGGCTTCACCCCCGAGGGGCGGGAGCGTCTGCGCGAGTCGGCGGCGATGTTCGACCGGCTCCGGCGCGCGGCCGGCCAGCCGCTGCCCGACCTCCTGCGGATGATCGAGCACGAGCTGTTGCTCGATATCGAGCTCGCCGCGAACGAATCGCGCGGCCCGGCCCGCGGCGCCGACACGCAGCTGCGCGCGTTCGCGGACGAGGTGCGCGCCTTCCTCGCGGTCGACGAGCGGGGCACGATCGGCAGCGTGCTCGCCTGGCTGGAGCACGCGGAGAAGGCCGGAGACCTGGCCCCGCGCACCGAACCGCCCGAGCCTGGCGTCGTCCAGCTCCTGACCATCCACGGGTCGAAGGGGCTCGAATGGGACGCCGTGGCCGTCGTACGCCTGGTGGAGGGGGAAACGCCCAGCGCCCCGCAGTCGGTGCTGGGGGGATTTCGCTTCGGAGAGCTCCCCACCCCGTTCCGCGGCGACGCCGCCGCACTGCCGCGCTTTACCTGGATCCCCGCGTCCGTCCCGGCGGACGCCGCGGGCAAGCGCGCGGCGCAGAAGGAGCTGAAGGCGGCGTTCGAGGACTTCAAAGCGGCGAACCGGGAGCACCTCGGCGACGAGGAGCGTCGCCTGGCCTACGTGGCGGTGACGCGCGCGCGCGAGGCGCTCCTGTTGTCGGCCTCCCGCTGGTCGGGCGGGAGTCGTTCCCGAGAGGCGAGCCGATTTCTCCTCGAGATCCTCCAGGAGCTCGGTCGGGGCGAACTCCCGCCCGCCCACCCCGAGGAGTCGAATCCATACGAGGGCGCGGGGGAGCACGTCGCCTGGCCGCTCGACCCCCTCGGGGCGCGCGCCGAGCGGGTGCGCAGGGCCGCCGCCGAGGTCGCCGCGGCGCCCGCGGCGCCGCCGTCGCCGGAGCTCGCGGCGCTGCTCGCGGAACGGGCGGAGGCCGCTCTGGGCGCGCGGGGCGAGGTGCCGCTGCGCGTGGCCGCGTCGAAGTTCAAGGACTTCGCGACCGACTTCCGAGGAACGTTGGACGAGCTGCTGCGGCCGATGCCCGAGCGGCCCTACCGCCAGACCCGGCTGGGCACGCTGTTTCACCAGTGGGTCGAGGAGCGCTCGCGCGTATCGGGGGCGCCGCGCGGCGCGGACGACGCCCTCTGGGAGATCGACGAGGACGAGGCCGACGCGCCGGGAGCCGCACGGGCGGCGTCGCCGGAGGACGAGCGATCCCTCGCGCGCCTGCGCGCGATCTTCGAGCGCAGCGAGTGGGCGGACCTCCAACCGCTCGAGGTGGAAACGGAGGTCGACTTCACGCTCGACCTTGAGGGAACCGGGCCGCGGGTGATCATCTGCAAGCTCGACGCGGTCTACCGGCGAGAGGATCGCGGCGGCCGCATCGAGATCGTCGACTGGAAGACGGGGCGCGCGCCCGCGACGCCCGCCGAGCGGGAGGATCGCATGCTCCAGCTTGGCCTCTACCGGCTCGCGTACCACCGCCGGCACGGCGTGCCGCTTGCGGACATCGACGTCGCCCTGTTCTACGTGGCCGACGAGTTGGTGCTCCGGGACGACCAGCCGCTCAGCGAGGCAGAACTCGTCACGCGGTGGCGGAGCGCGCGGGGCGAGGCTATCGAGCGGTAGCCCCGTCGTCGGGCGAGGCGAGCGGCTGGGTCTCGTCCGACGCGCCCGCCTCCAGCGGCTGCGTGTCGTCTGATCCGGCACCGCCGCGCGCGGGCGCCGCATCCCAGCGCTCGTCGGCGTGGAGCGAGAGCTCCTCCGGGTCGAACGCGTCCGTGTGAATCGACGTGTCGGCAGCCTCGCGCGGGCCGCGCGGGACGCGGTCGAGGAGCGCGATTGCCTCGCTCACGTCCGCGCCGCCGGCGCTCTCCAGGTCCGCGAGGAGCGGGTCATCCCCGATGCCGCCGGAGAGCGCATCCAGCAGGCCGGCGGCATCCTCGATGACGGCGGCGTCGTGGCTCTCGATGCCGTGCACGAGCCAGCGCGCGAACTCGAGCTCGGCGTGGAGCCGGGCGCGGGTCCGGAGGGCGCGATCGGGAGACCGCGCGGACGAGGACCGGTACGCCGCGAACACGTCGTGCGCCGCGTGGGGAGCGGACTCCGTCCAGTGCAGATCGAGGGCGGGGTCGCCCATCTGCAGTCCCTGCCAGTCGAGGAGACCGACGACTCGCGGGACGCCGTGCGCGTCGTCACGGAAGACAAACGACGTCGCGTGCGCACCGCCGAGGGTGACGGCGCTCTCGTATCCCCACAGGCGCTCGTCCTCCACGGCCTCGCGCCAGCGCACCATGAGGCGCACCGGCACGCGGCCCGAGCGCCCCACGACGTCGAGGAGGCGCTCCAGCGCGTCCCGCGCCTCGCGGGGGCCGCGCTCGGGGAGCCCGGCCGCGCGTACGACGGACGGCGGCAGGGCGTGCAGCGCGGCTAGCGCGGTGCCCATCTCGACCGCCACGCCGCGGCCGGCCGGAACCTGCGCGGCGTCCACCTGGTACCCGTCGAGATAGCTCGTCACGACGACGCGCCCCGCGTCCTCGAGCGGCGCCGTGCCGGCGATCTCCGCGGCGGCGAAGGGGAGCAGGTCCCGAACGCCGGGCGTCAGGGCGCGGAGCGCGAGCAGCTGGGCCTCCGCGTCATGCGCGGCCGCCGCATCGGTCGGGACGCGCACCACGAGCTCCTGCCCGGACGCGAGGGTAAGGACCGCCGAATCGAAGCGACCGGATCCGCCGGCGGTGAGCGCGCGAGCCCCCCTGATGTCCACGTCCGGCAGGGCGGTCGTGGCCATCGCGGCTAGAGTGAGGGGGGAGCGTGCCATGCCGCCCAGACTAGGTTGCGGCGGCCGCCTCGGGCGCCACGCCACGCCCCAGAGAGAGGGAGTCGATGACGGTTCAGATGCCGGACGTTCGCGTCGATGCCTCTGCGGCGGAGCGCACCGACGAGGGCCTGCTCGCGCGGCTACGCGCGGGCGGCGATGCACGGGTCGTCGTGGTCTCGGGGGACGCGCTCGCGCTCGCGACAGACCGCGACGCGCTCGAGCTCGTGCCGGTCGGCGCCGCGCCCGCGGGCGCCACGTGGGCGTTCCTCGGGCGCGCGGAGGACGGCAACGCGGTTCTCCTCGCGGCTGTGCCCGCCGGTGCGGAGGCCCCCTCGGGCACGCGGTGGGGGGCGTTCCGCGACGTTGGCGCTCGGCTCGCGCCGGGGGCGACCGACCTCGCCGTCTCCGCCGTCGCTCTCGCGCGATGGCACGTCGCGGCGCCGTTCTGCCCCGCGTGCGGCGCCCTCACGAGGTTCGAGACCGCGGGCTGGTCCCGGCGCTGCTCGGGCTGCGGCCGGGAGCACTTTCCGCGCACGGATCCGGCCGTCATCGTCGCGGTGTCCCGCGCGGACGATGAGGCGCTGCTGCTCGGGGCGAACGCCGCGTGGGGCGGTCGCATGTATTCCTGCTTCGCGGGCTTCGTGGAGGCGGGCGAGACTGCGGAGCAGGCGGTGCACCGCGAGCTCGCCGAGGAGGCGGGGATCCGCGTGCGCGACGTGCGCTATGTCGCCTCGCAGGCCTGGCCCTATCCGCGATCGCTCATGCTGGGGTTTCACGCCACGGTGGTCGACGCGGGCGAGGCCCGCGAGGACGGCGAGGAGATCGTCGCGCTGCGGTGGTTCTCGCGCGAGGAGGTCGCGCGCGGGCTGCGCGGCGAGGGCGACGTGGCCCTGCCGGGCGGCGTGTCCGTCGCGCACCGGCTGATTCGCGCCTGGCACGATCGTGCCGCCTCCGCGTCGTGACGGCGCTCGAGGGGCTCGACCCGCGCCAGCGCGAGGCGGCGGAGATCGTGCGCGGGCCGGTGGCCGTCCTGGCCGGCGCGGGGACCGGGAAGACGCGCGTCATCACGCACCGCATCGCGCACGGGGTGGAGGAGGGGGTCTTCACCCCCCAGCGGGTCCTCGCGCTGACGTTCACGTCGAAGGCCGCGGGGGAGTTGCGCGGGCGCCTGCGCGCCATGGGCGTCGTGGGCGTCCAGGCGAAGACCTTCCACGCGGCCGCGCTCGCGCAGCTGAACTATTTCTGGCCGACGGTGGCGGGGGACACCGCCCCGACGATCGTCGACAACAAGGTGCGCCTGCTCGCGCACGCCGCCGATGCGCTGCGGATCCGCCCCGACACGAACACGCTGCGCGATATCGCCGCGCAGATCGAGTGGCGCAAGGTGACGATGCGGACCCTCGAGGAGTATCGCGTGCTGGGGCGCTCGGTCGGCCCCGTGCGGGGCGACGCGCTGATCGACCTGATGGCTGCCTACGAGAAGCTCAAGGATGAGCGACGACAGCTCGATTTCGAGGATGTGCTCCTCGCGTGCGCGGGCATGATCGAGTCGGAGCCGCGGGTCGCGCTCGCGATCCGGGAACAGTACCGGCATTTCACGGTGGACGAGTTCCAGGACGTGTCCCCGCTGCAGAACCGACTCCTGGAGCTCTGGCTGGGGACGCGCCGGGACATCTGCGTCGTCGGCGACGCCAGCCAGACCATCTACTCGTTCGCGGGGGCGGAGGCCCGCTTCCTGCTTGAGTTCGGCACCCGCTTCCCCGATGCCACCGTCGTGCGGCTCGAGACGAACTATCGGTCGGCCGCCCCGATCCTGGACGTCGCCAACGCGCTGATGCGCGGGAGGCCCGGCGCGCTACGCCTGTCGCCGGGGCCGAACGCGCCCGCGGATCCCGTCCCCCCGCGCGTCGCGGCGTACGGCAGCGACGACGAGGAGGCGGCGGGCGTCGCTGGCCGCGTGCGCTCCCTTGTCGCGGGCGGCGTGCCGGCGAGCGAGATCGCCGTGCTGTATCGGTCTCACGGGCAGTCGGCGGCCGTGCAGCAGGCGCTGGCGCGCGCCGGCGTGGCGACGACGGTGCTCGGCGGTCGGCGGTTCTTCGACATGCCGGAGGTGCGTCAGGCCATCATGGCCATCCGCGCGGCGGCCGTGGCGCCGAGCTCGGGTACGTTCGCGGAGACCGTGCGCGACGTCCTGCGCGGCCTCGGTCACACCGACGAGCCGCCGGAGGCGGGCGGCGCCCTCCGCGATGCGTGGGAGGCGCGCGAGGCGATCCTTGCGCTCGCGCGAGCGGCCGGGGACGGTGCGAGCCTGCGCGCCTTCGCCGACGATCTCCTGGCGCGCGCGAAGGACCAGCACGAGCCGCAGCTGGCGACCGTCACCCTGTCGACGATGCACGCCGCGAAGGGCCTCGAATGGCCCCACGTCTTCATCGTCGGGTTCGCCGAGGGCCTCATGCCGATCTCCTACGCGCAGGGCCTGGAGGCGGTGGACGAGGAGCGGCGGCTCGCCTACGTGGGGATCACGCGGGCGGAGCGCTCGCTGTCGTTGTCCTGGGCCGCGGGCGGGCGAGGGGGGCGGGCTCCGTCCCGGTTCGCCGCGGAGATTGGCAGAGACACTCTGGGTGAGGAGCGTGCGAGCGCCACGTCCGGCGCTCGGCCGTCACGCTGACGGAGCGGGATCGGGGCGGTGCGGCCGCGCCGTCGCGGAGCAGGGCGACGGCGTGCGACCCCGCGACGGACCCGAGCGTGCGCGTGAGTGCCGCGCCCGGTGCGCGCGAGAGGAGCTGGGCCGCGAGCCGCGGCCACGCGGCGTCGCGGCCCCGGGCGTGCTCCCACAGGCACGAGAGGCAGGCCGTGACGCCCGGCCGGACGAGCGGACCGATCTCGGCGCGGCGGGGCGCGAGGGCGACCGGCAGGTGCGCGATGTCGTGGGCCATCAGCTCGTGCGCCAGGTGCGGCGGAACGATCTCCGCGCACACGATCAGCGCGACGCGGTCGGGCCGTGCGGTCGCCGCGCCGATCGTCGCGCGGACGGGCGCGTAGCCGCCGTCGGCGAGAGCCCCGCACACGCCGAGCACGGCATCGTGCGACACGGAGTCCGCCGCGAGGACGTGCACGGCCGGATCCGGGCGCACCTCGCGGAGGGCGGGGCCGACGGTCGTCAGGAATTCGGCGACGCCTGCCGCGTCGCCGCCGAATGCGGCCGCGACCCCCGCCACGCGCTCGCCCGGCACGCCTCGGGCGAGCGCATCGAGCATCTCGAGCTGCCAGGACGGCGGATCGACGAGAACGGCGACCGCCGGCCGGGCGCCGAGCTGCACGGTGCGTTCGTCGCGCCAGAGAAGCGCGAAGGCCGGGTCGATCTGCAGCATCGCCATGCCGAGATTCTGCCGTCTCCGGCGGGGCCGTGCGCGTTATCCACAGCGCACCCCGCCGACGAGCGCGGCGTCCCCGGCCCAGGACCGGGAAGCGTTCAGGAGAAAGACACGCCCTACACGGGACGAGGGCCCTCGCCCGTCTCGTCCTGATCGTCGCTCTCGTCCGAGCCGGCCGCCTCGGCGAGTAGCCGGTCGAGCGCGTCGTCCATCTCGTCGCGCGGCGCGCTGTCGCCGCGGAGGGAGGCCTCGAGGCGCGCGATGAGCGCGGTCGGGTCGTCGATGTCTTCGGGGGTGGGGACGAGGTCGGGGTAGTCCCAGAGCGCGTCGCGCGCGGACGCGCCGACCGCGTCTCCGACGGCGCGCCACATGGCCGCGGCCTCGCGCAGGCGACGCGGTCGCAGCTCGAGACCCACGAGAGCGGCCAGCGCGTCTTCGGCGGGACCGCCCGCGGCGCGCCGCCGTCGCGTGACCTCCGCGATGCGGTCGAGGCTGGGGACCCGCGAGGTTGCGTCCGCGGCGACGACGTCGACCCACCCCTCGACGAGCGCGAGCATGTGCTCCAACCGCGCGAGGGCGGCGCGCTGGGCGTCGGTTTGCTGGGGGAGGAGCGCGCCGGACTGCAGGGCACCCTGCAACTCTTCGGGGTGCGACGGGTCGAAGCGAGTCGCGAGGTCCTCGAGCGCGTCCGTGTCCACGTGGATCCCGCGCGCGAAATCCGTCACCTGGCTCATGACGCCAAGGCGGAGCCAGCGCGCGTGCTTGAACAGCCGCGCGTGCGCGAGCTCGCGCGCCGCGAAGTACAGGGCGAGCTGGTCGTCCGGGATCTCGAGGCCGTCGCCGAGGTCGGCGAAGTTCTGCGGCAGGATCGCCGCCATGCCCGCGGGGAGGAGAGGGATGCCGACGTCGCCGCCCGAGACGACCTCGAGCGACAGGCGCCCGACGACCTGCCCGAGCTGGGTCGCGAAGAGGGATCCGCCGACGGCGCGGAGCATGCGCTGGGCGCCCTGGATCATGCCCTCCATCTCTTCGGGCGCCTGCGCGCTCAGCGCGCCGGTCAGCGCGTCCGCGATGCTCGTCGCCACGGGCTCGGCGAGCTCCTGCCACACCGCGAGGGTCTGCTCGACCCACTCGCCCCGGGTGAAGACGCGCGGCGTCTCACCCGTGGCGTCGAGCGCGGTCGCCTCGCTCAGCCACAGGTCGGCGAGCTGGAACGCCTGCCCGAGATCGGCGCGCTGCGTCGAGGCGATGCCGCGGCTCGACTGATTCGCGAGGTGGAGCGCGCCCACGCGCGTGGCGCCCCAGTCGATGCCCTCCGAGGCGCCGCTCATGGCGCCCTGCAGCGCGCCCATCATCTGCTGCAGCATCGCCGGGTCGACGCCCATGCGCCCCAGCTGCTCGGGGTCGATGCCGGAGGCGCCGAAGGGGGAGGCACCGTCGGCGCCGCCGAGGAGGCGCCGCAGCATCTCCTGGAAGTCGTCGTCGGGGGTGTTCTCGTCGCTCACGTCAGCCGCCTTTCCGTCGCGCTCTCAGCGCGCCATGTGCGATCACGTCCTACGCTAATCGGACGCGTCCCCCGACAGGCGGCTTCTCGCCGCCGGCGTCTTACGCCCCCCGCGAACGAGCGCGGCGAGCGACCGGGCGGCGCGCGAAAGGAGCTCCGTGACCGAGCACAGGGTCGACACCGCCACCGACGCCGATTCCCCCGGCTCCCGTTCGTCTCGCCGAGGCTCGTCGCGCCTCGCGCGCGGCGTCGCGTGGCTCGCGGCGGCGCTCGTCGCGCTTGTCGTCATGAGCTTCCTGCCGACCGACTACGTCGTCCAGCAGCCGGGTCCCGTTTACAACACGATCGGCGAGGTCGACATGGGCGACGGGGAGGCCGTGCCGCTCATCGAGGTCGACGGCGCGGAGACCTACCCCACCGAGGGCGCGCTGGACCTCACGACGGTGCAGGTCGTCGGTAACCGCGAGCATCGCCTGTCCTGGGTGGAGCTCGCGCTCGCGTGGGGGAACCCGTCGCGCGCAATCCTTCCGCTTGACTCCGTCTATCCCGAGGGCGTCACGACCGAGGAGCGCGACGAGCAGAACGCCGCCCTCATGACGGACTCGCAGGGCCAGGCGGCCGCGGCGGCGCTCACCCAGCTCGGCTACGAGGTCCCCGCCGACATCCGGGTCGCGGCGTTCGCGGAGGACGCGCCGGCCGAAGGGATCCTCGCGGTCGACGACCGGATCGTCGCCGCGAACGGCCAGGAGCTCGCCGACGTGTCCGAGCTGCAGGAGATCATCGGCGCGGGTGAGGGGGATCCGGTCGAGCTGACGATTGAGCGCGACGGCGCCCGCGCGAGCGAGACGATCACGCCCGTCGAGCGCGACGGCGCGTGGATTATCGGCGTCAGCCTCAGCACGACCTACGACCTCCCCGTCGACGTCACGATCCAGCTGGACAACGTGGGCGGCCCGAGCGCCGGGACGATGTTCGCGCTCGGCATCATCGACGTCCTCACCCCCGAGGAGCTCACGGGCGGCGAGCCGATTGCCGGCACCGGCACGATCACCGCGACGGGCGAGGTCGGCCCGATCGGCGGGATCCGGCAGAAGCTCTACGGCGCGCGCGACGCCGGCGCGGAGTACTTCCTCGCGCCCGAGGAGAACTGCGACGAGGTCGTCGGCCACGTACCGTCGGGGTTGCAGGTCGTGCGCGTCGGAACCCTCGACGACGCCCTCGCGGCCGTGGACGCGATCGCCGCCGGGGCGCCGGAGGACCTGCCGGCCTGCGCGGCGGAGTAGCCGGCGCGGATCCGCGGGCCCCGCTCCCACGTAGGATGGAAGCGTGACCACGAACTCGACGCAGAACTCGGCCACATCGTCCTCCCCGACTAGGCGCATCGTCATCGCGACGGTCGTCACGATTGCCGTGCTTCTCGCGGTGCTGTTCGGGATGGCGAACCTCTACACGGACCTGCTGTGGTTCCGTCAGCTGGGCTTCAGCTCAGTCCTGACGACCCAGTGGATCGCCCGGGTGGTGATGTTCGTGGTCGGGTTCGTGGGCATGGCGGTGCCGCTGTGGGTGGCGATCAACCTGGCCTACCGCATGCGACCCGTGTACGCGCGTCTGAGCTCGCAGCTGGATCGCTACCAGGAGGTCGTGGAGCCGCTCCGGCGCCTCGGCATGTGGGGCATCCCCGTCCTGTTCGGCTTCTTCGCCGGCTTCGCCACGTCCGCGCAGTGGGAGACCACCTGGATGTGGCTCAACGGCGTGGCGTCGGGCGAGACCGACGCCCAGTTCGGGCTCGACACGTCGTTCTACCTGTTCGACCTGCCTTTCTGGCAGGGCCTCGTCGGCTTCGCCTCGGGCGTCGTGATCATTTCGCTGCTGCTGACCGCGCTCGTGTGCTACCTCTACGGTTCCGTCCGCGTCGGCCAGGGCGAGCTCAGCATCTCGCGCCCCGCGCGGATCCAGCTCGCCGTGACGGCTGGCCTGTACCTGCTTCTGCAGGCGGTGAGCATCTGGCTCGACCGCTTCGCGTCGCTCGTCACGCCGCAGGGCCGCATCACCGGCCCCGACTACGTCGCGGCCAACGCGCTCATCCCGGGCCAGACGATCCTCGCGGTCGTCGCGGCGCTCGTGGCCGTGCTGTTCCTCATCACGGCCTGGCTCGGTCGCTGGCGCTACCCGCTCGTGGCGACGGGCCTGCTCATCGTGACCTCGCTCGTGGTCACCGTCGGCCTGCCCTGGGGCGTGCAGACCTTCCAGGTCACGCCGAACGAGCGCGCGCTGCAGCTCGAGTACTACCAGCGCAACGTCGACGCGACGCGCGCCGCATACGACCTCGACGGCATCGAGACGACCGACTACACGGCCCAGACCACGGTCGAGCAGGGCCAGCTGCGCGACGACGCCGCGACGACCGCGTCGCTGCGCCTGATGGATCCGGCCATCATCAGCCCGACGGTTCAGCAGCTGCAGCAGTACCGGCCGTACTACGGCTTCCAGGAGACCCTCGACGTCGACCGCTACGAGATCGACGGCGAGATGCAGGACACCGTCGTCTCGCTGCGCGAGCTCGACCTGTCGGGCCTCGGATCCGACGCCCAGAGCTGGGTCAACACGACGATGACCTACACGCACGGCTACGGCATGGTCGCCGCCAAGGGCAACGAGCGCACCGGCGAGGGCGAGCCCGTCTTCATCGAGGGCGACATCCCGTCCTCGGGCTTCCTCACGGAGGAGGACTACGAGCCGCGTATCTACTTCGGCGAGCAGTCGCCCACGTACTCGATCGTCGGCGCGCCCGAGGGTGCTGAGCCGGTGGAGCTCGACTACGCGACGGGATCCGGCGAGGAGAACCAGACGCGCACGACCTTCGAGGGCGACGGCGGCCCGAGCGTCGGGAGCTACTTCCACCGCCTGCTCTACGCGCTGAAGTTCCAGTCGGAGCAGATCCTGTTCTCGGACCAGATCAACGCCGACTCGCAGATCCTCTACGACCGCGACCCGGCCGAGCGCGTGCAGAAGGTCGCGCCGTACCTGACGCTCGACAGCGACCCGTACCCGAGCGTCGTCGACGGCCGCATCGTGTGGATCATCGACGGGTACACGACGAGCGCGACCTACCCGTACTCCACGCAGACGAGCCTGTCACAGGCGATCAGCGACTCGTCGAACCCGCAGCCGAACCTCCTCATCGACGACGTGAACTACATTCGCAACTCGGTGAAGGCGACGGTCGACGCGTACGACGGATCCGTGACGCTCTACGCGTGGGACGACGAGGACCCGGTGCTCGAGACGTGGCAGAACATCTACCCGGCGACCATCGAGCCCATCAGCGAGATGTCGGGCGACCTCATGAGCCACGTGCGCTACCCGACCGACCTGTTCAAGGTGCAGCGTTCGATGCTCGGGACCTATCACGTCGACACCGCGAACGCGTTCTATCAGCGCGACAACGCGTGGGAGACGCCGGCGGATCCGACGAACAACGACGAGCTCCAGCCGCCGTACTACCTGACGATGCAGATGCCGGGCCAGGACGACCCGACGTTCTCGATGTTCACCACCTTCATCCCGGAGGGCGGCGAGCGCCAGGTGCTCATGGGGTACCTCTCGGTCGATTCAAACGCGGGCGACGAGGAGGGCACGGTGCGCGACGACTACGGCACGCTCCGGATGCTCGAGATCTCGTCGGCCAGCACCGTTCCCGCGCCGGGCCAGGTGCAGAACAACTTCGACTCGAACCAGGAGATCGCCCAGCAGCTGAACGTGCTGCAGATCGGTGACTCCAACGTCAGCCTGGGCAACCTGCTGACGCTCCCCGTCGGCGACGGGTTGCTGTACATGCAGCCCGTGTACGTGCAGTCCTCGCGCGACACCTCCTACCCGCTGCTGCGCAAGGTGCTGGTGGCGTTCGGCGACGAGCTCGCGTTCGAGGACACCCTCGCGGAGGCGCTGGACGCGCTGTTCGGCGGCGACTCCGGCGCCGAGACGGGCGACGAGGACATCACCCCCGTCGACCCCGAGACGGGGGAGGAGACGACCGACGAGGGGACAACGGACGAGGGCGCGACCGACGAGGGAGCCACGGACGAGGGATCCACGGACGAGGGATCCACGGATCAGCCTGCCCCGCCGTCGACCGACACGTACGAGCAGGCGCTGGCCGACGCGCAGGAGGCGCTCTCGGCCAAGCAGCAGGCGCTCGCGGACGACGACATGGTCGCCTACGCGCAGGCCGACGAGCAGTTGACGGACGCGATCGAGCGCCTGCTCGAGCTGTCGGAGTAGTCCGCCGCACGACACAGGGCCCTCCGCACGCCGATCACCGGCGCGCGGAGGGCCCTGTGTCGTGCGACCGGATGAGCACGGCGCCGCGCGCATGCGGAACGCAAAAGGCCCGGATCCTGAATCAGGATCCGGGCCTTCCGACTTGGTTGCGGGGGCAGGATTTGAACCTACGACCTCTGGGTTATGAGCCCAGCGAGCTACCGAACTGCTCCACCCCGCGGCACATCCATTACTTTACCAGCCCCTGAACGAAGGGCAAATCGAGCGCCTCCGAGCGCGGTCCGGGCGTGTCTGAGCGCCGGCTGTGCGTGCGAGGATGGGCGCATGACAACCCCCGCCGTCGGCATCGCGCTCGCGCAGTTCGCCCCCGGGCCGGATCCGCAGGAAAACGCCGCCGCCATCGCGGCGTATGCGGAGGAGGCGGCAGCCCGCGGGGCGGGCGTCCTCGTCGCGCCGGAGTACTCCAGCTACTTCGTGACGCCGTTCGATGGCACCCTCCCGGCGCATGCGGAGCCGCTCGACGGCCCGTTCGCGGCGCGGCTCGCGGGGATCGCCGCCGAGACGGGCGTGACGATCGTCGCGGGGCTCGTGGAGGAGGCCCCCGGGGATCGGGTGCGCAACGCCGTCATCGCCGTCGACGGATCCGGTGTCCTCGCCGTGTACCGGAAGCAGCACCTCTACGACGCCTTCGGCGAGCGCGAGAGCGACCACATCGCGCCGGGCGCGCTCGGGCCGCCGGAGACCTTCGTCGTGGGCGGCCTCCGCTTCGGCCTCATGACGTGCTACGACCTGCGGTTCCCCGAGTCGGCCCGGATCCTCGCGGACGCGGGCGTGGACGTGGCGGTCGTGCCCGCCGAGTGGGTGCGGGGGCCGCTGAAGGAGTTTCACTGGGAGACGCTCGTCGCGGCGCGCGCGATCGAGAACACGATGTTCGTCGCGGCGGCCGACCACCCCGCTCCGGTCGGCGTGGGGGCGTCGCGGCTGGCGGATCCGTCCGGCGTCACGATCGCCGCTCTGGGGCCCGGGCCCGGCCTCGTGATGGGGTGGGCGGATCGCGAGACGATCGCCGCCGTGCGCGCCGCGAACCCCGCGCTGGTGCTTCGGCGCTACCGGGTCGTGGCCGATCCGAGCCGCTGAAGGCGGCGGGCGGCCTCCGTGATGACCGCGGGCCGCTTGCACGCCGCGAATCGCACCAGCGAGGCGTACGAGGCGCGGTGCTCGTCCGCGACGAACGCGGCGAGGGGAACCGCGGCGACGCCGATGGCCGCGGGGAGCGCGCGGCAGAACGCGGCGGCGTCCGCGCCGCCCACGCCCGCCGCATCCGCCACCGTGAAATAGGTCGCCACGGGCGCCGAGACCTCGAACCCGGCGCCGCGGAGCGCGCCGCCGAGCGCGGTCTGCGCCGCGGCCATGGACCCCGCCAGCTCCGCGAAGTAGCGGTCCGGCAGGGCGAGACCGAGGGCGATGGCGGACTGGAACGGCGTCCCGCCCGCGTAGGTCAGGAACTGTTTGACGGTGAGGATCGCCGTCGCCAGCGGGGCGGGGGCGATGAGCCATCCCACCTTCCACCCCGTCGTCCGGAACGTCTTGCCGGCGGATGAGATGGAGATCGTGCGCTCGGCGGCCCCCGGAATCTGCGCGATGGGGCGGAACGGGGCCCCGAACGAGAGGTGCTCGTATACCTCGTCCGTCACGATGAGCGCGTCGTGCCGCTCCGCGAGGCGCACGATTTCGCGGCGGGCGTCGTCCGTGAGCACGGTTCCCGTCGGGTTGTGCGGGTCCGTGAGGAGGATGATGCGGGTGCGGTCCGTCACGGCGCGGCCGAGCGCGTCGAGATCCGGCGCGAAATCCGGCCACCGCAGCGGAACGCGCCGCAGCCGGGCCCCGGCGAGCGCGACCGTCGCGGCGTACGCGTCGTAGCACGGGTCGAACACGACGACCTCGTCGTCCGGGCCGTCGCACAGGGCCAGGAGCGTCGCTGCGAGCGCCTCGGTCGCGCCCGCCGTCACGATGATCTCGGTGTCCGGATCCGCCGCCAGGCCGTAAAAGCGCGCGCGGTGGGCGGCGATGGCCTCGCGCAGCGGCGCGATGCCGCGGCCCGGGGGGTATTGGTTCTCGCCATCCGCGATCGCGCGGCGCGCCTCGTCGAGCACCTCACGCGGGCCGTCCTCGTCCGGGAACCCCTGACCGAGGTTGATGGCGTCCTCGGCGACCGCGAGCGCCGTCATCTCCGCGAAGATCGTGGGGGAGACCTCGCCGTTCGGCCCGAGCAGCCCGGCGCCGACGGCGGTTCGGCGCCACGCGCCGGCAGGAGTCGTCATGCCCCCAGCGTAGGCGCGGCCGGTTTCTGAGAGACGACCTACGCTGGACATAGGTCGGTCAAAGGTTCACCGCGCACGCTGGGGGAACCAGTCAAAAGGAGCAGCCATGAGCAACGACAGCGGTCCCTCTCTTCCCCCGCTTCCCGAGCGCTCGGCGGCCGAGGCCGCTCGTCAGCCATCGCCCGCACCGCAGCACGCATCCTCCGGCGGCCCGTCGCCCGAGGCCGCGCCCCGCGAGCAGGGGAGCGGGTACGCGCAGAGCCCCGCGGCGACTCAGGCCTACGAGTGGGCGCCGCCCGCCTCGACGCCGCCCAAGAAGACGAAGTCGGGCGCGGGCACGAAGGTCACGGCCCTGTTCCTCGCGGCCGCCCTCATCGGCGGCGGCGCCGGCATCGGCGGGGCATGGCTCGGCAATTCGCTGTTCAGCGGAGGCCAGGGCTCGTCCTCGTCGTCGGCGACCGAGGCGCAGAGCGTGACGATCAACAACCCGGACGACGTGAACCAGACCGCCGCGGTCGCCGCCGCCGCGCTCCCGAGCGTCGTGACGATCCAGGCCGCAGCCAGCGACGGCAGCGCGAGCGGCAGCGGATCCGGGGTCGTCCTCAGCGAGGACGGGTACGTGCTCACCAACACGCACGTCGTCACCCTCGGCGGCGCGACGAGCGACGCCCAGCTGCAGGTGACCGGATCCGACGGCACGATCTACGACGCGACCGTCGTGGGAACCGATCCGACGTACGACCTCGCGGTGATCAAGCTCGAGGGCGCGAGCGGGCTCGACCCCATCGAGTTCGCCGATTCGTCCGACCTGAACGTCGGCGACACGACCGTCGCGATCGGCGCGCCGATGGGCCTGTCGAACACCGTGACGACGGGCATCATCAGCAACCTGAACCGCTCGATCGAGATCGCCTCGTCGGCCGCTCCGGAGGGCGACTCGACGAACTCGCAGGGCGAGGATAGCGAGGAGGGCAGCGAGAGCCCCTGGTTCTTCGACCTGCCGGGCCAGGAGGAGCAGCAGCAGAGCGCGACGGAGTCGATCAAGATCGCCGTGCTGCAGACCGATGCCGCGATCAACCCCGGGAACTCGGGCGGCGCGCTCGTCGACAGCGAGGGCAACCTGATCGGCATCAACGTCGCGATCGCCACCGCGAGCTCGTCCAGCTCGGAGGAGGGCGGCTCGATCGGCCTGGGCTTCGCGATCCCCTCGAACATCGCCGAGCGCGTCGCGAACGAGATCATCGAGACAGGATCCGCCACGCACGGCCTCCTCGGCGCGAGCGTGTCGGCATCCACGGCGGTCGAGGGCACGACCACGACGGGCGCGTACGTCGCGGAGGTCGTCTCCGGCGGCGCTGCCGAGGCGGCCGGCCTCGCGGAGGGCGACGTGATCACCCGATTCAACGGCGTGCGCGTGAACGACGCGGTGGACCTGACGGCGCAGGTGCGCGCGGCCGCGGCCGGGAGCGCCGCCACCGTGACCTACGTGCGCGACGGCGAGGAGCAGGAGACCGAGGTGACCCTCGGCGCGCTCGAGTGACACGCGCCCGGTGAGGAGGGACGCCGCCCGGGGCCAGTAGGCTCCAAGGGTGGCGTCCTTTTCCTTTGGCGCGGGCAACGCTCAGAAGCTCGCGCGGCTCCCGCTCTACGGGCTCGGCCGCCTCGCGACGGCGGTCATCCCGCGCGGCTCGCGCTGGGCCTTCGGGTGCGGCGCCGGGATCGGCGACGGCGCGCTCGCGGTGTGGGAGGTCGCGCGGGAGCGCGGCATCGACGCGGTCTGGCTGACGACGACGGCGGCAGAGGCGCGCGAGGCAGAGGCGCGGGGCATGGCGCACGCGGCGAAGATGTCGTGGCGCGGCTTCTGGATCACGGCGCGCGCGCGGGTGCTCGTCGTCACCCACGGATTCGGCGACGTCAACCCTTTCGCGGTCTCCGGCGCGTTCGTCGCGCAGCTGTGGCACGGGATCCCGCTCAAGCGCATCGGCCTCGACGCGCCCGAGGTCGTGCGCAGCGCTTTTCTCCCGTCGTCCGGCGCCGTGCGCGCGCTCGTCTCACGCATGTATCGCGGCGCCGCGCAGCGCATCGGCCTCCTCCCCGCCGCGAGCCACCTCGTGCGCGGCCGCCTTGAGTCGGCGTTCGGCATCTCCTACGCGCGCATCGCGGTCACGGGGGAGCCCCGCGTCGACGTCCTGTCGCGCGGAACGGCGGGTGAGCGCGAAGACCGCGCGCGCCGGGTGATCGCGCGTGCCACGCCGGGGACAAGTGGGTTGCGGCGGCTCGTGCTGTACGCGCCGACCTGGCGGGACGGGGATCCGGATCCCGCCATCCCGTCGCGAGCCGAGTGGGACGCGATCCTGGCCGCGCTCGATCGGCACGACGCGACGCTCCTCGTGCGGTCGCATCGCCTGGGCGCGGGCACCTACGAGCCGCCGACGCCCACGGATCGCGTCGTGGCGCTCGGGGCCGACGTGCTGCCGGACATCACGCCGGCGCTGCCCGCGATCGACGCCCTCGTCACCGACTACTCCTCGCTCGTGTACGACGCCGCGCTCGTCGACGTCCCGGCGCTCTTCCTGGCGCCGGATCTCGAGGACTACGCCGCCCGGCGCGGTTTCTACGGCGCGTACGCCGACGTGGCGGGCGCCGACGCGCCGCGCACGTGGTCCGCGCTTCTTGCCCGGCTCGACGAGATCCTCGGAGATGCGGACGCCTACGCCCGCGCCCAGGATCGCGCGCGCGCCCTCAGCGCGCGGGTCCACGCGTTCCGCGACGGACACAACGCGCGGCGGGTTTTGACGGAGATCCTCGCGAGGGTCGGGGAGGGGCGCGCGTGAGACTGGCGACCATCGAGGGGATCGATCAGGACGGCACCGTGCTCGTCGTGTCGGGCGAGGGGGAGCGTCCGGAAGAGGCCGTTCTCGACGGGCCGCGCGCGAGCGTCAGCGCGCGCCTGACCGGCCGGGGCCGCACCTGGAAGGCACGCTTCCCGCTGCGCGCCGCGCGCTGGGGCGGCGCGCTCCTTCCGTTACCGTCCGGGGAGTACCGGATCCGGATCCCCGGGGTGCGCGTCACGGGATCCGTGCCGATGCTCCTGACCGATCACTTGCGCGTCGCGGTCGCGGGCGATGCGGTCACGGTGGGGCCGCCGCGCGACCCGTCGCTCGAGTCCGCCGAGGCCCGCGCGGCGCTCGAGCGGCGCTACGCCGCGCACACGTCGCCGCTCGAGAACGCCGCGTTCTTCGAGAGCTTCTACGGCCGCGTGGCCGGCGACAACCCGCTCGCGATCGACCGCGAGCTCGCCCGCGTGGCGCCGGGGGTCGTGCGGTACTGGAGCGTCGTGGACCTGTCGGTCGAGGTGCCCGACGGCGCGATCGCCGTCGTCGAGGGGACGGCGGCCTGGTGGCGCGCCCGCAGCGTGGCGCGACTCCTCGTCGTCAACGACTGGCTGCGCCGCACGTACGCCCGTCGCGCGGGACAACGCGTCCTGCAGACCTGGCACGGGACGCCGCTGAAGCGGCTTGCGCTGCATCGCCCGGGGTGGCAGCCGCGCCGGTGGGGGGCGGTCCTCAAGGAATCGCGCCGGTGGGACGTCCTGCTCGCCCAGAATCCCTACGCGGCGCGGACCCTCACCCGCGCCTATGCGTTCTTCCGGAGGCCCGTGTGGGTCGAGGGATACCCGCGCAACGACGCCCTCGTCGCGGGCGACGGCGGCGCCACGCGCCGCGCCCTGGGCATCGGCGCCGAGGAGCGCGTGCTGCTCTACGCGCCGACCTGGCGCGACGATCGCGAGCGCATGGTCGACTTCGTCGACCCCGCGCGGCTCGCGGAGCAGACCGGATCCGTCGTCCTCGTCCGCGGGCACAGCCGCACGCTCCTGCCGGGCGAGAGCGCGTCGGGCCCCCGGGTCATCGACGTGACGGGCTTCGCGGACGCCTCGCGGGTCATGCTCGCGGCCGACGCGCTCATCACGGACTACTCCTCCGTCATGTTCGACTTCAGCGTCACGGGTCGCCCGATGTACTTCCTCGTGCCGGACCTTGAGCACTTCCGCGGGGACCTGCGCGGCTTCTACTTCGACCTGGCCGAGCGCGCGCCGGGCCCGCTCGTCACGTCGCAGGACGCGCTCGTCGAGGCGCTCGAGGCGGATCCCGCGGAATTTGGCGAGCGCTACCGGGCGTGGCGGCGGCGCTTCAACGCCCGCGACGACGGGCGCGCCGCGGAGCGGGTCGTCGCGCGGATCCTGGACCAGCGCCTGCTCGAGCGGTAGGGCGTCAGGGGAGCGGGGTGTTCCGGCCCGACAGGCGCGACGTGTCGACCGTGTCGCGCGCGCCGCGCGCGACGCCGGCGAGGAACCCCGCGCCCCAGGCGAGGTGCATCGTCGGGACGACCGCGACGAGCCAGGCGCGCTCCCGGATCCCGCCCGCCCCGCGCGCGAGCGCGAAACCCAGGACGAGGGCCGCATAGGCCGCGACGGGCAGGTGCGCGAGCGCGGCCAGTGCGGCGGGGACCCCGCGGAGCGTGCGCGTGGCCTGGAGCGCGCCGACCGCGCCGGAGGTCGCGGCCGCGACGACGAGGGCGGGGGGTGCGAAGAACCGCACGGAGTTGCGGGTGCCGTACCGGCGCACGAGCTCGCCGCGCCACCGCCCCGTGGCGAGGAACTGGCGCGCCAGGCGACCCCAGCTCTCGCGGGGCCGATAGGTCACGGACAGCTCAGGGTCGAACATGACGCGGTATCCCGCGCCGCGGATCCGCAGGTTCAGCTCCCAGTCCTCGCCGCGACGGATCGTCTCGTCGAACAGTCCCACCTCGTCGAGCACGCTGCGGCGCATGACGCCGAGGTAGGCCGACTCGGCCTCGCGCTCCTCGCCGCCGGCGTGGTACGCGCCGCCGCCGAGCCCGATCGGGGAGTTGTAGGCGCGCGCCGCGGCGCGCTGGAACGGGGTGTCTCCCTCCGCGCGCATCGTGCCGCCCACGTTCCCCGCGCGCGTGCGTGCGAGCGTCTCTAGCGCGCGCCGGGTGTAACCGGGCGAGAGCTCGGAGTGCGCGTCGACCCGCACGATCGTCGGGTGCACGCTCGCCCGGATCGCGCGATTCAGCCCGACCGGGATGTCGGCGGCGGGATTGTCGACGAGGCGGATCCGCGCGTCGCGCTCCGCCAGCTCGCCCGCGAGCTCCGTCGTGCCGTCCGTGGACGGCCCGAGCGCGAGGATGAGCTCCAGGGGGCCGGGGACGTCCTGCGCGAGGGTCGAGGCGACGGCGCGCGCGAGGTACGCGCGCTCGTTGAGCACGGGCATGACGAACGACACGCCCGAGCCCGGGGCGACCTCCGGAGCGTCGCGGGAACGCTGCCGAGTGCCCTCCGGGCGGGGATCGTTACGCATTCGTCGATCATCCCACGGGGGTCGCGCAGAACGCACAGCTACCCTTGTGGCCGTGGCAGTGCTGAACGACGCGAAAAAGGCCGTAGCTCTCGTTCGAAAGGCCGTTGACGCCCGGCGGGCGCATCGCGAGGTTCGCCGGACGCTCGCCGCAGCCGGCCCGTTGCCCGCGGGGCGGTTCCGTGTCGCGGTGTACTTCGCCGACGGCGACGTCAATATGTACCAGATGCGCCAGTGGTACCGGCCGCTGCAGCGCCTCGCCGAAACGTGGCCCGTCGTCGTGATGTCGCGGCAGGCGACTGGTGCGCGCGCGCTGCTCGCCGACGGCGCCCTGCCGGTGGCGTTCGTGCCCGAGGTGCGGTCGATCGAGGCCTTCCTGCGCGAGCAGGACATCCGCGTCGTGCTGTACGTGAATCAGAACACCCGCAACTTCCAGATGTTCCGCTACGGCCGCCGGTGGCACGTGTTCATCAATCACGGCGAGTCGGACAAGATGTACATGACGACGAACCAGTTCAAGGCGTACGACTACGCGCTGATCGCGGGGCAGGCGGCGCGCCAGCGCCTGGAACGCGCACTCTGGGACGCCGACCTGGATCGGCGGACGATCGAGATCGGGCGTCCGCAGGCCGACCACTTCGCGGAGGGCATCGCGCTCGCGGCCGACGATCGCACCGTCGTGCTCTACGCGCCGACGTGGGAGGGCGACCGTGCGCAGGCCGCGTACGGCTCGATCCGTTCGCACGGCGAGGCTCTGGTCGCCGCGCTCCTGGCGGATCCGCGCTTCCGCCTGGTGTACCGCCCGCACCCGCGCAGCGGCGTCGTGGACCCGGAGTACGGGGAGGCGAACGTGCGCATCGTGCGCGCGATCGAGGCCGCGAACGCCGAGGACCCGGCGGCGGGCCACGTGTACGACGACGGCCCGGACCTGGGGTGGCAGCTCGCGGCGGCCGACGTGGCGGTCGTCGACATTTCCGCCATGGTGTACGACCGGCTCGCCACGGGACGGCCGATGCTCATCACGCGCCCCGTGTCCGCCGAGGCGGAGGTCGACACGGCCGGCTACCTCGGCGACTGCGAGTGGCTGGACGGCGCTGAGGCTGCGCGGATCGTGGACGCGGTCGATCGGCTCGCGGGCGATCCGGACGCGTCCGCGCGCCTCGAGTCGTGGGTCCGGCACTACTTCGGGGACACCTCGCCGGG
Source organism: Microbacterium excoecariae (assembly GCF_011326725.1). Classification (GTDB taxonomy): domain Bacteria; phylum Actinomycetota; class Actinomycetes; order Actinomycetales; family Microbacteriaceae; genus Microbacterium; species Microbacterium excoecariae. The sequence goes on along the minus strand of NZ_JAANCO010000001.1, from coordinate 1,887,058 downwards.
CGCGCCGTCCGCACGCTTCCATGCCGCGATCGAAACCCTCATGGAGCGGTGGGAAGACTGGGCGGCGCGCTCGTCGTCGTAGCGCGCGAACCGTGGTGTAAAAGCGACAGCTTTTGTGCCTGCATATGGGAGCGGTGGTTCCTGAACGATGAGGGAATGGCCCCCAAACACTCCGCCGTCTCCCGCGATATTGGGCGGCGGATCGCGAGCTTTCGCTCGCGCGCGGGGGTGAGCGCGCGTGCGCTCGCGGAGTGCGCGGACATGGACCTGACCAACTTCCAGCGCATCGAGCGCGGCGAGGGAAACCCGACGATCTCGACGCTGCTACAGATCGCCGTGGCGCTCGAGGTCGACGTCGGGGAGCTCGTCGCCGGCCTCGACCCCGCCGACCTCCAGAACGGGCGCTACCCGTACGGCTTCTCCGAGATTCCCGAGCGTCGACGGCGGCGCGCGATCTACTGACGCGCCTACGGCACGAACTGCCACACCAGCTCGGCCTCGGTGCCGAGGGGTTGCCACGCCACGCTGACGGTGACGTTATCCGCGTCGAGATCGCACAGACACAGGTCGATCTCGTCGCCCGGTAGCACGAGCCCCCAGGGCTCGCCGACGGGCGGCCCCGCGGCGGGGTTGGCGAGCACGGTGCGGACGTAGGCGAGCGGCTCGTCGGAGCTGTTGCGCAGAACGGGGTGCGCTCCGTCGCGGACCACGGTCCAGGGAACGGCGTAGACGGGGTGCGGGCTCATGGCCCGAGCGTAAACAGGACCCCCGACACGCGACGCGTGTCGGGGGTCCTGTGTCTTCGCCGCTTACGAGAGGACGCGGTTGGCCCGCTCGAGGTCCTCGGCGAAGTCAACCTCGACGGCGTAGAGGTCGCTGATGTCCATGGCGGCCACGCGTACGCCGCTTTCCGCGATCGCGAGCTCCAGGCCGCGCTCGAAGTAGTCCTGGTCGTCGACGCGCTGGAGGTGCTGGATCAGCGCGCGCTTGTCGTGGCGCGAGACGTAGTTGATCCCCACGGCCTCGCCGACCCCGTTCGCGACGGTCTTCGACAGCTCCGCAACGAACCCGTGCGCGTCGAGGGTGTACTTGACTTCCTCGTCGCTGACCTGCGCCGTGTCGACCGTGACGAAGGACTGCTCCGCCTCGATGTGCGCGATGGCGCGCCCGAGAACCCGCGGGTCGAAGACGACGTCGCCGTTCATCCACAGCACGCCGCCGCGCCCCGTTGCCGTGAGCGCGCGCAGCAGGCTCTTCGAGGTGTTTGTCTGGTCGTAGCGCTCGTTGTGGACGTAGCCGGCGTCGGGGAACGCGTCGATGATGGTCTCGGCGCGATAGCCCACCACGGTCGTGATGCGTGCGGCGTCGCCGAACGCGGCGCGGATGTTGTCGTGCTGCTGCTGCATGATCGTGCGGCCGTCGGACAGGGGCGTCAGCGACTTCGGCAGCTCGCGGCCGAGGCGGGTCCCCATGCCCGCGGCCAGGATGACGGTCTGGATGCTCATGCTCATGACTCCTTTGATCTAGGGGCGTGCCGCCTCAGGCGGATCCGCGAGCGCATCGGTGATGTCCGGCGTTCACGCGGAGTTCACCCCCGGTCAAGGGAGATGCTACCGTCCGGTCGCGAAAACTTCCGGACCATCGGGCGGATCATCAGGATCCGCCGCGGTTCGCGCGGCACGCGGGCGGTCCCGCAGGATCGCGCTCGCCCGTTGTTAGGTTGGGGGCGTGGTGATCACGTCGGGGAAAAAGCGCAACGATGCGAGCGGTGACCGGACGGGCCCGCCGCGTCCGGGAGAGTCGGCGCGCGACGCCGCGCGGCGGCTCGCGGCGGAGGACGCCGCGCGCACGGCGGGCGCGGCGCCGCACGCCCCGGATCGGGAGAGCGAGGTCGTCCCGGACGACGCTGTCGTCTCGCCCGACACCCCCGTCCCTGACGCAGCGCTGCAGCTGCGGGGATTGGTGAAGACCTACGGCGGCGAGCCGGCCGTGGCTGGCATCGACCTCACCGTCCCGACCGGTTCCTTCTACGGCCTGGTCGGTCCGAACGGCGCGGGCAAGACGACGACGCTTTCGATGATCTCGGGCCTGATCCGCCCAGACAAGGGCGAGGTATCGGTCTTCGGCGTCGACGCGGTGGGCCGCTCGCGCGAGGCCAAGCGCCTCATGGGCGTGCTCCCGGACCGCATGCGCACCTTCGATCGCCTGACGGGCCGACAGCTGCTCCACTACACGGGAGCGCTGCGCGGCCTCGACGCCGCGACGGCGCGCGCGCGAGCCGATGACCTGGCGGCGTCGTTCGACCTGGGCCCCGCGATGGGGAGGGCCGTGTCCGACTACTCCACGGGCATGACGAAGAAGATCCTCCTCGCGTGCGCGATGATCCACGCGCCCCGCCTGCTCGTGCTCGACGAGCCCTTCGAGTCGGTCGACCCCGTCTCCGCCGCGCGCCTCATGGGCGTCCTGCGCGGCTATGTCGACGGCGGCGGCACCGTCATCCTGTCCGGGCACAGTATGAGCCTCATCGAGACCGTCTGCTCGCGCATCGCGGTGCTCGTCACGGGACAGGTGCTCGCGGAGGGAACGGTGGACGAGGTGCGGGGCGAGATGACCCTCGAGCAGCGCTTCGTGGACCTGAGTGGTGCGGGAGCCGAGGGGGGCGCGCTCGAGTGGTTGCACACGTCGTCCTCCTGAGGGCCCACGCCCTCCTCGCTCCACTCCGCGGGCGGGCCCGGGGCGGGCGGATCGCCCTCGCGGCGGCGGGAGCGCTCGCGTATGCGGCGATTGTCGCCGCGGCTGTCATCGGCGCGCGCGGGGCGCCCGCGGACCTGGTGGGGGTCGCCGCCGTGGGCGCCGGCGCCGCGGTGGTGCTGGCGTTCTTCGCCGGGCCGTTCTTGACCGACCGCCGGGATCCCCTCGACGCGCGCGCGTTCGCGCACCTTCCGCTGTCGCCCGGCGCGACCGCGGCGACGACCTCGCTCGCGGGGTTCGTCAGCGTACCGGTCGCTGCCGCGCTCGGGCTCGACATCGCGGCCGCGATCGCGCAGGACGCGCCGGCGGGACTCGCGGTCGGGGCGACGGCCCTGCACGTCGCGACCTGTGTGGTGGCCGCCCGCATCGGGTTCGCCGCGGCGGATCGCGTGCGTGCGGCGGGCCGATCGCGCGAGATCCGCGTGCTCGTGGCGCTGGCCGCGATCGCCGCCGGCGTGCCCCTCGTTGCCTCATCGATCGCCCTGGGCGAGGCCGCCGCCGGCGTGCCCCCATTGCTCTCGGCCACCGCCGGTGTCGTGGCGCTGTCTCCGATCGGGGCCGCGGCCGCGGCCGCCGGGGGATCCGTTGCCGCGCTCGCCGTCGCGCTCGTCACCCTCGCCGCCGGCCTCGCCGTGTGGGGCCTCGTCGTGCACCGCGCGTTTTTCCATGCCGACATCGCCCCGTCGCGGCGCGATCGGCGGCTCGGGTGGTTCGCCATGCTGCCGGCGACCGCGACGGGCGCGATCGGCGCGCGCTCGATCCTGTACTGGGCAACCGACGTGCGGTACCTCGCGAACCTCGCGATCGTGCCGATCGCTGGCGTCCTGCCGGTGATCCCGCTGATCGTCGCGGGCATGCCGCCCGAGACCGCCGCGCTCGTGCCGCTTCCCATCGTCGCCTGTTTCCTCGGCTGGATCGCGCACAACGACCTCGCCTACGACTCCGAGGCGCTGTGGATGCACATCGTCGCGGGGGTGCGCGGCGCGGCCGACCGGGTCGGTCGCCTCGTCCCGGTCGCGCTGCTGGCACTGCCCGTGCTCGCCGCGACGATCGCCCTCACGGCGACGCTCGCGGGGCAATGGCACAACCTCGGCGCGCTCGTGGGGGTCGCGCTGTCCCTCTTCCTCTCCGCGGTCGGTGTCTCCAGCGTGACCTCGGCGGCGTGGCCGTATCCCGTGGCGCGCCCCGGCGATAGCCCGTTCCGTCAGCCGCAACGTCAGGGTGCGCGCGGCGTCCTCGCGCCGGCGGGCGCGCTCGTGGTGACCGTTCTCGTCTCCGCCCCGACGCTCGTCGAGGCGGGCCGGGTCGTGTTCGGCTTCGGCGGATCCGCGGGCTTCGCGCTCGTCCTCGGCGTCGTCACGGGGCTCGCGGCGGCCGCCGGGGGGATCGCGATCGGCTCCCTGTGCTTCACGCGGCGCGGGCGTCGCCTCATGGAACTCGCGCTCCACGCGGGGTGATCCGCGCGCTCCGGCCCCGCGCAGGTACCCGGCATTTACACTCATATCCATGAGCACGCCACTCGACACCCCCGACCAGGGCGGGACCGCCCTCCTCGACCGCGAGCTCGAGGAGCTGATTCGCGAGGAGACCCAGGAGCCGGGCGATCACGAGCGCTTCTCGCACTACGTCCAGAAGGACAAGATCGTAGAGTCGGCCATCACGGGCAAGCCCGTGCGCGCGCTCTGCGGCAAGAAGTGGACGCCGGGCCGCGACCCGGAGAAGTTTCCGGTGTGCCCCACCTGCAAGGAGATCTACGCGTCGTTGACGTCGTGACTCACGCGTCCCGATAGACGGTCGGGATCGCCGGATCCGACTTGCTCAGGGCCTGCGCGCGGATCGGCAACTCGGCCCGCGCGCGTCGGTGGTGGGCGCGCGCGGCCGCGACGCCCGAGGCACCCTCGTACGCGGTGTCGATGTCGCCCGCGGTCACGAGCGGGACCTCAAGGGCCCGCGAATCGGCGTCGGGGAGCGCGTCGGCCGCGGTCTCGAACGACGCCGCGACGCGCACGACCTCGTGCGTGGCGACGCCGTCAGCGAGCCGCCGGGAGGCGTGCTTGCGGCCTCCGTGCGACGCCTTCCCCTCCGCGGTCTTGGCGACCCGCACCCATCTGCCCGCGGCGTCCTCGCGCGCGACGAGCTTGTACACGAGGCCCGCGGTCGGGTAGCCGGATCCCGTGGCCACCGACGTGCCCACGCCGTACGCGTCGACGGGGCTCGCGGCGAGCGCCGCGATCGCGTATTCGTCGAGGTCGCTGGTCACCGTAATGGATGTCGTGCGCGCGCCGAGGGCGTCGAGCTGGGCCCGCACGTCGGCCGCGACCAGCGGCAGGTCGCCGGAGTCGATCCGGACCCCGCCCAGGGCCGGGCCCGCCACGCTCACGGCGCGCTCGACGCCGCGCGCCACGTCGTAGGTGTCGACGAGGAGCGTGGTGTCCGCGCCGAGGGAGGCGACCTGTGCGCGGAAGGCGTCCTCCTCCGAATCGTGCAGCAGCGTCCACGCATGCGCGGCCGTGCCCATCGTGGGCACGCCCCATGCCCGTCCGGCCTCGAGGTTGCTCGTGGAGGTGAACCCGGCGATGTACGCCGCGCGGGCGGCGGCGACCGCCGAGCGCTCGTGCGCCCGGCGCGACCCCATCTCGGCGAGCGGGCGGTCGCCGGCGGCGATGCTCATCCGCGCGGCGGCCGTCGCGACCGCCGAGTCGTGGTTGAGGACGCTGAGCGCCAGCGTCTCCAGGATCACGGCGTCGGCGAAGGTGCCCTCGACCGTGAGGATCGGGGACCCCGGGAAGAACAGCTCGCCCTCGCGGTAGCCCGTGATGGACCCGCGGAAGCGATAGTCCGCGAGGAAGGCGATCGTGGCGTCCGCGACGACGCGCTCGTCTCGGAGGAAGCGCAGCTCCTCGTCGCCGAAGCGGAACTCCCGCAGCTGCTGCAGGAAGCGCCCGGTGCCCGCGACGACCCCGAAGCGCCGTCCCCCCGACAGGCGCCGAGCGAACAGCTCGAAGACGCACCGCCGGGCGGCGCTGCCGTCGCGTAGGGCCGCGTCGAGCATGGTCAGTTCGTATCGGTCCGTCAGCAGGGCCGTCGAGGCACTCATGCACGCCACTCTATCCGCGGCGCGCGGGCCAGGCCGCGTAGGCTGGGGTCGTGGACAACTCGCCGATCGGCATCTTCGATTCGGGCGTCGGCGGACTCACCGTCGCACGCGCCGTGCGGGATCAGCTCCCGCGCGAGTCGATTCTGTACGTCGGAGACACCCTGCACTCGCCCTACGGGCCGCGCCCCATCGCCGAGGTGCGCGAGTACGGCCTCGAGGTGCTCGACACGCTCGTGGATCAGGGCGTCAAGATGCTCGTGATCGCCTGCAACACGGCGTCCGCGGCGCTGCTGCACGACGCTCGCGAGCGCTACGACGTGCCGGTGGTCGAGGTGATCCGGCCCGCGGTGCGCACGGCGATCGCGACCAGCCGCTCCGGGCGCATCGGCGTGATCGGCACGGAGGGAACGATCGCGTCGGGCGCCTACCAGGACATGCTGGCGATCGCGCCCGGCACGCACGTACACGCGGCGGCCTGCCCGCGGTTCGTGGATTTTGTCGAGGCCGGCATCACCGATTCGCCCGAGCTGCTCGCCGTCGCGGGGGAGTACCTCGCCCCGCTGGTCGACGCGGGCGTCGACACCGTCGTGCTCGGCTGCACGCACTACCCGTTCCTGAAGGGCGCGATCAGCTACATCATGGGGCCCGGCGTGTCGCTCGTCTCGAGCGACAGCGAGACCGCGAAGGACGTGTTCCGCGAGCTCGTGAGCCGCGACCTCCTCGCGGCCGCGGACGCCTCGCCGCGGCATACCTACGAGGCGACGGGCGCGGATTCGCGCGGCTTCGTCGCCCTCGCCAACCGGCTCCTGGGCACCGAGGTGCGCGACGTGCGCCTCCTGCGCACGGGCCAGATCGACCTGCGCGAACTGCGCGCGTGAGCGAATCCGCTCACCCCACGACCGAAAGGGACACGAGATGACCATGCGCCACGACGGCCGGCAGAACGACGAGCTGCGGCCCGTCACGATCGAGCGCGGGTGGAGCGCGCAGGCTGAGGGATCCGCCCTCATCAGCTTCGGCGGCACGCGCGTGCTGTGCACGGCGAGCTTCACGAACGGCGTGCCGCGCTGGCTCGCGGGGCAAGGGCGAGGCTGGGTCACGGCCGAGTACGCGATGCTCCCGCGCGCCACGAACGAGCGCTCGCAGCGCGAGAGCGTCAAGGGCAAGATCGGCGGCCGCACACACGAGATCTCGCGGCTCATCGGCCGCGCGCTGCGCGCGGTCGTGGACACGAAGGCGCTGGGGGAGAACACCCTCGTCGTCGACTGCGACGTGCTGCAGGCCGATGGCGGTACCCGCACCGCGTCCATCACGGGCGCGTACGTGGCGCTGTCCGACGCGATCGAGTGGGGCCGCGAGCGGGGCTTCATCGGCAAGAAGGCGACGCCTCTGACGGACAGCGTCGCGGCCATCTCCGTCGGCATCATCGGGGGCACGCCCATGCTCGACCTGCCGTACGAGGAGGACTCGCGCGCCGAGACCGACATGAACATCGTGATGACCGGGTCCGGGTCGTTCGTGGAGGTCCAGGGGACCGCCGAGGGCGCGCCGTTCGATAAGGCCGAGCTCGACCGTCTGCTCGAGCTCGGCGCGAAGGGCTGCGCCGACCTCACCGCGCTCCAGCGCGCGGCCCTGGCGGGGCAGGCGTGAGCGGACCGCGCGTCGTGCTCGCGACGCACAACGCGCACAAGGTCGCCGAGCTGCAGGGCATCGTCGCGCGGGTCCGCCCCGACATCGAGGTCGTCGGCTACGACGGGCCCGAGCCGGTCGAGGACGGCACGACCTTCGCGCAGAACGCGCTGATCAAGGCGCGCGCCGCGGCGGCGCACACCGGGCTCGTCGCGCTCGCGGACGACTCGGGCGTCTGCGTCGACGTGCTCGGGGGCTCGCCCGGCGTGTTCTCGGCGTATTGGGCGGGGCACGCGAAAAACGACGGCGCGAACCTCGCCCTCCTGCTGGACCAGCTCTCCGACCTCACGGATCCCGCCGATCGGGCCGCGCATTACACCTCCGTGATCGCCGTGGTCCGTCCGACGGGCGAGGAGACCACGGTCGAGGGCATCTGGCCCGGGCGCCTCGCGACCGCGCCGCGCGGCGACGGGGGATTCGGATACGACCCCGTGTTCGTGCCGGAAGGTTCTGACCGCACGGCAGCGGAGCTCAGCGCCGCCGAGAAGAACGTCGTGTCCCATCGCGCGCGGGCCCTGGAGGCGCTCGCCCCGATCCTCGCGGCGCTGTAGGCGTCCTGCCATATCGGTCGACACGGGGGTAGGTTCGCTCCGCCCCTACGAGAAGGAGAACATCATGGCCGAGTCTGTGCCTCGCCCGAGAACCGGGCCCGTCGTTGGGATCGCCCTGGCGGCAGCCCTCGGCGGCTTCCTGTTCGGTTTCGACACCTCGGTGATCAACGGGGCGGTCGACGCGCTCGCGGGCGCCTTCGACCTCGGCGCCGCGCTCAAGGGCTTCGCCGTCTCCTCCGCGCTCCTGGGCTCGGTCATCGGCGCCTGGTTCGCCGGATCCCTCGCGAACCGCTTCGGCCGGATCCCCGTCATGCTCGTCTCGGCGGTGCTGTTCCTCATCTCGGCGATCGGATCCGGCCTCGCCTTCGGCGTCGTGGACCTCATCGCCTGGCGCGTCGTCGGCGGCATCGGGGTCGGTGCGGCCTCCGTCATCGCGCCGGCGTACATCGCGGAGGTCGCGCCCGCGCGGATCCGCGGTCGGCTCGGATCGCTGCAGCAGCTCGCGATCGTCCTCGGCATCTTCGTGGCGCTGCTGTCGAACGCGGTCCTCGCGGCGGTGAGCGGCGGCGCCGCCGAGATCCTGTGGTTCGGCCTGCCCGCGTGGCGGTGGATGTTCATGGCGGAGGCCATCCCGGCGATCGTGTACGGCGTGCTGGCCCTGCGGCTGCCGGAATCGCCCCGCTACCTGGTCCTGCGCGAGCGCGAGGATCAGGCGGCGGAGGTCCTCGAGACCTACACCGGCGAGGTCGACGTCGTCGGACGCATCGATCAGATCCGCAGCTCCATCGCAAGCGACCGGCGCGAAAGCCTCCGCGACCTCGTCGGCAGCACGTTCGGCCTCAAGCCGATCGTGTGGGTGGGGATCCTGCTGAGCATGTTCCAGCAGTTCGTCGGCATCAACGTGATCTTCTACTACTCGACGACGCTGTGGCGGTCGGTGGGCTTCGACGAGTCGAGCGCCATGCTCACGAGCGTGATCAGCTCGGTCACGAACATCGTGACGACGATCGTCGCGATCGTCCTCGTCGACAAGGTGGGTCGGCGCGCGATGCTCCTCGCGGGGTCCGTGCTTATGGCCGTAGCGCTCGGCACGATGGCGCTCGCGTTCTCGTTCGCGACGACCTCCGGCGGCGAGGTCACCCTCGGCCAGCCCTGGGCGCTCATCGCCCTCGTCGCGGCGAACCTGTTCGTGGTCGGCTTCGGCGCGACCTGGGGGCCCGTCGTGTGGGTCCTGCTGGGGGAGATGTTCCCGAACCGGATCCGTGCCTCGGCGCTCGCGGTGGCGGCGGCCGCGCAGTGGGTCGCGAATTTCTTCATCTCCACGACGTTCCCCGTGTTCAGCGAGATCAGCCTGACCTTCGCGTACGGGTTCTACACGTTCTTCGCCGTGCTGTCGTTCTTCTTCGTCTGGTGGCGCGTGGCCGAGACGAAGGGCAAGGAGCTCGAGGAGATGTCCGACGAGGCGCCGGTGTCGCGGCGACGGAACCGTGCGGAAGGCGGGACTTGAACCCGCACGCCGTGAGGCACGGGAACCTAAATCCCGCGTGTCTACCGATTTCACCACTCCCGCGTCCCCTCTAGTCTAGGCGGGCTTTTCGCGCGATCCCCGCCCCGCGCGTCGCGGAGGCGGGGTGTGGATAACTTTCGAGGCGGATCCGCCGTCTCTGTCACGCTGGCGGCGTGACGACACCGCAGCAGGAGATCACCGACCGCGTCCGGCAGCGCGTGCGCGAAGACCGCGCGGCGCTGGGGCGCGCCGAGGCGCTGCCCGCGGACGTGGCGCGGATCGCGGCCGCCGAGGTGCGCCGCCACAACGATCGCGCCCTCGCCGCGGGCGGTCGCGCGGTCGAGGACAGCGAGGCCGCGGTGCGCGAGATCGTCGCCGCCGTGTCGGGGTACGGGCCTCTGCAGCCGCTCCTCGACGACGACGAGATCGAGGAGATCTGGATCAACCGGCCCTCACGAGCTGCAAAACTGATCCTCGATAAAGGGCGACCGTCGTGTCGCACATCCCAGGCCGCGTCGCACCCCTTCGATAGGATGCACCTGTCAGATGACGCACCCCGCGCCCGGCGGTGCGAGACGGCCGGATAGCGAAGCGGGGTACGTGTGGCGGGGAAGCACAAGAGTCTCGGGGAGGCTCGCTCGGCAAAGCTCGACGAGTTCTATACACAGCTCTCTGACATCGAGAAGGAACTCCGTCACTACAAGAAGCACTTCAAGGGCAAGGTCGTCTACCTCAACTGTGACGACCCCCGTGAATCAGAGTTCTTCCACTACTTCAGCTACAACTTTGAGAAGTTGGGACTGAAGAAGCTCATCGCCGCCTGCTATAAAAGTCAGGACGTCGACCTGTTCTCGACTGGCGACAATGAGCGTGCCATCTACCTCGAGTACACCGGCGACAAAGACGGGGATCGAATCCCCGGGCGCGACGAGATTGAGACTAGGGCTTTCCAGGGCGACGGTGACTTTCGCTCAGCGGAGAGCATTGCATTGCTCAAGCAGGCGGACATTGTCGTGACGAACCCGCCCTTCTCGCTCTTCCGTGAATACGTCGCTCAGCTGATGGAGTACGACAAGAAGTTCCTGATCATCGGGAATTTGAATGCACTGAAGTACAAAGAGGTCTGGCCGTTCATTCAGGACGACAAGATGTGGATGGGTGTCACCCGAACTGGAACAGGTCAGATGTGGTTCCGGATCGCTGACGACGCCCCGGTGAAGACCGGTCAGCGCACTGACGAACACGGGCATCGGTATCAGACCATCGGTAACTCGGCATGGTTCACCAACCTCGACCACGCCAAGCGTCACGAGGAGATCATTCTCTACAAGACGTACAGCCCTGAGGACTACCCGAGCTACGTCAATTTCGACGGCATCGAAGTCTCCAAGGTGGTTGACATCCCGATGGACTACCCGGGCGTGATGGGTGTGCCGATCACGTTCCTTGGGAAGTACAACCCAGACCAGTTCGAGATCCTCGGTACCAGCCTCGTACTGGCCTCTCCGATGTCGGAGTTCGCACCGAAGGGTAGCTACCCGCAGGGCGGCCCGAACTTCTACCTCAGCAACGGTGACGGTACATATCGTCGCACCTACGAGCGTCTCGCGATCAGGAACAAGCAACTATGAAGATCGAGCTTCAGCGCATCAAGGTCCGCGACTTGATCGAGGGCTATGAAGACAACGACGAGCTGGGCGTCCGCGCTTGCGGGGGCAAGCTCGACGTGCGTCCGCCTTACCAGCGGGAGTTCGTCTACAAGGACAAGCAGCGTGACGCCGTCCTGGAGACGCTGCGCCGGGACTTCCCGTTGAACGTCATGTACTGGGCCGTGATCGATGAGCCGGGCGACGATGGCGTCGAGTACGAGATCATCGACGGCCAGCAGCGAACCATCTCGATTTGCCAGTACGTCGAGGGTGACTTCTCCATCGAAATCGACGGTCACCAGCTCGCCTTCCACAACCTTCAGAGCGACCAGCAGGACCAGATCCTCGACTACGAGCTCATGGTCTACCTCTGCGAGGGCACCGATTCCGAGAAGCTCGACTGGTTCAAGACGATCAACATCGCCGGCGAGAAGCTCACAGACCAGGAGCTCCGCAACGCCGTCTACCACGGGCCATGGGTGACCGCTGCCAAGAAGTATTTCAGCAAGAACGGCTGCCCTGCCTACGGCATCGCCTCGGACTACATGTCCGGAACGCCAATTCGCCAGGACTACCTAGAGACGGCCATCGAGTGGCTCAACGACGGCAAGATCGATGAATACATGGCTGCCCACCAGCACGACAAGAATGCCAACGAGTTGTGGCTGTACTTCAAGGGCGTCATCGACTGGGTTGAGACGACGTTCCCCAAGAAGCGCGCGCCAATGAAATCGGTCAAGTGGGGTCCGCTGCACAAGCAGTTCAAGGATGGCAGTTACGATCCTGCCGATCTGGAGCTGCGGATCGCCGAGCTCATGGGCGACGTCGACGTCAAGAACAAGCGCGGGATCTATGAGTTCGTCCTAGGTGGCGAGGTCGAGACTAAGCTGCTCGAAGTTCGTGTCTTCGATGAGAGGACCAAGCTGGCTGCCTACGAGAAGCAGACCAAGCAGGCAGAAGACGCGGGAGTCTCGAACTGCCCCATGTGCGCCAGCGGCACGAACAACAACGCCACGCGCATCTACAGCTACGGCGAGATGGACGCGGATCACGTCACGGCATGGTCCAAGCATGGACCCACCAATCTCGGAAACTGCGAGATGCTCTGCGTTCCCCACAACCGCTCCAAGGGCAACAGGTAGCACTGTGGCGGACGCGGCAGAGGCCACCCAGAGAAACGCGATCAGCGTCGAGGTCTCCCGGATCCACGAGAGCGCCATCTACTCGGCCCAGGGCCAGCTGGAGGCGGCGAAGTTCTGGCGGGGGTTGCATTGGACGCTCGGTGCTCTCGCTGCAGCCTTGAGCACTGCCGCTGCTGTGATCACGTTCGCTGCAGCGGGCCAGGTGGCCTCCGGGGTCTTGGCTGTTCTGGCGGCGATCACCGCTGCGTTGATGACTGGTGCCCGCCCTGACAGGCTCGCAGAGCGTGCCCAGAGCAGCGGCAACGACTACACCTCTCTTCGCAACGATGCCCGTCGGCTGCGCGACATTCAGATGCCCGTGGATGCTCTGCCCGAGCTTCGCAACTCCCTCGCACAGCTTGCTGAACGGGAGTCCGATCTGAACCACGCCGCCGATCCGATCCCGCGTCTGGCGTATCTGCTCGCCAAGCGGAACATCGAACGTGATGGCGGACAGCGATTCAAGGTCGATGCTGCATGACCGAAGCAACAGCGCAGTCGACGCTGGCGTCGATCATCAAGGCCATGACGCCCGACGAGGACGCACGGGTCGCAGCTGCCAGCCATCGGTCTTCCATCGAGGCGTGGCTTGAGTCGGATCTCAAGATCGTCCGGATGCGCGAGACCGGCTCGTGGCACCACGGCACTGCCATCAGCAATAGCAGCGATGTCGATTACTTCGTGACGATGCCAGGGCTGAGGCCGACGAACTCTTGGGATGCGTTGGAGCAGCTACGGGCATCGTTGGCTCGGGGGCTGCCAGATTGCCTCGTCCATATCGATCGTCCAGCAGTTCGGATCACCTACTTCGACGGCACGCCCGCGGTGGAGATCACGCCGGCCTACTTCAGGGAAACCGACGACTATGACATCCCCGATCCCAGCGGAACCGGCTGGATCCGCAGTAACCCTGCCGTCCACCTTGACTATGTGAACAAGGCTCAGAAGGCGACCGATGGCCGGGCGAAGAGCTTGATCCGCCTCGTAAAGACCTGGAAGGCCTGGAACTCTGTCCCGCTCGCCTCGTTCTATCTGGAGATGCGTACGGCTCAATACGCGCTGAGCAACTCGATCATCATCTATGACTGGGACCTGAGGGACTTCTTCAAGGGTCTCACGGGTGATGGCCTTCGCGATATGAATGACCCCACCAACTACGGGCGTCGGATCGTGACCGGGACGAGCAGCTTGGCCGAGTCGATCATGGCGAAGTACGCAATCGAAGAGGCGGCACGCCTAGCAGCGCTGGCGAAGGACGCCTCCGACGTGGGCGATCATGCCAGCGCCGTTGCCCACTACGTCCGGCTGTTCAATGTGCAGGGGTAAGTGACTGTCTCGCGAAAACTCGCCAGCTCAGCTCTTGTCGTCGCTGAGGATCAGCGGCGTGAAGCCGCCCAGGGCTTCCGGCGACGCGCACACCATGTATACCGGCAGTCCGAAGCCCAGGCACTGCAGAAGCTCGTCTCGGTCGTGCCCGGTGTTCCAGTCCCCAGTCAGCTCGTCGCGCCCGGGCAGAGCGCCGCAGTAGGGCACCAGATCTACTGCCGGGCCGTTCGGGTACAGGTGGTGGACGACGTCGGCTGTCCTGGCTGCGCCTGTGCTCATGCCAGCCATCCTGCCAGCAGCCTCCGACACTAGATCACCGTTGGCCTGCCTGCGCTGCATGCTCCTGGGCATCCAGCACCGCCTGGCGGGCATGCTCCGCCCGGTCGTCGATGAAGCTCTGGCACGCCGCCTTCATCGCTGCCGTGTCCTCGATCTGCAGGATCCCCCAGACCTTGGCCTGGCCGATGCGGATGTGGCGCACGAAGCCCTGCGGGGTGCTCACCTCGATGTAGACCTCTTCGCGGCCGGAGTCCTCCGTGCGCAGCACCAGCTTCATCTCAGCCGGCGCATCCTCGGCAATGGGCCTGGAAGCAGCCCGCATGGCCGCATGGCCGATGTTGGTCGCGTTGACGCTGAAGAACCCGCCGATCATCGTCGCCTCTCCTCCTCGAACGGGTCGCCGATGCTCTGCACGCCGTGCCTCGGGCAGACGAATGCGATGCGCACGCCCAGCCCATCGGAGCCGACGCTGGGATCCGGCTCGCAGTCGCCGCCGCACTCGGCGCAGGTGCGGTAGCCCTGATCCTTGGGCGTGCGGATCGGTACGCCGTCCAGATCGCCGAGCTCGTCGTACTCCATGGTCATGACTCTATGCGTCTTCCCTTTCGCAGTGCCGGACTCGCACTCGCTCAATACACCGGCAGGCGGGCAGGTCGCGATGAGCGGCGTCTCCCGATCACGTCTGCTTGTGCTTCTTGTCCTCCACCACCTGGATCCCGTTGGACCTGAGCTTGGCTACGACTTGCACGAAGAGCTTCTGGTACTCGGCCGCGGCGTAGTGCTGCAGCCTGATCCGGACCGTGTGCTTGCCGTCCTTCGACGCGGCCCCCGGGACGTCCCGCGGTTCCTTGACCCGCAGCACCAGCGCCCGGTTCAGATGCTTTCCGTCCCACAAGAGCTGCGCCTTGGCGCTATTGATGTACTGGACCGCAGTAGCACCCTTGATCATTGCCCACGGGATCACGTGGCCGCCGCGGACGATGACGCCATCCTGGCCGAGCTCCAGGTCGATCGCGTCGTCGCCGGTGCGCATCGCCGCGGGGATGCTGGTCACCAGGCCGTACGCGCCGAAGACCAGGCCCACGGCCCCGAGGATCAGCGGCCCGGCGCTGAACCAGATCTCGGCCTTGCGCACCGTCATCTCAGGCAGGTCGTTGACCACCAGGTAGATCCCCAGCACGAGCAGCGGCACGCCCAGGAGCACCAGGATCGCGCTTCGCCGAATCCTCGGCCGGTGGTGCGCGCTCGTGCTGATGAAGATCTGTACCTGCGCCCGGTGCGACGTGAAGTCCGTCATCTGGTCAATGCCTTCTGGTCGGTTCCATGAACCGGCAATTCTACGGAGCCCGGACGCCGGGCCGTGGTCGCGATGTCAGCTCCTGACCCGTCGGCGGCTGTGCGCCATCCGCTGTCGTGTTGGCTCTAGGAGCCCACCGGAAACAACGGATTCGGAGGACGCTTCGAGTCCTTCGGATACTTCTCTGCGTATTCCCGCTGGATCTCCGGCGGCAGCTCGAGCCACAGGATGGCCACGGCTTCCCAGAACTGCTTCCAGCACTCCGCCTCGGTCGGTCGTTCGTTGCGGTCGCCATCTCGTCCTGATCCCCGTTCAAGGGCTCGACTCTACGTCGAAGGACGGACGATTATCGGGGCTCCGTGTGGTCTGTGAGGCCCTCGAGATCGCCGGCGTAGGCCCGATGCACGTGCCACCAGCCCTCGGCTTTATGTACGTCGACCACCAGCGATCGGCCTTCCTCGTCGGTGCCTTAGTGCTCTTCAGCGCCAACAGAGCTGTCGGCGCTCTGCTGGCGCAGTGATTCGGTTGGCCAGGGATAGCAAGGAACCTATGGATGATCCACGCTGTTCGCGGCTCGGAATAGCGACGTCTCGTCAACCTCCGTTGCGGCCCTGGCAAGGGTACGTTGAGGTCATGGCAATCGGGGTTCCTAATGGATGACGGGCAGACCACATTCGGCTTTGCACTGACGGCCGAGCAGTGGCAGGACGAAGCCGACGAACTCATCTTCCGCATGACTACCGGAGCGGCCACGATCGCTGAACTGAAGCGATTGCAACAGTTGCTTGAATACCGGATGCATGCCCTGCGCACTGGACATCACGTTGCCGAGCAAGCTCCATCGGTCACGAACCTTCCGCCTCGGCTGAATGAGCTGATCGGTGAGGTCGTGATCTGCTGCGCTGTCGCCGAGGAACATGCGAGCGAGTTGCTACAACTACGCAGTGGCGACCTCGACAAGGCCGTCGATGGGTTCGGATCTACTAGCACCAGGCTGCTCAGAAAGCTCAAGGGCAAGATCCCCGACGAGTTGCACGAGCGCTTCACGGATGCATTGGACTTCCGTCATTACATCGTCCACGGCGTCTACGTCGACGCGAAGTTCCTACTGGGGAAGCAGAACGCCTTCTCGCAGGATGGATACGTCGCGATGAAACAATCGTTCGGCAATGATGTCCCCGGATATACCGTCCGGTACATCAACGAGGCCGAGCTGGTCGGACTGCGAGATCGGCTCACGAGCATCAGTGCTGAGCTGTCAACGCTGATCTCGCAGGCGATGGATGGCTTTGGCGGGGTCGGCCCAGAACGCGCCGCCCAGTAGACGCTCGATCGAGCACGCCGCCACCTGCGGGCGGGACTTCAGGTGTGCGGAGTAACCGCGAGGGATTTGCAGCCTGCCTGCAATTGCTCATCACCGGGGTCACTCGATGCGTCGAGGTTCACGCCCAGCCCCCTTCGATTGGCGTTGTGCTTGTTTGCGGCGTGACTACAACCTGTCACCTACCCCTGCAGCAGTCCCGTTTTCCTCGCGTCGAAGTGAGCTGCCAGCATTTCGTGCCACGCGCTCGCGGGTACAGTTCAGGTGTGTCTGAGTTCTGGTCCTTTGCGCTACCCGCCCTGTCGGCGCTGGTCGGTGTCGTCGTGACTCAGGGGGCGAATATCGCCTTGGAGCGGCGTCGGGGCAAGAATGACGCTGAACAGCATGCGCGAGACGAGGCCTCGCAAGTAGCCCGCGAGGAGCGCGAGGAGCAGCGAGCCGAGATTCGCGAGCTAATGGATCTATTCACCCGGTTTCGCGAAGTGGCGATCGGCGCGAGTGGCGAAGATGCTGTCTACGAGTCGATCTGGCAGCGCGAGTACGCGTCAAAGGTCGCTGGCGCGGTCGTGCGCATTCGCGACTACGCGGCCGCTGTGGGAATCAACACAGCTTCGCGCGCCTTGGCGAACGCGTCTGCAATCGCGCGATTTCGGCGTGAGTACACCCAGGACAGTGCGGAAGGCGCTCTCGGGGTCGTGTTTGAAGCAGTTGACCTCGCGCTCGACAGCATGCACGGCGCCTACCATGGCATCAACTTCGCGGCTGGAGCTGTTGAGGGGCGTGCGCATTCGCTGAGCAATGACGAGACTCGTGCTGCGCTGACATATCGAAGGTCGTGAGGAGCGTCGGTGTACGCGATGCGGGCGTGGTTGCGCGCGATCCGTGAGGAGCGCGGGCTGAGCCTCCAGGAACTGTCTGAACGGTCCGGCGTGGGCATTGCGACGCTTAGACACATGGAATCCGGGGAACGTGGCGACTGGGCGGACGGCCTGAGGGCGTGGCACCGCGTCGGCGGAGCGCTTGGATACGACGCAGCCGAGTGGTTCGGCCCGCTCGATGATTGATACACCTCACGCCGCGGTCGCGCGTTACGCTCCAGCCATGACGTTTGAGGGTGATTCGGAAATGGCACTTGCGATCTCGGTGGACATTCTGAGTAGCTTCCTTCCAGCCATATTCGGGGTGGTTGGAATCATGTTCGGGGGGTGGATGACCGCAAGAACTAGCCTTCGTTTGCGCCTCATCGAAGTGCAAGAGGATGAATCGAGCGAGTTTCGACAGTTTCGGGTCCGAACTATTACGGCGGTTAACGAGCTTGGCATAGCCACCAGCCGTCTGGTGCAAGACTGGGGCTCTGTTTTGGATCAGATCCGGCAAGCCTTGCCAGACGATTCATCGCCGGAAAGCATGCCGCAAGCCGTGAAAATTTCCATCAGATCGGCCTCCGATGCACTAAGCGAGCGAGTCAAGATTGCAACGGAAGCATGGCGAGTCACGCTCTCGGAGGCACAAGTTCACGCGGATGTAGAGGTCTCTAACAAGATAATTGAGATTGATAACACGCGCGCAAAAATTGTCGACGCGTTTAACTCGGTGCAGACAGATCAGAATTTGGAAGTCGCGCGTGCGGGTCTACGAAACGTGACCAAGCTAGATACGTATTTTCGTGAGGTCCTTATGCGTGAGCTCTATCGCGAAATGCAATTGCAGGATGCGAAATTCGTCGCGCGGCGATACCAGCTCGCGAGCACTCATCGAATCGGCGCCCTGACGCGCTACATCGCGAAGCAGAGCGTTAAGCGCGCTGAGGCAATTGCGAAGCGCCGTGACCGGGAACAGAGCGAACACCGTCAAGTGGTAGACGGCGGCTGACCGCAAGGCTAGGGCGGTCGGGCGCGATCCCTCAAAAATGCGCGCACGTGCGGAGGCCGACTACTACCTGCACACGGGGCTTTGGGCGATTTTGGGTAGGTGGGGGGGTGGGATCGACGACGATTACCCTGAGAATGTCATGACCGGGCTCGTCGTCGTGATCTGGGCCCTGGCTGGCCCGGCGCTCACGGGCGTCTTCGAGCAGGCCATCTCCCGCGTCACGGGCATGTGAGACGCATGCGGGACGAGCGCGGATCCGCGACGGTCGAGTTCCTCCTCGTGAGCGTGCTCCTCACCACGTTCACGCTGGGCGTGGTGCAGCTCGGCCTCGCCGCGTACGTCCGCAACGTCGTGCAGGACGCGGCGGTGGAGGCCGCCTTCCATGCCGCCCTCGCCGACGCGACCCCCGCCGAGGCGGAGGCCCGGGCGCGGGCGCTCGTGGAGAGGGCCGTAGGCCACGACGCCATCGACTCCGTCGCGTTCGAACGCGGCACATCGAGCGGCGTCGCGGTGATCACCGTGCGCATCGACGCGACGCTGCCGCTCGTGGGCTTCCTCGGGCCCGCGCGCGGGACGGAGGTGACCGCCCGTGCTCCCGCGGAGGTGTTCGGATGACGACGCGGAGCGCGGGAGCGCGTCCCTGGAGTTTCTCGTGGCGGGGCTCGTCCTCCTCGTGCCGCTCGTCTATCTTGTCGTCGCGCTGTCGGCCCTGCAGAACGCCGCCCTCGGCGCCGAGACGACGGCGCGCCTCGTCGCCCGGTCGGTCGCGAGCGGGGCGGCCGGGGCGCCCGAGGCGGTCCGCGTCGACGCGGCAGCCGCATACGGGTTGGATCCGCAGGCGGTGGACATGAGTGTCCAGTGCGAGAACGCGCGCGCCGCGTGCCCCGAGGCGGGCGCCATCGTCGTCGTCACGATCTCCACGCGCGTCGCGCTCCCGCTCGTGCCGGACGTGTGGGGGCTCCAGGACGCCGCGGCGGTTCCGATCGAGGCGCGCGCCGCCTTCCGCGTCGAGCGGGCGGCCGTGCCGTGAGGGCCCGCGACGACGACGGCAGCGTGCTCCCGCTCGTGGCCGGCTACGTCGCGCTCGCGCTGGCGCTCATCCTCGTGTGCGCGAACGCCACGTCGCTCTACCTCGCGCAGAAGCGGCTCGACGCGTCGGCCGATGCGGCCGCCCTCGCGGCGACGGAGGGGTTCGTCGTCGTGCCCTCGGGCGGCGGGGTGGGGATCCGCCTCGACGCGGAGCGCGCCCGGTCGCAGGCCGCCGACATCGTCGCGCTGTCCCCGGACGACGCCCGCATCGAGGCGCTCGACGTGACCGCGGGCGGGACCGCCCGCGTCGTCGTGGCCGCGCGCTGGGAGCCGTTCCTCGTCGCGGCGCTCGTGCCGGACGGCGTCTGGCTGTCGGCCACGGGCACGGGGCGCACGGCGCTGGCGGGCTAGCGCAACGCACCCGGCGGGCGCGAGCCGTGGCGCGGTACCCAGCGCCAGAATCCCACCGCTCCGGCGAGGCCGACGAGTCCCACGGCGCCGGTGGCGACGGGCAACGACGCGGCCGCCGTGAGCGCCGAGACGATTAGCGGCGTGAGGGCGGCGCCACCGTCGGTGAGGGTCCGCCACGCGCCGAGGAATCCCGCCGTGTTCTCGCGCGGGGCGACGTCGGCTCCGAGCGTCAAAAGCGCTCCAGAGGACAGCCCGTTGCCGACGCCGACGACGACCGCGAACACCCCGAACCACATCGCGGAGGTGCCGAGCTCGTGCGTGAAGGCCAGGCTGAAGAAGGCGGATCCCATCAAGACCTGGGAAGGAACCGTCGCCCAGATGCGTCCGAACCTGTCCATGACCTGGCCGCTCGCGTAGAACAGGGAGAACTCCACGGCGCCCGCGACGCCGACGATGAGCGCGGTGTTCGCGGAGTCGAGCCCGATCGAGAGGCCCCACAGCGGGAGGACGGCCTGCCGGCCCGCGCGCACCGCGGCGAGGGAGGCGGCCGCGAGCCCGAGGCGCGACAGCACGTGGCGGTGGCGCCAGATCGTGCGAAACAGCCCCGTGCGCTCGTCGGCGGGGATCGAGCCGGTCACCGGCTCGCCCGTGTCCTCCGCGTCGGCGTCGCGCGCAGCGAGGCGCTCTGCCGCCCGCGCCTTCTCCTCCGGATCGGGGCCGAAGGCGACGAGGAACGCGACCCCAAGGGTGCACGCGCCGAAGAACCAGAGCGTCGAGCGCTCGGATCCCGTCGCCCAGATGAGCGCGGCGGCGATGACGGGCCCCGTGAAGGTCCCCAAGCGAAAGGATCCCCCGACGAGGGCGAGCGCCCGCGCGCGCGACGCGAACGGCACGCGCGCCGTCATGAAGGCGTGCCGCGCGAGCGCGAACACCGAGGCGCAGCCGCCCACCACAAGCGCCCCGGCCGCCAGCACGGGCACGCCCGGGGCGAGGAGCATCGTGGCGATGCCGCCGAGTTCGACGAGCGCGGCCGCGATCATCGCGCGCCGCTCGCCCACGCGCGCGACGAGAGCGCCGGCGGGAATGTTGCCGACGAGCTGACCCACCACGAGCGCCGCGGCGACGAGGGCCGCGGTCGCGAGCGTGGCTCCGAGGTCTCCCGCGATCGTCGGGAGGACGGGGACGAGGGACCCCACCCCCATCGAATACAGCGCGGTCGGCGCGTAGATCATCGGCCAGTAGCGGCGGATCGCCTCGCGGGCTCCCGGCGCCTCATCGTCACTCATCGAGAGCCCACGCTAGCGCGCCGAGGCCCGGTCACAGCGGCGGCGCGATAAGCTTCGCTGGTCATGCTTGAACTTGATCTGTCCGCCGACATCCAGGCCCTGCGCACCACCTACGACACCATCTCCGAGGTGGTCGACGTCGAGACCCTGCGCGCCGAGGTCGCGCGGCTCGAGGAGCAGGCCGCCGACCCCGACCTCTGGAGCGATCAGGAGAACGCGCAGAAGGTCACGAGCGCGCTGAGCCACCGCAAGGCCGCCATTCGCAAGGTCTCGGGCGTCGGGCAGCGGCTCGACGATCTCGAGGTCATGGTCGATCTCGCGAACGAGATGGAGGACGAGGACGCCGCCGCCGAGGCGCGCGCCGAGCTCGCCTCCCTCGAGAAGGACGTCGCGGATCTCGAGGTGCAGACGCTCCTCGACGGCGAGTACGACGAGCGCTCCGCGGTCGTCACGATCCGGTCGGGCGCCGGCGGCGACGACGCGACCGACTTCGCCGAGATGCTTATGCGCATGTACCTGCGCTGGGCAGAGCGCCACGGCTACCCCGTGAAGGTCATGGACACCTCGTACGCCGAGGGCGCGGGCATCAAGTCGGCGACCTTCGAGGTCGACGCCCCCTACGCCTACGGCGTGCTGTCGGTGGAGGCGGGCACGCACCGCCTCGCGCGCATCAGTCCCTTCGGATCCGCCGACAAGCGGCAGACCAGCTTCGCGGCCGTCGAGGTCATCCCGCTCATGGAGGAGGCGAAGGAGGTCGACATCCCGGAGAACGACATCCGCGTCGACGTCTTCCGCTCCTCGGGCCCGGGCGGCCAGTCGGTCAACACGACCGACTCGGCGGTGCGCATCACGCACCTCCCGACGGGCATCGTCATCTCGATGCAGAACGAGAAGTCGCAGATTCAGAACCGCGCGGCCGCCATGCGGGTGCTCCAGACGCGCCTGCTGCTGCTCCAGAAGGAGCAGGAGGCGGCAAAGAAGAAGGAGCTCGCCGGCACGATCACGGCGAGCTGGGGCGACCAGATTCGCTCCTACTTCCTCTACGGGCAGCAGCTCGTGAAGGACCTGCGCACCGGCTTCGAGATGTCGCAGCCGGACCACGTGTTCGACGGCGACCTCGACGGCCTCATCAACGCCGGAATCCGCTGGCGCAAGCGGTCCGACGACGAGTGAGCCGGGCCCGTGGCGACCTCTGACGACGACGCCTTCACCTGGGAGGGCGACGACGACCCGACGCTGACGCCGACCGGGTCCGCGCGCGAACGCGCCGCCCGGCCGGCCCCGCCCGGCGCCGCGCTGGACGAGACCGGCGCGCACGAGCCGCTCGACGCGGAGGCCGAACCGGCCGCCGGCGGGATCGGCAACGTCGCCCTCGTCGCCTACGGCGTGCTCGGCGGGGTCTACGCGCTCTGGACGCTGGGATGGATCCTCGGCAGCTCGCGCCTGCGCGAATGGATCGAGCTCGCCACCGGCGGCGTCGCGGACGTGATCTTCCAGGGCAGCATGTATCTCGCGATGCTCGCGCCCCTCCTGTGGTTCGTCGCGGCGCTCGTGGCCACCCGCTCGCGCCCCGCATGGATCCGATTCGCGGCGCTTGTCGCGGGCGTGGTCGTCCTCGTGCCGTGGCCGTTCGTGATGGTGGGGGTGATCGGGCAGTGACCGAGGAACACACGCGCCGGAGCGGCACGCCCGGCTGGGTCGTGGCGACGATCAGCGGCATCGCGGGGCTGTTCTACGCCTACGCCATGTGGGCGGGCGTGTCCTACCTCGTCGTGATGGCCCAGACCGCGAGCGCGGCGGGGGGATCCCTCACGCCGTTCGCGTGGATCGCGATGGTCATGACGATCGCCCTGCCCGTGGCCCTGTTCGTCGTGGCTGTTCTGCTGGGCCGCCGCGCCGGGTGGTGGCGCCTCGCCCTCTACCTCGTCGTCGGCCTGGGCGTCGTCGCGGTCTTCTGGCTGAACGCGCAGGCGTACACGACCACGCAGGTGGTCTTCCAATAGCAGCCGTCCCGCCCGGCGCCCACGCGGCGCTAGGCTGGGGCCACGGTCGCGTGCCGCGCACGCGTGCCGTCCCATCGCAGCGTCACCCCCGAAGGATTCACCGTGTCGAAGCCCGTCGTCCTGCTCGCAGAACAGCTCTCACCCGCAACGATCGAGGCGCTCGGCCCCGATTTCGACGTGCGATCGGTTGACGGAACCGATCGCTCCGCGCTCTTCGAGGCGCTCGCCGAGGCGCACGCCGTGCTCATCCGCTCGGCGACGAAGATGGACGCCGAGGCGATCTCGCACGCGCCGCAGCTCAAGGTCATCGCCCGCGCGGGCGTCGGCCTCGACAACGTCGACATCAAGGCGGCGACGACGGCGGGTGTCATGGTCGTCAACGCCCCGACCTCGAACATCATCTCGGCCGCCGAGCTCACCTGCGGCCACATCATCAGCCTGGCCCGTCGGATTCCCGCCGCCCACGCGTCGCTCTCGGCGGGCGAGTGGAAGCGCAGCTCCTTCACGGGCACCGAGCTCTACGAGAAGACGCTCGGCGTCGTCGGCCTCGGCCGCATCGGCGCGCTCGTCGCGCAGCGCATGCAGGCCTTCGGGATGCGCGTCGTCGCCTACGACCCCTACGTCACGGCGGCGCGCGCGCAGCAGCTCGGCGTCGAGCTGCTGTCGCTCGAGGACCTCGTCCAGCAGATGGACTTCCTCACCATCCACATGCCGAAGACGCCCGAGACGACCGGCATGATCGGCGCCGCCGAGCTGAAGGCGATGAAGTCGACCGCCTACGTCGTGAACGTCGCGCGCGGCGGCCTCATCGACGAGGACGCCCTGGCCGCCGCCCTCGAGGCGGGCGAGATCGCCGGCGCCGGCATCGATGTCTTCACGAGCGAGCCGCCGGCTGACCGGTCGCTCACGAGCCAGGCGCGCGCCGTCGTGACCCCGCACCTCGGCGCCTCCACCGCGGAGGCGCAGGAGAAGGCGGGCGTGTCGGTCGCGCGTTCGGTCAAGCTCGCGCTCGAGGGCGACCTCGTGCCCGACGCCGTCAACGTCGCGGGCGGCGTCATCGACCCGTTCGTGCGGCCCGGCATCGCGCTCGTCGAGAAGCTCGGACAGGTCTTCAGTGGCCTCGCCCACGGCGCGCTCACGAGCCTCGAGATCGACGTGCGCGGCGAGCTCGCCGACTACGACGTGAGCGTGTACCGTCTGGCGGCGCTGAAGGGGATTCTCACGAGCGTCGTGAGTGAGAAGGTCTCCTACGTCAACGCGCCGGTCCTCGCCGAGCAGCGCGGCATCGAGTCGCGCCTGACGGTGGAGCACGACAGCCCCGAGTTCCGCAACCTCACGACGCTCACGGGAACCCTCGCCGACGGCACGGTCTTGAGCGTCGCGGGCACGCTCGCGGGCACGCGCATGGTGCAGAAGCTCGTCGGCATCAACGGCTACGAGCTCGACGTGCCGCTCGCGGACCACCACCTCGTGATGATCTACACGGACCGGCCCGGCATCGTCGCGGTGTACGCCGAGCAGTTCGGCGACAAGGGCATCAACATTGACGGCCTCCAGGTCGCGCGGAGCGCGAACGCCGAGGCGCTGTCGGTCGTCACGGTCGACTCGCGCGTGCCGGACGAGCTCGTCGCCGAGATCGGGCGCACGATCGACGCGCGCGTGATCCGCCAGATCGAGATCGTCGAAGACTAAGGACGCACACCCCGCAGGAAACGCCCCGCTCGCGTCCGGCGAGCGGGGCGTTTTCTGCCGGGGCGAGGGCCGCACGAGAGTACACAAGGAGCAGGACAATGACGATGCCGACGCCGACGGATCAGATCGCGACCGACGGCCCGCGCGCCGACTGGCGCGGCTGGGCGGCGCTCGTCGTGCTCATGCTGCCGGTGCTGCTCGTGTCGATGGACAACACGATCCTCAACTTCGCGCTCCCGGCGATCGCCCGCGACCTGGAGCCGTCGAGCATCGAGCAGCTCTGGATCATCGACGCGTATTCGCTCGTGCTGGCCGGGCTGCTCGTGACGGCCGGCAGCCTGGGCGACCGTCTCGGCCGACGACGGATCCTCCTCATCGGCGCGATCGGTTTCACGCTCGTCTCGGTCGCGGCGGTGTTCGCACCGACCGCGGGGTGGCTCATCGCCGCCCGCGCCGGCATGGGCGTCTTCGGCGCGGCGCTCATGCCGTCGACGATGTCTCTCCTCCGGTCGACCTTCCGGCAGCGCGATCAGCGCCGCGTCGCGATCGCCGCCTGGTCCGGCATGTTCGCCGCGGGCGGCGCGCTCGGCCCCATCGTCGGTGGGATCCTCATCGAGCACTTCCCGTGGCAGAGCGTCTTCCTCCTGGCCGTGCCGATCCTCGCGCTCATGCTGATCCTCGCGCCGGTCTTCGTGAAGGAGAGCAGGGATCCGCGGCCCGGCCCGATCGACGGGTGGGGGATCCTGCTGTCCATGCTCGCGCTCGCGCCGTTGGCCTACGGCATCAAGGAGGTCGCGGTCGCGGGCTGGGTCGGCGCCGCACCGCTCGCCGTCGGGCTGGTGTTCGGGTGGCTCTTCATCCGCCGGCAGCGGCGGATCCTGCACCCCATGCTCGACATGTCGCTCTTCCGCCGCCCGAAGTTCTCCGGGTCCCTCGCCGTGAACCTGTGCTGCATCATGGCGTACATCGGGTTCCTCTACTTCGTCTCGCAGCACCTCCAGATGGTCGTCGGACTCACCCCGATGTGGGCGGGCATCGCGCTCATCCCGGGCGCCGTGATGTCGATCGCGAGCGGATTCATCGTGACGCCCATCGCCCGTCGATTCCCGGCCTCGCGCGTCGTGCCGGCCACCCTCGTGCTGGCGGTCGCGGGTCTCGTGCTCGTCGCGGTCGCCGGCGCCCACGACCTGACCGCGCTCGTCGTGGCGTTCGTCCTGATGGGGGCGGGGACCGGCGCGGCGCAGACGGTGTCCGGCGAGCTGATCATCTCGTCCGCCCCGCCCGAGAAGGCGGGCGCGGCGAGCGCCATTAGCGAGACGGCGTACGAGTTCGGGGCGGTGCTCGGAACGTCGATCCTCGGCGGGATCCTCACCGCGTGGTACCGGGCCGCGCTCGTCCTCCCCCCGGGCGTACCCGCCGACATCTCCGCCGAGGCCCAGGAGACGCTCGCGGGCGCCGTGAACGGCGCGGAGGAGATCGGGGGAGCCCTCGGCGACGCGCTGCGCCAGGCGGCCACCTCGGCGTTCGACGGGGGCGTCGTCGTCACCTCGCTCATCGGGGCGGCCCTGCTCGTCATCGCGAGCGTCGTCGCGGCGGCTACGCTGGGACGGAGCCGGTCGCAGGCGTCCCGGTGATGGACGCCGTCGGCTCGCCCTCACCAGAGCAAGGAGAAGCATGTCGCGCGTCGTGAAACTGGCCGTCGTCCCCGGCGATGGGATCGGTCCCGAGGTAGTCGCCGAGGCCGAGAAGGTCCTCGACGCCGTCACCGCGGGCACCGACGTGGCGTTCGAAAAGACGCGGTTCTCGCTCGGCGCCGACCGCTTCCTCGCGACGGGTGATGTCCTCACCGACGCCGACCTCGCCTCTCTTGCCGCCCACGACGCGATTCTGCTCGGCGCCGTCGGCGGCGTGCCGAACGACCCGCGCCTCGTTGGCGCGAACATCGAGCGCGGCCTGCTGCTCGGTTTGCGGTTCGCGCTCGACCACCACGTGAACCTTCGCCCGACGCGGCTATTCCCGTCGGTGCCGGGCCCGCTGCGGGACCCGGGCGAGGTCGACTTCGTGGTGGTGCGCGAGGGTACCGAGGGCGCGTACGTCGGAAACGGCGGCACGCTCCGCGCGGGGACCCGCCACGAGGTGGCCAACGAGCTCAGCGTCAACACGGACCACGGCGTGCGGCGCGTGGTCGAGTACGCGTTCGACCTGGCCGAGAAACGCCGCGGCCGCCTGACGCTCGTTCACAAGACGAACGTGCTCGTGAACGCGGGCGCGCTGTGGCGGCGCGTCGTGGACGAGGTCGCGGGGGAGCACCCCGAGGTCGGCGTAGACTACATGCACATCGACGCGGCGACGATCCACCTGGTCGAGAACCCCAGCCGCTTCGACGTCATCGTCACCGACAACCTCTTCGGAGACATCCTCACCGACCTCGCCGGGGCGATCACCGGCGGCATCGGTCTCGCCGCCTCGGGCAACCTCAATCCGTCCGGCGAGTTTCCGTCGATGTTCGAGCCCGTTCACGGCTCGGCCCCGGACATCGCGGGCCTCCAGAAGGCCGATCCCACCGCGGCGATCGGCTCGGTCGCCCTCCTGCTCGATCACCTCGGGCTCGCGGCCGAGGCGCAGCGCGTGACGCGCGCCATCGAGGAGGACATCGCCGCTCGCACCGGCGCGGCCCGCACGACGGCCGAGATCGGCGACGCCATCGCGGCGCGCCTCACCGCCTGATTTCTTCTTTCCCGCGCCCCGCGCAGACAGGACACGTCATGACCCTTCCCGGATCCCTCCCGCTCGCCGCCCCCGATCGCCTCGCCTTCCAGGTGACCCGCAACTCCGCCGCCCGCTCGGCGGACGAGCGGGAGGCGCTCCTGCAGGACCCGGGCTTCGGCACCGTGTTCACCGACCACATGGTCGACGTCTGCTGGTCCGAGCGCGGCGGGTGGCACCGCCCGCGCGTCCAGGCCTACGGCCCCATCTCGCTGGACCCGGCCGCGGCCGTGCTGCACTACGCGCAGGAGGTCTTCGAGGGGATGAAGGCGTACCGCCACGCCGACGGCGGCATCTACACCTTCCGCCCCGAGCAGAACGCGCGCCGGTTCAACCGGAGCGCGAAGCGCATGTCCATGCCGGAGCTGCCGGAGCGCTTCTTCCTGCAGGCCCTCCACGAGCTCATTGCGGTCGACGGCGACTGGGTGCCCTCGGGTGCCGACCAGACGCTGTACCTGCGCCCGTTCATGTTCGCGAAGGAGGCGTTCCTCGGCGTGCGGCCGGCGAAGAAGTATGGCTTCTACCTGATCGGCAGCCCCTCCGGCTCCTACTTCACGGGCGGCGTGACGCCCGTGACGATCTGGCTGAGCGAGCGCTACGCCCGCGCGGCCGAGGGCGGCACGGGCGCGGCGAAGACGGGCGGGAACTACGCCGCCAGCCTGCTCCCGCAGGCGGAGGCCGCCGAGAAGGGCTGCGACCAAGTCGTCTTCCTCGACCAGCGCGGCAACGTCGAGGAGCTCGGCGGGATGAACATCGTGTTCGTGAAGAAGGACGGCACGCTCGTCACGCCCGACTCGGGGAGCATCCTCGACGGGATCACGCGCAACTCCATCCTCGAGCTCGCGGCGGATCGCGGGCACGCGGTCGAGCGCCGCGGCGTCTCGCTCGCGGAGTGGCGGGACGGCGTCGCCTCGGGCGACATCGTGGAGGCGTTCGCGTGCGGCACGGCCGCGGTCGTCACGCCGATCGGGCGGCTCATGGGCGAGGGCTTCTCGGACGACCAGCCGCAGGGATCCCTCGGGCTGTCGCTGCGCGAGGAACTCACGGACATCCAGTACGGGCGGCGCGAGGACACGCGCGGCTGGCTGCGACGCCTCGACGCGTAAGCGGAGCGCGGGCCGGGGCGGATGCCCCGGCCCGCAGCCGTCGCTAGGCTGATCGGGTGAAGATCGCCAGGTTCAGCCACAAGGACGCCATCCGATTCGGCATCGTCGACGGGACCGAGCTCGTCGTCCTCGCGGGGGATCCGATGCTCGCCGGCTTCGACACGACGGGCGAGCGGGTCTCGCTCGGCGACGTCGCTCTGCTGGCTCCCGTCATCCCGCGCTCGAAGGTCGTGTGCGTGGGGCGCAACTACCGCGCGCACGCGGAGGAGCTGGGCAACGACGTCCCCGCCGAGCCGCTGCTGTTCTTCAAGCCCAACACGTCGGTCATCGGCCCGGGCGACTCGATCGTCCGGCCCCCGCAGACGAGCGACACGCAGTGGGAGGGCGAGCTGGCCGTCGTCATCGGCTCTATCGCGAAGAACGTTCCTGCGGCCGACGCACATCAGGTGATCTTCGGCTACACGGTGGCGAACGACGTCACGGCGCGCGACCTCCAGGGGCCGGATCGGCAGTGGGCACGGGCGAAGGGCATGGACACGTTCTGCCCGCTCGGCCCGGCGATCGAGACCGATCTCGATCTCGCCTCGGAGCAGATCATCACGCGCGTGAACGGCGAGGAGCGCCAGCGCGGATCCTTCACGGACCTGATCTTCTCGATCCCCGAGATCATCGAGTATGTCAGCGCCGCGTTCACCCTGCTCCCGGGCGACGTGATCCTCACGGGCACGCCGGAGGGCGTGGGGCCGTTCGTCGCGGGCGATGTTGTCGAGGTCGAGGTGCCGGGCATCGGCGTTCTGCGCAATTCCGCGCGCGACGCGTGAGCGTGCCGGGCGGCGACCTCGCCGCCGTTCAGCGCCGCACGGTCCTTGTCCTGTCCGTCGGGCAGGTGCTCGGCGGCATCGCGACCGGCGTCACGATCTCGCTCGGGGCCCTGCTGGCGGCCGAGGTCTCCGGATCCGAGGCCCTGTCGGGCCTGTCGACGGCGGGCATGACCCTCGGTGCGGCGATCGTGGCGGTGCCGCTCGCGAGCCTCGCTCGCCGGGCGGGCCGGCGCCTGTCTCTCGCGACGGGGATGATCGTGGCGCTCGTCGGGATCCTCACCGTCGTCGCGGCGACTGCGATCGGCGCGTTCGTCCTGCTGCTCGCCGGTTTCGCGCTCATCGGTGCGGGGCAGGCGGCAAACCTCCAGTCGCGGTTCGCCGCCGCCGATCTCGCGACCGAGCGCACGCGCGGGCGCGATCTGTCGCTGGTCGTCTGGGCGACGACGGTGGGCTCCGTGCTCGGTCCGAACCTCACCGGGCCGGGGGAGTCGATCGGGCGCGCGCTCGGCATGCCGGAGCTGACCGGCCCGTACGTGTTCTCGATCGCCGCGCAGCTCGCGGCGCTCGCGCTGTACCTCGTTTTCCTGCGGCCGGATCCGCTGCGCCTTGCCGCTCAGCTCGCGCGCGAGGCGAGCGGGCAGGCGCGGGCGCGGCGCCCGGACCGTCCCGTCGCCGCGCGCTTCGCGATCCTCGCCGTGGCGGGCTCGCACGCGGTCATGGTCGCCGTGATGGCGATGACGCCCGTGCACCTCGCCAGCCACGGCGCGGCCCTCCACATCATCGGGCTGACGATCAGCCTCCACATCGCCGGGATGTACGCGCTGTCGCCCGTGTTCGGGCTGCTCGCCGACCGCGTGGGCCGTGTCGCCACGATTCTCCTCGGGCAGGGGATCCTTGCCGCCTCGCTCGTGATCGCCGCGCTCGGGCAGGACAACGCGCTCGCCGTGACGATCGCCCTCGTGCTCCTCGGCCTGGGGTGGAGTGCGGCGACCGTGGCCGGGGCATCCCTCCTGACCGAGGCCTCCGCGCCGGAGGTGCGGGTCGCGCGTCAGGGGCGTAGCGACCTCACCATGAATCTCGTCGGCGGCATCGGCGCCGTCGCCGCGGGCGGCGTGCTCGCGCTCATCGGGTACGGAGGGCTGGCGCTCGCTTCCCTCGCGATCGTGGCCGTTATCGCGGCGGCCTCTCCGCTCGGTCGCAGGTGAGGGGGCGCAGAGCGAACTAGGATCGAGTCGATGTCTTCTGCACCCGATCCCCGCACCACGACGGCCACCGGCAGCGACGTTCGCGTCCGATTCTGCCCGTCGCCGACCGGCCTGCCGCACGTCGGCCTCATCCGCACCGCGCTGTTCAACTGGGGCTTCGCCCGGCACCACGGCGGCAAGCTCGTGTTCCGCATCGAGGACACGGACGCGAACCGTGACAGCGAGGAGAGCTACCAGCAGCTCCTCGAGGCGCTGCGTTGGCTCGAGATCGACTGGGACGAGGGCGTCGAGGTGGGCGGCCCGCACGCGCCGTATCGCCAGAGCGAGCGCCACGACCTCCACCGCGAGGTGCTCGCCTCGCTCATCGAGAAGGGGCTCGTCTACGAGAGCTACTCGACCGCGGAAGAGATCGACCAGCGCAACGAGGCGGCCGGCCGCGCGAAGCAGCAGGGGTACGACAACTTCGATCGCGACCTCACCGACGAGCAGCGCGCGGCGTTCCGCGCCGAGGGCCGCCAGCCCGCGCTGCGCCTCAAGGTTCCCGACGAGGACATCACGTACGACGACCTCGTGCGCGGCGAGGTCACGTTCCCGGCGGGGTCCTTCTCCGACTTCGTCATCGTCCGCCCCAACGGCGTGCCGCTGTACACCTTCGTTAACCCCGTCGACGACGCGCTGATGGGGATCACGCACGTGCTGCGCGGCGAGGACCTCATGCCGTCGACGCCGCGCCAGATCGTGCTCTACCGGGCGCTCATCGAGGCCGGCGTGGCGACCTTCATCCCGCGCTTCGGGCACATGCCGCTCGTGCTCGGAGACGGCACGAAGAAGCTGTCCAAGCGCGACCCGCGCGCCGACCTGTTCCTGCAGCGCGACAAGGGCTTCGTGCGCGAGGGTCTGCTGAACTATCTCGCGCTCCTCGGCTGGTCCATCGCGCCCGACCGCGACGTGTTCGGTCTCGACGAGTTCGTCGCGGCGTTCGACATCACCGACGTCAACCCGAACCCCGCGCGCTTCGACCAGAAGAAGGCCGAGTCGATCAACGGCGACCACATCCGGCTGCTCGGCGAGGCCGACTTCGCCGAGCGCCTCGTGCCGTACCTGCAGCAGGGCGGCGTGCTGGGGGAGGAGCCTTCCGAGGCCGAGCTCGCCCTCGTGGCGGCCGCGGCGCCGCTCGTGCAGTCGCGCCTCCAGCTCCTCGGCGACGCCGCGGGCATGCTGGGCTTCCTCTTCGCCGACGAGGTCGACTACGACGAGCAGGCCGTCTCGAAGCTGAAGGACGACGCCCCCGCCGTGCTCGTGGCGTCCGCCGATGCGCTCGCGTCGCTCGAGGAGTTCACGACCGAGCGGATCCAGGAGGCGCTGTCGGCCGCCCTGATCGACGGCATGGGGCTCAAGCCCCGCGTCGCGTACGGCCCGCCGCGCGTGGCCGTCTCGGGTCGCCAGGTCTCGCCGCCGCTGTTCGAGTCGATGGAGCTGCTCGGCCGCGAGCGCACCGTCGCGCGGCTGCGCGACCTTGCCGCCCGGCTTACCGCCTGAGAGACGCGCGGATCCGGGTGCGACACGCCCCGGATCCGCGCCCGGTTTGGCCCCCTCGCGCCGGATCGGGTAAGCTGGTCACTTGTGACGGCGAGAGCCGGAACGCCCTTGGGGTATGGTGTAATTGGCAACACGGCTGATTCTGGTTCAGTTGTTCTTGGTTCGAGTCCAGGTACCCCAGCCACTTTTTCGGCGCCTTTCTCTCATTCGAGACAGAGGTATCGAACGGCCCTCGCGGAAACCGCGGGGGCTTTTTGCGTAGTCTCCGCCTGCGAGCGGATCTGTCGGTCGCGCCGCCCGCAGGCGAAATATCCCTTGTAGCCGCGGGGCCGCGCCGGCCATATGCTGATCGCAGAATGAGCGAGAGGACCCCACCATGGGCGCAGTACGTGCAGAGTCGCGCGGTTCGAGTACCGCGACCGGATCGCGGGTGAGCTGACCCATGCAGGACGTCCTCACGATCATCGCCCAGGTCGGGATCCTCACCTTCGTCGTCGCGGGAATGGCGGGGCTCGGCCTGAACCTCACCCTGTCCCAGGTTCTCGCCCCGCTGAAGAGCGCGCGCCTGGTCGTGCTCACCCTCCTGGCCAACTTCGTCGTCGTGCCCGCGATCGCCATCCTCGCCGCGCGGATCCTGCCGGTCGATGACGCGGTCGGGGCGGCGATCATCCTCATCGGATGCTGCGCCGGAGCCCCGTTCCTGCCGACGCTCGCGAAGCTATCCAAGGGCGACCCGGGGCTATCCGTCGGGGTCATGGTCCTGCTCATGGTCGTGACGGTGGCCTTCGCGCCGATCGTCGTCCCCCTCGCCATTGAGGGCGCGGAGGTCTCCACGTGGGACATCGCCCAGTCGCTGATCCTGTTTATGCTCCTCCCGCTCGCGATCGGGCTCGTCGTGAAGTGGCGGTACCCCGACGCGGCCGACGCGGTCGTGGGGGGATTCACCAAGGCCTCGACGACGGGGCTCGCGCTCGGCGTCGTGGCGGGCGTGCTGCTGACGTGGCGCGAGATCTTCGCGTCGATCGGATCCTGGATCTTCCTCGGCACCGCGATCGTCATCCTTGCGGGTCTCGGGGCGGGGTGGGTCTCGGGATGGGGGCGCTCGTCCGGCGACAAGATCGTGCTCGCGCTCGGCGCGGCCCAGCGCAACATCGCGGCCGCCCTCGTGATCGCGTCCTCGCTCGGCAGCGACACCGTCGTGTCCACGCTTGTCGCCGCCCTCGTGCTCCCGATCGTCCTCATCCTCCTCGCGTCGGAGATCGGCCGGCACCGCGCGGGGGCCAACGCGGGCTGACACGGCCTGTCGACACGGAGCCGCTGGCGCGAGCCGGACCGGATCCGTGGCAGGATCCGTCTCATGAGCGCACACCCGCCGATCGGCGTCGTCTTCAACCCCGCGAAGGGCGACCGCGATCGCCTCGAGCATGCGCTCGCGAGCGCCCCCGACGGGACGGTCGTGAGCTGGCACGAGACCACGGTAAAGGACCCGGGCCGGTCGGCCTGCCGCGACGCGATCGCCGCCGGCGCGGAGCTCGTCATCTCCGCGGGAGGCGACGGGACCGTCCGCGCCGTGGCCGAGGAGCTCGCGGACTCCGGCGCGCAGGTCGACCTCGCGATCGTGCCGTTCGGGACGGGGAACCTGCTTGCCCGAAACCTCGGTGTGCCGCTGACGGGCCCCGCGGCCGCGATCCGCCACGCGCTGCGCGCTCAGCCCCGCGTCGTCGACGTCGGCTGGGCGGAGCTCGAGAGCGCGGGCGGGCCCGCGCGGTACGCCTTCACCGTGATGGCCGGCTTCGGCATCGACGCCCACATGATCACGGAGACCGACGAGGACCTCAAAAAGCGCGCGGGGTGGCTCGCCTACGTCGAGTCGCTCGGGCGGGCCGTGTCGGCCAGCGAGGTCATCGGGTTCACGGCGCGCATCGACGGGCAGGAGGCCCGCGAGGCCCGCGCGCACACGCTGATCGTGGGAAACTGCGGCACGCTCCAGGGCGGGATTGCCCTGCTCCCGGACGCCGACTTCGGGGACGGCCGACTCGACTTGGTCGCCGTCGACGCGGACGGCGTGGTCGGCTGGCTGGACGCCTTCCGCAACCTCGTCTGGAACAGCGGGATCGGGCGCTTCCTGCCGGGCGAGGCCCGCAACAGCGAGAGCGTGTCCTACGGATCGTTCGAGTCGCTGGACCTGGAGCTCTCCGAACCCCGCCACTTCGAGGTCGACGGGGACGAGGTCGGCGAGGTGTCCCGCGTCCGGCTGACGGTGCAGCCCGGCGCCCTGCGCGTGCGCTAGCTTGCCCAGGCCGGTTCCGCGGCGCCGTATCCGCCCACGGGGCGCTCGATCGAGAGCCGGTCGATGAGGAGCGGCGGCGGCACGGCGAGGAGGCGGCCGTGCGGCGAGTCGATCCCCACGACGGGAACGCCGAGCGTGAGCTCGGGCCGCGTCGGATCCGCCGGTCTGCCCTGCAGCGCCGTCGCCGCGCCGAGGAGGGACGCGCGGATCCGGCCGCCGCGGCCGCCCGCGACGAGCCGCATGACCGCCGCCGCCAGCCGCATGCCCGTCGCGTAGTCGAGCGCCTGCACCGGCAACGCCCCCGGCGTCCCGTCCGGGTGGCGCATTGCGTCGGCGATCCCGGTCGCGGCCTGCACGATCGAGTCGAACCCGGCGCGGTCGCCCCACGGGCCCCGGTCGCCCCACGCGCTGAGCGTCGCGACGACGAGGTGGGGGAAGTCCTCCCGGAGCGCGTCGGCCCCGAACCCGTGGCGCTCGAGCGAGCCCGGCCGGTACCCGAGCACGACGACGTCCGCGCCCGCCGCGAGCTCGCGGGCCGCGGCGCCCTCGGTGCGGAGATCGAGGGCGGCGGAACGCTTTCCCATGCCGGTCGCGAGATGCTGATCGAGGATCTCCGGCATTCCGGGTGGATCGATGCGCAGGACGTCGGCGCCGAGGCAGGCGAGCAGCTGCGAGCACGAGGGGCCGGCCAGCACGCGGGTGAGGTCCAGGACCCGCAGACCCGCGAGGGGGCCGGATCCGTCCCGCCGCGGGCGCGCCGCCTCGCCCGGCTCGGCGTCGATCCACGGCTCGTCCCGCGTCGCCGACGCGTGCGGATGCGCGTCCCACTCGGCGCGCGTGCGCACGCGCGTCGCGATGCCGCCCGCGGCCACGATCGCGTGGGCGATGTCGTCCGCGCGGGCCGCCCGCGCGGCGCCCTCGAGGTCGGCGCGTTCGCGTGCTCCCGTGGCCCGCGCGATCGCCTCGGCGTGGTGCGGGTAGTTGCCGTGGGTGCGGATCCACCCGTCCGCGGTGCGAAAGAATCCCGACAGCGGTGCCCAGGGGGACGGGGTCCGTCCGTCCACGCGGAGGTGCTCCAGCGCGGCGAACGACGCCGCGACGAGCTCGGACGTCGTCTCCGCGTGCACGTGCCGGCCCGCGCTGGCGGCCGCAGCCATGGCCGCGGAGCCGGCATCCTCGACCGCGTCGATGGCGAAGCCTTCGACGTCGAACGGCCCGCGCCACCACCGGCGCACCCTCACGCTCATGGCGACAGGCTACGCCCGCGCCGCGGGGCCGTGGGGTCAGATCTCGAGTGCGTCGCCCGCGTCGAGCCGGGCGAATTCCCCGCCGCCCTGGCGCGCGGCCCACTCCAGGCGATCGCGGTGCATCGCGAGGCCCGGCGCCGCCAGCGTCGCGTCGTGCGTGCCGAACGCGCGCCGCGGCGCGACGGCGAGCACGAAGTCCATCGCCTCGCCGATCTTCAGCCACGGCGCGCCGATCGGCGCCGCGAGCACCTCGACGTCGACCCCGCCCGGCACGGCATACGAGTCGCCCGGATAGTAGAGCGCGTCGTTGACGAGCACCCCCACGTTGTCGATGAGCGGAATCGACGAATGGATCTCGCTGTGGGTGCCGCCGAAGAACCGCAACCGGAAGGCGCCTGCGCGGACCTCGTCGCCCGGCGCGACGACCGTCATGTCGACCGGCGAGGCGCTCGCCGTCGCGGCCGTGGTGAACATGGGCACCTCGGGGAAGCGGGCGCGAATCCCGCGAAGGTGGTCGGCGGCCCAGTGGTCGGGGTGCTCGTGCGTGACGACGACGGCGGTGACGTTCGCGGGATCGCCCAGGGACGGCGCGAAGGCGCCCGGGTCGATGACGAGCGTCTCGCCCCCGTGCTCGATGGTGAGAAAGGCATGTTCGTGTTTGACAACGCGCATGGCTCCGACAATGCCACGGCACGGGGGTTCCCCGGGCCGCGCCCGCCGGATAGGGTGTGCGGCAGGAGACACGCCCGGGCGGCGCGCCGAGGGCGCCTCGATTTTGTCGTGCGCGCTCGGTCAGGTTATGGTTATCTAGTTGCCGCGAGCGGGAACAAGATAACAACACAGATGCGGCCCCATCGTATAGCGGCCTAGTACGCTGGCCTCTCACGCCGGTAACGCGGGTTCGAATCCCGCTGGGGTCACCGCACAGAACGCCCGGATCTTCCGATCCGGGCGTTCTGCTTTTCCCCCCGCGCGGGCACCGCGTACGATGAGAGGCGCGAGAGGGAGTATCCCGTTCTTGCGCGCATCGTCAGTACGGGCCCCATTCGTCAGCGGCCCCGGGCGCGCACCGCCGGAAGGCGGGGGAGAGACTTTCGTCCTCCGTCGCACCCGAAAGGACCCCGCGTGGGCATTCCCGTCTGGTTCGAGGTCGGCTCGCTCGCCGTCCTCGTCGTCATCCTGGTCGCCGATCTGCTGCTGATCCTCAAGCGCCCGCACATCCCCTCCACGCGCGAGTCGTCGCTGTGGGTCGTGTTCTACGTCGCGCTCGCGCTCGTGTTCGCGGTCGTGCTGTGGCTCATCGGCGACGCGGACCACGCGGTCGAGTTCGTGAGCGGCTGGCTCACCGAGTACAGCCTGTCGATCGACAACCTCTTCGTCTTCGTGCTGATCATGGCGCAGTTCGGGGTGCCGCGCCGCTATCAGCAGGAGGTGCTGATGGTCGGCATCCTCATCGCCCTCGTGCTACGCGCCGCCTTCATCCTCGCGGGCGCGGCCCTCATCGAGAACTTCAGCTGGATCTTCTACATCTTCGGCGCCTTCCTCGTCTACACGGCCGCGTGCCAGGCGTTCGAGCGGGAGGCAGAGGAGAGCGACGCCCAGACCGAGACCTTCATCGTCCGGGTGCTGCGCCGCTTCATCCCGATTCACGACAGCTACGACGGCGCCAAGCTCCGCACGGTCGTCGACGGCAAGAAGGTCCTCACGCCCATGATCATCGTGTTCGTGTCGATCGGCGTGACGGACCTCGTCTTCGCGATCGACTCGATCCCGGCGATCTTCGGGATCACGCAGGATCCATTCCTCGTCTTCGCGGCCAACCTGTTCGCGCTCATGGGGCTGCGCCAGCTCTATTTCCTCCTCGGCGATCTCCTCGAGAAGCTGCGCTTCCTGAAGTACGGCGTCGCGTTCATCCTGGCGTTCATCGGCGCGAAGCTGTTCTTCCACGCCCTGCACGTCAACGAGCTGCCGTTCATCAACGGGGGCGAGCACGTCGAGTGGGCGCCCGAAATCAGCAACTGGGTCTCACTCGGCGTGATCCTCGGATCCCTCCTCGTGGCCACGCTCGCGAGCCTCGTGCCGGCGCGGGGTGCCGCCGAGGTCACCTCGGAGGCGTCCACGCGCCAGAAGTGACGGCTCGCACCCTGCCGGGGTGCGCATTGTGCCCAGGCCCGGCCGCTCGCGCGCGGCCGGGCCTGGGCATTC
This sequence comes from Microbacterium excoecariae, assembly GCF_011326725.1. Classification (GTDB taxonomy): domain Bacteria; phylum Actinomycetota; class Actinomycetes; order Actinomycetales; family Microbacteriaceae; genus Microbacterium; species Microbacterium excoecariae. The sequence goes on along the minus strand of NZ_JAANCO010000001.1, from coordinate 1,848,938 downwards.
TGCTACTGTCGTGTCGTGCGGTGCTTCCGGCTTCTCCTTAGCTGCCGCGACGGGCTCTCCTCGTAGGCCTTTCCCGTCGCGGAGTTTGTCGATGGCCGACACCGACGACGTGAAGGAGCACGAGACCAGCATGACCGCCGATATCCGGATCCCGGACCACCCCCGCACCCTGGCCGAGAAGCTGTGGGACGACCACGTCGTCGTCCGCGGCGAGGACGGCCAGCCCGACCTGATCTACATCGACCTGCACCTCGTGCACGAGGTCACGAGCCCGCAGGCGTTCGATGGCCTCCGCGCCGAGGGTCGCACCCCCCGGCGGCTGGACCTCACGATCGGGACCGAGGACCACAACACCCCGACGCTCGACATCGACAAGCCGATCGCCGACCTCACGAGCCGCACGCAGGTGGACACTCTGCGCCGGAACGCCGAGGAGTTCGGCCTGCGCCTGCACTCGCTGGGCGACGCGGAGCAGGGCATCGTGCACGTCGTCGGCCCGCAGCTGGGGCTCACGATGCCGGGCCTGACGGTCGTGTGCGGCGACAGTCACACCTCGACGCACGGCGCCTTCGGCGCGCTCGCGTTCGGGATCGGGACGAGCGAGGTTGAGCACGTCATGGCGACCCAGACGCTGCCGCTGAAGCCGTTCAAGACCATGGCGATCACGGTGGAGGGCGAGTTGAAGCCGGGTGTGACGGCGAAGGACATCATCCTCGCCGTCATCGCGAAGATCGGCACGGGCGGCGGCCAGGGCTACGTGCTCGAGTACCGCGGCAGCGCGATCCGCGCCCTCTCGATGGAGGGGCGCATGACGATCTGCAACATGTCGATCGAGGCGGGCGCGCGCGCCGGCATGGTCGCGCCGGACGAGACTACCTTCGACTACGTGAAGGGCCGCCCGCACGCGCCGCAGGGCGAGGACTGGGACGCCGCGGTGGCGTACTGGAAGACGCTGCCGACCGACGAGGGCGCCGCGTTCGACGCCGAGGTCTTCATCGACGCGAACGAGCTCGAGCCGTTCGTGACGTGGGGCACGAACCCGGGCCAGGGGGTCTCGCTCAGCGACGCCGTGCCGCGGCCGGAGACCTTCGCCGACCCCAACGAGCGGGCGGCGGCGGAGCGCGCGTGCGAGTACATGGACCTCGCGCCCGGGACGCCCATGAAGGAGATCCCGGTCGACGCCGTGTTCATGGGGTCGTGCACCAATAGCCGGATCGAGGACCTGCGCGCTTTCGCGTCGATCATTGCCGGCCGCACCAAGGCGGAGGGCGTCCGCGTCATGGTGGTGCCCGGGTCCGCCCGCGTGCGCCTCGAGGCCGAGGCCGAGGGAATCGACAAGATCGTCGAGGCGTTCGGCGCCGAATGGCGTTTCGCGGGGTGCTCGATGTGCCTCGGCATGAACCCGGACCAGCTCGAGCCGGGGGAGCGATGCGCGTCGACGAGTAACCGTAACTTCGAGGGGCGCCAGGGCAAGGGGGGCCGCACGCACCTCGTGTCGCCCCTGGTGGCCGCCGCGACCGCCGTGCGCGGGACGCTCTCGAGCCCGTCCGACCTGGAACCGATCGATGAGCCCGCGATGACGGGAGCGGAGGCCTGACATGGAAAAGTTCACGACCCACACGGGCGTAGCCGCGCCGCTGAAGCGCTCGAACGTCGACACCGACCAGATCATCCCCGCCGTGTTCCTCAAGCGGGTGACGAAGACGGGCTTCGACGACGCCCTGTTCTACAGCTGGCGCCAGGACGAGGATTTCGTCCTCAACCAGCCGTCTTTCGCGGGCGCGTCGATCCTCGTGGCGGGATCCGACTTCGGCACGGGATCCAGCCGCGAGCACGCCGTGTGGGCGCTTCGCGACTTCGGCTTCCGGGTGGTGCTCTCGCCGCGCTTCGCGGACATCTTCCGGGGCAACTCGGGCAAGCAGGGCCTCGTCGCGGGCGTCATTGCCGAGGACGACCTGGCGAAGATCTGGGCCGCGATCGACGCGCAGCCGGGCACCTCCATGACCGTCGACCTCGTGGCGCGAACCGCCACGATCGGCGACTTCACGGCCGCGTTCGAGATCGACGATTACACTAGGTGGCGGCTCCTCGAAGGGCTCGACGACATCGGTTTGACCCTGCGTCACCAGGACGAGATCGCGCAGTTCGAGGCCCGCCGCGAGGCGTGGCGGCCACGGACCCTCCCGGTTCCGTGAGCTGAGGATCCGCCCCATCCCGGGCGCGGACGGTTCGCCGGAAGTAAGTGAGGCTCCACACGCATGACTCTCGTAGGTAACGCTCAGTCGACGACTCCCGCGGTGTCGGGCGACGTGCTCGAGATCCGGGGCGGCCGCCCGCTCACGGGCCAGGTGGACGTCAAGGGCGCGAAGAACCTCGCGACGAAAGCCATGGTCGCCTCGCTCCTCGGCGAGACGCCGTCCACGCTGCGCGACGTCCCCGAGATCCGCGACGTGGAGGTCGTGCGTTCGCTCCTCGAGGTGCACGGTGTGGCCGTGTCCGAGGGCGAGGAGCCGGGATCGCTCATCCTCGACCCGGCCGGCGCGAAGTCGGCCGGGTTCGAGGAGATCGACGCGCACGCGGGGTCGAGTCGGATCCCGATCCTCTTCTGCGGTCCGCTCCTGCACCTGCTCGGCCAGGCGTTCATTCCCGACCTCGGGGGGTGCCGGATCGGCGATCGTCCCATCGACTTCCACCTCGAGGCGCTGCGGAAGTTCGGCGCCATCGTCGACAAGCAGCCGAACGGGATCCGCCTGTCGGCGCCGGAGGGCCTCCACGGCGCGAACATCGAGTTGCCCTACCCGAGCGTCGGCGCGACGGAGCAGGTGCTGCTCACGGCCGTGCGCGCGAAGGGCGTGACGGAGCTGCGCAACGCGGCCATCGAGCCCGAGATCATGGACCTGATCGGCGTCCTCCAGAAGATGGGCGCGATCATCTCCTACGAGCCGAACCGCGTCATCTTCATCGAGGGCGTCGACGAGCTCCACGGCTACGACCACCGCAGCCTCTTCGACCGCAACGAGGCCGCGTCCTGGGCCTGCGCCGCGCTCGCGACCGACGGCGAGATCTTCGTCAAGGGCGCGCGCCAGTACGAGATGCTCACCTTCCTCAACGTCTTCCGGAAGGTCGGCGGATCCTTCGACATCACCGACGACGGGATCTACTTCCGCCGCGCGGCGACGCCGCTCAAGCCCGTGACCGTCGAGACCGACGTGCATCCCGGGTTCATGACCGACTGGCAGCAGCCGCTCATCGTCGCGCTCACGCAGGCCGAGGGCACCTCCGTCGTCCACGAGACGGTGTACGAGAACCGCCTCGGCTTCACCCACGCCCTCAACCAGATGGGCGCCGACATCGTCGTGCACCCCGAGGGGCTGGAGGGGGAGTACCGCCGCGTTCCGCGCCGCGAGCTCGAGCAGGCCGCCGTGATCACGGGACCGACTCCGCTGACGGGCGCCGAGATCGTCGTTCCCGACCTGCGCGGCGGCTACGCGTACGTGATCGCGGCCCTCGCGGCCGAGGGCACCTCCCGCGTGTCGAACGTCGGCATCATCCGCCGCGGCTACGAGAAGTTCTTCGACAAGCTCGAGGCTCTCGGCGCCGACTTCGACGTCGTGGGCTGAGCGTGGCGCAGGCCTCGCGGGAGAAGTCCCGTCCGAGCATCTTCTGGCCGCTCGCCGCGGTCATCGTGCCCGTCGTGGGCGCGCTCGCGCGGATCGAGATCCGCGGCGCGGAGAACCTCCCGCGCGAGGGCGCGTACGTCCTGGCGCCCAACCACCACAGCGAGATCGACCCCCTGACGGTCGCGGTCGCCGTGTGGAAGATGGGGCGGGCGCCGCGCTTCATGGCGAAGGAGAGCCTCTTCCGCGTGCCCGTGCTCGGGTCCGCCCTACGCGCGACCGGCATGGTGCCCGTCGCGCGGTCGGGCCGCGGCCCGGGCGGCGCCTCGCAGTCGATCGAGCAGGCGCGCGGCCTCGTCGAGCGCGCCAGCGGGGTGATCGTCTATCCCGAGGGCACGCTCACGCGCGACCCCGACCTGTGGCCGATGCGCGGCAAGTCCGGCGCGGCGCGGCTCGCGCTCGCGGGCGACATCCCCGTCATCCCCCTCGCGCACTGGGGCGAGCAGCAGATCATGCCGCGCTACGGCAGGCTCCGCCTCTTCCCGCCGCGCCGCCGCATCACGGTCGTCGTCGGCGAGCCCGTCGACCTGTCCGACCTCGTGGGCCGCGAGCACGAGCGCGGCGTCCTCACCGAGGCGACGAGCCGCATCATGGGCGACATCGCCCGGCTCCTCGGCGGCATTCGCGGCGAGCAGCCCCCGGCCGAGCTGTGGGACCCGGCGAAGAACGGCCAGGCCGAGACGGGGCGTCTGTGAGCGCGCGAGTCGCGGTCCTCGGGGCAGGGAGCTGGGGGACGACCTTCGGCAAGATCCTCGCGGACGGCGGATCCGATGTCGTGATGTGGGCGCGCCGACCGGAACTCGCGCGCGAGATCACCGAGGCGCGGCGCAACTCGCGCTACCTGCCGGGCATCAACCTCCCGCGCAGCATGCGCGCGACGCCGGACCTGGCCGCGGCCCTCGACGGGGCCGACCAGGTGTTCGTCTCGGTGCCGAGCTCGTCCGCGCGGGACACGCTGAAGTCGGCTCGAAAGGCGCTCTCGGGATCCGAGGTACCTGTCGTGAGCCTCATGAAGGGCGTCGAGAAGCGCTCGGGGCTGCGCATGAGCGAGGTGATCCGGGAGGCGCTCGCGTGCGATCCCGCGCGTATCGCGGTCGCGAGCGGCCCGAACCTCGCGCTCGAGATCGCCCGCGAGCAGCCGACGGCCGCCGTCGTCTCGTCCGTAAACGGCGACACCGCCGCGGCCATTGCCCGCACGGCGTCGACCCGGTATTTCCGCACCTTCGTGAACAGCGATGTTGCCGGGACGGAGTTCGGCGGCGTGCTGAAGAACCTCATTGCCGTCGCGATCGGCATCGTGGACGGCGTCGGGTACGGCGAGAACACGAAGGCGTCGATCATCACCCGCGGCCTCGTGGAGATGACCGACTTCGCGGTCGCCTACGGGGCGCAGCCGGAAACGATGCAGGGGCTCGCGGGCCTCGGCGACCTCATCGCGACCTGCCAGTCGCCGCTGAGCCGGAACAACACGGCCGGGCGCCTGCTCGGACAGGGGTATTCGCTCCCCGACGTCGTCTCGCACATGGAGCAGACGGCGGAGGGGCTCAGCTCGGTGGCGCCGATCCTCGAGCTCGCGAAGGCGCGCGGCGTGGACATGCCGATCGTGGAGCAGGTGCGCATGGTGCTGGATGGCACGATGGATCCTCGGGACATCGCCCCGCACCTCACAACGGACGACGACACTCCCCAGGAGGAGACGCAGTATGGCACAGGCGACCGTGGCGGTCCTCTTCGGAGGGCGCTCGAGCGAGCACGCGATCTCTTCCGCGACGGCGGGCGGGGTTCTCGGGGCGATTGATCGCGACCGGTTCCGCGTGATCCCCGTGGGAATCACGCGCGACGGGGTGTTCGTGCTCGAGGAGGACGACCCGGAGCGCTTCCGGCTCGACGCGGCGCAGCTCCCCGAGGTGACGGACAACGGCACGCGCGTGCTGTGGCCGATGCCGGGGGGCGCGCGCGAGCTGCGGGTCCGTCACGCGGACGGCCGGGTGGACAGCCTCGGCGAGGTCGATGTCGTGCTGCCGATCCTGCATGGGATCCACGGCGAGGACGGCACGATGCAGGGGTTCCTCGACGTGCTCGAGATCCCGTACGCCGGCGGGCGCGTGCTGGATTCCGCCGTCTGCATGGACAAGCACTTCATGAAGGTCGCGCTCCAGGCGGCGGGCATCGCCGTGGCGCCGTGGGTCACGGTGCGAGCGCGGCAGTGGGCCTCGGACGAGGAGGCCGTGCGGTCCGCCGTCGACGGCCTGGGCTACCCGGTCTTCGTCAAGCCGTCCCGCGCCGGTTCGAGCGTGGGCGTGTCGAAGGCGCACGACGCGTCGGAGCTCGCCGAGGCGATGCGCGTGGCGTTCGCGGAGGACGACAAGGTGCTCGTCGAGACCGCGATCGTCGGGCGCGAGATCGAGGTTGCGGTGCTCGAGGGGCGCGCCGCGGGCGAGACCCGCGCGTCCCTTCCGGGCGAGATCGTTCTGACGACGCGCGAGTTCTACGACTTCGAGGGCAAGTACCTCGGGGGAGACGGCGCCGACATCGTGTGCCCCGCGCAGCTGTCGGACGAGGAGACCGCGCGGATCCGCGAGATCGGCGCGCGCGCCTTCGACGCCGTGGACGGCCGCGGGCTGGCCCGCGTGGACGTGTTCCTCACCGCCGCGGGCGAGATCGTCGTGAACGAGCTCAACACGATGCCGGGCTTCACGCCGATCTCGATGTACCCGAAGTGTTGGATCGCGACGGGCCTGAGCTACGCCGACCTGATCACGGAGCTCGTGGAGCTCGGGCTCGCGGCGTAGCGGCTCAGCCGGCGACCGTGGCGTCGTCGGGGACGGGCTCGGCCTCGTCTGCGGCCACGCACTCGGACTCCTTCGGGAGCGATCCGGCGGCGCTGGAGAGGGCCGCGAGCACGTCGTTGCTGCTGACCTCTTCCGTGTCGACGTACACCTGCGCCGCGGGCGCGCGTCCGTAGGTCGTGAGCCGCAGGTTCGGGAAGTCGGTCTCGTCGACGATCCAGTCCACGCCGGAGACGGTCACGCACTGGAGGGTCGTCGGCGCCGGCGGCTCGAGCCCGCACGTGAACAGCACGACGGAGGGGTCGCCCCATGCCGCGGTGGCCTGCGCGTCAGTCCAGACGCGCGACAGGTCGCCGATCTGCTCGGGCACGCGTACGCTCACGTCCGCGCACACCGGTTCGTTCGCCCGCGGGGCCGGCTCCATGTGGACGGTGGGCGTGCAACCGGAGAGGGCGACGCCGGCGGCGAGCGCGGCGGCGGCGGCGAGGCGACGAATCACCCGACCAGCCTAGGCGCCCTACGCTGAAGGGATGCAGCAACCGACCCTCGTGCGCGAGCTCACCGAATCCGACATCCTGGCGCGGATCCTCGCCCGCACGGGGCGAGCGAGCGCGGCCCGCGTCGGCCCCGGCGACGACGCCGCGGTCGTTCAGACCTCCGGCTCGGTGGTCGTGACAACGGACACTCTCATCGAGGGGCCGGACTTTCGGCGGGCATGGTCCTCCGGGTACGACCTGGGCTGGAAGGCGTGCGCCGTCAACCTCGCCGACGTGGCGGCCATGGGTGCGCGGCCCACCGCGCTCGTCGTGGCGCTCGGCCTGCCCGGTGACCTGCCGATCGCCGACGTCGAGGCCATGGCGGACGGGTTCCGCGAGGCCTGCGAGGCGCTGGCTCCCGGGTGCGCCGTCGTCGGGGGAGACCTCACGCAGTCGGCCGCGCTCACGATCGCCGTCACGGCGCTCGGCGACACGGAGGGGCGTGAGCCCGTGCTCCGCTCGGGAGCCGCCGCGGGGGAGGTCGTCGCGCTCGCGGGCGAGATGGGCCAGGCCGCCGCGGGGCTGCGCGTCCTCTTCTCCCGCTTCTGCGATGAGGCCGGCCGCGCGACGCCCCTCGACCGCGCGGAGCTTGCCTCCGAGGAGGATCGTCTCGTCGCGGCCCAGCTGCGACCGCAGCCGCCCGTCGGGCTCGGGCCCTTCGCGGCGCGCGGCGGCGCGACCGCGATGATGGACGTCTCCGATGGGCTGGCGCGCGACGCGGGCCGGCTCGCGCGTGCCTCGGGCGTCGCGCTCGACCTCGACGCCCGCGCGCTGGGGCCGGATCCGCAGGCCGCGCTCGCGGGCGGCGAGGACCACGCGCTGCTGGCGACGTTCCCGGAGGGGGCGCTCCCGCCCGGGTTTCGCGCGATCGGGCGGGTCGTGGCCGCCGGGGCGAGCGAGGTGCTCGTCGACGGTCAGCCGCACGCGGGCGGATCCGGGTGGGATCCCTATCGCGACTGGGCGTCTGGGGCGGCCCCGGCCTGATCGGCCTGCCGCGGCTCGCCCCACCAGAGCGCGGTATCGCCGTAGGCGCGATCGCGGAACGCCGCGAGACCCGCCGCGGCCCAGTCGGGGGCGCCCGAGCGCGTCGCCCGCTCGACGACGACGAGCGCGTCGGGAGCGAGGAGCGGGGCGAGGGCGCGGAGGTCGGCCTGCAGCTTCTCGGCGCCGAGGTCGTAGGGCGGGTCGAGGAAGACGAGATCGTAGGGGCCGCGGGCGGAGCGGAGGAAGGGCTGCACGCCGCTCGCGTGCACGCGGGCTGAGGCGCCCGCCGCCTCGGCGACGCGCCGGGCGTTGCGCTCGGCGATCCGCGCGGCCGGCGCCGCGCGCTCGACGAGATCGCACCGCGCCGCGCCGCGGCTGATCGCCTCCAGCCCGAGCGCGCCGGATCCGGCGTAGAGGTCGAGCACCGCCGTGCCGTCGAGAAGGCCCGTGGGCTCGAGGGCGCCGAAGAGCGACTCGCGCACCCGCTCGCTCGTCGGGCGCGTCCCGGAGGACGGGACGTCGAGCCGGGTGCCACCGGCGCGGCCCGCGATGATCCTCGTCACCGCTCCACCCTAACGGCCGGCGCGGGGAATGTCGGGGGCCGAACCTATGATCGAGGGATGAGCTTCACGCTGGATACCCCGCTCGCGGAGGCCGTGGGGGTCACGCCCGCCAAGGCCCTCGGGCGCGCGTTCGGCATGGAGTCGGTCGGCGACCTCGTCACGCACTATCCGCGCCGGTACGCCAAGCGCGGGGACCTCACCCCGATCCTCGAACTGCCGGTGGGGCAGCCCGCCACGATCGTCGCGGAGGTGCGCAAGACCCAGGTGCGCCCCATGCGCCAGCGCCGCGGGAAGCTCGTCGAGGTCGTCATCGGCGACGGCATCGGGGAAATGTCGCTCACCTTCTTCGGGCAGGAGTGGCGGGCGAACGAGCTCGTGCCCGGCGCGCGCGGAATCTTTTCGGGCAAGGTCGGCGTGTACCGCGAGCAGTTGCAGTTCGCCCATCCGGAGTACCGGCTCTTCGCGGACGAGGCGGAGGCGCGCGAGAACGCGGAGCGGTTCGCCGAGATCCCGCTTCCGATCTACGCCGCGACCTCGATCCTGCCGACGTGGAAGATCGAGGACCTCGTGACGATCGCGCTCGACGGGCTGGGCGAGGTTCCGGATCCGCTCACGGCCGAGGCGCGCCAAGCGCAGAAGGCCCTGCCCGCCCGTGAGGCGCTCCAGCGCGTTCACCGGCCGGAGACGGACGCGGACGTGCACCGCGCGCGGCACACGCTGCGCTTGCATGAGGCCTTCGTGATGCAGACCGCCCTCGTGCAGCAGCGGGTGGCGGTGCGCGCGCTCGACGCGACGCCGCGCCCCGCGCGGGCGGGCGGCCTCGTCGGTCGGTTCGACGACGCCCTCGGATTCACGCTGACCCCGGATCAGGAGACCGTGGGCATCGACATCGCGGCGGAACTCGCCGAGACGCACCCCATGAACCGCCTGGTACAGGGCGAGGTGGGGTCGGGGAAGACCCTTGTGGCGCTGCGGGCCATGCTGCAGGTCGCCGAGTCCGGCGGGCAGAGCGCGCTCATCGCGCCGACGGAGGTGCTGGCGGCCCAGCACCTGCGGTCGATCACGCGCATGCTGGGGCCGGAGCTTTCGGCCGAGCTCGTCCCGACGCTCGTGACGGGGAGCATGGGCGCGGCGGAGCGCCGCCGGGCGGCGCTCCGCGTCGCGGCCGGGCAGGCCCGCATCGTCGTCGGCACGCACGCGCTGCTGAGCGACACGACGACCTTCGCCGACCTCGGCCTCGTCGTCGTCGACGAGCAGCACCGGTTCGGCGTCGACCAGCGCGAGGCGCTCCGGGCGAAGGGCCAAAACCCCCACGTCCTCGTCCTTACGGCCACGCCGATCCCGCGCACGGTGGCGATGACCGTGTTCGGCGACCTCGACGTGTCCACGATCCGCACGATGCCGGCGGGGCGCGCGGGCATCCAGACCTTCGTGGCGCCGATCGCCGAGAAACCGGGCTGGTTCGCCCGCGTCTGGCAGCGCGCGGCGGAGGAGGTTGCGAAGGGGCACCAGGTGTTCGTCGTCTGCGCCGCGATCGACACGGAGGCGACGACCGCCGCGGCGCGCCTCGACGACGTGGACGACGCCCCGGCGCTCGAAGGCGAGGACGGCGCGAAGGGGCCGCGATTCGGCGTGCTCCAGGTGGCCGACACGCTCTCCCGGCAGCCCGATACTCAGGCGCTCCGGATCCGCGCCCTCCACGGCAAGCTTCCCGCCGACGACAAGGATGCCGTGATGCGCGCGTTCGCCGCCGGGGAGATCGACGTGGTGGTCGCGACGACCGTCATCGAGGTGGGCGTCGACGTGCCGAACGCGTCGACGATGATCATTCTCGACGCCGATCGATTCGGCGTCTCGCAGCTGCATCAGCTGCGCGGGCGGGTGGGCCGCGGCGGCGTTCCGGGCCTGTGCCTCCTCGTGACCGAGGCGCTCGAGGGCACGCCCGCCCGCGAGCGCGTGGAGGCGGTCGCCGCGACGCTCGACGGGTTCGAGCTCGCGGAGGCCGACCTCGGGCTTCGCGGCGAGGGCGATGTCCTGGGAGACGCGCAGTCCGGCACGCGCTCCTCGCTGAAGCTCCTGCGCGTCATCAAGGACGCCGGGCTCATTGACCGGGCCCGCACGATGGCGATCGACGTGCTGCGCGACGACCCCCAGCTCGAGCGACACGCGGGGCTGCGCGCGATGGTCGCGGCGCAGGTCGGCGAGGTCGAGCGCGCCGCGATGCGGAAGAACTGACGGTTCGCGCGGCGCGCTCGCTACTCTTTCCCCATGAGCAATCGCGTCGCCGTCGTCCCGGGATCGTTCGACCCGCCCACGCTGGGGCACCTCGATATCGTGCGCCGCGCGGCGGCGTTGTACGACGAGACGCACGTCCTCGTCGTCCACAACCCCGACAAGGAGGGGATGCTCCCCATCGCCCTCAGGATGCAGCTGCTCGAGCAGGCGATCGCGGAGGCGGGGATCACGGGGCGCGTGATCGTCGGCTCGTGGAGCGTCGGCCTCCTCGTCGACTACGCGCAGGAGGTCGGGGCGGGCGTCCTCGTGAAGGGGATCCGCTCGCAGCAGGACGTGGCCTACGAGACACCCATGGCGGTCGTGAACAATCACCTCGCGGGGGTGGAGACCGTCTTCCTGCTCGCGGATCCGGCGAACTCCGTCGTGTCGAGCTCGCTCGTGCGTCAGGTCGCGAGCCTCGGCGGCGACGTTTCGCCCTATGTCCCCGGCGCGGTATCGCAGTACCTCAAGGGCGCGACGCCAAGCGAATTCTGAGCCGCGCCGCGTGCCCCGGGGCGGCGGCGGCACGTACGCTGGAGGGGTGAAGAACCGACTCTCCGGACCCTTCGTCCTCCCGGCGCGCGACATCGTGCGCAAGCCGGGCGAGATGCGCGAGCATTCCCTCACGATCCCCGCGCCCGAGCGTTGGGGAGAGGGGATCGTCTCCGTCGAACAGGGGCGCGAACTCGAGCTTGAGGTGCGCCTCGAATCCGTGCACGAGGGGATCCTCGCCTCCGGCACGGTGGACACGATCTACGACGGCGTCTGCGGGCGGTGCCTGCGAGACATCTCCCAGCCTGTCGAAGTCGAGTTCCAGGAGCTTTTCGAGTACCCTGGTCAGGAAACATCTGACTTTGAGCTTCAAGACGACCACGTGGATCTTGAAACTCTGGTCAGGGATGCGATCGTTCTGTCGCTTCCGTTTCAGCCGGTTTGTTCGCCGGATTGCCCGGGTCTTGATCCCGCCACGGGCGATCGTCGGTCCGAATCTTCCGGCGAGGCGCCGGCCCCCGTTGACCCGCGATGGGCCGCGCTCCAGGAACTCACACACACCGAGTCGGCGCCCGGCGCCGTCCAGAGCAGAGAAGAGAGTTAGCCATGGCAGGTAACCCCCCGAAGCGCCGGGTATCCCGCTCCAACACGCGTTCGCGTCGTTCGCAGTGGAAGGCGGAGGCCCCGGCCCTCGTCAAGACGGTGGAGAACGGCAAGGTCGTCTACAGCCGCCCCCACCAGGCGAAGGTTGTCACGGACTCGCAGGGCACCGAGCTGTTCCTCGAGTACAAGGGCCGCAAGGTCGCCGACGTCTGACGTCGACATGACCCTGCGCTCTGACGAAAGTGCGCAGCCCACACTTCCCGAGAAGCTCGGCGTCGAGATCGACGCCGAGCTTCTCGCTTTGGCGCTGACGCACCGTTCGTTCGCCTACGAAAACGGCGGCATCCCCCACAACGAACGCCTGGAGTTCCTCGGCGACTCCGTCCTCGGCCTGGCCGTGACCGCGATGCTCTACGACCGGTTCCCGGACGTCTCGGAGGGCGAGCTCGCCAAGCGCCGTGCCGGTCTTGTCTCGACGGTCGCGCTCGCGGGCGTCGCGCGCGGCATCGGCCTCGGCGCGCACCTGCGGCTCGGGCGCGGCGAGGAGCAGACCGGCGGGCGCGACAAGGACTCGCTCCTCGCGGACGCGACGGAGGCGGTGCTGGGCGCGGCCTTCCTCTCGGCGGGGCGCGCCGCGGCGGACGCGCTCGTGCTCCGGTTGATCACGCCGCTCCTCGACGATCCGTCGCGTTTCGGCGCGGCGACGGATCCGAAGACCGCGATCCAGGAGCTCGCCTCGCGGCTCGGCGTGGCGGCGCCGACGTACGAGATCTCGAGCACGGGGCCGGATCACGACCGCCGTTTCCGCGCCGTCGTGCGCGTCGGCCCGCACACCGCGAGCGGCGAGGGCACGAGCAAGAAGCAGGCCGAGATGGCCGCGGCGCTGACGCTGTGGCGCGCGGCGGGCGAGAGCGCGGGTGCCTGAGCTCCCCGAGGTCGAGGTCGTGCGCGCCGGTCTCGCGCCGGCGCTGGTAGGGTCGCGCGTCGCGGACGTCGAGGTGCTCGACGCGCGCGCCCTCACGCGGCACGCGGCGTTCGGCCCGGACCCCGCGGGCGACTTCGCCGCGCGCCTCGCCGGCCAGGGCATCCTGTCGGCGGTGCGGCGCGGCAAGTTCCTCTGGTTCCCGCTGTCGTCGCCCGCGGGCGAGTGCGTCGTGGGCCACCTCGGCATGAGCGGGCAGATGCTGCTGCGCGCCCCCGGCGCCCCGCGCGAGCGGCACGAGCGCATCCGGATCCTCGTAGAGCACCCGTCCCACGGCCTTGTCGCGTGGGTCTTCGCGGACCAGCGCACGTTCGGCTCGCTCGCGATCGATCCGCTCGTCGCGACGGGGGATGGGGCCCCGGGAGGATTCGGCGACGACCGAGCCCTCGTCGCGTCGCAGGCGGCGCACATCGCGCGGGATCCGCTCGACCCCGCCTTCGATGACCTCGCGCTGCGTCGCGCGCTGGCGCGCACGTCCTCGGCGGTCAAGCGTGTGCTCCTCGATCAGCGCGTCGTCAGCGGCGTCGGCAACATCTACGCGGACGAGGCGCTCTGGGCCGCGCGGGTGCACCCGGAGACGCCGGCGCGTGCCCTCTCCACGCGCGCCGCGAACCGGATCCTCGCCGAGGTGCGCGCCGTGCTGACCCGCGCGCTGGCGGAGGGCGGGACGAGCTTCGACGCGCAGTACGTCAACGTGAACGGGCAGGCGGGGTACTTCGCGCGCTCCCTGCAGGCCTATGGGCGGACCGGCGAGCCATGCCCGCGGTGCGGACGGCCGATCCGCCGTGCGGCATTCGCGAACCGGTCGAGCCACTTCTGCCCCGCGTGTCAGCGGGCGCCTCGCGTGGCCTGACCCCGGCAGCTATCCGGCGATCTTGCGCGCGAGATCGAGCGCGTCGCGGGCGACCTGCGCCCGCGCGTCGTCATCCGTGAGCCACAGCGGGACCGCGCGGGCGGCGATGCCTTCCTCCGCCAGCGCGGGCACGGCGTCGGCGTCGACGTCGTCGACGAGCCACCCGTCCAGGAGGCCGCCCGCCGCGCGGGCGCCGTAGTGCTGGGCCACCGCGCGCGCGGAGGTCTCGACGCCGACCGCGGCGAGGCAGGCGTCGGCCATGCCGCGCACGACGGATCCGCCGATGATCCCGGACACGCCCACGACGGGCGCGGCGGATCCGTGCATGAGCTCGCGCATGCCGGGGACCGCGAGCACGGGCCCGATCGAGACGACGGGGTTGGACGGGGCGAGGAGAATGACGTCCGCCCCGCGGATCGCGGCGGCCGCGCCCTCGGAGGGGCGGGCGCGCGCGATCGCGCTCTGGCGGAACCCGCGCGCGGGGAGCGCGGCGCGGTGGCGGACCCACCACTCCTGGAAGTGCATGTCGCCCTCGTCGGTCTCGACGATCGTGTCGATCTCGTCGTCGGTCGCGGGGTGGAGGCGGGCCCCGAGCGGCCAGCGCGCGCCGAGCCGCGCGTACACCTCGCTCACGCTTGCGCCGCCCCGCAACCAGGCGGTCCGCGCGATGTGGGTGCCGAGATCCAGGTCGCCGAGGGTGAACCACTCCGGGGAGGTGCCCCAGGCGGCGAGCTCCGCGGACACCCGCTCCGACTCGCCCGCCCGACCCCAGCCGCGCTCGGCATCGTTCACCCCGGCGAGCGCGTAGAGGAGGCTGTCGTGGTCGGGGGCGATCCGGAGGCCGGAGAGCCACCAGTCGTCGCCGGTATTGACGACGACGTCGATCCGGTCGCCCGCGGCCGCCCGACGCACCTGTTCGCGAAGGCCCAGAACAAACCGCGCGCAGCCCACGCCGCCGCCGATCACCACAATGCGCATACTCACGAGCGTATGGGTTCGGGCGGCGGCGGGCGCTGCACTCCGGTTATGTCGACTCGCCCGCGTCCGTCGCCCCGGCCGACCGGGGAAGCCTGACGGGCGTGACGAGCGGCGCGCTACGGATCCTCTCCGCACCGGCGCTCATCGGCCGAAGGGATGGGTCGGGGCGCCGTGGAGGAGCGCGTGCCGGGCGAGCGCGGAATCGGCGGCGTGCGGCGCGTAGACCGCGCCGCCCGGCCGGTAGCCGGACACATCTGGTCCCGGCGCCACACGCGGGCGCGGCGGGCGGGTGCCGTAGACGATGAGCGCGAGGCCGAGCCGCATGGCGAGCCGGTCGAGCGCACGCGGGCGCGGGGCCCGACGGGCGGTCTCGGCGGACGCGGCGTGGACGTGCGGATCCGGACAGGGCGGATGAGTGGGAACGGTGACGTTCACGATGATCTCCAAGGTGGGGAGGAGGATGGCGGCGAGTGCCGCGGAACGCCGGGGCCGTCGCGGCCCCGACGGGGAAGGGGCTCGGCGCCAGGCGCGGAGCAGGTGGCGCGGCGGGATGCCGAGCGCAGGCGCCGGTCTCCTCGCGGGGAACGGCTGCGGGCGAAGCCTCGCTAGTGGCGCGAGCCGTTCGCGGCGAACGCGCGGAGAGCGCGCAGAGCGGGGACGGAAGTCCACGGGCGACGTCGAATGGTCATCATGGGCTTCCTCCTCTCGGACCTCTGCGGCGGGGCGCCCCGGGAATGTCCGGGTGCAGAGGAAACCTACGCATAGCCCGGGCGTGTCGTCAAGGATCCCGGCGTTTCCTCGGCGTGTCCCGCGTCGTCACGGGGATCGCGGGGGCGCCGCGCGTAGGGTTGTCGGAGCGTTTTCGGCCGCGCGAGGAGAGCGAAGGAGGCCCCGTTCGATGCACCTGAAGAGCCTCACCGTCAAGGGCTTCAAGTCCTTCGCGCAGCCGACGACCTTCGCGCTCGAGCCCGGCGTGACCGCGATCGTCGGCCCGAACGGATCCGGCAAGTCCAATGTCGTGGATGCGCTCGCGTGGGTCATGGGCGAGCAGGGCGCCAAGAGCCTGCGCGGCGGGAAGATGGAGGACGTCATCTTCGCCGGGACCGCCACGCGCGGGCCGCTGGGCCGCGCGGAGGTGCAGCTGACGATCGACAATGCCGACGGCGCGCTCCCGATCGACTACAGCGAGGTGTCGATCCGGCGCACGCTGTTCCGGAGCGGCCAGAGCGAGTACGCCATCAACGGCGAATCCTGCCGCCTCCTCGACGTGCAGGAGCTGCTGAGCGATTCGGGACTCGGCCGGGAGATGCACGTGATCGTCGGCCAGGGGCGGCTCGACACGGTGCTGCGGGCGACGCCCGAGGAACGGCGCGGCTTCGTCGAGGAGGCCGCGGGGATCCTGAAGCACCGCCGCCGCAAGGAGAAGACGCTCCGCAAGCTCGAGGCGATGGAGCAGAACCTCGCTCGGCTCAGTGATCTCGCCGGCGAGCTGCGGCGCCAGCTGAAGCCGCTCGGTCGCCAGGCCGAGATCGCGCGCCAGGCCCAGTCCATCGCCGCGATCGTGCGCGACGCCAAGGCTCGCCTGTACGCGGACGACCTCGTGCAGCTGCGCGAGGCGCTGGCCGAGCACGCGCGCGGGGAGCGCGAGCGACACACCGAGCGCCTCGCGCTCGAGGAGCAGGCTTCGGGGGCCAGGGCCCGGATCTCCGAGCTCGAGCGCGCCCACACCGCCCAGGCGGTCGACGCGGCACAGAAGACGCTCTTCGGCCTGGAACAGGCGCAGGAGCGCCTGCGCGGGCTGTTCACGCTCGCCGGGCAGCGGCTGACGCTCCTGGCCGCCGACGACGCGCCCGCCGCGGCGGTGACCGTGTCGCAGCAGGTGATCGACGCCGCCGCGGAGGAGGTCGAACGCCTGTCCGACGCCGTCGGGGACGCGGAGGACCAGGTGCAGGTGGCCGCGCGCACCCTGCTCGAGGCGCGCGGGGACCTGGACGCGCTCGACGCCGACATCGCGGCGCAGAGCGCGCTGGTCTCCGAGTACGACATGCGCCTGAACACCCTCTCCGGGCGGAGCGCCGCGGCCCAGCAGACGCGGGAGGCGGTGCGCGCGGCCGTCGCGCGTCAGCGCGAGGCCCTCGAGGCCGCCGAGGAGCGGCGCGCCGAGGCGCGCGAGGCGGTGGACGCGACCGAGCCCGCCGCGGCCGTGGAGGAGCAGGCGGCCCAGTTGCAGGCGGCTTACGACGAGGCGCAGGCCGCGGCGCAGGCGGCCGAGCGCGCGCTCGAGGATGTGCGCGCCGCCCACCGTGCGGCCGAGCGCGAGGCGGACGGCCTGCGCGCGACCGAGCGCGCGCTGGGCGCCGCGCTGGACCTCGAGAACGTCGCGGCGGACATCGTCGCCCGCGGATCCGCGGGGATCCGGGGCCTCGTCAGTGAGGCGATGCAGGTCGAGCCGGGGTACGAGCGGGCGATCGAATCGGCGCTCGGGCCGCTCGCGGAGGGCGTGCTCGCCGAGGACGCCGACGCCGCCTACGCGGTCGCGGCGGACGTCGGCGACGCCGGCGTCGTCGACGTCGCCATCGCGGCGGCCGGGCCGTCCGCGCCGGCTGCGCTGCCCGCGGGCGCACGGGCGGCCGGCGAGGTGGTGGTGGCCCCGGACGGGATCCTCGCGCTGCTCGACGGGGTCGCGATCGCGGACGATCTTGCCGCCGCGCGCGCTCTCGCCGCCTCGGCGCCCGCGCCCCGCGCGATCGTGACGCTCGCGGGCGAGGTCGTCACGGCCTTCACCGTTCGCGCCGGGTCGGGCGGCGGCCGGTCCCGCCTCGCGCTCCAGGCGGAGCGCGACGGCGCCGCGACGCGGCTCGCCGCCGTGGAGGCGGACGTCGAGCGGCTGGACGCGCGCCGGGGCGAGCAGGCCGAGCGGCTGCGCGCGGCCCGGGCCGCGCAGAAGGACGCGCTCGCGGGCCTCCGCGCCCACGACGCCGACCTCGCCCGCCGGGCCGAGGAGGTCAACCGCGTCACCGTCCGGTACGAGTCCGCCGCCGCGGAGTGCGAGCGGCTGACGGAGGCGCTCGCGAGCGCCCAGGCCCAGGTGGGCGAGGCGGATCGCGCGTTCGACCGCGCCGAGGACGAGCTGCGGCGCGCGCGGGAGGAGCCCCGTCCGATCCTCGACGCTTCGGCGCGCGAGGGGCTCGCCGCGGCGCTCGAGCTTGCGCGCGAGGCCGAGATGACGGCCCGCCTGGAGGTCGAGACGACGCGGGAGCGCGTCCGGGCGGCGCGCGCGCACGCCGACGGCCTCGTCCGCCAGCGCGAGCGGGAGCAGGCCGCGGCCGACGAGGCCGCCCGCCGGGCGGTGCTGCGCCGCCGCCAGCGCGAGATTGCCCAGGGGGTGGCCGACGAGCTGCCCGCCGTGCTCGACTCGGTCGATCGATCCGTCGCCGAGGCGCGGCAGGCGCTGCACGAGGCGGAGCAGGCGCGCCGCGCCGTCTCGGGGGAGCTCCGCGAGCTCCGCGAGCGCGACGCGCGGATCCGCGAGCGGCTCGCGGCGCTCACCGCGAGCGTCCACGGGCTCGAGATGCAGATCCACGAGAAGAAGCTGCACCTCGCGAATCTCATCGAGCGCGCGCAGTCCGAGCTCGGGATGGGGGAGGACATCCTCGTCGCGGAATACGGGCCCGACCAGCCGGTTCCGGCCGACCCCGCGGACGACGAGGGCGAGGGGGAGCCGGCTGACGACGCCCCGTACGACCGCACGGGGCAGGAGAAGCGCCTCCGCGCCGCGGAGCGGCGGCTCGCGCAGCTCGGCCGCGTCAACCCGCTCGCGCTCGAGGAGTTCTCCGCCCTCGAGCAGCGCCACCGGTTCCTCACCGAGCAGCTCGACGATCTCGTGCAGACGCGCGCCGACCTGCGCACGATCATCGCCGATCTCGACGAGCGCATGCAGACGATCTTCGCCTCGGCGTTCGAGGACACTCGCGCCGCGTTCGACGAGATGTTCCCGATCCTGTTCCCGGGCGGGCAGGGCGCGCTCACCCTGACGAACCCGGACGACCTGCTCACGACGGGCATCGACGTCGCGGTGCGCCCGGCGGGCAAGAAGATCGAGCGCCTCTCGCTGCTGTCGGGCGGCGAGCGCTCCCTCGCCGCCGTGGCGCTGCTGACGGCGATTTTCAAGGCCCGCCCCAGCCCGTTCTACATCCTGGACGAGGTCGAGGCCGCCCTCGACGACGCGAACCTCGGGCGGTTGCTCGGGGTCTTCGAGAAGCTGCGGGAGAACAGCCAGCTCCTCGTGATCACCCATCAGAAGCGGACGATGGAGATCGCGGACGCGCTGTACGGGGTCTCCATGCGGCAGGACGGTGTGTCCGCCGTCGTCGGGCAGCGCATCGTGGAGCGGCAGGGCGCGTGAGGGGTCCTTCGCCGGCGGAGGCCTTCGACGCCCTCGCGCCCCGGCTCGATCGGTGGCCAGACGCGCCCGCGCACGACCTCGTCGCGGCCGATCGGAGCGATCGGGTGCTCCTCGAGGCGGCGGGCGCCGCCTCGGATGCCGTCGTGATCGGCGATCGGTACGGGGCGATCGCGTTGAGCCTCCTCGCCGCGAACCCCGGCGCGCGGATCCGGGCGCATCAGGATCCGCTCACGGGCGAGCGCGCGCTCGCCGAGAACGCGCGCCGCGCGGGCATCGCGCTGGACGGCCTGACCTGGCACGGCCTCGAACCCGGCCTCGCCGCGGGCGCGCGCCGCGTGCTCCTGCAGCTGCCGCGCGGGCTCGACGCCCTCGACGAGATCGCGCGCGTCGTGGCGGGCGCCGCGGACCCGGAGGTCGAGCTCATCGCCGTGGGGCGGACGAAGCACATGACGCCGCGAATGAACTCCGTGCTCGGGCGACACTTTCGCACGGTGACCGCCGATCGCGCGGTCGGGAAATCCCGCGTGCTGCGGGCCCGCACGCCGCAGCCCGGGATGGGCGCCGGGTGGCCGCGCGCCGCCCGCGACGACGAGCTGGGGCTGGACATCCGCGCGCACGGCGCCGCCTTCGCGGGCGCCGCCGTCGACATCGGCACGCGGTTTCTCCTGGGCCACCTCGCGGAGATGCCGCATGCGGAATCCGCAATGGACCTGGGGTGCGGGACCGGGATCCTCGCGTCGGCCTACGCGACCGCCAGGCCCGAAGCGCGCGTCGTCGCGTCAGACCGATCATGGGCGGCCGTGGAGTCCGCGCGGGCGACCGTGCGCGCTAACGCGCTGGATGATCGCGTCGAGGTCGTGCGCGACGTCGGCGCGGGCGCCCAGGCCGACGCCGCCTTCGGGCTCGTGCTGCTGAACCCGCCGTTCCACTCGGGGGCCGCGGTCACCGACGCGATCGCGCCCGAGCTCTTCCGCGACGCCGCCCGGATCCTCGCCCCCGGCGGGGAGCTGTGGGCCGTGTGGAACTCGCACATGCGGTACCGCCCGCAGCTCGAGCGCATCGTCGGCCCGACGCGCGAGGTCGCGCGCGATGCGACGTTTACCGTGACCGCGTCCACCCGGCGGGGCGGCTAGGCTGGAACCCATGGCGGAGAAGTGGTCCCTCGGTCGCGCCCTGCGCGGCATGTTCGTGAAAGAGACGATCGACGAGAACACCTGGGACGACCTCGAGGCGGCGCTCATCACGGCGGACTTCGGCCCCGATATCACGGAGCGGATCGTCGAGGATCTCCGCGACAAGGTGGACCGCTACGGGACGACCGACCCGAAGGACCTCAAGCGGATGCTCGTCGAGAGCCTCGAGGAGCGCTTCGAGAGGTTCGACACGACCCTGAAGCTCACCGAGCGCCCGGCCGTCGTGCTCGTCGTCGGGATCAACGGCGTGGGCAAGACGACGACGATCGGCAAGTTCGCGCACTTCCTCGGCCGGTACGGCCGGTCCATCGTCGTGGGCGCTGCCGACACCTTTCGCGCGGCCGCCGTGGAGCAGCTGGCGACGTGGGCCGAGCGGGGCGGCGCCGCGATCGTGCGTCCCGAGCGGGAGGGGCAGGATCCGGCCTCGGTCGCGTTCCAGACGATCGAGTACGCCCAGCGCACCGGCACGGAGATCGTGCTCGTCGACACGGCCGGCCGCCTGCACACGAAGGCCGGCCTGATGGACGAGCTGACGAAGGTGCGCCGCGTCATCGAGAAGCAGGCCCCCATCAGCGAGGTGCTGCTCGTCCTCGACGCGACGACGGGACAAAACGGCGTCCTGCAGGCCGAGGCGTTCCTCGAGCACGCCGGCGTGACGGGCCTCGTCATCAGCAAGCTCGACGGATCCGCGAAGGGCGGATTCGTCCTGGCGGTGCAGGAGCGCACGGGCATTCCCGTGAAGCTGCTGGGCGAGGGCGAGGGCATCGGGGACCTCACCGGCTTCGCGCCCCACGCATTCGCCGCGCAACTCGTCGGTTAGCGGCGGCCCCCGCCCACGAGCGCCCCCTCTCGTGGTTGAGTAGGGGCATGGCGATCGAACACGACTACTTCGGGCTGCTCGAGTCGGGCCCTGACGGGGCGATTTTCTGGTCGGAGAACGTCGACCTCGGGGACATGCGCGTGACGGTCGACCTGACGGCGCCCGACCAGGACGACGTCACGCTCGACGCGCTCGACGCGGCGGCCTCGCTCGTCACGGCGCTCGACGAGATCGATCGCCGCGCGCGCGACGCGATGCTCGCGGAGGTCGACAACCGGGCGAGCGACGTCACGGAGTTCATCCTCATGATGACCGACCGCTACGGTGACGAGATCGAGGACATCCTCGTCGACGTGTCGGGCGACGCCCCCGTCGACATCATCCGCTCGCTTGAGCTCATGAGCATGACGATCCTCGCCGACGAGCACGGGGGATCCGACCCGTTCGCGGTGCTCGAGTACGCGCTGGATCCCGACGAGACGGACGACGTTCTCCTCGTGAACTTCGCGAGCGACGGCACGGTGCAGTCGGTCACGAGCGCCGACTGAGCGCCGCTACACGGAGGCCGCGATCAGCGCACGCGTGAACGCGTCGCGCGGGTGCGCGTAGACCTCCTCGACGTCGCCCTCCTCGACGACGCGGCCGCTTTGCAGGACCGCGACGCGGTCGGCGACGCGCCGTACGACGGCCAGGTCGTGCGAGATGAAGACGATCCCGACGCCCTCCGCGCGCGCGAGGTCGACGAGCAGGTCGAGGATGCCGGCCTGCGTCGTGACATCGAGCGCGGACACCGGCTCGTCGCAGACGAGCACGCGGGGGCGCGCCGCGAGAGCCCGGGCGATCGCGACGCGCTGGCGCTGGCCGCCGGACAGCTGGGCGGGTCGCCGGGCGAGGACGGCGGCGGGGAGCCCCACGCGCGCGAGCAGCCGTTCCGGCGTCTCCGCCCCCTCCCGCCGCGCGGAGGAGAGGATCCGTCCCACGCGGAGGCGCGGGTCGAACGAGCCCAGCGGATCCTGCGGCACGAGCCGCAAGGGCTCAGCGATCCGCCGCACGCGCCCCCCGTCGGGGCGCTCGGCGCCGATCAGCACGCGCGCGAGGGTCGACTTGCCCGAGCCGGATTCCCCGACGAGGCCGACGACCTCGCCCGAGTGGAGGTCGAGGTCGACCCCGTCGAGCGCCGCGACCGGCCCGTAGCGCCGGCGGAGGGCGCTGCCGGACAGGACGATCCCGCCGCGCGGCCGCGCCGCGCCGCGGGGCGCAGGCTTCGGCCCGCGCGGCACGGCCGCGACGAGCGCGGCCGTCGCGGGGCGCCGCGGCGCGCCGAGCACGGTCGCCGTCGGGCCGGCCTCGACGATGCGCCCGTCGTCGATGACGGCGACGCGGTCGGCGAAGCGCTCGGCCTGGCGCATGTCGTGCGTGATGAGGAGGATCCCGGCGCCGGCGGCCCGCTGGGCGTCGAGGAGCTCGAGGACCCGCGCGGCCGTCGTGGCATCGAGCGCCGTCGTCGGCTCGTCCGCGATGATGAGGCGCGCGCCGCCGACGACGGCGGACGCGATCAACGCGCGCTGGCGCATCCCTCCCGAGAGCTCGCCGGAGCGGCGCCGGGCGATCGCCCGCGGGTCCGCGAGCCCCGCGTCGGAGAGGGCCCGCTCGACGCGGGGCCCGCGCGCCCGCCGCGGGACGCCCGCGGCGGCAAGCGTTTCGCCGACCTCCGCTCCGATCGTGCGGAGCGGGTCGAGCGACTGGAGCGCGTCCTGCAGGACGAGCGCGACGCGCGATCCGCGGATCCGCCGCCAGTGGCGGGCGTTCGCGCGGCGGAGGTCGGATCCGTCGATCTGGAGGCGCTCGGCGTCCACCCGCGCGCCGGGCTCGGACTGCGTGAGCCCCAGCAGGGTGCGCGCGAGCACCGACTTTCCCGCGCCCGACGCGCCCACGAGCGCGACGATCTCCCCGGCGGCGACGTCGAGGTCGACCCCGTCGAGCACGCTCCCGGCCCCGGCGAGCCGCACGCTGAGGCCGCGCACGCTGGCGAGCGCGCTCACGCGCGGCCCCCCGTCGTGAGGGCGCGCCCGAGGACGGTCAGGGCGGTCGCGGCGCACACGATCGCGAGCCCGGGGAAGAGCGTCATCCACCAGGCGGTGCCGATGTAGGGGCGTCCCGCGTTCAGCATCGCGCCCCACTCGGGGCTCGGAGGTGCCTGGCCGAGCCCAAGGAAGCTGAGCGCCGCGACCCAGACGATCGCCTGGCCGACGCCCAGCGTGATCATGGCCACGAGGGGGCCCAGCGTATTGGGGAGCACGTGGCGCCCGAACCTCCGCGGCGCGGAGAGTCCTTCGTGCCGCGCGTACGCGACGTACTCGCTCTGCGCCACCACGCGCACGCGGGCCCGGACGATGCGGGCGTATCCGGGCGCGGTGGCCAGGCCGATCGCGAGGACGGAGCTGCCGGTACCGGCGCCGAGCACGGCGACGAAGAGGAGGGCGATCACGAGGGTGGGGAGCGCGTAGAGGACCTCGACGACGCGGGTGAGCGCGCGGTCGATCGCCCCGGGGCCGAGCCCGGAGGCGAAGCCGATCGCGGCGCCGAGGCCGACGCCGAGCGCCGTCGCGGCCAGGCCGATCCCGACGGACGCGCGGGCGCCGTGCACGACGCGCGTGAACACGTCGCGCCCAGACTCGTCGGTGCCGAACGGGTGCGACGCGTCGGGTGGCCCGAAGCCCTGGGTCGGGGCGATCGCGAGCGGATCCCCGGGCGCCACGAGGCCCGGCCAGACCGCGGCGACGGCCACGACCGCCGTGACGAGGGCCGCGATGATCCCCGCCGCCGGGGGACGCGCGCGCGTCACTGGCCGACCCCCGCCGCGACCTCGGGCGTCGGGGCGTGGCGGCCGCCGAGGCGCGGATCCAGCCAGGCCTCGGCGAGGTCCGTCACGGTCACGACGACGACGTACACGAGCGCCACGACGATCACCGTCCCGATCACGACCGGCACGTCGCGCTGTAGCGCCGCCTCCTGCAGGAGGCGTCCGAGGCCGGGCCGGGCGAAGAGCACCTCGACGACGACCGCGCCCGACAGGAGGCTGCCGAGCGCCCAGCCCGACAGGGCGAGGCCGGGCAGCGCGGCGTGCCGCAGCGTGTGGGCGAGCAGAACGCGCGCCTCGCCCGCGCCGCGGGCGCGCGCGCTCGTCGCGAACGGCGCCGCGTCGGCGTCCGCGAGGGCGTCGCTCGTGACCTGCGCGAGGAACCCCGCGATCGGGACGGCCAGCGTCACGACCGGGAGGACGAGCGCGGCGGCGCCACCGCCCGCGCTCGTCGCCGGAAGCCACCCGAGCGAGGTGGCGAAGACCATGATGAGGACCGCGCCGAGCCAGAACTGCGGCGTGACGGCGGCGATCACCTCGAGCCCGCTGAGCGCCGCCTGGGCGGCGCGCCCGGCGGGTCCGCGGGAGAACGCCCGGACGAAGGATCCGGCGAGGGTGAGGATCCATGCGAGGGTGAACGAGAGCGCGGCGAGCACGAGCGTGGGCCCGAGGTTCTCGAGAATGAGGTCGGCCACGGGGACGCGGCGCGCGTACGAGTCGCCGAGGTTCAGGGTGGCGACGTCGCGCAGCTGCATCAGGTACTGCGTCCAGAGCGGCTCGTCGAGGCCGTAGCGTTCGGTCGCCGCCCGCACGGCGTCCGGGCCCGCCTGCGATCCCGGCCCGCCGAGGATCGCCTCGAGCGGATCGCCCGTCGCGCGCAGAGCGAAGAACACGACGGTGGCGACGACCCACACGACGAGCAGGGCGGATCCGACGCGCCCCGCCACGACGCCGGCGATCCGACGCGGCGCGGTCATTCGGTCAGGCGCGCGTTGACGAACGTGGGCGTCGAGATCGTGTGGATCGTGCCGACGCCCTCGACGCCGCGCGTGAGGAAGTGGTTCTGCTGGTCGTACAGCGGGAGCACGGTGTGGCTGTCGAGGATGATGCGCTGCGCCGCCGTGTACAGCTCGGCGCGCTCGTCGGGGGCCGTCGTCGCCATCGCCTCGTCGAGCAGCGCGTCGAGGTCGGGGTTGGACAGCTGGGCGTGGTTCGCGAAGTACCCGGACGGGGTCGGCGTGATCCCGTCGGAGTGATACAGGATCCGGAGCACGTCGGGCCCGACGGTCGTGTACGGCGCCGACACGGCGTCGTAGGCGTTCTCGGCGAGCGCGCCGTACCACGCGGACAGGTCCACCGGATCGAGCTCGACGTCGAATCCGACGGCGCGCGCGTTCGCCTGGATCTGCTCGAACAGCGACTGCTCGGCGGGGGTGGACTGGTTCGTCGAGACGGGGAAACGCACGACCAGGCGCTCGCCGTCCCGGGTGCGGATGCCGCCCTCGTCGGCGCGCACCCAGCCCGCCTCGTCGAGGAGCTCGGCGGCCCGTTCCGGGTCCGTCGGGAAGGCGTCCGGATCCGACAGCGCGAGCGGCTCCGCGCTCGAGAGCACGGCGTACGAGCGCGAGGTCGTCCCCGCGAAGAGGGTCTCAATGCCGGGGGAGGGGTCCGCGACGAGCAGGAACGCCTCGCGTACCCGGTCGTCGTCGAACGGCGCCTGCGAGGCGTTCAGCTCGATGCGGTTCGACGCCGCGGGGCGCGGCTGGTCGATGTGTCCGAAGCCCTGGGCCTCGGCCGCGGCGATGTCGGTCGGCAGGGGGTTGTCGATGACGTGCACCTCGCCGGAGGCGAGAGCGGCCTGGCGCGTGGCGGCGTCGGGCACGAACCGCCATTCGATCCCGTCGAGGTGCGCCGCGCCCTCGTGATCCGCCTCGGGATTAGTCGCGACGTAGTCGTCGTTGCGCGCGAGCGTGACCGACTGCTGCGGGGTCCAGCTCTCCACGACGAAGGGGCCGGTGCCGATGGGCGCCTGGCAGTTCGCCTCCATCCCGCGCGCGATCCCGGCCGGAGACTCCATGGCCGCCCACTGCTGGCTGAGGACCTCGAGCATGGCCGACTTCGGCGTCGACAGGTGCAGGCGGACGTGTGTGGCGTCGACGACCTCCACGCGCTCGACCTGCTCCACCGCGAGGTATCCCGTGGACGACCCGGTGTCCGGATCCTGCAGGTGCGCGATGTTCGCGGCGACCGCGTCGGCGTCGAAGGGCGTCCCGTCGGTGAACGAGATGTCGTCGCGCAGGGTGATGTCCCAGGTGAGGCCGTCGTCCGACGGCTCGCCCGACTCCGCGAGCCACGGGACGATCGCGCCGTCGGCGTCGCGGCCGAACAGCGGCTCGAGGAACTGGGTGGACAGCAGCCCCTGGGGGTAGTTGCCGCCGACATGCGGATCGAGGCACGTCGGCTCCGCGTCGCCGGTCGCGTAGACGAGCGTCCCCCCGTCGATCGCCTCCGGGGCGTCGGAGGACGGATCCGCGGCGCAGGCGCTGACGGCGAGCGCGGCCAGGGCCACGAGGGCCGCGGACAGGGGGCGGAGGGGAGGGCGCATGGAAACTCTCTGGCGATGTCGGACGCGGTCCAAGAAATGAACCGCGTCCGATCCTATCCCCGCCGGGCGCGCTCTCAGACCGCCTGCGCGAAGTCGGCCGACGCGTCGTCCGCGATGTGCGCGAGGTGGGGTGGGATCTCCCGCCCCTTCCGGCGCATCGAGCGCGCCCAGAGGCGCCCGGCCCGATAGGACGATCGCACCAGGGGGCCGGCGAGGACGCCGAGGAAGCCGAGGCGCTCCGCCGTCTCGCGGAGCTCGACGAACTGCTCCGGGTGGATCCAGCGGTCCACCGGCAGGTGGCGTGGCGACGGCCGGAGGTACTGGGTGAGCGTGAGGATGTCGCAGCCGGCGTCGCGGAGGTCGCGCATCGCGGGCTCGATCTCGTCGTCCCGCTCGCCCATCCCGAGGATCAGGTTCGACTTCGTGATGAGCCCCGCCTCGTGTCCCTGACGGACCACGCCCAGCGAGCGCTCGTACGCGAACGCGGGCCGGATCCGCCGGAACACGCGGGGCACGGTCTCGACGTTGTGGGCGAAGACCTCGGGGCGCGCCGCGAAGATCTCGCCGAGGTGGTCGGGGTTCCCGCCGTGGTCGTTGGCGAGCAGCTCGACGCCCGTGGTGGGGTTGCGCTCGTGGATCTGGCGCACGGTCTCGGCGTTCAGCCACGCGCCCGTGTCGGCCAGGTCGTCGCGGGCCACGGAGGTGACGGTCGCGTATCGCAGGCCCATGCGGGACACGGACTCGGCGACGCGGCGCGGCTCGTCGGTGTCGTAGGCGGCGGGCCGGCCGGTGTCGATCTGGCAGAAGTCGCACCGCCGGGTGCACTGCGATCCGCCGATGAGGAAGGTCGCCTCCTTGTCCTCCCAACACTCGAAGATGTTGGGGCATCCCGCCTCCTGGCAGACAGTGTGCAGGTCCTCGCCCTTCACCAGCTCCTGGAGCCCCCGATACTCGGGCCCCTGGCGCACACGGGTCTTGATCCACGGCGGCTTCTTCTCGATCGGCGTCTGCGCGTTGCGCACCTCGAGCCGGAGGAGGCGCCGGCCCTCGGGCGCGGCGCTCATGCGCCCACCCCCGCGAGCTCGGCCGCGACGGCGTCCGCGGCGGCCGACGCGAGGCGCTCGGGCCACAGCTCTCGGCCCGTCTCCCGCGCGATCGTCGTGACCCCGGCGTCCGCGATCCCGCACGGCACGATCTCGGCGAACGGCGCGAGGGCGTTCGTGCAGTTGAGCGCGAACCCGTGGAGCGTGACGCCGCGCTCGACGCGGACGCCGATCGCGGCGATCTTGGCGGGCCGGTCGGCTCCGTCGACCCAGACCCCTGTACGGCCCGGGATCCGTCGTCCCGCGATGCCGAGGTCGCCGACGAGTGCGAGGAGGGCGCGCTCGAGCCGGCGGACGTGACTGACGACCTCGCGGGGACCGCCGACGCGCACGATGGGATACCCGACGAGCTGACCCGGTCCGTGCCAGGTAATCCGACCGCCGCGGTCGACCTCGACGACGGGCGTGGCGGTCTCCCGCGGGCGATCGGCCGGCTCCGTGCGCGATCCGGCGGTGAAGACCGCCTCGTGCTCCAGCAGAACGAGCGTGTCGTCCCGGATCCCCGACACGACGTCGGCGTGGATCCGACGCTGGAGATCCCACCCGTCCCGGTAGTCGACTGCCCGCGGGGCGAACCCCGCCTCGATGATCTCCACGATGCGCCTCCCTCAATTGTTGGACGGCATCCAACAATAGGGCACGCGGGCCCCGCGGCGCGCCATAGGCTAGGGGCATGAAGAGCGCACCCACCGGCCGACCGGGGCGCCCGCGCGCCATCTCGCGCGGCATGCTGGCGGAGGCGGCGTGCGAGCTCTTCCTCGAGCGCGGTTACGACGCCACCACGGTGGGCGACATCGCGTCCCGCGCGGGCATCGGTCGATCGAGCTTTTTCAACTACGCCGCCGGCAAGGCCGAGCTCGTGTGGGGAGCGCTCGACGAGCGCATCGCCGGCGTCGAGGCCGCCGTGGATCGCGGCGAGACGGTCTCCGAGGCGCTCCGGGGCCTGTCCGACGACTTCCATCCCGACCAGCTGGCCCTCGTCCTCGCGCAGGCCGACGCGATGCGGATGGCGGACCACGTCGACCTTGAGTCGGCCGTGCGCGGGTGCCGCATTGCGCGGGCCGTGGCGCGGGCGCTACGCGCCGCGGGGGAGGACTCCCTCGGGGCCGAGGTGCGCGGCGGGGCGTACGGTGCGGCGGTCCTTGCCGCCCTGCGGGAGTGGGCGCACGACGGCGCGGGCACCTCGGCGTTCGCCACGCACCTCGCGCGTGCGACGGCCTACGTGCCGACGCGGTAAAATCGGGGCATCATGGCTACTTTCGGCAACCTCTCTGAGCGCCTCACCGAGACCTTCAAGAACCTTCGCACGAAGGGCAAGCTGTCGGCGGCCGACGTCGACGGCACCGTGCGGGAGATCCGGCGCGCGCTCCTCGACGCCGACGTGGCGCTGCCCGTGGTCAAGGCCTTCACGGCCCGGGTGCGCGAACGCGCCCTGGGCGATGAGGTCAACCGGGCGCTGAACCCCGCCCAGCAGGTCGTGCAGATCGTCAACGAGGAGCTCGTCGAGATCCTCGGCGGTCAGCAGCGGCCGCTGCAGTTCGCGAAGACCGCGCCCACGGTCATCATGCTCGCGGGCCTGCAGGGATCGGGTAAGACGACCTTCGCGGGGAAGCTCGCGCGTCGCCTCCAGCGCGACGGCCACACGCCGCTTCTCGTCGCGGCGGACCTGCAGCGCCCGAACGCCGTGAACCAGCTCCAGGTCGTCGGCGAGCGCGCGGGCGCCGTCGTCTTCGCGCCGGAGCCCGGAAACGGCGTCGGAGACGCCGTGAAGGTGTCGAAGGCGGGCGTCGAGTACGCGCGGCAGAAGCAGCACGACGTCGTCATCATTGACACGGCGGGCCGCCTCGGCGTGGACGAGGCGCTCATGAAGGAGGCGGCGCAGGTCCGCCGCGCCACGCAGCCCGACGAGGTGCTGTTCGTGATCGACGCGATGATCGGTCAGGACGCGGTCGCCACGGCGAAGGCCTTCCAGGAGGGCGTCGACTTCACCGGCGTCGTCCTCTCGAAGCTCGACGGCGACGCGCGCGGTGGCGCCGCGCTGTCGGTCGCCTCGCTGACGGAGCGCCCCATCATCTTCGCCTCGACGGGAGAGGGGCTCGACGACCTCGAGGAGTTCCACCCGGACCGCATGGCGAGCCGGATCCTCGACCTCGGCGACATCCTCACGCTCATTGAGCAGGCGCAGCAGGCCTTCGACGAGGAGGAGGCGCGAAAGGTCGCCGAGAAGCTCGCGACCGAGGCCTTCACGCTCGACGACTTCCTCGAGCAGATGCAGCAGCTCAAGAAAATGGGGTCGATGAAGAAGATGCTCGGCATGCTGCCGGGCATGGGCGGCCAGATGAAGCAGCAGCTGCAGGACTTCGACGACAGCGAGATCGGCCGCACGGAGGCGATCATTCGGTCGATGACGCCCGGCGAGCGCCACAACACGAAGGTGCTCAACGGCTCGCGTCGCGCCCGCATCGCGCGCGGATCCGGCGTCACGGTAACCGAGGTGAACCAGCTCGTCAACCGCTTCGAGCAGGCGGCGAAGATGATGAAGAAGGTCGCGCGGGGCGAGAGCGCGGGCATCCCCGGCATGGGCGCGATGCCCGGCCAGAAGCCCGGCGCGTCGACGAAGCGCCAGAAGAAGGGCAAGAAGCGCTACCAGGCGCCGCAGTCCGGCAACCCGGCCAAGCGCGCCGTGGAGCCGGCGCCCGCCGCGGCGCCCACGGGATCGGGCTTCGGCCTGGGCGCCCCCCAGGGCGCGCCGAGCGAGTCGGAGCTGGCGGAGATCCAGAAGCTCTTCGGGAAGAACTAACGACGCGCACGACAGCGGGGCGGGGCCATCAGGCCCCGCCCCGCTGTCGTTCTCGGCTCGACTACTTCACGTCGTCGTCGACCCAGTCCATCGACTTCGTGACGGCCTTGCGCCACAGGCGGACCTGCCGCTCGCGCTCGTCCTCGGCCATCGCGGGCTCCCAGCGCGAGTCCTCCTGCCAGTTGTCCTGGACCTCCTCGAGGCTCGACCAGAAGCCGACCGCGAGGCCGGCCGCGTACGCTGCTCCGAGGGCCGTGGTCTCGGCCACGACGGGACGCACAACCGGCACGCCGATGACGTCCGCCTGGAACTGCATCAGGGTGTCGTTCGCCACCATGCCGCCGTCGACGCGGAGCTCGCTGAGCTCGACGCCCGCGTCCGCGTTCACCGCGTCGAGGACGTCCCGCGTCTGGAAGGCGACGGCCTCGAGCGCGGCGCGCGCGATGTGGTGCTTGTTGGCGTACCGCGTCAGCCCCACGATCGCGCCGCGCGCGTCGGGGCGCCAGTACGGCGCGTACAGGCCCGAGAACGCGGGCACGAAGTACACGCCCCCGTTGTCCTCGGTGCCGCGGGCGAGTTCCTCGACCTCGGGCGCCGACGAGATGATCCCCAGCTGGTCGCGGAGCCACTGGATGAGGGATCCCGTCACGGCGATGGATCCCTCGAGCGCGTACTGCGCGGGCTGGTCGCCGAGCTTGTAGCCGACGGTCGTGAGCAGCCCGTTCTCCGAGCGCACGATCTCGTCGCCCGTGTTGAAGATGAGGAAGTTGCCCGTGCCGTAGGTGTTCTTGCTCTCACCCTTCGCGAACGCCGCCTGGCCGAACGTGGCCGCCTGCTGGTCGCCGAGGATGCCCGCGATGGGCGTCTCGCGCAGCAGCGAGGAGTCCTCGGCGTAGCCGTACACCTCGGAGGACGAGCGAATCTCCGGCATCATCGAGCGCGGCACGCCGAAGTCCGCGAGGATGTCGTCGCGCCACTCGAGCGTCTCGAGGTCCATGAACAGCGTGCGCGAGGCGTTGGTGACGTCCGTGACGTGCACGCCCCCGTCGGTGCCGCCTGTCAGGTTCCAGAGCACCCACGTGTCGGTCGTGCCGAACAGGAGGTCGCCCGCCTCGGCGCGCTCACGGGCGCCGTCGACGTTGTCGAGGATCCAGGCGATCTTCGTGCCGGCGAAGTAGGTGGCCAGCGGCAGGCCCACGATCGAGGCGTATCGGTCCACGCCCTCGTCGCCCGCGAGGCGGTCGACGATCGCCTGCGTGCGCGTGTCCTGCCACACGATCGCGTGGTACACGGGCTCGCCCGTGCGGCGGTCCCACACGACCGCGGTCTCGCGCTGGTTCGTGATGCCTACGGCCTCGATGTGGTGGCGCGTGAGGTCCGCGCGGCTGAGGGCGAGGCCGATGACTTCCTGCACGTTGCGCCAGATCTCGACGGCGTCGTGCTCGACCCAGCCCGGCCGCGGGAAGATCTGCTCGTGCTCCTTCTGGCCGACCGAGACGATCGACCCCTTCTTGTCGAAAACGATGGCTCGGCTCGAGGTCGTGCCCTGGTCGATGGCGAGGATGTAGTCGCCCATAGTTTCTCCTTTGAACGCGGTTGGTGACGGTATCAGGCGGCGAGGCCCAGCAGAAGCGGGGCCGCGAGGGCGGCGAGGGCGCCGCCGGCGAGCGGACCCACGACGGGGATCCAGGCGTAGCCCCAGTCGCTCGACCCCTTGCCGGCGATGGGGAGGAGGGCGTGCGCGATGCGCGGGCCCAGGTCGCGCGCCGGGTTGATGGCGTATCCCGTGGGCCCGCCCAGCGACGCGCCGATGCCGACGACGAGGAGGGCGACGGGCAGGCCGGTGAGTGGCCCGAGGCCTCCCGGGACGCCGACGGAGATGTCGCCATAGTCCGCGAACGCGAAGATCACGAACACGAGGACGAAGGTCGCGATGATCTCGGTCACGAGGTTGAAGCCCGCGCCGCGAATGGCGGGACCCGTTGAGAAGACGCCGAGCTTGTTCGCGGCGTCCGGCTCCGCGTCGAAGTGCTTCTTATAGGAGACCCAGCACAGCACGGCTCCGACGATACCGCCGAGCACCTCGGCGACGGTCGCGAGCGCGAACATCCACGGCGTGATCGTTCCCGCGATCATGAGCCCGAGGCCGACGGCGGGGTTCAGGACCGCGCCCGAGTATGCGGAGACGAGGAATCCGGCGAACACGCCGAGCCCCCATCCCCAGTTGATCATGAGGGTGCCTCCCGCGAAGCCCTTCGTCTGCGCGAGCACGACGTTGGCGACGACCCCGCATCCGAGGAGGACGAGCATCGCCGTCCCGACGAATTCGGAGAGGAAGTACAGCCCGGGATCCAGTTCTGTCATGTGTCTTCTTTGACCTTCCGGGCACGCCAGACGTCGGCGCGCCGATGGGGATGGGTGAAACGCCGCCGTTCGCGCCCCCGCGGGGGCGCCGCGCCGCGGCCGCGCGCGTCTTAGGCGCTGACGCGACCGCGGCCGTCGCGCTGCGCGACGTGCTGATGCACCTCGTCGACCTCGGCGTCGCGCGTGAGCGCGTCCCAGCCGAGGAGGTCGGCGAGGGCGCCGGCGATGCCCGTCAGCGCGTCGTCCGAGGCGTGACCCGTGAACGCGAGGCTGGTGCGGCGGAGCACGACGTCCGTGAGGTGGACCACGTGCTCCTCGCGGACCATCCACTCGAGCTCGCGGGTCGAGATGTCGCCATCCGCGAGCGGGGCGTCCTCGCCCTCCGAGACGAAGCCCCAGACATCGGCCGCGCGCGTGCCGTAGCGCGCGAGCAGGCGCGCGGCGCGGTCGCCGGCGCCGGGCAGGTGGCGCTCCACCCACGCGTCGCGTTCGGCGTCCGTCGTCGGGAACTCGCGCCCGCCGCCGATCGGCACCTCCGTCGTGTCGACGCCGCGCTCGCGCCCGAGCAGCCCGAGCACGCGCGTCGCGAGCGTCTCGCCGAGGGCGCGGAAGGTCGTCCACTTTCCGCCGACCAGGCTGAGGAACGGCACCGCGCCGGAATCGTCGACCTCAACGCGGTAGTCGCGCGAGACGAAGCCGGGCGCCGTGTCCTCGTGACGGGGCAGGGGGCGGATCCCGGAGAAGCGATACACGATCTGCGAACGCTCGACGGCGATCGTCGGGAAGACGTGGCGGATGAGGTCGAAGAAGTAGTCGACCTCCTCCTCCGTGCACACGGCGGGCTCGGCCGGATCCGCATCGATGTCGGTTGTGCCGACGAGGACGCGCCCCTTCAGCGGGTAAATCAGGACGATGCGGCCGTCGGAGTGCTCGAAGAAGATCTCGCGCCCGCGCGTCGCGGCGAGCAGCTCGGGGTGGTCGAGCACGATGTGCGAGCCCTTCGTCCCGCCCATATAGCGGGTGGGCGTGCCGAACGCCTCGTTCGTGAGGTCGGTCCAGGGGCCGGAGGCGTTGACGACGACGTCCGCCTCGATGTCGAAGGTCGTCCCGGTCTCGCGGTCGCGCACCGTGACGCCGCGGGGCGTCCGGCCGACGGCCTCGACGTAGTTCAGCGCGCGGGCGCCGTCGTGGGCGCGCACGCCGTCGAGCAGGACGTCGAGCGCGAGGCGCTCGGGGTCGTGCATGGAGGCGTCGAAGTAGGTCGCCGTGTAGGCGATCTTGTCGTCGAGCCGGGGGAGCTCCGACAGGGCACGCTCGCGCCGCAGGAAGCGGTGTCGGGGCACGCTCCCGCCGTCGCGCGAGAAGGTGTCGTAGATCATGAGGCCGAGCTTGATGAGCGCGGCGCCGCGCTCCTGCGGCTTGCCCGAGCGGTGCGTGAGGAAGCGCAGCGGCGCGGACAGGATTCCGGAGAAGGTCGAGTAGATCGGGATGGTCGTCTCGAGCGGCTTGACGAAGTGCGGCGCGAGCTTCAGGAGGCGATTGCGCTCCTGAACCGACTCCTTGACGAGGCGGAACTCGCCGTTCTCGAGATAGCGGATCCCGCCGTGCACCATGTGGCTCGACGCCGACGAGGCCCCCGAGGCGAAGTCGCCGCGCTCCACGAGGACGACGTCCACGCCCTGCAGTGCCAGGTCGCGGAAGGTGGAGATCCCGTTGATGCCGCCGCCGACGACGACGACGGAGGCTCGCCCGGCCTCGCGCACGGCGCGGACGGAGGGGCGTTCGGGGGACGAAGCGACGCGTGACATGACACAACCTTTCCAGCGGGTTCCTCTAGCCTGATCTTCCAGAGAACGAACGAGCAACTCGGCTGCACATATGTGCACTTCGGGGTGTCGCGTGCCGGGAGGGGCCGCTCATGACGAATAATCCGTCGCCGTCGCGCACCGAGCAGGCGCTCACGGCCGCCCAGCTGTACTACCTGCAGGACCGCACGATGGAGGCGATCGCGCGGGAGATGCGCGTGTCGCGGTCCTCGGTCTCGCGGCTGCTCGCGCACGCCCGAGAGACCGGCATCGTGGACATCCGCATCGCCTCGCCGCTCGCGCTCGACGGTCACCTCGAGCAGCGCCTGCACGATCGTTTCGGCGCCGCCGCGCACGTCGTGCCGGTCCCGCGGGGCGTGAGCGAGGCGGACCGCCTCGAGCGCGTATCGATGACCTCGGCCCGCGTGCTGTCACAGTTCGTCGAATCGAACATGATCGTCGGGGTCGCGTGGGGGTCGACCCTCAGCGTCGTGAGCAGACACCTCCCGCTCAAGCCGACCCGCGGAACGACGATCGTGCAGCTCAACGGGGCCGGGAACACGCACTCGACCGGTGTGGAGTACTCGAGCGAGATCCTTGAGAGGTTCGGCGCGGCGTTTGCTGCGACCGTGCAGCGGTTCCCCGTGCCCGCGTTTTTCGACGACCCCGCGACGCGCGACGCGATGTGGCGCGAGCGCATGACGCGGCGCGTGCTCAACATGCAGGCGCGCATGGACGTGGTGGTCTTCAGCGTCGGCTCGCCCGCCGCCGACGTCCCGAGCCACGTCTACGTCGGCGGCTACCTCGAGCGCTCGGACTATCGCAGCCTCGCGGAGGACAGGGCGGTCGGCGACATCGCTACCGTGTTCTATCGCGCCGACGGATCCTGGCGCGACATCGTCCTCAACGCGCGCGCGACGGGGCCGGAGCTCGACCGGCTCGCCCGGGTACCCCGGCGCGTCTGCGTCGCCGCGGGAGAGCACAAGCTCCCGAGCCTGCGCGCCGCCCTCGGCGCGGGTTACGTCACGGACGTCGTGCTGGACGAGGACCTCGCGACGCGCC
Source organism: Microbacterium excoecariae (assembly GCF_011326725.1). Taxonomy (GTDB): domain Bacteria; phylum Actinomycetota; class Actinomycetes; order Actinomycetales; family Microbacteriaceae; genus Microbacterium; species Microbacterium excoecariae. The sequence continues at coordinate 1,813,190 of NZ_JAANCO010000001.1, read as the reverse complement.
TCCTCGAGACCTAAGGCCTGTCTTCCCCGCCCTAGTCGTTCTCCGAGCGGCCGAGGCGCCAATAGCCCATGAAGGCGACGGCGCGGCGATCGACGCCGACGGTGCGCACGAGATGGCGGCGGATCTCCTTCACCGCGCTCGCCTCGCCCGCCACCCAGGCGTAGAGCGGGGCGCTCTTGAGCGCGGCCCCGCCCTTGGCCGTGCGGGGGACCTCCCAGAGGAGGTCGGCGTCGACGTCGATCTCCTCGACGTCGGCGCCGCGGCCGTCGGGGCAGAGCTCGCTGGCGTGCGCCGCGACCGCGTCGAGGAGGTGGCTATGCCGCGCGCCGGGGGCCCGGCCCGCGGCGGCCACGCGGAACCCCGGGTGCGGCGGCAGGTACGCGACGTCGCGGTCGTCGGGCACCTCGAGCACGACGACGCCCGTCGCGTCCCGCGGCAACTGCTCGAGGATCGCGGCGATCGCAGGGGCGGCCGTCTCGTCGCCGACGAGGAGGATGTTCTCCGTCCGGGCCGGCGGCACGAAGTCGATCCCGAGGCTCACGCCCGTGTGGTGGACCGTCGGCGCGAGGACGAGGAGCTCGTCGCCCGGCTGCGCCCTGTCGATCCACGCCGAGGCGGGTCCGTCGACCTCGTGCGCGACCATGTCGATGTCGACCTCGCGCGCCTCGGGGCGGACGGCGCGGGTCGTGTAGGTCCGGAACGGGGGGCGAGCGGCGGGCGGCAGCTCCCGCCACGCGGTGTACCAGTCGTCGTGCGTGGGCATCGCGTCGATCGCGAGGGCGGGGGTCGGGAAGACGACCTTCACGCGCTGGTCGTAGCCCGGATCCCCGTACGCGTCGAGGTCGTCGCCGGTCAGTGTGATGCGCCGAAAGCTCGGCGTCAGGGCCTCGACGCGTGCGACCCGCGTGCGGAAGAAGCGCATCGGGCGGGTGTCGGTGACGGTGGTGGTGCTCATGCGGTGGCTCCTGAGGGATCGGCGGCGCGTACGTGGTGGCGGCCGCGGGGGAGGACGAGGGGCGTGCCCGAGACGGGATCCTCGATGACCTGCGCGTCGAGAGAGAACACGTCGCGGATGAGGTTTGCGTCGACGATGTCCGCCGGCGCGCCGCTGGCGAGGATTCGGCCCGCGCGCATCGCGAACAGGTGGTCGGCGTAGCGGGCCGCGAGGTTGATGTCGTGCAGCACCATGACGATCGTGGTCCCGCGCTCGCGGTTGAGGTCGGTGAGGAGGTCGAGGACCTCGACCTGGTGGGTGAGGTCGAGGAAGGTCGTGGGTTCGTCGAGCAGGAGGAGGTCCGTCTCCTGCGCGAGGGCCATGGCGATCCACACCCGCTGCCGCTGCCCCCCGGAGAGCTCGTCGACCGAGCGGTCGGCGAGGTGGGCGATGCCGGTCGACTCGAGCGCGGCGGTCACGGCGCGTTCGTCCTCGCCGGACCAGGTGCGAAACAGCTTCTGATGGGGGTGCCGTCCGCGGCCCACGAGGTCGGCGACCGCGATCCCCTCGGGCGCGATGGGCTGCTGCGGGAGCAGGCCGAGAGACTGCGCGAGCTGCTTGGTGGGAATCGAATCGATCTGCGCGCCATCGAGGAGCACGCGACCCTCGCGGGCGGGGAGCAGCCGCGCGAGCGCCTTGAGCAGGGTCGACTTGCCACACGCGTTCGCGCCGACGATGACGCTGATCTGTCCGGGCGGGAGCGACAGGTCGACGCCGTCGACGACGACGCGGCCGCCGTAGCCCGCGCGCAGGGCGTGCGCTTCCAGGCTGTGGTGCGTGGTCATGAGGAGCCTCCGAGGCGGCTGGTGCGGACGAGGAGAAACAGAAGGTAGGGCGCTCCCACGATGCCCGTGATGACGCCCACGGGGAACGAGGTGTCGAACGCGAACTGGCCGAGCAGATCGGCGGCCAGCACGAGGGCGGCGCCCACGAGCGCCGACGGGATGACGAGCGATCCGCTCGCGCCGACGATGCGCCGCGCGATCGGGCCCGCGAGGAACGCGACGAAGGCGATGGGGCCGGTCGTGGCCGTCGCGAAGCACGCGAGCGCGACCGCGACGATGACAAGGCCGATGCGCGCACGATCGACGCGCACGCCGAGCGCGATTGCGGAGGCGTCGCCGAGCTCGAGCGCGGACAGGTCGCGCGCCAGGAGCGCGGCGACAGGGACGAGAACCACCACCGCGACCGCGAGCGGCCAGACGTCCTCCATGCGCGAGCCGTTGAGGCTTCCCGTGAGCCACCGCATCGCCACGGCCACGTCCCATTCGGCCGCCTTCTGGATGACGAAGGAGACGACGGCGTCGAGCATCGCGCCCACCCCGATCCCGATGAGGATGAGGCGACCTCCCGTCGATTCGCCCCCGCGCGCCGCGAGCGCGATGACCGCCGCGGTGGCCACGCCGAACACGAGCGCGAGGATCATCGCGGCGCCCGTCGAGAGGTGCAGGACCACGAGGGCGACGATGGCCGCCACGCTCGCGCCCGAGGTAATGCCGATGACGTCGGGGCTCGCGAGGGGGTTGCGCAGGAGCGTCTGGAAGGTGGATCCGGCCACGCCAAAGGCGAGGCCCGCGAGCAGGCCCGTGAGAGCGCGGGGGAGTCTCAGACTGCCGACGGTGAAGCTCGCGCCGGGCACCTGCTCGCCGCGGAGAACCGCCCACACGTCCGAGATCGGGTAGAGCGTTTGGCCGAGCAGCAGCATGGCGACGACGAGAGCGGCGACGACGACGGCGAGGATCGCGATCCCGGCGAGGCGCCGGCGGTGACGCCGCCGGCGCCCGGCGAGCAGCGCCTCGCGCGGCGAACTCATCACGACGGCGGCCATCACAGCGCCCGCATCCGGGTGCGTCGCGCGATGACGACGAGGACGGGCGCGCCGAGGAACGCCGTGACAATGCCGGCCTCGACCTCTCCCGGAGCGCCCAGGACGCGCCCGATCGTGTCGGCGAGGGTGAGGAGCACGGCGCCGCCGACCGCGGAGAGCGGGAGTATCCAGCGTTGGTCGGGGCCGGACAGGAGGCGGACGGCGTGGGGCACCATGAGCCCCACGAAGGCGATGGGGCCCGCGAGCGCCGTCACGGCGCCGCACAGCGCGACGCCGGCCGCCGCCGCGATCAGGCGCGTGCGCCCGACGCTCACGCCGAGGCCGGACGCGACCTCGTCGCCGAGCGCGAGCGCGTTGAGCGCGGGGGTGGCGGCGACGCCGGCGACGGCGGCGATCGCCAGGAGCGGGGCGACCGTCCCGAGCGTGTCCCACTCGGCGCCGCCGACGCCGCCCACCTGCCAGTAGCGGAATTCGTTCATGGCCTGAGCGCGGGGCAGGAGCACGGCGCTGACGAGCGAGGACAGCGCGGCGGTCGTCGCGGCGCCGGCGAGCGCGAGCTTGATCGGCGTGGCGCCGCCGGCCCCGACCGATCCGACCGCGTACACGAAGACGGCCGCGAGCGCGGCCCCGGCGAGCGCGAGGCCGAGGTACTCGAAGACGCTGGAGATGCCGAGAAACGCGATGCCGCAGACGACGAACAGCGCGGCGCCCGTGTTGACGCCGAGGATCCCGGGGTCCGCGACGGGGTTGCGCGTGATCGCCTGCATGAGCGCCCCGGACATCGCGAGCGCGGCGCCCGCGACGAGCGCGAGGACCGTGCGGGGGATCCGCTCGAAGACCGCGATCGCGCCGATCTCGCCCGGAACCTCCCCCCGGAGGAAGGATCCGAGCCCATCCGCGACCTCCGACAACGTCACGGACCGCGAGCCAAACGCGAGCGACGCGGCGATCGCCAGGGTCACCGCGAGGATCGAGGCCCCGACGAGCAGGGAGCGCCGCCGCGCGGCCGCCCGAGGGGCGGCCGCGCGGCGGGATGGGGCGATGCGGGTCACTCGGAGGCCGCGACAGCCTCGTCGAGCATCGCGACGTAGTCGTCCAGCACCCACGGGATCGACAGGACGGAGGGCGACACGGCGCTGGAGGTCGCGTTCCCGTCGCCGACCACGACGACGGCGCCGTTCTGGACGGCGGGCACCGTGCTCCACAGCTCGTCGCTCTGCAACGCGTCGAGGAGGGCGTCGTCGCCGTAGGTCACGATGACGTCGACATCGTCGAGCTGGTCCGCGTTCTCCGCGCTGATGTCGGCGTAGAACGCGCCGTCCTCGCCCGCGGCGACCGCGATCTCCGGGAAGTCGAAACCGAGGTCCCCGAGGAACGCGGTCCGCGAGTCGCCCTCGGCGTAGACCGACACGGTCGAGAGGTCCGCGGCGGACATGTAGAAGAAGGCCGCGGTCTTGCCGGCGAAGTCCGAGTCGGCCGTGGCGTCGGCGATCTGCTGGTCGACGTCGGCGACGAGCTGCTCGCCCTCCTCCGCCATGCCGAGCGCGGCGGCGTCGAGGGTGGCTGCGTCGCGCCACGGCGTGTACCAGGGGATGTCGGGGTACGCCACGGTCGGCGCGATCTCCGTCAGGGTGGCGTAGTCCTCCTCCGTGAGGCCGGACTGCGCGGCGAGGATGACGTCGGGTGCCGAGTCCGCGATCGCCTCGAAGTCGATGCCGTCGGTCGTGTCGAAGATGACGGGCTCGTCGGCGCCCAGCTCGGCGTACGCGTCGAGCGACCACTCGTAGAGGCCGAGGCCGTCGCTGCCGTCGGCCGACCAGGTCTGGTCGTCGACGCCGACCGGCGCCACGCCGAGGGCGAGCGCGACGTCGTGGTTGCCCCAGCCGATCGCCGCGACGCGCTCCGGCGTCCCCTCGATCGTCGTCTCGCCGAGCGCGTGCTCGATCACGATCGCGTCGCCGGGCGCGTCCGCCGGCGCGGCCGCGTCATCGGAGCCCGAGGCGCACGACGCGAGAACTAGGCCCGTCGTCGCGAGAGCCGCGGTGGCGAGAAGGGGGCGTACGGACATGGCATGCCTTTCGACAGGGGGTCGGCCGGGGATTCGACCGAGGAAAGGCTTACCTAAATCAACCGGAATTGCAACTCGAGGGCCGCGACGCGCGGTGCTCCAGGTTCGCGCTCTCCGACAGGATCTGGCAGAATAGATCGCTGGAGCGCGCGCTCGACCCTCTATCCGGCGTCGCGATCCACCCTTTGAGCTTCCGCCAGCGTGCATCACCCCACGCGCAGGGCGACTGGTTCGTTCATCTCTGTCAACACCACAGGAGAATCGTGGCTGTCAAGATCCGTCTCAAGCGCCTGGGCAAGATCCGTGCCCCTTACTACCGCATCGTCGTCGCCGACTCGCGCACTAAGCGCGACGGTCGCGTGATCGAGGAGATCGGCAAGTACCACCCGACCGAGGAGCCCTCGTTCATCGAGGTTGACTCGGAGCGCGCGCAGTACTGGCTGTCCGTCGGCGCGCAGCCGACCGACCAGGTCCGCGCCATTCTGAAGATCACCGGCGACTGGGGCACGTTCCAGGGCGACAAGGACGCCGTGAGCACGCTCCGCGTCGCCGACGAGAAGAAGGCCTACGAGGCCGACTCCTCGAAGAAGTCCGTCGTCAAGCCCGTCGCGAAGAAGGCCGCCCCGGCCGACGAGGCGCCCGCCGAGGCGTCGGACGCGGCAGCGGAGTAATCCCTCGTGCTTTCCGCCGCGCTCGAACACGTCGTCAAGGGAATCGTCGACCACCCGGATGAGGTCCGGATCGACGAGTCCACCGGTCCCCGCGGGGACGTGCTGGAAGTGCACGTCGCCGAGGGTGACCGCGGGCGCGTGATCGGGCGCGGCGGACGCACGGCGAAGGCCCTGCGGACCGTGGTGTCCGCGCTGGCCAACGGGCGACGCGTGCGCGTCGACGTGGCTGACGACTGATGTCCGCCGCACCCCAGACCCCTCGAAATCAGCTCCGCGTCGGCCGCATCCTCAAAGCGCACGGCCTCAAGGGCGCGCTCAAGCTCGAGCTGTACACGGACGACCCCGACGGGCGTTTCCGCGCCGGCGCGTCGTTCACGCTGCAGGTGCCGGAACACTCGAAGTGGCACCGCGAGACGATCACGGTGCGCGAGTTCCGCTGGATGAACCAGAGCCCCGTGGTGTTCTTCGAAGGCATTGACGACCGCACGGAGGCCGAGAGCCTCGTGCGCGCGATCCTGTGGGTAGACCACGACGAGACCGCCGTCCAGCCCGAGGACGACGCCTGGTATGACCACCAGCTCGTCGGCCTCGACGCCGTGCGCGACGGCGAGGTCGTCGGCCGCGTCGCTCGCGTGGACCACTTCCCGTCGCAGGACCTCCTCATCGTCGAGGTGGGCGAGCGCGAGGTCATGGTCCCCTTCGTGTCGGCGATCGTTCCGGAGGTGGACCTTGCCGCGGGCCGCGTCGTGATGACCCCGCCCGCAGGACTGTTCGAGGATGTCGCCGAGGAGGACTGACCGCGCGGCGGATCCGTCCGCGCGCGGGCTTCCGCTGTGGGCCGCGGCGCTGGCGGCCGCGGCCGGTGGATTCGCCCTCGATCTGTCCTTCCCCTCCGCAGGGATCTGGCCGCTCGCGTTCGTCGCGGTGGCGCTGTCGCTGGCGTCCCTCATCGGCCGCACCTATGGATCCGCGATCCTCGTCGGCGCCCTCTTCGGCGCGACCTTCTACTTCCCCCACATCGACTGGGCGGCCCACTTCCTGGGCGACAACCCCCTCGCCTGGGTGCCGTGGGCGGCCCTCGCGGGCATCGAAACGCTGTTCATGGCGCTCGGTGCCCTGGCCATCGCGGCGGCGTACCGCTGGCTCCCGCGTGTCACCTCTCCCGGCCCGTTACGACACATCTTGACAGCGCTCCTCGTCGCAGGGGTATGGACGGCGCGCGAGATTGTCATGGGCTCGTGGCCCTACGGGGGCTTTCCCTGGGGCCGTATCGGGATGAGTCAGTCCGAGAGCCCCCTCGCCCCCGTCGCGTCGTGGGTCTCTGTCTCGGGCCTGTCCTTCCTCATCGTCCTGCTTGCCGCCGCCCTCGTGGAAGCCGTGCGCGTCGCCTTGCGGCACGGCCCGCGCGCGCCGCGCTCCTGGAGCGCGCTCGCGATCCCCGCGCTCGCCGGCGTCGCCCTGGCGCTCGTCCCCGCGTTTCCGACGACCGCCGCGGGAGAGATGTCGATCGCGGCCGTGCAGGGGAACGGCCCCGCCGCGTACCTCGACGCGCGCGGCCCCTACGACGTCCTCGACGCGCAGATCGCGGCGACGGCGCCGGTCGCGGGGCAGGACGTCGACCTCGTCGTCTGGCCCGAGGGCGGTGTCGACGCGGATCCGCTCAGGGACCCCGCGGCCGCGGCCCAGCTCGACGCACAGGTAGCGGCGCTCGACGCGCCGCTCCTCATGAACGCGGCGATTGACGACGGCGACCTCGTGTACAACCGATCGCTGCTGTGGACGGCCGATGGCCCCGCGGCGGACCACTCCAAGAGGTACCCCGTGCCGTTCGGCGAGTATGTTCCCCAGCGCGAGCTCTACGAGCGCCTGGCCCCGTCGCTCGTCGGGATGATCGGCCGCGAATACACGCCGGGCACCGACGCGCCGAACATGGTGGTCGACGGCGTGGGGATCGGCCTGGCCATCTGCTTCGACGTCCTGTTCGATGACCTCGTGTTCGAGAGCATCGACGGGGGAGCCCAGGTGCTCGCATTTCAGACGAACAATGCCGACTTCCGCGGGACGGACGAGAATCTCCAGCAGCTCGCGGTCGCGCGCATGCGCGCCATCGAGACCGGGCGGAGCGTCGTGAACGTCTCGACGGTCGGCACGAGCCAGGTCATCGCCCCCGACGGCACGACGGTCGTCTCCCTGGCGGCGGACGAGGCGGGCGCGATCGTCGCGGACGTGGAGCTGCGCGACGGCACCACGCCCGCCGTGGCCGCGGGCGGTGGGATCCGCGCCGCGCTGACGTGGTTCCCGATCGCGGGGCTCGCGATCGCGGGCGCGCTCGCCGATCGGCTGCGCCGCTTGGGTGCCGCGGCGCGGCCGGGGGCGTAGCCTGTGGGCATGGCCGACAGCTACTGGTACAACCTCAAGACCGGTGAGGTCGAGTATGGCCCGCAGTCGCCGGGCGCGGATCGGGCGGGGCCCTTCGACACAGCGGAGGAGGCCGGGCGCGCGCCCGAGATCCTCCGCGAGCGCTCGCGCGCGTGGGACGACGACGACGCGCGCGAAGCCGAGTGGCGCGAAGGCGGTGCCTGACGGCGTGTTCCCTGCGCCCCAGCCACTAGGCTGAGGGCCATGGACAAGCAGCAGGATTTCGTGCTCCGCACGATCGAGGAACGTGGCGTCAAGTTCGTCCGACTGTGGTTCACGGACGTCATCGGGACGCTGAAGTCTGTGGCGATCGCCCCCGCCGAGGTCGAGGGCGCCTTCAGCGAGGGCATCGGGTTCGACGGATCCGCCATCGAGGGCCTCACGCGTATTCACGAGAGCGACCTGCTCGCTCATCCGGACCCCACGACCTTCCAGCTGCTGCCGTGGCGCGGCGACGTGGATCCGACGGCGCGGATGTTCTGCGACCTGACGACCCCCGACGGTCAGCCCGGCGTGTCCGACCCGCGCTACGTGCTCAAGCGCGCCATGTCGAAGGCGGCCGACGCCGGGTTCACGTTCTACACCCACCCCGAGATGGAGTTCTATCTCTTCCAGCCCGGGCGGCGTGGCGAGACCCCGGTCCCCGTGGATTCGGCCGGCTACTTCGACAACGTGCCCGGCGGGACGGCCCACGACTTCCGCCGGCGCGCCGTGCGGATGCTCGAGGACCTCGGCATCTCTGTCGAGTTCAGCCACCACGAGGGCGGCCCGGGCCAGAACGAGATTGACCTGCGCTACGCCGACGGGCTGACGATGGCCGACAACATCATGACCTTCCGCACGGTGATCAAGGAGGTCGCGATCGAGCAGGGCGTGCACGCGTCGTTCATGCCCAAGCCGCTCGCGGGACAGCCGGGCAGCGGCATGCACACCCACATGTCCCTGTTCGAGGGCGACCGCAATGCCTTCTACGAGGAGAGCAACCCGCATCAGCTGTCGGCCGTGGGCCGGCACTTCATCGCGGGACTGCTGCGGCACTCCGAGGAGATGTCCCTCGTGCTGAACCAGTTTGTGAACTCGTACAAGCGCGTGTGGGGCGGCGACGAGGCGCCGAGCTATATCGCGTGGGGGCACAACAACCGTTCGGCGCTCATCCGCGTGCCCATGTACAAGCCGGGCAAGAGCCAGTCGGCGCGCATCGAGCACCGCGGCATCGACTCCGCCGCGAACCCCTACCTCGCGTACGCGCTGCTCCTGGCCGCGGGCCTGAAGGGCATCGAGAACGAGTACGAGCTCCCGGCCGAGGCCGAGGAGAACATCTGGGCGCTGAGCGAGGCGGAGCGCCGCGCGCTCGGCTACCGCCCGCTGCCGTCGAGCCTCGACCACGCCATCGCGCGGATGGAGGATAGCGAGCTCGTTGCCGAGACGCTCGGCGAGCAGGTGTTCCGCTACGTCCTCGACAACAAGCGTCGCGAGTTCGAGCAGTACCGCGCCCAGGTGACCTCGCTCGAACTGGCGAACACGCTCGACATCATCTGACGGATCCGTGACGCCTCTCGCTCGGGCCTCGCGCCGCTCCGTTCTCGCCCGCGCCGGGTTCGCGGACCTCTCGGGCTCGTCCGATGCGCTCGACGAGCTCGCGGCTCTCACGCACGCCGATCGCGACGCATTAATCGCGGGCGCGGCGCGCGCCGCGGATCCCGACGCCGCCGTGCGGGGGATCCTCCAGGTGGCGCGCCGGGACGCGGCTCCCGTCGCGGAGATGCTTGCGGAGGCGCGGCCCGCGGCGCACCTGTGGCGCGTCACCGGCGCGTCGCAGGGGCTGGCCGAATTCTTGCTGCGCCACCCCGACGCGGTCCGTGAGCTCCGCGACGCCGGATCCCGGCTCCCCACCCGCGACGAGATGACCTCCGACCTCCGGGCGGCCGTCGGGTGGGACGACCACGTGGCCTCCCGTGACGGCGAGGAGGCCTGGGTCGCGCTTCGCGTCGCGTATCGGCGCGCGCTCCTGCGCATCGCGGCCTACGACCTGGCCGCGCCCGACCCCGTCGAGGTCGTGGCCGAGGTCTCGGCCGCGCTCGCGGACGCGGCGGGTGCCGCGCTCGACGCGGCGCTGGCGGTGGCGCGGGCCCGCGTGTCGGAGGGCGTCGGAGCCCGCGGCCTATTCCCCGCGGGCGAAGTGGCGCAGACCCGGTTGGCGATCATCGGCATGGGGAAGGCCGGCGCGCGCGAGCTCAACTATGTCTCGGACGTGGACGTGATCTTCGTCGCCGGCGTGGCGGACGACGCGAGCCTGTCCGAGTCGCGCGCCATCGACATCGCGACGCGGCTGGCCGTGCAGACGATGCGGGGGATCAGCTCGTTCGAGACGGAGCCGCCCCTGTGGGAGGTCGACGCGAACCTCCGCCCGGAGGGCAAGCAGGGGGCTCTCGTCCGCACGCTCGACTCGCACCTCGCCTACTACGGCCGCTGGGCCCACTCGTGGGAGTTCCAGGCGCTCCTCAAGGCTCGCCCGCTCGCGGGCGACCCCGCGCTCGCGCGGGCCTACGTCGAGGCCGTGGCGCCCCTGGTGTGGGCCAGCTCCTCGCGCGACGGCTTCGTCGGGAGCGTGCAGGCGATGCGCCAGCGGGTGAGCGACAACATCGCCCCCGGCGAGGTCGACCGGCAACTGAAGCTCGGACCGGGCGGCCTCCGCGACATCGAGTTCACCGTTCAGCTCCTGCAGCTCGTGCACGGCGCCTCCGACTCCTCGGTGCGGGCCGGCGGCACGCTCGCGGCGCTGGACCAGCTCGTGGACGGCGGGTACATCGGACGGGCCGACGCGGCCGCATTCGCGACCGACTACCGGATCCTCCGGGTCCTGGAGCACCGCCTGCAGCTCCAGCAGCTCCGCCGCACGCACCTCATGCCGGAGGGCGACGAGCACCTGCGGGTCCTGGCGCGCGCGACGGCGTTCTACGACCCCGCCGCGGGGGTCGCCGGGGGCACGGCGGTCGACGTCCGCGCGACGTGGGAACGCGTGCGGAGCGAGGTGCGCGACATCCACGTGCGGCTCTTCTACCGCCCGTTGTTGTCGGCCGTCGCCGCGACAGAGTACGACGCGCGCGCCCTGACGGGGACCGAAGCGCACGATCGCCTCGCCGCGATCGGCTTTCGCGACGCGGGCAGCGCCCTGCGCCACATCGCCGCGCTCACGCGCGGCGTGAGCCGCAAGGCCACCGTGCAGCGCACGCTCATGCCCGTCATGCTGCGCTGGTTCGCCGAGGGCGTCGACCCGGACTACGGTCTCGTCGCCTTCCGGCGCGTGAGCGAGCGCCTCGGCACGAGCCCGTGGTTCCTCCGCATGCTGCGCGATTCCTCGGGTGCGGCCGAGTCGCTCACGACGCTGCTCAGCGGCTCGCGGTACGTCGGCGAGCTGATGGAGTGGATCCCCGAGTCCGTCGCGTGGCTGGACGGCGGCGAGCAGCTCCGCCCGCGCGCGTACGAGGTCCTGGATCAGGAGGCGCGCGCGATCCAGTCCCGTCGCACGTCCTTCGACGACGCCATGCGCGCGGTCCGGGGGATCCGCCGGCGCGAGCTCCTCCGCACCGCCATGGGATCCATGACGGGCGACCTCACGATCAAGGACGTTACGACGGCGCTCACGACGATCACCGACGTCGCGCTGCAGGCGACCCTGCGCGCGGTGAGACGGGAGGTCGTGCCGGAGGAACACCAGCACTTTGAGTTCTCCATCATCGGCATGGGGCGGTACGGCGGCGCGGAGGTCGGGTTCGGCTCCGACGCCGACGTCTTGTTCGTCTACCGCGCGCCGGACATCGACCCTCAGGTCGCGGATCGATACGCGCGCAAGATCGTGTCGACGCTCCGCGACGCCGCCGAGGACCACCGGGTGCCCCTCGAGCTCGACGCGGACCTGCGCCCGGAAGGCCGGAACGGACCGATCGTCCGGACGCTCGACGCGTATCGCGCCTACTACGCCCGGTGGTCGGTGTCGTGGGAGGCCCAGGCGCTCCTGCGGGCGCGGGCGGTTGCTGGCACGCGGGCGCTCTGCGCCGACTTCATGGCGATGGTCGACGCCGTCAGGTACCCCGCCCAGGTGCGACCCGAGGACGTGCGGGAGATCAAGCGGATCAAGGCGCGCGTCGAGAACGAGCGCATGCCCAAGGGCGTGGATCCGTCGCGCCACCTCAAGCTGGGTCCCGGTGGGCTCAGCGACGTGGAGTGGCTCGTGCAGCTCATCCAGCTCGAGCACGGCCATCGCGTTGAGGGGCTCCGGACCCCACGCACGCTCCACGCGCTGCAGGCCGCCTACGACGCCGGGCTCCTCGCGGAGGAGCACGCGCAGCAGCTCGGCGCGTCGTGGCGGCTCGCGACGCGGTTGAGGTCCGCGCACACCCTCCTCACCGGCGCGACGAGCGACGCGCTCCCCACCGATTACGGCGAACTCGACGGGATCGGCCGGATCCTGGAGTACCCGCCCGGTTCCGGCCCGCTCGTCGAGGAGACGTGGCTCCGCACGGCCCGGCGCGCGCGGCGCACCTACGAGCGCGTGTTCTACGACCTCTAGGCGGCTGCGCGCCCTCCGCGCTACGCCGCCGATCCGCGCGTACGGGGGGCGTGGGCCACGGCGTGCCACAGCGCGGCATACGCGCGCCCGGCCGGGGAGCCCGGTGCGTAGTCGCCGAGCGCGGCGTGACGCTCGGCCATGCGCTCGACGACGACGGAGGCGGGAACGATGATGTCGCTGATCGCGCGTGTCCGGCCGGGCAGCGCGTCGGCCGCCTCGCGATGGCTCTTCTTGCGACGATCGACGAGGTTGAGGAACGCAATCACGGGCGTTCCGGGCGCCGACTCCTCGACGAAGGCGCCGACCTGCTCGTGCGCCCGGAGCGAGAGGAGCGCGGGGGACAGCGGGGAGACGACGACGTCGGCCGTGCGCACGGCGTTTTCGGCGACCAGCGAGGATCCCGGCGGGCAGTCCAGCACGATCAGGTCGTAGTCGTCGCGCAGCGGCTTGAGGGCCCGCGCGACACGGCTCGACGACTTCTTCGCCCCGTCGAGCGTGATGTCGAGGTCTCGGTAGGTGCCGTCGCCCGGCAGGACATCGAGCCCCGCGATGGACGAGGACCGGATGGCCTTGGCGATCGACTTGTCACCGACGATGATCGCCTCGGCGCCCCCGCGGACCTTCTGGCGCACGTCGAGCAGCCAGGTCGCACCGGCCTGGGGATCCAAGTCCCAGAGCAGCGTCCGGTTCCCGTCCGCCGCCGCCAGCCAGGCGAGGTTCACGGCGGTCGTCGTTTTCCCGACGCCGCCCTTCGTGCTGTAGACCGTGATGATCCGCGCGCTCATGCGAGGATCCTGCCAGATACGCGGCGCGCGCCCCGGGAGAAACCCCGGGGCGCGCGACGAATGCGTGGGCGCGGATCAGACGCCGTAGTACAGCTCGAACTCGAACGGGTGCGGTCGCTGGGCCAGCGGGATGATCTCGTTCTCGTACTTGTAGTCGATCCAGGTGTCGATGAGCTCCTGCGTGAAGACGCCGCCCTCGAGGAGGAACGCGTGGTCCTCGCGGAGCGCCTCGAGCGCCTCGGCGAGCGTGCCGGGCACCTGCGGGATGTCCTTGGCCTCCTCCGGCGGAAGCTCGTAGAGGTCCTTGTCAACCGGCTCGTGCGGCTCGATGCGGTTCTTAATGCCGTCGATGCCCGCCATCAGCTGCGCGGCGAAGGCGAGGTAGGGGTTACCCGAGGAGTCGGGGGCGCGGAACTCGAGGCGCTTCGCCTTCGGGTTCGAGCCCGTGATCGGGATGCGGATCGCCGCGGAGCGGTTGCCGGCCGAGTAGACGAGGTTGACGGGTGCCTCGAAGCCCTTGATCAGGCGGTGGTACGAGTTGATCGTGGGGTTCGTGAACGCGAGGACCGCGGGCGCGTGCTTCAGCAGGCCGCCGATGTACCAGCGGGCGACGTCCGAGAGCTGGCCGTAGCCCTGCTCGTCGAAGAAGAGCGGCTTGCCGTCGGCCCACAGCGACTGGTGGGTGTGCATGCCCGAGCCGTTGTCGCCGAAGATCGGCTTCGGCATGAAGGTGGCGGTCTTGCCCCACTCCTCGGCCGTGTTCTTGACGATGTACTTGAACTTCAGGATGTCGTCCGCGGCGTGGACCATCGTGTCGAACTTGTAGTTGATCTCGGCCTGGCCGGCCGTGCCCACCTCGTGGTGCGCGCGCTCGAGCTCGAGGCCCGCCTCGATGAGCTTCAGCGAGATGTCGTCGCGCAGGTCGGCCTGCTTGTCGACGGGGGAGACGGGGAAGTAGCCGCCCTTGTAGGGCGTCTTGTTGCCGAGGTTTCCGCCCTCCTCCTCGCGGCCGGTGTTCCACGCGGCCTCCTCGGAGTCCACCGAGTAGAAGCTCTTGCCCTGCGAGACCTCGTAGCGCACGTCGTCGAAGATGTAGAACTCGGCCTCGGGGGCGAAGAACGCGGTGTCCGCGATGCCGGTCGAGGCGAGGTACTTCTCCGCCTTCTTGGCGACCTGGCGCGGGTCCTTCGAGTAGATCTCGCCGTTGCGGGGGTTGTAGATGTCGAACACCATGACGAGCGTCTTGTGCTCGCGGAACGGGTCGAGGTACGCCGTCGTCACGTCCGGGATGAGCTGCATGTCGGACTCGTTGATGTTCGCGAAGCCGCGAATCGAGGAGCCATCGAAGAGCTGGCCGACGGTGAAGAAGTCCTCGTCGACGGTCGATGCCGGGATGTTGAAGTGCTGCTGGACACCGGGGAGATCCGTGAACCGGATGTCGAGGAACTTGACGTCCTCGTCCTTGATGAAAGCGAGCACCTCAGATGAATCAGTGAACATGGAGGCTCCAGGTAGTGGGACTTCGGGTCGCCGCCCGCGGAGGGGATGACCCCTCGAAACTATCCCTGCGGGATTGCCCGAGAATGTCTCGAATGTTTCCTGGAGGTTACGTGGGCATCGTGCCGCGACACAAACCGACGCGCGCCTAGGCTGATCGGGTGACTTCTTCTTCGCGCGATGACCACCCCGGCAAAAGCCTGGGCCTTCCGGCCACCGGCCCGGGCAGCATCGCCCCGCTCTCGCGCCGCGTCGGCGCCTTCGTGACCGATTGGGCGGCCGTTGTCCTCCTGTCCGTGGCGTTCTTCGACTACGCGTGGTGGTCGACGCTCGCGATCTTCGTCGTCATCCAGGCGCTCTTCGTGCCGACGGCCGGCGGAAGCCCGGGGCATCGGATCTGGGGGCTGCGGGTCGTGCGCCGCGGCGGGGGATGGGTGGGCCCCTGGCGGCCACTGGTTCGGGCCGCGCTGATCGCCCTCGTGATCCCCGCCGCCATCTGGGATGAGAACCGTCTCGGGCTCCACGATCTACTCGCCGGCACCGCCATCGTCCGGGCGTAAACCGAGAGGGGCCGGCGCATCGCACCGGTCCCCTGTCTCGTGTCGCGCTTCTAGCGCGGCTTTGGAGCGCGCACCTTCGTCGGGTCGATGCCCTTCGGGATTGGGAGGGACGCCGCGCCGCCGCGCGAGATCGACTCGGTGCGGGCGCTGAGCTGCTCCATGCCGGCCCGGTTGACCACCTTCGGCAGCTTCTTGATCTCGCGCGCCAGGCGGTCGACTGGCACCTCGTCCTCGCCGTGTCCGACATACAGGACGGTCACGGGAACGGATCCGTGCGTGATGCGCAGCGAGGTGGTCTTCTCCTTCTTGACGAGGCGCTCGAGGCGACTCCGCGTGCCCTCGCCGATGAGGACGACGCCGCCGCGACCCACGGCGCGGTACACCGCGTCCTGAGTCTTCGCGTTGACGGCGACCGGCATGTCCTCGCCGCGCCAGTTGCGCCCGAGCATGTTCGCGACGACGTGCCCCGCCCCGCCCGGCATCCCGTCGATCTTCTTGTACATCGCGGACGTCGCCAACCGGTTCATGAGCAGCATCGCGCCGATGAGGCCGAGCATGATGCCGAAGACGACCCAGAGGATGTAGCCCCACCAGGGCTGGGCGGTCACCAGCGCGATGACCACGCCGACCGCGACGCCCGCCACCAGGACGAGGGGGAGCACCCAGGCCACCCACGGGTATTCCCCGTGCGTGAACGTGAACAGGTTCTTAATCGTCGCGAAGAACCCGGGGCGCTTCTCGGGCGTGGTCGTGCGTGCTGCCATAGTCACCAGCCTACCGGTCGCTCGTGCCGCGCACCTGCGCGCCAGCGCGTCCACACCCCGGGACCCGCCCGCGCCCGTCCCCAATCCGCCGCGCGCCGGCGCCTCGGAGGTCTCCGGCGCGGCACCCTGGGCCCATGACCACGACACGGGACGCGCGGACGGCGCCGCGCGAGGCGGAGGCGTTCCTGCCCGCGCGGCGGGTGCGCCGCACGGTGGCGGGCGAACACCCACTTCCCGCGGCGCTCGTACAGAGGGGCGAGGGCACCTGGGCCGTCGTCGACGCGGCAGACCTCGACGGCTGGTCCGGATGGCGATGGGCCGACGCGCCGCACGTGCTCGCGCCGCGCGAGATCCTGCGTCGCGCGGGAGGCCACGACGTGGTGGTACCGTCCGTCGCCTCGTCCGTCGAGAATCTCCTCGGCGCGCGTGCCCAGAGCGGGCCCGCCTGGGACCGCGGCGAGGCGGTGACCCTGGCCGTCGCCGTGATGCGCGCGGCGGCCGCCGTGGATCCGGAGACCGTCGGGAGCTGGTGGCTCGATGAGGACGGCATGCCGCTGTTTTGCCCCCGCGCGGGCGATGCCGAGGACGGCGACGCGATCCCCGACGCCTCCGCGCGCATTCTCGAGCGCCTCGAGCGCGCCACGGACGACCGGGTCCTCGCCCGTGCACTGGCGGAGGCCCGCGACGCGCTCGCGACGCCGCGCAGCCTGGCCGCCTCGCTCGAGGGGATCGAGGCCGCACTGTTCGACGCGGCGTCTGCCCGGCCGATCCGGTCCGCGGCGGCGGCCGGGGCGCGCGCCGGGATCGACCGACACCTCGCCGCCGACGACGCCGACGAGGGGACGGGGCTCGCCGCGTGGCTGGCGCGCGCCGCGGGGATGTGGGACGCGGGCCTCGCCGGGATCCTGGCGCGCCTGTCGCCCGCGGAGCGGTCGGAGCAGGCCGGCCCCGGGCGCGCGCACCCCAGGGACAGGGCACGTCCCGCGAAGACGGCGCGTCGCCCCGGGCGGCGGCGGGCTCCGATCGTGGTGGCCCTCGGTGCCGCGGCGGTCATCGTCGGCGTCGGCCTCGTCTGGCCCGCCGGCGACCCGCCGCGCGCCTCAGGCGCCATCGCGAATCGCGAGGGGTCGACCCCAGGGGGCGACGTCGTGGCCTCCGCGCCGTCGCATCCGGGCCTTGCGGGGGAGGATCCGGCCCTTGCGGGGGAGGATCCGGCGGCCGCCGGCGCGGCGCTCGTGGCGCTCTGGCAGGACTGCGCCGGCACGTGCGACCAGGTGCCGAGCGAGGCCGTCGGCGGATCCGCGGCGCACCCCGACGTGCGGGTTTCCCTCGTGGAGGACTACGGTCAGGTCGCCGTCGTGGCCGCCGAGGCTCCCGGATCCGCGCGGCAGCTCATCGTGATCGAGCGCGCGGGCGAGACCTGGCGCATTCGAGACGCGTACGACGCGGCGACCGGAACGGCAGCGCGCAACACAGAGGGGGCCGCGCCGTAACGGCGCGGCCCCCTCTGTGTTGCAATCGAGACGTTAGATCCCGAGATCGGCCTGGAAGTCGGCCTCCTCGAGGCGTGCCTTGACGGCGCTGAGGTAGCGCGCCGCGTCGGCACCGTCGATCGTGCGGTGGTCGTACGACAGCGCGAGGTAGACGTAGGACCGGACGCCGATCGAGTCCTGCCCGTCGACCGTCACCACGCCGGGGCGCTTGAACACGATGCCCGTGCCGAGGATCGCCGACTGCGGCAGGAACACGACCGGGGTGTCGAACAGCGCTCCACGCGAACCCGTGTTGGTGAGCGTGAACGTGCCGCCGGCGAGGTCATCGGGCTTCAGCCCGCCCTCGCGCGTGCGCTTCGCGAGATCCGCGATGCCGCCCGCGATCTCCGAGAGGTTCTTCGACGCCGCGTCCCGGAGCACGGGCGTGTACAGCCCCTTTTCGGTGTCGACCGCGATCGAGAGGTTCTCGGTGTCGGGGTAGACGATGTTCTCGCCGTCGAGCGTCGAGTTGATGATCGGGAACGCGCGGAGCGCCTCGGTCGCCGCGAGCGCGAAGAACGGCAGGAACGACAGCTTGCTGCCGGTCTTCTCGTGGAACTCGGCCTTGACGCCGTCGCGGAAGGACGACAGGCGCGTCACGTCGACCTCGACGACCGTCGTGAGCTGCGCGGTCGAGGTCATCGACTCCACGGCGCGCTTCGCGAGCACCTTACGCAGCCGGGTCATTGGCTGAGTCGTTCCGCGCAGCTCGCTCGTCTCGAGCGCGGCCTTCGCCGGCTTCGCCGACGGGGCGGCCAGCGTGGGCGACGAGGAGGTCGAGGCCGCGGGCTTGACGGCTGCGAGCACGTCCTCCTTGCGGATCCGGCCGCCGACCCCCGAGCCCTGGATGCTCGACAGGTCCACGCCATGCTGCGCGGCGAGCTTGCGCACGAGCGGGGTGACGTAGATCGAGTCGTTCGAGGCCGGGGCGGCGGGCTTCTCGGCCGGCGCGGGCGTGGCCTCGGCCTTCTGCGGTGCCGGGGCGGGCTCGGCGGCGTTCTCCTCCGGCGCCGGGGCGGCGGGCTTCTCGGCCGCCGCGGGCTGTCCGGATCCGACGCGCGCGAGGACGGAGCCGACCTCGACCGTGTCGTCCTCGCCCGCGAGGAGCTCGAGGACGGTGCCGGCGACGGGCGAGGGGACCTCGGTGTCGACCTTGTCCGTCGAGATCTCGAGCAGCGGCTCGTCGACCTCGACCGAGTCGCCGACCTGCTTCAGCCAGCGGGTGACGGTGCCCTCGGTGACGCTTTCGCCGAGCTCGGGAAGCACGACGTCGGTCGCGTCCGCGGAGGAGTCGGCCGGCGCGGGCGTGGCCTCGGCCTTCTGCGGTGCCGGGGCGGGCTCGGCGGCGTTCTCCTCCGGCGCCGGGGCGGCGGGCTTCTCGGCCGCCGCGGGCTGTCCGGATCCGACGCGCGCGAGGACGGAGCCGACCTCGACCGTGTCGTCCTCGCCCGCGAGGAGCTCGAGGACGGTGCCGGCGACGGGCGAGGGGACCTCGGTGTCGACCTTGTCCGTCGAGATCTCGAGCAGCGGCTCGTCGACCTCGACCGAGTCGCCGACCTGCTTCAGCCAGCGGGTGACGGTGCCCTCGGTGACGCTTTCGCCGAGCTCGGGAAGCACGACGTCGGTCGCGTCCGCGGAGGACTCGGCCGGCGCGGGCGTGGCCTCGGCCTTCTGCGGTGCCGGGGCGGGCTCGGCGGCCTTCTCCTCCGGCGCCGGGGCGGCGGGGGCGGACTCGGTGGCATCGGCGCCGTCGCCGACCGTCGCGAGCTCTGCGCCGACCTCGGCCGTCTCGTCCTCCTGCACGAGGATCGCCTCGAGCACGCCCGCCACGGGCGACGGGATCTCGGTGTCGACCTTGTCGGTAGACACCTCGAGCAGCGGCTCATCGACCGCGACGGTATCGCCGACCTGCTTCAGCCAGCGGGTGACCGTTCCCTCGGTGACGCTCTCTCCGAGAGCGGGGAGGACAACGGAAGTGCTCATATTCGAGTCTCCTTGCAGAAGGTGTGAATGCGGTTATCAGCTTAGGGGATGGGGTCCGGCCCCGCCCCGGAACCGGCGGGGCGTGCCGCGCGGTCACATGGTGTGTAGCGGCGAGCCCGCGAGGGCGAGGAAGGCCTCGCCGAGGGCCTCGGACTGGGTCGGGTGGGCGTGCACGAGCGGGGCGATGTCTTCCGGATGCGCCTCCCAAGCGACGGCGAGCTGACCCTCCGTGATCAGCTCGCCCACGCGCTCGCCCACGAGATGCACCCCGAGGACGGGCCCGCCCGCGAGGCGAACGACCTTCGCGAAGCCGGGCCGCGCGGGGGAGCCGGCGGCCACGATCTCGCTCTTCGCGTTGCCGGCGAGGGAAACCTCGGTCGACGCGATCGCGTCTGCGCCGTGGATCTCGATCGCGGCGCGCTCCGTCAGGCCCACGGATGCGACCTCGGGCGACGAGTACGTGACGCGCGGCACGAGCGCGTCGTCGAGCGGCGCGGTGCGTCGGCCGGCGATCCGCTCGGCGACCGCGATGCCGTGCCGGAATCCGCGGTGGGCGAGCTGGGGGCCGGCGACGATGTCGCCGACGGCCCACACGCCCTCCGCGCCCGTGCGCAGTTCGGGGTCGACGTCTACGAACCCGCGGGTGAGCGAGATCCCGGCCTCCTCGAAGCCGAGGCCCGCAGTGGAGGGCGCGCGGCCGACAGCCACGAGCACCACGTCGGCCGACAGGTCCTCGCCCACGCCCTCGCGTTCTACCGAGACGACGACGCCGCCGTCGCCGTCGACCACGCCGGCCACGCGGGCGCCGAGGCGGAGGTCGATGCCGCGGCGCGTGAACGCCTTCGCCAGCGCCGACTGCGATGCCGCTTCCTCGCCCGCGATGAGCGTGTCCTGCGCCTCGACGATCGTGACCTCGGTGCCGAGTGAGCGCCAGGCGCTGGCGAACTCCACGCCGATGACCCCGCCGCCGATGACCACGGCGCGCTCGGGGATTTCCGCGCGCGACAGCGCCCGTTCCGCGTCCAGCACGCGAGCCGAGAACTCCACCCCCGGCAGGGCGCGCGTCGACGCGCCCGTGGCGAGGACGACGTGGCGTCCCGCGTACAGGTCGTCGCCGACCCGCACCGCGGGAACGCCATCGTGGCGCGTGAGGGATCCGGATCCGGTCACCACCTGCACGCCGCGCGCCGCGAGGAGCGACGTCAGCCCGCGGAACTTGCCGTCGACGATCTTCTGGCGCCACGCCAGCGCCGCGGGGCCGTCCACGCCCTCGAGGGAAGCCGCGACGCCGGCGGCCGCCGCGTGCCGCACGGTGTCGGCGACCTCCGCGGTGTGCAACAGGGCCTTCGTCGGGACGCACCCGCGGTGGAGGCACGTGCCCCCGACGCGGTCGCGCTCGATGAGCGTCACGGAGAGGTCGAGTTCGCGGGCGCGCAGCGCCGTCGCGTACCCGCCGCTCCCGCCGCCGAGAACGACGACGTCCGAGGTGTGGACGGTCACGGGAGGCCTCAGCGAACCTCGCCGCCGGCGGCGACGAAGTCGATCAGCGCCCGGGTGGAGGCCCCGGTCGGCCCGCGATCGGTGAACCCGAACGCGCTCGCCGTGCTCATCGCGGATCCGGCGATGTCCAGGTGCACCCACGGGATCCGGGGCGCATCCGCCGCGCCGTCCCGGCGGCCCACGAAGCGCTGCAGGAAGAGCCCGGCGTACATCGATCCGCCCGCGCGGTTACCCATGTTCGCGTTCTGGAGATCGGCGACGCGCGAGTCGAGCTGCTCCTCCATGTGCTCCGGGAGCGGGAACGGCCACGCGAGCTCGCCCGTGCGGTCCGCGGACCGCAGGAACGCGTCGACCGCGTCGGACTCGCCCATGACGCCCGTGTGGCGGGTGCCGAGCGCGACGACCATCGCGCCCGTGAGGGTCGCCACATCGACGATCACGTCGGGGTTCTCGCGGCTGGCGGCCACGAGGCCGTCGGCCATCACCAGGCGACCCTCCGCGTCCGTGTTTGTGACCTCGACCGTGGTGCCGTCGGCCATCACGAGGACGTCGCCCGGACGCGTCGCGCGCCCCGAGGGCATGTTGTCGGCGATGCAGAGCCAGCCCGTCACCCGGACGGGGAGCTCCAGCTGGGCGGCGGCGCGCACGACCGCGAGCACCTCGGCCGCGCCCGTCATGTCCTCCTGCATGCCGACCATCGACGCGGCGGGCTTCAGCGAGAGCCCGCCCGTGTCGAACGTGATGCCCTTGCCGACGAGCGCGACGTGACGCGTCGCGCCCTGCGGGGCGTAGTCGAGGCGCACGAGGCGCGGGGGCCGGTCGGAGCCCTGACCGACGCCGAGGATGCCGCCGAACCCGCCCTCGGCGAGGGCCTTCTCATCCCAGACCGTCGCCTGGATCGGGAGCTCGGCGGTCGCCGCCGCGGCCGTGTCGGCCAGCTGCTCGGGGCTCTGACGATCGGCCGGCGTCGAGACGAGGTCCTTGACGAGCGCGACGGCCTCGCCCGAGACGCGCGCGGCGGCCAGGTCGCCGTCCGTCACCGCCTCGGGCGCGTGCACGAGGATCCGGGCGGCGCGGCGGGAACGCTCCGCGGCGTCGTCCGCGACGTTCTTGTAGCCGTCGAACGCGTACCCACCCAGGACGGCTCCCTCGGCCGCGGCGCGCCACGCGTCGGGCACGTCCGCCGCGACCGCCACGGCGATCGTGGAAAAGCCCGTCAGCTGGCGCACGCCCGCCCCGATGCTGTCGCGCACCGTGTCGATCGACGGGTCGGCGCCGAGGCCGACGACCGCGAGCGGGAGCGCGGTGTACTCCGGCGCGTGCACCCGAGCGTAGGCACCCTTCTTCCCGGTGAAGCCGATCGCCTCGAGGGCGGGCGTGAGGCCGTCGATGGGGTCGGAACCGGCCAGGGCCGGAACCGCGAGGACGAGGGCGTCGGCGTCGTGGGCCGGGACGGGGGCGTGGGTGATCGCAATATCGGGAAGAGGCATGCCTCCATCCTAGGTATCGCTCGCGCCGGAGGGGCCCGCCCGCCCCGCGGCCCTCGTAGCATGGAGGGATGGCCCGCATCCCCGAGTTCTTCGAGCGCGTCGCGAACGCGCCGGCTGTGACGCCCCAGCTTCCGCTCGTCGTCCTGCTCACGGGCTTCACCGACGCGGGCGGGACGGTCTCGGCGGTGGTCGATTTCGCGCGCGAGGATCTTCGCCCCGAGCCCGTCGCCGTCTTCGACAACGACGCGCTCCTGGACTATCGGGCGCGACGCCCGATCGTCACCTTCGATCGCGACCACTTGTCGGACTACCGCCCGCCGCGGCTCGAGCTCTCCCTGGCCCACGACGCGCTCGGGCAGCCGTTCCTCCTCCTGATGGGGTACGAGCCGGACTTCGCCTGGGACGGATTCGTGGCCGCCGTGCTGGCGCTGGCGGACGAGTTCGAGGTGTCGACGATGACGTGGGTCCACGCGATCGCGATGCCGGTGCCCCACACGCGCGCGCTCACGACCACGGTGAGCGGGTCGCGTCACGACCTCATCCAGGCGCACTCGGTGTGGAAGCCGCACACGGAGGCCCCCGCCACGGCTGGCCACCTGCTCGAGATGCGAATGTCGGAGGACGGGTTCCCCGTCGCCGGCTTCGTCATGCTCGTGCCGCACTACCTTGCGGAGACCGTCTATCCGGGGGCCGCGATCGCGGCGCTGGATCAGCTCATGACGGCGACCGGTCTCGTGTTCGGCCTCGACTCCCTCCGCGAGGACAACCGGGCCTATCTCGAGCGGGTGGGCGAGCAGATCGATCGCAACGACGAGCTCGCCCAGATGGTGCAGGCGTTGGAGCGCCGCTTCGATGCGTACATGGCGGGCGAGCGCGACGGCACGCCGCGCGCGGGCGGCTTCGCCGAGGGTGACCTCCCGAGCGCCGACGAGCTCGCGGCCGAGCTCGAGCGGTTCCTCGCCGACCGTCCGGCCGACGACGAGCGCGGCGCGTAGCGGATCCGCTGAGGGCCGGGAATAGCTCCCGCACCCGCGTCGTTATTGCCCGGTGACGCGTCCGCGGTGTGGTTCATGACGCCCCCGACGTATGAGAGAATAAGAATCCGGACCCGTTGTCACCGACACCGTCAGGCGTCAGGACTTGACAAGGGTCTTCATCGTGCTCGAACACACCCGGGGCGCTGGCGCGCGGTGGCCCTGGGGAAAGGCGAAACGTGACTCCTGCCACGAACACCACCCCGACCGACGAGGTCGACGAGAAGGCGACCGCCGCTTCGAAGAAGCCGGCGGCCAAGAAGAGCACCGCGAAGAAGGCGCCCGCGGCGAAGAAGCCCGCCGCCAAGAAGCCCGCGGCCGCCGACGCCCCTAAGAAGGGCGGGCGCAAGAAGGCGGACGTGGTCGACGAGATCATCGGCGAGGACGCGCCGGAGGTCGACGAGTCCGCCGAGGACGGCAAGCCCGCCGCCAAGGAGGCCGCGGAGCCGCTCCCGACGGGCGCCATCGTCATCACCCAGTCCGAGGAAGAGGAAGTCCCGGTCTACTCCACCCAGATCACGGGTGCGACCGCGGATCCCGTCAAGGACTACCTCAAGCAGATCGGTAAGGTCCCGCTCCTCAACGCCGCCGAGGAGGTCGACCTCGCCATGCGCATCGAGGCGGGCCTGTTCGCCGAGGAGAAGCTGTCGGCGATGTCGGCGGCCGAAAAGTCGAGCCAGCTGGGCCTGGACCTGCAGTGGGTCGCGCGTGACGGTGCGCGCGCGAAGAGCCACCTGCTCGGCGCGAACCTCCGCCTCGTCGTCTCGCTCGCCAAGCGCTACACGGGTCGCGGTATGCAGTTCCTGGACCTGATCCAGGAGGGCAACCTGGGCCTCATCCGCGCCGTCGAGAAGTTCGACTACACGAAGGGCTTCAAGTTCTCGACCTACGCGACGTGGTGGATCCGCCAGGCGATCACGCGCGCCATGGCCGACCAGGCCCGCACGATCCGCATCCCCGTGCACATGGTCGAGGTCATCAACAAGCTGGCCCGCGTCCAGCGGCAGATGCTCCAGGACCTCGGCCGCGAACCGACGCCCGAGGAGCTCGCCAAGGAGCTCGACATGACGCCCGAGAAGGTCGTCGAGGTGCAGAAGTACGGCCGCGAGCCGATCTCGCTGCACACCCCGCTCGGCGAGGACGGCGACAGCGAGTTCGGCGACCTCATCGAGGACACGGAGGCCGTCGTTCCGGCCGATGCGGTCGGGTTCACGATGCTGCAGCGCCAGCTGGAGAGCCTCCTCGACTCGCTCTCGGAGCGTGAGGCGGGCGTCATCCGGATGCGCTTCGGCCTCGGCGACGGTCAGCCGAAGACGCTCGACCAGATCGGCGACACCTTCGGGGTGACGCGCGAGCGGATCCGCCAGATCGAGTCGAAGACGATGGCCAAGCTGCGCCACCCGAGCCGCTCGCAGTCGCTGCGGGACTACCTCGAATGATGGCGGACGCGAACGAGGGCAAGGCCCTCGAGGTCGAGATCGACGGCGCGCGCTACCTGCGGATCCCGCTCCGCACCCGCGTCATCATGCCGGGCGATCAGCTTCCCGAGGTCGTGCGGGAGTACGCCAACGACGCGGTGGAGGACGGCGACACGCTCTTCATCACGGAGAAGATCGTGGCGATCATGCAGGGCCGCTCCTACATGATGAGTGAGATTCAGCCGCGTCCGCTCGCGCGTTTCCTCTCGCGCTACGTCACGAAGACGGCGTACGGCATCGGCCTCGGCATTCCCGAGACGATGGAGTTTGCGCTCCGCGAGGTGGGCACGCCGCGGATCCTGTTCGCGTCCGCGGTCGCCGCCGTGACGAAGCTCTTCGGCCGCCGCGGGGACTTCTACCGCATCGCGGGGGACAAGGCCCGCGCGATCGACGGACCGACCCCGAACACGATCCCGCCCTACAACGACGCGGTCGTGCTGGGGCCCGAACGACCGCGCGAGGTCGCTGCGGAGATGAAGCGACTCGTTGGGTGCGATGTGGCCGTCGTCGACATCAACGACATCGGGGGCAACATCCTCGGCTCGACCCTCGACAAGGCGGCTGAGCGCACGCTCGTGCGCATCTTGCGCGACAACCCGCTCGGGCAGGGGCACCAGTCCACACCGCTCGGCATCATTCGACGCGCCGCGTAGCGCGCTCCGACGACGTGAGGAGCCCGGCCCCCTCGGGGGCCGGGCTCCTCACGTCGTTCGCGCGTCAGAACCCGATCGCGGCGCGGTAGCGCGGCTTGTGGCCGGTGCGCACACCGGACACGCTCGGCTTGTTCTCGTAGACGCCGGCGCCCCAGTTGCCCTCGACGAGGACGGGACCGTCGTTCGTCGCGACGACGTCCCACCCGGCGTACTGGACCTCCGGCACCTCGCGCGCGGCGCGATCGATCAGCGCGACGGCCTCCTCGAAACGGGGCAGCTGGAACTCGGCGATCGGGAAGCCCGTGTCGGGGTGCGTCTCGTGCACGTTCTCGTGCGAGTCGTAGCCCGCGCTCATCGCGTGACCCGTGTCGGGGTCGAGCATCGTATAGAAGCCGCCGTACGACATCTGGTCGCTCACCTCGCCGCGCCCGAACTTCTGCGCCACCGCAAGGATGTGCACGTCTTCGCCGTCGAAGAATGCCGTGATGCGCGTCGTGTTGACGGTGCCGGGGCACACGGCCGCGAGGTCGTCGTGCTGCGCGATGACGTCCTCCAGGAGCAGCTCGCCCGCGTCGAGCAGCCGGCGGTGGAACGCGGACCAGTCGTCGACGTCGGCGGCGTGGTAGCGACGCACGCCGAGGCCCATGTGGCTCACGGGAACCTTGGCGATGACGGTGCCGCGCTCTTCCACGAAGCGTCGCACCTCGTCCGCGCCGTCGGGCGTGACCACGAGGTACGGGCGATGGAGGTATGCCTCGAAGCGCCGGTTGAACGCGATCTTGTCCTCGAAGATGGCGCGGCCCGCGGGCTGGGAAAAGCGCTGCGCCAGCTGTGCCGAGACGGGGTGCGTCATGAACGTCGCCCGCTCCTCGGCCGTCAGGATCGCGAAGTCGAAGTCCACGTAGTCCTGGAACGCCACGTCCTTGCGGGCGGCGGACCACAGCATGTCGGCGACCACGGCGGGCACCGCCTTGCCGTGGTGCGCGTGCACCTCCCGCGCGCGGGAGACGACGGATCCGATGTCGATGCGTCGGGCGCGCTCGGTGAGGTAGCGCAGCTTGGGTCCGAGGGCGAGGCCGTTGGCGGGCATGTGTCCTCCGTGTCGGCGGAAAGGGGCGTGCCTCCCGGCGGCGCGCTCGGCGCGCGATCAGGCGGGCGCGGCCTAGTCTAGGTCGGATGAGTGCGACGACTCTGAGCATCAGCGCCCCGCGCGTGCGTGTCTCCCGCGCGGCGCTCGCCCGCGGGATCCGCGCGGCCCGCGACGCGAACCCCGACGGGGCGATCGACCTGCGTCGCGACGCGTGCGGTCACGGGGCGGACCTCGTGGCCGAGGTGGCCGCGGCCGCGGGCGTGCGCCACGCCATCACGGACGGCGGCGACGCGCCGCGCGGCCTGGCCGTCGCCCCGGAGGCGGATGCGCTGGACCCCGCGACCGTCTTCGGGCTCGCCGGTGGAACGCCCGCCATGACCGCCGCGGGCGCCGTCCTCCAGACGAAGCCCCTCGAGCCGGGCGACGGTGTCTCCTACGGGTATCTTCACCGCGCCACCGCGCGCACGCGCGTTGCGCTCGTGGTCGGCGGATACGCCCAGGGCATCGCCCGCGCCATCGGCGGGCGAACGTTCGTCCTCCTGGGCGGCGAGCGGTGCCCCATCGTGGGCCGCGTGGCGATGGACGTGTGCGTCGTCGACATCGGCGCGCTGCCGGTGGCGCCCGGCGACGAGGCGGTGTTCTTCGGATCCGGCGCGCCCGACTTGCTCCCGGCGTGGTGCGAGGCGACGGGCTGGTCGCCGCTCGAGGTGGTGGCGGCGGTGGGCCTCGGCGGCGCCAGGGAGGTCGTCGCATGATCGCGGGGGAGCTGCGCGTCGATCGCGCGCGCCTCGTCGCGAACATCCGGGCGGTCCGCGCGCGCATGGCCCCGGCCGAGGCGCTCGTCGTGATCAAGGACGACGCGTACGCGCTCGGCGTCGACGAGGTGGTGGCCGCGGGCCTCGCGGCGGGCGCGCGCTGGTTCGGGGGTATCGACGTTCCGAGCGCGTTGCGCGCGGCGCGGGCAGCCGGCGGGCGGGCGCGCGTGATCGCCTGGATGACGGTCCCGGAAGACGAGGCGCGGCGCGCCGTCGCGTGCGGTCTCGAGCTGGGTGTCGGCGATGAGGACTACCTCGAGCGCGTCGCCGCGGCGGCGCGGGCGGCTGGCGTGACGGCGCGCGTGCACCTGAAGATCGACACGGGGCTCCACCGCAACGGGGTGCGCCCCGAGCGGTGGCGGGCCTTTTGCGCGCGCGCTGCCGAGTGGGAGTCCACCGGCGCGGTGTGCGTCGCCGGGATCTGGAGTCACATCGCGGAGGCCTCCGACGCGGAGGACGACGCGTCGCGCTCGGCGTTCGACGCGGCCGTCGCGGTCGCGCGTGCGGAGGGCCTCCGCCCGGAGGTGCGCCACCTCGCCGCCAGCGCGGCGGCGTGGGCGCGGCCGGAATTTCGCTACGAGCTCGTGCGCGTCGGGGCGTTCTGCTACGGGATCCGTTCCGCCGATGGCCCGGAGATCGCCGGCATCGCCCCCGCGGCGTCGCTCGTCGCGCGCGTCACCGAGGTACGCGACACGGGCGTCATGGTGGGCGTCGGATTCGTCGACGGTTATCCGTCCACGGCCGCGGGCCGGGCCGCGGCGGGGACGCCGGTCGGACCGCGGGCCGTCGAGGCGGTCGACGCGTTCGCCACGCGCATCGCGTCGTGGACCGGCGCGGCGGTCGGCGACGAGGTCGTGCTGTTCGGCACGGGTGTGCACGGGGAGCCGACCCCCACCGACCTGGGCGAGGCGATCGGCACGGTCGGCGAGGAGCCGCTACTCCGGGTCTCCCGCCTCGTGCCGCGCGTCTACGTGGGCGACGCCGCGGCCGAGTAGCCGAGGCCCAGACGACGATGGCGCCGTTTCCCGCGCTCTGCGGGAAACGGCGCCAGTGCCCTGAGGGGCGTCAGCTGGCCGCTTCTGCGGCGAGCCGGTCGGTCTCGTCGTGCCATGCCGTGGCCACGGCACGCAGCTTCTCTTCAAACTTGCGTCCGTGGTGCGCGCAGTACAGCAGCTCGCTGCCGCCCACCTCGGCTGCAATATAGGCCTGGGCGCCGCAGGCGTCGCAGCGGTCTGCGGCGGTCAGGCGGTGCGTGACGGGTGCGTCGGCGGTTGTCGCAGTCATCGTGCTGCCTCCTTAGTCGTATGCCCATCCGTGTGCGTCTTGCGCTACATACAACCACGGCCCGCCGGGAAATCATCCCGAATGCCCCCGCATTCGGCCGGGTTTCGCCAGCGGCGTACGCGGGGGCGGCGGTCAGGGTGTCGACCGCCGCGGGAGGACGTTCTCGAAGATAGAATCGAACGCTGTGACCGCTGAGTACTCCGCCCACCATCTCCAGGTGCTTGAGGGCCTGGAGGCCGTTCGCAAGCGCCCCGGGATGTACATCGGGTCGAACGGCTCGCCCGGTCTCATGCACTGCCTCTGGGAGATCATCGACAACTCGGTCGACGAGGCCGTCGCCGGCAATGGGGACCGCATCGTCGTCGTGCTGCGCGCGGACGGCAGTGTCGAGGTGCAGGACCGCGGGCGCGGCGTGCCGATCGACGTCGAGCCCCGCACGGGGCTGACCGGCGTCGAGGTCGTGTTCACCAAGCTCCACGCGGGCGGAAAGTTCGGCGGCGGTTCGTACGCCGCCTCGGGCGGGCTCCACGGCGTGGGCGCCTCCGTCGTGAACGCGCTCAGCGAGCGCCTCGACGTCGAGGTCGACCGCGGCGGGCGGACGTACGCGATGTCGTTCCGGCGCGGCGAGCCGGGCGTCTTCGACGATGACGGCGACCCGCGGCCGGACGCGCCGTTCCGCCCCTTCGACAACGGCAGCGAGCTGCGCGTGATCGGGAAGGCCGCGCGCGGGGTGACGGGGACCCGCGTGCGGTACTGGGCGGACCGCCAGATCTTCACGCGCGACGCCGCGTTCCAGTACGACGATCTGGTCACGCGCGCGCGTCAGACGGCATTCCTCCTGCCGGGGCTCGAGATCGTTCTGCGCGATGAGCGCCAGACGGCGGAGACTGAGGGCGACGTCGCGGAGACCGCGTATCGGTTCGACGGCGGGATCTCCGAGTTCGTCGAGTTTTTGTCGACGGACGCGCCCGTCACCGACACGTGGCGCCTCGAGGGGACCGGGACCTTCACGGAGACGGTGCCGACGCTCCAGGCCGACGGATCCCTGCGTTCGCAGGAGGTCGAGCGCGAGTGCGCGGTGGACGTGGCGTTGCGCTGGGGGACCGGATACGACACGATCACCCGCTCGTTCGTGAACATCATCGCGACACCCAAGGGCGGCACGCACCAGCAGGGCTTCGAGCAGGAGCTCACGAAGCAGCTGCGCGCCGAGGTCGAGAAGAACGCGCGCCGGCTCAAGGTGGGGTCGGACAAGCTCGAGAAGGACGACGTGCTCGCGGGCCTGACCGCGGTGCTGACCGTCTCGGTGCCCGAACCGCAGTTCGAGGGTCAGACGAAGGAGGTGCTCGGCACCCCCGCCGTGCGCTCGATCGTCGCGAAGGTCGTGCGGGAGGGCATGAAGGCCCGCTTCGCGTCCGCGAAGCGCGACGACAAGAACCAGGTCTCGATGCTGCTCGACAAGGTCGTCAGCGAGATGAAGGCGCGGGTCTCGGCGCGGGCGCATAAGGAGACGCAGCGGCGCAAGAACGCGCTGGAATCCTCCTCGCTCCCGGCGAAGCTCATCGACTGTCGGTCGAACGACGTCTCAAACTCGGAGCTGTTCATCGTGGAGGGCGACTCGGCGCTCGGGACCGCGCGAAAGGCTCGCGACAGCGAGTACCAGGCGCTGTTCCCGATCCGGGGCAAGATCCTCAACACGCAGAAGGCCTCGATCGGCGACATGCTCTCCAACGCGGAGTGTGCCGCGCTGATCCAGGTGGTGGGAGCGGGATCCGGTCGCACCTTCGACATCGATGCGGCCCGCTACGGCAAGGTCATCATGATGAGCGACGCGGACGTCGACGGGGCACACATCCGCACGCTTCTGCTCACGCTGTTCTATCGATACATGCGCCCGCTGATCGAGCACGGGCGGGTCTACGCCGCCGTCCCGCCGTTGCATCGCGTGATCGTGGTGAACCCGGGATCACGGCCGAACGAGACGATCTACACGTACAGCGACCGCGAGCTGAACGCCCTCCTCGCGCGCCTGCGTAAGCAGAACAAGCGCTGGCTCGAGCCGATTCAGCGCTACAAGGGCCTCGGCGAGATGGACGCCGACCAGCTCGCCGACACGACGATGTCGCGCGACGGGCGCCTGCTCCGGCGGGTGCGCATGGAGGACGCCGAGGCCGCGGGTCACGTGTTCGAGATGCTGATGGGGAACGAGGTGGCGCCGCGGCGCGACTTCATCGTGCGCGGCGCCGCCCAGCTGGACAAGGACGCGATCGACGCGTAGGCCGCGTCCTCACACGCGCAGCCGGCGGCGCGGCGCGGCGCGGTCCGGAGCGCCGCCGCGCACTCCCAGCGTGACGGCGGCGCTCGCGACGACGACGAGCGTGATCGCCGCGGCGCGCAACCACGTCATGCCCTGCGCCAGCAGGGCCCAGCCCACGATCGCCGCGAAGACGGGCTCGAGGCTGAGGAGGACGCCGAAGACGCGCTCGGGCAGGCGCCGCAAGGCGACCAGTTCGAGGGAGTAGGGGAGCACCGACGCGAACACCGCGGTGGCGAGAGCCAGCGGGATCAGGCTCGGTTCGAGGGCCAGGCGTGCCATGGCAGGGGCGCCGAAAGGGATGAGGACGATCGACGCGATGGCGAGGCCGGCGGCGAGCCCTCCCATCCCGGGCACCCGCGCGGCGACCTGGGCGCCGGACCGGATGTATCCGGCCCACAGCGCGGCCGCGATGAGGACGAGGGCGACGCCGATCGGATCCAGGGGATCCGCTCCGAGGATCCCGTCGAGTGCGAGCAAGCCCATTCCCGCGAGCGCCACGCCGACGAGCGCGAGGTCCCGCGCGCGCCGGGACAGCGCCGCCGCGAGGGCGAGCGGGCCGAGGAACTCGATGGCGACGGCCGGGCCGAGCGGCAGGCGCTCGATGGCGGCGTAGAAGAACGCGTTCATGCCGCCGAGCGTGACGCCGTAGATCGCGACTGCCCGCCATTGCTGGCGATCCCACGCCACGATCGCCGGCCGCGCGACCGCGCAGAGGATGACGGCGGCGACCGTGAGCCGCACCGCC
Organism: Microbacterium excoecariae; assembly: GCF_011326725.1. Taxonomy (GTDB): domain Bacteria; phylum Actinomycetota; class Actinomycetes; order Actinomycetales; family Microbacteriaceae; genus Microbacterium; species Microbacterium excoecariae. The sequence goes on along the minus strand of NZ_JAANCO010000001.1, from coordinate 1,781,114 downwards.
GTCACGCCCCACGGTCCGAGGGCCGGGAAGAGCTGCATCGCCATCGCCGCGCCGACCTGCAGGGAGAGACAGGATCCCATGACGGCGAGGATCCCGATGCGGGGCGAGGGTGCGGGCATGGATCCAGTGTGCGCGAGGTACTAGCATCACACCAGCACATGTTTCTTATGCAGAAAAGTGAGTTCTTCTTATGCTGAGCCTCCCGCGCCTGCGCCTCCTGAGCGAGCTGTCGCGGCGCGGCACGATCGCCGCGGTCGCCGACGCGCTCCGCTACACGCCCTCCGCCGTCTCGCAGCAGCTCGCGCTCCTCGAGCGCGAGACGGGGGTCGCGCTGCTCGAGCGCACGGGCCGCAGCGTGCGGCTCACCCCGGCCGCGGAACGCCTCGTGGAACGGGCGGACGGAGCGCTGGCCGAGCTGGAGCGCGCGGAGGTCGAGCTCGTCCGCGGCGAGGGGCCCGTGACGGGCCGCCTGCACGCCGCGTCCTTCCAGAGCGTGGTGCTGGCGCTGGCGCCCGCCGCGCTGGACATCCTCGCCCGCCGCCACCCGGACCTCGAGGTCGAGATCACCCAGCGCGAGCACGCGCGCGCCTACGGCGGCCTGCTCTCGCACGCGTTCGACCTCATCCTGGGGGAGGAGTACCCGGGGATTCCCGAACAGGTGCGCCCGGGCGTGGACCGCTCCGACCTGCTCTCGGATCCGCTTTGCCTCGTCCTCCCGCCCGACGGGTCGTTGGGCCGCCGGCCGCGCCGCCTGGCCGATCTCGCGGACGTGCCCTGGGTCCTCGACCCCGAGGACACGGCGACGGGGCGCTGGGCGCGGGGCGTGTGTCGGCGCGCGGGGTTCGAGCCGCGGGTCCGATTCGAGAGCCCCGACCTCCTGCTCCACGCGCACCTCGTGCGCACCGGTCACGCCGCGGCGTTCATCCCCGCGCTCCTCGCCACCCCGCACCTGGACGGGCTCTCGCTCGTCGGCCTCCCGGGTGACCCGCACCGCGTGCTCTACACGGCGGTGCGGGCGGGCCGATCGGAGCACCCCGCCGTCGCCGCCTTCCGCGCCGCACTCGGCGAGGCGCTGGAGGCCGCGCACCCCGGGCCTCCCGCCTGGACGGTGCGGTTCGAGGCGTGACCCCGCCTACGGAATGTCGACGGCGAGAGACCGCCCGATCGCGTCGACGGACGCCTCGAGCGGCTGGCCGGATCCGTCGCGCTTGGAGAGCGTGAGGGGAAGGCGTCGCACGGATCCCTTCGCGTCGACCGCGTAGGCGGGGTCGGGCCCGACCCACGCGACCCGCAGGCGGTCCTCGCCCTTCAGGAACGCGTGCGCCCGCACGCCGCCGGTCGCCCGCCCCTTGGAGGGGAACTCGCCGAAGTCCGAGATCTTCGCGCGGCCGGCGTCCGTGCCGTCGAGCGTTCCCTCCGCGGCCGACACGGTGACGACGACGCTCCCGTCGCCGCCCGCCGAGCCGAAGAACAGCACCTCCGCGCCGGGCGCGAGCTTGATGCCGGCCATGCCGCCCGCGGTCGCGCCCTGGGGGCGCACGAGGCTCGCGCCGAAGCGCAGCAGGCGGGCGTCGGTCGTGACGAAGATGAGGTCGGCCTCGTCGCCGGCCAGGGTCGACCCCACCACGCGATCGCCCGGCTTCAGCGCGATCACGCTCGTCTCCGGCTTCGGAGAAACGGCGGCGGGGACGAACCGCTTGACGGTGCCGAGCGCGGTGCCGATGGCGACCGGCGTCTCGCCGGCCAGCTCGACGAGCGAGACGATGGTCTCGGCGCGGTCGGTCAGCCCGATGTAGTCGCGAAGGAGCACCCCGGCGCTGAGCGAGATCGAGGCCGGTGGGACCGACGGGAGGTCGATGGGGTGGAAGCGCACGAGGCGCCCGAGCGACGTGAGCGCGCCGAGCTCGCCGCGGACCGTGCCGCGCGCCGTGGCCGCGATCGCGTCGTGCTTGGCCCGGCGCGCGGGCGCGCGCACCGCCTCGCCCTCCGGCGTGTCGATCCGCACGGCGCGCCCCGTCGTCGAGAGCGCGACGAGCGTTGGCCCGTCGGCAATCTGCAGATCGGCGTCTCCCTTCGCCGACGGGCGCTTCGCCGCGGGCCGGGCGTTCAGGAGCACCGTGCGTCGGGGCGTACCCAGCTCGTCCGCGACCTCCGCGAGCTCGGCGGCGACCTGCGCGCGGATCCGCTCGTCGGAGGCCAGCAGCTCCTCCAGGGCGGCGATCTCGGCGAGGAGCTCGTCGCGCTCCTTCTCGAGCTCGAGTCGCGAGAACTTCGTGAGCCGGCGCAGGCGGAGCTCGAGGATGTACTCGGCCTGCACCTCCGAGAGGTCGAAGACCTGTTGCAAGCGGGTGCGTGCCTCCTCCGTGGTCTCGGAGGAGCGGATGACCTGAATGACCTCGTCGATATCGAGGATCGCGATGAGCAGTCCGTCGACGAGGTGCAGGCGCTCTTGCCGGCGGGCGAGACGGAACCGCGAGCGCCTCGTGACGACATCGATGCGGTGGTTGACGTACACCACGAGCATCTCGCGGAGGCCGAGCGTCGAGGGCTGGCCGTCGACAAGCGCGACGTTGTTGAAGCCGAAGGAATCCTCGAGCGGCGTCAGGCGATAAAGGCGCTCGAGAACCGCCTCGGGATCGAATCCCGTCTTCACGCCGATCACGAGCCGCAGCCCGTGATGGCGGTCGCTCAGGTCGTTGACGTCGCTGACGCCCTGCAGCTTCTTCGACTGCACCGCGTCCTTGAGCTTCTCGATCACGCGCTCCGGGCCGACCATGTACGGCAGCTCGGTCACGACGATGCCGGTGCGCCGCGGCCCGATCTGCTCGATCTGGGCTCGCGCGCGCACCTTGACCGATCCGCGGCCGCGCTCGTAGGCGTCGCGGACGCCGTCGAGCCCCATGAGGATGCCGCCCGAGGGGAAGTCCGGCCCCGGGACGAACTCCATGAGCTCCTGGGTCGTGGCGTCGGGGTGGTCGAGCAGGTGCGTCGCGGCCGCGACGACCTCGCCGAGGTTGTGCGGCGCCATGTTGGTCGCCATGCCGACGGCGATGCCGGTGGCGCCGTTGACGAGCAGGTTCGGATACGCCGAGGAGAGGACCTCCGGCTGCATGAACTGACCGTCGTAGTTCGGCACGAAGTCCACGACGTCCTCGTCGAGGTGCTCCGTCATGCGCATGGCGGGGCGGGCGAGGCGCGCCTCCGTGTACCGCGCCGCCGCGGGGCCGTCGTCGAGGGATCCGAAGTTCCCGTGGCCGTCGACCAGCGGCACCCGCATCGCGAAGTCTTGGGACAGGCGCACGAGCGCGTCATAGATCGCGCTGTCGCCGTGCGGATGGAGCTTTCCCATGACCTCGCCGACCACGCGGGCGCTCTTGACGTGACCGCGTTCAGGGCGCAGCCCCATGTCGGCCATCTGATAGAGAATGCGGCGTTGGACGGGCTTGAGCCCGTCGCGCGCGTCCGGGAGCGCGCGCGAGTAGATCACGGAGTACGCGTATTCGAGGTACGACCCCTGCATCTCGGACTCGAGCGGGACGTCCTCGATGCGCTCGTTCACGGGTTCGGCGGGTGCCTGCTTGCGCGCCATGCAGACCTCTCTGTGCGGTCGGGTGAGCGGGCCGTGCGCGTCGGCGGGCGGAGCGCGGTTGCCGACGCCCGGAAGACCCGCTGTGGGAGACTGGCCCGGATGCACTCGATCCTACCGGCGGGCCCCGAGCGGGCCCCCAGCCTCACCGGAGTGGCGCCCGAGATGATCCGCACGCTCTCGGGAGGCGGCACGTGGCTGGGCCCCGTGCGATCGGCCGTCCTCGTCGTGGTCGACGGGTTGGGGGCGATTCCCCTCCGCGCCCACCGGGCGCACGCGCGGCGCCTGGCCCAGGCCATGCCGCGCTCGCACGTGGCGCGCACCGTGTTCCCGTCGACGACGGCCGCGGCCCTGACGAGCATCCTCACGGGCGCCGTGCCCGGCATCCACGGACTCGTCGGGTACCGCGTGCTCGACCCCGACGCGGATCGCCTGGTCAATCAGCTCTCGGGCTTCGACTCGGGGCTCATCGATCCGCACGCGTGGCAACGAAGCGCCACGGTCTTCGAATCGGCGCCCGGGCCGCGCTACGCCGTCGGCATGAGCACGTACCGCGCAACTGGCCTGACCGCCGCGATCCTGCGCGGCGCCGAGTACGTCTCGGAGGATGATCTCGCGCAGCGCGTGCGCGTGGCGATCGCCCTCGCGAGCGCCGAACCCGGGGCGTTTGTCTACTGCTATGTCCCGGAGCTCGACCAGGCCGGACACCGATTCGGCGTCGACTCTCCCGAGTGGCGCGCGTCGCTCGAGGCGATCGATCAGGCGCTCGCGCCGCTGTTCGCGATGCCGCGCGAGGTCGGGGCGATCGTCACGGCGGACCACGGCATGGTGGACGTGCCGCGCCACCGGCACGTCCTGCTTCGCGCGGGCGACCGTCGCCTCGCCGGCGTCCGCCACATCGGCGGGGAGCCGCGCCTCCTCCACCTCTACGCGGAACCCGGGGCGGATCCGGCGGACATCGCGCGCGCGTGGGCCGAGGACTCGGGGCCCGCGGCCGACGTGTCTCTCGGATCGGCGGCGGTCGACGCGGGCCTGTTCGGCCCGGTCGCTCCGGGCGTGCGCGGGCGCATCGGCGACGTGCTCGTGGCCGCGCGCGGCGCGTGGGCGTTCTACGACGATCGTCTGGAGGACAAGCGCCCGCAGCGGATGATCGGCCAGCACGGGTCGACCACTCCGGAGGAGATGACCGTCCCTCTCATTCGCGCGGGCGGCTACGCCGACTGAGCCTCAGTCGTCCGTGCGTGCGCCGAAGACGATCTCGTCCCAGGACGGCATCGCGGGGCGGCCGCGACGACGGGTGCCGTCGTGCCCGGGCCCCGCCTCGGGCTCGGGGGCGTCCTCGTTCGCCTCGTCGCTCATCGGCTCCTCGGGCGCGGTATCGGTCGGCGGCGTCGCCGGCTGCCCGAGGACCGCCACCGGGCGCGCGTCGCGCAGCTCGTCGTCCTGGGGCGTGGGCGGCGCCTCGCGCTGACCGCGCCGCCGCCGCAGCGCCTCCAGGAGGTCGGCCGTGTCGGCGGTGGGCTGCTCCTCGGGCTCGGGAGCGGCTTGCTCCTCCTGGAACGCCTCGGCGTCGAAGGAGGACGCGTCCTTGCCCTCGACGACGTCGAGGGCGCGGAGGCGGGGGATAAGGCCCTCGGGCATGCGCCCCTGGCGGGAGAGCTGGGCCGCATCGTCGTTCGCGGGGGCGAGTGCGCTCCGGCGCGGCTCGTAGGACCAGCGCGCGTCGTGCTCGACGCCGGCGGACGCGAAGACGAGCTTGACGACCCAGCCGTCGTCTTCCTTCCAGCTCGTCCACCGCTCGCCCGTCGCCGCGAGCTCCGCAAGCTTCTGTCGGATCGCCGTCCCGAATGTGGGGTTCTCGTCCTGGTCGAGCTGGATCCCCGTCAGCACGGGCATCGCGAGCGCGCGCCCGACGATGTGCTCGCGCTCGGCCAGGACCGGCCCTTCGAAGAGGCGCACGCGCTCGACGGGGCAACTCAGGAGTTCGGCAACGTCCTCCGCGGCGAGGCCGCGCCGAATGTGCGCCTGGATCTCGCGGGGGCTCGGGCCGGCGTCGCGTGGCTTCGGATCGGCGGCGGTCTGAGCGCGGCGAATCTCGGAGCGCAACATGTCGTCGATGTCGAGAGTGAAGCGCTGTCCGTGTTCCGTGGCCAGGACGAGACGCTGTCCCTCGGTGCCCACGATGGTCAGGTGTTCCATCCTGCTCCTCTCCGCCTGCGCGCCCCGCGCGGGGACGACCGGAGCAATGGTGTCACGACCCGGCGCCGAATCCGGGAATAGCGCGCGCGTGGCGCGCGTTTGTCGCGGTGAGGGATCCGGCGCGCCCCGCGATCGCGTTCATTTGCGATTATCGCGCGACTCGTGCAAACTATGGCCGCCGCGGACGCGACGCCCGATCATCGTCCCATCCTATCGACGCAGATCGACGCGCCCGGCCCTCCCGCTCGCGCCTGGCGCGACGCGGACGCTCCACCCCACAGACCACGAAAGAAGTGACGCGCCCACGATGGCTACCGATTACGACGCACCGCGTAAGAACGAGGACGAAGGCAACGAGTCGATCGAGGCCCTGAAGGCCGCGCGCTCGACGCAGACCACCTCGATCGAGAGCGAGGACTCCGACAATCCCAGCTTCGTGCTGGGTGGCAACGACCTCTCGAACGTCGAGCTCGACGTGGTCGTGCTTCCCCCGCAGCAGGACGAGTTCACCTGCATGAGCTGCTTCCTCGTGAAGCACCGTTCGCAGCTGGACCACGCCGAGGCCGTCGGGCCGATCTGCACCGACTGCGCGGCCTGACCCGGTCAGACTCCCCGCGCACGCCGGATCGCCGCTGCCAGGCGATCCGGCGTTCGCGTCGAGAGGGTCCAGGTCCGCACCGGGTCGTCGGGGTCGGTGATCGGCACGATCACGACGCCGCCGATCCCGCCGCGGAGGAGATACCACCCGCGCGGATCCAGACCGGCTCCGCGTGCGTGAGCCGCGTCGGATCCCGTCAGGGCGATGGGCTCTCCCAGGAACGCCAGATCGATGTGCGCGCGACCGGCGCGCAGTTCCCCGCCCTCGACGCGCACGACGGGCGCCGCCCAGATCAGCGCGGCGACGAGCAACACCGCGGTGGCGATTCCGAGCGCGAGCGCGGCGATCGCGCTGTACTGCACGAACACGAGCGCGACCATTGGCGCCACGATCGCGGCTCCCGCGAGGACCTTCAGGGACGGCGTGAGGCGCTCGCGGTACGAGCGCGGCGCGCGGGGGGCGGGGGAAAAGATCTGCATTACCCTCGATGCGTGAGTGATTGTGTAGACGTCCCCATTGTCGCATCCGAGATCCCCCGCTACGCCCATTCGGGCGACGCCGGGGCAGACCTCGTGGCGGCGGAGGGGCTCACGCTCGCCCCGGGCTCGCGTGCGCTCGTGTCGACGGGTGTGCGGATCGCCGTGCCCGACGGCTACGCCGCGTTTGTCATGCCGCGGAGCGGGCTCGCCGCTCGCCACGGCGTCACGGTGGTCAACGCGCCTGGCGTGGTCGACGCGGGCTACCGCGGCGAGGTCAAGGTGGCACTGATCAACACCGATCGCGACGCGCCCTACGACATCGCGGTGGGCGACCGGATCGCGCAGCTGGTCGTCATGCCCGTCGCGCGCGCCACCTTCCACCCCGTGCACGACCTCGACGGCTCCTCGCGCGGTGTCGGCGGTTTCGGATCCTCCGGCTACGCCACGCGCGCACACGACACGACAGAGAAGACGACACCCCATGACTGATTCCCCCGCGGAGCTTCCCTCCGCACGCAAGTCGGCCCCCGAGGACCGCCCGCAGGCGGGCCCCTTCGACGAGTCGGAGGCGAACCCGGTTCGTCCCTACATCGATCTCGGCGGGATCAAGATCCTCCCGCGCGAGGGTCTCAACCTGCGCCTCGAGGTCGAGGAGAAGACCCAGCGCATCGTCGCGGTCGGGCTCGACTACGCCGACTCCACCCTGCAGGTGCAGCCGTTCGCCGCACCGCGTTCGGCCGGCCTCTGGCACGAGACCCGAGACCAGATTCGCGCGCAGGTGTCCCAGCAGGGCGGGCGCGTCGAGGAGCGCGAGGGCGCCCTCGGGCCGGAGCTTCTCGCCGAGGTCCCCGTGAGCCCGGCGGAGGGATCCGGGCGTCGCCTGGCGCGCTTCGTCGGCGTAGATGGACCGCGCTGGTTCCTGCGCGGCGTGATCGGCGGGAAGGCCGCGAGCGACCCGGAGGCGGCGGCCGAGGTTGAGGACCTGTTCCGCTCGATCGTCGTGGTCCGTGGCGGATCACCCATGCCGCCGCGCGACCTGATCCCGCTCTCGATGCCGTCGACCCCCGGTTCGTGATGCGCCAGGCGGAGCCGGAGCGGCCCGAGGACGAGCACGCGGCGCCGTCCGCGATCAGCGCGGCGCTCGGCGGGGCGGCGCGCCGCGCGGGCCTGGATCCGGCGACGTCCGCGTCGACCGGCCACGTCGTGTGGGCGGCCATGGGAGGCGTGCGGGGCATATTCGAGTCGGTTGTGCCGCTCGTGGTGTTCCTCGTCAGCCTCACGGTGTGGCGCGACCAGCTCTGGCTCGCCGTCGGGTGCTCCGTGGGTGCGGCGGCCGTGTTCACCGTCATTCGGCTCGCGCAGCGGCAGCCGCCCTCCGCCGCGCTCGGCGGCCTTATCGCCGTCGGCGTCGCGGGCGCGCTCGTTCTCTTCACGGGCCGCGCCGAGGACAACTTCATCCCCGGCTTCGTGACGAACATCCTCTACGGATCCGCGTTCCTCATCTCCGCGCTCGCGCGCTGGTCGCTCATCGGCCTCGCGGTGGGATTCCTCATGGACGAGGGCACGGCCTGGCGGCGCGATCGCCGCAAGCGGCGGGCGTTCCGGTGGCTCGCGATCATGTGGGCGGCGCTGTTCTTCGGTCGCTTCGCCGTGCAGTTCCCGATGTGGCTCGCGGGCGTCGATGTCCAGACGCTCGGCATGGTGAAGCTCGTGATGGGTATTCCGCTGTTCGCGCCGCTCGTCGCGGTCACCTGGCTGTCCGTTCGCGCGCTGTACCCGCGCGGCGGGGGAGGCGCGCGCGCCGACACGCCCACCTCCTGAGGCGGCCGGACGGATTCGGTCCGTCGTGTACGATTTATCTTGACATCAAGATAAATTGCGCCGACGGGCCCGAACCGTCTCCCCGCGCTCCCGTGTTAGGACGGCCTTGGTAGCCGTGCGCGCGAGGGGGGAGCAATATGGGAGGCGCAATGCCGCGGTCGACCAGGAGGAGACAACCGTGTCCACGGTGAACAGCTTCGGTGCCAAGAGCACCCTGAAGGTCGGGAATACCGACTACGAGATCTACCGCATTGACGCGGTCGAGGGCTACGAGAAGCTTCCGTACAGCCTCAAGGTTCTCCTCGAGAACCTCCTGCGCACGGAGGACGGCGCGAACGTCACGGATGGGCAGATCCGTGCGCTCGGCTCCTGGGACGCCCAGGCGGATCCCGACACGGAGATCCAGTTCACGCCCGCCCGCGTCGTGATGCAGGACTTCACGGGCGTTCCTTGCATCGTCGACCTGGCGACCATGCGTGAGGCCGTCGCGACTCTCGGCGGCGACCCCAACAAGATCAACCCGCTCGCGCCCGCCGAGATGGTCATCGACCACTCGGTGATCGCGGACCTCTTCGGCCGCGCCGACGCCTTCGAGCGCAACACGGAGATCGAGTACGAGCGCAACGGCGAGCGCTACCAGTTCCTGCGCTGGGGCCAGACGGCGTTCGATGACTTCAAGGTCGTCCCGCCCGGAACGGGCATCGTCCACCAGGTCAACATCGAGTATCTGGCGCGCACGACCTTTACGCGCGAGGTGGGCGGCGCGCTGCAGGCCTACCCCGACACCTGCGTCGGCACCGACTCGCACACGACGATGGTCAACGGCCTCGGCGTGCTCGGGTGGGGCGTGGGCGGCATCGAGGCTGAGGCCGCGATGCTCGGTCAGCCGGTTTCGATGCTGATCCCCAAGGTGGTGGGCTTCAAGCTCACGGGGGAGATCCCGATGGGCGTGACCGCGACCGACGTCGTGCTCACGATTACCGACATGCTCCGCCAGCACGGCGTCGTCGGCAAGTTCGTCGAGTTCTACGGCGAGGGCGTGGCCCAGGTTCCGCTCGCGAACCGCGCCACGATCGGCAACATGAGCCCCGAGTTCGGGTCGACCGCCGCCATGTTCCCCGTCGACGACGTCACGATCGACTACCTGCGCCTGACCGGCCGCAGCGACGAGCAGCTCGCTCTCGTCGAGGCGTATGCCAAGGAGCAGCACATGTGGCACGACCCGTCGGTCGAGCCCACGTTCAGCGAGTACCTCGAGCTCGACCTCTCGACGGTCGTTCCCTCGATCGCCGGCCCGAAGCGGCCGCAGGACCGTATCGAGCTCACCCACGCGAAGGAGCAGTTCGGCGTGGACCTCGCGAACTACGCGGCCGCGCCGACGAACGTCGACGAGGCGGTCGCCGAGTCGTTCCCCGCCTCCGACGCCCCCGCGCTGACCCCCGAGAGCGACGAGGAGCGCGTCGAGCACGTGCCGTTCGTGGCCTCGGCCCCGGCGAACATCTCCAAGCCGAGCAAGGTGTCGGGCCCGAGCGGTGACTACACGCTCGACCACGGCGCGGTGACCATCGCGGCCATCACCTCGTGCACGAACACGTCGAACCCCTCGGTGATGCTTGCGGCGGGTCTGCTGGCGCGCAACGCGGCGCAGAAGGGGCTGACCTCCAAGCCCTGGGTGAAGACCACGATGGCGCCCGGCTCCAAGGTGGTCACGGACTACTACGAGAAGGCCGGCCTCAACGAGGATCTCGAGGCCCTCGGCTTCTACACCGTCGGCTACGGCTGCACCACCTGCATCGGCAACTCGGGTCCGCTGATTGACGAGGTCTCGCAGGCGATCAACGACAACGATCTCGCCGTGACCGCGGTGCTCTCGGGCAACCGCAACTTCGAGGGGCGCATTAACCCCGACGTCAAGATGAACTACCTCGCGTCGCCGCCGCTCGTCATCGCCTACGCGCTGGCCGGATCGATGAACTTCGACTTCGACAACGACGCGCTCGGCACGGATCAGGACGGCAACGAGGTGTTCCTCAAGGACATCTGGCCGTCGGCCGACGAGGTGCAGGCGACGATCGATTCGTCGATCAACACCGAGATGTTCGACCGCCAGTACGCCGGCGTCTTCGAGGGCGACGAGCGCTGGAAGAGCCTGCCCACGCCGACCGGCTCCACGTTTGAGTGGGCGGAGGAGTCGACGTACGTGCGGAAGCCGCCGTACTTCGACGGCATGACGCTGGACCTCACGCCGGTGGCAGACATCGAGGGCGCACGCGTGCTCGCGAAGCTCGGCGACTCGGTCACGACCGACCACATCTCGCCGGCCGGCGCGATCAAGGCCGACAGCCCCGCGGGCCAGTACCTCACCGAGCACGGAATCGACCGCAAGGACTTCAACTCGTACGGGTCCCGTCGCGGCAACCACGAGGTCATGATCCGCGGCACCTTCGCGAACATCCGCCTCAAGAACCAGCTCCTCGACGGCGTCGAGGGCGGGTTCACGCGCGACTTCACGCAGGAGGGCGGCCCGCAGTCGTTCATCTACGACGCGGCCCAGAACTACGCCCGCGAGGAGACGCCGCTCGTCATCCTTGGCGGCAAGGAGTACGGATCCGGCTCCTCGCGCGACTGGGCGGCGAAGGGCACGAGCCTCCTGGGCGTGAAGGCGGTCATCACGGAGAGCTTCGAGCGCATCCACCGCTCGAACCTCATCGGCATGGGCGTCGTGCCGCTGCAGTTCCCCGAGGGGCAGTCGATCGAGTCGCTCGGGCTCGACGGCACCGAGGTGTTCTCGATCGCGGGCCTCGCGCAGCTGAACGAGGGCGTCACGCCGAAGACCGTGCGCGTGACGGCGCAGCCGAGCGAGCACTCGCCCGCGGGCAAGCAGACGATCGAGTTCGACGCGGTCGTGCGCATCGACACCCCCGGCGAGGCGGACTACTACCGCAACGGCGGCATCCTGCAGTACGTGCTGCGGAGCCTCGTCTAAGCCGAACCCGCGTTGCGCCGCGGCCGGGCCCCGAAAGGGCGCCCGGCCGCGGCGTTTGCTGTATCTCCCAGTGCGAACGCGTAGTGTCGAGGCATGAGTCTGCTGGATGGGATCGACGGCCCGGACGACCTCGCGCGCCTGTCTCCGCGCGAGCTGCGCGACCTCGCCGCCGAGGTGCGCACCTTTCTGATCGAGAACGTGGCGCGCACCGGCGGGCACCTCGGCCCCAACCTCGGCGTCGTCGAGCTGACGATCGCGTTGCATCGCGTGTTCGACTCCCCGTCGGATCCCATCGTGTGGGATACGGGGCACCAGTCGTACGTGCACAAGCTGCTCACGGGCCGCAAGGACTTCGCCGGCCTGCGAACGCGCGATGGCCTCGCCGGGTACCCGCAGCGCGCGGAGAGCCCGCACGACGTCGTCGAGTCGTCCCACGCCTCGAGCTCTCTCAGCTGGGCCGACGGCATCTCGCGCGCGTTCTCGCGCACGGGCCGCGGCGATCGGCATGTCGTGGCCGTCGTCGGCGACGGCGCGCTCACGGGCGGGATGACGTGGGAGGCGCTCAACAACATCACCGACGACAACGACCGGAACCTCGTCATCGTCGTCAACGACAACGGCCGCTCGTACGCGCCCACGATCGGCGGCATGGCGCGGTACCTCAACCGCGTGCGCACCGCGGCGACATACCGCGACCTCGACGCGAAGTCCGGCAAGCTCGCGCGGCGGCTCGGCAAGGCGGGGCGCGCGCTGTATCGTGGCGTCCGCGGGGGCACGCACGGATTCCTGTCGCGGCTGACGAACAACTCCGCGCTCTACGCGCAGCTCGACATCAAATACCTCGGGCCCGTTGATGGGCACGACATCCCGACGCTCATCGAGACGCTCGAGCTCGCGAAGTCGTACAGCGCGCCCGTGATCGTGCACGCCATCACCGAGAAGGGGCGCGGATACGACCCGGCCCGCCTCGACGAGGCCGACCAGTTCCACGCGGTGGGCAAGATCGATCCGATCACGGGGGAGGCGCTGGGCTCCAGCGGCGTCGGGTGGACCGACGTGTTCGCGGAGCGCCTCGTCGAGATCGGCGAGCGCCGTGATGACGTCATCGCCATGACGGCCGCCATGCTGCGCCCCACGGGGCTCGCGCCGTTCGCCGAGCGCTACCCCGAGCGCGTGTACGACGTGGGCATCGCCGAGCAGCACGCCGTCGCGTCCGCGGCGGGCCTCGCGTACGGGGGCCTGCACCCCGTCGTGGCGCTGTACTCAACGTTTGTCAACCGCGCCTTCGATCAGGTCCTCATGGACGTAGCGCTCCACGGCGCGGGGGTGACGTTCGTCCTCGATCGCTCGGGCGTGACGGGGCCCGACGGCCCGAGCCACCACGGCATGTGGGACCTGGCGTTGCTCCACATCGTTCCCCACGTGCGGATCGCGGCCCCACGCGACGCCGAGCGGCTGCGCGAGGCTCTGGACGAGGCCGTCGCCGTCGCGGACGCGCCGACGGTCGTGCGCTTTCCGAAGGGCGAGGTGCCCGAGTCGATCCCGGCCCTGGAGCGCACCGCCGACGGCGTCGACGTGCTCGCGCGGGACGGCGCGGAGGACGTGCTCCTCGTCGGCATCGGCCCGTTCGCGCACCTCGCGCTGGACGTGGCCGCGCGCCTGCGCGCGCAGGGGATCGGCGCGACGGTCGTCGACCCCCGCTGGGCCGTCCCGGTGGCCTCCTCACTCGTCGACCTCGCCGCCCGCCACCGCCTGGTCATCACGATCGAGGACGGGATCCGCGTCGGCGGCATCGGCACGCGGATCCGCCAGGTGCTCCGCGAGGCCGGCGTCGACACCGCCGTCGACGAGCTGGGCCTGCCCGACGCGTTCATCGACCACGCCTCGCGCGACCAGATCCTCGAGGACGCGGGCCTCACGCCCGCGCGGATCGCCCAGGACGTCGTGGCGCAGGTCCTGGGCACGCGCGTCCCCGTCGCCCGCCAGGACGTCCGCTCGCGCGACCCGCGTGTGGAGGCGCCGTCGCAGCAGGGGCGCTCGGGCCGGTAGCGCGCACGTGCGAGGGGGCGGGAACCGCAACCGGTTCCTGCCCCCTCGCGCGATGCCTCAGTCGCGCAGCCCGCGGATCGGGGGCGTGTGGAATGTGCCCCCGGCCGCGCGATCCGATGCCCCGGTCCGGTCCAGGTAGGGGGTCGCGCCCCCGTCGATGAAGGGCCAGCCGGCCCCGAGGATGAGGGCGAGGTCGATGTCCTGCACCTCCGGGACGACCCCCTCGTCGAGCATGATCCGAATCTCGCGCGCCAGCTCGTCCTGCACGCGGCGGAGGATCTCCTCGGCCGGCGCGGGTGTCGACGCGGTGCGCACCATCTGCCGGGCGGCCTTCGACCAGCCCGTCACGCGGCCCTTCCGGTCGCGCTCCAGCGGATCCGTCACGTCGGCGAGGCGGTGCAGGTTCTCGGACGCATGGAACCGGTCGGGGAAGTGCCGGGCCATCGTGTCCTGCACGTGCGCCGCGACCTTCCATCCGACGAGGTCGATGAGCTCGAACGGACCCATGGGAAGCCCGAGCGGGGCGAAGGCACCCTCCACCTCCGACAGCGGCGTGCCCTCGTCGACGGCGCGCGCCGCCTCGCCCATGACCTTGGCGAGGAGCCGGTTGACGATGAAGCCCGGGCGGTCGGCGGATCCGATCGCGTTCTTCTTCAGCGCCTTCGCCGTCACGAACGCGGTCGAGAGCGCGGCCGGGCTGGTGTCGGGCGTGTGCACGATCTCGACGAGCGGCATCACGGCGACCGGGTTGAAGAAGTGGAAGCCCACGAGACGCTCGGGATGCGCGAGCACGCTCCCGATCTCTTGCACGGACAGCGACGAGGTGTTCGTCGCAAGAATCGCCTCGGGGTCGAGGTGGCGCTCGACGTCGCGGAAGACCTGCTGCTTGACCGTCGTCTCCTCGAACACGGCCTCGATGACGAAGTCGCACCCCGCGAAGTCCGCCGTATCCACCGTGCCGGAGATGAGCGAGCGGAGGCGATTGGCGGTGTCCTCGTCGAGCCGTCCCTTCGCCTGGAGCGCGCCGATCTCCTCGCGGATGCCTGCGAGCCCGCGCTCCACCCGCTCGGCGGAGACGTCCGTGATGATTACGGGGACCTGGAGGCGCCGCAGGAAGAGGAGGGCGAACTGGCTCGCCATGAGACCCGCGCCGATGACGCCGACGCGCGTGACCGGCCGCGCGAGCGCGGCGTCCGGAGCGCCCACGGGGCGCTTGGCGCGCTTCTGCACGAGGTCGAACGCGTACATCGAGGCGGCGAATTGATCGCCCGTGATGAGGTCGGCGAGTGCCTCGTCCTCTCGCTGGAACCCCTCCTGGGTCGTGCCCTTCGCGGCTTTCTCGAGCAGCTCGAGCGCGCGATACGGGGAGCGGGGGACGAGCCCGATGCGCTGCTCCAGCGTCGAGCGCGCGACGCGGATCGCGATCGGCCACTTCGTCGCGCGCTCGATGCGGCCGGGCGCGTGCGGGCGCTCCACGACGATCTCGCCGCCGAGGACGCCGTCGGCCCAGGCCAGCGAATCCTCGAGGAAGCGGGCGGGGGAGAAGATGGCGTCGAACATCCCCATGTCCGCAGCCTGCTGCGGCTTCAGCGTGCGGTTCTGCTTCAAGGGGTTGGAGACGACGACCTCGAGCGCGTTTTCGATCCCGATGAGGTTCGGCAGGAGCGTCGACCCGCCCCAGCCCGGAATAATCCCGAGGAAGACCTCGGGGAGTCCGATGGCCGCGGCGGACGCGTCGATCGTGCGATACGTCGCGTTCAGGGCGATCTCGACGCCACCGCCGAGCGCCAGCCCATTGACGAACGCGAAGGTCGGGACGGGCAGCGCCCCGAGCTGGCCGAGCACCTGGTGTCCGCGCTGCGCGATCCGGAGCGCGTTCTCGGGGTCTGTCAGCGCCTGGATCTGCGAGAGATCGGCTCCGGCCGCGAAGATGTACGGCTTGCCCGTGATGCCGACCGCGTCGATCTCGCCGCGCTCCGCCCGCTCGCGGAGCCCGCCGAGCGTGTCGTGCAGCTCGCGCAGGGTGAGCGGCCCGATCGTATTCGGGCGCTTGTGGTCGAGGCCGTTGTGGAGCGTGATGAGGGCGAGCGTGCGGCCGCTGGCGAGCGGAACGTCACGCACCAGGGCGTGCGTAATGACCTCGTCCGCCGAGGCGGCCTCCAGGCCGGAAAAGTCGATCGCGTCGTAGTCGGTCATCTCGCCGGTCACTTCCTCTTCGCCTTCTTGCCGGTGTAGTGAGGGTTCTCCCACACCACGCTTCCGCCCTGTCCCAGCCCCACGCACATCGCCGTCAGGCCATAGCGAACGTCGGGGCGCAGCGCGAACTGCGCCGCGAGCTGGATCATGAGGCGCACGCCGCTCGCCGCGAGCGGGTGACCGAGGGCGATCGCGCCGCCCCACGGATTGACGCGCGGGTCGTCGTCCGCGATGCCGAAGTGGTCCAGGAAGCTCAGCACCTGCACGGCGAAGGCCTCGTTGAGCTCGAACAGGCCGATGTCATCGATCGTGAGGCCCGCCTTCGCGAGGGCCTTTTCGGTCGAGGGGATCGGCCCGATGCCCATGACCTCGGGCTGCACACCGCTGAAGCCGAACGACACCATCTTCATCTTGGGGCGCAGGCCGAGCTCCTTGACGGCATCCGCGCCGGCGAGGAGGCTCACGGTGGCGCCGTCCGTCAGGGGCGAGGAGGTCCCCGCCGTGACCCGGCCGTGCGGGCGGAACGGCGTCTTCAGGCCCGCCAGGTCGGCCATGGTCGTGCCGGGGCGACGCCCCTCGTCCACCGTGGCGAGGCCCTGCGCGCCGGCCGCGTCCGTCACGGCGACCGGGATGAGGTCGGGTTGGATGTGGCCGACGTCGTAGGCGGCCTGGACCTTCTGCTGGCTCTGCATGCCGAACCGATCGGCGCGCTCCTTCGTGAGCTGCGGGAACCGGTCGTGCAGCCGTTCTGCCGTCACGCCCATGTTGAGGGCCTGCGGATCCACGAGCCGCTCGGCGACGAACCGCGGGTTCGGGTCTGCGTTCGAGCCGATGGGGTGGCGCCCCATGTGCTCCACACCGCCCGCGATCGCGAGGTCGTACATGCCGTACCCGATCGAGGCGCCCATCGTCGTCACGGCCGTCATCGCCCCGGCGCACATGCGCTCGATGGCGAGCCCGGGCACGGACTGCGGCAGCCCGGCCAGCATCGCCGCGGTGCGTCCCAGGGTGAGCCCCTGGTCGCCGGTCTGCGAGGTCGCCGAGATCGCGACGTCGTCGATGCGATCGGGCGGCACCTGCGCGTTGCGCTCCATGAGCCCGATGAGGGCTCCCACGACCAGGTCATCCGCGCGAGTGTGCGCGTACATGCCCTTCTCGCCGGCGCGCCCGAACGGGGTGCGTACGCCGTCGACGAAATAGACATCCGTCAGCTGGGCCACTTTGCCTCCTGAAGTTTGGTGTGCGTCGCCAGCCTATGGCGTTCCCACATCCCGGAGGCGAAGTGGTTGGGGTGTTCCTACGAACCCGCCTCCGACGCGTCCGTTTCGGCTTGCGCCGCTCGCACAAAGGCGCGTGCGATGACCGGGGCGGCCTGCGCCACCTGCCATGGCCGCGCTCCCAGCGCCGCGAGCGCGGCAGCGATCGCCTCAGCGGAGGCCGCTTGCGGCGGCTCCCACGCGACGCGGCGCAGGAGCTCGGGGGTGAGGAGGTTTTCCGTCGGGATCGACAGGAACTCGGCGTGGGCCTCGACGGCCGGGCGAGCGGTCTTGAGGCGCGCGTCCGCCTCGGGGCGCCGCCCCGCCCACGCTTTGACGGGCGGAAGTGCGTCGCTCGGGACCCGCTCCGCCGGAAGATCGGTCGTGGTCCGCCCCTCCTCGAAGGCCGCCCACCACACGGCCAGATCGGTGCGGCTCGCCCGCCCCGTGAACGCCTTCACGCCGGAGAGCGCGCCCTGCGACGACGGCTGCGCGGCGACAGCCGCGAGAAGGGAGCGGTCGGGGAAGAGGCGTCCCGGCGCCACGTCCCGCTCCCGCGCGACCCGATCCCGCGCGAGCCACAGCGCGCGCGCGATCGCGAGGTTGCGGCGCCCACGCAGGCGGGAGACGCCCGTGACGCGGCGCCACGGCTCGGCGGGCAGCGGCTTCGGGGCCCGGGTGCGGACCTCCTCGAACTCTTCCTCGGCCCACTCGCGCTTGCCGGTCGCGTCGAGCTCCTCGGCCACGATGTCGCGCACGTCCACGAGGTGTTCCACGTCGAGCGCGGCGTACTCCAGCCAGTCCTGCGGCAGGGGCCTGGTCGACCAGTCGGCGGCCGAGTGCTCCTTCTTCAGGACGATCCCGAGCGTGCGTTCGACGACGGCGCCCAGGCCCACCCGCGGCCACCCGAGGAGCCTGGCCGACAGCTCCGTGTCGAAGATGGTGGGAGGCATGAGCCCTAGCTCGTTCAGCGACGGCAGGTCCTGGCTCGCGGCATGAAACACCCACTCGGCGTCCCCGATGGCCCGCTGCAGCGGCGACATGTCGCCGATCGCGGGCGGGTCAAACAGGAAGACGCCCGCCCCGCGCCGAAAGACCTGGACGAGGTACGCCTTGGCGCTGTAGCGGAACCCGGAGGCACGCTCCACGTCCACGGCGACCGGGCCCGTGCCGGACTGCAGAGCGGCGCACGCGGCCTCCAGGCCGGCGACGGTGTCGATGACGCGATAGGCGATGACTGTTCTCCTCGATCGGGCGGTGCGCCTTTGGGCGCTCCGAGTGCTCGGTCCCATCTTCTCAGGACCGCCGCCGCGCGATTATCCGCGGCGGGGGCCCGGGTGCAGGAGCGCGATTCCTTCGGATCCGGGCGGGAGACCCGCAAGCATGCAGACGAACTCCGCCCAAGCGTCGAGGTGCGCCGGCGTGGGCACGACGGGGCTCCAGGAGGCGCGGACCTCGATCTGGGCGCCATCCCCGTCGGCGGCGAGGGAACCAAATCCCCGTGACACGGTCTTCGTCGCCGTGCCCGAACGCTGCCGGTGATCGGCGCCGTGCGCCTGGAGCGCATCGCCGAGCCAGGACCACGCGACGTCCGCGAGGAGCGGATCCGTGCCGATCTCGGTCTCGAGCGGCGCCTGGGCAAAGGCGACGATGCGCCACGGGCCGCCCCAGCCCGGGGGCTCGTCAGGGTCGTGCAGGAGGACGAACCGCCCGGTACCGCCGGAGGAATCGCCGTGAGAGTCCGGCCGGACGTCCGCCGCGAAGGCGATCGCCTCGGGGGCTATGCCGCGCGGCGCGGGGATCTCCGCGACGCTCAGGTCGGCCCGAAACCGTACACGGCGAAGGGACTCCGCGGCGGCGGCGAATGCGCCGCCCGTCTCGTCCTCGTCCACGCGCTCAGACTAGGGTGGGAACGTGGTCAGGGGATCCAGGCACGCCGCGCCGCCACGAGCGCGCGCGCTCGAGGCGCTGAGCATCGCGGCAGCGGGCGCGTTCGGCATCGTCGTCGGCGGCACCGCGGCCGCATTCGCGATCGCGCGGAAGGCCGTCACACCGCTCACGCGCCGCATCGCGGACACGGAGGTCCTCTCGATCGACCGGGGCGCGCAGACGATCACCCTCGGTCGGACACCCGACACGGTGCTCCCCGGGCGATACGGGTTGTTCGTCAACGGCTCTCGCACGTACCTCCAGCTGGGAGCCGTTCTGACGTCCACGCCGACGTCGGTGACGCGAAAGCTCTTGACGCACGTCGCGGAAGGGGACGAGATCGGTCGCGACGCGACGTTCAGCGGCTGGTACTTCACGGTGCCGGAGCAGCTCCACCTCCCGTACGCGGACGTCGTGGTCGACGCGCCCGTCGGCGCGTGCCCCGCGTGGCTGTTCCCCGCGGAGGGCGGGTCGGACACCTGGGTGATCGCCGTGCACGGCCGCGGTACGACGCGCTCCGAGGTGTTGCGCGCCGTGCCGGTCTACCGGGCGGCCGGCCTCACGACGCTCGCGGTGTCGTACCGCAATGACTCCGAGGCGCCGCGCTCCGGATCGGGTCGTTACGGCCTCGGGGCCACCGAATGGCGCGACATCGATGCCGCCATTCGGTTCGCGCTCGCGCGCGGCGCGGAGCGCGTCGTGCTCATGGGGTGGTCGATGGGGGGCGCGATCGTCCTGCAAACCGTCCTGAACTCCCCGCGCGCCGATCGCGTCGCGGGGGTCATCCTCGACTCGCCCGTCGTGGACTGGCGGCTCGTCCTCGACTATCAGGCGCGCGCGCTCCGGCTCCCCGTTCCCCTCACGCACATCGCGCTTCGCCAACTCACCCTGCCCTCGTGGTCGCGGGTCGTGCGATCGGGGAACGCGATCTCCCTCAACGATCTCGACGTCGTGCGCCGCGCCCCCGAGCTGACTCACCCCATCCTCCTGCTGCACAGCGACGACGACGGATTCGTCCCCTCCGGCGCCTCGCGGGCGCTCGCCGACGCGCGGCCCGACCTCGTCGAGCTCGTCTCCTACGAAGAGGCCCGCCACACCAAGCTGTGGAACTTCGACGAGCAGGGTTGGTCCGCGCACATCGCGGACTGGCTGTCGGCCCGCGGTCTCTCGCGGCCGACGGGCTAGGAGCCGAACGCCGCGCGAACCTGTCGCTGGGTGCGCGTGAGCAGCCCCGTCATCCCCGCCAGTCGGAGCGGCGATACCACCCGGTCGAGTCCCAGGGTGCGCGGAAAACCCGCGGGAATCGCCAGCACGTCGGCGGGGCTCGCGCCCGCGACGCCCTGCGCCAGCAGGCTCGCGAAGCCGCGGGTCGTCGGCGCGGATGCGGGCGCGACGGCGTGCAGGATGACGGCTCCCGCGCGATCCGTCTCCACCGCGATGAACACGGGCGACTGGCACTCGGAAACGCGCTCGAGCGCCGCCGGGTCATCGCGGATCCGGGCCGGCACCTTGGGAAGCTCCTCGCCGATCTCGACGAGGAGCGCCAGGCGGTCGGGCTCCTCAAGCGCGAGGAGCTCGTCGCGCAACTCGGCGAGCGCGAGGGGAACGGTGGACGGGGTGGTCATCGCCCCCACGATACGGGGGAGCGAACGCCCGGCGCGCGCCCCGACTATCCTGGGACGGATGACTCCCGCCCCCGCCGCCACGATCGTTCACCTCGCCGAGCGCGACCCGCAGCTCACGGGCGAGGAGATGCTCGCGAGCCTGACACCCCCTCCCCAGTTCGAGGGCGCGACGTTCGAGACGTACCGGGCGGATCCGGCCCATCCGTCTCAGCAGGAATCGAAGGAGCTCCTGCAGCGATTCGCGGCGGGCCAGATCGCCGCGCCGCGCGCGGGCCTGTTCGGCTTCGGACGCAAGAAGCGCCAGCCGGCGGACGAGCCGATGCTCCCGGGGGTGTACCTCGACGGGGGGTTCGGCGTCGGCAAGACCCACCTCCTCGCGGCGATCTATCACGCCGTTCCGGCCCGGCGGAAGCTCTTCGGCTCGTTCATCGAGTACACCGCCCTCGTCGGCGCCCTGGGCTACCAGAACACGGTCGACCTGCTCCGTGGAACGGCGCTCATTTGCATCGATGAGTTCGAGCTCGACGACCCGGGCGACACCATGGTCATGACCCGCCTGCTGGGCGAGCTGGTGCGCACAGGGACCCGGCTCGCGGCCACGAGCAACACCCCACCGAACGCGCTCGGCGAGGGGCGCTTCGCCGCGCAGGACTTTCTCCGCGAGATTCAGTCGATGTCGTCGAGCTTTCAGACGATCCGCATCGATGGCGTCGACTACCGCCAGCGCTCGCTCGAGGAGGGCGCGAAGGCCGAGTCGGAGGCCGACTACGCCGCCGCCCTCGCCTCGGCCTCGCACGGCGGCACGGCATCGGACGACTCCTTTGCGGGGCTCGTCGCGCATCTGGCGCGCGTGCACCCGTCGCGGTACATCCGCCTCATCGAGGGCGTCGAGGCCATCGGGCTGCGCGACGTGCGCACCCTGACGGACCAGTCGGAAGCGCTCCGGTTCGTGGCCTTCGTCGACCGCGTCTACGACGCGCAGCTCCCGCTGGTCGCGACCGGCGTGCCCCTGGATCGCGTGTTCGCGGAGGAGATGCTGGGCGGCGGTTACCGCAAGAAGTACCTGCGCGCCATCTCGCGCCTGGTCGCGTCGACGCACGCCTGACGTACGCCACCTTCATGCGGGACGCATTCCCGCCATTCAGGTCGACGAAACACAGGGTTTACACGAGGGCGGATCCCGCAACCTGTTCGTAACGCGCCGCGGTCGTCGGGCGAAATCCTGCCCGGACACCATGGGGACATCCGGTCGAGCGCACCACATCGACCCGAGCTCACCGGGTTCCCTCGTTACCCGAACCGTTAGGAATCCCATGGATAGCGGCAACCTCGCGTGGCTGATGATCGCCACCGCGCTCGTGCTCTTCATGACGCCCGGCGTCGCCTTCTTCTACGGCGGCCTCGTCAAGGCGAAGAGCGTCGTCAGCATGATGATGATGAGTTTCGGCGCCCTCGGCCTCGTGGCCGTGCTCTGGGTGCTCTACGGCGCCAGCATGAGCGCCGTCGGCAGCACCTGGGGCTTCGCCGGCAACCCCTTCGGCGACTTCGCCCTGTCGAACACGATCGCCGATGACCCGACCGGGGAGGCGACGATCGGCATCGCCTTCGGCGCCACCTTCGCGATCATCACGGTCGCGCTGATCTCCGGCGCCATTGCCGACCGCGCCAAGTTCGGCGCCTGGATGGTCTTCGCCGGTGTGTGGGCCACCCTCGTGTACTTCCCCGTCGCCGCCTGGGTCTGGGGCGGTGGCTGGATCTTCAACCTCGGCAGCACGATGTTCCCGGACGCCGGCGTCGAGGTCATTGACTGGGCCGGTGGAACCGCCGTCCACATCAACGCAGGTGCCGCGGCGCTCGCCCTCGCGCTCGTCCTCGGCAAGCGCGTCGGCTTCCAGAAGGGCATACAAAAGCCCCACAACGTCCCGCTCGTCATGCTCGGCGCGTCGATCCTGTGGTTCGGCTGGTTCGGCTTCAACGCGGGCCTCACCTTCGCGCCGCTCGGCGAGGAGGGCAACCTCCAGACCGGCCTGATCATCGTCAACACCCTCGTCTGCCCGGCTGCGGCGATCCTCGGCTGGATCATCGTGGAGAAGCTGAAGGACGGTAAGGCCACGTCGATCGGTGCCGCTTCGGGCGCCGTCGCCGGTCTCGTTGCCATCACCCCGGCCTGCGCGAACCTCGAGCCGATCTGGGCGATCGTCCTCGGCATCGTCACCGGCGCGCTCTGCGCCCTCGCGATCGAGCTCAAGTGGAAGCTGGGCTACGACGACTCGCTCGACGTGGTTGGCGTCCACCTCGTCGGTGGCCTCATCGGAACGATCTACCTGGGCTTCTTCGCGATGGACACCGGCCTGTTCACGGGCGGCGGCGTGGAGCAGCTCGTCATCCAGGTGATCTCCGCGGTCGCCGTGCTCCTCTACTCGTTCGTCGTCGCGGCGATCCTCGGCTTCGTCATCCAGAAGACCGTCGGCTTCCGCATCAAGAACGAGGACGAGCTCGCCGGCGTCGACACCGCGGTGCACGGCGAAGAGGGCTACGCGCTCACCGAGCAGCGCTAACCCACACCCTCACTCACAGCACCCTTCGGGGCGTCGCCTGCACAAGGCGGCGCCCCGAAGGCGTTGTGCGGGCCCCTAGGCTGATCACATGGCGAATTCCTCCCTCCTCCGGTCGCTTGTTCGCGGGGCGCGCGCGCTCTTCCGCCGGGGTCGTGGGCGCACGACGGAGGTGGATCCGCGCCGCGTGCGGGGCCTGCGGCTCGCGTACGCGCCGCGGGCGGACGGGCGCGCGGACGCGGGCGAGATCGTGTGGACCTGGGTCCCGTACGCCGAGAACGACGGCCGCGGGAAGGACCGCCCCGTCCTGGTGATCGCGCGCGCGGGAGGCGACGCGGTGTATGCCGTCAAGCTCACGAGCCGCGACCGGGACGGCAACCGCGAATTCGTTCCCGTCGGATCCGGAGGATGGGACGCTCGCGGCCGGGCGTCGTGGGTCGACGTCGATCAGCTGTACCGCGTGCCCGATTCCGCGGTGCGCCGGGAGGCGGCGGCGCTCGATCTCGACCGGTTCGTCCTCGTGGCGCGGGAGCTTCAGCGCCGCTACGGGTGGAGCGCGACCGCGGGGCGCGGCCGGTAGGCCCGGGGGAAGGGATACGCATGGACATCTTTTCGGCGATGCTGGCGCGGCTCGACACCGAGGCGCGCGATCGCCTCATGCGCGCCATGCGCACCCCCGCGGTCGTGTCCGGGCTCGAGCCCCACGAGATCCTCGTCTACGGCGCCGGGGAGGACGGCCGCGCGGCCGTCATCGCGCGCGAGCGCTTCGGGGCGGACCCCGAGGTCCTCGCCGGGCGGACGGGCCGCGCGTACGCCCTCGACGCCGGCCACGGCTGGTACGCCCTCGCTGAGAGCGTGCGCGGGCTCCTCGCCCAGGCACGGCGGGAGCCGTCCACCGTCTTTCTGCTTACCCCCGTGGGGCTGGGGGAGCACGCGCCCGGGAGCATCGCGGCGATGTTCGCCCACGCCCCGGCGAACATCGTGCTCCCGGCGCTCTACGCCGACGCCCTCGGGCGCCGCTGAGGGCTCATGTCCCCGGCGTGAACCGGAGCTCCACGGGCTCATCGAGCGCGCTGGGCACCGTGAACTCGAGGTGACTCCCATCGGCGCGCTCCAGCAATGCGTGGTACCAGGTTTCCTGCGACTCGTCGGAGACCAGGTCCCACTCCGCCAGGGAGGAGGGCCACGTTCGAAGTGGTTCGCGCTGCTCGTACCCGATTCCTGCGAGGTACGCCACGGTCGAGATGTCGGCGGTGTTGGTGGAGTACTCGGTGGACCAGTTCTGCACGTATATCCCGTCCATGTCGGGGAGTGGCGCATCGAATTCGTCGGGGAGCTCGCGCGGCTCCGGGGAGCCCATGTTGAGGCCGTTTTCCCAGTACGCCCGCGTGGCCAGGCCGTAGGTGTAGCCCCAGACGCCGTCGTTCACGACGACACGGCGGTCGTAGTCGATCATTCTCGCATCGTCCACTTCGCCCAGCACGACGCCGTCATGCTCAAACACTGACGGTTCCTCGCCGAATTCGTCGCCCACTCCTTCAAGCCACGCACGCACATCCGATCCCGCCGCCGCGCGTGCGGGCCAGAGGACGGTGCTCCGCACATCGCCGAAACTGTCGACTGCGACCCGCGCGTTGACGATATCGCCCGGAGGAACCGGGGCGTCCCAGGTACTCGGGATCCCCTCGCTGTTGGTGGGGAAGGGGAACGCGTCCGGTGATGTCGTGGGCGTCGGGCTGGGAGACGGAGCGGCGGGAGGTGTCGACGTCGCGGCCGCGGGTTGCGGTGTCTCGCCCGACGAAGTGGCGCAGCCCGCAAGCCCGAGAATGACGACGACGGCAGACGCGAGGAAGAAGTTGCGCATGCTCCGACGCTATCGCCCGCGCCCCGCGCCGCGGGCGCGGCGCCGCTCACGATTCGGCAACGGGTTGCGGCGCCGCTCACCCGTGGAGGGTGAGCGGCGCGGCGGGCGCCCGAGCGGGCGCCGGAAGATGTGCCTATGACAGAAGAGACCGCCGCGCGGCGACCCTCCGCCAGCCGCGTGACGGAGATTGCGATCGTCCTCACGCTCTCGATCACCGCGGTGTTAACGGCGTGGTGCGGGTTCGAGGCGTCCAAGTGGGGAGGCGAGATGTCGATCGCCTTCAGCGAAGCCTCCAGCGCGCGGATCCAGGCGTCGGCGGCCGAGTCGCGGGCCGCCGCCGCGCGCCAGTACGACCTGAGCATCTACACGGAGTGGGTGCGCGCCACGGCGGAGGACGACGAGGCGCTGGCGGACTACGTCGAGGACCGATTCTCGCCGGAGCTCGCCACGGCCTTCGCCGCCTGGGACGCCGCGGGCCGGGCCGAGAACGGACCGCTGGTGGTGGCGGAGTACGTCCCGCCGGGGTCCGCCGAGGCCGAATCGCTCTCCGCGCGCGCGGACGAGCGGTTCGCCGACGCGCTGGAGAACAACCAACGCGGCGACAACTACTCGCTGCTCACGGTCCTCTTCGCGCTCGTGCTGTTCTTCGCGGCCCTGTCGCAGGCGCAGCGCGTGGTCTGGCGGCAGCGCACGTTCCTCGCCAGCGCGCTGGTCCTCGCGGCTATCGGCCTCGCGTGGCTCGCGACGTTCCCGATCAAGATCTAGGGCTGGGCCGGCCCGGCGGGCCGAGACAAAGGGAGGCCGGTCCGCGGATGTTCGCGGGCCGGCCCCCCTTTTGTCACGTCGCCGCGTTACGGCGTCACGATCGCGAAGGCGTCGTCGCCCGGGTCCAGGACGCTCACCAGCTCGCGAAGGACGGAGGCGTCGCCGACGACGTCAAGCCCCTCCGAATCCACGTCGCCGCCCACGAGCGCCAGGAAGCGTCCCTTGGTCACGGACACCTCAAGCTCCGCGTCGCCACGCCCGTCCTCGAGGTACACGAGGACACCGTGGCGGATCGACACGCGGAACGCGCGGTCGAGATCCGTGAAGGTGATGCGCATCGTCACGTCCATGTGCCACGCGCGCGGTGCGTCGATGCGGATCGCGATGGAGTCCAGGAGCTGCTCGGGGGAGAGCTGGGCGAGCATCGTGACGGCGTTGGTCTTCGTCGGCGTGCCGAAGATCTCGCCGCGCAGCTCGGCCGCTCCCGAGAGGAAGAAGTTTCGCCAGGTGCCGTTCTCGGATCCGTATCCGAGCTGCTCGAGGGTGTCGGCGTACTGGGCGCGTCCGGCCGCGTGGTGCTCGTCGACGAACACGACGTGGTCGAGGAGCGTCGCGGCCCAGCGGTAGTCGCCCCCGTCGAACGCGGCCTGGGCGAGCTCGACCGTGCGGTCGAGGCCGCCGAGCGCGTCGACGTACCGCGTCGCGAGCGCTGCGGGCGGGTGCGGCCACAGCCGCGCCGGGTTCCCGTCGAACCAGCCGAGATAGCGCTGGACGATCGCCTTGACGTTGTGATTGACGGATCCGTAATAGCCGCGCGCGTGCCAGGCGTTCTCGAGCGCCGGGGGCAGGACAAACGATTCCGCCGCCTCGGCGGCCGTCATGCCGCGGTTGATGAGGCGAAGGGTCTGGTCGTGGAGGTAGGCGTAGAGGTCGCGCTGCAGCGAAAGGAACGCGACGATCTCCTCGGCGCCCCAGGTCGGCCAGTGATGCGAGGCGAACACGACGTCCGTGCGGTCGCCGAAGATCTCGATCGCCTCGGTGAGGTAGTGCGACCAGCCGCGCGGGTCGCGAACCTCGGCACCCCGCAGGGTGAGGAGGTTGTGGAGGGTGTGCGTCGCGTTCTCGGCCATGCACAGCGCCCGGAAGCGCGGGAAGTAGAAGTGCATCTCGGCGGGCGCCTCGGTGCCGGGCGCCATCTGGAACTCAATCTCCACGCCGTCGATCGTGAGGGTCTCGCCCGTCTCGGAGATCAGCGTCGTCGGGCGGATCAGGCCCGCCGCGCCCGTCGACGTCGTCTGGCCGAGCCCCGCGCCGACCTGGCCGCGCGGACCGCGATCGAGCGCCGCGCCGTACATGTACCCCGCGCGCCGGCCCATGGCCGTGCCCGCGTAGACGTTCTCCGATACCGCGTGCTCGAGGAACCCCTCCGGCGCGACCACGTCGACCTCGCCGGCGTCCACGGCCGCCTGGGTGGTGATCCCGAAGATTCCGCCGAAGTGATCGATGTGGCTGTGCGTGTGGACGACGGCGCGCACGGGGCGCTCACCGCGATGCTCCGCGTAGAGCGCGAGCGCCGCGGCCGCCGCCTCGGCCGAGATGAGCGGGTCGATCACGATCACCCCGGTGTCACCCTCGACGATCGTCATGTTCGCCAGGTCGAAGCCGCGGACCTGGTAGATGCCCTCGACGACCTCGAAGAGCCCCGCCATCGCGACGAGCTGCGACTGGCGCCAGAGGCTCGGGTGAACGGTGTCCGGCGCCTCGTCCCGGAGGAAGCTGTAGCTCCCCGCGTCCCAGACGGGGGCGCCCTGGGCGTTCAGGATCGTCGCGTCGTCGGCGCTCACAACGAGCCCGCGTCGCGCGTTGACGAAATCTCGCTCATCGGAGAACGGCAACGTGCGCCGGGCCTCCTCCTGCTGCGCGCGAATTTTGGCCGATGCGGGCTGAGCTTCCATGGTGTGACTCCCGTTCGTTGTGCGAAACATTCGCCTCCCTACGATCGCGCGCGGCGCGCGGCGGCGGTTCCCCCGCTCATCCCTTGAGGGTGAGGTGGGAATGGCGATATGTTCCTTTCATGAGGCGTACCCCGGGCCGCCACACGGCCGCGGTAGCGGCGGCACGGTTCCGACCACCAAGCGCTGCAAGCGGCACTGTGTCGAGGCCGCGTCTCCGCGCGGCGATCGACCACAACCTGAACGCGGGCGGTCTGTGCATCCTCGGCGCGCCGAGCGGCTTTGGGAAGACGACTGTCGTTGCGGAGTGGGCGGGCGGGCGCGACGGGGTCGCCTGGCTCCTTCTCGGCCCGCTGGACCACACCCCCGCCCACCTCCAGCGCGGCCTCGTCCAGGCGCTCGACGTGGCGTACGACCGCGCGGGGGTGTCCTTCCCTCCGATCGACGCCGATCGCGACGCCGCGGAGGTGCACGCGGAGATCTGCGCGAGCGTGGACGCGCACGGCGTCGACCTCGTCCTCGTCGTGGACGACGCGCACCGCGCGGGGGAGACGTGGCGTACGGGCCTCCTCGGGCTGCTGATCGATACGCCTCCGGCGAGGCTGCGCACCGTTCTCATCGGCACGACGCTCCTCGATGTCACGCTGTCGCGCGAGCGGCTCCTCGCTCCGGAGATGTTCATCGGCGCCGACGCGCTGGCATTCACCGTCGACGAGGTTTCTCAACTCGAACCCGCCGGTGCCGCGATCTCGGCCGCGCAGGTCATCGAGGACACGGGCGGATGGCCGATCGCCGCGCGCATGGTGACGATGGCCGGTGCTCCCGCGGAGCCGCGTTCCGCGTCGGGCGCCGCTGTCCTCGTGGATTATGTGCGCGAGCACGTGCTCGGGGCGCTCCCCGCCGGGCTCGCGGACTTCGTGTGCGACGTATCGGTCTGCTCGCGCGTGACCGCCGAGCTGGCGAGCGCGATCTCGGGGCGGCGCGACGCTGCCGAGCTCCTTGAGGAATGCGTGCGGTTGGGGCTATTCCTGGACCGGTACGCCGGCGCGGCCGGGCCCGCGTACCACTGGCACGCCGCGTTCGCCCGGACCTGCGCGAGTATCCGCGCACGCGACGTAGACCGCGATCGCGCCTGTCACGCCCGCGCCGCCCGCTTCCTCCGTGACGTCGACCCGCGCGCCGCCCTCGTCCACGCGCTTCGCGCGGGGGACGTCCCCCTCGCGCGCGCCACACTTCTCGAGTCGTGGGTCGATCTCGCGATCGCTGGCGAGTGCTCGACGCTCGAGGCGATGTCGCTCGACCTGTTGCGCTTGACGCCCCGTGACCCGGCGCTGCTGTTTATCCTTGCTTGCGCAGAGACGGCGCTCGGCGCGTCGCATATCTCCCGCGACACGCTCGCCCGCGCGGAGTCCGCGCTCCGCGCCGCGAATGGCGCCCCGCCCGCGGACGCCCCCCGTGTTCCCGACATCGCGCGGCTCCTGGTCTCCGACGACGCGCGCACCGTCAGCGCGGCCTCCGCGCGCCTCCGCGCCGACGCCGCGGGGGAGCAGGAAGGCGGGCGGCGCCGGGCGGGCCTCCACCTCCTCCTCGCGGGCGCGGAGCTGCGGCGCGCCGCCGAGCCCACCCTCGCGGTCGAATACGCGGCGGCGGCCGCGCGCGCGCTCGCCGCCGTCCCCGGATCCGATGCGCCGCGCCGGGCAATGGCTCAGCTCGCGCTCGCGCAGGCCGCGGCCGGCGACTTCGCGGCGGCGGCCGGTTCCCTCGCGTCGCTCCCGCCGATGCCCTCGGATCCGCGCACTCTGACGGCGGGGGGCGAGCTGCAGCTGGCGGTGCACGCCCTCACCTCCTACTGGCGCGCGGACGTCGACGCCGCGATCTCCGCGTGCGAGATCCTCATAGACAAGGCGACGGAGCGCAGCACGTCGCGGCACCTCGCGCTCGTCCTCCTGGCGTATGCCGCGTCCGAGAGCGGGGAAGTGGGGCGGCTCCGGCGGGCCACCGTTGCGGCGCAGCAGATTCCGTCCGAGACCCTGCAGGGCGTCGAGTGGCGGAGCTTCCGCGAATCGGCGATCGCGTTGCTCGAGGAATCGAGCGGCAATCCTGCCCGGGCGGTGGCGCTGGCGCGATCCGTGATTGCCCACACGCCGCACGCCGGACTGACGGTCGCTATGGCCGGCATTCT
Organism: Microbacterium excoecariae; assembly: GCF_011326725.1. GTDB lineage: Bacteria > Actinomycetota > Actinomycetes > Actinomycetales > Microbacteriaceae > Microbacterium > Microbacterium excoecariae. The sequence continues at coordinate 1,751,072 of NZ_JAANCO010000001.1, read as the reverse complement.
TCGCCGGGCGGGAGCGAGTGCTGAGGCCCTCGCCGCGTTGCGGGGCCTGCGCGGGTTCGAGGGCGTGTCGTTCGTGCGCGCGGCCACCCTGCTCACCGCGGCCGTGCTGCGTCGAGAGCGCGGGGACCAGGCGGGAGCGTACGACGTGTGCGAGGCGGCGATGGCGATCGTCGATCGCGAGGAGCTGTTCCTCTTCGCCAGCTCGCGCGAGGTGGGGATCCGGAGAGTGCTCGAGGAGCAGGTGCATCGCGGCACCCGCTTCGAGGCGGTCATCGGGCGCGCCATCGCGGCGGCCGCCGGCCGGAGCGCCGCGGCCGACGCGCTGTCGGATCGCGAGCGAGACGTCTTCCGACACCTGCAGACTGCGCAGTCTCTCGCCGAGATCGCGACCTCGCTGGGTCTGTCCGTCAACACGGTCAAGACCCACCAGCGCTCGATCTACCGCAAGCTCGGCGTTTCGTCGCGTCGCGAGGCCGTGCGCAGCGTGCTGTGACGCCCGACCCCGCGACGCGAGGGGTTTCTCAGGCCAGGGCCCGCGCCTTGATGGCGTCGAACTCGGCTGGCGTGATCGTGCCCGCGTCGCGCAGCTGCGCCGCCTTCGCGATCTCGTCGCTTGGGCTCGCAGCGGCCACCGACTTGATGTAGCTCTCGGTCGCGTCGCGCTGGCGGCCCGCCGCTTCGTGTGCGCGCTCGCTCATGCCCTTACCGCGGGCGATGAGGTACACGAGCGCGGTGAGGAACGGCAGGAAGACGAGGAAGAGCAGCCACACCGCCTTGCCCCACCCGCCCAGTTCGCGGTCGCGGAAGACGTCGGTGATGATGCTGAACAGAGCCATCAGGTACGCGACGAACACGAAGGCCCAGAAGAACCAGCCGAGAATCATCCAGAAGCTTTCCCACAGAGACATAGCCATTCCATTTCTTGAGAGGGTCGTAGCTCCCGCCGATGATCGCACGAGCGGGCGAGGCGGGGGCGACCACGCTCACCCGCCGCGGGCGATCCCGCGCGCGCGGGCGACGCCACGCGGGCGCGGGCTCACCCCGGGTGGGTGAGCGTGCCCCGCGAAGCCCGACGCACCCTGCGAAGCTCGACCGCCACGGCCCCAGAGTGCGACAAGGAGGGAGGCCGCATGCGGATCACTCTCGCCGGTGTGAACCGGCACAACGTCCTGCGCGAGGCGACGTCCGGCGTGACGCTCCTCGCGATCGCGGTCCCCCTGAACATCGGGTACGCGCAGATCGCGGGCCTCCCGGCGACGGCGGGCCTCTACGCGCTCGTCCTCCCGACCGTGCTCTACGCGCTCCTCGCCTCCTCGCGGCAGGTAGTCGCGTCTCCCGACGCGGCGGCCGCGGCCCTCGTGGCGTCGTCGGTTGGGGGGCTGGCGGCCGCCGGGTCGGACAGCTTCACCGCGATGGTGCTCGCGCAGGCGATCCTCAGCGGCGTGATGTTCATTCTTCTCGCGGTGTTCCGGCTCGGATTCCTCGCGAACTTCCTGTCCCGGCCCATCCTCGTCGGCTTCGTGGGGGGTCTCGCCGTCGACATCCTCGTCTCGCAGCTGGCGAAGATGCTGGGCGTGGGAATCGACTCGGGCGGCGAGTTCGTGGACAAGGTCGCGGAGCTCGCGACCTCCCTCGGCAACGCATCGCCGCTGTCCATCGCGATCTCCGGCGCCTCGGTCGCCGTCCTGCTCCTGGGGAAGCGCCTGGGGCGCGCGGTGCCCTGGGCGCTGGTCGTCATGGTCGTCGCGACGACGTGCGTCGTCGTGTTCGCGCTCGACGAGCGCGGCGTCGCGGTACTCGGGGACATCCCCGCGGGACCGCCCCGTCTCACGTGGCCGGTTCTCGCGTGGAACGAATGGCTCCTCCTCATCCCCTCCGCGATGGCGCTCACGATGGTCACCACGGCCGAGGGACTCCTCGTCGCGCGTTCGTATGCCTCGAAGCGAGGTTATGCGGTGCGACCGAACCGTGACCTGTTCGCGTTCGGCATTGCCAACATCGCGTCCGGCGCGCAGGGAAGCTTCGCCGTCGGCTCGTCGACGAGCCGCACCGCGGCGATGGACCAGGCTGGCTCGCGCACACAGCTGCCGTCCGTCGTGCTCGCCGCGGGCACCCTCCTCATGCTGCTGTTCGGCACGGCGCTGCTCCGCGACGTGCCCTCGCCCGCCATCGGCGCGATCGTCGCCATCGCCGTGGCCCCGCTCGTCGGTGTCCGCGAGTTGCGGCAGCTCTGGCGCCTCGATCGCTTCGAGTTCGCGATCGCCGGTGCATGCTTCGTCACCACGCTCCTCGTGGGATCGATCGCGGGGATCCTCGTCGCATTCGTGCTGGCGCTCATTAATATCGCGCGCCGCGCGTCGCGGCCCGCCATCGACGTGCTCGCGGCGGACGATTCGCCGGCGGCGTCGCTCCTCGAGGCCGCGGCGCCGGGGGCGCTCACGGCCCCGGGAATCCTCGTCGTTCGCCTTCAGGCCCCGCTGTTCTTCGCCAACGCGGACGTGTTCGCCGAGGCGGTGCGGCGCGTCGTCGACGCGCGCGACGCGGGCGATGTGCGGCATGTGGTGATCGACATGGAGGCGGTCAGCGACATCGACGTGACCGCCGCCGAGAGCTTCGCGGGGCTGTGCGCCTGGCTGGAGCGCCACGACATCGCGGTGTCGTTTAGCCGCTTCCCCGAGGACACGCATGCGCGCGCGATCGCGCTCGGCCTCGTCGGGAGCCGTCGCATCTTCGAGACCAATCGGGCGGCTGTCCAGTCGCTCGGCCGCCCGGACGACACGCAGGGGAGTCCCGCATCATGAACCCGTTTTCGTATGGTCCCGCCGAGGTCTACCTCGTGGGATTTCCCGGCGCCGTCCCCGACGCGCGCTCCTTCGAGGCGCTCGGCGAGCTCGTGTCCGCGGGCACGATGCGCGTGCTCGATCTCCTGATCATCACACGCGATCCCGACGGCAGCATCGTGATCGCCCCCGCCGTGGATCCGCGCGCGGTCGGCCTGGGAGCCGCGGAGATCGTCGCACCGGGACTCGCGGGCGACGAGGACATCGAGGAGCTGGCGGCGCACGTCGCGCCCGGAGCGTCCGCGGCGATCGTCGTCGTCGAGCTCACCTACGCGATCGGACTCGCGACGCGGTTCCGCGAGGCAGACGGCGAGCTGTTGCGGACGGAGCGGATCCCCGCCCCCGTCGTGAACGCCCTCATGGAAACACTCGAGCAGGAGGAAGACTGATCATGCCGCTACGTCGATTCGGGCGCCCGGGACTCATCGGGCTCGCCGCACGCACCGCCGTCGTCGCCGGGACGGCCCAGGCCGTGCAGGGGGCTGCCGCCCGGCACCAGCAGCGCGGGGTGGCGGCCGCTCACGAGCAGGCGCAGTTCGAGGCGGCGCGCGCGCAGGCGCGGGCGACGCCCCCCGCGCCGCCCGCGCCCGCGCCGGCCGCGACCGGGGACGTCGTCGCCCAGCTCCAGCAGTTGGCCGCGCTCCGCGAGGCGGGCGCGCTCACCGATGAGGAGTTCGCCGCCGCCAAGGCGCGGGTGGTCGGCTAGGGAGACACGCCCTCACCCTCCGGGGCGCGGAGGGGAACGTCCACGTCCCCTCCGCCCTCCTCGGTGAGCCGCTCGCCCATCTGGACGATCGTCGGCTCTCCGATGAAGCCGCCGGCGAACAGCGCCTGGCCCTGGCGGAAGTTCTGCGCCTGCCGGATCATGGCGGCCGGCGCGAACCCGAAGACCTCCTCGAGCTCCGCGAGATCCCGCGGCGCGTTCACGCGCATCAGCCCGAGGTTGTCGCACTGCGAGAGCACGTTCGGGTGGATCTTGGACGGACGCTGCGTGGACAGGAACAGCCACAGGCCAAACTTTCGGCCCTCGGCGGCGATCTGCACGAGCTGCTGCGTGAGCGCGCGCTCGACTTCGGTGCGCGGATTCGGCGGGCAGAGGTTGTGGGCCTCGTCGATGACGATGAGGATCGGCTTACGCTCCGCCCGCCGCGCCCAGAGGCGCTCGAGGACGGCGAGCGCGGCCACCTGCGGCTCGGCCGGATGATCGAAGCCGCCGAGATCGAGCACGGTGGCGCGCGGCCGCTCCTCGATGACATCCACGACGGAGTCGCCGCCGTACGACCACAGGTCCCATTCGAGCACCTGGAGGTTCTCCATGCGGTTGGCCAGCCGCGTCTCGGCGGGCACGCCGCTTGCGCGATACCGCCGGACCACCTCCGCCGTGTCGTCCTGCAGCGCCCGTTCCTCGCTGTGGAGGAGCACGTTGTATTCCTCGGCGTCCGCGATGGGGTCCATCTGCAGGACGGCGGCCTTCGAGGCGGGGGACAGGTCGACGTATCGCGCCTTCAGAGGCGAGGACGCGCCGGGGCCCGACCGGAATACGCGGACGTCGCTGGCCGCAATGCGCGCCGCGGACTCGGGGTGCGCCGCCTGACGCGTCTCCTGCATGCGCACGAAGTCCGCGTTCGGGTCGAGGACCAGAAGCGGCAGCTCGGTCTCGAGCAGGAGTTGCTCGAGCACGACGCCGAGCGCATAGGTCTTGCCGCTCCCGCTCTGCCCGCACCAGAACGTGTGGCGGTTGAACTTCCGGGCGTTCAGGTGCGCGGCGCGGGCCGGCGTCTCGAACTCGGATCCGATGGTGAGCGCCGTCATGGCGTGTCCCCGATATGCATGAGAACAGCTTGCCCGATCGCGGGCCGCTCGCGCACCACGCGAAAAGGCCCCGGCCGGCGGGAGCCGGACGGGGCCTGAATGCGTGGGCGATGCGGGACTCGAACCCACGACCTCTTCCGTGTGAAGGAAGCGCGCTAACCAACTGCGCCAATCGCCCGTATCAACTTCGTGTGCCGGGGCACGAGAAGCGATACTACAGGACGAATGCGACGGGCCACGACTCCGCGCGCTCGCCGGGGGTGTCGCGGCGCCGGCGCGGCACGAAGACACGCCCGGAAGCGGGGACCGGTTTGGCGCGACCTCGGTTCTGGGCTAATGTATTTCAAGTGCCCGGCGCAAGACGCCGGAACACGAAATGCGGATGTAGCGCAGTTGGTAGCGCATCACCTTGCCAAGGTGAGGGTCGCGAGTTCGAGTCTCGTCATCCGCTCGAGTGCAGGGCACACCTTCGGGTGGCTCGGCATGCGGGTTCGAATCCCACACGGTGGCGTGGCCGAGAGGCTAGGCACCGGCCTGCAAAGCCGTTTACACGGGTTCGAATCCCGTCGCCACCTCGACTCCCGGTACTCCAGGAGAAAATTGAATAGCTCTCATGAGCGCGATTGGCGCAGCGGTAGCGCGCTTCCCTGACACGGAAGAGGTCACTGGTTCGATCCCAGTATCGCGCACGAAAACCCCCTGAACGGGGGTTTTCTTGTCGGCGGATGTAGCGCAGTTGGTAGCGCATCACCTTGCCAAGGTGAGGGTCGCGAGTTCGAGTCTCGTCATCCGCTCCGATTCAGAAGGGCCCGTGTTCGCACGGGCCCTTCGTCGTGCGCGCCGCATACTGAGGGGATGGATCTGTTCGAGCTGGCCCGCACGGGCGACACCGCACTCCTCGCGGCGATCGATGAAGGACACGACGCACGCGCGGTAAACGACAGCGGCGACTCTCTCGTGATGCTCGCCGCCTACCACGGGCACGAGGAGCTCGTCAGGGCGCTCATCGCGCGCGGCGCCGACGTGAACCGCGCGAACGACAAGCGCCTCGTGCCGCTCGCGGGCGCGCTGTTCAAGGGCCATGACGGCATCGTGACCGCGCTCGTCGATGCGGGGGCGGATCCGCAGGCGCCGAGCGTGCTGCAGGCGGCACAGATGCTCGGCCGGACGCCGCCCGGCTGACCCGGTCGGCGCACGCTGCGGCGCGAACTAGGATGGTCGGGTGACCACAGGATTCGATCTGTACCCCGACCGAAACGTCGTCGCGATGCGCGTCGACGGCGTCCTCACCGACCTCGCGTCCGAGGTTCTCGAGACGCAGACGACCGAGCCGGTCACGATCGACAGTCCCGACGGCCTCGCGATCCTGCGTCACTCGACGGCTCACGTTCTCGCGCAGGCTGTGCAAGCGATCAACCCGCAGGCGAACCTCGGCATCGGCCCGCCCATCACCGACGGCTTCTACTACGACTTCGGCACCTCCGAGCCCATCACGCCCGAGGCGCTGAAGGCCATCAAGAAGGAAATGCAGCGGATCGTGAAGGCGGGCCAGCGGTTCGTCCGGCGGGTCGTCACCGACGACGAGGCGCGCGAGGAGCTGGCGGACGAGCCGTTCAAGCTCGAGCTGATCGGCCTCAAGGGAGGCCGTAAGGAGGCCGCGGAGGGCGCGAGCGTCGAGGTCGGCGCCGGCGAGCTGACCATCTATGACAACGTCGATGCGAAGACGGGCGAGGTCGTCTGGAAGGACCTCTGCCGCGGGCCGCACCTGCCCTCGACGCGCCTGATCGGGAACGGGTGGGACCTCCTGCGCGTCGCGGGCGCCTACTGGCGCGGGAGCGAGAAGAACCCGCAGCTGCAGCGGGTCTACGGCACCGCCTGGTCCTCGAAGGACGACCTGCGCGCGTACCAGGACCGCCTCGCCGAGGCCGCGCGGCGTGACCACCGCAAGCTGGGCCGCGAGCTGGACCTGTTCTCGTTCCCGGACGAGATCGGATCCGGGCTCTCGGTGTGGCACCCCAAGGGCGGCATCGTGCGCGGGGAGATGGAGCAGCACGCCCGGCGTCGTCACATCGCCGGCGGTTACAGCTACGTCTACACGCCGCATATCGCGAAGTCCGACCTCTTCGCGACGAGCGGTCACCTCGCCACCTACGCGGAGGGAATCTGGCCGCCGATCCGCATGGACGAGGAGCGTGACGACGACGGTCACGTGACGAAGCAGGGCGCTGACTACTACCTCAAGCCCATGAACTGCCCGATGCACATTCTCGTGTACAAGGAGCGGGCCCGCAGCTACCGCGATCTCCCGCTCCGCCTGGCGGAGAACGGCACGGTGTACCGCAACGAGCTGTCGGGCGCGCTGCACGGGCTCACGCGCGTGCGCGGCTTCACACAGGACGACTCGCACCTCTTCGTGACCCCCGATCAGCTCGAGGGCGAGGTGACAGGCGTCCTCGAGTTCATCCTCTCGATGCTGCGCGACTTCGGCCTGACCGACTTCGAGCTCGAGCTGTCGATGCGCGACGACGAGAAGTCGAAGTGGATCGGATCCGACGAGTTCTGGGAGTCCTCGACGAACGCGCTGCGCAACGTGGCGGTGGCGAGCGGGCTGAAGCTGACCGAGGTCCCGGGCGAGGCGGCGTTCTACGGCCCGAAGATCGACCTGAAGACGCGCGACGCGCTGGGCCGGGTGTGGCAGCTGTCGACCGTGCAGGTGGACCCCAACCTGCCCGAGCGGTTCGATCTGGAGTACACCGCGCCGGACGGCTCGAAGCAGCGCCCGATCATGATCCACCGCGCGCTGTTCGGCTCCATCGAGAGGTTCTTCGCGATCCTCCTGGAGCACTACGCCGGCGACTTCCCGCTCTGGCTTGCGCCCGTCCAGGCGGTCGGCATCCCCGTGGCCGACGAGTTCGCCGACTACCTCGGCGGGGTCATGGACACCCTGCGGCGGGCGGGCGTGCGTGCCGAGCTCGACGCGTCCGACGACCGCATGCAGAAGAAGATTCGCACGCACACCACCGCGAAGGTCCCGCTCCTGCTCATCGCGGGGGATCAGGATCGCCAGGCCGGCACGGTGTCCTTCCGATTCCGCGACGGCTCGCAGCGCAACGGGGTTCCGGTCGACGAGGCGGTCGCGCTCATCGGGCGCCTCATCGCCGACAAGTCGGTCGTCATGACCGAGGAGGACGCCGCGTGACGTCCGCCGGCCCGGAGTTCGAGCGGCTCGAGCCCGAGTCGGCGGGCGGCGGCGTGCCCGACGCCTTTCAGCGGCTCTGGACGCCGCACCGGATGGCCTACATCCAGGCCGGATCCGGGGTGAACCGGGGGAGCGGGTGCCCGTTCTGCCAGAATCCGCGCATGTCGGACGAGGACGGGCTCATCGTCTACCGCGGCGAGCACGCCTTCGTGGCCCTCAACCTCTTCCCCTATAACTCCGGCCACCTCCTCGTCTGCCCGTACCGCCACGTCGGGATGTACGACGAGGCGACGGTCCAGGAGACCGCCGAGGTCGCGCACCTCACCAAGGTGGCGATGCGCGTGCTGCGCCACACGTCGCGCTGCGACGGGTTCAACATCGGCATGAACCAGGGCGAGGTCGCGGGCGCGGGGATCGAGGAGCACCTCCACCAGCACATCGTGCCGCGCTGGGCGAGCGACGCGAACTTCTTTCCGATCATCGCCCGGACGAAGGCGCTCCCGCAGCTGCTGGGTGAGGTGCGTCAAGCGCTCGCCGACGCCTGGCCCGAGCATCACCCGCACGTCTAGGCCCGGTCCTCCTCGGCCCGGTTAGCGCTCGCCCCGGGCCTCGCCCGCCGCGGCGGCAACGGCCCGCGCGAGCTCCTCCATTCCCCCCGCGTCGAGCTCGTGTCCCGTGAGGCGCAGGTGCGTGGAGGGCGCGGCGCCGGAAGCGACCCGGAACGCGTCGCCCGAACGGGCCAGCCACCCGCGCCGCGCCAGCGCCTCGGTTGCCGCGTTCGCGGGGGCGGCGACGTCGGCCCACACGCTGAGTCCGTCCGCCGGCGCCGAGCCCACGCCCGCGCGGTCGAGCGCGGCCCGGAGGCGCTCCGCCTGCCGGGCGTAGTGCGTGCTCGCCCGCTCCAGCCCCGCGCGCACCCCGGGGTCCGTGAGGAGCGCGAGCACCACGCGCTGCAGCAGGTGGCTGACCCACGCCGTACCCGTCCGGAGGCGCAGGCCGAGCCGCGCCGCGGTCTCGGCGTCGGATCCGACGAGCGCGACGCCGAGGTCGGGTCCGAGGAACTTCGAGACCGAGCGCACGAGGGCGAACCGCTCGTGTCCGGCGGGGACGATGGGGTGATACGCCCGCGTCGACAGGAGCGAGAAGTGGTCGTCCTCGATCACGAGCGCGTAGGGGTGGTCCGCGAGCACCGCGCGCAGTTCCGCCGCGCGCGCCCGAGAGAGCGCGGCGCCGGTCGGATTCTGCGCGCGCGGCGTGCAGACGATGGCCCGCGCTCCCGCCTCGAGCGCGGCGCGGAGCCCCTCGGCCGTCATGCCCTCATTGTCGATTGGCACGGCGAGCGCGCGATACCCCCCGACACGGACCAGGTGGATCCCCGTGAGGAAGCCGGGCTCCTCGATGGCGACCGCATCGCCGGGGGCGAGACTGGACGCGAGGAGCCGGTCGAGCGCGTCCGCCGCGCCACTCGTGGCGGTCACGCGCACACGTGACGACGCCGGGAGGAGGTCGCCCGAGAGCCACGCGTGCGCCCACGCCTCGAGCTCCGGGTCGATCGCGGGCGCGCCGTAGAGCACGGGGCGACCGGCGACGGCGGCCAGCGCGGGGCGCGGATCCGGGAGGAACCGGGGATCCGGGTTGCCGCTCGCGACGTCCCGCAGGGCGGACGCGGGGGAGAACCCCTCCCGCGGGACCTGGTCGGGCTGCGCGACCCGCGTGCCCCCGCGGCCGTGGCTCGTCACCAGCCCCTGCGCGGCGAGCTGGCGATACGCGGCGACGGCCGTGTTGCGATTGACCCCGATCTCCGCGGCGAGACGCCGCACGGGCGGGAGCGCGTCGCCGGGGGCGAGCGCGCCGCGATCGATCCGGCCGCGAATCTCGGCGGCGATCTCCGCCGCCGTGCGTCCGGCGAATCCCTGCCCGGTGGCGTCCTCTGTCATCGCGTCGATCCTACGGTGCCCGTGCGCTACTCTTTGGCCTAGATCAAACTTCGGAACGGCCGAGGAGACAGGGAGAGTCATGACAGCGACGGCGAACTCGGACACCGCGCGCGTGGGGCGCGGGCTGGCGGAGATGCTCAAGGGAGGTGTGATCATGGACGTGGTCACGGCAGAGCAGGCGCGCATCGCGGAGGATGCGGGCGCGGTCGCGGTGATGGCGCTCGAGCGCGTGCCCGCAGACATCCGCGCCCAGGGCGGCGTCGCGCGCATGAGCGACCCCGACCTCATCGACGAGATCGTCCGGGCCGTCGAGATCCCGGTGATGGCGAAGGCGCGGATCGGGCACTTCGTCGAGGCGCAGGTCCTCCAGGAGCTCGGGGTCGACTACATCGACGAGTCCGAGGTGTTGTCGCCGGCCGACTACCTCCACCACATCGACAAGCGGGCGTTTCAGGTCCCGTTCGTGTGCGGCGCGACGAACCTGGGCGAGGCCCTGCGCCGCATCACCGAGGGCGCCGCGATGATCCGGTCGAAGGGCGAGGCCGGGACGGGCGACGTGTCGGAGGCGACGCGCCACATCCGCCAGATCACGGGAGAGATCCGCGCCCTCGCGGCGAAGAGCGACGACGAGCTGTTCGTCGCGGCGAAGGAGCTGCAGGCGCCCTACGAACTCGTCGCCGAGGTCGCGCGGTCGGGTCGGCTGCCGGTCGTCCTGTTCACCGCTGGCGGCGTCGCCACGCCCGCCGACGCGGCCATGATGATGCAGCTCGGCGCCGACGGCGTGTTTGTCGGATCCGGCATCTTCAAGTCGGGCGACCCGGCCGCCCGCGCGCGCGCGATCGTGGCCGCCACCACCTACTTCGACGACCCCGGTGCGATCGCCCGTGCCTCGCGCGGACTGGGCGAGGCGATGGTCGGGATCAACGTCGCCGACGTCCCCGCGCCGCACCGGCTCGCCGAGCGTGGCTGGTAGGCCCACCGTCGGGATCCTCGCGCTGCAGGGCGACGTGCGCGAGCACGCCGCCCTGCTCGAGGACCTCGGCGCTCGCACGGTGCGGATCCGGCGGGCGGAGGAACTCGCCGAGATCGACGGGCTCGTGCTCCCGGGCGGAGAGTCGAGCACGATCGACAAGCTCGCTCGCGCGTTCGACGTGCGCGACGCCCTGGTCGATCGCCTCGCCGCCGGACTCCCCGCCTACGGCACCTGCGCCGGCCTGATCCTGCTCGCCGACCGCCTGCAGGGCGGCATCGCGGGCCAGCGGACGTTTGGAGGCCTCGACGTCGCGGTGCGCCGCAACGCCTTCGGTCGCCAGCGCGAGTCGTTCGAGGCCGAGCTCGACGTGCCGGAGCTCGGAGCTCCGCCCGTGCGCTGCGCGTTCATCCGCGCGCCCGCCATCGAGGAGATCGGGCCGCGCGCGCGCGAACTCGCCCGGCTCCCGAGCGGCGAGATCGTCGCGGCCGAGCAGGGCGTGATCCTGGGGACGGCGTTTCACCCCGAGCAGACCGGCGAGCGCCGTTTCCACGAGCGCTTTCTCGCGCTCGTGGCGCGGGCGGCCTGACGCCTCAGCGCACGCGGCGCGGCACGAACTCGAGGCGCGGCTGCGCGTAGTGCTCCTGTGCCTCGACGAGGTGCAGCTCCTTCGAACCGGCCGCGTGCGTCATCTCGAGAAGCCCGAAGACGCTTGAGGCGGTGCGCGCGAGCGCGTCGGCGGCATCGCGCGTGCGCGCGTAGTGCGAGGTGAACAGCGCCGCCGTGACGTCGCCGGATCCGTTCGCCTTCATCGGGAGGTAGGGGGTCTCGACGAGCCACGCCCCCGCGTCGTCCACCGCCAGCATTCCGATCGTGCCGTCGGGCCGGTCGGGGCGCTCCACGCTCGTGACGAGCACGGTCCCGGGGCCCATGGCGCGGGCGGCGTCCACGGAGTCCAGCGTGGAATCGATCGTGTCGGGGGTCGTGCCGGTGAGGAAGCCGAGCTCGAACTGGTTCGGCGTGATGATGTCGGCGACGGGCACGACGACGTCGCGGAGCAGGTCCGGGATCGCGGGCGCCACGAAGCAGCCCGAGCGGGCGTTGCCCATGACGGGGTCGCAGGCGTAGAGGGCGTCGGGGTTCGCCGCCTTCACGCGGCGCACCGCGTCGACGATGACGTCCGCGATCCCCTCGGATCCCTGATACCCGCTCAGCACCGCGTCGATTCCCGGGAACGCGCCGCGCTCCTCGACGCCCGTGATGACGTCGGCGACCTCCGCGGGATCCATGACGGGGCCGCGCCAGGATCCGTACCCTGTGTGGTTCGAGAACGCGACCGTGTAGACGGGAAGGACCTCGACCCCGATGCGCTGCATGGGGAACACGGCGGCGGAGTTGCCCGCGTGCCCGAAGGCCACGGCGGACTGAATCGACAGGATCTGCATGCGAACGATCATGCCATTATGTGCGTATGACGCGGCGTGGGTGGGGGCTCCTCGGCGGGATTGCGATCCTCCTCGCGGCGGCGATCGCGGTGGTCGCGGTCGCGTGGCCCGCCGCCGACGAGCCCCGCGCGTCGGCGCCCGTCGCCGCGCGGCCGACTCCCACCGCGACGCCGACGCCGTCTCCCACCCCCACCGCGCCGCCGGAGAACACCGCCGCGTACGCGCAGGGCGCGCTGCCCGCGACCGAGGTCCACGCCGTCATCCCGGCGCTCCCGGTCGACGAGGATCCGACCGCGCTCGGGACCGGGCTCGTGGCGACGGCGGGGGCCGCGGGGGCTCCCGTGTTCGCGAATCCCACGGGCGAGCCGGTCGCCTGGCTCCCCGCCGCGCAGCGCTACGGGGGCACGACGGTGCCCGTCGTGGAGCGCGCGGGGACGTGGCTCCGGGTGCTCGTCGTGGGGCGCCAGGGCGTCCCGGGCGAGGGGGATCCGTCGCAGCTGTCCGGGTGGGTCCGCGCCGCCGACGTCACGACCGCGCGCGAGGAGCGCCGCGTCGAGGTCTCGATCGCGGAGGGCACGATCGAGATCGTGCGCGGGCGCGGGGCCGACGAGGAGCGCGCGCTCATCACGACGGATTTCGCGTGGGGCACGGACGCCACCCCGACGCCCACGGGGCGCGCGTTCATCATGCTGACGGAGACGGTGTCGTTCGCCTACACGCGCGGCCACGCCATGGCCTACCTCTCGGTGCAGTCGCCGACGCTCGCCGGCTTCGGCGGGCAGCCCGTGGCGGTGACGGCGTTTCACTATCACGACGCGCACGCGGGAGCGATCTCGAACGGGTGCCTCCGGCTCGGCGCGGAGGCCATCGACGCGATCGCGGAGCTCCCCGCGGGCACCGTGGTCCACATCCGCTGAACCGCGCGGAATCGGGGCGCGGCGGGGATCCGCGTAGTATGGCACGTGGCTTTTTCACCACGCCGCGCGCGACGGCGCGCCGCGTGGCCCGCAGACACGTTCAAGGAGAGATATGTCCGGGCATTCCAAGTGGGCGACAACCAAGCACAAGAAGGCGGCGATCGACGCCAAGCGCGCGAAGTCGTGGGCGAAGCTCATCAAGAACATCGAGGTCGCGGCGCGCATGGGCGGGCCGGATGAGGCCGGAAACCCGACGCTGTTCGACGCGGTCCTGAAGGCGAAGAAGACCTCGGTTCCGAAGGACAACATCGAGCGCGCCATCAAGCGCGGCGCAGGAATCGGCGGCGAGGCCGTCGAGTACACGACGATCATGTACGAGGCCTACGGCCAGGGCGGCACGGCGATCCTCATCGAGTGCCTCACGGACAACAAGAACCGCGCCGCGGCCGAGGTGCGCACGATCGTCACGCGCAACGGCGGCAACATGGCCGACCCGGGCAGCGTGTCGTTCAACTTCGAGCGCAAGGGCGTCATCATCGTCCCGTCCGAGTCGGCCAGCGAGGACGACGTCATGCTCGCCGCGCTCGACGCGGGCGCCCAGGAGATCGAGCCGCACCCCGAAGGGTTCGAGGTCGTCACCGAGGCGAGCGACATGGTCGCCGTGCGCACGGCGCTCGTCGACGCCGGCATCGAGTACAACTCGGCGGACGCCGAGTTCGTCGCGGGGGTCAAGGTCCCGCTCGACGCGGAGACGGCTCGCAAGGTGCTCAAGCTCATCGACGCGCTCGAGGACAGCGACGACGTGCAGAACGTGTTCACGAACCTCGACCTGAGCGACGAGGTGCAGGCCGAGCTCGCCGACGACGAGGACTGACACCTCGCACGAAACGCCCCGCGGTTGCCTTCCGGCGACCGCGGGGCGTTTAGTTTGGGGAGCATGACGACGCGCGTTCTCGGAATCGATCCCGGCCTCACCCGGTGCGGGATCGGCGTCGTGGACGTCGAGCGCGATCGGCGCGCCCGGCTCGTCCACGTCGGCGTCATCCGGTCCCCGGCGGATGCGGATCCCGGGGTCCGCCTGGCGATGATCGCGGCGGGGATCCGCGTCGTCCTCGACGAGCACGCGCCCGACGTCGCGGCCGTCGAGCGGGTGTTCGCCCAGCACAACGTCGCCTCCGTCATGGGGACCGCGCAGGCCTCGGGCGTCGCGCTGATGCTCGCGGCGGAGCGCGGTCTGCCGACCGCCACCCACACGCCGAGCGAGGTCAAGGCCGCGATCACGGGGTACGGATCCGCCGACAAGGCCCAGGTGCAGCACATGGTCGCACGCGTGCTGGGACTGCCCGAGGCGCCGCAGCCGGCCGACGCCGCGGACGCCCTGGCGATCGCCCTGTGCCACGCGTGGCGGTCGGGCGCCGCCCCCGCCGCCGAGGCGTTGACCGCCACGCCCGCGCAGCGCGCGTGGGCCGCGGCGGAGAAGCGGTCGCGTGTCGCTCGAACATATGTCCGAACGCCCCGCTAGGGTGGAACGATGATCGCCTCAGTCCGCGGAATCGTGCTGTCCGCCCGCGCCGACGACGTCATCATCGAGGCCGCGGGCATCGGATACGCGGTCGCGTGTCCGCCGGACGTGGCGCGCACCGCCCGCGTCGGCGAAGAACTCCTCCTCCACACCCACCTCATCGTGCGCGAGGACGCGATGAGCCTCGTGGGCTTCGCCTCCCGGGAGGAGCTCGACGTGTTCGCGATCCTCCTCAGCGTCACGGGTGTCGGGCCCAAGTCCGCGCTCGGCGTGCTGTCCAGCCTCACGATCGACCAGATCGCCGAGGCGGTCGCCGCCGACGACGACAAGCCGTTCCGCAAGGTCAGCGGGATCGGGCCGAAGACGGCCAAGCTCATCGCCCTGCAGCTCCAGGGGCGGATCGCGCCGCCCGCGGCGCCGGCCTCGGCGGCGCGGACGCCGGTCGCGGCCGACGCGCAGGTTGTCGCGGCGCTCGTCGGCCTTGGCTGGCCTGAGCGCACGGCCGCGGAGGCCGTGGCGGGCGTCGCGGAGGGGGCGTCAGACGCCGACCGCGCCTCGGTCCCGGCGCTCTTGCGCCTGACGCTCGCCGAGCTCGGCCCGGCGCGCCAGGGGGCCGAGCGTGTCTGACGACGTCGTGTCTCCCGAACCTCTCGGCGACTCGGAGCTGGCGGTCGAGGGCGCCCTGCGCCCCCAGAGCCTCGGCGACTTCGTCGGTCAGCAGAAGGTGCGCGGTCAGCTTCAGCTCCTCCTCGATGCGGCCGGCCTCCAGGCGCGAACGCCGGACCACATCCTGCTCGCGGGCCCTCCGGGGCTCGGCAAGACGACGCTCGCCATGATCGTCGCCCACGAGTCGGGGCGTCCCTTGCGAATGTCGAGCGGACCAGCGATTCAGCACGCGGGCGACCTCGCGGCCCTGCTGTCGAGCCTCACGCCGGGGGAGGTGCTGTTCATCGACGAAATTCACCGCATGGCGCGCTCCGCGGAGGAGATGCTGTACCTCGCGATGGAGGACTTCCGTATCGACATCATGGTCGGCAAGGGCGCCGGGGCCACCTCCATTCCCCTCGACCTGGCGCCGTTCACCCTGGTCGGCGCGACAACGCGTTCGGGACTCCTGCCCAACCCGCTGCGCGACCGCTTCGGCTTTACGGCGCACCTCGAGTACTACGACGCGCACGAGCTCGAGCGCGTCGTCGACCGCTCGGCGCGCGTGCTCGGGATCGACCTGACGGCGGACGAACGCCACGAGATCGCGCGTCGCTCGCGCGGGACCCCGCGTATCGCGAACCGGCTCCTCCGGCGCGTGCGGGACTGGGCGCTCGTGCACGCGGGCGACCGCGAGCCGGGACTGGCCGGGGTCCGGGCGGCGCTTGAGCTGTACGACGTCGATGCCATCGGGCTCGACCGGCTGGATCGCGCGGTGCTGGACGCCCTCGTCCGGCGCTTCCGCGGCGGCCCTGTCGGCCTGTCCACCCTCTCGGTCACGGTCGGCGAAGAGTCGGACACCGTGGAGAGCGTCGTCGAGCCCTATCTCGTCCGCATCGGCTTCATGGCGCGCACGCCGCGCGGGCGTGTCGCGACGCCCGAGGCGTATGCGCACCTGGGCGTGCCGCACGGCGAGGATCCGCGACTTGTCGATGGCCTATAATCGTCGGGACGCGCCGGGGCTTCTCCGGCGTCTTCTCTCGTCGCGGACACGCGCCGCATACCCTTAGATCCCCCTACGAAAGGTCCACTGCGCATTATGGACATCCTTCTCCTCGTCGTCGCGGGCGCGCTTCTCATCTTCATGTTCTGGAGCTCCAGCCGCCGCCGCAAGAAGATGCAGGAGGAGGAGCACAAGCGCCAGCAGCAGCTCGTTCCGGGGGCGCCCGTGATGACCCGCTCGGGCCTGTACGGCACGCTCGTGGCCTTCGACGCCGACGACCTCACGAAGCACGCCGTGATCGAGATCGCGCCGGGCGTCAACATCGAGGTGCACGCGCAGACCGTCACGCTCGACCCGGCCACCGACGAGCCCGTGGCGGAGGACGAGCTCGACGAGGAGCCCCTCGCGCAGGACGAGATCGTCGAGCACGACGCGGCCGACGACCGCCGCGACGACGAGACCAAGCGGGACTGAGCGCCGGGGGCCCCGGGCCCCCTCGCCGGCTCCTCCCGACAACCGAACTACGAAGGCGATTCGTCGTGGCGACACCCACTCCCACGCGCCGTGCTTGGCGCGCACTCCTCGGCCTGCTCGCGGTTACCGCGGTGCTCTTCGGCGCGAACGCGCTGGGGGTGCACGTCTTTAAAGAGGGGACCTGGGTCCCCGAGCTCGCGCTCGACCTCCAGGGCGGCACGCAGATCATCATGCAGGCCGACACCGACGGCGAGACGCCCTCGGCGGAGCAGATGCAGCAGGCGGTCGAGATCATCCGGCAGCGCGTCGACGCCTCGGGTGTGGCCGAGGCCCAGGTGACCACGCAGGGGGCGGACAACATCGTCGTCCAGATCCCCGGCAACGCCTCGGAGGAGACGCGCGAGCGGATCGAGGCGAGCGCGCAGATGCAGCTGCGCCCCGTCCTCTACGCGGCCGACCCCGCCACGTCGTTCGTGGGAGAGGACGGCGAGTCGACGCCGTACCCGACGCCCGATCCGTCGCTCAACGCGACGCCGACTGTCGAGCCGACGACCGCGAGCGACACCGCCTGGGTGACGGACGCGCTGTGGGCCGAGATGCTCGCCTACGACTGCACGAGCGAGGACAACGATCCCGCCCACGCGCCGGCGGACGAGCCGCTCATCACCTGCGACACGGCGGGCGCCGCGAAGTACATCCTCGGGCCCGTCGAGCTCGACGGGAGCGCGATCGACGACGCGCAGCCCGCGCTGACGCAGAACGGCGTCTGGGCCGTCCAGATCGACTTCGACTCCGAGGGCACGAGCGTCTTCGGCGATATCAGCCAGCGGCTGTACAACCTCCAGAGCCCCCAGAACCAGTTCGCCTTCGTGCTGGACGGCGCGGTCATTTCGGCGCCCTCCATGGACGCCGTCATCACCAATGGCCAGCCGCAGATTTCGGGGACCGGCATCACCGAGGAATCCGCCAAGGTCCTCGCCGACCAGCTCCGGTTCGGCGCGCTCCCCATGAGCTTCGAGGTTGTCTCGAGCGACACGATCTCCGCGACGCTCGGTTCGCAGCAGCTCCAGATCGGCCTCATCGCCGGCCTCATCGGCCTCGCGCTGGTCGCGCTGTGGGTCGTGCTGGTCAGCTACCGTGCGCTCGGATTCGTGATCATCTCCTCGCTCGTCGTGATGGCCGTGCTCACCTACGTGCTCCTGTGCATCCTGTCGTGGCGCATCGACTACCGGCTCTCGCTGGCCGGCGTCGCGGGACTCATCGTGACGATCGGATTCACGGCCGACTCCTTCATCGTCTATTTCGAGCGGATCCGCGACGAGCTGCGCGACGGCAAGACCGCGACCGCGGCCGTCGAGGACGGCTGGCTCCGTGCCCGCCGCACGATCTTCATCTCGAAGTCGATCAACGTGCTCGCCGCCGTGGTGCTGTACATTCTCGCGGACGCGACCGTGAAGGGCTTCGCGTTCACGCTGGGCCTGACGACGCTCCTCGACATCTTCATTTTCGTCGCGTTCACGCACCCCGTGATGCAGCTCCTCGTGCGCACCCGGTTCTTCGGCGGCGGGCACCCGCTCTCGGGCCTTGACCCCGCGGCGCTCGGCGCCGTCTACCGCGGCCGCGCGCGCTTCCGCACGGCCCCCGCCACGGCGCGCTCGCAGCGCTCCCGCGGCGAGGCGGCGAAGCGCCAGACGATCGCCGAGCGCAAACTGGCGGAACAGCTCCAGGCGCAAGATACGACGACCCCGAGCGGGGAGGGTGAGAAGTAATGCGCTCCATGAATGAGCTCGGAAACGACCTCTACACCGGCAAGACCTCGATCCCGTTCGTGGGGCGGCGCCGGCTGTGGTTCCTCATCGCGATCGTCCTCGTCGTCATCTCCGCGATCGCGCCCTTTGCGCGCGGCGTCGAGTTCTCGATCGAGTTCACGGGCGGATCCCAGTTCACGATCTCCGCGCCGGATTCGACCGAACAGTCGATCGCCACGGAGACAGTCGAGGAGTTCGCGCCGGACGCCGAGTCCAGCGTGACGGTCGTCGGAGACGCGGACGTGCGCGTGCAGACGTCGTCGCTCGGGAACGACGAGACGCGCGAGCTCGCCGCCGCGCTCGCGGACGCCTACGGCGTGCCGGCCGACCAGGTCACCGACTCGTTTATCGGGCCGACGTGGGGCGCGCAGGTCACGAACCAGTCGCTGTGGGGCCTCGAGATCTTCCTGGCGCTGACGTTCCTCATCCTCGCGATCTACTTCCGCACCTGGAAGATGTCGGTGGCGGCCATCGTCGGCCTGGTCGACGTGCTCGTGGTCACGATCGGGATCTACTCGCTCGCGGGCTTCCAGATCTCGCCCTCCGCCGTCATCGGGTTCCTCACGATCCTCGCGTACTCGCTCTACGACACCACCGTCGTGTTCGACAAGATCCGCGAGAACACGCAGGACGAGATGGGCGGGCGCACCTTCGGCGACTCGGTGAACCTGGCGGTCAATCAAACGCTCATCCGCTCGATCAACACCTCCGTCGTCGCGGCGCTTCCGGTCGCCGCGATCCTGTTCATCGGCGTGTTCGGCATGGGGGCCGAGACCCTCAGCGACATCTCGCTGTCGATTTTCGTCGGAATCGTCGTCGCGACCTACTCGACGCTATTCGTCGCGGCGCCTCTGTATTCGTGGCTGCGCGAGCGCGAGCCGGAGATCGCCCAGCGCGACCGCCGGATCCGCGAGCAGGCCGATGCCGACGTGGACGCCTAGGATAGGCGCATGACGGAGGACTTCGGGCCCGGACGGGCGGTACGACGTGGCTGACACGCTCTCGACTCCGCCCTCCGGCCCGAGCCTCCGCTGGCTCGTGCCGCGCATCTTTACGCGCGCGAAGCCGCAAGCCGGCGTCCAGCGCCTCGTCGACACCGTCCGGCAGAACCACCCGCGCGGCGACCTGCAGATCGTCCACAAGGCCTACCGCGTCGCGGAGGAAAAGCACCGCGGCCAGAAGCGGCAGAGCGGCGAGCCCTACATCACGCACCCGCTCGCGGTCGCGCAGATCCTCGCCGAGCTCGGCCTCGGCCCGCGCGCCATTGCGGCCGCGCTGCTCCACGACACGGTCGAGGACACGGGCTACCCGCTCGATGAGCTCACGGCAGAGTTCGGCGACGAGGTCGCGCTGCTCGTGGACGGCGTCACGAAGCTCGACAAGGTGAAGTACGGCGAGAGCGCGCAGGCCGAGACGGTGCGCAAGATGATCGTCGCGATGTCGAAGGACGTCCGGGTCCTCGTCATCAAGCTGGCCGATCGCCTCCACAACGCCCGCACCTGGGGGTTCGTCCCGCCCGAGAAGGCGAAGAAGAAGGCCACCGAGACCCTCGAAATCTACGCGCCGCTCGCGCATCGCCTCGGTATCGCCGCGATCAAGAGCGAGCTCGAGGACCTCTCGTTCGCCGTGCTGTACCCGAAGATCTACAACGAGATCGACAGCCTCGTGAAGCAGCGCACCCCGCAGCGCGAGCAATACGTGCAGAAGGTCATCGACGAGGTCGGTCGCGACCTCGCGGAGCTGCGGATCCGGGGAACCGTGTCCGGCCGCCCCAAGCAGCTCTACTCGGTGTACCAGAAGATGGTCGTGCGCGGCCGCGAGTTCGACGACATCTACGACCTCATCGGGATCCGCACGATCGTGCAGACGGTGCGCGACTGCTACGCCGTCCTCGGCGCGATCCACGCCCGCTGGACGCCGCTGCCCGGGCGATTCAAGGACTACATCGCGACGCCGAAGTTCAACCTCTACCGCTCCCTCCACACGACCGTCATCGGCCCCGGCGGGCGCACGGTCGAGATTCAGATCCGCACCCAGGAGATGCACCAGCAGGCCGAGTACGGCGTCGCGGCGCACTGGATGTACAAGGAGCGCATGCAGGCGGCGGGTGGCAAGCCCGACGAGCGCGCCTCCGGTCAAGACATGGCGTGGATCGCGCGGCTCAGCGACTGGCAGGCCGAGACGAAGGATCCGGGCGAGTTCCTCGATTCTCTCCGGTTCGAGATCGGCGCCAAGGAGGTGTACGTCTTCACCCCGAAGGGCCGCGTCATCGGGCTCCCGACGGGGGCATCGCCCGTGGACTTCGCGTTCGCCGTGCACACCGAGATCGGCTATCGCACGATGGGCGCCAAGGTCAACGGCCGCCTCGTCCCGCTCGAGACCGAGCTGCAGTCGGGCGATGTCGTCGAGGTGTTCACGTCGAAGAACCCCGACGCGGGCCCGAGCCAGGACTGGCTCGGGTTCGTCAAGAGCACCCGCGCCCGCAACAAGATCCGCGCGTGGTTCACCAAGGAGCGCCGCGAGGAGGCGATCGAGCAGGGCAAGGAGGGCATCGCGCGCGCGATGCGCCGCCACAACCTCTCGTTCGCCCGTCTCAAGGAGGCGTTGCCCGAGGTCGCGGCCGACATGCACTACGACGACATCTCGGCGCTCTACGCCGCGGTCGGGGAGGGGCACGTCTCGACGCAGTCCGTGCTCGAGAAGGTGCAGGCGGCCCTCAGCGACGCCGAGCCGGCGTCGGGCGCGCTCGACCTGCCGCCGACCGCGAGCCAACGCCCGCGCGCGGGGGACTCCGGCGTCCTCGTGCGCGGTGCGTCCGACATTCTCGTGAAGCTCGCGAAGTGCTGCACCCCGGTGCCCGGCGACGAGATCGTGGGCTTCGTCACGCGGGGGAGCGGCGTGTCGGTCCACCGCGCGGACTGCACGAACGTCCGGGCGCTGGGCGACGAGCCGGACCGCATGATCGACGTCGAATGGGCGCCGGCCACGAAGGCCGTCTTCCTCGTCCACATCCAGGTCGAGGCGCTCGACCGCGGCGGCCTCCTGAGCGACATCACTCGCGTGCTCAGCGAGCACCACGTGAACATCCTCTCGGCGTCCGTGCAGACCACCAGGAACCGCCTCGCCCTCAGCAGGTACGTGTTCGAGATGGGCGACACGGTGCACCTCGACCGCGTGCTGAACGCCGTGCGCCGGATCGAGGGCGTGTACGACGTCTACCGCGTCACCTCGTCCTGAGCGCCCGCTCGATGTCGCCGCGGAGCCGCGCGGTGAACCGAAGGCCGCGCTTGTCGGCGAGCCACGCGAGCGTCTCTCGGGCGCCCTCGGCGCGGCTCATGCACGCGTCGAACGCTGCGCGGGCCTCGCGCTCGGCCGGATCCCCGTAGGCGCGGCGCGCGAGGTCGTACCAGGTGCGGGGATAAGACGACACGGCGATCCCGCCGAGGCGCACGACGTCCCCTTCGGGGAGCGGCCACTCGTGGACGGTCAGGTCGCCGCGCCACGTGCGCCGCGGCGTGCGCCCCTCGAGCGCCTGCGCGTGATGGCGCGGGGGTTCTCCGGGCAGGAGCCCGTGGATCCAGGCCGCGGTCACCCCGACGGCCGCGCAGCCCGACGGCAACCAGCCCTCGAGCGCACTCGCGCGCACCGCGGGCGAGACCGGAGCTCCGCGGGGCGCATACGCGTCGCGCGCGACCGGGACGAGGTCGCCGTCCAGTCGGCAGGCGCTGATCTCGGCGACCGAGAGCGCCATGCCGGGGCGAAATGCGAGAGGGGGCACGCCACGATTCTGTCGTGGCGCGCCCCCTCGCGGGAATGCCTGTGGAGAACCGGTCAGCCGCCGATGGCGCGCAGCCAGGCGGTGCGCGCGTCGATGGCCTCCTGCGCCTCCGCCGCGGCCTTCTCGTCGCCGGCGGCGCGTGCCGCGTCGCGCTCGGCCTCGAACTCGGCGAGCGACTCGCGCAGCTGCGCGCCCATGTCGTTCGCGCGCGCCTTCGTCTCGGGGTTGTTGCGCTTCCAGTCGACGTCCTCGCGGTCCTTCAGCGCGAGCTCGATGCGGCGCATGCGACCGTCCAGGTCGCGCTCCGTGTCGCGCGGGAAGATGCGCCCGACCTCGTCCCAGCGGCGCTGGATCGACGTCAGGGTCGCGCGGGCCAGCTTCAGATCGGCGACGTCGGCCACGGCCTTCGCCTCCTCCAGCAGCGCCTCGCGCTCCGCGATCCGCGGCGCCGACTCGGCCTCTTCCTCGGCGCTGCGCGACGCGCGCGCCTGGTAGAGCACGTCGCCCGCTGCCTTGAAGCGCGCCCACAGCGCGTCGTCGGCCTTGCGGCCGGCGCGGCCCGCGTTCTTCCACTCGTCGAGCAGGGCACGGTAGGCGGGGATCCCGTCCTCGCCCTGCGACTGCAGCGCCTCGGCGCGCTCGATGATGCGGGTCTTCTGGGTCTTCGCGGCCTTGTGGACCTCGTCGAGGTCCGCGAAGAACGCGCGGCGCGCGCGTTCGACGCTCGAGCGCGCGTCGCGGAAGCGCTTCCAGAGCGCCTGCGCCGTCGACTTGGGGAGGCGGGGGCCGGTCTTCTGGTGCGCCTGCCACGCGGCGAACAGCTCGCCGAGCTCCGCGGTCGCCTGCTTCCACTGGATGGTCTGCGGGTCGCGCGCCGCGAGCGCCTCGACCTTCTCGACGATGACCGTGCGCTCGGCGATCGCCGCGTCGACGAGAGCGCGCTGGCGCGCGGCCTCCTCGGCGCTCGCCTCGGCGAGCTGATCGATCATCGTCGTGAGGCGAGCCTCGAGGGCGGCGAGGTCTCCCACGGCCGCCGCGCCGACGACATCCGCGCGCAGCTGCGCGGCCTGCTGGCGCAGGTCGGCCGCGGACGCGCCGCCGGCCTGGTGGCGCTGCTCGATGGCCGCGACCTTGAACGCGAGGTCCTCGAACTTGCGCACGTAGTACTGCAGCGCCTCGTCGTGGGTGCCGTCGGGGTACTCGCCGACGGGGCGCCAGGCCTCGCCCTCGCGAACTTCCACGACGCCGTTCTCGTCGACGCGACCCCACTCGCTGGCGTTCTGCGCCTCGGGGACCACGGCCGGCACGACGGCGGGCGCATCCTCGGCGGCGATGGGGCGTACGGCCGGCTTCGGCCGCTTCGCGATCGCCGCGGGGCTCGGGACCGGTCCCGGCGTGGGCGCGGCGGGGGTGCTGTCGTTCTCGGGGGTGTGGTCGGGCGTCGACACGGGAGGCTCCTTAGCGCGGTGTCCGCGGGAAGGGGGAAAGGGACGCGCCCAGCCTAGTACG
This sequence comes from Microbacterium excoecariae, assembly GCF_011326725.1. Lineage (GTDB taxonomy): Bacteria > Actinomycetota > Actinomycetes > Actinomycetales > Microbacteriaceae > Microbacterium > Microbacterium excoecariae. The sequence continues at coordinate 1,727,213 of NZ_JAANCO010000001.1, read as the reverse complement.
CCGGACGGCGAGCGGAAGGCCCCGCGCGCATCCGCTCTGCGCGCCCTCGCGCGCGCCGCGTAGGCTGGGGCGGATGAACTCCTCCGGCGCGCTCTTCCAGGGGCAGACCCCGCTCGCGGTGCGCATGCGCCCGAACGCGCTCTCGGAGGTCGCCGGGCAGCAGCACCTCCTCCGACCGGGCTCGCCGATCGTGCAGCTCGCGGATCCCGACGCGACCCGCGCGGGCACCGTGTCCGTCATCCTGTGGGGCCCGCCGGGGACGGGCAAGACGACGCTCGCGCAGGCGATCGCCCGATCGTCGGGCCGGCGGTTCGTCGAGCTCAGCGCGATCACCGCCGGCGTGAAGGACGTGCGCGAGGTCATGCAGCAGGCGCTCGACCAGCGCGACCTCTACGGGCAGACGACCATCCTGTTCCTCGACGAGATCCATCGCTTCACCAAGGCGCAGCAGGACGCGCTGCTGCCCGGCGTCGAGAACGGCTGGGTGATCCTCATCGCGGCCACGACGGAGAACCCCTCCTTTTCCGTCATCTCCCCGCTGCTGTCGCGCTCGCTTATGCTGACGCTGCAGCCGCTCACGGACGCCGACCTTCGCCTGCTCCTCGATCGCGCGGTGTCGGACGCGCGGGGCCTCGCGGGCGCCGTGCGGCTCGAGGACGACGCCCGCGCGGCCATCGTGCAGCTCTCCTCCGGCGACGCGCGCCGCGCGCTCACCGCGCTTGAGGCCGCGGCCGCCCTGGCCGCCACGGAGGACGGCGACGATGTCGTCGTCACGCCCGCCCACGTCGAGCAGGCCGTCGACCGGGCCCTGCTGCGATACGACCGGCAGGGCGACCAGCACTACGACGTCATCAGCGCCTTCATCAAGTCGATCCGCGGATCCGACCCGGACGCCGCCGTGCACTACCTCGCGCGGATGATCGAGGCGGGGGAGGACCCGCGATTCATCGCGCGTCGCCTCGTCGTACACGCCGCAGAGGACATCGGCATGGCGGATCCGCGCGCGCTCCAGATCGCCGTCGCGGCCGCGGACACCGTCCAGCTCATCGGGATGCCCGAGGCGCGGATCCCCCTCGCCGAGGCGACGATCTACCTCGCGACGGCGCCCAAGTCGCCCGCGGTGATTCGCGCGATCGACGCCGCGCTCGCGGACGTGCGCGCTGGCCGCATGGGCCCCGTTCCGATCCACCTCCGAGACGCGCACTACGCCGGCGCGAAGCGCCTCGGCCACGGCAAGGGCTATCGCTACCCGCACGACGACGAGCGGGGCGTCGTGACCCAGCAGTACCTCCCCGACGCCCTGCGGGGGACGCGGTACTACACGCCCACGGCGCACGGCAACGAGCGCGCCGTGTCCGAGGCCATCGAGCGCCTCCGCCGAATCGTCGGCGACTGACGGATTCTGGTAGGATTGCGGGGCTCGAAGTCCGAGCACATCCCCTTCACGTTTCCAGCGGGCAGTCCGGCGTACGCCCGCGCGCGGAAGAAGGCGGAATGTACGCCCGTGACGCCGCGATACCGCGGCACGTGAAAGGAACACCATGGTCACCAAGGCACAGGACCGCCGCAAGGTCCGCCTGTCCCGCGCGCTCGGCGTGGCGCTGACGCCCAAGGCGGCGCGTTACCTCGAGAAGCGTCCGTACGGCCCCGGCCAGCACGGTCGCACGAAGCGCAAGGCCGACAGCGACTACGCCGTCCGTCTCCGCGAGAAGCAGCGTCTGCGCGAGCAGTACGGCATCCGCGAGAAGCAGCTGCGCATCGCGTTCAACGAGGCCAACCGCACCGACGGCCTCACGGGTGAGAACCTCGTCGAGCTGCTCGAGATGCGTCTCGACGCGCTCGTGCTGCGCTCGGGCTTCGCCCGCACGACGGCCCAGGCGCGCCAGTTCGTCGTCCACCGCCACATCCTCGTCGACGGCAAGATCGTTGACCGCCCGTCCTTCCGCGTGAAGCCGGGCCAGACGATCGAGGTCAAGGCGAAGAGCGAGGGCATCGAGCCGTTCCAGGTGGCGGCCGCCGGCGGTCACGCCGAGGTCCTGCCCGCCGTTCCGGGCTACCTCGAGGTCCAGCTCGACAAGCTCCAGGCCAAGCTCGTCGCGCGCCCCAAGCGCGCCGAGGTGCCCGTCCAGTGTGACGTGCAGCTCGTCGTCGAGTACTACGCCGCCCGCTAATCGGCGCACCCGGGAGGGCGCCGCGGACCTCGTGTCCGCGGCGCCCTTCGCGTTCCCGCCGCACGGAGCACCTAGGATAAAAAGACCGCCCGCTCGCGACCTGATGGAGATGACATGAAGAACGTGCTGTGGTTCCTGCTCGGCATCGTGGGCGGCTTCGTCGCCGCGCACTTCATGAACAAGGACCCGCGCGGGAACGAGCTGCTCGCCTCGATCGACGCTCGCATCAGCGGCTTCACCGACACGCTGGCGCAGGCGTACCACGCGGAAGTCGCGCGCGAGTCCGCGCACTGACCCTCCCGCTATTTCGACCTCTCGCGCGCCAGCGGGCGCGCGCACGCATCACCCAAGGAACAGCCTCCCCCCATGAAGACCGCGGACATCGCGCAGCGCTACCTCGACTACTTCGCGAAGAACGACCACACGATCGTTCCTTCCGCATCGCTCGTGAGCGACGACCCGTCGATCCTGTTCACGATCGCCGGCATGGTGCCGTTCATCCCGCACTTCACGGGTGTCGTGCCGGCCCCGCACCCCCGGATCGCGGACGTCCAGAAGTGCATTCGCACGAACGACATCGAAGAGGTCGGCAAGACCGCGCGCCACGGCACGTTCTTCCAGATGATGGGGAACTGGTCGTTCGGGGACTACTTCAAGGAGGGCGCGATCACCCACGCCTGGGCGCTGCTCACCACGCCCGAGAGCGAGGGCGGCCTCGGGTTCTCGCCCGATGACCTCTGGGTCACGGTCTACGAGACGGACGACGAGGCGGCCGAGATCTGGCAGCGCGTCGCGGGCCTGCCCGCCGAGCGGATCCAGCGGATGGGGCGCGAGGACAACTACTGGCACACGGGACAGCCGGGGCCGGGCGGCCCCTGCTCGGAGATCTACTACGACCGCGGTCCCGCCTACGGGCCCGATGGCGGCCCGGCGGTCGACGACTCCCGGTTCCTCGAGATCTGGAACCTCGTGTTCATGCAGGACCAGATCGACAACGTGCGGTCGAAGGTCGACTTCGACATCGTGGGGCAGCTGCCGAACAAGAACATCGACACCGGCATGGGCCTCGAGCGCGTGGCCTTCATCAAGCAGGGCGTCGAGAACATGTACGAGACCGATCAGGTGCGCCCCGTGCTCGATGTCGCCAGCCGGCTGAGCGGCCGCGCCTACGGTGATGACCACGAGGACGACGTCCGGTTCCGGATCGTGGCCGATCACGTGCGGTCCGCGCTCATGCTCCTCAGCGACGGCGTGACGCCCTCCAACGAGGGACGCGGCTACATCCTGCGGCGCCTCATGCGGCGCGCGATCCGCTCCATGCGCCTGCTTGGCGTGGAGGGCGCGACGTTCCCCGAGCTGTTCGTCGCGTCGCGGGACGTCATGAAGGACACCTACCCGGTGCTCGTGACCGACTGGGAGCGCATCTCCGCCTACGCCTTCGCCGAGGAGGAGACGTTCCTGCGCACGCTGTCGTCGGGATCCGCGATTCTCGACGAGGCCGTGGCCGAGGCGCGCCGCGAGGGGCGCTCCTCGCTCGAGGGCGACCGCGCGTTCCTGCTGCACGACACGTACGGCTTCCCCATCGATCTCACGCTCGAGATAGCCGAGGAGGCGGGCCTCGGGGTGGATCGCGCCGCCTTCGACACCCTGATGACCGCGCAGCGCCAGCGCGCCCGGGAGGATGCGCGCAGTCGAAAGAGCCGGATCGCCGACGTCGGCGTGTACAGCGAGTTCCGCGCGCTCGGCGAGACGGGCTTCACGGGCTACGACGACCTCGTCACCGAATCGCGCGTCCTCGGCCTCCTGGTCGACGGCGCTCCGGCGCAGCGCGCGACGACCGGGCAGATCGCGGAGGTCATCCTCGCCGAGACCGCGCTCTACGCCGAATCCGGCGGACAGGTCGCCGACAAGGGCACGATCGTCGGCAGCGGCTTCGAGCTGGACGTGCTCGACGTGCAGCGCCCCGTTCCCGGCCTCGTGAGCCACACGGTCGAGGTCACGACGGGCGAGGTGGGCGTCGGCGACGCCGCGACGACGGTCGTCGACGAGGCCAACCGCCGCCGCGCGCAGCAGGCGCACTCCGCGACGCACCTCGTGCACGCCGCGCTGCGCGACACGCTCGGCTCAGGGGCGACGCAGGCAGGCTCGCTCAACCGCGCGGGCTACCTGCGATTCGACTTCACCTGGGGCCAGGCGCTGTCCGCCGAGACCCGCACCGAGATCGAGGAGATCGCCAACACGGCCGTGCGCGACGGGCTCGAGGTCACGACCCGCGTGATGTCCCTCGACGACGCGAAGGCCGCGGGGGCGATGGCGCTGTTCGGGGAGAAGTACGGGAGCCAGGTGCGCATGGTCGACATCGGCGGACCGTGGTCGCGCGAGCTGTGTGGCGGCACGCACGTGAAGACCTCCTCCGAGATCGGCCTCATCTCGCTGACCGGCGAGTCGTCCGTGGGTGCGTCGAACCGCCGCGTCGAGGCGCTTGTGGGCCAGGACGCGTTCCGCGAGCTCACGGCGGAGCGAGCCCTGGTCAGCGAACTGTCCGCGTCGCTGAAGACGCCGCGCGACCAGCTGGCCCAGCGCATCGCGGAGCTCTCGCAGAACCTCCGCGCCGCGGAGAAGCGGATCGCGCAGTTCGAGGCCCAGAAGCTCCAGGAGCGCGTTCCCGAGATCGCGGGGCGCGCGGCGCCCGCCGGACGCCTGACCCTCGTCGCCGAGTCCGTGGGGTCCGTGGGGTCCGCGGACGACGTCCGCTCGCTCGTCCAGCAGGTGCGCGAGCGCCTGGGCGCGGCCGGCGCCGTCGTCGCGCTCGCGGGGGAGGCCGGCGGTCGCCCCGTCGTCGTCGTGGCCGCGAACGAGGCCGCCCGCGCAACCGGCGCGAAGGCCGGGGACCTCGTGCGCCTCGCGTCGGCCGCGCTCGGCGGCGGCGGCGGCGGGAAGCCCGACCTCGCGCAGGGCGGCGGCACCGACGCGGCGGCGATCCCGGCGGCCCTCGACGCCGTGCGCGGCGCGGTCGCGGGCCTCTGAGGCTCGTGAGCGCGTTTCGGCGCGGCGTGCGCCTCGCGGTCGACGTGGGGCGCGCGCGCGTCGGTGTCGCCCGCTGCGACCCCGACGGCATGCTCGCGGTTCCCGTCGAAACGGTGGCGCGGGACGACCGTTCGGTCGCGCGGCTCGCCGAGCTCGCGGGCGAGCACGGCCCGATCGAGATCGTGGTGGGGCTCCCGCTCAACATGCGCGGTGAGGACACGCCATCGACCCAGGACGCGCGCGCCTTCGCGGCGGAGCTCGGCGCGGCCCTGCCCGAGACGCCGATTCGCCTCGTCGACGAGCGTCTCAGCACCGTCAGCGCGCACACCGCGCTGCGCCAGTCCGGTCGCTCTCAGAAGAAATCTCGTAGCATTGTCGACCAGGTTGCGGCGGTGGTCTTCCTGCAGCACGCGATCGACACCGAAAAGCGCCTGGGCACCGCGCCCGGCGAGATACTCGCGCCCGGCGAGGAGTAACAGGCCCGAATGAGCGAATCCGAACCCCGTCCCGACGCGTCCCTGACCCGGCGCGAACTGCGCGCGCGCCGGCTTCGCGAGTCCGGTGACGCCCCGCGCGCGGACACGGAGGCGCCCGGGGCGGGATCCGTGCCCGAGGCATCCGCGACAGATTCGGAGGCACCGGCGACGGGCCCCGCGGAAGCTCCCGGGCCGTTCGTCACGGCCGCGTTGAACGTCGAGGCGGCGCGTCGTCGCCTGCCCGCCGCGGAACCGACTGACGCCTCGGGCCCGCAGCCCAGCCGCGTCGCGTCCGCTCGCCCCGCGCCCTCCGCGCGGCCGGCTTCGGATGCGCCCGCGCCCGCCGCGGGCGCCCGGGAGCCGGCCGCGGCGTCGGCCCCGGCGGGCGAGACGCACCCCGGCGGGGCGCACGACGGCGACGCGCCCCACGACGAGCACGACGGCATCGGGTCGCTCTTCGGACCCGACCACGACGAGGCGCGCGTGCGCGAGGCGAAGGGGCGTCGGCGTCGCCGCGGCGGCTGCTTCGTGGCGCTCGCGGTCGTCCTCGGCCTCCTCGCCGCCGTCGTGGGCGGCGGGTGGTGGGCGCTGTCCACCTTCGCGGACAGCGAGATCGGTCAGCGCGTGCAGCAGGTGCTGGGCATCAACCAGGAGCCGGCCGAGTACGAGTCGGGGATCGCCACCGGCAGCGCGGAGATCCAGATCGTCGCGGGCGACACGGGCTGGGAGATCTCCCAAAAGCTCCACGAGGCGGGCGTCACGCTGACGGAGTCCGCGTTCTACGACATGCTCGTGGGGGCACAGCTCAACCCGGAGTTCCTGCCCGGCGTGTATCAGCTGCAGCAGCAGATGACCTCCGCCGCGGCGCTGACCGCACTCGAGGATCCGGAGAACCGCATCGATAACGCGGTCCTCGTCACGGAGGGCTCCTTCGCGCGCGACGCGCTCGAGACGATCTCGGAGGTCACGGAGATCCCGCTCGAGGAGCTCGAGAACGCGGCGGCCGATTACGCGGCGTTCGGCGTGCCCGAGGAGGCGCCGTCCATCGAGGGCTTCCTGTTCCCGGCGACGTATACCTTCGACCCCGACGCGACCGCGGAGGAGGTCATCCAGACCCTCGTGGACGAGATGTTCGACCGCCTCGACGCGCTCGGCGTCGCCGAGGACGACCGCCTCGAGGTGCTGACGATGGCCGCGCTCGTGCAGCGCGAGGCCGGCGGAGAGGACGACATGCCGAAGATCGCGCGCGTGTTCTTCAACCGCATCGACGAGGGCATGCTCCTGCAGTCGGACGCCACCGTCGCCTACGGGGCCGACAGCACGCACACCGTCTGGACCACGGACGAGCAGCGCGCCGACGCCTCGAACCCCTACAACACCTACGTCCACGAGGGGCTGCCCGTCGGCCCGATCGGGCTCCCGGGCGAGGCGGCCATCCGCGCCGCCATCGATCCGGCCGACGGAAACTGGCTCTACTTCGTTCCCGTGAACCTCTCTACCGGCGAGACGGTGTTCTCCGCCACGCTCGAGGAGCACGAGGCCGCCACGGCTCGGCTCCAGGAGTGGTGCCAGGCGAGCGACGAGAACGCGGCCTACTGTGAGTGACGTCGCGCTCGAGGTGTGGGGGAGCCCCATCTCCCACAGCCGCTCGCCCGAGCTGCACGGCGCGGCCTACGCCGCGCTCGGCCTGGATTGGTCCTTCTCGCGCCGGGAGGTCACGCCGGCGACCTTCGCCGACGAGCTGCGCGGATCCGCCTGCCGCGGTCTCGCGCTGACCTACCCGCTCAAGGACGCCGCCTACGCCGCCGCCAGCTGGCGGGATCCGCGCGCGCGGGCGACGGGGGTCGCAAACACCCTGCTCCTGACCGGAGAGACGCCCCGGGCATTCAACACCGACGTCGCTGGGCTCGCGGCCGCCATCCGCGAGACGGGCGCCGATGTGTCGGCCGTCCGCATCGTCGGCGCCGGCGCCACCGCGACATCGGCGCTGGCGGCGGCGGAGGAGCTGGGCGCCGAGCGGATCGAGGTCGCGGCGCGGCGACCCGAGCGGGCCCGGGCGGTCGTGGACAGGGCCACAGAGCGGCACGCGCGCGCGGCGTCCCTCGCGGACGCGACCGCGCCCGTGACGCTGACGATCTCGACCCTTCCGGGCGGCACGGCCCTCGCGCCCGACGTCACCGCGCGCCTCGCCGCCTCCGGCGGCACCCTGTACGACGTCGCCTACAGCCCCTGGCCGACGCCGCTCGCGGGCGCCGCCTGGGAGGCGGCCCACCACGGCCTCGGGATGCTCCTGCATCAGGCCGTGGCCCAGGTGCGCATCTTCGTCACTGGCGACCCGGACGCCCCGCTTCCGAACGAGGCGGGCGTCGTCGCCGCGATGCGCGCCGCGCTGGCGGGGTAGCGCCGGTTCGGCGTCGCGGCCGGTGTGGCCGTAGGCTGGGGGCATGCTCCGTGTGCTCACGGCCGGCGAATCGCACGGCCCCGAACTCGTCGCCATTGTCGAGGGCCTCCCCTCGGGCGTTCCCGTCTCCCCGCAGGACATCCAGGACGACCTGCAGCGCCGCAAGCTCGGCTACGGCCGCGGTTCGCGCATGAAGTTCGAACAGGACGAGCTCACCATCTCGAGCGGTGTCGTCCACGGCTACACGCTGGGCAGCCCGATCGCCCTGCGCGTCGGCAACACGGAATGGCCGAAGTGGACCGAGGTGATGAGCCCCGAGCCCGTGGAGCTCAGCGACCGCTCCCGCGGGCGCGGCGCGCCGCTGACGCGTCCGCGGCCCGGTCACGCGGACCTCGTCGGGATGCAGAAGTACGCCTTTGACGAGGCGCGTCCGATCCTCGAGCGCGCGAGCGCCCGCGAGACCGCGGCGCGCGTCGCGCTCGGTGCCGTCGCCCGCAAGTTCCTCGGCGAGCTGGGGATCCGCCTCGTCAGTCACACGCTGTCGATCGGGCCCGTGCGCGCCCCCGAGGACGCGCCCGTGCCGACGCCGGACGACGTCGCGGCGCTCGACGCGGATCCGCTGCGCTGCCTCGACGCCGCCACGAGCGAGCGCATGGTCGCGGAGATCGACGACGCGCGCAAGGCCGGTGACACGCTCGGCGGCATCGTCGAGGTGCTCGCGTACGGGCTCCCGCCCGGGCTCGGCTCGCACGTGCAGTGGGACCGCCGCCTCGACGCCAAGCTCGCGCAGGCGCTCATGAGCATCCAGGCCATCAAGGGTGTCGAGGTCGGCGACGGCTTCGAGACGACCCGGCGCCGCGGATCGGCCGCTCACGACGCGCTGTACCCCTCGGACGAGGGCGTGGCACGCGGCAGCGACCGCGCGGGCGGCACCGAGGGCGGGATGTCCACGGGCACGGTGTTGCGGGTGCGCGCGGGGATGAAGCCCATCGCCACCGTGCCGCGCGCGCTCGACACGATCGACACGTCGTCGGGGGAGACCGCCCAGGCGCACCACCAGCGCTCCGACGTCTGCGCCGTCCCGGCCGCGGGCGTCGTGGCCGAGGCCATGGTCGCGCTCACGCTCGCGGACGTCGTGCTGGAGAAGTTCGGCGGCGACTCGGTCGCGGAGACGCGCCGCAACCTCGAGGGCTACCTCGCGGCCATCCCCGACACGCTGCGAACGGCGCCCCACTCGATCCCGCATGAGTGAACGCCCCGCCGTCGTCCTGATCGGGCCGATGGGGGCGGGCAAGTCCAGCATCGGCCGGCGCATCGCCAAGCGCCTCGGCCTGCCGTTCACCGACACCGACGCCATGGTGGTGCGCGAGTACGGCCCCATCGCCGACCTGTTCGCGACGCGCGGGGAGGCCACGTTCCGCGCGATCGAGGCCGACGCTGTGCGGCGCGCCCTCGCGGGCGGCGGGGTCGTCGCGCTCGGCGGCGGCGCCGTGCTCGCGCCCGAGACGCGCTCCGCGCTCGGCGACCACCTGGTCATCCACCTGACCGTCGACGAGAGGACCGTCGCGTCGCGGATCCGCGGAGCCAAGCGCCCGCTTCTGAACGCGGGGGATCCGCTCGCCGAGTGGCGCCGGATCGCGGCCGAGCGCGCCCCCGTGTACGCCGCGCTCGCGCACGTCACGTACGACACGTCCCAGGGTCCGCTCCGGGACGTCGTCGAGCGCGCCGCCGAGTGGGCCGCGCCCCGCCTTCACCCTGCCGAAGAATCTCCCGAAAGCGAGCACCTCCCGTGAGCGACCGCACCGTCATCTCCGTCGCCGGCACGCCGGGCTACGACGTCGTCGTGGGCCGAGGCGTCCGCCACCAGCTACGCGAGGCGCTGCCCCCGGCCGCGCGCAAGGTCCTCATCGTGCACCAGCCCACCCTGGGCGCGATCGTGAACGATCTGCGGGAGGAGCTCCTCGCCGACGGCTCGCTCGAGGTGCTCCTCGCCGAGATCCCCGACGCGGAATCGGCGAAGCGCGTGGAGGTCGCCGCGTTCCTCTGGCAGATCCTCGGCCAGGCCGACTTCACCCGCACGGACGCGATCGTCGGCTTCGGCGGCGGAGCCGCGACCGACCTCGCCGGCTTCGCGGCCGCGACCTGGCTCCGCGGGGTCGAGGTCGTGCAGATGCCCTCCACGGTGCTCGGCATGGTCGACGCCGCCGTCGGCGGCAAGACCGGCATCAACACCGCCGAGGGCAAGAACCTCGTGGGCGCCTTCTGGTCGCCCCGGGCCGTCCTCTGTGATCTCGATCTGCTCGACCCGCTCCCGCGCAACGAGCTCGTCGCGGGGTACGCCGAGGTCGTGAAGGCAGGATTCATTCGCTTCCCCGAGATCCTCGAAATCATCGAGGCCGACCCGGAGCGCGCGGTGGACCCGTCGACGCCCGAGTTCCGCCGCACGGTCGAGCTCGCCATCCGGATGAAGGCCGACGTCGTGGGGGAGGACTTCCGCGAGGCCGGCCTGCGCGAGACGCTCAACTACGGCCACACGCTCGGGCACGCCATCGAGCACGCGGAGCGGTACCAGTGGCGCCACGGCGCCGCGGTGTCCATCGGGATGATGTTCGCGGCCGAGCTGTCGCGCCTCGCGGGGCGTCTCGGCGACGACGCCGTCGAGCGCCACCGCGCGATCCTCACCTCGCTCGGGTTGCCGACGAGCTACCGCGCCGGCGCGTGGAGCCAGCTCCTGGCCACGATGCAGCGCGACAAGAAGGCGCGCGCGGGCCAGCTACGCTTCATCGTGCTCGACGAGATCGGCAAGCCCACCGTGCTGCAGGCACCCGACCAGTCGCTGCTGTTCGCCGCATACCAGGAGATCGCCGAGGAACAGGCGCCCGGCGGCGTGATCCGAGTCGGCGCGCGATAGACTCGTGGATTGCGGCCCTCGCGGCCTCGCACACGTCATCACAACGAAACGGAACACCCCTCCCATGGCATCGACCGCAGACATCCGCAATGGCGTCGTCCTCTCGATCGACGGACAGCTTTGGAACGTCGTGGAGTTCCAGCACGTCAAGCCCGGCAAGGGCGGGGCGTTCGTCCGCACCAAGCTGAAGAACGTCATCTCGGGCAAGGTCGTCGACAAGACGTTCAACGCGGGCGCCAAGGTGGACATCCAGAACGTCGACCGCAGCGACTACCAGTACCTGTACAACGACGGCGACAACTTCGTGTTCATGGACGTGTCGGACTACGACCAGATCAACGTCTCCGCGGCGGTCGTCGGCGACGCCTCGCGTTTCCTGCTCGAGAACATGAGCGTGACGATCGCCATGCACGACGGGCTCCCGCTGTACATCGAGATGCCCGCGTCGGTCGTGCTCGAGATCACCTACACCGAGCCGGGCCTGCAGGGCGACCGCTCGAACGCCGGCACGAAGCCGGCCACGGTCGAGACCGGCGCCGAGATCCAGGTGCCGCTGTTCGTCGGCGAGGGCACCAAGGTCAAGGTCGACACGCGCACGGGCGACTACCTCGGTCGCGTCAACGACTGAGATGAGCGCCCGCTCCAAGGCGCGCCAGCGCGCGCTCAACATGCTGTTCTCCGCGGACGTCCGCGGCGAGAGCGTCGACACGATCCTCGCCGCGGAGGCCCAGCGCGCCGTGGGCGAGCCCGACCGGCAGGCGTCGTGGCTCTATGCGCGCGAGATCGTGGACGGCGTCATCGATCACCGCGACGAGATCGACGAGCAGATCGCGACGCACAGCCGCGACTGGAAGCTCGAGCGGATGCCGGCCGTCGACCGCGCCGCGCTCCGGCTGGCGACGTGGGAGCTCCTCTTCAACGACGAGGTCCCCACGGCGGTCGCCATCGACGAGGCCGTCGAACTCGTGAAGAGCCTCTCGACGGAGGAATCGGGCGCGTTCGTGCACGGCGTGCTCGCGCGCATCGCGCGCGGCAGCTGACTATACTTAAGTCCCGCACCACCACACCTTTAATCCCGTCCTGTGAGGCGGAGAAGGGAGTTGGGATGAGCACGCGCACCGTGCTGCAGGCATCCGACATCTCGCGCGCCTTGACGCGCATCGCCCACGAGATCCTCGAGTCGAACAGGGGCCCCGACGGCCTCGTGCTCCTCGGGATTCCGTCCCGCGGCGCCCCGCTCGCCGAACGCCTCGCGGCGCTCATCGAGCGCGTGAGCGGATCCGCCGTCCCGGTCGGTCAGCTCGACGTCACGATGTATCGCGACGATCTGGCGCAGCACCCCACGCGGTCCCCGCGCCCGACCGAGATCCCGGCCGGCGGCATCGACGGGCGCGTCGTCGTCCTCGTCGATGACGTCCTGTTTTCCGGGCGCTCCATCCGCGCGGCGCTCGACGCCCTCGGCGACATCGGCCGGCCCGCCGCCGTGCGACTCGCGATCCTCGTCGACCGCGGACATCGCGAGCTCCCGATTCGTCCGGACTTCGTCGGGCGCAACCTGCCGTCCGCGCGCTCCGAACGCATCAACGTGCGACTCGAGGAGATCGACGGCGTCGACGAGGTCACGATCCGCGGCGAGGAGGCCCCGTGATGCGACACCTGCTCGATACCCGAACTCTCGACCGCGAGAGCGCGATCCGGATCCTCGACGTCGCCGAGGACATGGCGGCGACGCAGTCGCGTGAAGTGAAGAAGCTTCCCACGCTGCGCGGGAAATCGGTCGTGAACCTGTTCTTCGAGGACTCGACGCGCACGCGCATCTCGTTCGAGGCGGCCGCGAAGCGCCTCTCCGCCGACGTGATCAACTTCTCGGCCAAGGGGTCGAGCGTGTCGAAGGGCGAGAGCCTGAAGGACACCGCCCAGACCCTGGAGGCGATGGGCGCGGACGCGGTCGTCGTGCGGCACGGCGCGTCGGGCGCGCCGCGCACGCTCGCCACGAGCGGCTGGATCTCAGCCGGCGTCGTCAACGCCGGCGACGGCACGCACGAGCACCCCACGCAGGCGCTGCTCGACGCGTTCACCATGCGCCGCCGCCGGTACGGCGCGGGCGGTAGCCGCGGGCGCGATCTCGCGGGCTACCGCGTCGCGATCGTCGGTGACATCCTGCACTCGCGCGTCGCGCGCTCGAACGTCTGGCTCCTCGCCGCGCTGGGCGCCGACGTGACCCTCGTGGGCCCGCCCACGCTGCTCCCGCAGGACGTCAGCGCGTGGCCCGTGAGCGTCGCGTACTCCCTCGACGAGGCGATCGCCTCCGGTCACGACGCGATCATGATGCTCCGGATCCAACTGGAGCGCATGAACGCCGCGTATTTCCCGTCGGAGCGCGAGTACGCGCGCATCTGGGGCCTGGGCAGCGACCGGCTGGCGGCGCTCGGCGAGGATACGATTGTCCTGCACCCGGGGCCGATGAACCGCGGCCTCGAGATCTGCTCGGAGGCGGCCGATTCGCCGCGGGCCACGGTGCGCGAGCAGGTCGCGAACGGCGTGTCCGTGCGCATGGCGGTGCTGTACCTGCTCCTGGCGGGGGAGCGCGAGGGATTCGAGACGAAGGAGAGCCGATGAGCGAGGTGCTCCTCATCCAGGGGGCCACGATCGAGGGCGCGGGTCGCGCCGACATCGTCGTGGAAGACGGTCGGATCGCCGAGGTCGGCTCGGGGCTGTCCCGCCCCGGCGTCCGCACGATCGATGCCGACGGGCTCGTCGCGATCCGCGGACTCGTCGACCTGCACACGCACCTGCGCGAGCCGGGGTACGAGGCGAGCGAGACCATCGAGACCGGAACGCGCGCGGCGGCCGCGGGCGGCTACACCGCGGTCTTCGCGATGCCCAACACGCTGCCGGTCGCCGACACGGCGGGCGTCGTCGAGCAGGAGCTCGCGCTCGGCGAGGCGGCCGGATACGCCACGGTGCAGCCCATCGGCGCCGTCACCGTCGGACAGAAGGGGGAGCGGCTCGCCGAGCTCGGCGCCATGGCCGCCTCCCGCGCCCGCGTCCGCGTCTTCAGCGACGATGGCTTCTGCGTCTTCGACCCGCTTATCATGCGCCGCGCGCTGGAATACGTGAAGTCCTTCGGCGGCGTCATCGCGCAGCACGCGCAGGATCCGCGCCTCACCGAAAGCGCGCAGATGAACGAGGGCGCGGTCTCCTCGGAGCTCGGCCTCGCCGGCTGGCCCGCGGTCGCCGAGGAATCGATCATCGCCCGCGATGTGCTCCTCGCGGAACACGTCGGATCTCGGCTCCATATCTGTCACCTGTCAACGGCTGGCAGCGTCGACATTGTGCGGTGGGCGAAGAAGCGCGGGATCAACGTCACCGCCGAGGTCACGCCCCACCACCTGCTCCTCACGGACGAGCACGTGCGCGGCTACGACCCGCGCTTCAAGGTGAACCCCCCGCTGCGCCGCGAGGAGGACGTCCGAGCAGTCCGCGAGGGGCTCGCGGACGGCACGATCGACATCGTCGCCACCGACCACGCACCACACCCCGACGAGGCGAAGTCCTCCGAGTGGGCGGCCGCGGCCAACGGCATGGTCGGCCTCGAGACGGCCCTGCGGATCGTGCACGACACGATGGTCGACGACGGCCCGTTCGGCTGGGGCGACGTCGCGCGGGTGATGTCGACCGCGCCCGCGCGCATCGGCGGCATCGACGACCGCCACGGCCGCGCGATCGCCCCGGGCGCGCCGGCGGAGTTCACGCTCTACGACCCCGCCGCGCGCGGGGACGTGGCCCTCGACACGCTGCGCGGGCGCAGCCGGAACTCGCCGTACCTCGGTCGCTCGCTCCCGGGATCCGTCCGGTGGACCATCCACCGCGGCAGGCCCACGCTCGCCGACGGCGCTCTGGAGCCGCGCTCGTGACGCGGGAACTCGCGCTGATCGTGATGGTCGCCGTCGCGCTCGTCGGCCTCGCCCTGATGGCGTGGGGCTGGCGACGACGAACCCGACGCGACGCCGGCATCGCCGTGCCGCTCGGGGAGCCGACGGGCGAGCTCGTCGGCGAGTTCGACGGATTCTACGTCGCGACGACCCGTCACGACGCTCCGCTCGACCGCGTCACGGCGCGCCCGCTGGCCTTCCGCTCGTCCGCCGCGATCACGGTCACGCGCGACGGGCTCGGTCTGGGGCTTCCGGGCGAGCGCCCCGTCTTCTTCCCGGCCGCGTCCCTCACGGGCGCGGGCCGGGCGACCTGGACGATCGACCGCGTCGTCGAGCGCGACGGGCTCGTGCTCGTCGCCTGGGCGTCCGGGTCCCAGATCTTCGATACCTACCTCCGCCTGCAGGACTCCGATCCGACCGCGCTCGTCGCGGCGATCGAGAGCATCCTTGCAGCCGAAACCCCCACAGGAGCCACCCGATGACTTCCATCGTCGACATCTCGTCCCTGCTCGACCGGGACCGGGCCGTTCTCGTGCTCGAGGACGGCGCCCGCTACGAGGGATACGCCTACGGCGCCCGGGGCACGACCCTCGGCGAGGTCGTGTTCTCGACCGGCATGACCGGTTACCAGGAGACCCTCACCGACCCGTCGTACGCCGGCCAGATCGTGCTGCAGACCGCGCCGCACATTGGCAACACCGGCGTCAACGACGAGGACCCGGAGTCCCGCCGCATCTGGGTCGCCGGATACATCGTCCGCGACCCGTCGCGCGTCGTCTCGAACTGGCGCGCCGACGAGTCCCTCGACGACGCGCTTCGCCGCGACGGCATCGTCGGGATCTCCGGCATCGACACCCGCGCGATCACGCGGCGGATCCGCTCGCTCGGTTCGATGCGCGGTGGCGTGTTCTCCGGCGACGCCGCCGAGCTGGACGCCGCGGAGCAGCTCCGCATCGTGCGCGAGGCGCCCGAGATGACGGGACGCAACCTGTCGGAGGAGGTCTCGGTGACCGAGCCGCAGGTCACCCCCGCCGTGGGGGAGCGCCTCGGCAACCTCGCCGTGATCGACCTCGGCATCAAGCAGGCGACGGTCCAGAACCTCGCGCGCCGCGGTTTCGAGGTGCACGTCCTGCCGCAGTCGACCACGCCGGATCAGCTGCGCGCGATCGATCCCGTCGCCGTGTTCTACTCCAACGGCCCCGGCGACCCGGCCGCGAGCGACAAGCACGTCGAGCTCCTGCAGGGCGTGCTGCGCGACGGCCTGCCGTTCTTCGGCATCTGCTTCGGCAACCAGCTCCTCGGCCGCGCTCTCGGGCTCGGCACCTACAAGCTCCCCTTCGGGCACCGCGGGATCAACCAGCCGGTGCTCGACAGGGCCACGGGCCGCGTGGAGATCACCTCGCAGAACCACGGGTTCGCCGTTGAGGCGCCGCGCGAGGGCGTCTTCGACAGTCCGGCCGGCTTCGGCCGCGTCGAGGTGAGCCACATCGGCCTCAACGACGACGTCGTCGAGGGGCTGCGCGCCCTCGACATCCCCGCCTTCTCGGTGCAGTACCACCCCGAGGCGGCGGGCGGGCCCCACGACGCCAACTACCTGTTCGACCGTTTCCGGGACCTCGTCATCGAGTCCCTCAGCAAGAAGGGCGCTCATGCCTAAGCGCGACGACATCTCCTCCGTCCTCGTCATCGGATCCGGTCCGATCGTCATCGGCCAGGCGTGCGAGTTCGACTACTCGGGAACGCAGGCCTGCCGCGTCTTGCGCGAGGAGGGCGTCCGCGTCATCCTCGTCAACTCGAACCCCGCGACGATCATGACCGACCCCGACTTCGCGGATGCGACGTACATCGAGCCCATCACCCCCGAGGTGATCGAGACGATCATCGCGAAGGAGCGCCCCGACGCGATCCTCCCGACGCTCGGCGGACAAACGGCGCTCAACGCCGCGATGTCGCTGAACGAGCTCGGCATCCTCGACAAGTACGACGTCGAGCTGATCGGCGCGAACGTCGACGCGATCCGCAAGGGCGAGGACCGGCAGATCTTCAAGGAGCTCGTCGTCGAGTGCGGCGCCGACGTCGCCCAGAGCCGCATCGCTCACACGATGGACGAGGTCATGGCCGCGGCGGACGAGCTCGGCTACCCCATGGTCGTGCGCCCCTCCTTCACGATGGGTGGGCTCGGGTCCGGCTTCGCCTACAACGAGGAGCAGCTGCGCCGCATGGCCGGCCAGGGCCTCCGCGAGTCGACGACCACCGAGGTCCTGCTCGAGGAGTCCATCCTCGGCTGGAAGGAGTACGAGCTCGAGCTCATGCGCGACACGGCCGACAACACGGTCGTCGTCTGCTCGATCGAGAACGTCGACCCCGTCGGCGTCCACACCGGCGACTCGATCACGGTGGCGCCCTCGCTCACCCTCACGGACCGCGAGTATCAGAAGATGCGCGACATCGGCATCGACATCATCCGGGCCGTGGGCGTCGACACGGGCGGGTGCAACATCCAGTTCGCGGTGAACCCGGACACCGGCCGCATCATCGTCATCGAGATGAACCCGCGCGTCTCGCGCTCGTCCGCGCTCGCCTCGAAGGCCACGGGCTTCCCGATCGCGAAGCTCGCCGCGAAGCTCGCGCTGGGCTACCGCCTCGACGAGGTGCCGAACGACATCACCCGCGTCACGCCCGCCTCCTTCGAGCCGACGCTCGACTACGTCGTCGTCAAGGTGCCGCGGTTCGCATTCGAGAAGTTCCCGGCCGCCGACCCCACGCTCACGACGACCATGAAGTCGGTCGGCGAGGCCATGGCGATCGGCCGCAACTACACGACCGCGCTGCAGAAGGCGCTGCGCTCGACCGAGCGCCGCGGGTCCAGCTTCCATTGGGGAGACGAGACGCGCACGGTCGCGGAGCTGCTGGAGTCGATCGTCGTGCCGACCGACGGCCGCATCGTCGACGTGCAGCAGGCGCTGCGCCTCGGCGCGACGGCCGAGCAGGTCTTCGACGCCACGAAGATCGACCCCTGGTTCATCGACCAGATCGTGTTGATCAACGACGTCGCGGCCGCGATCGCTCAGGCGGGTGCCCTCGACGAGCGCGCGATCCGCCTCGCGAAGGAGCACGGCTTCTCGGACGCGCAGATCGCCGAGCTGCGGGGTCTCACGGAGGAGGACGTGCGCCAGACGCGCTACGACCTCGGCCTGCGCCCCGTTTTCAAGACCGTCGACACGTGCGCGGGCGAGTTCCCTGCCCTCACGCCGTACCACTACTCGTCCTACGACGCGGAGACGGAGGTCGCCCCGTCGGATCGCCGCAAGGTGGTCATCATCGGTTCCGGCCCCAACCGCATCGGGCAGGGCGTCGAGTTCGACTACTCGTGCGTGCACGCCTCGTTCGCCCTGAGCGATGCGGGCTTCGAGACGATCATGGTCAACTGCAACCCGGAGACCGTCTCGACCGACTACGACACGTCGGACCGCCTGTACTTCGAGCCGTTGACGCTCGAGGACGTCCTCGAGGTGCTCCACGCCGAGTCGCAGTCCGGCGAGCTCTTCGGGGTCGTCTGCCAGCTGGGCGGACAGACCCCGCTCGGCCTCGCGCAGGGGATCCAGGACGCCGGCTATCGGGTGCTCGGCACGAGCCCCGCGGCGATCGACCTCGCGGAGGACCGCAAGCTCTTCGGCGAGATCCTCGAGCGCGGCCAGCTCGTCGCGCCGCGCAACGGCACGGCGACGAGCGAGGAGGAGGCGGTCGCGATCGCCGAGGACATCGGGTACCCCGTCCTCGTCCGCCCGTCCTTCGTGCTCGGTGGCCGCGGCATGGAGATCGTGTACGACACGCCGAGCCTCCGCGACTACTTCGCGCGGATCGCGGGCGACGCGATCATCCGCGAGGACGCCCCGCTCCTCGTCGACCGGTTCCTGGACGACGCCGTCGAGATCGACGTCGACGCGCTGTACGACGGCGAGGACCTCTACGTCGGTGGCGTCATGGAGCACCTCGAGGAGGCCGGCATCCACTCAGGCGACTCGTCGTGCGCCCTGCCTCCGATGTCGCTCGGGCGTAGCGAGATCGACCGGGTCGTCGCGGCCACGCGCGCGATCGCCGAGGGCGTGGGCGTCCGCGGCCTCCTGAACGTGCAGTTCGCGATCAGCGCGGGCGTGCTCCACGTCATCGAGGCGAACCCGCGCGCGAGCCGGACCGTCCCGTTCGTGTCGAAGGCTCTGGGGATCCAGCTGGCGAAGGCCGCGAGCCGCGTTATGGCAGGCTCGACGATCGCCGAGCTGCGCGCCGAGGGTCTCCTGCCGGAGATCGACGGATCCCGCGTTCCGCTCGATTCCCCCGTCTCCGTCAAGGAGGCCGTCCTGCCGTTCAAGCGCTTCCGCACCGAGACGGGCGAGATCGTCGACTCCGTGCTCGGCCCGGAGATGCGCTCGACCGGGGAGGTCATGGGCATCGACCGCGACTTCCCGACCGCCTTCGCGAAGAGCCAGGCGGCCGCGTACGGCGGTATCCCCACCTCGGGGACCGTGTTTATCTCGGTCGCCGACAGCGACAAGCGCGACGTGATCCTGCCGGCGCACCGCCTGCAGGAGCTCGGCTTCACTCTGCTCGCGACCTCCGGCACCGCCGAGATCCTCGCGCGGAACGGCATCGCGGTCACGGTCGTCGGCAAGTACTCGGCAACGCAGGCCACGGGCGAGGAGAACATCGTCGACCTCATCACCCGCGGCGAGGTCGACATCATCGTGAACACCCCGAGCGGCATGTCGGCGCGCGCCGACGGCTACGAGATCCGGGCGGCCGCGGTCGGCGCGGACAAGGCCCTGTTCACGACGATCGCGACGCTCGGCGCGGCGGTCGCGGCGATGGGGACGATGGGATCCGGGTTCGACGTCAAGAGCCTGCAGGAGTTCCAGGCGGAGCGCGCCGCGTGACGGTGCCCTTCGGAGAGCGGGTGCGCGCCGGCCTGGACCGGCGCGGCCCGCTCTGCGTGGGCATCGATCCGCACCCCGGCCTCCTCGCGGAGTGGGGCCTGCCGGAAAGCGGCGAGGGCGTGCGGGAGTTCGGGCTGCGCGTGGTCGCGGCCGCCGCGGAGCGCGTCGCGGTCGTGAAGCCGCAGGTGTCGTTCTTCGAGCGCTGGGGGTCCGAGGGCCTCCGCGCCCTGGAGGACGTGTCGCGCGAGGCGCGGGCGGCCGGCCTCCTCGTGATCGCGGACGCCAAGCGCGGCGATATCGGATCCACCATGGACGCCTACGCCCAGGCCTGGCTCACGCCCGGCGCGGCGCTCGAGGCGGACGCTCTGACCGTGAGCCCCTACCTGGGGGTTGGATCCCTCGCGGGCACGATCGAGCGGGCGTACGACGCTGGCAAGGGCGTCTTCGTCCTCGCCGCAACGAGCAACCCGGAATCCCGCGGGCTGCAGTCCTCCGTCGATCCGCAGGGCCGGACCGTGTCGCAGCGCGTGATCGACGAGGTCTCGGAGCTCAACGCGCGGCACGTGGCAGGCGGGCAGTGGGCCAGCGCCGGCTTCGTCGTCGGCGCGACCGTGGACTGGCGCGCGGCGGGCATCGCCCGGTCGACGCCTCCGGCCCCCCTCCTCGCGCCCGGCTTCGGCCATCAGGGCGCGCGCCCCGATCAGCTCGGCGCAATCTTCGGGGAGGCGGCACCGACCGTCCTCGTGAGCGAGAGCCGGAGCATTCTCTCGGCCGGGCCTGTGATGATCGACAGCGTGATCGAAGAGCACGCCGACGCGGCACGAGCCGCCAGGACCAGCGCGGGCAGGAGCGTCCCGGAGCGTGATGGCGATGAGTGAGGCGCCGCGCCCGCCGGAGGTCGACCGACTCGCCGCGTCCCGCAAGGCCGTCGAGGCCCGCCGGGCGCGCGCGGGGCTCAAGCGCGACATCGCGATGCGCGTCGTGACGCCGCAGAGCGTGCTCCGGCGCGCCACGGCGGATCCGCGGTCCGCGGCCGGCACGCTGCGCGTTCCGGAGTTCCTCACGGCGATCCCCGCGATCGGCGCGGGCAAGCGGGACCGGATCCTCGCCGATCTCGGGATCTCGCCCGTCAAGCGGCTCGGCGGCCTCGGCGGCCGACAGCGTGACGCGCTGCGAGGGTGGCTGGACCTGCGCTGGCCCGAGCCCGAGCCGCGCCCGGCGCGCTCCAGCCTCGTCGTCCTCGCCGGGCCGACCGCGGTCGGGAAGGGAACGGTGGCCGCGTACATCCGCGAGCATCACCCCGACGTCATGCTGTCCGTCTCGGCCACCACGCGCCAGCCGCGCCCGGGCGAGGTGGACGGAAAGCACTACTTCTTCGTCGACGAGGCGGAGTTCGACCGCATGGTCGCGAATGGCGAGCTCCTCGAGTGGGCGACGGTCCACGGCACGCATCGCTACGGCACGCCGCGCGGTCCCATCGACCGCGCGGTCGCGGCCGGGCGGCCCGTCCTCCTCGAGATCGACATGCAGGGCGCCTTCCAGGTGCGGCAGAGCGAACCGCGGGCGTCGCTGGTGTTCCTGTTGCCGCCGAGCTGGGACGAGCTGGTCAGCCGGCTCGTCGGGCGCGGCACCGAGGACGAGGAGGAGCGGGCCCGCCGGCTCCGCACGGCACGCGACGAGCTGGCCGCGCAGGGAGAGTTCGACTTCCGTGTCGTCAACGAAGATGTGCCGACCGCGGCCCAGCAGGTCGTAGACTTGATGCAGGCGTCCGCGCGCTGAGGCTTTCTCGCGCGCTCATTCACAAGGAGTTTCCATGGCCACGGAGAACAAGGGCATCATCGATCCGCCGATCGACGAGCTGCTGGACCGCGTCGACTCGAAGTACCAGCTCGTGATCTACGGCTCGAAGCGGGCCCGCCAGATCAACGACTACTACACGGATCTGCAGGAGGGCTCGCTCTTCGACAACGTCGGTCCGCTCGTCGATTCGGCCGTCGAGGACAAGCCGCTGTCGATCGCGCTTCGCGAGATCCACCAGGACAAGCTGCGCCTGCGCCCCGCGGGGGAGTGACCCCGCCCCGCACCGTCGTGTGAGGACCCCCGCCATCGCGATGTCGGGGGTCCTCGTCATGATGGTTCTCCCGCCGTTTCTTCCCACCAACCTCGAGGTCATCCCATGAGCCTTCGCCTGTTCACGTCTGAGTCGGTCACCGAGGGGCACCCCGACAAGATCTGCGACCAGATCAGCGACAGCGTGCTCGACGCCCTGCTCGCGCAGGATCCCGGCGCCCGCGTCGCGGTCGAGACGCTCGTCACCACGGGTCTCGTCCACGTGGCCGGCGAGATCCGCACCGACGGGTACGCCGACATCGCCTCGATCGTGCGCGGCGTCATCCGCGACATCGGGTACACCTCGAGCGACATGGGCTTCGACGCCGACTCGTGCGGCGTCACGGTCTCCGTGGGCGAACAATCCCGCGAGATCGGGGACGGCGTGACCACGAGCGAGGAGCACCGCTCCGGCGACGCGGCGGATCCGATCGAGCAGCAGGGCGCGGGCGACCAGGGCATCATGTTCGGGTACGCGACGAACGAGACGCCGGAGCTCATGCCGACGGCGATCTGGACGGCCCACCGCATGGCCGAGCGGCTGACCAAGGTGCGCAAGTCGGGAGAGCTCGCGTTCCTCCGGCCGGACGGCAAGACGCAGGTCACGCTCGGCTACGACGGCCAGGTTCCCCGGACAGTGGAGGCCGTGGTCCTGTCGACGCAGCACAGCCCGGACATCTCGCAGGCCGACCTGGCGGAGGCCGTCGAGCGGCTCGTCGTGCGCCCGGTGCTCGAGTCGACAGGCCTGGACGCCTCGGGCGCCGCGCTCCACATCAATCCCTCCGGGAGCTTCGAGCTCGGCGGTCCTAAGGCGGACGCGGGCCTCACGGGGCGCAAGATCATCATCGACACGTACGGCGGCGCGG
The DNA here is from genome assembly GCF_011326725.1 of Microbacterium excoecariae. Classification (GTDB taxonomy): domain Bacteria; phylum Actinomycetota; class Actinomycetes; order Actinomycetales; family Microbacteriaceae; genus Microbacterium; species Microbacterium excoecariae. The sequence continues at coordinate 1,704,386 of NZ_JAANCO010000001.1, read as the reverse complement.
CCCGCCACGGCGGGGGCGCGTTCAGCGGCAAGGACCCCTCGAAGGTCGACCGGTCGGCGGCCTACGCGATGCGCTGGGTGGCGAAGAACGCGGTCGCGGCGGGGCTCGCCGAGCGGCTGGAGGTGCAGGTCGCCTACGCCATCGGACGGGCGAATCCCGTCGGCCTGTACGTCGAGACCTTCGGCACGGGCGTCGTCAGCGACGCGGTCATCACCGCCGCCATCCGCGAGGTGTTCGACCTGCGCCCCGGCGCCATCGTGCGCGACCTCGACCTCCTGCGCCCGATCTACGCCCGCACCGCCGCGTACGGCCACTTCGGCCGCGAGCTGCCCGAGTTCACCTGGGAGCGCACCGACCGCGCGGACGATCTGCGAGCCGCCGCGGGCCTGTGACGGGCGCCGTGGGCGGCGCAGAGCGGGCCATCGCCCGCGTCATCGTCGACACGCCGCTGCCGCAGCTGGACCGGCTCTTCGACTACGAGATCCCGGGCGAGCTGTCGGAGCGCGTCCGCGTGGGCGTGCGCGTCAAGGTCCCGCTGCGCTCCGCGGGGCGGATCCTCGAGGCGTTTGTCGTCGAGCGCGCCGTCGAGCCCGACGCGGATCGTCGCCTCGCGCCGATCGAGGAGGTCGTGTCCGACGCCGTGGTCCTCCCGCCCGGGCTCTATCGCCTCGCCCGCGCCGTCGCGGACCGCGCGGCGGGCTCCGCGATCGACGTCCTCCGCCTCGCGATCCCGCGCCGCATGGTGCGCGCGGAGAAGACGTGGCTCGCGGCCCCGCACGACGACGCGGCCGCCGTCGGCGCCGCCGAAATCGACGCCGCGCGCGCGGAGCTCGCCGCCTATCCGGGCCTCGCCGAGGCGCTCGCGGACGGCGCGCGCGTCGCCATCGACGCACCGCCGGGCGTCCTCGACGGCCTGCCGCGCTGGACGCACGTGTGGGCCGCCGCGGCGGTCGATGCGCTCGCGCGGGGGCGATCCGCGATTCTCGCCGTGCCGGACTATCGCGCGCGCGCTCTTCTCGACCGCCGGGTCCGTGAGGTCCTCCCGGCCGGCGCCATCGTGACGCAGGACGCGGGGCGCCCCGGTCCCGAGCGGTACGCGGGGTACCTGCGCACCCTCGAGGAGTCGCCCGTCGTGGTGATTGGCAATCGATCCGCCGTTTACGCGCCGGCGCCCCACCTGGGCGTCGTGGCCCTCTTCGATGACGGGGACCCTTCGTTCGAGGAGCCGCTCGCGCCATACGTGCACGCGCGTGACGCGGCGCTCGTGCGCCAGGGCCTCGACGACACGGCGCTCCTCATCGGCGGTCACACGCGCACGTCCGACACGGAGCGGCTCGTCGAGATCGGTTTCGTCCAGGAGATCGCGCCCGCGCGGCGCGAGTCGCCGCGCGCCGTGCTCGCGCCGCCGCAGGACACCCCGCAGACCGGGCGGATCCCCTCCGCCGCCTTCCGCGCCGCGCGGGAGGGCCTCGAACTCGGGCCCGTCCTCGTCCAGGTGGCCCGCCCCGGGTACGCGCCCTCCCTCGTGTGCGCGGAGTGTCGGTCTCCGGCACGCTGCGTCCCGTGCGGGGGCCCGCTGTACGCGCCCGCGCGCGGCGCCACCCCGACCTGCCGCTGGTGCGGCCGCGGCGCGCACGGGTGGGTGTGCGCGCAGTGCGACTCGACGCGCGTTCGCCTCTCCTCGTCGGGATCCGAGCGCACGGCGGACGAGCTCGGGCGCGCTTTCCCCGGGGTGCGCGTCGTCGTCGCCGACGGCGCGCACCCCGTCGCCGACGTCGACGACGCGCCGGCGCTCGTCGTCGCGACCCGCGGCGCGGAGCCGATCCCGCGATCCGGCTACCGCGCCGTCCTGCTGCTGGACGGCGACCGGATGCTCCAGGCACCGGATCTCCGGATCGGAGAGAGCTGCCTCAGGTGGTGGTCGAACGCGGCCGCCCTCGCCGCGCCGGAGGCGCCCGTGCATCTCGTCGGCGTGACGGGCCCCGCGGCTCGCGCTCTCGCGACGTGGAGCCAGCCCGCCTACGCGCGGGCGGAGCTTGTCGAGCGCGCGCCGTTGGCGATGCCGCCGGCCGCGCGCGTCGCCCGCCTCGAGGGCCTGCCCGACCGCGTCGACGACGCGCTGGCGTCTCTCCGACAGGAGGTCCCCGAGCTCTCGAGCGACGCCATTTTGGGCCCCGTGCCCGCCCCGCAGGCGCCCGAACGGCGCATCGCGCTCGTGCGCTTTCCCTACTCCCTCGGCACGACCGTCGCGGGCACTCTCCGTGCCGCCGTCGTGCAGGCCGCCATGGCTCAACGCGCCCGCGCGCGCCGCCGCGAGCCCGGCGCACCCAAGCCCCGCACCCCGGCGAATACACTCGCCGTGCGGTTCGACATCCCCGATCCCGAGCTGTGATCCGTTCCGGAAGGACCCCGACATGAGCCCGACCCCCGACCCGTTGCGCATCGTCTTTGCGGGCACGCCCGGCGTGGCGGTCCCGACGCTGAACGCGCTCAGCGCATCGGACCACGCGGTCGTGGCCGCCGTGACGCGACCGGCCGCGCCGCAGGGCCGACGCCGCGTGCTGACGCCGTCCCCGGTCGCGGAGTCCGCCGCCGGGCTCGGCATCGACGTCATCGAGGCGGCGCGCCTCGGCGACGACGAGACGGCGCGGATCGCCCGGCTCGAGCCCGACCTCGGCGTCATCGTGGCCTACGGCGGGCTCGTGCGCGCGCCGCTGCTCGCCGTCCCGCGATATGGCTGGATCAACCTCCACTTCTCCGAGCTCCCGCGCTGGCGCGGCGCCGCCCCGGTGCAACACGCCCTCATCGCCGGCGACGACGTCACGGGAGCGACGGTGTTCCGCCTCGTGGAGGCGCTCGACGCCGGGGACGTCCTCGCGACGACCCCGTACGAGCTCGCCGGCGGCGCGACGGCAGGGGAGGTTCTCGCCGCCCTCGCCGAGGTCGGGGCAGACCTCGTCCGCGACACCGTCGACGACATCGCGGGCGGGCGGGCGGTCGCGACCCCGCAGGCCGGGGCGCCGACTCTCGCCCCGAAGCTCGCCCTCGCGGACGGGGCGCTCGACTTTCGCGAGCCCGCGGAACGTGTGTTCGCGCGGTATCGGGGGGTCACGCCCGAACCGGGGGCGCACACGACCCACGACGGCGCGCGCCTGAAGGTCCATCGCCTCGCCACGACGTCCGATCGCGGCGGGCTCGCCCCCGGCGAACTCGCGCCGCACCCGGACGGCGTTCTCGTCGGGACCGCGACGGATCCGCTCCTGCTCGAGCGGGTGCAGCCCGCCGGAAAGCCCCAGATGGCCGCCGCGGACTGGTTCCGCGGCCTGCGCGGCGCCGCGAGGCTCGGCGCATGAGCGGCCGCGAGCGCGCGCCCCGCTCGCGGCGTGGCCCGGACCGGCGCCCGCAGCCCGTCCAGCCCGCGCGCGAGGTCGCCTATCGGGTCCTGCGCGCGGTCGACGAGGACGACGCGTACGCCAACCTCCTCCTCCCGCGCGAGATCGAGCGCGCCGGGCTCGGCCCGGCCGACGCCGGCCTCGCCACCGAGCTCACGTACGGCACCCTGCGCGGGCTCGGCACGTACGACGCGGTCGTCCGCATCGCCGCGGAGCGCGACCCGGCGACGATCGACCCGGCGGTCCTGGACGCCATCCGCCTGGGGGTGCACCAGCTCCTCGCGACCCGCGTTCCGAGTCACGCCGCCGTCAACGAGTCGGTCTCGCTCGCCGAGAGGGCCGCGGGCCGCGGCGCGGCGGGATTCGCGAACGCCGTCCTCCGCCGCGTGTCCCGGGAGGGGGCGGACGCCTGGCGCGAGCGCCTCGCACAGGACGCGCGCAGCGACGACGAGGCGCTGGCGGCCACCTCGTCGCACCCCGTGTGGGTCATCCGCGCGTTCCGGCGCGCGCTGCAGGCGGAGGGCCGGGCGCACGAGCTCGCCGCGCTCCTGGAGGCGGATAACGCTGCGCCGCGCGTGACGATGGCGGCCCTTCCCGGGCTCGCGGATCCGCCCGAGCCGCGGACGACCTATTCGCCGGTCGGGTTCCGCCCGGGCGTGGGGGACCCGGAGCCGATCGTGGCCGGATCCCGCGGGGCGATGCGCGTGCAGGACGAGGGATCCCAGCTCGTCGCGCTGGCGCTCAGCCGCCTGGAGTCCTCGGATTCGGCACAGGGCGAGGCGTGGCTCGACCTGTGCGCGGGCCCCGGGGGCAAGACCGCCCTGCTCGCCGCCGACGCGCGGGCGGCCGGCGCGCGCCTCTCGGCGAACGAGGTGGTGCCCGCGCGCGCGGGCCTCGTGCGGCGCGCCCTGGCGGCGATCCCGGACCCCATCGAGGTGCACGAACGGGACGGCAGGGACCTGACGGCGGCGCGCCCCGGCGCGTTTGACCGGATCCTCGTCGACGCCCCGTGCACGGGCCTCGGGGCGCTCCGACGGCGCCCCGAGGCGCGCTGGCGCAAAAGCCCCGAGGACGTCGCGGAACTCACCCCGCTGCAGGCCGACCTCCTCGACGGGGCGATCGGCGCGACGCGCGCGGGCGGGACCGTCGCGTACGTGACCTGCTCCCCGCACCTCGCCGAGACGGTCGGCGTCGTGCGGGAGGTGCTCGAGCGGCGCGGCGACGCGGTCGATCTCCTCGACGCCCCGGCCGCGCTGCAGGCGGTCGCGCAGCGGGAGCTCGACCTCCCGGCCCGGTCGGACGGGCTCACCGTCGCGCAGCTCTGGCCCCACCGCCACGGCACCGACGCGATGTTCCTCGCGCTCCTGCGCGTGCGGGGCTGAGCACGCCCTACGACCGCCACTCGAGCGAGGCCGCGCCGTCGTCTCCGATGACGACGACGGCGCGGTCGGAGACCTCGTACGCCGTGCACTCGCCGCCGCCCGCGCAGCGGGCGTCGAGGCGGATGGAGAAGTATCCGAACCCCGCGATCGCCTCGGGATCCTCGATATCGACGCGGAGCGGCGCGGCGGTGGCGTCGGCGATCGTGTCGCTCGAGCGCGTGACGGGCCCCTCGACGTCGCCCGCGGCGAAGCCGCGCTCGCTCGCGCACGGCGTGCGGACCGCGTCGGACGCGAGGCAGACCTCGACCGCGTCCGCGAAGGCCTGGCGGGCGGTTCGCTCGGCCTCCGCCGACAGCGCCGCCGTCGGCCACTCGTCCTCCGCGAGCGGCAGCACCAGCGCGTCGGGGCGCTCGGTCCCGTCGGGGGTATCGACGCCCACGACCAGGTGCGGCGCGCCGACCGCGACCTCGTAGGCGCCGGGGAAGAGCATCGTCTCGCGCTCGAGGTCCACGTCGCGCCCGAAGATCGTGACGCCAAACTCGTCGAACGCGGCGTCGTAGAGAGACAGCCCCAGCCCGTAGTCGTCGACCCGCCACGCGCCGTCGTAGCCCTCGGTCATCTCGAGGTCGAGAGCGTGTGGCTCGCCCGCGAGCAGCATCTCGGCGCGCACGCGCCCGGACCACGCGGATCCGTCGAGGCCGGACTCCACGATCGTGACGTCGGTCATCGGGGCCAGGTCCTGCGACGCGTCGAGCATCTCCGCGCTGAGGAACGACGCATCCTGATAGTCGGACGCGAACTCCTCGGCGCCGTAGACCAGCGCGCGCGCCGCGTCGGCGTCGCGCGCCTCGATGGCCGTCAGGAATTCAGACGCGACGGCGGCCATGCCCTCGGCCGCGGCGCGCCGGTCGTCCTCCGAGACGTCCGCGAGCGGATCCGGTTCCCCGAACACGTCGCTCGAGAGCACGGCGGGAATCGCGACCGCCGCGATCACGCCCACGACGACGAGGGCGACGACGATTCCCGTGCCGCGACCGCGGGTGCGCGTCCGCCGCCCGGCCTGTCCCGTGCGGCGCCCCGCCCGCGCGGGCGCTGCGGACGGCTCCGCGCCCGCACGGGATTCCTCCTCCTGGCCCGCCTCCGCCGGCCGCCGCTCGTCGGCGCCCGCGCCGGGCTGCCCGCCCGCGTCGGCACGCGGCTCGGCGCTCGGATCCGGATCCGCCGGCGGCTGCGCGCCCGGTTCCTCGCCGGCGATCGGCTCGGGAGCCAGACGATCGCCGGGCTCATCCGACCCGATCGGCTCGGGCGCGGCGGGCGGATCTGCATCGACCTCCGGCCCCGGCACCTCCTCGGGCGGCTCGGGCGCCGGATCCGCCGCATCGGGAGCGGGGGAGGGCGCATCCGCGCCCCGCTGCCACGGCATGCGCGCGTCCCACGTCGGCGTCTCGCCCCGTTGCCACGGAAAGTCCCCCATGTGCGCCCCCTTCGACCCGTCGCGGATTCAGCGTAGCGACCGGCTCCGCCCATAATGGGCGGGTGAGTCTTCCCGCGGCGCCCCGCATCAACCCCAGCATCCTGTCGGCCGACTTCGTGAACATGGAGCGCGACCTCGGCCGCATCGCCGGCGCCGATCTCGTGCACGTCGACGTCATGGATAACCATTTCGTTCCGAACCTCACGTTCGGCCCGCAGATGGTGCGGCGAATCCAGGACACGAGTCCGCTGCCGCTCGACGTGCACCTGATGATCGCGGATCCCGACCGCTGGGCGCCGGAGTATGCCGAGATCGGCGCGGCGAGCGTCACCTTCCACCTCGAGGCGGCCGCCGACCCCGTGGCGCTCGCGCGCCGCCTGCGCGACATCGGCGCGCGCGCGGGCGTCGCGATCAAGCCGGGCACGGCTGTGGATCCGATCCTCGAGCACCTCGACGCGTTCGACCAGGTGCTCGTGATGACCGTCGAACCGGGCTTCGGCGGCCAAAGCTTCATGCCGGAGACGATGCCCAAGCTGCGCGCCCTCGCCGACGAGGCGAGGCGGCGCGACGCGCGCGTGTGGCTGCAGGTCGACGGCGGCATCTCGATGGACACGATCGGGCAGGCGGCCGAGGCGGGCGCCGACACGTTCGTCGCCGGGTCCGCGGTGTTCGGCGCCGCCGATATCGACGCGCGGATCACGCAGCTGAGAGACCTCGCGCGGCAGCACCGTCACGGAACGGATAGCCTGGAGGAGTGAAAACGTTCGAGGACCTGTTCGCGGAGCTGAGCGCGAAGGCCCAGGCGCGACCCGAGGGATCCGGCACCGTGGCGGAGCTGGACCGGGGCGTGCACTTCATCGGCAAGAAGATCGTCGAGGAAGCCGCCGAGGTGTGGATGGCGTCGGAGTACGAGTCCGACGCCGAGGCCGCCGAGGAGATGTCGCAGCTCCTGTACCACCTCCAGGTGATGATGATCGCCAAGGGACTCACGCTTGAGGACGTCTACCGACATCTCTGATCGGTTTCCTCGCCTCCCGTACGTCCGATCCGAAAGACCCCTCCCCGTGCTCCGTATCGCCATCCCCAATAAGGGATCCCTGTCCGAGACCGCCGTCCAGATGCTCGCGGAGGCGGGCTACGCGACGCGGCGCGACTCGAAGACCCTCCACCTGCTCGACGAGGCCAACGGCGTCGAGTTCTTCTATCTGCGCCCGCGCGACATCGCAACGTACGTCGCCCGCGGCGCGCTCGATGTCGGCCTGACGGGCCGCGACCTCCTGCTCGACGTCCAGATGCCGGCCGCCCGCGAGATCGAGGCGCTCGGATTCGGTGAGTCGACCTTCCGGTTCGCGGCGCCCGCGGGCAGCTTCTCCGCGCTGGCCGACCTCGAGGGCCGCCGCGTGGCGACCTCCTACGCGGGCCTCGTCGAGTCCTTCCTGGCGGAGCACGGCGTGTCCGTCGACGTCGTGGAGCTGAACGGCGCGGTCGAGTCCGCCGTGCAGCTGGGCGTCGCCGACGCCGTCGCCGACGTCGTCTCGACGGGAACCACGCTGCGCCAGGCGGGTCTCGAGATCTTCGGGCCCGTGATGCTCGAGTCCGAGGCCGTCCTCATCCAGGGCCCGAGCACGGCCGCGGGAATCGAGACGCTCCTGCGGCGGCTCCGCGGCGTGCTCGTCGCGCGGCGCTACGTCATGCTCGACTACGACCTGCCGGCGGATCTCCTGCCGAGTGCGACCGCGGTCGCCGAGGGCATGCAGTCGCCGACCGTCTCCCCGCTCACGCGCGAGGGCTGGGTCGCGGTGCGCGTCATGGTCCCGCGCCGCGAGGTGAACCGCATCATGGACGACCTCTACGCGCTCGGCGCGCGCGCCCTGCTCGTGACCGCGATCCACAACGCACGCCTGTGATGGATTCCTCGCCCTCGCACGCCACCGCGGCCGACCTGGGCGTCGCCGCGCGCGTGATCCCGTGCCTCGACGTCGCGGGCGGCGCGGTCGTCAAGGGCGTCAACTTCGAGAACCTCCGCGAGATGGGGGATCCCGTCGAGCTCGCCCGCGAGTACTTCGCGCAGGGGGCCGACGAGATCACCTTCCTCGACGTCGCCGCGACGGTCGAGGGCCGCGGCACGATGTACGACGTCGTGCGGCGCACGGCCGAACAGGTTTTCATCCCCCTCACGGTCGGCGGCGGCGTGCGATCGGTCGACGACGTCGCGCGCCTGCAGGCCGTCGGCGCCGACAAGGTCGGGATCAACTCGGCCGCGATCGCGCGGCCCGACCTGATCGACGAGATCGCCGATCGCTTCGGCGCCCAGCTCGTGGTGCTCTCGCTCGACATCAAGCGGTCGCCCCGCACCCCGAGCGGATTCGTCGTCACGACGCACGGCGGGCGCACGGAAACCGACCTCGACGCCCTGGCGTGGGCGCGCGAGGCGGTCTCGCGCGGCGCGGGCGAACTGCTCGTGAACTCGATCGACGCGGACGGCACGCGGGCGGGCTTCGACCTTGAGCTCACGCGCCTCGTGCGCGAGTGCGCCGACGTGCCCGTGATCGCCTCCGGGGGAGCGGGGGAGGTCGCGCACTTCGCCCCGGCGATCCAGGCGGGGGCGGACGCCGTGCTCGCGGCCACCGTGTTCCACTCCGGCCAGATTCGCATCCCGGACGTCAAGAGCGCGCTCCGCGCGGAAGGGATCCCGACACGATGACCACAGACCCCGCCGACCTGTTCACGGCCGAGGCCGTCGCCGAGCGCATCGCGCGCGTCCGCTTCACCGACGACGGGCTCGTCCCGGCGGTCGTGCAGGACCACACCAGCCGCGCGGTCCTCATGCTCGCGTGGATGGACGCGGAAGCGCTGCGCCGCACGCTCACCGAGGGCCGCGTGACGTACTGGTCGCGCAGCCGGGGCGAGTACTGGCGGAAGGGCGACACCTCCGGCCACGTCCAGGTCGTCCGCGGCGCGCGGCTCGACTGCGACGGCGATGTCGTGCTGCTCGACGTCGATCAGACGGGCGCGGCCTGCCACACGGGCACGACGACCTGCTTCGACGGCGAGGAGCGCGACCTCCACCCGGTGACCGCGTGACCGAGAGCTGGTCCGCGCGCCGCGGCCGTTCCACGAGCGTCCTCGCGATCCTCGCGGGCGGCGCCGGAAGCCTCATCGGATCCACGCAGGTCTGGGCCACGGCGTCGCTCGCGGACGCGGACGTCACCGCAACGGGCGCCGACGGCATCGCGCTCCTGCAGCCGTTGTCGCTCGCGGCGCTCGCCCTGTCCCTCGCCCTCGCCCTGTCGGGCCCCGCGCTGCGCTACGTGCTCGCGGCGCTCGGCGTCGTTATCGGGGCCGCGCTCGTCGCGGTCACGGCGCCCGTCGCCTGGTCGGCTCCCACGAGCGTCGTGCAGACCGCCGTGACGGACCACACGGGCATCAGCGGCGAGGCCGCCGTCGCCGGCCTCGTGTCCGGCATCGCGGTCACGCCCTGGGCGTGGCTCGGCGCCGTTTTCGGCGCCCTCGTTGCGCTCGGCGGCCTGCTCGCCCTCGTCACGGCCCGTTCGTGGCGCCGCGGCGGCCGCCGCTTCGACACGGGTGCCGGCGCCCGGCCCGCCACGGGCCCCCTGGACGCCGTCGACACGTGGGACGACCTGTCCCGCGGCGACGACCCCACCCGCCCGGCCTGAGCCGGCGGATCCCCTAGACTCGTCATCGTTCCGCACCATTTGAGGAGTACCCCCATGAGCAACCCCATCGGCGACCCCGGACACGGACACTCGCCCGCCGCCTGGACGAACGTCATCATCATGCTGGTCGGCCTGGCCGTGGCGACCGTTGCACTGTTCCTGGGGCAGATCTGGCTCGTGTGGGCGGGCGCGGTCATCGTCGTGATCGGCCCGATCGTGGGCCTCATCATGTCGAAGGCCGGCTTCGGCGTGAACGGACCCAAGTACCAGCCCAAGGGTCACTGATGTCGCTCCTTGCCGACCTCACGGCGGGGGCGGTCGAGGACGCGGAGGCACGCCGCGCCCAGCAGCCGCTCGCGGCCGTCGAGGCGCGCGCCGCGGCCGCACCCGCGCCGCGCGACGCGCGCGCCTTCCTTGCGCCCTCCGAGCGCATCAAGGTCATCGCGGAGGTCAAGCGCGCGAGCCCCTCGCGCGGCGACCTCGCGGCGATCCCGAATCCGGCGCACCAGGCGGGCCTCTACGAGACCGGTGGCGCGTCCGCGATCAGCGTGCTCACGGAGGGCCGCCGCTTCAAGGGGTCCCTCGCGGACCTCACCGCCGTGCGCGAGCGCGTGGCCCTGCCGGTCCTGCGCAAGGACTTCCTCGCCACGCCGTATCAAATCGCCGAGGCGCGCGCCGCCGGCGCCGACATGGCGCTGCTCATCGTCGCGGCCCTGGAGCCGGCCACCCTCGCCGAGCTGTACGCACTCGTCATCGAGTGGGGGATGACGCCGCTCGTGGAGGCGCACACCGCCGACGAGGTGCGCGCGGCCGTCGACCTCGGCGCGCCGCTCATCGGGGTGAACGCCCGCGACCTCAGCGACTTCACGCTCGACCGCGACTTGTTCGCCCGGCTGTCGGAGGGGATCCCGTCCGGCACGATCCGCGTTGCGGAGTCCGCCGTCGCCGCGCCCGAGGACGTCGTGCGCTACCGCCGCGATGGGGCGGACGCCGTCCTGATCGGCGAGGCGCTCGTCACGGGCGACCCCGTTCGTACCCTCGGCGCCTTCCTCTCCGCCACAGAAGGGATCTGATGTCTCTGCGCGACCAACCCGGCCCGTTCTTCGGCGACTTCGGCGGGCGCTACATGCCCGAGTCGCTCATCGCCGCGATCGATGAGCTCGCCGAGGCCCACCGCTCCGCCATGGCGGATCCGTCGTTCCGCCAGGAGCTGGCGGGACTGCTCGCCGAGTACGCCGGCCGCCCGTCGCCGCTCACGGAGGTGCCACGCTTCGCGGAGCACGCCGGCGGCGCGCGCGTGTTCCTCAAGCGCGAGGACCTCAACCACACGGGCAGCCACAAGATCAACAACGTGCTCGGGCAGGCGCTCCTGACGCGCCGCCTGGGCAAGACGCGCGTGATCGCCGAGACGGGCGCGGGCCAGCACGGCGTCGCGACCGCGACGGCGGCCGCGCTGTTCGGCCTCGAGTGCACCATCTACATGGGCGAGGTCGACACCGAGCGCCAGGCCCTCAACGTCGCCCGCATGCGCCTGCTGGGCGCCGAGGTCATCGCGGTCACGACCGGCTCGCGCACCCTCAAGGACGCGATCAACGAGGCCTACCGCGACTGGGTCGCCAGCGTCGAGACGACCAACTACATCTTCGGCACGGCCGCGGGGCCGCACCCGTTCCCGGCCATGGTCCGCGATTTCCAGAAGATCATCTCCGAGGAGGCGCGTAGCCAGCTCCTCGAGCACACGGGCGCCCTGCCGGACGCCGTCGTCGCGTGCGTCGGCGGTGGCTCGAACGCGATCGGCATGTTCGACGCGTTCATCGACGACCCCTCCGTCGCGCTGTACGGCGTCGAGGCGGCCGGCGACGGCGTCGACACCGACCGCCACGCCGCGTCCATCGAGCGCGGCCGCGAGGGCGTGCTGCACGGCGCGCGCACGTTCGTCCTCATGGACGACGACGGCCAGACCATCGAGTCGCACTCGATCTCCGCGGGGCTCGACTACCCGGGCGTCGGGCCGGAGCACGCGTGGCTCGCGGCCACCGGCCGCGCCACGTACATCCCCGCCACCGACGACGAAGCGATGCAGGCGCTGCGGCTCCTGACCCGCACCGAGGGCATCATCCCCGCCATCGAGTCGGCGCACGCGCTCGCAGGCGCGATCCGCCTGGGGCGCGAGCTCGGCCACGACGCGACGATCGCGATCTGCCTGTCGGGCCGCGGCGACAAGGACATGGACACGGCCGCGCGCTACTTCGGCCTCTACGACGGGGGAGAGGGCGCATGACCTCCACGGTGGAGCGGGCGATCGACCGCGCCCGAGACGAGGGCCGCGGCGCCTTCGTCGGATACCTCCCGGTCGGCTACCCAGACCTCGCGACCTCCATCGACGCCGCCGTGGCGCTCGCGGAGGCGGGGGCCGACATTCTCGAGCTCGGGCCGCCCTACAGCGACCCGGTCATGGACGGCCCCATCATCCAGGAGGCCACGAAGGCCGCGCTCGAGGCGGGCTTTCGCACGCCCGACCTGTTCACGGCCGTGCGCGAGATCTCGGGCCGCACCGCGGTGCCGATTCTCGTCATGACCTACTGGAACCTCGTCGTGCAGTACGGGGTGGACCGCTACGCGGCCGACCTCGCGGCGGCCGGCGGGGCGGGCCTCATCACCCCCGACATCACGCCCGACGCGGCGGCCGAGTGGGTCGACGCGGCGGAGCGCCATGGGCTCGACCGCGTGTTCCTCGCGGCGCCCACGTCGACGAACGAGCGCCTCGAGATGATCGCCGGCGCGTCCCGGGGCTTTGTGTACACGGTCTCGACGATGGGGATCACGGGCGAGCGCGCCGAGCTCGACCAGGCGGCGCGCGAGCTGGTCGGGCGTCTACGCGCCCACGGCGCCGCGCGCGCCTGCGTCGGCATCGGCATCTCGACCGCCGACCAGATCGCCGACGTGTGCGCGTATGCAGACGGCGCGATCGTGGGAACGGCGCTCGTGCGGGCCCTCCGCGACGGCGGCGTCGACGGCCTCGCCGAGGTCGCCCGCGAGCTCGCCTCCGGCACGCGCCGCCGGGACACGGACGCGGCCTGAGCCGCACCCCGATCCGACTCACCCAAGGACGTAGACTCTCCTCATCATGCTGCCTTCCGCGTCGCTCGTTGCCGCGAGCATCCCCAGCCCTCCGATCTCCTCCTTCACCTTCGGGGGAGAGTGGACGATCGGATCCTTCACGCTCGGACCGTTCACGATCCACTTCTACGCGCTGTGCATCCTCGCGGGGATCATCGTGGCGACGATCATGACGAACACGCGGCTCACGCGCCGCGGCGCCGAGCCGTGGGTCGTGATCGACGTGGGCCTGCCCGCCGTGATCCTCGCGCTCGTGGGGGCGCGCGCGTTCCACGTGCTCACGCACTGGGACTTCTACTTCTCCGCCGGCCGCGCCTGGTGGAACCCGTTCGTGGAGAACGCGGTCTGGAACATCTGGGACGGCGGCATCGCGATCTTCGGGGCGCTGCTGGGCGGCGCGCTCGGCGCGTGGATCGGCTGCCGCTGGACGGGCATCCGGTTCTCGGCGTTCGCCGACGCGCTCGCGCCCGGTCTGCTTCTCGCGCAGGCGCTCGGCCGATTCGGTAACTGGTTCAACCAGGAGCTCTTCGGTCTGCCGACGGACCTGCCGTGGGGCCTGGAGATCGACGCCGACAACGCCGCCATCCCCGCCGGCCTGCCCGCCGACACCCTCTTCCACCCGACCTTCCTCTACGAGGTCCTCTGGAACGGCGCCGGCGTCATCGTGCTGCTCGCGCTCTCGCGCCGCGTGGGCATGCAGTGGGGCCGCCTGTTCGCCGTCTACCTCATCTGGTACGGCGCGGGTCGCGTCGTGTGGGAGTCGATCCGGATCGACCCGAGCGAAATTTTCTTCGGGCTACGCACGAACGTGTGGGCCGCGCTGGTCGCCGTCGCGCTCGGCGTCGTCGTGCTCGCCGTCCAGTCGCGCCACACGGGCCTCGAGCCCTCGGTGTACGTCCCCGGGCGACAGCGGTCCGACCAGAATGCGCTAGCATCGCATGACAGCCCCGACGACTTCGTCGACATCAGCGAACCGCCGTCGTCGGAGATCAGCCCCTCGGCCGCCGCCACAAGCACAGCAGCCGCGAAGTAAGCCGCCCTCGCGCGGCGGAGCACCGCTCGCTTCGCACCCACCCCCACCGGCTTGCCGTCGGGCCGACGTCGTCCCCACAGAGCACGAGATACGAGGACGGAATCGCTTATGGCATTCAGCCTGCGTCCTGGCGCGCCCGGCGCGCTCCCCGCCCGACAGGGCATGTACAACCCCGCGTTCGAGAAGGATGCGTGCGGACTCGCGATGGTCGCCACGCTGCGCGGCGAGCCGGGCCACGACATCGTCGACCTGGCGCTCGAGGCTCTCACGAACCTCGAGCACCGCGGCGCGATCGGATCCGACGCCGGCACGGGCGACGGCGCGGGCATCCTCACGCAGATGCCCGACGCCTTCCTGCGCGCCGTGGCGGGCTTCGAGCTGCCCCCGGTCGGCGAGTACGCCGCCGGAATGGCGTTCCTCCCGACCGACGCGGAGGAGCGGGCCGAGCATAAGCGCGGCATCGAGCACATCGCCGCGACCGAGAACCTGCACGTGCTCGGGTGGCGCGAGGTGCCCGTCGCGCCCGACAACCTCGGCCGCCTCGCGCGCGACGCGCAGCCGGCAATCGAGCAGCTGTTCCTCGCGAGCGCCCAGGCGGGCCACCAGGAGCCCCTGTCCGGGATCGCGCTCGATCGCCGCGCGTACCGGCTGCGCAAGCGCGCCCAGCACGAGCTCGGCGCCTACTTCGTCTCGCTCTCCAGCCGCACCCTCGGTTACAAGGGCATGGTCACGACCCTGCAGCTCGAGCCGTTCTACCTGGACCTGCAGGACGAGCGCTTCGTCACCGAGCTGGCCGTCGTCCACTCGCGCTACTCGACCAACACCTTCCCGTCGTGGCCCCTCGCGCAGCCGCTGCGCATGCTCGCCCACAACGGCGAGATCAACACGGTGGGCGGAAACCGCAACTGGATGCGCGCGCGCCAGTCGCAGCTGTCGAGCGAGCTACTCGGCGACATGAAGCCGCTCCTGCCGATCTGCTCCGACACCGAGAGCGACTCCGCATCCTTCGACGAGACGCTCGAGCTCCTGACGCTGTCGGGCCGCTCGCTGCCGCACGCCATGCTCATGATGGTGCCGGAGGCGCACGAGAAGAAGACGGGCCTCGACCCCGACCTCAAGGCGTTCTACGAGTATCACGCGGGCCTCATGGAGCCGTGGGACGGCCCCGCGGCCCTCCTCGCGACCGACGGCACCCTCGTGTGCGCGACGCTCGACCGCAACGGTCTGCGCCCCGGGCGCTGGACCGTCACGAACGACGGGCTCGTCGTCATCGGCTCGGAGACCGGCGTCCTCGACTTCGCCCCCGAGCGGATCGCGCGCCGCGGTCGCCTGCAGCCGGGCACGATGTTCGTCGTCGACACCGAGAACGGCCGCATTCTCGCGGACGCGGAGGTCAAGGGCCGCCTCGCGAAGAAGGAGCCGTGGCGCGAGTGGCTCGACAAGGGCACGGTCCGGCTCGCCGACCTGCCCGAGCGGGAGCACCTCGTCCACCCCATCGCCTCGATCCGGCGCCGCCAGCGCACGTTCGGGTACACCGAGGAGGAGCTGAAGATCCTGCTCGGCCCGATGGGTCGCACGGGCGCCGAGCCGATCGGCGCGATGGGGTCCGACACCCCGATCGCCGTGCTGAGCAAGCGCCCGCGCCTGCTGTTCGACTACTTCGTGCAGCAGTTCGCGCAGGTGACGAACCCGCCGCTCGACTCGATCCGCGAGGAGGTCGTGACCAGCCTCACGCTGAACCTCGGCCCCGAGGCGAACCTGCTCACGAGCGGGGCCGCCCACGCGCGCGGCGTCGGGCTCGACTTCCCCGTGATCGACAACGACGAGCTCGCGAAGATCCAGCACATCGACAGCGCCCTCCCGGGCCGCACCTCGGTCACCGTGCCGTCGCTGTACCGCGTGTCCGCGGGGGCGAAGGGCATGGAGAAGCGCATCGATCGGATGTGCGCCGAGGTCGACCGGGCGATTGAGGACGGCGCCGAGTTCATCGTCCTCAGCGACCGCGACTCGAACCAGGACCTCGCGCCGATCCCGTCGCTGCTGGCCGTGTCGGCGGTGCACCACCACCTCATCCGCAACGAGACGCGCATGAAGGTCGGCCTCGTCGTCGAGGCGGGCGACGTGCGCGAGGTGCACCACGTGGCGGTGCTCCTCGGCTACGGCGCGAGCGCCGTGAACCCCTACCTGGCGATGGAGTCGGCCGAGCACCTCGTGCGCAGCGGATCCGTCACGGGCGTGAGCCCCGAAAAGGCCGTCAAGAACCTGATCTACGCGCTCGGCAAGGGCGTGCTGAAGATCATGTCGAAGATCGGCATCTCGAGCGTGTCCTCGTACGCGGGCGCGCAGGTGTTCGAGGCCGTCGGGCTCTCCTCGGCGTTCGTCGAGAAGTACTTCACGGGCACCGAGACGAAGATCCAGGGCGTCGGCCTGGACGCCATCGCGCGCGAGACCGCCGCGCGCCACGCGTTCGCGTACCCCGAGGACCGCGCGCCCCGCGCGCACGAGCGGCTCTGGACGGGCGGCGAGTACCAGTGGCGGCGCGACGGGGCTGAGCACCTGTTCAACCCCGAGACGATCTTCCGGCTGCAGCACTCCACGCGCACCGGTCGGTACGACATCTTCCGCGAGTACACGAAGATGGTCGACGACCAGGCCGCGGAGCTGAAGACCCTGCGCGGGCTGTTCCAGCTCACCGCCGGCGACCGTCGCCCCGTGCCGCTCGACGAGGTCGAGCCCGCATCGGCGATCGTGAAGCGCTTCTCGACGGGAGCGATGAGCTACGGATCCATCTCCCGCGAGGCGCACGAGACGCTCGCGATTGCGATGAACCAGCTCGGCGGCAAGTCGAACACGGGCGAGGGCGGCGAGGACGTCGATCGGCTCCTCGACCCGTCGCGCCGTAGCGCCATCAAGCAGGTGGCGTCCGGCCGATTCGGCGTCACGAGCATGTACCTGACGCACGCCGACGACATCCAGATCAAGCTGGCGCAGGGCGCCAAGCCGGGCGAGGGCGGGCAGTTGCCTCCCGGCAAGGTGTACCCGTGGGTCGCGCGGACGCGTCACTCGACGCCGGGCGTGGGGCTCATCTCCCCGCCCCCGCACCACGACATCTACTCGATCGAGGACCTCAAGCAGCTCATCTTCGACCTGAAGCGGGCGAACCCGTCGGCGCGCGTGCACACGAAGCTCGTCAGCCAGTCGGGCATCGGCGCGGTCGCCGCGGGCGTCGCCAAGGCGCTCAGCGACGTGATCCTCGTGTCCGGTCACGATGGCGGCACCGGCGCGAGCCCGCTCAACTCGCTCAAGCACGCGGGGACGCCCTGGGAGCTCGGCCTCGCCGAGACGCAGCAGACCCTGATGCTCAACGGCATGCGGGACCGCGTCGTCGTCCAGGTCGACGGGCAGATGAAGACCGGCCGCGACGTCGTGATCGCGGCGCTACTCGGCGCGGAGGAGTTCGGTTTCGCGACCGCGCCCCTCGTGGTCGAGGGCTGCATCATGATGCGCGTGTGCAACCTCGACACGTGCCCCGTCGGCGTTGCCACGCAGAACCCCGTCCTGCGCTCGCGCTTCACGGGCCAGGCCGAGCACGTCGTGAACTTCATGATGTTCATCGCCGAGGAGGTGCGCGAGTACCTCGCCGAGCTGGGCTTCCGCTCGCTCGAGGAGGCCATCGGGCACGTCGAGGCGCTCGACGTCAACCGCGCGATCGCGCACTGGAAGGCCGACGGTCTCGACCTCGCGCCCATCCTGGACGGTCCCGCCTTCGACGCCGCCGAGCCCCGCGCGCACGCCCGGTCGCAGAACCACGAGCTCGAGGAGCACTTCGACGTCCAGCTCATTGAGCGGGCGCAGGACGTCATCGCCTCGGGCGGCGACCTGACGATCGACCTCCCCGTCCGGAACACGGCGCGCGCCGTGGGGACGATGCTGGGCCACGAGGTCACGAAGGCGCACGGCGAGCACGGGCTCACGAACGGATCCATCACCGTGAACCTCACGGGATCCGCCGGGCAGTCCTTCGGCGCGTTCCTCCCGGGCGGCGTCAGCCTGCACCTCGAGGGCGACTCGAACGACTACGTCGGCAAGGGCCTCTCCGGTGGGCACATCGTCGTGCGCCCCCCGCGCGACGCGACCTTCGATGCGTCCGAGAACGTCATCGCGGGCAACGTCATCGGCTACGGCGCGACGCAGGGCTCGCTGTTCCTCCGCGGCGTCGTGGGCGAGCGCTTCCTCGTCCGCAACTCCGGCGCCTCGGCGGTCGTCGAGGGCGTGGGCGACCACGCGCTCGAGTACATGACCGGCGGGCTCGCCGTGATCCTCGGCGAGACGGGCCGGAACCTTGGCGCCGGCATGTCCGGCGGCACGGCCTACGTGTACCGCCTCGACCGGGACAAGGTCAACACGCAGGCGCTCGACTCGGGAGAGCTCACCCTCGGCGAGCTCGGCTCCGGCGACGTGGAGATCCTGCGGGATCTCCTGGAGCGCCACGTGGCGGAGACCGGATCCGACCTCGCGGAGCGCTTGCTCGGCGATCTCAAGAACGAGGCGGCGAACTTCGTGCGGGTTCTCCCGCGCGACTACGCCGCCGTCCTGAAAACGCGCCAGGACGCCGCCGATGAGGGGCTCGACCCCGACAGCGACGTCGTCTGGACCCGAATCCTGGAGGTGACCGGTGGCTGATCCCAAGGGCTTTATGAAGGTGACCGAGCGGGAGACCCCCGCTCGCCGTCCGGTGCCCGTGCGCATCATGGACTGGAAAGAGGTCTACGAGCCGGGCGACAAGGCGGTCCTGACGCGTCAGGCCGGCCGCTGCATGGACTGCGGCGTGCCGTTCTGCCACCAGGGGTGCCCCCTCGGCAACCTCATCCCGGAGTGGAACGACCTCACGTGGAAGGGGGAGGGGCGCGCGGCGATCGACCGCCTGCACGCCACGAACAACTTCCCCGAGTTCACCGGCCGGCTGTGCCCGGCGCCGTGCGAGTCCGCGTGCGTGCTGGGCATCAACCAGCCCGCCGTCACGATCAAGCAGATCGAGGTCTCGATCATCGACGAGGCCTTCGGCAACGGCTGGGTCGAGCCCAAGCCCCCGACACGCCTGACGGGCAAGACCGTCGCCGTCGTCGGGTCGGGCCCCGCGGGCCTCGCCGCCGCTCAGCAGCTCACGCGCGCGGGTCACACCGTCGCCGTCTACGAGCGCGACGACCGCATCGGCGGCCTGCTGCGGTACGGGATCCCGGACTTCAAGATGGAAAAGCGCCACCTCGACATGCGCCTGCGTCAGATGCGCGACGAGGGCACGCGCTTCCGCGCCGGCGTCGCCATCGGCGTGGACATCACGTGGGACGACCTGCGCGCGCGCTACGACGCCGTCGTGGTGGCCACGGGCGCGACCGTGCCGCGCGACCTGCCGATCCCCGGCCGTGATCTCGCCGGCGTGCACTTCGCCATGGAGTACCTCGTCGAGGCCAACAAGGCCGGCGCGGGGGACACGGTTCCGAACCAGATCACGGCCGAGGGCAAGCACGTCGTCGTCATCGGCGGCGGCGACACGGGCGCCGACTGCATCGGCACGGCGCACCGCCAGGGCGCGCTCAGCGTGACGAACCTCGCGATCGGCCGCAAGCCCGGCGACACGCGCCCCGACCACCAGCCGTGGCCCACGGACCCGACGGTGTTCGAGATCTCGTCGGCTCACGAGGAGGGCGGCGAGCGTCAGTTCCTCGCCTCCACCGTGGAGTTCCTCGGGAACGAGGCGGGCGAGGTGCGCGCCCTGCGCGTGGCCGAGACCGAGTTCGTCGACGGGCGTCGCGTGCCCAAGAGCGGCACCGAGCGGGAGATCCCGGCGGACCTCGTGCTCATCGCCATGGGGTTCACCGGCCCCGAGCGCGAGCACCTGGAGCACCAGCTGGCGACGCAGTTCACCGACCGCGGCGCCATCGTGCGCGACGACTCCTACGAGTCGGCCGACCGCGGCGTCTTCGTCGCCGGCGACGCCGGCCGTGGCCAGTCGCTCATCGTGTGGGCGATCGCGGAGGGGCGCGCGGCGGCCGCGCGCGTCGACGAGCAGCTCATGGGCGAGACGTTCCTGCCCGCGCCCGTGAAGCCCACGGACATCGGCATGCACGTCTAGGAGCGACCGCCGCGCGGCGCGTTCGCGTCGCGAGGGAACCCCGAATGCGCGTAGGGTGAGAAGCGCGTTCGGGGTTCCCGACATTTCAGGCGCGTGCGGCGCCGACAGGCCCAGGACGCGATTCGACAGCCACCGGGCCCCACCGAGGGCCCAGCAGTGCGGAAGGCGATGCAGTGAGACGAGCCAAGATCGTCGCGACCCTCGGGCCGGCGACCTCGACAAAGGAAACGGTCCGGGAGCTGATCGACGCGGGGCTTGATGTCGCGCGCCTGAACCTCAGCCACGGCGACTACTCCGTGCACGACAACAACTTCGAGAACGTGCGGGGAGCCGCGGCAGACGCCGGCCTGCCCGTCGCGATCCTCGTCGACCTGCAGGGCCCCAAGATCCGCCTCGGCACCTTCGCCGACGGCCCCCACACCCTCGCGGTGGGCGACATCTTCCGCATCACGATGGAGGACGTCGAGGGAACGAAGGACCTCGTCGGGACGACGTATAAGGGCCTCGCGGGCGACGTCGCGCCCGGCGACTACCTCCTCATCGACGACGGCAAGGTCCGCGTCCAGGTCGTCGAGACCGACGGCGTCACGGTGACGACCAAGGTCGTCGTCGGCGGCCCCGTGAGCAACAACAAGGGCATCAACCTGCCCGGCGTCGCGGTCAACGTCCCCGCCCTGAGCGAGAAGGACGAGGCCGACCTGCGCTGGGCCCTGCGCAAGGGCGCCGACATCATCGCCCTGTCGTTCGTGCGCAGCGCGAAGGACGTCGAGCGCGCCCACGTGATCATGGCGGAGGAGGGGCGCCGCGTCCCGATCATCGCCAAGATCGAGAAGCCGCAGGCCGTCGACGTGCTCGAGGAGATCGTCGAGGCCTTCGACGGCATCATGGTTGCCCGCGGCGACCTCGGCGTCGAGCTCCCGCTCGAGGCCGTGCCGATCGTCCAGAAGCGCGCGGTCGCGATGGCCCGCCGCCTCGCCAAGCCCGTCATCGTCGCGACGCAGATGCTCGAGTCGATGATCCAGAACCCCGTCCCGACGCGCGCGGAGACGAGCGACGTCGCGAACGCGGTCCTCGACGGCGCGGACGCGGTCATGCTCTCGGGCGAGACGAGCGTCGGCGACTACCCGGTGGTCACGGTCCAGACCATGGCCCGCATCGTCGAGTCCACGGAGGACCACGGCCTCGAGCGCATCGAGCCGCTCACGACGCGCCCGCGCACCCAGGGCGGCGCCATCACGCTCGCCGCCGTCGACGTCGCGGACTTCGTCGACGCGAAGCTGCTGTGCATCTTCACGCAGACGGGCGACTCGGCCCGGCGGATGTCGCGCCTGCGCTCGTCCCGCCGCATGGTCGCGTTCACCCTCGCCGAGGAGACGCGCCGCCGCATGCAGCTGACGTGGGGCATCCGCTCCGCCCTCGTGGACCCGGTCGAGCACACCGACCAGATGTTCATGCAGGTCGACGAGTACGTGCTGGAGAACGGCCTCGCGCGCGTCGGCGACAAGGTCATCGTCATCTCCGGTTCCCCTCCCGGGATCGCTGGCTCGACCAACGACCTGCGCGTCCACCGCGTGGGCGACGCGGTCCACGGCGCGGCCCCTGCCTACCAGGGCTAGGATCGCGCCCGGCGGCGACCCCCGGGTCGCCGCCCCCGGCCGGTGTGGCGGAATGGCAGACGCGGCGCACTCAAAATGCGTTGTCCGCAAGGACGTGAGGGTTCGAGTCCCTCCACCGGCACGACGTTCGCCCTCGTCGGATCCCCGACGAGTCGATCGGCGAACCACCAGACCCGCGTCATAGGATGGAACACGTGAGCGAAGAGCAGAACGAGAACGCAGGAGGCGCGCCCCGTCGCGTGGTCGTCGCCGAGGATGAGTCGCTGATCCGGATGGACATCGTCGAGATCCTTCGCGACAACGGCTACGACGTCGTTGGCGAGGCCGGCGACGGCGAGACCGCGGTCCAGCTCGCGACGGAGCTGCGCCCCGACCTCGTGGTCATGGACGTGAAGATGCCGCAGCTCGACGGCATCTCCGCCGCCGAGCGGCTGAGCCGCGACCACATCGCGCCCGTCGTGCTGCTGACGGCGTTCAGCCAGAAGGAGCTCGTGGAGCGCGCGACGGAGGCCGGCGCGCTCGCCTACGTCGTCAAGCCGTTCACGCCGAACGACCTGCTGCCCGCGATCGAGATCGCGCTGGCCCGCCACGAGCAGATCATCACGCTCGAGGCCGAGGTCGCCGACATGGTCGAGCGCTTCGAGACGCGCAAGCTCGTCGACCGCGCCAAGGGCCTCCTGAACGAGAAGATGGGGCTCAGCGAGCCCGAGGCGTTCCGCTGGATCCAGAAGGCGTCGATGGACCGCCGTCTCACGATGCAGGACGTCGCGAAGGCGATCATCGAGCAGCTCTCGCCCAAGAAGGACTGATCGCGCCCCGCGCGAAGAAGGGGCCCGGCCGACTGGCCGGGCCCCTTCGGCGTTAGCGGGCGTCCTTGATGAGGTTGGTGATGCGGACGGTCGAGCACCGGCGCCCGCGCTCGTCCCGCACGACGATCTCGTGCACGCACACCGAGCCGCCCAGGTGGATCGCGGTGCAGGTGCCGGTCACGAGCCCCGACGTCGCCGAGGCGGTGTGCGTGGCGTTGATGTCGAGACCGACGGCGAGGCGCCCCGGCCCCGCGTGGAGGTTCGCGGCCATGGACCCGAGCGACTCGCCGAGCACGACGTAGGCGCCCCCGTGGAGCAGGCCGACGGGCTGCGTGTTCCCCTCGACCGGCATGGTCGCCACCGCGCGCTCCGCGGAGAACTCCGTGAAGCGGATCCCCATGCGCTCGGCGAGCGCGCCGATCCCGCGCTGCTCGAGCCAGTCCAGACCGTCGGCGGCGGGTTCGGGGGCGGCGCTCATGCGGATTCCTTCCGGCGGAGGGTGGATGTCGGCGGACCCGCATACCCTGGAGGGGTGACGGACCCCACGAAGCCTACTCTGCTCATCGTCGACGGCCACTCGCTGGCCTTCCGCGCATTCTTCGCGCTGCCGGTCGACACCTTCCAGAACAAGGAGGGGCAGCACACGAACGGCATCCACGGCTTCCTGTCGATGTTCATCAACCTCCTCAAGAACGAGCAGCCGACGCACGTCGCCGTCGCGTTCGACGTCTCCGATCACACCTTCCGCAAGGCGGAGTACCCGGAGTACAAGGAGGGCCGGCAGGAGACGCCGTCCGAGTTCCGCGGGCAGATTCCGCTCCTCAAGACCTGCCTCGAGGCGATGAACGTCACGGTGCTGGAGAAGGACGGCTACGAAGCGGACGACATCCTCGCGACGCTCGCCCGGCGCGGCTCCGAGGCCGGCTACGACGTGCTCGTGTGCTCGGGGGACCGCGACGCGATCCAGCTCGTGAACGAGCGCGTGACCCTGCTCTACCCGTCCGTGCAGGGCGTGTCGAAGCTCAAGCGCTACGACCCGCCGGCCGTCGAGGAGCGGTACGGCGTGCCGCCCGAGCAGTACCCCGACATCGCGGCGCTCGTGGGGGAGAAGGCCGACAACCTCCCGGGCGTGCCCAAGGTGGGCGAGAAGACGGCGGTCAAGTGGCTCACCCAGTTCGGGTCGCTCGACGCGATCCTCGAGGGCGCCGAGGGCATCAAGGGCGTCGTGGGCCAGAACCTGCGCGACCACCTCGACGACGTGCGGCGCAACCGCCGTCTCAACCGCCTGCTCGACGACATTGACGTGGCGGTCGAGCTGGAGGCGCTCGAGGTGGGCGCGGCCGACGAGCAGGCCGTGCGCGACATCTTCTCGACGCTGGAGTTCCGCTCGCTCCTCACGCGCGTCCTCGACGCGATGGGCGAATCCGGGTCCGAGCCCGCGCCAGAGCAGCCGGCGGCGCCCGCCGTCGAGGAGCTCGACGCCGCGGGCCTCGCGGGCTGGTTCACGGATCCCGCGCAGGCGGTCGGCGTGACGGTCACGCTGCTCGAGGGCCGGCCCGAGCGCCTGGGCCTCGCTACCGCGGACGCCGCCGTCGAGGCGGCGTGGTCCGAGGAGGCGGCGGACGCCGTGCGGGCGTGGTTCGCCTCCGACGCCCCGAAGGTCATGTGCGACGCGAAGGTGCAGGTGAAGGCGCTCGGCCGCGCGGGCGTCGAGGTCCGAGGGCTCCGCACCGACGCCCTGATCGCGGGATGGATCGCGAAGCCGGCCTTCCCCGACAAGACCCTCGCCCACCTCGTGGACCGCTACCTGGGCGAGCGCCTGCCCGAGGCGGATCCGGACCAGCTCGTGCCGGAGACCGACGGGGCGACGCCGGGCCAGCTCAGCTGGTACACGTTGCGCGCCGCGGAGGCCGTCGTCACCTCTTTGCCCGAGCGCGCCCGCGCCGTACTCGACGACATCGAGATGCCGACGTTGATCGCCCTCGCCGACATGGAGCTCGCGGGCGTGAGCGTCTCGCACGACGCCCTCAGCGCGTTCTCCGCGCAGCTCGGCGAGCGCGCCGCCCAGATCGCCGCCGAGGCCTACGCCGAGATCGGCCACGAGGTGAACCTCGGCTCGCCCAAGCAGCTGCAGCAGGTGCTCTTCGAGGAGCTCGCGCTGCCCACGACGCGCAAGACGAAGACGGGCTACACGACCGACGCGAGCGCCCTGGCCGAGCTGCAGGTCAAGACGGGCCACCCGTTCCTCGGCCAGCTGCTCGCGCACCGCGAGGCGACGAAGCTCAAGCAGATCATCGACGGCCTGGATCAGGCCATCGCGGACGACGGCCGCGTGCACACGACCTACGTGCAGACGGGCAGCCAGACGGGCCGCCTCTCGAGCACGGACCCGAACCTGCAGAACATCCCCGTGCGCTCGGAGGAGTCTCGTCGCATCCGGCAGGCCTTCGTCGTCGGCGAGGGCTACGAGTCGCTCCTGACCGCCGACTACTCGCAGATCGAGATGCGGATCATGGCGCACCTTTCGGAGGATCCGGGCCTCGTCGAGGCGTTCGTCGCGGGGGAGGATCTCCACCGCTACGTCGGCGCCCAGGTGTTCGGCGTCGACCCGTCGGAGGTCACGAGCGCCATGCGCAGCAAGGTCAAGGCGATGTCCTACGGCCTCGTTTACGGCCTGTCGGCATTCGGCCTCGCCAAGCAGCTCGGTATCGAGCAGAAG
This sequence comes from Microbacterium excoecariae, assembly GCF_011326725.1. Lineage (GTDB taxonomy): Bacteria > Actinomycetota > Actinomycetes > Actinomycetales > Microbacteriaceae > Microbacterium > Microbacterium excoecariae. Next base: position 1,679,031 of record NZ_JAANCO010000001.1, on the reverse strand, counting down.
GAGGCCAAGCAGCTCATGCTCGGCTACTTCGAGCGCTTCGGAGCCGTGCGCGACTACCTGCGCGCCTCGGTCGAGAAGGCCCGCGAGGACGGCTACACCGAGACGATCTTCGGCCGCCGCCGCCCGTTCCCCGACCTGTCCAGCCCCAACCGGGTGCTCCGCGAGAACGCCGAGCGCGCCGCCCTGAATGCGCCCATCCAGGGCAGCGCCGCCGACATCATGAAGATCGCGCTGTTCCGGATCCACGAGCGCCTCCGCGGCATGCGCTCGCGCCTGCTCCTGCAGATCCACGACGAGGTCGTCGTCGAGGTGGCGCCGGGCGAGCGCGAGGCGGTCGAGCAGCTCGTGCGCGACGAGATGGCCGGCGCCGCGGAGCTCACGGTCCCGCTCTCCGTGCAGGTGGGCTTCGGCGGCGACTGGAACGAGGCCGCGCACTGACCGCGCGGGCCTGCCGATAGCCTGGGGGGACCCATGGATGACAATCGACGACCCCAGACACTGATCGATACCCTGGCCGAGGAGTGGGTCGACACCCTCGTCGACCTGCGTCCCACGCTCGGGACGTACATCGGCCGCACGGAGGCGAACGACCGCTTCGGCGACTACGGCCCCGATGGCCACGAGGCGCTCGCCTCCGCGACCCGCGCGACGCTCACGCGTCTCGAGGCGCTCGAGCCCGCCGACGCGACCGACCGCGTCACGCAGGCCGACCTGTCGCGTGAGCTGCGCCTCGACCTCGAGCTGCACGAGTCCCGGTGGCACCTGCGCGACCTGAACGTGCTCGAGAGCCCCTCGCAGGACATTCGCCAGGCGTTCGACCTCATGCCCACCGACACCGCCGAGGACTGGGAGCACTTCGCCACCCGCCTCGCCGCCGTCCCCGACGCGATCGACGGCTACATCGCCACGCTCCGCGAGGGGATCCACGAGGGCGTCGTGCCGGCGGTACGCCAGGTGCGCGAGGTCGCCGAGCAGGCGCGGAGCTACGCCTTCCCCGACGGGTTCTTCGACCAGCTGGTGGCGGGCGCGAGCGCGCAGGGGGATCCGCTTCCCCGCACCCTCGATGCCGCGCTGTCCGACGGCGCCGACGCCGCGCGTTCGGCGTACGGCCGCCTCGCGCGCTTCCTCGACGGCGTCCTGGCGCCGCGCGCCGCGGAGGAGGACGCGGTGGGGCGCGAGCTGTATGGGATCCACTCCCGCCGCTTCCTCGGCGCCGACGTCGACCTGGACGAGACCTACGCGTGGGGGCTCGAGGAGCTCGCGCGCGTGCGCGCCGAGCAGGAGGCGCTCGCGCGCGAGATCCTGCCGGGCGCGAGCGTCGAGGACGCCGTCGCGCACCTCGAACGCGACATGACGCGGAAGCTCATCGGGCAGGAGGCCCTGCGCGCGTGGATGCAGGAGACCGCGGACCGCGCGGTGGCCGAGCTCGGCGAGACGCACTTCGACATCCCGGAGCCCGTGCGCCGCGTCGAGTGCATGATCGCGCCGACGACGTCGGGGGAGATCTACTACACGGCCCCGAGCGACGACTTCTCCCGCCCCGGCCGGATGTGGTGGTCCGTCCCGGACGGCGTGCGCGCGTTCGACACCTGGCGCGAGCTGACCACGGTGTACCACGAGGGCGTGCCCGGCCATCACCTGCAGATCGGGCAGGCCGTGTACAACCGCGCCGAGCTCAACAGCTGGCGGCGCCTCCTCGCGGGGACCTCCGGTCACGCCGAGGGGTGGGCCCTCTACGCCGAGCGCCTCATGGAGGAGCTCGGCTACCTCGACGACCCCGCCGCGCGCCTCGGCATGCTCGACGGGCAGCGCATGCGCGCGGCCCGCGTCGTCCTCGACATCGGCGTGCACCTCGGCAAGCGGCGCCCCGACAGCTACCAGAAGTGGGACGCGGACTACGCGCTCGAGTTCCTCCGCCGCAACGTGAACATGGCCGACCAGTTCGTCACGTTCGAGCTGAACCGGTACCTCGGCTGGCCGGGGCAGGCACCGTCGTACAAGGTCGGTCAGCGCATCTGGACGGACATCCGCGACGCGGTCCGGGAGCGCGAGGGCGAGAGCTTCTCGATGAAGGCGTTCCACAAGCGGGCGCTCGACCTCGGCGGCGTCGGCCTCGACACGCTGCGCGCGGAGCTCGTCGGCTGACCGCGGTTGGCGTGAAGGGTCACCCCGACACTAACCTGTCGGGGTGACCTCCGTTTCGCAGCGCCTCGACGGCGCCCGCTTCTCCCGTTCGCACGGCCGCATCCTCACGGGTTCGGGTCTCGGCTGGGCCCTCGACGCCATGGACGTCGGGCTCATCTCGTTCATCATCGCGGCGCTCGCCGTCGAATGGGACCTCGCGCCCGGCACCGCCGGATGGATCACGTCGGTGGGGTTCATCGGGATGGCGATCGGCGCAAGCCTCGGCGGCCTCCTCGCGGACCGCTTCGGGCGCCGGCAGGTCTTCGCCGTCACGCTGCTCGTCTACGGCCTCGCGACGGGCGCAAGCGCGCTCGTCGGCGGCGTCGGCGCGCTCATCGCGCTGCGCTTCCTCGTCGGCCTGGGGCTCGGATCCGAGCTCCCCGTCGCGTCCACGTACGTGAGCGAGTTTGCGCCCGCGCGGATCCGCGGCCGCCTCGTGGTCATTCTTGAGGCGTTCTGGGCCGTCGGCTGGACGGCCTCGGCGCTGATCGGCTACTTCGTCGTGCCGCTCGAGAACGGGTGGCGCTGGGCCTTCGCGCTCGGGGCGATCCCGGCGGCGTACGCGCTCGTGGTCCGGTGGGGCCTGCCGGAGTCGCCCCGGTGGCTCGCGGCCCGCGGCCGGACGGCCGAGGCCGAGGCCATCACCCGCCGCTTCCTCGGCGACTCGGCCGACGCCGCGGATGGCGCGGCACCGGAGGCGCCCGCCCGGCCCGCCCGCGCGGGCGTGGGGACGCTGTTCCGCGGCGCGCTCGCCCGCAAGACCGCCGCGCTCTGGGTGGTCTGGTTCTGCGTGAACTTCGCCTACTACGGCGCCTTCATCTGGATCCCCTCAATCCTCGTGGCGCAGGGCTTCGACCTCGTCCGCTCGTTCGGCTACACGCTCATCATCACCCTCGCGCAGCTACCGGGCTACGCGGTCGCCGCCTGGCTCATCGAGGTGTGGGGCCGGCGGGCGACGCTGTCGGTCTTCCTCGTCGGATCCGCCCTCTCGGCGATGGCCTTCGGCGCCGCGGGCGAGGTGTGGCAGATCCTCACGTTCGGGTGCCTGCTGTCGTTCTTCAACCTCGGGGCGTGGGGCGCGCTGTATGCCATCAGCCCGGAGGTCTATCCGACCGCGGTACGCGCCACGGGCGCGGGCTGGGCGGCGGGCGTGGGGCGCATCGCCTCGATCGCCGCGCCGCTGTTCACCCCCTGGGCCCTCGCCGCCTCCGGCGCCGGGCTCGTGTTCACGGTGTTCGCGATCGCGTTCGCGATCGCCGCCGCCGCCGCGTGGGCCGTCGGCGATATGCGAGGCGTGCCGCTCGACGAGGCGGTGCCGCGCTCCTAGGCCGCGCTGCTCACTCCGTTCGCGACCGCCTCCCGTGAGTGCCTCGCGAGTGACCCACATTGCCGCGTCCGATCGAGGATGTGGGTCATCTCCTCGGCGCACCGCGACTCACTGCCGACGAATCTCGTCCGCGATCGCGCTCGCATCGAGGCCGTCGGGAAGGCGCATAATGAGTTGCTCGCCGTGTAGAGGCTCCATGACCCGCACGGCGGAAATCACGGCGTCGCCGACCTTCATCAGCAGGCGCGAGCCCTCGCCGGCCTCACTGACCGTGATCGTCGACGTCTCGAGCACCGCGACGCCGTTCTGCGTCAACTCGAGCGTGAGCGTGTTCTCCTGCTCGTCGCCTGGTTCGCTCACCGCCTTCACCTCGACGTCCCGGAAAGCACCGTCAGCCACCAGGACATGCTCCTCATTCACGGCGACGCAGCGGGCTGAAGCGCCCGCTTCGCACGTCTCTGCGACGGCCACCTGGATCACGCCTCCCGAGGGAACCTCCGAGTCTCGCGACGCGCATCCACTGAGCGTAAGAAGCGCGGCAAGAGCGACGACGCAGCTCCTGCGAACGAGGTTTTTCACGGGCCAGAGCCTCCCCGTCGAGTAGATAGAGCGCGCGGATCACGCTCGCCGCGACGCACGCTATCGAGCACCGCGAGCGCCCGCAACACGGCCTCGCCCCGCGCGGGGCGAGGCCATAGAGTTGCCGAATGGATCCGAGCGCTCCGCGCGTCATCTCAGTTCGTCGCGGTCACGTGCAACCCACCCGATCCTCGCTCTACGTGTTGATCGACGTCGATACGCGGGCCATCGCATACATCGGCGGCGCAGGCTTTGACCCCGAGCTTCGCGCATATTTGCACGTCGAGAGCGAGGACCCTCGTCTCGCCCGCGTGCGAGCAACCGTCCCACGCTACGACGAGCGCGACTTCGACGTGCTCGCGTTCGAATTGCCCGCTGGCGCCGATCGGTCGGCTGCGAAGCAGGCGCTCATCCAGCGTCTCGCCGAGAGCGGTGCGCACGCGGGTGAAGCAGCGGCAGAAGACGGTCTCCGCGACGTCACCGACCCGATCGTGCAGGGCATCGCACGCTATGGCGGGGGAGCGCTGCAGGATTCGGCCTCACCCTGACCTCTCGACCCCACGCGATCACTGCATCGCGGATAACCGAGGCGCGCGTAGCGAGCGCAACCACACAGGCGCTCCGGCGGTGGTCGCGGCCCTTATCGGACGAGGCCGCGCCCGCGCCCGCGCCGCGGGAGGTTCCTAGGATGGATCCGTGACGAGTGTGCGATATGTGGCGATCGGCGATTCCTTCACGGAGGGCGTCGGCGACGAGCGCCCGGACGGGACGCCCCGGGGATGGGCCGACCTCGCGGCCGAGGGGTGGGCAACCTCGCGGGGCGAGGCGATCGACTACGCGAACCTCGCGATCCGCGGCAAGCTCGCGTGGCCGGTCGTCGACGAGCAGCTCGAGCCGGCGCTCGCCCTGCGCCCGACGCACCTGTCGTTCAACGGCGGCGGCAACGACATGCTCCGCCCGGGCCGCTCGATCGATCGCGTCGTCGACGCGTTCGTCCATGTCGCGGCGCGGTGCGCCGCCGAAGGGGTCGTGCCCATCCTGCTCGCCGGGGCGGATCCGTCGGGCGGCCTGCCGCTGTCGCGCGTGATCCGGCGCCGCGGCGACGAGCTGACGCGCGCCGTGACCGCCCGCCTGCGCGGGCGCACCGGCATCGTCTGGGCGATCAACTGGACGGACGCCTCCCTCCGCGAGCCGGCGTACTGGTCGCCCGACCGGCTCCACATGAACGTCCGCGGGCACCACCGCGTCGCGGCGCGCGTTCTCGAAGCCGTGGGGGAGCAGGCGCCGCCGGCTTGGTGGTCCCTGCCAGAGGGCGCGGGCGCGCATCTGGACAACCGCGACTACTACCGCGCGCACGTCGTGCCGTGGATCCGCCGGCGCCTGACGGGAACGTCGTCGGGGGACGGCCGCAGCGCGAAGATCCCCGACTGGCTCCGCGTGCCGCCGCACCTCCCGGAGACCGCGTGACCCCAGCCCGAAGTTTATGCGTCAGAATGGATGCATGAAGAAGATCGGGTTCCTGTCCTTCGGGCACTGGACGCCGCACCCGCAGTCGGGGACGCGGTCGGCGAGCGACGTGCTGCACCAGTCCATCGACCTCGCGCAGGCGGCGGAGGATCTGGGCGCCGACGGCGCCTACTTCCGCGTGCACCACTTCGCGCGCCAGCTCGCCTCGCCGTTCCCGCTGCTCGCCGCGGCGGGCGCGAAGACGAGCCGCATCGAGCTCGGCACCGGCGTCATCGACATGCGGTACGAGAATCCGATGTACATGGTCGAGGACGCGGGCGCCGCCGACCTCATCTCGGACGGCCGCCTGCAGCTCGGCGTCTCGCGGGGCTCACCCGAGCAGGTCATCGACGGCTGGAAGTACTTCGGCTACGGCGCGGCCGAGGACGACCCGCAGGGCGAGGCCGCGGCGCGCCAGAAGACCGAGCTCTTCCTGCAGCTCCTCGAGGGCCGCGGCTTCGCGGAGCCGAACCCTCGACCCATGTTCCCGAACCCGCCGGGAATGCTGCGGCTCGAGCCGCACAGCGAGGGCCTGCGCGAGCGCATCTGGTGGGGCGCCGGATCCGACGCCACCGCGCGCTGGGCGGCGCAGCAGGGCATGAATCTCATGAGCTCGACGCTCAAGAACGACGAGACGGGCGAGCCGTTCCACGTCCAGCAGGCGAAGCAGCTGCGCGCCTACGCGGAGGAGTGGGCGACGCACGACCACGGCTTCTCGCCGCGCACCTCCGTGTCGCGCTCGATCTTCGCGATCACGAACGACACCGACCGCCGCTACTTCCTCGGCGGCGACACGGAGGACCAGATCGGCCACATCGACGAGAAGACCCGCGCGATCTTCGGCCGCTCCTACGCCGACGAGCCCGACGCGCTCGTCGAGCAGCTCCGCCACGACGAGGCCATCGCCGAGGCGGACACGCTGCTGCTGACCGTCCCCAACCAGCTCGGCGTCGACTACAACGCGCACGTCATCGAGTCGATCCTCACGCACGTCGCGCCCGCGCTGGGCTGGCGCTAAGCGCGCGGGGCGCCGGTCAGAGGCCCTGGCCGGCGTCCCAGAGGCGTTCCGTCTGGCCGACGAGGAGGCCGTCGAGCGACGTGGCCTGCGCGTCGGTCAGCGAGGCGACGTAGTCGATGACGCCGCGCCCGGTCGCCCGGCGGCGGATCTCCTCCTCGCTCGTGACGTCGATGAGGTCGGGGCTCTCGCGCTTGACGCGCAGGTAGTCCTCCGTCGCGAGGTCGACGAAGTCGATCAGCCGCCGCGGCGCGCGCCGGACGTCGTGCGCGTCGTCGATCCACGCCGCGAACCCGTCCACGAGCCGCTCGAGGACGCTCGCCTGGCCCCGCTGATACACGGCGAGGTCCGGGCGGTCGAGGATGAACCGCTCGTGGAGGAACTTCAGCACCGCCACCTCGTGCCACGCCCTCCGGTCCAGGCTCACGTGGCCCGAGCGTGCGTCGGGCTCGCGCGTGACGAAGACGGACGCCTGGAGGTGCGCGATCCACTCCGACGTGAACCCCGCGAGCGCGCGCTCCGAGGCGAGCGAGCCGTCGAATGGCACGGCGAGGAGCCCGTCGACGACCTCCTCCGTGACCTTCGCGACGGCGCGCTCGAAGGCGTCGGGGTCCGCGATCCACGGATCCCTGGCCTCGAGCCGGCGCCACAGCAGCTCCAGCGCGTGGCCGGGGGAGCGATTCGCGATCGCGAGGGCGGGCGCGTCGAGCGCGCGGAGCTCCGTGAGGTCGCGCCGCCACGCCCGGAACTCCGAGGAGATCGTGGCCTGGTTGAGGAGGCCGGCCCGGTAGAAGTCGTCGAGGTCGTGCAGCGAATAGGCAATGTCGTCGGCAATGTCCATGATCGAGCACTCGATCGTCTGCTGGCCCTCCTCGATCAGGGGGTACGCCGCGAGCGCGCCCCGCATGTCGTCGACGTCGGTGACGTAGGCGGAGAACTTCCGGGACCCGCCGCGCCGCCCGCCGCCGTGCCCGCGCAGCCAGGGGTACTTCAGGACCGCCGCGCGCACGGCCGCCGTGAGGTTCAGGCCGACGCCCGGCTGATCGTGCTCGTCGAGGCGGGTGAGGATCCGGAAGGTCTGCGCGTTGCCCTCGAACCCCTCCGCGAGGCGGAACTTCTCGCGCGCGATGCGGTCGAGGGTCTGCTCCCCGAGGTGCCCGAAGGGCGGGTGGCCGAGGTCGTGCGCGCTGGCGGCGGCCTGGACGACGACGGGGTGGCAGCCGCCGAGGTCCGCGACCGCGCGGCCCGTCTCGCCCTGGTCGGTGGACAGGTGCACCGCGATGGCGCGCGCGACCGCCGCGACCTTGACCGAGTGGGTGAGGCGGTTGTGCACCGCGAGCCCCGCGCCCGTCTGCGAGATCACCTGCGTCACGGCGGACAGCCGGGAGAAGAACGGGGAGAAGCGGATCCGCTCGAGGTCCACACGGTACTCGGGGTGGCGCTCGGCGCTCTGGAACTCGTCGAGCTCCTCGTCGGCGCGGCGGGCGGCGCGCGGGTCGGCGTTGGTCATCCCCCCATCCTGCCCGAGACGCGCGCGGCTCAGCGCGCGGCCAGCCGCGCCGGCCGGCGATGGCGCACAATGGGGGATCGTGACTTCCCCCGGCGCCTCGTTCCACCTGCCCGCCGAGCTCGCCCACAAAACGGGCGCCGCCGACATCGGCCCCGACGAGGAGCACTTCGCGCGCATCGCCCGCGCGCTCGAGGGCCGGCGCCGGGACGCCGAGCGCCGCCTGGCGGCCGCGCGCCGATCGGGCGGGCGCGATGGCCAGAGCGCCATGGACCGCGACATCGAGATCCATCAGCTCTCCGCGCGCCTCGGGGTCCTCGAGCGCTACGGGCGCGACCTCTGCCTCGGGCGCATCGAACCGGAGGGCGGGGATCCGCTCTACATCGGCCGCATTGGCCTGACGGACCCGGACGGGCGGCGCCTCCTCGTCGACTGGCGCGCGCCCGCGGCCGAGCCGTTCTTCGGCGCGACCCACGCGCAGCCGATGGGGCTCGCGGCGCGCCGGCGGTACCGCTGGGCGGGCGGCCGCGTCGTGGACTACTGGGACGAGGTCTTCGCCCCGGACGGCGGCGATGCGCGACCGGCGCTCGACGACCAGAGCGCCTTCATCCGCGCCCTGTCGGCGGCCCGGGGTCCCGCGATGCGCGACGTGCTCGCGACCATCCAGGCCGACCAGGACGCCATCATCCGCGCCCCGGCCGCCGACGCGCTCGTGGTTGACGGCGGCCCCGGCACCGGCAAGACCGTCGTCGCGCTCCACCGCGCCGCCTACCTGCTCTACGCCGACGCCCGCATCTCGTCGTCGGGCGGCGGGGGAGTGCTGTTCGTCGGCCCCGGCGAGTCGTATCTCTCCTACGTCGACGACGTCCTGCCCAGCCTCGGCGAGGACAGCGTGCGGATCGCGACCATGCGGCGCCTCGTCCCCGAGGGCGAGTCCGCCGTGCCGGAGGCGTCCGACGTCGCGCGGCGCGTGAAGGGCGCGGGCGACCTCGAGCGGGCGATCGCGAACGTCGTCCGGCGCTACGAGCGCGCGCCCGACGAGGACGTCGTGATCCAGGCCTCCTGGGCCGATGTCGACATCGAGCCCGAGGACTGGGAGCAGGCGATCTCGGCGTGCGAGGACGGCACGCCGCACAACGAGGCCCGCGATGCGATCTGGGAGGAGCTGCTCGAGTCGCTCGCGATGCGCGTGGGCGAGATGCCGCCGCACCTGGCCCGCCGGGAGCTGTCGAGCCACCCCCAGCTGCGCGCCGCGTTCGACGCCGTGTGGCCCGTCCTGGATCCGCCCGCCCTCGTCGAGGCGCTCTGGGCCGACGAGGACCTCCTCGCGGGCGCGGCCCCCTGGCTCGATCGCGCCGAGCGGGGCGCGCTCCGCCGCCCGCGCGGATCCGGCTGGACCGACGCAGACCTGCCGCTGCTCGACGCGGCGCGCGAGCTCATCGGCGACCCCGGCCTCGCCCAGCGCCGCAGCGCCCAGCGCGCGGCGCTCATGGCGGAACGCGAGCGCATCGAGACGGTCGTGGACTACCTCTCGGACGCGGACGAGGACGGCGAAGGCGTCTCGCTCATGCTCGCCGCCGCCGACATGCAGGAGCGCCTCGTGGACGACGGCGCGATCCCCACCGTCGACCACGACGCGCTCGCGGGCCCGTTCGCGCACGTCGTGGTCGACGAGGCGCAGGAGCTCACCGACGCCGAGTGGCGGATGCTCGTGCGCCGCTGCCCGTCGAAGAGCTTCACGATCGTCGGCGACCGCGCGCAGGCCAGGGACGGGTTCGCCTCGTCGTGGCACGACCGGCTCGGCCGCGTGGGGATCACCCGCATGGCCACCACCGGCCTCTCGATCAACTACCGCACCCCGGCGGAGATCATGTCCGTCGCCGAGCGTGCCATCCGCGAGGCGCTGCCCGACGCGAACGTCCCGCGCTCCGTGCGGGACTCGGGCGAGCCCGTGGCGCGCGGCGCGCGGAGCGACCTCGGGCGCATCGTGAGTGAATGGCTGGACGCCCACGAGGCCGGCGTGCTCGCCGTCATCGGCGCCGACGAGGCCCCCCGCCACCCGCGCGTCCGGGTCATCCGGGCGCGCGAGGCGAAGGGCCTCGAGTTCGACGCGGTCGTGCTGGTGGACCCGGACCGCCTGGGGACGGGGATCGCCGGCGCGGTGGACCGCTACGTCGCCATGACGCGCGCCACCCAGCGGCTGTGGATTCTCGCCTCGGAGGCGGAGCCGGTTCTTACGCCAGCGTGAGGAAGAGCTTCTCGAGCTCGTCGACGGACAGCTCCGGTTCCGTGCCCTCCTCATTCGCGACCATGCAGTCGCGCATGGCCGTCGACACGACGGCGAATCCCGCCCGGTCGAGCGCGTGCGTCACGGCCGACAGCTGCGTGACGACGTCGCGGCAGGGCCGATCCTCTTCGACGGCGGCGATCACGGCGTCGAGCTGGCCGCGGGCGCGCTTGAGGCGCAGCGCGATGCGGCGGCGCGCCTCGGAATCGGTGGTGCTCATGCGGGGATCCCTTCGTCGTTGGTGAGCAGCTCGCGCGACGCGGCGCGCAGGTGGTCGCGGAGCGTGATCGACCCGCCCGACAGCGACGCGGAGTCGAAGCCGGCCTGGGTCAGCACGCGGTGGGCGATCGCGGAGCGCACGCCCGAGGCGCACATCACGCGGACGGGCCGGCCCGCGGCCTGGGCGCGCACCTCGTCGAGGCGATCGCGCAGCTCGGTGTGGGGGACGTGCAGCGCCCCGGGGAGGTGCCCCGTGACCCACTCGTCCGCGCGCCGAACGTCGAGCACGAGCGCGCTCTCGAGCACCTCGTCGACCTCGTCGGCGTACCAGAGGCGGAGCGTGCCGTCGGCGACGTTCTGCGCGACGAGGCCCGTGTGGTTCACGGCATCCTTCGCCTGGCCGTAGGGCGGCGAGTAGGCCAGGTCGAGGTCGATGAGGTCCTCGGCCGCGAATCCCGCGCGCAGCGCGGTGGCGAGCACATCGATCCGCTTGTCCACGCCGTCGGTTCCCACCGCCTGCGCCCCGAGGAGACGGCCTCCCTCGCGCGCGATGTGCACGAGGAGATGGATCTGCTCGGCGCCGGGGAAGTAGCCGGCGTGCTGGGCGGGGTGCAGGTGCAGCGTGCGGTAGGCGATCCCCGCGGTATCGAGCGCCTGGCGGTTGGCGCCGGTCAGCGCCGCAGTCAGGGATCCCACGCGGACGATCGCGGTGCCGACGGGCTGGGGAATCGCGCGGGCCTTCTCGGGGCGCAGCATGTTGTCGGCCACGAGGCGGCCGGCCCGGTTGGCGGGCCCCGCCAGCGCGACGGGACGGCGCGCGCCCGTGGCGGCGTCGACGCTGAGGGTCGCGTCTCCGACGGCCCAGACGTGCGCGGCCGACGTGCGGCCCCGCTCGTCGACGACGATCGCGCCGCGCTCGGCGGCGACGCCCGCCTCCTCGGCGAAGCCCGTGTCGGGCCGCACGCCGATCGAGAGGACCACGAGGTCGGCGTCGATGCGCTCGCCGGTGGCGAGCTCGACCTGATCCGCCTCGGCGCCGTGGCGCACGGCGGACGCCCCGGCGCCCGTGACGACACGGATCCCGAGCGCCTCCAGTTCGTCCGTCACCCGCACCGCGAGCTCGGATTCGAGCGGGGGAAGCACGTGCGCCGCCAGCTCGACGAGCGTGACGTCCAGTCCGGCGTGCGCCAGGGCCTCGGCCGCCTCGACCCCGATGAAGCCGGCACCCAGGACGACCGCGCGCCGGGCGCCGCCCTCGACCCAGCCGCGGAGGCGGATGGCGTCGGGAACGGTGCGCAGCGTGCTCACGCGCGGCGAGTCGAGCCCGGGGATCGGCGGGCGGGCCGCGAGGGCACCCGGGGCGAGGACGAGCTCGTCGTACGACAGCTCGACGCGGCCGTCCGGCCCTTCGGCCGTCAAAGATCGCGCCGCGACGTCGAGGGAGACGACCTCGTGGCGGGGGCGCACGTCGAGCGCGAGCGCGGCACGCAGGCTCTCCGGCGTCTGCACGATCAGGGCGCCGCGGTCGGCGATCTCGCCGCCGACGTAGTAGGGAAGGCCGCAGTTCGCGTACGACACGTCCTCTCCCCGCTCGAGCACGATGATGTGGGCGTTCTCGTCCAGGCGCCGGGCCCGCGCGGCAAAGCTCATGCCGCCCGCGACGCCGCCGACGACGACGACGGTCTTGGTGGTGGTCATGTCTCTACTATACCCCCGGGGGTATTGAGAGACGGGCATTCCGACCGAATCGTCACTCGCCCGCGCGCAGCGCGCGGTTCGTGCGGCGCGTCGCCTCGGCGGTCCACGGGTCTTCCGGCCACGGGTGCTTCGGATAGCGTCCGCGCATCTGGCGCCGCACGTCGCCGTACGGGCCGTTCCAGAACGAGGCGAGGTCGGCCGTCACCGCGAGCGGGTGACCGCCGGGGGAGAGCAGGTGAAACAGCACCGGCACCCGGCCACCCACAAGGCGCGGCGTGTCGGCGAGGCCAAAGAGCTCCTGCAGCTTGACGGCCACCACCGGGGGCGCGGTGGGATCCTCCGGGTTCGGATAGGCGATCCGGACCGCGCGACCCGAGGGCACCTCCAGCCGCTCGGGCGCGAGCTCGTCGAGGCGGGCCGCGTCCGGCCAGGGGAGCAGCGCGCGCAGCCCGTCGCGGACGTCGCCCGCGGTGGGCAGGCGCGGCGCCGGAGCCGCGAGCAGCCACCCGCCGAGGTCGGCCGCGAGCGCCGCGTCCGACACGTCGGGCCACGGCGCCCCGAGCGCGCGCCGCAGGAGCGCCATCCGCGCGCGGAGCGCACGGGCGCCGTCGTCCCACGCGAGCGCGGCGATTCCGGCGCTCGCGACCAGGTCGAGGGTGGCCGCGCGCGCGTCCTCCGGCGTCGCGGCGGCCGGCGTCGCGCCGAGCTCGATCGCGCCGAGGGCGCGGACAGCGCGCACGCGGATCCGCCCGTCCACGACGCTCACGTCGCGGCGCGTCTCGACGAGCGGCGCGCCGACGGCGAGGGCGTCCTCCTCGGTGAGGGCCGCACCCAGGCGCACGACCGCCCCGGTCTCGCGCGCGGCGCCGCCCGCCGCGCGCTGGGCGTCGTGGACCGCGATCCATTCCGCGCCCGCCAGGCCGCTGCGAGGCGGGAGGCTCGCCCGCGTCCCGCGCGCTAGCAGGTACGCGCGCTCGCCGACGCGGCGGGCAATTCCCTCGGGGCGCGCGAGCGCGACCACCACCCCGTCCGCGCGCTCCGTCCGCTCCGCCGCGGGCGCGGCGGCGTAGCGCGCGAGCCGATCCGCCTCCCGCGCCCACTCGCGCGCGCCGCGACCACCCCCGCGGAGCTCCGCGAGAATCCGCGCGAGGTCTCCGCCCGCGTCGCGGTGATCGCCCTCGAGCGCCGCCACGATCTCGCCCGCCTCGCGCGGAACGACGCCCCACTCCGCGGCCGCCAGGAGCGCGCGCGCCGCGCGCGGATCCGCGGGCAACCGCGCCGCCCGGGCCCCGTCGGCGGTGAGACGCCCGTCCGGCCCCACGAGCCCGAGGTCCGCGAGCGCGCGCCGCGCGCTCCGAGAGGCCCCCTCCGGCGGCGGTGTCAGGAAGCGCATCCCCGCGCCGCCGGGAGCACCCCAGGCCGCGAGCATGAGCATCGCCGAGACGAGGTCGGCGTGGGCGATCTCGGGGTCGTCGGCGCGGCGGAAGGCTCCGAAATCGGCCTCCGAATAGGCGCGAATGGCCCGCCCCGGCCCCTGCCGCGCTGCGCGGCCCGCCCGCTGGTCGGCGCTCGCGCGCGAGGCCGATCGCGTCACGAGCCCCGCCATGTCCCGCACGGTGTCGCGCCGCAGCACGCGGGCGAGGCCCGAATCGATCACGAGCCGCACGCCCGGGACGGTCAGCGAGCTCTCGGCGAGCGATGTGCTCACGACGAAGCGCGGCGGGTCGCCCGGCGCGCGGCCGGCGGTCGCCCGGTCCTGCTCGGCGCGGGGGAGCCGTCCGTGCAGCGTGAGGACCTCGGCGCGGGGCGCGTGCCGGCGGAGCGCGGCGGCGACCGCCTCCACATCCCGCACGGCGGGGGCGAAGACGAGGGCGTCGCCGTCGCCGTCGTGGGCGTGGGCGTCCGCGGCGACGGCCGCGAGGTGGTCGACGAACGCGCCGGTGACGCCGCGGTCGTCGCTGCGCGGCCCGGCACCGGGGGCGTACGAGATGTCGAGCGGGTACAGCGCGGCTGGCGCGTCGACGATCGGCGCGGGGGAGTCGCCTCCGATCTGGGCCGCGACCTGGCCCGCGTCGATCGTCGCCGACATCGCCGCGACGGTGAGGTCGTCCCGCAGCTGCCGCACGTCGGCGAGCATCGCGAGGAGCAGGTCGCCGTCGAGCGAGCGCTCGTGCACCTCGTCGACGACGACCGCGGCGACCCCGTCGAGGCCCGGATCCGCGAGGAGCCGCCGCAGGAGGAGACCCGGGGTGACGAACTCGACCAGCGCGTCGGCCGCCGTCACCCGATCCCCGCGCACGGCATACCCCACGCGCTCGCCGAGGGCCGCGCCGTCGAGCTCGGCGAGGCGCCGGGCGGCCGCCCGCACCGCGACGCGGCGGGGCTGGGTGACGAGGACGCGCCCTCCGGTGACGGCGGCGGCGAGCGGGGGAACGTACGTCGTCTTGCCGGACCCCGGCGGCGCGACGACGACCGCGGATCCGCCCGCGAGAGCCGCGCGCAGCGCCCCGTCCGCCTCGGCCACGGGGAGCCCGCGACCGATGCGCTGAAGGTCGAAGGGCCGGGGCTCGCGAGTCACGGATCCATTGTGCCAGCGCCCGTGAGCCGGCCTGAAGGTCGTCGATGACCCGCCTGACAAGGTCCTGGGCGCAATTGTTATCGGTTCGTGATGTATGCGTATCCTGTTCGGACTCAATCGCGAGGGGCCGCCGTCCACCCCCACCCGAGAGCCCCTCGCGCCCTGTCATCGAGAGATTCCTCCGGCCGGGTGGGGGCGCGCTCCGGCGTCGCGGGACGGGACCGCGGAGATGAGTGTGTTCCAGAAGAAGAACTCCCCCCAGACCCCGTCCGGCCGCCGCGGAGCGCTCGCGAAGGGCGGGCTCGTCGCGGCGGGCGTCGCGACCGTCGCCGGCGCAGTCCTCTTGCCCACGGCGGCCAACGCGGCCGACGGCGCCACCTGGGACGCGCTCGCGCAGTGCGAGTCCGGCGGCAACTGGGCGATCGACACCGGCAACGGCTACTACGGCGGGCTGCAGTTCTCGCTCTCCACGTGGGAGGCGAACGGCGGGTCGGGCAACCCCGCCGACGCCTCGCGCGAGGAGCAGATCCGCGTCGCCGAGAACGTCCTCGCCACCCAGGGCTGGGGCGCGTGGCCGACCTGCTCGGCGCAGATCGGCGCGAGCGGCACGGCCGACACGAGCGCGTCCGCCGAGGTCGCGGCCCCGGCCGAGGAGACCGCGCCCGTGGAGGAGACCGCCCCCGCCGAGACTCCGGCGGCTCCCGCCGCCGAGGCCGCGCCCGCCGAGGTGCAGCTGCCCGACGTCGAGGCGTCGGACGAGACCTACACCGTCGAGTCCGGCGACACGCTCTTCGAGATCGCCGAGGCGCTCGAGATCGAGTCGGGGTGGGCCGGCATCTTCGCCGTCAACCAGGACCTCCTCGACGACCCCGACCTCATCGGGGTGGGGCAGGACCTCGTGCTCCCCGCGAGCTGACGCCCGATAGGCGCGGGGCCGGTCCGCGAAGGGCCGGCCCCGCGCCCGCGCGAGCTGGCAGGCTGGAGGCACCGCAGACCGACACGAGGAGCGACGAGTGAGCGTCCCCGACTCCGCCGCGACGGGCAGCATCCGCGTCCGCGGCGCCCGCGAGCACAACCTTCGAAACGTCGACCTCGACGTTCCCCGGAATCGGATCGTCGCGTTCACCGGCGTCTCCGGGTCCGGCAAGAGCTCGCTGGCCTTCGCCACGATCTACGCGGAGGCGCAACGGCGATTCTTCGCCTCCGTGGCGCCGTACGCCCGTCGTCTCATCCAGCAGGTCGGCGCGCCCGACGTCGACGAGGTGTCGGGGCTTCCGCCCGCCGTCGCGCTCGAGCAGCAGCGCGGATCCGGCGGCTCGCGCTCGACCGTGGGGACGGTCACGACGATCTCGGACGTCGTGCGCATGCTGTTCTCGCGCGTGGGCGACTACCCGGACGGGGCGGACCCGCTCCTCGCCGAGAACTTCTCGCCCCACACGGTCGAGGGCGCGTGCCCGGCCTGCCACGGGATCGGCCGCGTCCACGACGCCACCGAGGAGCGCATGGTGCCGGACGCCTCGCTCTCGATCCGCGAGGGCGCCATCGCCGCGTGGCCGCGGGCGTGGCACGGGACCCAGCTCCGAGACAGCCTCGTCTCCCTGGGCTACGACGTCGACCGGCCGTGGCGCGACCTGCCGGCCGACGCACGCGAGTGGATCCTCTTCACGGACGAGACCCCGCGCGTGCCGGTGTACGCCAAGCGCGCGCCGGCCGAGGCGCGGCGGGCGCGCGAGGCGGGGGAGAAGCCCTCCTACATGTCGCGGTTCGTCGGGGCGCGCCGCCTCCTCCTGGACACGCTGTCGTCCTCCCAGAGCCGGGCGATGCGCGAGCGCGCCGCGACCTTCCTCGACACCGTCGACTGCTGTGCGTGCGGGGGGCGACGCCTCCGCCCCGAGGCGCTCGCGGTGCGGGTCGAGGGGCTCGACGTGACCGCGTTCGGCGCGCTGCCACTGGATGAGGTCGCGCAGATCGCGGATCGCATCCGCGCGGACGCGTGGCGCCCGGAGCTCGCGCCCGAGCGCCGGCTCGCCGCCAAGAGCCTCGCGACCGAGCTCGCCCAGCGCCTCGAGCCCGTCCTCGCGCTGGGTCTCGGCTACCTCGGCCTCGACCGCGAGACGCCGACCCTGTCCGCCGGGGAGCTCCAGCGCATGCGGCTCGCGACGCAGGTGCTGTCGAAGCTGTTCGGCGTGGTCTTCGTCCTCGACGAGCCCTCCGCCGGCCTGCACCCGTCGGACGCGGAGGCGCTCGGCGCGATCCTGACCGGCCTTCGCGACGCCGGCAACAGCGTCCTCATCGTGGAGCACGCGCCGCGGGTGATCCAGCGCGCCGACTGGATCGTGGACATGGGCCCCGCGGCGGGCGCGGAAGGCGGCGAGGTCGTCTACAGCGGACCGGTCGCCGGGATCCGCGATGCGGCCGCCTCCGCGACGGCCCCCTATCTCGACCCGGACCCCCGGGCGCGGCCTGACGCGCCCGGGCGACGCCCGATCGACCAGACCCTCCGCCTCGAGGGCGTCACCCGCCACAACCTCGCCGGCCTCGACGTCGAGGTGCCGCTCGGCGCGCTCGTCGCCGTGACCGGTGTGTCCGGTTCCGGCAAGACGACGCTCGCGAGCGACGCGCTGCCCGCGCTCGCGGGGCGCGCGATCGGCGCGGATGCTTCGGACCCGACCCCGAGCGGGGACGACGACACCGGCGCCGACGAGGGCGGCCTGTCGCTCGAGCCACGCGCGCCCGAGACGCGCGGCGCCGCCCACGCCCCGCCCGGCGCGTTCTCGCGCATCGTGCGGGTCGACCAGCGCCCAATCGGGCGCACGTCCCGCTCGAACGTCGCGACCTACACGGGCGCGTTCGACCGGATCCGCGCCCTCTTCGCCCGCACCCCGGTCGCGCGCGAGCGCCGCTTCGGCGCCTCGCGCTTCTCCTTCAACACCCCGGCCGGCCGGTGCCCGACCTGCCGGGGCGAGGGCTCCGTCGAGGTCGAGCTCCTCTTCCTCCCGACCGTCAGCGCCCCGTGCTCCGCGTGCGGCGGCGCCCGGTACAACCCGGAAACCCTCGCCGTCACGCGAGACGGGCGCTCGATCGCGGACGTGCTCGCCCTCCGCGTACACGAGGCCCGCGCGGCCTTCGCGGACGACGCGATCGTCACCCGCCACCTCGACGCGCTCATCGAGGTGGGGCTCGGCTACCTCGCGCTCGGGCAGGCGGCGCCGACGCTCTCGGGCGGCGAGGCGCAGCGGGTCAAGCTCGCCGCGGAGCTGCAGCGGGCCGAGCGCGGCGACACACTGTACGTCCTCGACGAGCCCACCTCCGGGCTCCACCCCGCGGACGCGGACCGCCTCGTCGGGCACCTGCAGAGCCTCGTGAACGCGGGCAACTCCGTCGTGGTCGTCGAGCACAACATGCGCGTCGTCGCCGAGGCCGACTGGGTGATCGAGCTCGGCCCCGGCGCGGGGGAGGGCGGGGGGAGCGTCGTCGCCGCGGGCACACCCGAGCACGTCGCCGAGCGCGACGACGTGCCGTCGGCGCGCTACCTGCGGGCGGCGCTGCGGGGAGAGGTCGCGTGACGGGCGTGCGGGTGCGCGCCATGCGCGCCGACGAGCACGAGGCCTTTCGCGCGATCCGGCTGCGCATGCTCGCCGACGCCCCGACCGCGTTTGGGGAGCGCCTGGCGGACGCCGAGCGCGTCCCGGACGCCGAGTGGCGGATCCGCGCGACGCGCATGACCCGCCTCGGGCGCGCCGCGGTCATCGCGGAGGACGACGACGGCTGGTGCGGCATCATGCGCGGGCACTACAGCCCCGTGCGCGGGCCCGAGCTCGTGGGCGTCTACGTCGACCCGCGGGCGCGGGGCCGCGCGGCTGGGGTCGCCGATCGCCTCCTCGCGGAGATCGTGGCGTGGGCGATCGATATGGGCGGCGACACCCTGACGCTCGACGTGCACGAGCACAACGCCCGCGCGATCGCCTTCTACCGCGGCCGCGGGTTCGTCCCCACGGGCCACACCCAGCCGTACCCGCTGGATCCGACCACGCGAGAGGTCGAGATGCGGCGCGCTCTTACGACACCTTAAGGTCATAAAGTGGCGTAAGATCGGCTCATGGCGACACCTTCCGACACGTTCGCCGTCTCGTGGGAGACGGTGCCGTGGGAGCGCGACGCCACCCTTCCCGCCTCCCGACGCCAGCGACTCGCCGCCCGCGGGCCGTACGCGGCCGCCATCCCGGCGCGGATCCGAGACGCCGCCGGCGACATTGCGCCGGACCTCGCCGCCGAGGCCGAGGACGCGATTCGCGAGATCGCGCGCTTCGACGCCGAGCTGACGGCGCGCGCCGGGGGAGCGGGCGACGAGATCGCGCCGCTCGCGTCCGTGCTGCTGCGCACCGAGTCCGCCTCCTCGTCGCAGATCGAGGGGGTCACCGCGGGCGCCCGAGCGCTCGCCCTGGCCGGGATCTCCCAGCCGACCGGCCGAAACGCGGAGCTGGTCGCGCAGAACGTCGCGGCCATGACGCGCGCGATCGCGCTGTCGGACGAGATGGCCGAGGGCGCGATCCTGCAGGCGCACGCGGCGCTCATGGCGGGGGAGCGGCACGCCTCGCCCGGCCAGTTCCGCACCGAACAGGTGTGGATCGGCGGGGGGCCGTCGCCGCACACGGCCGAGTTCGTCCCACCGCGCGCGGAGCGGATCCCCGACGCGATGGCGGACCTCCTGGCCTTCGCGGGGCGCGCCGACGTCCCGCTCCTCGCGCACGCCGCCATCGCGCACGCGCAGTTCGAGACGATCCACCCGTTCGCCGACGGCAACGGCCGCGTCGGGCGCGCGCTCGTGCACGCGATGCTGCGCCGGGCGGGGGCCACCACGCGCATGACCGTGCCCGTCTCCGCGGGCCTCCTCGCCGACACGCGCGGGTACACGGCGGCGCTCATGGACTTCCGTCGGGGCGATGTGGAACCCATCGTGCGCGCATTCGTGAACGCCGCCTTCCGCGGGGCCGCCAACGGACGCGTGCTCGCGGGGGAGCTTGCCCGGATCCGCGCGGGCTGGGAGGAGCGCCTGCCGTCGCGCCGCGGATCCGCCGCGCGTCGGCTCCTGGACGTCCTCGTGCGCCAGCCCGCGCTCACGACGCCGCTCGTCGTGGGCGAGCTCGGCGTCGCCTCGTCCGCCGCGCAGCGCGCGATCGCGCAGCTGACGGCCGCGGGCATCATCGAGCCGCGTTCCGCGAACGCGCGCCGCAACCGCGTATGGCTCGCGCCCGAGATCCTCGACGCGCTCGACGCCTTCGCCGCCCGCGCCGGGCGACGCGACCCGCTCGCGCCCCGGTGAGCGCGGGTCCGACATTCGCGTGGCTGAGAAGCAGTGGATTTCTGTACCCTACATCGAGCGGGATTTATTCGCCGGGTATTGTCAGTGGGGTTTCCCATGCAGATAGAACCTGTACAGGTGAGCCTAGTTTGACAAGTAGATGTGGACCTCGAGTGGATCGTCGATCCCTTTAGGCGGTACATCGCAGGCGGAAAAAATAACCCGTGCTATCCGAGTCATTGACATGGAGAACGATGAGCGGAACATACGAGCCGATCACCCCAGAACGCGGTGCTCACCGCAGCGTATACGATGCCCAACTCATGGTCTCAGAGCCTGTGTCGGTCGTTTCTCTCGGTGTCGTATGCCACCTCGACAGTCTCACTCCCGGATCGATTTCATGCGCGCTCGAAGAGTTTGCGCGACTGGACAATGGGACAGTCATCACAATCCGCATGGACCGCGGCGTAGGTGTCTCACTTGACACGAAGTCCTATCACGACGTCCTCACTGAGGATGAGCTGCGCGATCAGGTTGCCATTGCTCTACTGCCGGACGAGGGTGTTAAAGAAGACGAAGGAGAGCCTCTGCCTTGGCATGAGTTTGCCGAGCTGTTGGCTGCGCGGGGCGTCCTCGTTGCGCCAGACGAACTCCGGGCTTTGCCATTCGAGTTTCAACTCCAGCCGCAGATGCAAGAGGTGGTTACCTCAGCGGGGCGTGAGGAACGATTCGGTGACAACTGATCGTTTGTGCCGGGAGGCGCTGACGTGAGAATGTCATCATGCCTGCGCCCTATCCGAGAAATTTCCGCGAGGACGTTGCCGTGGAGCGATCTGCGCTGCGGACGTGTGCGAGATAGTCGAGTGCAACGGTGGTGGATTGCTTCGCGGCCAGGGGTCGCCCTTGCTCAAGCAGCCGGCGTCGGCGAGCCGCTGCAGTCTGTCGAGATGGACCCAGCGGGCGTGTTGCTTGATCAGGCGGGCGTCGGCGGGGTGCGCGACGGTAAGTGTGCCGTCGAGCCAGGGGCGGTCGGTGAACGTCGCGTGCACGAGGGGGACCACGTCGTGAGCGAGGGGCCGGAACAGCTTCGCATCAGACATGAAGATGTCGTCTTTGATCTGACATAATGTGCATTATCGGCTATTGCGCATCCGGTGCGCCGCGCCCGTCCACGCGCATCCTTCCGGAGCCACGGCCGCGCGTTACTCTCGGCTCATGAGCCCACGAGACGGGATCGCCGAACGCCTGGCGCGGATGATCCGCCTTCCCACGGTCAGCGCCGAGATCCCGGAGCGCGGCCTCGGACCGTTCGAGGAATTCGTCGACCTCCTCGAGGAGCTCTATCCACTCACGCACGCGCACCTCACGCGCGAGCGGATTACGGACCTCGGCCTGCTGTTCCGGTGGCGCGGCGCCACGGATGAGGATCCCGTGGTTCTCATGGCGCACTACGACGTCGTGCCCGCACGGCTCGAGGACGGCTGGTCCGAGGATCCGTTCGCCGGAACGGTCCGCGACGGCTGGGTCCACGGCCGCGGCGCGCTCGACGACAAGGGGCCGCTCATCGTCATCCTGGAGGCCGTCGAGACGCTCCTCGCCGACGGCTTCGTGCCCGCGCGTGACGTCTACCTCTCGTTCGGCGGCAATGAGGAATCCTTCGGCGCGGCCGCGCGGGCGATCTCGGACGAGATGCGGGCGCGCGGCATCGTCCCCTGGCTCGTGCTCGACGAGGGCGGCGCCGTCGTCGGCTCGCCCCTGCCGTTCGTCCAGGGCCCGACGGCGATGATCGGCGTCGGCGAAAAGGGCGCCCTCACGGTGCGCGCGACGGTGCGCAGCGCGGGCGGGCACGCCTCGGCGCCGCGGCGCGGGACGGCGATCTCGCGGGTGGCGCGCGCCGTTGCGCGCCTGGGGCCACGCACCTTCCGGCCGCGCACCCCCGAGGCCATCACGCGCATGCTCGGCGCGTTTGCCGCGCGCGCGACGGGACCGACGCGCGCCGGGCTGCGCCTCCTCGCGCGCAACCGCTTCCTCACCGGCCAGGTCTTCGCCGCGGCGGGCGGCGAACCCGCCGCGCTCGTGCGCACGACGATCGCCGCCACGATGCAATCCGGCGGATCCGCCGCGAACGTGCTCCCGTCCGACGCGAGCGCGACGTTCAACCTCCGCATCGTTCCCGGCGAAACCGTCGCCGGAGTCCTCGCCCGCCTCCGGCGCCGCATCGCGGACCCCGCGGTCGAGCTCGAGGTGCTGGAAGGATCCGATCCCTCCCCCCTCTCCCCCGCCGACGGCCCCGCGTTCGGTGCGGTCGCCGCGGCCGCCGGCGCCGCCTACCCGGGCGCCCTCGTCGCGCCGTACCTCATGATGCAGGCGAGCGACGCGCGGCATTTCCACCGATTCTCCCCCGCGGTATATCGATTCGCGCCGCTCGAGATGTCCGCCGCCCAGCGCGCCTCGATCCACGGGGTCGACGAGCGTGTCGAGGTGGCCTCCCTCGAGCGGGGGCGCTCGTTTCACATCGCGCTCCTGAAGGGCCTGACATGACGCGCCTGGGCGCCCTTCTGGGCGTGGTCGGATTCCTCGCGGCGGTCGAGTTCACGAGCGGCATCCTCCAGGGCTACTACACGCCCATGCTCACGGACATCGCGCGCCACCTCGGGATCCACGACGCGGACGTCAACTGGCTCGAGGGCACGCAGCTCATGCTGTCCGCGCTCGTCGTCCCGGCCTTCGCGAAGCTCGGGGACATGGTCGGGCACCGGCGCATGCTCCTCGTGTCCACGGCGCTGACCGCGGCGGCCTCGCTCGCGCTGCCGTTCGCCGACTCGTTCGCGGTGTTCCTCGTCGCCTGGACCCTGCAGGGCTTTTACGTCGTGTGGCTCCCGCTCGAGATCGCGCTCATCTGGGGGCGCGCCCGCGCCGGCGGCCAGCCGCCGTCGGTCACCGCCCGCGCCGCGGGAATCCTCGTCGCCGCGCTCGAAGCCGGCGCGATCGTGGGCGCGCTCGCGGGCGGCGCGCTCGTCGATGCCCTCCCGCTCCAGTTCGTGCTCGTCATCCCCGGCGTCGCCGTTCTCGCGTGCTTCTTCGTGATCCTGTTCGGCGTCCCTGAGTCTCCCGAGGTCGCGGGCGGGCGCCTCGACACGGTCGGGCTGACGTTCCTCTCCCTCGCGCTCATCGCGTTCACGGGCGGGCTGAGCCTCCTGCGCCTCGGCGGGCTCGGAGAGCCGCTCGCGTGGGCGATCGTCGCGCTCGGGCTCGCGCTCCTCGTCCCGTTCGTCCTCTGGGAGCTGCGCCACGCGGATCCGCTCGTCGACGTCCGCCTGTTCCGCTCGGCCGCGCTCTGGCCCGTGTTCCTGACGGCCGGGTTGTTCGGCATGAGCGTGCTGGGCGCCCAGGCGCCGCTGTCCACGTTCGCGCGCACCGATCCGGCCGTCGCCGGCTACGGGCTCGGCACGGCCGGGTTCGCCACCTCACTGCTCATCGGGGTGTACCTCATCGCCATGATCGCGGGCGCGCTGTCGTACTCCCGCGCGGCCCGGATCCTCTCCCCGCGCCTCGCGCTCGTCGCCGCCGCGGGGCTGGTCAGCGCCGGCTTCTTCCTCTTCCTCCCGTTCCACGACACCTACGCGCAGGTCGTCGCGAATATGGCCGTCGTCGGCGTCGGCTCCGGCGCCCTCGTCGCCGCCCTGCCCGCGACCGCCGCGGCCGCGGCCCCGGCGGGCCAGACGGGCGTCGCGACCGGGCTGACGAACTCGGTGAAGACGGTCGGCGGGGCGATCGCCTCCTGCGTGTTCGGCATTGCGCTCGCGACGGGCGCAACGGGGGTCGGCACCGCGGGGTCGCTCAGCGGCTACGTCACCGTCTGGGTCGTGTGCGGCGGTGCCGCCCTCGTCGCCGCGCTCGCGCTGCTCGCGGTCCCTCGCGACGCGTTCGCGGACCACCCGTCCGCCGCCGAGGCGGCCGCGGGAAGGCTCTAACTCACGCGCCCACGTACGCCGCGAGGTGCTCCCCCGTGAGCGTGCCGCGCGCGCTCACGAGGTCCGCCGGCGTCCCCTCGAACACCACCCGACCGCCGTCGTGCCCGGCGCCGGGCCCCATGTCGACGATCCAGTCGGCGTGCGCCATGACGGCCTGGTGGTGCTCGATGACGATGACCGAGGTGCCCGCGTCGACCAGCTGGTCGAGCATCTCCAACAGGGCCGCGACGTCCGCGAGGTGCAGCCCCGTCGTGGGCTCGTCGAGCACGTAGACCTCCGCTCCCTCGGCCATCTGCATGGCGAGCTTGAGGCGCTGGCGCTCGCCACCCGACAGCGTCGTCAGCGGCTGGCCGAGGGTGATGTACCCGAGCCCGGTCTCCTCGAGGCGGCCGAGGATCTTGCCGGCGGCCGGCACGCGCGACTCCTTCTCCGCGAAGAACGCCCGGGCGTCGGCGACGGGCATGTCGAGGACCTCCGCGATGTTCTTGCCGCCCAGGCGGTACTCGAGCACCTCGGCCGTGAACCGGCGCCCGCCGCAGTCCTCGCACGGGGACGTCACGCCCTGCATGAAGCCGAACTCCGTCGTGATCGTGCCGCTGCCCTTGCAGGTCGGGCAGGCGCCCGCGCTGTTCGCGCTGAACAGCGCCGGAGCGACCCCGTTGGCCTTGGCGAACGCCTTGCGCACCGGATCCAGCACGCCCGTGTACGTGGCCGGGTTGCTGCGGCTGGATCCTTTCACGGGCTGCTGGTCGACGAACACCACCCCGTCGCGGCCCGCGACCTGCTCGGCAACGAGCGAGCTCTTCCCGGATCCGGCGACGCCCGTGAGCGCGACGAGCACGCCCGTCGGGATGTCCACGTCGACGTCGCGGAGGTTGTGCCTGCGGGCACCGCGCACCTCGATCGCCCCGGTCGGGGTGCGCACCGCGTCCTTGAGCGCGACGCGATCGGCCAGGTGGCGCCCCGTGACCGTGTCCGAATCCCGCAGCTCGGCCACAGTGCCCTCGAACGTGACGGTGCCGCCCGCGGATCCGGCGCCCGGACCAATGTCGACGACGCGATCGGCGATCGCGATCGTCTCCGGCTTGTGCTCGACGACCAGAACCGTGTTGCCCTTGTCGCGCAGCTGCAGCAGCAGCGCGTTCATGCGCTCGATGTCGTGCGGGTGCAGTCCCGCGGTGGGCTCGTCGAAGACGTACGTCACGTCGGTGAGCGGCGAGCCGAGGTGCGTGATCATCTTCAGCCGCTGCGCCTCGCCGCCCGACAGCGTGCTCGCGGCGCGGTCGAGGGAGAGATAGCCGAGCCCGATGTCGACGAAGGAGGCCAGGAGGGCGTCGAGCGCGCCGAGGAGCGTCGCGGCCCCCGGCTCGTCGAGGCCGCGCACCCACGCGCGCAGATCGCTCACCTGCAGGGCGCACGCATCGGCGATCGAGATCCCCGCGATGCGCGAGGAGCGCGCGGGCTCCGCGAGGCGGGTCCCGTCGCAGTCCGGGCAGGGGGCGAAGGCGACCGCGCGGTCGACGAAGGCGCGGATGTGCGGCTGCATCTGCTCGCGGTCCTTCGTGAGCATGGACTTGCGCACCTGCGGCACCAGGCCCTGGTAGGTCATGTTGACGCCGCCGATCTTCACCTTCGTCGCCCCGCGGTGCAGGAAGTCGTCGAGCTCGGCGTCCGTGAACCGGGAGACGGGCGTGTCCGGGTCGAAGAAGCCCGACTCGGCGTAAAAGCGCACGCTCCATCCGCCGACCTTGTATCCGGGCACGAGGATCGCGCCGTCATTGATGGACAGCGACGGGTCGTACAGCTGGCGGAGGTCGAGGTCGCTGACCCGTCCCGTCCCCTCGCACCCCGGGCACATGCCGCCCAGCACGTGGTACTCCGCGCGCTGGCGCTTCGCGGCGCCCGACCGCTCGACGAGGATGGCGCCGGCGGCCGTCACCGACGGCGTGTTGAACGAGAACGCGTTGGGCGGCCCGATCTGCGGGTCCCCGACGCGGCTGAAGAGGGTGCGCAGGAGCGCGTTGGCGTCGCTCGCGGTGCCGACGGTCGAGCGGATGTTCGCGGCAAGGCGCTCCTGGCCGACGAGGATCGCCGTCGTGAGCCCCTCGAGCGCGTCGACGTCGGGCCGGGCGAGCTGCGGCATGAACCCCTGCACGAACGCGCTGTAGGTCTCGTTGATCATCCGCTGGGATTCCGCCGCGATCGTGTCGAACGCGAGCGAGCTCTTGCCGGATCCGGATACCCCCGTGAAGACGGTCAGGCGGCGCTTGGGGAGGTCGACATCGACCCCGCGGAGGTTGTTCTCGCGCGCACCGCGCACGCGGATCGTGTCGTGACGGTCGGCGGGGTGAGGCGCGGGATCGTGCGGCATGACCCCGATCGTGCCATGAGTGCGCGGCGCGCGGCGATAGGTTGGAGGGGTGAGACCCGCCGCCCCGCCGACCCCGTCGCTGCCGTGATCGGGGTGCTCACGGGCTTCGCCGTCGTCGGCGTCGCCATCATCACGGGGTACATCATCGGGCGCATCGACCTGCTCGGCGAGCACGGCGGCGCCGTGCTCGGGCGGTTGACCTTCTTCGTCCTCAACCCCTTCCTCATGTTCGTCGTCCTCTCCGACGCCGACGTCGCGATGCTGTTCTCGTCGCTGCTGCCCGTCTCGGCGGCCGCCGCCGCGGTGGTCTTCCTGGCGTACGGCCTCGTGGCCAAGCTCTGGTGGCGACGCGGCTGGGGCGACACCGTCATGGGCG
Source organism: Microbacterium excoecariae (assembly GCF_011326725.1). Lineage (GTDB taxonomy): Bacteria > Actinomycetota > Actinomycetes > Actinomycetales > Microbacteriaceae > Microbacterium > Microbacterium excoecariae. Next base: position 1,652,108 of record NZ_JAANCO010000001.1, on the reverse strand, counting down.
CGCTGTCCTCGGGCCAGGTCAACGGCAACAACGTCGGCCTTCCGATTTCGACCTATCTCTTGGGCAACGCGGCCTATTCGGCGCCGATCATTCTCATGCAGCAGATCGCCTTCACGCCCATCACCCTCGCCATCCTGGACGCGATCTCCAGCGGCGAGACGCGGGTGTGGCGCGCCATCCTGCGCGTGTTCCGGAACCCCATGGTCCTCGGGTCCCTGGCGGGCATGACCGTCGCGCTCCTCGGGATCGATCTCCCGCCGATCGTCCACGAGCCGCTGCAGCTCGTCGCGAACGCGGCGGTGCCCGTCATCCTCATCAGCTTCGGGATGTCGCTCAACGGGCAGCGGATCCTCACCCATCGCGGGCGCCGCCGCGACGTCATCCTCGCGACGGCGCTGAAGATCGTCCTTATGCCGGTCGCGGCATATCTCCTCGGTCGATTCGCGTTCGGCCTGGAGGGCCAGGCGCTCTACGTCGTCGTCGTGCTCGCGGCGCTCCCCACGGCGCAGAACGTCTTCAACTATGCCCAGCGATACGGCGTCGGACTCGTCCTCACCCGCGACGTCGTGTTCCTCACGACGCTGGGGTGCGTGCCCGTCCTGTTCGCCACCGCCCTCCTGCTGGGGTGAGCGGTGGCGGCCCGGCTCAGTCCGTGCCGTGGAAGCTGGAGACGTCGCCGCAGATCCGCTCGTTGTCCGCCGGGATCTCGTCTACCGCGGCGCGCGCGATCTCGCGGGCGAACTCGGCGACGTTCAGGAGCGACCCCGCCTCCTCGCGACGCTGGTCGATCGCGCCGGGGTTCAGGCGGTTGAGCAGCGTCGCCGTGATCGTCCCCTCGATCATGTCGGCCGAGACGACGACGAAATCGATGCCGCGCTCCGCGAGGTCCGGGATCCGCTCGCGCAGCGCGTCCTCGCCCGCGCGCTTGGACAGCGCGACGGGCTCGTACTCGGGCATGGTCGGGGTCGTGCGGATGAAGTGCGCCTGGTGGCTCGTGACGAACACGACGCGGCCGCCCCGCGGCATGATCGGGAGCGCCTGCTCGAGGACGTTCACCTGAGCGTCGCGATTCAGGCGCATGGCGTAGTTCTCGCCGAGGTCCTGCTCCATGCCGCCCGACGCGTTCAGAACGAGCAGATCGAGGCCGCCGAACACGTCGTTCACGGCGCCCATCATCGAGCCGACCGATTCCGGATCCGTCAGGTCGGCGCCAACGACGAGGGTCTGGACGCCGTACTTCTCGTTGACCTCGCGTGCGAGCTTCTCGGCGCGCGGCGCCTTGTTGCGGAAGTTGATGACAACGTTCGCGCCGGCGGCGGCCAGGTCGCGCACGGTGTCGGCCCCGACACCACGCGAGGACCCCGTCACAAGGGCGGTCTTGCCGTCGAGGGATCCGGCGGGGAGGGGCTCAGTCACAGTGACTCCTGGGGTGGTGCGGGGCGCCCGCGCCAGGCGGGCCGATGACCCCTCGAGCCTATCGCGGCGGATCCGCCCTCCCCGTGAGCGGATCCACGGACCGGACGGGCGCGAGTGGTACGTTCCCGACATGACGGCAGGCCACCCGTACTTCGCCGCGCAGGAGGACCCCCGCATCCTCGCCCATCGCGGGCTCGTCACCGCGGAGATGGCCGGAGACGGCATCGCGGAGAACTCGGTCGCGGCGATCGCCGCGGCGCACGCTGCGGGCGCCACCTACGTCGAATCCGACTGCCATCTCACTGCCGACGGCGTCGTCGTGCTCTTTCACGACCCGCGTCTCACGCGCGTGACGGGCGACGACCGCGCGGTCGCCGAGGTCACCCACGAGGAGCTCGAGGGGCTCATGGCGGCGCGCGGCGGCCTCGCGACGATGGCGGACGCGCTCGAGGCGTTCCCCGAGGTGCGCTTCAACATCGACGTGAAGGCCGACGCCGCGGCGGATCCGGCGGGCCGCATCGCCAGCGCGCACGCGGAGCGCGTCCTCCTCACCAGCTTCGACGACCGCCGGCGCGAGCGCGCGCTCGCCGCCGCGCGCCGGGCGGGCGGCGGCCCCGCCACCTCCGGCGGACGCGGGGTCGTCGCGCGCGCGGTGTGGGGCGCGCTTCCCGGAGTCGGCGGCCGCGGCGCGCGCGGCGCGCTCGCGGGCGTCGACGCCCTGCAGGTCCCCGAGCGCGCGGGGCGCGTCCGGGTCGTGACCCCCCGGCTGATCGACCTCGCGCACCGCCACGGCGCGGAGGTGCACGTGTGGACTGTGAACGAGCCGGACGACATGCGCCGCCTCCTCCGGATGGGCGTCGACGGGCTCGTCACGGACCGCGCCGACATCGCGCTCGAAATCGCTCAGGAGACGGGTTTCGCGCGGGGGCGTTGACCCCGCGGATCCGCCGCGCTAGCTTTCGCCGTGACGGGCGGACCCGCCGAAACTCCGGGCGCGACGGGGCGACTGGGGATCCGCTGAGAAACCCGGAGTTCATCGAACGTTTCGGATGAAGCGCACAGGGCCGGGCGTTAGACCTGGTACCCGACGAGAGGACACGAACATGGCAGATCGCAGCCTCCGCGGCATCCGGCTTGGCGCCCAGAGCCTTCAGAGCGAAGAGGGCGTCGTCTTCATGGAGCGCAAGGAGCACACCTACGTGTGCGGGACCTGCGGCCGTGAGACGCAGCTGATGTTCGCGGCCGACGCCGAGGCACCTGTCTCCTGGGAGTGCCGCACGTGCGGCGCCGAGGCCGTGCTGCAGACCCCCAAGGGCGCAGCCGAGGTGGATCACTCGGGCGACAAGACTCCGCGCACGCACTGGGACATGCTCCTGGAGCGCCGCTCGATCCCGGAGCTCGAGGAGCTCCTGGCCGAGCGCCTCGCCTTCATCCGCGAGCGCCGCGGCGAGGGCCAGGACCCGACCAAGGAGAAGGTCACCCGCAAGACGGCGTGACCCCTCCCGGCGGGGGGGGGGGGGGCCCCCCCCCGGGATGAGGCGGCCCCCCCCCGGTTGGGCGGGCGCCGGGCACGGAGGG
>NZ_JAANCO010000001.1:1584632-1649104 GCF_011326725.1 Microbacterium excoecariae | reverse complement strand
CAGGGACACGCTCCCCCCCAACCCGGCTGGACCCCTCCCGGCGGCGGCCGGACATTCCCCTCTCGGAATGTCCGGCCGCCGCCGTTTTCGCGCGCGGCGCGTATCGCTCTAGGCTGAGCGACATGACCAACCCCCCTCAGCGTGCGATCGGCATCGACATCGGCGGCACCGGCATGAAGGCCGGAATCGTCGACCTCGAGACGGGAGCGCTCGTCAGCGACCGCGTCCGCATTCCCACGCCGAAGGGCGCGACCCCTCCCGACGTGCTGCGCACCGCGACCGAGCTCGTCGACCTGCTCGGCGCCGACGCCGCGGACCTCCCCGTCGGCGTCTGCTTCCCCGCCATCGTCAAGGCGGGCGTCACGCTGTCCGCCGCGAACGTCTCGGACAAGTGGATCGGCCTGGAGGCCGACACGATGTTCAGCCAGGCGCTGGGACGCGACATCCACTTCGTCAACGACGCCGACGCCGCCGGCCTCGCGGAGCTGCGCTTCGGGGCCGCGAAGGCGCAGCCGGGGCTGACGATCATGACAACGCTCGGGACGGGGATCGGATCCGCGTTCCTCTTCGACGGCAAGCTCGTCCCGAACTCGGAGCTCGGTCACCTCATCTGGAAGGGCGACAGCATCGAGAAGTGGGCGGCGCCCACCGCGCGCGAGCGCGAGGACCTCTCGTGGGCGAAGTGGACGTCGCGCCTGCAGAAGTTCTACGCCCACGTCGAGTTCCTCTTCTCCCCCGACCTGATCATCGTCGGCGGCGGGGTCTCGAAGAACCCGGAGAAGTTCCTGCCGGGGATCACGACGCGCGCGCCGATCGTCGTCGCGGAGCACCAGAACAACGCGGGCATCATCGGCGCCGCGAGCCTCGCGCTCGCCTGATCCCGCGGGGCCGTCGGGCCGGTTCATGCGAATGGGCCGGCCTATACGCCGGGTTCTGTTCGGGAGGCACTGCCTCCGTCGACGGCCATCTCTCTCGGCGACGCGTTGCCGCGCCGCTCTAGCAACCTACCCGGGGACTCGGCGGGCCGCGTCAACATCCCCTGTTGGTCTTGCTCCGGGCGAGGTTTACCCAGCGGGCCGCGTCGCCGCGGCCCCTGGTGGTCTCTTACACCACCGTTTCACCCTTACCGGCCCGGGGGCCGGCGGTCTACTTTCTGTTGCACTGTCTCGCGGATCTCTCCGGGTGGGTGTTACCCACCACCCTGCCCTGCGGAGCCCGGACGTTCCTCGGCGCGACAGCGTTTCCGCGCGCGACGCGGCCGTCCGGCCGACCCATTCGCTCCGCCAGTCTACCCGGGGCGCCCGCGCCGCTCGTCACTCCTTCGCCGCATCCTCTCGAACGGCGAGGTCCAGCGGGAAGTCGAGGGGGAACGCGCCGAAGAGCAGGCGCCCCGCCGCCTCGGCCGCGTCGCGCACGGCCCGCGCCGCGGCGTCGGCGCGCTCGGCGGGCACGTGCAGGATGACCTCGTCGTGGAGGAAGAACGCGATGTGCGGCACGCGAGAGAACGCCGGCCCCGACCCGGTCCCGGCGCGGTCCGGGTCGACCGGCGGGATCTGGGCGAGCCGGATCCGCAGGTCCGCCAGCCACGCCAGCGCCCACTCGGCCGCCGTGCCCTGCACGACGAAATTGCGGGTGAACCGCCCCTGCTCGCGCGCGGCGCGGCGAGCCGCGTCGCGCACGGCCTCCGGCGCGCCCTCCGCCGCCGCCTCGTCCTGCAGCGCGCGCCACGCCGCTCCCGGATCCGGGCTCGTCCGACCGAGCCAGGTCGCCACCTGCTCGCCCCTCTCCCCCGCCCGCGCCGCCGCGTCGACGACGTGCATCGCGCGGCCGAACGTCCGACGGAGGCGCGGCACGAGGCGGCCCGCGTCGCCGGAGGTCGCGCCGTAGAGGGCTCCGAGCATCGCCACCTTCGCCTCGGCGCGCGTGGCGGCGACGCCGCGGGCGACGAGGCCGGCGTACAGGTCCGCGCCCCGTGCCGCGCTCGCCATCGCCTCGTCGCGCGCCATGGCCGCGAGCACTCGCGGCTCCAGCTGCGCCACGTCCGCCGCGACGATGCGCCACCCCGGGTCCGCGCGCACGGCGGGGCGCAGCAGCCGCGGGATCTGCAGCGCACCGCCGCCCGAGGACGCCCAGCGCCCCGTGACGACGCCGGCCGGCACGTACTCAGGCCGAAAGCGTCCCGCGGGGGCCCACGCCGCGAGCCACTCGCGGCCGTTCGCCGTGTGCAGTCGCGCGAGCTTCTTGTAGGCCAGAAGCGGCGGGATGGCGGGATGATCGTGCTCGACCAGCTCCCCGCGCGACGTGGATCGGACGGGCACGCCCGCCGCCTGAAGCGCCGCGAGCACCTGCCCCGGCGAGTCGAGTACCAGCGCCTCGCGCCCGAGCGCGCGGCGCACATCCCGCGCACGCTGTGCCATGCGCGCGGGCATCCCCGACGCGTCGGCGGCGCCGAGCTCCGCGTCGAGGATCCGCTCGTGGTGCGCGCGGTCCCAGGGCAGGCCCGCCGCCTCCATGTCCGCCGCGACGAGCGCCCCGGCCGACTCCGCGGCGAGAAGGAGACGCAGCCGGTCCGCGTTCGCCGCGCCCGCGAGCGCCCGCTGCTGGCGCTCCCATGCGCGCGCCACCTCGACGGCGTCGCCGGGGTCCGGGCCCTCGGCGTCGAGCTCGAAGAGCGCCCCGGGCGTGTCGGCGCGCGGGCGCGGCGCCGGTCCCGAGACTGGCCCGCCCGGGACGGACCTCGCGAGGATGTCGTGGGCCAGTCGCAGGTCGTAACAGCGCGCGAGGCGCACGCCCTCCCCGAGGAGCAGCGCCGCCGTCGCCTTCGCGTCGGCGCACACCCACCGCGGCCCGCCGCCGCGCTCGACCTCCGCCACCCAGCTGGCCCACGCGCCCGCGTCGAGGTCCCACCGCGTGCCCGGGGCGGATCCCGCGAGCACGATCGCGGCCCAGCCCTCGCCCGCTCGCCCCAGCGCGACGACGTCGCGCTTCCCCGGCCACGGAGAGCCGGGGTCGCCCGTCACAGGCCGGACTCGGCCGTTCGCACGAGGATCGCACCGCACTCGGGGCACAGCGCCACGGCGTCGTCCGCGGTCGCCTTCAGCGCGGCGAGGTCGCGCGGGGAGAGCGTCATGCGGCAGGCGCCGCACGTGCCGTGCTGGAAGAGCGCGGCGCCCGTGCCCCGCGCCGCGAGCCGGTCGTACATCGCGAGCAGGTCGTCCGGGACCCGGCCCGCGACCGCCGCGCGATCCCGCTCGATGGCGGCGATCTCGTCCGTCGCGGCCTGCACAGCCTGCTTGCCGGCGGCGCTCGCGGCCTGGCCCTCGGCCGTCGTCTGATCGAGCAGCGCCTGCTGCTCGGCCACGGCGGCCTCGGCGGCCTGTGCCCGTTCCATCGTCTCCAGCTCGGCCGTCTCGAGGCGATCCACGCGCGCCTCGAGCGCCGCGATCTCGTTCTCGAGCGCGATCGCGTCGCGGGCGATGGCCGTCTGGGTCAGGCGATCGCGGTCGCGCGCCATGCGCTTGGTCGCGACCTCGACGTCGCTCTCGATCCGCGCGAGCTCGGTGCGCAGCTCGTCGCGCGCGTTCGAGCGGGCCACGAGCTCGCGCCCCTGCTCGTTACGGCGGGCGATGAGCTCCGCGACGCGCGCCTGGTGTTCCGGCGCGCGCCGCGCCGCCTCGGCGCGGGCGCGGCGGGCGTCGAGGTCGGCGATATCGAGGAGCAGTCGCTGGTCTGCGGGCGCGGAATTCACGTGGGTCCTGCCGGGATCGAACCGACGACCCCCTGGGTGTAAACCAGGTGCTCTACCAGCTGAGCTAAAGACCCGTGACGTGAGAAGAGTCTACGCGTCCGCGCCCCGTGGCCGAGAGCACGCGCCGTGCACCGCGCCCCGCAAGAGTCGGTAGTGTGGGGCAATACGCGCACGCCTGTCCGGTCACAGCCGGGCCCGTCGCGCGCCACGATCCACAATCTGGGCACGATCTGCCCGCACGACGAAAGGTCACCTGGTGGCAGTTCACGATCAGGATCCGTACTCGCAGGGCAGCGTCGACAGCGACCCCGAGGAGACGGCCGAGTGGCGCGAGTCGCTCGATCAGCTCGTTGATGCCAAGGGCTCGCAGCGCGGGCGCGAGGTCATGCTGAGCCTCCTCACGCGGTCCAAGGAGCGCCGGCTCGGCGTGCCGATGGTGCCGACGACGGACTACGTCAACACGATCTCCGCGGAGGACGAGCCGTCCTTCCCCGGCGACGAAGAGCTCGAGCGGCGCTACCGCCACTGGATCCGCTGGAACGCGGCCATCACGGTGCACCGCGCTCAGCGCCCCGGCATCGGCGTCGGCGGCCACATCTCGACCTACGCGTCAGCAGCGTCGCTCTACGAGGTCGGGCACAACCACTTCTTCCGCGGCCAGGACCACCCCTCCGGCGGCGACCAGATCTTCTACCAGGGGCACGCGTCCCCGGGCATGTACGCCCGTGCCTTCCTCGAGGGCCGCCTGTCCGAGCAGCAGCTCGACGGCTTCCGCCAGGAGAAGTCGGCGGCGCCGGTCGGCCTGCCGTCCTACCCGCACCCGCGCATGCTGCCCGAGTTCTGGCAGTTCCCGACCGTGTCGATGGGCCTCGGGCCGATCAACGCGATCTACCAGGCGATGGCGAACAAGTACCTCGAGGCGCGCGGCATCAAGCCCGTCGGCGACTCGCACGTCTGGGCGTACCTGGGCGACGGCGAGATGGACGAGGTCGAGTCGCGCGGCCAGCTGCAGGTCGCCGCGAACGAGGGCCTCGACAACCTCACGTTCGTCATCAACTGCAACCTCCAGCGCCTCGACGGCCCGGTGCGCGGCAACGGCAAGATCATCCAGGAGCTCGAGAGCTACTTCCGCGGCGCGGGCTGGAACGTCATCAAGCTCATCTGGGGCCGCGGTTGGGACGACCTGCTCGCCCGCGACACCGACGGCGCGCTGCTCAACCTCATGAACACGACGCCCGACGGCGACTTCCAGACATACAAGACCGAGGACGGCGGCTTCGTCCGCGAGAACTTCTTCGGTCGCGACCCGCGCGCGCTGGAGCTCGTCAAGGACTACTCCGACGAGGAGATCTGGGCGCTGCAGCGCGGCGGCCACGACTACCGCAAGGTGTACTCCGCGTACAAGGCGGCGATGGAGCACAAGGGCCAGCCCACCGTGATCCTCGCGCACACCATCAAGGGCTACGGCCTCGGGCCGCACTTCGAGGGCCGTAACGCGACCCACCAGATGAAGAAGATGACGCTGGAGGACCTCAAGCTCTTCCGCGACACCATGCAGATTCCGGTGACGGACAAGCAGCTCGAGGACGACCCCTACCGTCCGCCGTACTACCACCCGGGCGCGGGCGACGAGACGATCGAGTACATGCTCGAGCGCCGCCGCTCCCTCGGCGGCTTCCTGCCCGAGCGCCGCACGACTAACGTGCCGCTCGAGCTGCCGAAGGAGAAGGACTACGCACTCCCGAAGAAGGGATCCGGCAACCAGGAGATCGCCACGACGATGGCGTTCGTCCGCTTGCTCAAGGACCTGATGCGCGTCAAGGGATTCGGCAACCGCATCGTGCCGATCATCCCCGACGAGGCGCGCACGTTCGGCATGGACTCCTACTTCCCCTCGGCGAAGATCTACAACCCGAACGGCCAGAACTACCTCTCGGTCGACCGCGACCTGCTGCTCGCCTACAAGGAGAGCCCCGAGGGTCAGATCATGCACGTCGGCATCAACGAGGCGGGCGCCGCGGCGGCGTTCACGGCCACGTCGACGTCGTACGCGACGCACGGCGAGACGCTGATCCCCGTCTACATCTTCTACTCGATGTTCGGCTACCAGCGCACGGGCGACGCCTTCTGGGCGGCGGGCGACCAGATGGCCAAGGGCTTCATCATCGGCGCCACGGCGGGCCGCACCACGCTCACGGGCGAGGGCACCCAGCACATGGACGGCCACTCGCCGCTGCTGGCCTCGACGAACCCCGCGACGATCATCTACGACCCCGCCTTCGGGTACGAGGTCTCGCACATCGTGCAGTCGGGCATCGAGCGCATGTACGGCGGATCGCACCCCGACCCCGAGGTGATGTACTACCTCACGGTGTACAACGAGCCGATGCGCCAGCCCGCCGAGCCGGAGGGCGTGGACGTCGAGGGCATCGTCAAGGGCCTCCACCGCGTCTCCGAGGGATCCGGCGACGGTCACCGCGTGCAGCTGCTCGCGTCGGGCGTCGGCGTGCCGTGGGCGATCGAGGCGCAGGAGCTGCTCGCGAAGGACTGGGGCGTCGTCGCCGACGTGTGGTCCGTGACGAGCTGGAACGAGCTGCGCAAGGACGGCCTCGCGGCCGACGAGCACAACTTCCTCCACCCGGCCGACGAGCCGCGCACCGCGTACGTGACGGAGAAGCTCCGCCATGCCGAGGGCCAGCCCTTCGTCGCGACGAGCGACTACATGCACGCCGTGCAGGACCAGATCCGCAACTGGATCCCCGGCCCCTACGGCACGCTGGGCGCGGACGGCTTCGGATTCAGCGACACCCGTGCGGCGGCGCGCCGCCACTTCAAGATCGACGGCCCGTCGATGGTCGTCAAGGCGCTGCAGATGCTCGCCGACCAGGGCAAGGTCGAGCGCCGGATCGTCGCGGAGGCGATCGAGAAGTACCGCCTTCACGACGTGACGGCGGGCGCGTCGGGCAACGCGGGCGGGGACGCCTGACCCACGCGATACGCAGGCGGGCGGGCCTTTCGGGGTCCGCCCGCCTGTCGCACGAGGGAGTGACATGACGGACAGCACGCGCGCAACGATGGACAAGAAGGCGACACTCGCCTGGCTCCGGCGGATTTCGGGGGACATCTCGACGGCCACGCTGCGGCGGCTCGAGGAGTCCCTGCCGTGGTACTCCGACATGCCTCCCGCCCGGCGCTCGGCGGTCGGCCTCGTCGCTCAGGCCGGCATCACGTCGTTCATCGAGTGGTACCAGAACCCGCACGAGACCCCGACGATCGCGGCGGACATCTTCGCCGCGGCGCCGCGCGAGCTCCTGCGCAGCGTGAGCCTCCAGCAGACGCTGCAGCTCGTGCGGATCACGGTGGACGTGACGGAGGAGAAGGTCGCGGGTCGCGGAGATCACCTGCGCGAGGCGATCCTGCTGTACTCCCGTGAGGTCGCCTTCACCGCCGCCGACGTGTACGCCCGCGCCGCCGAGTCCCGCGGGCTCTGGGACGCGCGCCTGGAGGCGCTCGTCGTCGACACGATCCTGACGGGCGAGACCGACGACGAGCTCCCGAGTCGGATCGCGGCGCTCGGCTGGCACGGCCACGGCGAGGTGAGCGTCCTCGTCGGCACGACGCCGCCGGCCTTCGACGTCGACCAGGTCCGACGCAAGGCGCGCAAGATGGGGGTCGACGTGCTCATCGGCGTCCAGGGGTCACGGCTCGTGCTCGTCCTGGGCCGCGCCGTCGCCCCGGGCGCGGAGCCCGGGCCCGAGGAGGACCAGCTCGCCTTCCGGGAGATCGCGACCCAGCTCGAGCCCTATTTCGGCCAGGGCCACCTCGTGCTCGGGCCCACGATGCCGGCGCTCGTCGATGCGAGTCGGAGCGCCCGCGCGGCCCTCGCGGGGTTCGCGGTCGCCGCGTCGTGGCGCAGCGCCCCGCGGCCCGTGGAGGCCGACGATCTCCTCCCCGAGCGGGCGCTCGCGGGGGACGTGGTGGCGAAGAAGACCCTCGTCGAGCGGATCTACCGCCCGCTCGAGGGCCACTCGACGGACCTCGTCACGACCCTGTGGAGCTACCTCGACAACGGCCGCTCGCTCGAGGCCACGGCGCGCGACCTCTTCGTCCACCCGAACACGGTCCGGTATCGCCTGAAGCGCGTGAGCGACGTGATCGGCTGGGACGCGACGGGCCCACGCGAGGCGCTCATCCTGCAGACGGCCCTGATCCTCGGCTCGATCGGATCCTCCGAGGTGTCGCGCCGCCGGCAGGGCGCCCGGCGCACTGAGCGCTCCTGATCGACCTTGGAGGCCATGGACAACGGGCGCCGCGATTCTTGTGAGAGTGGCGCCAGGGTCCGTGCGCCGCGCGGGGGAAGAATGGATCGGGTGATTGTCGCCGCATTCCCCGGACAGGGCTCACAGACCCCCGGCTTCCTCCTCCCCTGGCTCGACCTCGACGGCGTCCGCGAGCGCCTCGCGTCCTACGCGGACGCGGCCGGCGTGGACCTGGTCGCGGCCGGCACCGAGTGGGATGCGGATCAGATCCGCGACACGCGCGTCGCCCAGCCCCTCATCGTCGCCGCGAGCCTCATCGCCTGGCGCCAGCTCACCGACGCCGAGCGCGCCGCGTTCGGCGGCGTCGCGGGCCACTCGGTGGGCGAGATCGCCGCGCTGGCGGCCGCCGACGTCATCGACGACCTCGACGCGATGCGCCTCGTCGGCGCGCGCGGTCGGGCCATGGCGGACGCGGCGGCCGAGGTCGAGACGGGCATGAGCGCCGTCGTGGGCGGCACCGAGGACGCGGTCCTCCAGGCGATCGCGGACGCCGGCCTGTCCCCCGCCAACTACAACGGCGCGGGCCAGATCGTCGCGGCGGGCGAGCTCCCCGGGCTCGCGGCGCTGGCGGAGTCCGCGCCCCGCGGGGCACGCGTGATCTCCCTCCAGGTGGCCGGCGCGTTCCACACCGCATTCATGGCGCCCGCCGCCGGCGCGCTCGCCGACGCCGTGTCGGCGCTCGGCGATCCGCGCGATCCCGCGACCCGCCTGTGGACCAACAGCGACGGCACGGTCGTGGCGTCGGGCGCGCGCGCCCTCGAGCTCATCGTGCATCAGGTGCAGAACCCCGTCCGCTGGGACCTCTGCATGGCCGGGTTCGCCGATGCCGGCGCGGCCGGCCTCGTGGAGTTCGCGCCCGCCGGCGCGCTCGTCGGCCTCGCCAAGCGCGGCATGCGCGGGACGCCCACCGTCGCCCTCAAGACCCCCGACGACCTGGCCGCGGCCCGCGACCTTCTCGCCGCCACCGACCACTGACCCCGGCCGCAGGAAGAAGACATGACCGCTGCCCTCCACGCCGCCCCCGTCCACGCCTACTCGCGAATCCTCGCGATGGGCGCCGCGCGCGGCGAGAACGCCGTGCCGAACGACGACATCGTCGGCCCCATCAACTCGAGCGACGAGTGGATCCGCCAGCGCACCGGGATCGCGACGCGCGCCCGGGCGAACGCCACGACGAGCGCGACGGACCTCGCGATCGCCGCGGCGAAGGAGGCCGTCGAGAAGTCGGGCATCGACCCCGCGCAGATTGACCTCGTCATCTGCGGCACCATCAGCAACGTCCAGCAGACGCCCTCCATGGCCGCGCTCGTGGCCGACGCGATCGGCGCGACGCCGGCCGCCGCCTACGACCAGAACGCCGCGTGCGCTGGCTACTGCTACGGCATTGCGCAGGCGGACGCCCTCATCCGCACGGGCGCCGCGACCTACGCCGTGGTCATCGGGGCCGAGAAGCTCAGCGACATCGTCGACCCGACCGACCGCTCGATCTCGTTCCTCCTGGGCGACGGCGCCGGCGCCGCCGTGCTCGGCCCGAGCGAGACCCCCGGCGTGTCCGTGTCGCAGTGGGGATCCGACGGATCGCGTGGCGACCTCGTCGGGATGAACCACACGCTCGTCGAGTTCCGCAACGGCACCGCCCCCTGGCCCACGCTGCGCCAGGAGGGCCCGAGCGTCTTCCGCTGGGCGGTCTGGGACATGGTGAAGGTCGCCAAGAAGGCGCTCGACGACGCCGGCGTCGCGCCGGAGGACCTCGCCGCCTTCGTCCCGCACCAGGCGAACGGCCGGATCATCGACGAGTTCGCGAAGCAGCTCGGCCTGCCCGACACGGTCAAGATCGGCCGCGACATCGAGACGACCGGCAACACGTCGGCCGCGTCGATCCCGCTCGCCACGCACCGCCTTCTCGAGGAGAACCCCGAGCTGTCGGGGGGCCTCTCGCTGCAGATCGGCTTCGGCGCGGGCCTCGTCTACGCCGCGCAGGTCGTCGTCCTCCCCTGACATCGGCGGCGCCGCCCATAGACTGTGAGGCGGTTTCCGTTGAATCCGAATCCCCCATCGCCACGACAAGGAGACATCCCCATGGCACTCAACACCGACGAGGTCCTCGCGGGCCTGGCCGAGCTCATCACCGACGAGACCGGAATCGACGCCGGCGAGGTCGCGCTCGAGAAGTCCTTCACGGACGACCTCGACATCGACTCGATCTCGATGATGACGATCGTCGTCAACGCCGAGGAGAAGTTCGGCGTGACCATCCCCGACGACGAGGTCAAGAACCTCAAGACGGTGAAGGACGCCGTCGACTTCATCACCTCCCACTCGGAGTGATGCGTGACGGTGCCGCGTCGCCGTGCGCGGCGCGGCACCGTCGTCCCACCTGAACATTCGGAGCAAGGAAACCACCAATGACCAAGCGCATCGTCGTGACGGGCATGGGCGCCACGTCCGCAATCGGCGGAACGGTCGCCGACAACTGGAAGAACCTCCTGGGCGGCGCCTCGGGCGCGCGCGCCCTCGAGCACGAGTGGGTCGAGGAGTACAACCTCCCCGTCACCTTCGCCGCCGAGGCGATCGTGCGGCCGGAAGAGATCCTCGATCGCCCCACGGCGAAGCGCCTCGACATCTCGACGCAGTTCGCGCTCGTCGCCGCGAAGGAGGCCTGGGAGGACGCGGGCGCGCCCGAGGTGGACCCCGAGCGCCTCGGCGTCGACTTCGCGACCGGCATCGGCGGCGTCTGGACGCTGCTGAACGCCTGGGACACGCTGCGCGAGAAGGGACCGCGTCGCGTCATGCCGATGACGGTTCCGATGCTCATGCCGAACTCGGCGGCCGGATTCCTCTCGCTCCACTTCGGCGCAAAGGCGTTCGCGCGCACCGTCGCGTCCGCGTGCGCGTCGAGCGTCGAGTCGCTCGCGAGCGCATACGAGCACCTGCAGGCGGGCGACGCCGACATCATCATCGCGGGCGGCGCCGAGTCGGCGATCCACCCGATCACCATCGCCTCGTTCGCCTCCATGCAGGCCCTGTCGCGCCGCAACGACTCGCCGGAGACGGCCTCGCGCCCCTTCGACAGCGACCGCGACGGGTTCGTGATGGGCGAGGGCGCGGCCGTGCTCGTGCTGGAGACCGAGGAGCACGCGCTCGCGCGCGGTGCGCGGATCCACGCCGTCCTCGCGGGCACCGGCGTCACCGCCGACTCGCACCACATCACGGCGAACGACCCCTCGGGCGCGGGAGCAACCCGCGCGATGCTGAACGCGCTCGCGCAGGCGGGAAAGACGCCCGACGACGTCACGCACATCAACGCCCACGCGACGTCCACCCCGGTGGGCGACCCGGCCGAGTTCGCCGCGATGCGGAACGTCTTCGGCGACCGCGCGACGCAGATCCCCGTGTCCGCGACGAAGGCCTCAACGGGCCACCTCCTCGGCGGGACGGGTGCGATCGAGTCGGTCTTCACGGTCCGCGCGATCCAGGAGCGCGTCGCGCCGCCGACGATCAACCTCGCCAACCAGGACCCGGCCATCCCGGTACGCGCCGCGTCGGAGCCGCAGGAGCTCGCGGACGGGCCGCAGCTGGCGATCAGCAACTCGTTCGGCTTCGGCGGCCACAACGCCGTCGCCGCGTTCGCGACCTACGACGGCTGACGCCGCACGCACGTACAGCGCCCTCCGGGAGTTCTCTCCCGGAGGGCGCTGAGCTGTGTGGGCTGCGTCGGGGTCTCAGCCGACCTTGTGCAGCCAGACCACGGGGGCGTCGTCCCCCGCCGTGCGGAAGATCTCGAGCTCGTCGTCCCAGGCCGTGCCGAGCGCCACGTCGAGCTCGCGGCGCACGTCGAGGGCATCGCGGAGCTCGAGGGCCGCGCGGATCCGCTCCTCCGGGACGACCACGCTGCCGCCGGCGTCCATCTGCGAGAAGTGCACCCCGAGGTCCGGGGTGTGCATCCAGCGACCGCCCGTGGTCCCGGGCGTCGGCTCCTCGGTCACCTCGAAGCGGAGATGCTCCCAGCCGCGGATCGCCGTCGCGATCGCCGCGCCCGTGCCGGCGTAGCCATCCCACACGAACTCGGCGCGGCGCGCGCCGGATAGCGCCGGCTGGTCCTGCCACGCGAAGTTCACGGCACGCCCAATGGAGCGCCCGACCGCCCACTCGAGGTGGGGGCACAGCGCCTTAGGTGCCGAGTGGATGAAGACCACTCCGCGCGCAACCGGTGTCGCCATGATCTCTCCGTTTCTTCAGGTGCGGCTTCCCCTCCGCACCTGCCGGTTCTCGATCAGGCGATGACGTGCGTATTCGGATGTCTTCGTATTGTGTCCCACCCGCGCGAGATACACAACACGCGGTTCGCCGCCGCGCAGGCGATGCGCGCGCGTCACGAGACGTGCGCGCGAGGTCACACGGTGGGGCGGGTGGGACTTGAACCCACGGATCGTCGAGTTATGAGCTCGCTGCCTTGACCATCTTGGCTACCGCCCCGGGATAGGTTCGAGCCTACCGGGACTCGGGCGGCGATTCGGGATCCGTGCCGCTGCCGCGCGTGATCGGGAGCTCCTGGCTCTCGCTGATGACCTGCGGGTGGCTCCGGGCGAGCATGACGACGCCGACGGCGGCGACGCCGCCCGCGACCACCCACACGATCAGCGTCCACACGGGGGTGTTCGCCGCCTCGCCCAGCAGGCTCGCGCCGATGATGACGGCGACGATCGGGTCGATCACGGTGAGCCCCGCGATGACGAGGTCAGGCGGGCCCGCCGAATACGCGGTCTGCACGAAGTAGGCGCCCGCCGCCGCCGCCGCGACGAGCGCGATCAGACACGCGATCGTCGCGAAGTCGATGTCCGCGGCCTGGAAGCGCTTGATGACCACCTTCGCGAGGGTCGCGACGAAGCCGTAGAGGACCCCGGCCGCGCTGATGTAGAACAGCGCGCCCGCGCGCTGGCGGAAGACGAGCCACGCGACGCCCACGACGATGAGGACGACGAGCAGGATGGCGAGCAGCATGAAGAGCTGGCGCTCCTCGAGCGGCGTCTCGACGGCGTACAGGGCGGCGAAGAGCACGAAGACGAAGATGCCCCCGATGCACAGCCCGATGGAGGTCAGCGAGGCGCGCGTCGGCGTGTGGCCCGTGGCCTGCGCGTTCAGCAGCGTCGTGATGACGAGGGAGATCGCGCCCAGGGGCTGCACGACGATGAGCGGCGCAACGGCGAGCGCCGAGAGCTGGCACAGGATCGCGGCGCCGAGCAGCGCGGTCCCGATGAGCCACGACGGTCGGCGGACGAGGGAGAGGACGTGACCGCCGGCCAGGCCGCTCCGCCCCGAGGATCCGGACAGCCGCTCGACCTTGCGCACACCCTGGCTCTGGAACTGCGCCCCGAGCGACATGAAGACCGCCCCCGCGATCGCGAGCGGGATCCCCAAAAGCAGCGCGGGGTTATCGAACAGCCCCACGATCTCGTCGGTCGATACGCCCGCGCTCGCGATCTGCGTCATCACGGGTACGAGCCTACTGGGCGCGGCCCGCCCCGCCATGGAGGTGTCCCGAGGGTTCGCGCGGGTCGGCGGGATACGCTGACCGCATGGCCATCTTGCCCATTCGCATCTGGGGCGACCCCGTCCTCCACGCCCCCGCCGACCCCGTCGAGGCGGTCACGGACGAGATCCGGACCCTCGTCGCCGACATGTACGAGACGATGGACGCGGCCCCGGGCGTCGGTCTCGCGGCCCCGCAGGTGGGTGTGGCCCTGCGGATCTACACGTACACCTACGAGGACGACGACGGCGCCCCGTGGCGCGGCGAGGTCATCAACCCGGAACTGTGGATGGTGCCGACGGAGCCGGGCGAGCCGGACGAGGACGAGGAGTCCGAGGGGTGCCTCTCCTTCCCCGGCGAGAGCTTCCCGCTCCGGCGGTCCGACCGCGTCGTCGTCACCGGCACGGACCTCGCGGGCGCCGCCGTGCGCATCGAGGTCTCGGGCTGGCGCGCCCGCATCATGCAGCACGAGTTCGACCACCTCGACGGCGTGATCTACATCGACCGCGTCTCGGATCGCGACTGGAAGACCGCGCAGAAGATCTCCAAGAAGCGGGGATGGGGCCGCCCGGGGGCGAGCTGGACCCCCGGGTCCGACGACGTCACGCCGTAGGGTCCGTCGTGCCCCGGCGGCCGAGCGGCTATCCTGGCCCGCGGGGACACGCACGACCGGCCCGCAGCCGGCCGCCCTTTCGCATGCACCGCACAGACAGGACGAGACCATGATTACCTCCGCACGACTCCGCCCCCGTCACGCCCTCGCCCTGGCCGGCGCGGGTCTCGTCGTCGCCTCCGCGCTCACGGGGTGCGGCGCCATTAGCGACCTCACAGGCGGCGCCCAGCGCGACGAGGACACGTCGGAGGTGACCGAGTCCGGCACCGAGTCCGTCTTCGACATCCAGGTCGGCGACTGCCTGCTCGGCCCCGGTGAGGAATCCGACGAGGTCCAGAGCGTCGAGGTCGTGCCCTGCGACGAGCCGCACGACTACGAGTTCTACCACGAGTACGCGCTCGACCTCGGGTCGGCGTGGCCCGGCGTCGAGGAGATCCAGGCCGACGCGGACGAGCGGTGCTACAACGCGTTCGAGGACTTTGCCGGCATCGCGTACGAGGACTCCGAGACCCTGTACTTCACGTACTACTCCCCTACCGAGATGTCCTGGGCCGACGGCGACGACAAGATCCAGTGCCTGATCTTCCAGTCCGAGGACGGCGCCTCCATCACGCAGACCGAGGGCACGCTCGAGGGCTTCGGCGCCTGAGCCTGGGGCGGATCCGCGGCGTGCGGATCCGCCCCGGCCTGGCGCGAGAAAACCCCCGAGGCTCTGCGAGCTTCGGGGGTTTTTGCTGGCTCCCCGGGTTGGACTCGAACCAACAACCTATCGGTTAACAGCCGATTGCTCTGCCATTGAGCTACCGAGGAAAACGTGCGACGCGCTACGTGCGCAACTCGAACAGCTTAGCAAACGATGCGCCTCGAACGCGAAACGGGCGCGCTCACCGGGCGCGTCGCGGCTCGCCGGAGAGGAACGCGGCGGCCGACGCCGCACCGGGCGTCGCGAGCGGCTCGGATCCGCTTCGCTGCACCGCCGTCACGTGCCCGCCCTCGAGCACGATGCGATCCGCGGAGAGCTCCTCCGCGAACGCGTCGTCGTTCGAGACCGCGAGGAGGGCCATGCCCCACTGCGCGCGCCGGGCGAGAATCGCGTCGCGCACGACGTGTCGCACCTCGACGTCGATGCCCGCGAGCGGCTCGTCCGCGACCAGCAGGCGCGGATCCAGCACCAGGGCGCGCGCCAGCGCCACGCGCTGGCGCATGCCCGCGCTGAGCTCGTGCGGGTACCGCGCCGCCGCGCCGAGCGGCAGGCGCACCTCGTCGAGCAGGCGCGAGACGCGCTGCTCGAGCCGGCGCCGGTCCACATGCGCGTCCCGCTCCACGATCGGCTCGACGATCGACTCGCCGACCGTCAGATCGCGGTTGAGCGCGGGGCCGCCGTCCTGCGCGAGGTAACCGACGCGATACGTCCACACGCTGCGCGATCGCCCGGGTCGCCGCGCGTTCACGCCGCACACCCGGGCCGCGCCCCCGACGATGCGCGTCACGCGCGTCTCGCGGCCCGCGATCGCGGCGGCCAGCGCCGACTTGCCGGACCCGGTCGCCCCGGACACGACGAGCGCGCCGCCGTACGGGACGCGCCACGAGACGCCGTCGACGGCCCGCACGGCCTGGCCGCCGCGCCCGCGTGCCACGCTGACGTCGTCGAGGTCGAGCGCATGGTCGGTGAGATCGGGCAACGCCATGGTTTCCATCCTGCCCGCGCATCCGCGCCGGTCGCGCGCGGCGCGCCTACTGCTCGTCGACGAGCCGGCGCCGCTCCGTCTCGAGGTCGCGGAGGCGCATCCCGACCGCGCGCCCCTCGTTCGACTGCGGCTCGGCACGCTGCAGCGCGCCCAGGAGCTCCTGCTTCTCCGCGTCGAGCGCCCGCACGATGAGCCGCCGGCACAGCGCGTTCGCCGACACCGCGGCGTGCTCCTCGTCGCGAGCGGGGAAGTCGCGCATCAGCACCTCGCCGCCCAGCTGCGTCAGCGCCTGCGGGAGGGCGTCGATCGCGGCCTGGCCCCAGCCGGGCTGGGTGCGGTCGACGGAGAAGATCGCGGCGCGCACGGCGTCCAGAGCCGGCACGCGGAACGCCACGCCCAGCGCGCGCTGCAGAAGCGTCGGGTCGATGCGGTGTCCGTACTGCAGGATGCCCGTGAGGGCGTCCCGCTCGACGACCGCGTCGGTCGTGCGCGGCAGCGTCTGGAGTGTGACGGCGGGCGAGGCGGTGGCGGGCGCGGCCGCGACAGGCGTCTGCCGTTCGCGCGCGGATCCGCCCCGCGCCGCCTGCTCCACCTCGCGGTGCACGTCGGTCGGATCCATGCCGAGCCGGCGCGCGAGCACGCGCTCGTAGCCGGGGCGAAGGAGCCGATCGCGGATCTCGGCGACCACGGGGGCGGCCTGGCGGAGCGCGCCCACGCGCCCCTCGACGCTCGACAGCGAGAAGCCCGAGATCTTGCGGTCGATGACGAACTCGAACATCGGCGTCTTGTGGTCGAGGAGCGCGCCGACCGCGGCGTCGCCGCGCTGCAGGCGCAGGTCGCACGGGTCCAGCCCGTCGGGGGCGACCGCGACGAAGGTCTGGGCCGCGAACCGGTCCGCCTCCGAAAAGGCCCGGAGCGCGGCCTTCTGCCCGGCCTCGTCGCCGTCGAAGGTGAAGATCACCTCTCCCGTAGCCGAGTCGTCGCCCATGATGCGTCGGAGCGTCCGGATGTGTTCGCTGCCGAACGCGGTGCCGCACGTGGCCACGGCGGTCGTCACGCCCGCCAGATGGCAGGCCATGACGTCGGTGTACCCCTCCACGACGACGACGCGCTTCGGGTCTCCGCGGGCGATGTCGCGCTTGGCCAGGTCCAGCCCGTAAAGCACCTGGTTCTTCTTATAGATCGGGGTCTCGGGGGTGTTGAGGTACTTCGGTCCCTGATCGTCGTCGTAGAGCTTGCGGGCGCCGAAGCCGATCGTCTGGCCGGTGACGTCGCGGATCGGCCACATCACGCGGCCGCGGAATCGGTCGTACACGCCGCCGCGCTGGTTCGTCGAGACGAGGCCCGCCGTGATCAGCTCCTCGCGGCTGAACCCCTGCCCCGTGAGCGCCTTCAGCAGCGCGTCCCACCCCTTCGGCGCGTACCCGACGCCGAAGTGCGACGCCGCGCCGGGATCGAACCCGCGCTGGCCGAGGAAGGCGCGCGCGGCCTCCGCCTCGGGGGATCCGAGCTGCGCGCGGAAGAACTCCACGGCCTGGGTGTGCGCCGCGTAGAGCCGCGCGCGCCCGCTGGTCTCGGGGGCCGGCCCGCCGCCCTCCTCGTAGTGCAGCGTGAACCCGACGCGCTGGGCGACGCGCTCGACGGCCTCCGCGAAGGTCAGGTGATCCATCTCGCGCAGGAACGTGTACACGTCCCCCGAGACCCCGCACCCGAAGCAGTGGTAAAACCCCTGGCTCGGCCGCACATTGAAGCTCGGGCTGCGCTCGTCATGGAACGGGCACAGGCCCTTCAACGACCCCACGCCGGCCGACTTGAGCGCCACGCGTTCGCCGATGATGTCGGCGATGTTCGTGCGCGCCTTGACCTCCTCGACGTCCGCCTGACGGATCCGGGGCATCAGTACGCCCCCGCGTCGGCGGGCTGCGCCGCGCGCATCCAGATGCCCACGGAGGCCGGGTCGATCTCGCCGACGAGCCGCGCGTGCCACGCGACCGCCGTTTGATCGGTCAGGCTCGCGACCTGGTCGACGATCACGCGCTTGCGCTCGGCGTCGCTCGTCGCCGCGAGGAAGTCCGCCGTGAAGGCGGGATCCAGCTGGTCCGCCCCCGAAGACCACAGCGTGTCGGCGGCCCACAGCGCGTCCGCGATCCGCGTGAGCACCCGCCGCTGCTCCTCGTACACGCCGCGACGCGCGTCGCTCGAGACGATCGAGGCGCCCATGATTCCCTTCAGCACCGCGATTTCGAGCTCGACGTCGCGCGGCACGACCACGCTCGCGCCGTAGCGCGTCAGCGACGCGGCGGGGTGGGCGGCGCGCGTGGCCGCGACCGCCTCGCTCGCGAACCTGCCGATCAGGTCGCTCGTGAGGTTCTTCAGCCGCGCGAGGTCGCGTCGCGTGCCGTCGAACGACGTCAGCCACATCGGCTGACGCGTCAGGCGGTACAGCGCCTCGGCGAGCTCGTCCCGACCGTAGTCGTATCCGACCCACGCCTGGATCCGCCCCACGAGCGGGTGGTGCTCGACGGGATCCGCGAGCGCGGCGACGTCGACGTAACCGTTGACCACGGCATCCTCGAAGTCGTGCACGGAGTAGCCGATGTCGTCCGAGAGGTCCATGACCTCCGCCTCGATGCACCGCACGCGGTCGGGCGCACCGGCGCGCATCCAGGCGTAGACCTCCTCGTCCTCCGGATAGACCCCGAACTTCAGCCGCCCGCCGGGGTCGGCCACGGGATCCGCGACCGTCCAGGGATACTTGCACGTCGCGTCGAGCGTCGCGCGCGTGAGGTTCAGGCCGACCGAGCGGTCCCCGTCGAGTACCTTCGCCTCGAGCCGCGAGAGGATCCGGAGCGACTGCGCGTTCCCCTCGAACCCGCCGATGTCTGCGGCCCAGTCGTTGAGCGCGCGCTCCCCGTTGTGCCCGAAGGGCGGATGGCCGAGGTCGTGGCTGAGGCACGCCGTGTCGACGACGTCCTCGTTGAGCCCGAGCGCCGTCGCCAGCTCGCGGCCGACCTGCGCGACCTCGAGCGAGTGCGTCAGGCGGTTGCGCGCGAAGTCCGCGTCGCTCGCGGGGCTCAGCACCTGCGTCTTGGCCGCGAGGCGCCTCAGGCCCGCCGAGTGCAGCACGCGCGCGCGGTCGCGGGCGAAGTGTCCGCGCCTCGACCGGTGGCGCTCCACGACGAATCGCTCGGCGTCGTGATCCGTGTAGCCCGCGGGCAGCGCCCCCTGGCCCGGCTCAGCCGCCACTGGTGTCCAGCTCCGCGTCCTGCAGCTCGGCGGCGGCGTCGTCGTCCAGGGTCCGCGACGCGAGCCAGCCGTCGGGGAGCACGGGGCGCCGCGCGTGCCCCGCGCGGCCGCGCGGCCCCTCCACGGGGGCGCCGGGGTACGGCGCCGAGAGGTCGAGCTCGCCGATCAGCGCCTCGATGTCGGCCAGCGTGTCGACCTGCGTGAACCGTCCACGCAGCTCGCCCCCGACCGGGTAGCCCTTGAAGTACCACGCCGCGTGCTTGCGGATGTCCCGGCAGCCGCGCGACTCGTCCTCGTAGAACTCCGCGAGGAGCTCAGCATGCCGGAGGAACGCGCGCGCGACGAACGCGAGGGACGCGTCGACCACGGGCGCCTCGCCGCCGAAGGCGCGGGCGAGCTCGCCGAAGAGCCACGGGCGCCCCAGGCAGCCGCGGCCGACCACGACGCCGTCGCAACCGGTCTCGTCGACCATGCGCACGGCGTCCTCCGCGCTCCAGATGTCGCCGTTGCCGAGCACGGGGATCGAGGTGATGGCGCTCTTGAGCTCGGCGATCGCGGACCAATCGGCCACGCCCGAGTAGGACTGCTGCAGGGTGCGCGCGTGGAGCGAGACGGCCGCCGCGCCGACGTCCTCGGCGATGCGCCCCGCCTCGAGGAAGGTGAGGTGGTCGTCGTCGATGCCCTTACGCATCTTCACCGTGACGGGAACGTCGCCGGCCGCCTCCACCGCGCCGCGCACGATGTCGCGGAACAGGTCGCGCTTCCAGGGCAGCGCGGATCCGCCCCCCTTGCGCGTGACCTTGGGCACGGGGCACCCGAAGTTAAGGTCAATGTGGTCGGCGTGGTCCTCGGCCGCGATGATGCGCGCGGCCTCGGCCGTGTAGTGCGGATCCACGCCGTACAGCTGGATCGACCGGGGCGTCTCCGACTCGTGGTGCTGGATGAGGCGCATCGTGACCTCGTTGCGCTCGACGAGCGCCCGCGTCGTGATCATCTCCGTGACGTAGAGACCGGCCCCGTACTCGCGGCACAGCCGCCGGAACGCCATGTTCGTCACGCCCGCCATGGGCGCGAGGACGACGGGGACGTCGACCTCGAGCGGGCCGATGCGCAGGGGCGGCATCGCGCGCGCGGGCGCGGGCGGGGTGCTTACGGGGGCGATCGTCACGCTCCCATTGTTTCATCCCTCGGATGGGCGCTCGCCGCGCCCGGGCGGAGTAGCCTGGCCGCATGACCGACGCCCCCGCCCTTCGCGACATCCCATTCACCGATGCGAGCGGAGACGCGCGCACCCTCGCCTCCTACGGCGACGGCGTCGTCCTCGTCGTGAACGTGGCCTCGAAGTGCGGCCTCACGCCGCAATATGGCGCGCTCGAGGAGCTGCAGCGCACGTACGGCGAGCGCGGGCTGACCGTTGTCGGGTTCCCGTGCAACCAGTTCATGGGTCAGGAGCCGGGCGGGATGGACGAGATCCTCGACTACTGCGCCACCACGTGGGGCGTGAGCTTCCCGATCAACGACAAGATCCGGGTGAACGGATCCCACGCGGCGCCGCTCTACAAGGCGCTGAAGAAGAACAAGGACGGCCTGGGCCTGGCGGGCCCCGTCGCGTGGAACTTCGAGAAGTTCGTCGTGCTCCCCGACGGATCCGTCCGCCGCTTCCGCCCGAACGTCACGCCGGACGACCCCGCTATCACGGCGCTCATCGAAGAGCACCTGCCCCGCTGACCCGGGCTCACGCCTTCGGCGCGTCCGTCGCCCCGCCGTACCGACGATCGCGGGCGTGGTAGGACGCGATCGCGCGCCACAGGTTCTCGCGCGTGAAGTCGGGCCACAGGGTCTCGTCGAACACCATCTCGGCGTACGCCGACTCCCACAGCATGAAGTTGCTCGTGCGCTGTTCGCCGCCGGAGCGGATGAAGAGGTCTACGTCCGGCATGTCGGGGACGTAGAGGCTCCGGCTGATGTGGCGCTCCGTGATCGCGGACGGCTTCAGGCGACCCGCCTCGACCTCGCTCGCCAACCGCCGCATCGCGTCGACGACCTCCCAGCGCCCGCCGTAGTTGATGCACATCGACAGCGTCATCGTCGTGTTCTCGCGCGTCAGGCGCTCGGCGGCCTCGAGGTCCTTGATCACGGACCCCCACAGCTTTGGTCGCCGCCCCGCCCATCGCACGCGCACGCCCCACTCGTTGAGCTGATCGCGATGGCGGTGGAGGACCTGCCGGTTAAACCCCATGAGGAAGCGCACCTCCGCGGGGGACCGCTTCCAGTTCTCCGTGGAGAACGCGTACACCGAGAGGTGGCCCACGCCCGCCTGCACGGCCCCGGCGATGACGTCGAGCATCGCGTCGACGCCGACGCGATGGCCGTCCGTGCGCGGTCGCCCCTGCTCGTTCGCCCACCGGCCGTTGCCGTCCATGACGATCGCGACGTGGCGGGGAACGGGCCCCGCGAAACGGGGCGGCGTGAGTCCCGTCCAGTCGAGCGGGCGGTACGCGACGGCGTCGGGGTGGGTGTAGGGCTTCGGCGTCATCGGGCCGCTCCTCTCCGATCGAACGAGCGGATCGCCCGCTCGAGGTGGTGCTGAGCGTAGGCGGCCACGAGCCCGCCCGCCCGGAGCGCGACGCCCTCCGGGGCCGCGTCCACGGTGGCCCACTCCCCCGCGAGGAGCGCCGCGAGGTGCTCGCGCACCTCCCCGTCGACGCGCGCCGTGCCCGCCGGCGCGCAGGCGGCGCACAGCACGCCGCCCACGGGCGCGGCGATGCGCTCGTGCGGTCCCGGCTCGCCGCACCGCGCGCACGCGTCGAGTTGGATCGTCCACCCGGCGAGCCCGAGCGCGCGCAGGAGGTATGAGTCGCGGGTCGCGCCCGCCTCGTGCTCGGAACGCGCGAGCGAGCGCAGCGCGCCGACGAGAAGGAAGAACTGCTCGGGTTGCGCGTCTTGCTCGCCCACGAGCCGCTCCGCCGCCTCGGCCATCGCGCTCGCCGCGGTGTAGCGGTCGTAGTCCGCCGCGATCTTCGCGCCGTACGCCCCGAGCTGATCGACCTGCTGGACGATGTCGAGGGAGCGCCCGAGGTACAGCTGCGCGTCGACGACCATGAAGGGCTCGAGGCGGGCGCCGAACTTGCTCGAGGTGCGGCGCACGCCCTTCGCGACCGCGCGGACCTTGCCGTGCTGGCGCGTCAGCAGCGTGAGGATCCGGTCCGCCTCCCCCAGCTTCTGCGTGCGGAGCACGACGGCGTCGTCACGGTAGGTGGGCACCCGTCCATTATCGCCCGCCGGCGAACGCCCTGGCACGATGGAGGGGTGACCGAGGAACCGTTGTGGATGTTGCCCCTGTGGGCCGACCTCGTCGGCGTGGGGCTCGGCGGGATCCAGGGGGCCATGTTCGCCGCCGCATTCCGCGGCGAGAAGCGCTTGGACTGGCTGGGCGTCGCGATCATCGGCGTCATGATCGGGCTCGGGGGCGGCTTCATCCGCGACCTCCTGCTGGGCGTGGCGCCGGCCACGCTGCAGACGACGTGGCACCTCGTCACGGCGACGGGCGGCGCGCTCGTCGGGATGTGGCTCGCCGGCCTCTTTCAGCGCATCGAGACGATGATCGTCGTGCTCGACGCCTTCGTGATCGGCATGTTCGGCGCCTTCGGCACCGCGAAGGCGCTGGGGTACGGCGTCCCGCCCCTGCCGGCGGTGTTCATCGGGGTGTGCGCGGCGGTCGGCGGCGGCGTCGCGCGCGACGTGCTGCTGGGGCTCCCCGTCGCCATCATGCACGTGGGGTCGTTCTATGCGACCGCCGCGATCGTCGGCTGCACGGGCCTCACCGTCGCCCACCTCGCCGGCCTCGACATCGTGTGGTGCGTCGTGCTGGGCATCGGCCTCACGGCGGCGGGGCGGATCCTCGCGATCGTGTTCGACATCAGCCTGCCCGAGCAACGCGCGATCCAGCGGCGCCGGGTGGCGCTCGAGACCGCCTCGATCCCGGTCATCGAGGCGCAGGACGTGCGCACGATCGACGATCTGCGCGGCCTCGACGAGACCGGCGCGATCATCCTGCCCGAGCCGCCGTCCCCCGGGGACGACGACCCGAAGGCGTCCTGAGGCGGGCGCGCGGCCCGCCTCAGGAACGCCTCACGCGCCGACCAGCGCGCTCTCGCGGATCCGGATCGCCCGGTTCACGCCCGAGATGATCGCCTTGAGCGAGGCCGTGGAGATGTCCCCGTCGATTCCGACGCCCCAGAGGCGCACGTCGCCCACCTGCAGCTCGACGTAGGCGGCCGCCTCGGCGTCGCCGGAGGCGCTCAGCGTGTGCTCCGAGTAGTCGTACAGGGTCACGTCGAGCCCCTGCTCGCGCAGGATCTCGAGGAAGGCCGCGACGGGGCCGTTCGCCGACGCCGTCGCGCCGAACTCGCCGTCGCCATCGCGCATGGTGACCTCGAGCGTGCGCTCGCCGTCGGCCGACCCGCGCGAGCTCGTCCCGATGAGCTCATAGCGCCCCCAGGACGTCTCGCGCGCGCCCGAGGGCAGGTACTCGTCCTGGAAGATCGTCCAGATCTGGTCGCTCGTGACCTCGCCGCCCTCGCTGTCGGTCTTGGCCTGGACGACGTTCGAGAACTCGATCTGCAGCTTGCGCGGCAGATCGAGCTTGTGGTCGGCCTTCAGGAGGTAGGCCACGCCGCCCTTGCCCGACTGCGAGTTCACCCGGATGACCGCCTCGTACGAGCGGCCGAGGTCCTGGGGGTCGATCGGCAGGTACGGCACCGCCCAGGGCAGCTGGTCGGTGTCGACGCCGCGCTCGGCGGCGGTGCGCGACATGGCCTCGAAGCCCTTCTTGATCGCGTCCTGATGCGATCCGCTGAACGCCGTGAAGACGAGGTCGCCCGCCCACGGGCTGCGCTCAGGCACGGGCAGCTGGTTGCAGTACTCGGCCGTGCGCTTGACCTGGTCGATGTCGCTGAAGTCGATCTCGGGGTCGATGCCCTGCGTGAACATGTTGATGCCCAGCGCGACGAGGTCGACGTTGCCCGTGCGCTCGCCGTTGCCGAACAGACACCCCTCGATGCGGTCCGCGCCCGCCATGTAGCCGAGCTCGGCGGCCGCGATACCCGTGCCGCGGTCGTTATGCGGGTGTAGCGAGATGATGACGTTCTCGCGGTTGTTCAGGTGGCGGCCCATCCACTCGATCGAGTCGGCGTACACGTTCGGCGTCGCCATCTCCACCGTCGCCGGCAGGTTCAGGATCAGCTTGCGCTCGGGGGTCGGGACGAGCACCTCCATGACCCGGTTGCAGATCTCCGCGGCGAACTCGAGCTCGGTGCCCGTGTACGACTCCGGCGAGTACTCGTAGTACACGGTCGTCTCGGGGATCGTCGCCTCGTACTTCTTGCACAGGCGCGCGCCCTCGAGCGCGATGTCGATGATCCCCTGCCGGTCGGTGCGGAACACGACCTCGCGCTGCAGCACGCTCGTCGAGTTGTACAGGTGCACGATCGCCTGCTTGGCCCCGCGCAGCGACTCGTAGGTGCGCTCGATAAGGTGCTCGCGGGCCTGCGTGAGCACCTGGATCGTGACGTCCTCGGGGATCGCGTCGTCCTCGATCAGGTGGCGCACGAAGTCGAAATCGGTCTGGCTCGCCGACGGGAACCCGACCTCGATCTCCTTGTACCCCATCTTCACGAGGAGGTCGAACATGATCCGCTTGCGCTCGGGCGTCATGGGGTCGATGAGCGCCTGGTTGCCGTCGCGCAGATCGACGGCGCACCAGCGCGGCGCCTTCTCGATGCGCTTTGTCGGCCATGTGCGGTCCGGCAGGTCGACGGCGATCTGCTCGTGGAACGGCACGTACTTGTGGGTCGGCATGCCGCTGGGCTTCTGGTTGTTCTTCATCTTCTCGTACCTTCGGTTCGTGGTGGGCCCACGCGAGGCTCCGCGACGAGAAGGCCCAGGCTTACGAGGACTCGTCGCGGCAGATAAGGAGAAGGAGACCGAATCGGCGCACACGGTCACGATAGCACGCACTCTGCCCCGTCACGCGGCCCGCGCTCCCCTCCCGGGTGAGCGATGTGCTCAGAACCCGAGGCGCCCGAGGTGCTTCGGATCGCGCTGCCACTCCTTCGCGACGCGCACGTGCAGCGACAGGAACACGCGTGTCCCGACGAGCGGCTCGATCTCGGCGCGCGCCGTCGTGCCGACGTCGCGCAGGCGCTGTCCCTTGCGCCCGATGATGATCGCCTTCTGGCTGTCGCGCTCCACGACGATGTCGGCCCACACGTCCGTCAGCTCGGGGTTGTCCTCGCGCACGGCGATGTCCTGCACGACGACGGCGATCGAGTGGGGCAGCTCGTCGCGGACGCCGTCGAGCGCCGCCTCGCGGATCGCCTCGGCGACGCGATCCTCGATCGCCTCGTCGGTCACGACGCCCTCGGGGTACAGGGCGGGCCCCTCGGGCATGAGCGGCAACAGCTCGTCCGCCAGCACGTCGAGCTGGTCGCCCGTCACGCTGGAGAGGGGGATCACGGCCGCCCAGTCCTCGCGCAGCGCGTCGACCTCCATGAGGCGCTCCATGACCTCGTCGCGGGACGCCTTGTCGGTCTTCGTCACGAGGGCGACCTTCTTCGCGCGGGAGTACCCGTCGAGGGACGCCGCGATGCGGCGGTCGCCCGGCCCGACCTTCTCGTCCGCCGGCGCGCAGAACGCGATGACGTCGACGTCCCCCAGCACGCTCTCGACGAGGTCGTTGAGACGCTGCCCGAGGAGCGTGCGCGGGCGGTGCACGCCGGGGGTGTCGACGACGATGAGCTGGCCGCCCGGCCTATTCAGGATCCCGCGGATCGCGCGCCGCGTGGTCTGCGGCTTGTCGCTCGTGATGGCGACCTTCTCGCCCACGAGCGCGTTCATGAGCGTGGATTTGCCCACGTTCGGACGCCCGACGAATGTGACGAATCCGCTCCGGCTCGGCTCGGTCATCGGTTCCTGCCCTTCTTCCCCGGGGACTCCGGGGCGTCGTTCGCCTGGCGCTGCGGGGAGACGCGCACGCTCCCGGTTCGGGGCGCACGCTCGGATGCCTCGACCGCGGGCACCTCGCCCGTGCGCGGGGTGCGGCCCAGGACCTCGTCGACCGCGAGGAGCGCCGCGCTTCGCTCGACGAACACCGTCGCGATTCCGCGCCCGCGGCCGCGCGACGTCCCGCCCGTGAGCACGAGGCCCTCGACCTCGACCTGCTCGCCCGGCTGCGGCATGCGGCCGAGCGCCTTCGCCATCAGGCCGCCGATCGAGTCGACGTCCTCGTCGTCGATCTCGACGCCGAACAGGTCGCCCACCTCGCCCTGGCCGAGCCCCGCGCTCACGCGGTAGCTGCCGTCGGCGAGCTCGACGATCTCGTTCGAGCGGGGGTCATACTCGTCGGCGATCTCGCCCACGAGCTCCTCGAGGAGGTCCTCCAGCGTCACGAGCCCCGCGATCCCCCCGTACTCGTCGACGACGAGGCACACGTGGACCTTGTCGGCCTTCATCTGCTGCAGCAGCGTCTCGGCGCGCATCTGCTCCGGGACGAAGGCCGCCGGTCGCGCGAACGCGCGCACGGCCGAGCGCCGCCACCCCGGCGTGTCGCGGAACGCGTGCTGCACGAGGTCCTTGAGGTACAGCACCCCGACGACGTTGTCGACGTCTCCGTCGATGACGGGAAGGCGCGAGAGCCCGCTCGACAGGAACGCGTCGATGGCCTCGGACGCCGAGGCGGATCCCTCGACCGTGACCATCTCGGTGCGGGGCACCATCAGCGCGCGCACGATCTGGTCGGTGAAGTCGAACACGGAGTGGATGAGCTCGCGATCGTCGTCCTCGATGAGGGCGTTCGACGCCGCCTCGTCGACGATCGAGAGGAACTGCTCCTCGGACTCGAATCCGCGACGCCGGGCCCCCGGGATCAGCCGCGCGCTGACGCCGGCGAGCGGCCGCGCGATCGGCCCCAGCACGACGCGCGCCGCGTGGATCGTCGGCGCCCCGGCCGTGAGGAGTGGGCGGGCGTAGCGCCGGCCCACCGTCGTCGGCGCGGACGCGACGACGAGGTAGATGATCGCGGCCGAGACGACGACCGTCACGATCGTCCCCCACAGCGCGCTCTCGAACATCAAGGAGAACGACGCGGCCAGCAACACGACCGCCCCGACCTCGCTCAGCACGCGCACGAAGGTGACCGCGTTGTCGTGCGGGTCGCGATCGCGCGCGAGATGCGCGAGCGACCGGGCGCTGCGCCCCTCGGACGCGAGGTCGACGAGGTCCGCCGTCGAGGTGACGGACAGCGCGGAGTCGAGCGCCGCCATGAATCCGGCGACGACCAGGAGCAGGAGCGCCCCGACGAGGAGGAGGATCTCGATCATGCGCGTCGTCGGCGGCGCTCCGCCGTCGCAAAGGAGGCGAGCAGCTCGCGCTGCAGACCGAACATCGCCCGCTCCTCCTCCGGAAGCGCGTGGTCGTAGCCGAGGAGGTGGAGGAGGCCGTGCGTCGTGAGCAGGCAGACCTCGTCCATCAGGCCGTGGCCCGCGGTCTCGGCCTGGGTGATCGCCACCTGCGGGCACACGACGATGTCGCCCAGGAGCCCCGGCGGGGTCGGGAGGTCGGCGGATCCAGGCCGCAGCTCGTCCATCGGGAAGCTCATGACGTCGGTGGGGCCGGGCAGGTCCATCCACTGCACATGCAGCTGCTCCATCGCGGGCTCGTCGACGAACACGATCGCGAGCTCGGCGTCGGGGCTGACGTGGAGCGCGGCGAGGTTGTGCTGCACGAGGCGCAGCACAACCTGCTCGTCGAGCTCGACGTCGGACTCGTTGTTGATGTCGATCACGCGCGTCCTCGCTTCGGGAGACGGTCGCGCGGCGGCATGCCGCGCCTCTTGTCGGCGCGGTTCGCGAACTCCCGCGCCTCGTCCAGCTCGACTCGGCGCGCCTGGCGCCGCTCGTCGTACGCGCCGTAGGCATCCACGATCCGCCCGACGAGGGCGTGGCGCACGACGTCGCTGCTCGTGAGCTCGGCGAAGTGGATGTCCTCCACCTCGCCGAGGATCCGGCGCACCACGCGCAGGCCGCTCGTCCCGACGGGCAGGTCGACCTGCGTCGCGTCGCCCGTGACGACCATCTTCGTGCCGAAGCCGAGGCGCGTAAGGAACATCTTCATCTGCTCGGGCGTGGTGTTCTGCGCCTCGTCGAGCACGACGAAGGAGTCGTTCAGCGTGCGGCCGCGCATGTACGCGAGCGGCGCGACCTCGATCGTGCCGGCGGCCATCAGCTTCGGGACGAGCTCGGGATCCATCATCTCGTTGAGCGCGTCGTACAGCGGCCGCAGGTACGGGTCGATCTTGTCGGTGAGCGACCCGGGCAGGAATCCGAGTCGCTCCCCCGCCTCGACCGCGGGGCGCGTGAGGATGATGCGGCTCACCTCGCGCCGCTGGAGGGCCTGGACGGCCTTCGCCATGGCGAGGTAGGTCTTGCCCGTTCCGGCGGGCCCAATCCCGAACACGATCGTGTTGAGGTCGATCGCGTCGACGTAGTCTCGCTGCCCCACGGTCTTCGGGCGGATCACCTTGCCGCGGGACGCGACGATCGGTTCGCCGAAGATATCGCTCGGCTTTTCCCCGCCCGCCGCGAGCGCGCGCGACGAGGTCGCGACGTCGTCCGGCGCGAGGTCGTGCCCGTTCCGCGTCATCTCCAGGAGCTCCTCGACGAGGCCGCGCGCCGCGCTCACGCGGTCCTCGGGCCCCGTCAGCGTGATCTCGTTGCCGCGCACCAGGACGTCGACGTCCGGGTGCTGGCGCTCGACCATTCGCAGGAGGCGATCCTGCGGGCCGAGCAGGCGCACCATGGCGACGCCGTCGGCGTGGATGGTCCAGGTCGTGTGGTCGGAATCGTCAGCCAACGAGGCTCTTCTCTCCCAGGTCGCCCGCGAGGACGTGTGCGTGAACGTGGAACACGGTCTGCCCCGCGCCGGGCCCCGTGTTGAACAGCAGGCGGAACTCGCCGTCGGCGTGGCGCGTCGCGACCTCGCGCGCGAGGCCGACCATCTCCGCGAGGAGCGTCGGATCCCCCGCGGCCAGCTCCGTGACGTCGCGGAATTCCTCGGTCTTGGGGATCACGAGGACGTGCAGCGGCGCCTGCGGGTGAATGTCCGTCAGGGCAAAGACGCGGTCCGTCTCGGCGACGATGTCGCCCGGGATCTCGCCGCTCAGGATGCGCGTGAAGACGCTCGGCTCGCTCATGGCCCCAGTCTACGTTTCCCGGCGCCCGTCACCACCGGCCGCCGATCGCGGACAGCACCGCGATCGCCGCGGGCCCCGCCGTCGACGTTCGCAAGACGCCGGTTCCCAGGCGCACGCGCTCCGCCCCGGCCGCGCCGAGCGCCTCGAGCTCCTCGGGCGCGATTCCCCCCTCGGGACCGACGACGAGGAGGAGGTCCCGCTCGGCGTCGACGTCCGCCACCGCGAGCCGATCGTCCGCCCACGGATCCAGCACGAGGATCCGCGCGGATGCCGCCCGCGCCGCGAGGGCGGCCGTGGTCGCGACGGGCGCGACCTCGGGGATCCACGCGCGGTGCGCCTGCTTCGCGGCCTCGCGGACGATCGTCTCCCAGCGCGCGCGTCCCTTCTCGGCCTTCGGGCCCTGCCAGCGCGAGACGGACCGGGCGGCCTGCCAGGGCACGATCTCGTCGACACCGAGCTCGGTCGCGGCCTGCACGGCGAGCTCGTCGCGATCGCCCTTCGCGAGGGCCTGCGCCAGCGCGATGCGGGGCGCGTCGCGCGGGACGTCCGCGCGCGCGAGGACGCCCAGCTCCACGCGCTCGCGCGCGGCCGTGCGCACCTCGGCCTCGACCCACGCGCCACGCCCGTCGGTGACCGTGACCCGCTCTCCCGGGCGTACGCGTCGGACGGACGCCGCGTGGTGGGCCTCGGCGCCCTCGAGGTCGAGGGTCCCACCCGGCGCCGCGCCCGCGGCGCCGGGAACCACGAAGTGCAGCGCCACGGCGATCAGGCCCCGCGGAACTTGTCGCGCAGCTTCGAGAACAGGCCCTGCTGGTGCTCGGCGAGGCGCGGATCCGGCGCCTTCGTGCGCTTGGCGAGCTCCTCCACGAGCTGGCGGGTTTTGCCGTCGACGCGCGTGGGCGTGACGACCTGCACCGCGACGCGCAGGTCACCGCGCTTCTTCGTGCGCAGGCCGGTCACGCCGCGCCCGTCGATGCGGAGCACGTCGCCCGACTGCACGCCCGCCCGGATCTCGAGGTCGACGGCCCCGTCGAGGCCGTCGATCGCGGTCGTCGTGCCGAGGATGGCGTCCGTCATGGACACTTCGAGCGTCGCGAGGAGGTCGTCGCCCTCGCGGCTGAAGACGACGTGCGGCTCGACGTGCACCTCGACGTAGAGGTCGCCGTTCGGGCCGCCCGCGGGGCCGACCTCGCCCGAGCCGGGCAGCTGAAGGCGCAGGCCCGTCTCCACGCCCGCCGGGATGTCGAGCGCGACGGTGCGACGGGAGCGGACGCGCCCCTGCCCCTGGCAGGCGGGGCACGGGTGCGGGATGGTCGTGCCGTACCCCTGGCACGCGCCGCACGGCTGCTGCGTGACGACGTTGCCGAGCAGGCTCCGCACCTGGCGCTGGACATGCCCGGATCCGCCGCAGACGTCGCAGCGCTCGGGCTGGGTGCCCGGCTGGCAACACGATCCCTGGCATGTCTCGCAGACGACGGCCGTGTCGATCTCGACGTCGCGATGGGTGCCGAAGACGACATCGCCGAGCTCCAGGTCCACCCGCACGAGCGCGTCCTGGCCGCGTTCGCGCCGTGAGCGGGGGCGCCCGGAGCGCCCGCCGGAGCCGCCGCCGAAGAACGCCTCGAAGACGTCGCCGAAGCCGCCGAAGCCGGCGCCTCCGAACCCCGCCTCGTCGCCGCCCGCATCGTAGCGTCGGCGCTGCTCGGGGTCGCTCAGGACCTCGTATGCGTGCGTCACGCTCTTGAATTCCTCGGCGGCCTCGGGGCTGGGGTTCACGTCGGGGTGCAACCGGCGCGCCAGCTTGCGGTACGCCTTCTTGATCTCGTCGCTGCTCGCCTCGCGCGAGACGCCCAGCACGTCGTAGTGGTCTGCCACAGTCGCCTTTCCGCGGGATGCCCGCGTGCCTATCGTGATGTTCCGGCCCGGGGCCGGACGGGTACACCCGCCGTCGTCAGCGGCGGTCGTCTTCTTCCAGCATGCGGGTGAGGTACCGCGCCACGGCGCGCGCCGCCGAGAGGTTGCGCGGGTAATCCATCCGCGTCGGGCCCATGAGCCCGATGCGCGCGGATCCGACCGCCGCCTCATACTCGCTCGCGACGATGGACGCCTCGCCCAGCCCGAACGCGGCGTTCTCGCGCCCGATGCTCGTGGCGAGCCCGTTGTCGTCGGCCGCCATCTCGCTCATGAGGCGCAGGAGCGTCACCTGCTCCTCGATCGCCTCGAGGAGCGGGTGAATGCTGCCGCGGAAGTCGTCCTCGCGCCGCGCGAGCGTGGCGCTGCCCGCCATGACGAGCCGGTTCTGCCGAAACTCGTCGAGCTCGTCCTCCACGGCGGCGCCGATCGCCGCGAGGGTCCGATCGGCCGGGGCGGCGGGCGCCTCGGCGCGCGCCGTGCGGATGCGATCGGCCGCATCGCCGACCGGCATGCCGATCAGGAGAGGCTTCAGCCGCGCGGACGCGGCCTCGACCGCCGCCTCGTCGGCCGGGGCGGGGAGGATGGCGATGCGCTGCGAGACGCGGCCCGTGTCGGTCACCATGATGACGAGCACGCGGCGCGCGTCGAGGAGGACGAGCTGGACGTGCGTCACGGTCGCGCGCGCGAACGACGGGTACTGCACGAGCGCGACCTGGCCCGTGAGCTGGGTCAGCAGCCGCACCGTCCGCGCGAGGAGGTCATCGAGGTCGTGCGGATCCGCGAGGAAGGTCGAGATCGCCGTGCGCTGCGCCGGGGACAGCGGGCGCACGTCCGACAGGTGGTCGACGAACGCGCGGTAGCCCTTGTCGGTCGGGACGCGGCCCGAGGACGTGTGGGGCTGCGCGATGAGTTCCTCCTCCTCGAGGAGGGCCATGTCGTTGCGGATCGTCGCGGCCGAGACGCCGAACGCGTGGCGCTCGACGATGGACCGGCTGCCGACCGGCTCGCGGGTGTCCACGAAGTCCTGGACGATCGCCCGAAGCACCTGCAAGCCCCTGTCCGTCACCATGGCGCGCCCTCCTCCCACTGGCACTCGTTCGCGTCGAGTGCCAATTCTAGTCGTCGTCGGTGAGTGCGCGCACGACGGCGTCGGCGAGGAGCCGGCCGCGCCGCGTGAGGACGACGCGGCCGCCGATCGCGGCGACGCCGTCCACCAGGCCGTCGGCGACGAGCGATGCCACCCGCAGCCGGGCGCCCGGCGCGAGCGCGGCGACCGGCATGCCCTCGCGGATCCGCGTCTCGAGCAGCACACGCTCCAGCGCGCGCTGGTCGGCGTCGGGGGTCTCGCGGCCCGCGGCGGGCGAGGACCCGAGCGCCAACCGCTGCGCGTACGCGGCGGGGTGCTTGACGTTCCACCACCGCAGGCCGGACACGTGGCTGTGCGCCCCGGGCCCGAAGCCCCACCAGTCGGCGCCGCGCCAGTAGGAGAGGTTGTGGCGCGAGCGATGCGCCGCGTCCGTCGCCCAGTTGGACACCTCGTACCACCCGTAGCCCGCGCCCTGGAGCAGCTCGTCGGCGAGCTCGTACATGTCGGCCTGGAGATCGTCGTCGGGCGCGGGGACCTCGCCACGGGCGATCTGGCGGGCGAGCTTCGTGCCCTCCTCGATGATGAGCGCGTACGCGGAGATGTGGTCCGGGGCGTGCGCGATCGCCGTCTCGAGCGACGCCCGCCAGTCGGCGAGGCTCTCGCCCGGCGCCCCGTAGATGAGGTCGAGGCTCACGTCGAGACCCGCCGCGCGCGCCGCCCGCACCGCCACGCCGACGTTCTCGCGATCGTGCGTCCGGTCGAGCGCCGCGAGGACGTGCGGCTCGGAAGACTGCATGCCGATCGACATCCGCGTGACGCCCGCACGGGCGAGCTCCGCCACGACGTCGTCCGTCACCGTGTCGGGGTTGGCCTCGACCGTGACCTCGGCGCCGTCCGCGAGCCCGAACGCGTCGCGCACGCCGTCGAGCATCCGCGCGAGGTCCCCCGCGGGCAGGAGCGTCGGGGTTCCGCCCCCGAAGAAGACCGTGCGGGCCGGCCGAAGCGGGCCGGCCTCCGCGAGCACCTCGCGGGCCAGCGCAACCTCGCGCAGCAACGTGTCCGCATACTCGTCCTGGCGCGCGCCGCGCAGCTCCGGCGCCGTGTAGGTATTGAAGTCGCAGTATCCGCAACGCACGCGGCAAAACGGCACGTGCAGATAGACGCCGAAATCCGTCTCCGGATCCGGGCGGTGCGCGTCGGGGATCCGCCCGTCCGCGGGTGCCGGATCCCCCAGGGGGAGCGCAGCCCCCATCAGGCGAACAGCGGCGAGATCGCGCGGAGGTAGGCCGTGTTCAGCAGACGCCGCCGGCGCCGCACGCGGCCGCGCCAGGCGCGATAGGACCACGCAACGGGGATGTCGAAGGCCCGCACCTCGAACCACACCTCGTCGTCGTCGCGCCAATCGACCGAGAAGAGCACCTCACCGCTGACGATCGTCGCGTCGACGGTGCCAAGGGCGTAGGCCGTGCGGCGGGGCTCCTCCGCGACAAAGATCACGCGGTAGTCGCCGTTGGCCTTCTTCCCCCGCGCGCGGCCGTGGACGTGGGCGGTCGCGCCCGCGCTGACGTACGCGATGCCGTCGGGCGTGAAGCGCTGGTCCTCGTCGTGGCGCGACGGCGCGACCGGGTGCCCCTCGCCATCGAAGCTGACGCCCGTGTAGCTCGGCCCGGCTGACGGGCGCACGTCCGTCACCGCGAGGCCCGCGCCCGTGAGCACGGACCAGCTCAGCAGCGTGTCGGACGCGGAGCGGAACCGCTCCTCGCCGCTGCCGATCCGCCAGCGCTGCACCGCGGGGATGCTGTTCTCCGGCGGATACTGCAGCAGGTCGGCCGCCTGGGAGGCGCCGACCGCCGCGTAGTCGACCGTCTGATCACGGAAGGTCGCCCTGCGCATGCTGATCACCTCACTGCTCGCGTCGCCCGCGAGCGCCGTTAGCTCTTGCCCTTGGATTCCACGTCGCCCGACAGCGCCGCGATGAACGCGTTCTGGGGGACCTCGACGCGCCCGACCATCTTCATGCGCTTCTTGCCCTCCTTCTGCTTCTCGAGGAGCTTGCGCTTGCGGCTAATGTCGCCGCCGTAGCACTTGGCCAGCACGTCCTTCCGGATCGCGCGGATGTTCTCGCGGGCGATCACGCGCGCGCCGATGGCCGCCTGGATCGGCACCTCGAACTGCTGCCGCGGGATGAGCTTGCGCAGGCGCTCCGTCATCGTCGTGCCGTAGGAGTATGCGGCGTCCCGGTGCACGATCGCGCTGAAGGCGTCGACGCGGTCGCCCTGCAGGAGGATGTCGACTTTCACGAGGTCGGCCTCTTGCGACCCTGCCGGCTCGTAGTCGAAACTCGCGTACCCCTGTGTGCGGCTCTTCAGCTGATCGAAGAAGTCGAACACGATCTCGCCGAGCGGCATGACGTACTTCAGCTCGACGCGCTCCTCGGAGAGGTAGTCCATCCCCTGCAGGGATCCGCGCCGACTCTGGCACAGGTCCATCACCGTGCCGACGTAGTCCTTCGGGGTGAGCACCGACGCCGTCACGATCGGCTCGCTGACGGCGGCGATCTTGCCGTCGGGGTACTCGCTCGGGTTCGTCACGGTGATCGTCTCGCCGGTCTCCGCCTGCACCTCGTAGATCACGCTGGGCGCGGTCGTGATGAGGTCGAGGCCGAACTCGCGGCTCAGCCGCTCCGTGATGATCTCGAGGTGCAGCAGGCCGAGGAACCCGCAGCGAAAGCCGAACCCGAGGGCGACCGATGTCTCCGGCTCGTACGCGAGCGCCGCGTCCGAGAGCTTCAGCTTGTCGAGCGCCTCGCGGAGATCTGGGTAGTCGCTCGCGTCGAGCGGGTACAGGCCCGAGTACACCATCGGCTTCGGGTCGACGTAGCCGGGCAACGCCTCGCTCGCGGGCTTGCGCGAGTCGGTCACGGTGTCGCCGACCTTCGACTGACGCACGTCCTTCACGCCCGTGATGAGGTAGCCGACCTCGCCGACGCCGAGCCCCTTCGACGGGGTCGGTTCGGGGCTCGACACCCCGATCTCGAGCAGCTCGTGGTGCGCGCCCGTCGACATCATCTGGATCCGCTGGCGCGGGGCGAGCGAGCCGTCCATCATGCGGACGTAGGTCACGACGCCGCGGTAGGCGTCGTACACGGAATCGAAGATCATGGCCCGCGCGGCGGCGTCCGGATCACCCACGGGCGCGGGGATCTCGCCGACGAGGCGGTCGAGGAGCTCGTCCACGCCCTGCCCCGTCTTGCCCGAGACCCGCAGCACATCGTCGGGCGACCCGCCAATGAGGTCCGCGAGTTCCTTGGCGAAGCGCTCGGGGTCCGCCGCCGGGAGGTCGATCTTATTGAGCACGGGGATGACCGTGAGGTCGTTCTCGAGCGCGAGGTAAAGGTTCGCGAGCGTCTGGGCCTCGATGCCCTGCGCCGCGTCGACGAGGAGGATTGCCCCCTCGCACGCCGCGAGCGACCGCGAGACCTCGTACGAGAAGTCCACGTGCCCGGGGGTGTCGATCATGTTCAGCGCGTACGTCTCGCCGTCCACCTGCCACGGGATGCGCACGGCCTGGCTCTTGACCGTGATGCCGCGCTCGCGCTCGATGTCCATGCGGTCGAGGTACTGCGCGCGCATGTCGCGGTCGGAGACCACGCCGGTGAGCTGCAGCATGCGGTCGGCCAGGGTGGACTTGCCGTGGTCGATGTGGGCGATGATGCAGAAGTTACGGAGGCGCTCGGGCGGCGTGGCTGCGGGCGCGAGCGGCGAGGAGGCACGGGGCGACATATCCCGCACAGTCTACGTGGCGCGGGCCCGCGACACGACGCGCGCCGGCGCATACCTCATGGACGACCCGGCGAAGATTTCACACGATCGAAACATCGCGCGAATCCGCTGTTTCTTCGCGCACACGCGATCGCGAGCGCACCCGGGAGGGCGGGCGAAGCGTTCACAATCTGCTCACCGCTTGCACGGAACGCCCAGGATTCCCCCGCATGATGGCGGTCGGCGGCAAGGGCGCTCCGAAGCACATTGCACAGGATGCACGTCTGGCCGCGAGCGAAACTCTCGCCCAGACACAGATCGATAACGCTTTCCGACGACACGGCATCCCCTGTCGTGTCGGGCGCGTCCCGGGTTAGAGTCACCTCTCAACCCGTGCTCCTCCGAGAAAGCCACAGAGATCTTGTTCCGATATTTGACGCGCCGCTTCGTCTCGTGGCTGCTCATCATCGTCGTGGCGACCAACCTCATCTACTTCCTGTCGTGGGGATTCCTGGACCCCCGCAGCAACTACGTCGGTCGCCGCCCCCCTGTCTCGTACGACGAAGCGACGGCTCTGCTCGAGCCACGCGGGCTCAGCGAAACCGTCCCGCTCATCGAGCGCTGGTGGA
This sequence comes from Microbacterium excoecariae, assembly GCF_011326725.1. Taxonomy (GTDB): domain Bacteria; phylum Actinomycetota; class Actinomycetes; order Actinomycetales; family Microbacteriaceae; genus Microbacterium; species Microbacterium excoecariae. The sequence continues at coordinate 1,612,320 of NZ_JAANCO010000001.1, read as the reverse complement.
GCTGGCTCATGAACATCGTCCTGCGCTGGGACTGGGGCGTCAGCCCGGTCGGCCAGGACGTCAACGCCCAGATGGCGTACCGCATGTGGATCTCCGCGGAGTTCGTCATCGGCGCGACGGTGATCTCGACCGTGGCCGGCATCGCGCTCGGCGTGTACACCGCCAATCGGCAGTACCAGACCGCCGACCGGATCGGCCAGTTCACCTCCATCGTGACGATGAATATCCCCCCGATCGTCGCGGCCCTCGCCTTCGTGATCATCGCCGTGGCGCTCAACGACTTCTTCGGCACGACGGTGCTGTACGTGACGGGACCCACGGGGGTAGGGATCGACACCTGGTGGGAGGCGACGCTCGACACGCTCCACCGCCTGATCCTGCCCACCATCGCGATGGCGCTCGTCGGATACGCCACGACGCACTTCCTGCAGCGCTCGCTCCTGCTCGACAACATCAAGGCGGACTACGTGCGCACGGCGCGCGCCAAGGGCCTGACGAAGCAGACGGCCGTGCGCCGTCACGCGCTGCGCACCTCCCTCATCCCCGTCGCGACCCAGATCGCCTTCACGATCCCGAACGTGTTCCTCGGCGCGATCCTGTCGGAGTCGATCTTCGACTGGAATGGCCTCGGCCAGTACTTCTCCGAGACGCTGGCGCGCAACGACATCCATGGCACAGTCGCGATCGCCGCGTTCGGAGCCTTCCTGACCGCCGTCGGCGCGATCCTCGCGGATGTCGCCGTCGTGGCCCTCGACCCCCGAGTGCGGGTGAGCTGACATGACCTCTCTTGAGAACGACCTGCGGGATCCGCTCGAGCACGGCGAAGCCGCCGTGGACGAGAAGGAGGCCGTGCGCTCGCGACCGATGTCGAAGTGGCGCCTCTACTCGCGGCGGTACTTCCGCAATGCCCCCGCGGTCGCCGGGCTCGCGATATTCGCGTTCCTCGCGCTCTTCGCGATCGTCGGCCCGCTCTTCCAGCAGTGGGACCACGTCGAGCTGGACTTCCTTGCCCTCGGCGACCCGCCCAGCGCCGAGCACTGGTTCGGCACGAGCCAGTCGGGCAACGACCTCTACGCCATGACGGTCGAGGGCCTGCGCCGCTCGCTCCTCATCGCCCTCAGCGTCGCGACCGGAACCACCGTCATCTCGGCGGTCCTCGGCGCGTCCGCCGCCTACTTCGGCGGCGCGTGGGAGCGCGTCGTGCTCACCGTCATCCACTTCATGCTCGCGATCCCGGCGTTCCTCATCGTCGCGATGATCTCGAACGACCAGGGCGGCAACTGGGTCATCCTCTCGGCGATGCTCGTGCTCGTCGGCTGGATGCTCCTCGCCCGCACCGTGTGGACGCTCTCGCTCTCCATCCGCGAGCGCGAGTTCATCCAGGCCGCGAGGTACATGGGCGTTCCCGGGCACCGCATCGTGCTGCGACACATGCTGCCGAACATCGGATCGCTGCTCATCATCAACTTCACGCTCGGCGTCGTGAGCGCCGTGCAGTCGGAGACGAGCCTGTCCTTCCTCGGGTTCGGCGTGAAGACACCGGACGTCTCGCTCGGATCCCTCATCGGGATCGGATCCGCCGTGATCACCTCGAGCCCCTGGATGTTCTACTTCCCCGCCGCGGCCCTCACGCTGCTCACCGTCTCCATGGCGTTCATCGCCGACGGCCTGCGCGACGCCCTCGACCCGACTTCGGCGGCAGGAGGCCGCGCATGACCGACCCCATCCTCTCCGTCCGAGATCTCACCGTCCGCTTCGCGAGCGAGGCCGGCCGCGTCGACGCCGTCCGCGGCGTCAGCTTTGACCTCTCCCCCGGCGAGACCATCGGCATCGTCGGCGAATCCGGCTCGGGCAAGTCGGTCACGTCGCTCGCGATCATGGGGCTCCTCGACGACAACGCGAAGGTCTCCGGATCCATCGTCTTCGACGGCGAGGAGCTGCTCGGCAAGACGGACAAGCAGATGTCGCGGATCCGCGGCAACGGCCTGTCGATGATCTTCCAGGATCCGCTCACCTCGCTCACGCCGGTGTTCACCGTCGGCGACCAGCTCGTCGAGGCGATCCAGGCCCATGAGCGCGTCGCCAAGGCCGAGGCCTGGGCGCGCGGAATCGAGCTGCTGCGCACCGTCGGGATCCCGAACGCCGAGGCGCGGATGAAGGCGTTCCCCCACGAATTCTCGGGCGGCATGCGCCAGCGCGTCGTGATCGCGATCGCGATCGCGAACCGCCCGAAGCTCATCATCGCGGACGAGCCGACGACGGCGCTCGACGTCACGATCCAGGCGCAGATCCTCGAGGTGATCAAGAAGGGGCAGCGCGAGACCGGCGCCGCCGTGATCATGATCACCCACGACATGGGCGTCGTCGCGAGCGTCGCGGACGACGTGCTCGTGATGTACGCGGGCCGCCCCGTCGAGCACGCGCCCGTCGACGACCTGTTCGCCGACACGCGCATGCCCTACTCGATCGGCCTGCTCGGCGCGATCCCGCGCGTGGACAAGAAGGAGAAGCAGCCGCTGGTCCCCATCACGGGGAACCCGCCGATGCTGATCGACCTGCCGGACGCGTGCCCGTTCGCCGACCGCTGCCCCATTGCGACGGCGGCCTGCCGCGACGGCGAGCCCGAGCTCGCGGTCGTCGCCGGGACGACGTCTCACCGCGCCGCCTGCATCCGGGCCGACGAGATCGCGAACGGCACGCTGGACGGCGCGCCCGTTTTCCCCGCCCCCGCCCCGCGCGAGTCGACGATCGCCGCGGTCCCCCGCGAGGAGCGCCCCGCGACGCTTGAGGTCACGCACCTGACCAAGACGTTCCCGCTCATGAAGGGCGCGCTCGTCAAGCGGCGTGTGGGCGACGTGCACGCCGTGACGGACGTCTCCTTCGACATCCGCCAGGGCGAGACGCTGGCCATCGTCGGCGAGTCGGGGTCCGGAAAGACCACGACGCTGCTCGAGATCATGGAGTTCGCCCGCCAGGAGCACGGCGACATCGTCATCAACGGCACGAGCGTCGCGGACATCCGGTCGGCGCGCCAGGAGCGCGAGATGCGGCGCGACATCCAGATCGTGTTCCAGGATCCGATGGGCGCACTCGATCCGCGCATGACGGTCTTCGACATCATCGCGGAGCCGCTGCAGACGATCGGCACGGATCGCGAGACGACCCATGCCCGCGTCGACGAGCTCATGGGGCTCGTGGGGCTCAACCCGGCGCACAGTGACCGGTTCCCGCAGGCATTCTCGGGCGGGCAGCGCCAGCGCATCGGCATCGCCCGCGCGCTCGCGACCGAGCCGAAGCTGCTCGTCCTGGACGAGCCCGTCTCGGCGCTCGACGTCTCCATCCAGGCGGGCGTCATCAACCTGTTGGACGACCTCAAGGCGCGCCTCGGTCTGTCCTACCTCTTCGTCGCGCACGACCTGTCTGTCGTGCGACACCTGGCCGACCGCGTCGCGGTGATGTACCTGGGCTCGTTCGTCGAGCTCGGTGACGTCGACGCGGTGTTCGACGACCCGCAGCACCCGTACACGCAGGCGCTGCTGTCGGCCATCCCGATCCCGGATCCCCAGGTGGAGCGAACGCGCGAGCGCATCGTTCTCACGGGGGATCTGCCCAGCCCGACTGATCGCATCACGGGCTGTTCCTTCGTGAGCCGCTGCCCCCTGTACCCGACCCTGGGTGCCGAGGACAAGGCTCGCTGCGAGGGCGAGATCCCACAGCTCACGGGACGCGAGGGTGTGCACACCAACGCGTGCCATTTCCGGTAACTCGTCCTCACCATCCCTATCCATAGCGCGTCATGCGCGAAAGGAGCACCATGAAGAACACGAAGAAGTGGCTGGGGGTCGCCGCGGTCGCGGCCGGCTTCTCGCTCGTCCTCACCAGCTGCGCGGGCGGCGACGCCTCCGACGACACGTCGGACGCTCCCGCGGAGAACATCTCGGGCGCGGACTACAACCCGCAGGACCGCGACGCCCTGCAGCAGGGCGGGTCGGTCGTGTGGCCGATCACCGAGATCACGCCGCAGATGAACCCGAACCAGTCCGACGGATCCGTCGACACGGCGACGCTCTGGGCCTGGTACAACCCGCAGATCATCCTCATGACGCCCGAGGGCGAGGCGTACAAGAACGACGCCTACCTCGACGTGTGGGACAACGAGGTCGTCGATGGCAAGCGCGTCGTGACCTTCACGTTCACCGAGGACGCCGTCTGGAACGACGGCACGCCGATGGGCTGGGAGTCGATCCGCAACCTGTGGATGGCCTCCTCCGGTCAGGACGAGGCGTACCAGCCGAACTCGACCGACGGCTACGCGAAGATCGAGTCCGTCGAGATGGGCGACACGGAGAAGACCGCGATCGTCACCTTCGAGGACGAGTACCCCTGGGTCGACGGCCTCTTCTGGCAGATCATGCACCCCGACGTCGACACGGCCGAGGAGTTCAACGAGGGCTACCTCGAGGAGCCGAACCCGGACTGGGGCGCGGGCCCCTACACGATCGGCGACTTCGACCTGAACGGCGGCACCGTCACGTTCGTCCCGAACGACAACTGGTGGGGCGACGAGCCGATGCTCGACGAGTTCACCTTCCGCCAGCTCGACGACACGGCCGAGATCAACGCCTTCCGCAATGGCGAGATCGACGCCGCGCGCACCTCGACGGCCGACCGCCTGGAGCAGGTCGCCGACATGGACGGCGTCGTCACCTACCGCGCGGGCCGCGCCGCCACGAACCTCCTCGAGCTCAACTCGGAGCGCGAGGAGCTGGCGGACCTCGAGGTCCGCCAGGCGATCTTCATGGCGATCGACCGCGAGCAGATCACCGAGGTCATGTGGGACGGCCTCGGGTACACGGAGGAGCCCGTCGGCTCGCTCAACCTCTACACCTTCCAGGAGGGCTACGAGGACGCGCTGTCGAACGCGGGCTGGGAGTTTAACGTCGAGGAGGCCAACGCCATCCTCGACGAGGCCGGCTGGGAGATGGGCGAGGACGGCTTCCGCTCGAAGGACGGCGTCGAGCTCGGCGGCCGCCTGCCGACGTTCGGCGACGACCCGATCACCGAGGCCCGCGCGCGCGTCGTGCAGCAGCAGCTCGCCGCGATCGGCTTCAACATGGAGATCGACGCGCGCCCCGCGTCGGACTTCTCGACGGTGCTCAGCGAGAAGGACTGGGACCTCGTGATGCTCGGATTCTCGTCGAGCGACCCGTACGGCGTGGCGTACATGTGCCAGCTGTACTGCTCGGACTCGGGCCTGAACCTGTCGGCGACCGGCACGGCCGAGATCGATGAGCGCATCGAGAACGAGGTGCAGTCGCTGCCCACGCAGGAGGAGCAGACCGAGGCGGGCCTGGCCCTCGAGGCCGAGATCATGGCCGAGACGTGGGGCATTTTGCCCCTGTACTCGGGCCCGGAGATCTGGACCGTGACCGAGGGCCTGGCGAACCTCACGCCCGAGACCTACACGGGCCTCGACCTCTTCGGCCTCACCCCGGTCGAGAACGTCGGCTGGATGGCCGAGTAACTCTCGCGCGTTTCGAGACGCACGGCGGGCCGGTTCCTTCGGGGGCCGGCCCGCCTTCGTATGCTGGGGGCATGGATCCGCAGGTCGTCTTCGTGCACGGGATCCGCACGTCGGCAACGATGTGGCGCGCGCAGGTCGCGCACCTGCAGGCCCGCGGCGTCGCGGCCTGCGCGATCGACCTGCCCGGGCACGGCTCCCGCATGGCGGAGCCCTGGTCGCTCGAGGAGGCCATCGCGTCGATCGATCGCGCGGTGCGCGCCGCCGCCGAGCGCGGGCCCGTCCTGCTCGTCGGGCACTCCATGGGCGGGCTGCTGTCGACCGCCTACGTCGGGCGCGCGGGCGCGGCTCCCCCTGTCGCGGCGTTCGTCGCGGCCTCCTGCACGGCCTTCCCGCGCGGCGCGGGGCTCGCGGCGTACCGGCTCGTGCTCCGCGGGATGCGCGGGCTCCCGCACCAGGGGCGGTGGGTCATCGACCGCGCGCTGGCGGCGCAGCTGCCCCCGGGCACAAGGGGAGATTTTGGGGCCGGCGGCTACGCGCTCCAGGCGGAGGACGAGGCGCTCGAGAGCCTTCAGTCGCTCGACCTGGCACGGGCGCTCGTACGCATCGAGCGGCGCGACTTCCCCGTCTGGTTCTTCACGGGCGAGTGGGACCAGCTGCGGCTGAACGAGCGCACGTTCACGCGCCTCGTCCCGCGCGCCGAGCTCGTCGTCGTGCCGCGCTCGACCCACCTCGTCACAGCGATGCGCCCCGCCGTCACCAACGCGCTCGTCGACCTGGCGCTCGCGACGGTCGCGGCGCGCGGCGATCGAGGACGCACCTGCTAGACTTGGCCCTTGGCTTGCGTGTGGGACCCACACCCACACACCTGCCGCGAGACAGCCCCTCTACTGTTCTGCGGCGACATCCAACGCACACCTGAACGAAAGCTTCACTCCACGTGGCAAACATCAAGTCGCAGATCAAGCGCAACAAGACCAACGAGAAGGCGCGCGAGCGCAACCGCATCGTCAAGAGCGAGCTGAAGACGCTCGTCCGCGCGACGCGCAAGGCAATCGCGGGCGGCGACAAGTCGGCCGCCGAGACGGCCTACGCGAAGGCGGCCAAGAAGCTCGACAAGGCCGTCAGCAAGGGCGTCATCCACAAGAACCAGGCGGCGAACCGCAAGTCGGGTCTCGCCAGCAAGATCGCCGCTCTCTGAGCGACGTTCCGCGCACGACAGCGGCCCATCCCCTCGCGGGGGTGGGCCGCTGTCGCGTACGGCGGGGGTCCTAGCGGACGCCGAAGGGGGCCCGGGTCGCGACGACCGTGAGCATGCGCTCGAGCGCGAAGACCGGGTCCCGCGACGCGCCCTTGACCTCGCCGTCCGCGCGCGCGACGGCCTGGATCGCGAGGCCGAGCGAGCGCTCGCTCCAGCCGGACTGCAGGTCGCGGCGCGCGCGATCGACCTGCCAGTCGGTCATCTTCAGCTCCTGTGCGATCTGCCGAGACGAACCGCGCTGACCCGCCACCCGCGCCATCGTGCGCAGCTTCATCGCGAAGGCCGCCACGAGCGGCACGGGGTCGGCGCCCGCGTCGAGGGCGTGCCGCAGCGTGATGAGCGCCTCGCCGTGGTGGCCCGCGATCGCGGCATCGGCGACCTCGAACGCGCTCGACTCAACGCGGCCGCCGTAGTAGCGGTCCACGACCTGCTCGGTGATGTCGCCCGCGACGTCCTGGATGAGCTGCTGGCACGCGGCCGCGAGCTCGGTGAGGTCTCCTGAGAACGCCTGCGTCAGCGCGTGGAGCGCGCGCGGGGCGATACGACGCCCCGCGTGCTGGAACTCGCCCGCCGCGAACGCCTCGCGGTCGCGGTCGTACTTGATCGCGGGGCAGGCGATCTCCGCTCCGTCGCCCTGGCCCTGCCGGATCGCGTCGAGCAGCTTCTTGCCGCGCACGCTCGACCCCGTGTGCCGGAGCACGAGGGTCGCGCCGTCCTGGGGAGATGCGACGTACGCGAGCGCCTCCGCGAGAAAGGCGTCCGAGCACTTCTCGACCCCGGTCACGCGCACGAGCCGCGGCTCGCCGAACAGCGACGGCGAGGTGACCGCGAGCAGCGTGCCCGCGGCGTAGTCATCGGCGCGGATGTCGGTGACCTCGAGCGACGGGTCGGCCTCTTTCAACTGGGCGCGGATCGACGCGGTCGCGCGCTCGGCGCAGACCTCTTCGGGCCCCGAGACGAGCACGACGGGCGCCGGTTGCGGCTGGCGCCACGAGAGCTGCGGGATCGCCGTCTTCTTGGTCGCCGAACCGGACCCGCGACGCGCTGCTGCCATGCTCCCAGGGTAGCCGGGGCCGGTGACACCGCGCGGTCAGCGCCCGTCGCGCCACACCCACAGCGCGCCCGGTCCGCCCGCGAGCACGAGGCCGTCCGTGTCGGTGCGGGCGATGGCCGCCCCGGAGGCGCGCAGGAGCGCGAGCGTGTCGGGGTGCGGGTGCCCATAGTCGTTCTCGCCAACGCCCACGAGCGCGAGCTCGGCGCGCGCGGCGGCGTAGAGCGCGGGCAGCTGGTCCCGGCTGCCGTGGTGGGAGACCTTCACGACCTCCACGTCGCCGCCCTCTCCGGCGGCGGCGAGGAGGCGCTGTGCCTGTTCGGACAGGTCCCCGAGCAGCAGGGTGCGCGGCACGGATCCGCCGCCGATGTCGAGCACGAGGCTCGTGTCGTTACCCGGCGCGAAGGCCCGCGTGCCGTCGCGCGGCCAGAGGATCCGCCACTCGGCGCCGCCGATGCGGCCCGCGAGCCCGGCGGATCCCTCCCCCACGCTCCGGGCGCCGAGGCCGGACAGGCGCGCGGCCTCGGCCGGCGACTCGGCCGGGCCGTGCAAGATCCGGTCGACGCGCCCCGCGAGCGCCACGGCCCCGCCCACGTGATCTGAGTCGAAGTGCGTGATGAAGGCGATGTCCACCCGGTCGACGCCGAGGCGGTCGAGGCACGCGGAGAGGGCGCGCGGATCCGGCCCCGTGTCCACGAGCGCGACGGCGCCCGCGTCGCGGAGGAGGATCGCGTCGCCCTGGCCCACGTCGCACAGTGCGATCGACCAGTCGCGCGGGGTCGTCAGGGGTTCGACGACCGTCTGCACCGCGATCGCGCCCGCGCCGGTGCCGAGGATCGCGACGAGCAGCAGCCGGCCCGCCCCGCGGGACGCGCGCGCCCACCGCGTGCGCCCGGTGCGGACGAGCGCGGCCGCGGCGGCCGCGCCGAGGACCGCCAGGGCGAGGGCGCCCCAGAACCCGGCCTGCCACGTCAGGCGCGCGGCCGGGAGCGCCGCGAAGGTGTGCGCGGTCTGCGCGACCCAGGCCGACGGGATCCAGGCGAGGGCGGCGAGCCCGTCTGCGAGGACCGGGATCGGCTGCGCGAGGCACGCCGCCAGGCCGAGTACGGTCGCGGCGGGCGCGGCGGGCCCGGCGATCATGTTCGCCACGACGCCGTACAGCGCGACCTCGGGCGCGAACAGGACGATGATGGGGCCGCACGCGAGCTGGGCGGCCAGGGGCACGGCGATCGCGAGCGCGAGCGGGCGCGGCATGACGCGCGCGAGGCCGTCGGCCAGGGGCCCGGCCAGCAGGAGGAGCGCGGCCGTCGCCGCCGCCGAGAGCGCGAACCCGAAGCTCGCGGCGAGCCAGGGATCCGACAACAGCAGGATCGTCACCGCGACGCCGAGGACGGCGACCCCGGCACCCTGACGCCCCGTCAGGAGCGCGATCATCGCGACCCCGGCCATCGCGGCCGCGCGGATCACGCTGGCCTCGGGTGTCACCAGCACGACAAAGCCCGCGAGAGCGACGGCGCCGGCCGCGACCCGGACGCCGCGGCGCGCCCCGCACAGCGCGCACGCCGCGTACGCGATGCCCACGACGAGGGCGCAGTTGGCCCCCGAGACGGCCGTGAGGTGGCTGAGCGACGAGGCGATCATGTCGGCGTCGAGCTCGGCGCTCACGCCGCTGGTGTCGCCCACGGACAGCCCGGGCAAGAGCCCGGCCCCGGGCTCGGGCAGGCCGCGCACGACGTCCGCGACAAACCCGTGGCGCAGCGCGCTCGCGGCGGCGAGGATCCCGCCGGGTGGCGCCCGCACCTCGACCGCGCTGGCGCGCACGACCGCGACGGCCGCCTCGCCCGGATCCGCCCGCCACGCCTCGCCCGTGAGCGCGACGCGCGCGCCCAGGTCGAGGCCGCCCTGCGCCGCGCCGCCCGGCCACATCACGGACACCGGCGCGGGGCCGTCCGCCGTGAAGCGCACGCCGCCCGCGGAGGGCTCTACCTTGCTCGTCACCGTCACGACGAGGCCGTTCACGCTGCCCTCGAGATCCGCGGCCTGCGCGCGACGCCCCGGCTCGGCCACCGCGACGTGCCCCGCGACGCACGCCCCCACCGCGCACGCGACCACCGCGACCGCCCAGACCGGCGACGACCGCGCGCGGGCGATGACGACCGCCCCTACCGCGGCGACCGCACACGCCCCGGCGATCCACGCCGCGCCGCCCGGCGCGACCACGCACACGAGCGCCGCCGCCCACGCGACCCCGGCCACGGCCAGCATCCGCAGGTCGCGCCGAGGTCGCTCGGCGCCGGGCGGATCGGTCGTCATACGCGCCACGGTAGGGACGCGCCCGCCCGGCCCGCGGCGTAGGGGCCGCCCACCTCGCACAACCCGCGCGTTCCGCGCCCTGTGGACGGGGTTCCCGGACGCCCGCCGGTATCGTGTGCGGGATGCGCACCCTCACCGACGCCGGCGTCTCGTTCGTCCGCGAGCGTCACCTCGCCACGCTGTCGACCCTCGCACCGTGGGGCGGTATCCACGTCGTGCCCGTGGGGTTCACGTTCCACGACGGGATCGTGCGGATCATCACCTCCGGCGGATCCCAGAAGGTGAAGAACGTCCTCCGCGACGGCACGGCGACCGTGAGCCAGGTGGACGGCGCCCGCTGGCTCACGTTCCCGGGGCGCGCCAGCGTCTCCGTCGACCCAGACGAGGTCACCCGCGCGGTCGCGCTCTACGCCGAGCGCTACCGCACGCCGCGGGAGAACCCGACCCGGGTCGTGATCCGGATCGAGCCGACCCGCCTCCTCGGTGGCCGCGGGCTCGTGGACTAAACCTCGCGGCGCGCCAGCACCCGGCGTGCGCCCTGCCGCGTCAGCGGCGCCCGCGCGCCGGCTTGTCCTCGCCCGAGGCGGGCGCGTCGGCCGACACGTCGAGGCGCTCCTGGCCCGCGTCCGTCGTCCAGTCCCGCGCGAGGCCCTGCGCCGCGTGCCGCGACGCGCGCACGGCGCGCTCGTCCGCCCACCCGTTCAGGCGGTGCCCCGCGTGCCCCCGCACGTGCTCGAACACGACGTCGGGCAGCCCCGCGGCGCGGCGCGCGTCACGCGCCTCGATCATCGCCTCCAGGATGTCCTGGTTCTTGACGGGCTTCTTCGCCGAGGTCTTCCAGCCGCGGCGCTTGTGGCCGTCCATCCACTTCGTGTACGTGTCGATCGCATAGGTGCTGTCGGCCTGGATCCGCAGGTGCGCCACGTCGGCGTGGTCCGTCACGGCGCGCAGCACGGCCGTCAGCTCGCCGATGTTGTTCGTGCCCTGCGGGATCGCGCCGGCGGCCCACCGGCCGTCCTCGCCGACCCACGCCCAGCCGCACGGCCCGGGGTTTCCCTTGCACGCGCCGTCGGTCGCGACGATGTACTCCGTCATGTGGGTCCTCTCCTCGGTCGGCGGGGCAGACCTCCCATCCTGCCGCACCCGCCTGGGCGGGCGCGCGACGCGGCCGCGCGTCACACCGTCGCGAGGTCGCGGATCCCCTCCAGCACAGCCGGCCCGATTCCGGAGACGGCCATGAGGTCGTCGACCGCGGCGAAGGATCCGTTCTCCTCGCGCCATGCGAGGATCCGGGCCGCGAGCGCGGGCCCGATGCCGGGCAGCTCCTCGAGCGCCGCGGCGTCTGCCGTGTTGAGGTCGACGAGGCCGCCCGCCGGGCCGTCGGGCGCGGCGGCCGCGGGCGGCGCCTCCCCCTCGACCGGCACGACGAGCTGCTCGCCGTCGGCGACGCCGCGGGCGAGGTTGATGGCCCCGGGCTCGGCGTCCTTCGCGAAGCCGCCCGCCGCGCCCACCGCGTCGACGACGCGCGCGCCCTCGGAGAGGAGATACAGGCCGGGCTCGCGCACCGCGCCCGACACGTGCACGTAGATCTCGGCCGGGGTCGGGGCCGGCGGCGTCGAGATCGCGACGGTCGCCTCGGTCGATACGGGGGCCGGATCCCCCAGGCCGCGCCAGACGCCGACGCCCACGGTGACGGCCAGCGCGCCGAGCGCGACGATGATCGCCGCGCCCACGCCCAGGCGGGCGCGCGGGCGCGCCCGCTCGAAGCCCTCGAGTTCCGCCATGCGGACGAGGCTAGACGGCGCCAGCGGCGGGAGGGATTCCCCTCCCGCCGCCGGCGAACAGGTGCGGCGAAATCGGCCCTGGGGACGCGGTGGCGCCCCGGCCGTCGACCTACTTCACGACGAGGCTGACGATCTTCGGCGCGCGCACGATCGCCTTCACGATCTGCTTGTCGCCGACGGCGCGCACGACGCGCTCGTCCTCGCGGGCGAGCCGCTCAAGCGCGGCCGGGTCGATCTTCGCCGGCACCTGCAGCTGCGCGCGCACCTTGCCGTTGACCTGCACGACCGCCGTGACGTCGTCCTCGACCAGCAGCGTCGGGTCGGCCTCGCGCCACGCCACCTGGCTGACGGACGGCGCGTAGCCGAGGCGCTCCCACATCTCCTCCGCCGTGTGCGGCGCGAACAGGTCGAGCACCATGGCGGTCACCTCGACGGCCTCGCGGACGGCGGGATCCGCGGATCCGGCGCCCGCATCAATCGTCTTGCGCACGGCGTTCACGAGCTCCATGAGGCGCGCGACGACGACGTTGAACTTCGTCTGCTCGACGAGGCCCGGCGCGTCCGCGAGCAGCCGGTGGGTGACGCGGCGCAGGGCCGCGTCGCCGTCGGCCCACTTCACGCCGGTCTCGCTGTCGACGTCGTCAGCCGCGCGCAGGGCGCGGGCGAGGAACTTCGTCGCGCCCGCGGTCTGGACGTCCTTCCAGTCCTTGTCGTCCTCCACGGGCCCCGCGAAGGCGAGGGCGACGCGCAAGGCGTCGGCGCCGTGGGCGTTCAGCTCGTCGCTGAAGAGAACGAGGTTGCCCTTGGACTTCGACATCTTCGAGCCGTCGAGGATCACCATGCCCTGGTTGATCAGGCTCGAGAACGGCTCCGTGAAGTCGACGTGCCCGAGGTCGAAGAGGACCTTGGTGATGAAGCGCGCGTAGAGCAGGTGCAGGATCGCGTGCTCCACGCCGCCGACGTACGTGTCGACGGGCGCCCAGCGCAGCGCCGCCTTCGGGTCGAACGCCTGCGACGCATCGCCCGGCGACAGGAAACGCAGGAAGTACCAGGAGCTGTCGACGAACGTGTCCATCGTGTCGGGGTCGCGCCGCGCGGGCTCGCCCGTGACGGGATCCGTCGTCGTCACCCAGTCGGTGGCGGCGCCGAGCGGGGAGGACCCCTTGGGCTTGAGGTCGAGATCCTTCGCCTCGGGCAGGCGCACCGGCAGCTGGTCGGCGGGCACCTTCTCGATGCGCCCGTCCTCGGTGTGCACCATGGGAATCGGCGTGCCCCAGAAGCGCTGGCGGGAGATGAGCCAGTCGCGCAGGCGGAACTGCTTCGCCGCGCGGCCCGTGCCCCGCTTCTCGAGGATCTCGATGACGCGCGCGATCGCGTTGCGCTTCGACAGCCCGTTCAGCTCGCCCGAGTTCATCAGGCGGCCCTCGCCGACGAGCGCCTCGCCCGTCTCGACGGGGCTCGGCAGCGGATCCGGGTCGACGAGGTTACCGTTCTCGTCCTGCTCGATCACGGGGATCGCACCCGTGATCGGGGCGCTCGTGTCGACGACGACGCGCACCGGCAGGTCGAAGGTGCGCGCGAAGTCGAGGTCGCGCTGGTCGTGCGCGGGGACGGCCATGACGGCGCCGTGGCCGTAGTCAGCCAGGACGTAGTCGGCGGCCCAGATCGGCAGGCGCTCCCCGTTGACGGGGTTGAGCGCGTACCGGTCGAGGAACACGCCCGTCTTCGGGCGATCCGTGGACTGCCGCTCGATGTCGGTCTGCTTCGCCACCTCGTCGCGGTAGGCCTGGTAGGCCATGCGCACCTCGGGCGAGGATCCGCTCGCGAGCTCCGCGGCGAGGTCGCTGTCGGGCGCGACGACCATGAAGGTGGCGCCGTAGAGCGTGTCGGGTCGGGTCGAGAAGACCGTGACCTTCTCGGCGCGGCCGTCGATCTCGAAGTCGATGTCGGCGCCCACCGAGCGGCCGATCCAGTTGCGCTGCATCTGCAGCACCTTGCTCGGCCACGCGCCCTCGAGCTGGTTGAGGTCGTCGAGCAGGCGGTCCGCGTAGTCGGTGATCTTGAAATACCACTGCGTCAGCTTCTTCTTGACGACCTCGGCGCCGCAGCGCTCGCACGCGCCGTCGACGACCTGCTCGTTCGCGAGCACGGTCTGGTCGTTGGGGCACCAGTTGACCGGGCTCTCCTTGCGGTACGCCAGCCCGCGGTCGTGCAGCTGCTGGAACAGCCACTGGTTCCAGCCGTAGTACTCGGGATCCGACGTGTGCAGCACGCGCGACCAGTCGAACGAGACGCCGTACTTCTTCAGGCTCGCGCGCTGCTGCGCGATGTTGTCGTAGGTCCACTCCCGCGGATCCGCGCCGCGCTGGATCGCCGCGTTCTCCGCGGGCAGGCCGAACGAGTCCCACCCGACGGGGTGCAGGACGTTGTAACCGCGGTGGCGCCAGAAGCGGGCGATGATGTCGCTGTAGAGGTAGTTCTCGGCGTGACCCATGTGCAGGTCGCCCGACGGGTACGGGAACATCGGCAGCACGTACTTGCGGGGGCGGTTGTCGCCCCCCTCGCCCGCGAGGAACGTCTCGTCGTTCTCCCAGTACGCCTGCCACTTGGCCTGGATGGCGTGGACGTTCACGGCGTCGGAGGCCGCGGTGACTTCGGGAGCGTTGGACTGTGACACGTCGAGAGGAGCCAATCGGTTCTGCGGGGCCGCGCACACCTCGCGCACGCGGAAGAATCGGGAGATTCCAGGTTACCGCCTCGCCGCGGGCGAATAGCCGCGGGTCCGGCCCGCATAGGATGGCGCCGTGCTCAACGATGTCCTGACGTCGATCCTCGCGTTCGTCGAGAGCGTCGAGCCCTGGCTGCGGATGCTCATCGCGGGGCTCGCGATCATGCTGGAGACGAGCGTGCTCGTGGGGCTCATCGTCCCGGGCGACACGATCGTCATCGTGAGCGCGACGGCCGTCACCTCCGTGCCCGAGGCCCTGCTCCTCGGATCCGTCGTCGTCGCGGGCGCGCTCGCGGGCGAGAGCCTCGGATACGCGATCGGGCGCTGGGCGGGTCCGCACGTGCGCACCTCGCGCCTCGGATCCTGGATCGGGGAACGCAACTGGGTGCGCGCGGAGGTCTACCTGCGCCGCCGCGGCGGGATCGCGATCTTCCTGTCCCGCTTTCTCCCGGTCATGCACTCGCTCGTTCCCCTGACCGTCGGCATGTCCGGCTACCCGTACCGCCGCTTCATCGCCTGGACCCTCCCGGCGTGCGCGCTGTGGACGACGATCTACATCTCGATCGCGGCTGGGGCAGCCGAGACGTATCGCGACCTCGCGGACAGCGCGCACTGGGCGGGCTACGTGTTCTTCGGGATCATCGCGCTCGGGCTCGTCGCGGTCCTCGGGGGCAAGAAGATCCTGCACTGGTTCGAGCACCGACACATGAAAGACTGACCCGCGATGACCTCCCGCGCCGCGCGCCCCCTGGGCGACGCCCCCGAGAAGATCCACTGGGTCGCCCGTTTCGAGCGCCGTTTCCACGCGTGGCGCGAGCGCAGGGCGCGCCGCGCCGGGCGCTCCCCCCAGATCCTTCCGTTCCCCGGGTACGGCGGCGACGGCTGGATCCGCGTCGTCGGGCGCGTGCTGATCCTCCCCGCCCTCACCCGCAAGCGCGACGACGGCGTGCGCGGGTGGCGCGCCTTCGTGGGGATCCCCGTGGCGTATTCGACCGTGTCCGTGCGCGTCGGCGACCAGATGCACGAGGTCGTCGCCGATCGCGGCGGCGTCATCGACACCGTGCTTCCGGCCGACCTGGCGCCCGGGTGGCAGGAGGTCGAGATGACGGTCGAGGGCGGCGAGCCCACGCGCGCCCGCGTGTTCGTCGTCGACCCCGACGTCCGCTTCGGCATCGTCTGTGACGTCGACGACACGGTCATGGTCACGGCGCTCCCGCGCCCCCTGCTCGCGGCCTGGAACTCGTTCGTGCTGAACGAGCACGCGCGCCAGCCGGTGCCGGGCATGGCGGTCCTCCTCGAGCGCCTCATGCGCGCGCACCCGGGCGCGCCCATGGTGTACCTCTCGACGGGGGCATGGAACGTCGCCCCGACGCTCAACCGCTTCCTGCACCGCAACCTGTTTCCCCGGGGATCCATGCTGCTGACCGACTGGGGCCCCACCCACGACCGATGGTTCCGGAGCGGGCGCGCGCACAAGGAGGACAACCTGCGCCGCCTGGCCGAGGAGTTCCCCGCCATCGAGTGGCTGCTCATCGGCGACGACGGCCAGCACGACGACGAGATCTATACGCAGTTCACGGCCGAGCACCCGGCCTCGGTGGCCGGCGTCGCGATCCGCCGCCTGACGGCGGCCGAGGCCGTCCTGGCGGGCGGACGCACGTCGGTGAACGACCACTCCGCGGCGGGCGTCCCCTGGGTCTCCTCCCCCGACGGGGCGGGCCTCGCCAAGCGCCTGGAGCGCGTCGGCCTCCTGCCGTAGCGCTCCTCTTCACCCCGCCCGGAGGCGCCGAGACCTCCGGCCACCCCGCCACGCAGACGAATGTCAGTGGCTCGAAATAGTGTTCGATACGCGCTTGTCGCATTCGAACATAGTTTCTAGAATGGTGGGGTGAAGATGGCCGTCGCAGAGACCGCCGCCCGGGCGGATCACACAGCGGATCTTGTGCGCCTGCGCACGCAGATCAGCCAGATGCAGCGGCGCACGGCCCAGGTCGACGCGCTCCCCGTGGCCGACGCCCTGGCGCCCCTCTTCCCGGAGGGCGGCCTGCGGCCGGGCGCGGCGTACGTGCTACCCGACTCCGCCGCGCTCGTCTTCGCCCTCCTCGGCGCCGCCTCCCGCGAGGGATCCTGGGCCGCCGTGATCGGGATGCCCGACCTCTCGGCGGAGGCCGCCGAGGGCTACGGCGTCGTCCCCGCGCGCCTCGCGCTCATCCCGGATCCGGGCGAGCGCTGGCTGCAGGCGGTCTCGTCCGCCGCCGAGGTGTTCCCCCTCGTCGCCGTTCGGGCCCCGCGGGCCGCGACGCCCGCGGAGACGGCCCGGGCCGCGGCGCGCCTGCGCGACCGCGGCAGCGCCCTCCTCGTCGTCGGCGACTGGCACGGCGCCGACGCCACCCTCACCCTGTCGGCCCCCGAGTGGAGCGGGCTTGAGCGCGGTCACGGGCTCCTCGCGTCCCGCGCCGTGACGCTCACGGCGTCCGCGCGGCGCGCGCCCCGCCCCCGCACCGCCCGCGTGCTCCTGCCCGGCCCGACCGGCGGCGTCGAGCGCCTCACGCCCCCGACCACCGCGCGCGGCCACCTCCGGGCGGTGGCCTCGTGACCGCGCCCGAGCGCGTCATCGTCGTCTGGCTTCCCGACTGGCCGGTCACCGCCCTGCTGCGCACGCAGGCGCGCGAGCTCGCCACGAGCGAGCGGATCGCGCCGGAGGATCCGATCGCCGTGATGCACGACGGCGCGGTCGTGGCCTGCTCGCCCTCCGCGCGCGCGGAGGGCGTCCGGCGCGGGATGAAAAAGCGCGACGCGCAGGCGGCGTGCGCGCGCCTCCGCCTCGCGGCGGCCGACGAGGCGCGCGATTCCCGCGCCTTCCACGACGCCCTCGTCCGCCTCGAGGAGCTCGCCCCGGGGGCTGAGCCGCTGCGCCCCGGCGTCGCGGCCCTCCGCGCCCGGGGCCCCGCGCGCTTCTACCGCGGCGAGCGCCCCGCGGCCGACGCCCTCCTCGCGGCGCTCGCACAGGCGGGCCTCGCCGATGCCCGGGCGGGTGTCGCGGATGGGCTGTTCACTGCGGAGCAGGCGGCGCGCGCGGCGGGCGAGGAGCGGATCCGGATCGTCGCCCCCGGCGAGGCCGCCTCGTTCCTCGCGCCGCTGTCGGTCGGGGCGCTGGGGGACCCGGACCTTGCGCTCCTGCTCGCGCGCCTCGGAATCCGCACCCTGGGCGAGTTCGCGCGCCTCGCGCCGGGTCGGGTGGACGACCGCCTGGGTTCCCGCGGGGCGCGCCTGCACGCGCTCGCCGCGGGGTCCGATTCGCGCACCGTGACCCCGCGGGTCCCGCCGCCCGAGCTGTCCCGCGAACTCGATCTCGACGCCCCCCTGGAGCTCGCGGAGCAGGTGGCGTTCGCCGTCCGCCAGACCGCGGACGCGTTCTGCGACGGCCTCGCGGGCGCGGGCCTCGTGTGCACCGCGGTGCGCATCCTCATCGTCAGCGACGCGGCTGAGCGCAGCGAGCGCGTCTGGCAGCACCCCACGAGCTTCGACGCCGCCAGCGTGACCGACCGGGTCCGCTGGCAGCTCCAGCCCTCCCCCGCCGTGGCCGCCCTGACGGGGGGCGTCGTGCACGTCCGGATCGAACCGGAGGCGGTCGACGACGCGGGCGCCCACCAGCCGGCCCTCCTGGGACAGGGCCCCGACGAACGGGCCCACCACGCGATGACGCGTGTGCAGAGCGCGCTCGGCCACCGCGCCGTGCTCACGCCGTCCCCCGGCGGCGGGCGCTTCCTCGCCGAGCGCGAGGTCCGCGTGCCCTGGGGGGACGGATCGGGGCCGGCCGCCCGCCGCGACCTGCCGTGGCCGGGCTCCCTCCCCGCCCCCCTGCCGACCGAGGTCTTTCGCGAGGCCCGGCCCGCGCAGGTGTGCGCCGCCTCGGGTGAACCGGTCGGCGTCGACGGGCGCGGCTTCGTCACCGCCGACCCCGCGACCCTCGATCGCCGCGCGGTCTCCTCGTGGTCCGGCCCCTGGCCCATCGTCGAGCGCACCTGGGACCCTGCCCGCGCCCGGAGCGCGCACCGCTTCCAGCTGGCCCTGGAGGACGGATCCGCATGGCTGGCCGTACTGGAGGACGGTGCGTGGTGGCTCGAGGGGCGGTACGCGTGAGCGGGCGCGAGCGGGGAGACGACTGATGGGCTTCCGCAACCCCCCGATCTCCTGGAGCGAGCTCGAACGGACCCTGAGCGGGCGTCGCCCCGAGGAGCGCCCCGCCGGCGCCGACGGCGGGGACAGCCCCGCGTGGAGCCGCAAGCGGGGCGCCTACGCGCCGCCCGGGGTCCCGCGCGGATCGAGCGCGACGCGGTACGCCGAGCTGCACGCGCACTCGTCCTTCTCGTTCCTCGACGGGGCCTCCTCGCCCGAGGCGCTCGTCGAGGAGGCCGAGCGGCTCGGGCTCGACGCCCTGGCCCTGACCGACCACGACGGCTTCTACGGGGCGGCGCGGTTCGCGGAGGCCGCGGAGCACACCTCCGTGCGCACGGTTTTCGGCGCCGAGCTCTCGTTCGGGCTGCCCGCACCGCAAAAGGGATCCGCGGATCCCGTCGGGGAGCACCTGCTCGTGCTCGCGCGCGGCGAGGAGGGGTACCACCGCCTGTCCCGGGCCATCACACGCGCGCAGCTCCGGGGGCGCGAGAAGGGGCGGCCGCTCTACGACCTCGACGAGCTCGCCGAGGAGGCGGCGGGGCACTGGGCGATCCTCACGGGATGCCGCAAGGGCGCCGTCGGGCGGGCCCTCGACCTCGGGACCCCGGGCGCACCGCAGAGCGCGGCGGAGCAGGCCCTCGCGGAGCTCGTCGCGCGCTTTGGGCGCGGCAACGTCTTCGTGGAGCTCACCCGCCGGGGCGACCCCCTGGACGACCGGCGCTGCGACGCGCTCGCGGGCCTGGCCTCCGCCGCGGGACTGCCCGTCGTGGCGACGGGCAACGTGCACTATGCCGCGCCCGAGCGCGCGCCGCTGGCGCAGGCGGTCGCCGCGATTCGGGCGACGCGCAGCATGGACGACCTCGACGCCTGGATGCCCGCGCACGCCGCGGCCCATCTGCGCTCGGGGGACGAGATGGCGCGGCTGTTCGCGCGCTGGCCGGGCGCCGTCGAGCGCGCCGCGGATCTCGCCGACGAGCTCGCGTTCCCGCTGCGCCAGGCGCGGCCCGCGCTCCCCCGCCAGGACGTCCCGGCGGGCCATACGCCCATGTCCTACCTCCGCGAGCTCGTCTGGGCGGCCGTGCCGCGGCGCTACCCCCGCCTCGGCGAGGAGGACAGGCGCCGCATCGCGCACGAGCTCGACGTCATCGAGCAGAAGGACTTCCCGGGCTATTTCCTCATCGTGTACGACATCGTCCGCGAGGCGCGCCGCCGCGGCATCCTCTGCCAGGGCCGCGGATCCGCCGCCAACAGCGCCGTGTGCTATTTGCTCGACATCACCGCGGTCGACGCGATCGCGTACCGCCTCCCGTTCGAGCGCTTCCTCTCCGCCATGCGCGACGAGGAGCCCGACATCGACGTCGACTTCGACAGCGACCGGCGCGAGGAGATCATCCAGTGGGTGTACGAGCGCTACGGGCGCGAGCGCGCCGCCCAGGTGGCCAACGTCATCCAGTACCGGCCGAAGAACGCCGTGCGCGACGTCGCGCGGGCCCTCGGCTACTCCCCCGGGCAGCAGGACGCGTGGTCCCGGCAGGTCGAGCGCTGGGGAGCGAGCCTGGAGTCGGGCCCCGCGCACGACATCCCCGATCAGGTGATCGCCTACGCCTCCGAGCTGATGACCGCGCCGCGGCACCTGGGGATCCATTCGGGCGGCATGGTGCTCACCGACCGGCCCGTAGGCGAGGTGGTGCCGATCGAGCACGCGCGCATGCCGGGGCGCACCGTCATCCAGTGGGATAAGGACGACGCCGCCTGGATGGGGCTCGTGAAGTTCGATCTCCTGGGCCTCGGCATCCTCGCCGCGCTGCAGCACTGCTTTGACCTCATCCGCGACGCGACGGGCGAGAGCTTCGGCCTGCGCGACCTCCCCCGCGAGGAGCCGGGCGTCTACGACATGCTGTGCCGGGCCGACTCGATCGGGGTGTTCCAGGTGGAGTCGCGCGCGCAGATGGGCCTCTTGCCGCGCCTCCAGCCGAGGCGGTTCTACGACCTCGTCGTGCAGATCGCGCTCATCCGCCCCGGCCCCATCCAGGGCGGGGCCGTGCACCCGTTCGTCCGCCGCAAGATGGGGCTCGACCCCGTCACCTACACGCACCCGAAGCTCGAGCCCGTCCTCGAGCGCACGAAGGGCGTACCGGTGTTTCAGGAGCAGCTCATGCAGATGGCCATGGCAGTCGGCGACTGCACGGGCGAGGACGCGGACCTGCTGCGCCGGGCGATGGGCTCCAAGCGCGGGCAGGAGCGGATCGAGAAGCTCCGCGAGAAGCTCTTCGCGGGCATGGCGCGCAACGGCATCGTCGGCAAGGAGGCCGACCGCCTCTACGGCCAGATCCAGGCGTTCGCCAACTTCGGGTTCGCCGAGTCACACTCGCTGTCCTTCGGCCTGCTCGTGTACGCCTCGTCCTGGATCAAGCTGCACTACCCGGCGGCCTTTCTCGCGGGCCTGCTGCGCGCACAGCCGATGGGGTTCTACTCCCCCGCGACGCTCACGGCCGACGCGCGGCGGCACGGCGTCGAGGTGCGCCGCCCGGACATCCTGCGCTCGGGGGTCACCGAGACGCTCGAGCCGCTCGACCCCGCGCGCCGGGAGGCGACGGGAGAGGACTCCTGCCTGGAGGATCACTTCCCGCCCGAGGGCGAGGAGCCCCCCGGGTTCGATCCGAGCGCCCCCGACCGCTCCGCCCGGCACCGCCGCGACGGGCGCTTTGCGGTGCGCCTCGGGCTCGCGGGCGTCACGGGGATCGGCGAGCGCACCGCCCGCGCCGTCGTCGAAGAGCGCGACCGGGGCGGCCCGTTCGTCTCTCTCCACGATCTCGTCCGCCGCACCGGCCTGGCGGAGCATCACCTCGAGGCGCTCGCGACCGCCGGGGCGTTCGCGCCGCTCGGCCACAGCACGCGGGAGGCGCTCTGGCTCGCGGGGGCGGCCGCGCAGGACCGCCCCGAGCATCTCGAGGGAACGGTCCTGGCGGTGCAACCGCCGCTGTTCGCGGATCCGACCAGCTACGAGCGCCTCGCCGGCGACCTGTGGGCCACGGGGCTGTCGACGGACGATCACCCCATGACCCATTTCCGCGCCCAGCTCGACGCGCGCGGCGTCCTGACCTCGGCGGGGCTGCGCACGCACGAACCCGGCCGGCGCGTCGAGGTCGCGGGCCTCGTGACGCACCGCCAGCGCCCCGCCACGGCGTCAGGGATCACGTTCCTCAACCTCGAGGACGAGCACGGCCTCGTGAACGTCATCTGCTCGGTCGGGGTGTGGACGCGCTTCCGGCACCTCGTGCGCGACAGCCCCGCGCTGATCGCGCGCGGCATCCTCGAGAGGTCTCCGGAGGGCGTGACGAACATCGTCGCCGACGGCTTCGAGGACCTGCGCATCGGCGTGGGGCACCGGTCACGGGACTTCCAGTGACCGAACCGGCGCCCCGCGCCCGCCTCACGCCGTCAGCGGGTCGATCCCGAGGAGGTCCTGGATCCAGAGCTGCGGCAGGCCGGCGAACGGGACGGCCGCCCGCACGATCCCCACCTCGGTCACCTCGTATGGCTCCCGATCGACCCCCTGGTTGGCGTCGCCCTTCAGCGTGAGGACGACGCGATCGCCCGCCGCCTCCACGCGCACCACCCGGTGCGTCACGGTGCCGGGGCCGTTGAAGCGGTCGGTCGTGACGACATCGCCGACCGCGACGGACGACGCCGGCACGTTCTGCGAGTACACGATGGTGCCCACGGGATACACGGGCGCCATGGATCCGGAGATGATCACGAGCGGAGAGACCCCCAGGGCGGCGAGCGCGAGGCTCAGCGCGAGCCCGGCACCCGCGAGGGCCGCGGCGGCGAACGCCGTCACGCGCACCCACGCGCGCCGCGAGAGCGCGCCCGTCGTGAGCGCGACGCCCGTCACGGCCGTCGCGATGGTGGTCGGCGCCATTGCCGCTCCTCCCCGCGCCGAGCGCGTTACACGCTCGACACAAAACCGACATCTTTCGTTTACCTATTACACGCGACATCGGCCGCCGGCGCACGGGGTTCAGCCGATCGACAGAAACCCTTACGCTCGGAACCATGTGCGGACGCTTCGTCGTGGCCCGGGTCGGAAACGAGCTGGTGGGCGAGCTGCGCGCCGATCACATCGCCGACGATCTCCCCGCGCCGTCCTACAACATCGCCCCGACCGCGCGCGCGGCCATCGTGCTCGATTCCGCGAAGACGGATCCGCCCACGCGCCGCGTCGAGAGCGCCCGGTGGGGACTTGTGCCGGGATGGGCGAAGGACCTCTCGATCGGACAGCGCGCGTTCAACGCCCGGGCGGAGGAGCTCGAGGCGAAGCGCATGTTCGCGCCGGCGCTCGCGCGCCGCCGCGCCGTGGTGCCGGCCACCGGCTACTACGAGTGGAAGGTCACGGACGACAAGAAGGTGCCCCTGTTCATCCACTCGGCCGACGACAGGCCACTCCTGTTCGCCGGGCTCTACGAGTGGTGGAAGAACCCGGAGGCCGCGGACGACGACCCCGCGCGCTGGCTCCTGAGCTTCACGATCCTCACCCGATCCGGCGCCGGGCGTCTCGGATCCGTGCACCACCGGATGCCGGTCTTCCTCGATGCCGACCACGCGGACGCCTGGCTCGACACCTCCGTGACCGCGCCGCGCGACGTCCTGGACGCCGCGATCGACGACGCCGAGCGCGTCGCGGAGTCCTTCGCCTGGCACGAGGTGGGTCGCGCGGTCGGCAACGTGCGCCACAACGGCCCGCACCTTATCGACGCGGTCGCGTAGACCCCGCTCCCATCCGCGCGCGCGAGAATGGGAGCGTGACCTCCTCGATTCCCGCCGACGCCCGCGCCCATATCGACGACCTCGCCGCCTTCGTTCAGGCCTCGCCCTCGTCCTACCACGCCGCCCGCGAGGCGGCCCGGCGGCTCGAGTCCGCGGGATTCGCCGCGCTCGACGAGGCCGACGCGTGGCGCATCGCCCCCGGCGACCGCCGGTACGTCGTGCGCGACGGATCCGTGATCGCCTTCGTGGTGCCCGAGGGCGCGGACGCCGCGACCCCGTTCTCCATCATCGGGGCCCACACCGACTCGCCGAGCTTCAAGCTCAAGCCGCGCCCCACGACCTCGGGCGCGGGCGGCTGGTGGCAGCTCGGATGGGAGGTCTACGGCGGCCCGCTGCTGAACTCCTGGCTCGACCGCGAGCTTGAGCTGGCGGGGCGCCTCGTCACCTCCGACGGCGCCGAGCACATCGTGCGCACGGGCCCGATCGCGCGGATCCCGCAGCTCGCCATCCACCTCGACCGCCAGGCGAACGACGGCCTGACGCTCGACAAGCAGCGGCACACGGCGCCCGTGTGGGGCCTCGGCGACGCCGAGGCCGCCGACATCGTCGCCGTCCTCGCGCGCGAGGCGGGGGTGGCCGCCGCCGACGTCGCCGGCCTCGACATCGTCGCCGCCGACACCCAGCCGCCGCGCACCTTCGGCGCCGACCACGCGCTCTTCGCCAGCGGGCGCCTGGACAACCTCCTCTCGACGCACGCCGGCCTTCAGGCGATCGCCGACGCGCGCCCCGCCCGCCACATCGCGATGTTCGCGGCCTTCGACCACGAGGAGATCGGATCCGCCTCTCGCTCGGGCGCCGCGGGCCCGTTCCACGAGGACGTCCTCACGCGGATCCTCGCGAGCCTCGGCGGCGGCGCGGAGGATCGCGCCCGCTCCTTCGCGCGCTCGCTGCACGTCTCGAGCGACGTCGGCCACGCGGTCCACCCGAACTACGCCGACCGCCACGACCCCGAGAACCGCCCCGTCGCGGGAGGGGGTCCGATCCTCAAGATCAACGCGAACCAGCGCTACGCCACCGACGCGCACGGCGCCGCGGCGTGGGCCTCGGCCTGCCGCGAGGCGGGCGTCCCGACCCAGGAGTTCGTCTCCCACAACGGGGTCCCGTGCGGCTCGACGATCGGGCCGATCGCCGCGACGCGCCTGGGGATCCGCACCGTCGACGTGGGCGTCCCGATCCTGTCGATGCACTCGGCGCGCGAGCTCACGGCCGTCGTCGACCCCTGGTATCTCTCGCGCGCCATGGCGCGCGTGCTGGCCCGCTGAGCCGATGCGCACGTTCTCCGAGGCCGCGTGGCGCCGGGCGGCGCAGAGCCACGAGGAGCGCGCCGACGCCCTGACGGCCGACCACCGCGCCCGCGCCCGGCGCGGCGAGAAGCATCCCGTCTCGGACTTTCTCTTCACCTACTACGGCTATAAGCCGGCCGTCCTCCGGCGCTGGCACCCGGGGGCGGGCGTGGCCCTCGCGGGCGCGGCGGGCGAGCCGCGCGCGGCGTGGCGGTGGTACCGATCGGATCCGGAGACCGGATCCGTGTGGGCGGACGCGGAGGCCTTCCGCGCCGAGAAGCCCCAGCTGCTCCGCCTCGTCGAGATCATGCTGCGCCGCACCGCGGAGCGCCCCGGGCAGTTCGCCTGCTTCGGGCTGCACGAGTGGGCGATGGTGTATCGCGAGGGCGAGCACCGCCACCCGCACCCCCTGCGCCTCGGCCAGGACGGAACGGATCGCGTGGTCGAGACCCACGAGCTCGCCTGCACCCACATCGACGCATTCCGGTTCTTCACCCCCGAGGCCGTGCCGCGCAACCGCCACGCCCCGACGCGGGAGTCGCAGCCCGACCTCGAGCAGCCGGGCTGCCTGCACGCCGGCATGGACGTGTACAAGTGGGCCGTCAAGCTCGGCCCCCTCGTCCCGGGAGACCTCCTCCTCGACGCGTTCGAGCTCGCGCGCGACATCCGCCAACTCGACATGGAGGCGGCGCCGTACGACCTGTCGGGCTTCGGGGTGCGCGCCGTCGCGATCGAAACGCCCGAGGGGAAGGCCGAGTACGTCCGTCGGCAGCGCGCATTCGCCGAGCGCGGAAACGCCCTGCGGCGCGCGATCCTCGCGGCCTGGCTGACACCCAACGACATCGTGCCCGTCTCGCCCGGTCTTCCTGACCATTCTGCTCAAGAAAGTTCGCGAGATATCGGGCAAAAGATTCGATCCTGAAACAAAGCTGTGTGAAGATCGGGAAAACCCTGACGCCCGATCGCGTCGCACACCACGTTTCTTCGAGATGAGAATCGCCATGACACTCCCCTCGCGGGCGCGCACGCGCGCCCTCGCCGTCGCCGTTCCCGCGGCGCTCGCCGTCACCCTCGCGAGCTGCGCGGGCGACCCCGGCGGATCCGCCGGTTCCGGAAACGACATCATCGTCGGCACGACCGACACCGTCACGCACCTCGACCCCGCCGGGTCGTACGACAACGGATCCCTCACGCTCCAGACGCAGGTCTTCCCCTACCTCGTCAACACCGCTCCCAACAGCACCGACGTCGTTCCCGACCTCGCGGAGACGGCGGAGTTCACGGGACCGAGCGAGTACACGGTCACCCTGCCCGAGGGCCTCACCTGGGCGAACGGCAACGACCTCACCTCGAGCGACGTGAAGTTCACGTTCGACCGCCAGCTCGCGATCGCGGACCCGAACGGCCCCTCCTCGCTCCTGTTCAACCTGGAATCGGTCGAGGCGCCCGACGAGCAGACGGTCGTGTTCCATCTGATCAGCGAGAACGACCAGACCTTCCCCTTCGTGCTCACGAGCTTCCCCGGCGCGATCGTGGACGAGGAGTCGTTCTCTGCCGACGCGGTCACGAGCGACGACGACATCGTGGCGGCGAACGCGTTCGGCGGCCCCTACTCCATCAGCGACTACACCTTCAACGAGCTCGTCGAGCTCGTGCCGAACGAGAACTACTCGGGCCTCGTCGCGCCGGCCGCCAACGACAGCGTGCTCCTCAATTACTACGCCGAGTCCTCGAACCTCAAGCTCGCGGTGGAGGACGGCACGGTCGACGTCGCCTACCGCAGCCTGTCCCCGAGCGACGTCGAGGACCTGTCGGGGAACGACGCCCTCACGGTGCACGACGGCCCCGGCGGCGAGATCCGCTACATCGTGTTCAACTTCGATACCCAGCCCTACGGCGCGGCGACAGACGAGGCGGACGCCGACGCGGCCCTCGCCGTGCGCCAGGCCGTCGCGTCGCTTCTCGACCGCGAGGCGCTGAGCTCGCAGGTGTACGACGGCACCTACACGCCGCTGTACTCCTACGTGCCGGAGGGGTTCGCCGGCGCGACCGAGCCGCTGAAGGAGATGTACGGCGACGGCGCGGGCGGTCCGTCGGCCGAGGCCGCCGCGGAGGCGCTCGACGCAGCGGGCGTCGAGACTCCCGTCGAGCTGTCGCTGCAGTACAGCCCGGATCACTACGGCCCGAACTCCGCAGACGAGTATGCCCTCATCGAGCAGCAGCTCGAGGCCGACGGCCTGTTCGACGTGACCCTGGCCGGCACCGAGTGGGTACAGTACTCGGACGACCGCGTGGCGGACGTGTACCCCGCGTACCAGCTCGGATGGTTCCCGGACTACTCGGACGCGGACAACTACCTCACGCCGTTCTTCCTCACGGAGAACTTCCTCGTGAACCACTACGAGGACGCCGAGGTCAACGACCTCATCCTGCAGCAGGCCTCTACGCCCGACGCCGCCGAGCGCGAAGCGCTCATCGGTGAGATTCAGCAGCGGGTCGCCGAGGACCTCTCGACCGTGCCCTACCTGCAGGGCGCGCAGGTCGCGGTCGCCGCCAGCGACGTCTCGGGGGTCGTGCTCGATGCCTCGTTCAAGCTGCGAATGGCCTCGCTGACGCGATAACGCCGCCGCTCACCGCGACGCGAATCGTCGACGGGCCGCCGACCGGGCGGCCCGTCGACGATACCCCCCCGACGCCCCCCACCCCCCAACGGCCGGGGGTGGGAGACGAAGGCCGAG
>NZ_JAANCO010000001.1:0-1584622 GCF_011326725.1 Microbacterium excoecariae | reverse complement strand
CGGGCCCCGCTCCCGCTATACCGCCGCCGACCCCCGCCCCGCTATCCGCCGCGGGGCCGCCGCCGGGGCGCCCCGTCGACGATCCGCACCGTCCTCCACCGACCCCACAAGGACCTTCTGTGGCAGACATTGCCCTCGCCGCCGAGACACCGACGGCTCCCCCGACGAAGACGACGACACGCGGCGGCACGACGCTGTGGCGCTACGTGCTGATTCGCTTCCTGCTCATCTTCCCCACGATCTTCATCCTCGTCACGACCGTCTTCCTCATGATGCGCGTGACGGGGGATCCGATTACCGCGGCCCTCGGTGGCCAGCTCACCCCCGCGCAGCTCGCCGAGCGCATCGAGGCCGCCGGCTACAACCGCCCGCTCATCGTGCAGTACGCCGAGTATCTCGGCGGCATCGCGACGGGCGATTTCGGCACCACGATCGACGGGCAGCCCGTCACCGAGGTGCTCGTGCGATACGGCGGAGCGACGCTCGAGCTCGCCATCTACGCGCTCCTCGTCGCGTTCGCCGTCGGGATTCCCCTGGGCATGCTCGCGGCGTGGCTGCGCGACACGTGGGGCGACGCGGCCCTGCGCGTGTTCGCGATCCTCTGCTACGCCACCCCGGTGTTCTTCGCGGGTCTCCTCCTCAAGCTCGTGTTCTCCGTCTGGCTCGGGATCCTCCCCAGCTCGGGACGCGCGTCCCCGCGCGCCGAGCTGCAGCTCGGTCGCGTCGAGGGCGCCACCGGCATCTACACGATCGACGCCCTGCGGACCGGCAACCCCGCGCTGATCGCCGACGTCCTGCAGCACGCCATCCTCCCGGGCATCGCGCTCGGCCTCCTCACCGCGGGAGTGTTCCTCCGCCTCGTCCGCACCAACGTCATCGGCACCCTCGCCACGCCCTACGTCGACGCCGCGCGCTCGCGCGGGGTGAGCGAGTTCCGTCTCGTGCGGACGCACGCATACCGGCCCGCTCTCATCCCGATCATCACGGTCATCGGCCTCCAGATCGCGATGCTCCTCGGCGGCGCCGTGCTCACCGAGACCACCTTCGAGTGGATGGGCCTCGGCTACCAGCTCAGTGAGTTCCTCAAGGCGCGCGACTTCGTCGCCGTGCAGGGCATCGTCGCGCTCTTGGCCGTAATCGTGGCCCTCACCAACTTCATCGTCGACATCATCGCGGCGTTCATCGACCCGAGGGTGAGGTACTGACGTGGCTTCCGCAACGATCCTCGACCGGATCCCGCTCGTGCGGACCGCCCGGCAGGCCGTCGGCCTGCAGCGCGGGATGCTCGTCGCGGGGCTCGTCCTGACGGGCGCGTTCGTTCTCACGGCCCTCTGCGCGCCCCTGATCGCGCCCTTCGGATATGCCCAGCTCGCGGACGACGCCGGGACGTTCCCCCCGCGCACGGCGCCCGGCGGCGAGCACATCTGGGGCACGACGATCGCCGGCTACGACGTGTTCTCGCGCGTCGTGTGGGGTGCGCAGACGGCGCTCGTGGTGATCGTCGTCTCGGTCATGATGAGCCTGTTTCTCGGCGTGCTCCTCGGCGCGTGGTCGGGCTACCTCGGCGGGTGGGTCGATCGCGTGCTCGTTGTGGTCTGCGACGCCGTGTACGCGTTCCCCTCGTTACTGCTCGCCATCGTCAGCGCGATCATCATCTCGGGCGGACAATCGAGCCTCTTCGGGGGCATCATGGCGACCGCGATCTCCATCACCGTCGTCTTCATCCCGCAGTATTTCCGGGTCGTACGCGCGGAGACCGTGCGCATCAAGCAGGAGGCGTACGTCGAGGCGGCACGCGTCGTCGGCGCGTCGACCTGGCGGATCATGATGCGGCACGTGCTGCGCAACGCCACGCGCAGCCTGCCGCTGATCTTCACGCTCAACGCCTCGGAGGCCATCCTGACCATCGCGGGCCTCGGATTTCTCGGATTCGGCATCGAGCCGAGCGCGGCGGCCGAGTGGGGATACGACCTGAACCGCGCGGTCGAGGACGTCACGGCCGGCCGCTGGTGGACGGCCGTCTTCCCCGGCCTCGCGATCGTTCTCGTCGTCCTCGGCATCACGCTCGTCGGCGAGAGCCTCAACGACCTCGCGGACCCCCGCCTGCGCACGCGCCGGCGCCGCCTCGCACGAAAGGGATCGCCGAAATGAGCGCGGATCATCTCGCCGTCGAGGTCACCGGCCTCGACGTCACGTTCGCCACGGACGGCGGCGCGGTGCACGCCGTCCGCGGCATCGACCTCGACGTGCGCGAGCGCGAAGTGCTCGCCATCGTCGGGGAGTCCGGCTCGGGCAAGACCGTCACGGCGCGCACGCTGCTCGGTCTCCTCCCCGAAACGGCCACGGCGTCCGGCGCGGTCGTCGTCTCGGGCACCGACGTGGTGGCCCTCCGCGGCGAGCGCCTGCGGGCGTTTCGCGGCTCCGGGGCCGCGATGATCTTCCAGGAGCCCATGACGGCGCTCAACCCCGTGTTCCCGGTCGGCTGGCAGATCGCGGAGGGGATCCGTTCCCACGAGAAGATCTCGAAGCGCGCCGCGCGTCGCCGCGCGGTCGACATGCTGCGCAAGGTCGGGATTCCCGATCCGGAACGCCGCGCGAACGACTATCCCCACCAGTTCTCCGGCGGCCAGAAGCAGCGCATCGTCATCGCGCAGGCGCTCGCGCTCGGCCCGCGCGTCCTCGTCGCGGACGAGCCCACCACGGCGCTGGATGTCACGGTGCAGGCCGAGATCCTCGACCTGCTGCGGCAGGTGCGCGACGAGTTCGGCACGGCGATCGTCCTCATCACCCACAACATGGGCGTCGTCGCGGACCTCGCCGACAGGGTGTGCGTGATGTATCGCGGCGAGATCGTCGAGACCGCACCCGTCGAGGAACTCTTCCGGGCGCCGCAGGCCGAGTACACGCGCGCCCTCCTCGCCGCCGTACCCCGTCTCGAAATCGCCGATCGCGCCCTCCGGGGCGGGGAGGACGAGGCCCCCGTCGTCCGGGCCCGCGCGCTCGAGATCGTCTATCCCGGGAGGTTCGGGGCCGCGGGCTTCCGGGCCGTCAGCGGCGTCGACCTAGAGATCCGGCCGGGCGAGGTGCTCGGGCTCGTCGGGGAGTCCGGATCCGGCAAGTCGACGATTGGGCGGGCGATCGCGGGTCTCACGACCGTGACGGGCGGTTCCCTCGACGTCCTCGGCGTCGAGATGAACGGCGTGCGGGAGCGTCAGCTGCGCCCGCACCGGAGCGGTCTCGGATTCGTGTTCCAGGATCCCGCGTCCAGCTTCAATCCGCTTCTCACGGTCGGAGCCTGCGTCGCGGAGCCGCTCATCGTGCAGGGCGAGGCGCGCACCGTGGCGGAAGCCGAGGAGCGCGTGGTCGACCTGCTGGAAGCCGTTCGCCTGCCCGCGGACTTCGCCCGCCGATACCCGCACGAGCTCTCGGGCGGTCAACGCCAGCGGGCCTCGCTCGCGCGCGCCCTGACCCTCGAGCCCCGGCTCGTCGTCGCGGACGAGCCCACCAGCGCCCTCGACGTGTCGGTACAGGCCACGGTGCTCGGGCTATTCCAGGACCTGCAGGAGCGCTTCGGGTTTGCGTGCCTGTTCATCACCCACGACCTGGCCGTCGTCGATCTCCTCGCGCACCGCGTCGCGGTGCTTCACGGCGGGCGCATCGTGGAGCAGGGCGCGACCGCACAGGTCCTGGGAGCGCCGACGGATCCGTACACCCGCCGGCTCATCGACGCTCTGCCTGTGCCGGACCCGGTCCTGCAGGCCGAACGCCGGGCGGCTCGTCGCCCCTGACGAACGCGATCCGCGCGGGATCCTGGCGAGCTCCGGGTCCCGCGGGTATCTTCCCCTCTGTCCCCTTCGCCACCTCGACGGGAGTTCCCGCGTGAAGTTCCTGCAAAACCTCGGCAAGTCGCTCATGCTGCCGATCGCCGTGATGCCCGTGGCCGCGATCCTCATGGGGGTCGGAAACTGGATCGCGCAGACGCTCGGCGAGAACGTCGTGTCGGTGTTCCTCCTCGCGGCGGGCGGCGCCGTGATCAACAACCTGGCGCTGCTGTTCGCGGTCGGTGTCTCGATCGGCATGGCTGTGAAGTCCGACGGCACGTCCGCCCTCGCAGGGCTCGTGTCGTGGCTCACCGTGACGACGCTGCTCGCGCCCGCGAACGTGGCCGGGTACGTCGGCATAGCGGAGGACGCCGTCGACGCGGCGTTCGGCAATATCCAGAACGCTTTCACCGGGATTCTCTGCGGCCTGATCGGCGCGTTCGCCTACAACCGGTTCAAGGACACGCGCCTCCCCGACTACCTCGCCTTCTTCTCAGGGAAGCGCTCGGTGGCGATCGTGTCGGCCGGGCTGTCGATCCTCCTGTCCATCGTGCTGTTCTTCGCCTGGCCGTTCGTCTACGCGGGGCTCGTCGCGTTCGGCGAATGGATCCTCGGGCTCGGTGCGTTCGGCGCCGGCCTGTACGGCTTCTTCAACCGGCTCCTCATCCCCTTCGGCCTGCACCACGCCTTGAACTCGGTGTTCTGGTTCGATGTCGCGGGGATCAACGACCTGTCGAACTTCCTCGCCGGGACGGGCGAGTACGGCGTGACGGGCCAGTACATGTCGGGCTTTTTCCCCATCATGATGTTCGGCCTGCCGGGCGCCGCTCTCGCCATGTACGTCACGGCGCGCCCCCGCCGGAAGAAGGTCGCGGGCGGCATCCTGTTCTCCGCCGCCTTCGCGGCGTTCCTCGTGGGCATCACGGAACCGCTCGAGTTCTCCTTCATGTTCCTCGCCCCCGTCCTGTACGTCATCCACGCCCTGTTCACGGGGATCTCGATGTTCCTCGCGGCCCTGTTGCCGACCCGGATGGGCTTCGGCTTCTCGGCGGGCGCGATCGACCTCGGCCTCGGGTGGAACAACCCGATGGCCCAGAACCCGTGGATCCTCCTCGTCCTCGGCGTCGCCTGGTTCGTCATCTACTTCCTCGTGTTCACCTTCGTCATCCAGCGCTGGCAGCTCAGGACGATCGGACGAGAGGACGAGGAGTCGGTCGAGGCCGATGCCGGCCGCGCCGCGCCCGCGGGCGAGGACGCCTACCTCGCTACGGCGGATCGCTTCGTCGCCGCACTGGGCGGTGCCGGCAACATTCTCGAGCTCGACAACTGCGCGACACGGCTGCGGATGCAGATCGCGGATCCCTCGCGGGTCGACGAGGCCGCGCTCCAGCGTGCCGGCGCCGCCGGCACGATGCGGACGGGCGGCCGCTCCGTGCAGGTCGTGTACGGGCTGAACGTCCAGTTCGTCAAGGACGCCATGGAGCGCCTCATCGCCGGGGACGCCACGGCCCCCGCGTACGCCACGCCCGTCGCGGGCGACACCGGCGACACCGGCGACGGGCCCCGGACCGCGACGGCACCGCGGGTCGTCGCCCTGGCGCAGCCGATCCCCGGCACGGTCCTGCCGCTCGGCGCGGTCCCGGATCCGACGTTCTCCGACGAGCTGATGGGGCCCGGCCTGGCGATCGAGCCCTCGGGCGACACCGTCGTGGCGCCGGCGCCGGGTCGCGTCGGCCACGTGTTCGACACGGGACACGCGATCGCGCTCGTGCTCGACGACGGCACGGAGCTCCTCATCCACGTCGGACTCGACACCGTCTCCATGCGCGGCGACGGCTTCACGAACCTCGTCGCGACGGGCGACATCGTGGACGCGGGAACGCCCCTGATCCGGGTCGACCTCGAGCGGATCCGCGCCGCGGGCCACCCGACGATCACC
Organism: Microbacterium excoecariae; assembly: GCF_011326725.1. Taxonomy (GTDB): domain Bacteria; phylum Actinomycetota; class Actinomycetes; order Actinomycetales; family Microbacteriaceae; genus Microbacterium; species Microbacterium excoecariae. The sequence goes on along the minus strand of NZ_JAANCO010000001.1, from coordinate 1,578,862 downwards.
CCCGTCGTCGTGCTCAACGACGCCGCCGCCACCGTGGAGTTCCGCTGAGCGCGTCGGCCCACGCGCAGCTGCGCGACCTCGTCGCCCGGTCGTCGGCACCCCTGTGGGAGCCTCCGGATGGCGAGGCGTTCGACGAGCGCGCGGCGCGGCCCGCGGCCGTCCTGATCCTCTTCGGGGTGCTCGACGACCACCCCGCCGAGCGGCCCGCCCACCACGCCGCGGTCTCGCGCGACCTCGACGTGCTGCTGCTCACCCGCGCGGCGACGCTGCGCTCGCACCCCGGCCAGGTGGCGTTTCCGGGCGGGCGTGTGGACGACGGCGACAGTGGCCCCGTCGACGCCGCGCTGCGCGAGGCCGAGGAGGAGACCGGTCTCAACCCGGCGGGCGTCGAGGTGCTCGGCCCCCTCGCCGACCTCGCGCTGCCGTTCTCGCGCCACCGCGTGACGCCCGTGATCGGCTGGTGGGCGGATCCGTCCCCCGTGTACGCCGTCGACCGCGCGGAATCCGAGAACGTCTTCCGCGCGCCCGTCGCGGACCTGCTCGACCCCGCGCATCGCTACAGCTGGACGATGGCGGGCGCGGGCGCGACCCACACCGGCCCGGCGTGGCGTCTCGACGTCGACGGCTCCCCCCGGCTCGTGTGGGGCTTCACGGCGGGGATCCTCGACCGGCTGTTCGCGGCCCTCGACTGGGAAGAGCCGTGGGATCCGTCGCGGCGGATCAGCCTCCCGTAGCGCGATGCGGCAGGATGGCGGGGTGAGCGCACCCCCTCTCGGACTCCTCCTCGACGTCGACGGCCCCCTCGCCAGCACGCGAACGCGCACGCTGCGGCTGCCGGCCATCGCCCGCGACCTCGTCGCCCTGGCGCAGGCGGGCTGCCCCGTCGTGTTCAACACGGGCCGATCGGTCGACTTCCTCGCCGAGCGGCTCCTCCCCGCCCTCGTCGACGCGGGCCTCGGCCCTGCCGACCCCGTGTGGGGCGTCGGCGAGAAGGGCGGCACCTGGTTCTCGCTCGCCGACCGCGGCGGCACCGCCGCCGTCGACGACATCGCCGAGGACCCCGCCATGAGCCCGCCGCCCGCCGTCGTGGACGCCGTGCGCGCCCTCGTGGACCGGGACTTCTCGGACCTCGTCTTCTTCGACGAGACCAAGCGCACGATGATCTCCGTCGAGCACTTCGTCGAGGTTCCCGGCGCGACCTTCCTCGCCCGCCGCGACGAGCTCGCCGCCGCGATCTCGCGGATCCTCGACGACCACGGCGTGGCGGACGAGACGACCATTTACCCCACCGTGATCTCGATCGACGTCGAGCACGCGACGAGCGGCAAGGCCCTTGGCGCCCGCCGCGCGCTCGACCTCGTCGCGCCCCGCATGGATCCGCCGCGGCGCTGGTTCACGGCCGGCGATTCCGGGCAGGACTACGACATGGCCCGCTATCTCGACGCGCACGGATTCACGGCGACCCACCTCGACGTGCGGCCGACGGGCGACGTCCCGGACGTCTCTTTCGAGGTCATCCGCGAGGTCCCGCACACGCGCGAGGGCGACGCGGAGGACGACATCACCGCCCGCCACCTCGCCCGCCTGCGCGCCGAAGTCATCGCCTGACGGCCGGGCGGATCCGGTTGCCCGCCCACCGCGCCGCGCGCAGGAGCGCCCGCAGGGGCACGCCGATCGCGTAGGCGGCGCGGCCCGCGGCGCTCGTATCGGCGCGCCCCAGCGCGAGGCGGCGCTCGAAGGCGCGCCGCACGGGGCCACCGGGCGCCGCGGGGCTTGGGCGATGGGGCAGGACGCCCTGCGCGCGCGCCCGCGCCATCTCCTCGGCGCGCGCAACCCACGTGTCGCTCGCGGGGTCGTGGAAGTAGTTGTCCTCCAGCCACTCGGGCCGGGGCCGCCGGAACCGTCGCGCGACGACGTCCGCGGCTCCGGCCAGCAGGCCGGACCCGCGAAACACGACATTGATGAGCTCGGGCGAGACACCGAAGTCGTCGAGCGCGATGACCGGGACGCCGGCGGCGGCGGCCTCGATCGCGGCGGTCGAGCTCACGGTCACGAGGCCCTCCGCCGACTGGAGGGCCTCCGACATCGGCGCGTACGACACGACGAGGTTCGCCGGGGCCGCGCCGTGCTCGGCGACAAGATCCGGGTACGCGTCGGCCTCGCGGTGGGTCTGGTGCTCCCCCGGGCGCCCGCGCAGCTTCACGACCACACGCCGATCCGGATCCGCGCGCGCGGCGTCGAGGAGGATCCCGGCCACGCGGCGGCGGTCGTCCGGCTCCCGGGGCACGATCGCCTGCGCGGCGAAGACGAGGTCCGTCCCGCCGGCCGGGGCCGATTCGCCCGCGCCCCGCGCGAACGGCAGCGTCGCGAGGGCGAAGTCCTGCGGGATCCCCCGCTCGCGCGCGAGCGCCGCGAACTCGCGCACCTCCCGGTGGGAGTGGAGGACGAACAGGTCGCAGCCCCGCCGAAAGTGGAGCGCGCGCCACGTCGCGGGCACCGAGATGCCCGGGAGCCCCGTCGCGATCACCGCGCGCGGGAGCTCCTCGCGCACCGCCCGTGCCACGACACGCACGACGGGCCCGCGGGCCGCGACGAGGACGACGTCCGCGTCGCGGCACGCGTCGGCGATCGCCTCGAGTCGCGCGCGGCGCACGCGCCCGTCCGCGAGCCCGGACCCCGCGAGCGCCGCCGTCAGCTGCGCGTCGCTCACGACGAGCTCCGTCTCGAGGACGACGAGCGAGCCGTCGACCCGCGCGTCGGCGACGAGGGCGGCCGCCCACTTCACGTAGGAATCGGTGTCCGCGATCGCCGTGATCCGCAGGCGGCGCGGATCCGCCGTCACGCGCCGACGCGGCGCAGCTTGGCCTTGGGGGCCTCCTCGCCGGGGAAGACGCGCTTGACGCCGTCGCCACGGGCCGCCTCGATGATGCGGATGTCGCGGACGAGCGTGCCGAGGCCGCCCGGCTCGAGCGACGCGGCGTGGTCCGAGCCCCACATGGTGCGATCCAGCGTGATGTGGCGCTCGACCGCGACCGCGCCCACCGCGACCGCCGCCAGCGAGATCTGCAGCCCGCGCTCGTGCCCCGAGTAGCCCACGGGAACCCCCGGGAAGCGATCGCGCAGGACGGGGATCATGCGGAGGTTCGCCTCTTCGGGCTCCATCGGGTAGGTCGACGTGGCGTGCATGATGACGAGGTCGTCGGTGCCGAGCGCGTCGACGGCGCGGTCGATCTCGGCCATGGTCGACATCCCCGTGGAGAGGATGACCGGCTTGCCCGTGTCGCGCAGCGCGCCAAGGAGCTCGAGGTCGGTCAGGCTCGCCGAGGCGACCTTGTGCGCGACGACGCCGAGGTCCTCCAGGAACTCTACGCTCGGGACGTCCCACGGCGACGCGAACCACTCGAGCCCGCGCATCACGGCGTGATCGCCGACCTCGACGTACTCGTCGCGGCCGAACTCCACCCGGTGGCGGTACTCGAGGTAGCTCATCGTGCCCCACGGCGTCTCGCGCGGCACGTCGCGCATGTGCTCCGGGGTCGCGATCTCGGGGGTGCGCTTCTGGAACTTCACCGCGTCGGCGCCGGCGTCCGCCGCGACGTCGATGAGCTGCTTGGCGAGCTCCACCGAGCCGTTGTGGTTGAGGCCGATCTCCGCGATCACAAACGCGGGCGCGCCGCCTCCGACCTGGTGGTTTCCGATGGTGACGCTCATGTGCGCTCCCCTTTCTGTGGTGCGAGGGCGTCCCGCCTGGCGACGAGCACGCGATCCGCCACCTCGCGCACCGCGCCAGCACCGCCGGGGCGGGTGAGCACGACGCGCGCGGCGGCGAGGACGAGCGGGTGAGAACCCGCCACGGCGATGGGCCACCCGACCGATTCGAGCGCTCCGAGATCGTTGACGTCGTTGCCGACGTAGGCGACGCCGGACAGCGGGATCTCGCGCTCCGCCGCCCAGGCGGCGAGCGCCCGCGCCTTGTCGCTCGAGCCCTGCACGACGTCGACCCCGAGCTTCCGCGCCCGCGCGGAGACGACCGGGTTCTTCTCGGTGGACAGGATGAGGACGGGCACGCCGGCGCGCCGCAGCAGCGCGACGCCCATGCCGTCGGAGCGGCTCACCCGCACGCTCTCCGTCCCGTCCTCGGCGACGATCGCGGTGTCGTCGGTGTGGACGCCGTCGAAGTCGGTCACGACCGCCCGGGCCGCGATCGCGCCGTCCTCGCTCTCCGCCAGCAGGCGGGCCAGGTCCAGCTCCTCGGCCGTGTCGATCTCGATCGCGAGGCGCTCGGGCACCGGCACGATCTCCGTGCGGCCGAAGAAGCGGTGCCGCGCGCGGCGGAAGCCGGCCGCGTCGAAGACGTAGAACGCGCCCGTCTCGATGAACAGCGGATCCCTGTCCTGGCGCCGCGGGCGCACGTCGCGATCGTGGCCGACCGGATCCGCGCCGCCGGGGCCGTCGGCCCAGAAGAACGCGTAGGACTCGCGCGCGGAGAACGCGCACTCCGCGCGGCCGCTCGCCACCCGCGCGACCGCGTCGCCGAGCGCGTCTGACGGGATGAACGGGCTCGTGGCCTGCAGGAAGGCGACGGTGCCGACCGCGACCCCGTCCCCCTCGAGGGCGTCGAGCGCGTGCAGAATCGCGGACTCGGATCCCGCGGTGTCCCCCGACAGCTCCCGCGGTCGCCAGACGACCTCGGCGCCCCATTCGCGCGCGACGCCCGCGATCTCGGAGTCGTCCGTCGAGACGACGACCCGGTCGATCGCGCCCGAATCGCGGGCGGCGCGGACCGCCCGGGCGACGAGCGGGATCCCACCGACCCGCGCCAGGTTCTTCCGCGGCACGCCCTTGGACCCGCCGCGGGCAGGGATAATCGCGACGACCTCGCCAGTCATCCGCGCGCCTCGGCCACGCGCGCGTCCGCGCCGCGCTCGACAACGACACACTCGCTCGCTCGCAGCACGCGGCGAAGCGTCGTCGCGGCGCTCGAGGGAAGCGTCACGATCTCCCGCGGCGTCGGATCCCCCGCGAGCACGAGCTCGATGGGCAGCCCCGGCTCGGCGACCCGGATCCGCGGGACGGCCGCGACCGCGGCGATGAGCTCGCGCGACTCGCGGCGGTGGGGGACGTACACGGCGCCGCCCGCGCTCGCCTCCGCGCGGATCCACGCCAGGTAGTCCTCCCGCGGCAGGAGGCCGTCGACCACGCGCGCGCTCCCGAGGAGCACCCGGCCGCCCGGGAGCGGGCGCGCCGCGCGGGTGCCGCGCACCCAGGCGAAGTCGTGCTCCTCGACGCGGGCCCCGAGGTCGCCCAGCGCCTGCGTACGCGCGCGGCCCATCTCGAACGCGGTGAAGATCGACACGCGCCCCGCGGCCGCGCGGAGCCGGATGAGGTCCATCGTGAGAGGCGCGACCCGGCGCGCGAGCCCCCGCTCCGACGCGCCGGGCCGCGAGAATGCGCGGGCGCCCGTGAGGGCGTCCGCGAAGGAGACGGCCTGCAGGCCGTCGTCCAAGAAGGTGAGGGTCCGCGGCCGGAGCACGGCGGCCGCGAGGCGGAACTGGCCCGAGAAGCCGTCACCGACGAGCCAGTGATCGCTCCCGCGCAGCATCGCCCAGGGGATCCCGTAGAACCCGGCCTGGCGCGCGAAGAGCGCGCCCCGGGCGGTGAGCTCCGCCGCCGTGGCCTCGACCTGCGTCGTCAGCCGGCCGGCGAGGTCGACGCGGGTGCCGCGCGCGCGGGCCCACTCCGCCGCGCCGATCATCTGCAGCGGCGACTCCACCCAGGCCACCGGTGTCGCGCGATCTCGCGGCATCTGCCCTCCGAAGCTCGCCGCCGCGCGGTGCGGCGGATCCGTTCGCACAGCGTGCGCGGCGCGCGTGAACGGCGCGCGAGTCCCGGGTTACGCGCGGGCGTCGCGACCGTGAACGATCCGCGCCTCGGCCAGCGCCTCGGCCGCGCGCTCCAGCGCATCCGCCGCGCCGCCGGGTTCGGCGCCCGCCGGCCAGGCGTGGTCGATCGCCTGGCGCCAGACCCCCTCGAGCTGCACGAGGTTCGCGTGCGCGCGATCCGTCGCCACCAGCGGCGTCTCGCGGCGGTCCGCGGCGCCGGGGCGACGCTCGGCCAGGCCCTTCTCCCGCAGGCCGCGGACAGCGGCCGAGACGTTCGGCCGTCGCATCCCGACACGGTCGGCGATCTCGCTCGGCGTCACGCCCGGGTGCTGGTCGATGACCCGCATCACGATGCGCTCGGTCGGCGTGAGGGTGACGATGTCCGGATCCGCGTCGTGCCGGAGCTCGAGCTCGCGCGAGATGGCGAGGATGGCGCGCGCGAGGCGGACGCGCGCGTCGTCGTGTTCCGGCGTCGGGAAGGAGCTCACCCGAGCAGTCTACGAAGCCCGCTAAACTAATGATGACTTCGTAATCATAAGGACACACATGACGACCCCCACACGCACCACCCCCGCACGCACGGCCCCGACGCGGACCGCCCCCGGCGGCGTTCCCACCTCTCTCCTCCTCGTCCTCGCCCTCCTGGCGGCGGTCGCCCCCTTCGCGACCGACCTTTACCTGCCGGCGTTCCCGCAGATGACCACCGACCTCGGCACCGACGCGACGGGGGTCCAGCTCACGCTGACGGCGTTCCTCGTCGGGGTGGCGGCCGGTCAGCTCCTGTTCGGACCGCTCTCCGACCGCCTCGGCCGCAAGGCGCCGCTCGTCGCGGGCGCCGCGCTCTTCGTCGCCTCAAGCATCGTCGTGGTCGTCGCCCCGAACGCCGCGGTCCTCACCGTCGCGCGTGCGGTGCAGGGCATCTCGGGCGCCGCGGGGATGGTCCTCGGCCGCGCGATCATCTCGGACCTCGCGACGGGCCAGGCGGCCGCGCGCGCGTTCAGCCTCATGATGATCGTCGGGGGCGTCGCGCCCGTCGTCGCGCCGCTCGCCGGCGGCTTCCTCACCGGCCCCCTCGGGTGGCGCGGCGTCCTCGGGGTCGTCCTCGCGCTCGCGGTCCTCATGCTCGTCGCGGTGCTCGCGGTCGTGCGCGAGACCCTTCCCGCCGGGCGGCGGGCCGCCCTCGCCGCCGAGCGCCCGGGCGGCGCGAGACGGGAAATGCGCTCGCGCGGGTACATCGGTTTTACTGCGGCCTTCGCCTTCGCGTTCGCCATCATGATGGCGTATATCTCGGCGTCGCCGTTCGTCTACCAGGACATGATGGGGCTCACCGAGACGCAGTACGGCCTGGCGTTCGGCCTCAACGCGCTCGCGCTCGTCGTCACAAGTGCCCTCTCGGCCCGGATGGTCGGCCGCTTCGGGCCGCGTGCGCTCGCGGGCGCGGGGATTGCCACGTCCTTCGCGGCGTCGGTCGCCCTCCTCGTGCTCGTCGCGTGCGGCGTGCCCGCGGGGTGGTTCGCCGTCCCGCTGTTCGTCGCGGTCGGATCCCTCGGGTTCGTCCTGGGCAACGCGACCGCCCTGGCTCTCGGGTACGTGCCGCACGCGGCCGGATCCGCGTCGGCCGTGCTCGGCGCCGCGCAGTTCGGGCTCGCCGCGGCCGTGTCGCCGATCGTGGGCATCGCGGGCGAGGACAACGCGCTGCCGCTGGCGCTCACCATGGTGGGCGCGGGCCTCGTCGCGCTCCTGGCCTTCGGCGCTGCGCGGAGGGCGCCGCACACGGCCGCCTAGGCGCGGCGCGCGGGGGCGGCCCGGGCCGGTTCACGCGACGCGGTGCGCCCCTGCGTAGACGTTCATCGTGTCCCCGCGCACGAACCCCACGAGCGTCATGCCCGCCTCCTCGGCGAGCTCGACCGCGAGGGAGGTGGGCGCCGACACTGCCGCGACGATCGGCACGCCCGCAACGAACGCCTTCTGCACGATCTCGAAGGCGACGCGGCCGGAAACCATGAGCGCGTGGCCGCCGAGCGGAAGGCACCCATTCATCGCCGCCCACCCGAGCACCTTGTCGACGGCGTTGTGCCGTCCGACGTCCTCGCGCAGCGCGACCATCTCGCCCGACGCGACGTCGAAGAGCGCCGCGGCGTGGATCCCGCCCGTCTTGTCGAAGGCCGCCTGCGCGCCCCGGAGGACCGGCGGCATCTGCGCGATGGCCGCGGCGCTGACGCGCGAGGCGTCGCCCGCGACGTCGAACGGCGAGGCGGTGCGCACGGCCTCGATCGATGCCGTGCCGCACACGCCGCACGAGCTCGTCGTGTACGTCCTCCGGGCGGCGCCCTCGGCGGGCCGCGGCGCGTCCGCGGCGAGGGTGACATCGAGCACGTTGTAGGTGTTGCCCTCGCCGCCCGTCCCGGGACCGCCGCAGTGGATCGCGGCCGCGATGTCGTCGGCGCGGCGGAGGATCCCCTCCGAGAGCAGGAATCCGGTCGCGAGCTCCACGTCGTGGCCCGGCGTGCGCATGGTCACGGCGAACACCTCGCCGCCCACGCGGATCTCGAGGGGCTCCTCCACCGCGAGGGCGTCGGGGCGGCGACGCGGGGCCTCCCCCACGACCACGCGGGTCACGGGCCGGCGCGTGACGATGCGCCCCATGTCAGCCCCGCGCCTCGAGGCGCACGACGATCGCCTTCGACGTCGGCGTGCCGCTGACTTCGGCGGTCGAGTCCAGCGGCACGAGCACGTTCGTCTCCGGGTAATACGCCGCGGCGTTCCGGCGGGGCGTGTCGTACGCCACGACGCGGAAGCGCTCCGCGCGGCGCTCCTCGACGGATCCGTCCGGCCGCGTCCACTCCGAGACGAGGTCGACGATCTCGCCGTCGGCCACGCCGGCCGCCCGGATGTCGTCCGGGTGCAGGAGCACGACGCGGCGGCCGCCGCGGATCCCGCGGTAGCGGTCGTCCTTGCCGTAAATCGTCGTGTTGTACTGATCGTGCGAGCGCAGCGTCTGGAGCAGCACCCGCCCCTCGGGGATCCGCGGGTACTCGAGCGCGTTCGCGGTGAACATTGCGCGCCCCGTTGCCGTGTCGAAGCGCCGCTCGTCGCGCGGGCCGTTCGGGAGGAAGAACGTCCGCCCCCTGTCGATCCGCTCCTCGTAACGCTCGAAGCCGGGGACGACCCGCGCGATGTGCGCGCGGATCGCGCCGTAGTCGCCCTCCCACCCCGCCCAGTCGACGCGCGGCGCGCCCGCGCGCCCGCGGAAGACACGCTCCGCGAGGCGCGTGAGGATTGCCACCTCGCTCGGGAGGTCCGCCGCGGGCGGGGCGAGCCGCCCGCGCGAGGCGTGCACCGCGCCCATCGAGTCCTCGACGCTGACGCGCTGGTCGCGCCCGCCGCGCGTGTCCCGGTCGGTGCGGCCGAGCGTCGGCAGGATCAGCGCGCGGCGCCCCGTGACGACGTGGGAACGGTTGAGCTTGGTCGACACGTGCACGGTGAGACCGACGCGCGCCATCGCCCGCTCGACGACGCCCGTGTCGGGGGTCGCGCTGACGAAGTTGCCGCCGAGGGCGAAGAAGACGCCGACGTCGCCGTCGCGCATCGCACGAATCGCGCCCACGGTGTCGAACCCGTGCGCCCGCGGCGCGGTGAAGGAGAACTCCTCGTCGAGGGCGCGGAGGAAGCCCTCGACGGGCTTCTCGTGGATGCCCATGGTGCGGTCGCCCTGGACGTTCGAGTGCCCGCGCACGGGGCAGACCCCGGCGCCGGGGCGGCCGATGTTGCCCTGCAGCAGGAGCACGTTCACGACGTCGCGCAGCGTCGCCACCGAGTGGCGGTGCTGGGTTAGCCCCATCGCCCAGCACACGATCGTCTTCCCGGATCCGCGCACGCGCTCCGCGATGCCGCGCATGCGGTCCTCGGTGAGCCCCGTCGCGCGCTCCAGGGCGGCCCACTCGACGCCGGCCATCGCCCGCGCGTATTCGGCGAACCCGGACGTGTGCCGGCCGACGAACTCCTCGTCGACGACGTCACCCGTGGCCGCGTGGCGCTCCAGGAGGTGCTTGCCGATGGCCTGGAACAGGGCCTGGTCGCCGCCCAGGCGGATCTGGACGAGGTCCCCGGCGATCGGCGTCCCGCCGAGGAGGACGCCGCGGGGCGTCTGCGGGTTGTCGAAGCGGATGAGCCCCGCCTCGGGCAGGGGGTTGACCGCGATGACGCTCGCCCCGCGGTGCACGGCCTTCTCGAGGGCGCTGAGCATGCGCGGGTGGTTCGTCCCCGGGTTCTGGCCGGCCACGATAATCAGGTCGGCGTCGTGGATGTCGTCGATCGACACCGTTCCCTTGCCGATCCCGAGGGTCTCCGTGAGGGCGGATCCGCTCGACTCGTGGCACATGTTCGAGCAGTCCGGGAGGTTGTTCGTCCCGAACCCGCGCACGAGGAGCTGGTAGACGAAGGCCGCCTCGTTGGACGCGCGGCCGGACGTGTAGAAGACGGCCTCGTTCGGGTCGGCAAGGGCACGCAGCGCGCCCGCGACCTCGTCGAGCGCCTCGTCCCAGGACACGGGACGGTAGTGCGTCGCGCCCTCCTCGAGCAGGACGGGCTCGGTCAGCCGGCCCTGCTGCCCGAGCCAGTAGTCGTCGTGCGCGCGGAGCTCGGCGACGGCGTGATCGCGGAAGAAGTCGGCGCCGACCCGCCGGAGGGTCGCCTCCTCGGCGACCGCCTTCGCCCCGTTCTCGCAGAACTCGGCGGCGTGGCGGCGATCCTCCTCGGGCCAGGCGCAGCCCGGGCAGTCAAACCCGTCCTTCTGGTTCACCCGCAGCAGCGCCCGGGCGCTGCGCGCGATGCCCATCTGCTCGCGCGCGATCTGCAGCGCGTGAACGACGGCCGGCACCCCGACCGCGCGCCGTTTCGGCGGGCCGACCTCGATCCGGGACTCGTCGATGTCATCCGTCGGGGGCCGCGTCACCATGGCGCCATGCTAGATCAGGCGGAGCGGTCGGCGTGGCCGAGCGACTTCTCCGGGGCGATGATGTCGCGCACGCGACGCTTGAGCTCGGTGATCTCCGGAAATCCGCCGTCCCGCTTGCGATTCCACACGCGCGCCTCGCCGATGTCGACGCGGAACACGCCGCCCGTGGCCGGGACGAGCGCGACCTCGCCGATCTCCTCGGGGAACGACTGGAGCAGCTCCCCCGCGTACCATTGCGCGCGCAGCTGCCACTTGCACTGGGTGCAGAACGTGATTTCGATGCGAGGATCGGCCATGCCCTCAGCGTGGCATGCCGCGAGCGGAATAGGATCCGCCAGGCGTGTGTTGAGCCACGAGAACGACGAGACGGAGCCCTCATGACCCACGTTCCCGGACGTCCCCTCGACATCGAGGTGTGGAGCGACGTGCTCTGCCCCTGGTGCTACATCGGCGACGAGCGCCTCGAGAAGGCGATCGCGGCCTCGGGCCGCGAAGACGACATCCGCGTGCGCGTGCGCGCCTTCCAGCTGGACCCCACCGCGCCGTCGGAGCCGCGCTCGACGGTCGCGTATCTCGCGGAAAAGTACGGCACCTCGGTCGACGAGGCCCGCGGCATGGAGGAGAACGTCCAGAAGCTCGCCCACGAGGAGGGCCTCGCGTACGAGGTCGAGCACGCCGTGCAGAACACCCTCGACCTGCTGCGCGTCGTGAAGCTGGCCGACACCTTCGGCGCCGGGTGGCGCGTCATGAAGGCGATGCAGGCCGAGCTGTTCGGTGGGAGCCCCGACGCCTTCGCTCCCGAGACCGCGGTGCGGATCGCGGCGGAGGCGGGCGTTCCCGAGGCCGAGGTGCGCGACGTGCTCGCGTCCGATCGCTTCGCCGACGAGGTGCGCGCCGACCAGGCCGAGGCGCAGGCGCTCGGCGCCCGCGGCGTGCCCTTCACCGTGCTCGATCGACGCCTCGGGATCCCGGGCGCCGTCCCCACCGAAATGTACGGCCAGGCGATCGCGCAGGCGTTGGGGGCCGGCGGTGCCTGAGCCGGAGGAGTTCCCCGGCCTGGCGCTGTTCGCCGCGCCCAACACGATGATCTGCGACGCCGAGACCGGGGTGTGCCACGTCCCGTCCGCCGCGGATCCGCGACCCGCGGCGGACTGACCGCCGGTCCTACGCGCCGGGCGCGAGGATCCGATCGACGAGGTCCGTGACCGTCACGACACCCGTCATGCGTCCGTCGGACGTCACGACGGCGAGCTGCTCGCCGCCCTGGCGCATTCGCGCGAGCGCGTCCGACGCGAGCGTCGTCCCGGCCAGCTCGAGCGGATCCCGCACAAGCGCGGCCGCGGGGGTGCTCTCGTCCTGGTCGAGCGTGTCGCGCACGTGCACGACGCCGGGCGTGTCCTCGTCTCGCGCGACGAGGATCCGGAGGTGTCCCGAGGCGAGCGCCGCCTCTTGCACGTCGCGAATCGTCGCGTCGCGCGCCACCGCCGTCGCCGCGCGCCCCGCGACCATGTCTCCGAGCGTGAGGCTCGGAAGGTCCAGGACGGCGGCCAGGCGTGCCTCGTGGCTCGCATCGAGGGTGCCGGAGGCGGCCGAGTGCTCGACGAGCTGGCGGATCGTCGCGGCGTCCTGACCGCCGACGGCCGCGCTATCGACGGGTTCGACGCCGCTCGCGCTCACGAGCCTGTTCGCCACCCGGTTGATCCAGGACAGGATCGGGTGGAAGACGCGCGCGAGCGCCCGTGCCGGGAGCCCGATCGTCTTCGCGGCGAGCTCCGGATGCGCGATCGCCCAGGACTTCGGCGCCATCTCCCCGACGACGAGGTGGAGGAAGGTCACGAGGAGCAGCGAGAGGACGAACGCCGCGGAGTCGGCGAACCAGCCCGGCAGGCCGACGGCGGCGAGGAGCGGCCCCAGGGCCTTGTCCACGGCGGGCTTCGTGACCGCGCCCAGCGCGAACGTGCACACCGTGATCCCCAGCTGCGCGACCGCGAGCATGATCGTCAGCTCGTTCATGCCGCGCAGCGCCGCGCGGGCGGCGGCGCTCCGGGGCGCATCCTCCTCGAGGCGGTGCCGACGCGCGCCCAGGAGCGCGAACTCGATCACGACGAAGAACGCGCTCGCCGCGATCAGCGCCGCGGTCGCGGCCGCGGTCAGCCAGCCATCCAGCGCGCTCATCGCTCCCCCTCCGGGTCGGTCGTCGTCACGCGCTCGGCCCGGGCCCTGGCGGGCACGTGGTGGCGGAGCTCGAGCACCTCGACGCGCAGGATCCGCCGCGTGTGCTCGGCCGAGACGAGGTCGTCCGGGTCGGGCTCGAGCGGGATGTCGATCACGTCTCGCGCGGCGGGGAGGGCGCCCGTTTCGGCGATCAGCAGGCCCGCGAAGGTCTCCGCCTCGCCCGGTGCGAACGAGGCGCCGATCGCGCGCTCGACCTCATCGAGGGGCGTCTCGCCGTCGACGATCCAGCCGGTTTCGTCCTCGGCGATGCCGGCCGGCGGAGAGTCGTCGTGCTCGTCGGTGAGCTCGCCGACGAGCTCCTCGGCCAGGTCCTCGACCGTCACGATCCCCGCGAAACCGCCGAACTCGTCGACGACGCACGCGAGCTCCGAGCGCGCCTCGCGCATGGCGGCGAGGGCGTCGGGGAGCGACATGACGACCGGCACGACGACCGGGGCGCGCATGATGCCCGCCACGGGCGAGGACGGATCCGTCGCCGCGAGCACGTCGATGAGTTCCACGACGCCGACCGGCGAGTCCTCCGCGGACACCACCGGGTATCGGGTGTGTCCGCCCGCCATCTCGGCGCGGGCCGCGGCGATCGTCGCGTCGGGCGCGAGCGTGCGCACGCGGGAGTGCGGCACGATCGCGTGCTCCACGTCGCGCTCGGGAAAGTCGAGCACGCGGTCGATGAGCGTCGACAGGTCTTCGGGGAGGTGCCCGCTCGCGCGGGAGTCCGCGACCGCGCGCCGCAGGTCGTGCGGGGTCGCGCTCGCGTCGACGTCGTGCACGGGCGCGATCCGGAGCGCGCGCAGGAGGAGGTTCGCGGCCCGATCGAAGACCGCGATGAGCCAGCCGAACACTGTCAGGTACGCGAGCGTGGATCCCGCGAGGCGCCGGGCGAGCGGCCCGGGGCTCGCGATGGCGAGATTCTTCGGGTAGAGCTCGCCGAAGATCATCTGCACGACGGTCGCGAGCGCGAGCGCGCCGACGGTTCCGACGGCGATGCTCACCCCCGCGGGGATACCGGCGCCGCCGAGGAGCGTGCCGATCGAGGCGCCGATGAGGGGCTCGGCGACGTACCCGACGAGGAGGCCCGTGATCGTGATGCCGAGCTGCGCCCCCGAGAGCATGAACGAGGTGCGCTTCGTGACGGCGAGGGCGCGACGCGCCCGCGCGTCGCCCGCCTCGGCCTGGGCGCGCAGCGCCGACCGGTCAACGGACATGAACGCGAACTCCTGCGCGACGAAGTAGCCGTTGGCGGCGATGATGATGCCGCTGAGGACGATGCCGACGAGGAGCGTGAGGACCGCGGCGATCACGAGCAGATCACCGCCCGGCCACGGGGCGCGCGCGGCCAGCGCGCGGAAAGAACGGAGGTCGGACTATGGGACGGGCCGTCTTGCGACGACCCCGGGCTCGCGGACGAGTCCATCAGCGGTGTTCACTCTCCTGAGTACCGGGGCCCGCGTCTTTCGCGGGTCGCCGGGTGGATCGACTGTAGCAGGATCCCGGCGGGGCGTCCCCCAGGCCTCACACACCCTCGGCGAGGGACGCGACGATGTCCGCGGCCGGCGCCCGGACCGCCGCGCGGTACCCCGTCCCGGCCCACAGGTGGAGGGCCTCGGGGTCGCCGTGCGCGCCCGCGGCCCGGCGCAGCCCCCGCGTGAGGTGATGCACGGCGGGGTAGGCAGCGGGAGCGGCGCTGCTGTGACGGTCGGCGAACGCGTTGCGCAGGGCGCGCGCCGGGCGCCCCGTGAAGGCGCGGGTGAGTACGGTCTCGTCGAACCGCGGATCCGCGAGCGCCCGCCGGTGCGTCGGCGACGTGCCCGCCTCGTCGGCCGTCAGGAATAGCGTCCCGACCGCGACGGCGTCGGCGCCCGCGGCGCGGAGCATGCGGACGTCCGGCGCGCCGCCCGTGCCGCCGGCCGCGACGAGCGGACGGGCGCTCGCCGCGCGTACGGCCCGCACGACGTCGGCCGTCGCCGCGTCCGTCGGCGTCCGTCGGGGGTCGAAGCAGGCGCTGTGCCCGCCCGCGCGGGGGCCCTGCACGACGAGCCCGTCCACGCCGGCCTCCTCCGCGAGACGCGCCTCGGCGGGCGTGGTCACGCTCGCGAGGACGACGGATCCCGCCCGCCGGAGGGAGGCGATGTCCGCGGCCGACGGGAGCCCGAAGGTCAGCGACACGACCGGCACGGGATGCGCGCGGAGCAGCGCGAGCTTGTCGTCCCACGCGTCGTCGTCGGGCACGAGCGCGCGATCGGGGTCGAGCGACACCCCGGCCCGCCGCGCGTCCTCCTCGAGCCGACGCGCGTAGGCCCGCACCTCGTCCGCGTCCGGGGTCGCGGCCGAGGGCACGAAGAGATTGACGCCGAACGCGGGCACGTCGCCGCGCACCTCGTCGATGTCCGCGGCGAGCTGCTCCGCCGACCGATAACCGCCGGCGAGGAACCCGAACGCGCCGGCGGCGGACACCGCCCGCACGAGCTGCGGGGTCGACGGGCCTCCCGCCATGGGCGCGGCGGCCAGCGGGAGCGAGGCATCGAACGGCGTCATGGGTCACCTTTCCGTGGAGAGCGCGCGGGAGGCGCGGATCCATTGTGTCGCGGACTACCGTGGGCACCATGAGGGTGCTTCCCGCGATCCGCGCCGCGCGCCGGGCGCCGCTCGTGCAGGTCGCGAAGTCGGCCGTCGCGACCCTGGCGGCGTGGGGGCTGTCGCTGCTGGTGATCCCCGACGGGCCGCCGCCCGTGTTCGCGGCGATCGCGGCGCTGCTCGTCGTCCAACCGAGCGTGAGCCAGTCGATGACGAAGGCGATCGAGCGATCGACCGGCGTGCTCGTCGGCGTCGTCATCGCCTCGGCGCTGGGGCTCGCGTTCGGATCCGCCACCTGGGTCCTCATGCTCGCCATCGCCGTCGCGCTCCTCGCGGCGTGGGCGCTCAAGATGACGCCGGGAACGACGAACCAGGTCGGCATCAGCGCGCTCCTCGTGCTCGCCCTCGGAGCGGCGACGCCGGACTACGCGGTCGCGCGCGTCGTGGAGACCCTCGTGGGCGCCGCGATCGGCTTCGTCGTGAACCTCGCGATCGTTCCCCCCGTCGCGGTAGGGCCCGCGCATCGGGCGCTGGACGGCGTGGGCAAGGAGCTCGCGGCCACGCTCGAGCGCCTCGCGGACGCGCTCGCCTCCCCCGTCGAACCGGCGCGGCGCGAGGAGCTGCTCCTGACCGCGCGCCTGCTCCGCCCCATGCGAGACCAGGCCGAGACGGCCATCGAGGACGCGCGGGATTCGCTCGCGCTCAACCCGCGGGGCCGCCGGCACCGGCGGGAACTCGACGAGGTCGAGCGGGTGCTCGAGACGCTCTCCCCCGTCGTGACCCAGGTGATCGGCATGAGCCGCGCCTTCTACGACCGCTACGACGACGCGATCAGCGCCGAGCCCGTGTTCGCCGATATCGCCGAACAGCTCCGGCGCGCCGCGCACGACGTGCGTCTGACGCTCCGCCGCACCCCGACGGCCGCCGCCGCGGCCCCCGAAACGACGACCGTCCCGGCGCTCACCCGCCCCTTACGCGTCGTGACCCCCTCGGACGCGAACTGGATCCTCGCGGGCGCGCTCCTCGAGGACCTGCGGCGGATCCACGAGGAGCTCACCGGCGACGCATAGCGGGATACCGCACCACGGGGACACGGACACCGGATAGTGTGGCGCCCACCTACGCGCCTCGGCTTCGAGGAGGCGCCGCACCGAGGAGGGATCGCACGATGAACGATCAGGTCGACGACGGCACCGGGGTCTCCACGCACGCGGAGTGGGGCGCGGGCCACCCGCGCCTGCGGATCTCGCGCGGCGACGAGCGATTCGAGCACGCGCTGGCGGAGGACGACACGACGATCGGGTCGGCCGCGGGCAGCTCTCTCCGCTTGGAGGGGATCGACGCCCTACACGCGACGATCACGCACGACGACCGGGACGAGTACGTCCTCACCCTGCACGGCGAGGGCGAGATGAACGCGAATCCCGACGCCGCCGGCACGCACGCGGGCGACCGCACGGAGACGCTCCGCACGGGAGCGCGCTTCACCGCCGGCGAGTGGGCGTTCGTCTACGCCCGCGAGGAATACGCCGACCACGGCCGCCCCTACGGCGGTCGCAACGGCGGCGAGCTCTCGGACCAGCCCGAGCAGCCGGCCCGCCCCGACTACTCTGGCGGGCACGCAACGCCGCGCGAGGGCACCGAGCTCAACGAGCACTGACACGGGCGGGACCGGGGGCAGCCCGGTCCCGGCCCGACCCGCCGTTCCGCGCGTTTCAGCGGGCGGAACACCTCTCGTAGACGTAGGCGTGGTCGCCGGCCACGACGAGCCCTCGGTCCCGCAGGATCATCGACGCGGGAGAATCCGGATCCTCGCACATGGCGGAGAAGCCACGAGGCAGCGAGTCGGTGTATTCGACGGCGAGGACCGCGTCGCCATACGCCGCGGTATAGGCGGCGCACTCCTCGTAGGCGGCGCATTCCTCGGCCACCGCGAAATCGAATCCGGCGCGCGCACGCAGCTCTGCGGTGAACTCGGCAGCGTTCTTCTGCCCCACGGTGAGCCCCTCGGCGTGCGCGATACGTGCGAGGTCGGTTGCCAGCGCAAGATTGTCCGCGAACGTCAATGCACCGCCAGAACGCGTGAAGCTATCGATGTTGTCGAACTCGACGCCGCGGAAACCGTCGGCGGCGCAGCCCCGGACCCACGGCGCGACGGTGTCGAGGATCCGCTCACGGCCGTCGGGCGTGGACGTATCGAGGAGGATCTCGTCGGGCCATTCGGCATCGATCACCGGTCCACTCGCGTCACGCAGCAACGCCTCGTCGGGCCAAAGATCGTGCTCTCCGGGCTGTGTCTGGAAGGCGTTCACGTAGCAGACCGAATACGTTCCCACCTCGGGAGGGGCTGTGCGGTCGCGGACGACGACCTCCGCGCCGGCTGGAGACGAATACGCTCCACCCAGCTGATAGTCGAACACCGGAGCATGCGGGAACGTCTCCTCGGCAACGGATTCGCGATCATGGTCGCCGCCATCTCCGGCCATCACCGAGCCGCACCCGGCGAGGAGGACCGCCGCGCCTATCGCGGCGGTCGCCGCTCGGAGCGACGGCACGGGGCGAAAACGGTGACGCACGAAGCGATCATAGTGACCACGACCGAATGGATCTTACGCGTCAGCCTTTCGGGGCGGACCGACTCCGCAACAACCTCGCCGAGAAACAGAAAAGCCCCCGGCGAACCGGGGGCTTCGTGGTGGACCCAGGGGGACTCGAACCCCCGACCCCCTGCATGCCATGCAGGTGCGCTACCAGCTGCGCCATGGGCCCATTTTGTTGAGTTGTTCGCCCTCGCGGGCAACTCCATAAGCTTACAACACCCGCCGGACTCAGGCGAAATCGGCCTCGACCGACGGGCGTGTCGGCAGCTCGAACGGCACCGTCGGGCAGTCCTTCCACAGGCGCTCCAGGCCGTAGAACTCGCGCTCCTCGCGGTGGAACACGTGCACGACGAGGTCGCCGAAGTCGCAGAGGATCCATCGGCCCTCAGCCTTCCCCTCGCGGCGCAGCAGCTTGTGGCCGGCCTGGTGCAGCTCGCGCTCGATCTCGTCTGAGATCGCCGCGACGTTGCGCTCCGAGCGACCCGTGACGATGAAGAAGATGTCGGCGAGCGGCATCGGCTGCGAGACGTCGAGGGCGACGAGCTCCTCGCCGCCCATCTTGTCGGCGGCGACGGCCGCGATCTGCAGCATGTCCGAGGACGAGGCGTTCACTAGTTGAAGACTCCCATGAAGTAGGCGGTGGCGAGGCTCCCCACCACGACGATGCCGAGGACGCCGGCCGTGATACCGAGCGCGAACACGAGACCGCGGCCCTTCTCCGGCGCGGGGGGCCGGATCACGTCGCCCGCGCTCTTCTGCGTCGAGATCGCGGCGGACGCCGCGATCGGCGTGGGCGAGGAGTGCGCGGGCAGCTCGCCGTCGATCAGGACCGCGTCGACCTCGCGGCCGTCCGTGGTTCCGAGGGCCGCGCCCGTCGAGCCCAGCCCCTCGGGAAGGCGGTGCGAGCTCGTCATGATGATCGAGCTCGGGGACGTCGTGGCGTACTGGTCCAACAGGTCGTCGAAGGAACGCGCCGACGGGGCCGACGGGCCGCGCCCGATGTGCTCGCCGAACGCGGGGTCGAGCTTCGGGACCTCCGTGACGACGTCTCCGACGGTCGTGTCGGCGGGGGGCTCGTGCGCCTCCGGCGCGGCCGGGGTCTCGGTCTCGGCGAAGTACGCGCTCGCATCGAACGCCACGGTCTGGGTCCCGGGCTCCTCGACGGCCTGGCCAGCGGGCTCCTCGTCGGGGCGAGGCGAGGACGGCACCTCGGTGACGACCTCCAGCTCCTCGGCGGGCTCTTCGGCCGGCGGCTCCTCGGCCGCGGGGGCGTCCTCGACGATCTCCCCCGCCACGGTGGGGGCGGGCGCGTCCTCGTTCTCCACGGGCGCGGCGGCCGTTTCCGGTGTCTCGGTGACGGATCCGGTGTCCGTGGTCGGGATGACGGGGACCTCGTTCGTCCGCAGGCGGCGAATCTCGCGGCGCGTGAGCGGGCGCGGCTCCGGAGCCTGCTCCTCGGTCTGGGTGCTCGCGACGACCGCGGGTTCCGCCGGCGCGGCGGCCGTCGCCTCGGCGACGGCCTGCTCGCCCCCGTGGGCGCGCAGCTCCCGCAGCTCGCGCCGGGTCAGCGGTCGGTGCCCCTGCTCGCCGGATGTGCTCATGCCCTACTCCGATAAAGATGGTGTTTCGCGATGTATTGGACGACGCCGTCCGGAACGAGATACCAGACGGGCAACCCGCGCCAGACGCGATCGCGGCAGTCAGTCGACGATATCGCGAGAGCCGGGATCTCGAGGCGACTGACGCGATCGCGCGGCAGATCCCCAATGTCCAAGACATGCCCGGGACGGGACACGGCCACGAAGTGCGCGAGCTCCCAGAGCTCGTCGTGGTCGCGCCAGCTGAGGATCTGCGCAACGGCGTCGGCGCCGGTGATGAAGAAGAACTCGGCATCCGGCCGCTCTCGCCGCAGCTCGCGCAGCGTGTCGACCGTGTACGTCGCTCCCCCGCGGTCCACGTCCACGCGGCTGACCGTGAAGCGCGGGTTCGACGCCGTCGCGATGACGGTCATCTCGTACCGCGCCTGGGCCGGCGACACCGCGGCCTTGTGCCACGGTTCGCCGGTCGGCACGAAGATGACCTCATCGAGGTCGAACGACGTCGCGACCTCGCTCGCGGCCACGAGGTGGCCGTGGTGAATGGGGTCGAACGTGCCGCCCATCACCCCGATGCGAGGAGGCCGCGACGTGTCGCTCACTCCGGCGCCTAGTGCGACTGGTCGGCGTGCTCGGCCGGATCCGCGTGACGGTTCGCGACGTGGCGGTACGAGGCCACGACCATGCCGGCGACGGCGAAGACCGCGAGCGCGACGATGCCGTAGGGAAGGGTCTCGAGGGCCACGCTCTCGTGACCGCCGGTCTCGGCGACGACGCTCAGGGCGGCGGAGGCGAACTGCATCCTGACTCCGATCAAGAGGGAAAAAACTCTGCCCCACAGCCTATCGCGTGCGGCGGGGGCGACCGCTCAGGGTCGGATCTGGCCCGATCCGCGGCCGATCCACTTCGTGCTGGTCAGCTCCGGCAGCCCCATGGGGCCGCGCGCGTGCAGCTTCTGGGTCGAGATCCCGACCTCGGCGCCGAAACCGTACTCGCCGCCGTCCGTGAAGCGGGTGGAGGCGTTGACGTAGACGGCGGCCGAATCCACCTCGGCGAGGAAGCGCTCGGCCTCGCGCACGTCGGCGGTCACGATCGTCTCGGTGTGGTGCGTGCTGTAGCGCGCGATGTGGTCGATCGCCTCGTCCAGGGTCTCCACGACCTTCATCGCGACGTCGAGGCTGAGGTACTCGGTCTCCCAGTCCTCCTCCGTCGCCGGCACGACGTCGTTCGCGAGCGAGCGCACCGTCTCGTCGCCGTGGATCGTCACGCCCGCGTCCTGGAGCGCGCGCGCCACCTGCGGGATGAGCCGCTCGGCGGCCTCCCGCACGACGAGGATGGTCTCCGCGGAATTGCACACGCTGACGCGGTGCGTCTTCGAGTTCACGGAGATGTCGCGCGCCCACTCCTCGGGGGCGCTCGCGTCGAGCACGACGTGCACGTTGCCGGCGCCGGTCTCGATCACAGGCACCGTGGAGCTCGTCACGACGGTCTCGATCAGGCCCGCGCTCCCGCGCGGGACGAGGACGTCGATGAACCCGCGACCGCGCATGAGCGCGTTCGCGCCCTCGCGGCCGAACTCGTCCACCGTCTGGATCGCCTCGGGCGTCACGCCGACGGACTCGAGCGCCTGACGCATGATCTCCACGAGCGCCATGTTCGACGACAGCGCCGCGCTCCCGCCGCGCAGCACGACGGCGTTGCCCGAGCGCAGCGCGAGCGCCGCGATGTCGACCGTGACGTTCGGGCGCGCCTCGTAGATCGCGCCCACCACGCCGAACGGCACGCGGACCTGTTCCAGCGCGATGCCGTTGGCCATCCGCTCGCCGCGCACGACCTGCCCGACCGGATCCGGGAGCGCCGCGACCTCGCGCGTCGCGTCGGCGAGGGCCGACACGCGCTCGGTCGTGAGCGCGAGGCGATCGAGCAGCGAGTCGCCGATGCCGTTCGCGCGACCGCGCTCGAGGTCCTCCGCGTTGGCCGCGATGATGCGATCCGCGTGCGCCTCCAGGGCGTCGGCGATCGCCCCGAGGGCGTCGGCCTTCTGCGTGCTCGTCAGGCGCGCGATCTCGCGCGTGGCGCCCTTCGCCAGGGCGAAGCGGGTCTCGGGGGCGTCGGTCGTCATCAGTGGTCCTCGCCTTCGTCGTCCTGCAGGATGACGGAGATCGCCTCCGTCTTCGGGTGGGTCTCGACCGCGGGCGCGAACCACGTTCCCACGTGGTGCCCGGCCAGCGCGTCCGAGATGTTGTCGGCGCTCGTGACGAGCGCGCCGACGCCGTGCTCCTGGGCGAGCCGGCCGGCCGTGGCCTTCGTCGCCGCTCCCCCGGTGCCGACGCTGTTGACGACCTTGCCGCCGAACTCGTAGTCGGCCAGGTCGTCGTCGGCCGTGATCGTGTCGATCGGACGGGATCCCTCGCGGTCCGGCGGCGCGGTGTACAGCGCGGTGATATCGCTGAGGAGCACCAGCGCGTCGGCCTTCATGAGGTGGGCCACGAGCGCCGACAGGCGGTCGTTGTCGCCGAAGCGGATCTCGTGCGTCGCGACCGTGTCGTTCTCGTTGACGATGGGGAGCACGCCGAGGGTGAGCATCCGATCGATCGCGCGCCGGGCGTTGCTGCGCGGCGTGCTGTTCTGCATGTCGCTGAGCGTCAGGAGGACCTGACCGGCGAGCACCCCGTAACGGTCCAGGCTCGACTGCCAGCGCCACAGGAGGACGTTCTGGCCGACCGCCGCCGCGGCCTGCTGGGTCGCGAGGTCAGAGGGCTTGCCCTCGCCGAGGTCCATGAGCGAGACCGCGGTCGCGATCGCGCCGGACGAGACGAGGATGATCTCCTGACCGCGAGATCGCGCCTCGACGATCGCGTCGGTGAGCATGTCGATGCGCCACGAGGCATCGCCCGAGATCGACGACGAGCCGACCTTGACGACGATCCTCTTGGCGGTTGCCAGGTCCTGACGTGCGTATGCCGTCACTGGTTACCATCCATCCCTTCGTACGCGTCGTCCTCCCCGTTCCGGGCGAGGCGGCGCTCCTCTTCCAGTGCGCGCTCGATCGTGCGCGCATCCTGTCTGGCCTTGTACGCGTCGCGGCGCTCGTTCGTCGTGCGACGACGATTCCCGTCCAGGCGCGGATCCGTCCCTCGCGGTGCCGCCGTCAGCTCGGCGGCCGAGGTCAGGGAGGGATCCCAGTCGAACACGATCCCGTCGTCGTCGCCGATGACGACGGGGGATCCGGGCTGCGCGCCCGCGCGGATGAGCTCGTTCTCCACGCCGAGCTTGTCGAGGCGGTCGGCGAGGAAGCCGACGGCCTCGTCGTTCTGGAAGTCGGTCTGCTGGACCCAGCGCTCGGGCTTCTCGCCGCGGATCCGGAACATGTCGCCGTACGTACCGCCCTCGCGCACGACGGTGAACTCACGCTCGGCGCCCTTGGGTCGCACGATCACGCGCTCCGGCGCGGCCTCGACGGGGGCCGCCAGGCGCTCGGCCGCCACGACCTCGGCGAGGGCGAACGTCAGCTCGCGCAGGCCGCGGTGCGCGACCGTGGAGATCTCGAAGACGCGGTAGCCCGCGGCCTCGAGGTCGCCGCGCACGAACGCGGCCAGCTCCTCGGCCTCCGGCACGTCGATCTTGTTGAGAACAACGATCTGCGGGCGCTCAAGGAGCGGCTTCTGCCCCTCCGGCACGGGGTAGTTCGCGAGCTCAGCGCGAATCGTCTCGAGGTCGGACACCGGGTCGCGGCCCGGCTCGAGCGTCGCGCAGTCGAGGACGTGGACAAGCGCCTGGCAGCGCTCGACGTGGCGCAGGAACTCCAGGCCGAGCCCGCGCCCGTCGGAGGCGCCTTCGATGAGGCCCGGCACGTCGGCGACCGTGAAGCGCACGTCGCCGGCCTGCACGACCCCGAGGTTCGGGTGCAGGGTCGTGAACGGGTAGTCGGCGATCTTCGGGCGGGCCGCCGAGATCGCCGCGATAAGGCTGGACTTGCCCGCCGACGGGAAGCCGACCAGGGCGACGTCGGCCAGCGTCTTGAGCTCGAGGTGGACGTCGCCCTCCCAGCCGGGCGTGCCGAGGAGCGCGAAGCCCGGGGCCTTGCGCTTGGGCGAGGACAGCGCGGCGTTGCCGAGGCCGCCCTGACCGCCCGGCGCGGCGACGAAGCGCATGCCCGGCTCGATGAGGTCGGCGAGCACCTCCCCCGACGGATCCTTCACCACGGTCCCCACGGGGACGGGCAGCTCGAGCGGCTCGCCCTGCGCGCCGGAGCGCATGTCGCCCATCCCGAAGCCGCCGTTTGCGGACTTCCGGTGCGGAGAGTGGTGGTAGCTGAGCAGCGTCGTCGTCTGCGTGTCCGCGACGAGCACGATGTCGCCACCGTCGCCGCCGTTGCCGCCGTCGGGGCCCGCGAGGGGCTTGAACTTCTCGCGACGCACGGAGACGCAGCCGTTGCCGCCACTCCCCGCGTGCAGGTGCAGGGTGACCTCGTCGACGAACGTGACCATGGTGCCTCTTCTCGAAACGGGGCCGGGTGGCCCCATGATGCCGCGTGCGGGCGTGCGCCCGCTACGCGAAAAGGGGGCGAGCAGAAGCCCGCCCCCTTCCCGGATGCAGATTGCGTGTGATGCGCGCGATTACTCGGCGGCGGCCACCACGTTGACGACCTTGCGGCCGCCCTTGTTGCCGAACTCGACCGCGCCCGCCGCGAGGGCGAACAGCGTGTCGTCGCCACCGCGACCGACGTTGGCGCCGGGGTGGAAGTGCGTTCCGCGCTGGCGAACGAGAATCTCGCCCGCGTTGACGTCCTGGCCGCCGAAGCGCTTCACGCCGAGGCGCTGCGCGTTCGAGTCACGACCGTTGCGGGTGGAGCTTGCGCCCTTTTTATGTGCCATTCCTCAAGCCTCTCCGGATTACTTGATGCCGGTGACCTTGACGCGCGTGAGCTCCTGACGGTGGCCCTGGCGCTTCTTGTAGCCGGTCTTGTTCTTGTACTTCTGGATGACGATCTTCGGCCCGCGGAGGTCCTGGAGAACCTCGGCCGTGACCGTGACCTTCGACAGCGCGTCGGCGTCGGTCGTCACGTTGTCGCCGTCGACGAAGAGGACGGCGGGCAGCTCGATCGACTCACCCTCGGCAGCCTGGACACGGTCGAGCGTGACGATCGAGCCGACCTCGACCTTCTCCTGCCGGCCACCGGCGCGAACAACTGCGTAAACCACGTTGATACCTGTTTCCTTGGGGACGAACCCCGCGGGGTCCATCCGAATCTCTCGGGAAGTCTGGGGTGTCCCAGCACGTTGCTTGCGTCGCACTGGATGTGCGAGCGCGTCGGCAAGGCTTCTGTCGCGCCGCCAGTGGGAGAGCGCGCGACCGGGGACGCACCAACGGTTAACTCTACCCGATTCTCTCCCAAACCGGGAATCGACACGACCGGCGCGTCGCGCGGGTTGTATTCTTGTGCATATGACCGTTCTCGTCGACACCCCCATGTGGCCCGCGCACGGCATGCTCTGGTCGCACCTCGTGAGCGACACGAGCCTCGAGGAGCTGCACGCGTTCGCGCGCGCCCAGGGGATCCCGCGACGAGGATTCGACCTCGATCACTACGACGTGCCGGCCGATCGCGTCGACGCGCTCGTGGTGGCCGGCGCGCGCCGCGTGAGCGCGGGCGAGCTGACCCGCGCGCTCATCGCCTCCGGGCTGCGCGTGCGCGCGAAGGACCGCCCGGCGCGCTGAGCGCGCCGGGCGGCGCCTCACTCGGCGCGCCCGGACGGGTCGTTCGTGACGGAGACGGCCGTGCCCTCGAGGGCGGCGGTCGTCACGCGCCGACGGCCGCGACCCTGGCCCGGGGCCTTCGGCTCGGGCAGCGCGTCGAGGACGGAGTCGAGCAGCGAGCTGGTCTGGCCCGTGCTCGCGGGGGCCGCGGTCGATCCGCCCGCCGAGCTCGCGCGGCGACGGCGGGGCTTGCGCGCTGGCTTCTCGCCGTCCTCGGCGGCCTCGGCCCCGCGCGGACCCTCGGGCAGCACGAGCTGGTCGAGCGACGCCGGCGACACGGCCGCGGCCGGCGCGGCGGCCGGCTCCCGCGGCTCCTCGTCGTGCGGGCGCGACGAGGCGGCGATCTTCGCGAGCGCGGACTTCGCCCCCTCGGTGTTCACGTGCGGGGCCGGATCCTTCTCCGGCGCGGGCGCGTCCTTCTGCGGCTGCGCTCCCCGACCCTTGCCGCCGCGCGAGCGGCGCGAGGATCCGGATCCGCCCCCGGAGGACGCCGCCGGGCGGTGCTTGGACACGGGGTCGTGGTGCACGATCACACCGCGGCCGGCGCACACCTCGCAGGGCTCGCTGAACGTCTCGAGCAGGCCGAGCCCGATCTTCTTGCGCGTCATCTGCACGAGCCCGAGCGATGTCACCTCGGCGACCTGGTGCTTCGTGCGGTCGCGGCTGAGGCACTCGATGAGGCGCCGCAGGACGAGGTCGCGGTTCGACTCGAGCACCATGTCGATGAAGTCGACGACGATGATGCCGCCGATGTCGCGCAGGCGCAGCTGGCGGACGATCTCCTCGGCGGCCTCGAGGTTGTTCTTCGTGACCGTCTCCTCGAGGTTGCCGCCGGACCCGACGAACTTGCCCGTGTT
Source organism: Microbacterium excoecariae (assembly GCF_011326725.1). Lineage (GTDB taxonomy): Bacteria > Actinomycetota > Actinomycetes > Actinomycetales > Microbacteriaceae > Microbacterium > Microbacterium excoecariae. The sequence continues at coordinate 1,552,402 of NZ_JAANCO010000001.1, read as the reverse complement.
GACGTCGACGACGGTCATCGCCTCGGTGCGGTCGATGACGAGCGACCCGCCGGACGGCAGCCACACCTTGCGGTCGAGGGCCTTCTCGATCTGCTCGGAGATCCGGAACTCGTCGAACGGATCGCCCTCGCCCTCGTACGCCTCGATGCGCTCGAGGAGGTCGGGCGCGACGGAGGCGAGGTAGGAGCTGATCGTCTCGTGCGACGCCTCGCCCTGGATGATCATCTTCTGGAAATCCTCGTTGAAGACGTCGCGAACGATCTTCACGAGCAGGTCGGGCTCGCTGTGCAGGAGCGCCGGGGCGTTGCCCTTCTCGACCTGGCGGCCGATGTGCTCCCACTGCTGCGTGAGGCGGTTGACGTCGAGGGTGAGCTGCTCCTCGGTCGCGCCCTCGGCGGCCGTGCGCACGATCACGCCCGCGGACTCGGGGAGCACCTTCTTCAGGATCTTCTTCAGGCGGGCGCGCTCGGTGTCCGGCAGCTTGCGGGAGATGCCGTTCATGGATCCGTTCGGCACGTACACGAGGTAACGCCCGGGCAGCGAGACCTGGCTCGTGAGGCGGGCGCCCTTGTGGCCGACCGGATCCTTCGTCACCTGCACGAGCACCTTGTCGCCCGGCTTCAGGGCCAGCTCGATGCGGCGGGGCTGGTTGCCCGTCTCGACGGCGTCCCAGTCGACCTCGCCGGAGTACAGCACGGCGTTGCGGCCGCGCCCGATGTCCACGAAGGCCGCCTCCATACTCGGCAGGACGTTCTGCACGCGGCCGAGGTAGACGTTGCCGATCAGCGAGGCGTCCTGCGCGCGCGCCACGTAGTGCTCGACGAGCACTCCGTCCTCCATCACGCCGATCTGCGTGCGGTTCGGGCGGGTCCGCACGACCATCTGGCGGTCGACGGCCTCGCGGCGCGCGAGGAACTCGGCCTCGGTCACGACGGTGCGACGGCGGCCGGCCTCGCGGCCGTCGCGGCGACGCTGCTTCTTCGCCTCCAGGCGCGTGGATCCCTTGATCCGCTGCGGCTCCGTGACGACCTCGACGACGCGGCCGCGACCGCGGCCCTCCTCGTCGCCATCGCCGGATCCGCCGCGGCGCCGGCGACGGCGGCTCGAGCGGTTGCCGCCCGAGGTGCGGTCGTCGTCGAGCGGGGGAAGCGCCGGCAGGAAGCGCAGGTCCGGCGCGTGGAAGCTCAGCGCCGTGGACACCTGCGACACGAAGTCCGCGGGGATCAGGCCCAGCGAGACGGCGGTCGGGACCGCGGGCTCGGCCCCCTCGTTGGCCGCGGGCGCGTCGCCCTGCGCGGAGGCGTCCGGAACCGCGGCGGATTCGGCGGGCGCCGCGGCGGGCGACTCCTCGGGCGCCGGCACCGACGCCTCCGCGGGAGCGGGCGCGCCCGCGGTGTCGGTCGTCGTGTCCGGTTCTGTCGTGTTGTCTTCGACCATCTCTGGCGAACTCCCTGTACGGGCGGATCCCCGCCCGGAAAAATCGTGCCGATGCGCCCGGGGCGCGTCAGCGGCTCTTCGGTCTGCGACCGGCCTTCTCGGCCCTCGTCGCGCGGAGCGTTCGTTGCTCCGAAGTCTTCTGCGTCGTCACGAGCCCGCGTCGTGCGCGGGCAGGCTACGCGAGTCATTATCCCACCTCGCCCGGGATCGGTGCACCCATCCGCGCGCGCGGCATGTTCGGACCGCTCCGTCCTCAGCCTTCGGCGCCGCGCACAGTGGAAGAATCGGGGGCATGCAGAAGTCGCATCAGCGCCCCGTCGGGCTCGCCATCTGGCTCGTTCTCGCGGGCATCGTCGGACTGGGCGCGGCGTTCGCGCTCACCCTGGAGAAGTTCGAGGGCCTCGTCGACCCCGACCACGTCGCGGGGTGCGACTTCAACCCCATCGTCCAGTGCGGCGCGAACCTCGACTCGGCGCAGGGGTCCGTGTTCGGATTTCCCAACCCGCTGCTGGGCCTCGTCGGGTGGATGGCGCCGCTCGTCGTCGGCATGGCCATCCTCGCCGGCGCCCGGTTCGCGAAGTGGTTCTGGGTGCTCTTCACGCTCGGCCTGACGTTCGCGTTCGGCTTCGTGTGCTGGCTCATCGCGCAGAGCATCTTCGTCATCGGGACGCTGTGCCCGTGGTGCATGGTGACCTGGAGCGTCACGATCCCGTCGTTCTACGCGGTGCTCCTGCACAGCGTCCGGATCGGGGCGATCCCCCTGCCCGCGTCGGTCAGGCGCCTCGCCGATACCCTCATGGGCTGGCTTCCGCTCATCGTGACCGTGTCCTTCGTCGCGATCGCGGTCATCGCCGAGCTGCGCCTGCACCTGCTGGCGTTCTTCTTCTAAGCGTCGAAGCCGGCGCAACGACGAAGGAGGGGCGCCCGTCGGCACCCCTCCTTCGTCGTCAGCGGCTCAGCCGAACCAGAGCCCGAGCTCACGCGCGGCGGACTCCGGGCTGTCGGATCCGTGCACGAGGTTTTGCTGGACCTTCAGGCCCCAGTCGCGGCCGAGGTCGCCGCGGATCGTTCCCGGGGCGGCCGTCGTGGGCTCGGTGGACCCCGCCAGGGAGCGGAAGCCCTCGATGACGCGGTGACCCGCCACGCGCGCGGCCACGACGTCTCCCGACATCATGAACTCCACGAGGGGCTCGTAGAACGGCTTGCCCTCGTGCTCGGCGTAGTGCTCCGCGAGCAGCCCGCGGGCCGGGGTGAACTTCTTCAGGTCGACGAGCTCGTAGCCCTTCGCCTCGATGCGGGCGAGGATCTGTCCGGTGAGCCCGCGGCGGACGCCGTCGGGCTTAATCAGGACGAGGGTCTCTTCCGTGGCCATGACAATGCCTTCCTATGTCGTGAGGGGGGCGCATCGAACCTATCGCGCGGAGCCTATGCGCCGGGCGTGTCCGGCGCGTCGGTCTCCCGCCTCGTCGCGGCGACGCGCGCCTCGATGCGGGCTCCCCCGATCATCGCGAACGCCCACATGCCGCCGAAGACGAGGGTGATGAGGAGGATCGCGGGGACGAAGAACGCGCCCGCCGCGATGACCAGCTGCAGGATCCACCCCAGCGCGCGCCCCCAGGCCCAGCGCAGCGCGCCGCTCGTGGCCACGAGGAGGACGAGGAGGACCGAGCCGGCCACGATCCCCCACCACGGCGCGACCGGGTCGGGCAGGGCGCCCAGGCCGTAGATCACGAGGCCCGCCAGGAAGGCGACAATCGCCTCGAAGCCGAGGACGACGGATCCGACTTTCTCGGGAAGCGTGCGGTAGCGGCGCTCGCGGGGGCTCACGCGGTCCACCCCGACTTCCAGTCCTCGACCCGGGCCAGGGCGATCGCCTCGCCGCCGAGCACGACGGATCCGGCGATCACGACCGCGCGGCCCTCCTCCTCCGCCGCCCACGCGCGTGCGGCCTCCGCGGCCTCGGCGACGTCGCGGTGGACGGTCGGGCGCAGCCCCGCGGCCTCGGCGGCGTCGGCCACCTCGTCTGCGGAGGCCGCGCGCTCCGAGTCGCTCTCGGTCGCGAACAGGTGGCTCGCGACCGGCGCGAGCTCGGCCACGATGCCCGCGAGGTCCTTGTCGGCCATGGCGCCGAGGACGACGCCCCACTCGGAGAAGTCGAACGCGTCGCGCAGCGCCGCCGCGAGAGCGCGGGCGCCGTGCGGGTTGTGCGCGGCGTCCACGAGGACGGTCGGCTGCGTGCCGACGAGCTGGAGGCGGCCCGGGGAGGCGACCTCCGCGAGCCCCTGCGTGAACACCTCGGCGGCGATCTTTTGCCCGCCGCCGATGAGCGACTCCACGGCGGCGACCGCGAGGGCCGCGTTCTCGCCCTGGTGGTGCCCGTATAGCGGGAGGTACTCCTCCTCGTACGCGCCCGCGAGGCCGCGCAGCGTCACGAGCTGCCCGCCCACGGCGAGCGCGTCGCGCTCGAGCGCGAACTCCGCCCCCTCGAACGCGATCGAGGCACCCCGCTCGGCGGCCACGCGCCGCAGCACCGCCTGCACGCCCGGCTCCTGCCGCGCGGACACCACGGCGGCGCCGGGCTTGATGATGCCGGCCTTCACCTCGGCGATCGCCTCGCGCGTCGCGCCCAGCCGCGCGGCGTGATCCATGTCGACGGGGGCGATCACCGCGACGTCGCCGTCCGCCGTATTCGTCGCGTCCCAGGATCCGCCCATCCCAACCTCGAGGACGAGGACGTCGACCGGCGCGTCGGCGCACGCGACGAACGCGAGCACCGTGACGAGCTCGAAGAACGTCAGGGGCGCCTGGTCGTCGCCGGCCAGCTCCGCGTCGACGAGGTCGAGGAACGGGGCGATCTCGTCCCACGCGTCGGCGACCTGCGCGTCGCCGATCGGCTCGCCGTCGAGGAGGATCCGCTCCGTGAACCGCACGAGGTGCGGGCTCGTGAACAGCCCCGTGCGCAGCCCGTGCGCCCGGACGAGCGACTCGACGATGCGCGCCGTGGAGGTCTTCCCGTTCGTCCCCGTGACGTGGACAACGCGGTAGGTCCGCTGCGGGTTGTCGAGATACTCGAGCAGGCGGGCCGTGCGCTCGAGCCGCGGCTCGACCCAGGCCTCGCCCGCGCGGGCGAGGAGCGCCTCGTACACCGCGTCGGCGCGCCGCGCCTCGTCGGAGCCCGTCATCGCGCCACCTCCACGCGCGCGACGCCGATGCGGATCTCGCCCGCGTTCGCGTAGATGCCGCCCGCGATCGTCTGCTCGAACTCCGCGCCCGCGACGCCCTCGTCGATCGTCCAGCTCGTGGCGAGGGTCTCCCCCGCCACGCCCGCGACGTCCCACGCGCGGCGCACCGCCGATCCGTCCGCCTCGTCGGCGAAGACCAGCTGCAGGCGGATCCGGTCGCTCACCTCGAACCCGGCGTTCTTGCGGGTGTCCTGCACGGCGCGGATCACGTCGCGCGCGAGGCCCTCGGCCTCGAGCTCGGGCGTCGTCGCCGTGTCGAGGATGACGAAGCCGCCGCCCGGCAGCGTGGCGATCGCCTCGCCCGCGGGCCGACCCGACGTGTCGAGGGCGAGCTCGTACTCGCCCTCCTCAAGCGCGATGCCGCCGGCCGTGACGACGCCGCCCTCCTCCGACCAGTCGCCCGTCTTCGACGCCTTAATCACCTGCTGCACCTGCTTGCCGAGGCGCGGCCCGAGCGCGCGCGCGTTCACCGTGAGGCGGCGCGCGACGCCGTAGCGCTCGGCGGTGTCCTCGGCGAGCTCGTCGAGCGAGACCGCCTTGACGTTGAGCTCCTCGCGCAGGATGTCCTCGAACCGCGACAGCCCCTCGGCGTCGGAGGTCACGACCGTGAGGCGCGCAAGCGGGAGCCGCACCCGCAGCTTCTCGCGCTTGCGCAGCGCGTTCGCGACGCTCGAGGCCTCGCGCACGGCGTCCATGGTCGAGCGGATGTCGTCCGCGGCGGGGAAGTCCGTGCCCGCGGGCCAGTCCGTCAGGTGCACGCTCCGCCCACCCGTGAGCCCCTGCCACACCCGCTCGGAGATGAGCGGGATGAGCGGCGCCGCGACGCGGCATAGCGTCTCGAGCACGGTGTACAGCGTGTCGAACGCCTCGCGGGAGCGCGGATCCTCCGTCACGCCCTCCCAGAACCGGTCGCGCGAGCGCCGGATGTACCAGTTCGTCAGCACCTCGGCGAAGTCGCGCAGGCGCGCCGCGGCGGTCGTCGAGTCGAGCGCCTCGAGGTCGGCGCGAACGGCGTCGGCGAGCTCCCCCGTCAGCGCGAGGATGTAGCGGTCGAGCACGTCGGTCGACGCCGTCGACGCCGTCGCCTCGTAGCCGGCGGCGTTCGCGTACGTCGCGAAGAAGTACCACGAGTTCCACAGCGGCAGGAGGAACTCTCGCACGCCCGAGCGGATCCCCTCCTCCGTCACGACGAGGTTCCCGCCGCGCAGGACGCTGGAGGACATGAGGAACCAGCGCATGGCGTCGGAGCCGTCGCGGTCGAAGACCTCGTTGACGTCGGGGTAGTTGCGCAGCGACTTCGACATCTTCTGCCCGTCGCTGCCGAGCACGATGCCGTGGCAGGAGACGCCCGTGAACGCGGGGCGGTCGAACAGGGCGCCCGAGAGCACGTGCATGACGTAGAACCAGCCGCGCGTCTGGCCGATGTACTCCACGATGAAGTCGGCCGGCGCGTGGGCGTCGAACCAGTCCTTGTTCTCAAACGGATAGTGCACCTGCGCGAACGGCATGGATCCGGAGTCGAACCACACGTCGAACACGTCCTCGATGCGGCGCATCGTCGAGCGGCCCGTCGGGTCGTCCGGGTTCGGGCGGGTCAGGTCGTCGATGTACGGGCGGTGGAGGTCCACCTCGCCGTCCGCGTTGCGCGGCAGGCGTCCGAAGTCGCGCTCGATCTCGGCCAGGGATCCGTACGCGTCGACGCGGGGGTAGTTCGCGTCGTCCGACTTCCAAACGGGGATCGGGGAGCCCCAGAAGCGGTTGCGGCTGATCGACCAGTCGCGCGCGCCCTCGACCCACTTGCCGAACTGCCCGTGCTTGACGTTCTCCGGCGCCCACTCGATCTGCTCGTTGAGCTCGACGAGGCGGTCCTTGACGTCGGTGACGCGCACGAACCAGCTCGAGACGGCCTTGTAGATGAGGGGGTTCCGGCAGCGCCAGCAGTGCGGGTAGCTGTGGACGTAGGACTGCAGCCGCAGCAGGCGCCCGTCGGCCCGCAGCAGGCGCACGATGTCCATGTTCGCGTCGAGCCACAGCTTCCCCGCGACGTCCGGAACGATGTCGAGGAACCGGCCGTCCTCGCCGACCGAGACGATCGTCGGGATCCCGGCGGCGTCGTTCAGGCGCTTGTCGTCCTCACCGAACGCGGGCGCCTGGTGGACGACGCCCGTGCCGTCGGCCGTCGTGACGTACCCGTCGACGAGCACACGCCACGCCTTCTCCGTCCCCCACGCCTCGGTGTCGGTGAAGTAGTCGAAGAGCGGCTCGTAGGTGACGCCCTCCAGCTCGGATCCGCGGATCCGCTGCGCCACCGCCGCGAGCGCGTCGCCGGGCTCGGCGTAGCCGAGATCCTTCGCGTAGCCCGCGAGGAGGTCCTCGGCGAGGAGGACGCGCGCGGCGCCCAGCCCCTCCCCTGCACCTGCCGGGCCGACCGGCACGACGACGTAGGTGATGTCGGGGCCGACCGCGAGCGAGAGATTGGTGGGCAGGGTCCACGGGGTCGTCGTCCACGCGAGGGCCGCGACGCCGTCGAGGCCGAGCTCCTGGGCGCGCTCGCCCGTGAACGGGAACGCGACCGTGACGGACGGATCCTGCCGGTCCTTGTAGACGTCGTCGTCCATGCGCAGCTCGTGGTTGGACAGCGGCGTCTGGTCGCGCCAGCAGTAGGGCAGCACGCGATAGCCCTCGTACGCGAGCCCCTTGTCGAAGAGCTGCTTGAAGGCCCACAGGACGCTCTCCATGTAGGTCGCGTTCAGCGTCTTGTAGCCGCGCTCGAAGTCGACCCAGCGGGCCTGGCGGGTGACGTAGTCCTCCCAGTCGCGGGTGTAGGTCAGCACCGATTCGCGCGCCTTCACGTTGAACGCGTCGATGCCCATGGCCTCGATCTCGCTCTTCTCGGTGATCCCGAGCTGCTTCATCGCCTCGAGCTCGGCGGGAAGACCGTGCGTGTCCCACCCGAACACCCGGTCGACCTTCTGGCCGAGCATCGTGTGGAACCGGGGGAAGAGGTCCTTCGCGTAGCCGGTGAGGAGGTGGCCGTAGTGGGGCAGGCCGTTGGCGAACGGCGGGCCGTCGTAGAAGACCCACTCGTCGGCGCCCTCGCGCTGGGCGATCGAGGCGCGGAAGGTGTCATCCTCGCCCCAGAAGTCGAGGATGCCCCGCTCGATGTCGGGGAAGCGCGGCGATGGCGTGACGGGCTCGGCGGCGGGGCCGAAGGCGCTCAGGGGGTAGGTCATCTCTCTCCAGCAGTTCGGTTTCTGCGAACTGCGGGGACGACCTCTCGGCCGCGGTACCACCCCGCGTTGCGCCCGGCGACGGACGCCCCTCTCACTGCGGCTGTGACGGGCCTGCCCCGCGCGGGTCTAGTGAGCCCCGGGAGGGGCCGTTCTTCCGCGAGCTCCCCGGTGATGGCCGGATCCGCACTTTGTCTCTCCATTCTATCCCCGAAACCTCCCGTTTTCACCGCCCGACTATGCTGGCGGCAATGCGAGCAGACACCCGACCCACGCGCCCTTACGAAAACATCGCCGTGATCGGCGGTGGCGCCTGGGGTACGGCTCTCGCCGCCGTCGCCGCCCGCGCGGACCGCGAGGTGCGCCTGTGGCTCCGCGACGCCGCGCTCGCGGCAGACATCGCGGCGGGCCGCGGAAACACGCGGTACCTCGAGGGCATCGAGCTGCCGCCGGGGATCCGGCCGACGACCGATCTCGACGCGGCGCTCGCGGGCGCCGACGCGGTCCTCCTCGTCACGCCGTCGACGACGATCCGCGACATGGCCGGCCGCATCGGCGGCATCGCGGATCCGGGGGTGCCGATCTTCGTGTGCGCCAAGGGCATCGAGGCGGGCACGGGCCTGCTCATGAGCGAGGTGGCCGCCGAGGCCGCCCCCGGGCGCGCGATCGGCACCGTGACCGGCCCGACCTTCGCGACCGAGACCGCCGCGGGCGACCCGACGGCGGTCACCGTCGCGTGCACGTCGGGCGTCCGCGTGCCGCCGGCGGACCGCGCCGCGACGCGGATGGCGCTCTCGCTCGCGACGGGGGCGTTTCGCCCCTACGTCTCCGACGACATGCCGGGCGTGGAGGTCGGCGGCGCCGTGAAGAACGTCATCGCGATCGCGTGCGGGATCCTCGAGGGGGCGGGTTTCGGCGAGAACTCGCGCGCCGCGATCATCACCCGGGGCCTCGACGAGATGAAGGAGCTCGCGGTCAAGCTCGGCGGCACGCGTGAAACGGTGACGGGCCTCGGCGGCCTCGGCGACCTCATGCTGACGTGCTCCTCGCGCCAGTCGCGCAACTTCTCCTACGGGTTCCAGCGCGGGCAGGGCCTGCGCGACGACGAGGTGTTCGGCGGACGCCCCGTCGTCGTGGAGGGCCGCCACAACGCCGTCACCGTCACGGACCTCGCGCGCCTACTCGGCATCACGATGCCGATCAGCGAGATGGTGCGCTCGATCGTCGCCGACGGCAAGCCCATCGGCGACGCCTTCGCGACCTACTGGGCCGCGCCGATCCGCGCGGAACCTCGCGCACTCGACCTGGAGATCGCGCACCCCGCGGTCGAGGCCGTCACGAAGCGATTCGAGGACCTGAACGCATGACTTCCCCCGCCAACTGGACCTTCGTCCTCGCCACCGACCTTGACGGCACCTTCCTCGGCGGCAGCGCCGCCCAGCGCGAGGAGCTCTACGACTGGATCCGGCGCCACCGCGATGAGGTCGGCCTCGTGTTCGTCACGGGGCGCGACCCCGAGTACATCGAGGCGCTCTGCGGGGACGGCGCCGACGCCTGGCGCGGCGACCGCGTCGTCGCGCCGTGGCCCGACTTCGTCGTCGGCGACGTCGGGACGACCATCGCAGGGGTCCAGGGCGGTCGGGTCGCCCCCCTCGACGACCTCGAGGCGCACATCCGCGACGCGTGGGGAAACCGCGGCGACTGGATCCGCGAGGTCCTCCGGGACGCGCCCGGGCTCGTCGAGCAGGACACGGCCTTCCGCCACCGCGTCTCGTACCACTGGGATCCGGACGCCTACGACCCGGAGAGCATCCGGCCGCTCAAGGAGGCGGGGCTCGACGTGCTGATCTCCCACGGGTGCTACCTCGACGTGCTGCCGGGCGGGGTCTCGAAGGGACCCTCGCTGATGCGGCTGATCGCGCAGCTCGGCATCGACGCCGAGCGGGTGCTCGTCGCGGGCGACACGCTCAACGACCTCACGATGTTCCAGACCGGCCTCGCCGGCGCCGTGGTCGGCGGCGCCGAGCAGGTCCTCCTCGACGCGACCCGCGACCTCCCCCGCGCGCTCCACTGCTCGCTTCCCGGGGCCGCCGGCATCGCCGAGGCCATCCGCGCGTTCGCGCTCCATCCCGATCCCCCACAGGAGCTCACGTCATGACTGCCAAGACCGAAAAGAGCGACCTCGTCGTCGTCTACCACCGCCAGCCCTACGAGGAGGTCACCCTCGAGGACGGCACGACCGAGCTTCGTGAGAACTCCAGCCCCAACGGCATCGTCCCCACCATCAAGGGCGTCATGGGCCGCATGGAGTCGGCGGCCTGGGTGGCGTGGAAGCAGACCGAGACGCCCGAGGACCCGCAGTTCGAGCAGATCGTCGAGATCGACGACAGCTACGGGTCGTACCGCGTGAACCGCCTGCCGCTGACCGAGCACGAGGTGTCGAGCTTCTACCACCTCACCTCGAAGGAGGCGTTCTGGCCGATCCTGCACGGCTTCAAGGAGCGCTATAACTACGACCCGGTCGACTGGGAGACCTTCCGGTCGGTGAACCGCAAGTTCGCCCAGGCCGCGGCGGACGCCGCGAGCGACGACGCGGTCGTGTGGATCCACGATTACAACCTGTGGCTCGTGCCCGGGTTCCTCCGCGAGATCAAGCCGTCGGTGAAGATCGCGTTCTTCCACCACACGCCGTTCCCCGCCTCCGGCATGTTCAACGTGCTCCCCTGGCGCGAGGAGATCGTGCGCTCGCTCCTCGAGTGCGACTCGGTCGGCTTCCACATCCCCCGCTACGCGCAGAGCTTCGTCTCGGTCGCCCGCTCGCTCACCTCGGCGCGCACGATCGCCGATCAGCCGACGGATCCGGACATGTCGCCCCGCGGCGACGCGCTCAGCGAGCGCTGGACGCCGACGCTCATGGAGCACCACGGGCACCTGATCCACATCGAGACGAACCCCGTGGGCGTCAACGACGCGTACGTGACGGAGCTCACCGAGCGCGAGGGCTTCGCCGAGCGGGTGCAGGAGATTCGCGACTGGGTGGGGGACGCGGCGATGATCCTGTCGGTCTCGCGCACCGACTACACGAAGGGCAACATCGAGCAGCTCGAGACCTTCGAGCGCCTCCTTCAGCGCCGCCCCGAGCTGCGCGGGAAGGTGCGCCTGATGCTCGTGTCCGTCGGCGCCAACCGCAACATGGCGGCCTACGACGAGGTGCAGCAGAAGATCGAGGAGCTCACGGGCCGGATCAACGGCACCCACGGATCCTTCGAGTGGCAGCCGGTCTCGCTCGTCTCGACGGCGATCCCGATGGACGAGCTCGTCGCGTACTACCGCGCGGCCGACGTCTGCTCGATCACGCCCATCGCCGACGGGCTCAACCTCGTCGCGCCCGAGTACTGCATTGCGCAGGGTGAGGAGGGAACGGGCGCCCTGATTCTGTCGGAGTTCGCCGGCTGCGCCGTGCTGCTCGAGGGTCAGATCCCCGTGAACCCCTTCAGCTACAAGGCGATGGACCGCGCGCTCGACGCGGCGCTCGCGATGAGCGAGGGGGGGCGGCGCGAGCGCATGCGCGACCTCGTGCGCTCCTCGAAGCGGTGGAACATCACGGCGTGGTCGGACGCGACGATGAAGCTGTTCCGCGCGCTGCGCCGCGGCGAGAAGCCCGAGATCACGCCGTCGGCCGCGCTCGCGAGCGACCGCACGAGCGAGATCCCGATCATCTCGGCCGCCGACACGTCCGTCGGCTGACCCACCGCGGCGGGGGGGGGGGGGGGGGGGGGGCCCCCCCCCCCCCCCCCGGGGGGGGGGGGGGGGGGGGGGCGCCCCCCCCCCCCCCCCCCCCCCCCCCCCACGCCGCGCGTATCGGGCCGGGCCGCTCAGGCTCCCGCGGCCACGCCGTCCAGCCGCCGGTAGCTGGCCTCCATGCCGTCGACCATCCCCGTGGCGAGCACGGCGCCGCGCACCTCCGCGCTGGGATACGTGATGACGTACACGAGGAGGGTGCCGCCGGGCACGGGCGTCAGCGTCATCTCGTTGCGGGTCTCCCCCGGCATGTCCTCCATCCGCTCCGTGTGCGCGAGGCGGTGCGGGGCGTCACTTTCGAGCACCTCGCCCGCGATGGCGAAGGGCGCCCCCGCGGACGGATCCTCGGGCGCCCAGGCGTAGCGGAACGCGGATCCGGGTTCCCCGGGCGGCGTCGCCTCCGTCATCGTCCAGCCGTCGGGCCCGAGCATCCAGCGCGCAAGGAGGTCGGCGTCGTGGTGCGCGCGCCAGACCTGCTCGGGCGTGCCCGCCACCACGCGGGAGATGCGGACCTGCGTGTCGAAGAGCTCCTGCAGCTGCGTCGCGCGGTCGGCGGCGAACGCGGAGAGGTCCGCGAGGACGGCGTCGATCTGGCTCATGGCCGAGGCCGTGCCCTCCTCCATGCCCATCGCGACGAGCTGCTCGAGTTCCTCGAGCGTGTGGAAGTACGTCACCGACGTCATGCGCGTGCCGGATGCGGTCTCGTCGAAGCGGTAGGTCATCCGCATGGAGGGCATGTCGCGATTCGGCTCGCCGTCCGGCCCGCAGAATCCGTCGAGCACCTCGAAGGAGCGCGGAGCGTCCACCGCGAGGAACTCCCAGTACCCGCTCGACGTGTCGCCGTCCGGCCCCGTCATGGTGTACCGGCTCTGACCGCCCGGGAACATGTCGTGTCGCGTGAACGTCGCGGGCCACTCCTCCGGCCCCCAGAACCGCTCGATGATCCGCGGATCCGCGTACGCGTCCCAGACCTGCTGCGGGGGCGCCGCGAAGTCGGCGACGATCGTCGTCGTGAGCGCGTCGTGATCGGTGTCGATCGAGGTGATGGGCATCGGTTCACTCCTTCATGTCGTCGAGGAGGGCGTCGAGGCGCGAGACCCGCCCCCGCCAGATGTCTTCGTAGGTCGCGAGCAGCCGCTGCGCGCGCCGGATCCGCTCCGGCTCGCCCTGCACCACGCGCTCCCGGCCCCGCGGGGTCTTCGTCACGAGCCCCGCCTCTTCCAGGACCGCGATGTGCTTCTGCACCGCGGCGAAACTCATCTCGTACGCGGCCGCCAGTTGGCTGACGGACGCGCTGTCGGTGAGGGTGCGCCGCACGATGTCGCGGCGCGTCGCGTCGGCGAGGGCCCGGAAGATCCGGTCCACGTCGGCGCCGCTGAGATCTCCTTGTACAACCATTTGGTTGCACGTTAGCGCGGGGGTGGCTGATGCACAAGGGGTGCCGCACCGCGCGCGCTCGGCGCGCGCTTGTAGACTGACCCCAAACCCCACATCAGGCACGCAGACACCGTGCCGCCCATAGCGCCGCTAGGAGTTCCACGCATGGCAGACATCCCCGACAAGCCCAAACTCGAGGGGCTCGAGGCGAAGTGGGGTGAGCGCTGGGAGGCCACGGGCACCTACCGCTTCGACCGCACCGCCGCCGAGGCCTCGGGGCGCGCCGGCGTCTACTCGATCGACACGCCGCCGCCGACCGCGTCGGGATCCCTGCACATCGGCCACGTCTTCAGCTACACGCACACCGACGTCAAGGCCCGCTTCGAGCGCATGCGCGGCAAGAACGTGTTCTACCCGATCGGGTGGGACGACAACGGCCTCCCGACCGAGCGCCGCGTGCAGAACTACTACGGCGTGCGCTGCGACCCCTCGCTCCCCTACGACGCCGACTTCGTCCCGCCGTTCGAGGGCACGACGAAGAACATCAAGGCCGCCGACCAGGTGCCGATCAGCCGCCGCAACTTCACCGAGCTGTGCGAGAAGCTCACGGTCGAGGACGAGGCGAAGTTCGAGGAGCTCTGGCGCCAGCTCGGGCTCTCGGTCGACTGGACCCAGAACTACCGCACGATCTCCGACGAGACGATCCGCACGAGCCAGGCCGCGTTCCTCGCGAACGTCGAGCGCGGCGAGGCCTACCAGGCCCTCGCGCCGACGCTGTGGGACATCGACTTCCGCTCCGCCATCGCGCAGGCCGAGCTCGAGGACCGCGAGCGCCCCGCGGCCTATCACCGGCTCGCCTTCCACAAGACGGACGGATCCGGCGACATCCTCATCGAGACAACGCGCCCCGAGCTGCTCGCCGCGTGCGTCGCGCTCGTGGCCCACCCCGACGACGAGCGCTACCAGCCGTTCTTCGGCCAGACCGTCACGACGCCGCTGTTCGGCGTCGAGGTGCCCGTCCTGTCGCACCCGCTCGCCCAGCCGGACAAGGGATCCGGCATCGCGATGATCTGCACGTTCGGCGACATGAACGACATCATCTGGTGGCGCGAGCTCGACCTGCCGAACCGCACCATCATCGGCAAGGACGGCCGCGTGCTCGCCGACGCCCCCGACGTCATCGCCTCCGAGGCGGGGGTCGCGGCGTACGCGGAGCTCGCCGGCAAGACGGTCTTCAGCGCGCAGAAGCGCATCGTCGAGCTCCTCGACGCCTCGGGCGAGCTCGTCCACACGGGCGCGCAGTTCACGCACCCCGTGAAGTTCTTCGAGAAGGGCGACCGCCCGCTCGAGATCGTCTCGACGCGCCAGTGGTACATCCGCAATGGCGCGCGCGACGAGAAGCTCCGCGACGAGCTGATCTCGCTCGGCCAGCAGGTCGAATTCCACCCGGAGTTCATGCGCGTGCGCTACGAAAACTGGGTGGGCGGGCTCACCGGCGACTGGCTCGTGTCCCGCCAGCGGTTCTTCGGCGTGCCGATCCCCGTCTGGTACGGCCTCGACGAGAACGGCGCGCGCGACTACGACCGCGTGCTCGTCCCCGACGCCGCCTCGCTCCCGGTCGACCCGTCCAGCGACGTTCCCCCGGGCTTCACGGAGGACCAGCGCGGCGCCGCGAACGGCTTCGAGGCCGAGACCGACGTGTTCGACACGTGGGCGACGAGCTCCCTCACGCCGCAGCTCGCGGGGCGCTGGGGCACGAACGACGGCCTCTGGGACCTCGTCGCGCCGTTCGACGTCCGCCCGCAGGGTCAGGACATCATCCGCACCTGGCTCTTCTCGACCATGCTGCGCAGCGCGCTCGAGGACGGCCGCGCCCCCTGGCACCACGCGTCGATCTCGGGCTTCATCGTGGATCCCGACCGCAAGAAGATGTCCAAGTCGAAGGGCAACGTCGTCACGCCCGCCGACATCCTCGACCAACACGGATCCGACGCCGTCCGCTACTGGGCGGCCTCCAGCCGCCTCGGCACGGACGCGGCGTTCGACCCGCAGAACCCGACCCAGATCAAGATCGGCCGCCGCCTCGCGATCAAGGTCCTCAACGCGGCAAAGTTCGCGCTCGGATTCGACGCCCCGGACGACGCCGAGATCACCGACCCGCTCGACCTGTCGATGCTCGCGACGCTCGACGGCGTGGTCGCCCAGGCGACCGCATCCCTCGACGCGTACGACCACGCCCGGGCCCTCGAGGTGTCGGAGGCGTTCTTCTGGACGTTCTGCGACGACTACCTCGAGCTCGTCAAGGAGCGCGCTTACGCGGGCGGCGCGGCGGGCGCGTCCGCCGCCGCGGCCCTGCGCACCGCGCTGTCGACCGTGCTGCGGCTCCTCGCCCCCGTCGTGTCGTTCGCGGCCGAGGAGGCCTGGAGCTGGTTCCAGGACGGATCCGTGCACCGCGCCGCGTGGCCGGTCCCGAGCGACCTGGGCGGCGATCCCGCCGTGCTCCAGGCCGCGTCGCAGGCGCTCATCGGGATTCGCCGGGCGAAGACCGAGGCGAAGGCCTCGCAGCGTACCCCCGTCGCCTCGGCGCGCATCGTCGCCCCCGAGGCGCAGGCCGACGCCCTGCGTCTGGCCGAGGCCGACCTGCGAGCGGTCGGCCGCATCGCCCAGCTCGAGATCGCCTCAGGCGACGAGCTGAGCGTCACCTCGATCGAGCTCGCGGAACAGGAGTCCTGATGCAACTCGGAACGCGCTGGCGGGCGGGCGAACAGCCCCCCGCGTCGGTCCCCGCCGTCGTCCGCGAGGAAATCGAGAAGGTGGAGGCGACGCTCCCGGGCGTCGGGCCGCAGCCGATGTGGACCCTCACCTGGCTCGAGTCCCGCCCCATCGCGGAGCTCGACAGCGGGATCGAGATCACGCTCGGCGCCGACGGGCGCGCGACCGTGTCGACCTTCGATCCCATGGACTGAGACGTCCCCGTCGCGCAGGCGGCGCCTCCTCGCGGGGCGCCGCCTGCGTCGTAG
Organism: Microbacterium excoecariae; assembly: GCF_011326725.1. Classification (GTDB taxonomy): domain Bacteria; phylum Actinomycetota; class Actinomycetes; order Actinomycetales; family Microbacteriaceae; genus Microbacterium; species Microbacterium excoecariae. Next base: position 1,536,295 of record NZ_JAANCO010000001.1, on the reverse strand, counting down.
GGTGGGCGAATGACCGGCGACAACCCGCTCCTTAACGAGAGCGGCCTGCCCTACTCCCTCCCGGATTTCGCGCGGATCCGCCCCGAGCACTATCTCCCCGCCTTCGCGCGGGCGTTCGCGGAGCACCTCGCCGAGATCGCGGAGATCGGCGCCGACGCCGCGCCGCCGACATTCGAGAACACCGCCCGCGCCCTCGAGCGCTCGGGGGCGCTGCTCGACCGCGTCACCCGGACCTTCCACACCGTCTCCGCGGCGCACGCCACGCCCGCGATCCGGGATCTTGAGGAACAGATCGCGCCGCGGCTCGCCGAGCACGCCGACCTCGTCGACATGGACGCGGCGGTCTTCGCGCGGCTCGACGCCGTGCACGCCCGGCGGGACGGCCTCGGCCTTGCACCCGTGGACCTCCTCCTCCTCGAGCGCCGGCACGCGCGGATGCGCCGCGCGGGGGCGGCGCTCGACGAGGACGACCGCGCGCGGCTGGCCGCGCTGAACCGCCGGCTCGCCGAGCTCCAGACAGCCTTCGGGCGCCACCTGCTCGACGACGCCGCGGCGCTCGCCGTGCGGGTGTCGGAGGAGGAGATGGCGGGGCTTGACGCGACGCAGACCGCGTCGGCGATTGCGGCGGCCCGCGCCCGCGACGATCACAACGGCGGGCTCCTCGGGCTCCCTCAGCCCACGCTGCACCCTCTGCTGGCCCGGCTCGAGCGCCGCGACGTGCGCGCGCGCCTGCTCGCGGCGTCGCTCGCCCGCGGGCGGCGGGGCGGCGACGGCGACAACCGCGACGTCGTGCGCGAGATCGCCGCGCTGCGCGCCGAGCGCGCGCGCCTTCTGGGCTTCGCCTCGCACGCGGCGTACGTGACGGCCGACGAGACCGCCGGCTCCCCCGAGGCGGTGCGCGAGCGGATCCTCGCCCTCGCCGCTCCCACGGCTCGAAACGTCGCGCGCGAGCGCGCGGAGATCGCGCCCGCGGCGGGCGTCGACGGCATCGCGCTGGCCGCGCACGACGTGCCGTTCTACCGCGAGCGGATCCGCGCGGATCGCGACGGGGTCGACGTCGCGGCGCTCAGGCCCTGGTTCGCGGCGGATCGGGTCCTCACTGACGGCGTGTTCTTCGCCGCCAGCCGGCTGTACGGCGTCCAGTTCGCGGAGCGCTGCGACCTGCCCGGCTACCACGAGGACGTGCGCTTCTTCGACGTCGTGGAGGAGGACGGCTCCCCCGTCGGCCTCTACGTGCTCGACCTGTTCGCGCGCGAGACGAAGCGCGGCGGCGCCTGGATGAACGCGATCGTCGCGCAATCGGACCTGCGCGGCACGCTGCCCGTCGTCGTCAACACGCTCAACGTCCCGCTGCCGGCGCCCGGCGCGACCGCGTTCCTCGGCCTCGGCGAGGTGGAGACCCTCTTCCACGAGTTCGGACACGCCCTCCACGGGCTGTTCGCGCGCGTGCCGTACCCGACCTTCGCGGGGACGGCGGTGGGGCGCGACGTCGTGGAGTTCCCCAACCAGGTGAACGAGATGTGGGCGTTTCACCCCGACGTCCTGCCGCACTACGCCCGGCACGTCGAGACGGGCGCGCCCCTCCCGGCCGGTGCCGCCGAGGCGCTCGGGGCCGCATCCCACGGTCAGGGGCACGCGACGAGCGAGTACCTGCAGGCCGCGTGGCTCGATCAGGCATGGCACGCGCTCGGGCCCGCCGAAGCGCGCGCCGTGACCGACATCGCCGACTTCGAGGCTCGCGCGCTCGCGGAGGTGGGCCTCGAAGACGAGCTCGTCCCCCCGCGCTACCACTCGACGACGTTCCGCCACATCTTCGCGGGCGCGTACAGCGCCGCCTACTACGCGTACATCTGGGCCGAGGTGCCGGCCGCCGACGCCGCCGAGTGGTTCGCGCGGGGCGGCGGACTCACGCGCGCAAACGGCGAACGCTTTCGGCGACACGTCCTCGCCGTGGGCGGGTCCGTGCCCGCGCGCGCGGCGTTCCGGGCGTTCCGCGGCCGCGACGCCGACATCGGACCGCTCCTGCGCAGCCGCGGCCTCGACGCGTAGCGGCCGCCGATCAGGCGCTCTTGCGGCGCTGGCGCAGCACGACCGTGGGCGGCGCCCCGTCGACCACGGCCGCTCGGGTCACGACGACCTTCGCGACGTCGTCGCTCGAGGGAATCTCGAACATGATCGGACCGAGGACGTCCTCCAGGATCGCGCGCAACCCGCGGGCGCCAGTCTTGCGCAGCACCGCGAGGTCGGCGATCGCGCGCAGCGCCTCCTCGTCGAAGTCGAGCTCGACGCCGTCGTAGTCGAACATGCGCTGATACTGCTTCACGAGCGCGTTGCGGGGAACCGTGAGGATGTCGACGAGCGCGTCCTGATCGAGCGGATCCACCGCCGCGATCACCGGCAGGCGGCCGATGAACTCGGGGATCAGGCCGAACTTGTGGAGGTCCTCGGGGAGCACCTCGGAGAAGAGCGCGTCGTTGTCGCGCTTGGACTGCAGCGGCGCGCCGAAGCCGACGCCCGCGCGCCCGACGCGCGAGGACACGATGTCCTCCAGCCCCGCGAACGCTCCCGCCACGATGAACAGAACGTTCGTCGTGTCGATCTGGATGAACTCCTGATGCGGATGCTTGCGGCCGCCCTGCGGCGGCACCGAGGCGGTCGCGCCCTCGAGGATCTTCAGGAGGGCCTGCTGCACGCCCTCACCCGAGACGTCGCGCGTAATCGAGGGGTTCTCGGCCTTCCGCGCGATCTTGTCGACCTCGTCGATGTAGATGATGCCCTGCTCGGCGCGCGCGACGTCGTAGTCGGCGGCCTGCAGGAGCTTCAGGAGGATGTTCTCCACGTCCTCACCGACGTAGCCCGCCTCGGTCAGGGCCGTGGCGTCGGCGACCGCGAACGGGACGTTGAGGCGCTTGGCGAGGGTCTGCGCGAGGTAGGTCTTACCCGAGCCAGTGGGCCCGAGCATGAGGATATTGCTCTTGGCGATCTCGACGTCCTCGGCCTTTTCGTCGGCCGACTTGATCTCGCCCGTGGCGCGCACGCGCTTGTAGTGGTTGTAGACCGCGACCGACAGCGCGCGCTTTGCGCCGTCCTGCCCGACCACGAACTCGTCGAGGAAGGCGAAGATCTCGCGCGGCTTCGGCAGGTCGAACTCGCTGACCTCGCCCTCGCCGGCCGACTCTGCCATGCGCTCCTCGATGATCTCGTTGCACAGCTCGACGCACTCGTCGCAGATGTACACGCCGGGACCCGCGATGAGCTGCTGCACCTGCTTCTGGCTCTTGCCGCAGAACGAGCACTTGAACAGGTCGGCGCTTTCGCCGATACGGGCCATGCGATCACTCCTTACGAGGTCTGGTCGCGGTGTTCTCTCAGGCTAGTCCAGGCCGCCGACATTCGATCGCAGGGCCCGCCGCCTGCGCGCCGCGGGGACGACTCGGCCCCGCAGGCGAGCACCTGCGGGGCCGAGTCATGGGGCATCGATCAGGCCGACTGTCCGCGCTTGCGGGTCGTCAGCACCTGGTCGACGAGGCCGTACTCGACGGCCTCGGCCGCGCCGAGGATCTTGTCGCGGTCGATGTCCTTGTGCACCTGCTCCGCCGTGCGATTGGTGTGCTTCGCCATCGTCTCCTCGAGCCACGTGCGCATGCGCATGATCTCGGCCGCCTGGATCTCGATGTCGGAGGCCTGGCCGCCGCCCTGGCCGACGGCCGGCTGGTGCATCAGCACGCGGGCGTTGGGCAGCGCGAGGCGCTTGCCGGGCGCGCCGGCCGCGAGCAGCACCGACGCCGCCGACGCGGCCTGGCCGAGCACGACGGTCTGGATCTCCGGGGAGATGTACTGCATCGTGTCGTAGATCGCCGTCATGGCCGTGAACGAGCCGCCGGGCGAGTTGATGTACATGATGATGTCGCGGTCGGGATCCTGGCTCTCGAGCACGAGGAGCTGCGCCATGACGTCGTCGGCCGACGCGTCGTCGACCTGGACGCCGAGGAAAATGACGCGGTCCTCGAAGAGCTTGTTGTAGGGATCCTGCCGCTTGAAGCCGTAGGCCGTGCGCTCCTCGAACTGCGGGAGGATGTAGCGGCTCGACGGGGTCTGGAGGCCCTGGGGTGCGGGGGTGTACGGAGTGTGCATCGTCGAAATGTCCTTACTCGCTCAGTTCGCGTCGCGGTCCGTGCCGCCGCCGCCCGTGACGTCGGTCGCGCTCTCGCGGATGTGGTCCACGAAGCCGTACTCGAGCGCCTCCTCGGCCGTGAACCAGTGGTCGCGGTCGCCGTCGGCGTTGATCTGCTCGACGGTCTTGCCCGTCTGCCCGGCTGTGATCGCGGCGAGGCGGTTCTTCATCGAGACGATGAGCTCGGCCTGCGTCTGGATGTCGCTCGCTGTGCCGCCGAAGCCGCCGTGCGGCTGGTGCAGCAGGACGCGCGCGTTGGGCGTGATGTACCGCTTGCCCTTCGTGCCGCTCGTGAGCAGCAGCTGGCCCATCGAGGCGGCCATGCCGATCCCGACCGTGACGATGTCGTTCGGCACGAACTGCATCGTGTCGTAGATCGCCATGCCGGCCGTGATCGAGCCGCCGGGCGAGTTGATGTAGAGGTAGATGTCCTTGTGGGGATCCTCCGCGGCGAGAAGCAGGATCTTCGCGCAGATCTCGTTCGCGTTCTCGTCGCGCACCTCCGACCCCAGCCAGATGATGCGGTCCTTCAGCAGCTGGTCGAAGACACTCTGTGCCATCAGCGGTTCGGGCATTCTCACTCCATTCAGGTGTGCGTTGCTTTGACACTACCGGCGCGGAAACGGGCGGATCCCCGTGTTCGCCGTGGGCATACGGCAGGCGCGCCGACACGCGCGAAGCGGGGCCCGGCGACGGATCGCCGGGCCCCGCTTCGCGCGCACAGAGGCCGGGTTACTTGGCCTCGTCGGCCTCGGTCTCGTCGGCCTCGGCGTCGTCCTCGTCGGCCGTCGCGACGAAGCCCTCAAGGTCCACGGCGTCGCCGTTCGAGTCGACGACACTCGCCTTGCCGAGCACGAGCGCGATCGCCTTGTTGCGCGCGACGTCGCCCATGATCGACTGGAGCTGGCCGCCCTGCTGGAGCGCCTGGATGAAGTCCTGCGGGCTCATCCCGTACTGGCCCGAGGCCTGGATGAGGTACTGCGTGAACTCCTCCTGGGAGACCTGCACGTCGAGGTCCTGCGCGATGCGGTCGAACAGGAGCTGCGTGCGGAACTGCTTCTCGCTCGCCTCCGTTACCTCGGCGCGGTGCTCGTCGTCCTCGAGGCGGTTCTCCTGCTCGAGGTGACGGTGCACCTCGTCCTCGATGACGCTCGCCGGGACGGGCAGCTCGACCGCGCCCAGCAGCTGCTCGACGAGCGCGTCGCGCGCCGCCTGCCCCTGCGAGAACGTGCTCTTCTGCTTCGCCTGGTCGGCCAGCGACTCGCGCAGCTCCGCGAGCGTGTCGAACTCGCTCGCCATCTGGGCGAAGTCGTCGTCGGCCTCGGGGAGCTCGCGCTCCTTGACGGCCTTGACCGTGACGTGGACCTCGGCCTCCTCGCCGGCGCGCTCGCCGCCGACGAGCTTCGAGCGGAACGTCGTGTCCTCGCCCGCGGTCAGCGAGTCGATCGCGTCGTCGGTGCCCTCGAGCAGCTCGCCCGAGCCGAGCTCATAGGACACGCCCTCGGCGCGGTCGATCTCGTCGTCGCCGATCGTCGCGACGAGGTCCAGCTCGACGAAGTCGCCCTTCGCGGCCGGGCGGTCCACGGGGACGAGCGTGCCGAAGCGCGCGCGGAGCTCCTCGAGCTCGGCGTCGATCGCGGCGTCGTCGACATCGATCGCGTCCACCGTGACCGAGAGGTTCTCCAGGTCGGGCACCTCGAACTCGGGCGCCACGTCGACCTCGATGTCGACCTCGAGGTCGCCCGAGAAGTCCTTCTCGGCCGGCCACTGGGTGATGTCGGCCTGCGGGCGGCCGAGGATCTGGAGCTCGTTCGAGACGACGGCCTCGCGGAAGAAGCCGTCGAGGCCCTCGTTCACGGCGTGCTCGATGACGGCGCCGCGGCCGACGCGCTGGTCGATGATCGGCGCGGGCACCTTGCCCTTGCGGAAGCCGGGGATCTCGACGTCCTTGGCGATGTGCTCGTAGGCGTGGTCGATGCTCGGCTTGAGCTCCTCCGGGGTGACCGTGATGTGGAGCTTGACCCGCGTGGGCCCGAGCTTCTCGACGGTGGTGTTCACCATGCTGATTCGCTTCTCCTTGTTGCGACACCCGCGCGGCTGGTCTGCGTGTGCGGGCTAGGTCTGGGGTGGGCCGGACGTCGGGGCGACAGGATTTGAACCTGCGACTTCCCGCTCCCAAAGCGGGCGCTCTACCAAGCTGAGCTACGCCCCGCGAATTCCGCGACATTCGGGAACACGAAACGGCCTCGTCGAGTCTAGCCGACGCGAGGCGCGGATCCTCACAGCTCGCGGGGCGCGCGGGCGCGCCGGCCATCCGGAGAAACCGCGCGCGAAGAAACGTGGAGGGGATGACGGGAATCGAACCCGCGTGACCAGTTTGGAAGACTGGGGCTCTACCATTGAGCTACATCCCCGCGATCGCCCGCAGGCGACCCGATCCACTCTAGCGGATCCCGCGGGGTGCTCCCGCCCCGGGCCGACACCCGGGCGCGTCAGAGGCTGTCGGCGTGCCGCTCGGCGTGCGCGAGGTACCGCTCCGCATTCGCGCGGAGCCCCGCGATCTCCTCCGCGGTCAGCGGACGGCGCACGCGCGCCGGGACGCCCGCCACGAGCGAGCGAGCGGGGATCTCGGCGCCCTCGAGCACGACCGCGCCGGCCGCGACGAGGCACTCCTCGCCTACGACGGCGCCGGACAGAACCACGGCGCCCATGCCGACGAGCGTGCCGTCCCCGATCGTGCACCCGTGCACGACCGCGCCGTGGCCGATCGAGACGCCGCTCCCCACGACCGCGGGATGCGCGGCGTCGGTATGAATCGTCACGTTGTCCTGCACGTTGCTGCGCGCACCGATGCGGATCGTTGCCACGTCGCCGCGGAGCACCGCATTCATCCACACGCTCGCGCGGTCCGCGATCGCGACGTCGCCGACGAGGCGCGCCCCCTCGGCGACGAACGCCGTGTCCGCAATCTCGGGGCGCGCGCCGCCCAGCGCGCGAATGGTCGCGCTCGAAGAGATCGTCATGCGCCGAAGCTTAGCCACCGGGACGTCGCGTCTCAGGCGCCGGGATGCCGCGGAAATAGGGACTTCTCCCGATCCGGGTAACCCGCCTCACCGGGAAGCCTGAGGTCTCGACACCCAGGAGGCCCCATGCACACCGACCCGCTTTCCGCCCTCACGCGCTATCGCGAGGACGTACACGCCGCCGAGCGCCGCCTCGCGCACGAGCATCGTCGCGCGGGCCATCCACAGCCGCGATCGCGCACCCGCTGGCGCTTCGGCCGCTCCTCATTACCGCGGCGCCGCGCTGAGACAATCGTGTCGTGAGCTTTTCGCGTTCTCTTCTCGTCGGTCGCGACGAACCCTTGCGAGCCGTCTCTCGCGCCCTCGACACCGCCGCGGAGGGCGCCTTTCGGACCCTCCTCGTCGAGGGCGAGGCCGGTATCGGGAAGACCCGGCTCGTCGCGGAAGCGCTGTCGCGGCTCGACGGGCGCCGCATCCTGGAGGGACGCTGCGTGGAGGGCGGCGAGCCGTACGCACCCCTCATCGGCGCCTTACGCCCCTCCATCGCGGAGCGCGGCCCCGCGGGGGTAGAGGCCGCAGTCGGGGGCGGGATCCATGCGCTGCGCGCCCTGTTTCCGTCCCTGGGCGCCGGACCGGCGTCCGACACGTCCGCCGGCGCGCTCCACGAGGCGCTGGCGCTTCTGATGGAAGACGCGGCGGGAACGGATCCGCTGGTCCTGGTCATCGAAGACGTGCACTGGGCGGACCCGGCCACGCTCGGCGCTCTGCGCGCCTTCGTGCGCGTTCCCCCGGCCGGTCCGATCGCGCTCGTCATGACCGCGCGCCCGGAGGACGTCGGCCGGATGGACCCGACCCGGTCGTTCCTGCGCGAGCTCGCGCGCGACCGCGGTGTCACGCGGGTGGCGCTCACGCGACTCACGGCGAGTGGAGTGCGTCGCATGGTCGCCTCGATCACGGGTCGCGCGCCGGGCGCCACGGAGGTCGCCCGACTGGCGGCCCGGAGCGACGGCGTGCCCTTCTACGTCGAGGAGCTCGCGGGATTACCCGAGGACGACCTTCCCGACGACCTGCGTGACCTTCTCCTCGTGCGCTACGAACGACTTTCCGAGACCGCTCAGCGCGCCGCTCGCGCGCTCGCGGTCGGTGGTGCCAGAGTCGAGCACGCGCTCCTCACGGCCGTCCTCGACGGCGACGACCTGCGCGGCGACGACCTCGACGGCGCGCTGCGCGAGATGATGCGGGAGCGCTTCGTGACCCTCGAGGGCGGCGAGTGGGTCTTTCGGCACGCCCTCGTGCGCGAGGCCGTTCTCGGCGACGTCATGCCCGGCGAGCTGCAGCGCCTGCACGCGCGGTTCGCCGATGAGCTCGCCCGGACGCCCGGCGACGACGCCACGCTCGCGGCGCACCGCGAGGGCGCACGCGACCTCGGCCGTGCCTTCGCCGCGTGGCTGCGCGCGATGCGCGCGGCGCGGGAACAGCGCGCCATCGCTTCGGCAGCGGACTACGGCGAGCGCGCCCTGAGCCTCTGGGATCGCGTCGAGGATCCCGACGGAGTCGCTGGCGTCGGACACGCGGAGCTCGCCTGCGAGACCGCGGAGCACCTGCGCGACGCGGGCGAGGAAAGCCGATCCCTGCGCCTGATCGACGAGGCGTCGGCACGCATCGCCCCAGGCACGCTCGACGAAGCGCGCGCCCTCTCCGCGCGCGGGGGGAGCCTGACCATGCTGGCGCGACCCGAGTCCATGGCGTGCTATCGCGCCTGCATCGCCGTGCTCGACGCGCTTCCCGATGACCCGCCCGCGCTCTCCCTGCGGGTCCAGGCGATGACGTCGCTCGCGGGCCGCCTCATGCTCTACGGCGATCTCGCGGAGGCCGAGCGCACAGCCCGCGCCGCGGCCGACACGGCGCACGACCTCGCTGATCCGTTGCGCGAATCCATCGCCGTCAACATCGCGGCCCGATCCGCGGGTGCGCTCGGGCGGATCGACGAGGCCTTTGCGGGCATGGCTCGCGCGCACGCCCTCGCGGGTGACGACTCCCGCGCGACGATCCGCTACGCGGTCAACGCCTCGGATCTTGCCGAACGCACGGGCGATCACGACGAGGCGCTCGAACTCGCGCGTCGCGGGATGGCGGTCGCACGCGAGCGCGGCATGGCACGATCGTTCGGCGGCATTCTGGCGAGCAACGCCGCGGATCCGCTGATCGCCCTCGGGCGCTGGGAGGAGGCCACGCGCGAGATCGAGCGCGCCCTCACCCTGGATCCCTCCGCCATGCATCGCTCCTATCTCGCCCGCGCCCGGGCGTCGATGGAGACCTGGCGCGACGAGCTGGACGCCGCGGAAGACACTCTCATCGCGGAAGCGCGCACGTTTCGCGCGCTCGAGGCGATCGACCAGCAGTCCCGGCTCGAGGTCGCGCGCGTGCGCGCCGACCTGAACCTCGCGCGGGGACGCGGCGACGATGCGTGGCGGGCCGTCGCACCGTTCTTCGCCCGTGACGACGAATCGTTTGACGCCTCGCACGTGTTTCCGCTCGCCTGGACGGTGGCGCGCGCGATCGTCCAGGCCGCGGCGACGTCCCGCGAGATCGACCCCGCCTCAGAATCGCGGCGGCTTCGCCGGCGTCTCGATGCGGTGGCGTGGTGGCCGTCCGCGCCCGCGTGGCGCACGGTCATCGAGGCCGAACTCGCCGGCACCGCCGAGGGGTGGCGCGCCGCGATCGAGGTGGCCGACGACCCGCACCTGACCGCGGCCGTGGCACCCCACGCCCGGGTGCGTCTCGGCGCCGCGCTCCTCGCCCGCGAGGACCGCGAGGGGGCTCGCGCGGAGCTCGCACATGCGATCGCGCTCGCCGATGCACGCGGCGTGCGGCTCGTGGCGCGACAGGCGCGCGAGCTCACGCGCGAGGCCGGGTTCGGCCCTCGTGCCGCCCACGGGGAGCTGACCGCGCGGGAGCGGCAGGTGCTCGAGCTCGTCGCCGAGGGCCTGGGCAATCGCGATATCGCGGCGCGCCTGTTCATCAGCCAGAAGACCGTGAGCGTGCACGTGTCCGCCGTCCTCCGGAAGCTCGGGGCCACGAATCGCACGGACGCCGCCCGGCGCCTGCCCACGCTCGAGGCACACCCGAGCGACCACACTTAGGCAAGGCTCACATTTCCCAGGTCACGCATCATTTCAGCCCAGGCTTCCCTTGCTTGCGCGGAATGCGGATCCGAGTAGCGTTGTTGTCATCACGGCGGGAGCACCCTCCCGCCACTCAGATGAGAAGGGGATTCGCATGAGCAACAAGACCATTGCCACGACCGCAGCCGACCCGACCGTGGCCGCCGCCGCGAGCCAGTTCCTCTCCCCCGTCGTCCTGGGCCTCCAGGCCCTCACCGTCAACGGCAAGCAGGCGCACTGGCACGTGCGCGGCGCGAACTTCATCGGCGTGCACGAGTTCCTCGACACGCTCGTCGAGCACGTCGGCGGCTGGGCCGACGAGGCCGCCGAGCGAATCGTCGCCCTCGGCCTCCCGATCGACGCGCGACTCGAGAAGATCGCCGACACCGTTCCCGCCACGGGCGCCCCCGCGGGCTTCGCGCAGTCGGACGCCGTGATCGCCGGCATCGTCGGCGACATCGACGCCGTGATCGCGAACCTCGACGCGGCGATCGACGGCCTCGACGAGATCGACCTCACGAGCCAGGACGTCGCGATCGGCATCAAGGCCGGCCTCGAGAAGGACCGCTGGTTCCTCGTGGCCCACGTCGCCGAGTAAGACGCACGGCCCACAGCGCGCCCCGCCGACTCCGGCGGGGCGCGCTGGCGTCTGCGGCGGCGGCGGTGCCAGACTGGTCGCGTGGCCGACGACGACACGCATCCGTCCTCCTTCCCCGGGGGCACCTCGCTTAGCCTGCTCGAGGCCTACGACGACGCCGCGGGAGACGGCCTGGCCGGCGGAAGCCCCCACATGCACCTCGTCTCGACAGAGGCGTACATCGTCACGGGCGGGCGCGGCGCGCTGCAGACCCTCGACCGGTCCGGCTTCCGGGAAACGCCGCTCGCCGCCGGATCCGTCGTCTGGTTCACGCCCGGCACGATCCACCGCGCCGTCAACCACGGCGCGCTCACGGCCGTCGTACTCATGTCGAACGCGGGGCTGCCCGAGGCCGGCGACGCCGTCCTGACGTTCCCCGACGCCCACCTCGCGAGCGAGACCGCGTACGCCGAGGCGGCCGCGATCGACCGACCCGGGTCGGATCCGCGCGCGCTCGCCCGCGCGCGCCGTGATCTCGCCGTCGCGGGATTCCTCGAGCTGAAGGAGGCCGCCGAGGCGGGGGACGACGCGCCGCTGACGGCGTTCTTCGACCGCGCCGCCCGCCTCGTCGCGGGCCGGGCGCCGGGGTGGCGCGGGCTGATCGAGCGGGGCCCGCTCGCGCAGGCGCGCGCCAGCGTCGAGGTCGCGACGCGCCTCGCCGCGGGCGACGCGGCGCACCTCGCGCACGGCGGCGTCCACCGGCCACGCCCGTCCGCCGGCGCGACGCGGCTCGGGATGTGCGGGCACCTCACAACGTTCGACGTCGCGGAGGGTCCCGTCACGCCGCGTGCGTGACCCGGCCTCCCAGGAGCGTCGCCTGCACGGGCATCGACCGCAACGACGCGGCGTCCCGGCAGCGGAGCGGATCCGCCGACACGACGGCGAGATCGGCCGCGTGTCCGGGGAGGATCACCTGCGGATCCGCGGATCCGCCCGCCGTCGACGCGGCGAGCGCCGTGCGGATGTCCAGCGCCTGCTCCGGGCGCCACGGCGCGCGCTCGTCGTCCGTCCGGAACACCGCCGCGGCCATCTGGGCCCAGGGGTCGAGCGGGGACACGGGCGCGTCGGACCCGAAGAGGAGATTGGCGTCGCGGGCCGCCAGCGTGGCGAGCGGGTAGGGCGTCGCGTGCTGGCACGACCAGTACGCGTCCGTGAGGTCGCGATCGTCCACGAGGTGCTGCGGCTGGACGCTCGCGTCGACGCCGAGGCGGGAAAAGCGCGGCACGTCGGGCGCCGCCACGAGCTGGGCGTGCTCGATGCGCCCGGAAAGGCCCGCGCGGGCGAAAGCGTCGAGCGCAGCGGCGTTTGCCGCGTCCCCGATCGCGTGAATCGTCGTGGCGATGCCGGCCGTCGCCGCGCGCGCGACCAGCTCGACCATGCGCTCGGGATCCGTGCCCAGGGCACCCCGATGGCCCGCGTGGCCGTCGTAGTCGACCGTCGTCGCCGCCGTGCGGCTACCGAGCGCCCCGTCCCCGAACACCTTCAGCATGCCCATCCGCACGAGCGGGTTCGCCCCGAGCGGATCCCCCGTCGCCAGGCCCTCCGCGATGGCCCGCTCCAGGTCGTCGGGGTACACGTTCGAGAATACGCGTAGGGCGTCCCACCCCGCGTCGGCGCGGCGGCGCCACGGGCCGTGGTTCTCGCCGAACTCGAGGTCCCAGATCCCCACGACGCCGCGCGCGGCCGCGGCGCGCGCGGCCCGGTCGTGGGCCGCGTCGGCCACGGAGCCCGCGACGTCGTCGAGGTCGTCGATCAGCGCGAAGGCCGCCGCCTCCCGCACGAGGCCGTCGTGCGTGGGCTCCAGGCGCTCACGCCGGAACGCCGCGGAATTCAGCCACACGGCGTGCACGTCGGAGCTGAGGAGGTAGGTCGGGACGTCGCCGGTGGCCGCGTCGAGAACCGCACGCGTCGGCGCCGCCGCCCAGAGGCCGTCGCGCCAGTGGGTGAGCACGCGCCGCCCGTCCGCGCCCGGCGCGATGCCCGCGGCGAACCGCGCGGCCTCCTCGGGCGAGGCGGCGTGCTGAACCGAGGGGCGCGTCGTCGCGAGCGACCACTGCAGGAAATGGGTGTGGTGGTCCCAGAGGCCCGGCACGAGCCAGCCGCCCCCCGCGTCGAGGACCCGCCCCCGACGCGGGAGCGCGCCCGCCGGGGCGATGTCCGCGATCGCGCCCGCGGCGAGCCACACGTCAAACACCCCGTCGCGCTCGACGTCGGGGTGCGCGAGCAGCGCGCGCCCCTCGCCCGCAACGCGCACGTTCGCGACGACGTCGATGTGCTCGCCGATCATGGTCGTTCTCCCCTCACCGCTGGCACGTGGGGCACCAGTACAGCTTGCGCGCCTGCATCTCCTCGAGGACGATCTCCGTCCCGCAAACCCGGCACGGCAGGCCCGCGCGGTGGTACACCCAGTGGCGGTCGTCCCGCGAGGCCATCGCGGCGCGCCACTCGGCGTCCGAGAGGCCGTCCATCGTCATCATCTGGCCGGTCTCGACGCCGATGGCAAGGAGGCGCGTCCAGTCGCGCCAGAGCTCACGCACGAGCTCCTCCGGGATCCGCTTGCCCGGGGTGTGAGGATCGAGGCGCGCGCGAAACAGCATCTCGGCGCGATAGACATTGCCGATCCCGCTCACGACGGCCTGGTCCATGAGGAGCTGCCCGATGGCCACGCCGCGCCGGCGCACGGCGGCGACGAACCGCTCCTCATTCTCCGCCGGGTCCCCGACGAGCGGATCCGGCCCGAGCCGGTCCGTGACCTCGCGCACCTCGTCGGGCGTCGCGACGACGCACGCCGTCGGCCCCCTCAGGTCCGCGCAGGTGAGGTCGGTGAGGAGGCGGGCGCGCACCTGCCCCACGACGGGCGGCGGCCACTCGGCCTCGCCCGCGTCCGCGATGCCCCGCGTCTGTTCCGACATCCGCACGTGGCCGCGCGCCTTCCGCGGCGCGCCGATCGACGCGAGCGAGTTCTCGCCCGCGTCGTCCAGGATCCGCTCGGCGTCGGTCCCGCGCTGGTTGGTCTGGCCCATGCGCCCGTTCGCCGACGCGATCGTGGGGTCGACGAGGATCTCCCCCGCGAAGTCCCACGCACCGTAGAGCCCGAGGTGCACGCGAAGCCACGCCTGGCCCGCAAACTCGAGGAACATCTGCTTCCCGACGGCGCGTGCGCCCGTCATCTCCCGCCCGTCGAGCGCGGCCGCGCCGTCGGCGAAGCGCCCCTGCGGGCTCGAGACGGCGACGGGGCGCCCGACGAAGTTCCGGGCGAACTGGCGCGCGATGCGGTGGACCGAATGCCCCTCGGGCATCCGTCAGGCCCGCTCGCGCGGCGCCGGGGTGTCGACGAGCTCGCCCGCGCGCTCGTACGCGCCGACCTGGGCGATGCGGCGCGCGTGGCGCTCCTCCCCCGAGAACGGCGTCTCGATGAAGCGGTCGATGAACCGGGCCGCCTCCTCGAAGGTGTGCTGGCGGGCGCCGATCGAGATCACGTTGGCGTCGTTGTGCTCGCGCGCGAGCTCGGCGGTCGACAGGTTCCACACGAGCGCCGCGCGCACGCCCTCGACCTTGTTCGCCGCGATCTGCTCGCCGTTACCGGATCCACCGAACACGACGCCGAGCGCCGCGCGCCCCGCCCGCTGGTCGGCGACGACCGCGGCCGCCGCGCGGACGCAGAAGGCCGGGTAGTCGTCGACCGGGTCGAAGTGGTCGGGGCCGTGATCGATGACGACGTGGCCGCGCGCCGCGAGGTGGTGCTGCAGCTGCGTCGAGAACTCCAGGCCGGCGTGATCGGTCGCGATGTGGATGCGCATGAGGACGATTCTTCCCTATCTCGGCCGGGTCACGGCGCGAGGCCGGCGGCGGCGGGGCGGAAGCCGAGGCGGGCGTTCTCGCACTCGCCGGGACGCGGGATGTCGTGCCACGGTCCGAGGTCCGTCACGTGCGGCCGCTCGGCCGCGGGCGTGCCGTGGATCCGCTCCTCGATGAGGTCGACGAGTCCCGCGACGAAGGCGGGGTGCACGCCGGGGGTCGCGGGCCGAGCGAAGGCCAGGCCCGCATCCGCGGCCGACTGGCGCGCCTCGTTGTCGAGGTCCCAGAGCACCTCCATGTGGTCGCTGACGAAGCCGAGCGGCACGACGGCGACCGCGCGCACGCCCTCGTCAGGGAGCGCGGCGATGGCGTCGTTCACGTCGGGCTCCAGCCAGGGCTGCGACGGCGGGCCCGAACGCGACTGGAACACGAGCGACCAATCGACATCCGCGGCCGCGGGCGCGGCGCGGCGCACCTCGCCCATGACGTACTCGGCGACCGCCCGGTGCTGCGCCGCGTACGCGCCGCCCTCGCCGAAGTCGCGCCCGCGTGGCCCGGAGCGCTCCGCGTCGCCCGTCGGGATCGAGTGGGTCGAGAACAGCACCCGGATCTCCGACGGCGCGTACCCGCCGTCCAGCCACCCTGTCACGGCCGAGGTGACGCCCTCGACGAACGGCGCGACGAATCCCGGGTGGTCGAAGAACAGGCGCACCTTGTCGATCGTCATCGGATCCGCGCCCGCACCGAGTTCCGTGCCGCCGTCGGCTCGGGGCCCGAGGATCCGGGCGAAGTCTTCGCGATACTGTCGCTCGCTCGAGTACGAGCTGTAGGCGCTCGTCGCGACGGCGAGCATGGTGCGGTGACCGTCCGCGTACGCGCGCGTGACGGCGTCCTCCATCATCGGGTGCCAGTTGCGGTTGCCCCAGTAGACGGGCAGGTCGTGGCCGCGGCGGGCGAGCTCGGCCTCGAGGGCGGCGAGCAGCTCGCGGTTCTGCCCGTTGATCGGGCTGACGCCGCCGAACGAGCGGTAATGCGTCGCGACCTCCTCCAGGCGCTCGTCCGGGATCCCGCGGCCGCGCGTGACGTTCCGCAGGAAGGGAATCACGTCCTCCTGCGCCTCCGGCCCCCCGAAGCTCGCGAGCAGGATCGCGTCGTACGCGGTCGGGGTTTCGACGAAGGCGGGGCCGGATTTCGCCGCCTCCGAGGCGTAGAGAACGGCCGGATCCTGTGCTTCCGCGGGAAGAGCGTCGACGTTTTTCACCCCGACATTTTCTCACCGATCCGCCGGGGCGCTCATCCTCGTCACGGATCGGCGACGTAGGCTGTACCAGTTGCTCGCCGCGCACAACGCGCGCGGGCGGATCCCCGACGAACCCATGGGAGCAGCCACAGTGCCTGGAGAGAACCTCACTCGCGTCGAGGCGGAAGAGCGCCGCGCGATCGTCGAGACCCACGCCTACGAGGTCGCGCTCGACCTGACCAAGGGCGAGGAGGTGTTCGGATCGCGCAGCGTCGTGCGGTTCAGCGCCACGCCCGGTGCGAGCACGTTCATCGACCTCATCGCGCGCGACGTGCGGGAGGTCACGCTCAACGGCCGCGAGCTCGAGCCGTCCGAACTCTGCGCGGACTCGCGCGTGTTGCTGGCAGACCTCGAGGCGGACAACGAGCTCGTCATCGACGCCGACTGCGAGTACACGAACACGGGCGAGGGCCTGCACCGTTTCGTCGACCCCGTCGACGGCGAGGTGTACCTCTACACCCAGTTCGAGGTGCCGGACTCCCGCCGCGTGTTCGCCGTGTTCGAGCAGCCCGACCTCAAGGCGACGTTCCAGTTCACGGTGACGGCGCCGCGCGAGTGGAAGGTCGTCTCGAACCAGCCGACGCCCGAGCCCATCCCCCACGAGGAGGGCGGATCCGCGACCTGGGGCTTCGAGCCGACCCCGCGGATCTCCTCCTACATCACGGCGCTCGTCGCCGGCCCGTACGAGGAGGTGCGCGACGAGCTGGTCAACAGCGAGGGCCGCACGATCCCGCTCGGCGTCTTCGCGCGCAAGAGCCTGTGGGCCGACATGGACGCCGAGTACATCTTCGAGAAGACGAAGCAGGGCTTCGCCTACTACGAGGAGAAGTTCGGCGTGCCCTACCCCTTCGCGAAGTACGACCAGCTCTTCGTCCCCGAGTTCAACGCCGGCGCGATGGAGAACGCGGGCTGCGTGACGTTCACCGAGACGTACGTGTTCCGGAGCAAGGTCACGGACGCCGTCAAGGAGCGCCGCGTTGTGACGATCCTCCACGAGCTCGCCCACATGTGGTTCGGCGACCTCGTGACCATGAAGTGGTGGAACGACCTCTGGCTGAACGAGTCGTTCGCCGAGTGGGCGTCCACGATCGCGACCGCCGAGGCCACGGAGTGGACCGAGGCCTGGACGACGTTCAACGCGATGGAAAAGACCTGGGCGTATCGCCAGGACCAGCTCCCGTCGACGCACCCGATCGTCGCGGAGATCTCGGACCTCGAGGACGTGCAGGTCAACTTCGACGGCATCACCTACGCCAAGGGCGGATCCGTCCTCAAGCAGCTGGCCGCTTACGTCGGCATCGAGGAGTTCTTCCAGGGCGTGGGCGCCTACTTCCGTGCCCACGCCTACCAGAACACGACCCTCAGCGACCTCCTCGTCGAGCTGGAGCGCACGAGCGGCCGCGACCTGTCCGAGTGGACGGCCAAGTGGCTGGAGACGGCCGGGGTCAACACCCTCTCGCCCGTGATCGACGACGACGTCGACGGCGTCATCACCCGGTTCGCGGTGATGCAGACCGCGCCGTCCGACTACCCGACGATCCGCCCCCACCGTCTCGGGATCGGCTTCTACGACCTGCGCGGCGGAGCCCTCGTGCGCGTCCACGACGTCGAGGTCGACGTCGCGGGCGACCTCACGGAGATTCCTGCGCTCAAGGGCGTCCGGCGCCCCGCGCTCGTCCTGCTCAACGACCGCGACCTCGCGTACGCCAAGATCCGCCTCGACGACGCCAGCCGCGCGACGGCGATCGCTCACCTCGCGGACATCGCGGATCCGCTCGCGCGCTCCCTCGTGTGGGGCGCCGCCTGGGACATGACGCGCGACGGCGAGATGGCCGCCCGCGACTACATCGACCTGGTGCTCGGCAACATCGGCTCCGAGACCGAGTCGACGACGGTGCGCACGACGCTCGCGCAGGTGCGCCTCGCGGCGAACGCATACGTGTCGCCCGCGTCCCGCGACGCGCAGCGCGCCCGCGTGGCCGACGGTCTCTGGGACCTCCTCGCGGCCGCCGACGCGTCCAGCGACATCCAGCTCCAGCTGGCGACCGCGTTCGCACAGGCCGCGTCGACACCCGCCCACGCGGAGCGGCTCGCCGGCCTCCGCGACGGATCCGCGCCTCTTCCGGGCCTCGAGATCGACGCCGACCTGTCCTGGCAGCTGCTCCTCGGGCTCGCCGCGACCGGCGCCGTCGCCCCCGACGACATCGACGCCGCGCTCGCGGCGGACAACACCTCGAAGGGCGGCGAGTTCGCCGCGCAGGCGCGCGCGGCACTGCCGGGCGCGGATCACAAGCGCGCCGCGTGGGCGTCGCTCATCGAGCGCGACGAGCTCCCCAACACGGTCGTGCGCTCGGCCGCCGCCGGGTTCACGCACCCCGCGACGCGGGACGACCTGACGGGCTTCGTCGACGACTACTTCGGCATGCTGCGCGGGATCTGGCGCGCGCGCACGTTCCAGATCGCGTCCTACCTCATCGAGCTGCTCTACCCGGCGCCGCTCGCGAACGCGGAGCTGCGCGACGCGACGCGCGCGTGGCTGCGCGAGAACACGGACGCACCCGCCGCGCTGCGCCGCATCGTCGCCGAGAACCTCGCGGGCGTGGAGCGCGCGCTCACAGCGCAGTCGCGCGACGCCGAGGCCGACGACGTCGCCTGATGGTCGAGATCTCGGGCGTCGGCGCGCCGGCGTCGTTCTACGACGAGGTGGGCGGGCGCGAGACGTTCGCCCGCCTCGTCCACGCCTTCTACCGCGAGGTGGCGGCCGACGAGGTGCTGGCCCCGATGTATCCCGAGGAGGACCTCGGCCCGGCCGAGGAGCGCCTCCTGCTCTTCCTCGAGCAGTACTGGGGCGGCCCGACGACCTACAGCGAGACGCGCGGCCATCCGCGCCTGCGCATGCGGCACATGCCGTTCCGGGTCAACCCCGACGCGCGCGATCGGTGGCTCGCGTGCATGCGCACGGCGGTGGACGAGCTGGGCCTCGCGCCCGTGCACGAGGCCACCCTCTGGGACTACCTCGAGCGCGCCGCCTACGCGATGGTCAACACCTTCGAGCGGTGACGCGCGGGCCTACGAGCCGCCCGTCGGCCGCACCGCGGTGAGGCCGGTGGCGGCGGGCCCTCGCGAGAGGATGTGTCCGCGCTCGAGCGACAGGCGCGTCCACCGACCGGATCGGCGCACCGTCGCGGCCTCCTCGCCGCCGATGAACCCGAACGCGAAGGCCGCGAACGCGACCCCGAGCGGGAGACCGTCGAGGTCGGGATCCGGCTGGCCCCACACGGACCCCCGGACGGCGCGCACGGCGTCCTCCCCCGCGTCGGTCGGCACCTGGTGCGCGACCGCCGCGATGCCCCACTGCGCCCGCGCCGCGAGGGTCGCGGCGGGGATCTGGCCGGCCGGCTCCCAGCCCGCCCGCGGCGGCGCCACACCCGCCCAGGCCGGGGACAGGGCCTGGTCAGGCAGCGCGAGCGACTCGGGGTCCTCGCTGGCCGCGAGCTGGTCGACCACGACGTCGCACTCGAGTTCCGGATCCGCGGACACGACGCGCATCGCGAGGACCGTCGGGGTCCGATCGAGCAGGCCCTGCGGGGCCAGCGCGGCCGCCGTCATCACCAGGACGCCGCGGGAGGCCTGCAGCCGCACGCCGTCGGAGCCGGCGCGCGCGGCACGGCCGGCGAAGGTCAGCGCGTCGGACGCGGTGGGCGCGTCCGCCAGAATCAGTCGCTCGCTCATCCTCCCTAGACTAGGACGGGCGGCTGAGCACGGTCCGCGTGCGCCGCCGAGGAGGATCCGTGAGCGCCATCGACATCCCGAACGACCCCGTCGACGTACTGCGCGCCGTGCTCGATCTCGAGCGCCCCGGCGCGCGGACGGGCGAGGAGATCTTCGTCGGGCGTTCCCACCCGATGCCGTCCGGCCGCGTGTTCGGGGGCCAGGTCGTCGCGCAGTGCGTCGTGGCCGCGACGGCGACGGTCGACGCCGACCGCGCGCCGCACTCGCTGCACGGGTACTTCCTCCGCCCGGGCGACGTCGACGAGCCGATCACGCTCGCGGTGGAGCGGATCCACGACGGCCGCTCGTTCGCCCGCCGGCGCGTGCAGGCCTACCAGCGCGGCGAGCCGATCTTCAGCGCCATCGCGTCGTTCCAGGACCACGACCCCGGCATGGAGCACCAGATGCCCATGCCCGAGGTGCCGGCGCCCGAGGAGGTCGCCTCGGCCGAGGAGGAGCTGGGGGGCGCGTTCGCGCTCCTGCGCCACAACCCCATCGAGGCCCGCCACGTGCACGGAGGCATTTACCTCGAGGTTCCCGACGCGCGCGCCACGCAGGCGAGCTGGCTGCGGATCCGCTCGCGACTCGACGACGACCCGGCGCTGCACCGCGCAGCGCTCGCGTACATGAGCGACTTCACGATCCAGGAGCCGACGCTACGGGCGAACGGCGTGTCGTGGCGCACAAAGGGCCTGCGCTCGGCCAGCCTCGACCACGCGATCTGGTGGCACCGCGACGCGCGCGCCGACGAGTGGCTGCTCTACGTCGCCGAGTCGCCGACCTCGCGCGGCGGGCGCGGCATGAACACGGGGCGGATCTACACGCGCGGCGGCGAGCTGGTCGCGAGCGTCGCGCAGGAGATCATGGCGCGCACGCCCGCGTTCAGCTGAGGGCGGCTACGCCGCCTGCGACGCCTTGAGGTCGGCCTCGAGCGCGACCCAGGCGAGCATCGCGCACTTGACGCGCATGACGTACTTCGCGGTGTTCTGGAAGGCGGCCGCATCGCCCAGGCGGTCGGACGGCTCGAACTTCCCGCGCGAGCGCATCATCTCGCGGAACTCCTCGATCGTCGCGAGCGCCTCGTCCCGCGTGGCCCCGCCCAGCAGGTCGCTCATGATCGACGCGGACGACATCGAGATGCTGCACCCCTGCCCGTCCCACGCGAGGCCCGAGATCTCCCCGTCCGTCACGGTGATGCCGAGGGTGATCTCGTCGCCGCAGGACGGGTTCAACTCGTGGTGCGTGAAGGGGTGCGTGGTCGGGTCGCCCTTGCCCTCGGGCGTCTTCGCGTGATCGAGGATCAGCTCCTGGTACATGGCTTCGAGACCGCTCATGCGCTCACTCCAAAGAACGTGCGGACGCCGGAAAGCGCCTCGCGGAATTGCTCGACCTCGTCGAGAGTCGTGTACACGCCGGCGCTCGCGCGCGTGGTCGCCGCGACGCCGAGCACCCGATGCAGCGGCTGGGCGCAGTGGTGGCCCGTGCGCACCGTCACGCCGCGGTCGTCCAGGAACTGCCCGACGTCGTGCGCGTGCACGCCGTCCACGATCACGCTCGCGAGCGCGGCGCGCTCGGCGCCCGCCGGCGGTCCGACCAGGCGCGCCCCGGGCACGGCGGCCACGGCCTCCGCGAGCGCCTGGCCGATCTCGCGCTCGTGCGCGGCGACGGCCGCCATGCCGACGGCGGACAGGTAGTCCACCGCGGCGCCGAACGCGACCGCCTGGCTCACGGCCTGCGTCCCCGCCTCGAAGCGCTGGGGCGAGGGCAGGAATTCCGCGGCCTCCAGCGTGACGACCGTGATGGCGGATCCGCCCGTGCGCGCCGGCGGGAGCGCGTCGAGGAGCTCCGCCCGGCCGTACAGCGCACCGATCCCCGTCGGGCCGGCCATCTTGTGCGCGCTGAACGCGGCGAAGTCGACCCCGAGCGCCGCGAGATCCACCGGCAGGTGCGGAACGGACTGGCACGCGTCGAGGACCGTCAGCGCGCCGACCCCGCGCGCGATCTCCACGACGTCGACGACGGGCGCGATGAGCCCCGTCACGTTCGAGACGTGCGCGAACGCGATCACCCGGGTCCGGGGCGTGACGACCTCGCGGAGGCCGTCGAGCGTCCAGAGGCCCGCCGCGTCCACGGGGACCACGACGAGCCGGGCGCCGGTCTTGGCGGCGAGGCGCTGCCACGGGATGAGGTTCGCGTGGTGCTCGGCGGCCGTGACGACGATCTCGTCACCCTGGCCCAGCGCGAAGCGCGCATCGCCCAGGCCGGCCGACGCGTCGGCCATGCCGAGGGCCACGACGTTCAGCGCGTCGGTCGCGTTCTGGGTCCAGACGATCTCGCGCTCGCCCGCGCCGACGAAGCGCGCGACCTTCTCCCGGGCGTCCTCGAACGCCCACGTCGCCTCCCCCGTCGCCATGCTGGATCCGCGGTGCACGGCCGCGTAGTCGCTCCGCACGAAGACGCGCTCCGCCTCGATGACGGAATCCGGCCGCTGCGACGTGGCCGCCGTGTCGAGATAGGCGGTGCCGGGGTGGGCGGCGAAGAAGGGGAAGTCCGCGCGGGCCGACGCGCCGGGGATGGGTGCCATGTGGTGCTCTCCGAAAGACAACGAGGTGCTGTCTTCCATCCTCTCGCACTCGCCGCGTGTGGGGGCCGACCTCCGTCACCGCCGGGTGAAGCGGATCGGCTCCTCGACATACGGCTCCCACGCCCGGCGGGCGAGGGCGGGGAGGCGCACGGGGCGCATCGTCTCCCCCGAGACCATGACGAGCGTCGTCGCCGCGCGCGCGGACGGCGCCGCATCCCCCGGCACGAACACCTCGTAGCAGAGCTCCGCGGAGGATCCCCCCAGCCGCGCGAACCACATCTGCACCTCGAGGGGGGCCTGCCGATACGGGATCGGCGCGAGGTAGTCGACCTCGTTGCGGGCGATAAGCGGCAGCACGGGCGCGGAGCCATCGATGCGCAGCCCCTCGTCGAAGACCGCCGTCGGCAGGCTCTGTGCGCGCTGCTCGTGGAGCCAGAACGCGCGCACGCGCGCCTCCTCGAGGTGCTGCAGCAGGGTGACGTTGTTGACGTGCCCGAAGGCGTCCTGGTCGCCCCATCGCAGGTAAATAGGCAGGTGAATCCGCGTCATCCGCGCCTCGCATCCTCACAATTGCGTAACATCCGGCGTCGCGCCGCACGGCGCGCCATCTCGCAGATTACCGCGTCGATCCGCGGGCAGGAGCGATGATCCCGCGTTGCGATATACGACGCCTGTCGTCGAACTTTCACGCCTGAGCGTCTGCTGTCGATACTCTTGGACTGTATGAAATGTTGACACGCAACTCGACATTTCCCTTCTGCCCGCGGTGACGCGTACGACACGGCCGCCGGCTTCATACCCTTCACGATCCGATTACCCGAGGGTCGAGCGCGCACGTTGCGTCACCCAGACGCGCTCGTCGCAGGAGAACGTGACCAATAACAACGCAGACGTGCTGGTGCGCGCCGAGGGCCTGTACAAGGTCTTCGGGCGCCGCACGAAAGACGCAGTGGAGAAGCTCCGCGCCGGAACGCCCCGCGACGAGCTCGACGGCGCCACCGCCGCCGTCATCGACGCCTCGTTCGAGGTGCGGCGCGGCGAGATCTTCGTCGTGATGGGCCTGTCGGGTTCCGGCAAGTCGACGCTCATCCGCATGATCAATGGCCTGCACGACGCGACCGCGGGCACCCTCGACGTACGCGGACAGGACGTCACGCGCATCTCGGACAAGGCGCTGCGCGACATCCGCCGCGACCACATCTCGATGGTGTTCCAGCACTTCGCGCTGCTGCCCCATCGCACCGTCGCGGACAACGTCGCCTACCCGCTCGAGCTGCAGGGCGTCGACAAGGCGCGCCGGCTCGACCGGGCGCGCGAGATCCTCGGGCTCGTCGGCCTCGACGGCTGGGGTGACAAGCTGCCGAGCCAGCTCTCGGGCGGCATGCAGCAGCGCGTCGGGATCGCCCGCGCCCTCGCCGCCGACACGGACATCCTTCTCATGGACGAGGCCTTCAGCGCCCTCGACCCGCTGATCCGGCGCGAGATGCAGGAGCAGCTGCTCGAGCTCCAGCAGAAGCTGCACAAGACGATCATCTTCATCACGCACGATCTCAACGAGGCGATGTTCCTCGGCGACCGCATCGCCGTCATGCGCGACGGCCGCATCGTGCAGATCGGGTCGCCCGAGGACATCCTCACCGACCCCGCCAACGACTACGTCGAGCAGTTCGTGCAGGACGTCGACCGCGCCCGCGTGCTCACGGCGGGCAACGTCATGGAACGCCCCATCGCGGTCGTTTCCGAGACCGCGGGGCCGCGCACGGCGCTGCGCACGATGCGCGACGCCGCGCTGAGCGCGGTGTACGTCGTCGACCAGAACCGGCGCCTGCTGGGCACGCTCGAGGACCGCGGCGCGTTGCAGCTCGTGCGCAAGGGCGAGCGCTCCATCGCCGCCGCCATCAAGAACGACGCCGTCACGGTCGGCGTCGACGACGTCCTGATGGACCTGTTCGTGCCCTCGATCGAGTCGAAGCTCGCCGTCGCCGTGACCGACGCGGACGGCCGGCTCGCGGGCGTGATCCCGCGCATGACGCTGCTCGCCGCGCTCGGACCCGGCCCCAGCGCGACGGAGGAGATCGCCCTGCCCGCGCAGCCCGTCCCGACCACCGTCATCGACCAGGTCCTGGCGGAGGCCGACGACGCCGACGCGCGCGGATCCGAGGAGGCCCGCTGATGTTCGAGAACTTCCGTATCCCCGTCGGGGACTGGGCCGATCAGGCGGTCGACTGGATCAAGGACAACCTCGAGTGGTTGCTCGATTTCATCACGATGGTCGTCAGCTGGCTCGTCGAGTCGCTGACCGACGTGCTCCTCGCCACGCCCATCCCCGTCGCGATCCTCATCGCCGCTCTCATCAGCTGGTTCTTCCGGTCGTGGCAGCTCGCGGTGGGAACGCTGCTGACGTTCATCCTCATCGTCGGCATGGACATGTGGGAGCCCGCGATGCAAACGCTGGCGCTCGTGCTGATGGCCGCGCTCGTCGCGATCGTCATCTCGGTGCCGCTCGGCATTTGGTCCGCGCGCAGCGCGACGGTCCGAACGATCCTCAAGCCCGTGCTGGACTTCATGCAGACCATGCCGGCGTTCGTGTACCTGATCCCGGCGATCGTCTTCTTCAGCATCGGCGTGGTCCCCGGCCTCGTCGCGACGGTGATCTTCTCGATGCCGCCCGGCGTGCGCCTGACGGAGCTCGGGATCCGCGGCGTCGACGAGGAGACGGTCGAGGCGGGTCAGGCCTTCGGCGCGACCCCCGGCCAGATCCTGCGCGGGATCCAGCTGCCCCTCGCCCTGCCCACGATCATGGCGGGCGTGAACCAGGTCATCATGCTCGCGCTGTCGATGGCCGTCATCGCCGGCATGGCCGGCGCGGACGGGCTCGGCAAGGAGGTCGTCGCGGCCATCTCGACGATCGACATCGCGCAGGGCGTGGAGGCCGGCCTCGGCGTGGTCATCCTCGCGGTCTTCCTCGACCGCGTCACCGCGGCGCTCGGCAACCCCGCGGCCTACCCGTCGTCGCTCCTCGGCACGCTCACCCGCCGCCGCCAGGCGCGACGCGCGGCAGCCGCGGAGGCGGCGGCCGCCCGGGCCGAGCGCGAGGCCGTGTCGCCTCGGCGCGCGCCCACGGGCGGCGTGGCCTAGCCCTCACCCCATACCCCTTACCCCTGGCGGGTCCGTCCCGCCCATCAGAACCCCGGTTCGACTCCCCACACCCGCGCAGCGCGCGGGAGGAAAGGAACATCATGAACACGCGTCACCTCACCGGAATCCTCGCCGTCGGCGCCGCCGCGAGCCTCGCGCTCGCCGGCTGCTCCTCGAGCACGGACGAGGGCTCGTCGGCCGACGGCGGCGAGAGCATGGGCACCATCACGCTCGGCTACCTCCCCGCCTGGACCGACGGCCTCAGCACCGCGTTCCTGCTCCAGGACCAGCTCGAGAAGATCGGCTACACGGTCGAGATGCAGGAGCTCACGGAGGCGGGCCCCCTCTACGCCGGCCTCGCCCAGGGCGACGTCGACATCTACCCGTCGGCGTGGCCCGAGCTCACGCATGCGTCCTACATGGAGGAGTACGGCGACGACATCGAGGACCTCGGCACGTACTACGACAACGCGAAGCTCACGCTCGCGGTGCCGACGTACACCAACATCGACTCGATCGCCGACCTCGCGGGCAACGCCGACATGTTCGACGGCCAGATCGTCGGCATCGAGCCGGGCGCGGGCCTGACCGCCCAGACGCAGGACTCGGCGATGCCGGCCTACGACCTCGACGGCGAGTACGAGCTGCTCACGTCGTCGACCGCCGCGATGCTCACCGAGCTCGAGACCGCGATCGACAACGAGGAAGACATCGTCGTCACGCTGTGGCGCCCGTTCTGGGCGAACGACGCGTTCGACATCAAGGACCTCGAGGACCCCGAGGGCGCGATGGGCGACCCCGAGGGCCTGCACTTCCTCGCGACGGCCGGCTTCGCCGAGGAGTTCCCGGAGGCCGCCGAGCTCATCGGCGGCATCGAGCTCGACGACGCCGAGTACGGCTCGCTTGAGGACACCGTCGTGAACGAGTACGCCGACGAGGACGACAAGTCGGCCGCGATCGACGAGTGGCTCGAGGCGAACCCCGAGGCCTTCGACACGATCGTCGCGGAGTAATCCGCCGCGCGGGACGCGTTCCCGCGCACGGCACGAGGGGGTGCCGCGGCCTGCGCCGCGGCACCCCTTTTTCGCGCCCCGAGTGACACCCCCACAGCACCGAAAGGACGACGCATGCGCATTCGTCACCGCCTCCTCACCACCGCCGCTCTCGGATCCGTCTCCCTCCTCGCCCTCGCCGGGTGCGGGGCGGGCGCCGCCGACGGCGACGACGAGACCATCACGATCGGCTTCCTGCCGTCGTGGACCGACGCCGTCAACAACGCCTACCTGCTGCAGGACCAGTTCGAGAAGATGGGCTTCACGGTCGAGATGGAGGAGCTCACGGAGCCCGGCCTCCTGTACACGGCGCTCGCCGAGGGCGACGTCGACATCTACCCCTCCGCCTGGTCGGACATCTCGCAGGCCGCGTACATGGACGAGTACTCCGACCGGATCGAGGACCTCGGCGCGTACTACGACAACGCCCACGGCACCCTCGCGGTGCCGGACTACGTCGACATCGACGCGGTCGAAGACCTGCACGGCCAGGCCGACCGCTTCGACGGCCGCATCTACACGATCGAGCCCGGATCCGGGACGGCCACGATGGCCGAGGAGAGCCTCTTCCCGGCCTACGACCTCGGCGACGAGTACACCCTGACCTCGTCGTCTCTCGCGGGAATGCTCGCGACGCTGGAGGACGCGGTCGAGAACCGTGAGGACATCGTCGTCACGCTGTGGCGGCCGTTCTGGGCCTACGAGGCGTACGGCCTGAAGGACCTCGAGGATCCGCAGGAGGGCATGGGCGCCACCGAGGGCCTGCACTTCCTCGCGCACGAGGGCTTCAGCGACGAGTTCCCCGAGGCGGCCGCGCTCATGAGCTCGATCACCCTGAACGACGAGCAGTACGGCGCGCTCGAGAACACCGTCGTCAACGAGTTCGACGACGGCGACGAGCCCGCGGCGATCGACGCCTGGCTCGCCGAGTACGGCGACCAGTTCGAGTGGGTCGTGGACTGACGCGCCCACCGCACGGCAAGACGGCGCCCCGGGAGATCACTTCGATCTCCCGGGGCGCCGTCTTCTCGCGCTCAGTCGCGCGTGAGCTTGCGGTGCGTCGTGCGGTGCGGGCGCGCGGCCTCCGGGCCGAGGCGCTCGACCTTGTTCGCCTCGTACGCCTCGAAGTTCCCCTCGAACCAGTACCAGTTCGCGGGGTTCTCCTCCGTGCCCTCGTACGCCAGAATGTGCGTCGCGATGCGGTCGAGGAACCACCGGTCGTGCGTGACGACCACGGCGCAGCCGGGGAACTCGAGCAGCGCGTTCTCGAGCGACTGCAGCGTCTCGACGTCGAGGTCGTTCGTCGGCTCGTCGAGGAGGAGGACGTTGCCGCCCTGCTTGAGCGTGAGCGCGAGGTTGAGGCGGTTGCGCTCGCCGCCCGACAGGACGCCAGCCTTCTTCTGCTGGTCCGGCCCCTTGAAGCCGAACTTCGACACGTATGCGCGCGAGGGCACCTCGGTCTTGCCGACCATCATGATGTCGAGGCCGTCCGAGACGACCTCCCACAGGGTCTTGTCCGGGTCGATTCCGCCGCGCGTCTGGTCGACGTAGCTGAGCTTGACCGTCTCGCCGACCCGCAGGTCGCCGCCGTCGAGCGGCTCGAGGCCCACGATGGTCTTGAACAGCGTCGTCTTGCCCACGCCGTTCGGGCCGATCACGCCGACGATGCCGTTCGGCGGGAGGCTGAAGCTCAGGCCGTCGATCAGGGTGCGGTCGTCGAAGCCCTTGACGATGTCCTTCGCCTCGATCACGACGTTGCCGAGGCGCGGGCCGGCGGGGATCTGGATCTCCTCGAAGTCCAGCTTCTTCGTCCGCTCCGCCTCGGCGGCCATCTCCTCGTAGCGCGCGAGGCGCGCCTTCGACTTGGCCTGGCGTCCCTTGGTGTTGGAGCGCACCCAGTCGAGCTCGTCCTTCAGGCGCTTCTGCAGCTTGGCGTCCTTCTTACCCTGCACCTCGAGGCGCTCGGCCTTCTTCTCGAGGTACGTCGAGTAGTTACCCTCGTAGGGGTAGAGGCGCCCGCGGTCGACCTCCGCGATCCACTGCGCGACGTGGTCCAAGAAGTACCGGTCGTGGGTAATCGCGATGACGGCGCCCGGGTAGG
This sequence comes from Microbacterium excoecariae, assembly GCF_011326725.1. GTDB lineage: Bacteria > Actinomycetota > Actinomycetes > Actinomycetales > Microbacteriaceae > Microbacterium > Microbacterium excoecariae. The sequence goes on along the minus strand of NZ_JAANCO010000001.1, from coordinate 1,507,553 downwards.
ACTGGAGGTGCTGCTCGAGCCACAGCACGCTCTCCGCGTCGAGGTGGTTGGTCGGCTCGTCGAGGAGGAGGAGGTCGGGCTTCTCGAGCAGGAGCTTGCACAGCGCCACGCGGCGCTTCTCACCACCCGAGAGGTTCTCGATCCGCGCGTCACCGGGGGGCGTCCGCAGCGCGTCCATCGCCTGCTCGAGCTGAGCGTCGAGGTCCCAGGCGTCGGCGTTGTCGATGTCCTCCTGCAGCGTTCCCATCTCGGCGAGGAGCGCGTCGAAGTCGGCGTCCGGCTCGGCCATGAGGCCGGAGATCTCGTTGAAGCGGTCGAGCTTCGCCTTGATCGGCCCCACGCCGTCCTGGACGTTCTCCAGGACGCTCTTGGACTCGTCGAGCTCGGGCTCCTGCATGAGGATGCCGACCGAGAAACCGGACGTCAGCGTCGCCTCGCCGTTCGATGGCTGGTCGAGACCCGCCATGATCTTCAGGATCGTCGACTTACCGGCGCCGTTGGGGCCGACCATGCCGATCTTCGCTCCCGGGAAGAACGACATCGAGACGTCATCGAGGATCAGCTTGTCGCCCACCTGCTTGCGGGCGCGGACCATCTGGAAAATGAACTCAGCCATAGTTGGGCTCAGTCTACGCGGGATCCGCGCCCGCCCGCGCGCGGATCCCGCCTCAGAACGGCGTCTCGCCCGCGTACCCGTCCCCCGCGGCGACGGGCGCCGCCTCCCAGTCCGCGGGCGGGGCCTCGGCGGCCCCCTGGCCCTCGGCGCTGGCGGCGCCCGCCGCGGGCGCGGCGCGTGAGAACCGCGTCGTCCCGAAGCGCAGGTCGGCGCCGAGCGCATCGGCCACGACCTCGACCTCCGTGCCCGTCTTGCCCTCGCGCTCCCACCGCCGCACCTTCAGCGCGCCGGTCACGATGACGCGCTGACCCTTCTCCAGGGAGGCCACGGCGTGGGAGGCGAGGGAGCGGAAAGCGAGCACCGTGTACCAGTTGGGGTCGAGGTCGACCCACTCCCCCGTGCGCGCATCGCGGCGCCGGTTCGGGCTCGCCAGGCGGAAGCGGGTGTACGGATCCCCCGACCCCGTCTGCTGCTCAGTCGGCGCGGTCGCCAGGTTGCCGGTAATCGTGATGGTGTCGGTCATGTGCGTCCCCTCGTGTCGGCCGGCCGCGAGTCGGCCGGTGCCGCCACACTGCCCGCGGCACGGGAGGGGCGCCCGGCGGATCCGCCGGATCCGGGACAACTCCCCGGGAGGGCGCCGTGGGGACGAGGTCGCCCCCGCTACGCGCGGGCGTACTCCGCGAACCGCGCGCGCACCTTATTCACCTTCGGCACGGCGACCGCGAGGCAGTACCCCTGACCGGGGTTCTTCGCGAAGAAGTCCTGGTGGTAGTCCTCCGCCTCCCAGAACGCGCCCAGCGGCTCCATGGTGGTCACGATCGTGCCCTCGACGTCGCCGAGCGGCGCGTCCCACAGCTCGCTCGCCCGGGCGCGGGCGACCTCGAAGGCCTCGCGCTGCGCGTCGTCGGCCGGGAACATCGCGGACCGGTACTGTGTGCCGGTGTCGGCCCCCTGGTGGTTCAGCTGGCGCGGGTCGTGCATCGTGAAGAACGCATCGAGGATGACCTCGGCGGGAATGACCTCCGGGTCGAACGTCACGGCCACCGCCTCCGCGTGCCCCGTCCGCCCCGTGCAGACCGCCTCGTACGACGGATTCTCCGCCTCGCCGCCCACGTATCCGGACACGACCTTGCTCACGCCGCGAAGCGCGCGGTACGCCGCGTCGAGACACCAAAAGCATCCCCCGGCCAGCACGAACGTCTGCATCTCAGGCTCCTCTCGCGTCGCCGCGCTCGCGGCGACCACCCTCCACGCTACGCGCCCTCCCGGGCCCCGGCGCCGTCGACCGCCGAGAGATCAGTGGGGATGAAACTCGGGGCGGTCCGCGGCCGGCCCGAGCTGCGCCGAGAGGGCGTTCTTCGCAATCTCGAGCGTCGGGTACGTGCCGAGCGGCTCGTCCGATCCCGCCATCGTGACGAGGAAATCCGCACCCTCCGCGCGGATGGACCCGACGGCCCCCGCCTTGCCGTATGCCACGAAGATCCTGTGGCCGTGCTCATCGCCCATGATGCGCCCCTTCCCGTGCGTCGTCACGGCCAGGCTACGCGCCGGGAGTCGGGCGCAACAGGGGCATCCGGGCGCGAGAAACGCGTCTCATCGCGGTGCCCCTCCGTAGAGAGGTTGAGCACCCTGGCCCGGCCTTGCGGACCGTGGATTCTCGCCTGTCTCGGGGCGCCTACGAGCGTTGCGTACGACCAGCCGTGCCCTCTGTGACCGACTCTCGAAGTCGGGTGGTGCGCGCAGGTGGACTGGAATCGAATCCGTGGGGCAGGTCACCGATTCGTTCCTCACGCCCAGATCATCCGCGCGAGCGACTTGGCTGAGTGAATCGCCCGCTGGCTTCGTCGGAATGTGACCCCAGAGAGTGCACTATGGTGCACTACATGGGTACGGGCACAGCGACCGAGACGCTCACGCGCACAGTGGGTGGACGTGTGCGCGCTGCGCGGCAGCGACTGTCGTGGACGCTGGATCAGCTCGCTGCCGCTGCGGGGGTGAGTCGACGGATGCTCGTGAACGTCGAGCAGGGCGTGGTGAACCCGAGCATCGGGACACTGCTGCGCTTGTCGGATGCGCTGGGGGTGGGGTTGCCGGCTTTGGTGGAGCCCCCTCGGGAGGAGTCCGTGCTGGCACGGGTGACCGTGCACGGCGACGGCGCAGCGTTGTGGACGGGCGAGCATGGCGGGCGAGGGGTGCTCGTCGCGGGCACGCAACCACCTGACGTGGTGGAGCTGTGGGACTGGTCTTTGGGTCCCGGCGACCAGCACGACAGCGACGCCCATGCACCGGGCACTCGGGAGCTGCTACAGGTCCAGCGCGGCGCAGTGACGATCACCGTCGCTGATGATCTCCACCTGCTGGGCACGGGTGATGCGATCGAGTTCGCCGGCGACGTGCCGCATTCCTATGCCAACCCCGGCGAGGTCCCGGCCCGGATCTCGCTCGCCGTGTTCGAACCGGGCGTCCGCGCCATCCTTCCCCACCACCAGACTCCCGAGGAGCCCTCTCATGACTGATCTGCTCTCGCCCGACGCGTTCTTCGCCGCCTCGAGCGTCGACCCGGCCGTGCACGCGCTCCGCCCCGACTACCGGGCCCTGCTTGTGATCATCGACGGCATCGACCAGCACTCGAGTGCCGGGTTGACCGCTGCGGACGAGCTCATCGCCCAGGCTGAGGCGTATGCCAAAGAGCTGCTGGCCGGGTCGCCCGTGGATGAGCTGCCGCATATCGCGGCGTGGCGAGACGCGTACCGGGCGTTCGGCGCGAAGCCGCAGCGCACCCGCAACAGCCTAGAGGCCCTCACTCGCAGAGCGGAGCAGGGCTTGCCGCGGGTGAATGCGCTGACGGACATCTACAACGCGATCAGTGTGCTCTGCCAGATCCCCTTCGGCGGCGAGGACTATGCCCGCTACCAGGGGCCGGCCCGGCTGGTCCGGGCGACCGGTGATGAAGATTTCGCGACGACCGTGAACGGTGAGCCCACCATCGAGCACCCCGAGTCGGGTGAGGTCGTGTGGACCGACGATGCGGGGGTGACATGTCGGCGCTGGAACTGGCGGCAGGGGCCCCGCACTGCGCTGCGGGAGGACAGCACGAGCGCACTGTTCATCCTTGACGCCCTCGATCCGGTCACCGACGCCGAGCTGCATGCCGCGGCGGATGCGCTCGTCGACGCGCTCTCCGCCCTCGGTGAAGACGTGAGGGCCACCAGTCGACTCCTCAGCAGGGCATGACCGGCAGGCATGCCGCACCATCGGCACAGAGGACCGGGGCGATGCCACCGTGGACGCTTGGGGTCGCAGCGATGCTACTCGTCCCGCTCTCCAACGCCCTCTCCGTGACGGTGATCGAGCATGTCGGGGCCGCCGGGGCGTGCTGGGGCCTCTGCAACATCTTCACTCAGCGCGTCGGGGATCGTTTCGCCGGAATCAGCGGGCTCTCGCTCACGATCCCGATCGCCGCGCTGTTTACGCTGCCGTTCGGGCTCCCGCAGATCATCGGCGGTGAACCTGATTGGCAGATCCTCATCCTCGCCGCCGGGATCGCCCTGATTACCCCGGTGATCTCCTTCGCCCTCGAGATGCTCGCGCTGCGCCGGATGACCCACACCGCCTACGGGACGCTGTTGTCGCTCGAGCCCGCCTTCGGCGTCCTTATCGGCTTGCTCGTCCTTGCCCAGCAGCCCACGCTGTTGCAGTTGGTCGGTATCGCGATCGTCATCACCGCCGGAGCCGCAGCCCAGCGCGACGGACGACGAAGCCACGAGTACACCCTGGGTGGGAGGCCCATGAGAGCGCACCCAAGGAGACCGCATGATTGGCAAGCCCCGCTACTCGTCGACCTTCATGTTCGAGGTCGACGAGTACCGCGTCGTGATCGCGGAGATCCAGTTCGTCTACGGCCATGCCACGCTTGGTCTCGCGCACCGACCCGGACAGGAGACAGCGTGATCCGCACCTTCACCGGCCTCAGCGCCTTCCCCCTCACGCCGTTTCACGACGACGCCGTCGACGAAGCGGCCTTCGTTGGGCTCATCACACGACTCCGCGAGGCGAGGGTCGATTCGATTACCGCTCTTGGCTCGACCGGCTCCTACGCCTACCTCGACGCGCGCGAGCGGGCACGCGTCGCCCAGCTCGCGGTCGAGCACGCCGGGGACGTTCCGGTGTTCATCGGCGTCGGGGCGCTGCGCACCTCACAGGTGCTGCACAACATCGAGCAGGCCGAAACCGCCGGCGCCGCCGGCGTGCTGCTCGCCCCGATGACGTATCAGCCCCTTAACGAGCACGACGTGTTCGAACTGTTCCGCACGGCCACGGAGCACACCGACCTGCCGGTGATCGTCTACGACAACCCCGGCACCACCCACTTCACCTTCACCCTGGACCTATACGAGCGCCTTGCGCAGCTACCGGGGATCGCCTCGATCAAGATCCCCGGAGTTCCCGCCGAGCCGGAACGTGCCCGTGAGCACGTCGCGAAGATCCGAGCACTTCTCCCGGAACACATCACGATCGGCGTCTCCGGCGACGCGTTCGCCGCGACGGGGCTGAACGCCGGGTGCGAGGCCTGGTACTCCGTCATCGGCGGCACCCTGCCCCAACCTGCCCTCACGCTCACTCGCGCCGCCCAAGAAGAACGGCCAGGCGACGCGGTCGCTGAGTCGGAGCGTCTCGCCCCGCTGTGGGCGCTGTTCGCCGAGTACGGGGGCAGCCTGCGGGTGGTCGCCGCGATCGCCGAGCACCTCGGCCTCGCCCCCGAACGGTCCCTCCCGCTGCCCAACCAGGGACTCGACCAGACGCAGCGTGCCCGGGTCGCCGAGGTCGTCGCCACGCTCGGCTTTGTCTGATCGGGCGCGCTGAATCGGCCTGGGTGTCGTTCCGTTCTTCAAGCAAGGACGGAACCGATGAATCAGTAGTTTCGCCCGAGATACGCGAGCGCGCGCTGCGGATACTCGACGAGGCCAAACCCCAGCACCCGAACCTGCTTGTGGCCGGGCGGCTCGGCATGAGCCCGGAGACGTTGCGGGTAAGGCTCGAACCCCAGCCCTGATTCATCGGGCCAAGGTTCGAGCCTTGTGCGTTGGGTGCCCCCTGAAGGATTCGAACCCTCGACCGACGAGGTAGAAGCTCGCTGCTCTTCCACTGAGCTAAGGAGGCCAGGAGCCCCAGCTTATCGAGCCCCGGCGGATCCGCGCACGCCGCGGGGCCGGGTGTCAGGGGGCGCGGCTAGGCTGGCGGCATGGTGAGCGCCTCCGAGAACGACCGACTGGTGTGGATCGACTGCGAAATGACCGGCCTCGACCCGGCCGTGGACGAGCTCGTCGAGATCGCCGTCGTCGTGACGGATTTCGACCTGAAGATCCTCGACCCCGGCCTGCAGCTCGTCATCCGGCCGTCGGACGCCGCGCTCGCGCAGATGAACGACTTCGTGGCGAACATGCACGCGACGAGCGGCCTCGACCGCGAGATCCCCGGCGGTATCCCCGTCGGCGACGCCGAGCGCGCCGTGCTCGAGTACGTGAGCCGCTTCGTGCCGCAGGAGCGCAAGGCTCCCCTCGCCGGCAACACGATCGGCACCGACCGGATGTTCCTCGCGCGCTACATGCCGGAGCTCGACGGATACCTGCACTACCGCAACGTCGACGTCTCGAGCATCAAGGAGCTCGCGCGGCGCTGGATGCCCCGCGTGTACTTCCAGGCGCCCGAGAAGGCGGGCGGGCACCGCGCCCTCGCCGACATCCTCGAGTCAATCCGGGAGCTGCGGTACTACCGGCGCGCGGCCTTCGTCGCGGAGCCGGGGCCGTCCTCGGACGACGCCAAGGCAATTGCTGAGAATGTCGTGAACGAGTTCGCCCCAAACCTGTGACAGACTAGAGAAGTTGCCCCGCAGGTAGCGGGGAGACATGGTGGCTGTAGCTCAGTTGGTAGAGCACCGCGTTGTGGTCGCGGGGGTCGCGGGTTCAAGCCCCGTCAGCCACCCGATATGAGTTCGGGATCCTGCCCAGACACCCCTGAACGCTCCGACGAGCGGCCGACGCTCGGGCCGGACGAGTTCGAGGCCCTCGTGGTCTCCGAGCTCGACGCGCTTCCCGACGATATGGTCGACGACCTCGACAACGTCATCTTCGTCGTCGAGGACAGGCCGGAGGACGGATCCCTCGATCTCCTGGGCCTGTACGACGGCCTCGCGCTCACCGAGCGGGACCGGTACGGTATGGGCGAACTGCCCGACCGCATCATCGTGTACCGCGAGCCCCACCTCGCCCAGTGCGCGACGCTCCGCGAGCTCCGCGACGAGGTGCACACGACGCTCGTCCACGAGATCGCCCACTTCTACGGCATTGACGACGCACGGCTCCACGAGCTGGGATGGGCGTGAGATGACGTCACCGACGCTGCTCCCGGCGGACGAGGCGCGCGCGGCGCGCGAAACCACGGCCACGGCGTCCCCGCCGTGGGAGACCGTCGTCTGGGACGACCCCGTCAACCTCATGAGCTACGTCGTGCGCGTGTTCCGCGAGTACTTCGGGTTCTCGACCGAGCGGGCCACCGAGCGCATGCTCGCGGTCCACCACGAGGGCCACGCGGTCGTCGCGGAGGGCGCGCGCGAGCAGATGGAGCTCCACGCCCAGGCGATGCACGATTACGGCCTCTGGGCCACCGTCCGAAAGGCGACGCGATGACCGACCGGCTCACGATTCTCACGCTCACGCGGATCGAGGCGCGCCACCTCGCCGACCTGATCGACCAGTTCGCGACGCTCGTCGCGGACGGTCGCCCCGAGGACCCGGCGCTGGGCCGCCTGACCCCGGATGCCTATCCCGAGGACGACGCGGCGTCGCGGGAGTTTCGCGACGTCACGCGCACGGACCTGCTCGGGCGACGGGCGGGCGACGCGCGGGTCGTCGCCGAGGACCTCGAGCGGATCGGCGACGCGGGCTTGGACGACGCGCTCTCCCCCGTGGACGTCTCGATCGCGGGCGATCGTCTCGACGCCTGGCTGCGCACGCTGGCCGCGCTGCGTCTCGTGCTCGCGAGCCGCCTCGGGATCTCGGACGGCGATGCGGCGCACGACGAGGACGACCCGCGCTACGGGCTCTACGAGTGGCTGGGCTACCGACTCGAGGGACTCGTGCAGGCCGCGGACGGCGAGACCTCGGCGTAGGGGTCTACGCCATGCACCACGCGAAGGTCGCGAGGCTCTCCGGCGCGTGATCGAGGATGTGCGCGTCCTCCTGCGCCGCCCACATGTCCCAGAACGGCCGAAAGCCGTCGCCGTCGCGGGCGAGCGCCCGGTCGCGCCGCGCGTGGGCGTCCGCGTCGAGCCACACGGCGCAGGTCGCCGCCCGCGCGGCCGCGGGGCTCAGGGATCCGCAGCCCTCGACCACGAGCGGCTCCCCAGGATCCACCCGGCGCTCGCGCGTCTCGTACTCGCCGCGCGCCCAGTCCCAGCGGCGGTAGGTGGCCGCGCGCCCGGCGGCGTGGTCGGTCAGGATGCGCGCGGCGACGGGCGTCGCGCGGGCGAGGCCGCCCCAGCCGGGGTAGAACTCGTCCAGCGAGACGAGGCGCGCGCCGCGCGCGGTGGCCACCGCCCGCGCAAGCGTCGTCTTACCCGCGCCGCTGCGCCCGTCGATGACGAGGCGAAACGGGCCGGGCGCGAGGAAGGCGGCGAGCCGGTCCGCCGCGGCGGCCGGCGTCACCGCTACTTCTTCAGCCGCTTGATGACGTAGCCGAGGGCGCGGCCGGTCACGCACACGAGCGGGGTGAGGACCGCGATGAGCGTGACCGGGTTCGGCGCGAACCGGAACTCGGAGCCGCGCCGGATGTAGGCGCCGACCGGCAGCGAGAATCCGCCGCCGCCCCCGCCGCCCTGGCCGTTGTCGTCCGAGCCGCCGCCGTAGCCGGCCCAGGTCGCCGCCACCGGCAGCACCGTGACGCCGTCGAGGTCCTGCTGCTCGCCGTAGGACGCCTTCACGCCGAAGGAGCCGCTGAGCTTGCCGAGTTCGATCGCGATGTTGGGCATGGCACTACCGTACCCCGGGGTCCCCCTCCGCGCGCCGCTTCGACGGCGCGAGGAAGGCGGCGCGCGTGATCGACCCACGCCCGAACCGCTCGGCCGCGCGGTCGAGCGCCGTGTCGACCTGCCGCCAGTCGCCGTCGTCGTCCCACAGCGCCACCGCCTGGGAGCCGGCCGCCACGAGGCGGTCCGCGCGCACGCCGATCAGGCGCACGGGGGCGGACACGCCCGCCTGCGCGAAGAGCTCGCGGGCGACCTGGCCGATCCGCTGGCCCACGTCGGTCGGATCCGCGAGGGCGCGAGAGCGCGTGATCGTCCGGAAATCGGCGAACCGCACCTTGATGGACACGCCGGATGCCTCCACGCCGCCCGCGCGCAGGCGCCCCGCGACCCGGTCGGCGAGCCGCAGGATCTCGGCGCGCAGCCGCTCCGGATCCCACACGTCCTCGTCGAACGTCTCCTCGTGCGAGACGCTCTTCTCGACGCGCTCGGTCTCGATCGCGCGCGGGTCCCGGCCGCGCGCGAGGTCGACGAGCCTGCTCGCCTGCGCGGGTCCGAGGATCCGCTCCAGGGCCGCCGGCGGCGTCTCCCGCAGGTCGCGGATCGTGTGAATCCCCCGCGAGGCCAGGGCCTCGGCGGCCTTCGGGCCGACGCCCCACATGGATCCGGCCGGCCGCGGGTCGAGGAAGGCGACCGTCTCGCGCGCCGGGACCACGAGCATCCCGTCCGGTTTGGCCACCGTGGAGGCCATCTTCGCGACGTGCTTGGTCGACGCCGCGCCGACGCTGCAGGTGATCCCGATCTCGCCCCGGACCCGGCGGCGGATCAGCGCGGCGATCTCGCCCGGGCCGCCCCACAGCCGCCGCGCGCCGGAGACGTCGAGGAACGCCTCGTCGATCGAGAGGGGCTCGACGAGCGGCGTGATGGAGCGGAACAGGTCCATCACGCGCGCGGACACGGCGCGGTAGCGATCGAAGTGCGGCTCCACGACGACCGCGCGGGGGCAGCGCCGGAGCGCCTGCGCCACCGGCATGGCGGAGCGCACGCCGTACCGGCGCGCCTCGTACGACGCGCTGGAGACGACGGAGCGCCCCTCCCTGCGCCCGATGATGACGGGACGGCCGGCGAGGGACGGATCCGCCAGCGTCTCGACCGCGACGTAGAACGCGTCCATGTCGACGTGGAGGATGTGCGCGCCCTCGTCGTCCGCGCCGTCCGCGGAGACGAGGCGCCGCGATCCGTCCTGCCGTCCCATGGATCCATTCTCCCCGCACGCCGCGCACGAGGGGCCGCCGCCGGCGCCGGCGACGGCCCCGCGCGCCCGGAGGCTACGCGCCGGCGCGCTCGATGACGAGCTCGCGCACGCGCGCGGCGTCGGCCTGGCCCTTCATGGCCTTCATCACGGCGCCGATGATCGCGCCCGCCGCCTGCACCTTGCCGCCGCGGATCTTCTCGAGGACGTCGGGCTGCGCCGCGAGAGCCTCGTCGATCGCCGCGATGAGGGCGCCGTCGTCGCTCACGACGGCCAGGCCGCGCGCGTCGACGACCGCCTGCGGCGCGCCCTCGCCCGCGACGACGCCCTCGAGCACCTGGCGGGCGAGCTTGTCCGTCAGCGTTCCGGCGTCGATGAGGCCCTGCAGCTCGGCCACGTGCGCGGGGCTGACGAGCGTCTCGGCCTCGCGGCCCTCGGCGTTCGCGATCCGCGTGATCTCGCCCGTCCACCACTTGCGCGCGGACGCGGGGCTCGCGCCGGCCGCGACCGTTTGCTCGACCGCGTCGACCAGGGCGCCGTTGGCGACGTCCTGGAACTCGAGGTCGGTGAAGCCCCACTCGGCCTTCAGGCGCCGGCGGCGCGCGACGGGCGCCTCGGGCAGCTTCCCGCGGAGCTCCTCGATCAGCTCGGCGCTTGGGGCGACGGGCAGGAGGTCCGGCTCCGGGAAGTAGCGGTAGTCGTCAGCGTCGCTCTTGGGGCGGCCGGGCGACGTCTCGCCCGTGTCCTCGTGCCAGTGGCGGGTCTCCTGCGTGATCGCGCCGCCCGCGGCGAGGATCGCGGCCTGGCGCCGGATCTCGTACCGGACAGCGCGCTCGACGGAGCGCATCGAGTTGACGTTCTTCGTCTCGGTGCGCGTCCCGAGCTTCTCGGCGCCGCGTGGGCGGAGCGAGACGTTCGCGTCGCACCGGACGTTGCCGCGCTCCATCCGCGCCTCGCTGATGCCGAGCGCACGGGCGATGTCGCGGATGGTGCCGAGGTACGCCTTCGCGAGCTCCGGCGCCCGGTGCTCGGCGCCGAAGATCGGCTTCGTGACGATCTCCACGAGCGGAACGCCCGCGCGGTTGTAGTCCACGAGCGACGAGGAGGCGCCCTGGATCCGGCCGGTGGATCCGCCGACGTGCGTCAGCTTGCCCGCGTCCTCCTCCATGTGGGCGCGCTCGATCGGGATCGTGACGAGGTCGCCGCCCTCGAGCTCGACCTCGACCGAGCCCTCGAACGCGATCGGCTCGTCGTACTGGCTGATCTGGTAGTTCTTCCCGAGGTCCGGGTAGAAGTAGTTCTTACGCGCGAATCGGCTCGACGGCGCGATCGAGCAGCCGAGCGCGAGGCCGAGGCTGATGGAGCTCAGCACGGCCTCGCGGTTGACGACCGGCATCGCGCCGGGCAGGCCGAGGTCGACCGGCGCGACGAGCGTGTTCGGCTCGGCGCCGTGAAACTCATTGTTCGCGGGGTTTCCCGCCGCCGAGAACATCTTCGTGCGGGTGTTGAGCTCGATGTGCACCTCGAGCCCGATGACGGGCTCGAACATCTCGAGCGCCTTGTCGAAGTCCATGAGCGTCGCCATCAGCGTGCCTCTCCCCCGAGCGCGGGTGCCTTGTCGAGGAGCGGTCCGCCCCAGCTGTCCACGAGCATCGCCTCGAGGGCGCCGCCGACCTGGTAGAGCCGCGCGTCCTGCCGCGCCGGCGCGAGGAACTGGATCCCCGTCGGCAGGTTGTCGTCGGACGCGAGGCCCGCCGGGATCGAGATGCCGGGGATCCCGGCGAGGTTCGCGGGGATCGTCGTGAGGTCGTTGGCGTACATCGCGAGCGGGTCGTCAATCTTCTCGCCCAGGCGGAACGCCGTCGTCGGCGCAGTCGGCGTCGCGATGACGTCGACCGCCGCGAAGGCCTCGTCGAAGTCGCGCTGGATGAGCGTGCGGACCTTCTGCGCGCTGCCGTAGTACGCGTCGTAGTACCCCGCCGACAGCGCGTAGGTGCCGAGGATGATGCGTCGCTTCACCTCGGGGCCGAAGCCCGCATCGCGCGTGGCCGACATGACGTCCTCGACCGTGCCGCCCGCGCCGTCGACGCGGAGGCCGAAGCGCACGGAGTCGAACTTCGCGAGGTTGCTCGAGGCCTCGGCGGGAAGGATGAGGTAGTACGCGGCCACCGCGTACTCGAAGTGCGGGGCCTGGACCTCAACGATCTCCGCTCCCTGCGCCTCGAGCAGGGCGAGCGAGGCGCGGAACGCCTCGGCGACGCCCGGCTGGAACGCGGCGTCGGGCAGGTCGCGGACGACGCCCACGCGCAGCCCGCGGATGCCCTCGCCCGCGGCGCCCGCACGCGCGGCGGCGGCGAACGACGGCCAGGCGTCGGTGAGTGAGGTCGCGTCGTGCGGGTCGTGCCCGCCGATCACGTCGTGCAGGAGACCCGCGTCGAGCACGGTGCGCGTGACCGGGCCGATCTGGTCGAGGCTCGACGCCAGCGCGATCGCCCCGTAGCGGCTGACCGCGCCGTAGGTGGGCTTGACGCCGACCGTGCCCGTGACGTGCGCGGGCTGACGGATGGATCCGCCCGTGTCGGAGCCGAGCGCGAGCGGGGCCTCGAAGGCCGCGACCGCGGCGGCGGACCCGCCGCCGGAGCCGCCGGGGATCCGGTCGAGGTCCCAGGGGTTGCGGGTCGGCCCGTACGCCGAGTGCTCCGTCGAGGACCCCATGGCGAACTCGTCCATGTTCGTCTTGCCGAGCGGCACGAGACCCGCCTCGCGCGAGCGCTTCACGACCGTCGCGTCGTAGGGCGACATGTACCCCTCGAGGATCCGCGACCCGGAGGTCGACGGCATGTCGGTCGTCACGAGGACATCCTTGACCGCGAGCGGCACGCCCGCGAGCTCCGGGAGCTCCTCGCCCGCCGCGCGGCGCTGGTCGATGTCGCGCGCGACGTCGAGAGCGTGATCGGAGACGTGGAGGAACGCGTGCACGTCGCCGTCGACCGCGGCGATACGGTCGAGGTGCGCCTGAGTGGCCTCGGCGCTCGAGACCTCGCCGGAGCGCAGCTTCTCCGCCAGGTCGGCGCCGGTCAGGCGCACGAGATCGGCCGCCATCACTGCTCCTCCCCCAGGATCGCCGTGACGCGGAACCGCGACCCGTCGGAGTCCGGCGCGTTGAGCAGCGCCTGCTCGAGGGTGAGCATGTCGCCCGGCTCGTCCTCGCGGAAGACGTTGACCAGGGGGATCGGGTGGCTCGTCGCGGCCACGTCCGCGGTGGCGACCTCGCTCACCTTCGCGATGTTCGACACGATGGCGTCGAGTTCGCCGGTGAGGCTGGTCACCTCCTGGTCGGACAGCTGGATCCGGGCGAGCACGCCGAGATGACGCACGAGATCGGGAGTGATTTCAGACACGCCTCCAGTCTACGGGGAGGCGGGTTCGGGGCAGCGCAGGGCCCCGCCGTCGGCCGGCACGTGCGCGTCCTTCGCCGCGCCGCACCGCTCGCACGGCGGCGGCGCGCTGGGCCCGTAGGGGCCGATCTGGGCGGGCCCGGCGTAGCGAATGAGGCGCGCGTTCAGCCAGTGGTACAGCCCTCCGGACGCGCGCACGCGCTCTCGCCAGCTCTGCTTCTCCGTCATAACACTTAGTGTACTAAGTATTAGAGCGTCTAGGATCGGAGCGTGACGGATCCCCGCGACGACCTGCTTCGCCTCGACAATCAGCTCTGCTTCGCGCTCGTGACGGCGGCCCGCAACGTCGTCGCGCTCTATCGCCCCGTCCTCGAGCCACTCGGGTTGACGCACCCGCAGTACCTCGTGATGCTCGCGCTGTGGGAGCGCGAGCCCCGGTCCCTCGGCGAGCTCGCCGAGGAGATCGCTCTCGAGCCGGCGACCGCCTCGCCGCTCGTCAAGCGCCTCGAGACGCAGGGCCTCGTGGGGCGCGCCCGCCGCGCCGGGGACGAGCGCCGGCTCGACATCGTCCTGACGGACGCGGGACGGGCCCTCCGCGAGCGCGCGCTCGACGTGCCGAGCCAGATCATGGCGCGCACGGGGCTGAACGCGGACGACCTGGCGCGGATCCGCGACGCGCTCGCGCCGTTCTCGGGCGCCCGCGACGACGTCAGGCGCCCTCGGCGATGAGGCGCTCGCGCACCTGACGCCGCAGCACCTTGCCGATCATCGAGGTCGGGAGCTCGTCGACGACGACGACGCGGCGCGGCGCCTTGTAGGGCGTAAGCACGCGCTTGACGAACTCGCGCACCTCCTCCGGGTCGATGTCCGCGCCGCCCTCGACCACGACCGCCGCGACGACCTCCTCGCCGCGCGGGCCCGGGAGCCCGACGACGGCGGCGTCGGCGATCGCGGGGTGCTGGCGCAGCGCGATCTCGACCTCCGTCGGGGCGACGTTGAAGCCGCCCGTGATGATCAGCTCCTTGATGCGGTCCACGATCCGGAAGAAGCCGTCCGCGTCCATCTCAACGATGTCGCCCGTGCGGAACCAGCCGTCGAGGAATACGGCCTCCGTCTCCTCCGGTCGGCCGTAGTACCCCGAGAACACCTGCGGCCCCCGCACGAGGAGCTCCCCCGCCGTCCCCTGCGGCACGTCGACCCCCGTCTCGGGATCGACGACGCGGGCCTCGGTCCCGGGCAGCGGAAGGCCGATGGATCCCGCCTTGCGGTTCGGGGCGACGGGGTTGACGATGAGCACGGGCGAGCACTCCGACAGCCCGTACCCCTCGACGAGGTACCCCTTCGTCTCCTGCTCCCACGGGCCGACGAGCGCGTCGGCGTCGAGCGCCATGGCGCCCGAGACGCCGATGCGCGTGCCCTCGAGCGAGACGCCCTTCTCCTCAGCGCGGCGCAGCAGCCGGTCGGCGATCGGCGGAACGGCCGGCAGGACGGTCGCCGGGTGCTTCTTCGTCACGCGAAGGACCATGTCGGGGTCGAACCGCGGGAACAGCACGAGGCGGGCCGCCTGCGACATCGCGAAGGTCAGGCAGAGCGTGAGCCCGTAGGCGTGGAACATCGGCAGCACGGCGTAGACGACCGTGCCCTCGCCGCGATGTACCTCCGGGATCCAGGCGCGCGCCTGCGCCGCGTTCGCCAGCAGGTTGCCGTGGGTGAGGGCCGCGCCCTTCGGATCCCCGGTCGTCCCGCTCGTGTACTGGATGATCGCGACGTCGTCCGTGCCCGGCCCGGGAACGGACGGATCCAGCGGCGCCGCGGCCACGACGTCCTCCCACGACACCGCGCCACGCACGGGCTCGGTGAGCTGGTCGCGCAGCGCCCGCAGCTTCGGAATCGGGATCCTGAGGGCGGCGCGCATGTATCCGGGCATGCCGAGCGTGACGTCGACCGAGACGAGCGCGGTGACCGCGAGGTCGGCGGGAAAGTCCTGCACCGTGCGGGCCACCTTGCTCCACACGATCGCGTGCGTGGCGCCGTGGTCCTCGAACTGCTTGCGCAGCTCGCGGGCCGTGTACAGCGGGTTGTGCTCGACGACGATCGCGCCGAGGCGGAGCACGGCGTAGAACGCGACGATGTGCTGCGGGCAGTTCGGGAGGATGAGCGCCACGCGGTCGCCGGCGCGCACGCCGAGGTCCCGTAGGCCGGCGGCGGCGCGCTCGATCGCGTCCGCGAGCGCGCGGTAGGTCGTCTCGCGCCCGAAAAACTGCAGGGCCGGGGCGTCGGGGAACTCGGCCGCGGATCCGCGCACGAGGTCGAGGAGCGACCCCGAGACGGGGTCGAGATCCTCCGGCACGCCCGGGGCATAAGAGGCGGTCCAGGGGCGCGGCGGGTCGAACGCGATCGTCACGCCCCCATCCTAGGCATGCGGGACGGATCGTCGCCCGCGGCGAGCGCGAGCATCGCTCGGGCCGCATGGCCCTCGGACTCCCGCACCGCGTACACGGCGGCGAGCCGCAGCGCCGTCGCGCGCGCGTAAGCCGCGAACCGACGGGGCGCGACGTGCACCTCCCGGAGGAACGCGGCGCGGGCGGCGTCGGCGCGCTCGGGAGTCAGGTGGCCCTGGGCGCGCCGGAGCTCGATGTGCACGGCGAGGTTCGCGACGTCGAGCGCCGCCTCGCCCCGCGCGAGCGTGTCGACGTCGATCAGCCCGACCCTTTCACCCTCGCGGGGAACCAGCAGCTGCTTGTCGTGGAGGTCCCTGTGGAGCACGGCGTCCTCCGGGCCGGGCGCGCCGAGGAGCTCCGCCGCCACGCGCGCGCGGAGCCCCGCGGCGCGGTCCGCGCCTTCCGCGCCGCGGGCGTGCGCCCAGGCGCGATCGAGCGCGGCGAGCTCCTCGCGCGGGCCGTGCCGGTCGAGTCCGTCGCCGCGGATCCCGAGGAGCTCCCCGACCGCGCGTCCCGCGCCGCTCCACCAGCGTGCGAGGTCGCCGATCGGGACCGACGGATCCGCGCCCGCCTCGAAGAGCGTGCGCTCCCCGACCGCGGTCATCTCGATCGTGCCCCGGCCCGCGTCGGCACCGATGATCCGCGGGGCGCGCGCGACCCGGAGGCCCTCGACGCGCCGCGCGCGGTCGAGCGCCGCGGCGTGGCGCTTCGGACGGACGACCTTCACGAACGCGGGATCGCGACCGGGGAGCCGCACGACGGCGCGCTTGCCCTCCCGATGGGCGACGAGCACCGCGCCGGGCCGCTCCAGCACGACGGCGAGGCCCGGCAGCGCCGGATCCCGCGGCACGGGCGCGACGAGCCGCGCGGCGAGCGCGACCGTGTCGACCGCGCGGTCCCGCCAGTCGTCGGCGCCGCGCCGGAAGGGCTCGGCTGCGCGTTGCAGGAGCGCCGCCGCGGTCAACGCCCGGAAGGCCGCGGGGTCCACCTTCCCGCCCGCGGCCCGGTAGCCGTCCGCGAGGGCAGGTAGCCCGTCGCCGCCGCCCTCGAGACTGTCGGCCGCGGCCGAGGCGAGGTCCCACAGGGGATCGCCGAAACCTGCTCGATCGAGGTCCACGATCGCGACGTCGCCGCCCGAGACGAGGAGCTGATCCCGCGAGAAGTCACCGTGGATCGGTGCGATCGCGCGCGGCCGGGCGATCTCCTCCGCGAGCTGGCGCGCGACCGCTCGGGCGGACTCCCCCGCCGCCGGGGCCACCGCCCGCAGCTGCGCGAGCGCGCCGTCCAGGGCCGCGCGGCGCGCTCGGCGCCACGCGACCCCGGCCGCCGCCGGCGCCTCGGCGCCGCGCGTGTGGATCCGTGCCAGCGCGCGCCCCGCGGCCCTGAGCGCGTCCGCGTCGCCGGATCCCGGGGCTCGCCCGGGGAGGAGGTCGGTCTCCAGGATCCCCCGGTCGAGGTCGGTGTGCCCCTCGGCCGCCGTGGCGGTGAGGTCCGCGAGAAGCGCATGCCCGGCGGATGCCGCCCGCGACGCGGCGGGGCGATGGACCTTGACGATGACGGCGCACGCGTCACAGCGGCCGACCCAGCGACGGCCGGGCTTGTAGACGAGCACGCGCACGGCGGGGTGCGCGCGGCGCGCGACGGCGATCCCGGGCAGGTCGCGATCGGCCTCGTCCGGCAGAATCCCGAACCCGCGAGCGGTATCGACCGCGAGGGCGCCGCGCCGCGCGTCGCGCCGCAGCTTGGGCGCAGACTCCGCGCCATAGGCCACGGCGCGCGCGGGCGTTCGCACACCGTCCGCGGCGACCAGGACGAGGCCGACGTCCAGTGAGACGCCGGGCTTGTACCGGCGATAGGTCACCTCGGCGCTCGCCGCCCCCGCGCGCGCCGCGAGTCCCGCCGCATCGAGCGCGTCGGCGAGCGCCGGGATCGCGCGGTCGCGGCGCGCGAGGTCGGCGGCGTCCTCAGACATGCGGGGCCTCCGAGACGATCCGTCCGCGCTCAAGCACGACCGTGCGGTCGCAGTCCGCGGCCTCGTTTTCGTCATGCGTGATGACGAAGGTCGTCTTCCCCTCGGTGAGCCGTCGGAGCGCCGTGCGCACCTCGCGCGCGCTGGCCGGATCCAGGCCCGCCGTCGCCTCGTCCAGCACGATGATGCGCGCGTCCCGCAGAATGGCGCGGGCGATCGCGATGCGCTGGCGCTGGCCGCCCGAGAGCGTGTCGCCGCGCTCCCCCACGAGCGCGTCGAGCCCGCCCGGGAGCCTCTCGGCGAACTCGCTCACGCAGGCGACGTCGGCCGCCCACGCCACGTGCTCGTCGGTCGCGTCGGGGCGCCCCATCCGGATGTTCTCCCGGATCGACCCCCGGAAGAGCACCGATTCCTGCAACACGATCGCCGTCGCGCTGCGTACGGATTCGACGGTCGCGTCGCGGATGTCGACCCCGTCGATCTCGACGGATCCCCGGGTCGGGTCCTGGAGCCGCAGGAGAAGCGCGGCGAGCGTGGACTTCCCCGAGCCCGACGAGCCCACGAGCGCGACCCGCTCGCCCGCGCCGACGGCGAGGTCGACGCCGTCGAGGGCAAGGGAGGCGTCGTCGTACGAGGCGGACACGCCCCGAAAGCGCACGTGCCCGATCGGCCGGGGCAGCGCGGTCGCGCCCGGGCGGTCGGCGATGTCGGGCGCCTGGTCGGCGAGGTCCAGGATCCGCTCTCCGGAGGCGCGGGCCTTCGCGATGCGCCCGACGTACTTGGCGAGATCGCGCATCGGCTTGAACGCCCCCTTCAGGTATTGGACGAACACGACGAGCTCGCCCGGGGTGAGGTGGCCGTCGAGGACGCTCGTTCCTCCCACCAGCAGCACGGCCGCCGTCGCGATGCCGACGAGCACGTCGGTCGACCGCTCGAGGCCTGCCGCGAGGCGCGTGGCGCGCACGCCCTCGGTCAGCTCGCGATCGTTGGAGCTCTCGAATCGGCGCGTCAGGCCGCGCTCGAGCGCGTAGGCCTGGACGACCTTCATCGCGCCGAACGTCTCGCCCGCCGTGCCGGCGAGGTCGCCCTCCCGCGCGCGCTGCACGCGGGAGGCGCGCGTGATGCGGCGCGTGGCCACGTGCGAGGCCAGGAGGAAGACGGGGACGCACGCGAGGATGACGAGCCCGAGCCGCCAGTCGAGAACGAGCATGACCGTCAGCATCGCGACGAGGGTGACGCAGTTGCCGATCAGGGGCATCGCGGCCGTGACGGCGACGTCGCGGAGCTTGCCGACGTCGCCCACGAGGCGGTTGAGGACGTCGCCCGACCGCGTACCCGCGTGGAACCGCAGGGAGAGTCGCAGCGCGTGGGCGTAGACCCGGCCCCGCACGGCGTTCATCGCGCGGGTCCCGGCGAGCGCAAAGCACACGGTCATGAGATACGAGGACAGCGCCCTCATCCCCGCCGCGAGCAGCACGGCGCACGCGCAGGCGAGGAGCAGGCTCGCGATGCCGGGGCTCGCCGCGGCGCCGGGCGCGACGACGGCGTCGATCACCACCTTGAGGGGCCAGGGCTCGAGGATCCGAAACGCGACCTCGGCGAACATGGCGACGAATCCGCCGGCGATGAGCGCCCGCTGCGGGCGCACGTCGGGCGCGAGGAACCGCCACAGCGCGCGGAGCGACCGGCGCCGACCGGCGCTCACGCGGGCACCTCCTCGAGCGCGAGACCCGCGGCCCGGAACGAGCGATCGACGACCGCCGCCCAGGTGCGCTCGGCGAGCACCCGGCGCCGGCCCTCGCGCCCCATCCGCGCGGCGCGGCGCGGGTGCGCGGCGAGGGCGAGGAGCGCGTCCGCGAGCGCGCGCGGATCGCCGGGTTCCACGAGGATCCCCGTCTCCCCGTCCGCCACCAGCTCGGGAATCTGGCCCGTACGGGAGGCGACCACCGGCAGCCCCGCGGCGAGGTACTCGACCACCTTGAGGGGCGAGAAGTACGCGTCGCCGGGCGGATACGGCGCGGCGCCGACGTGGCAGGTGGCGAGGAGCCCCGCCACCTCCTCCGGCGCGACGGCCCCGGCGAACCGGACGGCGTCCGTCAGCCCGCGCGCGGCCGCATGGGCGACGAGGTCCGCGCGCCCGGGGCCATCCCCGATGATCAGGGCGCGGGCGGGCAGGCCCGCGCGGCGCACGTCGACGAGCGCGTCCAGGAGCGTCGCCGTCCCGTGCCACGGCTTGAGCGTCCCGACGAACCCCACGGTGAAGCCCCCGGCCGGTGTCGCGGGCGCGGCGAGGTCGAATCGCGCGGGGTCCACGCCGTTCGGCTCGACGACGATGCGATCGCCGGGCGTGTAGCCCGTCGCCCAGTCGGCGACCGGGCGCGACACGCACACCACGGCGGTGGCGCCCCCGAGCGTCGTGGCGGCCACCCGGTCCGCGTCCGCGCGACGCACGAGCACGCGATGGGCCGCCTGCTCGAGCGGTAGCGGCGCGTTGGCCTCGACGATGACGGGAACCCCCGCCGCCCGACCCGCCACGGCCCCCGCCGTGCTGAAGAGGCTGTACCGCTCGTAGATCGCGTCGTACGGGCGCCGGCCGTGCGCGGCGAGGACCTCGCCCGCGATCCCGGCGTCGGCAGCGAGGAGCCTGTCCTCCCGGCGCGCCGGATCCGCGTCCCGGACGGGGCCAGACACGCGCAGCCGCACCGCGCCGGCGGCCACGGCGGGCGCCAGCGCGGCCGGCGTGTCGCCGCCGGTGCGGCGGCAGAACACGTCGATCTCGTGACCGTGGCTGGCGAGCACCGCGAGCACGGCCTGGACGTGCACGGAGGCACCCTTGCGCCCGAAGATCGGGATCCCCGGATCCTGGCAGATATAGGCGATGCGCATCAGGCGGCCTCTCCGCTCGCCACGAGCGCGCGGAGCGCCGCGGCCTGGCGCTCGCTCGAGAACTCCGCCTCGACCCGTGCCCTGGCGCGGTCCGCCATCCGCCCGGCCCCCGCGGGATCGTCCAGGAGGCCCGCGAGCGCGCAGGCGAGCGCGGACACGTTCCCCGGCTCCACGAGGACGCCCGTCTCCCCGTCCACGACCGCCTCGGGGATGCCCGTCACGGGAGTTGAGACGCACGGCGTTCCGAGCGCCATCGCCTCGAGCAGGACGGTGGGCAGGCCGTCCGCGTTGCCGTCGGCGCCCACCACGCATGGCGCGGCGAAGACGCGGGCGCGCGCCACCTCGTCGCGCACGCCGTCCTGCGTCGCCGCGCCCACGAGCCGCACGAGGTCGCCGACGCCGCGATCCGCGATGCGCGCCGCCAGCTGCTCCTCACGCTCGCCGCGCCCGATGATCCGGCAGGTCGTCTCGCGGCCGGCGGCGCGCAGGTGGGCGATCGCGTCGATCAGCACCTCGAATCCCTTCTTCTCGACGAGGCGCCCGACCGCCACGACATCGACCTCGCGCGCGGCATCCGTGGGACAAAACTCCCGGACATCGACGCCGTTGTAGACCCGGTGCACGGTGTGGCCGGGTCCGGCGACCCGCTCGAGGTGGCGACGGTTGTAGTCGGAGACCGTCACGACGTGGTGGGCGCCCGCGACCTTGCGGGCCACGTCGGCGTCGTCGACGCTGTCGTGGAACAGGTCCTTGGCGTGCGCCGTGAAGGAATAGGGAATCCCCGCCAGGAGGGAGGCGAGGCGCGCGATCGTCGTCGCCATGCTCGCGAAATGCGCGTGGAGGTGGGTCACCCCGTCCGCTCGCGCCCGCAGGGCGAGATCGATGGCCTGCGCCGCGTCGTCCGCCGAGGCGCCCGCGAGCTCGCCGACAGCGTCGCGGAACCCCGGCAGGTCCCGGGCTCGGGCGAGGGCGGCCCACTGCGACGCCGCCGACCGCGGCACCGGCAGCGGCACGACGGGGGCCGCGACACGGGCGAGGGCCGCGTGGAAGTGCGGGTCCGCCGGCGGGCGCATCGAGTAGATCCGCAGACGCTCGCCCGCCTCCTCGCGCGCAAGGATCTCGGTCACCACGAACGTTTCGGAGAATCGCGGATACATCTTGAGCACATACCCGATATGCGGGGCAGGGGCGGTCATGCGACGGTCCTTTCACGACGGGGCGCGGCCACGAGCGCGCCGAAGAGGTCCGCGACGGTGGCGAGCCCGTCGAGGTTGCCGGTTCGCGCGGTGGGGTCGCCGGGCGCGGCAAGCCACCGCCCGATCGCCGCGGGGCTCAGGTCGTCCGGATGGAGCGTGTCGACGAGGCCGCGACGGCGCATGGCGACGGCGCGTACGAGCTGCTCGCGCCGCGGCCGCACGCGCGGCACGACGAGAATCGGCGTGCCCGCCGCGAGCGCCTCGCACACCGTGTTGTAGCCGCCCATGCCGACCACGGCCGACGCGCGCGCGATGAGATCGGATCCGTCCGGCACGAAGGTCCGCACCTCGAGGTCCGCGCGACGAGCGGCGAGCCGCGCGAGGTCCTCGCGGTCGCGGGCGGGCATCTGCGGCCCCGTGACGAGGACGCCGCGGTGACCGGCGGGGAGCTCGGCCCGCGCGAACGCATGCGCGAGGGCCTGCCCGTCGGATCCGCCGCCCACCATGCCGACGACGAGGCGCTCGCGGGCCCCTGGGCGCGGCATGACCCGGCCGCGGGCCAGGTAGCCCGTGTACGCGACGCGCGTGCGAAGGGCGGGCGGGACCTCGAGGCCCTTCAGCGGGTCGTGCACGGAGCGGTCGCCATAGACCCACACGTCGGTGTACCACCGCTCGAGCGCGCCCGCCGTGCCGTCCGCGCGCCAGTCGCGTCGCGCGGCGGGTGCGGCGTCCAGCACGTCGCGCAGGCCGAGGACGATGCGCGTGCCGCGGCGGGCGAGGACATCGAGCGCGCCCTCGAGCTCGCCGCCGAGTCCACGCGCGTGCTTGTCCACGATGAGAACGTCGGGGGCGAAACCCTCGAGCGCGGCGCGCAAGATGTCGGCGCGGATCCGCGCAAGGTGCTCGCCGGCGAGCGAAAGGCGGCGTGGCCCGTAGGATCCCCGCGCGTTCTTCGCGACGCCGGGCAGGGCAACGACATCCGTCCGGTCGGGGAGCTCGTGACAGGCCGCCTCGGGCGCGCTCGTCAGGAGCAGGATGTCGGGCCGGGCGCCGCCTGCCGCCAGCGCCCGGGCGAGCGCGAGGTTGCGGCGAATGTGTCCCAGCCCCATCGCGTCATGCGAGTACAGCGCCACGCGGGGCGCGCGCTCTCCCACCCCGGCACCCGTGTCCCGTGCGTCGCTCGTCATGATCGTCATGAGCCCTCCCCTGTGGATAGGACTCACTCTGGTGCGGCCCCATGAGACCGCTGTGACGCGTATATGAGGACGCCTTTAGGAAACGCGAACGCCCCGCCGAGACCGGCGGGGCGTTCGGGCAAGGCGGTTCGTTACGACGCGGCGGGCTTCTCCAGATCCGCGATGATGATCGAACCGGTGTCGGTGAACTCCCGCTGGATCTCCTGGTCGTCCGGGGTGTCCGCCTTGTACGTCGCGAGGCTCACGACAACGGCGAGGACGAGGTTCACGACGAAGCCCGGCACGATCTCGTACAGGTCGAAGAACCCGCCGGAGAGGTACTGGCCCCACACCCAGGCCACGACGGCGCCGGAGATCATGCCGACGATCGCGCCGGCGGCCGTGAGGCGCCGCCAGAACAGCGACAGCAGGACGATCGGACCGAACGCGGCGCCGAACCCGGCCCACGCGAACCCGACGAGCTCCAGCACCGTCGCCTCGGAGTCGAACGCGATCGCGATGGCGATCACGGCGATCACGAGCACGGCGATGCGGCCCAGCCAGACGAGCAGCTTCTCGCTGACCGTCTTCTTGAACACGAGGCGCGCGATGTCCTCGATGAGCGCGGACGACGACACAATGAGCTGGCTCGAGATGGTCGACATGATCGCGGCGAGCACCGCGGAGAGCACGAGGCCCGCCACGAGGGGGTGCATGAGGTTCTGCGCGAGCACGAGCACGACCGTCTCGGGGTCGGCGAGCTCAATGCCGTTGATGCTGAACCACGCGATGCCGATCAGGCCGGTGGCGACGCCGCCGAGGAGCGAGAGGATCATCCAGCCCATGCCGATGCGGCGGGCGACCTTCACGTCGCGCGTGGAGCGCAGCGCCATGAAGCGCACGATGATGTGCGGCTGGCCGAAGTACCCGAGGCCCCAGGCGAGCGACGAGACGATGCCAAGGAAGGTCGCGGCCGACATACCGCCGCCGAACCAGTCGAGGTTGTCGGCTCCCGCCGCCTCGATGCCCTCGCCGACCGCCGCGAGGTCGCCGATCGAGACGATGGCGAGCACGGGGACGATGAGCAGGGCGGCGAAGATCATGATGCCCTGGACGAAGTCGGTGTAGGTCGCGCCGAGGAAGCCGCCGAAGAAGGTGTACGCGAGCGTCACCCCGGCCACGAGCAGCATGCCCGTCGTGTAGTCCCCGTCGAACGAGCTCTCGAAGTACTTCCCGCCGGCGACCATGCCGCTCGAGACATACAGCGTGAAGAAGACGAGGATGACGACGCCCGCCACGACGCGGAGCACGTGGCTCTTGTCGTGCAGGCGGTTCTCGAAGAAGCTCGGCACGGTGATCGAGTTCTTCGCGACCTCCGTGTAGGCGCGCAGGCGCGGCGCGACGAACTTCCAGTTCAGGTAGGCGCCGATCGTGAGGCCAATGGCGATCCAGGCCTCGATGAGGCCCGTCGCGTACAGCGCGCCCGGCAGGCCCATGACGAGCCAGCCCGACATGTCGGACGCACCGGCGCTGAGCGCGGCGACCGCCGGCGGCAGGCTGCGGCCGCCGAGCATGTAGTCCTCATGGGAC
Organism: Microbacterium excoecariae; assembly: GCF_011326725.1. Taxonomy (GTDB): domain Bacteria; phylum Actinomycetota; class Actinomycetes; order Actinomycetales; family Microbacteriaceae; genus Microbacterium; species Microbacterium excoecariae. Next base: position 1,483,010 of record NZ_JAANCO010000001.1, on the reverse strand, counting down.
TTGGTCTTCAGCGTCGCGTAAACGCCGATACCGATCATGGCGGTGAAATAAATGACAAGGGCGATGATGAAATATGTGTGATCTGACATCTGAGTAGTCCTCCGCTCCTTTGAGCAGCGCACACCCTAACCAGCCCTGGTCGCCTCGCGCCAACTGGCGTTCGCGCGAGGTTGATGTTATGTAAGAAGTTCCTGTGTGCGCGCCGGGTGGGCGTCACGGTATCGGCGACTCGCCGCGCCGCGCAAGGGGCGCCCGTCGATCACTCCCCCGGATCCGGGAGCCCGCCGGGTCCCTCTGTGACGAGGATCCGGAAGCCTTCGGCGTCCAGCACGCGGACACCCAGCTCCTCGGCCTTGGCCAGCTTGGATCCAGCGCCCGGCCCCGCGGCCACGAAGTCGGTCTTCTTGCTCACGCTCGACGCCGCCTTGCCACCGGCGCCGATGATCGCCTCCTTGGCGCCCTCCCGGGTGTACCCCTCGAGCGTCCCCGTCGCGACGATCGTCAGCCCCTCGAGCACGCCGCCGGCCGCCTGCGCCGCGCCGGGGCCCGGGTGCCCCGGCGTCGCGAACCGCACGCCGGCGCGCGTCCAGCGGTCGACGATCTCCCGGTGCCACGGCACCTCGAACCAGTCGAGCACGGAGGCGGCGATCGTCTCGCCCACCCCCTCGACGGCGGCGATCTCCTCGGCCGTGGCGCGGCGGATCGCGTCGAGGGATCCGAACCACGCCGCGAGCTCGCGCGCCGCCACCGGCCCCACGTGCCGGATGTTCAGCGCGACGAGCTGCCGCCACAGGTCCTTCGTCTTCGCCTTCTCGAGTTCGTCGAGCAGCGTGATCGCCTGCGCAGACGGCGAGGCCTGCGGGTGGTCCTTGCGGATCCCCGCCGCCCGCCGCGCCTGCGCGGTGGCGTCCTCCCAGCCCGGCGGGTACACGCGCGTGACCTTCTGGAACGGCGCACGCCGCACCGGCTCGCCGGTGGACTCGTCCACCCGCTCCTCGCCGGTCTCGGGGTCGCGCACGACGACCTCGATGGGCACGAGCTGCTCAAGCGTGAGATCGAACAGCCCCGCCTCCGTGCGCAGGAGCGGGTCGAGCTCCTCGCCCGTCTCGGTCGAGCGCGCCGGCTGTGTCAGCGCGGCGGCCGTCACCTCGCCCAGCGCCTCGACGTCGAGCCCCCCGCGCGAACCGACGTGTTCGACGCGCCCGCGCACCTGCGCGGGACAGTCCTCGCCGTTCGGGCAGCGCAGGTCGATGTCGCCCTCCTTCATGGGGCGGAGCCTCGTGCCGCACTCGGGGCAGCGCTCCGGCATGACGAAGGCGCGCTCGGACCCGTCGCGGCGCTCGATCACGGGGCCCAGGATCTCCGGGATCACGTCGCCCGCCTTGCGGAGGATCACGACGTCGCCGATCAGGACGCCCTTGTGCTCGACGACCTCGCGATTATGCAGCGTGGCGCGCGAAACGACGCTTCCCGCCACAAGCTTCGGCTCCATCACGGCGTACGGCGTGGCCCGCCCGGTGCGCCCCACACCGACCTGGATGTCGACGAGGCGGGTCTGCACCTCCTCCGGCGGGTACTTGTAGGCGATCGCCCAGCGCGGCGCGCGGCTCGTCGCGCCGAGCTCCTCGTGGAGCGCGAGCTCGTCGACCTTCACGACGATGCCGTCGAGCTCGTGTTCGACCGCGTGGCGGTTCTCGCCGAATCGCGCGACGAAGTCGAGGACGTCCGCCGTCGTGTCGCACACGGCCAGGTGCGGGCTCGTGGGCAGCCCCCACCCCGCGAGCACCTCATAGACCTCGCTCTGCGCGGCGACGGGCGGATCCGCCCACGCCCCGATGCCGTGCACGTACAGGCGAAGCGACGCGAGGCGCGCCTCGCCGGCCTCGCGCTCGAGGCCGTCCTTCTTGTCGAGCTGCTGGCGCAGGCCGCCGCTGGCCGCGTTCCGGGGATTCGCGAAGGCCGGGAAGCGACGCGCCGCGGACGCCTCCGCGCGGGCCTCGTCGAACGCGGCTCGGGCCCCCGCGCGGCCCGCGTGGCGCGCCCTCGCCTCGCCGACTGCGCGGGCGCGCAGGTCGGCCTGGAGCGCGTTGAGGGCGTGGAACTCCTCGACCGGGATGAACACCTCGCCGCGCACCTCGACGAGGTCGGGGTGCCCCGCGCCGCCCAGCCGCGTGGGGATCCCCGCGACGCGCGCCGCGTTCTCCGTCACGATCTCGCCGACTCGCCCGTCCCCGCGCGTGGCCGCCGAGGTCAGCACTCCCCGCTCGTAGCGCAGGCTGATGGCGAGGCCGTCGATCTTCAGCTCCGTCAGCCACCGCACGGGTCGCGCGGCCGCCTCGGAGGTCTTATGACACCAGTCGGCCAGCTCCTCGGGCGCGAACACGTTGTCGAGGCTGAGCATGCGTTCGGCGTGCTCGATCGTGTCGAGCCCGGTGGCCTCGGCCGCGCCAATCGTCTGCGTCGGCGAGTCCTGCGCTGAGAGCACCGGGTGCGCGTCCTCGATCTCCTCGAGGCGGCGCATCCATCCGTCGTAGGTCGCGTCGTCGACGGGCTGCGCGTCGGCGCCATAGTACGCGTCGCGCGCCGCCTCGATGCGGCGGGTGAGGTCGGCCGCCTCGGCGCGCGCGTCGTCGAGCGGGAGGTCGGAGGCGGGGCGCGTGGTGGTCACCCGTCCGATTCTAGGTTCGACCCCCGACAGGCGCGGCCGAGACGGTCGCGTCGATCGTGCACTGCCCGAGCACGCGCGTGCCGAGGTAGACGACGGCCGTCTGCCCCGTCGCGACCCCGGAGATCGGCTCGTCCGGAACGATGACGAGCGCGCCGTCCGCGACGCGCATGACGGCGGGCACGGGATCCGCGTGGGCGCGCACCTGCACCTCGCACCGCAGGTCCTCCTCGGGGCGCTCGGGGGCCGCTCCGGCCCACGAGAAGCGCCGGCCGGAGATCTCCGCCACCGCCAGCGCCTCGCGCGGACCGACGACGACTGTGTTGTCCACGGGTCGCACTTCGAGCACGAAGCGCGGCTTGCCGTCGGGCGCCGGGCGACCGATCTTGAGGCCCTTGCGCTGGCCCACCGTGAACGCGTGCGCGCCGTCGTGGGATCCGACGACCTCCCCGGCGCGATCGACGATGTCGCCGCGCGCGGCGCCCACCTTCTCGGCGAGGTAGCCGCGCGTGTCGCCGTCCGGGATGAAGCAGATGTCGTAGCTGTCGGGCTTGGTCGCCACGCTGAAGCCCCGGCGCTCGGCCTCGGCGCGCACGAGCGACTTCGAGGGAGTGTCCCCGAGGGGGAAGTAGGTGTGCGCGAGCTGATCGGCGTCGAGCACGCCGAGCACGTAGGACTGGTCCTTCGCCTCCTCGCTCGACCGGTGCAGCTCGCGGCCGCCGGCCCCGTCGACGAGCGTGGCGTAGTGCCCCGTGCAGACGGCGTCGAAGCCGAGCTCGAGCGCGCGCTCGAGGAGGGCAGCGAACTTGATCTTCTCGTTGCACCGCATGCAGGGGTTCGGGGTGCGTCCCGCCCGATACTCGCTGACGAAGTCCTCGATCACGTCGTCGCGGAAGCGCTCCGAGAAGTCCCAGACATAGAAGGGGATCCCCAGGCGGTCGGCGACCCGGCGCGCGTCCAGCGCGTCCTCGACCGTGCAGCAGCCGCGGCTCCCCGTGCGCAGGGTCCCGCCCGCCCGCGACAGCGCCAGATGCACGCCGACGACGTCGTGCCCCGCGTCGACGGCCCGCGCCGCCGCCACGGCCGAATCGACCCCACCGCTCATCGCTGCCAGAACCCGCATGCGCCCCATGCTACGACCCGTCGCTGGCCGGATCCTCGGCGGGGCGCAGGCGGCGATACGCGTACAGCACCGCCTCGGCGGCGCGGTCGATCTCGGCGGGGGTGGTGTCGCGCCCCATCGTCAGGCGCAGCACCTGCCGCGGCGCGTCCGCCTCGTCCAGCCCCATCGCCGCGACGACGTGCGAGGCCTCGGTCACGCCCGCCTGGCACGCGGACCCCGTCGACGCCGACACGCCCGCGGCGTCCAGCAGGAACAGCATCGACTCCCCCGGCGCGCCCGGCAGGAAGAGGTGGACGTTGCCGGGGAGGCGGCGTTCCGGATCCCCCAGGAGACGGATCCGCGGGTCCTCGGCGAGGCGCGCCACCAGCCGCCCCCTCAGGGCGACGTGCTGCTCGGATCGGGCCGCGCGCTCGCCCTCGGCCGCCGCCGCGGCGGCCGCCAGCGCCGCCGCCCCCGCGACGTCCTGCGTGCCCGCGCGCAGCCCGCGCTGCGGGGATCCGCCGTGCAGGAGCGGCGCCAGCCGAGCCCCGCGCGCGACCACGAGCGCGCCCGTGCCCGCGGGGGCGCCGACCTTGTGCCCGCTGATGCTGAGGGCCACGAGCCCCGCGTCCGCGGGGGCGTCGCCGCGCAGGCCGGCAAAGTCGACCCGCAGCTGGCCGAACGCCGCGACGGCGTCGAGGTGTAGCGGCACCGCGGCGGCGGCGGCCGCGCGCGCCAGGCGGGCCGCGTCATTGAGCGTTCCCACCTCGTTGTTCGCCACGAGCGCGGTGGCCACGGCCGCGTCCGGGGACAGCGCCGCGGCGAACGCGTCCGCGTCGATCCTGCCCGCGCGGTCGATCCCGACCCCGACGACGCGCGCACTCTCGGCGCGCTCGAGCTCGGCGACGGTGTCGAGGGTCGCGTGGTGCTCGCCGTCCGGCAGCACGATCGCGCCGCCGCGCCGCCGGGCGCGCCACAGGCCCGTGACGGCGAGGTTCACCGACTCGGTGCCGCCCGACGTGAACACGACCTCGATCGGGTCGCAGCCGAGCACGGCGGCGAGGCTCTCGCGCGCGTCCTCGAGCGCGCGCCGCGCGTTCTGGCCGGCGCCGTGCACGGAGGAGGGGTTGCCGACGATCTCGTGCGCCCCGAGCCACGCGTCGCGCGCCTCGGGGCGCAGGGTCGTCGTGGCGGCGTGGTCGAGATAGACGCGCATGGGCCCTCCGGCCGCGCCTAGAACAGCAGGCTCGTGAGGCGCGTGCGGGCGCGGACGACGCGCGGATCCGACGGGCCGACGACGCCGAAGAGCTCCACGAGGCGGTCCTTCACGGGCGCGCGGTCCTCCCCCGCCACGCGCGCGAACAGGTCGAGGAGGCGATCGAACGCGTCCTCCACGTGCCCGCCCGCGACGTCGAGGTCGGCGACGGCGAGCTGCGCCGACACGTCCTCCGGCGCCTCGGCCGCGGCCCGGCGCGCCTCGTGGAGGTCGACGCCGGCGGTGCGGTCGAGCAGGCGGACCTGCCCGAGACCCGCCGCCGCCTCGTCGTCGCGCGGGTTCTCCTTCAGCGCGCGCTCGTACGCGGAGATCGCCGCCTGGTAGTCGCCGCGGCCGATCGCGTCGAAGGCCTCCTGGTGCAGGGGCGGCAGGGGCGGCTCGGCGGGCTGCTCGGGGGCCTCGGCACCGGGCGCGACGTCGACGGATCCCGTCACGCCCGCCTGCGCGGCGACGTCGAGGAGCTGGCCGAACAGATCGCGCACCTGCTCCTCCGGCACCGCCTGGTTGAACAGCGGCACGGGCCTTCCGCCGACCAGCGCGACGACCGAGGGCACCGACTGGACCTGGAACGCCTGCTGGATCTGCGGATTGTGGTCGATCTCGACCCGCGCGAGCACGATGCGGCCGGCGACCTCGCGCGTCACCTTCTCCAGGATGGGGCTCAGCTGAGCCGACGCCTCGGAGCGGGACGACCACATGTCGACGACGACCGGGACGCGCGAGGAGAGATCCATCACCTGCGCGAACGTCGCGTCCGAGACGTCCATCACGACGTCCGGCCCGCCGGCGGCTCCCGCGCCACCCGACGCGGGGCCGGGCGCCGGCGACGCGGGGCGGTTGCGCAGCGAGGAGAGGTCAACGGCGCCGCGCAGGGCGGATCCGAGGGAGGCGTCAGACATCGATCACCCTTCGTGAATCGGAGGTGGGGGCGGTGCTATTTTTCCGCACTCGCGGGGTCATTCGGGCAGCAGCTCCGACCCGGCGAGGCCGTAGGAGTAGCCGAGCACGCGGATCGGCTCCTCGGAGGCCTTCGCAGGCACGAAGAAGAACAGCTCGCTGGAATAGGTCGTCGTCAGGCCGGTCGCCGTCTCGGTCTCGCCCACGAAGTGCTCGATCTCGGGCGCGAGGTCCTTGATGACGCCGTCCTCGTTCGTGGGGCGGAGGGTCTCGGAGTCCTCGAGCGAGACGGCCACGATCGCGCCGCTGTTAAACGTGGCGAGCGAGACCGGATCCGTGTCGCCCGCAGCCTCGTCAAACGAGATCTCGGCGGTGCCCTCCGCGGTCTCGTTGAAGGTGTCCCGCGTCGCGGACCGCTTGTCGGCGAGCGCCTGGCGGAACGGATCCGCCTCCAGGTCGAACAGCGCGGCGTAGTCGCTGTCCTCGCCCTTGCCGATGACGTCGGCGTAGGCCGCGGCGAGGTCCTGGGGCGCGATCTGCAGGAACGACGAGTCCGGCGGCACGAGCGCCGCGCCGAGCCATGCGGGCGCGAGCTCGGGTAGCTCCACGCTCGCCCCGATCGAGGCGAGGTATGACACGCGATACCGCGACCAGGGGCTGTCCTGGGTCATCGTGAGGATGGTCGGGACGTCCTCGCCCTCCTCCTCGCCGACGACGACGAGCGCCGTGCGCGGCCAGCCGTCGTTCGCCTGCGGCAGGAGAACGCTGACGGGGCCCTCGGGGATCGTCGTGGGCACCGGATAGTCGTTGACGTCCGAGCGCACGTCGTACGCCGTCTCGCGCATCTCGAGCGCGGCGCCCGACATGCGGCGCCCGGCGACGTCGGCGTCGTTCTCCTCGTCCGCGCGCGTGACCGTCGACGAGATGCTCTCGACGATGCGCGCGGCCTGGGCGTCGGTGATCGCGGGCGTGGCCTGCTCCGGTGCCGGCGTGGCCGAGGGCGACGCGGACGCCGCCTCGTCCTCGGCGAAGTCGGGCCACGCGGTCGGCGAGCAGCCCGCGAGCAGCGCGGCCGAGACGACCAGGGCGGGCGCCGCGATCCGCAGGCGCCGGCGCGCGCGGGTACCGGATCCACGGGATCCGCTCTCGGGGGCGTCTGACTCGGGCGCGGGCTCGACGGCGGGCGGGGCGGGCGCAGTCGGGGGAAGCTTCGGCCCCTTGCGGCGCGGCCCGCGGCGCCGGCGCAGGTGCACGAAGCCGGCGATCCAGAACACCAGGCCGACGAGCGCCGCGAGGGCGCCGAGCGCGATCAGCGGCCCGGCCCAGGGCGTCGTCACGTCGGTGCGCCACGCGAGCGACACCTCGGCGGGCGCCGGCGCCTCGCCGTCGGTCGCGATGAGCATGCTCATTCCGTCCGGGAGCGTCAGCCGCTCGGTGAGCTCGCCCTCGCCCGTCATCCGCTCGACCCACAGGTCGGAGGAACGGGGGTCCCAGCCGGAGCGCTCGCCGGTGTCCGCGAACTCGCCCGTGGCCTCCACGGCAGCGACCTCGATGCGGGACTCGCCCTCCGCCACGTCGTCCGCGTCGGCGAGGGTGGCCCGGTTGTACGACGTGTCAGACAGCCACGCGTCGATGTCGGCCGTCCGGCCGTACGCGGCGAATACCTCCGTGTCCGCACCTGCCGAGATCGTGATCGTCGGCGTGCCGGGGTGTTCCCCGAGCACGTCCGAGTCCACGACCGTAAACGCGAGCGCGTCGTCGGCCGGCGCGAGCTCGCTCGTGATCGAGTCGGGTCCCTTGAGCACGGTCAGCTGCGCTACGCCGGTCCCGACGAGCGCAACGGCCACCAGGAAGGCGACGACCGCCCACACAAATCGCACGGATCAAATCTCCTCGTTCACGCGCCGCGCCAGAACGCCGCGGCAGCCCGGATGATTCAGACTAACGACGACACCTGGGAGCTGTCGCCCCGCACGCGAGGTCGGCCGCGTGCCGGTACGCTCCTTGCAGGCCGCACGGCCGCCGACTCGACGTCGCCGCAGGAGTGTCATGAAGATCCACAACCCGTTCCGGCTGGGATTCCTCGCGACGCTCGGAGTCGGCCTCGCGATCATCCTGCTGCAGAGCGTCGAGAGCCTCTCGACCGTGATCCTGTACGTCGGAACGGCGCTGTTCCTCTCGCTCGGCCTCGACCCCGTCGTCTCCTGGCTCGCCCGTCGCGGCTTCCCACGCTGGGCGGCCGTGATCGTGGCGCTCGTCATCGTCTTCGGGCTGTTCGCCGGGATCCTCCTCATCGTGCTTCCCGTCCTCGTCGAGCAGATCTCGCAGCTCGTGCGCGGCGTCACGTTCCTCATGAATCGGTCCGACTGGCAGGCCGACGTCGAGACCTGGCTCGACGCCACGCTCCCGAACCTCGACGTGCCCGTGCTCATCGCCGCGCTCAACGACTGGCTCACGGACAACATCTTCTCGATCAGCGAGAGCCTCGTCACGGTCACCGTCGGCGTCGCGAACGGCCTGTTCGGCGCCCTGATCATCTTCATCCTGACGATCTATCTGACGGCCTCCACGCCGTCGCTGAAGAACGCGATCTACCAGATGGTCCCAGCCTCGCGCCGCGACACGTTCGTCCATATCGCGGAGCAGATCACCGACTCCGTCGGCTACTACGTGATGGGCCAGCTCACGCTCGCGCTCGTCAACGGCGCCATCAGCGCCGTCTTCTTGTCCCTCATCGGCGCGCCGTTTCCCATGGTGCTCGCGGTGATCGCGTTCTTCGGATCCATGATTCCGCTCGTGGGGACGATCACGGGATCCACGATCATCGTCCTCGTGTGCCTCCTCCCGAGCGTCGGGGACACGACGACGGCGCTCATCGCGGCGATCTATTACCTCGTGTACATGCAGATCGAGGCGTACGTGCTCTCGCCGCGCATCATGAGCCGGGCCGTGCAGGTGCCGGGTGGCGTCGTCGTCGTGGCGGCCCTCGCGGGCGGCGCACTCCTCGGCCTGCTCGGCGCGCTCATCGCGATCCCGGTCGCCGCGAGCATCCTGATCGTCTACCGCCAGGTGCTCATCCCGCGGATGAACGCGCGCTAACGCGAGGGCGGGTCCGGCCACTCGGTCGGAAGTGGGAGCGCGCCCGGGTTCACGGCGCGGACGATCTCGGTCAGCACGCGGGTAGTCTGCTTCTCCCCGACCCAGAGGTGCTTGCCCTCCTCCACGGGGATGACCTGCGCGCCCGACGGCGCGAAGCGGCGCTGGGCCTCGGCGGGCCGAAGGTAGTCATCGAACTCGGGCACGAGCGCGATGAGCGGGCGCGGATCCCCGCCCCACGCCGCGACGTCCGCGTCCGTCGCCCGGTGGAGCGGAGGCGAAAGCAGGATCGCGCCCTCGATCCGATACTCGCGCGCGTACTTCAGGGCGAGCTCGGTGCCGAAGGACCATCCGACGACCCAGGGCAACGGCAGACCGCGCTCGGCCACGAACGCCATCGCTGCCTGGACGTCGGCGCGCTCGTCGACGCCTTCGCCGAAGGCGCCCTCGCTCGTGCCCCGGGGCGACGCCGTCCCGCGCGTGTTGAAGCGCAGGACCGCAAGGTCCGCGAGCGCGGGCAGGCGCGCGGCGGCCTTACGGATGATGTGCGAGTCCATGAAGCCGCCGTGCGTCGGCAACGGGTGCAGCGTCACGAGGGTCGCGACGGGGTCGCGGTCGGCCGGGCGCGCGAGCTCCCCGACGAGCGTGAGCCCGTCGCTCGTGCGCAGCTCGATGTCCTCACGTCGCGCGGGCAGGACGGCGGCGCCGCGAATCTCCACGGTCGGCTCCCCTCGAATCAGAAGATGTTCCAGCAGTGCGTGTGCCAGTGGCGGCGCGCCGCGAGGTCGGCGGCGGCCCCGAGCACCCCGTCCTCGCGCCAGGTGACGACGTGCGCGTCACCCGCGGCGATCGCGCCTTGGCACCCGGGACACGTGTACGGCTTCTCCGACCGGCCGGGGCCCACGGGCTGCACGGACCAGGAGCTGCCGCGCCGGGTCTCGGTGCGGCGCCACCCCGACAGCAGGCGCTCGAAGGAGGCGTCAGAGGAAGATTCCCGCGACCGGGGGCGACGGCGTGAACGGCCCATCGACGCCCGTCACCACCAGTGGTTCGTGACCCAGAACTGGTAGGCCGCGGCCCAGCTGCCGTACCGGCCGACCGCGTAGCCGCTGCCCCAGGCGAGGTTGTCCACGGGGTCGTAGCCGTTGCCCGGGACCTTGCTGCAGGGCAGCGCCTGCACGAGCCCGCAGGCGCCCGACGACGCGTTGGTCGCGTTGGGGTTCCAGCCGCTCTCGGCGCTCACGATGTAATCGACGTAGGCCCAATCGGACGAGGCGATGCCGGCCGCCGTCATCCAGTCTTCCTTTGACCCGCCGCCCGAATACGTGGGAAGCGCGATCGGGGCGGCGACCGTCTCCTCGGCCGCGGCCTCCTCGGTCGCGACGCTCTCGGTCGCGCTCGCGACCTCCGCCGTGACCTCGGGCTCAGGCTCGGGCTCGGGTGTGCGGAGCTCGGCCTCGTACGACACGGTCGCCAGAGCGGCGAGGGATCCGCCCTTCTCGGACGCCGCGAACAGCTGGGCCTCGTCGGCCGCCGTCGCGTACGTCGTCTGGGCGGGGTCCTGGCTCGCCGACGCCACCTGGGATCCCACGACCGGCGCCAGCGAGGCGGCGAGGAAGCCCGCCGCCGCGACGCCCCCGACCACCGCGCCCGCAATCCGACGAGCGGACCAACGCTGGCCCTCGTCCCGGCGACGCCGGTGCACGGCGACCTCGCGCGTGGTGCGCCGGGCCTCCGCGATCGCCGATCGCTCGATGGAGCGCGCCTCGCGGCGCGTCATGGGCTGGGATTCTTTGCGAGGAGGAGTCACAGTGATCGTGATACTACCCGAGTGTTACCCGAACGTGACAATCCTTCGGGCACATTGGCCGAGAAACCCCGCTCAGCGCACCGCAAGAATCACGCGGACGACCGCGTCGAGCACCGCGTCGACCTGGTCCTCGCGGTAGCCCCCGCGCTGGGTATGAAAGGCCGCCTGGCGCACCTGATCTACGCCGACGTACTCGCCGTCGGAGAAGTATCGGGCGACGCGATCCGCGACGATGTCGACCTCCGCGACCGCGTACCCCGAGCGGAACCAGGGCACGCGCCGAAACCGGCTGCCCGCGGGGCGGCTCAGTCGCGCGAGCAGCTCCCTGGCCTCCTCCCGGGCGCCGTCAATCCAGGTGTCCGCGCCGTCCGCGGCGATCGATTCCTCGCGCTCGCGCTGGGCGAACGCATCCTCGAGCCGAGCGAGGGCGCCGTCGACGACGCGCACGTCGAAACCGCCGCGGACGAGGGGGAACGACGCCTGTCGCACGTCGGCGCTCCGGACCGACGGATCCGTGCCGTCGAAGCTCTCGCGGGCGCGCGCGAGAAAATCCTCGACCGACGCCGGGTCATAGCCGCGCGCGCCCCGCGCCGCCCGCGGAAACGGAGCGGCGGGAGCGTCCGAGGTTTTGTCGGTCGTCATCATGCCGCCAGGGGTCCGAGGAACTGGAAGAGCGCGAGGGCCACGACCGACGACGGGAGGATGCTGTCGAGGCGATCGAGCACGCCGCCGTGCCCCGGGAGCCACGAGCTCATGTCCTTGACGCCGAGATCGCGCTTGATCATGGACTCGGCCAGGTCGCCCAGCGTCGCGGATCCCGCCAGCACGACGCCGAAGATCGCGCCAGCCCACCACGGAATCCCCACGAGGAAGATGCAGGCCACGGCGCCCACGACGCCGGAGATCGCCACGGCGCCGGCGAAGCCCTCCCACGTCTTTCCGGGGCTGATCCGTGGGGCGAGCTTGTGGCGCCCGAAAGCCATCCCCGTGGCGTACGCGCCGGTGTCGGCCACCACCACCACCAGCAGGAAGGCAATGACCCACATGCCGCCGTGCTCCTGACGCGCCAGCACGAGCGCGGAGCTGGCGAGGAACGGGACGTAGAGGGGGACGAAGCACCCCACGATGATGTCGCTGAAGATCGACGCGTATACCCGCCCGTCGCGCGCGGTCATCTGCGCCAGCACCCGCCACACGATGATGAGCGCCAACGCGATGAACAGCGAGGTCCAGTGCACGGCTGTCGAGAACCAGTACGCGGCAGCGATGATCGCGACGGCGCCGATCACCTGCGGCACGATGTCGATCCGCCGACCGCGCGCCTGCAGGGCGCGCCCGAACTCGAACACGCCGAGCACGGCGATGCCGACCGCGAGGATGGCGAAGACCCACGTCGCGAAGATCAGGGACGCGAGGACCGCGCCACCGGCGGCGACGCCGACAGCGATCGCCGCCACGAGGTCGCGCCCCGTGCGCTTCTTGATGCGCTCGTTGGTCGCCTCAAATTGGTCGCGCGCCCGATCGATCCGCTGCTCGACCTCGTCGCGTGCGCGGTCGACACGATCGTGGAGGGAGGCGTGCGCCGGCCACGACTCACCGACGGTCGGTGCGCCCGGCCGCTCCCCCTCCTGCTCCACGCCCGGCAGCATCAGACCTCGAGAAGCTCGGCTTCCTTGTGCTTGAGCGCCTCGTCGATCAGGTCGACGTGCTTCTTCGTGAGCTGGTCGAGGTCCTTCTCGCCGCGCACGACGTCGTCCTCGCCGATCTCGTCCTTCAGCGCCTCGAGGTCGTCCTTCACCTGGCGGCGGATCCCGCGCACGCGCACGCGCGCGTCCTCGGCCTTACCGCGAACGAGCTTGACGTACTCCTTGCGGCGCTCCTCGGTCAGCTCCGGCATCGTGACGCGCACGACGTTGCCGTCGTTGGTCGGGTTCGCCCCGAGGTTCGGCATGTCGCGGATCGCGTCCTCGATCGCCTTGAGTGCCGACTTGTCGTAGGGCGTCACGACGACCGTGCGGGCCTCGGGGTTCGCGAACGAGGCGAGCTGCTGCAGCGGGGTCGGCGTGCCGTAGTAGTCGACCTGCACGCGCTGGAACATCTGCGGGTTCGCGCGCCCCGTGCGCACGGTGGCGAAGTCCTCCTTCGCGGCCTCGACAGCGCGGTCCATGCGGCTGGTGGCTTCGGCCAGTACGTCGGCGATCACGGAAGGCTCCATTCGTCGTTAATGCTTCGTTGATTCTATCGGCGCGGCGGGGCGCGCCCCCCCCCGGCGCGCGGGGGGGAGCGCGGGACCAGGGTGCCCATAGGGTGGCCACGCCGCGCGCGCGTGACGTTCCCCGCGGGCTCCATGCCGAACACGCGCATGTTCATGCCGTTGTCCATGCAGAGGCTGAACGCCGTCGAGTCGACGACCTTGAGGCCCTGGACCAGGGCCTCGCCGTACGTCACGTGGTCCAGGCGCTTCGCCGTCTCGTCGACGCGCGGGTCCGCCGTGTACACGCCGTCGACGCCGTTTTTCGCGACGAGGACCTCGGTGGCCCGGATCTCGAGCGCCCGCTGGGCCGCGACCGTGTCGGTGGAGAAGTAGGGCAGGCCCGCGCCCGCGCCGAAGATCACGACGCGTCCCTTCTCCATGTGGCGCTCGGCCCGGCGCGGGATATAGGGCTCGGCCACCTGGCGCATCTCGATCGCGGACTGCACCCGCGTCTCGGTGCCCGCCTGCTCGAGGAAGTCCTGCAGGGCGAGCGCGTTCATCACCGTGCCGAGCATCCCCATGTAGTCGGCGCGGGAACGCTCCATGCCGCTCTTGGACAGCTCGGCCCCGCGGAAGAAGTTGCCCCCGCCCACGACGATCGCGATCTCGACCTCCTGGGCGGCCTCCGCGATCTCGCGCGCGATCTGCCCCACCACGTCGGGCGCGACGCCGAGCTGGCCCCCTCCGAAGGCTTCTCCCGAGAGCTTCAGGAGAACGCGGCGGCGGGGGGTGGTGGGGGCGGCGTGAGTCACGGTGGCAGCTTCCTGTCGAAGGTGGCGAGGCGGTGCCTCCCACGCTATCGCAGTCGCCCCCGGCGCTCCTGGGGAACCCGCAGACGGCGAAGGGGCCCGGGAGACCGCCGTGCGGATCCCGGGCCCCTTCGGGGGACGCGTGGCGTCAGGCGCCGACCTTGAAGCGGGCGAAGCCCGACACGGTCAGGCCCGCGTCGTCCGCGACCTTCTGGATCGACAGCTTGTTGTCCTTCGCGTACGCCTGGTCCAGGAGCACGACCTGCTTGAAGAACGCGTTGACGCGGCCCTCGACGATCTTCGGCAGGGCGGCCTCGGGCTTGCCCTCGTTGCGGGAGATCTCCGTGACGATCTCGCGCTCCTTCTCAACGACGTCCGCGGGGACCTCGTCGCGCGTGAGGTACTGCGGCGCGGCGAACGAGATGTGCTGCGCGATGGAGCGCGCGGTCTCCGCGTCGTCGCCCGAGTATGCCACGATCACGCCGACCTGCGGGGGCAGGTCCTTGCTCGTCTTGTGCAGGTAGATCTGGAACGCGTCGCCCGAGAGCGTGGACGCGCCGCGGAGCTCGAGCTTCTCGCCGATGATGGCGGCCTCGTCCGCGATGAGCTGCTCGACGGTCTTGCCGTCGACCTCGGCCTGGAGAGCGGCCTCCACGCCGTTCGCGCCCGCCGCGGCGACGGCCGCGAGGACCTTCTCCGAGAGCGCGATGAACTTGTCGTTCTTGGCGACGAAGTCGGTCTCGCACGCGAGCTCGATGAGCGTGGCGGCGCCGTCCGAGGCGACGCCCGCGACGAGGCCCTCGGTCGCGGCGCGGTCGGCGCGCTTCGCGTTGCCCTTGGCGCCCTTGAGGCGGAGGATCTCGATGGCCTTCTCGAGGTTTCCCTCGGCCTCCTCGAGCGCCTTCTTGGTGTCGACCATGCCCGTGCCGAGCTGCTCACGCAGCGTCTTGATGTCGGCGATGCTGACGTTTGCCATGAGTGGCTTCCCTTGTGGTGTCGGTGATGGACCGGAAAGTTCGATCGTGAAAAGGGGTGCGGCGCGGGTGTCGCCGCGGACGAGGGCGGGCGCCGGGATCGGCGCCCGCCCTCAAGCGGTCACTCGGCCGCGGGGGCCTCGGCCGGGGCCTCCTCCGAGGCGGGAGCCTCGGTGGCCTGGCCCTGCTCGAGCAGCTCGCGCTCCCACTCGGCGAGCGGCTCGGCCGCCTGGTCGCCCTCGGGGTTGTGCTTCTGCTGCAGCCCCTCGGCGGCGGCGTCGGCGATGATGCGCGTCAGCAGCGAGACGGAGCGGATCGCGTCGTCGTTGCCGGGAATCGGGTAGGCGAGATCGTCGGGGTCGACGTTGGTGTCGAGGATGCCGATGACCGGGATGCCGAGCTTGCGGGCCTCGTCGATGGCGAGGTGCTCGCGCTTGGCGTCGACAACCCACAGGGCCGACGGGGTCTTCGTGAGGTTACGAATACCCCCGAGCGACTTGTGGAGCTTGTCGAGCTCGCGCTTCTTGAGGAGGAGCTCCTTCTTGGTGAAGCCGGTGCCGGCCGGGTCCTCGAAGTCGAGCTCCTCGAGCTCCTTCATGCGCGCAAGGCGCTTGGAGACCGTCTGGAAGTTCGTGAGGAGGCCGCCGAGCCAGCGCTCGTTGACGTAGGGCTGACCGACGCGGGTCGCCTGCTCGGCGAGCACCTCCTGGGCCTGCTTCTTCGTTCCGACGAAGAGGATCGTGCCGCCGTGGGCGACCGTCTCCTTGACGAAGTCGTAGGCGCGGTCGATGTACGACAGCGACTGCTGCAGGTCGATGATGTGAATGCCGCTGCGCTCCGTGAGGATGAAGCGCTTCACCTTCGGGTTCCACCGGCGGGTCTGGTGTCCGAAGTGCACGCCGCTGTCGAGCAGCTGGCGAATGGTAACGACGGCCATGTGCCGTTCTCCTTGCGTTAGGGCGCGCGCAGCGCGCCTGTTCCGGTTGATACTGCCGACGGATGTCGGCGATCCTGGTGCCCCACGCACGCCCGCCCTCCGCAAGGAGGGACCGAGGGGAATGCGCCACGGCCGAAGCCGCATCAGGCACGCGAAGTCACCCCGCAGGACGGGGTGCTCCCGCCAGTGTATCAGGCCGGCCCCCGCCCGGGTGCGCCGCCTCGGGCCCGCCAGCGCGTCCACAGCGCCATTCTTCGCGCAGGTGTCCCCGCGACGGCGGATCCCCCAGGCGGCGGCGCGCGATCGCCGGGAGGATGTCGCCATGACCCGCCTCCTCCCGCCCCGCGCGCGCCTCGCGATCGCCCTCCTGGCGATCGCCGTGGCCCTGTCTCCCGTGCCCTCCGCCGGGGCCGCGCCGGGCGACGAAAGCGCGGTCAGCGACGCGTCGCCGACGGCGGACGCGGGCGCCTGGGCCTGGCCGGGCGGGCTCCGGGTCGTCGTGCGCGCGTACGAGCCGCCCGCGCACGCGTACGGCCCGGGCCACCGCGGCGTGGACCTCGGCGCGGGCGGTGTGATCGTCGCGCCCGCCGACGGCGTCGTCGCCTTCTCCGGGAGCGTCGCGGGCCGGCCGCTCGTGACGATCGACCACGGTGACGGGCTCGTGTCGACCCTGGAGCCGGTCGCCGGGGCTCCGCCCGCGGGCACGACCGTCGCGCGCGGACAGGAGATCGGCGAGCTCGCCGACGGCGGCCACGCGCAGGAAGGGACCGTGCACCTCGGCGCGCGCCTCGACGGGGCCTACATCAACCCCCTCGGGCTGCTGGGCGCCGCGGAACGCCCCGTGCTCCTGCCCTGCTGCTGAGGGACCGCTACGCGCGGGGGTGCGCGAGCCGGTACGCCGCAGCGAGGCGCTCGCTCGACACGTGCGTGTAGATCTGCGTCGTGCCGAGGCTGGCGTGCCCGAGGAGCTCCTGCACGGCGCGCAGGTCGGCTCCCCCGTCGAGCAGGTGGGTCGCCGCCGAGTGGCGGAGGGCGTGGGGGCCCACGGCCGCGGAGCCCACGAGCGGCCCGATCGCGCGCGAGACGACGTCGTACACGGCGCGCGCGCCCAGCCGGCCGCCGCGCGACCCGAGGAAGAGGGCGCCCGACGCGTCCGCCCGCCGCGCCGCGAGCGCCGGGCGGGCGCGCACGAGGTAGGCGTCCAGGGCGCGCTGCGCGGGGGCGCCGTACGGCACCACGCGGTCCTTGTCTCCCTTGCCCGTGACCCGCGCGGTCCGGCGCCCCGCGTCGATGTCGCCGCGGTCCAGGCCGCACAGCTCAGCCACGCGGATCCCGGATCCGTACAGCAGCTCAAGCATCGCGTGGTCGCGCAGCGCGAGCGGGCCCCCGGCGGCGGCCCGCGCTGCGGCGTCGTCGAGGACGGCGGCGAGGCCGTCCGCCGGCGCGACGCGCGGGAGCGGGCGGCCCTTCTTGGGCGTGACGAGCCGAGCGGTGGGATCGACGGGGATCCTGCCTTCGTCGAGGAGCCACCGGAACAGGCCCCGGGCGCTCGAGGTGCGGCGGGCAAGCGTGGAGCGCGCATCGCCGCGCGTCGCCGCACGCCAGAGCCACTCGCGGAGGTCCTCGACGTCGACCTCCGCCACGGGAGTGTCGCCCACGGCCTCGCACAGGTCGCGCAGGTCCGCGCGGTACGCCCGGGCGGTCGCGGATGACAGCCGCCTGACGCCCGTGAGGTGCGAGACGAAGGCCTCGATCGCCGCGGAGAGGAGCATGCGCTTATTCTCCCCGCGGCGATCGCTCTCGCGTGCGGGGCGCGCGGATCAGGCCAGCGCGGCGCGGAGCTCCGCGGCGGCCGCGGCGACGTCCGGGGCGCCGTAAATCGCCCCGCCCGCCACCGCCGTGTGCGCTCCGGAGGCGGCGACGTCGGCGATCGAGGAGGCATTCACGCCTCCGGCTACCGAGAACGGCACGCCCGCGGCGCGGCCGGCGGCGAGCAGGTCCTCGAGCGCGTAACCATCCTGGGCCTGTTCGTCGAGGCCCGCGTGCATCTCGACCGAGGTCGCGCCGAGCGCGACGACCTCGGCCGCCCGCGCGGCCTTGTCGGCGACTCCGATGAGGTCCACCACGACGCCCTTGCCGTGCGAACGAGCGGCCTCGACGGCGCCCGCGATCGTCGAGTCGTCGGCCGAGCCGAGCACCGTCACGAGGTCGGCGCCGGCCTGGAAGGCGATGTCCGCCTCGAGGGCGCCCGCATCCATCGTCTTGAGGTCTGCGAAGATCACCTTGTCGGGGTGCGCCTCCCGCATCGCGGTGACGGCGCGGAGGCCCTCGCTCTTGATCAGGGGCGTGCCGAGCTCGAGGACGTCGACGTGCGGCGCGGCCGCGGCGGCGAGCTCGAGCGCCTGAGCGGTCGTCAGCGTGTCGATGGCGAACTGAATCTTCATGGGGGTCCTTTGTCGTATCGGAAGGGGGATCGGAGGGAGGGTTACTCGAGGTTTGCGTGGCGGGGCCACAGCTCGTCGGCGCTCTGCCCGCCCGCGCGCCAGAGCTCGTGAAACAGCGCGTCGCCCGCGAGGACCACCGCCTGCTCGAAGAGGCTCCCGGCGTATTGCGCGCTCGCGGCTTCCGACCGGTCCTGTTTCGCGGCGGCGGGAACGACGGCGACCACGTCGGCGAGGCGGCCGAGCGGGGAATCGGACGCGGTCGTCCAGACCGCCACGCGGGCGCCGGCCGCGCGCGCCGCCTCCGCCGCGCGGACGATGCCGCCCGTCGTGCCGGATCCGCTCGCGACGAGGAGCAGATCACCTCGGGCGATGGCGGGGGTCGTCGCGTCGCCGACGACGTGGACGCGCAGCCCGAGGTGCGCGAGCCGCATGGCGGTCATGCGCAGCGCGATGCCCGAGCGGCCCGCGCCGTGGACGAAGACGCGCTCCGCGGCCGCGACGGCGTCCGCGAGTTCGCCGAGCGGCGGCAGTCCGCGCAGCACGCGGTCCACCTCGCCCGCGATGAGCGCCCGCGCGTCGCGGGGGTCGGTTCCGGGCGCCGTCGGGGTCTGCGTGCTCATGTGGCCCATGCTCGCGCGGGCGCCGCCCGCGTGCGCCCGCCCGTTCGGCAGGGCGCCCTAACCGTTCGGGGAGGGCCCCGCCGTTCGGGTAGCGTGGGGCACGTGTTCCCTCCCCCGTCCGCCGGCGAGGCCGCGCGCGCCGCCCGCGACATCGCCGACCGTCACGCCCTGACGCTCGAGAGCCTGCTGGCTGTCCTGCGCTCGCGCACCGCCTCGGACCGCGGCGCGCGGCAGACGGCCATCGACATCGCCGCCGCCGCGCTTGTCGACCTCCGCGCCGCCTCCGACGAACGCGAGGCGGGGGTGCTCGAGCCCGTCGCGGGCGCGTTCGCGCGCCTGACGCGGGACCTCCGCCCGCTCATGACCTACGGCGACCTGGACGTGCAGTTCGTCGAGCCGCCGGAGAACGGGCGCGCCCTGCCCGGGGACGTGGCGCACGCGGCGCGGGCGATCGTCCGCAACGCGGTCCTCGCGACCGTCGATGCCTCGAGCGCGCGACGGATCCGGATCCAGTGGGACTGCGACGGCCGCAACCTCCTCATCGGCATCCGCGACGACGGCGCGGGAGATCGCGCCGCACACGACGACGGGCTCCGCCCCATCGCCGAACACGTCGCGGGCCTGGCCGGCGACATGACCGTGACGGCCACGCCCGGCTGGGGCACGGACGTGCGCATCACGATCCCGCTCGACCCGCCGCCCGCGATCGACGGCGACGCGCTGGGGGCCCTCACGCCCCGCGAGCGGGAGGTCGCCGCGCTCCTCGCGACGGGGGCGCGCAATGCTGACATCGCGCGCGAGGTCGGCATCAGCGAGCACACCGTGAAGTACCACGTGTCCCAGATCCTGCGGCGCACGGGCGCGCGCACCCGGGCCGAGGTCGTCGGCCTGCTGCGCTGACTCACGCCTCGAGCCATCCCTCGGCGGTGCGCCGCGCGGCTCCCTCGAGGGCGAGGAGCCCGAGCGCCGATTCGACTTCGTCCGGCGCCAACCCGCTCCGCGCCGCGATCTCGCCGACGCCCTGCGCCCGCCGCCGCGTGAGCGCGTCGGCCACGCGGACGACCTCGGGCGGCGGATCCGCCGCGGCGGGCGGGGCCGGATCGGCCTCGCCGAGGAGCTCGCGCACGTCGGCCGCGCGGGTGATGCAGATGGCCGCGTACTCCCTCAGCAGGCGATGACAGCCCGACGAGGTCGAGCTCGTCACGGGGCCGGGCACCGCTCCAAGGGGGCGCCCGAGCGCGGCCGCGTGCCCCGCCGTGTTGATGCTGCCGCTACGCGCGCCCGCCTCCACGATGACGGTCGCCGCCGCGTGCGCGGCGATGAGCCGGTTGCGCGCGAGGAACCGCCAGCGGGTGGGGGTCGTCCCCGGCGGGCATTCCGCGGCCACCGCGCCCGCTCGGGCGATCTGCTCCAGGAGCGCCGCGTGCCCCGCGGGGTAGACGCGATCCGCCCCGCCGGCGACGTACGCGATCGTCGGCCCCGCGCCCTGGAGCGCGGCGCGATGAGCGGCGCCGTCGATGCCGTACGCGGCCCCGGAGACGACCGTGACGCCCGACCGCGCGAGGTCGCCCGCGATCTCGGCGGTCACGTGCTCGCCGTACGCCGTGGCCGCGCGCGCCCCGACGAGCGCCGCCGATCGCGGCCGCGACAGGGCCGCGGGGTCGCCGCGCACCCAGAGACACGCCGGCGCGTGCGCGCCCAGATCCGCGAGTCCCTCCGGCCACGCCGGGTCGCCGGGGATCACGAGGGAGAGGCCGCGGCGCGCGCCGATCGCGACGGCCGCCTCCACGCGTGCCGAGTCCCACCGCGCCCGCCACCGCAGGATGCCCTCCCGCACGGCGCGCGGCGCGTCCGGGGCCGGATCGGCGACGCGCTCGAGCGCGCCCGCCGCGCCGTACGCCGCGCGCAGGGCGCCCGCGACGCCGTCGCCCGGTTCGGCGAGTACGGACCACACCACCCGCGCCAGGCGTTCGTCGTCGTCGCCCCACCAGGCACGCGCCGCGGCGCGCGCCCGCGCGCTCACGAGATCGCTCACGCCGCCACTCCCTTCTTGAGGAACAGCGCGCGCCCGACGTCGGCGACCTCGGGACGATCGCGGCCGGCGAGGTCGGCGAGCGTCCAGGACACCCGCGCGACGCGGTCGTATGCCCGGAGGGTCACCAGGCCCCTTTCGAGCGCGCCGTCGAGCGTCCGCCTTGCCTCACCGGCGAGCCGGTGCGGGCTCTCGCGTAGCCAGGTCCCCGGCACCTCCGCGTTCGTGCGCCAGGGGGTGTCGCGCCAGCGTTCGGCCGCCCGCTCGCGCGCCGCGCGCACCCGCCCGCGCGCCGCCGCGGTCGTCGTGCGGCCGCGCCCCGGCCCGCCGAGACGGGACACGCGCGCGAGGCGCAGGTCGATGTCGACGCGATCGAGGAGCGGGCCGGAGATCTTCGCGGCGTAGCGCCGGACCTCCGCGGGCGAGCAGGTGCACACGCCGCCCGCGACGCCGAACTCGCCGCACGGTGAGATCCCTTACTCATGGTCTCCGGGCTGTCGATATACTCCCGGCCATGAAGCGCTACCCCCTTGGAATGCCCGCGTGGGTCTACTGGGTCATCGTGACGCTGGCCGCGATTCTGATCGGCAGTATTCCTGCCGTCGGCCCATGGCTCGTGATCGCAGGTCTCATCGCCGCGTTTGTTTACTTTTACGCGAGCGTGAAGCCGGAGCCAAAGCGGTCTGGCGAGGAGCGGCGATCGCGATCCGAGCAGGTACCGCACAACGGCAACCAGGTGATCCCGCCCCGTCCCCCGGCACCCACACAGTCGGCGCCCGCGCCCTCGGCACGGGAGATCGTGACACCAGAGCGTGAGGAAGCATCTGCGGTTACGCCCGCGGCGCCTACCGCGCGCAGAGCGACTCGCGCAGGGCGCGGGCAGGTCAGCACATCGGCCACCAAGTACGCGCTCGTGGGATGGGATTCCTGGCCGTCTGTCGAAGTCGCAGGCGAATTCGCGCGGATCGACGCGCTGTGGCGCGCGATCGGTCAACGCCCCCGCATCGATGAAGAAATCGTGATCGACGCGATCGCAGCCGAGCTCCTCCCCGAACCGACCAACCCGCACGACAGCAACGCCGTCATGGTCATCATCAACGGCCAGCATGTCGGATACCTCGAGCGCGAACAGGCCGCCGAGTATCACGCGCCGCTCGCAGACCTCGTCGCGGCCGGCGTCTCACCCTCCACGCGCGCCCGGATCTGGACCACACAGCGCCGCGATTGGGACGGCTCCAAAGCCAAGGGCAGAGCGCGCATCACGCTCGCGCTCAACGCCCCCGGCATGCTCGCACCTACCAACAATCCGCCCGAAGCCCCGTACAGCCTGCTTCCGTGGGCAAGAGCGGTTCAGGTGAGCGGCGAGGAGAACCACCTCGACGTCATCGGAGAGCACCTCCAGAACGGGGAGAGCCTCGCCATCGGCACCATTGTCGAAGAACGCACTTCTCCCGCCCGCGCCGAGCCCAAGGCCTACATCGAAGTCCGCATCGACGGCGAGCGCGTCGGGCAGATGACGCCGAGCATGAGCGAAAACTTCCTCCCGGCCGTTCGACACCTCGCAGAACAGGGCCAGGTCGCCGCCGTATGGCTGAAGATCAAGGGGAGCATGATCGCGGCGCAGATAACGGTGCAGGCGCAGAAGGCCCACGAGCTCCCTGACAACTGGTTCGAGCGCCCCGCGACGATTCCGCCACTCCGCCCGCGACCTGCTCGGAGCGAGAACACGCCCGATGCCGCAGCGGACGTCGGGGAAATCCGTGCGCACGCGCGCAACGAGCCGATGTGGGACGAGTAAGCGCCGAGTTCCGTAGAAGGCCCGGGATATGCCCCGTCGTCTCGTCTGGTCTGAGGTCCGCGACCTCCTCGACATCGCCGCCTGCGGCAACGTCACCGAGCTGATCGAGGCGCTCGAGCAGTACCGCGCGGATCCGCCTCTCCCGGGCGAGGACGTCGACGAGGTGGACGAGCCCGAATAGTCCGCTCGACATGCGAAGCGCCCCGCTCCGTCACAGGTAGGAGCACTTCGCAAGCTGCCCCGGCCAGGTGCTGAGACGCATCTCCACGTCGCCCGGGGTCTCGTAGAGACCCTTGCTGGCGATCATCGAGGTGGTGGACCCGTCGAGACAATCATTCAGCCACCCGGCCGATTTGCGTTCTGTCGCTCTAGCCGTGAGACTCGCCGGACCACTGTTGACCGCGATCTCGTCTGAGCTCTCATGCGATCCCAAGCAGACGAGAGGGCGGTGGGCGCTATGGATCCCATCTATCTGCACAACGAGCGGCTCGCGGACGTCGCCTTCGCGCGCATCCTCGCAGCCATCACGTCGGGGGAGCTCGCCGTGGGTGACAAGATCCTCGACGGAGAACTCGCGGCGAAATGGGGGACATCGAAGACCCCCATCCGAGAAGCGGTGCAGCGTCTCGCACGTCTCGGGATCGTTCAGATCCGCTCCAGCCGCTCGCCACAGGTGAGAAGGGTCCCGGGGAAGGAAGTCTCCGACACGATCGAATATGCGACTCACTACGCCGCCATGACGCTGCGCATGGTCCTCCCGCAGATGAGCGCGACGAGACGCTCGGATCTCGCGGACTCCTTCACGGCCATCGCGTTCCGCCTCGACCGCGACGGCGACGTCTCGGCGGCACAACTCGCCGCCCTGCGACTCACCTTCCTGCTATCGCCGAACAGCATCGCGCGGATCTTCGCCACCAACATCGACATCGTCTCCGCCCACGCCCTCGCGGGCGTCACCATGGGTGGGCACGACCAGTCCAGCGTCGCGGAGATGCTCACCGCGCTGGCGACGGCCGTCACCGACAACGACAGCGCCGCCAGCGAAAGGCTCGTGCGACAGCACTTCTCCCCGGCGGCCTAGCACCACCGTCCGCGCATGCAGACGGACCGACCACGCCGTAGGCATCGAGACACGCATCGACGGCCACGTCCTGCGTGCCTGGGTATGGCGCGGAGCCGTCGACCCCTGGTGAACGTCGAAAGCCCCCGAGTACCGCTCGTGTAGAGCAGCACCCGGGGCGTCGTCATAGAGGTGGTGAGGCCGGTGAGTGGACCCACCCATCCGTCGCTGCCGGGCGCAGACGTCGACGAGGTGGACGACGGCGGGATCTGCGCGCCGTGACGACGCCGAGTCGCGAGGCGTCGCCGGCCACCCCGTCGGCGCGGCCGTGCGGGAGCGCGTCGCGGTTCAGCGCCACCGGCCGGAGCCGGGGCGCGATTCGTTCCAGGCGTCGATCGTGTCGGGCAACCATCCCCGCACGTCGCCGATCGTCGCGTCGGGCTCGGGGAGCTTGTACCGGCTGAGCGACGCCGGGGCGACACCGAGCCGCTCGGCGACCTGCTTCCGGGACAGGTAGGCCGTCATGCGCCGCCTGTCCGGTCGCGACCGAACACGACGGCGGCGAGGGCGAATACCCCGGCCGCGCCAGCGAACGTCCCGGCCAGCGCGCTCACGGGAAACGCGAGGACAGCGGCCACGAGCGCGAGGACCGCAGCGATCAAGGTGAGCAGTGTTCTCATGGTGATCTGGGATGATAGCCCTCGACGAGGGGATCGGAGCTACTGAGACTAGTTCCGATCCCCTCTCGCCTTACCGGTTCAGGTTCCCGATCAGGAGTGCGATCGCTGAGATCAGTGCGGCGACTGATGCGATGAGCTTCGTGATCCGGTCCCACCAGTTCGGCTTCTCGGGTTCTGTCATCCCTTCCTCCTCTCTGTTGTTGTAGCCCCAGTTTACATCGTGACGATGTATTATGCAACCGAGGGGCCACGCGATCACCTGCACACACGAGGGCACATCGAACAAATGTTCTAAACTCGCATGCATGGGCGGCAATCGGCGATACCCCGAGCACGGCGAGAAGCTCCGCGAGGAACGCGAGCTCCGCGACGCCGCCAAGGCCGGGCCGCTGCAGTCCCTCACCCCAGAGCAGCTCGCTCTCCACGCCCACCCGCTCACCGTCGCCCCCGAACGCCACCAGCCCATCACCCGCGCCTGGTTGAGGTTCGGCACGACCGACGTGCGCGTCACAGTGCGCGCGTGCAGGTGGACCGACCACGCCGTCGGCATCGAGACACGCATCCACAACCACGTCCTACGCGCCTGGGTATGGCGCGGAGCCGTCGACCCCTGGTGAACGACGCAAGCGCCCCTCCTACCGAAGCAAGAGGGGCGCTTTCGCTCTCGCTCACGGGTATTGGGTCTGCCCCCGTGAAGACGAGCTACTACTGACTAGTCAGATTCCGCATCTGCTCGAACGAAATTCAACGTCCAGGACTCGGCTATGTCGCCACCACCTGCATCAGCTGCGGCAAAGGCCTGGCCGCACGCAACCGAGCGCACAAGCCCGCGCTCCGTCCTGCTTGGCGAACCACGAAGCTTGAACCCTGCAGGCGGTTGAATCGTAGCGAGGGCCAGACCCTGAAACTTTGCAGGGCCTGCGGAACAACTTGTTGCCGCATTTGCCTTCAGCGAAATCACGTCCGTGTCTACCTTCGGCACGCCCACATAGCGAGCGTACGGCGAAATACGGTAAAGCTCCGCCGCAAGGCGCATCCGCGCTACCGGTACGTCGCACTTCGTTGTCACGACAACGTTGATCGTTCCGCTCACATGCGTCGAGCCATGAGGATATTGCGCTTGAACGTAACAATTGAAATCCACGCGCGCCGCAGAGATATCGGCTAGCCCAGTGGCTCGCCCTACCTCGTCAGGAGCGGGTATCACGTTGATCGTCACCGCATCACTCGAGAAAGTCTGAACCTGGTCGCGTGTTTGGTCAGATGCAGCGACCGCTGGCGCGACAGACGCGGCCACCAGCACCGTTGCCGCGAGAAGTCCAACATAAACCGCTCTGCGCGCGCGCGAAAATACACTCACATTTCCCCCCTCGAATATCTCATGTACGTATCCTGTCAGCATGCAAGCACACGCGGGAGGCCTCAGCAACGATGACTTTCGGACGGTCGCATCGACCTACAGAGTCGAGTTCTGGGAGCAGTCACACCCGGATTACGGATGGAACCTTGACGCCTGGATGCTAACCGGATGCGAGTCCGCTCGCGACGCGCTGTCGTGGGTCGAGGACCATGCGGGTGGGCGAGTTCACGCTGTCTATGCCGTCGTCACCGACCGTTCCGGGGCAACGGCCTACGTTCGTGTCGCTGGTGAAGATCCCAATGAGGGCCCAGCTGACGCCCAAGGCCGGATTGAGTTTACGAGGGTCACGGATTCCGACGCCTAGCCCAATGGATGCGCTCCTCGTGCTTAAGCAGGAGGAGCGCATTCGTTGACCTGAGAAGTTCGAGCCTCAAGCCCCCAACTGCGGGAGGATGACCTGAGCGATTGGGCGAAACGCAACCAGCGCAACACCGACAACGAGGGAAAGCACGGCTCCGACGAAATTGTGCACGGGCCAACTGGCCGGGTGCCCGTATCGGCACGGCTCGGGCGCACGATTCTTGGCTCGGCATGCACTCCCGCGGTGTGTCCTCGCGTTGCAAGTCGCTCGAGAAGCGCGCCCCTTCGTCACTGCGCGCAGCGCCGCGTAGAGCCCGATGAGGGCGAAGACCGCCGCGACCAGCAGGTCGAAGCTCTGTGTCATTGCCTCACTGTTCACGGCATCACTCTATGCATTCGGCAGGGAGACTCAGGCGCGCCGCTCGCGGCTCAACCGTCGTGCGGGTCATCGAAGCTCGCGATCACGGGCGCCGCGGTCTGCAGGAGCTGGACCTGTACCTGCCGCACGCAGTCAGCGACCCGCCGCATTCGCACGATGCGCTCCGCGTCGTCGAAGTCCCCGTCTTCGCCGAGGTCCATCAGAGCTTCGACAGCGAGCTCCGTCGCGACCTCGATCAACGCGTCGCGGTAGTCCTTGTCGCGATTCCGCAGCGTCGCGAAGTCGTCGCCACGTGACGCCTCGGCCGCCATCTGCGCCCGCGACAGCGTCGTGACGATCTCATCGTTCACAATCACGTCGAACACGGTTCGCGGCTGGAGCGCAACGCGCAGCCCGGAGCCGAGCTGCTTCACGACCTCATCCGCGGCGGCTTCCTTCACTCGCAAGCTGACCATGCCCGAATCATGCCAGACACGACGAAGGCCCCTCCTGCCAAAGCAGGAGGGGCGCCATGCCAGTGCACCGTCCTCCCGGAGGCTGAGGAGGGGAGGACGGTGCACGAATGCTTCGGGCTAGGAAGCGGTGAGGGTGGCCGACGGGCGGCCGGGGCGGGTGTTGCGAGTATCAAGCCACTTCACGACAGCGGCCTTCTCCCTGAGGGGGCCCTGCTCGGTCTCGATCACGGGGTCCGGGAATGAGGGGTTGGCGGCCCACTGGCGTGCACGCTGGCGCGACACGCCTCCCAACTTCGCGATCTCGGCATAGCCGACAACCTCAGGGTAGATCGGCTGAGCAAGCTCAGCGTCGAATGCGTCCTCGCTCTGCACGGCGATGCCGACGACGGTGGCTCCATCGATACGGCCCGACACGAGAGAGACGGCACGTTCGGCGGCAGCCGTGGGAGTCTCTGCGTCCACGAACAGAGCAAAGCTACCGCCCTGCATGTCGCGATCGATGGTCGCAGCAGCGGAGTGATCAGCAAGGCTCTCGGCAACTTCAGTAACGAAGTCAAGGTCGAGCGGCGCAGGAGCCCTATAGGCGACGCTGGTGTGCCAGGTCATGGTGTGGGTCCTTTCAATTATATGTGGTGAGCGCAAACTGTTGCATGAAGGCATGGACCCGAGCTACGGTGAGGGCAGATCACCTGCCAGAGTGTCTACCCTCACCGCTCCTTAGCCCTACTCCTTGAAGCCGGAGCGCTTGAGCTGAGCCATCATGTTCTTCCATGCTCGCCGGTCGGACGGCGTGAGATGGATGAGAACCATCGGCTTGCTCGGATCCGGGGGGACCGCGTAGAGACCTTTCTTGGTCCTGCGCTCCTCCCAGCTCTGCGCTGCGAGCTTCTGGAGAAGGATCTTCAGATCCTTGTCCATAAGCCTCCTTATTGAGTTAGCGGCGACAAGACTGGATGCCTTGTCGTTGACAAGTATACCACGCATCCCTTCCCGGCGGGAAGGAATGGCTACGACGAAATCGCCCCTCCCGGGGAGCCCGCCACCTGCAGGTGTCGGCAGCTCACCCAGGAGGGGCGAAGACGGTTCAGGATCAGGCGTCGCCCGCGTGATCGGTGCTGACCACCGCGAGCGGCGCTGTCGGGTCGTTCGGGAGCGTGGCGAGGATCAGCCGCAGGAACGACAGGAGCGACGAGAGCGCGGCCGCCTGCAGCACTGTGGGCCAGGCGACGTCGGTGATCAGGATGGGGCCGGCGAGCCCGGCGGCGAGGGACTGCGCGAAGGTCTTCACGACGCGCTCGACGGCCGCGAGCCACCACGCCAGGTCGACGCCAGCGACCTCGGGGAGGTCGGCGAGCGACGTCGCGAGCGACAGGACGGCCGCGAGCGCGGCGGCGAGGCCCATCGCGGTCCAGGGGACGTCGGCGACGACCGTGGCGCCCATGTACGGGAGGGCGACGGCGATCGCGGTGTAGAGGGCGCGGAGCGCGGCGGCGCGCCACCAGGCGGCGCTGGTCAGGTTCGTCATTCGGGGTCCTCCGTGATTGTTGTGATGCAGGTGCCTGCGGGTTCGGTGGTGCCGTCGGTGTAGGTGACCTGCCACGTGCCGGTGTCGTCGCAGGTGAGGGCGGTGATTCCGCGGCCGTCAGCGCCCTGGGGACCCGCGGGGCCGCGGTCGCCTTGAGCGCCGGCTGGTCCGGTCGCGCCGGTGGAGCCGGTCGCGCCCGTGGCTCCGGTGAGCCCGGTGGGGCCCGTCTCGCCAGGCTCGCCCTGGGCGCCCTGTAGGCCGGGGAGCCCCGGTGCGCCGGCCTCACCGTCGGCCCCTGGGGACCCGGTCTCGCCGTCGTCGCCGTCCTCCCCGTCGTCACCCGGGAACCCGCGAAAGCCACGCTCCCCCTGGGGGCCGGCGGGGCCAGCGGGGCCGGCCGGACCGCGTTCGCCCGTGACGCTCGGGGCCGCCGCTTGAGCGTTGCTCGTGTCGGTCGCGTCCGAGGGTGTGTCGGCGCCCGGGAGATGCCCGGTGGCGCGCACGTACTCGTCGTAGAGCTCGGAGTACGTCTCCGACAACGTCTGGTGCGCGATCCACGCGGCATCCGCGTCGGCGCGCCACCGGTCGCGGGACTGGGAGATGTCGGCGATCCACACGCCGGCGCCCGCGATGACGAGCAGCAGAGCGACGATCATGCCGATCACCGCTCGCCTGACGTCGCGACGTTTGGCGTCGAGAAGCTCGGTCGTGGTCATAGCAGTCCTTCCGGCCAGGGCGGCGGGGGTGGTTCGTGACGGTTATCGATCGCGTGGCGGAGGACGAGGATGTAGTCGTCCCGGATACGGATCTCGACGCGGAGAGCGTCGACCTTCGACTCGAGACGCTCGTGTCGGGACTCTTGCTCCTCGATGCGTTCTTGGAGCTGGTCGATGAGGCGGTGCTCGAGGTCGCCCTTCTTCGGGCGCAACGCGAGGAGCCCGGCGATCACGATGCCGATGATGGGGAACACCCAACCGCCGAGGAGGGTGAAGATGTCCGCGGCTGTCATTCAGGCCCTCCCCGGCGGTGTGCTCACGAAGCGCTGGTCAGCGCTTCTGGG
This sequence comes from Microbacterium excoecariae, assembly GCF_011326725.1. Taxonomy (GTDB): domain Bacteria; phylum Actinomycetota; class Actinomycetes; order Actinomycetales; family Microbacteriaceae; genus Microbacterium; species Microbacterium excoecariae. Next base: position 1,453,477 of record NZ_JAANCO010000001.1, on the reverse strand, counting down.
CGAGGTAGGCGAGGCGCTGCGTCTTCTGCGCCGTCGACCACGTCCCCCCACGGACGAACTTCCCCTGACCGTTCAGGTCGTCGAGGATCCCGCCGCCGCGGGAGATCACGTGCGAGGGGATGCCGTGGATGCCCAGAATCGCGGTGAGGGTCTTCTGCGACACGGGCCGCTCGGTCGTCTTGAACGCGTCCTCGTAGAGCTTCACGCTGGTCTTCGACGTGATCTGCTTGATGTACTCCTGGCCGATCGCGTAATGCCGGCCCTCGTGGATGCCGTTGGTGATGCGCACGAGCTTCATGTCGTCCTCCTCCTCTTCGCCGCTGTCTGCGGCCGTGTCTGGCGAGTCATCGGGTGATGCCCCGCCCACGCCCGCAGGCGCCTCCGTGGTGTCCTCGCCGACGCGCTCCTCGAGGAACGCGCGCGGGTCGATCTGGCCCGTGTTCGCCGCATGCCACGCGCCCAGCGTGATCTCCAAGTGCAGGTGCACGGCCATCACCCCGGCGGCGTGCGGGGTGTGTCCCTCGACACCGATCGGGTCGCCGGGCTCGACCGTCTGCCCGACCGTGACGGTGGTGGAGGCGAGGTGCAGGGACCGGGAGAAGAACCCGTCGTGCTGGATCCACACCATCTGCCCGCCGCCGTACCAACCCGACCGGGTGCCGGAGTGCACGACCGTGCCCGCCGCGATCGCCCGGACAATCCCGAGGCCGTAGAAGTCCTGCCCCCGGTGGTAAGACGACGCGAACGACAGGTCCGCGTCACGCGGCCCGAACTGCCCCTGCCAGGAGAAGTTCGGCGGCGTCGTGCGCCCATTCGGCCACAGAACCGTCATGACGATCCCTCCCTATGAGAAACGCCCCACCGGTCGGCAGGGCGCGGAATTAATGAGCAGGTGACGGGGCCGGTCATTCGAACGGCACGATCGTGAGGAGCACGTTGCAGCCCCCGCCGCAGACGACGAGGTCTGACGGTGGCACCTCGATCGGCACGCCCTGGTTCTCGCACCCTGGCGTCGTGCAGGTGACAGTCCCTGCCGGATAGGCCGGGACGTGGTCGTCGATGAGGTCGGCCATCATCCGCTCGCATTCGTTTCGGTGAACTGCATCGCCGACCAGTAGACGTAATGCCCGCTGATCGTCGCTGTCGGGTGGTCGTTCCAGATGCGCAGCGTGCACCCGGTGGCCGTCCGGTCCGCGACGGCGACCTGCAGGCGCTGCTGGCTAACCGACGGGGTCACCACGGGCGCGACCGTGAATCGCCCGGTCGGGAACGTCACCGTCATGTCGGTGTTCGACCCCGGGGCAAGCGGCGGCAGCCCCAGGCCGCCGGAGGTCATTGCCCACGGCAGGCGCGATGCCTGTTCGTTGGTGCGCCGCCAGTCGCCGACGTCGCTCGGGGTGATGCCCTCTGTTTGCGTGTCGTAGGCGTCGAACCAGCGCACCTCGCCCGTGGACAGCTCGAGGCGTTCCCCCGACTCGGCGGTCGCGAACGTGCCGGCGAGGAAGTTGTCCTCGCCGTCGAGGCGCCCGGTCTGCGCGCCGAGCGAATCGAACAGTTCCAGGCCGTCCTCCGACGCGAGTCGGAACCCGCGCTCTGGCGACGCCTGGGCCAGGAGCGCCGAGGTGATGCGCCATTCGAGGCCGCCGTAGTCCCAGTAGCGCAGGGTCCGGTCGCCCTTGTTCCACGTGTACTCCGACGACGACGTGCCGGGGGCACGGTTCGGAGGGTACGACGTGCCGATCGGGGGTTCGTAGTTCGTGTCGAGCGCGCCGTCGATGAGCTGCCGGGCGAACGCCCCGGACTGGGTAGTGCGCTCGATCCCGCCGCCGCCTGCGACGTAGGTTGCCTTCACCCGCAACTGCACGTTCGCGGTGAAGTCCGCCGTGATCGAGCCGCGGACGCTCGTCGCTTTCGACAGTTCATCGGTGGTGAGCTGCCGGGACCAGCGGACGGTGCCCGCGGTGTCTACGAGCTCGAGCCATGCGGACAGATACGGCGCCCGCCGCTCGGTGACGCTCGTGAACGCCAACTGGTACTGCCACACGTCACCGGCGGTGATCGGTGTGACGGCACTGTTGGTGAGGTACGTCGTCCGGGCGACCGTGGAGGCGTTATTCGGCAGGTCATGCGCGAGGAACGTCGGATCGGACTTCCCACCGCCATGGGTGGGATACCAGCCCGTGTCGGTGAAGTTGAACGGATTCGTGACCGTGCGGTTTGCGGGCAGCCAGGCGTCGTTCTTGAACACGAGCGACCCCGTGCGGCGGGTGATCGGTTTCACCGCGGTGCGGGTGCGGACGCTGCCGCGGTTCCGGCGCGTCTGCGCCTCGCCCATGATCGAGGTGTACTGCCAGGACTGGTCCCAGGTGAGCACGTCGTCTTGGTAGTGCCCCTCGTCATCGCCGAGGAAGCCGGATGCCACCCACGCGGTGTCCGCGGTCGAGGACAGTCGCGGGTCGGTGAGGACGTTCGATCCGGTACCGAGGTTCGCAGACGACGCGATCAGCGGGCCCTCGATGTACGCGCCGTAGATTTCCTTGCCGTTGAGGGCGTCCACGTCGAGCAGGCGTGCGGTCACCGTCCCGTCGAACAGGGCGCTCTCACCGATGAACGCATCCGCGATAGCCGTCTGGGCGACGACGACGTCGGTGAACAGCTTCTGCACCGTGGCTTCGTCGAGGACAGCCTCGGAAGCGGTGAGCTGCGCGGCATCGATGGCGAGGAACTGAGCCGACGCCGCGGCGATCTCTTGCGCCACGATATCCGACAAAGTGGCGTTACCGGCGGTGAGTTTGCCCACATCGAGGTTTGCGATCGCCTCCGACGCGATCGCCGACCCGACCCAGGTCGACCCCGTCCCAGAGGCGGTCTGCGTCCACTGGGCGATGACCGGCCCCGATAGGTCCGTCGTGCTCGTCCCGACCTGCTGGTGCTGGAACCAGGTGGAGTTCTTCGGAGCGGACCCGGACGGGGAGGTCACCGAGTGGATGACCTTCGCGAGCCCGTTCGCGGCGGTGATCGCCGTCGAGGCACGGTTGTACGCCTGCTTCGCTGCCTCGTAGGAGGACGACACCTGCACGGGCCCGTACTCGAACGCCGCCTCCCCGTACGCGGTGAGCATCACCGTGTAGAGCGTGGTCGTCGACCCGGCAGAGTACGCGGGCTCGGTGATCGTCCACGGGGCCGCCGGCGGGTTCGTCGTCGGCACCGCTGGGGCGGCGAGCGTGGAGGACTGCAGCAGGTAGTACGTCCGCACGTAGGACGGTGCCGGCAGCACCACGAGGGTGACACGGTCGGAAGCGCGAACGGGCATGGGTCAGTTCTCCAGACGAGCTTCGAAGGTGGCGCGGTCGTCGACCTCCCCGGCGGAGATCGTGAGCGTCGAGCCCGTGTCGATGGGGGTACTGCCGCCGTCGACGTACCAGTTGATGGTGCCGAGGGCGGCGAGAGCCGCCCCGGTGACCTCGGTGCCGCCGACGTAGACGTGCGCGGTGAGCGTCGTCGCGATCGCGGTGTTCTTGAACACGAGACCGCCGGAGCTCGACACCTCAAGGGTGATCGCAGCGGCACCGTCGGCGCCCGTGTCTCCGGTGTCGCCCTTGTCGCCTGTGTCGCCCTTGGAACCGGTCGCGCCCTGCCGGGCCTTCGCCCACGAGAACAGCACCACCCGGGCGGTCCCGCCACAGGTGAGTGTGATCGCGACGGTGCCGGAGTTGTTGCCGCCGAGGGTCGCACCGTTGGCGACCTGCAACGTCAGGACACCGTCGGCGGAGGTCGTTCCGGCGGTGTTCGTGCCGACGGTCATGCCCGACGGGAGGGTGCCGACCGCGGCGGTCACGGGAGCACGGTTCGCGCCGACGTACCCGAAGAAATCCACCTGGATCGTCGTCGCCCCCGACACTGCGCCGGAGCTGGAGGTGACGATCGCGTGGGACTCGTTCTTCAGCCCCACGATCGTCGCGTCGGTGCCGGCATCACCGGTGTCGCCCTTCTGGCCCGTGGTGCCCTTGAACGCGATCGAGAAGCTGAAGCGCTTCTCGATCGTCAGCCCACCGACGGTCACCGGGATGACGACCTCCCCGCCGGTCGTCACCGACGCGGCCACCGCGATCGTGAGAGTCGGGGCGGTCGCGTGCCCGTCGCTGGTGACGGTGACGCCGGTCGGCTTCGTGACATCGCCGACCGCGACAGATGCGGCGACATACGCCCCGCCCTGCACGGCCTGGATCTTCGTGGTCGTCGAACCGGCGATCGCGTTCGTCACCGTCCCCGGGAACGCGTAGGACTCCGAGGACAGCATGACGGCGACGCCGTCGGTGAGGTCGGTGAGGGTGATCTGATCGGCAGCGCGCTGTGCCATGTGGGGCTCCTGGTCAGGTGTGAAGGATGCACTGGAAAACGGTCTGCTCGTCCACGTCGGACGGGCTGACGGTGAGCGCGAACCCGGCCTGTGACAGGCGCGGGTCCGCGGAAGAGATGACACCGAACGCGGCGTCATCGAGGCGACGCCACCACCACTCGAGGTACGCGCCCGACCCGAACGCCGCCCACAGGGCGTCGATGGTCGTGATCTGCTGCGCCCCGGCGAACACGGTCACCGTGAGTACCGTCGAGATGGCGTTGTTCTTGAACGACGTGCCCCGGGAGGAATCCACCCGCAGGGTGACGGCGTCCTCCCCGGGCGCCCCGTCGGCCCCGGTCATCACGGCCGGGGCGGAGTAGGTGATCGTCCCGTTGATGAGCGTGTTCTTCGTGCGCCGCCACACGAACTGCCCCGGCTCCCACACAGGCGTCGCCTCCGACCATGCCGCGCCCGCGCCGGGCGGGACGGTCGCAGAGCCGGTGACGACGTACTCATCGACGCTGGACGCGATCGCCACGCCGACGGCCTGGTCGGTGTCCTCGAGCTGCGTGAACGCGTCCGTGATGCGTTGCTCCGCATCGTCGAGACGTTCCTTCGCGGCGGTGAGGTCCGTCCCGGCATCGGTCAGACGCTCGTCGAGCTCGGCCTGCGCCTGGGTGAGAAGCTCGGTCGCCGCGGCCGCGGCGACGCCCTGCCCGAGCGCGTCCGGGACCTTCACGGGGGCGCCGTCGATCTGCACCGTCGACCGGGAGATCTGCGAACGCCGCTCGAGGATCCCGACCTTCTGCGTCAGGGTCGCGATGCGTGCGGCGAGGTCCTCGGCGTCACGGTTGCGGGTCATGTGCTCACCCTCCGTAGATGTAGGCGTCGCTCCTCTCGAGCGAGAGCAGCGCGGTCGTGTCGGTGACGAGCTCCCACGCGACAACCCGGTGCCACAGGTCGATGTCTCCCAGGTGCGGGAGGGTGACCTGCACGCGAATGTCGTCGCCGAGCGCCCACGAGCCGATCGGGGCGTTGGGATGCTCGCGGACGGTGATCTGCGGGACCGTGAGGAGCCCCTGCCGGGCGGTGAGCTCGTCGCGCGCGATCGCCCGAAGCCGGGCCGCCGAGGCGGTGTCCTTCGCGGTCACCACCTGCGCGCGCCGCAACCGCCCGTCCCGGACGGCCTTCGACGCGCGCGCGGACCCTTCGCCTTCACCGGCACCGATCACGAGGATCTCGTTGGCGTAGTCGTCGCCGGAACGCTCCGCGTCACCGACGGCGATGATGTTCGCGTCGTCCGTGAACGTCAGGTCCGCGCGGCGCCTGCCCAACCGTGGGTAGCCGATGCGGATCGTGTGGGCGACGTCGTCGCCGCCCCACGTGTGCTCCTCGACCCAATCGAACGGGGCCTCGGCGGCGAGGGCGTCGATCTCCTGCCCGATGTCCGGGGCCTCCCACCAGGCCAGCGCGTACGGTTCCGCCTCCTCGTCCCGGCGCGCAGGGGTCCCGAGACGCACCGGGGTGGTGTCGCCGGTGACGGTCACGCCGAGGTCGCTGTCGGGCTTGGACTGCACGTGCCCCCACAGGTGAGCGACGACCTTCGCCGGGTCGACGCCGATCTTGGAGTAGTCGCCGTCGTAGGGGATGCCGTGCGGGTAGGTCGACAGCCCCGCGGCCTCGATCTTCCACGTACTTCCCTCGAGGCGGGAGTACACGACGATCAGCGATCCACGGATCTTCCCCGCGACCTCGACGTGGAGCAGCGTCCCCCACTCCTCGAACAGGGGCCGCCCATCAGTGGCGACCGCTTGCCCGTCGGCGGGGAGGAGCGTCGCTTGAAATGACGGCACCCCGGACAGCTCGAACGACGGGCCCTCCCACGAGGAGAACGTCACGTCCATGTCGAGCCACAGCTTCGATGTGGCCCGTTGGGCGAGAAATCGCCACGTCACGCCGCGCGCTCCTCGAACTCGATCTGCACCACCACGCGCGTGTACGGCGTCGACCACGGTCCGCGTGAGGCGGGGATGCTCGTGCTGTCCAGGCGCCCCTGCAACCTCATCGGGGCCGTCACGCCCCGCAAACCGGCCGGCACCTGGCCCTTCTCGGCGGCTTGCATCACGAAGATCAGATCCCCCGCGCTCGGGGTGTTGAACGTGGCCTGCACGTTCAGCTGCGGGTCGTCACCGATCAGCAGTCGGGTCCGCCCCCACGTGTTCCCCTCCGCGAGGACGCCCGTGTAGGACACGACCGCCTGGAAGTGCGTCGCCCACTCGGGGATCTCGACCTGATCGAACAGGCCCATCGAGTCCGACCCCTGCAGCGGCCACCCATCCCACGCGGACGACCCGGCGTTGAAGTACCGCTCGTCCGGCGGGTTGAAGGTGAACATGCGCGTCTCACGCCGCGGGATCGCCACCTGCCGGAGATCGGTGATCATGCCCGCGGTGATCGTGCCCGTCGACGCGGGAACATCGACCCGCGCGAGAGTGATCGCCGACTGGCCGGCATACCCCGACACGTCCTGCAGGCGCGTCGTCCCCGCCGGGACGCCCGAGACCACCCGGAGGAACACGTACGGGCCGCTCGCGGGATCCGTCGGCGCCTGCCACGGCTCACCGGCCATGTTCGGATCCTCGACCCTCAGGACAATCAGGTCCGACCGGCCCGCGCCGCTGCCGGTCGCGGCCACATCGACCTGCGCCGATACGGGGTTGCGGGCGACGTACGTCTGCTGGTCGCCGCCGGCGGCACGGTTTCGGACCAGCGCCGCACCGGGGAGGACCTGCACGGCCGTCCCCGGTACCGCGAGCGGCTCGACCGTCAGGTCGCCGACGGAGACGATGCCCTCCGCGCCGGACGTGCCCGCATACGCGAGGAGCCGGGCGACCTCCGGGGAATGCTCGGCACCACCGCCGACGAACCAGGGAACAGGATCCAGAGCCACGATGACCCTCCTACGGGGTAGAGAAAGCGTCGCGCCCCGAGATGTCGAGACGCGCAGTACCAGTCGGGGACGTGCCCCGGAGGACGACCTCGTGCGTGCCGGGCGGGATCGCCGCGTCCCGCAACCGCGTCGACGACCGCGACAACGCCCCCGCTACCGACGCCGACCCGCGCATCACCGTCCGCGCGAACGGGCGGGTGTCCACGGTCAGGATCTCGTCGAACGCGAGCGACACGGCCAGCTCGAGGCGCAGCACGCCGACGACCTCGATCACCGGGTTCGTGATCGGCCCCGCCACGGTGAACACCGGCCACGTGGGCAGTTCCCCACCCACGACGATCCCGAGGGACCGATCCGACGAGGACGTCGTCGACAGCGGGGCAGCGAGCGGCGCGACCAGCCCACCGCCGGCCGCCGGCACGAACGGAATTCGCTCTGTCCAGGTGGGCCCGTACCAAGCGTCCTCCGCGGTGGCGAAATCGGCGGTGATTCGAACGACGCCTGACTGGATGTTGTCGTCGTTGCTCACAAAGTGTCGTGGACGTCCGAAGGCGAGCCGCCCTGACCCCGCGGCGAGCGCTGCGACTGCGCCGGGGGTTGTTCGGATGGTGTCGGCGCGCCACGCGTGTCTCGCCTGGCGCAGGAGGTCCCGTGCGGCTTCCTCTGTTGTTGCCATGATGTCGATCTCGAAGGTGACGTTGCCGCCATCGAGGTGGTCGCGCCCGAAGAATCTGCCATCGAGAGAGTCGCTCTGGGCGTCTTCGTCGCGGACGCTTTGTGCGCTGATCGCGGGTGCGGTATCGAACGAGAATCCGGACTCGCCAGTCCCGAACGCGAGTGTGGTTCCGGGGAAGCTGAGGTGCCAGTCGTGCATGGTGCCTCCGGGGCGGTGTTATTCGTCGGTGCGTCTCCGGTCGCCTTGGCCTGTGAGGCTGAAGACAAGGAACTCGGCGCCGGCGGGGCCGATGTTGCTTCGCGTCCATTCGACGAGCGCGGTTCCCGCGTAATCGATCGGTGCGATGAGGTGCCGATAGCGGTACTCGATGACGGTGCCTTGATCGGCCGCGTCGAGGAGTAGTGCGATAGCCGGCGGTAGGTCGCCGTTGTCCGTAGTCGTGAGTTGGAGGCGGAACCGCAGATACTCGTCGACGCCGAGGGACACACGACGGGGTGTGCCGCGATTTGCGTAGCGGCCGCCTTCGAAAATCTCGCCGCGCGGGTTGGGGTCGAAGTCGGTGCGCCGGGCGAGGGCGATCCATTCGCCCTCGCCCGGCGTTGGCCGCGCGTGAAGACCCCACTGGTATGAATACGCGCTGCGGTTATCCACGGGCTCTCCCTCGCCGTCTAGTCCCACGCTTCTCCGCACGGAGCGCGAACAGGATGCTCTGCAGCTCCCTGGCTCCCGCCTCGGTGAAGTAGGCGTTGCCGATGAGGGGTGCCGTCTGGCCCGATTCGATAGCGGCCGCGATCTCTTGAAGGAACGCGCGGTCAGGTCCCTGCGACCCTGTCTCGGCGCCTCGCCCCGGGGTGCCGGTGGTCGCAACACCACCGTCGGCCATGGGCAGGTAGCCGAACGACCGCATCGCCTGTTGCAGGATTTGGTGCGAACGCGCCGAGTCGTCGTCCGGGATGAAGAACTCGTCGTCCTTCATCCGGTCGCCGACGACCCGCCACGTGTTCGGCGGGACCTTCTGCGCGATCGGCGCCATCGGCGTCAGACCGAGCTGGCCTCCACCCGCCATCATCTGCAGGTGACTTCCTGCGGCCTGGTTGCTGAAGGTGTTGGTGGCGAGCGTGATTGCACGCGCGGCGTTATCGAGGATCAGCTGATTGATCGCGGCCTGCGCCGGCGACGTATCCGCTGTGACGACGACACTCCCATCGGGGAGTGCCGTGATCCGGGAGGCAAGGTCGTCGACCTTGCCCTGCGCATCGGCCGCGTTCGACGAGAACCGCGTCCGCTTGTCCTTCGGCGTCTTCATCACCGTGTCGATGAGCTTCTGCGCCTGACCACGAGTCAGGCCCATCTGCTGCATCTGACCAACGAGCGCCTCGCGCGAGGTGTTGTACCGATCCGTCAGGTTCTCCTGCGACTCCCCCGCGTCGGCCGCCATGTCGATCTCGTCCGCCATCGCGGCGAGCGCGTTGCGGATCTGACTGTCGAGGAGTTCGGAGGCGCGGGCGGATCCGTCGGTGGCGATGGTGTAGCCGTCGACGAGTGTTGCGCCGTCCTTCGCGTTGGCGCCGACGCGTTGGAGTGCGTCGGCGGTGCGCATGGTGGCGTCGTGGAGGTGACCCTGTTCGACGGCGCCCTCGAGGAAGCTGTTCATTTCCTCGCGGGCGCCCTCGATCGAGGGGATGAGAGTCTCGCGCATGTCGTCGGCGGCGTCGTCCGTGAACTGGCCGAAGTTCTGCATGTCGATGGACAGCTGTCCGAGCTCGGAGCCGTCCATGCCGGGCATGTAGTCGAGGAACGTGGCGAGCGCGGCGGTGGCTTGCGCGAGCGGGCCGGAGACGAACTCGCCGAACGCCTCGGTGCCGGCGGCGGTGCCTTCGACGACGGAGACGCCGAAGTCGAGGGCGCCGTTCGCGAGGTCGTAGAGGAACTGCATGATCTCGCCACGGTTGGCGGAGACCCAGTCGGCAAGGTCGCCGAGCGGTTCGGAGAACGCGACGGCAAGGGCGCCCTGAATGCCGGCGGCGGCGGTCTCGATGTTGCGCTTGGCGGACTCCATCTTCGTGGCGTCGTTGTCGGCGAGCGTGTCGAGCATGCGCTGCGCGGATCCGGTGACGCCGTCGAGCTCCTCGACCGCCGAGGAGAGGTCCATCGCGTATAGCGCCTCGCCGAGGTCCTCGGCCTGGGTGCCGAAGAGCGCGACTGCAGCGGCGTTGCGCTTCACGGGATCCTCGGTCTCGCGGAGTGCGGTCAGCACCTCCGCGAGCCCGTCGCGGGCGTCCTCCCCTCCGCGAGCGATCTTCGCCGTCATGTCCTCGGCGCTGAGGCCGAGCGCGGTGAAGCCCTCCGCTGACGTGTCGGAGGCGTCGGTGGCGCGGATCTGGAACTCTTTCAGGGCGTCGGCGGCGAGGTCGCTGTTGCGGGCGCCGGCCTGCATGCCCTGGTTGACGAGGCCGAGCGCTTCCTCACCGGACAGGCCGAGCTTGGAGAACAACGCCGGGTACTCGGTGAGGGTGTCGAGGAGGTCCTCGTTGCGGTTCACGCCCTCGCGGGCACCGGTGGCGAGGAGGTCGAATGCTTCCTCGGCCGAATCCGCGAGGCCCGAGCTGAGCATCGTGGTGACCGCGGCGGCGACCGGCCGCACGTCCTCCCCCAGCACGTCGGCGATGCCCGACAGGCTCTGGATGACTTTCTGCGAGTCGCGAGTGGTCGCCGTCTCGTCGAGGATGTTGAACTGCAGCGCGAGGCGCGCCGTGTCCATGTTCGACTCGATCGAGTCACCATAGGCGTTCGCGTACGCCTCACCGGAGGCGTGCGCGAGGCGGATCGCGCCGGCCTCATCGATGCCCGTCAGAGCCTGGACGCGGTCTCGCGTGACCTCCTGCTGCAGACCCTCCTGGAAGGCGGAGCTCACAGCTTCGCCGACAGAGCTCGCGATGCCGGCGATTGCCCCCGCGATCGGGATCGTTGCCAGGGCGGCAATGATGCCCTTGCCGAGGTTGTCGCCCGAGCGGCGGCCCGACGAGCTGGACTCGTCCTCGAGGTCGTCGAGAGCATCCTCAGCGGGAATCGTGTCCGCGTCGACCTCGATCTGCGCGCGCGACTTCGTCAGGGCGTCGCGCTGGCGCTCAAGCTTCTGCAGGCGCGCCTCGGCACGCTTCACGTCGGCGGAAACGTCGAGCTCGGTCTCGACCGAGCGCAGGTACTCGAGTCGCTTCTCCGTGCGCTCGATGCCCTTCTCGGCCCGCTCGATGTTGCTGTCGATCTGCACCGCGGTGTCGTGCGACACGAGGCGCTTCGCCGCGGCCTCGACACGATCCATGCCGTCGAGGGCGGGCTTCGTGTCCGCGTCGACCTTCTGCTCGATCGGCTTGCGCTCGATCTTCTCCCCGGTCTGCTTGACCTCGCGCTCTGCCTTCGCGATGTCGGCGGTGTTCGCCGTGAACAGCACCTCGAGGTCAGCGACGCGAAGAGCCATGGGTCACCTCCGGGTGAGGGCTCTCCGCAGACGCGTGTCCTGATCGAAGAGCGAGAAGATCATCGTGCGGATCCCCGGCCACGGGCGGGCGAGCACGGCCGGGTCGTACAGGTCGACGTGGAAGTGCAGCGCGAGATCCGCGACGACGAGGCGCCATGCGCCGAGGATCGCCAGCCACGACGTGTCGACCTCGATGGCTTCGACCGGCTTTCCGTCGGCGGTGGCCTTCTGCGGTGCGTCGTACGTCTCGGGGCGCACATCGGCCGGCGGCGTCCGGTAGTCCGGGTACCAGCCGTCCGCGTCCGGTTGCCCTATGCCGTACGGCGCCCAGTCCTCCGCCGTTTCGAGCCTTTTGGGGCGCGACCACCATCCTTCGGGGCGCCGTCCGCGATCGCGCGCGGGGCCCACAGGATCGCCGCGAGCTTGTCGGCATACTCGCGGCCGCGCGCCCAGTAGAAGACGGCGTAATAGCCCATCCGGTCGATCGTCGCCGAGTCGACGCCGTCGCGCACGAGCTCGTCGTACACGGATCCGAGCGCGGGGTGCGTGTCACCGATCGAGTTGAGAACCTGCTGCACCTCGTCGGGGATCTCGCCCTCGATGAGTCCAAGGTTGATCTCGCCGCGCACGGCGGCGGCGAGGACCTGCTTGGCGCCTTCGACGCTCGGGGGCCGCACATCGTAGGTGCGACCCCCGAAGGTCAGCGTGAGACCATCCGCGGCCCACTCACCAAAGTCGACCGCGGTCATCTCACGCCCCTCGCTCGTACGAGTACTCGTTCGACGTGCCCGCAGCCGAGGTGACGGTCACCGGGACAGTCCCCTCGACGCCAGCGGGCACCTGCAGCACGATCGAAGAACCGTTGACGATCATGTAGTCGTCGGCGGAGAGCGAAACGGAATCGAACGACACCTCGGTGGCGTCGAGGAAGCCGGACCCGTTGATCGTGATGAGCGTGCCCTCGTCCGCGGCCGGCGGACCGATGAACGAGATCTGCGGGACCGTAGCCCCCCAGCCCGCGAACGGGTTAACGATCGGCGTGTACTCGCCGCGGCCGGTGAGCGTGATCGCGAAGACCTCGGTCTCGGCGTTGCCGGTGTTCGGGCGGGACACCTCGACCCGGGTCGTGGCACGGCCAGCGTCGTTCGGGTTCGGGGCCCCGGTCTCGGGCTTGTGATAGAAGCGCATGTCGACCAGGGCCGCGTTGCCCTTCGCACGGCCCGCGGCGAGAAGCACCTCGACCTCGGGAAGGTAGAGGCCCGTGGTGAGGCTACGGTTCGCCTGAACGGTGAACGAGGCCGCGAAGCTGCGCCCCGTGACGTCCTCGCTCGGCGCCCCCAGGTCGTCGTACGTGGCGGTGTCGCCCGTCGTGGGCGGGAACGTCGGCGCGAATGCGGACATGCGCCGCAGCGGCTGCCACTGCGGCGAGCCCGCCGTGCCGAGATTGATGTCGATGCCGTACTCGAAGCTCTTGCCGAGCGTGCTGCCAGCGGGCAGCGGAACCCTGTTGCTCATGATGCGATTGCCTCCATGTTGTCGAGCGTGATCAGGTAGTTTTCTGTCCGCTCCTCGCGGCTGTTGCCGTCAGCCCCCAACGGCGACATCGAGATGCGGCGAGCGCTGAGGATGCCCGCGACGCGGGAGAGGCCGTCGAGGGCGGTGTGTGCGATGCCGGCGATGGTGTCGGCGTCGTCGAGGTGGTGGGCGCGGCCGCGGATGCGGATTTGTGCGCGGCGCTGGGCGAGGTACCGGTCGTCGTCGGTGGCGTAGACGCGGACGCCGATTGCACGATCGGGGGTGTCGCCGATCGGCCCGTAGAACAGGCCGGTCTCGTCGGTCGTGTATGCGGGGCCGGTCGGGCGCCATTCCCAGCCGGGGATGCCGGAGAGGTATACGAGGAGCCGGCAGGTGAGGGCGGCGTCATCCACCGAGGGCGCTCCGAACTCCCTTGGCGATGGCGCCTTCCACGTCGAACTCGAGTGCGGCGTTCTCGAGGAACTTCGCGCCGCCCTTCTGGTGGCGGTAGTCGAGGTTCTCGTGCTGCAGGGCCGCGTGGCGGGCCTTGTAGCTGATCTGCACGGTGAGGTCGTCGACGCGCACCTGGCCGGACTTGGCGAGTGCTCCGGTGCGGCGGGGCGCGTTCTCGTTGGACTGCTTGAGGACGTCACGGCCGGCCTTGCGGAGCTCGTCCTGCACGGCCTTTTCGACGGTCGTGAGGATCGGGTTGTGGATGTTCACGCTTGCCTCCTATTCGAGGAACAGCACGAGGTGTGATTCGAGCGGTGGGCGCTCGACGTGTCGGGCAACGGTGATGACGGTCGCTTCGCGTTCCACGCCCGCGCCCTCGCCCGGCCACACCGTGACCAGGGCGCCGGGCGTGACGCGGGCGTCGAGCGCGACCGTCACCTGCGTGGACGACACGACTTCGCGGGCGTCGCGGTCGCGGACGAGCGTCTGCTCGTCCTTCACCTCCGCCGCGAGTTCACGCGGCGCGGTGTAGGTGGTGCCCATGCCGCCCGAGGACGCGATGTCGCGGACGCGGACGGTGTGCGGGGAGAAGAACGCGGGCCATTTCACGAGTACCGCTCCCCCGGCCAGATCCCGACGCTGACGCCGTCGATGGGGAATGAGGCTCTCGGCATGCCGAGGAACGTGAAGCCGTCGCCGGCGCGGGCGCACAGGCCGCGCAGCGACACGACGTCGTCGTCCGAGAACGCCGAGGCGGCGTCGTCGTACGTGATCGCGGTGCCGTTGCGCGACAGTGAGCGTGCACGCCGCGCGCCCGCGTCAGGGAGCTCGGCGTAGACGCCCTTGAGGATCGCGAGAGCGTCCTTCTGCGGCTCGCCCGTGAGCGAGTCGAGGCAAGGGGCGAGGTCCCGCGCGCGAGCCAGCACGCGGCGGGCCGCCTGCTCATCGGGACCGATGTCCTCCGGGAGAATCGCCACGGATCCTCACCCCTTCCTCGTCACTTCTTCGGCGTGGCCGGCTTGCCGGCGCCCGGATCCTTGCCCGCCGCAGCGGTGTCAGCGCTCGAGTCGCTGTCCGTGTCGTCCGACTCGGACACCGACTCGGACGACTCGGACGACTCGGACGACTCGGACGAGTCGCTGTCCGAGTCGTTGGACTCGCCGTTCGGCGCGCTGTTGTCGCTGTCGGCCGTTCCCGAGCCGTCGGCACCCGTGGACGTCGAGGGCGCCGGCGCGCTGGTCTTTGCGACCATGCGCACCGAGACCGACTTGACCAGGCCGCCGTCGACGAGGCGCTTGACATCGGCCTTGTCGACAGCGGCGGGGAGCGCGTCGCCACGGTGGAAGTAGCGCTGCTCGATGCCCTCGTCGGTCTTGACGGGGCAAACGATCATCGTCGCGGTGACGACGTTCGCCTTCGCGGTGGCGGCCACGATCAGAGACCCGTGTTCGTGATCTTGATGCCCGCGGCCGCCTCGCGCACGACCGGCACCGTCACGCGGCGAGCGCGTAGCTTGTATCGGTCGTTGTCGTCGTCTCGGAGGGACTTCGTCTCGACGCCGACGCCTCGCTCCGAGATGTAGCCGGGCCCGCCGATCTGCTCGTCGGCCATGCCGCCGAGCTGGGTCGTGTCGAGGAGCATCGGGTCGGTGCTCGGTGTGTGGGGCGAGGTGAGCCAGGTCAGGCCGAGGGCCTGGGGCCACGTGCCGGACGTGAGCGGGTTGCCGCCCTCGCGTGGCAGGAGGCCGGCGGCGTTGAGCCGCGAGACGGCCTTGGCCCACTGGGTGCCGGTGAGGACGATGGCTGTGGGGTCGTAGCCCTCCTCGAGGTCGACGACCCGCTGCTTGGCGAGGAGCACGCTCTCGACGATCTCGTCGCCGCCGGTCCAGGCGCCGGGCCCGTCCGTCGTGACGTCGAAGGTGGCCGTCACGCGGGAGGCGATGACGCTGAGCGCGGCCGTGTCGATGAATCGCACGGTGCGGTTGACGAGCTTCGCGAATGCCCGGTCGACGGGGTCCATGAGGAGTCGCGCGATGGCCTCGTCGGTGACGATGACGTCGCGGCCCCACTTGGTCGTCTTCGCGACCTGCAGGGTGCCTTCGTTGGCCTTGGTCAGCGGGTATGCAGCGCCCGGGGCGATCGCCTCCGGGTCGTCGTTGGTCTCCATCGGCTCGCCGTCCTCGTAGAGGATCGCGCCGCCGTTGGCCTGGTACCGACCGGTGAGGAGCATGTCGGCGATGTAGCGCTTGTCGGCGAGCGTGCGGATCCGGCGGGCGAGGACGCTCGGCGTCTTGAGGAGGTGGTGGATCGACGCCGTGTCGCCGTCGGTGACGGTCGGCGCGGGTGCGGGGTAGGTGTACGTCATGAGTGTGCTCCCTGAGGTCAGCGGGTGATCCGCGCGGTGACGAGGTCGTCCGCGTTGTCCGCGGAGGTGAGGGCGTAGCCGACGATCTGGTCGGGCGTGCCGGCGCCGATCGGCGCGACCTTCCCGTCGGCGGCTGCGATGAGCGCATCGCCGGCGGTGATCGCGGCGCTGGCGACGAGCGGCTGGACGCCTCCGAGGAGGACCGCGACCTTGTCGCCGCTGGGCGTGTCGACGGCGGCTGCGCCGACCGTTGCGGTCGAGGCGGCGCCCGCGTGTGCGACGGTGCCGTCTCCGGTGACTTCGAGGAGTCGCCCCGCGGTGACGTCGGCGGAGGCCGAGAGCGTGATCGCGACGGCGGAGGGCTCGAACTTGTGCACGTGCTGGTCCATGATCAGGCACCCTTCGTGGTGTCGGTGGCCGGGGTCTCGCCGGGCCAGAACTTCATGTACATCTCGGTGTCGTCGTCCGGTGCCTCGTCGACGCCGCCGGTGATGCCCTTCGCCTCGAGCGGAACCGTGCCGGCGGCGAGGCTGTTGAGGGTCTCGGCGGCTCCGGGGTCCGCCTCGAGCTGCTGCAGCCAGTGCTCGCGACGTGCGGGCGGGATGCGACCGGTGTTGACCGCGGCGTCGACCGTCGCGACGCGCTCGGCGGTGCGCTGCGCCTCGCGGGCCTCCCGGCCATCGGCGGCGTCGCGACGGAGCGCGGCGAGCTGGTCCTCGTCGATCATCGTCACGCCCTCTGGCGTGGCGGCCGGCTCGCGGGCCGCGGGCTCGGCGTTGAGGCGCTCGTCGAGCGCGGTGAGCATCGCCTCGTCGTCGACCTCGGCGGTCAGGCCGAGTCGCTCGCGAAGCCCCTTGGTGATCTTCTCCGACATCGTCGGAACTCCCTTCGTTTCGGGGTGAGATGCCGACGGCGGATCCGCCGGCGAGGGTGCCGCGAGCGCCACGCGCTCGAGGCGCGCGAGATCGTCGGCTGTCACCCGCGACCGGCCTTCGGCCGCGGGAATGTACGGGGCGGACGACGCCGACCGGCCGGCGTGCTGCCATCCGAGGGCCTTCGCCGCACGCTCGATGGGCACGACGTTCTCGGGCTCCGCGTTCGGCGTGGGCAGCTCGAGGACGCGATCGACCAGCCCCGCGGCGAGCGCTTCCTTCGCCGTGTACCAGGTCTCGTCGAGCATCGCGGCGCGCCATTGTTCGGCGGTGCCGCCGGCGCGCTTGGCGTAGAGCTCGGCGATGGTCTGGGAGAGGCGGTCGAGGCTGTCGGCTTCCTTGCGGAGGTCCTTGGCCTGCCCGTAGACGATGGCGGAGGCGTCGTGGATCATGAGCTCGGCGCCGGCGCCCATTTCGATCTCGTCGGCGGCGAGCATGATGATCGTGGCGGCGGATGCGGCGATGCCGTCGATGGAGGCGACGACGCGGGCGCTGTTGCGCGCGAGGGCGTTCATGATCGCGGTGCCGCCGTAGACGCTCCCGCCTGGCGAGTTGATGCGCAGGTGGATGCGTTCGGCGTCGAGCTGGTCGAGGGCCTTGACGAGTTCGTTCGCCCCGACTTCGTCGTCCCACCATGCGGAGGAGACGATCACGCCGTAGATGTGGACCTGAGCGGTGCCGTTGTCGTCCGTGTCGATCCGGTACCAGGGCTCGTCGAGCCCGATGAGGCCGGTCATGTGTCCTCCGTCGTGGTGTCGGTTGTGGCCGGCGGTTGCTCTCCGTGGCCGCGCCCGGGTCCCTTGCGTTCGGGCAGCGAGAGCGCCTGGCGGGCGAACTTCTCGAGGTCCTCGTCGGGCGTGAGGATTCGCGCGTCGACGAGGATCTTGATCGCTTCGGCGGCGAGGCCCTTGCCGATTTCGTCGAAGACGATCCGCGGGGCGGGGGTGTCGGGGCCGAAGTTGATGTCGACGAGGTCCTCGACGATGTGCTTCGACGCGGTGTCGGCGATCTGCAGGCCGACCGTCTGGAGCGACATCGTGAAGAAATCGGCGAACGTGGATCCCAGGGCCCAGGACCCGGTCTCGGTGCCGAGGTTGAGGAAGTGCGCGAGCACGGCGCGCGCGATCTGCTCGTCGTAGTAGCGGATCGGTGGCATCGCGTCAGGCAGGGTGCCTTCCACGCCGAGGAGCTTCACCGATGCGCCGTGCGGGACCGCGGCGCCCGCGCTCTCGCCCGACCGGAAGCCGCGCGCGATCTTGAGCCCGCTGTCGAGCTCGGCGTCGGCGCGGCGCTTGTACTCCTCGGGGTCGGAGATCTGGGACGGCTGCTCCGACGCCTCGTACACGGGGACGCCCATGCCGTTGCGGTGGATCGTCTGCGACTGCACGCGCAGGAGCCGGTCCTTGAGGAGCCAGAACTTGTACGCGGGGCGGAGGAGGGACTGTCCGAGCCAGTTGCCGCCCTCGCGCTCGTTGACGTACACGACGAGGCGGTCTACCGTCATCCGATACGACCGCTGCTCGCCGATCGCGTATCCGTGCTGCTCGATGGCGACCAGGCCGCCGTCGGCGGCGACCTCGATGCGGCTGATCGTGCGTGGCGGCCGCCACCCGAGCTTGCGAAGCCACGCCCGCCCATCGGGGCCGATGCGATAGGTCTGCTCGAACACCGAGTGCCCAAACGGGAGCGACAGCAGGGCGTGGTGGAGATGCTCCGGCCACGAGAACCGGTCGCGGCGGCGGCCCGTCTGCGTGTCCTCGTCCTGCCCCTTGACCGGGAGACCCAGGTTGGCGGAGACGAACTTCACGACCTCCGGATCGGCGCCGGCCGGATCGATCTGCCACGGCGTGCGCTTGATCGGGAGGGAGACTGCTCGCAGCACCGAGATGACCTGCGCGTCCTGCCGGCGCATGCGGTCGTACACGGGAATGTTGAGCGGCCACCGGAGCTCCGGTGTCTCCTCGTCGTCGATGTCGGCCCAGAAGCCGTTGGCGGCGTCGCTGGTGTACCCGTGCTCACGAGTCGCCGAACGTGGGACGGCGGAGGCGACCGCCATGGGTCGGCGCAGCCAGTTCGTTACCCAGCCCATTGCGCCTCCTCAGGTGTCAGAAGCCGACCGAGGAGAGGTCTCCGGTCAGGCTGTCGTGGTCGTCGTCTTCCTCGTCGTCGTCCGTGGCGAGGGCCTTCGGTGGCGGCGGGGGCGGTGGCGGTTCTGCGTCGTGGTTGAGCAGCAGCCACAGCGCCGCGATCCACGCCTTGATGGGCGCGATGTCGACAGGGCTATTGATGTGGTCGAGCACCCAGGCGCCACCGGAGAGCGTCTTTCGCTCTGCGGTCTGCGCGGCGAGGTCGAGCACAGGCGACGGCATGTGCCAAGCGGCACGGCGCGCGAGCTCGTCGTAGGCGTTCGCGTGGGCGCCGATCAGGTCCATGTCGACGACGGGCATGTGGAAGGTGCGGGATGCCTTCAGCTGCTTGACCAGCGTCGACTCCGGTGCACCGTTCTTCTGACCGGTCACCGCCTTGATGCGGCCCTTCCGATCCGGTGACGCGAGCCAGTCTTCGACCCAGTCGACGCCGTACCGGCCAGCGACGAGCTCGATCTGTGCGTCACCGTCGGCTCGCCATCCGGCGAGCGCGATGTACGTGAGCGAGCGGTCACCGGACTGCCCGATGCCGGCCATGACGGGCCCGACGATCGCATCGGCGGCGTTGACGACGACCTCGCGGCCGTCCTCAAGCTTCCGCGTCTCGATCGTGGTCTCTTCCCACGAGCCGGGCTCCCACGGCCCAGAGGATGCGCCGTCGTTCCACTGGCACAGCACCTCGGTGCGGAAGATCCACTCGGGGTCGGTCTTGCAGGCTGCAGCGATCGTGCGAAGGGTGATCGTGTAGCCGAGCGAGGGGTTGGCCTGCCGCCAGCCCTCACGGTCACGACGGTCGCGGCCCGGAAGGGCGGACCACTCGAGCAGACAGAGGGTCTCCTCGTCTTGCTGCAGGTCGTCGACGTCGAGTCCGTCGAGGTCTGCGTCTTCCTCGTCGGCGTCCTTCGCGGTCGCGAAGGACTGCATCGTCTCGAGGTCGAACTGCGTCGGGCCGCCGCTCGAGTCCGCCTCGGCGGCGTTGATGCCGTCGGGGTCGCCGACGGCCTTGTGCGCCATGAGACGGAGGTACCGAAGGACGCGGGAGGTCGCGTCGCCCGCGTTGGAGAGCGCGAGGATCAGCGCCTCGGCGCGCGCCATCGTGGTCTTCGTGATCGCGCCCCAGGCGTCCCACGTCTGGTGCTCGCGAAGCTCATCGAGAAGGACGAGATTTCCCGAGAGACCGCGACCGGCGCGGCGGTTCGCGGCTTTGACCTTGTACTTCGCGCCGCTGGCGAGGTTGAGGCTTTTCTTGCCGTTGACGCGCGTGACGCCGCGCTTCTCGTCGACGAGCGGCGCGAGCTCGTCGTTGTCGAGGACGAGGTCGACGACCTCCTCCCAGAGCGCCTCGGCGACGTCGAGGTCCTGAGCCGTGCCGAGGATCAGCGGCCATCCCCACACGCACAGCAGCCAGATCGTCAGGACCTGCGCGAGCGTGGACTTGCCGTTCTGGCGCGCGACGAGGATGACGACGGTGCGGAACCGCATCGTTCCGTCCTCGAGCAGCTCGAGCATGCGGATCAGCGCGGCACGCTGCCACGGCAGAAGGTCGACGCCGAGAACTTCGTCGGCGAAGTCGATCACGTCGAAGCCGAGAGAGGTCTCGGGCGTCAGCTCGCGCAGAGGCGGTGTGGCGATGCGCGGCTCGGCGCTGCCGAACTTGGACGCCGTCTCCGGGGTCGCCTTGTCGTTCTCGTGGACCTTGTCGACGTACGCCTGTCCGCATCCGCCGACGACGGGCCAGTGCAGACGAGGGCGGCTAGCTCGCGGCCGAGGCTTGCTCTCGGCGGATCGCGGCCGCGGCGCGGAACTTGGTGATCTTGGCGTCACCGGTCACCTGCTTTCCGACCTCGGGCGGCAGCGACGCTGGCGTGATCTGCAGCTCAGCGCAGCCCTTCACGTACGACGGGATCAGCACGTACGCGGCCTTCTGCAGCTCCTCGAGGCCGGCGCGCTGCGCCTCGTCGATCAGCCACGCTTGCGTCGTGACGGCGAGGCATGCGCCCTCGAACTTGGGGTTGTCGGCGAGCCCTGCAGCGGCGATCGACGCCTTCGTCGCGTCGTACATCGGCCCCGACTTGCGACCAGGCTTCGTCGGCCGGTTGACCAACGGCGACCATTCCTTCAGCTGCGCACTGAGCTGGCGCTCCGCGGCGAGCGCCGGGTGGACGATGGCGCCTTTCTTCTCGCCGCCGTCGACGACGAGCCCCTCCTCCGCGATCTTCCCGGCGGCTTCGCGCCAGCGCACCACGAGGGTGCAGTACGCCTCGAGGAGTGCCGGGGAGACGTTCGGGGCGATGCGGCCGCGTGCGACGGTCTCGTCCCAGATCTCGGCGACCTCGTCGACGAGGTGGTCAGGCTTCGGGAAGTCCTGCTTTCTTGCGGCCACGGATCCTCCCGATTGCGAGTGCGCCTGCGGAGGCGCGGCCGACGCTCATGCGGCCGAGGTTGACGGTGCCGACCTGCGGGCGGGCGAGGTGCTCGGTTTCGCGCTCGAGCATGAGCGGCCGGATCCGGGCGACGAGCTTCGCAAGCGTGCGCCGGGCGCCGGGCCACTCGATGATCTCGGCGACCTGCGGGACTGTGAGCCGCGGGTGGTCGGCGAGCACGTCGCGGACTGCGGGCTCGTACTCGTCCGCCATCAACGGCCGGTGGTATCGGTCGCGGGCGCCGGGCGCGAGGGCCCGGCGGATCGTGTTGCGGTCGGCCCGTAGCTCGCGAGCGGTGCCCCGGATGGTGCCGGCGGTCTCGAACATGCGGCGGATCTGCTCGCGGTCGCGCATCGAACACCTCCGTCAGGTTTCCCCTGGTCGGGTGCACTTTCGGGGCCAGGCTCGGTGCTCGAGGGGTACCCCCCTCGCGGTGCCGGGGGGAGAGGGGATGCCCCGCGCGCCCTGTCCGGCCTCCCCGCGCCCAGATTTTCCTGGGACGCGGGGAGGCGAGGGTGCGAGCGGTCAGCCTGCTTGCTGGTCGGTGGCGGTGGTCACGGTGATGAGATGTGGCGGTTCGGGGAGCCCGAGTAGGCCGGTGAGGATGTCGAGGCTCTCGTCGATGCCGTATTGCACGGGCGCTCGACGATCATGCCGGGCGTTCTGCACTTCGCGATAGGACAGGATCCGCGGATCGGATAGCGCCAGGCCGGCCGCGTGCTTGAGCAGTCTCGCTTGCTCGCGGGTCCTCGTGATGAGGACACGAGGCGGGGCGTCGGGCTCGAGAAGCCACGTCAGCGCGAGGGTTGTCTTTCCGTGCTGGCGGTTGCCGGTGATGACGTGCACCGCGCCGTCGCGGTAGCCGGTAGGTTCGAGCCCCGCCCGCGATTCCTCGTTGGATGCAATGCGCTCGCGATGCGGGTTGTCCGGCGCAAGGTCGAGTGCTCGGCCAATCATGCGGTCCATGGGGTTACCAATCGTTCGACGTCGCGCCGAGCTCGAGCCGGTCACCGTCGGGGCCAGCGGAGTAGTTGCAGGATGCGTGACACGGGGCCCAGTTGCTGGGATCCCATGTGAGGTGAGGGAAGCGTTTGCGGGACTTCACGTGCTGCACTGTGCAGGCGTGCGGGTGTGGCTTCACGAGCGAGTAGTCGATCGGCTGGTCGCACTCGACGCAGGGTGTGCGCCGGCGGCGGCCGATGGCCTTCACCTGGCGCAGCGCTTCCTGGGCTCGGCGTCCTCCCCATTCGGGGACGATGGCTCCTGAGTCCACGGCGGCTCCTCCTCTGGGCGAGACACGCCCCGACGCGCTCGCGCGACGTCGGGGCGTTCCCCTGTCCCTCTGAGCCCATGCAAAAGCCCGGGCCTGCGTCAGGTCCCGGGCTTCCACAATTCGCGCTCACAATAAGGATGGGGTGTGACAACGGGGATCGCGCAAGCGCCTACGCAGACTCGGCGTGTCGCAAGCGTTGGCGGACGATCGGGTTCGCGCGAAGGTGCGCACGCTGGTGGCGTCGAAGCTCGTCCTCGCGGACGACGCGGCGGCCGCGATCGTCGAACGACGTCTCCATGCCAGCGACTCGCCAGCGATGGAGCGTGCGGACATCGCGGCGTACGAGCTTCGTTGCCTGACGGAACGTCACCATGCGTGCCTCGCTCATGCCTGCGCCACGTACGTCTGGCCGCACTCGGTGCAGCGCCCGACCCCGACGGCACGCGTCCGAGTGATGAGCTCGGCCCACTCGACGACCACGGCCACGTCCCCGCAGGTGGTGCATCGGCGGCGGTGTGCGCGTCGAGCTGAGGGCGCGTACTTCGCCCGCATCCGCCGGACGAGCTCGAACAGCAGCTCGGCGGCCGCTCGAAGCTCCCCGCGCATCTCGATCGCCTCGGCGTGCTCGAGCAGGTAGCCGGTGATCTCGAACCCCCGCAGCCGAACGGCCGCGCCGGTCATCGACGACGACAGCTCACCGCGTGGCGTGGACTCGGTGCGCTCCGCACGGATCGCCATGCGGAGCGCGAGTTCCTCGCCGTACCTGTCGGCACGCTCACCCTCAAGCCACCGCTCCACGACGTCCTGCAGCTCGAGCAACTCCCGCCACAGCGCGTCGGCGTCGTCGACGGCCTCGACCCGGAGCGGAGCCGGCGACCCCTCGGCACCCGAGCCCGAGACGAGCTCGCGGTCGTAGACGGCGGCACCGACCGGGTGCATGTGCTCGCGCATCGCCTCGAGGAGGCCAGGAACGAGATCAACGTGCCACCGCAGGCGTTCGACCCAGGAGCCCCAGTCCCCCGGCATCGGCTTCAGATCAGTCATCGCTATCCTCCTCGAAGCGCGGTGCGTTGCGGGCGGCCATCCAGCTGGTGCGGTTGTAGTTCCAAGCCATGAACTCCATCCGCGCGTCCCGGCATCGAACACACGGTTCCCCAGCGGATCCCCCAGTGGACGCGTGGTCCGGACAGAAGCGAGCCGGTGGCGGTCCTGGATCGTTCAGCTGAGCACGGGGCCGGCCCTCGCGTCGCTCGCCCTCTCGCTCGCGCGCACTCTCTCTCTTCTCTCTCCCTACCGACCCTATGAATGGGCCGTGCGACGCGGGCGGCGGGTCCTCCCCCGTGGCCGTCTCGCCCTCGACAGGCCGCGCGATCCGGTAGTACTCGAGCCCGTCGCCGCCGACGAACGTGCGCAGAAACCCGATCGATTCGAGCTCCATCACGTCGGTCGTGAGCGTGTCCGTCGTCACGTACGGGTCCACCGGGAAGAACATCCCCTTCAGCGCCGGCAGCATCAGCCGCGCCTCGCCCGACGGCATCGCCCGCCACCTCAGGACGATCGCCAGGAACCGAACCTGCGACGACATCATCAGCATGTCGTCGTCGGTCAGCTCGTCGGGCGAGAGCTGCAGGCGTTGGCCCTGGCGCATAGCGGTTAATCCCTTCGTGGATGATCATGTCGACGGCGATGTCCACCGCCTCGGGCGGGACCGTGAAGCACTCGGTCCACCCCTTGCCCTCGTGCGGCAGCACGTACGCGGCGTCGGCGCGCGAGCGGAAGCGCGGCTCGAACCACTCGTGCAGCACCGCGAGGGCGCCGGCCTCCCACGAGGCGGGCACGTCCTCCCAGTACCAGCGGATCTCCGCACCGTGCGCCTCGTGGTCGTTCAGCCGGTGCTCGCGCCAAGCGCGCCCGACCTTGAGAGTCCACGTCTCCGGGTAGTAGACGACGTAGAACTTCGCGAGCTCAGGGATGCGCAGCCCGCGGCGAGCGCGCGGGTAGGGCCGGCGGGGCGTAGTGATGGGGGCGTCAGGCATCGTGTCCCCCAGCCTCGTGACGCACGGCGTAGATGCGGCTATGCGGGTGGCGAGGCTGGTCGAACCCCGGCGGAGCCCAGCACGTCACCGTGGTCTTGTTGACTCGAATCACGCGATGCCACTCGGCATGCCCGCGCGTCACGACCATCACCGCGATCGCACCCTTCAACGCGGCCGGATCGACCGGTTCCGAAGGGATCTCGGCTACGCGCGCGGCACGCTTCGCCTTCTCGATCTCCCCCACGAGCAGAGCGCGTTCCGTGTTCTCCTGGCGCACCCGGTTGAGGTAGGTCGCTAGTTCCTTGTCTAGCCTCGCCTGCGGCACATGGAACCGCCTGGACTGCATGCCCGGGTCGATGGGGGTGAGCTGGTGGGCGTCATCCCAGGCGGCGAGCGCTTCCTCGGCCCGCTGCACACGGGCGCGTGCCTCCTCGATGCGGTTCATTGCTCACCCCCAACCTCGTCGCCCGCTGTCTCGAACATCGCGATGATGTCGATGACGTGCGAGGTGTCCGTGTCGCTCACCGGCTCCCAGGTCGTTTCCGCCCCGTTCGGCATGACGACCGTGATCCGAGTTCCTCGCTTCACGCGCAGGTTCACGGCTGGCTCCGGTTCTCGTGGTTGGTGGCCTCCCCGGCCGAGATGGAACGGAGGCCGGAATCGCGCATGACCTCGTACATCGTGCGCCCGCCGCCATCGAGCATCCAGGGCGTCATCACCTCGTCTAGAGACGCGAGCCCCGCCGCGACGAGTGCCAGTTGTGTATCCAGCCAATCCCTCGCGATCCTCCACGCCACGCGCGTCGCCTGCTCCGGGGTTTGCTTGCTCGCTGGGATAGAACGGTCGCGCTTCATCGCCGACATCACTCCCTCGACTCGGACGGGAAGCGCAAACTCCCTGTGTCCGTATTCGGTGCGCAGCGTGAACGAAAGACCCGCAAGCACACCGTCATCGGAGTAGGTCATGCTGATCTGACGCGCGGCGTGCTTACTGAGCATGCCCATCACCTCGCCAGCGGTCTTCTCAGGCGAGATCGTCGTCGTCCAGTTTTTGATGCTCACGGTTTGCTCCTGTCTTCGTTACTGGTGGACTCCCCGAGGGCGATGCGGAGGATTGTTCGCCAAGCGTCCTTGAGGCCCAGCGCGTACGGAGACGACGGCGGGCGGTTCTCCCACTTCTCGGCGTGCCCGATCACGTCGGCCAGGCGGTCGAGAGCGTCAGCGCCCACGCGCAGGTTCCCGACGAACGCGAGCATCTCAAGGTCGCCAACGGGGAGACCGCGCTCCTCGGCGTCCTGGGCGGCGTTGCGAAGCGAGTGCGCCCGGCCCCGCATCTCGGCGGGAGTCACCCGGTCAGCCACGGCGCACCTCCTGGGCGGCGAGGAGAGCGGCACGGGCGAGGTCACGAGCGCCCGACATGGAGAGCGAGTTCGTAAGCCGATACATGGCCCGTGCCGCGGCCATTACTTCTGCGTCGCTCGGCTCCCGCTCACCCCGCGCCCGCGCCGCTATCTCGGAGCACCGCTCCCACGCCATCTGCTGGTCCGGCTCATGCGGATAGTCGTCCGCAAGCTGATGTTCCATCTGGGCCCAGGTGAATGTGTCCCGGATCAGGCGGTCAAGCTGCTCGCCGAGGATCCGTGCGGCTCGCTTCGCCTTGCCCCGATCGCGCTCGGCGCCTTCCAGAGCTTCCGCGAGGCGACGGATCGTCACGACCGCCTTGTCCAGCTCCCGCCACGTGGAAACACCCAGCGTCGGCCGATTGGTCTGTGCTCGTGCCTCGGCGATCAGTTCGGCGTTCATCTGCGTGGTCATTTCTCCTCCTCATGGGGGATGTAGCGGGCGAGTCGTCCACGTACGCTCTCGGCTATGACCGAGAGCAACGACCCCGAGGGCGAGCCCGAGGGGAAGCCCGAGGGCAGGCCGAGCGTGGGGCTCGCGCTCGGCCTGTCGCTGGGCATCAGCCTCGGCATGATGTTCGGGCTGACGGTGTTCGACAACCTCGCTCTGGGCATGGGGATCGGCATCGCGGTGGGGATCCCGATCGGTATTGCCGTGGACGCGAGTCGCGACAAGGACTGACCGTGAACCTCGGCGGGGGTGGTGATCACGGCTTCTCCCCCTCCGGCACCAGGCGAACGAGGCCGCCCTTGTTGACGTGGGCGCTCATGGCGCGCGTTCGAGCAATCTCACCGCGGACCGGGACCATCCACTGAGACGCCGACCATTCGCCGCTGGACCCGAGGGTGTAGAAGTTGGCGTACCCGAGGTGATGCGCATCATCACCCGCGACGTACAGTCCCGGCTCCGTGGGGAGCGGCACTTCCCGGTACGCCTCCACGAGAGTCGCGGCGGGATCGTCGAGGAACAGGCCACGATCAGGCCCCCCGACAAAGTTGTGGCCGTACCTCCGGCGCACCTTCCCCTCGCAGGTCACCTTCCCGAGATCGTTCTCCACGATGAGCTTCGCCCAGTCGCCCTCGCGCAGGTCTTCCTTGCGCTCGATCTTCATACGGTTCGTCATGATTGCTCCTCCTGGTCCTCGTAGGTGCCGCCCCATTCCGAGGCGGTGCGCGCGGCCTTGTCTTCGTCGTTCGTGCGGATCCCGAGCTCGCCTCGGGAGGTGTAGACGACGTAGCGCTCGCTCACGATCGTCCGGTGAACATGGCTCGCCACCCGCCGCGGCGAGCGCGGGTGGTGGTGTTTTTGGTGCGGAGGGCGTCGGTGAGGGCACGGCATTCGGCGAGCAGGCGGGTGTTGCGCGTTTCGAGGCTGAGGACCAGCGCTCGGTGGGTGTCGAGCTGCTCGATGGCTCCCGCGTGGCGGTCGATGGCGATGATGAGGGCGCGGGCGTAGAGATCGCGGGCTTCCTCGGCGGCGATGAGCTCCTTGAGGAGCTGTTCGGGGTCGAGGGTGGCGGTGACGGTGGCCCACTCGGGACGGACCTGGGTGGGCGCCGGCTCGGTCGGCGTGGACGGCCGGGGCGGTGCGGCTTCGACCTCGACCTCGGGCTCGGCGACGTTGCGATCGCTCTCCGTGTCGGTGCTCGGCCCGACCGGTGCGGGCGCAGATGTCAGAGTCGGAGTCGGAGTCGAGGTGGTGCGGCCGATGGTGAGGGCTTCGGCCATGTCGGCCGGGGTGAGGCCCTGGCGGCGGAGGCGGGCGTAGCGGAAGTCGCCGACGCTCGCGGAGTATGCACGGGTGCAGGAGAATCCGTGCTCGCGGCCGGCGGGGCAGCCGGCGCCCTTGCATCCGGCGTAGTAGCCCTCTGGGGTGCCGTGCTCGATGCTGTCGTCGAGGATGACGGTGCTCATCGGGTGCTGCCCTTCTGCCCGAGACGGGCGATCGTGGTCGTCCAGTGGACGGACTCCGGGGCGGTGCTGTTGGTCTGCTCGAGCTCGACAGTGCCGTCGGGCAGGAGGTTCACGATCAGCCAGCGGGCACCGGACCGCGGGTCCTGCCACACGTCACCCGTCTCCCAGTTGCTCGTGCGCGGGCGGGGTGCGTTGTGGCCGCGGGTGGGCGGGGTGGTGATCAGGAACGTCATCGGTGGATCCCATCTGCTCGTGCGGCGGCCGTGCAGTCGGTGCACGTCACGCGCTTCCAGTTCGTGTCGAGGTCTGCCGGGCGGGCCGCGCGGCCGCAGTACGCGCGCCCCGGGTCGCGGGTCGGGGCGTGCACCTTCGCGACGCTCACGACGCCGCCCCATCCCCGCGCGCGGCCTCGTGCTCGGCGGCGCGGGCGGCGTCGAGGGCGCGCATGTAGTCGACGCGCTGCTCCGCGGCGACGCGGACGACGCCGATCAACGAGCCGAGGACCACGAAGCCATCCGTGCCGTGATCGACGATCGTGTGCAGGAGCGCGCGCCGCGTCTCGACGTCGTCGTTCAGCGTCGTCGTGACGAGCTGCGCGGCACGCGCGTCGCCGGCATCGGCATCGGGCCCCTGCGCGTCGAACGTGTAGACCGAGTTCTCCGGGACCGGCTCGACCGGGCGGATCAGCGTCGCCGCGAGACTCGCGAACGCGGCGAGCGCGAAGACGAGGTCGCCAGGTTCGTGGATGCGTTCATTGAGGAATGTGGCCACGGTGGTGGTGTCGCGGTCGACGATCGCCGGCATGAGCGCTTCGAACTCCTCGGCGGTGAACGGGGTGTGGTCAGTCATCAGGGGCAGTCCTTTCCAGCGGGCAGGAGGTCAGTTCGTGGGGTCGTCGCCGAGAGGGCCGGCGGTGAGGATGCGGGCACCGCGAGCGGCACGCTTCGCGTTCGCCCGGCGTCGCTCGTCGAGGAGCATCCGCGTGAGGATCGGGTCGACCTCCGCCGCGGCGGTGGTGTCGATGAGGCGGCCGAGGAGCATGTAGTAGCGCTCCGGTGCCATGCCGAGCTCGTCGCGGACGATCTCGTGCTTAACCTCGGGGCGTACCCGCTCGGCGCGCATCCGCGCCTCGAACGGGAGAAGTAGCTCCGCCCACTCCCGCGACGAGCGCGCCGGGCGCGGGCCGCCCTCGGCCGCCGGCGCGGCGGCCGGGGCCTCGTCGGCGGTCATGCGCCGGTCTCCGCCGAGGCGAGGCGGGTGACGGTGAGCGTAAAGCCCGGGTGGGTGAGCAGGGCGCCGGGCGTCGACGGGATGTGCCGGATCTCCGCGCGGGGCTTGTCCATCAGCTCGGGGCGGTCGTCGTCGACGACGTCGGCGCGGACGAGAGCGTCGAAGAGGCGCTTCTCGAGGCGGGCGAGGTTGTCCGGGTCGCGGACCGTGCGCGTCGCCACCCACCACGTCACCTGCGCCTTGCACCGGTCCAGGTGCGGGATCCGGGCGACCATCGCGAGGGTCTGCGCCATGGCGCGCACGTCTCGCTCCTCACGGGACGCCTTATGGCGGTTCCCGCGCGAGCCGTTCATCGGCAGCGGGTTCGTCGGCCACGCGAAATGCAGGATCCACGTGTTCTCGTCCGGGTGCGCGTGCCCGCGCACCTCGAGGTCGTTCCGCGGCGCGCTCATCGCAGGTTCTTCCGAGCCATCGACGCCGCGTACGCGACAGCGCGAGCATGCTGGCGCGGATCGAAGTCGCGAGCCCGCGACGCGATCGTGTGCGCCGCGACGCCTCGAGCACCGATCGGCTCCGCGCGCCACACGTACGACCAGGCGCGGTCGTCGCGCCAGACGAGGACCCGCCGGCGCACCCGCCAGCGCCCCGTCGTGAGGCCGGTGTCATCGTGCAGGCGTGTCACCCGGACGACGTCGTACGCCTCGAGGTCCGCGCGGAATGTGAAGCCGTCGTCCGTCTGCAGCACGAGACCGTCGCGAGATCCGATCGGGCGGAGAACGCGAGCGATGGTGCTCGCATTGATCAGACTGCGGAGGCCCGATACGGGGCGGACGCGGACGATGTCGTCAGCGCGGAGCTCGGCGAGCTCGGTGTACTTCTGCTTCATGGCGCTCATGCGGCGACCGCCGCGTTCATGGTCTCGATGGCCGGCTGGTCGTCGTCGTCGATGTCGTCCCACGCGAGCGGCGGCACCCATCCCTCTCGAGCCGCGATGCCACGAGCCCGCGTGCGATCGCGACGCTCGATCCGGCTGCGGGACCCCGGCAGCGTCATGGACATCGCCTCGAACACCTCGGCGATCTGGGTGGCGGTCCCGGCGCGGCATCGTGATGCGCGGGCGAGGCCGGACAGCACCGCCGACGCCATGCCGGACGCACGCGCGATGTCCGCGAACGTCCACCCGAGCGCGACCAGTCCCTGCAGCCGACGGCGCGTGCCACGGGCATCGATGACCGTCGTGCTCGCGACGTCGCGGAGCGATGGCCGGTACGCGAGGATCGCGGCCGCGCGGTCGGCGTCGATCCTCTTCTGCGGGCCGGGGCCGTACATGAGGGTCGTGAGCGAGGTGCCCGTCCCCCGTTGAATGGTTCGCAGAGTGACGCCCGCAGCGATCAGCGAACGCACATAGGCACGAACGGGCTCGGCGTCGACGCGGCGGTTGTACCTGCCGAAGGCGATGTCCTTGCGGCGGCGAAGCTCCCGCTGCCGCGCGGCGTCGCGACACTCGAAACAGGCGCAACGATGCGCGGTGTAACAGGTCGAGTTCGCGTCGTGAGCGTGGTCGGGAGGGCAAAGCTCCCGCGGCGTGGTCGTCATTTCCTAGCCTTGTCTTCAGTCGAACAGGGGGGCGTGTGGGGCGCGCGGGCCGTCCACCTCGGACGGCCGCGCCGAGGCCAGCTGGCGGCGAAGCTCCGTCATGCCTGCGGGCGTGATGTAGGTCTGGTCGTAGGCCGCGTGACGGCCCTTGCCGGGAGCCGGGTGCTTGATCCGCCGCACCGTCGCCCATCCCGCGGCGCGAGAAAGGTCCGTGAGCGACCAGTGATCGCCGGCGCGCTCGAGCCACCCGAGCTCGGCGAGATAGCGGAACAGGCCCGTCCGGCCGAGGCGGAGGCCCGCGGCCGTGAGCTCCCGCGCCGCGTGCGCCACCGTGATCGCTTCCGGCAGCGGCGCGTCGCGGCGGGCGGCCTTCACCGTCCGCGGATCGATGAGGTCGGGCATCGTCTCGTCGAGCCACGTCACGAACGCGGCCGCCGTGTCGACGTCGGCATGGCGCTGCACCTTCGCGAGCGCGGCATCGAGGCGGTAGTGCGGGGTGCCGTCGATGGTGTGCGGCCACTCGTCGGCGAGGATCGTGTCGCCGTCCTCCCACGCGGGGATACCGGCGAGGCGCTCGACGTCGGCGGCGTCGAGGTAGACGTATGGGCCGTCGACGAGCACGTGCAGGTCGCCGTGGCCGGGCCAACGCGGGATCAGCTTGATGGGCTGCAGCAGGTCCATGAGGACACTCCCTCGGGGAAGGGACGGGCAGGAGCAGGGGTCAGCGGCGAGCGCTGGGCGGGGCCTCGCGGGTCCACGTCTCGACGGCGAAGAGGCCGAGGGACTTGAGGAGTGCGATGGCGGCGATGAGGCCGATGAGCCAGAGGCCGTCGTAGCGGTGGGTGAACGCGGCGGCGATCAAAGCGATGGCCGCGGTCGTGACGAGTGCGGCTCGCCAGATCGTCATGCCGCTGCGGGGACGGATGGCTGGGGGTCTGCGAAGAGCGCCTCGGGGTGGGCGTCGAACCATGCGCGCACGTACACGGCGTAGGCCGCGTCGAGCGCCTGTTCGAAGGTCGGCGTGCTGCTCATGCTGCGGCCTGGTTTGGGCGGGCGGTGAGGTGCTCCGGCTCCATGCCGAGCCAGCGTGCGATGGCGGCGAGTTCGTCGAGGGTGAAGGACTTCTCGCCTCGGAGCCGGGAGTACACGGCGTTGCGGCTGAGGCCGAGGACGGGGACGAGGTCCAGGCCGTCGTGTCCGCGTCGGGCGAGTTCGGCTTTGATCGCGCCGATCGTGCGGGTGCTGAATGGGCTGATCGTTCGGGTCATGTTGGTGAAGGTACCAATTTTGGGAGTGATACGCAACCAATTTTGGTACTGCTTGCCCCGTAGTACCGTTTTTAGGTACTCTTCACACATGGCCCCTAGAGAGATCGACCCGTTCAGCTGGCGAGTGATCGACCGCGTCCAGAAGCTCATCGCGCTGCGTGAGACGACCGATGCGCAGGTGATCCGCGACTCGGGCATCCCGCGCAACACGTTCTACCGAAAGATGCGCGGCGAGACCCCGCTGGACACCGACGACATTGCGAAGCTCGCTTCCGCGCTGTCGGTTGAGCCAGAGGTGCTCTTCAGTAACCAGGACGATTTCGGGCTCGTCGCGAAAAAGCGGGGGCTGGACCGAGGCCAGGGCGACTACGAGGCCTGAACGTGCGCCAGCTCATCGACATGGTGCACCGGCTCGGCCTCACGCTTGAGTACGCGGACCTCGCGCACCTTGAGCATGACGGCGACTTTCAGCCCTCGACGGGGCGCCTCCGGCTTCAGGAGGGGCTGCCGCACAGGATCGAAAGATCGGTGCTTGCTCACGAGCTCGCGCACGTGATCTACGGCGACACCCCCACTCCGTTCGGCCCGGTCGCCTGGAAGCAAGAACGGCGGGCCGACGAGTGGGCTGCGCTCCGCCTCATCAGCAAAGAGGACTACAAGCTGGCCGAGCTCGTACGAGACGGTCACGCGCCGGCCATGGCCCACGACCTCGATGTCTCGCTCGACCTCGTGCGGGCCTACCAACGAGTCCTCCTCCGCACCGACGTCGCCGTCTACGTGCGACCAAGGATGGGCCTCGGTCAATGGGACGACCGCGATCGAGTCACGTCATGACCGCAGCACCGGTCCCGCTGCGCGGCGCGCGGCCCGGCAACCGCGCCGTGCTCTACCTGCGCCAGTCCAAAGAGCGCGAGGACAGCGAGTCTCTCGAAACGCAGGAGTACCTCGGCCGCGACTACTGCCGCGAGCGCGGATACGAAGTCATCGCGGTCAACGTGGACCAGATCTCCGGGCGGAAGTGGGACACGCGCCCAGGCGTCATCGACACGCTCCGGCTCATCGAAGAGGCCCGAGCAGACGTCATCGTGCTCTGGAAGTGGTCCCGCCTCTCACGCAACCGACTCCACTGGGCAGTGGCCGATGACCGCGTGAAGCTCGCCGGCGGGCGCATCGAATCGGTCACCGAGCCCATCGACACCTCGACCGCCTCAGGCCGGTTCGCACGCGGCGTCATGACCGAGTACGCCGCGTTCCAGTCCGAATCGATCGGAGAGGTCTGGGCAGAGACGCTCGACCGGCGCCGTCGAGCAGGGCTCCTCCCCTCCGGAGGCGAACGCTACGGCTACGTGCGCGACGGCGACACCTACACGCCCCACCCCGACGAGGCCGCAGCCCTCAAAGAGGCGTACGAGCGCTACGTTGCCGGCACCGGCATCGCGGCACTCTCGCGTTGGCTGAACCAGACCGGCCGGCGCACGAAGCGCGGCTCGCAGTGGTCGAACAACTCGATCCGTACGACCATGCGCACCGGGTTTGCCGCAGGGCTGATCCATGTTGGAGGCAAGTACTACCCGGGTGCACACGAGGCCATCATTCCCAACGACCTCTGGGAGGCGTACCTCGCGCGCATCGCCTCAAACGTCGCGCCACCTCGGGGACGGACCCGCCTCGCCACCGGGCTCCTCCGGTGCCAATGCGGCGAGCGCATGTACCTCGCGGCTATCGGCCGCGACGGCGTCGGCGACTATCGATGCGGGACCGCTCACCGCGGGCGCGAGAAATGCGCCCGCCCCCTGTCGGTGAAGCTGCATCTCGTCGAGCAGTACCTCTCGGACTGGGTCCACGAGCTACCAGAGAAGACGTCTCAGCTTCGCGCTGCAGCTCAAGCAGAGGCGGAGAACCGGCTACGCACGATCGAAGATCGTGCAGCGATCGAGCGCATGATCGCGGCCACCAAGAAACGGCTCGCCAGCCTGACCGTGCGCCTCATCGACGAGAAGATCAACCAGGACGCGTACGATGCCGCATCGGCGCAGCTCAACGACGAGCTCACATCCCTCCGCGCTCGGCACCTCCGCGCAGCCCCCGCGCCACGACGGGATCTCCTCGAGCTCATACCAATGCTCGTAGCAGGCTTCGACGGCCTGCAACCCGAGGCGCAGAACCGCGTGCTGAAGCAGCTGATCCGGCGGGTGGAAATCGGGCCCTCAACTGGGCGTAGCAAGGATGCTTGGCGAGCCCGGTTCACAGTGAAACCAACGTGGGAACCTGACCATGAATAAGTGAATTCGCCGCATGGGCACGGATTCATCGCGAGGACGAGCTGAAACCGCGCCGGGAACCGCGCCGTGAACCCGGCGCGATGAATCTCGATGGTGCCGCTCTCGAGCGGCTGCCGCAGGGCGTCGAGGACCGAGCGCGGCGCCTCCGCGACCTCGTCGAGGAAGAGCACCCCGCGCGACGCGCGGGCCACGGCCCCGGGCGAGGCGCGGCGCGATCCGCCGCCGACGAGCGCCGCGAGCGTCGCCGAGTGGTGGGGAGATTCGAAGGGCGGCGTGCGCCCGAGGCGCGTGACGGCCTCGCCCGACAACGACCGCACGCTCGCCACCTCGAGCGCCGCGGCGTCGTCGAGCGCGGGCAGGATCCCCGGCAGCCGCCGCGCGAGCATCGTCTTGCCCGCCCCCGGCGGGCCGGACATGAGCAGGTGGTGCCCGCCCGCCGCCGCGACGACGAGCGCCTCGACCGCGTCGTCCTGGCCGACGACCTCGGACAGGTCGGGCGGGGCCTCCTCCGCGGCCCGCGCCGGCGGCGCGGCCTCCGGGGCCTCGCCGCCCGCGAGCACGGGGTCGTCGACGTCGGCCCCGTGCAGCCGGGCGGCCTCGGCCAGCGTCCGTACGGCGATGACCTCCGCGCCGGTCACGAGCTCAGCCTCGGCGCGGTTCGACCAGGGCACGACCACCCGCGGCCGCCCGGCGCGCACCGCGGCCAGCACGGCGGGGAGGACCCCGGGCACCGCGCGCACGCGGCCGTCGAGACCGAGCTCGCCGATGTGCACCGTGCGGGCGAGCGAGTCGGGATCCGCGCGTCCGTCGGTCGCCACGGCCGCGAGCGCGACCGCGAGGTCGAACCCGGACCCCTGCTTCGGGAGGCTCGCGGGCGAGAGGTTGACGGTTAGCCGGCGGTCCGGCAGCGCCAGGCCGCTGTTCTCCGACGCGTTCGTCACGCGCCGGACCGCCTCGCCCAGCGCCTTGTCGGGCATGCCGATCAGCCGGAAGTCGGGGCGGTGCTGCGTGATGTCCGCCTCGACCTCGATGAGCGCGCCCGCCAGCCCTGTCAGCGCGACCGCCCACGTCCGCACGACGATCACGCGAGCCCCCGCAGGTGCTCGACGGTGGCGGTCGCGGCGTCCGGGCCCGTCACGGCGATGGCATCGACCCGCAGCTGTCGCCCCCGCGCGACGTCAGGATGCGCGCGCGCCCACGCGAGCGCAAGGCGCCACAGCCGGGCGAGCTTGTCGTCGTCGATCGCCTCGAACGGGTGCCCGTACCGCCTGCTCGTGCGCGTCTTCACCTCGACGATCGCGAGGCGGCCGCGCTCGAGCGCGACGATGTCGATCTCGCCGGCCGGGCAACGCCAGTTGCGGTCGACAACGCGCGCGCCGGCTTCCGCGAGGTAGGCAGCTGCGCGCTCTTCGCCCGCGCGCCCCAGGGTCGTGTTGTGAGCCATGGGGCCACTGTCGCGGGGCGCCGGCTCGCGCGCTCTCGATCACCCGCGAAACGGCGCGGATCCTGGGGACAACGTCGCGGATCCGCAGGCTCGGGACGGGCCCGGCCCTGCCCTACTGCTTGCCGATGGAGAGGTCGTCCGGCAGCTCGAAGCCCCGGCGCGACAGCTCCTCGATGTTGACGTCCTTGAAGGTCAGCACGCGCACCGAGGTGACGAATCGGTCGGCGCGGTAGATGTCCCAGACCCAGACGTCGCGCATCGTCAGCTCGAAATAGAAGTCGTTCTCGGTGTCGTGCCGCACCAGACCGACCTCGTTCGCGAGATAGAAGCGCCGTTCCGTCTCGATCACGTACTGGAACTGGCCGACAACGTCGCGGTACTCGCGATACAGCGCCAGCTCAAGCTCTCGGTCGAAATCGTCGAAGACATCGTCATCCATGGTCATCCCATTCTAGGAGCTCGTCGACCACCCGTCAGAACAGCCCGGGCCCGATCGCCCACGACCGCCGGTGATGATCCGTGAGCCCGTGCGCGTCGATCGCGGCGCGGTGCGCGGCGCTGGCGTACCCCTTGTTGCGCGCCCAGCCGTACGGCGCGTGGTCGGCGTCCAGCGCCACCATGAGCGCGTCGCGCTCGACTTTGGCCGCGATCGACGCCGCCGAGATGACGGCGCGGTCGCGGTCGCCCTTCACGACCGCGCGCACGTCCAGGCGGCCGAGGCGCGGTCGCGCGGCGAGCGTGACGTAGTCGCGATCGCCGTCCAGCAACACGATCCCCGAGGCGGGGTCGAAGCCGTCCTCCGCGAGGCGCTCGAGCGCGCGCGTCGCGGCGAGCGCGAGCGCCCCCATGATGCCGCGCTCGTCCACCTCGCCGGGGGTCGCCCACCCGAGCCGCGTCGCCACGGCCCACTCCCCCGCCGCGCGCGCGACGTCGGCGCGCCGGCGCTCCGCGACGAGCTTGGAATCGCGCAGTCCCGCCGGGACCCCGAGCGCCGCGCGGTCGCGGTCGAGAACGCTCGCGCCCACGGTGACGGGCCCGGCCAGCGCGCCGCGGCCCACCTCGTCGAGGCCGAACACGAGCGGAGCGTCCTCGAGCAGTCCCCGCTCGAGGTCGAGCGTGGGCTGAACGGGCGTCATTCGGCGGCGTCCGGCACGCCCATGAAGGCGTCCGAGGCCGAGGCCAGCGTTCCGAAGTGCGACAGCGGCCACGTGCGCAGCACAACCCGGCCCACGACGTTGTCGAGCGGGACGAACCCGCCGCCCGGCTGGTCCGCGTGATAGCGGGAGTCCTGCGAGCGGTTGCGGTTGTCCCCCATAACCCAGAGGGATCCCTCGGGCACCGTCACGTCGAAATCCGTCGTCGAGGCGAGGGAGGATCCGTCCGGAAGGTCGAGGTAGTCGAGCTCGTCGACGCCCACGCCGTTGACCTCGATCTGCCCGAGCGCGTTGCAGCAGGTGATGTGGTCGCCCGGGAGCCCGATGATCCGCTTGACGAGGTGGTCCTCCGAATCCGACGCCGAGATGCCGACCGCGGTCAGCGCCCAGTCGATCACGCCCGCGACGCCCCCGGGGCTCGGCGTGGCGGAGGTCGGGAGCCATCCGCCCGGGTCCTCGAACACGACGACGTCGCCGCGGTCGTAGCCGGTCCAGTCCACCGTCAGCTCGTCGACGAGGATCCGGTCCCCCGTCATGAGGGTCCGCTCCATCGACGCCGACGGGATGTAGAAGGACCGGACCACGAACGCCTTGATGACCACCGACGCGACAACGGCGATCACGACGATGAGCGCGACGTCGCGCAGGAAGATCAGCGCGCCGCGTCCGCGCGGACGCGCCCGCGCGGACGCGGGCTGTGGTTCGGTTGTCATCATCACCAGGTTCCCACACGCCGAACGCCCCGCGACAATCGTGTCGCGGGGCGTTCGCCGAGAATTCCGGCCGGGGGCTTAGGCGTCGCGCTTCTCGCGGATCTTCGCCTTCTTGCCGCGGAGCTCGCGCAGGTAGTACAGCTTCGCGCGACGCACGTCACCGCGCGAGAGCACCTCGATCTTGTCGATGATCGGCGAGTGCACGGGGAACACGCGCTCGACGCCGACCTGGAAGCTGATCTTGCGGACCGTGAAGGTCTCGCGCACGCCATCGCCCTGGCGGCCGAGCACCACGCCCTGGAAGACCTGGACGCGCGAGCGGTTGCCCTCGATGATGTTGACGTGCACCTTGACGGTGTCGCCGGGGCCGAACTCGGGGATGTCGCTACGCAGCGAGGCGCTGTCGACGGCATCGATGATGTTCATGATGAATCGCTTCCTGCGGTCGCCACAGGCCGCCCGCAACAGGTGAAAAAGGCGTGTGTGCGCGTGAGGATCCCCAAGACGCGGATCCCTCGACTCCCCTGCGGCAGAATCGAAACCGGCCTGCCAACGGGCACGCCGGTCACGGCACAAACGTCTATTCTGCCACATCCCCGCGCGCGACACGACCCGAGCGTCGAGCCGTCTCCCGGGCGCATGCGGAACAATGGATCCTCGGCGAAAGGACACCCATGATCGAGCTGCGCACCCCTGCCGAGATCGACGCGATGCGCCCCGCGGGGCGATTTGTCGCGGAAACGCTGCAGACCCTCCGCGACGAGGTGACGGTCGGGACGAACCTGCTGGCGATCGACCGCCGCGCGCACGAGCTGATCCGGCGCGCGGGCGCGGAGAGCTGCTACATCGACTACGCGCCCTCGTTCGGGTCTGGCCCGTTCGGCAAGGTGATCTGCACGTCGATCAACGACGCCGTGCTCCACGGCATGCCGCACGACTACGCCGTCCGGGACGGCGATCTCGTCACCCTGGACTTCGCGGTCTCCGTCGACGGATGGGTGGCCGACTCCGCCGTGTCGTTCGTCGTGGGCACGCCCCGCGACGAGGACCTCGCGCTGATCGAGACGACCGAGCGGGCGCTCGCGGCCGGCATCGCCGCCGCCCAGCCGGGCGGCAAGGTGGGCGACATCTCGGCCGCGATCGCCGAGGTCGCGCACGGCGCGGGGCTGTCGATCAACACCGACTTCGGCGGCCACGGGGTGGGGCGCACGATGCACGGCGACCCGCACATCCCCAACAACGGCCGGGCCGGCCGTGGTTTCCCCCTCAAGCCGGGGCTCGTCGTCGCGATCGAGCCGTGGTTCCTGCACACGACCGACAAGCTGAAGACCGACGAGGACGACGGCTGGACGCTGCGCAGCGCGGACGGATCCCGCGGCGCGCACAGCGAGCACACGATCGCCATCACCCCCGACGGGCCCCTGATCCTGACGGACCGCTCGGAACTCTGAGTCTTCTCACGGGGGCCGCGCGCGGCCTGTGAGGGTTTCGTTCGTCCGGGGAAACCCCCCGGGCGCCCGGGCCGAAACACCCGCTCCCTAGCGTGAACGCACGACGTGTTCACCCGAGGAGCCCCCATGAGGAACGAGATTCAGCCCGGTCACCGCATCGTCGTGGTGGGCGCCGGCATGGTCGCCCACCGTTTCGTCGAGAGCCTGCTCGCGCGGTCGTCCGACGCGCGGATCACCGTCATCGGCGAGGAGGGGCGCGCCCCGTACGACCGCGTCGGCCTGACGTCCTTCTTCGCGGGGGCGACCGAGGCGGACCT
The DNA here is from genome assembly GCF_011326725.1 of Microbacterium excoecariae. Taxonomy (GTDB): domain Bacteria; phylum Actinomycetota; class Actinomycetes; order Actinomycetales; family Microbacteriaceae; genus Microbacterium; species Microbacterium excoecariae. The sequence continues at coordinate 1,414,120 of NZ_JAANCO010000001.1, read as the reverse complement.
CGCCCTGGACGACGCGGCGCTGTCGGATCCGCGGGTCCGCTTCGTCGCGGGCGACCCCGTCGCGAGCATCGATCGGACCGCCCGCACCGTCCGCACCGCGTCGCGGGACGTCGTGCCGTACGACACGCTCGTGCTCGCGACGGGGTCGTTCGCCGCGCGGCCTGCCGTGGACGGCGCCGAGCTGCCGGGGTGCTTCGTCTATCGCACGATCGACGACCTGGTCGCGCTGCGCGAGTTCGTCGCCGCGCGTCGCGCGGACCTGGGCCGCCCCCTCGCCGGACGCGTCGTCGGCGGCGGGCTCCTCGGCCTCGAGGCCGCGGGCGCCCTCGACGGACTCGGGGTCGAGAGCACCGTCATCCACTCGGGCACGCACCTCATGTCCGCGCAGCTCGATCGCTCGGGCGGCGAGGTCCTGGGCCGCCTCATCGCGGACAAGGGGATCCGGGTGCGCACCGAGTCCCGCACAACCCGGCTCGACCCGGACCGATCCGGCAACGTGGCCGGGCTCGAGTTCGCGGACGGGTCGTACGAGCCGGCCGACGTCGTCGTGTTCACCGTGGGCGTGCGCCCGCGCGACGTGCTGGCGCGCGAGGCGCAGCTCGCCTGCGATCCGCGCGGGGGCGTCGTGATCGACGAGGCGTGCGCGACGTCGGATCCGGCCATCCTCGCCGTCGGGGAGGTCGCGAGCTTCGGCGGGCGGTGCGTCGGGCTCGTCGCGCCGGGATACGCCATGGCCGAGGTCGCGGTGGATCGCCTGGTCGGCGGCGACGCGACCTTCGACGGCTTCGACGATTCCACCAAGCTCAAGCTCTCCGGGGTCGACGTCGCCACCTTCGGCGACGCGTTCGCCCAGACTCCGGGCGCGCTCGACGTCGTGTACACGGACCCCGTCGGCGGCGTCTACAAGAAGCTCGTGCTGAGCGACGACGCGTCGACGCTTCTCGGCGGGATCCTCGTCGGCGACGCCTCCGCCTACGGCGCGCTCCGGCCGCTCGTCGGACGCGCGCTTGGGGCGGATCCGGCCGCGTATGTCTTGCCCGCCGGCGGCGCGGAGATGCCCGACACGCAACTCCCGGACGACGCGATCGTGTGCTCCTGCTCCTCCGTGACGGCGGGGCGGATCCGCCGGGCCGTCCACGAGGAGGGGTGCGCGGACGCGGGCGCCGTCAAGGCGTGCACGAAGGCGGGCGCCACCTGCGGCTCGTGCGTCGTGGCGGTGGGGAAAATCGTGTCGACGGAGCTGACGTCGCTCGGCCGCACCGTGAGCACGGCGATGTGCGAGCACTTCGACTTCTCGCGCCGGCAGCTGTGGGACGCGGTCGCCGTGTCGGGGCTCACCACGTTCTCGGCGATCCTCGAGCGGTTCGGCCGGGGGCGCGGGTGCGACGTGTGCAAGCCGACCGTGGCGAGCATCCTCGCGAGCTTCGTCAGCCGCCACGTCCTGGACGGCGAGAACGCGACGCTGCAGGACACGAACGATCACGTCATGGCGAACATGCAGAAGGACGGCTCCTACTCGGTCGTCCCGCGGATGCCCGGCGGCGAGGTGACCCCGGAGGGGCTCATCGTCATCGGGGAGGTCGCGCGAGAGTTCGGGCTCTACACCAAGCTGACGGGCGGTCAGCGCATCGACATGTTCGGCGCGCGGCTCGAGCAGCTCCCGCTCATCTGGGGCCGCCTCGTCGACGCCGGATTCGAGTCCGGGCAGGCCTACGGGAAGTCGCTGCGCACGGTGAAGTCGTGCGTCGGATCCACCTGGTGCCGGTACGGGGTGCAGGACGCCGTCGGGATGGCCGTCCGCCTCGAGCTGCGCTACCGCGGCCTGCGTTCGCCCCACAAGCTCAAGCTCGGGGTGTCCGGCTGCGCCCGCGAGTGCGCCGAGGCGCGGGGCAAGGACGTCGGGGTCATCGCCACCGAGAACGGGTGGAACATGTACGTCGGCGGCAACGGCGGCTTCACGCCGCGGCACGCCGAGCTGCTCGCCGAGGGGCTCGACGACGACGGGCTGATCCGCGCGATCGACCGGTTCTTCATGTACTACATCCGCACCGCCGACCGCCTGCAGCGCACGGCGCCGTGGTTCGCGGATCTGGACGGCGGGATCGCGGGCCTACGCGAGGTGATCTTCGACGACGCGCTGGGGATATGCGACGATCTCGACCGGGCCATGGCGCGCCACGTCGAGGACTACGAGGACGAGTGGGCCGCCACGCTGAAGGACCCGGACAAGCTGCGACGCTTCCACTCCTTCGTCAACGCCCCGGACACCCCGGATCCGTCCCTCGCCTACGTCTCGGAGCGGGGCCAGGCGCGACCCGCCTCGCGCGCCGAGCGCGACGCCGGATCCGTCCTCATCGCCGGCACGACCCTGGAGGTGCGGCGATGACCGCCACATCGACGGCGCGCTGGGTGCGCGTGTGCCGCCTCGCCGACCTCGACGTCGAGCGCGGGCGGGCCGCGCTCCTCGGCGGCGTCCAGGTGGCGCTGTTCCGACTCGCCGACGGCACGGTGCGGGCTGTGTCGAACTATGACCCCTACGGCGACGCGCACGTGCTGTCGCGGGGTATCGTCGGCTCCAAGCTGCTCGTCGACGGCAGCGAGGCGCCCACGATCGCATCGCCCCTGCACAAACAGGCCTGGGATCTGCGCACGGGAGCCGTCGTCGAGGCGCAGGGCAAGGACGATCGGCCGATCCCCGCCTACCCCGTCGCGGTCGACGACGGCGAGGTCATGATCCGCTGGAAGGACGACTGACATGACGACGATGCTCGGGATTTCCCTCGAGGGCCGCCCGGTCGTGCTCGTCGGGGGCGGATCCGTGACCGCCCGGCGTCTGCGCCGCCTTCACGCCGACGGCGCCGTCGTGCGCGTCGTCGCGCCCGCCCTCGCGCCCGAGACGGCGCAGCTCGTGGCCGACCACGGGCTCGAGTGGCGCGCGCGGCCGGTCCGCCCCTCCGACCTCGAGGCCGCCTGGCTCGTGCATACCGCGACGGGCGACGACCGGGTCGACCGCGAGGTGTCCGCGTGGTGCGAGGCCCGCCGCATCCTCTGCGTCAACGCCTCCGACGGCGCGCACGGGTCCGCGCGCATGACCGCCGAGGTGCGAGCCGGGGACGTCGTCGTCGGCGTCACGAGCGACGCGGGCGTCGACCCGCGGCGTACGGCCCGGGTCGCGGCCGCCATCCGCGGGCTCCTGGACGAGGGAGCCGCGCCGCTGCGCCGCGTGCGCGAGACGGCCGCGGGCCAGGTCGCCCTCGTCGGCGGCGGCCCCGGGCCCGTCGACCTGCTGACGCTGCGCGGGCGACGGCTGCTCGCCGAGGCGGACGTCGTCGTCGCCGACCGGCTGGGCGCGACGGCGGTGCTCGACGAGCTCGATCCCGACGTCGAGATCGTGCACGTCGGCAAGGCGCCGGGACATCATCCCGTCCCGCAGGATGAGATCAACGCGATCCTCGTCCGGCACGCCCGCGCGGGCCGACGCGTCGTGCGGCTCAAGGGTGGCGACCCCTTCGTGTACGGGCGCGGGGGCGAGGAGGTCACGGCGTGCCTCGCCGCCGGCGTCCCCGTCGAGGTCGTGCCGGGCGTCACGAGCGCCGTCGCGGTTCCGCAGGCCGCCGGGATCCCCGTCACGCACCGCGGCGTCGCCGGGAGCGTGCACCTCGTCAACGGCCCCGCCGGCGCGACCGCCACGACGCTCGCCGCGCTCGCGGATACGTCCGTGACGACCGTCATCCTCATGGGCGTGGCGGCGTTCGGCGAGTTCGCGGAGGCCGCCCTCGCGGCGGGCATCCGCGAGGACCTCCCCGTCGCCTTCGTCGAGAGCGGCCACACGCCCGCCCAGCGCACGACACGCGCCACCCTCGCGACGGCGCGGCGGGCCGCCGCCGAGGCCGACGTGCATAACCCCGCGGTCATCGTCGTCGGGGAGGTCGCGCGCGAGGGCCTCCTCCTCCCCGCGCCCGCCGTGGGCGCGGCCACCGGGCGCGAGGCCGAATGAGCGGCGACCGCCCCCCGCTGTCCGCCGCGCTGGACGGGTGCACGATCGTCATCGCCGTCGATCGGCGCGCGGCCGAGCTCCGCGCCGCGCTCGAACGCCACGGCGCGACCGTGCGCCAGGCTCCCGCGCTGACGATCGTTCCGCACGTGGACGACGAGGCGCTCCTCTCGGTAACCCGCGACCTTATCGCCCACCCACCCGACATCGTCGTCGCGACGACGGGCGTCGGCTTCCGCGGCTGGATCGAGGCCGCGCACGAGGCCGGCATCGCCGACGAGCTCGAGGAGGCCTTTCGCGGGGCGCAGATCGTCGCGCGCGGCCCCAAGGCCCGCGGCGCGATTCAGCAGGCAGGCTTCGAGGCGGACTGGGTCGCCGACTCCGAGACCGCGCGCGAGCTCGGCGAGTACCTCGTCGCCGAGGGGCTCGCCGGTCGCCGCGTCGCGGTGCAACACCACGGATCCGGCGCGGACGGGCTCGACGACATGTTCCGGGCCCACGGGGCGGACGTCGCGAGCGTGACGGTGTACCGCTGGGGCCCGCCCGCGGATCCGGCCGTCGTGCGCCAGTCTGTCCTCCAGACCGCGGCGGGCGAGGTCGACGCCGTCCTGTTCACCTCGGCGCCCGGCGCGAGCGAGTGGCTGCGCGACGCCGAGCGCGCCGGCGTCCTCGATGACCTGCGCACGCTGGCCGACCGAGGACGCGTCGTCATGGCGGCCGTCGGCCCCGTGACCGTGCAGCCCCTGGTGGCGCGCGGGATCCCCGCGATCGTCGCCGATCGCGGGCGCCTCGGCTCGCTCGTGCGCGGGGTCGTGACCCACTTCGGCGGCGGCAGCGCGCCCGGCCACGACACGCCGCGCGGGCGCCTTGAGATGCGCAGCGCGGGCGCGGTCCTCGCGGGGCGGTTCCTCCCCCTGTCCCCCACGAGCGTGGCGGTCCTCGGCGCGCTCTTCGACGCGGGCGGCGCCGTGGTCTCGCGGGAGCAGCTCCTCGCGCATTTGCCGCGATCCAGCCGCAGCACGCACGCCGTCGAGATGGCCATCGCGCGTCTCCGGGAGGGACTGGAGTTCGCCGACCTCGTCCGCACGGTGGTCAAGCGCGGATACCGCCTCGAGGTCGAGGATCTCGCATGAGCGCCCCCGCCCTGATCTGCTGCTCGCACGGCACGGACTCCCCCGAGGGCCGGAGCACGATCTCGCGCCTCGTCGCCGCCGCCGCGCGCGCGATCGGGGACGTCCCGGTGCGCGAGACCTACGTGGACGTGCAGCACCCGCAGGTCGACGAGGTGGTCGCGGCGACGCCGGGCGACGCCGTCGTCGTGCCACTGCTCCTCTCGCCCGGCTTCCACACCTCCGTCGACATCGGCCGGGCCGCGCGCTCCCGGCCCGGCGTCGTCGCGACCGACACGCTCGGCCCCCACCCGCTGCTCGCCGACATCCTCGCCGAGCGCGTCGCGGCGCTCCGCCCCGCGCCGGGCGACGCGGTCGTCCTCGCGGCGTCCGGCTCGTCGCGGCCCGAGGCCGCCGAGAGCGTCGAGCGCGTGCGCGACGCGCTGACCGAACGCCTCGGGCGGCCCGTCGGGGTCGGCTACGCCTACGGCGCGACCCCGAAGGTCGCCGAGGCCGTCGCCGACGCGCGCCGCGCGGGCGCGGGCCGCGTTATCGTCGCGAGCTACGTCCTCGCGCCCGGCCACTTCGCGCGCCTCGTGGCGGGCGCGGGCGCCGACGCCACCACCGCCCCGCTGGGCGACGACCCGCGCGTCGCGGAGATCGTCGCGGAGCGCTACCGCGCGGGCTGCCTCCTGCTCTGACGCCCGCTCAGCCGCCGATCGCGTTCATGCCCCGGCCCGGCTGCAGGAAGCCCGGGTCGTTGATCGCGTGCCCGGGCAGCTTCTTCCAGATGCACGCGCGCAGGACGCGCTCGATGTCGGCGTCGCTGCCGCCGCCGCGCAGCACCGGTACGAGGTCGAACTCGCGGTGCGAGAAGAGGCAGTTGCGCAGCTGCCCGTCGGCCGTGAGCCGGAGGCGATCGCAGTCCCCGCAGAACGGCGCGGTCACGGAGGCGATCACGCCGACCGTGCGACCGGATCCGTCGAGCCGCCAGGATTCCGCGGGAGCCCCGCCGCGCCCCGGTACGGGGGTCAGCGACCAGCGCTCCGAGAGCGCGGCGAGGATCTCCTCGCGCGTGACCATCTGCGAGCGATCCCAGGTGTGGCTGGCGTCGAGGGGCATCTGCTCGATGAAGCGCATCTCGGCATCGTGGTCCAGCGCGAACTGCACGAGGTCGACGAGCTCGTCGTCGTTGACCCCGCGCATCGCGACCGCGTTGAGCTTGAGGGGGCGCAGCGGCGACGCCGCCGCCGCGCGGATGCCCGCGAACACGTCGTCCAGGCGGTCGCGGCGGGTGAGGTCGCGGAAGCGGTCGGCGCGGATCGTGTCGATCGAGATGTTGAGGCGCGTAAGCCCCGCGTCGACGAGCGCGGGCAGGACGCGGTCCAGCCCGATGCCGTTCGTCGTCATCGCCACTCGCACGGGGCCCTCCGGCCCCTCGATGCGCGCGATCTCCTCGACGACGGCGACGATGTCGCGGCGCAGCAGCGGCTCGCCGCCGGTCAACCGGAACGTCGTGATGCCGTGGTCGGCGGCGATGCGCGCGATCCGCACGATCTCGTCCCGATCGAGGATGCTCTGCTTCGCGAGCCACTCGTTCCCCTGCTCCGGCATGCAGTACGTGCACCGAAGGGAGCAGCGGTCGGTGAGCGACACCCGCAGGTCGCGGTGCACGCGTCCGAACCGGTCGACGAGGGGGCCCGACGTCGGGGCCTCTCCGGTCTCCCGGGGCGGCGCGCCCGCGAGGCGCACGGGGACGGCGCTCATGAGGTTCGCCTCGCGACCGGCACGAGCCGCACGTGTTCCGACGGGACCGACACCCGCACCGGATCCCCGGGAGCAAGGCGCATGGCCGCGACGAGCGCGGACGACACGTCGATCGTCATCTCGGGCTCCGCGACGTGCACGCGGGCGCCGCCGGGCGCCGGGTCCAGGCGCCGAACGCGGGCGAGCCACGGCCCGCCAGGATCCGGAAGGCCGCGCGCGACGCGGAGCGCGCCCGTCCACGTCTCCTCCGGGGCCGGGGCCACCTGCGCGTCCGCCGGCCGGAACACGGCGTCGATCTCGTCCCCGTCGGCGAGCGCCGCGCCGCGGGCGTCGCCGGCGATCCGGAGGGGTTCGCCGAAGGCCGTGCCCTCCCAGGCGCCCGCGCGCGCGGTGCCCCGCAAGCGGTTCAGCCCGGCCGCCGCCGCCACGAAGCGCGTCGCGGGGCTCGCGAGCACCTCGCGCACCGCGCCGCGCTGGGTCACCTCGCCGTTCTCGATAACGATCAGCCGGTCCGCGAGCGCGGCGGCGTCGAACGCGTCGTGCGTGACGAGGAGCGTCGTCGTGAGCGTGGCGGCGAGCTGCTCGCGCAGGAGCGCGCGGATGTCGCTCGCGGTCTCGGGATCGAGCGAGGTGAGCGGCTCGTCGAGGAGGAGCAGGCGCGGCGAGGTCGCGAGGGCGCGGGCGAGGGCCACGCGCTGCTGCTGGCCGCCCGACAGCTCGCGCGGTCGGTGATCCCCGGATCCGGAGAGCCCGACGCGCCAGAGCCACTCGTCGGCCTCGGCCAGCGCGCGGGTGCGCGGCGCGCCGTGCGCCCTGAGGCCGAACGCGACGTTCTCCCGCACGGACAGGTGCGGGAAGAGCAGCGGATTCTGTCGGAGCAGCACCACGCCGCCCCGGCGGGGATCCGCCGCGCGGCGGCGGGTGATGCGGTGCGCGCCGATCGTCACCTGACCGTCCGTCAGGCGCTGGTCGCCCGACAGGGCCGCGAGCAGCGTCGACTTGCCGGCCCCGCTGGGGCCCATCACGGCGACGACCTCGCCGCTCGGCACCTCGAGCGATACGTCGAGCCGGAACCCGCGGCCCCGGTCGACGACCACCCGCCCGGACAGCGCCGTCGCGCCCGATCTCCGCGTCATCGCGCACCCCCGGGGCGCCAGGCCCGTACGAGGAGGAGGACGACGAGGACGGTCGCGAGCAGCACAAGCGCGAGGGCGACCGCCGGGCCCTGGCCCACGCCGGATCCGTTGAAGGCCGTGTAGATCGCGAGCGGCATCGTCTGTGTCACGCCCGGTGCGTTGCCGGCGAACAGCGCGGTCGCACCGAACTCGCCGATCGCTCGGGCGAAGCAGAGGATCGTTCCCGCGACGATCCCGTCCGCGGCCAGAGGGAGGGTCACCCGGCGCAGCGTCGTGAATCGCCCGGCGCCGAGCGCCGCCGCCGTGCGCTCGAAATCGGTGCCGGCGGTGCGCAGGGCCCCCTCGACGGAGAGCACGAGGAACGGCAGGGCGACGAAGATCTGGGCGAGGACGACGGCCACGGTGGTGAACGGAAGACCGAGCCCGCGGGCGTCGAGCCAGGCGCCCACGGGGCTCGACGCGCCGAACAGAAACAGGAGGGCGACGCCGCCGACCATGGGCGGCAACACGAGGGGAACCGTCACCACGACGCGCAGCACCGCGGCGAGCGCGCGGGGCGCGCGGGCGATGCCGAGGGCGAGCGGCACGCCCACGATCACGCAGATCCCCGTCGCGACGACCGCCGTGCCGAGCGAGAGGGCGAGCGCGTCGACGGCGGCCGGCGTGGTCACGTCGGGCACGAACGTCGCCCAGTTCGCCCGCGCGACGAGAGCGACCAGCGGCAGAACGAGGAACACGAGGGCGACCGCCGCGGGGACGTAGACGAACCGCGGCACAAACGCCCGCGCGGGCGCGGGGCGGGCGGCGTGCGCGGGGGCCGGGAACGTCACTGGGGCACCCCGAATCCCGCCTCGGTGAGGATCGCGCGCCCCTCGTCCGACGTGACGAAGTCGACGAACGCGGCGGCCGCGTCCGGGGCGTCCGTGGCGCGCGTCACCGCGAGCGGATACGAGTTCACGACGGCGTCGAGGCGCGCGTCGCTGACGGCGTCGAGGCCGGCGATCGCCGCCGCATCGGTGCGATAGACGAGGCCCGCGTCGGCGGCGCCCTCCGCCACCTTCGTGGCGACGGCCGTGACGTTCTGCTCGAGGCTCGCGGCGTCGACGACGAGCCCGGCGCCGTCGAGCGCCGTGCGCGCCGCCGCGCCGCACGGCACCTCGGGCGCGCAGAGCACGACGTCCAGACCCGGATCCGTGAGGTCCTCGAGCGTCTCGACCACCCCCTCGCCCTCCGGGACCGCGATCACCAGCGAGTTGGTCGCGAAGATCTCGGGGGCCTCCGTCTGATCCGCGATGCGTGCCATCGTCGCCTCGTCGGCGAAGGCTGCGACGTCGACGGGCGCGCCCTCCGCGATCTGCGTCGCCAGGGTCGACGACCCGTCGTACGTGATCGGCGCGAGCTCGATCTCGGGGTGGGCCGCGCGGAACGCCGTGGCGATCTCCTCGAACGCGCCCTGCAGCGAGGCCGCCGCCGCGACGCGCAGCTGCGGCGCGGAGGCCTCGGCGCCGGCGGAGCACGCCGGCGCGCCGAACGCCGCGGCGAGCAGGAGAACGGCGGCGAGTCGGCGCATACCCCCTATCTCAACACACCGGCGCCTGGCGGGCTCCCGCTCGGTACGCTTTCGGGCATGCCCCTCCCCCCGCGCGTCGCCCCCGTGTCCTCCCTCTCCGCGGAGGAGGAGCGCCGCACCGCCCGGCATCTCGCGCTGGCGGACCTCGGCGCCGTGGGACAGCGGCGCTTCGCCGCCGCCCACGTGGCCGTCGTCGGCGCGGGCGGGCTCGGCTCGCCCGTCGTCCAGGCGCTCGCCGCGGCCGGGATCGGCCGGCTCAGCGTCATCGACGACGACGACGTCGAGCTGACCAACCTGCAGCGCCAGGGGCTGCACCGCATCGCCGACATCGGCCACGCGAAGGTCGACAGCGCCGTGCGGGTCGCGGCCGACATCGCGCCCGAATGCCGCGTCGACGCCGTCCGCGAGCGGCTGGACGCGGACAACGCGGCCCGCCTCCTCGCGGGGACGGACATCGTCGTCGACGGCACCGACACGATGGCGACCCGCCAGATCGTCGGATCCTGGTGCGCCGCGAGCGGCGTCCCGCTCGTGTGGGGCGTCGTGCAGGAGACGGCGGGACAGGTCACGGTGTTCTGGTCGGATCCTCCGGCCGGGCACGCCCCGACGCGGCTCACGGACCTGTTCCCGGGCGAGCCCGCGGGCGGCGTCCCCACCTGCGCCGAGGTCGGCGTGCTCACGCCCGTCGTCCACCAGGTCGGCGCGATCATGGCGACACAGGTCCTCCTGCTCGTGGCGGGGATCGGGGAGCCGCTCCTCGGCCGCGTCGCGGTCGTCGACGCGCTCCGTTCCACGACGCGCGAGGTGCCCCTCGCCCCGGCGACGCTGTCGGGCAGCCCGTTGCCGGAGCGGACGGGCGAGGCGGATCCGCTCGCCGGCGCCGGCCTCGTGATCGACGTGCGCGAGCCCGAGGAGCACCGGACCGGCGTCATCCCCGGCGCCCTCCTGCTCCCGCTCGGACGGCTCCTCGCCGACCCCGCGGCGGTCGCGCGCGCGGCGGACGGGCGCGATGTGGCCGTCGTGTGCCAGGCCGGTCCGCGCGCCGAGCGCGCCGCGGCCGCGCTCGGTCGGGTGGGCGTGCGTGCCCGGTCCGTCGCGGGGGGCATGGCCGGATGGACGGGCGCGATCGAGCGACCGGGCGGGCGCGCGTGAGCGGCGTGATCTCCGTCGAGGAGCACGCCGCCGACATCATGGCCCGGGTCCGGCCGCAGGAGCCGGAGGAGATCCGCACCGTCGACGCCTCGGGGCGCACGCTGGCCGCGTCGGCGCGCGCGGGCCTCGACGTCCCGGCCTTCGACAACTCCGCCATGGACGGGTTCGCGGTCCGCGCGGGGGACGTCGCGGGCGCCCGCGCCGACGCGCCGCGGGTACTCCCGGTCGCCGCCGACATTCCCGCGGGCCCAGGCTCTCCCGACCCGCTGCCGCCCGGCGCCGCGGCCCGCATCATGACGGGCGCGCCTCTGCCCGTCGGCGCCGACGCGATCGTGCCGTTCGAGGCGACGCGCGCCGGGCTGGCGGATTCGCTCGAGCGCGCGATCGTCGAGCGCCCGTCGGCGATCGGGGCGCACGTGCGGCGCCGCGCGGAGGACGTCGGTGTCGGGGACGAGGTGCTCCCCGCCGGGACCGCGCTCGGCCCGCTCCAGGTCGCGGCGCTCGTCGCGGCGGGCGTCGCGCGGGTCCGCGTCGCGCCCCGGCCGCGCGTCGTCGTCGTCTCGACGGGCGCCGAGCTCGTCGCGCCGGGCGCCGCTCCGCGGCCCGGCGAGATTCCCGACTCGAACTCGACCCTCCTCGCGCTGCTGGCCCGCGAGTGCGGCGCCGAGGTGACCGCGTTCCGCGTCGGCGACGACCCGGAGGAGCTCGCGCGCCTCGTCGAAGCCCACGCGGGCGCCGACGCGATCGTCACCTCGGGCGGGGTGAGCCAGGGCGCCTACGAGCCGGTGCGCCTCGCGCTGGCGGATCGGGTCGACTTCCGCCGCGTGGCGATGCAGCCCGGCAAGCCGCAGGCGTTCGGCGCGCTGGACGGCGGCGCGCTGTTCTTCGGCCTCCCCGGCAACCCCGTCAGCGTCGCGGTGTCCTTCGAGCTGTTCGTGCGGCCCGCGCTATTCGCGCTGCAGGGGCGGGCGGCGACGGAGCGGCCGCGCCTGCGCCTCGCGGCCGCGACCGGATGGCGCACGCCCCCCGCGCGCCGGCAGTACCTGCCCGTGCGGGTCCTCCGCGAGGCCTGGCCCTGGCGCGTCGTCCCGGCGACGGGCGGCGGATCCGGCTCCCACCTCGCGGGCGGCCTCGGCCGCGCCGAGGGATACGCGATCGTCCCCGAGGACGTCGCCGCGGTCGCGCCGGGCGACGTCCTCGATGTCATGCTGGTGTCATGACCTCCCCCGTTTTCACGCACCTCGACGACGCGGGCCACGCCCGCATGGTCGACGTCACCGACAAGCAGCCGACCGTCCGCTCGGCGACCGCGCGGGCGTTCGTGCGCGCGGCGCCCGCCACTGTCGCCGCCCTCCGCGACGGCTCCGTGCCGAAGGGGGACGTCCTCGCGGTCGCGCGGATCGCCGGAATCGGCGCCGCCAAGCGCACCCCGGAGCTCCTCCCGCTCGCGCACGCGATCGGCGTGCACGGCGCGCGCGTCGACCTCGAGGTGACGGGCGACGGCGTCGCGATCGAGGCGACCGTGCGCACGGCCGACCGGACCGGGGTCGAGATGGAGGCCATCACGGCCGCGACGGTGGCGGCGCTCAGCGTGCTCGACATGGTGAAGGGCATTGACCGTTCCGCGCTCATCGAGAACGCGCGCGTCGTCGCGAAGACGGGCGGGCGCAGCGGATCCTGGACGCGCGAGGGCGAGGGCATCGCGTGAGCGCGCACCTGCCGCCCGAGGCGCTCGAGGCCTGGACGCGCGCGGCCTGCGATCGGCTCGGCCTCGACCCCGCCGAGGTGGACGTCTCCGCGGTTCTGGATCTCGCCCGCGACGTCGCGCACGGCGTCGCCCGGCCCGCCGCGCCCCTCACGGCCTTCCTCGCAGGGCTCGCCGCGGGCCGCAACGCCGATCCGGGGGCCGCCGAGCGCGCGATCGCGGCGGCGTCCGAGCTCGCCACGAACTGGCGCGCGTGATGGTCCGTGTCCGGTTCTTCGCCGCCGCCGAGGACGCGGCGGGCACGCCCGAGGAGGGGCGGCACGAGACGAGCCTCGCCGCGCTCCGCGCGGCCCTGGTCGCCGATCACCCCGCGCTCGCCGGCGTCATCGACCGCTGCTCGATCCTCGTGGACGGGTCCCGTCACGACGGCGACGCGGACCTCGCGGGCGCCCGCACGGTCGACATCCTGCCGCCCTTCGCGGGCGGCTAAGCCCCGAGCGGGCTCAGCCGCCGAGGCCCTTCCAGGCCGTCCGGCCGTCGTCCTCGATCTGGCGCTTCCACACGGGAAGCTCCCGCTTGATGTCCTCGATGATCGCCCGGCACGCCTCGAACGCCTCGGCCCGGTGCGGCGCGCTCACGGCGATCGCCACCGCAACGTCGCCGACCGCGAGGCGCCCCACCCGGTGGCTCACCGCGACGAGCGCGCCCGTGCGCGCCGCGTGGCGCTCGGCCAGTTCGCCGAGGATCCGCTCGGCATCGGGGTGCGCAGAGTACTCGAGCGCGGCGACGACGCCCGCGGCGTCCGGGTCGTGGTCGCGCACGCGGCCGACAAAGCTCGTCTCGGCGCCCATGCGCGGGTCGTCCACCACCGCGGAGTGCTCCGAGACCGAGATCGGATCCGCCGAGATCGCCGCGATCCGCACCTCACCCATGGTCGGCCCCGCCGAGCTGGCCGAGGGCGTGACCGGCGACCGCGAGCACGACGGGCATGCCGCTGGCGACCGCCTTCGGGCTCCCGGGCAGGTTGACCACGAGCGCGTCGCCCGCCACGCCCGCGATGCCGCGCGAGAGGAGCCCGCCCGGGGCCTCCGCCGCGCCGCGCCGGCGCAGCTCCTCGCCGATCCCGGGCACCTCCCGATCGATCACCCGCGCCGTGCCCTCCGGGGTCCGATCGCGCGGCGCGATCCCCGTGCCTCCGGTCGTAACGACGAGGCGAGCCCCCGCGGCGAGCGCGGCGCGAAGGGCGCCCTCGACGCTCTCCGCACCGTCGGGGACGACGATGGCATCGGCGGCGGCGTAGCCCGCCTCGCGCAGGGCGGACACGGCCGCGGGGCCCGCGAGGTCGCCGCGCGTTCCCGCGGCGGAGCGATCGCTCACGGTGATGACGACGGCCCTCACCGCTCGTCCTCCGCGAGCAGGTCGGGGCGGCGCTGCCGCGTGCGTTCGAGCGCCTGCTCGCGCCGCCACTCGGCGACGCGGCCGTGGTGGCCGCTGAGGAGCACCTCCGGGACGGCGAGCCCGCGCCACTCGGCGGGCTTGGTGTAGATCGGGTACTCCAGCATGCCGAGCTCGTGCGATTCCTCGACGAGGCTCTCGGGGTTGCCCACGACGCCGGGGACGAGCCGCCCGATCGCCTCGATCATCGCCATCGCCGCGACCTCGCCGCCGTTCAGGACGTAGTCGCCGATGCTCACGAGCCGGACCCGCCCACGCGCCGCGTAGTGGTCGAGGACGCGCTGGTCGATGCCCTCGTACCGCCCGCACGCGAACACGAGGCGCTCCTCGCCGGCGAGCTCGCGCGCCGTCTTCTGCGTGAAGACCTCGCCCGACGGCGTCGGCACGACGAGCACGGCGTCGTCCTCGAGCAGCGGGTCGAGGCTCTCGCCCCACGGTTCGGGCTTCATGACCATGCCGGCGCCCCCACCGTAGGGGGTGTCGTCGACCGTGCGGTGGCGGTCGTGCGCGCCGTCGCGGAGGTCGTGCACGCGCAGGTCCAGGATCCCGGATCCGCGCGCCTTCCCGATCAGCGAGACGTCGAGCACATCGAAGAACCCGGGGAAGATCGTCACGATGTCGATGCGCATCCTGCGATTCTACGGTCGCGGGCCCTGTTTCCGGCGCGTTACGCCGCGCTCCCGGCGCGAGGGGTCCGCCCGTGATCGAAAGGTGACGCACGCGTCACGTGGCCGCCACGGGGCGGGAAACACGCCGCGCCTAGCCTCGGGGGCGAACCGTCGACGCACCCCTCGGAGGACACATGAGCGCTCCTATCGGCACGACACGCACGCGGCCCGCACACGCTCCGTCGGCGAGCGGGCTCGCCACGCGCCCCGGGCGCTGGATCGACGGATGGAATCCCGAGGGTCCGGAGCAGTGGGCCGGTGAGGGTCGGCGGATCGCGCGGCGGAACCTGGGCTGGTCGGTCTTCGCGGAGTTCCTCGGCTTCGTCGTGTGGCAGCTGTGGAGCATCGTCGTCGTGATGCTCCCGGCGGCCGGATTCGCGCTGACGTCGGGGCAGCAGTTCTGGCTCATCTCCGTCGCGAGCCTCGTCGGCGCGACGCTGCGCTTCCCCTACACGTTCATGGTCGCCCGCTTCGGCGGACGCAATTGGACGATCGTGTCCGCGGGGCTCCTGCTCGTCCCCGCGGTCCTCCTGGGTGTCGTCGTGCAGCACCCGGAGACGCCCTATCCCGTGCTGCTGCTCGTGGCCGCGCTCGGGGGCGTCGGCGGCGGCAACTTCGCCAGCTCGATGGCGAACATCACCTTCTTCTTCCCGCAGCGCGAGAAGGGCTGGGCGCTCGGGCTGAACGCGGCCGGCGGCAACATCGGGGCGGCCGTGGCGCAGCTGCTCGTCCCGATCGCCGTCACCCTCGGCGCCGCCGGGACCCTCAACCTCTCGCTCGCGGGGTTCATGTGGGTCCCGCTCATCCTCGTCGCGATGTGGGGCGCGTGGCGCTTCATGGACAACCTCTCGGCCGCCCGCAGCGACGTCGCCGGCGCCGCCGCCGCCCTGCGCGAGCCGCATCTGTGGATCATGGCGCTGCTGTACATCGGCACCTTCGGCTCGTTCATCGGCTTCGCCGGGGTATTCCCGAAGCTCATCGCGGACCAGTTCCCGGCGTTTTCCACCTTCTCCGTCGGCGCGGCCTCGCTCTCGCTCGCCTTCCTGGGCGCCCTCGTCGGCTCGCTCGCCCGGCCCTACGGCGGCCGCCTCGCGGACCGGCTCGGCGGCGCCCGCATGACGATCGTCGCGCTGGGCGTCATGATCGCGGCCACCCTGGCCCTCATCGCCACCCTCCCGCTCGGGAGCTTCTGGCTGTTCCTCGGGTGCTTCCTCGTGTTGTTCTGCGCGACGGGCGTCGGCAACGGCGCGACCTACCGCATGATCCCGTCGATCTTCGCGGCGCGCGGCGCCGCGACGGCCGGCGAGGAACACGCGGTGTCGACGCAGCGCCAGGGCGCCGCTGCGCTCGGCCTCATCTCCGCGCTCGGCGCCTACGGCGGCTTCCTGATTCCGCAGGTGCTCAACGCGTCCCAGGCCGCGAGCGGCTCCTACGTCCCCGCGTTCTGGGGCTTCGTGGCCTTCTACCTCGCGCTCGGCATCGTGACGGCGACCGTGTATCTCGTGCCCCGCGCGTCGCTGGCGGGACGCATCGTATGACGGATCCGCTGCGCGTCGTCCTCGTCGGCTTCGGGCCGGTCGGGGTGCGGTTCGCCGAGGACCTGCTGCCCGCCGTGCGCGACGGCCGCGTCGACCTCACGGTTCTCGGGGCCGAGGAGGGCGCCCCGTACAACCGGATCCTCCTGGCCGAGCACGCCGCCGGCGACCTGCCCGCCTCCCAGCTCGCGATCGCGGACCCGCAGGAGCTCACCGACGCGGGCGCGAGCGTGCGCACCGGTCAGGTCGCGGTCGCGATCGACCGCGCCCGCGGCGAGGTCGAGCTCGAGGGCGGCGGCCGGGTCCCCTTCGACCGCCTCGTCCTCGCGACGGGAGCACGCGCCCGCGTTCCCGCGCTCGACGGGCTGGACGTCGCGGGCACCGACGGATCCGGGCTCGACGACGTCCTTACCGACGGCGTCTGCGGGCTACGGACACTCGGCGACGCGGAGCGCGTGCGCCGCGTCTCCGAGGCCGGCGGGCGCATCGTCGTGCTGGGCGCCGGCGTGCTCGGGCTCGAGCTGGCGCTCCTCCTGGCCGCCGCGGGCGCACGGCCCGCCCTCGCGCATTTCGGGCCGGCGCCGATGCCGCGCCAGCTCGACCGCGGCGCCGCCCGGGTCGTCACGGATCAGCTCGCGGCCGCGGGCGTCCGAGTCGTGCCGCACACGCGCGCCGAGGCGATCGTGACGGACGAGGTCGCCGGGCGGCGCGCGTTTCGCGCCCTCGTCTCGGGCGACGGCAAGGTCATCCGGGGCGACCTGCTCGTCCTCTCGTGCGGGGTGACCCCGCGCGACGAGCTAGCCTCCAGCGCCGGGCTGCGCACGGCGCGCGGCGTCCTCGTCGACGAGCGCCTCCGCTCCTGGACGGATCCGCGAATCCACGCGATCGGCGACGTCGCGCACGTGGCGGGCCCGGAGGAATTCGCGCACGTCCGGGACGTGCCGGGCGGCCCCAGCGGGCTGGTCGGGCCCGGTTGGCGCCAGGCCGAGTGGCTCGCGGCGGACATCCTGGCCACCCTCAAGGGGCGGCCCCACGCACCGTTCATCGAGGAGGCGCCCGGCGTGGTCCTCCTCAAGGCGAGCCAGCTCGACCTCGTCGCCGCGGGATCCGCGCCCGCCGACCCGTTCGCCCCGGTTCCCTCCGGGGAACAGGCCCCCGAGGTCGCGCTCTGGGCGGATCCCGCGCACGGCACCTACCTGTCCATGCAGACGACGGGCGGCGTGCTCGCGGGGTTCGTCGCGGTGGGAATGCCGCGCGCCGCGGCCGAGCTGGCCCTGCTCTACCAGCGCGGAGCGGAGCTGCCGAGCGACCGGTCGCTCCTGCTCCGGCGCGACGCGGCCGACGAGGCCCCGCCCGCCTCCGGCGCGGACCGCACCGTGTGCATGTGCAACGCGGTCACGGCGGGGCGCATCGAGCAGGCGCTCGCGGAGGACGGGTGCCGAAGCGTCGAGGACGTCGGTCGCGCGACGCGCGCCGGCACCGGCTGCGGGGGCTGCCGCGCGCGGATCAACGAGATGCTCGCGGCATGGGAGCCGGCCGCATGAGCGACACTCACTGCCCGTACTGCGCACTGCAGTGCGCCATGACCCTCGCCCCCGGGGCGCCGGGCGGTCCCGCGATCGAGGTCCGCGGCCGGGACTTCCCGACCAATCGCGGCGGGTTGTGCCGCAAGGGGTGGACCTCCGCTGAGCTCCTCGGCCGCGGCGATCGGCTCACCTCCCCGCTCATCCGTCAACGGGGCGCGCTGCGCGAGGCGACGTGGGACGAGGCGCTCGAGACGATCGCCGCCCGGCTTAGCGAGATTCGCCGCGCGTCGGGCGCGGACGCGATCGGCGTCTTCGGCGGCGGGGGCCTCACGAACGAGAAGGCGTACCTCCTCGGCAAGTTCGCGCGCGTCGCGCTCGGCACGAGCCGCATCGACTACAACGGGCGATTCTGCATGTCGTCCGCCGCCGCGGCGGCGAATCGCGCCTTCGGGCTCGACCGCGGCCTGCCCTTCCCCGTGTCGGACCTCGATACGGCCGACGTCGTCCTCCTGCTCGGCAGCAACGTCGGGGACACGATGCCGCCGTTCGTCCAGCACCTGCAGGGCGCCCGCGCGCGCGGCGGCCTGCTCGTCGTGGATCCGCGGCGCTCTTCGACCGCCCGACTCGCGGCCGACGGGGCGGGCCTGCACGTGCAGCCAGCGCCCGCCACCGATCTCGCCCTGCTGGCCGGGATCACGCACGTCGTCCTGCGCGACGGCCTCGCGGACGAGGCGTACGTGGCGCGCCGCACGACGGGAATCGACGCGCTGCGCCGGAGCGTGTCGGCCTGGTGGCCCGAGCGCACGGAGGCCGTGACGGGCGTGCCCGCACAGACGGTGCGGGAGATCGCGCACCGTCTGGCCCGCGCCGAGAGCGCCTACGTGCTCACGGGCCGCGGCGTCGAGCAGCACGCGGACGGCACGGACACCGCGACCGCGGCGATCAACCTCGCGCTCGTCCTGGGCCTCGTCGGGCGCCCCGGATCCGGATACGGCACGCTCACGGGGCAGGGCAACGGCCAGGGCGGCCGGGAGCACGGCCAGAAGTCCGACCAGCTGCCGGGGTATCGGAAGATCACCGACCCGGCGGCGCGCGCCCACGTGGCCGGCGTGTGGGGGATCTCGCCCGATGCGCTCCCCGGCCCGGGGATCCCCGCCGTCGAGCTGCTGGACTCGTGCGGCCGCCCGGGCGGCGTGCGCGCGCTGCTCGTGCACGGATCCAACGTCGTCGTCTCGGCGCCCGACGCGGGCCGCGTACGCGAGGCGCTCGGCCGCCTGGACCTCCTCGTCGTCAGCGACTTCTTCCTCTCCGAGACGGCGGAGCGCGCCGACGTCGTCCTCCCCGTGCTGCAGTGGGCCGAGGAGGAGGGCACCATGACGAACCTCGAGGGGCGCGTGATCCGGCGGCGGCGAGCGCTTCCGGCGCCCGGACAGGCGCGCAGCGAGCTGTGGATCCTCGCCCAGCTTGCCGAGCGCCTCGGCGCGCCGAGCGCGTGGCCGACGGACCCCGCGGCCGTGTTCGACGAGCTCGCCCGGGCGAGCGCCGGCGGGGCCGCCGACTACTCGGGCCTCTCGCACGCGCTCCTCGACACGGGCGTCGCGGCGCACTGGCCGTTCCCCGCGGGCAGCCGGTCCGGCACGCCGCACCTCTTCCGCGATCGCTTCTGGCACGACGACGGGCGCGCCCGGCTCGTCCCGGTGCGCCCGCGCACCCCGGAGTCGCCTGCGGGGCGCGAGCTCAGCCTGATCACCGGGCGCCTGATGGGCCACTACCAGTCCGGGGCGCAGACCCGGCGCGTGCCGGAGCTCGCGGACGCCGCCCCGAGCCTCGTCGCCGAAATCCACCCGGTCACGGCGCGCGATCGCGGAATCGCGGAGGGCGAGCCGGTGCGCGTCGCGGGCGCCCGGGGCGTCGTGACCGCCCGCGCGCGCCTCAGCGCCGACATCCGCCCGGACACTGTCTTCCTCCCGTTCCACTACCCGGGCGCGGAGAGCGCGAACCTGCTCACGAGCGCCCGGACGGATCCGATCAGCGCGATGCCCGAGTTTAAGAACACCGTCGTGACGCTCGCGCCCGCCTCGGGTGTGTCCCCCTAGACGCCCGTGTAGGCGACGATGCCGCGGCGCACCGCCTCGAGCGCCCGGCGGGCGGTGCGGGCGAGCTCGCCGTCGGCGACGAGGGAGATCTGGTCGAGCAGGTCGATCGTCTGCTTCGCCCAGCGCACGAAGTCGCCCGCCGCCATGTCGGCCGCGCCGAGGACGCGGTCCAGCAACTGCCCGCGCGCCCACATGTGCATCGCCTGCGCGAGCCCGGGCGCGACGGGCTGGGTGCCGGGCAGGCGGTGGTCCTCCTCGAGGTCGTCGAGCTCGGCCCAGAGCCGCTCCGTCGCGTCGAGCGCCTCGCGGAACGGGCCGCGCGGGAGCGGCGCCTCGCCCCCGGCCTCTCCCCGCCGCGGCTCGTAGACGAGCGTGCAGGCGAGCGCCGCGAGCGCCGGGGCGTCCAGTCGCGTCCAGAGCTCGCGCCGGAGCGCCTCGGCCACCAGCAGGTCGCGGTCGCCGTAGATCCGCTTCATCCGGCGACCGGCGTCCGTCAGGGTCGCCGCGGATCCGTCGATCGCGACGTAATCGAGCGCGACGAGCACGTCGACGATCCGGTCGAACTGGCGCGCCACGGTCCCCGTGCGCTGCTCGATCTGGCGGCGCAGCTTGTCCGTCCGCCGCCGCAGCTGGTAGTACCGCTCGCCCCAGCGCGCGTGCTGCTCGCGGTCCTCGCACCGGTGACAGGGGTGGCGCTGCATACCGCGGCGCAGGCTCGCCATCTTCTGGCGACGCTGCTCCTGGCGCGCCTTCGACGCCGACACGTCCTGGCGCGCCTTCTTCTCGAGGTCGCTGAGCTCGCGGCGGATCCCCGCGTACTCCGCGAAGTCGCCGCGGTGGCACCGCATGGCCGCGAGATACCCCTCGAGCGATTCGTCGGCCTGCCGCACCTCGCGGGCGAGCCCGACCACGGCCCGGTCCGCCTGGAACTGCGCGAACGACGACTCCAGGATCTCGCGCGCGACGCGGCGCCCAAACTGGTCGATGAGGTTGACGGCCATGTTGTACGTCGGCCGGAAGGAGGAGTTCAGCGGATAGGTGCGCCGCGACGCGAGGGACGCGACCTGCCGGGCGTCCAGCCCGTCGGTCCAGTGCACGACGGCGTGGCCCTCGACGTCGATGCCGCGCCGGCCCGCGCGCCCCGTGAGCTGCGTGTACTCCCCCGAGGTGATGGGCACGCGCGCCTCGCCGTTGAACTTCTCGAGCTTCTCCAGGACGACGGTGCGCGCGGGCATGTTGATGCCCAGCGCGAGCGTCTCGGTCGCGAAGACGACCTTGACGAGCTTGCGCTGAAAGAGCTCCTCGACGACCTCCTTGAACGCGGGCAGCATCCCCGCGTGGTGGGCCGCGATGCCGCGCTCGAGGTCCTCGGCCCACTCGAAGTAGCCGAGCACGCCGAGGTCCTCGTCGGCGAGCGCGGCGGTGCGCTCGCGCACGATGTCGCGGATCCGCGCTCGCTCCTCCGGGGTTGTCAGCCGCACGCCGGCCCGGCGCGCCTGCACGACGGCCTGGTCGCAGCCGACCCGGCTGAAGATGAAGAAGATCGCGGGGAGGAGGTTGCGGTGCGCGAGCAGGTCGATCGCGGCGGCGCGGTCGAGGCGCCCGGCGCCCCGAGGCGGGCGCGGGGCGTGCCGCCGCCCGCGGCCGCGCCCCGATCCCCCGGGGAGCGCGCGCCCGAGCCGGAGGAGGTCGCCGTTGACCTCGGATCCCCCGGCATGCTCGTCGAACAGCGGGAGGAGCTCGCCGCGCGCCAGGACGTGCTGCTCGAGCGGGACGGGGCGGGTCTCCGAGACGATCACTTCCGTGCCGCCCCGCACGGTCGCGAGCCAATCGCCGAACTCCTCGGCATTGGAGACGGTCGCCGACAGCGCGACGAGCCGGACGCTCTCGGGGAGGTGGATGATGACCTCCTCCCACACGGCGCCGCGGAACCGGTCGGCGAGGTAATGCACCTCGTCCATCACGACGTACCGCAGCCCGTCGAGCGCGGAGGAGCCCGCGTAGATCATGTTGCGCAGCACCTCGGTCGTCATGACGACGACACGGGCGTGCGCGTTGATGTTCGTGTCGCCCGTGAGGAGCCCGACCTCGCCCTCCCCGTAGACGTCCTGCAGCTCGCGGAACTTCTGGTTCGACAGGGCCTTCATCGGGGTCGTGTAGAACGCCTTGTCGCCGGGGGTCGACATCGCGAGGTGAATCGCGAACTCGCCGACGATCGTCTTGCCCGCGCCCGTGGGCGCCGCGACGAGCACGCTGGATCCGCGCTCGAGCGCGCGGCACCCCTCCACCTGGAACGGATCCAGCTCGAACCGCTGGCGGCCGGCGAACGCGGCCGTCTCCGGGTGCGCGCGCTCCGCGCGCGCGGCGGCGTAGCGTTCTGCGGGGCTCGCGGAGGTCATGGTTCCCATCCCATCATCCCGCCAGGGCCCGCGGGCCGCGGCGCGCTACGCGTACTCGACGAACAGGTCCGGGTGGCGGCGCTTCTTCGACCAGTCGAACACCCAGCACACGCCGGCCGCGAGCGCGTACAGGACGAACATGATGGCGCTCACGAGGAAGAAGGTCACCATGTCTGCGGGCGGGGAGGCGAACATGCCGAAGACCAGGCAGAGGAGCAGCACCCAGCGCCACGCCTTCGCGATCTGCTTCGCCCGGACGACGTCGGCGAGGTTCAGCGCCACGAGGAACACCGGGGTCACGAACCCCACGCCGATGATCGTGAGGGTGCGGAAGACGAAGTTGTAGTACTCCGTCGCCGTGAAGATCTGGCCCACTTGTTGAACGTCGTCCGGGAAGAACGAGGCCATGATCGTGATGATGTTCGGGAGCAGGAACATCGCGAGCACGACGCCGCCGAGGAACAGCGGGATCGCCGCGGCCATGAACCCGAAGGCGTACCAGAACTCGCGCCGGGTCAGCCCCGGCGTCACGAATCGCCACAGCTGCCACAGCCACACGGGAGAGGACAGGACGAGGCCGGCGACGAACGAGATCCGCAGCCGCATGTCGAACGGCCCCGTCACGGTCGTGAACGTCAGGCGCGTGAAGCTCTCGTCGCCGATCTCGGAGGCGACCGCCTCGATCGGGTAGGTCAGCCAGCCGATGATCCAGTCCGTGAGGAACGCGGCGACGATCATGCCCGCCGCGAGGCCGATGACGGCGAAGACGAGCCGGCGCCGCAGCTCCCGCAAGTGGCCGCCGAGGGTCATGCGGCGCTCGCGCGGCAGATCGGGCTCGCCCGCGGATCCCTCGTCGATATGAGGGCGCGTCACGGGCGGTTACGGCTTGACGTCGGGCGACGAGTCCGAGGGGCGTGGGGCCTCCGACGGCGCGGAACCCGATGTGTCGGCCGCGTCCGCGGGGCGCTGATCCTGCTGGCCCTCGTCCTTCATCTGCTTCATCTCGCCCTTGAACGCGCGGGCCGACTGGCCCAGGCTCTTGGCGAGCGCCGGCAGACGGGACGCGCCGAAGATGAGCAGCACGATCACGAGGATCAGCAGAATCTGCCAGATGCCGGCGTTCCCGAAAGGCATAGGTACTCCCTGGTTGGGCGGACGGACGCAGTCAGTGTAACGCCGCGAGGTGAAGATTCTCGCCCGCCTCGGCCCAGGTTCGCGCGGCCTCGCGCGCGGCGGCCGGATCCAGCACCTCGATGCGCCCGCCCCCGCGCGCCGCGAGACGGCTGACCACGCCGACGTCGGCGATCGGGAACCGGGCGACCGTGTCGGATCCGTCGGCGACCGTCTCGGCGTGCTCGAGGAAGTCGGCCACGAGCGGCACGAGCGACGTCGGCAGGCGCACGGTCGCCAGGAGGTCCTCGCCGCCCGGCGCGAAGAGCTCGGGCGTCACGGGCGCGCGGTGCGACGCCTCCTCGGACGTCACCTCGAGGTCGGTCATGCGCGCGACGAGGAAGGTGCGCTCCGCGCGCCGCAGGTGGCACCACCCCTTGAGGTACCACTCGCCGCCGGAGAGGACGAGCCCGAACGGGTCGACCGTGCGCTCGGTGCTCTCGCCCCCGGGGCGTCGATAGCGAAAGCGCACCGCCCGCCCCTCGCGCACGGCCGTCGCCAGCTCGGCGCGCTGGTGGGAGGTCGGCGGATCCACGAGCACGATGTCGGTGACCGCGCCGGGCGCGCCCCGAGAAAGCTTGGCGCGCAGCTCCGCCAGGGCCGCCGCGTCGGCGGCCCCGGGCAGCGCGGCGACGAGCTGCAGGCCCGCGACGAGCGCCGCGACCTCGCGCGCCGTGAACCGCGGGGCGCGCTCGATCGCCACGGTGTGCGTCAGCGACACGACGTCGCGCTCGTCGAACAGCGCCCAGTCGAGGTCGAACATCTCGCCCGTGTACATCCCGCCGACCGGTTCGCCGACGAGCGTCAGGGTCGACAACAGCCGCCGGACCTCCGCGGGCGCAAGCTCGAATTCCTCCGCGATCGCCGTGACCGGCACCTCGCCGCGCTCCAGGAGCCACGGCACGAGCGTCAGCACCGTCCGCACGCGGTCCGCCGTGAACGTCGCGGCGCGCGAGCGCGCCGGGCGCGCATCCGCGAGGGGCGGGGCCGGGCGCGCGGGCCCCTCGTGGGTCGCGCGCGTCGCGCGCAGCCGCTCGAGGACGAGGTCGCGCAGTTCCGGCGGATCCACGACCCGCGCCTCGGGGCCGTACGAGGCCAGCTCGTCGGCCAGGACGTACGCGTCGGTCATGGGGACGCGGAGCGCGCCGCCCGCCTCCCGCGCGGCGCGCTGCCCCAGCCGGAGCGCGGCTTCGGAGCCCGCCGTCACCTCGACGACGGCCCTCTGGGTGTCGGCAAGCGCGCGGAGCGCGGCGAGGGTCCGCTCGGCGGCCCCCTCACGCAGCTCGGGCGGGAAGGGCGTGCCGGCGATCGTCACGGCCGAGACGATGCGGCTGAGCAGGAAGGTCCGCGGTTCCCCGAGCGAGAGGTCCTCGCCGTGGAGGTGCCAGCGGTCCTCGAATTGCACGAGCGCGAGCGGCCGCACGCGGCGCTCGCGCACGCGCGCGGATCCCGGGCGCAGGTAGGCA
Source organism: Microbacterium excoecariae (assembly GCF_011326725.1). Classification (GTDB taxonomy): domain Bacteria; phylum Actinomycetota; class Actinomycetes; order Actinomycetales; family Microbacteriaceae; genus Microbacterium; species Microbacterium excoecariae. The sequence goes on along the minus strand of NZ_JAANCO010000001.1, from coordinate 1,389,372 downwards.
AAGCGCACCTCGACCGCCCGGTCGATCGCGTCCCGGAGCGCGGGGAAGGCCGCGTCGGTCGCTCGCACGCGCGGCGAGAACCCGAGGATCGGCTCGTCGACGTCGAGCCCGAGCGCGCGAATCTTCCGCAGGCCCGCGCGCGCCTCGCGCGACGTCGAGGCCTCCCCCCACGCCTGCGCGGCGAGGGCGAGCAGCGCGACCTCGGCGGGGGTGAAGGCGAGGTCCTCCGGGAGCGTGTTCGCCTCGCGCGGGATCCGGTAGCGCGCGTCGCGCAGATCCTCGGGGTTCGACGCGTCGCCGATGACCTCGATGCGCGTCCCCAGCCCCGTCAGGGTGTCCTTGTCGCGCTCGAACATGCGCCCGAGGGTGTCCTCGCCGACGCCGTCGCGCGTGCGCTCCGCGTACCCCGTCACGGTGCGAAAGATCTGCGCCCGGGTCAGCCCCACCTCGGTGCCGAGCAGGGCGACCGTGAGGTTCAACAGCCGCTCTTCGGCAGGGATCCGCGCTACCACGCGGCCATCCTAGGGCTGGTCGACCGCGCCGAGCACGTCGATGACCGAGACCGTGGCCCCGCCGTCGCCGTCCGGCACGACGACCATGACCTGCGAGCCGACCGTCGCGCCCGCGAGCGCGTCCGCGAAGCCCTCGGGCAGCTGGTCGAGCGTCGCCGTCGCCGGCGCGCCGCTCTCCCAGGTGGAGGTCGTCACCGTGCGGGTGCCCCAGCTCACCGACGTGTACTGCAGCGTGACGGCCTCGTCGCCGGAAAGCTCGGGCCCATCGCCCTGCAAAAGCGTCAGCGCCGCCTGCTCGGTGGGCGCGTCGCCGTCGGGGATGATGATGCCCGGGACCCCGTCGGGGGTGCGCACGACGCTCGGGAGCCCGTGGCCCTCGTTGTAGACCGGGGATCCGTCCGCCGACGCGGGGAGCACGCGCGCGATGTCGATGACCGCGACCATGCTCGAGGTGTCGATGTCGAGCCCGTACTGCGCGCCGAACTGCACGATCTGGCTCGCGAACGACTCGGAGATGCCGTCCTCGCCGAGGGCGGCGACGACGCGCGATCCCTCGCTGGCGCAGAGGAAGGCGTCCTCCATGCCCGGCAGCTGCGCGACCACGTTCGTGAGCCCGAGCACCTGCGTCTCGTCGCCGGAGTACGCCGTCATGGGGATCGGCGTCCCGGTCGCGCCGTCGTAGAGGGTCGCGTCGAAGACCACGCCCTGAGCGGTGCTCTCGATGACGGGACCGTCACCCGTGACGAGATCGAGGTGATCCGCCTCGATGGCGACGAACGGCAGGGGAAAGTCGACGGTGGGCGACTGCCCCAGCGCGCCCTGCACGTCGACGGCGCTGAGAAGCGCCTCGTTCGTCGCGGCGTCGCGCCCGCACGCCTCGGGGGTCTCCGGGGCGGAGCTACACCCGGCGAGGGCGAGGGTCATCAGGCCGATGAGGGTCGCTACGGCAGTCGTCTTGCGCACCGGGTCAGTCTAACGACGGTTCGGAGGCGTCCGCGTCGCGCAGCGAGGCGGCGTGCCGCGCGCCGCCGGCGGCCTTCTCCGCCTCGCGGATGCGCTTGCGCAGGTTCTTGTCGGTGATCTCCCGGTCGCCGACGGCGCCCGGGGTCCAGATCTCCTGGTCCTCATCGCCGTAGCTGCGCTTGGAGGCGCGGCGCTTGACCTCGGGCGGGATGGACCCGGGCGCGAGCCGGCGCGCGGTGATGAGGAAGCCCGTGTGCGCCACCATGCGGTGATCCGGGCGCACGGCCAGCCCGTCGACGTGCCACCCGCGCACCATCGTCTCGGATGCCTCCGGCTCGGTGAAGTCCCCCATCTCGCGCAGGAACTCGGCGACGCGACTCAGCTGCGTGGCCGTGGCCACGTAGCAGAGCACGACGCCGCCCGGGGCGAGCGCGTCGGCGACCGCGGGCAGAACTTCCCAGGGCGCGAGCATGTCGAGCACCACGCGGTCCACGGACCCGGGTTCCGCGTCGCGCGGGAGCGCATCGGCGAGGTCGCCAAAGTGGATCGACCACTGCTCGGGCAGCCCGCCGAAGAAGGTCTCGACGTTCGCCCGCGCGACCTCCGCGAACTCCTCGCGGCGCTCGAAGGACATCAGGCGGCCCGACGCCCCGACCGCGCGCAGCAACGACATCGACAGCGCGCCGGAGCCGACGCCCGCCTCGACGACGACCGCGCCCGGGAAGATGTCGGCCTGCTGGACGATCTGGGCCGCGTCCTTCGGGTAGACGATGGCCGCGCCGCGCGGCATCGACATCACGAAGTCCTTCAAGAGCGGCCGGAGCGCCAGAAACTCGTGGCCGCCGGAGTTGGCGATGACGGATCCGTCGGGCTGCCCCTCGATCTGGGCGTGCGCGATCATGCCGAGGTGTGAGTGCAGCTCGCCGCCCTCGCGCAGCGTGATCGTCTGCAGCTTGCCCTTCGGGCCCGTGAGCTGGACGCGGTCGCCGTACCGGAACGGCCCGCGCGGCGCCGTCATCGCGCCTCCCCCGCGCCGGCGCGGTGCGCGCGCCAGACGTGTGCGAGGTCGCTCGCGCCCCGCCCCTCGAGCGTCGGCCACATGTCCGCCGCGCCCGGGTTCGACAGCGGAACGAAGTGCGGAACGCCGATCGCCGCGGCGCCGGAGTCGACGGCGGCGGTCAGGCCGGTGGGCGAGTCCTCCAGCGCGACGCAGTCGGCGATGTCCACCCCGAGCGCCGCCGCGCCCGCGAGGTACGGATCCGGGAACGGCTTGGGGCGCGCGACGTCGTCTCCGCCCAGGATCGCGTCGAACGCGTCGAAGGGAATGAGGCCCGCGATCTTCTCCGCCATGCGGTGGCGGGACATCGTCACGATCGCCGTGCGCACGCCCGCCGCGCGCAGCTCGCGCAGAAGCTCCTGCGCCCCGGGGCGGAAGGGAACGCCCTCCTCGGCCATCTGCCGCAGCACCTCGTCCGTGAGGTGCTCGACGATGTCCTGAGCCGGCATGTCGACGCCCGCCTCCTGCAGGATCCGCGCTGATCCCTCGAGCGAGTTCCCGACGAGCCGCAGCGCGTCCTCGTGCGTCCAGGTGCCGCCGAAGCGCTCGACGAGCGGGGTCTCCGCCGCCATCCAGTACGGCTCGGTGTCCACGAGCGTGCCGTCCATGTCCCAGAGCACGGCCTTCGGCCACGCGGTGTCGGTGAGAGTCACCGCACCAGCCTAGGCGGTGGGCAAGGGGGCTAGCCTGGACGGACACCGACCAGGAGGGAGCCCGGTGGAGGAGAGCAGGCAGCAGGCGCTGGGGCCGCGGATCGCGGTCGCGGCCTTCGACGGCTGGAACGACGCGGGCGAGGCGGCGTCGGCCGCCGTCCAGGCCCTGCGCGACGCGTACCCGAGCACGCCGGTCGCCGCCGTCGATCCGGAGCTGTACTTCGATTACCAGTACACGCGGCCGTCCGTGCGCACCGACGGCGAGGGCCGCCGGGTGATCGACTGGCCGGAGGCGACGCTGCACCGCCCCGCGGATCCACGCGGGTTCTGGACCCTGAGCGGCGTCGAGCCCGCGCGCGCGTGGAAGGGGTTCGTCTCCGAGTTCGTCGACGCCCTCCTCGCCGAGGACGTGACGGGCTTCGTCACGATCGGGGCGATGATGAGCGACGTCCCGCACACCCGCCCGATCGCGGTGCACACGACGAGCGACGACGAACTGCTGCGCAACCAGCTCGAGGTGGATCGGAGCCGGTACGAGGGGCCCACGGGGATCCTCGGGGTGCTCACCCAGGCGGCGGAGGACGCGGGGATCCCGACCCTGTCGATGTGGGCGAGCGTGCCGCACTACGTCGCGGGAGCGACGCCGTCGCCCAAGGCCACGCTGGCGCTACTCGAGAAGCTCAGCGACATCGCCGTGCGCGAGATCGACCTCGGCTCGCTCCCCACCGAGGCCGCGACGTGGGAGGCCACGGTGGACGCGGCAGCCGCCGACGACGACGAGATGCGGGACTACATTCGCCAGCTCGAGGAGACGCGCGACACCTGGGATTCCCCCGAGGCGTCCGGCGACGCCATCGCCCAGGCGTTCGAGCGCTACCTGCGCGGCGACGGCCCCGGCAAGGGCCGGCCGCCGCGCTGAGCCGCGGGGCGCCTCAGGCGGTCCCGAGCGGCGTGAGCACGCCCGCGGCCAGCAGCGCCATGATCACAGCGCCGAGCACGACGCGGTAGATCACGAACGGCAGGAAGCTGCCGGTCTTGAGGTACCGCATGAGGTACGCGATCACGACCCAGCCGACGAGGAAGGCGACGATCGTGGCGACGATCGTGCCACTCCAGCCGTACGGGCCGGCGTCCCCCTCCTCGAGCCCGTGCATGAGCTCGTAGAGCCCGGATCCGAAGACGGCGGGAACCGCCATGAGGAACGCGAACTCGGCCGCCGCGGTGCGCTGGTATCCCAGGAGGCGAGCGGCCGTCGTCGTCGCGCCGGAGCGCGACACGCCGGGCACGAGGGCGAGCGCCTGGGCCACGCCGATCGTGATGCCGTGCGGGTACGTCACGTCGTCCATCTCGCGCCGCCTGGCGCCCCAGCGGTCGGCGGCGCCGAGGACGAGCCCGAACACGATGAGCACGGCGGCGACCAGCCACAGGTTTCGGAACACGTCGCGGATGTAGTCCTGCAGGGCGAATCCGAGCACGCCGATGGGGATCGAGGCGACGATCACGAGCCACCCCATGCGCGCGTCCGGGTCGTTCCGCGGCACCCGCCCGACGAGCGAGCCCGCCCAGCGGCGGATGATCCGCACGATCTTGCCCCAGAAGTACACGAGCACGGCGAGCTCCGTGCCGATCTGCGTGATCGCGGTGAAGGTCGCGCCGGGATCCGCCGCCGACGGGAGGAACTCGCCGACGACGCGGATGTGCGCGCTGGAGGAGATCGGCAGGAACTCGGTCAGGCCCTGGACGAGCCCGAGGATGATGGCCTCGATGATGTGCATGCGGTGGCGGGGTTCTCTCTCGCGGGCGGAGGGGTCAGTACGTACGGATCAGGTCGGCGATCACGCGCTGGCCGAAGACGAGCGCGTCGAGCGGGACGCGCTCGTCGACGCCGTGGAACATGCCCGTGAAGTCGAGCTCGCGCGGCAGCTTCAGCGGCGCGAAGCCATAGCCCGTGATCCCGATGGTCGCGAGCGACTTGTTGTCCGTCCCGGCGCCGAGGAGGTAGGGCAGGACCGGAACGCCCGGGTCGTGGGATCCGAGCGCGCCCACCATCGCGTCCACGAGCGCCCCCGCGAACGGGACCTCGAGCCCGATGTCGCGGTGAAACATCTCGATCTCGACGTCGTCGCCGACGATGCGCTGGATCTCCGCAAGGACCCGCTCCTCCTGGCCCGGCAGCACGCGCACGTCGACCGTGGCCGAGGCAGCGTCGGGAATGACGTTGTGCTTATAGCCCGAGGTAAGCCCCGTCGGGTTCGCGGTCGTGCGCCACGTGGAGGCGAGAAAGGCCTCCGCCGGGCCAGCCGCGCGCGCGATGTCGTCGGGCGAGCCGCCCGCGTCGCCGCAGATGCCGCGCATCCCGGCGAGCAACTGCCGGGTCGTGTCGGTGAGCTCGACCGGCCACGCCGTCGCACCGAGGCGCGCGACGGCGTCCGCGAGCCGCGTGACCGCGTTGTCGGGGTGGACGCGGCTGCCGTGGCCCGCGCGCCCCCTCGCCCGCAGCGTCAGCCACATGAGCGCCTTCTCCCCCACCTGCAGGAGGTACGCGGATCCGTCGCCGACGGGGATCGAATAGCCCCCGACCTCGCTGATCGCCTCCGTCGCGCCCGCGAACCACTCGGGGCGGTCCGCGACGACGCGCGCCGATCCCTCGACGCCGCCGTTTTCCTCGTCGCTAAAGAACGCGAGCACGAGGTCGCGCTCGGGGCGCTCGCCGGCGCGCAGGAGGTCGCCGACGGCCGCGAGGATCATGGCGTTCATATTCTTCATGTCCACGGCGCCGCGACCCCAGAGCATGCCGTCGCGGATCTCGCCCGCAAACGGATCCACGGACCAGTCCTCCGCGATCGCGGGGACGACGTCGAGGTGACCGTGGAGGACGAGCGCCGGCTTGTCCGGGTTGTTGCCCGCAACCCGTGCCGCGACGTTCGTGCGCCGCGGCACCGGCTCGTAGAACTGCGGCTCGAGGCCGAGCGAGGAGAGGTGCGCGCCGACGTACTCCGCGGCCTCGCGTTCGCCCTTCGCGTTGCCGCCCCCGAAGTTCGTCGTGTCGAAGCGGATCAGATCGCGCGCGAGGCGCACGACCTCGGGGAGGGAGTCGGTGGGCATGGGCTCCACGCTACCCGCGCCGCGGCGGAACGCCCGCCCGCGCCGCGTGGCGCGGGGGCCAGCCCCCGCGCACCCTACGCGGGGCCCGGCTCGAAGATCTGCCCGACCGGCTCGCGCTTTTCGGCCTGGAACGTGTCCTCCGCGCGGCCGAAGGCCCAGTACGCCGAGAGCGACAGGCGGTCGCGCGGCACGCCCCAGGCGCCCGTGAACAGCGGTCGCAGCCGCTTCATGGCCTCGCGCTCTCCGTGCGCGAACACGTCGAACGTGCCGGTCGGCACCTCGAGGTTCTCCACGACGGCGGCCAGAAGCGCGCCGTACGCGGCCGTTCCGCGGTGGATCCACGTCACCGCGACGCCCGCGGGCTTCGCGAGCGCCACCTCCTCCTCGGGGCCCGCCACCTCGAGGAGGACGAGGCCGCGCGCGTCGGCGGGCAGCGACTCGAGCGCCGCCGCGATGGCCGGCAGCGCCGACTCGTCGCCGAGGAGGACGTGGGCATCGACGTCGTCCGCGGGCGCATAGCCGCCGCCGGGGCCCGACAGCGCGACGCGATCGCCCGGACCCGCGGCGGCCGCCCACGGGCCCGCGATCCCCTCGTCGCCGTGCACCACGAAGTCGATCGCGATCGTGCCGGACGCAGCATCGATCGATCGCACCGTGTACGTCCGGCGCGACGGCATGTCCTCGGGCGCGAGCCGCTCCCGCAGCGCGTCCATGTCGAAGGGCGGCTCGAGGCCGAGGCCCGGCCGGGCGAAGAGGAGCTTGACGTACTTATCGGTTGCGGCCGCCTGGGCCTCGCCGATCCCGTCCGCGAACGCCGCGAACGCGGGGCCGCCCAGGTGGAGGCGCACGAGGTGCGGCGAGACCTGCTCGCGGCGGACGACATCGAACACGTGCTGCACACCGCGGCGTCGGCCGCGCGAATCCTGAGGGCTCATCGCGACCATCCTGGCACGGCAGAGACGCGACAAAGGCCGGACCCTGAAGGATCCGGCCTTTGCGTTTCTGTGCGCGAGGGGGGACTTGAACCCCCACGCCCTAATACGGGCACTAGCACCTCAAGCTAGCGCGTCTACCTATTCCGCCACCCGCGCATAGGGTGTCGATTCAGTTTCGAGTTCTTGCGAACCGCTTTCCGAACCGAGAGACAACGTTACCACCGCCCCACCCCGCACGCGAATCGGTCACGGATCCCGGGCGCGTCACGCCACGGAGACCCCGAACGCGAGCCCCAGCACGTAGGTCACCGCCGCGGCCCCGAACCCGATCGCAAGCTGGCGCAGCGCGCGCGGAAGCGGCGAGGCGCCGGACAGGAGCCCGACGGTGCCCCCCGTGACGAGGAGGGCGACGCCGACGAGCGCCAGGGCCACGGCGACTGCCGCCACGCCTGACAGGCCGAAGATCCACGGCAGCACGGGAATGATCGCCCCGGTCGCGAAGAAGCAGAAGCTCGAGATCGCGGCGCGCCACGCTCCCCCGACAACCTCGTGCGTGTCGATCGGTCCCGTCGCGGCGCTCGCGCCGCCCGCGTGCGCGCCGCGGAGGACGGCCCGAGCCTTCTCCTGGGCGGCCTCCTCCCCCAGCCCGCGCGTGCGATACACGAGCGCGAGCTCGTTCTGGTCGAGGTCCAGGTCCGGCAGGTGCGCGTCGGCGTAGCCGCCCGGGTGCGTGGCGTCGAGCAGCTCGCGCTGCGACTTCACGGACACGTACTCGCCCGCGCCCATCGACAGCGCGCCCGCCAACAGGCCCGCGATGCCGCTGAAGAGCACGAAGGAGCCGGAAACCCCGGTCGCGCCGATGCCCATCACGAGGGCGAGGTTGCTCACGAGTCCGTCGTTCGCGCCGAACACCGCCGCGCGGAACGTGCCCGAGAGCCGGCGCCTGCTGCGGGCGGCGAGCCCGCGCACGACCTCGTGGTGGATCCTCTCGTCGGCGCGCATCGCGGGCGTCGCGTAGGGGTCGTCGTCGTACGGCGAGCGCGCCTCGGCGAGCTGCGCGAGGGCCAGGGTGAAGATCGTCCCGAACCGCGCGGCGAGGAACGTCAGAATCCGCATGCGCCACCGCGCGCGCGGCATGCGATCGGGCTCGCCGCCGAGGAGGTCGAGCCAGTGGCGCTCGTGCCGACGCTCCGCGGCCTCCAGCTGCTCGAGGATCTCCCGCTCGCCGCCCGTGCGGGTGCGCGCGAGGCGGTGATAGACGGCGGCCTCGGCGCGCTCGTCCGCAAGGTATTGGGCCCACATGCGGCGGGCGCGGGCGGGCGCCTCGCGGGGGTCCAGGGGTGCGGGGGCGGTCATGCGTCTCCTCGGTGCGGCGTCGACCGCGCGATCGGTCGCGGCCTCATCGAGGCTAGGGCGCGGCGCGCGCGAAACCCGGCTCCAGAGCGGGATTCGGAGCCTTTCGGAGCCCCGAACCCGCCCGTCCTACCGGTGCACGCGGCGGCGCAGGACGTCGATGCGCGACTGCAGCTGGGCGACCGTGGCCTGCGCGACCGCGGGCCCGCCGCACGTGCGCCGCAGCCAGGCGTGCACCTGGCCGTGCGGATCCCCCGTTTGCTTCGCGTACACGCCGACCAGGCTGTTGAGCAGCTGGCGCTGCTCCTTGAGGGTCCGGTGCAGCGGCTCGGGGAGGCCAGGATCCTGGCCCGCGCTCTCCTCCCGCGCCTCGCGCGCCTGACGGTGACGCGACTGCCGCGCCTGGCGCTGCATCAGCAGGTCGTGGACGTGCTCGGGCTCAAGCAGGCCGGGGATCCCGATGAACTCGAGCTCCTCCTCCGTCCCCGGGACGGCCAGCTGGCCGAACTGCTGGCCGTCGAAGACGACCGAGTCGAAGTGCGCGGTCGACCCGAGCGACTGGAACGAGAACTCCTCGTCCTGGAGGAGGTCCTCGCTCGCCTTGTCCTCGCGCTCGGCCTGGGCGAGGAGCGAGTCGTCGAGCCCGTCGGCGTCCTTCTCGCCGCGGCCGAGCACGTGGTCGCGCTGCCTCTCCATCTCGTGCGCCAGGGCCATGAGGACGGGCACCTGCGGCAGAAAAACGCTGGCCGCCTCGCCCTTGCGGCGGGCGCGGACGAACCGCCCGATGGCCTGCGCGAAGAACAGCGGCGTCGACGAGCTCGTCGCGTAGACGCCCACCGCGAGTCGCGGGACGTCGACCCCCTCCGACACCATCCGCACCGCCACCATCCACCGCGAGGTGTTCTCGGCGAACTGCTCGATGCGGCTCGATGCCTCGGCCTCGTCGCTCAACACGACGGTCGGGCGCTGCCCCGTGAGCTGGCGCAGGAGCTCGGCGTACGCGCGCGCGTTCGTCTGGTCGGTCGCGATCACCAGGCCACCCGCGTCCGGCACGTGATGCCGGATCTCGGTGAGGCGCTGATCCGCGCTCTTCAGCACGGCGGGCATCCAGTCGCCCTCCGGGTCTAGCGCTGTCCGCCAGGCCTGACTCGTGACGTCCTTGGTGTTGTCCTGACCGAGGTGCGCCTCGAGCTCGTCGCCCATCTTCGTGCGCCACTTCATGTGCCCCGAGTAGACGTGAAACAGCACGGGCCGCACGACGCCGTCGGCGAGCGCACGGCCGTATCCGTAGGCGTAGTCGGTCACGGAAGTGCGCAGGCCCTGCTCGTCGGGGGCATAGTCCACGAACGGGATCGGAGCATCGTCGCTCCGAAAGGGCGTCCCGCTGAGGAGGAGCCGCCGGGCCGCGGGCTGGTACGCGTCGCGGATCGCGTCCCCCCAGCTCAGGGCGTCGCCGCCGTGGTGCACTTCGTCCAGGATGACGAGGGTGCGCCCCTCGGTGACGAGCGCGCGGTGCACGCTCGACTTCACCGCCACCTGCGCGTAGGTGACAACGGCCCCGTGATAGTGCCGAGCGAGGAACGGGTGCTGGTTGCTGAAGTCGGGATCGAGCCGAATGCTCGTGCGCGCCGCCGCATCGGCCCACTGCGTCTTGAGGTGTTCCGTCGGGCACACCACGACGATCCGATCGATCTCGCCGCGCTGGCGGAGCTCGCGCGCCACCGTGAGCGCGAAGGTGGTCTTGCCGGCGCCCGGAGTCGCGGCGACGAGGAAGTCGCGCTTGTCCTCGGCGAAGAACTGGTCGAGCGCCTCCTGCTGCCAGGCCCGGAGCCGGCCCGCGGTCCCCCTCGGCGCGCGCTGCGGATAGGACGGGCTGAGCATTCCTCCCACGATAGCGGGGGGCGCCGACACCGTCGCCGTGGATCCTCTCAGCCGATGGCGCTGCCCGGGGCGACGGACTATATTCGCCGGGGCGCATATGTGAGGAGCTAGAGAGATGTCCACCGACCACCGCACCCCGTTCGTCGGAAACGCCGAACCCCACCCCTGGCGGCGATTCGTCGCGGTCGGCGACTCGTTCACGGAGGGCATCGGCGACCCGGAGCCCGGCGCGCCCGGGGGCCACCGCGGCTGGGCCGATCGCGTCGCCGAGGTGCTCTCGCGGCAGGTCGACGACTTCGCGTACGCGAACCTCGCCGTGCGCGGCAAGCTCATCCGCCAGATTCGCGACGACCAGATCGACGCGGCGCTCGCGCTCCAGCCCGATCTCGTGACGATCTGCGCGGGAGGAAACGACGTCCTCCGGCCCGGCACGGATCCCGACGAGATCGCCGCGATCCTCGAGACGCTCGTGCGGCGCCTCGGCGCCGCGGGCGCGGCGGTCGTCGTCTTCCCGGGCTTCGACGTCGGCTGGAACCCCGTCTTCCGCGCGTTCCGGGGCAAGATCGCGATCTATAACGAGAACATCCGCCGGATCGCCGAGGAGAACGACGCGCTGGTCGCCGACCTCTGGGCGCTGCGCGAGATCCAGGATCCCCGGTTCTGGTCGGACGATCGCCTGCACCTCAACCCCCTGGGGCACCACGAGGTCGCGCGCATGGTGCTGCGCAGCCTCAACGCCGAGAGCGACCTGCAGCCGCTCCGCCCGGATCCGCTCCCGCCGCGCACCTGGCGCGCGGCGCGCCGCGAGGACCTCGTGTGGGCGCGCGCACACCTCGTGCCGTGGGTGCTGCGCCGGCTCCGCCATCAGTCCTCGGGGGACGGCCTGGCGCCCAAGCGCCCCGACGCCGCACCGTACGCCGGGCCGGACGGCGGCGCCTGACTCAGGCCGGCGGGTGCGCCAGCGCCCACAGCGCGACGGCGCTCGCGGCCGCGACGTTGAGGGAGTCCACCCCGCCGGCCATGGGGATCGTCACGATTGAGTCGGCCGCGGCGAGCGCGTCGCGGCCGAGGCCCGGCCCCTCGGATCCCATGACGAACGCCACCCGCTCGGGGCGTGTGGCGTCGAAGCTCTCGAGCGAGACGGCGTCGTCGGAGAGCGCGAGCGCAGCGACGTGGAAACCGCTGGCGCGCAGGACATCCCCGGCGCTGCCGTCGCCGCGCCAGGCCGGGAGCCGCGTCCACGGCACCTGAAAAACGGTGCCCATCGAGACGCGCACGCTGCGGCGGTAGAGCGGATCCGCGCACGTCGGGCCCGTGAGGACCGCGTCCGCGCCGAGGCCCGCCGCGCCGCGGAACGCCGCCCCGACGTTCGGAGGTGTCGCAGTTCGTTCTAGCGAATCCGAGCTTCCGGGGGGCGTCTGCAGAGGGAGCGCGATGACATCGCATGACTAGAGTTTATCCCTGTTCAGACTACGTATTGGACCTTCGTCGAGGCTTGATCTTCGCAAGGTCGTGTTCAATAAACCTATGAGAACTGCGGGTGTCCAAATCTCATCCATCCCGTCGGCAACGTGCTCGGTGGGACTGACTCCGAGCCATACGCGATGACGCTCATCGGTCTGGTAAGGGTCACCCGGGACCCCCTCCACGTACAAGAACAGCACGATGCAGTGGGCCCGATGTGCGCCCGAGTGTTCGAGGAGGAGTCGTCTCGCCGACGCCTGGTCGGCAGCCGCCCAACACTCCTCGCCGTAGTGGAGCAGCTTGGCACCGACGACCGACTTGTGGTGAGGAAGGTCAGGGACCTGGCGCGGAGCATGGTCGACGGCTGGGAACTACTGATCGAGCTACTCGAGCATGGCATCGCGGTTCGAGTTCTTGAAGGCTCCGATGCGGGTGACTACAACGAGCTGTCGGACATTCGAGAGGCGGCTCGTGAGATCACCGACATGCGACGCTCGACTCTGCGCGACAGGATCAAAGACGGACTGCAAGCAGCGCGCGAGCGCGGGGCTCCCGGGGGTCGTCCGCGAGTAGTTGATTACACCATGCGAGCCGCGATCTTCAAGCAGCGCGATCGGGGAGAAACGCTGCGTGCCATCGCGCAGTTACTCGGCGATTCAATCGGCACGGTGCACAATGTGCTAAGAGCCGAGAAACCGACAGATGCATCATCGTGACCCAGCGGAGGTGAGGTGCCATCGGTATCAATGTGCTCCTCAGCCACTCGACCATCACCATCGATGACGCGGTGTTCACGACGCTCCTTGACAACTCTGTGGCGGGCACATACAAGGTCTACGAACGCGCTCTGCAGACCGGGAGCATCAGGTTCTCCGACCTGGTAGACCTCGCACGTAAGGGCGACATTCCATACTCGCTGTTCTTCGCGCCGATCGCGCTGGTACGGGAGCAGGTGGAGAAGAAGACGGCCAAGCTCCTCGCGGGCGTCAGCAGGGATACGTTCTCAATCGGTTCGCGCGCCAAGGTGGAGCTCCGCGATGTGGAGCTCATCGTCAAGGACCTGATCCGAAAGCAGCAACTCGTCCGAAAGCACGACTCGACACTGGAGTCGAACACGATCATCGGCCTGCTCCGCTCCGAGAGCGCTTCCATCGACGCCGATGCCGCCGCCCTCATGTCGGCGCTCGGTCTCTCGCACGATCGCCTGCGCGCGTGCCGAACCAAAGAGAAGGCGCTTGACCTCATGATCGAGTGCCTCGAGGCCAACCAGGTGCTCGTCGCGCGCAGCGTCCGAAACTACATGCCACAGCGCCTGACCCATGTGAAGTTCAGCGGGATGACAGTCCGAGACAACAAAGTTCCTTACATCTTTCTCGCTGGTGGCGACCACGGGGACGACCAGGAGCCGGTGGGCCGCACCATCTTCACCCTGGCTCTCATGACGGTGCTCGTGGCACGACGCATCTTCGCCCCGATGACGTGGGACGGAGGTAGCACCGAGACGGACCCCGGTCGCGAGTACGACATCGCCGGCACGATGCTCATGCCCACCGAACGGATGAGAGCGCTGGCACTAACCTCGCTCGATGCCATCAAGGCTGCCTCAGCAGAATTCAAAGTGACGGCGAGTGCCGTCACGGTGCGAGCGATGCGGCTGGGCATGATCGCCCCAGAAGCGGCCGGCAACCATCTGGAGCAGCTGCGCGGCGAGTTCAGGAGCCGTCCGAATAGTGGACCGCGGAGCCCGATCCATCCCGAGAACGCCGTACGCAAGTACAACGGCCGGGAGCTCACCGTTCGGATGCTGCACGCGCTCGACAACGGGAGCATCTCCGCAGGCGAATTCTGCCGATCGATCTGCTTGAACCACCTCAAGCCATCGCGGATCGAAGATCTTCGGCGGGCCGTCCAATGAAGGACTTCGGGCAGCGGTTCGTCATCGACACCAATGCTCTCAGCCAGCTCGGCAGACGGCGTCGCGAGAGCGAGTTCTTCCTGCAGAACGCGGTCATCCCCGAAGAGGTCATGCACGAGGCATCCGGGTTTCCTGACGTCGCGACGATGCGTGACAACGTGCATCCGACCACACCGCGAGTGCTCCATTGGCTCTCGCAGATCATGGCGACCGTGCCGTCCGGAGATACCAGCCTCGTAGACCTATATGCCAACAGAGGCAACGCCGACCCGCTGGTCGTGGCGTGCGCGCTCGAAGGGCAAGAGCACGATAACCAACTACTGCTAAGCCCCGAGTGGGTCGTCGTCACGGCCGACGAGGCTGTTTGGAACAAGGCCCAGGAGTTCGGGCTGACGGTGCTCAGCAACTCCGAGTTCGCTGCGCTCATTGATAGCAAGGACCCTGGCGGCTGAGTCCCGCGCCTGATGTCGGTCCACCTCTCACTGCTCGACCGGCAGGTCTGCAAATCTGCGGGCCTCGTCGCGCATCTTTTCGAGCACGGCGAAGTAGCTCAGAACAGTCTCTTGTTCGTAGGCCGCGGTCGGTCTCAGTTGCCGCATCCGAGCGAGAAGATCCTGATCCGACAAGCTCTCCAGCCATGCCGAGAGCTGCTCGGCGCTCGGGGCATCATCCATCTGGGCGATGGTCTCGACCATGTCGAGCCGCGCGCTCGCAGCACCGAGACGGTCACTGTGCAGTTGTGCTGCGGATGTCGCCGACCCATGCGACAACGCGCGGCGTTCATCTTCGTGGCCGACCGAGATCTCATACCGAGCAGGCAACACTGGTACCGGCGGCTCGATCCCGGTGATCAGCCGTGGCACCGCCTGAGTCCGCACCCACGTGGCGAGCTCGTCGAGCTCCTTCATCAACACCGGCCAGCGCTCGGTACCGGGCCGATTGATACCGATGGTCGGGAAGAGCGCGACGGGGATGTGCTGGCCCCTCGGGGTCTCCGCGATCACCTCTCCGACCTGCAGAGGCACCTCCGGGCGACGCTCGATGTCTGCCAGGGACGGGGGTGTACGGCCCTCGCGATGGATCGCTGCAAGGCGGACAGCAGTCACCGCCGGCGCTCGATGCTTCGAATGGTTCGTGTGCAGAGCCAGCAGAGCCATTGGGTGTTCCTGCGGGTTCACGTTCCGGTGAAACGGCTGGAGCCCCTCGATACGTTTGAGCAGCTCACTGCCCCGTTGCAGAGATGGCGAGCCGTTCCTCGCACGAACCTTCACCCATGCCTCGAATGCTTCGTAGGTCTGCGCCGCCGGCATCTCGACGGTCTTGGCCGCCTTCTCGTCGAGCGAGCCATCTTGGTGCTCGATCTCGGCGAACAAGGTGTGCTCGATCGCGTTGCGCAGGACGACCAGTGCATCAGCCACCAGTAGCGGAATTTTGCACGGAATCGGGGACATGCCTGTCACGACGGTCTGACTGTGCGTGACCATCGGCACCTCTCGCAGCCGGATGATCCCCTCCGGCTGGGTCTGATAGTCGAAGAGGAGGCTGGCGACTTCTCCGATGAGTTCGTCGGCGTGCGCGAGCGTCGCTGCCACGGCGACGTGGTGGTCGGGTAACCATGCGTAGCTCGAACTCATCCTCTGTCCCTTGTTCCGCGTCGTACGTCGACTAAGTACTCCCCCAGACCGCACGGACACCACCGCGAGCTGAAGGAATCGGTCCGATCTCGTGGTGTGGATCCGAGCGGGTCGGCGACGACCTCGAGGGCCGCATGCTGATATCCGAGAAGCACTTCCGATTGCGCGAATTCAGACAAGACCGGGCGTTCGTCGGTCTCCGACCAGTCAGGACGAAGGCTCATCACGAACCGCGAGAGGAGCCGCGATCTGCCCACGTGACAGCGGAGCCGACCGAGGTGGCAGCATGCACTCCACGTAGCGATGCACATCGCTCGGATAGTAGACGGAGCCGCGCTCTCCGATCGCGTAGGTCTTCATGAGCATGTGCTCGCGGAAGTCGGCCATGCGGTCGCCGAGGATGCCGGCCAGCTGTTGCTCGGAGTAGCCGAGCTCGCTGTCTGGCTCCGGAAGTAGTCGGCTGTCCATCGCTGCATTCTCCCGCTCGATCAGTGTCCGCGCACCTGCAGCCCAGCATCCTGAACCTAGATCACGGCCACCAAGAGTCTCGCGAGACGCTGTTCGAAGTAGCCGACTCAACATCGCGCTAATCGTCACCTACGAGGGTCGCCAGTCAATCTCACTGCGTACCGCTTCGCCAACGACCTCGACGACGGCGTTGTACCTGTCCCCGAACTCACGCAACCTCGCAGTAGCGTGGCGCTCCAGGTCCTCGCCGATGAGACCCTGCAGATCGGCAGGAAGCGTCGAAAGCTGAGCCGAGAGGTCGGTGAGGCCTTTGACTGCGGCACGTACCTGAGGATCGAGGAGCCGAGATGTCAGCCGGCTTACCTCGACGTCAGCAGCAAGCATCTCTGCGCTGAGACCGTCTGGGAGTTGGGTGTACTTTCCTTTACGCGCCTGCATGTGATCGAAGTGCATCGCTTTGCCTGTCAGGCGCGCCATCTTCTGCAACGCATCCTGCAAGGACAGGAGCGTCTCCCGTTGGAAGGCGTGGCTCTCGTCTTCGAGCTGGGCAGCACGTTCGAAACGCCGCGACTCGCCCTCACGGCGCTGAATTCTCTCGTCGCGCCGTCGCTCGTTCAGGCCAGCAAGCAGGTACCCACCAAGCGACGCGAGAAGCGTCGCCACGGCGAAAACGATCTGAGTGAGCAATGTCAGATCCATGGCCCCCATCCGTTCTCACCTCGTGTCAGCTCGTCGACCGCATTGCGTAAGACAGCGCACCCGAGCTCGCTGCGATGCCTGTCGAATCGACACTGTCAGCCTTCGGAACTATGTCTCACCGACCGAGCCCCATGCACCTTCGGTTCGAGCTCGAGTCCTTCGGTCCCGAATTCCAGCAAGAGGTCGATTCCTTGACTATCGATTTATCCTAAGAGCGCAGCTCTGTCGACAGCTTGACGCACTTCGGCGGCCATGCCGAACAGATCGGGATACATCGTTGCTGGGTTGTACCCGTAGTCCCGTTCGATGCGGCGACGAATCTCCGCCTTCGCTTCTGCCGCGATTCGAATCGTCAGAGTGGGCTCGACACTTTGCTGCAGAGCTTTTCCGGAGCGATCAACCATCTTGGTGGGGACTGAGGTGGCTCGCCGCACCTCGCCAATCCGCCAGAACTCTCCTGCTGTCCCAGGAGCCTTCCGATACTGAGCGTTTCCACCGGCGTAAACCTTCGGCACACCGGCCAACAAGAAGCCCGACTGCTGAGCGGGGATGCGCTCGTTGTAGGACGGTGGCCTCCACAGCAGTGGCAGATCTCTACACCACGGGGTATTGGTAGCCGATTCACGCCAGGGAATGTCGTATGTACTCCATTTCTCACCCAATTGCACGCGGCGATTTGTGACGTCGAACGCGAAGACTCGTCCGTCCACACCGTCAAGCTCGCCATGCTGCTCCTCGACGGCGAACCAGAGAGCAACCAGCGGACTGAGCGAGACATCGAGCATCCGTGTCGGACCTCTGAAGTGTTGCAGGTTCGCCAGCAGCTCCAGATAAGGCATTTGGTCGAAACGCCAACTCCCCCGCACGAAGTGAGCGATCTTCTCTTCGGCCCGAAGAAGATCGTCTTCCTCTGGTGCCGGCTGCGACTCAGATCGAGCGTCGAGCAGTCTCCTGTACAACCCGCTATGGAGGCTCCACCGAGCATCGACCTGCCCGCGCCAACCAATCGCGCGCCGCGCCCCGGTCCGCTTAAGCACGGACTCGATCTCGCTCAGGGCTGTCTCCCAAGACGTGATCGGACTGCCCTCCCACGGACCGAAGAAGTCTGCCCCTCCCATACGTCGGGCTCCTCTCGCTTCACCTGACATTTCAACCGGGCCTACCTTGTTGCATAGAACGCCACAGCCGAGCTCGCCGCAACGTTCAGCGAATCGACACCACCCATCATCGGGATCGTGACGCGTCGATCGAGCAGCCGCTGAGTGGTTGGCGCGAGACCGGGCCCCTCGCTGCCGAACACGAGCGCGAGATTCTGGTGATCCTCGGCGACCAGTTGGTCGAGCGTGATCGCTCCCTCCCCCAGCGTCATCCCCGCCACGACGTAGCCGGCATCCTTGAGGCCCTGCACGCTCGCCGGCCAGTTCTCGATCCGCGTCCACGGCACCTGGAAGACCGTTCCCATCGAGACCCGGACACTGCGCCGATAGAGTGGATCTGCGCATGTCGGCGTCACCAGGACAGCGTCGACGCCCATTGCGGCAGCGCTGCGAAAACATGCGCCAACGTTCGTGTGATCGACCAAGCCGTCCAGGATCGCGATTCGTGACGACTTGCTCGTATTTGAGGTGATACCGCGGTTTTCTCCACACCCCACGTTCGTGTGGTCCACGAGCCCGTCGAGCACGAACACGGTACGGGCATCGCGAAGGACGACGGCGGGGTCGGGGAGCTCCGGCCGGTGCATCGCCGCGAGCATGCCGCGGTGCACCGTGTATCCCGTGACGGACTCGGCGACCGCGTCCGGCACGACGTAGACCGGCACGTCGAGCTCGGCAACGAGGCCCTCGACGTCGGGCAGCCACTTCTCGGCCGTCATGACCGAACGCGGGAGGTGCCCCGCGGCGAGGGCACGGCCGAGCACCTTCGCGGATTCGGCCATGTACAGCCCGCCCTCGGGCTCAAGCACCCGCCGGAGCGCGACGTCGGTCAGGTCGCGGTAGTCGGCGAGCCGCGGATCCGCGGGGTCAGAGAGGGGCACGAGACGCATTCCCCCATCCTCGCGCACGCCCGCGCTCAGATCGGGCCGTAGGATCGAGCCCGTGACGATCGCGCACCCCTCCGACGACGCCCTCGAGGCCGACGTGGACCGCGCCGTTCGGGCCCTGGCGGGGAGGCGGCTGGCCGTCCTCACGGGAGCGGGCGTGTCCACGGACTCCGGGATCCCCGACTACCGCGGCCAGGGGGCGCCGCGGCGCACGCCCATGACGGCCCAGACGTTCCTCGCCGACGAGGCGGCCCGGCGGCGGTATTGGGTCGGATCCCATCTCGGCTGGCAGGCGTTCTCGGCTGCGGAGCCGAACGACGGCCACCGCGCCCTCGCGCGCCTCGAACGCGCGGGCGTGTCCACGGGCGTCGTCACCCAGAACGTGGACGGCCTGCACCTGCGGGCGGGCTCCTCGCGGGTCGTCGAGCTGCATGGCACGATGCGGCGCGTCCTGTGCACCGCCTGCGGCCAGGTCTTCGACCGGCGCGACATCGGCGCGCGCCTCGAGCGCGAGAACCCGTGGCTCGCTGTTCCGGACGAGGTTCCCCTCGGCCCGGACGGCGACGTCGAGCCCGACGCGGCCGCCCCGCTCGCGATCCCCGACTGCACCGTCTGCGGGGGCATGCTGAAGCCCGACGTCGTGTTCTTCGGCGAGTTCATCCCGGCCGAGCGATTTCGCGAGGCGGAGCAGATCGTGGCCTCCGCCGAGGCGCTCCTCATCGCGGGGTCGTCGCTCGTCGTGAACAGCGGGATCCGGCTCGTCGAACGGGCGCGCCGCCGACGCCTTCCCGTCGTGATCGTCAATCGGGGCGCCACCAAGGGTGACGCGCGCGCGACCGTGAAGATCGACGGGGGCACGAGCGAGGCGCTCGCCCACCTCGCGGAGCGCCTGGCGTAGATCCCCGCGCTAGGGTCGACGGGTGACGATTATCGCCCTCGTACGGCACGGACAGACCGATTGGAACCGCGACGGGCGGATCCAGGGACGCAGCGACATCCCCCTCAACGACACGGGTCGCGCGCAGGCCCGCGCGGCCGCGGCGGCGCTCCGCGGCGGCGACTACGGCCGGCTCGTCGCGAGCCCTCTCTCGCGCGCGGCCGAGACCGCGGACATCATCGGCTCGTCGCTCGGGCTCGGCGCCCCGACCGTCGACGCCCGGCTCCGCGAGCGCGCGTACGGCGAGGCGGAGGGCATGCAGCAGGCCGAGTACCTCGAGCGCTTCCCGGGAGGGCTCGCGATCCCTGGCGCGGAGACCGACGACGAGGTCGTCCAGCGCGCGCTCGACGTCGTCGCCGACCTCGCGGCCGAAAGCGAGGATCCGCTCATCGCCGTCGCCCACGGGGGGCTCATCTCGCGGCTGCTCCGGCACGTCTCGGACGGCCGCTACCCGCGCGCGGGCGAGCGGATCGGCAACGGGTCGCAGCAGGTGATCGAGGTCACGGGATCCGGCATCCGGGTCGTGTCCTACATCGGATCCTGACCCGCGCGCCATCCCCTTTACCGGGCCCGCGGTCGGGATTTCCACCCCCTCGGCACGACGCGCAGTGCCCCCCGTAACAATTGAGCATATTGACCACACGTCGCGATCGACGCTGGTAACCTCGGGCACTATGGCATCCCTGGACCACGTCGACCTCGAGCTGATCGCGGCGCTCTCCGCCGATCCGCGCGCGACCGTCGTCGCGCTCGCAGAGAAGCTGGGCATGTCGCGGAACACCGTGCAGGCGCGCATGAGCCGGCTCGAGAAGTCGGGCGTGTTTCAGTCGTTCGAGCGATCGATCTCGCCGGCAGCGCTCGGCTTTCCGCTCCAGGCGTTCGTCTCCATCGGCGTGAGCCAGGCCTCGCTGCCGACGATCACGGACGAGTTGCGACGGGTGCCCGAGGTCATCCAGGTGCACGGCGTCTCCGGGCAGGTCGACCTGCTCGCGCTCGTCGCCTGCCGCGATGCCCGCCACCTGTTCGACGTTGACGCCCGGATTCTCGCGATCGGCGGGGTCGTCCGCACGGAGACGCAGCTCGTCATGAGCGACTCGATCCCCTACCGGGTGTCGGGGTTGCTCGAGCTCGCCCGCCGCGAACCGCGCCGCTGAGAACGCGTCACACGTCGAGGAAGTCCCGGATCGCGTCCGCGGCCTCGGCGGGCTTTTCGTAATGGATGAGGTGCCCGACCCCGTCGATCTCCACGAGCCGCGCGTCGGGGAACAGGGTCGCGAGCCGGCGCTCGGCCGCGATCGGCGTGATGTCGTCCTGCACCGCGGCGATCAGGAGCGTCGGCTGCGCGATGCGCGGCGCCGACGCGCGGACGTCGTTCGCGACGCTCGTGACGAACGCCTGCCGGAGCGTGTCGCGGTCGCTGAAGAGCGAGAAGTATCGGTCGTGCTGGTCGTGGATGAACCGGCGCAGGGTGCGGTCGCGCGTGTACGCCATCACGATGCTCATCACGCGCACGATGGCGCGCGAACGCAGGAGCCAGGACCCCAGGCGGCGCGGGAGCCACGCGCTCGCGGCGTAGTACGCCACGGCGAGCCGCGTCAGGACGCCGCGTGGCCCCTCCAGCGCGGGGGCCCCGATGGGGTTCACGAGGATGAGGCGGGGCGTGTCGAGCCCGTCGGCGACGGCGCCCGCCGCGACGATCGAACCGAACGAGTGCCCGAGCACGACGGCGCCGGGGGCGACGGCGGCAGCGAACTCCCGCAGCCACGCCGCGTACGCCGCGAGGTCGTGCACGCCGGAGGCGAGGGCGGGGGTCTCGCCGAAACCGGGCAGGTCCGGCATGATCCAGCGCACCCCCGGCAGGTGCGCGACGACGGGCTCGAGGCCGTGGTGATCCCCTCGGAAGCCGTGCACCGCGAGAATCGTCACCGGCGCCGCGGCGTCGCCATACTCCCAGTACGCCGTGCGCGCCTGGGCGCCGTCGTGCGCCCGTCGCGCCACGGGGATCCGGGCGAGCAGCGCGTCGTAGGGCGAGGAGGCGGGCACCATCCGAGTGTATGTGGCGTGGCACCCGGGGCCGCGCCGCGACGACCCTTACCGTCGGGTCTATGAAGACGTCGTGGCCGGATCCGCCGCCGCTGTTCGGGCTCGCGGAGCTCGAACAGCCGGGCGAGCGCCCGAGCTGGGTCCCCCGAGTGACCCGACGACGCTCCCCCGCCGCCGGCCCGCGGCCTCGCCCCGCCTTCGCCGACGCCACGCCCCTCCCCCTGGACCTCGAGGACGCCCGCATGACCTTCTCCGACATCGCCGCCGGCTTCGCGCCGGACCCGGGCCGCCTTCTGACGCGTGTCGGGGTCTTCGACCTCGAGACGACGGGGGTCGACGTCGGTCAGGATCGCATCGTGACCGCCTGCGTCGCGGTGCTCGACGTCGCCGGCGAGGTGCTCTTCTCCCGCGCGTGGGTCGCGGATCCCGGGATCGAGATTCCCGCCGGCGCGGCAGCGGTCCACGGTTTCACCACGGCGCGCGCCCGCGCGGAGGGCCGCCCGGCCCGCGAGGTGGTCGCGGAGATCGCCCACGCGCTCGGCACGCTGCTCTCCGCCGGAATCCCCGTCGTCGCGTACAACGCGGCCTTCGACTTCTCCGTCCTGCGCCACGAACTCGCCAGGCACGAGCTCGCGCCGCTGGACGGCCCCTCGCCCGTGATCGACCCGCTCGTGATCGACAAGCAGCACGACCGGTTCCGGCGCGGAAAGCGCACGCTCGATGCCGTGGCCGCACACTACGGGGTCCCGCTCACCGACGCCCACGAGGCATCGGCCGACGCGATCGCCGCGGGCCGCGTCGCGCTCGCGCAAGCCGAGCGCTTCCGTTCGGAGCTGCCCGCGGACGTGGCCGCGCTCCACGCCGCCCAGGTCGGCTGGTCGGCCGATCAGGCCGCGAGCCTCGAGGAGTACTTCCTGCGGATCGGCCGGCTGCAGCCCGGCGAGACGATCGACGGCGCCTGGCCCGTGCGCTGACACGAAAAAGCCCCCGCCGTGGCGGGGGCTTTCTTCGCGAACGGGCTTACTTGCCGAAGTTCTTGAACCGCTGGTTGAACTTCTCGACGCGACCGGCCGAGTCCATGATGCGCTGCTTGCCCGTGTAGAACGGGTGCGACGCGGACGAGATCTCGACGTCGATGACGGGGTACGTGACGCCGTCGAGCTCGATCGTCTTGTCGCTCGTCGCGGTCGAGCGCGTGAGGAACGTCTCGCCCGAGCCGAGGTCGCGGAAAACGATCGCCTGGTACGTGGGGTGGATGTCAGTCTTCATGGGATGTCCTTGCGGGAAGATCGTGTGAGGAGGGAAGCGCGCGGATCGGATCCGCGCCGGCGCACCTCGAGCGCCAGCGGACTAGTCTACCAGACCGCGTCACGCGGGTGTCGGGGACTCCGCGCGCGCCACCCAGCGACCGCCGAATTCCGCCACGGCGATCGGGATCCCAAACGTCGCGCGGAGATTCTCTCGCGTGAGCGTCGCCGCCAGCGGCCCTTGCGCGACCGCGCGCCCGTCGCGGACGAGCAGGACGTGCGTGAATCCGACGGGGATCTCCTCGACGTGGTGCGTGACCATCACCATGGCGGGCGTCGCCGCCGACTGCGCGAACCCGCCGAGGAGCTGCAGGAGGACCTCGCGGGAGCCGAGGTCGAGGCTCGCCGTGGGCTCGTCGAGCAAGAGGAGCTCCGGATCCGTCATGACGGCGCGGGCGATCTCGACGCGCTTGCGCTCGCCGTCGCTCAGCGTGCCGAAGGTGCGATCCGCGAGGTGCGCGAGCTGCCACTGCTCGAGCACCCGCAGGGCGCGGCGCTCGTCGATGCTCTCGTACTCCTCGTTCCAGCGTCCCGTGACCGCGTAGGCGGCGGTCATGACCACGTTGCGCACCGTCTCGTCGGCGGGAATCCGCCGCCCGAGCGCCGTCGACGCAAAGCCGATCAGGGGGCGCAGCCCGAAGACGTCGGTCTTCCCGAGGCGCTCACCCAGGATGTCGACCGTGCCCGACGTCGGGTGCAGCAGGGTGTCGGCCATCTGGAGGAGCGTCGTCTTGCCGGCTCCGTTCGGGCCGAGCACCACCCACCGCTCGTCCGCGCCCACCTTCCACGTGACGCCATCGACGATGTTGCGGCCGTTTCGACGCACGACGACGTCGGTCATCTCGAGCACGGTGGTCATGGGTATGAGCCTACCGAGCGGAGTCAGTAGGGTCGGTGAACGTGACTGCGCGTTTTCTCGTCGTGCTCGACGCCGACTCCACCCTCATCCGCAACGAGGTCATCGAGCTGATCGCCGATGAGGCCGGCCGCGGCGCCGAGGTCGCCCGGGCGACCGAGGCGGCCATGCGCGGCGAGGTCGACTTCGCCGCGAGCCTGCGCTCGCGTGTCGAGGCGCTGGCCGGCGTGCCGGTCGCGGCGTTCGCGCGGGTGCGCGCGCGGATCGAGCCGACCCCCGGCGTCACGGCGCTCCTCGACGCCGTGCACGACCGCGGCGGCGAGGTCGGCGTCGTGTCGGGCGGGTTCCACGAAATCCTCGACGACCTCGCGCCGTCGCTCGGCGTCGACGTGTGGCGCGCGAACCGGCTCGAGGTCGAAGGCGGCGCGCTGACCGGGCGGGTGTCCGGACCCATCGTCGACGCCGAGGCCAAGGCCGCCCAACTTGCCGCGTGGGCGACCGAGCGGGGCGTGCCGATGTCGCGCACCCTCGCGATCGGCGACGGCGCGAACGACCTGCGCATGATCGCGGCGGCCGGCCTGGGCGTGGCGTTCAACGCGAAGCCCCGCGTGCGCGCCGAGGCGCCCGTCGCCGTCGGCCCCGTCGACCTCGCGCA
Source organism: Microbacterium excoecariae (assembly GCF_011326725.1). GTDB lineage: Bacteria > Actinomycetota > Actinomycetes > Actinomycetales > Microbacteriaceae > Microbacterium > Microbacterium excoecariae. The sequence continues at coordinate 1,364,891 of NZ_JAANCO010000001.1, read as the reverse complement.
GCTCATCCCCCTGCTCCCCTGACCCCCTAAGTCCACATTTCTCCGGTAAGTCTCACCGCTCCGCGGTGAGACTTACCGGAGAAATGTGGACTTGCGGTCAGTGGATGTGGGGTCAGTGGCCCATGCCGAGGCCGCCGTCGACGGGGATCACGGCGCCCGAGATGTAGGCCGCCTCGTCGCTCGCGAGCCAGGAGACGACGGCCGCGATCTCTTCCGGGGAGCCGTAGCGGCCCGCCGGGATCTGCTTCTTGTACGTGGCCTGGGTCGCGTCGTCGAGCTCCGCGGTCATGTCGCTCTCGATGAACCCGGGCGCCACGACGTTGGCCGTGATGCCGCGCCCGCCGAGCTCGCGCGTGATCGCGCGCGCGAAACCCACGAGGCCGGCCTTGGACGCCGAGTAGTTCGCCTGGCCCGCCACGCCGAACAGGCCCGAGACGCTCGACACGAGGATGATGCGGCCGCGCCGGGCCTTGATCATCGACTTAACGGCGCGCTTGACGGTGCGGAAGGCGCCGCCGAGGTTCGTGTCGACGACGGCGGAGAAGTCGTCGTCGCTCATGCGCATGAGGAGCGTGTCCTTCGTGATCCCGGCGTTCGCGACCACGGTCGTGACGGGTCCGAGCTCCGCCTCGACGGTGCGCACGGCCTCGTCGAGCGACGCCCCGTCCGTGACGTCGGCCGTGACGGTCAGGGTGTTCGCGGGGCCGGATCCTGATCGCGCCGTCACCGCGACGCGATAACCGTCGGCGACAAGCCGCTCCGCGATCGCGCGGCCGATGCCGCGGTTGCCTCCCGTCACGAGGGCGACGCGGTCTGCTGCGGCTGTGCTCATGGGATCTCCTGTGTCGACGAAACGGCCGCCCGCCAGCCTATCGCGGCGGATCCGCGGCGTAGAATGGGACGATCGTGAAGACCCGCCGCACCCGCTCGCAGACCGCGACCTCGATCCCCGCCTCTCCCGAGGCCGACGAGACCGCGCGGATGCGGCAGTACGTCATCACGATGGCGATCCGCACCGTCTGCGTCGTGCTGATGTTCGCGATCCAGCCGTGGGGATGGCATACGGCGATCCTCGGCGTCGGTGCGATCTTCCTGCCGTATTTCGCGGTCGTCATCGCGAACCAGGCGCAGTCCGTGCTCTCCCCCGCCGCCGAGCGCCCCGAGATCGCCATCGAGGCCCCGCGACCCGCCGAGCCCACGACGAGCGACGAGGATCCGGGCGTCTTCCGCATGGACGAGAGCGGCCGCGCCGAGGAGCGCCCGTGATCCTCGGGATGGATCCGGGCACGCCGCAGTGCTCGCGCGCGGGCTGCCGCGAGGGCGCGAGCCTGAGCGTGGTGTGGCGCAACCCGCGGATCCACACCGCCGAGCGCCGCAAGGTCTGGCTCGCCTGCGCGGAGCACGCCCCGTACCTGCACGATTTCCTCGCGTCCCGCGGATTCCCCGTGGCGATCCGCGCGGGGCTGACGGACGGCACCGACGTCGACCTGCCCGAGGCCGCCGCGTGAAGCGCTGGCCGCGCGCCGGGCGGTGGTCGGCGTACGTCCTCGTCGCGATCGCGTTCGCGGTCGTGTGCGGGTTCCTCTCCCACTGGCAGTTCGAGCGGAACGAACAGCGCGAGGCCGCCAACCAGCTCATCGCGGACAACTACGACGCCGCCCCCGTTCCGCTCGCGGACCTCATCGCGGGCACGGACGACTTCGACGCGGGCGACGAGTGGCGCCCCGTGATCCTCGAAGGCACGTACCTGACGGGCGACCAGCTCCTCGCGCGCAACCGCGCCCAGGGCGGCACGAGCGCCTACGAGGTGATCGTGCCCTTCCAGCTGACCGACGGGCGGATCCTCGCGGTCGACCGCGGCTGGGTGCCCCCCGCGTACGACGGCGGCGCGGAGGCCGTGCCCGAGGCGCCGACGGGCACCGTGACGGTCGTCGCCCGGCTCCGGCCGAGCGAGCCGCTCCCCACGTCGGGGCGCAGCGCGCCCGAGGGGCAGCTGCCGACGATCCACGCGCCGAGCGTCGCCGAGGTCGCGGGCGAGGGCACGATCACGACGGCCTACGCCCTCATGGTGAGCGAGGATCCCGCGCCCGCCGAGGCGCCCGCGGCGCTCGCGGCGCCCGAGGAGGATCCCGGCCCCCACCTGTCGTATGCGATCCAGTGGATCCTATTCGCGGTGATGGGCTTCGTGTTCATCGGGTACATGATCCGGACGGAGATCCGCGCGCGGAGCGAGGACGAGCGGCCGGACGAGGACGAGGACGACGAGCCGGCTCCCCCGCGCCCGCGGCGCCGCCGTCGCGACGCCGATGCGGACGCGGAGGACGCTCTGCTCGACGCGCGCGCCTGAGCCTTCTCAGGCGAGGGTGATGAGGTCGATGTAGCTCTTGTTCCAGATGTCCTCGACGCCGTCCGGGAGCAGGAGCACCCGCTCGGGGTTCAGCGCCTGGACCGCGCCCTCGTCGTGCGAGACGAGAACGACGGCGCCCTCGTAGTGCGCGAGCGCGCCGAGGATCTCGTCGCGGCTGGCGGGATCGAGGTTGTTGGTCGGCTCGTCCAGGAGCAGCACGTTCGCGCTGGAGACGACGAGCGTCGCGAGCGAGAGCCGCGTCTTCTCGCCGCCCGAGAGCACGCCGGCCGGCTTGTGCACGTCGTCGCCCGTGAAGAGGAAGGATCCGAGCACCTTGCGCGCCTCGGTCTCGTTCAGGTTGGGCGCCGACGACATCATGTTCTGGAGCACGCTGCGATCGACGTCGAGGTTCTCGTGCTCCTGGGCGTAGTAGCCGATCTTGAGCCCGTGGCCCGGCTCGATCTGGCCCGTGTCGGAGGCGTCGACGCCCGCGAGGATCCGCAACAGCGTGGTCTTGCCGGCGCCGTTCAGCCCCAGCACGACGACCTTCGAGCCGCGGTCGATGGCGAGGTCGACGCCCGCGAAGATCTCGAGCGCGCCGTAGGACTTCGAGAGGCTGGAAGCCATGAGCGGCGTCTTGCCGCAGGCGGCCGGCTTCGGGAACCGGATGCTCGCGACCTTGTCCTCCTGCCGCACCTCGTCCAGGCCGGCGAGCAGCTTCTCCGCGCGCGCCTGCATCTGGTGGGCGGCCGCGGCCTTGGTCGCCTTCGCGCCGAACTTCGCGGCCTGCTGCTGGAGCGCGCTGGCCTTCTTTTCGGCGTTCGCGCGCTCCTTCTTGCGTCGCTCCTCGTCCGCCACGCGCTGGCGGAGGTAGTGCTTCCAGCCCATGTTGTAGGTGTCGATGACCTGGCGGTTGGCGTCGAGGTAGAACACCCGGTTGACCGTCTCGCCGACGAGATCGACGTCGTGGCTGATGACGATGAGCCCGCCGCGATAGGTCTTCAGGAACTCGCGCAGCCAGACGACGCTGTCGGCGTCGAGGTGGTTGGTCGGCTCGTCGAGAATCATCGTGTCGGCGTCGCTGAAGAGGATCCGCGCGAGCTCGATGCGGCGGCGCTGGCCGCCCGACAGCGTCTTGAGGGGCTGGTCCAGGATCCGGTCCGGCAGCGAGAGGTTGTGCGCGATGGTCGCGGCCTCCGCCTCGGCCGCGTATCCGCCGATCGCCTCGAAGCGCTCCGTGAGGCGCCCGAAGCGCCTCATGGCCTTCTCGGCGACGGCGGGATCCGCGGATCCCATCTCCTCGGTCGCCTGCGCGATGCCCGCCTGCAGGTCGCCGAGGTCGCGCGCGTTGAGGATCCGCGTGCGCGCGAGCTCCTCCGGATCCCCGGATCGCGGATCCTGGGGCAGATACCCGAGCTCGCCGGAGAGCGTCACCGTGCCGTCGGCCGGCGGGAGATCCCCCGAGAGCACCTTGGTGAGCGTGGTCTTCCCGGCGCCGTTGCGCCCGACGAGACCCACCTTGTCGCCGTCGCCCACGCGGAAGCTGACGCCGCTCATGAGGAGGCGTGCGCCCACGCGGATCTCGAGGTCACTGACGGCAAGCACGAATCGGGATCCCTCTCTCACGGCTGTCGGCGCGGGGCGCGCCAACCCCCCATCCTATCGCCGCGCGGCTGGGGCGATCCCGCGAGCGGTGAGGGCGTCGCCGACCTCGTCGGCGTACCGCAGCGCGAGCACGAGGAGCGTGACCACGGCGCGCGGCCCGAGCCGGACCCCGCGCGCCCGCCGCGCCTCCGCGACGCGGTGCCACAGCGAACCGACGACGGGGACGACGGCGATGGTCAGCTGCACGACGAACGCCACGCGCCACGGATCCACGCCGACGCGGGCAAGCGGCGCGAGCGCGCGCTCGAGGGCGTCGATCATCTCGCTGGTCGGCGTCGTCATCGTGACGACGGCGGCGAGCAGGAGCACCGTGACCACCCGCGCGGTGCCGGCGGCCGCCTCCGCGGGGCCGAGGAAGATCCACTGGGATCCGGCGACGAGGACCACGAGCCACCGCATCGCCCAGACCTGCGCGGCCCACGCGGCGACGCCGAGCGCCCCGGCGGCGAAGGCGACGAGGGTCGCCGCGAGGGCCGCGGCCCCGGCGAGGGGCGTGCGGACGAGGAGGGTCGCGGCGACCGCGAGGACCGCGAGCGCCGCGACCTTCGCGCCGGCGGGCGCGCGGTGCAGCGCGCTCGTTCCCGGGCGGTAGAGCCCGATCACGCGGCCTCCGCGCGATAGGCGGCGATGATCTCGTCCGGCGCGCCGACCGCCGCGAGGCGCCCCTTCTCGAACCGGAGCGCGACGTCGCACCGCGCGGCAAGGTCGAGGTCGTGGGTGACGAGGACGACCTGCCGGGCGCCGGCGCCCGACAGCAGGAGGTCCCCGATGCGCCGGGCGTTGTGCAGGTCGAGGAGGGTCGTCGGCTCGTCCGCGACGAGGATCCGCGGCGCGCCGAGGAGGACCGCGGCGAGCGCCAGGAGCTGCTTCTGGCCGCCCGACAGACTGTAGGCCGGCTGGTTCGCGTGCGCGGCGAGGCCGAACGCCTCGAGCTGCGCCGCGACGCGGCTCGCGACCTCCCCGCGCGGGACGCCGGCGGCACGGGCCGACAGCGCGAGGTCCTCGGCGGGGGTGGGCATGAGGATCTGGGCGTCGGGCTGGGTGAAGAGGAAGCCGACCCGCTCGCGGGCGCGCTTCGGCGCGCGCCCGACGTCCACCCCGTCCACCTCCACGCGCCCCGCGGTGGGGCGTACGAGGCCGTTGAGCGTGCGCGCAAAGGTGGACTTGCCGGATCCGTTGCGCCCGATCACCGCGACGCGCGGCTCCGCGAGGGCGACCGTGACGTCCGCGAGGATCGTCGCGCCGTCGATCTCGACGCCCAGACCGTGGGCCTCGATCACGGCGCGACGGCCCGCGCGCGGCGCACGGGCGCGGGGAAGGCCGGCGGGTAGGCGCGGTACAGCGCGAGAGTGAGCGCGGTCGCGACGGCCGCCTTGATCGCGTCGCCCGGCAAGAACGCCAGGGACGTCAGCGCCGTCTCCCCGAGGCCGAGGCCCGTCGAGGCGGCCTGGACGGGAATCCCGAACGCGTAGACCACAGCAATGCCGCCCACGACCGCGCCGAGCGCCGTGCGCCACCAGGTGATGCGGCGCGCGCCGGCGTGCACGATCAGGCCGACGACCATGGCGCCGGGGAGCCACCCGATGAGATACCCCGACGCCGGGCCCAGAAACACCCCGAGCCCGCCGCGCCCGCCGGACAGCACGGGGAGCCCGATGGCGGCGAGGAGGAACACGACGCCGACGGCGGCGCCCGCGCGGCGCGCGCCCAGCACGGTTCCGGCCAGCATGACGCCAAGGGTCTGGGCGGTGATGGGGACGAGCCCCGGTACCGGGATGGGCGCGACGAACCCGAGCGCGACGATGATGCCCGCAAACACCGCGATCCGCGCGATGTCGCGCGCCTCCCACTGCCGTTCTTCCGCCACGTCTACTCCTCCTGAACACCGTTCATTGAACGCCGTTCAGTATAGTCATACGCATGAGCGAACGCGGACTCGGGCGCGCGCAGATCGTCGCCGCGGCCCTCCGGATCCTCGACGAGTACGGCCTGCCCGACCTGTCGATGCGCCGCCTCGCGGCCGACCTCGGCGTGCGGCCCAGCGCGCTGTACTGGCACGTCGAGAACAAGCAGACCCTGCTCGCCGCGGTCGCCGACCGCATCGTCTCCGAGGCCGGCGCCGCGGGCGGCCTCGCCGACACCGCGCGCGCCGTGCGCCGGGCGCTGCTCGCCCACCGCGACGGCGCCGAGGTCGTCCTCTCCTCGGCCGCCCTCGCGCTCGGCGACAACGCGGTGTACGGGCTGCTGCGCGACGCGCTCGCGCGGGAGGCGCACCCGGATCCGGATCGCGGGGCGACGGTCCTCGCGCAGTTTCTCCTCGGGCACGCCTCGCTCGTGCAGCAGCGCATGCTGGCCGCCGTGATCGGCGCGTACGACCAGGATCCGGGCGCGATCGACCGCGAGGCGCTCGCGGACTTCGACGCCGGGATCCGCGCGCTCCGCGACGGGCTCGGCCGCGGAGCCGCGTAGCTCAGCCGCGCAGCTCGGCGGCGTGTCCCAGCCGGAGCCCCGGCACGACGGAGAGCGCCGCGAGCCCGGCGGCGAGCGCGAACATCGCGACGAAGGCGCCCGCGCTCGTCATCCCGCCCAGCGCGACGAACACGAGCCCCATGATGGCCATCGTCGAGGCCGTGCCGACGGCGTCCGCGATCTGCAGCGCGGCCGAGTTGAAGCCCTGATTCTGCCGGGTGGAGTACGCGAGCGAGAGGACGGTCAGGCGCGGGTAGACCGCCCCCGCGCCGAGCCCCGCGAAACCCCAGGAGAGGATCGGCACCCACGCCGGGACGTCGAGCACGGCCGAGGCCCCGACGATCGCACAGGCGAGGATCAGGAGCGCCGCCCCACCCACGGCGATCCGCGCGTTCCCGAGACGGTCGCCCCGCGCGCCGACGAAATTCGCGCTGACGGCCCAGGTCAGGGCGGACACGGTCAGCCCGAGGCCCGCCCACGTCGGGCCGAAGCCGTACTGCTCTCGGAGCAGGTAGGGCACGTAGATCTCGGCGCCGAAGACGCTGCCGGCGACGAGACCCCGCGCCACGATCACGCTCGGGAGCCCGCGCCCGAGGCGGTAGGCGCCGCGCGGCAGGAGCGGGCGCATGGCGAGGAGCACGACCGCGAGCGCGACGACGGCGACGAGGACGCCCGCGAGGCCCGGGCCGGCCGACTCCCCCGCGCCCTCCCCTGCGATGCTGAGCACGAGCGCGCCCGCGGCGACGGCGATCGCGAGACCCACCCGCCGGCCGATCCCGCCGGTCTTCTCCCCCGGCGCTCCGGCGCCCAGGCGGCGAAGCGCCGGGGCGAGCATGGCGATCGCGACGACGGCCAGGGCCGCGACGCCGCCGAACACCCACCGCCAGTGGAAGAACTCCGTCACGGCGCCCGCGAGCGCGGGGCCGACGAGCGAGGGCACGACCCACGCGGCCGAGAACGCACCCATGACGCGGCCGTGCAGGTTCGCGGGGAACACGCGCGCGACGACGACGTACAGCGAGACGATCTGCCCGCCCGACCCGAGCCCCATCACGAGGCGGCCGGCCACGAGAACCTCCATGGATCCGGCCGCCGCGTCGATCACGAGCCCGGCGACGAAGGCCGCGGTCGCGAGGAGCAGGGGCCACACGGGGCCGCGCCGATCGGACCACGCCCCCGCGACGACCATGCCCACGACGCTCGTCGCGAACATCCCGGAGAAGGCGACGGCGTAGAGCGCGTGGCCGTCCAGGTCGTCGGCCACGGCCGGCATGACCGTCGTGACCGCGAGCGACTGGATCGCCGCGAGGAATACCAGCGCGATCGCGCCGGCCGTCGTCCACACGTACGCGCGGCCCCAGATCGAGCCGCCCTGCCGCGGCGGCTGAATGGGCAGCGGCCCCGAGTAGCTCCCGGGGTCGGCGTGGGTCACGAGGCCGCGACCCGGCCGATGCGGCGCACGGCCTCGGTGAGGACCTCGGGGCCCGTGCCGTAGTTGATCCGCACGTGGCCGGCGCCCGGCGCGCCGAACGACGGCCCCGGGTTCAGCGCGACGCGCGCGTCCGCGAGGATCCGCGCCGCCGCGTCGTCTCCGAATCCCGCGCCCGCCAGGTCGACCCACGCGAGGAATCCGGCGTCGCCCGGCGTGTACCGCGAACCCGGCACGTGCTCCGCCAGGAGATCGACGAGGAGGCGCTGGTTCAGCGCGAGGCGCGCGATCAGCGCGTCGAGCCACGCGTCGCCCTCCTCGAACGCCGCGATGCCGGCCTTGATGCCGAACAGCCCCGTGCGCCACTCCACCTCCGCGGGGATGGCCCGCACGAGCTCCCGCTTCGTTGGCGAGGCGGAGACCATGTGGGCGCACTTCAGACCCGCGAGGTTGAAGGCCTTGGACGCCGAGAGCACGGCGACGCCGACCTCGGCCGCCTCCGGGGAGACGGACAGGAATGGGGTGATCTCCGTGCCCGGCATGCCGAGGGGCGCGTGGATCTCGTCGCTGATGATCGTCGCGTCGTGGCGCTCGGCGATGCGCGCGAGCTCGGCGAGGTCGGCGGCGGAGTGCGCCGTGCCGGTCGGGTTGTGCGGGTTGCACAGCAGCATCGCGACGGCGCCGCCGGCGAAGGCGCGCTCGATGCCGTCGAGGTCGAGGCGCCACGCCCCGCCCTCCTCCATGAGGGGGACCTCGACGGCCTCGGTGTGCGCCTCGTCGTGCACCATGAAGAACGGCGGATACACCGGGGGCGTCACGACGACCCGGTCGCTCGGCGCCGCGACGGCGCGCACGAGCTCCGCGACGCCCATCATCACGTCGCACGTCGTGCGCACATCGGCCGGGTCCACGTCCCACCCGAAGCGCCGGGCGGCGAAGCCCGCGAAGGCCTCCGGATAGCGCGTGCGCGGGGGCACATAACCCGTGTCGCCCACGCGCAGGGCCTCCGCGAGGACCCGCTCGATGGGCTCGGCGAGCGCGAAGTCGGTCTCGGCGACGAACAACGGCAGGACGTCGGCGTCGTGCGTCGCCCACTTCGTGCTCGTGCGGGTGCGGAGGACATCGAGGGGCAGGGCGTCGAGCGGCGTGGTCACGGTCTCGACCCTAATACCCCTCCCCGACAACGCACCGCGGGCCCCGGGACGAATCCCGGGGCCCGCGGCAGGGGCTCAGATCGCGAAGCCGAGCGCGCGCATCTGGTCGCGCCCGTCGTCCGTGATGCGCTCGGGGCCCCACGGCGGCATCCACACCCAGTTGATGCGGAAGCGCTCCACGACGCCGTCGAGCGACTGGGCGGTCTGCTCCTCGAGGACGTCCGTGAGCGGGCACCCGGCGCTCGTGAGCGTCATGTGGATCACGAGCGCGTCGTTCTCCTCGTCCCACGCGAGGTCGTAGATGAGCCCCAGGTCGACCACGTTCACCCCAAGCTCGGGGTCCATGACGTCCTTGAGCGCCTCCGTGACCTCGTCGTACTTCTCCGACGTGAGGGTGGCGGTCATGGGTGCGACCTTACGCCTCGAGCGGGGCGTCCGCCGGCAGGTACGCGGCGTAGCCCTCGCTCTCGAGCCGCTCGGCGAGCTCCGGGCCGCCCTCCTCGACGACCTGGCCCGCGACCATGACGTGGACGAACTCGGGCGTGATGTACCGGAGGATCCGCGTGTAGTGCGTGATGAGCAGCACGCCGAGGCCCGAGTTGTCCTTCGCCCGGTTGACGCCCTCGGAGACGATCTTCAGCGCGTCGACGTCGAGGCCCGAGTCGGTCTCGTCGAGGATCGCGATCTGCGGCTTCAGGAGCTCGAGCTGGAGGATCTCGTGGCGCTTCTTCTCGCCGCCCGAGAAGCCCTCGTTGACGTTGCGCTGCGCGAACTTCGGGTCCATGCGGAGGTTCTTCATGCCCTCCTTGACGTCCTTCGTCCACGTGCGGATCGAGGGCGCCTCGCCGTCGATCGCCGTCTTCGCGGTGCGCAGGAAGTTCGTCACCGTCACGCCGGGGATCTCGACGGGGTACTGCATCGCGAGGAACAGGCCCGCGCGGGCGCGCTCGTCGACGCTCATCTCGAGGACGTCCTCGCCGTCGAGCGTGATGGATCCGCCCGTGACGGTGTACTTCGGGTGACCGGCGATGGTCGACGCGAGCGTGGACTTGCCCGAACCGTTCGGGCCCATGATCGCGTGCGTCTCGCCGCTGCGGATCGTGAGGTTCACGCCGTTGAGGATCGGCGTCGTGCCCTCATCGGTCTCGACCGTGACGTGCAGGTCGCGGATCTCGAGAACAGCCATGTCAGTTTTCCTTCTTCACGTTGATGTCAATGAGCACGTCGTCGCCGTCGATCTCGACGGCGTAGACCGGGACGGGCTCGTAAGCGGGGAGGTTGAGGGGCTTGCCCGTCTTGAGCGAGAACGCGGATCCGTGCGCCCAGCACTCGAGCGTCTCGCCCTCCACGAAGCCCTCCGAGAGGGAGATGTCGCCGTGCGTGCAGGTGTCGCCGATCGCGTGGATCTCGTCGTTGCTGTCGAGGACGAGGGCGATCGGAACGCCATCGACCTCGACGCGCATCGGCTCGTCCTGGACGAGCTCTCCGCGCGCACACACGCGCGTCGCGCTCACGCGCGGACCCCTTCGGCGATCTCGCGCTCGATGTCGGCGATGAGCGTCGCCTGCAGCTCGGGCACCTGGATCCGCTGCGGGATCTCGGCGAGGAAGCCGAGGACGATGAGCCGGCGGGCCTCTTCCTCGCTGATGCCGCGGGCCTGCAGGTAGAAGAGCTGCTCGTCGTCGAACCGGCCGGTCGCGGAGGCGTGCCCCGCGCCCTTGATGTCGCCCGTCTTGATCTCGAGGTTCGGGATCGAATCCGCGCGCGCGCCGTTCGTGAGCACGAGGTTGCGGTTGGCCTCGTAGGAGTCGGTTCCGGTCGCGTCCGGCCCGATGAGCACGTCGCCGATCCAGACGCTGCGCGCCGACTCGCCCTGCAGAGCGCTCTTGTAGAGCACGTCGCCCGTGGTGTCGGCGCCCTTGTGGAAGAGGTAGACCTGGCTCTCGAAGTGCTGGCCCGAGTCGCTGTACGACAGGCCGAACATCTCGCCGTTCGCGCCCTGGCCCGACAGCTCGAGCGTCGGGTTCACGCGGACGACGCCGCCGCCGAAGGTGATGACGAAGTGGGTCAGCGACGCGTCGCGGTCCACGCGCGCCTGGTGCGCGGCCGCGTGGTTCGCGTCGTCCGCCCACTTCTGCACCGAGATGACCGTGAGCTGGGATCCGTCGCGCGCGAGGATCTCGACGTTCTGGGCGTAGTCGGCGGATCCGGTGTGCTGCAGCACAACCGTGCCCTTCGACATCGCCTCGGCCTCGACGACGATGTAGCCGTCGGCCCGGCGCCCGGCGCCGAGCCCAGCGATGTCGAGCACGATGGGCTCGGCGATCTCCGCCTCGCGCGGCAGGCGGATGTGCAGCGCCTCGCGCGCGCCCTGGCCGGCGACCGCAGCGGTGATGTCCTCCGGCTCGAAGAACTCCCCGCGCGGGGCCTCGCCCGCCGCGAGCGTCGCCTGCCCGTACTCCCCGCCCGAGGCGAAGGAGTAGGAGACGCCGCCTTCCTCACCGGCGGGCTCGAACAGCGACGAGATCCGCGAGATCGGCGTGTGCTTCCAGTTCACCTCGCGCCCCGTCGGCACGCCGAAATCGGCGGGCGACGCCGAGCGCGGCCGCTCGGAGCGGGTCTGGATGGGGGCGGCGGAGCCCTCCTGCGAGCCGATGAGGGCTCGCACGGGGTCCACGTGGGCGTGCGCGTCCTGCGCCTCGACGGGCGCCTGGGTGTGGGTCGTCATTCCTAGCCGACCGATCCTTCCATGCCCATCTCGATGAGCTTGTTGAGTTCCAGCGCGTATTCCATCGGCAGCTCGCGCGCGATCGGCTCGATGAAGCCGCGCACGATCATCGACATCGCCTCGGTCTCCTCGAGGCCGCGGCTCATCAGATAGAAGAGCTGCTCCTCGCTGACCTTCGACACCGTGGCCTCGTGGCCGAGAACGACGTCGTCGACGCGGATGTCGATCGCCGGGTAGGTGTCCGAGCGCGACTGCGTGTCCACGAGGAGCGCGTCGCACACGACAGAGTTGGCCGAGTGGTGGGCCTTCTCGTCGACGCGCACCTCGCCGCGGTAGCCGGCGCGGCCGCCGCCGCGGGCGATCGACTTCGAGACGATCGACGACTGCGTGTACGGCGCCATGTGGATCATCTTCGCGCCCGCGTCCTGGTGCTGGCCCGGGCCCGCGAACGCGACCGAGAGCGTCTCGCCCTTGGCGTGCTCGCCCATGAGGAAGATCGACGGGTACTTCATCGTGACCTTGGATCCGATGTTGCCGTCGACCCACTCCATCGTCGCGCCCTCTTCGGCGATCGCGCGCTTCGTGACGAGGTTGTAGACGTTGTTCGACCAGTTCTGGATCGTCGTGTAGCGCACGCGGGCGTTCTTCTTCACGATGATCTCGACGACGGCCGAGTGCAGCGAGTCGCTCTTGTAAATCGGGGCCGTGCAGCCCTCGATGTAGTGGACGTAGCTGCCCTCGTCGGCGATGATGAGCGTCCGCTCGAACTGGCCCATGTTCTCGGTGTTGATCCGGAAGTAGGCCTGCAGCGGGATCTCGACGTGCACGCCCTTCGGGACGTAGACGAAGGATCCGCCGGACCACACGGCGGTGTTGAGCGCGGCGAACTTGTTGTCGCCCGCGGGGATCACCGTGCCGAAGTACTCCTCGAAGAACTCGGGGTGCTCGCGCAGGGCCGTGTCGGTGTCCATGAAGATGACACCCTGGCTCTCGAGGTCCTCGCGAATCTGGTGGTAGACCACCTCGGACTCGTACTGCGCCGCGACGCCCGCGACCAGGCGCTGGCGCTCGGCCTCGGGGATGCCGAGCCGCTCGTAGGTGTTCTTGATGTCCTCGGGCAGGTCATCCCAGGTCTGGGCCTGCTTCTCCGTCGTCCGGACGAAGTACTTGATGTTGTCGAAGTCGATGTCGCTGAGGTCGGCGCCCCACGTCGGCATCGGCTTCTTCCCGAAGAGCTTCAGCGCCTTGAGGCGCGTCTTCAGCATCCATTCGGGCTCGTTCTTGAGGCGGGAGATGTCGCGGACGACGGCCTCGCTGAGTCCGCGCTGGGCGCTCGCGCCGGCGACGTCGGAGTCGTGCCAGCCGAACTCGTACACCCCCAGCCCTTCGAGTTCGGGGCGGTCGATCAGCACTTCAGACATGACGGCTCACACTCTCCTCAGGGGTCTCGACCAGTGTCATCTGTCCCACCGCCTCGGAGCACCTGGCGGCGTGGGTGGACCCTGCATGGCGGCGCAGGTTTCGCGCCTAGACTGTTTTCGGATGCGATTCGAGCCCATCGGGCCCGCATCCTTCACCACAGATTCTACAGGTTCCGCCCGGACCGTCGTCGGCTCTGACGATGTGCGTCCGCGGCCGAGGAGGCGCCCCGCCATGACCGCCGTCACGTCCGCTCCCACCCGCTTTTCGACGGTGTTGTACGTCTTCGCGTGGCTGTCGTTCCTCGCCGAGGTCGTCATCATCGCGACCGGGGGGACCGTGCGCCTGACCGGATCCGGGCTCGGCTGCACCGAGTGGCCGCTGTGCACCCCCGATTCGCTCGTGCCGACGGAGGCGATGGGCGTCCACGGCGTCATCGAGTTCAGCAACCGGCTCATGTCGACGGTCGTGGGCGCGCTCGCCCTGGTCGTGCTCGTGCTGGTGTGGCGCCGGCGGGCCGAGCGGCGCGACCTGTTCGTGCTGGCCTGGATCGTCCTCGGCGGCGTGCTCGCCCAGGCCGTCGCGGGCGGCGTGACCGTCTGGACGGGCCTGAACGCCTTCCTCGTCGCGTTCCACTACACGGCGTCCCTCCTCCTCGTGTGCGTGGCCGCCGCGTTCCTCGTGCGCCTGTACGAGCCCGCCGGCCCCCGCGAGCGCGCGGTGCCGAAGGGCTACGCCGCCCTCGTGCACGCCACCTCCCTCGTGCTCGCCGTCACGATCGCCTTCGGCGTGCTCACGACGAGCAACGGCCCGCACTCGGGGGACGCCGACGTCGTGCGCAACGGCTTCGACGCGACGATCCTCGCCCACGTGCACGCCTGGCCCGGATACATCCTGCTCGCGCTGACCCTCGCGATCGCCGGGATCGCCTGGGCGCGCCGGCTCCCGACACGGCGCTGGTCGCTCGCGTTCCTCGGCGCGCTCGCCGTGCAGATCCTCGTCGGCGTCTGGCAGGCCAACACCGCCCTCCCGCCGCTGCTGGTCGGGATCCACATGGTTCTCGCGGCCCTCACGTCCGCCGCGTACGTCGTCGTGGTCCTGCGGCTGAAGCGCCCCGTACGGGCGTAGCCTCAGGCCTCCCCCGCCCCCGACCGCTCGCGCCGCCGGCGCGCTCCGAGGTCGACGAGGGACACCGCGAGCGCGGCCGCCACGAACAGGGCGGCCGCGAGCAGCCCCGTTCCATACGCGTCGTGGAACACCGCGCTCTCGCTACGGGTGCCGTCCTCGCGATAGATCGTCGAGTAGAACAGCGACAGGGCGATCGCCGCCCCGATCGCGTTGCCCACCCGCTGGCCGAGCTGGCCGACGGATCCGGCCAGGCCGCCCTCCGAGGGCGGGATCTCGGCGAGCGTGAGCGTCTGGTTCGGCGAGATGACGAACCCGCCGCCGACGCCGCCGAGCGCGAGCGCCGCGACCATGAGCCAGGGCGTCGCCTCGTCGGAGGCGAGCCGGGCGATGGCGACGAGGGCGACGATCGCGACGAGGACGACCGCGAGGCCGAACACGACCAGGGCGCGGCCGTACCGCGCGACGATGCGCCCGCCGTACCACGAGGTGACCGCGCTCATCAGGGCGAAGCCGATCGTGACCATGCCCGCGAACACCGCCTCGAGGCCGAGCCCGGTCTGAAGGTAGAGCGCCGTGAGGAGGAACACCGACGGCAGCGCGGCGAAGTAGAGGGTCTGGAGCGCCGTGCCGTTGCGCCAGGACATGATCCGGAACAGGCGCAGCGGCACGAGCGGCGAGCGACCACGCGCGGCGTATCGGCGCTCCCACGCGACGAACGCCGCGGCGAACAGCGTGCACGGCACGAGCAGCCACCAGCGCTCGGGGGCGTCGCTCGGGGATCCGGTCGTGAAGAGGAAGGGCAGCATGAGCGTCGCCACGACCAGCGCGAACAGGGCGAGCCCGACCGGGTCGAGGGTGAGGGCTGCGGTGCTGGGGCGCCGCACCTCGGGCAGCGCGCGCGCCGCGAGGATGAGCACGGCGAGGCACAGCGGCACGTTCATCCAGAAGATCCAGCGCCAGCCGTCCTCGGGGCCGCCGAGCGCGATGAGGAGGCCGCCGAGGGTCGGGCCGAACGCCGTCGAGAGCCCGATGACCGCGCCGAACAGCCCGAACGCGGCGCCGCGCTCCTTGCCCTGGAACACCTGCTGAATCGTGCCCATGACCTGGGGCATCTGGATCCCCGCGGCGATGCCCTGCAGAAAGCGCCCGATGACGAGGACCCAGATGTTCGGCGCGAGCGCGCACACGATGCTCGTCACCATGAAGGACGACAAGCCCACGATCATGAGCGTGCGGCGCGAACGCTGGTCACCGATGCGCCCGAAGGGCACGAGCGTGAGGCCGAAGGCGAGGATGTAGCCCGACACGACGAGCTGCAGCTCCGTGGATCCGCCGCCGAGCGCGCTCTCGATCGAGGCGAGGCCGACGTTGACCTTCGAGATGTCGAGGATCGTGAGCGCGGCGACCGCGACGCACACCCAGAAGGCGCGCCAGCGCCCGGCGTGGTCGAGGTCGATCGCGCGGGTCTGAGGGGGTTCGCCGGCGCTCGTCATGATGAGACCAGGCTAGCCGCCCGGGTCAGAACGGCAGGAGCGGATCCACGGCCACGGCGAGGAACACGAGCGTGAGGTACGTGATGGACGCGTGGAAGACGCGCATGGGGCGCGCCTCGGATCCCTGCTCCACGCCCGCCGCCGCGCGCACCGACATCGTGTACATCCGGTGGGACTCGTAGAGGAACCACGCGCCGAACACGAGCGCGCACGCGGTGTACACGAGCCCCATGCCAGCCACGGGGATCAGCAGGAGCGAGCAGGCGACGGTCGCCCACGCGTACAGCACGACCTGCAGGCCGACCTGCGCGCCGGACCGCGTCGCGCCGAGCATCGGTACGTCGGTCTCGTCGTAATCGGCGGCGTACTTGATCGACAGCGGCCAGTAGTGCGGCGGCGTCCAGAGGAACACGAGCGCGAAGAGCACAAAGGCCGCCCAGTCGAGCGAGTTCGTCACGGCGGCCCAGCCGATGAGCACGGGGAAGCAGCCGGCGATCCCGCCCCACACGATGTTCTGCTCGGTGTGGCGCTTGAGCAGGATCGTGTAGATGACGACGTAGAAGAAGATTGCGACGACGGAGAGGACGGTCGTCAGCAGGTTCGTGAAGGCGAGGAACCACACGGCCTGGATCACGGCGAGCGACCAGGCGAACACGAGGGCCTGGCGCGGCGTCACGTCGCCCGTCACGATGGGGCGATTCTGCGTGCGCCGCATCTTCGCGTCGATGTCGCGGTCGATGTACATGTTGAAGGCCGCCGCGGATCCCGCGCTCATCGCGCCGCCGAGGACGGTCGCCGCGACGAGCCACAGGTTGGGCACGCCCTCGGCCGCGAGGAACATCACGGGCACCGTCGAGACGAGCAGGAGCTCCATCACGCGCGGCTTCGTCAGCGCGACGTAAGCCGCGATCGTCCGGCGGATGTCGCGGGTCCGCCCGGTCTGCTCGGCGCCCGTGGGCACGGCATCGGGGCGAGACGTCGTCGACACGGCTGTGGCCTCCCGGTTGTTCACTCTGCGCGTAACCACCCCAGTCTAGGCCAGGCCCCACGGCGGAGACGACCAGCGTCCTCACAACCTCACGTGACCGCCCGCCGCGGGATGAGCAGCCGGAAACGGCCCCGACTCGCGCGGGGAACCGCCCCGTCGTCATCGGTCGACACCCTGGAGCGGGTACCCCGGCGAGTCACTATGCTGGGGCCGGAAAGCGCGTCGACGCTCGCGGGCCCTCGCCCGAGACTCCGGCGGAAGGTCACACGGACCGCGGCGCATTCAACCCCTCAAGAAAGGCACCCGGTGACGGAACTGCGTTGGGACGAGATTGATCGACGTGCTGTCGACACGGCGCGAGTGCTGGCGGCTGACGCCGTCGAGAAGGTGGGCAACGGGCACCCGGGAACCGCCATGAGCCTGGCGCCGGCCGCGTATCTGCTCTACCAGCGCGTCATGAACCACGACCCCGCCGACACCCACTGGCCGGGGCGCGACCGCTTCATCCTGTCGGCCGGGCACTCCTCGCTGACCCAGTACGTGCAGCTGTACCTCGGCGGCTTCGGGCTCGAGCTCGACGACCTGAAGGCGCTGCGCACGTGGGGCTCCAAGACCCCCGGTCACCCCGAGTTCGGCGAGACCGACGGCGTCGAGATCACCACGGGCCCGCTCGGGCAGGGCCTCGCCTCCTCCGTCGGCTTCGCCTACGCCCAGCGCTACGAGCGCGGGCTGTTCGACCCCGAGGCCCCCGCGGGCGAGAGCCCCTTCGACCACTTCGTGTACGTCATCGCCTCGGACGGCGACGTCCAGGAGGGCGTCACGAGCGAGGCCTCGTCGCTCGCCGGCCACCAGGAGCTCGGCAACCTCATCGTCCTCTACGACGCCAACCAGATCTCGATCGAGGACGACACCGACGTGGCGTTCACCGAGGACGTCGCCGCCCGCTATGAGGCGTACGGCTGGCACGTCCAGGAGGTCGACTGGAAGAAGACGGGCGAGTACGTCGAGGACGCCGCCGCGCTGTTCGCCGCGATCGAGGCCGCGAAGGCCGAGACCGGCAAGCCCTCGCTCATCGTGCTCAAGACGATCATCGGCTGGCCGGCCCCCGGCAAGCAGAACACGGGCGGGATCCACGGATCCGCCCTCGGCGGCGACGAGCTCGCGGCGACGAAGTCCGTCATGGGCTTCGACCCCGAGAAGTCCTTCGACGTTGCGGACGACGTGATCGCGCACACCCGCTCGCTGGCCGAGCGGGGCGCAGCGGCGCACGCCGCGTGGCAGGAGAAGTTCGACGCCTGGGCCGCGGCCAACCCCGAGCGCAAGGCGCTGTGGGACCGGCTCGAGGCCGGCGAGCTCCCCGAGAACATCGCCGACGCGCTGCCGCAGTTCGAGGCGGGCAAGGGCATCGCGACCCGCGCCGCCTCCGGCAAGGTTCTGAACGCGCTCGCCGCCGAGCTGCCCGAGCTGTGGGGCGGATCCGCCGACCTCGCGGGCAGCAACAACACGACGATCGACGGCGCCGCGTCCTTCATCCCGGCCGCGCGCTCGACCGCGAAGTTCACCGGCAACCCCTACGGCCGCGTGCTGCACTTCGGCATCCGCGAGCACGCCATGGCGGCGATCCTGAACGGCATCACGCTGCACGGCAAGACGCGCTCCTACGGCGGCACCTTCCTGCAGTTCGCCGACTACATGCGCCCGGCCGTGCGCCTCGCCGCGCTCATGAACATCCCGAGCATCTTCGTCTGGACGCACGACTCGGTCGCGCTGGGCGAGGACGGCCCGACGCACCAGCCCATCGAGCACCTCGCGGCGCTCCGCGCGATCCCGAACCTGGCCGTCGTGCGCCCCGCCGACGCGAACGAGACCGCGGCCGTGTGGCTCGAGGTCCTCGCCCGCCGCAGCGGGCCGGCCGGACTCGCGCTCACCCGCCAGGGCGTTCCGACGTTCGAGCGCGGCGAGGGCGAGGCGACCGGGGACGGCTTCGCGTCGGCGTCGCTCGCGGCGCGCGGCGCGTACGTGCTGCAGGAGGCGCCGGGCGGCACGCCCGACGTCATCCTCATCGCGACGGGATCCGAGGTCCAGCTCGCCGTCGAGGCGCGCGAGAAGCTCGCGGCCGAGGGCGTCTCCGCCCGCGTGGTGTCCGCCCCCTCGCTCGAGTGGTTCGCCGAGCAGAGCGAGGAGTACCGCGAGAGCGTCCTGCCGGCCGCCGTGCGGGCCCGCGTCTCGGTCGAGGCCGGCATCGCGATGCCGTGGCGCGCCATCGTGGGCGACACGGGCCGCTCGGTGTCGATCGATCACTTCGGCGCGTCCGCCGACTACCAGACCCTGTTCGAGAAGTTCGGTGTCACCACCGACGCGGTCGTCGAGGCCGCACGCGAGACCCTCAAGGAGAACGCATGACCTCCCCCACCGCCCAGCTCGCCGCCGCGGGCGTCAGCATCTGGCTCGACGACCTCTCGCGCGAGCGCATCTCGTCCGGCAACCTCGCCGAGCTCATCGAGTCGCGCACGGTCACGGGCGTCACGACGAACCCGACCATCTTCGCGGGCGCGCTCTCCAACGGCGCGTCCTACGAGAACAAGGTCGCGGCCCTCGCGGCCGCCGACGCGTCGATCGACGAGGCCATCTTCTCGATCACCACGGAGGACGTGCGCGACGCCTGCGACATCTTCCGCCCGGTCTACGACGCCACCGGCTCGCTCGACGGCCGCGTGTCGATCGAGGTCTCCCCCGACCTCGCGCACGACACCGACGCGACGATCGCCCAGGCGAAGGACCTGTCCTCGCGCGTCGACCGCGAGAACGTGCTCATCAAGATCCCGGCGACCAAGGCGGGCCTGCCCGCGATCACCGAGGTGATCGGCGCCGGCATCAGCGTCAACGTCACGCTGATCTTCAGCCTCGAGCGCTACGCCGAGGTCATCGACGCCTACCTGGCGGGCCTCGAGAAGGCGCGCGAGGCGGGCATCGACCTCGCCGGGATCCACTCGGTCGCCTCGTTCTTCGTGTCGCGCGTCGACACCGAGGTCGACAAGCGCCTCGCGGCCATCGGCACGGACGAGGCCCTCGCCCTGAAGTCGAAGGCGGGCGTCGCGAACGCGCGGCTCGCGTTCGAGCTCTACGAGGAGAAGTTCGCGGGCGAGCGCGCCCGCGGCCTCGTCGCGGCGGGCGCGAACGCGCAGCGTCCGCTGTGGGCGTCGACGGGCGTGAAGGACCCCGCGCTGCCCGACACGCTGTACGTCACGGAGCTCGTCGCGCCCGGCACCGTCAACACGATGCCGGAGAAGACGCTCGAGGCGACGTTCGACCACGCCGAGGTCACGGGCGACACCGTCACCACGCAGTACGCGGACGCGCACGGCGTGTTCGAGGCCCTGGCCGCAGTCGGCGTGGACTTCGCGGACGTCACGCAGGTGCTCGAGGACGAGGGCGTCGAGAAGTTCATCGCGTCCTGGCACGAGCTCCAGGCCACGGTCGAGCAGGCCCTCAAGGCCGCGAAGTGACCTTCTCCGTCCATGTCTCGGGCGCCGTTGCCGGCGCCGTCGACCAGTGGCTCCCGACGCTCGCGAGCGAGCTCGTGGCGTCGGGGATCACGGCGGGCGACCCCACCCTGTGGGGGCCCGCCGCCGAGGCCGAGGCGGCCGTGCGCCTCGGCTGGGTCGACGCCGTCACGACGTCGCGTCCGCTCGTGCCGCAGATCCTCGCGCTGCGCGAGGATCTCGCGGCCGACGGCGTGACGCGCGTCGTGCTGGCCGGCATGGGCGGATCCTCGCTCGCGCCCGAGGTCATCGCCCGCACGTCGGGCATCGACCTCACGGTCCTCGATTCCACGGCGCCGGGCCAGGTGTGGGACGCCCTCGACGACGACCTCCGCGACACCGTACTCGTGGTGTCGTCGAAGTCCGGCTCAACGGTCGAGACCGACGCGCAGCGGCGGGCCTTCGCCGCCGCCTTCCGCGACCTCGGCATCGACCCCGCCACCCGGATCGTCGTCGTGACCGACCCCGACTCCCCGCTGGAGGAGACGGCGGCTGCGGAGGGCTACCGGGTCTTCCACGCCGACCCGAACGTCGGCGGCCGCTACTCCGCGCTCACCGCGTTCGGGCTCGTCCCCTCCGGCCTCGCCGGCGCCGACATCGGCGAGCTCCTCGACGAGGCCGAGGCGAGCATGCTGCAACTCGCGATCGACAGCCCCGACAACCCCGCACTCGTGCTCGCCGCGGCGATCGCGGGCACGTCCCCGCGGCGCGACAAGCTCGCGCTCGTCGAGGACGGCACGCACATCGTGGGGCTGCCCGCCTGGATCGAGCAGCTGATCGCGGAGTCCACGGGCAAGGAGGGCACCGGGATCCTCCCCGTGCCGCTCCTGGACGTCTCTCCCGAGGTCGACAACCCGCCCGCCGACCTCCTCGTGTGCCGCCTCGTCGACGACGCCCACGAGTCGGCGGGCCGCCATCACGGCGAGATCCTCGTCAGCGGCACGCTGGGGGCGCAGTTCCTCGTCTGGGAGCACGCGACGGCGATTGCGGGCCGGATCCTCGGTATCAACCCGTTCGACCAGCCCGACGTCGAGTCGGCCAAGGCCGCCACGCGCGCGCTGCTGGACGATCGCCCCGAGCTCGCGGCCCCCGCCTTCACGGAGGGCGGCATCGAGGTGCGCGTCTCGGATCCGCTCCTGGCCGAGTCCGGCACGATCGCCGGCGTCCTCGACGCGCTCTGGGCGCGCCTCGGGGAGGACGGCTACGTCGCCATCCAGGCCTACCTCGACCGCACGGACGTGCCGCACCTGGCAGGACTGCGCGAGATGGTGGCCGCCGACTCGGGCCGCCCCACGACGTTCGGGTGGGGCCCGCGCTTTCTGCACTCGACGGGGCAGCTCCACAAGGGCGGGCCCCGGACGGGAGTGTTCCTCCAGCTGACGGAGCGCTCCGAGAAGGACCTCGAGATCCCCGGGCGTCCCTTCACGTTTGGTCAGCTCATCGAGGCCCAGGCCGCCGGAGACGCGGGCGTCCTCGCCGGCCTCGGCCGCCCCGTCGTCACGCTGACCCTGACCGATCCCCAGGCCGAAGTGCTCCCGCTCTTCGAAGCCGCTTCCTAACCTCGCCTCTCAAGGGAAATATGTCTGCTCCCATCCAGCGCGGCGTGAACCCGCTGCGTGACAGCGACGATCGCCGCCTCAGCCGCATCGCCGGCCCGAGCGCCCTCGTCATCTTCGGCGTGACGGGCGACCTGTCGCGCAAGAAGCTCATGCCCGCCGTCTACGACCTCGCCAACCGCGGGCTCCTCCCCCCGGGCTTCGCGCTCGTGGGGTTCGCCCGCCGCGACTGGGATGACCAGGACTTCGCGCAGGTCGTGCACGACGCCGTCAAGCAGCACTCGCGCACGGAGTTCCGCGAGGAGACCTGGCAGCAGCTCGTGCAGGGGATCCGCTTCGTACAGGGCGAGTTCAACGACGCCGCGGCGTTCGCGCGCCTGCGCGAGACGATCGACACGCTCGACCGCGAGCGCGGCACGATGGGGAACCACGCGTTCTACCTCTCGATCCCGCCGAAGTCGTTCCCCGACGTCGCCCAGCAGCTACTGAACTCCGGCCTCGTCGACGAGTCCGCGGACAGCGGGGACCGCTGGCGCCGCGTCGTCATCGAGAAGCCCTTCGGCCACGACCTCGAGTCGGCGCGCGAGCTGAACGACGCCCTCGAGGCCGCCTTCCCGAGCGATTCGATCTTCCGCATCGACCACTACCTCGGCAAGGAGACGGTGCAGAACATCCTCGCGATGCGCTTCGCGAACGAGCTGTACGAGCCGCTGTGGAACCGCAACCACATCGACCACGTGCAGATCACGATGGCCGAGGACATCGGCGTCGGCGGGCGCGCGGGGTACTACGACGGCGTGGGCGCGGCCCGCGACGTCATCCAGAACCACCTCCTTCAGCTCCTCGCCCTCACGGCGATGGAGGAGCCCATCAGCCTCTCGGCCGAGCACCTGCGCGCCGAGAAGGAGAAGGTGCTCGCCGCCGTGCGCCTGCCGGAGGACCTCTCGACCGCCACGGCGCGCGGGCAGTACGCCGGCGGCTGGCAGGGCGGTGAGGAGGTCACGGGCTTCCTCGACGAGGACGGGATGAACCCGCGCTCGACGACCGAGACCTACGCCGCCATCAAGGTGGGCATCGAGACGCGCCGCTGGGCGGGCGTGCCGTTCTACCTCCGCACGGGCAAGCGCCTCGGCCGCCGCGTCACCGAGATCGCCGTCGTGTTCAAGCGCGCGCCCGAGCACCTCTTCTCGCGCGGCCGCGACCGCTCCGAGCTCGGCCAGAACGCGCTCGTCATCCGCGTGCAGCCCGACGAGGGCGTCACGCTGCGCTTCGGCTCCAAGGTTCCGGGCAACGGCACGCACGTGCGCGACGTGACGATGGACTTCGGCTACGGGCACGCGTTCACCGAGGCGAGCCCCGAGGCATACGAGCGCCTCATCCTCGACGTCCTCCTGGGCGACCCCCCGCTCTTCCCGCGCCACGAGGAGGTCGAGCTGTCCTGGCGGATCCTCGACCCGATCGAGAAGTATTGGGCCTCGCGGGACGAGCCCCTCGAACAGTACGAGCCGGGCTCCTGGGGTCCCCAGTCGGCCGATGCCCTGCTGCAGCAGGATGGACGCGTCTGGAGGCGCCCGTGATCATCGATCTCAACGAGACCACCGTCAGCACGGTGGCCCGCAAGCTCGTCAGCGTGCGCGAGGAGGGCGGCGCGGTCGCCCTCGGCCGCGTGCTGACCCTCATCATCAAGAGCGACTACCGCCCTGTCGAGGAGGCAATCGAGGCCGCGAACGACGCCTCGCGCGAGCACCCCATGCGCGTCATCGTCCTCGTGACGCATCCCGAGGACGCCTCGCGCCTCGACGCGCAGATTCGCGTGGGCGGCGACGCCGGCGCGAGCGAGGTCGTCATCCTCCGCGCCCACGGCGACGCGGGCAGCAACCCCGAGTCGCTCGTGACGGGCCTCCTGCTCCCCGACGCCCCCGTCGTCGTGTGGTGGCCCGATTCTCCGCCGGCCGCGCCCGCGCTCGATCCGCTCGGCCGCATCGCGCACCGCCGCATCACCGACTCGTCGACCTCGCCGGAGGCGGCGGATCGCCTGCAGCGCCTCGACGAGACGTATCGCCCGGGCGACACGGACCTCGCGTGGACCCGCCTGACTCGGTGGCGCGAGCAGCTGGCCGCCGTGGTCGACCAGCCCCCGTACGAGGACGTCACGGCCGTCGAGGTACGCGGCGCGAGCACATCGCCGTCGACCGCGCTCCTGGCCGCCTGGCTCGGCCTCGCGCTCGAGGTGCCGGTCGCGTGGCAGTACGAGCGCCCGAGCACCTGGGATCACGGGATCCACTCGGTGCGCCTGGCGCGCCCGAGCGGCGACATCCTCCTCGAGCGGCACTCGCCGACGCACGCCACGCTGACGCAGCCGGGCCAGCCCGATCACGACCTCCTCCTGCCGCGCCGCTCGCTGCGCGAGTGCCTCGCCGAGGAGCTGCGCCGCCTCGACCCCGACCGGCTCTACGGCCGCGTCATCACCGACGGGTGGGACGCGCTTCGCGCCCCCGCCGAGACGCACGGCACCGCCGCAGTCCCGACGATCCCGAGTGACGACGCGGAGTCGGCAGAGTGAGCGCCGAGGTGGAGGTCGTCGAGCTGCCGACCAAGGCCGACGTCGCGCAGCGCGCGGCCGAGCGCCTCGTCGCGGAGCTCGTCCCGCTGACCGCCAGCGAGAACGTGGCGCACGTCGCGCTGACGGGCGGATCCCTCGGGATCGCCACCCTTGAGGCGATTGCCGACCTTCCCGAGCGGGCCGACGTCGCCTGGTCGCGCGTGCACCTGTGGTGGAGCGATGAGCGGTTCGTGCCCCGCGCCGATTCCGAGCGCAACTCCCGCCAGGCCCGCGCCGCCCTGCTCGACGCGCTCGATCTGCCCGACGTGAACGTCCACGAGCCGTGGGCGACCGAGGACGGCACGCTCGACGACGCCGCCCGCGCGTACGCGGACGAGCTCGCGGCGCACGCCGCCGAGGGGGCCCAGGCGCCCGCGTTCGACGTGTGCCTGCTCGGAATGGGACCCGACGCGCACGTCGCGTCGCTGTTCCCCGGCCGCGACGAGGTCCACGTCACGGGAGCGACCGTGCTCCCCGTGCGGAACTCCCCCAAGCCGCCGCCCGAGCGCGTGACGTTCACGCTGCCGGTCATCAACGCGTCCGCTCGCGTCTGGCTGGTCGTCTCGGGCGCGGACAAGGCCGAGGCGGTCGCGAAGGTCCGCTCGGGCGCCGACGCCGCCGACGCCCCCGCCGCGGCCGTGCGTGGCACCGCGGAGACGGTGATGTTCGTCGCGCGCGACGCGCTGTAGGCCACGAGACGCGACGACGCGGCCCCGCGGAATCCTCACCGGATCCGCGGGGCCGCGTCGTCGTGTGTGTGCCGGGCTCTACGCGCCGCGCTTGTCGCGGAGCTTCTGGAGCGCCTCCTCGAGCAGGCCGTCGGCCTCCTCGTCGGTGCGGCGCTCCTTCACGTAGGCCAGGTGCGTCTTGTACGGCTCGTTCTTCTCGGGCGCGGGCGGGTTGTCCTTGTCGCGCCCGGCCGGGAGGCCGCTCTTGGGATGGTCGACGATCGCGGGGATCTCCTCGTCGGGGATGTCCGCCGAGTAGTACTTCACGACCTCGTTGCCCAGGCCGTCCCAGTAGGTGATCGCCACCCGCTCAGCCTGGTGGCCGTGGTCCTGCTCCCCCATCGGGCCGGACCCGACGCGGGTCCCGCGGATCGCGCTCGCGCCGCCGGCCATCAGAGGACCTGGAACTTCGTGATCAGGCCGAGGCCCACGATCGAGAGGAACCACACGAGCGCGAGCACGATCGTCAGGTAGTTGAGCATGCGCTCGGCGGATCCGGACGAGCTGACCGCCTGCGTCATGCCGCCCCCGAACATGTCGGAGAGGCCGCCGCCGCGGCCCTTGTGCATGAGGATGAACAGCGTCAGCAGGAGGCTCGTGATGCCGAGCAGGACCTGCAGAACGATCTCGAGAATCTGCACGGTGTGGCCTTTCCTTCGTGCCCGCCAGTCGGCGCGCACAAGCAAACAGTATACGGGGTGGGAAGGGCCCGGCGGGGCGTGCCTGGCCAGGCGCGCCCCGCCGGATCCTCACACGCCGACGTGCTTCTGGTAGCGGATGATCGCGCTGAACTCGTCGACCTTGAGGCTGCCGCCGCCGACGAGCGCGCCGTCGATATCGGGCTCGCGCATGAAGGCGGCGATGTTGCCCGACTTCACGGATCCGCCGTAGAGCACGCGCGTGCGCTCCGCCGCGTCTTCGCCGAGCTTCTCCCGAATCACGTCGCGCAGCTTCTGGCAGACCTCCTGGGCCTGCTCGGGCGTCGCGGCCTGACCGGATCCGATCGCCCAGACCGGCTCGTACGCGACGACGATCTCGGACGTCGCCGAGGCCGACTCGAGCGCCTTCTCGAGCTGCGCGACGGGCACGGCGCTCGCGCCGAACTTCTCGAGGTCCTCGCTCGTCTCACCCACGCAGATGACCGGAACGAGCGCGTGCTTGAGGGCCTGGGCCACCTTCGCGGCGACGACCGCGTCGTCCTCCGCGTGGTACTCGCGGCGCTCCGAGTGGCCGATGATGACGGATCCGCAGTTCAGCTTCGCGAGGAATTCGCCCGAGATCTCGCCCGTATACGCCCCGGAGTCGTGCGTCGACAGGTCCTGGGCGCCGAGCCCGAAGGGGATCTTGTCGGCGTCGAGGAGCGTCTGCACGCTGCGCAGGTCGGTGAACGGCGGGAACACCGTGACGTCGACCGAGTCGGCCTCGTGCGCGGCGTCCTTGAGGCTCCAGTGGAGCTTCTGCACGAGGGCGACCGCCTGCAGGTGGTCGAGGTTCATCTTCCAGTTGCCCGCAATCAGCGGGGTACGGGTCACGCCCATCCGAGGACCTCCAGTCCGGGAAGCTTCTTGCCCTCGAGGAACTCGAGGCTGGCGCCGCCGCCGGTCGACACGTGGCCGAACTGGTCGTCGGCGAATCCGAGGGTGCGCGCGGCCGCGGCCGAGTCGCCGCCACCGACGACCGTGAGGCCGCTCGCGCGCGTGAGGGCGTCGGCCACGGCGCGCGTGCCCTCCGCGAAGGCCGGGAACTCGAACACGCCCATCGGGCCGTTCCAGAACACGGTCGTCGACGACGCGATCGCGTCGGCGAACAGGCGCGCGGTCTCGGGCCCGATGTCGAGGCCGAGCGCGTCGGCGCCGAACTCCGTGCCCTCGAGCGCGTCGCTCGGGGCGACCGCGTGCCCGGCGTCGGCCGAGAAGGACGCGGCCATCTCGGAGTCGACGGGGAGGATGAGCTCGACGCCCTTCTCCTCCGCCGCCTGGATGTAGCCGCGGGCCGTCTCGATCTGGTCGGTCTCGACGAGGCTCTTCCCGATCGCGTGCCCCTGGGCCGCGAGGAAGGTGTAGGCCATGCCGCCGCCGATGAGCAGCTTGTTCACGCGCGGCAGGAGGCTGTCGATGACGCCGAGCTTGTCGCTCACCTTGGAGCCGCCGAGCACGACCGTGTAGGGGCGCTCGGGGGCCTCCAGCAGGCGCTCGAGCACGGACACCTCGTGCGCGACGAGCGCGCCGGCGGCGCTCGGGAGGATCTGCGCGAGGTCGTAGACGCTGGCCTGCTTGCGGTGGACGACGCCGAAGCCGTCCGACACCATCACGTCGGCGAACGCCGCGAGCTGCTCCGCGAAGGCGCGGCGCTCGGCGTCGTCCTTCGCCGTCTCGCCCGCGTTGAAGCGCAGGTTCTCGAGGACAGCGATCTGGCCGTCCTCGAGCGCGTCGACGGCCTCCTGAGCGGCGGATCCGACGGTGTCGCTCGCGAACGCAACGGGGCGCCCGAGGAGCTCGCCGAGGCGCTCGGCGACCGGCGCGAGGGAGAACTGGGGGTCGGGCGCGCCCTTCGGGCGGCCGAGGTGGGAGGACGTCACGACGCGTGCGCCCGCGTCGAGCAGGGCCGTCAGTGTCGGGAGCGCCGCGCGCACGCGCCCGTCGTCCGTGATCCGCCCGTCGGAGAGCGGAACGTTGAAGTCGCAACGGACGAAGACGCGCTTACCCGCGAGGTCGCCCAGGGAATCAAGAGTTCGAAGTGTCATCGTTCGCCAATCTACCGCGAACGCCCGCCCGCACGCGCACGGTGTGCGCGGCGGACGGGCGTCCGGTCATCTCGGGGATGCGTGCCGTGAAGGCGCCTGGGTCAGAGCTGGCCGCCGACGTAGACGGCGAGGTCGACGAGGCGGTTCGAGTAGCCCCACTCGTTGTCGTACCAGGACGACACCTTGGCGAGGTTTCCGCTGACGCTCGTGAGGCCCGAGTCGAAGATCGACGAGTGCGCGTTGAGCTGGATGTCGCTCGAGACCAGCGGGTCCTCCGAGTACTGCAGAACGCCCTTGAGGGGGCCCTCCGCGGCGGCCTGGTAGGCGGCGTTGATCTCGTCGGCGGTCAGGCCGTCCTTCGTGACGAGCGTGAGGTCGACGATCGAGCCGGTCGGGACCGGAACGCGGTAGCTCGTGCCGTCCAGCTTGCCGTTGAGCTCGGGGAGGACGAGGCCGATCGCCTTCGCCGCACCCGTCGAGGTCGGGACGATGTTGATCGCGGCGCCGCGCGCGCGGCGGAGGTCCTTGTGCGGACCGTCCTGGAGGTTCTGGTCGGCCGTGTAGGCGTGCGCGGTCATCATGAAGCCGCGCTCGATGCCGAACGCGTCGTTGAAGACCTTGGCCAGCGGGGCGAGCGCGTTCGTCGTGCACGACGCGTTCGAGATCACGTGGTCGGTCTCGGGGTTGTAGTCCGTGTGGTTGACGCCCATGACGAACGTCGGGGCCGGGCCGCTCGCGGGAGCGGAGATGATGACCTTCTTCGCGCCGGCCTGGATGTGCTTCTCGGCGGCCTCGGGCTTCGTGAAGAAGCCGGTCGACTCGATGACGATGTCCACGCCGAGGTCGCCCCACGGGAGGTTCGCGGGGTCGCGCTCCGCGAACGCCTTGATCCGCGTGCCGTCCACCGTGATCGACTCGTCATCGAACGTGACGTCGCGGCCGAGGGGGCCTCCGACCGAGTCGAACTTCAGCAGCTGCGCGAGCGTCTTGTTGTCGGTGAGGTCGTTTACCGCGACAACCTCGATGTCGGCGCCCTGGGCGAGGGCGGCCCGAAGGAAGTTGCGTCCGATGCGGCCGAAGCCGTTGATACCGATCCGTGCGGACACTGTGTGTCTCCTCATGTGCATGCCCCGAGGGGCGATTGGTGGGTCTGGAAGAAAAGTGGGGGGCGTCGGGCCGGCGGATCCGCACTCCACCGGCCCGACCGGGGACTTAGTTCGCGACGAGCAGGCCCGCGGTCTTCTCGCGCGCCGTGTCGAAGCGAAGCTTCACGTTGTCCCAGTTGACGATGTTCCAGAACGCCTTGACGTAGTCCGCCTTGACGTTCTTGTAGTCCAGGTAGAAGGCGTGCTCCCACATGTCGAGCAGCAGCACGGGAACCGTGCCCGCCGCGAACTGCGACTGCTGGTCGAAGAACTGCTGGATGACGAGGTTCTCGCCGATCGAGTCCCAGAACACGCCCGCCCAGCCGGAGCCCTGGATGCCCAGCGCGGCGGCGGTGAACTGGCCCTGGAAGCCCTCGAAGGAGCCGAAGTGCTCGTCGATCGCCGCGGCGATCTCGCCCTCGGGACGCTCCTGGCCCTCGGGGGTGAGGTTCGTCCAGAAGATGGAGTGGTTCGTGTGGCCGCCGAGGTTGAACGCGAGGTCCTTCTCGAGCTTGTTGATCGAACCGAAGTTGCCGGACTCGCGGGCCTCCGCCATCTGCTCGAGCGCGGTGTTCGCGCCGGCGACGTACGTCGCGTGGTGCTTCGAGTGGTGAAGCTCCATGATCTGCGCGCTGATGTGGGGCTCGAGCGCGGCGTAGTCGTAGGTGAGTTCGGGAAGCGTGTACTTAGCCATAAGTCGCTTTCTCTTTCGTGCCGGTTTCTCGGCATCGCACGCTGCGATCCGAGCGGACAGTCATCATCCTAGTGACGGTGGCGCCGATGGTGGCCGGGCGCCGACATCTCGTGGCGACTCGCGCGCAAAGTCGGGCGGGATTACGCGGGCTCGCCCTGCGCCGGCACGGCCGACTCGGTGCCGGGGATGCCCTGCGCGACCGCGCGCTTGTCCGCCATGGCGAGCAGGCGGCGGATGCGGCCCGCGACGGCGTCCTTGGTGAGGGGCGGATCCGCGTGATGCCCGAGCTCGTCGAGGCTCGCGTCGCGGTGCGCCAGGCGCAGGTCGCCCGCCTGCTTGAGGTGCGCCGGCACGTCCTCGCCGAGGATCGCGAGCGCGCGCTCCACGCGCGCGCAGGCCGCGACGGCCGCCTGGGCCGAGCGGCGCAGGTTCGCGTCGTCGAAGTTCACGAGGCGGTTCACGCCCGCGCGCACCTCGCGGCGCTGACGCATCTCGTCCCACGATTCGGCGGCCTTCTCCGCGCCCATGGCGAGGAGGATCCCGCGGATGGCCTCCGCGTCGCGCACGACGACGCGCGGCACCCCGCGCACCTCGCGCTGCTTGGCGGCGACACCCAGGCGGTGCGCGGCGCCGACGAGCGCCATGCCGGCCTCGCCGGAGGGGCACTCGACGTCGAGCGAGGCGGAACGGCCGGGCTCGGAGAGCGAGCCGGACGCGAGGAACGCCCCGCGCCAGATACCCGCGAGGTCGTCCGTGTTGCCGGTCGTGAGCCGGTTGGGGAGCCCGCGCACGGGGCGCCGGCGCATGTCGAGCAGGCCCGTCTGCCGGGCGAGGGTCTCGCCGCCGCGCACGACGCGCACCGCGAAGCGCTCACCGTCGCGCGCGCCGGACGCCTGAATGTGGGCCAGCTCGGGGCGCACGCCGTAGATCTCGGCGATGTCGCGCGCCGTGCGCACGGCGAGCCGTCGGTCGTCGACCTCGGCCTCGACGGCCACGCGACCGGCGATCGACTTCAGGCCGCCGGCGAAGCGCAAGAGCGCGGTCGTCTCGGCCACACGCACGTTCGGGCGCGGGTCGCGCACGGCGATGAGTTCGGCCTTCACTTCGGCGGTCAGTGCCACGGGACTCCTCACATGAAAAGGCTGGGGGCTCCGTCGGGAGCGGTGCTTCAGCCTACCGGCCGGGGCCCGGATCCACCGTGGCCGAACTCCCAGCGGACGGCGCTATAACGGGGTCAGCGCACCCCGTCACTCGCGCCCGAGATCGCGGTGCCGCACGCGCACCCGCAACCCGGGGATCCGCTCGAGCAGCGCGGCCAGCGCGAGGGACATCGCGACGGAGCGGTGCTTTCCGCCCGTGCACCCGATGGCGATCGTCGAGTGACTCTTGTTCTCGCGCTGATAGCCCTCGATGATCGGCGTGACCGCCTGGACGTACGCGTCGAGGAACTCCGTGGCGCCCTCCTGCGCCAGGACGTAGTTGCTGACCGCCTCGCTCTCGCCCGTGAGCGCGCGCAGGTCGTCGCGCCAAAAGGGGTTCGGCAGGAATCGCATGTCGGCGACGAGATCGGCGTCGGCGGGCAGGCCGTACTTGAACCCGAAACTCAGGATCGTCGTGCGGTGACGCGGGGCGCCCTCCTCCTCGAACAGCTCCGCCGTCCGCGAGGCCAGCTGGTGGATGTTCAGCCCCGTCGTGTCCACGACGATGTCGCTGCCCTCGCGGATGCTCTGCAGCTGCCGCCTCTCCTCGCGGATCCCGTCGAGGATCGTGCCGGCGCTCTGCAGCGGGTGCGGGCGCCGCACCTGCTCGAATCGGCGGACGAGCGCATCGTCGCTCGCGTCGAGGAAGAGGATCCGCAGGTTGTTCGCGTCCCGGAGCTGCTGGGCCGTGGCGGGCAGCTCGGCGAGCAGGTCGCCGCCGCGGACGTCGACCACCGCGGCCACGCGCGGGAGCTCGGACCCGACGCGCCCCGCGAGCTCGAGCAACGGCCGCAGCATCTGCGGCGGCAGGTTGTCGACGACGTACCAGCCGTGGTCCTCGAGCGCGTTGGCGGCCGTCGTCCGCCCGGCCCCGGACATGCCGGTGACGATGAGGACTTCCCCTCGGGCGCTCGGCTCCTCGCTCACGCCCCTCACACTATCGCGCGCGCCCTACCCCCGCGCCAGGTGTGCGTGCACCGACTGCGCCAGCGTCGGCCCGATCCCCGGGAGCTCCTCGATCTGCTCCGTCGTCGCCTGGCGCAGCGCCGCGACGGATCCGAAGTGCGTCAGGAGGGCCTTGATGCGCTGCTCCCCCAGCCCGGGCACCTCGCTGAGGACCGTGCGGATGTCGCGCTTGCGCCTCGCGCGCTGGTGCCGGATCGCGAACCGGTGCGCCTCGTCGCGCAGGCGCTGCACGAGGTAGAGCGCCTCGGACGAGCGGGGCAGGATCACGGGGTAATCGTCGCCCGGGAGCCACAGCTCCTCGAGGCGCTTGGCGATGCCGGCGAGCGCGATCTCCGTGTGGCCCGATTCCTCGAGCGCGCGGCGGGCCGCCGCCACCTGGGGCTGGCCGCCGTCGACGAGGAGCAGCTGCGGCGGGTAGGCGAATCGCCGCCGCGTCCCGGTCTCGGTGACGCCCCCCTCCTCCGCGCTCGTCGCGACGTCCGCGGCATCGGGCACGACTTCCGCGGGCTCGTCGAGGTGAGCAAGGCGCCGCGTCAGGACCTGGTACATGCTGTCCGTGTCGTCGGTCGTCGACGCAATGGAGAACGACCGGTACTGGTCCTTGCGCGGGAGCCCGTCCTCGAACACGACCATCGAGCCGACGACGTTCGTGCCCTGCAGGTGCGAGATGTCGTAGCACTCGATGCGCAGCGGGGCCTCGGCCATGCCCAGCGCGCTCTGCAGGTCGGCGAGCGCCTGGGAGCGCGTGGCGTAGTCACTCGTGCGCTGCGACTTGTGGCGCACGAGCGCCTGCTGCGCGTTGAGCGTCGCGTTGCGCATGAGCTCGGCGCGCTGGCCGCGCTGGGCGACCTGAATCTCGACACGCGTGCCGCGCCTGTCGCTGAGGAATGCCTCGAGCTCGTCGTGGGCGGGCGGGAGCTCCGGAACGAGGACGCGGCGCGGGATGTCCGCGCGTTCGGCGTCGCCGTAGGTGCGCTGCAGGATCTGGTCGACAAGCTCGCCGCCGCCGATGTCGAGCTCCTTGACGATCGTGTGGGACGAGACGCCGCGCACGCGCCCCTGGCGGATGACGAAGTGATGCACGGCGGCGTCGAGCTCGTCCTCGGCGATACCGAAGAGGTCGGCGTCCGCGTCCTCCGGCAGCACGAGCGCGCTCTTGGTAAGGACGGCGTCGAGCGACTCGAGCTGGTCCCGGTACACGGCCGCCCGCTCGTAGTCCATGGCCGCCGCCGCCTCGCGCATGCGCGCCGAGATCTCGCGGGTGAAGCGCTTGTCCCCGCCCTGCAGGAAGGCCACGAAGTCGTCGACGACCGCCCGGTGTTCCGCGACGGTGACGCGGCGCGAGCACGGCCCGCCACACTTCCCGATCTGGCCGGGGAAACAGGGCTTGCCAGTCTGCATCGCCCGCTTGTAGGAGGCGTCGCTGCACGTGCGGATCGGAAACACCTTGAGCATGAGGTCGATCGTGTCGCGGACCGCCCACACCTTCGGGTAGGGGCCGAAATACTTCGCCCCGCGGATCTTGCGGTTGCGCGTGACCATGACCCGCGGCGCCTCATCGGCCATCGTGATCGCGAGGAACGGGTACGACTTGTCGTCGCGGTACTTGACGTTAAACGGCGGGTCGTACTGCTTGATCCACTGGTACTCGAGCTGGAGCGAGTCGACGTCGGTCGGGACGACCGTCCACTCCACGCCCGAGGCGGTCGTGACCATGCGGCGCGTGCGCTCGTGCAGCGTGTGGAGGGGGGCGAAGTAGTTCGACAGGCGCTGCCGGAGGTTCTTCGCCTTGCCGACGTACAGCACGCGCCCCTCGGCGTCGTGGAAGCGGTACACCCCCGGGTTCGTCGGGATCTCTCCCGGACCGGGCTTGTAGGGAAGCGGCGACGTCATGGGCGCCTACCGGCCCGCGCGCTGGGCCTTCGCGGCGCTCGCGCGCTGCGTGAGTCCGAGAGTCTCCGCGAGGAAGGCTCCGGTGTGGCTGTCCGCGACGCGCGCGACCTGCTCGGGCGTGCCCGTCGCGACGATCGTACCGCCGCCGGATCCGCCCTCCGGGCCGAGGTCGACGACCCAGTCCGCCGACTTGACGACGTCGAGGTTGTGCTCGATGACGACGACCGTGTTGCCCTTCTCGACGAGGCTGTTCAGGACCTCGAGGAGCTTGCGCACGTCCTCGAAATGCAGGCCGGTCGTCGGCTCGTCGAGCACGTAGACGCTGCGGCCCTTGCTGCGCTTCTGGAGCTCGGTCGCGAGCTTGACGCGCTGCGCCTCGCCCCCCGACAGGGTCGTCGCGGCCTGACCGAGCCGCACGTACCCGAGCCCGACGTCGACGAGGGTCTTCATGTAGCGGTGGATCGCCTGGATCGGCTCGAAGAACTCGGCTGCCTCGGCGATCGACATCTCGAGCACCTCGGCGATGTTCTTGCCCTTGTAGTGCACCTGCAGCGTGTCGCGGTTGTACCGCTTTCCGCCGCACACCTCGCAGTCGACGTACACGTCGGGGAGGAAGTTCATCTCGATCTTGAGCGTGCCGTCGCCCGAGCACGCCTCGCACCGGCCGCCCTTGACGTTGAAGCTGAACCGGCCGGCCTGGTACCCCCGCACCTTCGCCTCGGGGGTCTCCGCGAACAGGGTGCGGATCCGGTCGAACACCCCCGTGTAGGTCGCGGGGTTCGACCGCGGGGTGCGCCCGATGGGTGCCTGGTCGACGTGGATGACCTTGTCGACGTGATCCAGGCCCGTCACGCGCTTGTGCTTGCCGGGCACCGTGCGCGCTCCGTTGAGCTTCTGCGCGAGCACCTGGTAGAGGATGTCGTTGACGAGCGTGGACTTGCCGGATCCGCTCACGCCCGTGACCGCCGTGAAGACCCCCACGGGGAAGTCCGCGTCGACGCCCTGGAGGTTGTTGGCGTGGGCGCCGACGACGCGGATCATGCGCTTGCGGTCGATGCGTCGGCGCTTCTTCGGCACGGCGATCTCGCGGCGGCCCGAGAGGTAGTCGCCCGTGATCGAGCGTTCCTCGCCGAGCAGCTCTCGGTACGGCCCCGAGTGGATGACCTCGCCGCCGCCGACGCCCGCGCGCGGTCCGATGTCGACGACCCAGTCGCTCGACTCGATCGTCTCCTCGTCGTGCTCGACGACCACGAGCGTGTTTCCCAGGTCGCGGAGCGCCTCGAGCGTCTCGATGAGGCGGCGGTTGTCGCGCTGGTGCAGGCCGATCGACGGCTCGTCGAGCACGTAGAGCACGCCCGTCAGGCCCGTGCCGATCTGCGTCGCGAGCCGGATCCGCTGGGCCTCGCCGCCCGAGAGCGACCCCGCGGCGCGGCTGAGGGTGAGGTAGTTCAGCCCCACGCGGAGGAGGAATGCGAGCCGCACGCGAATCTCGCGCAGGACCTGCGCGGCGATCATCGCCTCGCGCTCGGTGAGCTCGATCGACTCGACGAGCTCCATCGCGTCGTCGAGGCTGAGCTCCGCCGTCTCGGCGATGGAGCGGCCCGCGACCTTGACGGCCAGCACCTCGGGCTTGAGCCGCGCGCCGTGGCACACGGAGCACGGGATCTCGCGCAGGTAGTCGGCCCAGCGCGCGCGCTGGGTGTCGGACTCGGCCTGGGCGTACTGCCGCTCGATGTAGGGCACGACGCCCTCGAAGCCGCTCGCGTAGCGCACCTCGCGACCCCAGCGGTTCTTGTACTTCACGTTGACGCGGTAGTCCTGCCCGTAGAGGACGGCCTCCCGCACGGCCTCGGGAAGGGCGAGCCACGGGGTGTGCAACGAGAAGTTGAGGTCGTCGGCGAGGCCCTCGAGGAGGCGCTCGTAGTACTGGAAGAGCCCCTTGCCCTGCGTCGTCCAGGGGACGATGACGCCGTCGGCGATCGACAGCTCCTCGTCGGCGAGCATGAGGTCGACGTCGACCGACATCTTCGTGCCGAGGCCCGAGCAGGCGGGGCAGGCGCCGAACGGCGCGTTGAACGAGAAGGTGCGCGGCTCGATCTCGGTGAGCTGCAGGGCGTGCCCGTTCGGGCAGGAGAGCTTCTCGCTGAACGACTGCCAGGCGTCGTCGCCCTCCTCGTCGACGAAGTTGACCTGGATCACGCCGTCGGCGAGCCCGATCGCCGTCTCGACGGAGTCGGTCACGCGGCCGATCATGCCGTCGCCACGGGCGACGAGGCGGTCGACGACGACGGAGATGTCGTGCTTGTACGACTTCTTGAGCTTCGGCGGCTCGGCGAGCTGAATGAGCTCGCCGTCGACGATCGCGCGGGCGTAGCCCTTGGATCCGAGCTCGGCGAAGAGGTCGACGAACTCGCCCTTCTTCTGGTTCACGATCGGCGCGACCACCTGGTAGCGCGTGCCCTCGGGAAGCGCCACGAGCTGGTCGGCGATCTGCTGGACGGTCTGGCGCTCGATGCGGGCGTCGCAGACGGGGCAGTGCGCGATCCCGATCCGGGCCCATAGCAGGCGCATGTAGTCGTAGATCTCGGTGATCGTCCCGACCGTCGAGCGCGGGTTGCGGTTGGTGGACTTCTGGTCGATCGAGACGGCCGGGCTGAGGCCCTCGATGGCGTCGACGTCGGGGCGATCGACTTGGCCGAGGAACTGGCGCGCGTAGGCGCTCAGGGACTCGACGTACCGGCGCTGCCCCTCGGCGAAGATCGTGTCGAACGCGAGGCTCGACTTGCCGGACCCGGACAGGCCCGTGAAGACGATCATCTTGTCGCGCGGAACCTCCAGGTCGACGTTCTGGAGGTTGTGCACGCGGGCGCCGCGCACGGTGATCTTCTGATCGGTGTCTACAGGAATGATCGGCACGTGAGAGATCCTAGTTCGAAACTATGTTCGTTCGGCGCGGAAACGCCCAGGTTCAGGCGTGGCCCGCCTTCACCATCTGTCGCAGCTCGTACTTGAGGTCCTTGACCTCGTCGCGCAGCCGCGCCGCGAGCTCGAACTTGAGCTCCTCGGCCGCCGTGAGCATCTGCTGGGTGAGGTCGGCGATCGTCTGCTCGAGCTGATCGGCGCCCTCCGCGGCGAGCCCCTCGTGCGACGCGGGCGCCGGCGCCTTCCCGCGGCCGCCGTCCTTGACGCGCGGGTCGCGCCCCCGTTTCGCGAGGAGCTCGGCGGTGTCGGCCTCCTCGCGCGCGAGCGCGTCGGTGATGTCGGCGATCCGCTTGCGAAGCGGCTGCGGGTCGATGCCGTGCTCCGCGTTGTAGGCGGTCTGGATCTCGCGGCGCCGGTTCGTCTCGTCGAGGGCCCGCTGCATCGAGTCGGTGACCTTGTCGGCGTACATGTGGACCTGTCCCGACACGTTGCGGGCGGCGCGGCCGATCGTCTGGATGAGCGAGGTCTCGCTGCGGAGGAAACCCTCCTTATCGGCGTCGAGGATCGCGACGAGCGAGACCTCGGGGAGGTCCAGCCCCTCGCGCAGGAGGTTGATACCCACGAGCACGTCGTACACGCCCTGGCGCAGCTCGGTGAGCAGCTCGACGCGGCGCAACGTGTCGACGTCGCTGTGCAGGTATCGCACGCGCACCCCGTGCTCGTCGAGGAAGTCGGTGAGCTCCTCGGCCATCTTCTTCGTGAGGGTCGTGACGAGAACGCGCTCGTCGCGCTCCGCGCGGGCGCGGATCTCCTCGAGGAGGTCGTCGATCTGCCCCTCGGAGGGCTTGATGACGATCTCGGGGTCGATCAGGCCCGTCGGGCGGATGATCTGCTCGACCACCCCGTCGGCGATCCCCATTTCGTACTTGCCCGGGGTCGCGGAGAGGTACACGGCCTGGCCGATCCGCTCCTTGAACTCGTCGAAGCGGAGGGGCCGGTTGTCGAGGGCGCTCGGGAGACGGAAGCCGTGGTCGACGAGCGTGCGCTTGCGCGACGCGTCGCCCTCGTACATGGCGCCTATCTGCGGGACCGTGACGTGGGACTCGTCGATCACGATGACGAAGTCGTCCGGGAAGAAGTCGAGCAGGGTGTGCGGCGGCTCCCCCGCCTCGCGGCCGTCGAGGTGGCGCGAGTAGTTCTCGATGCCGGAGCAGAAGCCGATCTGCTGGAGCATCTCGATGTCGAAGGTCGTGCGCATCTTGAGCCGCTGCGCCTCGAGCAGCTTGCCCTGCCCCTCGAGCTCCGCGAGGCGCAGCTGCAGCTCGTCCTCGATCGTGGTGATCGCGCGCGCGACGGTGTCGGTCCCGGCCGCGTAGTGCGTCGCGGGGAAGACCGCCACCGCGTCCATCTTCTCGATGACCTCGCCCGTCAGCGGGTGCAGCCGCTGAATCGCCTCGATCTCGTCACCGAAGAGCTCGATCCGGATCGCGTACTCCTCGTACACGGGAATGATCTCGATCGTGTCGCCGCGCACCCGGAAGTTGCCGCGCGAGAAGTCCACGTCGTTGCGGTTGTACTGCATGCCGATGAACTGGCGGATCAGCGCGTCGCGGTCGTAGTGCTCCCCCACCTGCAGAGCGACGAGCGAGCGCAGGTACTCCTCCGGCGATCCGAGGCCGTAGATGCAGGAGACCGTGCTCACGACGATGACGTCGCGCCTGCTGAGGAGCGAGTTCGTCGTCGAGTGGCGGAGCCGCTCGACCTCGGCGTTGATCGAGCTGTCTTTTTCGATGAAGGTGTCGGTCTGCGGGACGTACGCCTCGGGCTGGTAGTAGTCGTAGTAGGACACGAAGTACTCGACAGCGTTGTGCGGCATGAGGTCGCGGAACTCGTTCGCGAGCTGCGCCGCCAGGGTCTTGTTGTGGGCGAGCACGAGCGTCGGGCGCTGAATCTGCTCGATGAGCCAGGCGGTCGTCGCCGACTTCCCGGTTCCGGTCGCACCGAGGAGGACCACGTCGGTCTCCCCCGCGTTGATCCTCTGCGCGAGCTCGGCGATCGCGCGCGGCTGATCGCCCGAGGGCTGGTACTCGCTGACCACCTCGAAGGGCCGGACACTGCGCGTCGTCTGCATGGTCCCAGGCTATGCCCGACCACCGACATCGGTTCGAGCGGGCGCGGATGCCCTGCCGCCTGTCAGGCTGCGGGGGCGACGCGCTCCCACACGGCGTCGGCGCCGCGGAGGGTGTCGGTCACGGATCCGCTCGTGTCGACGACGACATCGGCGAGCGCGAGGCGCTCGGCGTCGGACGCCTGGCTGCGCACCCGCGCCTCGGCGTCGGCGCGGGCCATACCGCGATCCTCGACGAGGCGGTCGACGCGCGTCGCCGCGGGCGCGTGTGCGACGACGATGAGGTCCCACTCGTCCGAGCCGCGGGCCTCGGCAAGCAGGGGAACGTCGTAGACGACGACGGCGCGCGGATCCGCGTCCAGCGCGGCGCGGAACCGGCGCTGGGTTTCCTCGCGCACGGCGGGGTGGACGATCGCGTCCAGCTCGGCGCGGCGCGCGTCGTCGTGAAAGACGATGCGGGCGAGCGCGGCGCGGTCGAGGGTCCCGTCCGGCGCGAGCACGCCGTCGCCGAAGGCCTCCGCGATCTCGGCGAGCACGGCCTGGCCGGGGCGCTGCAGGTCGCGGACCACGCGGTCGGCGTCGATCACGATGGCGCCGCGCTCGGCGAGCCGGCGCGCGATCGTCGATTTCCCCGACGCGATCCCGCCGGTGAGGGCGATGAGGGGCATGCCTCGAGCCTAGCGATCCCTGCGCTCACCCGACGGCCGCGCACCCCGGCCCCGCCGGGTTTTCCTCGCACGTGCGCGCGACGAGGAACGACTGCTTTTCGTACACGGTGACGTCCACGACGGGCGCGTCGGACACGACGAACCCGGAGACCTCGTGCACGCCCCACGGGCCAAAGTCCACGCTCGCGGCGTAGGAGGTCGACACGCGCACCGGGTACGTCCCGCGGTCGGCATACGCGTGGCTCGTAGCCGTCGGCGTCAGTTGCTCTTGCCCGAGCGCCTCCCACGTCGCCGCGGTCGGGCCCGCCTCGACCACCGTGCCGTCGCCGTAGTCCACGGTCAGGAACTCGGGCGTGAACGTCACCTCGATGGGCAGGCCGAACAGATCGCCGCCGACGGTGCGCGCTTCCGGCGCGAACGCCACGTTCATCGGGGCGTGCGCGATCGCGATTCCGTACGGCTCGATCACCGGCTCGCCGGCGCCCGGCGCGAACGAGGCGACGTCGCGCGCGACCAGCGCCGGGATGACGGGGGCCTCGGGCTCGGGATCCTCCGGAGAACCCGGAACCGCCGGTTCCTCTTCCGCAGCCTCCGCGCACGCGGGACCGAGGACATCATCACCCGGGCCGAGACAGTTCCACCCCTCGATGAGGTCCGGCGACGGCGCGGGAGGCGCGTCGCCGCCGCCCGTCTCGACGACCGGCACGGATCCGCCCGGCGCCACGCCGCTCCCGCCGCTCCCGGTGTCACCGCCCCCGCCTCCGCCGCCGCCGGTCGCGATCTCGTCCCAGATGTCGAGGGAGGAGTCGCCGTCTGCTCCACACAGGCCGGCCTCCACGGCAGCGAAGTGGCATTCGTTCGTCGGGAGAATTTGAGCGCCAGACAGCGCCCCATCATTCATCGTGGGTGGTGCGAACACGCCGGTTGCCACGAGCATCATCGCGGTCAGCATGCCAAATCAACTTCCGATAGTTCAGCGAGCTGTACCGCATCCCCCACGCTGACGAAGTCGACGCGTACGACATACGCACCGTTGGGGCGCGTCTGCGTCCATTTCCCGTCGCTATCCCGAACTTCGACGTCCGAGGAATCGATGCAAGCTTCGGCGCTCACAGCAACGGCGCGCTCAACTACGTCAAATGACACAGCCTCAAATGTCACAACACGCGATTCCCCTCGTGCAGCGATTTCAACGCCAGAAGTGCGCTCTTCCCACTCTTCAACTTGATCCGCGAGAGCACCCGTTACGTAGCGTTCAGGGTGTCCTTCGGTGTTCGAAAGTGCAGATTCAGAAATGTACGCCCGAAAAGTCTCCTCCGCCGCGGCGTAGGCCTCTTCCTCGGTCCAGGCGGGCTCGGGCTCCGGCTCGGGCGCGCAGCCGGCGAGGAGCACCAGGGACACGGCGGCGCTCAGGGCGGCGATAACGACGGAGGAACGCATCCCCACACGCTACGAGGATCCGGCGGCGCGCGCAGAAGTTCTCCACAGGGGTCGCCGCGGGAAGGGGGCCGGAAACGCGAAACGGGCCGGATCCCGAAGGATCCGGCCCGTCTCCGCTCAGAGCGTGATCAGGCGATCAGTTGCCCGCGAGCTGCTCGCGCAGCGCGGCGAGAGCCTCGTCGTCGGCGAGGGCGCCGGCGCCGTTCGACTCCGTCGAGAAGCTGCTCGCGGCGCCGGCCGGCGCAGCCTCCTCGGCGTTCGCCTCGGCCTCGATGGCCTTGGCGACCTGCTCCTTGTGCTGCTCCCAACGAGCCTGCGCCTGGGCGTACTCCTGCTCCCAGGCCTCGCGCGCCTCGTCGTAGCCCTCGAGCCACTGGTTCGTCTCCGGGTCGAAGCCCTCGGGGAACTTGTACTCGCCGTTCTCGTCGTACTCCGTGGTCATGCCGTAGAGCGACGGGTCGAACTCGGTGCCGTTCGGGTCAACCATGTCGTTGGCCTGCTTGAGCGACAGCGAGATGCGGCGGCGGTCCAGGTCCACGTCGATGACGCGGACGAAGAGCTCCTCGCCCACCGAGACGACCTGCTCGGCCATCTCGACGTGCTTGTGCGACAGCTCGGAGATGTGCACGAGGCCCTCGATGCCGTCCGCGACGCGCACAAACGCGCCGAACGGAACGAGCTTCGTGACCTTACCGGGCGTGATCTGGCCGATCTGGTGCGTGCGGGCGAAGACCTGCCACGGGTCCTCCTGCGTCGCCTTGAGCGACAGCGAGACGCGCTCGCGGTCGAGGTCGACCTCGAGAACCTCGACGGTGACCTCCTGGCCCACCTCGACGACCTCGCTGGCGTGGTCGATGTGCTTCCAGGACAGCTCGGAGACGTGCACGAGGCCGTCCACGCCGCCCAGGTCGACGAACGCACCGAAGTTGACGATCGACGAGACCTGACCCTTGCGGACCTGGCCCTTGTGCAGGCCGTTGAGGAACTGCGCGCGGGTCGCCGACTGCGTCTCCTCGAGGAGGGCGCGACGCGAGAGCACCACGTTGTTGCGGTTCTTGTCGAGCTCGAGGATCTTCGCCTCGAGCTCCTGGCCGAGGTACGGCGTCAGGTCGCGCACGCGGCGCAGCTCGATGAGCGAGGCCGGGAGGAAGCCGCGAAGGCCGATGTCGAGGATGAGACCACCCTTGACGACCTCGATGACCGTGCCCTTGACGACACCGTCGTTCTCCTTGATCTGCTCCACGTCGCCCCAGGCGCGCTCGTACTGCGCGCGCTTCTTCGACAGGATCAGACGGCCTTCCTTGTCCTCCTTCTGGAGAACGAGGGCCTCGATGTGGTCGCCCACCTTGACGACATCGTCGGGGTTGACGTCGTGCTTGATGGACAGCTCGCGCGAGGGGATGACGCCCTCGGTCTTGTATCCGACGTCGAGCAGAACCTCGTCGCGGTCGATCTTGACGATCTCGCCGTCGATGATGTCGCCGTCGTTGAAGAACTTCAGAGTCTTCTCGACCGCGGCCAGGAAGTCCTCTGCAGAGCCGATGTCGTTGATCGCGACCTGCGTGGTGGCCGAGGCGGTCGTTGCGTTAGTCATGTAGTGGTTTGCCTTCAGGGGTTGTGATGATCGGGCCTCGTGTTCCGGCCGCCTCCCGCAGGGACGCGACGTGGTCTGTGGAACCGGGGCGATGAATGGGATACACCGCGTCACACGGCAGTCTCACGCTCCGTACCGAGGGCACGAGGCATCGACGCGCGCACGCGTGACGCTCCAGGGTAGCACGACGGGGCCCGGATCCGCCGCGTGCGATTCCGGGCCCCGCGCAGTGGCGCTTCAGTACTTCGCCGACTGTCCACCGTCGATCGGCAGCACGGCCGCGTTGACGTAGCTCGAGTCGTTCGAGAGGAGGAACGCGACGACCGCCGCGATCTCGTGCGCCTCGCCGTAGCGCTTGGTCGGGTTCGCCTGGATGAACTGCTCCGCGGCGGCGCGAGGGTTGTCCGGGTCGATCTGCTTCATCGAGTTCTCGACCATGGGCGTCCAGATGGCGCCCGGCGCGATCGCGTTGACGCGCACACCGAACTGGCCGTACTCGACCGCCGAGTTGCGGGTCATGCCGACGACGCCGTGCTTCGCCGCCGCGTACCCCGACTGGTTGCCGACGCCGCGGATGCCGCCGACGCTCGCGGTGTTCACGACGGATCCGCTGCCCTGCTCGTGCATGACGGCCAGCACCTTCTCGAGCCCGAGGAACGCCCCGGTGAGGTTGATCGAGATCACGCGCTCGAACTCGGCGGCGGTGAAGCTCTCCGTCAGGTTCTGACGCCCCTCGATGCCCGCGTTGTTGAAGAAGCCGTCGATGCGGCCGAAACGCTCCGTGGTCGCGGCGACGTACGCCTCGACGTCGGCCTCCTTCGACACGTCGGCCACGACGGTCAGCACCTCCGCGGTCGGAGCGGCATCCAGGACCGCCTGCTTCGAGGCCGCCAGCCCCTCCTCCGAGACGTCCACGAGCGCAAGCTTCGCGCCCTCGCCCGCCACGCGCACGGCGGTCGCGCGGCCCAGGCCGGAGCCGCCGCCCGTGATCAGAATGACCTGTCCTGCAAATCGGCTCATGACGAGCCTCCTTTCGTGATGCGGTGCGCGTCCTCGCGCACAATTCGACACTAGTCGATCTAGCGCCTCCGGGCGCCGCCGGACGCGATCCGCACGGCCCCTCCCCCCCGCCCGGCCGCGCGCGAATTAGGCTGACGCCATGACCAGCCCCGCACGCACACTCGGCCGCCTCGCCCTCGGATCCGCGCTCGCCTTCGCCGGCGTCGCGCACCTCACCTTCGCGCGGAAGGAGTTCCAGGCGCAGGTGCCGGAGATCATGCCGTTCTCCCCGGACACGACGGTCGTCGCCTCCGGCGTCGCCGAGGTCGCGCTCGGCGCCGCGCTGCTGACCGCGCGCCGCCGGCGGCGGACCGTCGGGCGCGTGGCCGCGGTGTTCTTCGCCGCCGTCTTCCCCGGCAACATCTCGCAGTGGATCCATCGCCGCGACGGATTCGGGCTCGACACCGACGACCGCCGCTTCGCGCGGCTGTTCTTCCAGCCCGCACTGATCGCCCTCGCCCTCTGGTCGACGTCGCGACCCGCGCGCTGAGGGCTGCGGCCGCGCCGCATGGGGACTTCTCCCCCTGATGCCGCGGGGCGTCCGCCGATATCCTGAGGGCGCGGTCTGGCGCCGGGGGGAGGCACCCGCACAGCCGTCGCGCGGGGCGACCGCCTCGCAGGCCTTCGTCCCCAAGGAGCGACATGTCCGACATCACCCCGCCGAACGGCGCCGGCCCGGCCCGGAACGAGCCGCCCGCGCAGCCCGGTCCCGGCGCGCCGACCCCGCCGGCAGCCCCGCAGCCGCCCGTCTACGCGCCGCCGCCCGGCGCGGGCGCCCCCGCGGCGGGTCCCGGCGCGGGCAGCCCCTACGGCTACCCCGCGGCGGGCTCCCCCGTCCCGCCCGCTGGCGGATCGCCCTACGCCCCGGCGCCGCCGAGCGGCGGAAAGGGGCGCGCGATCACGGCGCTCGTCCTGGCGATCGTCGGCGGCGTGATGTGTCTGATCCCGTTCGCCGTCTTCCTGGGGATCCCGCTCGTGATCGTCGCGGTCATCCTCGGCATCGTCACCGTCGCGAAGAAGTCCGCCGGCCGCGGCCAGG
Source organism: Microbacterium excoecariae (assembly GCF_011326725.1). Classification (GTDB taxonomy): domain Bacteria; phylum Actinomycetota; class Actinomycetes; order Actinomycetales; family Microbacteriaceae; genus Microbacterium; species Microbacterium excoecariae. The sequence goes on along the minus strand of NZ_JAANCO010000001.1, from coordinate 1,320,153 downwards.
GGATCGCCGCGATCATCGTCGGCGGCGTCGCCTTCCTCGTCGGCCTCGTCATGGCGGCCCTGACCGCGTTCATCCTCGTGGGGTTCGCGTTCTACGAGGACGCCGGCTACACGTCCGACCCCTACGGCGGATCCATCGTCGATGAGTACGTCGACGACCTCGAGGGCGAGGAGCAGGCGGCCCTCGAGAACCTCACCGTCGCGGAACAGGCCCTGTGGACCGCCCAGTACGACGACAGCGCGCAGGTGGTCGTCCTCATCGACAACCCCGACGACGTCGTACTCCCCGGCGTCGACGTCACCATCGAGGCCGTCGGCGAGGACGGCACGATCCTCGACACGACGTGGGACTACGTCACGCTCACGCCGGGCACCTCGATCGCGGCGGGGTACTTCGCGGCCGCGACGGAGGACGAGAGCGCCGACCTCAACGTCGTCTTCGACGGATACGGGCTGAGCAGCATTCCGAGCGACGAGTTCGGCGGCTTCGAGGTCGGCGAGCTGGAAGCAGAGACGGAGGACGGGTGGACCGTGGTCTCGGGCGCGGTGTCGAACCTCGACGACGTCGACGCGGAGAGCGTCGAGGTCGAGCTGTTGATTCGCGACGCCGACGGCGAGATCGCGGGCCTGGACTGGACGTACGTCGAGCGCATTCCCGCCGAGGGCAGCGCGCGGTTCTCGATCGACCTGTACGACAGCGTGCCCGAGGGCGCCTCGTACGAGGCGTTCGTGCAGGCCCCCGGGTTCTGATCGCCCCGCCCGCGCCGCGGGGGCGATTCCTCACGCGGCGCGGACGGATCCCTCCGAGTCGACCACCAGCGCGACGCCCTCGTCCGACACCACGAGCTGCGCGCGCAGCGCCTCGGGATCGTCCGCGAACGCCCGCGTCATCTGCCGGATCCACGAGCGATCCGCGAGCGTGAGGCGCGCGGGGCCCGGGCGCTCCCACGCGACCACGGCGTAGGAGGCGGGCGTCTGACGCACGACGCGGGCGATGACCTGCCCCGTCAGCTCCGCCGCGGTGATAGCGCCGGAGGACGGCATGGCGGCGACGTCTGACGGATCTGCCGCGCGGTCGTCCAGGGGAATGAGCACGCCGGTCGAGCGCATCCGCGCGTCGAGCAGGAGCAGCCAGACCCGCGCGACCGTCGCCGTGTCCAGCAAGGAGGCGACGAGGCGCACGAGGTCATCGTCGCGGGTGAGCGGGCGATCCTTGAGGGCCTCGATCTCGTTGTCGTTCATGCGCCCAGCCTCGCGCGGCGGCGGCTGGCGCGATCCCCCGCCGGGCCCGATCGGGGACAACTCCCCCGCCTTTCGCCCTGGGGACGGGGCAGACCGCACGCAGACCGGCCCCGGTCGGCCTCGCGATGCGCGAGCCCGACGGGGGCCGGTCGATTCCCGCGCGGCTTAGCGCGCGGCGGTTCCCTCGACGTAGTCGTCGTCGCTGTTCTTCCACGAGAACAGCGAGCGGAGCTGCTTGCCCGTCGTCTCGATCGGGTGCTGCTCCTCCTCGGCGCGGAGCTTCGTGAACTCCGGGGCGCCGGCGTCCTGGTCGTCGATGAAGCGCTTCGCGAACGCGCCGGACTGGATGTCGGCGAGGACCGCCTTCATGTTGTCCTTGACGTGCTGGTCGACGACGCGGGGGCCGGAGACGTAGTCGCCGTACTCCGCCGTGTCCGAGATGCTCCAGCGCTGCTTGGCGATGCCGCCCTCCCACATGAGGTCCACGATGAGCTTGAGCTCGTGGAGGACCTCGAAGTAGGCGATCTCCGGCTGGTAGCCCGCCTCGGTGAGGGTCTCGAAGCCCGCCTGAACGAGGTGGCTCATGCCGCCGCAGAGCACCGCCTGCTCACCGAACAGGTCGGTCTCGGTCTCCTCCGTGAAGGTCGTCTTGATGACGCCGGCGCGCGTGCCGCCGATGCCCGCCGCGTACGAGAGCGCGAGGTCCCACGCGGATCCGGTCTCGTCCTTCTCGACACCGATGATGTCGGGGATCCCGCGGCCCGCGGCGAACTCGCGGCGGACCGTGTGGCCCGGCGCCTTCGGCGCGATGAGGATGACGTCGACGCCCTCGGGCGCCTCGATGAGACCGAAGCGGATGTTGAAGCCGTGCGCGAAGGCGATCGCCTTGCCGGGCGCGAGGTTCGGCTTGATGCCCTCGGCGTAGATCGCACGCTGGTTCTGGTCCGGCGCGAGAATCATGATGACGTCGGCCCAGGCAGTCGCGTCCGCGACCGTCTTGACCGGGAAGCCGTCGTCCGACGCCTTCTGCGCCGACTTCGAGCCCTCGCGCAGCGCGACGGCGACCTCGACGCCCGAGTCGCGAAGGTTCTGCGCGTGGGCGTGGCCCTGCGAGCCGTAGCCGACGATCGCGACCTTCTTGGACTGGATGATCGACAGATCGGCGTCTGCGTCGTAGAGGATCTCTGCCACAGTGTGCTCCTTGCTTGGTGGTTCGGTGAGAAAACGGGGTTAGCGCAGGACGCGCTCGGAAATCGACTTCGGACCGCGGCCGAGCGCCAACAGGCCCGACTGCGAGATCTCCTTGATCCCGAAGGGCGTGATCGCGCGCTGGAACGCGTCGACCTTGCCCTGGTCGCCGGTGATCTCGATCACGAGCGAGTCGGGGGCATAGTCGACGACGTTCGCGCGGAAGAGGTTCACGACTTCCAGGACGTTCGCGCGCGAGGAGTTGTCGGCGCGCACCTTGACCAACATGTGCTGGCGCTGCACCGACGCGGCCGGATCCAGCTCGACGATCTTCACGACGTTGATGAGCTTGTTCAGCTGCTTCGTGACCTGCTCGAGCGGAAGGTCCTCCACGTCGACGACGACGGTGATCCGGGACAGCCCCGGCACCTCCGTCACGCCCACGGCGAGGGAGTGGATGTTGAAGCCGCGGCGGGCGAACAGCCCCGCCACGCGCGTCAAGAGGCCCGGGGTGTCCTCGACGAGGAGGCTCAGAACGTGCTTCGACATGGCGCTCAGATCTCCTCACCGAATGCGGGAGAGTGTTCCCGGGCGTACTGGACGTAGCTGTTGCTGACACCCTGCGGCACCATCGGCCACACCATGGCGTCGCTCGAAACGACGAAGTCGATGACGACGGGCCGGTCGTTGGTCTCGAGGGCGAGCCGGATCGCGTCGTCGATCTCCTCCTCCTTCTCCACGCGGATCGCGAGGCACCCGTAGGCGTCGGCGAGCTTCACGAAGTCGGGGATCCGGCGCGTGTCGTGGCCCGTGTTCAAATCGGTGTGCGAGTAGCGCCCGTCGTAGAACAGCGTCTGCCACTGGCGCACCATGCCGAGCGACGAGTTGTTGATGATGGCGACCTTGATGGGGATGTTGTTGAGGACGCAGGTGGCGAGCTCCTGGTTCGTCATCTGGAAGCAGCCGTCGCCGTCGATCGCCCAGACAGGGCGGTCCGGCTCGCCGACCTTCGCGCCCATGGCCGCGGGCACCGAGAAGCCCATCGTGCCCGCGCCGCCCGAGTTGATCCACGAGTTCGGCCGCTCGTAGCGGATGAACTGCGCCGACCACATCTGGTGCTGGCCGACGCCCGCGACGAAGACGCCCTCGGGGCCCGTCAGCTCTCCGATGCGCTGGATGATGTGCTGGGGGGCGAGCAGGCCGTCCGTGGGCGGCGTGTAGCCGAGCGGGTACTGGTCCTGCAGGCCGCGCAGGTACTGCCACCAGCCCGCGAAGTCGGGGCGGTCGCCGGCGGTCGTCGAGCGGTACGCCGTGTCGAGGTCGACGAGGACGTCCTTCACGTCGCCCACGATCGGCACCTCGGCGTGGCGGATCTTTCCGATCTCGGCCGGGTCGACGTCGACGTGGACGACCTTCGCGTTCGGCGCGAACAGCGCGGCCTTGCCCGTCACGCGGTCGTCGAACCGCGCCCCGAGGGCGACGATCACGTCGGCCTCCTGGAGCGCGAGCACGGCGGGCACGGTGCCGTGCATGCCGGGCATGCCGAGGTGCTGTTCGTGCGAGTCCGGGAACGCCCCGCGCGCCATGAGCGTCGTGACGATCGGCGCACCGGTCGTCTCGGCGAAGGTGCGCAGCTGCGCGGACGCGCGGGCGCGGATCACGCCTCCGCCCACGTACAGGACGGGCTTGGCCGATTCCGCGATCATCGCGGCGGCCGCCTGGATCTGCTTGCCGTGCGCCTTCGTCACCGGACGATAGCCCGGGAGGTCGAACTTCGGCGGCCAGACGAAGGGCACCTCGGCCTGCTGCGCGTCCTTCGTGATGTCCACCAGCACGGGCCCGGGGCGCCCCGTGCTCGCGATCTCGAAGGCCTGCGCGATCGCGCGCGGGATGTCCGCGGCGTCCTTGACGAGGAAGGAGTGCTTCGTGATTGGCATCGTGATGCCGACGATGTCCGCCTCCTGGAACGCGTCCGTTCCCATCAGCGTCGAGAACACCTGACCCGTGATCGCGACGAGCGGCACCGAGTCCATGTACGCGTCGGCGATCGCGGTGACGAGGTTCGTCGCGCCGGGGCCCGACGTCGCGATCGCGACGCCGACGCGGCCGGTCGCCGAGGCGTAGCCCTCCGCGGCGTGTCCGGCGCCCTGCTCGTGGCGCACGAGGATGTGGTTGAGCGACTCGGCGCTCATGAGCGCGTCGTACGCGGGAAGGATCGCGCCGCCCGGCAGGCCGAAGACGTCGTCGACGCCGAGCAGCTCGAGCGAGCGGACGACGGCCGCGGCGCCCGTCATGACGGGCGCGTGCGAGCTGGTCGCGGGGGGACGCGGGAAGGCGGTCGTGGGATCTGCGGGCATAGTAATTCCCTGATCGGTTGGGGACGACGTGGGCGAGGACGCGGGTCAGCCGGTGACGGCGCCGACGGCGGCGGAGCCAACGAGCTTGGCGTACTTCGCGAGAACGCCGCGGGTGTAGCGCGGGGGAAGCGGCTCCCAGCCAGAGCGGCGGGAGGCGAGCTCAGCCTCGTCGACGAGTAGGTCGAGAGTGCGAGCGGCGACATCGACCCGGATCAGATCGCCATCGCGCACGAATGCGATCGGACCTGCGTCCACCGCCTCGGGTGCAATGTGGCCGATGCACAGGCCGGTTGTGCCGCCGGAGAATCGACCGTCCGTCAACAGTAGTACATCCTTGCCGAGGCCGGCGCCCTTGATGGCCGCCGTGATCGCGAGCATCTCGCGCATCCCGGGGCCGCCCTTGGGGCCCTCGTAACGGATCACGACGACGTCGCCGGCCTGGATCTCGCCGTTCGTGAGCGCGTCCATGGCGGCGCGCTCGCGCTCGAACACGCGCGCGGGGCCCTCGAACACCTCGGCGTCGAAGCCGGCCGTCTTCACGACCGCGCCCTCGGGGGCGAGCGTGCCGTCGAGGATCGTCAGCCCGCCGGTGGCGTGGATGGGGTTGTCGAGCTCGCGCACGACCGTTCCGTCGAGCGGCTCAGGGTCGAGGTCCGCGAGGTTCTCCGCGAGCGTCTTGCCCGTGACGGTCAGCGCGTCCCCGTGCAGGAGGCCCGCGTCGAGCAGCGCCTTCATGACGACCGGCATGCCGCCAGCGCGGTCGAAGTCCTGCGCGACGAACTGGCCGAAGGGCTTCACGTCGGCGAGGTGCGGCGAGCGCTCCCCGATCCGCCGGAAGTCGTCGAGCGTCAGGTCGACGCCCGCCTCGCGCGCGATCGCGAGGAGGTGGAGAACGGCGTTGGTGGATCCGCCGAGGACCATCGCGACTGTCACGGCGTTCTCGAACGCCTTCTTCGTCAGAATGTCGCCGGTCGTGATGCCCTTGCGCAGCATCTCGACGACGGCCTCGCCCGACCGGTGCGCGTACATGTCGCGGCGCCGATCGGCGCTCAGCGGCGTCGACGAGCCCGGCAGACTCATGCCCAGCGCCTCGGCGACGCACGCCATCGTGTTCGCGGTGTACATGCCGCCGCAGGCGCCCTCGCCCGGCGCGAACCCGCACTCGATCTTCTTGAGGTCGGACTCGCTCATCTGGCCGGCCTTGCACGCGCCGACGGCCTCGAACGAGTCGATGATCGTGATCGTGCGCTCCGTGCCGTCGTCCATCTTCACCCAGCCCGGGGCGATGGATCCGGCGTAGAGGAAGACGCTGGCGAGGTTGAGGCGCGCCGCAGCCATGAGCATTCCGGGGAGCGACTTGTCGCAGCCCGCGAGGAGCACCGTGCCGTCGAGGCGCTCCCCCATGACGACGGTCTCGACACTGTCGGCGATGACCTCGCGGCTCACGAGCGAGAAGTGCATGCCCTCGTGGCCCATGGAGATGCCGTCGGAGACGGAGATCGTGCCGAACTGCAGCGGGTAGCCGCCGCCGGCGTGCACGCCCTCCTTCGAGCCCTGCGCGAGCCGGTCGAGGGAGAGGTTGCAGGGGGTGATCTCGTTCCAGCTCGACGCGATGCCGATCTGGGGCTTCTCCCAGTCGTCGTCGCCCATGCCCACCGCGCGCAGCATTCCGCGCGACGTCGTGGCCTCGATGCCGTCGGTCACCACGCGACTGCGCGGCTTGATGTCGATTCCCGCACTAACGTTGTCACTCACGCACGCAGTCTATTCCCAGATTCGCGCACCCCCGAACGGCTTGCCGTTCTGCCCGCGGAGACGCGAGCGAAGCAATCAGGATGCGCGGTGCTGCGCGAGGCGCGTGAGCACGGCGGCGAGCTCCGGCGTGTCGGCGACGCGGTAGCGCGCGGCCGTCTCGCCGTCGCCCACGCGGATCCCCAGGTCGCCATCCTCGAGCGAGCGCAGCGCGTCCTCGTCGGTGACGTCGTCGCCGGCAAAGAGGACGGCCGAGGCGCCCGTCTCGCGTCGCAGCTCGGCGATCGCGACGTCCTTGCCCTCGTGCCGGTCGGCGAACTCGACGACATGCTTCCCCGTGCGCCGGCGCCAGGCCGGGGCCTCGCGCTCCATGAGATCGTCGACGGCGGCCTGCGCCCGGGCCCCGCCCGCCGGATCCGCGAGGCGCGTGTGCAGGGCGAATCCGAACGCCTTGTTCTCGATCCACGCCCCGTCGATCCCGGCGATCGCGCGCTCCGCGTCTTCGGCGAGGCGCGCGGATCCGCCCGCGACCACGCCGGGCGCGGGCTCGTCCTGCCCCGGGCGCCAGCGCTCCGCGCCGTGCGAGCCGACCAGCCAGATCGGCGAGTCGTCGCGGTGCTCGGCGATCACGCGCAGGTCAGCGAGCGTGCGGCCCGACACGAGCGCGACCGTCGTGCCGGGGGTGTCCGCGAGCGCGGCGACCGCCCGGGCGGCATCGGGGGTCGCGCGCGCCGACATCGGTTCGTCCACGAGCGGCGAAAGGGTGCCGTCGAAATCGAGCGCGACGAGGAGTCTCGGCGCCGTTCCCAGCCGCGCGAGCGCCTCGTCGAGGTCGCTCACGCGCCGTCTCCGTCCGCATGACGGCGGCGGCGCAGCTCGTCGATGTCGGCGAGGAACGTGCGCCCCCACTTCTCGACGTCGTTGTCGAGCACCTTGCGCCGCATGGTCTTCATACGCCGGGCCTGCTCCGCGACGGGCATCTCCAGGGCGCGCATCATCGTCTCCTTCATGCCCTCGATGTCGTGGGGATTCACGAGCAGCGCGCTCCCCAGCTCGTCGGCGGCCCCGGCGAACTCGCTGAGCACCAACACTCCCGTGTTGTCCGCGCGCACCGCCACGTACTCCTTCGCGACGAGGTTCATGCCGTCGCGCAGCGCCGTCACGAGCATGACGTCGGCCGCAAGGTAGAGCGCCACCATCTCCTCGCGCGGGTACCCCTGGTGGAGGTACCGGATCGCCGTGTTCTCTACGGTGGAGTAGTCGCCGTTGATGCGCGCGACCGTCATTTCGATCTCGTCGCGCAGGTCCTGGTACGCCTCGACACCGGGCCGGCTGGGGCTCGCGACCTGGACGAGCGTCGCGTCGTGTCCCGAGATGTCGCCGTCGGCGAGCAGCTCGCCGTAGGCCTTGAGCCGGTGGCGGATCCCCTTCGTGTAGTCGAGGCGATCGACGCCCAGCATGAGCTTCGCGGATCCCACCTGGTCACGAATCGCCTGGGCGCGCGCGATGATGTCGGGCCGCCGCGCGAGCTCCAGGAACTGCTCGGCGTCGATCGAGATGGGGTACGGCTTCGCGATGACGAGCCGCGTCCCGTCGCCGTCCGGCACCTGCACCGTGTCGCCCTTCGTGGGATGGTTCAACAGGCGCCGGATCGAGCGCTGGAAGTTGCCCGCGTCTGCGACGCGCTGGAAGCCGACGACGTCGGCCCCGAGGAGCCCCTGGAGGACCTGCGCGCGCCAGGGCAGCTGCGCGAACAACGCGTATGCGGGGAACGGAATGTGGTGGAAGTAGCCGATGGTTACATCCGGGCGGAGGGCGCGCACCATCTGCGGGACCAGCTGCAGCTGGTAGTCCTGCACCCAGACGAAGCCGCCCTCGGCGACCACCTCCGCCGCCGCGGCAGCGAACCGGCGGTTGACGGTCACGTACGCGTCCCACCACGACCGCTTAAATTCCGGCGCGGCGATGACGTCGTGGTAGAGCGGCCAGATCGTGCCGTTCGAGAAGCCCTCGTAGTAGTCCCGCAGGTCGTCGGGGCTCAGGCGCACCGGGACCAGGAGGTTGCCGTCGAACTCGAACGGCTCGACGTCGAGGTCGGCCTTCCCTCCCCACCCGACCCACGCGCCGTCGAGGTTCTGCATCACCTGCTCGAGGGCCGTGACGAGACCGCCGGGCGAGCGGCGCCAGACCGGCTCGCCGTCCGGCCCCTCCACCCGGTCGACGGGGAGGCGATTGGCGACGACGACGAGATCTGCGCGAGACATGGCACTCCTTGGTGTCGTCGCCAGCCTAGTGATCCGACGACCTGCGGGGCAATGACGGATCCGCGCACGACCGGGTAGCGTGGGGCCATGCGCAAATACCTGCTCGGCACGGGAATCATCGGCGCCGTCTCGACCGGCTGGTCGCTCCTCCGGGGCGCGGCCCATCAGGAGTTCACGTGGCGCGTCGCGCTCGCATGGGCCGGGTGGGCGATCTCGATGGCCCTGTCGATCGGCATGATCCGCGACATCCGGCGCGTGTCGCACGGGCAGCCGATCCCCGCGGACTCGCCGATCGCGGGGCGCGAGTCGAAGTACCGCCGCAGCTAGCGCGGCGGCCGAGGGCGACGGGCGACCGTCGCCCTCTTCTGCGAGCAAATACATCACATAGTTATATAACGGTGTAATATAGCCGAACGTGACTGCATCCGACGATCTCGAAGCCATCATCGTCGCGGCGCACGCGCTCACCCGCATCGCCGCCCTCGATACCCGTAACGAGGCGCCCTCCGCGCAGTGGCGCACGCTCGCGATTCTTCGCGAGCACGGCGCCCTCCGCATCGGGGACCTCGCCCGCCTGAGCCGCATCACCCAGCCGGGCGCGACGCGACTCGTGCGGACGATGACCGAGGCGGGACTCGTCGAGCGCGCCGCCGACGCCGACGACTCACGCGCCGTGCGGGTCGTGGCCACCGCCGCGGGCGACGAGGCCTACCTCGCGTGGCGGCGCCAGCTCACGGGCGCCCTGCTCCCCCGCTTCGCCGACCTCGACGACGGCGACTGGGAGGCCCTGCGGCGCACGGCGCGGCTGTTGACCGACCGCGTCGCGTCCCCCCACCCCTCGACCCCGAAGGAGATCGCGCCATGAGCCAGACCGCATCCTCGTCCCTCTGGAATCAGCCGCGAGCCGTCTGGGCGGTCGCGTTCGCGAGCGTCGTCGCGTTCATGGGAATCGGCCTCGTGGATCCGATTCTGCCGGCGATCGCCGAGGCGCTGGCCGCCTCCGAGACCGAGACGGAGCTGCTGTTCACGAGCTACCTCGTCATCACCGGCGCGATGATGCTGTTCACGAGCTTCGTCTCCAGCCGCATCGGCGCCAAGAGGACTCTCCTCGCGGGCCTCGCGATCATCCTGGTCTTCTCGCTGCTCTGCGCGCTCAGCGGATCCGTCGACGCCGTCATCGGATTCCGCGCGGGCTGGGGGCTCGGCAACGCGCTGTTCATCTCCACGGCGCTCGCGACGATCGTGGGAAGCGCCGCGGGCGGCAGCGCCGGCGCCATCATGCTCTACGAGGCCTCGCTCGGCCTCGGGCTCGCGATCGGGCCGCTCGCGGGCGGTCTCCTCGGCAGCGTCTCGTGGCGCGCTCCCTTCTTCGGCGTGACCGTGCTCATGGCCGTCGCGTTCATCGCGGTAATCGTCCTGCTCGACGCCCCCGCCACGCGCCCGCAGCCGGTCCGGTTCACCGCATCGCTACGCGCCCTCGGCCGCCCCGCGCTCGGGCTGCTCGCGGCCGCGGCCGTGTTCTACAACATGGCCTTCTTCGTCCTGCTCGCCTACTCGCCGTTCCCGCTCGGGTTCGACGCGCTCGGCATCGGCCTGACCTTCTTTGGCTGGGGCGTCGGCCTCGCCGTCACGTCGATCTGGGGCGCTCCCGCGCTCCTGCGCGTCGTGAAGCGCTCGACGGCGATCGTGATCGTCATGCCGCTGATCGCGGCGGACCTCCTCGTCGCCGGACTCGTGGCCGCGCACCCCGGCGCGCTCGTCGCGTGCATCGTCGCGGGCGGGCTCCTGTTCGGGTTCATGAACACGATCCTGACGGAGACCGTCATGGAGGCCACCGACCTGCCGCGGCCGATCGCGTCGGGCGCCTACTCGGGCGTGCGTTTCCTGGGCGGCGCGGTCGCCCCGCCCGTCGCGACGCTCCTCGCACACCACTTCGGGGACGTGGCACCGTACCTCTTCGGCACCGTTGCGGCCCTCGTCACCGCCGCGATCGTGTTCGCCGGACGCCCCCTCCTCCGCGTCGCCGACGGTCACCGGGTCGACGCGGAGGAAGAGGCGCTGGCGGTCGCCGAGGGCGACGCCGCGTAGGCCGGATCAGTCGCGCGCGGAGAGGACCTTGATGCGGTGCGTGTCGAGGTCCTCCTTCACGCGGGCCACGTCGCGGGGGTAGGTGAGGTGCAGCAGGCCCAGGACGGCCGCGTTGACGATCATCAGCACGACGAGGATCCAGAAGAACACCGACTCGAGGCCCCACGTCGTGGCCAGTTGCCCCGCGCCGAGCGAGAAGATCGCCCACCCGAGGGTCTCGAACACCGTGATGAAGACGGCCATCGCCTGGCCGCGCAGGCGCGGCGGCACGATCGACGCAACGATGGGTCGGTTCACGGGCGGGTTCATGCCCTGCGCCGCGCCCATGAGTGCCCAGAACACGCAGTAGTACAGGATCCCGTCGGCGCCGATCTGCGTGCCGAAGTAGGCCGCTGCGGCGAAGAGGACCTGCGCGAGCTGGATGAACCAGACGCGACCGCGGTCCGGCATCACCGTGTCCAGCATCCGGACGACCACCCCGCTCCCGAGCGTGCCGACGATGTAGCCGATGCCGAAGGGGGCCAGGACGATCGCGGCGGTGGCGTTGTCGAAGCCGCGGGTGTTGACGAGGAACGTCACGCCGAACACCATGATGAGGAGGTGACCCGACAGGAGCCGGGACACCATCATGATGACGAAGGACGGGACGCGGAACAGGCTCGCGATGCCCGCGAGCGAGGTCTTCTCTCCCCCGCGGTCCTTCGCCTCGAGATCCGCGAGCTGCGGCTCCGACGCCCCTACGCCGGGGTCCCGGATGAGCGCCCACTGCGCGAGCCCCGCGACGACCGCAATCGCGCCCACGAGCGCCAGCCCCAGGCGCCAGCCGTCCTCGGAGCGCGTGAACAGTCCGAGGGCCGGGCCGATGAGCGAAGCGAGACCGTTGACGGTCGCGTAGAAATAGGAGATCGCGCGGCCGCGGTCCTTGTCCTCGAACGAGTCCATAATGAGAGCCGTCCCGACGGGCGAACCGCCGACCAGCGACGCCGCCATCAGCACGTTGAGGACGAGCAGGCTCACGAAGTCGCCGCTGAACGCCGACGCGATGCCGAAGGCACCACCCAGGATCGACGTGACGACCAGCACGAGCTTGCGCGACGTGCGCCCGCCCAGCCACGTCCAGAGCGGGCCCGCCGGCGCCGAGGCCACCTTGCCGGCCGCCGTGATGATGCCGAGGTGGCCGGCGTTGAGCCCGAGTGCCGCCGCGATCGTCGGGAAGATCGTGCCGATGATGCTGCCCTCGGTGCTATCCACGACCGTCGACCCCGTGAGGGTTGCGAGGTTGCGCCAGCGATGCTTCACCGGCGTCACCGCCTGGCGCGCCTGCTGTTCCACCACCATGGTGTGCTCCTGTCTCCATCGTCAGGTTCGGCCGCCATCGACCGAATCGTCCCGCGGCTCGATGCCGCCGGGGAAGCATGACACAAGTATCACCCGCGCGTCAACGCTAAGTGGTTGAAATGCTTATTCCTTTTGTGTCATGGTGGGAACACGTCTGACGAAGGGGACGGACACGATGAAGCTGGAACACCTCCTGCTCGGCGTCCTGGCCACCAAGGCCAGCACCGGCTATGACCTCAAGAAGTACCTCGACGAGCACGGCCGCTTCCTGCGCTCGAACACGCAGATGAGCCAGGTCTACCGATCGCTCGGGCGCATGGAGTCCGACGGCTGGGTGCGGCACTCGATCGAGGAGCGACCGGGCGCCACGGACGCGAAGCGATACCGGCTCACCCCGGAGGGCGGAACCGTCCTCATGGACTGGCTGACGAGCGCCTACCAGCCGCCCTCGCGCTTCGAAAATCCCGAGCTCATGGCCCGGCTGAGCCTGGCCGGGTTCCTGCGGCGGATGGACGTCCTACGTCTGCTCGACACGGAGCTTGAGGTGCGCACGGCAGAGGTCGCGAGATTCCGCCACCGCGATCGCCGCATCGAGATGGATCCGGACCTTCCCTTCGACCCCGAACTTCACACCACCGTGTCCGAGTGGGCGCACGAGACGGGATCGGGCGCGATGGACGCGCACATCCTCGCGGTCGCCCGGCTGCGAGACGCCATTGCCGACGCCCCGGACCACCCGCCGCTCATCCCGATCATCGCCGCCGAGGGGAACTAACATGCGCGCCATCGTCCTGATGTTCGACAGCCTCAATCGCCACATGCTCCCCGCATACGGCGACACGGTCGTCGACGCCCCGAACTTCGCCCGGCTCGCGGAGCGCGCTGTGACGTTCGACAACTTCTACGCCGGATCCATGCCCTGTATGCCGGCACGGCGCGAGATGCACACGGGCCGCTACAACTTCCTCCACCGCAGCTGGGGCCCGCTCGAGCCGTTCGACGACTCGATGCCGGAGATGCTCGGATCCGCCGGCGTGCACACGCACCTGGCGAGCGACCACCCCCACTACTGGGAGGACGGCGGGGCGACCTATCACACGCGCTACAGCACCTGGGAGTTCTTCCGCGGGCAGGAGGGCGACCCGTGGAAGGGGGTCGTCGGATCCACCGACCCCGCCGCGCCCGTCCACGCGCGCATGGTCGCTCAGGATGCCGTCAACCGCCGGCACATGCCGACGGAGGCAGAGCACTCCCAGACCCTGACCGTCGACGCCGGGATCGAGTTCCTCGACACGAACGCGGGCGCGGATCGCTGGATGCTCCAGCTTGAGCTGTTCGACCCGCACGAGCCGTTCTTCGTGCACGACGCGTACCGGCGCCGCTACGGCGACGCCCCCGAGCAGCCGTTCGACTGGCCGGGGTACCGCAAGGTCACCGAGAGCACGGACATGGTCGCCGAGGCCCGATCCGAATACGCCGCGCTCGTGTCGATGTGCGACCATTCCCTCGGCCGAGTGCTCGACGCGATGGATCGCCATGACATGTGGCGCGACACCATGCTCATCGTGAACACGGATCACGGCTTCCTCCTCGGCGAGCACGGCTGGTGGGCCAAGTCGGTCCAGCCGTGGTTCAACGAGCTCGTGCACCTGCCGATGTTCCTCTGGGACCCGCGCACCGCGGGCGCCGACGAGCGCCGCGGCGACCTCGCGCAGACGATCGACATCGCGCCAACCCTCCTCGGCTTCTTCGGCGTCGACGCCACGCCCGACATGCAGGGGCGCGATCTCGCCCATCCCGAAGCCGCGCCGCGCGAGCGGGCGCTGTTCGGGATCCATGGCGGCCACATCAACGTGACCGACGGGCGCTACGTCTACATGCGCGCCAGCGCCGAGTGCGCGGGAGGCCCGCTCGAGGAGTACACGCTCATGCCCACCCACATGCGCGCCCGATTCGCGCCCGACGAGTTGGCGGCGTGGGAACCCGCCCCGCCCCGCGCGTTCACGAAGGGCCTGCGGACCATGCGAATGCCGGCGCGCGCGGGGTGGCTCAACTCGTGGAGCCACGGCACCCTGCTGTTTGATCTCGAGAACGATCCGCACCAGACCGCGCCCCTCGACGACGAGACCGTCGAGGCGCGCATGGCGCAGCTCCTTGTAGAGGAGATGCGGGCGTCGGACGCGCCGGACAGCCAGTTCGTCCGCCTGGGCCTGCCGCGGACCGGGGCTATCGGTTCCGAGCACCTGCGCGTGCGCGCCGACCGCGCGCGCGCCGCCGCGCTCGCCGAGCCGCTGCCGCACGCCGCCGACGTGCCGCAGTCCGACCTGCTCGCGGCGCCGCTCGTCGAGCTCGCCCGCGTGGCCACGCAACGCCGCGCGATCGAGGGTGTGGCACCCGACCTCTTCCGGACGGAGGCGCTCACCCTCCCGCCGAGCATGAGCGTGTGGGATCTCGCGGCGATGGGCGCGCTCACGGCGGATCAGCTCCTGCAGATCGGCCGGGCCCTCGACGCGGCGGTGGCGTCGACCGCGTAGGCCGGATCAGCCGGACGCCGACTCGCGCTCGACGACGCGAAAATCGGCGAGCAGCTCCCGCGGGGCGGCGTCCGGATCCGCGATCCGCTCGACGAGGGCGTCGACCGCGCGCTCCGCGATCCACGCCCGCCCCGGATCGACCGTCGTGAGCGTGGGGATCGAGTACGCGGCCTCGTCGATGTCGTCGAACCCGACGACGGCGACGTCCGCGGGGACCTCCAGGCCGGCCTCGTCGAGCGCGCGCAACGCCCCGAACGCGAGGGTGTCGTTGAGCGCAAACAGGGCGTCGAACCGCGCGCCACTCGCGAGCAGGCGCCGCGTCGCGTGGAGGCCGTCGACGCGGTGCCACTCCCCCGCGGGCGCAATGAGCGCCTCGTCGACCGCGAGGCCGCGCCCCTCGATCGCCTCGCGATAGCCCCGCAGTCGCAGACCCGCGGATCCGATGACCTCCCCCTCGTGCGCGCCCACGAGCGCGATGCGGCGTCGCCCGCTGTCCAGGAGGAAGTCGGTGGCGGCCCGCGCCGCCTCCACGTTGTGCATCGTCACGTGATCGGCCGGACCGCCGAAGATCCGCTCGCCGAGGAGGACGAGCGGATAGTCGACGGCGAGGGCGCCCGCGTCGTCCTGCCCCATCTCCAGCGGGCTGAAGATGAGCCCGTCGGTCATCTTGACGCGCGCGGCGCCGAGGAGGGCCAGCTCGCGCGCGCGCGTGCCGCCGGTCTGCTCGACCTGCACGGCGAGACCCCGCCGCTCGGCGGCGGCGATGACGGCCGCCGCAAGCTCCGCGAAGTAGCTCAGCGCGAGATCGGGCAGCGCGAGGCCGATGACGCCCGTGCGCCCCGACCGGAGGTTCCGCGCCGTCTGGTTCGGCGTGTAGCCGAGCTCAGCGATCGCGCGCTCGACCCGATCGCGCGTGTCCGGGCGGATGTGGGGGTAGTCGTGGATCACGTTCGAGACCGTCTTGATCGACACGCCGGCCTCGCGCGCGACGTCCTTCAGCGTCGCGGGCACGGTGCCCGCCGAACGCCGGCGGTCATGCGCCGAGCCCCACGCGGTCGAGGAACGCGTTGCCGAACACGCCCGACGGATCCACCCGCGCGCGGAGCGCCCGGAAGTCCTCGAATCGGGGATACAGCTGGCGGAGGCGCTCCGCCCCCATGTCGAACACCTTGCCCCAGTGGGGGCGCGCATCGAAGGGCTCCAGCGCCTCCTCCAGCACAGGCAGCACCTGGCGCACGGCCTGCTCGTCGCGGTGCCACGTGAAGTGCAGCGCGACGCTGTCCCGCCCCGACGAGGGGCTCAGCCACTGGTCGTCGGCGGCGATCGTCCGGATCTCGCACACGTGCAGGACCGGGGAGATCGCCTCCCCCCGCGCGCGCACGGCGGCGATCGCGGCCGCCGCGTGCTGCCGCGGCACGAGGTACTCGCTCTGCACCTCGTCGCCGACCGACGGCGTGAAGTCCAGGCGGAAGTGCGGCAGGCGGGCGAACCAGGGGCCCGGCTCGCCGAGCTGCGGGCTGCAGGCCTCCGCCACCGCTCCCGCGATCGGGTGCCGCGGGCCATCGGCGCGCACGGCGCCGAGCAGGTCGGCCGCCGGGGCATCGCCCGGCCCCGCGGCGAGCGCGCGCCGCTTGACCCACACCGCCTGTGCGCGGTCCCCGGGCGCCCAGGTCGTGAAGATGCTCACGCTGTGACCGAGGGCGCTGACCTCGTCGAAGCGCTCGAGGATCCGGTCCCACAGCGGCCCGTCGAAGACGGTCTGCGCGACCTCGTAGGCCGGTTCCGTTTCGAGCTCCAGGCTCGTGACAATGCCGAGTGACCCGAGCGAGACGACGGATCCGCCGAAGTCGGCGTCGCCGCGCCGCACCGTGCGCAGCTCGCCGTCGGGGCCGACGACCGTCACCGCGCGGACGGCGGCTGCGAGCGAGGGCACCCGGTCGCCGGATCCGTGCGTTCCCGTCTGCACGGCGCCGGCGACGGAGATGTGCGGCAGCGACGCGAGGTTTGCGAGCGCGCGCCCCGCTGCGTCGAGCTCGCCGACGATGTCGCCGTAGCGCAGGCCGCCCGCGACGCGGACGGCGCCCGGCAGGATCTCGACCTCGCGCGGCATGCGCGCGAGCGAGATCAGGGCGCCGTCCGTGTCGGCGATGTCGGTGAACGAGTGCCGCGACCCGAGCGCGCGCACGCGCCCGCCCGCCGACACGGCGCCCCGCAGCTCCTCGAGAGAGGTGGGCTCGAGGATCCGCTCGGCCCGATAGGCGACGTTTCCCGCCCAGTTGCGCTCGCTCGTGTCCGGCATCGTCGCCATGGTTTGCTCCTCGTCCTCGCTGGCCTGCGTCAGGACAGGCCCACCGCGGTCCAGGATACGGGCGGCAGCGTGATCGTCAGAGCGCCGCCCGCGACGGCGGCCGTGTCGTTGCCCTTCGGCGCCACGCGCTCGGTGTTCTCGAGCGTGTTCGCGGCGTGCGGATCCTCATCGAAGATCGCGTGGACCTCGCGCACTGCGACGTCGCCCAGCCGCGAGACGTCGACGGTGACCTCCAGCTCCTCCGTCTGCGAGCGGTTCACGAGGAACACCGCCGACTCGCCCGCCTCGGCGTCGTGCGTCGCGACGGCGTCCACGAGCGGCACCTCGCCGTAGCGCGCCGTGGAGTACGTGGGCGCCTCGACCACGAGCTGCAGCGCGGTGCCGCGCGCGAGGCGCGAGGTCAGCGAGAACGGGAAGAAGGTGGTCTGGCGCCAGGCCGGGCCGCCCGGCTCCGTCATGATCGGCGCGATGACGTTGACGAGCTGCGCCAGGGACGCGCTCGTGACGCGGTCGGCGTGCTTGAGGAGCGAGATCATGAGGTTGCCGAACACGACGGCGTCCATGACCGAGTACACGTCCTCGAGCAGGCGCGGCGCGATCGGCCAGTTGTCGGTGCCCTCGATCTTGTCCACGTTCGCGAACCGGCTCTGGTACCAGACGTTCCACTCGTCGAACGAGATGTTGATCCGCTTCGAGGAGCCACGCACCGCCGCGACGTGGTCGGCCGTGTTCACGACGGTCTCGATGAATCCATCCATGTCGACCGCCGAGGCGAGGAACGAGTCCACGTCGCCGTCCGTCGGCTCGTAGTAGGCGTGGCACGAGATGTAGTCGACGTCGTCGTAGGCGTGGTGCAGCACGACGCGTTCCCACTCGCCGAAGGTGGGCATGTGGGCGCTCGAGGATCCGCACACGACAAGCTGCAGGTCCGGATCCACCTGGCGCATGGCCTTCGCCGTCTGCGAGGCGATCTTGCCGTAGTCATCGGCGCTGCGGTGGCCGAGCTGCCACGGCCCGTCCATCTCGTTGCCGAGGCACCACATGCGCACGTTGAAGGGCTCCGAGCGCCCGTGCGCGGCGCGGCGGTCGGACAGCTCCGTGCCGCCCGCGATGTTGGTGTACTCGAGCAGGTCGAGCGCCTCGAGCGTTCCGCGCGTGCCGAGGTTGAGGGCGAGCATCATCTCGCTGCCGACCTTCTCAAGCCAGCCCGCGAACTCGTGCAGGCCGACCTCGTTGGTCTCGGTCGAGTGCCAGGCGAGGTCGAGCCGGCGCGGGCGCTCGGCGCGCGGGCCCACGCTGTCCTCCCAGCGGAACCCCGAGACGAAGTTGCCCCCCGGGTAGCGGATGGTCGCCACGCCCAGCTCGCGGACGAGCTCGATCACGTCGCGGCGGAAGCCCTCGGCGTCGGCCTCGGGGTGGCCGGGCTCGTAGATCCCGTCGTACACGTGCCGGCCCAGGTGCTCGACGAACCCCCCGAACAGGTTGCGGTGGATCGGGCCGACGGCCACGCGCGGGTCGAGGGTGATGCGGGCTTCGGACATGGTGTCTCCTTCGGGAGGGGCGGTGCGGTCGGTAGGTCGAGAGGGGGCGGTCACTTCACGCTGCCGAGCGTGAGCCCACCCTGCCAGTAGCGCTGCAGGAGCAGGAACGACAGGATCAGCGGAACGACGGAGATGAAGGCGCCCGAGGTGATGAGGTTCCACACCTGCTCGCCGCCGGCGCCGGCGTTCGAGAGCGCGAGCCAGCGGTTCAGGCCCACGGTCACGGGGAGCAGGTCGGGGCTCGTGAGCACGGCCAGCGGGAGGAAGAAGTTGTTCCAGGTGCCGACGATCGACAGGAGCAGCACGGTGACGATGGCGGGCTTGAGCAGCGGCAACACGACCTGCACGAACGTGCGCCACTCCCCCGCGCCGTCGATGCGCGCGGCCTCGAGCAGCTCGTCGGGCACGGCGTCCTGCGTGTAGACGCGCATGAGGTAGACCCCGAACACGTTCAGCAGCGACGGCAGGATCACCGCCCACGGGGTGTCGATGAGGTTGTAGTCGCTCAGCAGCATGAAGGTGGGGATCACGAGGGCGGTCAGCGGGACCATGACGGATCCGAGGATCATGCCGAAGAGGAACCCGCGGCCGCGGAAGCGGAACTTCGCGAACCCGTAGCCCGCCAGCACGGCGATGATCGTGGCGCCCGTCCCGGACACGAACGCGTAGAAGAACGAGTTCCCCAGCCACCGCCAGTACATGCCGCCCTGGTGCTGGAACAGCCCGACGACGTTGTCGACGAAGGCGGTCGGGTCGCCGAACCAGAACGCCGGCGTCGAGAACAGGTCGCCCGTCGACTTCGTCGCCGCGACGACGAGCCACCAGATGGGGACGACGAAGTACAGCGCGAGGATCGCGAGGAGGACGTGGGATCCGATGCGGCGCCCGCCCGTGCGACGCCCTGCGGAGCGATTGACGCGGCTCGGGAGCCCCGTGACGGTCGTGTGCGGGCCGGTCGAAAGGGCCATCACCGGAGTCCGTTCTGCTTGCGGGTGAGGAAGAGGAAGGCGAACGACCCGAGGAAGACCACGAACGCGAGGGCGAAGGCGATCGTCGAGGCGTAGTTGAACTGGCTGTAGCTGAACGCCAGCGCGAACGCGTACATGTTCGGCGTGTAGTCGGCGGGCAGGGCCCCCGACGCGACGGATCGCAGCACCGTCGGCTCGGTGAAGAACTGCATCGTGCCGATCAGGGCGAAGGTGATCACCATGACCATGGAAGACGAGATGATCGGGATCTTGATGCGCGTCGCGATCTGGAACCCGTTTGCTCCGTCAATGCGCGCGGCCTCGTAGAGCGACGGATCCACCGACCGCAGGGCCGCGTAGATGATGATCATGTAGTAGCCCGCCCACTGCCACGTGACGACGTTGACGAGGCTGAAGAAGATGCTCGACGACGACAGGAAGTCCGGCGCGTCGAGCCCGAAGACGCCGAAGATCGTCGCGCCCGGCCCGAAGCGCGGGCTGTACAGGAAGCTCCACATCAGCGAACCGATGACGACGGGGATCGCGTACGGCGCGAAGATCAGCAGGCGCGACGCCTGCGCGAGGCGCGAGGCGAGCGAGTCGAGCAGCAGGGCCGCGACGAGCGCGATGCCGAGCTGCGTCGGGATCATCACGACGGCGTACAGGACGACGCGTCCCACGCCGCCGAGAAAGAGCGGATCCGTGAACGCCTTCACGTAGTTGCCGGCCCCGACGAACTGGGTGCCGCCGGCGAGCGTCGAGCTGAACAGGCTCATGCCGAAGGCGTAGATCAGCGGGAAGACGAGGAACGCGGCGAAGACGACGAGGAACGGGGCGACGAAGAGCCAGCCGACGTGTTGGCGCCTGCCGACGCCTCGGCGTCGCCGGGCGCGCACGGGCGCCGGAGCGGTGGTGGTCATGGTGTGCCTTTCGGACGCGGCGGCGGGCGGGGGCGCACCCCGCCCGCCGTGCAGTCAGTCGAGGAGCTCGAAGCCCTGCTCGGTCGCGTACGCCTCGAGGGTCGCCTGGAGGTCGTCGAGCGCGGCGCCCGCGTCCTTCTCGCCGTCCACGACCACGGCCGTCACTTCCTCCTGCAGCTGGTCATATGCATAGTTCTGGAACGGGCTGAAGGTGAAGCCGCCGTAGCCGGCCGCCGCGTCGAGGAAGACGTCGGCGTTGATCTGCTGGCCGTCGAAGAACGGGTACTCGAGGTCGCGGAAGTAGTCGGACTCGAGGATCGGGCGCCACAGCGGGAACAGCGCGGCCTCCTCGATGCCGATCTTCCAGGCCTCCTCGGTGCCGAAGATCTCCTTCGCCACGAGCGCCGCGGCCTCGGGGTCGTCGGCCTGGCTCGTGACGGCGAAGGCGGATCCGCCCCAGTTGATCTGGACGGGGTTCGCCGCGTCCCACTGCGGGACGGGGGCAGCGCGCCACACGGCGCCCTCGTCGCTGCCCTCGAGCCCCTGCAGGTACCCCGGCCCCCAAGCCGCGGCGACGTAGATCGCGTAGGAGCCGTCGACGAGCTTCGTGTTGTAGTCGGCGGTGAAGGCCTCGTCGACCGCGATCAAATCGCGCTCGGCGAGGTCCTGCCAGTAGGCGAGCACGTCCTTGGACGCGTCGTCGGCGACGTCGATGCCGATCTCGAGCGGGTTGCCACTGTCGTAGGTGAACGGGGTGCTGCCGGCCTGCGCGAACAGGGCCTGCGTGTAGGCGCGGCCGTTCGGCGGGAAGTTCGCGAGCACGCCCGGCGCGCCGTTCTCCTTCAGCGTCTCGGCCGCCGCGGCGAACTCCTCCCACGTGGTCGGGGCCGCGATGCCGTACTCGTCGAGGATGTCCTGGCGGTAGAGCATGCCCATGGGACCGCCGTCGACGGGGATCGCGTAGACCGCGTCGCCGCTCGACACGTCGCGCCAGGCGCCCTCGGTGTAGTCGCCCTCGACGTCGGCCGCGCCGTATTCGCTGAGGTCGACGAGCGCGTCGCGGATGGAGAAGCTCGACAGCACCTCCGACTCGAGCATGATGACGTCGGGGGCGCCGCTGCCGGCCTCGATCGCGGTGGAGAACTTCGTGTACTCGTCGTTGCCCTGGCCGGCGTTCGTCCAGCAGATCTGGACGTCATCGTGCGACGAGTTGAACAGGTCGACGACCTCTTCGAACGCCGGATACCAGGCCCAGACGCTGACCTGGGTGGCGTCCTCGTTGACGATGTCATTCGTGCACGTCGCCTCGGCGGCGCCGCCCGAGCAGCCCGTCAACGCTGCCGCGGCGACGGCCACCGTGCCGCCGGCGGCGAGGATTTTCTGCTTCATTGCTGTGTCCTCTCGGGGAAGAGACTCCGATGTCTCTCGCAAATTTACAACGTTGTAGGTAAACGTTGTAAAGATAGTGTGGCGCCGCGCCCGGTCGCGTGTCAACCCCGATGTGTGCGGGGTGGCAAGCGGCCGGGCGCGGCGCGAATACGGGGCTTAGACGCCCTGGTTGATGTGGTGGTAGACCTGGTTCCAGCGCATCGCGTTGCGGAACTCATTCACGGTCGTCGACTCATCGATCTCGAGCAGCTCGATACCCGCCATCTCGGCGAAATCGCGGAAGCAGTCGATCCCCACGGCGGTCGTCATGACCGTGTGGTGCGCCGCGCCCGCCGTCATCCAGCACGCCGCGCTCGTGGGGAGGTCGGGCTCAGGCCGCCACACGGCGCGCCCCACGGGCAGCTTCGGCAGGTCCGGTGCCTCGACGTTCTCGACGACGTTGGCCGTCAGCCGGAAGCGCGTGCGCATGTCGCTCATCGCGACGACGAGGGCGGGGCCCGGATCCGCCGTGAACACGAGGCGAACCGGATCCTCCTTGCCGCCGATCCCGAGTGGGTGGATCTCCGCCCGCACGCGGCCCGAGGTGAGCGACGGCGACACCTCGAGCATGTGCGCTCCGAGGATCCGCTCGTGGCCCGGCGTGAGGTCGTACGTGTAGTCCTCCATGAGGCTCGCGCCGCCGGGGAGGCCGCGGCCCATCACGTTCGCGATGCGCACGAGCACGGCGGTCTTCCAGTCCCCCTCACCCCCGAAGCCGTAGCCCTCGGCCATCAGGCGCTGCACGGCAATGCCCGGGAGCTGCTTCAGGCCGCCGAGGTCCTCGAAGTTGTCGGTGAAGGCACGGAAGCCCCCCTCGACGAGGAACGCGCGCAGCCCGATCTCGATCGCGGCCGCGTCGCGCAGCGAGGCGTGCCGCTCGCCGCCCGCGCGCAGCTCGTCGGCCACGTCGTAGAGCCGCTCGTACTCCGCCACGAGCGCGTCGACCTCAGCCGCGGTGGCGGCCTCGACGCGCTCGACCAGCTCGTTCACGCCCCACGTGTTGACCTGCACCCCGAGCGCGATTTCGGCCTCGGTCTTGTCCCCCTCGGTGACCGCGACGTAGCGCATGTTGTCGCCGAAGCGGACGACCTTCAGACTGCGGGCCTCCGCGAGGCCTGCGGCGGCGCGGATCCACGTGCCCACCTCGCCCGCAACGCGCGCGTCGCTGACGTGACCCACGACAGTCTTTCGGGCCAGGCCGAGACGGCTCTGGATGTAGCCGAACTCGCGGTCGCCGTGCGCGGCCTGGTTCAGGTTCATGAAGTCAAAGTCGATCGAGTCCCACGGGAGCGCCACGTTCGCCTGCGTGTGCAGGTGCAACAGCGGCTTGGAGAGCGCCTCGAGGCCCGCGATCCACATCTTCGCCGGGCTGAAGGTGTGCATCCACACGACCACGCCGATGACGTCGTCGTCGGCGTTGGCCTCGAGCATCGCGCGGCGGATCGCGGCGGGATCCGTCAGCACGGGGCGCCACACGATCGGTGCGGGCACGCTCTCGCTGGCGTCGAGCTCGCGCGCGACCTCACGCGACTGCTCGGCGACCTGCGCGAGGGTCTCCTCGCCGTAGAGCCCCTGGCTCCCCGTGAGGAACCAGATCTGCTTGTCCTGGTAGGGCTTGGTCATGACGATTCCTGTTCTCTTCGCGGGCCGCGTCAGCGCTGGCCGTACACGTTCTGGTAGCGGTCGTAGAGCCGGTCGACCAGCTCTGTGGGGATCGGGAGCGGCGCGCCGAGCTGGCGCGAGATGTGCACCGTGCGCGCGACCTCCTCGAGGAGGACGGCGGCCTTGACAGCGGAGCGCGCGTCGCGCCCGATCGTGAAGGGGCCGTGGTTCTGCATGAGCACGGCGGGGCTACGGTGCCCGCGCAGCGTCTCCACGATGCCGCGACCGATCGAGTCGTCGCCGATGATCGCGAACGGGCCGACGGGGATCGGCCCGCCGAACTCGTCCCCCATCATCGTCAAGACGCACGGGATCTCCTCGCCGCGGGCCGCCCACGCGGTGGCGTAGGTCGAATGGGTGTGCACGACCCCGCCCACCTCGGGCATATGGCGGTAGACGTATGCGTGCGCGGCCGTGTCGGAGGACGGACTGCGGTCGCCCTCAACGAGCGTGCCGTCGAGATCGCACACGACCATCGCGGCCGGCGAGAGGTCGTCGTAGGACACCCCCGAGGGCTTGATGACGAGCAGATCGTCGTGCCCGGCCACCCCGGGAACGCGCTCGGACACGTTGCCGGCCGTCCACGCGACGAGCTCCCATCGGGGAAGCTCGGCGTGCAGCGCTGCGACGCGCTCGCGCGCGGCCTGGACGGCGCCGGCCATCTCGGCGGGAATTGCGGTCATGCCTGGTCTCCTTCTGCTGTGACGGGGAGCGCCGTGACGGCGGCCCGCTCGATCTCGAGGCCCGCCTCCCACGTCGCCAGGTACGCGTCGTGGTCGCGGATATCGTCGCCGGACGGCGTGACGCGCGCCACGGTTTCGTCGGCGAAGGCGGTGCGCGCGATCCAGTCCGCCAGCGGCGCGCTCTCCCCGCCCACCACGGCGGCGCGATAGGCGGCGAGGACGGCCATGCCCCACGCCCCACCCTCGCTCGCCTGGTCTCCGACGACAACGTCGGACCCGAGCGCCGCGGCCAGGAGCCGCTGGGCGACGCCGGCCGTGCGGAAGATCCCGCCGTGCGCGCGCATCTCGTCGATCGTCACGCCCTCCTCGTGGAGCGCGCGCATCCCGAGCGCGAGGGTGGCGAAGGATCCGCGCACCTGCGCGCGCGCCAACCCCGCGAGCGTGAGGGCGGATCCGGGGGTCCGCACGACGATGGGGCGCCCCTCCGACAGGCCCGCCACGGGCTCGCCCGAGAGGTGGTTGTACGCGAGCACCCCCGCGTCCGCGTCCGGCTCGAGGGCGCCGGCGAGAAACGCGGCGAATGCCTCGTCCTCCGCGACCGGGTGACCGATCGCCGCGGCGAACTCCCGCAGCACGCCCACCCAGGCGCCCGTCTCGCTGGCGCCGTTGTTGCAGTGCACCATCGCGACGGCGTCCCCCGCGGGCGTCGTCACCAGGTCGATGTCGTCGTGTCGCCGCGCGAGCGGGCGCTCGAGCACGACCATGCCGAAGATGCTCGTGCCCGCGCTGACGTTGCCCGACCGGGGCGTGACGGCGTTCGTGGCGACCATCCCCGTGCCCGCGTCCCCCTCGGGCGGCGCGGCGAGGGCGCCGGGGGCGAGCGAACCCGTCGGATCGAGCAGACGCGCGCCCGCCTCGGTGAGGCGGCCCGCGTCCTCGCCCGCGCGCCGCACCTCGGGCAGGATGTCGGTCAGGCTCAGGTGGCCCGCGCCCCGGCGCGCGAGGACCGCGTCCGCGCGCCGAAGCCGGTCGGCGTCGTAGGTGCCGGTCGCCGAGTCGATCGGGAACATCCCCGACGCGTCCCCGATCCCGAGCGCGCGCACGCCCGTCAGGAGCTCGTGGACGTAGCCCGCGAGCGTCGTGACGTGCGCCACGCGGGCGACGTGCTCTTCGCCGTCGCGCACGGCCTGCGCGAGGTGGGCGACGGACCAGCGCAGCGGGATGGTGATGTC
The DNA here is from genome assembly GCF_011326725.1 of Microbacterium excoecariae. Lineage (GTDB taxonomy): Bacteria > Actinomycetota > Actinomycetes > Actinomycetales > Microbacteriaceae > Microbacterium > Microbacterium excoecariae. The sequence goes on along the minus strand of NZ_JAANCO010000001.1, from coordinate 1,294,649 downwards.
GAGCTCGTCCGAGAGCTCGGCCGCCGCCGGCCCCGTCGTCACGTCGCGCCAGGTCCGGAACGGCACGAGCAGGTCGCCCGCGGCGTCGAAGGCGAGGTATCCGTGCATCATCGCGGACACGCCGATCGCAGCGAGCTCTCCCGGGCGCGACCCGCCGTCGGCCTCGATGCGCGACACGAGATCGGCGTAGGCGGCGCGCACGCCCGCGCGCACGTCCTCCAGCGCGTAGGTCCAGTGGCCGTCCACGAACTGGTTCTCCCAGGCGTGGGATCCGGTCGCGATCACGCGCCCGTCTGGCGTCGTGAGGCACGCCTTGATCCGCGTGGAGCCGAGCTCGATACCGAGGCTCGCGGATCCCTCCCGGATTGCGGCGTCGGGGTGTGGCGTCGTCATCGTCGTCCTCTCGTCGGCGTCGTCGCCGCTGTCGCGGTGCGTGCCTATGTTAGCGCTCACATACGCGATGCGATACCCCGGCGCGGGAGTCAGCCCACCCGGGTCGTGCTCTCCCGCACGACGAGCCGGGCACGGATGCGGACGGCCCCCGCGGGCGGCGCGCCCTGGCCCGCGGCTACTAGCGTGTCGACCGCGGCAGCGCCGAGGTCGGCGAAGGGCTGGGCCACCGTGGTCAGCGACGGCCGCAGAAAGGCCGCACCGTCGATGTCGTCGAAGCCGGCGACCGCGACATCCCGCGGCGCCTCGATCCCGCGCTCGCTGCAGGCGCGCAGGGCACCGATCGCGAGGAGGTCGTTCGCCGCGAGGATCGCGGTGACCTCCCCCGCCGCGATTTCCTCCGCGAGCAGAGCGGCCGCGCGATAGCCGTCGGCCGCGGCCCATCCCCCGGCCGGCACGATCCGCGGCTCGGCGCCGCCCTCCGCCATCGCCTCGGCGAACCCGCCCGACCGCTCGATCGCGTCGAACCACCCGCGCGGCCCCTCGAGGTGCGCGATCCGGGTGTGCCCCTCGGCGAGCAGGTGACGCGTGAGGTCGCGCGCCGCGCGGCGCTGGTCGACCGCCACGTCGAGCGCGGCGCCCTCCCCGCGCGCCGCCACCACGACGCAGGGCACGGCGAGCGGGTGCCGGTCGACGACGGCCGCGACCTCGGCGAGGGGCGCGACGACGACGATGCCGTCGACGCCCTGGTTCAGCAGCTGGTCGAACACCTCCCGCGGATCCCGGGAGCCCACGGAGGCCAGGGAGACGAAGTACCCGCGGTCGCGCGCCGCGGCCTCGATCGCGAGCACCGTCTGGGCCGGCCCCGAGTGCGCCGTCGAGGTCGTCACAACGCCGATCGTGGCGGTGCGCGTGGTGACGAGCGTCCGCGCGGCCTGGTTGCGGCGGTAGCCGAGCTCCCCGATCGCGTCGAGCACGCGGGCCCGCGTTTCCTCCCGCACGTACGCGTGGTCGTTCAGCACCCGCGACACGGTCTGGTGCGAGACGCCCGCGCGCTCCGCCACGTCGGCCATCGACGGCCGGTTTGTCCTTGCCATGGGACCCATCCTGGCGGATCCGCCAGACAGAAAACGCCTCCGGCCCGAGAGGACCGGAGGCGTGTGAGAGGTGGTGCGCCCCCTCGGACTTGAACCGAGAACCCACTGATTAAGAGTCAGTTGCTCTGCCGATTGAGCTAGAGGCGCAGGATCCGAACGAAAGAAGAACTCGTGCCGAACCGAGGAATGACATTACCGAGTTTCCCCGCCGGACGCCAATCGGACACCCACGCCCGGCGTGTCTGAGTGCGGACTGATCGTCGCGCCCGCGCCGATACCATGGGGCAATGAGCCCCTCCGCCGCCTCCGCCTCGCTCGCCGACGACCTCGCGCTCGCGTTGCGGCTGGCGGACGCGGCCGACGCCGAGTCCATGGCGCGGTTCGACCGCGCCGACCTCGAGATCGGCCAGAAGGCCGATCGCTCGCACGTGACGGCCGCCGACCTGGCCGCCGAGCGTGCGATTCGCGAGATCATCGCGGCGGAGCGCCCGGACGACGCCATCTTCGGCGAGGAGTACGGCGCAACCTCGAGCGCCGCCCGCCGCTGGATCGTGGATCCGATCGACGGCACCGCCAACTACCTCCGGGGCGTGCCCGCGTGGGGAACGATGATCGCCCTCGAGATCGACGGCGTCGTGTCCGCCGGCGTCGTCAGCATGCCCGCGATGGGCCGCCGCTGGTGGGCGGCGAGCGGAATGGGCGCGTGGACGCTCGCGGGAGGCGAGCCGCGCACCATCGCCGTCTCCGGCGTGGACCGCCTCGACGAGGCGTCGCTGAGCTTCCAATCGATCGCCCAGTGGCGCGACGCCGGGCACCTGGACGCGCTGCTCACCCTCCAGGGCCGCGTGTGGCGTGACCGGGCATACGGCGACGTCTGGTCCTACATGCTCCTGGCCGAGGGGCGCGTCGATATCGTCGGGGAGTTCGACGTCAAGGAGTATGACATCGCCGCGGCCGCCGCCATCGTCCGCGAGGCGGGCGGCCGGTTCACCTCCTTCGAGGGCTCCGACTCCCTCGACACGCTGTCGGCGCTCGCGACCAACGGCCGCCTGCACGACGCCACGCTCGACGCCCTGCACGGACGCACGCCATGACGCGCGCACGCGCGCTTGCGGGCGCCCTCGGCCTCGCGGTCCTCCTCACCGCCTGCTCTCCCGCCGCCGAGGAGGCGACCGAGACGCCCACCCCGGACCCCACGCCCGTCGAGATGTCGTGCGACACGATCGTTCCGACGACCTTCTCGTCGCGGCTCGGCGAGCTGGGCTGGTCGGCCCGCGAGGAGCCGTTCCGCATCGGCGAGCACGTGTTCGACGACGGGATCCAGTGCATCTGGGGCGACGCCGAGACAGGATCCGAGGTGGCGCAGATGTATGGCTGGGCGCCGGCCGACGCGGATACGGCGGTCGAGATGCAGGAGTACCTCGAGGCCCAGGGATGGATCCGCGAGGAGGACGGGGACACCGTCTACATCACGGAGAACCCCGACTACGCTCTCGCCGTCGGGGAGGACGGATACGGCATGACGTACCGCTTCCGGGACGACACGATCGCCCTCGCAGACACCAAGACGGGTCTCGAGCTCGTCGTGTGGCAGGCCGGCGAATAATACCGACATCCCGGCTTTCGCTGAGTGTTTCCGGCGATTCGTCCGATATCGATCCGACAACGGGTTGCATTCAGGGTGCCCCACCTAGCCTGATTCGACCGGGTCGGCGCGCACGGCGGCGACCCGGTTCGACGCCTCGTGCTCCCCCGCACGACGGAGAGGAACACCGCATGTTGCAGCCTGTCGCATCCCCCACCGTCCGCCTGGCCGACGCCGTGTTCGGGCGCCTCGCCGACGCGATCGTCGGCGGATCCCTCGGCCCCGGCGAGCGGCTCCGCGACGCGGAACTCGCGCGGACCATGGGCGTGTCGCGCATGCCCGTGCGCGAGGCCCTCCAGCGCCTCGAGCGGATCGGCATGGTGGAGATGTCGCCCAGCCGCTACACGCGCGTCACGGAGGTCACCGACAAGCTGGCGGCCGACACGCGGACATTCGCGGGCCAGTACGCCGCGATCACGATGCGCATGACCCTTCCGAAGATGACGGCGGATCAGCGCGATGCGGCCGCCGTGCGGATCGACGAGATCGTCGCCGAGGTCGAGAACGGCGCCGCTACCGTCGCCACGCGGCGCGCCATGTACCGCCTCCTCGTGGAGCTGTCCGGCAACGAGTTCGTCCAGACCGTGGCCCGCGACGCCGACCTCGCCATCGCGCGCAACCTCCAGGGCCTCGCGCTGCCCCTCGACGGCCCGGGCGAGCTCGCCGAAAACTACCGCGCGCTCCGCGAGGCGGTCCGCGCCGGCGACGCGGACCAGGCCGAGCTGCTCGTGCGCGCCCAGTACGGCATCTGACAGCCCCGAACGCACGACGCCCCGCTCCTCGAATTCGAGGGGCGGGGCGTCGTTCGTTATGCGGTGCGGTCGTGGAGCTGGGGGGAATCGAACCCCCGTCCAGCACTGGTTCACTGGGGTTTCTCCGGGCGCATTCTGTGGAGACGTTCTCATCGGCTCCGACCTTCAGCACAGACACATAGGTCGACGAGCCCAGTCGAGGAAGAGTCCCCCGTAGCGTCCCGACACCACTACGGAGCAAGATCCCTAAATGACGCCAGGATCCGTGGCGGGATCACCCACGGTCTGACGGACTATCGGGCTCGCTTAGGCAGCGAGGGCGAAGTCAGTGCGCTTGGAGTTGGCACTTATGTGTTTGCAGGGAGCGTTAACGAGATAACCCTGCATCCTCGGCCCGCTTCCCTCAGATCAGCAGACGCTGTCGAAACCGATCAGCCCCGGGTGACCCTTCGCGAGAAGGAAACCGCATCGCACGCTGTGGAGTTGTCAGCGCGACGAGTCGCGCCCCAGCTCGGATCTCTCCGAGCACTCCAGCGTACAACACCCGGGCACGCGCGTCCATTCCCGGGCCCGCTCACCCCCCGCGGCGGGCGACGATCTCGCGGATCCAGATCGGTGCGAAGGGCGACGTGCAATTCGGCGGCGTCCGGTAGTCCTTCAGCACCTCGAGGCGTTCGCCGATGTCGAGCGCGCGATCGCGCTTGTCGGGGTGCTCGATGCCGATCTGCGCGAGCGTCGTGTTCATCTCCCACTGCTCGCGCCCGGGGGCCTCGCGCATCCCGGCCTCGATCTCCTCGAGGAGCGCGTCGAGGTCGAGCCCGTCGGGCTGCTTCGCGACGCGCTCCGCGGTCAGGGCCCACGCCGCGGCCGCGACGTTCGGATCCGGATCCCCGTGCCACGCCAGTCGCAGCTCCTCCGCGTGGCGGCTCTTCTTCACCACATAGTTGGTCAGCCAGTCGAGCACCTTCGGCGCGCGCGCCTCGCGCATCATCTCATCGAGCTCGGCGGCGTCGAACTCGCGGACTCGGCACACGAGAAGGGCCACGAGCCGCGGCGCCGTCTCCCCCGTCGCCCACAGGGCGCGGGCGAGATCCTGGTCCTTGCCAGCATCCTTCGCAACCTGGCGCAGCGCGCTGAGCTTCACGCCGTGATCGTCGCCGTGGCGCTCGTTGACCGCGCGCGTCTTGTCGTCCTCCAGCGCCGCGAGCGCCGCGCGCACGCCGTCGACCGTTGCCTCCGTCATGCGAACAGGCTACGCGCCGGGCACCACAAGCGGCGCCGATGCCCCGGTGCGCGCCGCGCCCGCACTGCTCCGGGCGTCCGCCGCCCCCGCGCGCGCCGCACGGTCGAGCCATGCCTCGCGCCGGGCCGCGTCGGAGCGGCGCACCCGCGTGAAGCGCGTGACGCGCACCCGATCGACGCCGCAGAACCGCATCGTGTGGCGCCGGAGCTGCGCGACGCCCGCGTCGCCGGTTGCCGCGAGGTACCACCCCGGCGAATCCGCGGTCAGCAGGATGCGCCCCGTCGCGGCGGGCAGGAGTCCCTCGGGAAGCCCGTTCGGCCGATAGCGGTAGGTGACCTTCGGCACGAGGATCCGATCGAAGAAGCCCTTCAGGAGGGCGGGCGTCGAGGACCACCAGAGCGGCGTCGCGACCGCGAGATGATCCGCCGCCAGGAACGCGTCGAGCGCCGAGCTCAGGTCGGGCTCGAGGGGCTGGCTGCCGCGATACCCGCGCCGCAGCACGGGGTCGAAGTCGAGGTCGCGCACGGCGACGACGCGCGCATCGCCGTGCGCGTCGGCGTACCGGCGCGCGAGCGCGGACGTGAAGGAGTCGGGGTCGGGGTGACCGTCGATGACGAGCGCGGGCATGGATGCTCCCCTGATCTAGACAGTGGCAAGAAACTGGACAGTGTCATGATGTGGGAGAATCTTGCGCGTGTCAACTTCGGATGCGCGCTACCACCACGGCGACCTGCGGCGAGCGCTCCTCGACGCGGCGGACGAGCTGCTCGAGGAGAGCGGATCCGCGGCGCTCAGCCTGCGCGAGGTCGCGCGCCGGGCGGGGGTCAGCCACAACGCGCCGTACCACCACTTCCCCGACCGCATCGCCGTGATGAAGGGCCTCGCCGCGCGCCACATGCGCAAGCTGCTGGGCGCGCAGCGCGCCGCCGCGGAGCAGGCGGGCGACCCGTTCTGCCGGCTTCGGGCCGTGGGGCGCGCCTATGCCGGATACGCGCTGGAGAATCCCGCGGGCTTCGGCATCGTGTTCGACCCGGAGATCTGCGTTCCGGGCGCGCCGAGCGACGAGATGGCGCCGCTCATCGGCGAGAACGAGGACCTGATCGCCGACCTCGTCGCCCGGTGCCTCACCGACGACGCGGATCCGGCCACCCGCGCCGCGGCCGCGGCGGGCGTGTGGTCGCTCGTCCACGGGTTGGCCCAGCTCATCACCAGCGGGCACCTCCCGCGCTCCGCCGCCGATCACGCGCTGGACGGCCTCGGAGCGCTGCTCGCGACCCCTGCGCCGGGCGCGTAGCGGGGTCGCGAAGTCCGCTGCGGGCGAAAGGCGCGCGGGCGAGCTGGGGATCCGCTCCGAGGTCGTCGCACGGTCCGCCGCTCCGGATCCGCGGGCGTAGCGTAGGCCGCGCATCCGATCCGACAACCGAGGAGGCATCATGGCTCTACTCGACGGAAAGCGCGTCGCATTTCTTTTGACCGACGGCTTCGAGGACAGCGAACTGACGGCACCATGGGAGGCGGCCCGCGACGCGGGCGCGGAGGCGCGCCTCGTCTCTCCCGCGTCCGGCACCGTGACCGGGGAGCACGGATACACGCAGGCGGTGGACGCCTCCACGCGCGCGACGAGCGCCGACGACTTCGACGCGCTCGTGCTCCCGGGCGGGGTCGGTAACGCCGACGCGCTCCGGCTCGACGCCGAGGCCGTCCGCGTGGCGCACGAGTTCTTCGCCCAGCACAAGCCCGTCGCGGTCATCTGCCACGGCGCGTGGATCCTCGCCGATGCGGACGTCCTGTCCGGGCGCACCTTGACGAGCTACCCGAGCCTGAAGACGGACCTCGTCAACGCGGGTGCGACGTGGGTCGACGAGCAGGTCGTGGTCGACCAGGGCCTCGTTTCGAGCCGTACGCCCGACGACCTGCCCGCCTTCACCGCCCGCATGATCGAGGAGATCGCGGAAGGACCGCACAGCGGTCAGACCACGTAGCCGAACCGCCCCGTGCCCGCGACCGCCCCGGTCGCGGGCACGTGGGCGTTCAGGCGTGGTGCCAGGCGTCCGCCCACTTCGCCGCGAGCGTCTCGACGTTCTCGTGCGCGTTGAGGCCACTGGGCTGCGGCACCACCCACAGGCGCACGCCGTCCGGCCACCCGTCGGGCGGATCCTGCGGGCCGAGCACCGCCTTCGGGCGATTGAAACCCGCGCGAAACGCCGTGATGCCCGCGACCGCGACGAGCCCGGGGCGCATCTGGGCGACCCGCTCCACGAGCCGCCGGGCCCCGGCGCGCAATTCCTCCCGCGTGAGCTCGTCGGCGCGCGCGGTGGCACGGCCGACGAGGTTCGTGATCCCGATGCCCCGGGCGACGAGGTCGGCCGCATCGGCGTCATCCAATCCCCGGGAGGCGTCCACCTCGCGCGAGGTGAGGCCGGCGCGAAACAGCGAGGGCCAAAACCTGTTCCCGGGGCGCGCAAACGGCGCGTTCACGGCGGCGGTCCACAGGCCGGGGTTGATGCCCACGATAAGCAGGCGCACCCGAGCATCGCCGCCGGGCACGACGTCGTCGAGCGGCGCGGGGTCGGCGGTCGCGAAGCGCGCGAGGTCCGCGCGCGTCGGCCGGGCGCCGCCCAGCGGCGACGGCCGGCGCGGGACGGGCGTCACGCGCAGATCGAGCCGAGCGCGTCGTGCGCGTCCTCGACCGCCTGGATCGCGTCGGGCGAGGTGAGATCGCGGGCGGAGGCGAGGCGGTCCGCGCCGTCGGCGATCATGTCGCCCGCGCTCCCACCCACGTCCTCCGCGAGCGTCTCGAGCGTGGCGACGAGGTCGTCGCGGGCCGCGGCGATCTCGGCCTCCGTCGCGTTGCCGCTGTCGATCAAGGCGGAGTACTGGTCGTAGGCGTCGTCGGCGGTCGCGCAGATCTCCGCGACGTCGATGCCGAGGGCGTCGCCCGCGACCTGCGCAGCCTGGGCGCACCCGGCCAGGCTCAGCACGGCGAGGAGGGGAATCAGGGCGAGTCGGCGCATGCGGCCAGGCTATCCGGCATCCGCCTACGGCCGCGTCAGCTACGACCCGCAGGCTCGCCCGCGGTTCCGTGACCGCGCCGGTAGTGCGCGTCGATCGCGCCGCAGCGCAGGGCGCGGGCCGAGACGAGCTGGAGGCGCAGCGGATCCGCCAGCGCGCCGGCATAGAGCGTGGGGCCCGCGCCGGCGAGGATCGGCTGCACGAGGAAGCGGTACTCGTCGATGAGGCCGGCCGCGTCCAGCGCCGCCGCGAGGCGCCCGCTGCCGAGGAGCACGCCGCCCGGAGTGCGGTCCTTCAGCGCCGCGACCGAGCGCGCCGGATCCCCGATCAGGTGGTGCGTGCCGGGCCACGAGTACTCGGTGCGGGTCGTCGAGACGACGTACTTCGGCTTCGCCTGGAGCTTCGCCGCCCAGTCTCGCTCGGCGGGGGTCGCGTCGACGTCTCCGCGCGCGACCGCCGGCCAGTACCCCTCCATCAGCTCGTAGGTTGCGCGGCCCCAGAGCATCGCGTCGCAGGCGTCCATCAGCGCCGTGAAATGCGCGTGGGTCTCCTCGTCGGCGATGCCGACCCGGTGATCCGTGCACCCGTCGAGCGTGACGTTCAGTCCGAAGGTGAGCGTGCCCATGGGAACCTCCGTCGGGGGCCTGTCGCGGCGGCGGCAACCGCTCGCGCGCATGAGAACCTACACCCGCCCGCGGATCCGCGGGAGGCGGGCCGGTGCGAGACTGGACGGATGCACACCGTCGAGTCGTGGGAGCGCGCCGTCGCCGACCTCTGGGAGCGATCGGGTGCCCTCGGCCGCGAGGACGGTGTGGCGCAGATGCGCGCGCTCGCGGCGGAGTGCCCCGCGCCCGACGGCCGCGCGGCGTTCGAGCTCGCCGGGATGTACGACACGCACGACGACGAGGCGGAGGCCGCGGCCTGGTACGAGCGCGCGCTCGAGCTCGGGCTCGACGACGCCCGGCACGCCCAGCTCGCCGTGCAGTACGGTTCGACGCTCCGCAACCTCGGGAGGCTGGAGGAGGCGATCGCCGTCCTCCGCGCGGCGCCCGTGCACGCGTCGACCGGATCCGCGCCCCGCATCGTGCTTGCACTCGCGCTGCACAGCGCCGGCCGCGCGGACGAGGCGCTGCGCGTCGCGCTGGAGGCGCAGATCGACGCACTCCCCCGCTACCAGCGCTCGATGCGCGCGTACGCCGCGGCGCTCACGGAGCCGCGCTGACCTTCGCGGCGCCGGCTCACGTCGCGGGTCGCTCGGGCGCGGGCTCGATGACGTAGTCGCGCGGGATGCCCCGCGTCGCCCGCCCCCACGCGCTCCGCCCCACCCGCTCCTGGTGCGCGTCGAACGACGCCCGGTCGACGAATTTCTCGGACACGGTCCAGACGAGCGGATCCGCCGTCGGCTCGACGCTAAACCGGACGCACCCGGGCTCGGAGCGCGACAGCGCGGTGTGCCGCGGTAGCTCGCGGCGCACGACCTCCGCCTCGTCGAGCGTGCGGCAGACGAGCCGTCCCCGGAGCTCGATGGCCGTCATGGGTGTTCTTCCTTCTGCGTCGCGGATCCGACCGGTCGTTCGCCGGGCGCGGGCCGCGTCAGGTAGACATCGACCGGGTCCTCGCTGGCTAGGACGAAGCCGTGGCGTTCATAGAGGCGGCGAGCGCGGCTCCCCTGCAGCACATTGAGGCAAAATGGCCGCCCCGCGGTGTCCATGGCCAGGACCTGCGCCAGGGCCCAGCCCCCGGTGCCCCGCCCCTGCTCCGCCGGGTCAAGATAGAAGTGCTCGATCCACACCACGACTTCGTCGGGGCGCACCGCGACGACGCCGACGTCGGCCCCCGCAACCTGAATGACCCGCGTGTGCGCCGGAACGAACGCGTCAAGGAATCGCCGCCGCACGCGCGTCGCGTCGTAGCGCCCGAGACGCTCGAGATCGGGACGCAGGACCACCGCGCGCAGCTCCGCAATCCACGCGGCATCCGCCGACGTGCTCGGTCGAAAGCTCCGCTCGCCTGTCACTCGATGAGCCTAGCCGCCCGAGGCGCACGGATTCGGGACGGGCCCGTGGGGAGTAGGCGCCGCCCGGCGACGTGGGCGGGGCCTGCTCCTCAGCGCAGAAAGTCACACGTTGAAGCGAAACTCCACCACGTCGCCGTCGGCCATGACGTACTCCTTGCCCTCCATGCGGACCTTGCCGGCGGCTTTCGCCTCCGCCATGGATCCGTACTGGTCGAGATCGGAGTACGAGACGATCTCGGCCTTGATGAAGCCGCGCTCGAAGTCGGTGTGGATGACGCCCGCGGCCTGCGGGGCCGTCCAGCCCTGGCGAATCGTCCACGCGCGCGCCTCCTTCGGGCCCGCCGTGAGGTAGGTCTGCAGCCCCAGCGTCTCGAACCCGACGCGCGCGAGCTGGTCGAGGCCCGACTCCTCCTGCCCGAGCGACTGGAGCAGCTCGAGCGCCTCGTCGGCGTCCAGGCCGATGAGCTCCGACTCGACCTTCGCGTCGAGGAACACGGCCTTCGCGGGCGCGACGAGCGCGGCCAGCTCGGCCATCCGCGCCTCGTTCGTGAGCACGCCCTCGTCGACGTTGAACACGAACAGCGTCGGCTTCGAGGTCAGCAGGCCGAGCTCGCGGATCGGGGCCGTGTCGAAACCGGCCTGGAAGAGGGTCGTCCCCTCCTCGAGGATCGCCTGGGCGGCCTTCGCGGCCTCGAGGGTCGCGGGATCCGCCTTCTTACCCTTGACCTCCTTCTCGAGGCGCGGCACGGCCTTCTCCAGCGTCTGCATGTCGGCGAGGATCAGCTCGGTGTTGATCGTCTCCATGTCGCTGGCGGGGTCGACCTTGCCGTCGACGTGCGTGACGTCGCCGTCCGTGAACCCGCGCACGACCTGCGCGATCGCGTCGGCCTCGCGGATGTTCGCGAGGAACTGGTTGCCGAGGCCCTCGCCCTCGCTCGCGCCGCGCACGATGCCCGCGATGTCCACGAAGGAGACGGGTGCGGGCAGCAGCTTCTGGGATCCGAAGATCTCGGCCAGGCGGTCCAGGCGCGGATCCGGCAGCTCGACGACGCCGACGTTCGGCTCGATCGTCGCGAACGGGTAGTTCGCCGCGAGCACGGTGTTCTTGGTCAGTGCGTTGAAGAGGGTGGACTTGCCCACGTTGGGGAGTCCCACGATGCCGATTGTCAGAGCCACGGGAGACGATTCTACGCGGGCGCGCCCGGGAGCCGCGTCGACGAATGTCAGGGGTCCGCGCGAGAGTGGAGCCATGGACGCACTTACCGCCTTTCTCGTCATCGTCGCCCTCGCCGCCGGCGGGGCGATCGGCTGGTTCGCCCGGGGTTCGCGCGGGGGCGCCGCCGCCGACCTCGCGCGCGCCGAGGCGGAGGCCAGCGCGCTGCGCGACACCCTCGCCCGGCAGGACGAGCGCGTCCGCGAGGCGGCCGAGCGCGATCGCGCCGAGCGCGCCGAGCATGCGGAGCGGGCCCAGCGGGAGAGCGCCGTGCTGTCGGCGCTGGCGCCCGTGCGGGAGACGCTCACGCGGATGCAGCAGCGAGTCGACCAGATGGAGCGCGACCGGCAGGCGCAGTTCGGCCAGGTCGCGGAGCAGCTCCGCGGGGCGCGGGAGATCGACGAGCAGCTCCGCGCGACGACCGAGTCGCTGGCGGGCGCGCTCCGCTCCAACCAGGCGCGCGGCGTGTGGGGCGAGGCCCAGCTGCGCCGCATCGTGGAGCAGGCGGGGCTCATCCCCCGCGTCGACTTCGACGAGCAGGCGCCGGTCGCCTCCGACGCGGGCCGCGGCCGCCCCGACATGCTCGTGCACCTGCCGGGCGGCACCTCGATCGCGGTCGACGCGAAGGCCCCGCTCGATGCGTTCCTCGACGCCATGGCGATCCCCGAAACGGCCACGGGCGACGCCGGAGAGCGGCGCCAGGCCCTGTTGCGGGCGCACGTGAAGGCGGTGCGCGCGCACGTGGACGCGCTCGCGCGAAAGTCCTACTGGTCGGGCCTCGGCTCCAGCCCGGAGTTCGTCGTCTGCTTCATCCCCAGCGAGTCGGTGCTGTCCGCCGCGCTCGCCGAGGATCCCGCGCTCCTCGAGCACGCCTTCGCGCAGCGCGTCGCGCTCGCGTCGCCCGTGAACCTCTGGGCCGTGCTCAAGACCGTCGCCTACGCGTGGACGCAGCAGGAGGTGTCCGAAGAGGCCAAGACGCTGTTCGACCTCGGCAACCAGCTCTACGACCGCATCGGATCCCTCGCCGGTCACGCCGACGGCATGCGCCGCGCGATCGAGCGCACAATCGACGCCTACAACGGATTCGTGGGGTCACTCGAATCTCGCGTCCTCGTGACCGCGCGGCGATTCCCCGGGATCGATGCGTCGAAGATCGAGCGCACACAGGCGCCGGCCGCGATCGACGCCCCCGTGCGCCGGATCTCGGCGCCGGAGCTCCTAGATGCGCGCGAAGGAGGGCTCAGCCCGGAATCAGATTGAGCGCCGCGAGCACGCCCGCCGAGACGACGAGGAAGCCCACGATCGGCCACCACACGCTCGGCTCCGTGCCCTCGGGTCGGCGCACGCGAAACAGCACGTCCGGGCGGCGCGCCGGGTCCTGCGCGTCGGCGACCACGGCGCGCGCGCCGGCGGACGGGGTCTTCTCCGTGGGCTGGGTCATGCCCCTATTGTGACACCGCCTGGCTCAGAGCCACTTCGACTCGAGGTGGTCGCTCGAAATCCGTCGCAACGTGCCCGAGTGACCGCGCAGGACGACGCTCTCCGTGTAGAGGTACCCCTCCTTGCGCTTGACCCCGGCGACGAGGGCACCGTCGGTGACACCCGTGGCGACGAAGATCGTGTTGCGCCCCTTGACCATGTCGTCCGCCTCGAGAACGGCGTCCATCGGCAGGCCCGCGTCGATGCCCTGCTGGCGCTCCGCGTCGTCGCGCGGCCACATGCGGCCCTGGATGTGGCCGCCGAGCGCCTTGATCGCGCACGCCGTCACGATCCCTTCGGGGCTGCCTCCGACGCCCACGCACATGTCGGTCCGCGCGTCGTGGCGGGCCGCGTTGATCCCTCCGGCGACGTCGCCGTCGCTCATGAGGCGCGTGCCGGCACCCGTGGCGCGAATGTCGGCGATGAGCTGTTCGTGGCGCGGACGGTTCAGCACCGAGACGACCATCTCCTCGACCGGCTTGTCGAGCGCGGCCGCGAGACGGCGGATGTTTTCGCCGATCGGCTGGCGGATGTCGACCACACCGACGCCCGCGGGCCCCGTCACGATCTTGTCCATGTAGAACACGCTCGACGCGTCGAGCATCGTGCCGCGCTCCGACATCGCGATCACCGAGAGCGCGTTGTTCCGACCCTCGGCGGTCAGCGTCGTCCCGTCGATCGGGTCGACCGCGATGTCGTAGGAGCGCCCGCGCCCGGTGCCGACGTGCTCGCCGTTGAACAGCATGGGGGCGTTGTCCTTCTCGCCCTCACCGATGACGACCACGCCATCGAACTCGACGGTCGCGAGGAACGCGCGCATCGCGTCAACCGCCGCTCCGTCGGCGAGCTCCTTCTGGCCGCGCCCGATGAACGGCGAGGAGCGGATCGCGGCCGCCTCCGTCGCGCGCACGAGCTCGAGCGCGATGTTCCGATCCGGCTGCAGCGGGATGAGGTCCTGGGGGTCATTGATCTCGTGATCGGCCGTCATGAAGCCGAGCGTAGACCCACCCTGCGACAGCTCGGGGCGATTTTCGACCCGAGCGGCGCGAAGAAATCGCGATTCTTATCCTCACGTTCAGAGACGCGCGCCGTGTTTCGTCGCCCTCGTGCACCCCATAGGCTGAAGGTGCTCTCACCCCTTAGATACGAAGGAGCCGTGTCATGCCGGTCGCAACCCCGGATCAGTACGCCGAGATGTTCTCGCGCGCGAAGGAGGGCGGCTTCGCCTTCCCCGCGATCAACGTCTCGAGCTCGCAGACGATCAACGCCGTCCTGCAGGGCCTGACGGAGGCCGGCTCGGACGGCATCCTCCAGGTCACCACGGGCGGCGCCGACTACTTCGCGGGCCACACCGTCAAGGCGCGCGCCACCGGCGCGATCGCGATGGCGCGCTACGTGCGCGAGGTCGCGAAGAACTACCCCATCACGGTCGCGGTGCACACCGACCACTGCCCGAAGGACGCCCTCGACGGGTTCCTGCTCCCGCTCCTCGCCGCGAGCGAGGAGGCCGTCAAGGCCGGCGGCGAGCCGATCTTCAACTCGCACATGTGGGACGGATCCGCCGTGCCGCTCGACGAGAACATCGAGATCGCCACCCAGCTGCTCCCCCGCACCCACGCCATCGGCGCGATCCTCGAGATCGAGGTCGGTGTCGTCGGCGGCGAGGAGGACGGCGTCCAGCACGAGGGCTCCAACGACGCGCTCTACACGACTGTGGGCGACGTGACCAAGGCCGTCGAGGCGCTCGGCCTCGGCGAGAAGGGCAAGTACATCTCGGCCCTGACCTTCGGCAACGTCCACGGCGTCTACAAGCCCGGCGGCGTCAAGCTCCGCCCCGAGCTCCTCGGCGAGATCCAGGCGGGCATCGCCGAGAAGTTCGGCACGGGCGCGAAGCCGCTCGACCTCGTCTTCCACGGCGGATCGGGCTCCACGGACGAGGAGATCGCCACGGCCGTGGCGAACGGTGTCATCAAGATGAACATCGACACCGACACGCAGTACGCCTTCACGCGCTCGATCGCGGGCTACATGCTCGAGAACTACGAGGGCGTCCTCAAGGTGGACGGCGAGGTCGGCAACAAGAAGAAGTACGACCCGCGCGCCTGGGGCAAGGTCGCCGAGTCGGCCATGGCCGCCCGCGTCGTCGCCGCCACGCAGCAGCTCGGCTCGCACGGCCAGTCGATCTCCGCGTGATCTGACTCCTGTACGACGAAACGCCCCGTGCGCGCGCACGGGGCGTTTCGTCGTTCCCGGGGCCTACGCGCCCTGCATCTCCAGCAGCGCGTCGAGGACGCCGGGATCCTGGATCAGCGGGACCGACACGATGAGCGTGCCGACGAACGTGAAGACGACGCCCGCGACCAGCGCGACCCACCAGGTCGAGCGCCCCGCCGCCCACCGGCGCCACACCCACCAGGTCGTCGCACACCACCCCGCGAGCATGACGACGATCGACGCAACCCCCGCCATGCGCTGGCCCGCGTAGTCGGCGAGCTCCGCATCGATCTGCATGAGATCAAGGAGCTGCTGCGGATCCGTGAACATGCCGATCGCGCCGAGGGTGTTGATCAGGCCGTAGGCGAGCAGCGCGACCGTGAGCACCCGGTCGGCGAGGCGGGACCCGCCCTGCGGCGCGGAGGCCCGTGCGGGCCGCGCGCCCGCGGGCGCGGCCGGCGGAGCGTCGCGCGGGATGAGGGCGGGATCGATCGGCTCGGCCGGGACGCCGCCGCGGGCCGCGACCTCCTCGGGGCTCGCGTACTCGCCGTATCTCGGGCGCGAGCGCTCGGGGGCGGATCCGTCGCTCACGCCGCGGCCCCGCGCCCGCCGCGCGGCCCGTCCCGGAGCTCCTTCGGCAGGGAGAAGATCAGGTCCTCCTCGGCCGTGCGCACCTCCTCGACGTCGTCGAATCCCGCCTGGGCGAGCTCGCGCATGAGCTCCTGCACGAGCACGTCCGGCACGCTCGCGCCGCTCGTGATCCCGATGGTGCGCACGCCCTCGAGCCACTCCTGCCGGACCTCGTCCGGGTAGTCGATGCGGTACGCCGCCTTCGCCCCGTACTGCAGGGCGACCTCCACGAGGCGCACGCTGTTGGAGGAGTTCGCGGATCCGACGACAATCACGAGGTCCGCGCCGACGGCGACCTTCTTGATCGCGACCTGGCGGTTCTGCGTCGCGTAGCAGATGTCGTCCGAGGGTGGATCGTTGAGCTCGGGGAAGCGCGCGCGCAGCCGCTCGACGGTCTCCATCGTCTCGTCGACGGACAGGGTCGTCTGCGACAGCCACACGAGCTTCGACGGGTCGTCGACCTCGACCGTGTCCGCCTCCTCCGGGCTGTTGACGATCGTGACGTTGTCCGGCGCCTCTCCGGCCGTGCCCTCGACCTCCTCGTGGCCCTCGTGGCCGACGAGCAGGATCTGGTAGTCGTCCCGCGCGAACCGCACCGCCTCGCGGTGCACCTTCGTCACGAGGGGGCACGTCGCGTCGATCGCGCGGAGCCCGCGGTCCTCGGCGGCTCCCACCACGGCCGGGGAGACGCCGTGCGCGCTGAAGACGACGTGCGCGCCCTCCGGCACCTCGTCGACCTCCTCCACGAAGATCGCTCCCTTGGCCTCGAGCTCACGCACGACGTGAATGTTGTGGACGATCTGCTTGCGCACGTACACGGGCGCGCCGTAGCGATCGAGCGCCTTCTCGACCGTGATGACGGCGCGGTCGACGCCGGCGCAGTACCCGCGGGGGGCGGCGAGCAGGATCTTCCGGGTGCCTTCAACGGGCACCTCGCGCAGCGGCTCCCGACGCACGGGGAGCCGGGGAATGGGCAGCGAGACGGCGGTAGCGCTCATACCCCCAGACTACGTGGATTCGGGTGTCGGACCTCGGGCATACCCTGAATCCGTGACGTCCTTTCAGCCAGAGAACATCCCCGGCGAGGCCCCGCCGAGCGACGCGGTCTCGCCCCGCGACTCTGCGCCCGAGCAGCCCACGTCGGTCGCGCGCCTGAACCAGACCATCAAGGCGTCGATCGATCGGTGGGGATCCGTGTGGGTCGAAGGCGAGATCACGCAGTGGAATCGCCGCGGCGCGAACGTCTTCGGCGGCCTGAAAGACCTGGCGAGCGACGCTCAGCTCGGCATCCAGCTGTGGTCGAGCGTGCTGCGCCGCCTGACCGACGACTTCCAGGTCGGCGACCGCGTCGTCGCCTGCGTGAAGGCCGACTACTTCGTCAAGCGCGGATCCCTCTCGTTCCAGGTCACCTCCCTCCGCCACGTCGGTCTCGGTGCGCAGCTCGAGCGCCTGGAGCGGCTGCGCCGCGCGCTGCAGGCCGAGGGACTGTTCGACCCCGCACGCAAGGCCCGCCTGCCGTTTCTCCCGGGGACAATCGGGCTCATCACGGGCGCCGAGTCCGACGCGGAGAAGGACGTCATCCGGAACGCGCAGCTGCGGTGGCCGCAGGTGGAGTTCCGGACGATCCACGCCGCGGTCCAGGGCGAGCGCAGCGTACCCGAGATCGTCGCCGCGCTCACCACGCTCGACGCCGACCCCGACGTCGAGGTGATCATCATCGCGCGCGGCGGCGGAGACCCGCAGACCCTCCTCGGCTTCAGCGACGAGCGGCTCGTGCGCGCGGTCGCCGCGGCCCAGACGCCCGTCGTCAGCGCGATCGGGCACGAGAACGACCGGCCGCTGCTCGACGAGGTCGCCGACCTGCGCGCATCCACGCCCACCGATGCGGCCAAGCGCGTCGTGCCGGACGTCGGCGAGCAGCGCGCACTCGTCGCGCAGCTGCGCTCGCGGCTCACCACGCGGCTCCAGCAGCAGGTCCAGCACGGGATCCAGCAGCTCGAGCAGATGCGCTCGCGCCCCGCGCTGCGCGACCCGGAGCGCCTCATCCGCGACCGCGCGCAGGACGTCTTCCTCGCCGTCTCGCGCGGGCGCGACACGGTGTCGCGCGCGCTGGACGCGGGTGAGCGGCGCACGGGAGAGCTGCGGGCCTCGCTCCGCGCCCTGTCGCCGGCCGCGACGCTGTCGCGCGGGTATGCGATCGCGCAGGGCCCCGACGGCGCGATCCTGCGCAACGCGAGCGGCGCGCCGGCCGGGGCCGAGGTGACCGTGACGCTGGAGCGCGGGGCGTTCGCCGCCACCTCGCGCGGCGAGGCCGTGTCCGCGGCGCCCGCGCCGAAAAAGTAGGATGGATGCGATGACCGACTCCGCCCCCGCCGTCTCGTCCCTCACCTTCGAGCAAGCGCGCGATGAACTTGTGCGCGTGGTCTCGGAGCTCGAACAGGGCGCGCCGACGCTCGAGCAGTCCCTCGCGCTCTGGGAGCGCGGCGAGGCTCTCGCCGGCCGCTGCGAAGAGTGGCTCCTGGGCGCAAAGCGCCGTCTCGACGACGCGCGCGCGAACGCCGAGCGCGACGAGCAGGCCGACTGATGGCCAAGGAGCCGCGCATCGCGGCGCACCTCGGTCGCCCCGAGACGCCCGAGGAGGAGGCCACCCGCAAAGCGGAGAACTCCCGCCGGTACCGCCAGAGCCAGTCCTTTCGTAACCTCATCATCGCCCTCGCGGTGAGCCTGGGCATCGTGGCCGTCGTCTACTTCGGTGTCCCGCGGGGCGAGTTGGCCGAGGCTCCGGACGTCGACGTCGCCGCGATCGCGGCGCAGTCCGAGGAGCAGCTCGGGCGCGAGGTGCTCGTGCCCGACGCCCCCGCCGGATGGGATCTCAACCTCGCCGAGGTCGAGGCCGGCGCGCCCACCGTCTGGACCATCAACTACAACTCGATTCCCGACGAGCCGCGGTCCTTCGTGCGCCTCGCGCAGGCATTCGACGCCGACGAGACGTGGGCCGCGCAGGCGCTCGGCGGATCCGCCCCCACGGGCAGCGTGACCATCGGGGGCGTGACGTGGGACGAGTACGAGATCTCCGACACCGGCCAGACCGGCAACGTCACCTACGCCCTCGGCACCCAGGCCGGACCAGATCACGTGCTGATCTACGGCCGTGCGGACGCCGACACCGCCGGCGCGCTCGCGGAAGCGATCGCGCCGGATGTTTCCGAGCTCCAGGAGGAGAGCGCATCATGACCGACACCGCCATCACACCCGCCGAGGCCTGGCAGCGCATGCTCGACGGCAACGAGCGATTCGTCGCCGGGGACCCGCAGCACCCGCACCAGGATGTCGAGCGGCGGCACGAGATCGCGGCGGCCCAGACGCCGACCGCGGCGCTGTTCGGCTGCAGCGACTCCCGCCTCTCGGCGGAGATCATCTTTGACATGGGCCTCGGCGACCTGTTCGTCGTGCGCAACGCGGGCCAGGTCACGGGCGAGTCGATCATGGGCTCGCTCGAGTACGCGGTGGAGGTGCTGAAGGTCCCGCTGATCGTCGTGCTCGGGCACGACGAGTGCGGCGCCGTCGGCGCGGCCATCGAGAGCCTGCGCCCCGACGCCCCCATGCTGCCGTCGGCCATTTGGCGCCAGGTGTCCCCCATCGTCCAGGCCGTGCGGCGCGCACGGCAGGAGCAGGTCACCGCCGGCGAGGACGCCGAGGAAATCAACGCGTGGCGCGTGGGCCAGCTGCACCTGCGCGACACCATCACGTCGATCCTGCACTCGTCCGAGCTCATCAGCGACGCCGTCGCAAGCGGACGCCTCGGGATCGTCGGGGCCAACTATCGCCTGGCGGAGGGCACGGCCGTGCCCGACGTGCTGGTCGGAGTCGCGGAAACCGCCGCGGCCGAGTGAACGAAGGAGTTTTCGAAGTGACCGACACCGAGTACCGCATCGAGCACGACACGATGGGCGAGGTGCGCGTTCCGAAGAACGCGCTGTACCGCGCGCAGACGCAGCGCGCCGTCGAGAACTTCCCGATCTCCGGGTCGGGCCTGGAATCGCGCCAGATCGCGGCGCTCGCGCGCATCAAGAAGGCCGCGGCGCTCGCGAACAAGGAGCTCGGCACGCTCGACGGGGAGATCGCGGACGCGATCGCCTGGGCCGCCGACCAGGTCGTCACGGGCCGGTACGACGACCAGTTCCCGGTCGACACGTACCAGACCGGATCCGGAACCTCCTCGAACATGAACATGAACGAGGTGCTGTCGTCGCTGGCGACCGAGAAGCTCGGCGCGGACGTTCACCCGAACGACCACGTCAACGCCTCGCAGTCCTCCAACGACGTGTTCCCGACGTCGGTGCACGTGGCCGCGACCGAGGCCCTCATCACGGACCTCGTGCCGGCGCTCGACCACCTGGCGCGCGCGTTCGAGCGCAAGGCCGAGGAGTGGAAGACCGTCGTCAAGTCGGGTCGCACCCACCTCATGGACGCGACGCCCGTGACGCTCGGCCAGGAGTTCGGCGGATACGCCCGCCAGATGCGCCTGGGCATCGAGCGCGTCGAGGCAACGCTGCCCCGCGTCGCCGAGGTCCCGCAGGGCGGCACGGCCGTCGGCACGGGCATCAACACCCCGCTCGGCTTCCCCCAGAAGGTCATCGCGAACCTCGTCGCCGAGACCGGCCTGCCCCTGACGGAGGCCGTGGACCACTTCGAGGCCCAGGCAAACCGCGACGGGCTCGTCGAGGCGTCGGGCGCGCTGCGGACGATCGCGGTGTCGCTGACGAAGATCAACAACGATCTGCGCTGGATGGGGTCGGGCCCCAACACGGGACTGGGCGAGCTGCACCTGCCCGACCTGCAGCCGGGCTCCTCCATCATGCCGGGCAAGGTCAACCCCGTCATCCCCGAGGCGACGCTCATGGTCTGCGCGCGCGTGATCGGCAACGACCAGACCATCACGATCGCGGGCGCCTCGGGCGCGTTCGAGCTCAACGTCGCGATCCCCGTCATGGGCACCGCGCTGCTGGAGTCGATTCGCCTGCTCGCGAACGTGAGCCGCGTGCTCGCCGACAAGACCATCGACGGCCTGACGGTGAACCACGAGCGCGTGACGGCGCTCGCCGGCATGAGCCCGTCGATCGTCACCCCCCTGAACAAGCTCATCGGCTACGAGGCCGCCGCGAAGATCGCGAAGCACTCGGTCGCGCAGGGCATCACGGTCCGCGAGGCCGTCATCGACCTCGGCTACGTCGCGCGCGGCGAACTGACCGAGGAGCAGCTCGACGAGAAGCTCGACCTGCTCTCGATGACCCACCCGGGCTGATCCCGGCGACCAAGAACGGGGCGCGCGACCTGGTCGCGCGCCCCGTTTGTCGTCGCCGTCAGCTGAGCTCGTCGCCCTCGAGCAGGCTCGTCACGAGCGCCGCGATCTCGGAGCGCTCGGACCGGGTGAGCGTGACGTGCCCGAACAGCGCCTGGCCCTTGAGCGTCTCGATGACGCTCGCCACGCCGTCGTGGCGGCCGACGCGCAGGTTGTCGCGCTGCTGCACGTCGTGCGTGAGCACCACCTTCGAGTTCTGGCCGATGCGGCTGAGCACAGTGAGGAGGACGTTGCGCTCGAGCGACTGGGCCTCGTCGACGATGACGAAGGCATCGTGCAACGAGCGTCCGCGAATGTGCGTCAGCGGCAGAACCTCCAAGAGCCCCCGCCCGACGACCTCCTCCAGCACGTTGT
Organism: Microbacterium excoecariae; assembly: GCF_011326725.1. Lineage (GTDB taxonomy): Bacteria > Actinomycetota > Actinomycetes > Actinomycetales > Microbacteriaceae > Microbacterium > Microbacterium excoecariae. The sequence goes on along the minus strand of NZ_JAANCO010000001.1, from coordinate 1,273,241 downwards.
CCGACACGACGGATCCGAGCGTGTCGAAGACGGCCTGGCCCCACGGGTTCATCTTCTCGGCCTGGTCTCCCGGCAGGTAGCCGAGCTCCTGCCCGCCGACCGCGAACAGGGGACGGAACACGAGGATCCGCTTCTGCTGCTGCCGCTCGAGCACCGCCTCCAGGCCCGCGCACAGCGCGAGCGCCGACTTCCCCGTCCCGGCGCGCCCGCCGAGCGAGACGATGCCGACATCCGGGTCGAGGAGCAGGTCGATCGCGATGCGCTGCTCGGCCGAGCGCCCGTGCAGGCCGAACACGTCGCGGTCTCCCCGGACGAGCCGGAACGAGCCGTCCGCGTCCGCCACGCGCCCGAGGGCGGATCCGCGCTCCGAGGAGATGACGAGGCCCGTGTTGACCGGGAGCCCCCGCGCGTCGTCGTGCATCGCGACCTCGGCCTCGTAGAGGTCGGCCATGTCGTCGCCCGAGACCGCGAGCGAGGCGATTCCCGTCCACCCCGAGTCGACCGCCTGCTCGGCGAGATACTCCTCGGCCTGGATCCCGAGCGAGGCGGCCTTGACGCGCATGGGCATGTCCTTCGACACGATCGTCACGTGCTGGCCATCGGCCGCCAGGTGCGCCGCGACCGCGAGGATGCGCGCGTCGTTGTCGCCCTGGCGCATGCCGCTCGGGAGCACCTGCGGATCCGTGTTGTTGAGCTCGACGCGCACGGTGCCGCCGCTCGCCGTCGGCACGGGGAAGTCCAACCGGCCGTGCTCGACGCGCAGGTCGTCGAGGAGCCGCAGGGCCTGACGCGCGAAGTAGCCGATCTCCGGGTCGTGCCGCTTGCCCTCAAGCTCGGTGATCACGACGACGGGGATGACGACGGAGTGCTCGGCGAAACGGAACAGCGCCCGCGGGTCGCTGAGCAGGACCGACGTGTCGAGCACGTAGGTCCGGAGGTCCGTGCGGGCGTCCGCCGGGGCGGAACGTGCGCGTCGGGTGGAATTCGTGGTGGCTGCAGTCACGGCCCACTCCCCTCAGCCGGGCTCTCGCCCGGTCCCTCGAGTCGACCTGGGGCCACGAGTCGCGATCCAGAAGGCCGACTCGATCGAGCGCTCTGCCCGATGCCCTGACGGTAAATCACACCGGTGTGATTCGAAAGGGTCCTCAGCCGGATTTCACACGGCGTTCACGAACCGAGGCGTTACTTGCCGAAGCGGCGGTCGCGGGAACCGTAGTCGCGGATGGCGCGGAGGAAATCGACCTCGCGCAGGTCGGGGCCGAGCGCCTCGACGAAATAGAACTCGCTGTGAGCGCTCTGCCACAGGAGGAAGTCGCTGAGGCGTTGCTCCCCCGAGGTGCGGATCACGAGGTCCGGATCCTTCTGCCCTCGCGTGTACAGGTGTTCTCCGATGACGTCCGGCGTGAGGCTCGCGGCCAGCTCCTCGAGGGATCCGCCCCGCGCGTCGTGCTTCGCGATGATCTGACGGACCGCGTCGACGATCTCGTTGCGGCCGCCGTACCCCACCGCGAGGTTCACGTGCAGGCCGGTGTTCTCCTCGGTGCGCGACTCGGCGTCGCGGAGCGCGGCGAGAAGGAAATCGGGCAGCAGGTCGTCGCGGCCGACGTGCTGCACGCGCCAGTCGCCGCGCCGGGACAGCCGGCCCGCGAGGCCCGCGATGATCTCGATCAGGTCGGCGAGCTCGGCCGAATCGCGCTTGACGACGTTGTCGCCCGACAGGAGGTACAGCGTCACGACCTCGACCCCGAGATCATCGCACCAGCCGAGGAAGTCGACCATCTTGGCCGCGCCCGCGCGGTGCCCGTGCGCGGGGGTCTCGAATCCCAGCTGGCGCGCCCACCGGCGATTCCCGTCGATCATCATCGCCACGTGGTGAGGAACCCGATCCGCGTCGATCTGTCGGCGCAGGCGCGACGCATAGAGGCGGTAGAGGGGACCCCTCCCCTCATTCGACCGCGAGCTCGTCACCACACCACGACGATACCGCGGTCGCTCCCGCACGCCGCATGTGTCGCTCCGGGCATACGCGGCGGCGTACGCTCAGCGGATGAGCCCGCGCGAGACGCCAGAGCCCACGACCGACGACGGCGCGCACATGCCGCACCTCCCGCTGATCGAAGCGGATGCGCCCCTTGCCCCCGAGATCAAGCCCTCGTGGCGCGGCTGGATCCACGCGGGAACCGCCCCCGTCGCGCTGGCCGCCGGCATCGTGCTCATCGCGCTGGCGGACGGCGCGCCCGCAAAGTGGGCGTCGGCCGTGTTCATGGTGTCGTCCCTGATGCTCTTCGGAAACTCCGCCGTCTACCACCGGTTCAACTGGGGCCCGACGACGAAGGCCGTGCTCAAGCGGATCGACCACGCCAACATCCTGCTCCTGATCGCCGGGACGTACACGCCGATCGGCGTGCTGGCGCTCCCGCCCGAGAAGGGCGTGATCCTCCTGGTGGCGGTCTGGGGCGGGGCCGTGCTGGGGATCCTCTTCCGCGTGCTCTGGATCGGGGCGCCGCGATGGCTCTACGTCGCCCTCTACCTCGCGCTCGGGTGGGCGGCGGTCATGTACATGCCGGATCTCTTCCGCGCCAGCGTCCCGATGATGATCCTCGTGGTGGTCGGCGGGCTGCTCTACTCCGCGGGCGCCGTGGTGTACGCGCTGAAGCGCCCGAACCCCTGGCCGAACCATTTCGGCTTCCACGAGATCTTCCACGTCTGCACCGTCCTGGCCTTCCTCTGCCACTGGACGGCGGCGCTCCTGATCGCGCTTGAGCCGGCGTTTAACGCGGGGTAGGGCCCGCGTCGCCGCTCGGACGCTCCTCGTCGGGCGCGGATCCCTCGGGCCGCTCCGCCCGCGCGGCCGCCTCCTCCGCGTCCAGCATCTGCGTGACCTCCTCGCGGTACCGCACGCGGCGCACGCGGCGCAGCATGTCGATCACGAGCAGCACCACGGCGACGACGACGAGCGCGACGATGAGGAAGCCCAGCGGTCCCGGCGTGACGAGGTCGGGATCGACGGTCTGCGTCGGAACGGGCGTCTCCTCGAGTCCCGTGAGAACGAGGGTGGTGAGGGCGCGCATCGACGGCTCCTGGGGTCACGACGGGTAATCTGGAACCTCCCCAGCCTATTCCTCCGACACCTGAGAGGCGCACGTGACGACCACCGCGGAGCTCGACGACCGATACGGCCGGACCGCGAGCGGATCCCGTCGGCGCGCGTGGTGGGTGGGGGGCATCGCCGCGATCGTCCTGGCGGTGGCGTATCTCGGGTGGACCGCATACGCCGCGAACGCCCGCGCTGTCGACGTGGACGACCTCGGTTTCGAGGTCGCGGGATCCGGCGAGGTCGCCGTGTCCTTCCGCGTCACCTCGGCGGGCGACGAGCCAGTCGTGTGCGTCCTCGAGGCCCTCGACGAGAGTTTCGGCACGGTCGGGTGGCGCGTCGTCGAGCTCCCCGCCACGGGCGCCATCTCGGGGGACCACACCGAGACCGTGCGCACCGTCGCGGAGGCGACGACGGGATTCGTCAACTCCTGCACGCTCCGGTAGATTCTGTCGGATACCGATTCTCGGATCCCTCGATCTGCAAAAGGAGATCACCGTGTCGAACGAGACCTCGCCCTTCCTCACCCAGGAGGCCTACGACCGGCTCGCCGCCGAGCACGAGCGCCTCTCGACCGTCGGCCGCGAGGAGATCGCCAAGCGCATCGAGGCGGCGCGCGAAGAGGGCGACCTGCGCGAAAACGGCGGCTACCACGCCGCAAAGGACGAGCAGGGCAAGCAGGAGGCGCGGATCCGCCAGCTCGCCGCGATCCTCAAGGACGCGCAGATCAGCGAGGCCCCCGAGGCCGACGGCACCGTCGCCCCGGGCACCGTGATCACGGCGCGCATCCTCGGCGACGAGGAGAAGTTCCTCCTGGGGAGCCGGGAGATCGCGGGCGGCACCGAGCTCGACGTCTACAGCGAGCAGAGCCCCCTCGGATCCGCCATCATCGGCATGAAGGAGGGCGACACGGGCTCCTACACCGCGCCGAACGGCAAGGAGATCCCGGTCGAGATCGTCAAGGTCGAGACCTTCACGGGCTGAGGCCCGCACACGAGAAACGGCCCCGCCTCGGCGGGGCCGTTTCTCGTTGTCCGATCAGTCGGGGACGATCTCGGGCCGAAACCCGCCTCCGCGGAGCGCCTCGAGCACGAGCGTCCGGTGTTCTTCGCCCCGCGTCTCGACCGAAATCTGCAGCACCACCTCGCTGATCTGCATGCCCTGCCCGTGCCGGGTGTGCAAGACCTCGATCACGTTGGCGCCCGTCTGGGCGAGCAGCTCGGAGACCTGGACGAGCTGCCCCGGGCGGTCGGGCAACGGGATCCGGATGGTCATGTAGCGACCCGCCGCGGCCAGGCCGTGCGACACCACGCGCTGCAGGAGCAGCGGGTCGATGTTTCCGCCGGAGAGGATGACGGCGGTCTTGCCCTGCGCGCGGACCTTGCCCGCGAGGATCGCCGCGACGCCGACCGCGCCAGCCGGCTCCACGACCTGCTTCGCCCGCTCGAGGAGGGCGAGCAGGGCGCGGGCGATGTCGTCGTCGCTGACCGTGACGACCTCGTCGACGAGCTCGTGGATCAGCCGGAACGGCAGGTCCCCGGGGCGCGCGACGAGGATCCCGTCCGCGATCGTCGGCTGGGTCGTGACGGACACGGGCGCCCCGGCCTCCAGGGAGGGCGGGTAGGCGGCGGCGTTCTCCGCCTGGACACCGATGATCCGAATGTCCCGGCCCTCCGCGCGCGCCTTCGCCTTGGCCGCCGCGGCCACGCCCGAGATGAGGCCTCCCCCGCCGATCCCCGTGATGATCGTCTCGACGTCGGGCGCCTGCTCGAGCAGCTCCAGCCCGAGCGTTCCCTGGCCGACGATGATGTCGCGGTGGTCGAAGGGGTGAATGAGCACCGCTCCCTCGCGCTCGGCGTGCTCGGCCGCGAGCCGCAGACCGACCTCGACCGTCGCACCCTCGAGCACCACCTCGGCGCCGTACCCGCGCGTCGCGAGCAGCTTCGGCACCGGCACGCCGAGCGGCATGTAGATCGTGGCGGGGATCCCGAGCTGCTGCGCGGCCAGCGCCACGCCCTGCGCGTGGTTGCCCGCCGATGCCGCGACGACGCCGCGCGAACGCTCCTCGGCCGTCAGGCGCGAGAGGCGGTGCGTGGCCCCGCGCACCTTGAAGGACCCGGTGCGCTGGAGGTTCTCCAGCTTGAGGATGACCTCCTCTCCGAGCACCTCGCTCAGGTGCTGCGACGCCTGAATGGGCGTCCGTTCGATCACGGGCTGGAGGCCGCGCGCGGCCTCCGCGAACTCCTCGAGCGACGGCATCTCGACATCGGTCATGCGTTCTCCTCCTCGCCTCGCCCGATCTTCTTGGGCTCGGTTCTCCAGATCAAATCCTGCTCGGGCAGGTCGCCCGTGTGCCACGACCGCGACGACAGCGTCACGGCGACGACGTTGACGAACGCCGCCAGCGGGACGGCGAACAGCGCGCCCGCGATCCCACCCGCCATGGATCCGGCCATCACGACGAGGACGACCGCGAGCGGGTGCACGCGCACCGCCGCGCCCATGATGAGCGGCTGCAGCACGTGGCTCTCGAGCTGCTGGACCGCGAGCACGACGGCGAGCATCGCGATCGCGATGATGGGGCCGTTGTACACCAGGGCGATGACCACGGCGAGCGCGCCCGACACGATCGCGCCGACGAAGGGCACGAACGACGCCAGGAAGACCACGACGCCGATGGGGATGGCGAGCGGGACGCCGAGGAGGGCGGCGCCGAGGCCGATCCCGAGGCCGTCGATCGACGCGACGAAGATCTGCGTGCGGGCGTAGTTCATCAGCGTCGCCCACCCGTTGCGCGCCGCCGCGTCCACCGCGTCGCGGGCGCGCGACGGGAAGAGCCGGACCGTCCATCGCCAGATGCCCTCCCCGTCCGTGAGGAGGCAGACCAGCGTGAAGGCCGCGAGGAGGGCCCCCGCGGCGACATGACCGACGGTAGTTCCGACCGACCACGCCCCGGTCAGCAGCACGTGGCTCTGCTCGCGCAGGAAGTCCGCCGCGAACCCCAGGATCTCTTCCACCTGATCCGCCGGGAGGATCCCCGTCTGCAGCACCCAGTCCTGGAACTGTGCCCAGCGCTCGGCGCCCCGCGCCTGGACCTCCTCCGCCTGTTCCCGTACCTGCCACACGACCAGCCAGACCAATCCCGTGATGAGGCCGAGGGTCGTCACGAGCGAGACAACGATCGCCACGGCTCGCGGCACGCGCCGACGGAGCATCCACGAGAATCCGGGCCACAGCAGCGCCGCGAGGAGCACCGCGATCAGGACGGGTACGACGATGAGGGTGAACTCGATCACGAGCCACACGATGAGCGCGACGACGCCCGCCAGCACGAGCAGTCGCCACCCGTAGGCCGCGGCAATCTGCAGGCCGCGTGGGACGGTGTCCGTCACGGTCTCCTCGATGCGCGCCGGGTCCCGCTGCGGTGCGGTGCGGCGGCCGAACGGGCCGCGCCGGCGGGCGTTGACGCTCATTCCTGGGAGTCTATTCCCCGCGCGCCCGCGTGGGTGTCAGAACTGGACGCGCGGGGGCTGTCGCACGGCCGACGCGTGGGGCGCCTCGAAGAACTCGCGCTCGGACGCGCCGACTCCTCCTGCGAACATGCGCGCGGGGAAATGGCGGATCTTGACGTTCACCTCGCGCGCACCGCCGTTGTAGGAGCGGCGGGCGGACTGCACGTCGTTCTCCGCGTCCACGAGTTCCCGCGAGAGCGCGAGGAATCCCGTGTCGGACTGGAGCGCCGGGTACCCCTCCGCCACCGCCATGAGGCTCGCGACGGACGCCTGCAGGTGCTGGTCCGCGGCGCCGGCCGCGGTCGGCCCGCTCGCCGCGAGCACCTCGCCGCGGGCGCGCGACGCGTTCTCGAAGACGGCCTTCTCGTGATCCGCGTGCGCGCGCACGGCGTCGATGGCCTGCGGCACGAGCTCCGCGCGGCGCGCGAGGGCGGCCTCGACGACCTCCCACTGCTCCTGGACGCGGGCCTCGAGAGCCGCGAGCGAGCGATAGGACGCCCAGAGGTACACGCCGGCGACGACAACGACCGCGACCGCGATCAGGACAGGAACGAACCATTCCATGTGTGAGAACTCCCGTGTTTGACCGCACCCATCGTACGTGCGCGGCGGACCGCGCGGCCTGAGGACGGAGCGATCAGCCGGCGACGGCGCGCGTGCTCGCCGACACCCACGCTGCGAGCTTCGCCGTGGCGCGACCGTCATCCACGGCCGCCGCGGCCTCCTCGAGCGCCTCGCGCAGGCGGGCGATGAGATTGCGATCGGCCTGCGTCGGGTCCTGCGACAGCCGGTACGCGACGATTCCGGCCGCCGCGTTCAGGAGCACGACGTCTCGGACGGGACCGCTCTCGCCCCCCAGCGTGCGACGCAGGGTCGCCGCGTTGTCTGCGGGGGTTCCCCCCAGGAGATCCTCGATCGTCGCGGTGGGGAGGCCGACGTCGCGCGGGTGGACGTCGAACTCGTGCATGTCGCCGTTCGAGATCTGCCAGATACGGCTGTATCCGGTCGTCGTCAGCTCGTCGAGGCCGTCCTCTCCGCGGAAGACGAGAGCCGTCGCCCCGCGGGTCCGGAACACGCCCGTGATGATCGGCACGGTCGCGGCCGAGGCCACGCCGACCGCGTTCGCCTCCGCGCGGGCGGGGTTCACGAGCGGGCCGAGGAAGTTGAAGACGGTGGGCACGCCGAGCTCCGCGCGCACGGGCGCCGCGTGCTTGAACCCCGGGTGGAAGGCCGCGGCCCAGGCGAACGTGATGCCCGCCTCGTCGAGGACCCCCGCGACGCGATCCGGGGAGAGCCGCAGGTCGATCCCGAGCTCGCTCAGCACGTCCGAGGACCCGGCGCGCGAACTGACCGCGCGGTTGCCGTGCTTGACCACGGGGATGCCGGTGGCCGCGACAATGATCGACGCGGTCGACGAGATGTTGACCGTCCCGTAGCGGTCGCCGCCGGTTCCCACAATGTCGAGCACGTGCGGATCCACCGGGAGCGGCACCGCGGCATCCAGGATCGCGTCGCGAAAGCCGATCACCTCCTCCACCGATTCGCCCTTGGCGCGGAGGGCCGTCAGGAGGCCGCCAAGCTGCGCAGGCGAGGCGTCACCATCCATGACCTGTCGCATGGCCCACTCCGCCTGGGAGACGGTGAGGTCGTCTCCGGCGACGACGGTGGTGAGGATGTCGGGCCAGCGGAACTGCGTCATGGTGCCGATCGTAGGGGATTGACCGGGATGTCGACACGGCGTAGAAATTCGACCGCGGCCCGCGCCTCCCCGCCGCCGGATCCGCTTCTCGCGCTACGACCTGCACTTTCTCACCCGCGCCCTGGGCGATTCACGGCGAGCGCATATGCGAGGTAAGGGCCGCCTCACACGCGAAGATGCAAAAATCCCCGCTCGGTATCGGCAATAATGGTTGGGTGACGACCCCAGCTACGTATGCCCCCGCGCCCAGAACGGTGAAGCGCCCCGATCCTGTCAGCGTCGGCACGATCGTGTGGCTCGGCTCCGAGGTGATGTTCTTCGCGGGCCTCTTCGCGATCTACTTCACGCTCCGCAGCACCTCCCCCGGGCTGTGGGAAGAGCAGACGTCCGCGCTCAACATCCCGTTCGCCTTCATCAACACCGTGATCCTGGTGCTGTCCTCCGTGACGTGCCAGTTCGGCGTGTGGGCGGCTGAGCGCCTCCAGCCCTACAACGTCAAGGGGCGCGGCTGGCGCAGCATCGGGATGGTCCCGTGGTTCTGGATCACGTTCGCGCTCGGCGCGATCTTCGTGTCCGGGCAGGTGTGGGAGTACGCCCAGCTGGTTCACCACGGCGTCACGCTCTCCGGCGATTCCTATGGCTCGGCGTTCTACCTCACCACGGGCTTCCACGCCCTCCACGTGACCGGCGGCCTCGTGGCCTTCCTGCTCACGATCGGACGCGCGTTCGCCGTGAGGAAGTTCACCTTCAAGGAGGCCCGGACGGCGATCGTCGTGTCCTACTACTGGCACTTCGTCGACGTCGTCTGGATCGCCCTGTTCGCCGTCATCTACTTCCTGCAGTAAGAGCGGAGCACTACGCAACATGTCTCGAGTGAAGAAAACGCGCCGCTCCCAGGGCCGTCGCAGCCCGTTCGCCGCAGCCGCGCTGATCGCCGTCGGTCTCCTGATGACCGGCGGCCTCTACGCGGGCGCCACCGCCGCCGTCGCGTCGACCGGTGAGTCGGCCCAGACGACGAGCGCAAGCGTCGACGTCGAGGACGGCGAGAAGCTGTTCCAGGCGAACTGCGCCACGTGCCACGGCCTCAACCTCGAGGGCACCGACAACGGCCCCGCCCTCACGGGCGTCGGCGCGCTCGCCGTCGAGTTCCAGGTCTCCACGGGCCGCATGCCCATGCAGATGCAGGGCCCACAGGCCGATCAGAAGCCCGTGCAGTTCACGGAGGACCAGATCCTCTCGATGGCCGAGTACGTGCAGTCCGTCGCCCCAGGCCCGGGCTTCCCGAGCGAGGAGATCCTCGACGGCGAGGGCGACGTGTCGCGCGGCGCGGAGTTATTCCGCATCAACTGCGCCATGTGCCACAACGTCGCCGCCGCGGGCGGTGCGCTCACCGAGGGCAAGTTCGCCCCGGACATCCAGGACACCTCCGCGCTGCACATCTACGCGGCGATGGTGACCGGCCCCCAGAACATGCCCGTGTTCAACAACATGAACCTCACGGAAGAGGACAAGCGCGACATCATCTCGGCGCTCCTCTACCAGCAGGAGGCCCAGGCACCCGGCGGATTCACGCTCGGATCGCTCGGCCCCGTGTCCGAGGGTCTGTTCATCTGGATCTTCGGTATCGGCGGGCTCATCGCCGTCGCCGTCTGGATTACGGCGAAGTCGAACTGAGCATGGCGAACGACGAGGACGTGACAAGGAGCACGATGGCACACGACGATTCGACGGGTGTGGAGAAGGCGCAGCAGCCCTCTTCCGGCCTGGCCGTCGCGATCGACGACCCGGTGAAGAACCCGGGCCTCCCGCCGCACCGGGAGCGCATCACCGACAAGGATCCGAAGGCCGCGCAGCGCGCCGAGCGGACCATTTACACCCTCTTTTACATCTCGGTGGCCGCCAGCATCTGGGCCGTCGCGGCGTACATGCTCTTCCCGATCGAGGACATGGAGTTCACCTCGATCCGGAACAACAACCTCTACATCGGGCTCGGCATCGCGTTCGCGCTCCTCGCCATCGGCGTCGGCGCGATTCACTGGTCGAAATCGATCATGAGCGACAAGGAGCACGTCGAGGAGCGTCACGCCACGCGCGGGACCGTCGAGACGCGCGAGGGCGCGACGGATGTGTTCCGGCAGGCCAACGAGGAGTCGGGCTTCGGGCGTCGCAAGATGATCCGTAACTCGCTGTTCGCGGCGCTGGCCGCCTCGATCCTCCCCGGGATCACGCTTTTCCGCGGCCTGGCGCCAAACGACGGCAAGGACCCGGTCGCGCTTCTCAAGCAGACGATGTGGGCCGAGGGCGAGCACCTCACGCGCGACCCCGACGGCACGCGTATCAAGGCCTCCGACGTGACGCTCGGATCCGCGTTCCACGTGATCCCCGAGTCGCTTGCTGGCCTCAGCCACCACGACGGCTATCTCAACGAGAAGGCCAAGGCGATGGTACTCATGGTGCGCATGCGCCCCGAGCAGCTCACCGAGAGCGAAGAGCGCAAGGACTGGTCGTACGACGGCATCGTGGCCTACTCGAAGGTCTGCACGCACGTCGGCTGCCCCGTCGCGCTGTACGAGCAGCACACGCACCACCTGCTGTGCCCGTGTCACCAGTCGCAGTTCGACGTGTCGGACGAGGCCAAGGTCGTGTTCGGGCCGGCGTCGCGCCCGCTGCCGCAGCTGCCGATCACGGTGGACGACGAGGGTTACCTCGTCGCGCAGAGCGACTTCACCGAGCCCGTCGGCCCGACCTTCTGGGAGATCCATTGAGCACCGCGACCGCTACAGAAGAGAAGAAGGCGCCGCTGGGCGGGCGGTTCGTCGGCGCGACCGCGAACTATCTTGACGAGCGCACGAGCCTCTCGGGCCTCGTCAAGGCACTCGGCCGCAAGGTCTTCCCCGACCACTGGTCGTTCATGCTCGGCGAGATCGCCCTGTGGTCGTTCGTCGTCGTCCTGATTTCGGGAACGTTCCTGACGTTCTTCTTCCAGGCCTCGATGGTCGAGACCTACTACTACGGCGCGTACGAGCCCATGCGCGGCATCGCGATGTCGGCCGCCATGGAGTCGACGCTGCACATCAGCTTCGACCTGCGCGGCGGCCTCCTCGTGCGGCAGCTGCACCACTGGGCCGCGCTGACCTTCGTCGCCGGCATCGGCGTGCACATGCTGCGCGTGTTCTTCACGGGCGCGTTCCGTAAGCCCCGCGAGCTCAACTGGGTCGTCGGCTTCGTGCTGTTCGTCCTGGCCATGGCCGAGGGCTTCACGGGCTACTCGCTCCCGGACGACGTGCTCTCGGGCAACGGCCTGCGCATCATCGACGGCATGATCAAGGGCATCCCGGTGATCGGGCCGTGGACCTCGTACCTGCTCTTCGGCGGCGAGTTCCCGGGCGACGCGATCGTGGGCCGCCTGTACACGCTGCACATCCTGATCCTGCCGCTGCTCGTCATCGCGCTGATCGCCGTGCACCTCGTGCTGATGATCGTCAACAAGCACACGCAGTTCGCGGGCCCCGGCCGCACGAACAACAACGTCGTGGGCTACCCGATGATGCCCGTGTACATGTCCAAGATGGGCGGGTTCTTCTTCATCGTCTTCGGCGCGCTCGTCCTGATCGCCGCGACGGTGCAGATCAACCCGATCTGGGGCTACGGCCCGTACGACCCCTCCCCCGTCTCGGCGGGAACCCAGCCCGACTGGTACATCGGCTTCGCCGACGGCGCCCTGCGCCTCGCCCCGTCGCACTGGGACGTCAACATCGGCCCGTACGTGGCTCCCATGGGCGTGCTCGTGCCGCTCCTGGTCCTCGTGGTGTTCATCGTCATCGTGGCGATCTACCCGTTCATCGAGGCGTGGGTCACGGGCGACAAGCGCGAGCACCACATCGCGCAGCGTCCGCGCAACGCCGCGACGCGCACCGCGATCGGTGCGGCGGGCGTGTGGTTCTACGCCATGCTGTGGGCCGCCGCTTCCTCGGACCTCATCGCGACGCACTTCCGCCTCACGATGGAGGGCGTCATCCACATGCTGCAGGCCGGGCTCATCCTCGGCACGGTGGTGGTGTACTTCATCACGAAGCGCATCTGCATCGCCCTGCAGAAGAAGGATCGCGAGATCGCGCTGCACGGCTACGAGTCGGGCCGCATCGTGCGCCTCCCGGGCGGCGAGTACCAGGAGGTCCACAAGCCGGTCGACGCGTACGAGCGCTGGAAGCTCGTCGCCGACGAGACGTACGAGCCGCTGATCGCGCGCCCGAACGCGAACGGTCGGATCACCGGGGGTCAGAAGTTCCGCGCGGCGCTGTCGCGCTGGTTCTTCGAGGACCGCCTGCAGCCGCTCACCAACGCCGAGTACGAGGCGGCGCTGCACCACCAGCAGCACACGCTCGCCGACCACGGCCAGCCGCCGGCGCTCGACGGCCACGGTCACGTGATCGACGAGGACGGCGACAAGTCGCACTAACCTCGGTCACGAAAATGCCCCCGGACGACGCGTCCGGGGGCATTTTCGTGTGCCGGCGCCGCCGCCCGCGCGGACGCGGAGGGCGCCCCTCCCCCGCCCCGGGCGCGCCGGCGGCCGTCGAGCGACCGCGGCGGCGGCAAGCCAGGCGCGGACGGGCGACGTGCACGGCGCACTTACGCCCGCGCCCAACGGGGCTGAGCATGTGCGACGCGGAGCTCCCTCTGCCCCCTCGAGTCGCTCATATGCACCGGCGTCGGCGTTCTGGACGACCATATGGGCGACTCGGACGGCACGTGCCGGGCTCCCGTCGCGCACAAGCACCCGGTTTGGCTCTCCGAGCGTGCACATGAGCGACCCGAACGAGAATCACCCGCTCCACGTCGCTCACGCGCGCCCGGATCCGCGTTCCCGCCGCACGTCTGAGCAACGAGAACGCCGCGCGCCTCCCGCGCGCGCCTCCCTCGTCCGACGAACGCGCGCCCACATGTGCGCTGGCCTGCCCGTCCTCGCGTCGTCTGGGGCGCTGTCCGAGCGCGAGCGGGCCTGCCAGAGCGTATGCGGGCCCCTCACGAGCGCCAGCGGGCGCCCAGCCGCAGCCCGACGCGTCCTCGCCCCTTCTGCAGCCCTCCCCCGATCGCCCGCACGCGGCCCGCCGGCGCGCTCCCCGACGTCCTCGATGTCCTCGACGTCCCCGACGTCCTCGACGTCCCCGACAGCATGCGGATCCCTGGATCCTGACGTCGCCCCGCTCGCGCGGCGCCTGCAGGCGCGCTGGGCGCACGAAAAAGGGGCCAGGCACAAATGTGTGCCTGGCCCCTTTCTCGCGCGGTGCGGGTCAGCGGGCGAAGTTCCCGCGGTAGTACTCGTACACCCAGCCCACGAGGCCGACGATCAGAAGGCCTGCCGCCACGGGAATGAGGAAGTGCGCCGTCGCAAGCGAGATCATGCCGACTGCGGGCGCCGCGGCCAGCACGAGCGGCCACCAGGACCAGGGGCTGAACTCGCCCTGCTCCATCTCGCCGTCGTCGATGTCGGCGTCCAGCCGGTCCTCCGGGAGCTCGACGCCGTGCTGCGCCTTGTAGAGCCGGTGGATGAAGAAGGAGATCATGCCGGACATGAACACGAGGAAGAGGAGGGCGGCGGAGCCCACCCACTCGATCCCGTCATACCAGGCGCCGGTCTCCGCGTGCGCGATGATGTTCCACACCGTGTAGACCGCGAAGCAGAGGAAGAAGAATCCGGTGAGGAGCCACCAGATACCGATCTGAGACTTCATTTACTTCGTGCCTCCCTGCGACGCGGGCACGGGGGCCTTCGTCGGGTCGTAGTCGTCGAGCGACTCCGGGTGGTTCAGGTCGAAAGCGGGGCGCTCCGAGCGGATCCGCGGGATCGACGAGAAGTTGTGACGCGGCGGCGGGCAGCTCGTCGCCCACTCGAGCGATCCGCCGTAACCCCAGGGGTCGTTGACCGTGACCTTGGGCGCCTTGCGGGCCGTGATCCACACGTTCAGGAAGAACGGGATCATCGACGACGCGAGGACGATGGATCCGATCGTCGAGAGCTGGTTCTCCCACTGCCAGTTATCCGCCGGCGAGTAGTCCGCATAGCGGCGCACCATGCCGTCGACGCCCAGCCAGTGCTGGATGAGGAACGTCATGTGGAAACCGACGAAGAGGAGCCAGAAGTGCACGTAGCCGAGGCGCTCGTTGAGCATCTTCCCCGTCCACTTCGGCCACCAGAAGTAGAAGCCCGCGAACATCGCGAAGACGACCGTGCCGAAGACGACGTAGTGGAAGTGCGCGACGACGAAGTACGAGTCGCTCAGGTGGAAGTCGAGCGGCGGCGCGGAGAGGATGACGCCCGTGAGGCCGCCGAACACGAAGGACACGAGGAAGCCGAGCGAGAACAGCATCGGCGTCTCGAACGTGATGGATCCGCGCCAGAGCGTTCCGATCCAGTTGAAGATCTTCACGCCCGTGGGCACCGCGATCAGCATCGTCATGAGCGCGAAGAACGGCAGCAGGACGCCGCCCGTGACGTACATGTGGTGCGCCCAGACCGACACCGACAGCGCGGCGATCGCGATCGTCGCGTAGACGAGGGTCTTGTATCCGAAGATCGGCTTGCGACTGAAGGCCGGGAAGATCTCCGAGACGATGCCGAAGAACGGCAGCGCGATGATGTACACCTCGGGGTGGCCGAAGAACCAGAACAGGTGCTGCCACAGGAGCACGCCACCGTTGGCCGGGTCGTACACGTGGGATCCGAAGATGCGGTCGCTCGCGGCCGCCAGCATCGCCGCGGCGAGCACGGGGAAGGCGATGAGGATGAGCAGGCTCGTGATGAGCGTGTTCCAGGTGAAGATCGGCATGCGCCACATCGTCATGCCTGGGGCGCGCATCGTGATGATCGTCGTGATGAAGTTCACGGCGCCGAAGATCGTGCCGAAGCCCGACAGGCCGAGGCCGACCATCCAGAGGTGGCCGCCAACGCCGGGCGAGAACGACGCGTTCGCGAGCGGCTGGTACGCGAACCACCCGAAGGAGGCCGCTCCCTGCGGGGTGAGGAAGCCGGCGACGGCGATCAGCGAACCGAAGATAAACAGCCACAGCGCGAACGCGTTCAGGCGCGGGAACGCGACGTCCGGCGCGCCGATCTGCAGCGGCAGCAGCGCGTTCGCGAAGCCCGCGAAGAGCGGCGTCGCGAACATCAGCAGCATGATCGTGCCGTGCATCGTGAACAGCTGGTTGTACTGCTCCTTGGTCGGCACGATCTGCATGCCGGGAGCGAACAGCTCGGCGCGGATGATGAGGGCCATCACGCCGCCGAGGAGGAAGAAGATCAGCGAGGCGATGAGGTACATGTACCCGATCGTCTTGTGGTCGGTGGACGTGATCCACCGCACGATGATGTTGCCCTTCTCCGCCGTGCGCGACCCGCTCAGGAGAGCGGCCTGGCGCGGAGGGAGCGTTGCCGTGGCGGTCATGCTCAGTGTCCTTCCTCGGCCGCGTCCTGCGACCCATCCGTGCCCGGGCTGTTCTGCAGGCGGTCGTACGCGTCGTTCACGTCTCCCGTGCTGCCCGCGGCCTCGAGGTCGGCGACGTACTGCTCGTACTCGGCCTCGCTGACGACCTCGACGTTGAAGAGCATCATCGAGTGGTACTCGCCGCACAGCTCGGCACACTTGCCGGCGTACGTGCCCTCGCGCGTCGGGATGAACGACCACGAGTTGTCGTGGCCGATGTACATGTCCTTCTTGTACAGGAAGTCGATGATCCAGAACGAGTGGATCACGTCGCGCGACTGCAGGTCGATCGTGACCTTCTTGTCGACCGGGAGGACGAGCGTCGGCAGCTCCTCCTGGTTGATCGAGCCGTCGGCCGCGGGCTGGGCCTGGACGCCCATCGTGTAGACCGTCTCGTCGCCGGGAGCGGCCTCGTTGTACTGGAAGTCCCAGGACCACTGCTTCGCGATCGCGGTGATGGACACCTCGACCTCGTCGTCGGCCCAGGGCTTCTCGATCGCGGTCTGCTCGCGAGCGGTGAAGGCAAACAGGCCGATCACGAGGATCATCGGCACCGAGGTGAAGAAAATCTCGATCGGCATGTTGTAGCGCATCTGCACCGGCAGGCCCGTCTGCCCCTTGCGGCGACGGTAGACGATCATCGCCCAGAGCATTAGGCCCCACGTGATGAGACCGACGACGAGCGCCACGATCCACGACCCGACCCAGAGGGACGCGATGCCCTCGGTCTGGTTCGTCGTCGGAGTGCCCGAGCTGTCGAAGCCCGGGAGGTATCCGTGAAGCTCTGTGGGAGTGCACCCGGAAAGGGCGGCGGCAGCCGCGGCGATCACGGGGACCGCGGCCCAGCGGATTCGGCGTTTCGACGGCACGAATTCACCTTTCGAACATGGATGTGGCTTCCTCCATCCTATGGCAAGCGCACACCGCGTTCATGCCACCCTCCCAGCGAGCCGCGGCGCGCCCGCGCACGCAAAAGCGCCCCGTGCCGGGCGGGCACGGGGCGCTTTTGTCGCGCTGATCAGTGGAAGCTGTCGCCGCAGGCGCAGCTACCGGACGCGTTCGGATTGTCGATCGTGAAGCCCTGCTCCGAGATCGTGTCCTTGAAGTCGATCGACGCGCCGTCGAGATACGGCACGGACATGTTGTCGACGATGACCTCGACGCCCTCGAAGTCGACGGTCTCGTCGCCCTCCAGGTAGCGCTCGTCGAAGTAGAGCTGGTAGATCAGGCCCGAGCAACCCCCGGGCTGCACGGCGACGCGCAGGCGCAGGTCATCGCGACCCTCCTGCTCCAGCAGGCTCTTCACCTTTGCCGCGGCGGCGTCGGTGAGGCTCACGCCGTGGGCGTTGGCGGTCGCCTCGGCGGTCATGGTGGTGTCCGTCATCGCAGAACTCCTCTCCGTTGTTCTCACCGCGCTCGCGGCGTCTGCCTTCGATTGTATCGGCGCGCCGGGCGCGCGGGCTCCGCTACGGCGCGGATCGCTCGTTCAGGCGCGCGAGCAGCAGCGCCTCGGAGCGGATCGCGTGCCGGAAGGTGTCGATGCGCAGAGACTCGTTCGGGCTGTGGGCGCGCGAGTGCGGGTCCTCGACGCCCGTCACGAGCACCTGCGCGCCCGCGAACCGCTCGACGAGATCGGAGATGAAGGGAATGGATCCGCCCACCCCGTAGTCAACGGACGGCACGCCGTAGCCGTCGGCGAGCGCACGCCGGGCCTCGCCGATCGCCCACCCGTCGGTGTCGACGAGGACGCTATCGCCGAGGTCGATCTCGCTGAACTCGAGCTGCGCGCCGAACGGCGCGTGCGCGAGCAGGTGCCGCTCGATCGCGGCGTACGCCTCGGCCGAGCTCTGTCCCGGTGCGACGCGGCAGCTCAGGACCACCGTCACCTCGGGCGACAGGGTGTTGCTCGCGGACGCGACGGGGGTGAAGTCGATGCCCGTCACGGTGACGGTCGGCTTGTTCCAGATGCGGCTGAGGATCGTGCCGTCGCCCACCGGAGACACGCCATCGAGGAGGCCGGTCTCGGAGCGCAGCTGCGCCTCGTCGTAGGCGGGCGTGGGCGCGTCGCGCACGGCCAGCCCCTCGACCGCGACGGATCCGTTCTCGTCCCACATCGTGCCGAGCAGTCGGATCGTCGCCATCATGGCGTCGGGAACGGCCCCGCCGAACATCCCGGAGTGCGACGCGTGCTCGAGGGTGCGGACGGTGAGATGGAAGTGGGCGTTGCCGCGCAGCGACACCGTGACGGCCGGGGTGTTCGCGTCCCAGTTTCCGGAATCGGCCACGACGATGACGTCGGAGCGCATCTCGTCCGCATGGGCCTCGAGGAAGGGCACGAAGGAGCGCGATCCGTACTCTTCCTCTCCCTCGACGAACAGCACGATGCCGAGGTCGAGGTCGTCGCCCACCGTCTCCGCCAGCGCGCGGAGGGAGGCGATGTGGGTCATGACGCCCGCCTTATCATCGGCGGCGCCGCGGGCGTAGATCCGGCCGTCGCGCACGGTCGGCTCGAACGGCGGCGTCTCCCACAAGGCCTCGTCCCCCGGGGGCTGCACGTCGTGGTGGGCGTAGAGCATCACCGTGGGGCGCCCGGCGCGCGCCGGGCGCACGGCGAGGACCGCGGGCTGCCCGAGCTCGCCATCGCCGTCCGCGACCGGCGCGCGGGCGACCTCCACGCGGGAGAACAGGCCCGTGTCCTCGGCCAGCTCGGCGATCCGCTCCGCGCTCTTCTCCAGCTGCGAAGCGTCGAATGCGGGCCAGGCGATGCCGGGGATCCGCACGAGCTCGCCGAGCGAGGCGACGGCCGCCGGGAATCCCCCGTCGACGGACCGGACGATCGCCTCGTCGGTATCGGACAGGTCACGAGAAGCGGGCTCGGAAGTCATGCGGGTAATCTTAGGTGGATACCCGTGTCCCCACTCCCGAGGTTCCCTCATGGCCAAGAACGCTGCATCCGCCGACGACGCGCCCGTCGAGGCCCCGACCGGTAAGGGGCGGCCCACGCCGTCGCGCGCCGAGCAGGAGGCAAAGCGCCTGCGCCCGCTCGTGCCGAACACGAAGGAGGCCAAGCGCGCCGCCCGCGCCGATATGCGATCCCGGCAGGAGCGCGCGCGGGTGGGCATGGCGAACGGTGAGGACCGCTACCTCGGGCCCCGCGACAAGGGGCCGCAGCGCCGGTTCGCGCGCGACTGGGTCGACGCGGGCTGGCACCTCGGCGAGTTCCTCATGCCGATGATGGTCGTCGTCATCGTCCTGACCTTCATCCCCTCGACCATCACGCAGACCTGGTCGTTCCTCGCGCTCTGGGCCTACATCCTGTTCGTCGTGGCGGACATGATCTTCCTGTCCTCCCGCGTGAAGAAGCGGGCCGCGGAGAAGTTCGGCGCCGATAAGCGCGAGAAGGGCCTCGGGATGTACGCCGCGATGCGCTCCGTGCAGATGCGGATGATGCGCATGCCCAAGCCGCAGGTGCGCCGCGGCGAGTACCCCGCGCTCTGATCCTGATCACGCACGAAGCGGGCGGCGCCTCCGAGAGGCGCCGCCCGCTTCGTGCGTGAGTCGTCAGGCGGCCAGGGCGCGGTTGATCTCGCGCGCCCAGAGCGGCCCGCGGTAGATGAATCCGGTGTAGCCCTGCACGAGCGTCGCGCCCGCGTCCAGCCGCTCGCGGACGTCCGCGCCCGTCTCGACGCCGCCGACCGAGATCACGCAGAAGGACGGATCCGGCGCGGCCTCGCGCACGAGGCGCAACACCTCGAGCGAGCGGGCCTTCACAGGCGGTCCCGACACGCCGCCGGCCCCCATGCGCTCCACCTCGCCCTGCGGGGTCGCGAGCCCGTCGCGGGAGATCGTCGTGTTCGTCGCGATGAGGCCGTCCAGCCCGAGGTCCACGGCGAGGTGCGCGATCGCGGCGACCTCGTCGTCCGGCAGGTCCGGGGCGATCTTCACGAGCAGCGGGGTGCCGCCCGAGGCATCCCGCACCGCCTCCAGCAGGGGGCGCAGCGTCTCGACGGCCTGGAGCCCGCGCAGGCCCGGGGTGTTCGGCGAGGAGACGTTGACGGCGAGGTAGTCCGCCACGGGCGCGAGCGCCCGCGCGCTGCGCACGTAATCCGCCGTGGCGTCCTCGACCGCGACGACCCGGCTCTTGCCGATGTTCGCGCCGACGACGGCGCCTCGACGACGCAGCCGCGCGATGCGGCGCGCCGCCGCGCGCGCCCCCTCGTTGTTGAACCCCATGCGGTTCAGGAGACCCCGATCGGCGACAAGGCGGAAGAGCCGGGGACGCTCGTTGCCGGGCTGCGGGATCGCCGTCACGGTCCCGATCTCGACATGACCGAACCCGAGCGCGTCGACGCCGCGCACACCCACCGCGTTCTTGTCGAAACCCGCCGCGACGCCGAACGGCGTGGGGAAAGTCCGCCCGAGGGCGGTGGTCTCGAGACGCGGATCCGGCGCGGCAAAGCGGCGGACGACGGGGGCGATCGGCCGCGACCCGAGGACGCGGATGGCGGTCATGCCGAGGTGGTGCGCGAGTTCCGGATCCATGCGCCGGAAGACGCTGCGGAACACGAGGTCGTAGAGCATCGGGTCACTCCCCCTGGGTGCGGTGGTCGGCGCGGAGATCCGCGATGGCGGCCTCGAAGTCCTCGAGGGACGCGAACGCCTGGTACACGCTCGCGAAACGCAGGTAGGCGACCTCGTCGAGCTCGCGGAGCGGGCCGAGAATCGCGACGCCGATGTCGCCCGCCTCGAAGGTGCTCTGACCGGTCTGGCGCAGCGCCTCCTCGACCTTCTGCGCGAGCAGCGCGAGGTCGTCGTCGGTCACGGGCCGCCCCTGGCACGCCTTGCGCGCGCCGGAGATGACCTTGTCGCGCGAGAACGGCTCGACCGCGCCGGAGCGCTTGACGACGTTGAGGCTCGCGGTCTCGACCGTCGAGAAGCGCCCGCCGCACTCGGGGCACTGGCGGCGACGGCGGATCGATAGCCCGTCGTCGCTCGTACGGGAGTCGATGACGCGGGAGTCGGGATGGCGGCAGAAGGGGCAATGCATAGCGGAACGAGCCTACTCGGATCGCCCCGAGATCCCCGTCACGCGAAGCGCGCGGTGATCGCCTCGCCGTGTCCGGGAAGGTCCTCCGCGTTCGCGAGGGCCACGATCCGGTCGGCCACGACGCCGAGGGCGTCCCGGTCGTATCGGATCACCTGCTGCGGCCGCAGGAACGTGTAGGCGCCGAGCCCCGAACCGTACCGAGACTGGCCGCCCGTCGGCAAGACGTGGTTGCTGCCGGCCATGTAATCGCCGAGGCTCACGGGCGAGGCGGCACCGACGAACACCGCCCCGGCGTTCGTGTAGCGCGCCGCCGCCGCGTCGGCGTCGGCGAGGTGCAGCTCGAGGTGCTCGGGGCCATAGGCGTTGCTGACGCGCTCCATGTCGCTCGCCGAGTCGACGAGGACGATCGCGGACTGGGGACCCGCGAGGGCCGCGGCCACGCGCTCGGCGTGGCGCGTGCGCGGGGCGAGGTCGGCCAGGGCGCGCGCGACCGAATCCGCGATCTCCTCCGAGGTCGTCACGAGCACGGATGCCGCCTGCTCGTCGTGTTCCGCCTGGCTGATGAGGTCGTAGGCGACCAGCCGCGGATCCGCGGTCTCGTCCGCCGCGATGAGGATTTCGGTCGCACCGGCCTCGGCGTCGGTGCCCACCGAGCCTCCGACGACCCGCTTGGCCGCCGCAACGAAGTTGTTCCCGGGCCCCGTGACGACGTCGACGGGCGCGAGGGACAGCGCCGGCACGCCGTGCGCCAGCGCGCCGATCGCGCCCGCGCCACCCATGGCGTATACCTCGTCGACGCCGAGGAGCCCCGCGACCGCGAGGATCGTCGGGTGCACGCGGCCGCCCTGGTCGGCCTGCGGCGGCGAGGCCAGCGCGAGCGACGCGACCCCGGCCACCTGCGCCGGGACGACGTTCATGACGACGCTCGACGGGTAGACCGCCTTGCCGCCGGGAATGTACACGCCCGCGCGCCCGACGGGTTGCCAGCGCTGGTCGACGACCGCCCCCGGCCCGAGCCGTGTGGAACGCGGATCCGGAACCTGCGCCGCCGACGCCTCCCGCACGCGCGCGATCGCCTCGTCGAGCGCGGCGCGCACGTCGGGCGTCAGGGCGGCGAGGGCCTCGTCGATGTGCGCGCGCGGTACGCGCACGTCGTGACCGGCGACGCCGTCGAAGCGCTCCGCCTGCTCGCGGAGGGCGGCCTCGCCGCGGTCACGCACGTCCGCGACGATCCGCTCGGCCGCGTCGCGGGCCGCCGCGAGCGCCTCCGTGGCGCGCGGAACCACGTCGAGGAGGTCGCGCGCGGAGAGCGTTCGGGAGCGCAGGTCGATCGTGCGCATGGGTGTCGCCGTCCTTCGAAGAGTCGATCAGCCGCGGGTGACGCCGCTGGTGTCGTGCAGGTATCCGATGCGGCCGTCGTCATGGCGGACGACGAAGTACGCGCCGCGGTCCTCGAGCACGAGGGCCCAGGCGGTCGGGCCGATCCGGAAGCTCGGGTTCCCCGCGACGTCGTGCACGTCGCGTTCCACGGGGACGAGGGCCCAGAAGGGCTGGTCCGCGGGCGCAGGCTCGGCCACGAGAGGCCCATCGAAGACCGCCGTCGCGGCGTTGTCCTGCCACGCCGCGGCCTGCTCGGGCGCCGCCTGCTCGGGCGCCGCCTGCTCGTCGGCCGTCTGCTCCGGGGCCGCGGCCTCGGGCACGGCCTGTGCGGAAGCCGGCTGTTCGGGCACCGCCTGCGTGGCGGACTCGTGCTCGGGGGCGGGCACGCCCGCAGATGCGCCCTCAGCGCCCTCCCGCGGCGCGGTCGCCTGCGGGACGGCCGCTTCGGGAGGCGACGCCGCGGTGTCGGTCGGTGCGGGCGCGGCCGCCGGGGTGTACCCGGGCCATCCCTGCTCGGACGGCGACGCGTACGGGTGCGCGGCCTGCGGATACGACTGCGTGGCGTGCGCACCCGGCTCCTCGGCGGAGGCGGGCGCGGGGTGCTGTTGCCAGGCCGACGGGATCGGCTGCGGGCGCGGCGTGCGCAGGAGAGGCCGGACCGGGCGCGCGGTCGCGTGGGCCGGGACCTCGTCGCGCTCCGCGAAGTCCTCGCGGAACGGCGGCAGGAAGCGGCCGAACACGGTCAGCGCGACGCCCGCGAGCGCGACGAGGGAGGCGATCCAGACGACGGCGCCGAGCATGGCGCCGAGCTGGACCCACGTGATCCCGAGGTTCAGCCACACGTAGGCGGACACGGCGAAGGCGACCGAAGCGAACTGATCGATGCCGAGCGCGCCAACGTTGCGGAAGCCCGTGACGAACCGGCGCAGGCCGATGAGGACCACCGCCGCCACGGGGAATCCGACCGCGCCGACCCAGCTGATGCCGAAGCTCCAGATTGGCGCGTACACGCCGCGCCCGAAACCGCTGATCTGCACGACCGACACGAACGACAGCACGAACAGGACCAGCCCGAGGCCGAGCAGGATCCACTCGCGCA
This sequence comes from Microbacterium excoecariae, assembly GCF_011326725.1. GTDB lineage: Bacteria > Actinomycetota > Actinomycetes > Actinomycetales > Microbacteriaceae > Microbacterium > Microbacterium excoecariae. Next base: position 1,249,926 of record NZ_JAANCO010000001.1, on the reverse strand, counting down.
GCGTGAACGGCCCGAGGCCCTGCTGCGCGTTGTGCGGCGGCTCCTCGAGGGGCGTGTCGACGGTCATCTGCTGCACGAAGCGCGGCTGCTGCTCGCCCTGCGAGAAGGCGCCGGGCTGCGGCGCATTGGCATCAGTCACTGTGGGATCCTCTCCGTCGCGCCGGGCGCGATCCGTCCGTCCGCAATTCTACGTGGGCCGCGCTCCGCGCTCATCCGAGACACTGCGGTCCGAGGAGCGCTTTGAGGTCGCCGAAGAGTTCGGCGGAGACCCGCACGGGAATCGGCACCTCGAAGACCTTCGCCTGCCGCCCCCGGTGCATCTTCAGCCGCACCTCGGTGTCGCCGCCGTGCCGGCGGAGAATCTCGGACAGGTCGCCGACGACGCGCTCGGTGGCGCGCTGCTCGGGGAGCATGACGGTGAGCGGCCCGCTCGCCACGGACGTCGCGATATCGGGCGCGAACGCGGCCTGCGCGTGCAGGTTCAGCCCGTCGTCGCGGCGCGAGACCCGCCCGCGGACGACGAGGATCGAGTCCTGCGTGAGGATCGGCTGAAACTCCGTGTACGTCTTGCCCATGAACATCACGGTGACCTCGGCCTCGAAGTCCTCGACCGTGATCATGCCGTACGGGTTTCCGCTCGACTTCGCGACGCGGTGCTGGGCCGTCGTCACGAGGCCCGCGATCGTGACCTGGTCGCCGTCCTCCAGATCCTCGGAGTTGACCAGGTCGTTGATCGTCATCGAGCGGTGCTTCGCGAGCGGCACCTCAAGGCCCGCGAGCGGGTGATCCGACACGTACAGCCCGAGCATGTCGCGCTCGAACGCCAGGAGGTCCTTCTTCGTCCACTCGGGGCGCTCCGGCACCTTCTGCACGGCCTCCGGTTCGTCCCACAGGCTGTCGAAGTCGAAGCCGATCGCGCCGCCCGCGGCGTTGCGCTTGTCGGTCACGGCCTGCTCGACGGCCTGCTCGTGGATCTCGACGAGCGCGCGACGGGTGGATCCCATGGTGTCGAAGGCGCCGGCCTTCACGAGCGACTCGATCGTGCGCTTGTTCGTGACGTGCAGGGGAACGCGCGCGAGGAAGTCGTGGAACGACGTATACGGGCCGTCCGACCGCGACGCGACGATGCCGTCGACCACGTTGTGGCCGACGTTGCGGACCGCCCCGAGCCCGAAGCGGATGTCCTCGCCGACGGCGGCGAAGAACTCGATCGACTCCGACACGTCGGGCGGCAGCACCTTGATGCCCATGCGCCGGCACTCGTTGAGGTACATGGCGAGCTTGTCCCGCGAGTCGCCAACCGACGTCAGCAGCGCGGCCATGTACTCGGCCGGATAGTGCGCCTTGAGGTACGCGGTCCAGTACGACACGACCCCGTACGCCGCGGAGTGGGCCTTGTTGAACGCGTAGTCGGAGAACGGCAGGAGGATCTCCCAGAGTGCCTTGACCGCGTCCTCAGAGAAGCCGCGCTCCATCATGCCGCCGCTGAAGCCCACGTACTGCTTGTCGAGCTCGGACTTCTTCTTCTTGCCCATCGCGCGGCGCAGGATGTCGGCTTGACCCAGGCTGAATCCGGCGACCCGCTGCGCGATCGCCATGACCTGCTCCTGATAGATGATCAGGCCGTAGGTCGTGTCGAGGATGTCCTGCAGCGGCTCCTCGAGCTCGGGGTGAATGGGGGTAATGGCCTGCTCGCCGTTCTTGCGCAGCGCGTAGTTCGTGTGCGAGTTGGCGCCCATGGGGCCCGGCCGGTACAGCGCGATGACGGCCGAGATGTCCTCGAAGTTGTCGGGCTTCATGAGGCGCAGGAGCGACCGCATCGGCCCGCCGTCGAGCTGGAACACACCCAGCGTGTCGCCGCGGGCGAGGAGGTCGTACGCCTTCCTATCGTCGAGCTGGAGCTGCTCCAGGTCGATCTCGACGCCCTTGTTCATGCGGACGTTCTCGAGCGCGTCAGAGATGATCGTGAGGTTGCGCAGCCCCAGGAAGTCCATCTTGATGAGCCCGAGCGACTCGCAGGCGGGATAGTCGAACTGGGTGACGATCTGCCCGTCCTGCTCCCGCTTCATGATCGGGATGATGTCGATGAGCGGGTCGCTGGACATGATGACACCCGCCGCGTGCACGCCCCACTGGCGCTTCAGCCCCTCCAGCCCCACGGCGCGGTCGAAGACGGTGCGCGCCTCCGGATCCGTCTCGATCACGGAGCGGAACTCGCTCGCCTCCTTGTACCGCGCGTGCGACGGGTCGAACATCCCGTCGAGGGGCATGTCCTTCCCCATCACGGCCGGCGGCATCGCCTTCGTCAGCCGCTCCCCCATGCTGAACGGGAACCCGAGCACACGGCCCGCGTCCTTGAGCGCCTGCTTCGACTTGATGGTGCCGTAGGTGACGATCTGCGCGACGCGTTCGTCGCCGTACTTCTCCGTCACGTAGTCGATGACCTCGCCGCGGCGGCGGTCGTCGAAGTCGACGTCGAAGTCGGGCATCGAGACGCGGTCCGGGTTGAGGAACCGCTCGAAGATCAGGCCGTGCTCGAGCGGATCCAGGTCCGTGATGCGCATCGCGTACGCGACCATCGATCCCGCGCCGGACCCGCGGCCCGGGCCCACACGAATACCGTTGTTCTTCGACCAGTTGATGAAGTCCGCGACCACGAGGAAGTAGCCCGGGAACTTCATCTGCGTGATGATGCCGATCTCGTACTCCGCGCGCTGGCGCACGGCGTCGGGGATCCCGCCCGGGTAGCGATAGTGCAGCCCGGCCTCGACCTCCTTGACGAACCAGCTCTCCTCGGTCTCACCCTCGGGCACGGGGAAGCGCGGCATGTAGTTCGCCGACGTGTCGAACTCGATCTCGCACCGCTCGGCGATGAGCAGCGTGTTGTCGCACGCCTCGGGGTGGTCGCGGAAGAGCTGCCGCATCTCGGCCGCGGGCTTGATGTAGTAGCCGTCACCGTCGAACTTGAAGCGGTTCGGGTCGTCGAGGGTCGACCCCGACTGCACGCACAGGAGCGCCTCGTGCGCGTTGGCGTCGTGCTGGTGGGTGTAGTGCGAGTCGTTCGTGCCGACGAGCGGAATCTGCAGGTCCTTCGCGAGCTTCAGCAGGTCGGCCATCACGCGGCGCTCGATGTCGAGGCCGTGATCCATGATCTCGGCGAAGTAGTTCTCCTTGCCGAAGATGTCCTGGAACTCGGCGGCGGCCTGCCGCGCCTCGTTGTACTGGCCGAGGCGCAGGCGCGTCTGCACCTCGCCCGAGGGGCAGCCCGTGGTCGCGATGATGCCCTTGCCGTAGGTCTGCAGGAGCTCGCGGTCCATGCGCGGCTTGAAGTAGTACCCCTCGAGGGAGGCGAGCGAGCTCAGCCGGAAGAGGTTGTGCATGCCGGCGGTGTTCTCGGCCCACATTGTCATGTGGGTGTACGCGCCGGATCCGGACACGTCGTCGCGCTTCTGATCGGCCGTGCCCCACGCGATGCGCGTCTTGTCGGAGCGGTGGGTTCCGGGGGTGACGTAGGCCTCCAGGCCGATAATCGGCTTGATCCCCTGCGCCTTCGCCGCCTTGTAGAACTCGAACGAGGCGTAGTTGTTGCCGTGGTCGGTGACGGCGATGGCGGGCATCTCCATCTCGGCCGCCGCCTTCGTCATGTCCGCGAGCTTCGCGGCCCCGTCGAGCATGGAGTACTCGCTGTGGACGTGGAGGTGCACGAAGGAGTCGGAGGCCATACCTCTCAGTCTAATTTCCGTCGCCCGGGAGGGCCCCAGGCGCGCACGCGAAGCCACAGGCGAGGCGATTACCGGCCGAGCGCCGCCGGCATCGACACGCCCGCGCAGCGATCACGGGCCGGGCGCCGCAGGCATCGGGACTGGCGGGAGCGCGGGTCGCGAAGCAGCCGCGCGGGGGACTGCGGCGCACGGCCCGTGATCGCGTAGCGAACAAGGACGCGCGCGTCGCGCCGGGAGGAGCGTCAGACGCGCGCGTCGCGGAGCAGCTCGAGCGCGTGCGCGAGGTCGGCTGGGTAGGGCGAGACGAACTCGACCCGCTCCCCCGTCGCCGGGTGCTCAAAGGCGAGCCGATGCGCGTGCAGCCACTGGCGCGTCAGCCCCAGTCGCTCCGCGAGCGTCGGATCCGAGCCGTAGAGCGGATCCCCCACGCAGGGGTGCCGGTGCGCGGCCATGTGCACGCGGATCTGGTGGGTGCGTCCCGTCTCCAGGTGGACCTCGACGAGCGACGCGCGGGGGAAGGCCTCGATGAGCTCGTAGTGGGTGACGGCGTCCTTGCCGTCCGGCGTGACGGCGAACTTCCACGAGTGGTTCGGGTGACGACCGATCGGGGCGTCGATTGTGCCCACGACCGGATCCGGGAGTCCCTGGACAACCGTGTGGTAGACCTTGTCGACCGTGCGGTCCTTGAACGCGCGCTTGAGGAGCGTGTAGGCGAGCTCGGTCTTCGCGACGACCATGAGTCCGCTCGTGCCCACGTCGAGGCGGTGCACGATGCCCTGGCGCTCGGCGGCGCCGCTGGTCGAGAGTTCGATGCCCGCGGCGAGGAGCGCGCCGGGGACCGTCGGGCCCTCCCATCCGACCGATGGGTGCGCCGCGACACCGGCCGGCTTGTCGACGACGACCAGGTGGTCGTCCTGGTACACGATGCCCAGCCCGGGAACCTCGACGGCGACGACGGTCGGCTCGGCCCTCTCAGACCATTCCACGTCGATCCACGAGCCGGCGCTGACGCGGTCGGACTTGCCGGCCGCGCGGCCGTCGACGAGCACGCCGCCCGCCGCGGCGACCTCGGCCGCGAAGGTGCGAGAGAACCCCAGCATGCGGGCCAGCGCCTGGTCGACCCGGGCTCCCTCGAGCGCGTCCGGGACCGGGACGCGCCGAGACTCACGCATCGTCGCCCTCGGCCGCCTCGTCCTTGCGGGCCCGGGAGCCGTCGAACTCGACGCCGACGAGCACAAGGACCGCGACGGAGATCATGCCGCCGACGATGAAGATGTCGGCGACGTTGTAAATCGCGGGGTTGGTCCAGAACCACATCCACGGCGTGAGGATGAAGTCGACGACGTGGCCCACGGGAAATCCAGGATCCCGCACGAGGCGGTCGGTGAGGTTTCCGAGGACGCCCCCGAGGAGGAGGCCGAGGACCGCGACCCACAGTCGCGAGCGCACGCGCGTCACGACGAGGAAAACGATGCCCGCGGCGACGAGGCCGAGCGCGATCGTGAAGACCCAGGTCACGCCCTCGCCGAGCGAGAACGCGGCGCCGGGGTTAAAGACGAGCAGCCACTGCAGCGCGTTTCCGAGTGCCGCGACCGGTTCGCCCTCCGTGAGCGTGGCGAGCGCCCATTGCTTGCTCACCTGGTCGGCGGCCAGCACCAGCGCCGCGAGAATCGCGACGATGGCGCCGGCCGCCGGGGCGCGGAGCGGGCGCCGGGCCCGCGGCTGCGCGTCGGTGTCAGAGGCCAATGGTCGACACGGGCGTGTTGCCCGAGCCCGACTCCGGCGCGTCGAGGTCGGCGAGCTTCTGCTCGAAGTAGCCGCGCAGCTGCTGGCGGTAGTCGCGCTCGAACTGGCGCAGCTCCGTGATCCGGCCCTCGAGCGTCTTGCGCTCCGTGTCGAGCTTCTGCGAGATCTCGCGCTGCTTCGCCTCGGCGGCCGAGACGATGCCGGCGGCCTTCATCTCGGCGTCGTCGACGAGCTTCTTCGCCGTCGCCTGCCCCTCCGCGACGTGCTCGTCGTGCAGGCGCTCGGCGCGGGCGATGATGCCGGCGGCGTTCGACGCGGTGCTCGTGACGGCCTCGGTCGGCGCCTCGGTCGGCTCCGCGGCGGGCTCCTCGGCCTTCGGGGCCTCCGTCACGACGGGGGTCGCCTCGGCGGCGCCAGACTCGAGCTCGGCGACGCGCGCCTTGAGCTGCTCGTTCTCCTCGATCGTCTTCCGCCACTCGACGACGATCTCGTCCAGGAAGTCGTCGACCTCGTCGGGGTCGAAGCCCTCCTTGAAGCGGACGTGCTGGAACTGCTTGGTAACGACGTCTTCCGGCGTCAGTGCCATGTTGTGGCCCCTCTTTCGATGGTGGACATCATGATAATTCAGTACATCACCGCGATGACCCGCAAGATGGACATCGCGATGAAACACAAGAGCATGGTGATCGCGAATCCGAGATCGATCGCGATGGCGCCGATGCGCAGCGGCGGAATGTGGCGGCGGAAGAAGCGGATCGGCGGATCCGTCAGCGTGTAGACGATCTCGCAGACGATGAGCATCCCCCCGCGCGGGCGCCACTCCCGATTGAACATAGGAATGTACTCGAGGATGAGGCGCGCGAACAGCACCACGACGTACAGAGACAGGACGAGGTGCAGGATCGACGCGACGAACCCGATGACAGCCACGAGAACTTAGCCTACGCGAGAAGGCCCGGCGACGCCGAACGGCGCCCCGGGCCCGACGAGCGAAATCTCGACCTCAGCCGCCGAAGGCGGCGTCGTCGGCGGGCGCGATCCCGCCGTCGCCCGAGACGGCGATGTTCTCGGGGCTGAGGAGGAAGACCTTGCTGGTCACGCGCTCGATGCGCCCGTAGAGGCCCATCGAGAGGCCGCTCGCGAAGTCGATCAGACGCCGGGCGTCGGCGTCCGACATCTGCGAGACGTTGATGATCACCGGCAGGCCGTCGCGGAAGTGCTCGGCGATCGGCTGCGCGTCGCGGTACTGCTTCGGGTGCACCGTCACGATCTCGTTGACGGATCCCGCCGCGGGCTGGCGCACGACCGTGGGGCGACGCAGCGGCGTCACGGGCGCCGGCTTGTCTTCATCGTGGCTCTCCTCGTGGTGAGCGGTGCGGGACGGGGCCTGGGCCGCAGGCTCGTCGACGTATTCCTCTTCGTCGGCGAGGCCGAGGTAGACCATCGTCTTCTTGAGCGGGTTCGCCATGGCGTCCTCCGGTTGGGTGCTCGTCTTGTGTGAAGGCTAATCCTGCGGCGGCCTCGGGCCCGTGATTGCGGTACCGATTCTGAGGTGTGTCGCGCCACACGCGATGGCCTCGTCGAAGTCCTGCGACATTCCCGCGGACACCCACGTCGCCGCGGGCTCGATGCCCCGCACGCGCGCGGCGTATCCGGCGAGCCGGTCAAAGGCCCGCGCCGGCTCTTCCCCCAGCGGGGCGACCGCCATGACGCCGCGGAGCCGGAGGGTGTCCGCTGCGGCGATGCGCTCGGCGAGCGCATCGAGCCCCTGCGGATCCACGCCGCCGCGATTCGGATCCGCGGTCAGGTTGACCTGGACCAGGGCGTCGAGCGGCGCGTCGTCCTCGCCCGCGCGATCGAGCGCGTCGACCAGGCGCTCGCGGTCGACCGAGTGCACGACGCGCGCGGCCCGGCGCACGGCCCGCGCCTTCTTGGTCTGCACCTGCCCGACGAAGTGCCAGGTGAGGCCCGCGAGGTCGGCTGTCTCGGCCGTCTTGGCCGTCAGCTCCTGCTGGCGATTCTCCGCGACGTCGCGCACTCCGAGGCCGGAAAGCTCCCGGACGAGGGACGCGGGGTGAAACTTCGTCACGACGATGCGCGTGAGATCCCGCGGATCGCGCCCCGCGCGCGCCGCCGACGCCGCGATGGCGGCGTCGGCGGCGGCGAGGCGCTCCGCGAGCGTGGTCATTTCAGGAATTCGGGGATGTCGATGTCGTCGTCGTCCCCGTACGCGCCCGACTCGGCGAGCGCGGGGGTCGCGGGAATCGACGGGGCCTGCGGCTCCGGGCGGCCGTCCTCGGTCGAGGTCGAACCGTCCGTGGCCTCGGCCGCCGGGGCCACGTGATCGCCGGGGAGCGACGGGCGCGCCGCCTGCTCCGACCGACCGCCGAACGACGGAATCTCGGCACGCGGCTGCGGCTCGCCACCGTCGAAGCCGGCGGCGACGACCGTCACGCGCACCTCGTCGCCCAGCGTGTCGTCGATGACCGTTCCGAAGATGATGTTCGCCTCGGGGTGCGCGGCCTCCTGCACCAGGCGCGCCGCGTCGTTGATCTCGAAGATGCCGAGGTTGGACCCACCCTGGATCGACAGGAGCACGCCGTGCGCGCCCTCGATCGAGGCCTCGAGGAGCGGGGACTCGACGGCCAGCTCGGCTGCCTTGATCGCGCGGTCGGCGCCGCGCGCGGATCCGATGCCCATGAGCGCGGACCCCGCGCCCTGCATGACGCTCTTGACGTCGGCGAAGTCGAGGTTGATGAGGCCGGGCGTGGTGATGAGATCGGTGATGCCCTGGACACCCGCGAGGAGGACCTGGTCGGCGGTCGCAAAGGCCTCGACCATCGAGATGCCGCGGTCGCTGATCTCGAGGAGGCGGTCGTTCGGCACGACGATGAGCGTGTCGACCTCCTCCTTGAGCACCTGCACGCCCTGCTCGGCCTGCTGCTGGCGGCGACGTCCCTCGAAGGAGAACGGCTTGGTGACCACGCCGATCGTGAGCGCGCCGATCGACTTCGCGATCCGCGCCACCACGGGCGCGCCGCCGGTGCCCGTGCCGCCGCCCTCGCCCGCCGTCACGAAGACCATGTCCGCGCCCGCGAGGGCCTGCTCGATCTCCTCCGCGTGATCCTCGGCCGCGCGGCGCCCCACCTCGGGGTCGGCGCCCGCGCCGAGGCCGCGGGTCAGGTCGCGCCCGACGTCGAGCTTGATGTCGGCGTCGCTCATCAGCAGCGCCTGCGCGTCGGTGTTGATCGCGATGAACTCGACGCCGCGCAGCCCGAGCTCGATCATGCGGTTGACGGCGTTGACACCACCACCGCCGACGCCGACGACCTTGATGACGGCGAGGTAGTTCTGGTTCTGGCTCATGCTGCCTCCATCGACGGGACCTGGCTGCGACCGGCAAAGTCGAAACCTTAAACCTCAACTAAAGGGTTAAAGTATTCACCGGCATATATCTGCTCGTCCTCGACCGTACGTGCCGGGCGCCCGACTCCCGCGAGGCGCGCCGCGGCGTGTCGGTGAAATCGCGCGGATCAGCTCACCACCAGGACCCCGGCCGACGACACGTCGTACGTCGACACCTCTGCCGGAGGCGATGACGCCATCCCGGCCTCGAGCACCTTCGTCTTCTCGGCGGTGTCCCCGGCGCTCCCCCACACGACCGTCACGCCGCCGCCGTCCGGGAGGTCGAAGGACACGTCCTCGGGGCTCGTGGCGCGGATCCGCGTCACGCGCTCGGCCAGGTCCGCCGGCAGGGCGCGCAGGACCTGTCCCACGGCGGCGAAGGCGTCGGATGTAACGCCGCCCTCGACCTCCGCGATCGGGAGCCCCTCCGGCGCCTCGTCGCTCGTCGTCAGCGGGACGCCGGCGGCGTCGACGGTGGTGAACCCGGCGTCGGAGGCGACGACCGCGACGGGCGTGCGCTCGACGATGCGGACGACGAGCTCGTGCGGGGGAAGCGACTCGACGGTGTAGGTCTCGATGCGCGGGAAGGCGAGCAGCGCGGCGCGGATCTCGCTGTCGTCGACGAGCGGGAGGGGCCTTCCCACCTGACCGGACAGGGCCTCCGCGATGTCGTCCGCGGAGATCGTCTCAGCCCCCGCCACGCGGATGTCCTCGACCGCGAACAGCGGGCTATACGCGGCGCCGAACGTTCCCACGACCAGCGCCGCGAACGCGCCGAGCGACACGATCCACGTCAGGCGCCGCCGGCGCGCGCGCACCGTGAAGCGGCGCACCTCCGAGCGCTCCGCGTTCTTCGCCCGGCGGTCGGCGAACCAGAGGCGGACGCGCTCGGCCCAGCGCGCGCCGAACGACGGGGAACCGGCCCCCCGCGCGTCGTCGAGCCCCTCGGGTGCGCGGGCGGTGTCCTCCGCGCCGCCGCGCGGGAGCGGATCCGGGACCTCGCGCCGCTCGGACGGCGGGAGCGGACCGGGGCGCTTCACGCGCGGCTCACTCGGCGGCGTCGCCGCCGCGCTCGAGCGCGGCGAGCACCTGCGGGATGATCCGGTAGACGTCGCCGCAGCCGAGCGTGACGACGTAGTCACCCTCGCGCGCGATGTCGGCGACGCGGGACGCGGCCGCGTCCCAGTCCGGCACGTAGGACACCCCCGCCGGGTCCCGGAACGCCTCCTCGACGAGCGCGCCGGTCACGCCGGGGATCGGGTCCTCGCGCGCGCCGTAGACGTCGAGCACGACCGTGTGGTCGGCGCGATCCTCGAGGACGCGGGCGAACTCGCCGGACATCAGGCGCGTCCGGGAGTACGTGTGCGGCTGGTGCACGGCGATGATCCGTCCGGATCCGACGACCGTGCGAGCGGCGGACAGCGCGGCGTCGACCTCGGTCGGGTGGTGCGCGTAGTCGTCGAAAACGCTGACGCCGCGGCGCACGCCGTGCAGCTCGAAGCGGCGCACCGTGCCGCCGAACCCGGCGACGGCGCGCGCGGACTCCGCGAGGGGGTGCCCGAGGGACAGGAGCACCGCGACGGCGCCCGCGGCGTTGAGCGCGTTGTGATGCCCCGGCACGCGCAGCGTCACGTCGACCCGTTCGCCGCCGGCGTGGAGGGCGAACGAGACGGGCCCCGAGGCCGCGACGTCGGAGACGCGCACGTCGGCGTCCGCGGACTCTCCGAAGGTGACCACGTTCGCGTGGGTCAGCTGCGCGCGGACGCGCCTGGCCCCCGCGTCGTCGGACGAAATGACCACGGCCTCACGCGCCGCATCGGCGAATCGCACGAACGCGGCGTCGAACGCCTCGTGCGAGCCGTAGTGGTCCAGGTGATCCGCGTCGACGTTCGTGATGAGCGCGACGGAGGTGTCGTAGAGGAGGAACGTGCCGTCCGACTCGTCGGCCTCGACGACGAAGAGGTCGCCCGCCCCCGCGCGGCTCGAGACGCCGTACTGCTGGATCACGCCGCCGTTGACGAAACTCGGATCGGTGCCCAGACCGGCGAGACCGGTCACGATCATGCCCGTCGACGTCGTCTTGCCGTGGGCGCCGGCGACCGAGACCAGGCGGCGCCCCGCGATGAGGTACTTCAGCGCCTGCGACCGGTGCAGCACGGGGATCCCGCGCTCCTTCGCCGCGAGGAACTCGGGGTTCTCGGGCCAGATCGCACCGGTGTAGACGACCGCGTCGACGTCGCCCAGGTGCGCGGCGTCGTGTCCGATCGCCACGCGCGCGCCGAGGTCCGCGAGGTCGCGCGTGTTCTGGCTCTCGGAGCGGTCCGAGCCGGACACGGGAATGCCCGCCTGCAGGAACATGCGCGCCAGCCCCGAGATGCCGGATCCGCCGATCCCGATGAAGTGGACGGATCCGATCGTCTCGGGGATCGGAACGGTGAGATCGGGAGCGATCATGGGCGGGAGTTCTCCCCTCGCGCGGAAAGCGCCTGGTCGAGGTGGGCGATGACGTTCTCGGTGCCGCGGCGGGTGCCCGCGCCCTCGGCGGAGCGCGCCATCTGCGCGATGGCGTCGCGGTCGCCGAGGAGAGGCACCAGCTCGTCGCGGACGTAGGCCGGGGTGAAGGCGGCGTCCTCGACGAGCCGCGCGGCGCCGGCCGCGACCGCCGACGCGGCGTTCAGGCGCTGCTCGCCGTTGCCGACGGGATAGGGCACATACACGGCCGGGATGCCGAGCGCCGAGACCTCGGAGACCGTCGAGGCGCCGGAGCGCGCGACGATGAGGTCGGCGAGCGCGAACGCGAGGTCCATGCGGTCGACGTAGCGCCGCAGGACATACCCGGCAACGCCCGGGTCGGCGAGGTCGCTGCGCTCCCCCGTGACGTGGAGGATCTGCCAGCCCGCGTCGCGCACGTCGCGCCAGGACTGCCCAAGGGTGTCGTTGAGGCGGCGCGCCCCGAGGGATCCCCCGAAGACCAGGAGGACGGGGCGCTCGGCGTCGAGGCCGAAATGCGCCGCGGCCTCGGCGCGGCGAGCCGCGCGGTCGAGGCCGACGATCTCGGGGCGCAGCGGCATCCCGACGACCTCGGCCCCGCGGATCCGGGTGCCGGGGAACGCGACGCCCACGGCGGACGCCGACCGCGCGCCCAGGACGTTCGCGAGCCCGGGCCGGGCGTTCGCCTCGTGGACCACCGCGGGGATCCCCGCGCGGTGGGCCGCAACGTACGCGGGCGCCGCGGCGTAGCCGCCGACGCCGAGCACGACGTCGACGCCGCGGTCCGCGAGGTAGCCGCGCGCGGTGCGCACGGCCCGCGCGAAGCGCGCCGGGAAGCGCAGGGCGGCGCCGTTCGGGCGGCGCGGGAACGGGACCTTGGGAACGACGAGCAGCTCGTATCCGCGCTCCGGCACAAGGCGGGACTCAAGGCCCTCCGCGGTGCCGAGGATGAGCACCTCGTCCTCGGGTCGGCGCGCCCGGAGGCCGTCCGCCACGGCGAGCATGGGGTTCACGTGCCCGGCGGTTCCGCCACCGGCGAGGAGGTACGTCGTCACCGGACGATCTTACGCCGGAGCGGCGCCGGCACGGCTCCGACGGGCCGGGCCCCGTCCGGGAGCGTGCGCGCGAGGCTCAGCAGGATTCCCGAGGCGAGCAGGACCGCGATGAGGGAGGATCCGCCCGCCGAGAGGAACGGCAGGGGCACGCCAAGCGCGGGGAAGATCCGCAGCACGACGCCGATGTTGACGAGCGCCTGGCCGATGATCCAGACGCCGATGCCGCCGGCCGCGACGCGCGCGAAGAGGTCGTCGGTGCGGCGCACGATGCGGAACGTCCCGACCGCGAGGACCGCGAACAGCGCGAGGACGACGACGCAGCCGAGGAGCCCGAGCTCCTCGCCGACGATCGCGAAGATGTAGTCGTCGGCCGCGGCGGGCAGCCAGTTGTACTTCTCCTTCGAGTTGCCGAGCCCGAGGCCGAGGAGGCCGCCGCCGGCCAGCCCCCACATGGCGTGCAGCGGCTGATAGCAGGTCCCGAGGTAGTCGTCCAGGCAGTCCTGGTCGAGCACGCTCATGATGCGCGTGAGGCGGTTGGTGCTCGTGAGCGCCACGAAACCGACCGCGAGCACGCCGCCCAGGATGAGCGGCAGGAGCATGCGCAGCCGAACGCCCGCGAAGAACATCGCGCCCAGGACGATGAGCGCCATGATCATGACGGTGCCGAGGTCCTCGCCGGCGAGGACCGTTCCCATGGCGAGGAGGGCGACGGGGAGCAGCGGGATCGCGACCTGCCAGAAGCTGTCGAGGCGGTCGCGCTTGCGGTACAGCACAAGCGCCATCCAGAGAGCGAGGGCGAGCTTCAGGAACTCGGACGGTTGCACCGTGACGGCGCCGAGGTCCAGCCAGTTGCGGTTGCCGCCGAACTCAAAGCCAAGCGGCGTGAACACCAGCAGCTGCAAAACCAGCCCGATGACGAGGCCGGGCCAGGCGAGCCGGCGCAGCCAGGCGACCGGGAGGCGGCTCACGATGAGCATGAGCGGGATCCCGACGGCGGCGTACACGAGGTGCCCTATGCCGTCGTTGAAGGGGCTGCCCGTCGCCGCGATCGACTCGACCGTCGTCGCCGAGAAGATCATGACGACGCCGAAGACCGTGAGGAACAGCACGGAGGAGAGGATCAGGAGGAACTCGACCGACAGCGGTCCGATCGCGCGCCCCAGGGAGACGCGCGCGCGCATGGCGGGGGTGTCAGTCGCCCGCGGGGGCCGCGCCGTCGAGGTCATCCGGCCTTCCCCTCTCGATCCGGTCCCGCACCGCCTCCTGGAACCTGTCCCCGCGTTCGCCGTAGCTCGCGAACTGGTCGAAGGAGGCCGCCGCCGGCGCGAGCAGGACGGCGCCGCCCGATGCCGCGGCCTCCGCCGCGCGATCCACGGCGCGCCTCATCACGGAATCAGTCTGAGCGTCGTCGACCTCGATCACGGGAACGTCCGGCGCGTGTCGCGCGAACGCCTCGACGACCGGGGACCGGTCGACGCCGATGACGATCGCCGCGGACACCGACGCTCCGCGCTCGGCGATCAGCGCGTCGATGTCCACGCCCTTGAACAGCCCGCCGACGATCCACACGCACCCCGGGTACGCCGTGAGCGAGGCGATGGCCGCGTGCGGGTTGGTCGCCTTCGAGTCGTCGATCCACGACACGCCCCCCGCCTGCGCGACGAGCTGCGCGCGGTGCGGATCCAGGGCGAAGGTCGCGAGCGCCCGGCGGATCGCGGCGGGCTCGGCGCCCACGGCGCGCGCGAGCGCGGCGGCGGCGAGGACGTTCTGAACGACGTGGGGCGCGGAAAGCCCGCGGGCGCCCAGCTCCTCGAGGGTGACGAGCTCCGCCGCCGACGTCCGACGGTTCTCGACGAACGCGCGGTCGGCGAGGATCCCGTCCACGACGCCCACATCGCTCGGCCCGGGAACGCCGAGGTCGAACCCGACGGCGCGCGCGCCCTCGGTGACGTCCGCCTCCTCGACCATCCGGCGCGTGGCGACATCCGCCTTGTTGTACACACAGGCGATGCGCGTGTGGCGATAGACCACCGCCTTCGCGTCGCGGTAGGCGGCGAAGGACCCGTGCCACTCGAGGTGGTCGTCGGCGAGGTTGAGGCAGGTCGCGGCGGCGGGGACGGGCGCCCCAACGCCGTCCGACAGCCCGAGGTACCAGAGCTGGTGGCTCGACAGTTCGACGACAAAGACATCGAACCCGGCGGGATCCCGCACCGCGTCGAGCACGGGAACGCCGATGTTGCCGCACGGCGCGGCGCGCAGCCCCGCCTCGACGAGCATCGTGGCCGCGAGGCGCGTCGTGGTCGTCTTGCCGTTGGTCCCCGTCACGAGGATCCACTCGGCGGGCGTGCCGTCGGCGCGCACGACCTTGTCGCGCACGCGCCACGCCAGCTCGATGTCGCCCCACAGCGCGATCCCCCGCTCGCGCACCCAGCGGATCACGGGGTGAGCCGGCGAGAACCCCGGCGACGCCACGACGACCTCGGGTGCGAAGCGGACGAGCTCCTCGGGTGCCTCGTCGAGCGGCCCCTCGTGGAGCCGAGCCCCGATGACGGGCAGCAGCCCCGCGTACTCCTCGGGCGCCTGCTCCGTCACGACGAGCACGTCCGCGCCGAGCTCGGCGAGCGTGTCCGCGACGGAGAACCCGGTCGCCGCGAGTCCCAGGACGGCGACCCTCAGGCCCGCCCAGTCCGACCGCCAGCTCGTGAGCGACGCGAGTCGCGTGGTCACATCATCGGTCATACGCGCGAGAGCCATTCGATGTAGAGCAGGCCGACGCCCGTGACGGCGAAGAGGCCCGCGATGATCCAGAAGCGCACGACGATCGTCGTCTCCGGCCATCCGCGCAGCTCGAAGTGATGGTGCACGGGGCTCATGAGGAACAGGCGACGCCCGCCCGTGATCTTGAAGTAGAGCCGCTGCAGGATCACGGATCCGCTCGCCATGACGAACAGGCCCGCGATCAGCACGCCGAGGAGCTCGGTGCGGGTGAGGATCGCCATGGCGGCCACGACGCCGCCGATCGCCATCGACCCGACGTCGCCCATGAAGATCTTCGCGCGCGGGGCGTTCCACCAGAGGAAGCCGACGAGCGCGCCCGCGAACGACGCCGACACGATCGCGAGATCGAGCGGGTCGCGGACCTGATAGCAGGCGGCGAGGTTATCGGGCGCCGTGCCGACGCCCGCGCACGCCTGGTTGAACTGCCAGAACGCGATGAGGCTGTACGCGCCGACGACGAAGATCCCGGCGCCGGCGGCCAGCCCGTCCAGCCCGTCGGTGAGGTTGACGGAGTTCGAGAAGCCCGTGCCGAGGAGCGACAGCCACGCGAGGTAGAGCAGCCACCCGAGCACGGGCGTCAGCGCCATGAACGAGAGCACGTCGATGTCGCGGATGAACGACACGTACGGGCTGCCCGGGGTCTGCTCCGCGCTGTTGGGGAAGTTCAGGGCGACGACGCCGAAGGGCACCATGACGATGATCTGCCCGGCGATCTTCTTCCAGCCCGACAGGCCGGCATAGTGCTGCATCTTGACCTTCATGTAGTCGTCGATGAAGCCCACGGTGCCAAATCCGAGCATCGCCCACAGGACGAGCCAGCCCGACAGCGTCGGGGGGTTACCGCCCGCGAAGGTGCCGGCGAGATACCCCACGATCGTGCCGAGGATGAAGATGACGCCGCCCATCGTGAGCGTGCCGCGCTTCGTCTCGTGCTTGGGCGCGTTGAAGCCCTCGCCGTCCGTGCGGATGACCTGCCCCCACCCCCACGTCCGGAAGAGCCGGAAGAAGACGGGGGTCAGGATCAGCGTGAACGCGAGCGAGATCGCCGCCGCTGCCAGTAGTGATCTCACGCGAACAATTCTCCCAGACGGTCGCCGAGGAACCTCAGGCCCGCGGCGTTGGACGACTTGACGAGCACGCGATCGCCGTCGACGAGCTCATCGGCGAGGTACGCGAAGGCCTCGTCCGCGGTCTCGAAGAACACGGCCTCGTCGCTCCAGGAGCCCTCGGCGATGGCCGCCAGGTACAGCGGGCGCGCCTCGCGGCCGACGACGACGATGCGCGGGATCCGCAGGCGCACGGCAAGCAGCCCGATCTTCTGGTGCTCCTCGACGTCGAGCTCGCCCAGCTCACTCATCGCGCCGAGCACCGCCACCATGCGCTCGCCCGGCTGGGCGATCTCGGCAAGCGTGCGCAGGGCGGCCTGCATCGCGTCGGGGCTGGCGTTGTACGCGTCGTTGATGATCCGCACGCGCTCCGATCCCAGGGGCTGCATGCGCCACCTTTCGGCGAGCGCGACGGACTCCAGGCGCGCGACGGCCGCCGCGGGCGCGACGCCGAGCGCGACGGCCGCGGTCAGCGCCGCCTGCGCGTTCGACACGTGGTGCGCACCGAGGACCTGCAGGTGCATGTCGAACCGCTCGCCGTCCACGACGAGCCGCGTGTCGGTGCCGTGCGGCGTGACGCGCACGTCCTCGGCGCGGACATCCGCGTCCTCGCCGCGGCCGAACCACCGCACGTTCAGCCCGCGCTCGGCGGCTGCCGGGGCCATCGCCGCGACACGCGGATCGTCGGCGTTGAGGACGGCCACGCCGCCGGGGCGCGCGGCCTCGACGAGCTCGCGCTTGGCGATCGCCGTCTGCTCGATGCCGCCGAAGCCGCCGGCGTGGGAGAGCCCCACCATGAGCTCGATCACGACGTCGGGCGTCACGAGCCCCGCGAGGCGCGCGATCTGACCCGGCGCGTCGGCGCCGAACTCGCAGACGAGGAAGCGGGTCGTCTCGGTCACGCGGAGCATCGTCAGCGGGGCGCCGACCGCGTTGTTGAAGCTCGCCACGGGCGCGACGGTCTCACCCTCGTCCTCGAGAATCCGCGCGAGCATGTTCTTCGTCGTCGTCTTGCCGTTGGATCCGGTGATCCCCGCGACCCGCAGGTGGCCCAGGGCGCGCACGCGGCCGACGACCTCGCGGGCGAGGTCGGCGAGCGCCCGCACCACGTCCGGCACGACGACCTGGGAGCACTCCGCCTCGGGCACGACGCGCTCAACGATCGCGAGCGCCGCCCCGGCGGACGCCGCGGTCGCGACGAAGAGGTGACCGTCCGTGACCTCCCCCGGCTTGGCGGCGAAGATGTCGCCCGGTCCGACGAGGCGCGAGTCGGTGTCGACGGCGCCGGACACGCGCGAGGCAGGCGTGTCCGCGCCCACGAGGTGCAGCTCGCCGCCAACGGCGGCCGCAATCTCGGAGAGTGAAAGAGCGATCATAACGTGCTGGTCCTTCGCGCGAGACGCGCGTCAATCCGTGAACTGGGGAAGCGGCTCGAAGGGCTCGTCCGACGGCGGGACGCGGTACGTCTTGAGCACCTGGGTCATGGCCTTCTGGAACGCCGGGGCCGTGGCCGCAGACGACGTTACTCTACGCGGCTCATCGAGGCTCACCATGACGATGTACTGAGGATCGTCCGCCGGGGCCATGCCGACGAGGCTCGTGAAGTAGACGCCGCTCTTGTATCCGCCGTTGCCGTCCGACTTCTGCGCCGTTCCCGTCTTCGCGGCGATGCGGTAGCCCGGCACCTGGATGAGGTCGGACACCGAGCCCGCGTTGGCCACGTTCTCGAGGATGTCGACGGTCGTGTCGGCCGCGTCCTCGCTGACGACCCGCTGCTCGTCGGGAAGCGCGGGAGAGGTCACGGTGCCGTCGGCCGCGGTGCACGAGTCGACGATGCTCAGCGGGGTCCGTACGCCGCCGTTCGCGAGCGTCTGGTAGGCGCTGACGACCTGCGGCATCGTGACCGTGTAGCCCTGGCCGAAGGTGGTCGCGTAGTAGGTCTGGTTGTCCCACTCGTCGGACGGGCGCAGCACGCCCGTCCCCTCGCCGAGGAAGTCGATCGACGTCTTCTCCCCCACGCCGAAGGCCGTGAGGTAGTCGTAGCGGGTGTCGGCGGACACGAGGGATCCGATTTTCGACAGCGCGACGTTCGACGAGTCGACCATCGCGCCCGTCAGCGTGTAGTGGAAGACCCCGTGCGCGTAGGAGTCGCCGACGGCCGCGCCGTTGTCGAACTCCTCGTAGCCCGACGCATCGACGGGGGTCAGGGGCGTCGCCGCCCCCTGGTCCAAGACCGTCGCCGTCGTGATCGCCTTGAACGTGGATCCCGGCTCGAAGGTCCGGGTGAACACGGACGCGCCGCGCTCGGAGGCGTCGACCGCCTGCGGATCGTTCGGGTCGAGCGTCGGATAGTCCACGGCGGCCTTGACCTCGCCGGTCTCCACCTCGACGACCATGATCGACCCCGCCTGCGCCCGCTGCGCCTCGACCTCCTCCTTGAGCATCTGGAGGAGGTACCAGCTGAGGTCGGTGTCGATCGTGAGCTGGAGCGTGCCGCCGTTTGTTGCGGGCGTCTCGACCGTGGTCCCGGGGATCCGCACGCCGCGATCGCCCGAGGTCTGATACTGCACCGACCCGTCGGTCGACGCGAGGCAGGCGTCCTGCATGAGCTCGTACCCCGCGAGCGGCTCCTCGTCCGTGCTCGTGAAGCCGACGAGGTTTCCGGCGACGGCGCCGTTCGGATAGGTGCGGGACTTCTGCTGCTCGAACGTGAGCATGGGTGCGTCGAGCTCCAGGAGCGCGCGGTACTGCTCGGTCGTGATGCCGCTCTCCACCCGCGCGTACCGGGAGTCGGGGTTGGCCGCCAGCGCGTCGTCGACGACCTGCTCGACCTCCGCGCCCGTCATGCCGATGACGTCGCCGATGCGCTCGGCGAGGTGCCCCCACGTCTCGACATACTTCTCGCCGGCCTCGTCGTAGCGGGTGACGTCGTCCGCGACGGCGGGATCCACGTTCACGTGGTAGCGCACGGTGCTGCTCGCGAGCACCTGGCCCTCGGAGTCGACGATCGAGCCGCGCACACCGAGGATCGTGTCGGTGCTGACAAAGTTCGCCGTCTTGTACGAGTCGTCGATCAGCTCCTGCGCCCGGACGACCTGGATATCGAACAGGCGCACGACGAACGCGATCAGCACGATCAGGACGACGACGGCCGCGATGCTCGTGCGGCGCCGCGCCGTGTGGCTGACCGGAGTGTTCATCACGATCCTCGTCTCGGGAAAAAGGGCTAGTGCGTGGTCGGGACGGGCAGGCCGTCTTCGAGCGGCGGAGCGACGGGCGTCTCCTCCGCCGCGGCGTTCTCCGCGCCTCCGCCGCCGAGGGTGGCCCCGCGGTCGGTCACGAGCGGCGTGTCGGCGATGAGCGCGTTGGCCGCGGCGTTGCCGGACTGGACGTTCACGGTCGACTGATCCCCCGCGGGCGCGCCGGATCCCGTGATCGCGGCGTCACTCAGGCGCAGGTAGCTCGGGGAGGAATCGATCACCATTCCCAGCGCCGAGGCATTCGCGGCGAGGTACTGCGGCGAGGCCAGGCCCGCCACGTCGTCCGCGAGCTCCTGCCGATCGAGCGTCAGCTGGCGCTGCTGTTGCTCGAGCCCTGCGAGCTCGTAACTGCCCTGCGCCGTGAGGATGGAGACGCCGAGCTGGGCGGCCGCGATGAGCACGGCTCCCGTGACCGCGACCGCGGCGTACGCGACGCGCGGGCGCCGCCGCCTCTCGGCCCGCGGCACGGCGCGGAGACCGCGCTCGGGCGCCTCCGGCCGCGGGCGATGCGGCTGCGGCAGGAGGTCGGCGTGTGCGATGCTCATCGGTCCTCCCGGATGCGTTCGATGGCGCGCAGGCGCACGGGCAGCGCGCGCGGGTTGGCCTGGGCCTCGGCCTCGCCCGCGCGCTCCGCGCCGCGGACAAGGAGACGAAATCGCGGCTGGTGCTCCGGGAGCTCGACCGGGAGGCCGGGAGGGGCGGACGACGCCGTCGCCTCCGCGAAGAGGCGCTTGATGAAGCGATCCTCGAGCGACTGGTAGCTCATCACGACGAGCCGCCCGCCCACCGCGAGCGCGTCCAGAGCCGCCGGGATCGCGCGCTCGAGGGCCTCGAGCTCGCCGTTGACCTCGATGCGGAGCGCCTGGAAGACGCGCTTGGCGGGGTGCCCCGCGTTCTTCAGCGCGGCCGGAGTGGCGCCCTGGAGGATGTCGACGAGATCCCCCGATCGCGCGATGGGGCCGTTCTGCCGCGCCGCAACGATCGCGCGGGCGTATCGCCCCGCCAGCTTCTCCTCGCCGTATCGCTCGAAGATGCGCCGCAGGTCGCCCTCGCCGTAGGTCGCGACGACGTCCGCGGCGGTGCGACCGGCGGATTGGTCCATGCGCATGTCGAGCGGTGCGTCCTGCGCGTACGCGAAGCCGCGGTCCGCCTCGTCGAGCTGCAGCGAGGACACCCCCAGGTCGTAGAGGATCCCGTCGGCGCGCGCGATCTCGGCCTGATCGAGCGCCGCGCGGATCCCGTCGTACACGGTGTGCACGAGGTGCACGCGGTCCCCGAAGGGAGCCAGTCGCGCGCCCGCCAGCTCCAGCGCCTGGGTATCGCGATCCATCCCGACCAGGACCGCGTTCGGGTGGCGGGAGAGGACGGCCTCGGCGTGGCCGCCCATGCCGAGGGTGCCGTCGACGTAGACGGCGCCGTCGCGCTCGAGCGCGGGGGCAAGGAGCTCGAGGCAGCGCTCGAGCAGCACGGGGATGTGAATGTCGCGGGGATCCATAGGTCGTCCGTGGCCCGCCTGGACCCGGGAATCCGGATCCCCATCCGCGCGACCTGTCACCGGGGAAGTGACGACAGGGTCGCGGCTGGGAGTCCGGGTCACCGGATCAGAACAGTCCCGGAATCACCTCCTCCTGCATCTCGGCGTACGTGTCCTCGTTGCCCTCGAGGTAGGCGTTCCAGGCGGCCGCGTCCCAGATCTCCGCGTGGGCGCCCACGCCCGTGACGACGAGCTCTTTGCTGAGCCCGGCGTACTGGCGAAGGTGCTGCGGCAGGGTGATGCGGTTCTGACCGTCGGGCGCCTCGGCGCTGGCGCCGGAGAGGAACATGCGCAGGAAGTCGCGGGCCTGCTTGTTGCTGAGGGGAGCTTGGCGGATCCGCTCGTGCACCTGTTCGAACTCCGACGTCGAAAAGACGTAGAGACACCGTTCCTGACCGCGGGTGACGACGACGCCACCGGCGAGCTCCTCGCGGAACTTCGCCGGCAGGATGACGCGGCCTTTGTCGTCGAGCTTCGGTGTGTGTGTGCCCAGCAACATCGGCCATTCACCCCCCTGACGTGACCGGCCCTCCGCGAGGTGCGCCCCACATTACTCCACTTTCCCCCACATACCAGAGAAAATCTACTCGCAGACCGTCATATCGTGCGTTCCAGGCCCGGAATCCTGCGACGGATCCTCGGTGGAGGAGGGTGGAGGCCGGACGCACGCCCCAGCCGACCCCGGCGTGTCGCGGGGCGCGTGGGTCCGTGTACGCGCACAAAAAAGCGCCGCCCCCATACGGGGGCGGCGCGGGAAACCTCGAGGCCGGGATCAGCCCTGCTGGCGGCGATCCCATCGGTCGTTCATCTTGTCCATGAAGGATCCGCCCGAAGACGGCGAGGACTGCGGCGCGGGCCGGGCTCGATCGCCCCCAGAGGACGCCGCGGATCCGCGCCCCGGTGCGAGCGCGAGAATCACTCCGCCGACCATCGCGGCAAACCCGAGGACCCCGACGATGACGCCGACGACGACCGCGACGTTCCACAGCGCGATGCCGGCAAGGATCGCGGCGAGACCGGCGAGCACGAGAAGCGCGCCGATCAGCATGTTGCGGTAACTAAAGCCGCGCGAGGCGCCCGCATGCACGACATCGGCGTCGGTGTGCATGAGCTGGCGCTCCATCTCATCGAGAAGTCGCTGCTCCTGCTCGGAGAGTGGCATCGGGAAAACCCCCTCGGGTGGAAAGACCGTAGTTCATTCTATCGCCTGCGCAGGCACCTAGGCTAGGCGTGTGCCGTTCGCTCACGACATCATCACAGACATCTCGGAGCGCGTCGAAAAGTTCGCGCGTGCACGCGTGCGCGAGGCCCTCGCCGACGAGGTGTTCGCGGGCTCCGGCGCGACGGATCCCGCCGCGTCCCTCCTCCTCGAGCGCGCCGCCGCCGCGCTGACAGGCGGCAAGCGCCTGCGCGCGCGATTCGCCCTGCTCGGGTGGCGTGCCGCGACCGCGCGCGACGAGCCGAGCACGGCCGCGCTGGGCCTGGGCGCCGCGCTCGAGATCTTCCAGGCGGCGGCCCTCGTGCACGACGACATCGTCGACAACTCGGACACCCGCCGCGGCCACCCGTCGACATGGCGCGCGCTGGAGGCCGCGCACCGCGAGCGCGGCTGGGTCGGCGACAGCGAGGCCTTCGGCCGGTCCGGAGCGATCCTCCTCGGCGACCTGCTCCTCGGGTGGAGCGACGACCTCTTCGAGGAAGCAACGGCGGGCGCCGCCGCGCGCCGCGCGACCCGCGCCGTCTATCAGCGCATGCGACGCGACGTCATCCTGGGCCAGTTCCTCGACGTCTCCGAGGAGGCGGCCTGGGTGCGCACGCCCGACGCCGAGCACGCGGAGCGCGCGATGCGCATCGCCGTCCTCAAGTCCGCGCGCTACAGCGTCGCGCAACCCCTCGAGCTCGGCGCGACGCTCGGCGGCGCGTCCGACGCCGTGCGCCGCGGCCTGGCCGAGGTGGGCGCCCCGCTCGGCCTCGCCTTTCAACTGCGCGACGACATCCTCGGCGTGTTCGGGGATCCGTCGGTCACGGGAAAGCCCGCGGGCGACGACCTGCGGGAGGGCAAGCGCACGCTTCTCGTCGCGTATGCCCGCGAGGGCATGGACCCGGCGGAGCGGAGCCGCTTCGACGCGCGCATCGGCGCCGCGGACCTCGCGCCGGACGACGTCCGGGCGCTGCAGGACCTTGTACGTAACACCGGCGCGCTCGAACGCGCCGAGGCCGTGATTTCGGATCGCGCGGACGCCGCGCGCGCCGCGATCGCGGGAGAGGAGCTTGCCGGCGTCGCGGGCGACCTGGAGCGTCTCGTCGAGGCGACGACGCGGCGCGAGACGTAGCTCGCGTCAGGCGAGGGTCTGCGCGATGCGCCGGACCTCGGCCTTCCGTCCCACGAGAAGCGACTCGATGGGAGCGTGCCCGAGCGACTCCTCTGGGGTAAACAGCCAGGCGACGATCTCGTCGTCGGTAAAGCCGACATCGCCGAGCACGATCACCGTGCCGCGCAGCGACGGCAACACGCGGCCGCCGTCGACGAAAGCCGCGGGGACGCGCAGCACGCCGTCGCGGCGCAACGCCACGAGCGCGCGCTCGTCCAGCAGGCGGCGCACCCGCCCGGGGGCCTCGCCGATCCGCTCGCCCACCTCGGGGAGCGTCAGCCAGTCGAGGGCGTCCAGAACCGTGTCGTTGTCATCAGCCACAGGGCGATTCTCCCACGGTCTCCCCCGGGTCCTCGGATCCCATCCGTCACAAAAACCACAATGGATGACTTCAGTTGACACCGTTATCCATCCGTGACAGCGTGACAATCCGCCGATGTGTGTGATCGGCCGATCCGGAGGGGGATCTTCGTGGGACGACGCAACCGCATTCTGACCGCCGCGCCCGTCGCCGTGACGGGCGCCGTCGCGCTCGCCCTCGGTGCGACGCCCGCCGTCGCCGCCGACCAGGCGCCCGAGCGACCGACCACGGACCGCCGCGGCCTCGACCGCGCCCTCGGCACCATCGCGAACCGCCCCGCCGCGACGCCGGACGTCGCGCACACCGCGCGGACATCGCCGACCTACGTCGTCCGCGCAGGGGACACGGTCACGGGGATCGCGATCCGTCACGGGCTCCGCACGGTCGACGTGCTCACCTGGAACGACCTGAGCTGGTCCAGCACGATCTTCCCCGGCCAGGAGCTGACGCTCCGCGCGCCGAGCGGGGGCGGCGCCGTCGCCACGGCCGCCACGTCGGAGAGCGCGCAGCCGGCCCAGTCCGCGCGCACCACGTCGAGCTACACCGTGCGCGCCGGCGACACGCTCTGGGCGATCGCGCAGGAACAGGGCGTCTCGGTCGCGGCGCTGACCTCCGCCAATGCGCTCGGCCGATCCGCCGTGATCTTCCCCGGCCAGCGGCTCGACGTCCCCGGGGCGGAAACCTCGGCGCCGCGCGGCACCGTCGCCGCCGAGCGGGGCGAGGCCTCCTCCAGCGCGCAATCCCACACCGTGCGCGCCGGCGACACCCTGTGGTCGATCGCGCGCGACGCGGGGCTGTCCGTGGGTGCCCTCCTCGACCTCAACGATCTGACGTCCGCCGCGATCATCTACCCCGGTCAGGACCTCGTCCTGACCGCACCGCCCGAGGCGCGGGAGACGACGTCCATCTACGACAACCCGGACCACGACCTGGCCGCGACGCTCACGGCTCCCCAGGCCGAGAACGCCGCCCTCATCATCGGCGTCGGCCGCGAGCTCGGCGTCGGCGACCGCGGCATCGCCATCGCGCTCGCGACGGCCATGGTCGAGTCCGGCCTGCGCAACGTCGATTATGGGGACCGCGACTCGCTCGGGCTCTTTCAGCAGCGGCCGAGCGCGGGCTGGGGCGCCGCCGATCAGCTCGTCGACCGTGGCTACGCGACCCGCGCCTTCTTCACCGGCGCGCCGGACGGATCCACCCGCGGCCTCCTCGACCTGGCCGGGTGGCAGGACATGGGCTTCGGCGAGGCGGCTCAGGCGGTTCAGATCTCGGCCCACCCCGGGCGGTACGACCGGTGGCGCGTCGCGGCGTACGGCTGGCTCGCGCAGCACGGGTGAGCCTTCCGGGCCGGGGCCCGTTCAGTCCCTAGAATCAATTCGTGTCTTCTCGTCCGCCGGCTGATCCCCTCCTGGGGCGGCTTGTCGACGGCCGGTACCGGGTGCGGGGGCGCATCGCCCGCGGCGGCATGGCGACCGTGTACCTCGCGACCGATCTCCGCCTGGAGCGGCGCGTCGCGCTCAAGGTCATGCACCACCACCTGAGCGACGACGACCGGTTCCAGAGCCGGTTCATCCAGGAGGCGCGGGCAGCCGCGCGCCTGAGCGACCCCCACGTCGTGAGCGTCTTCGACCAGGGCCAGGACGGCGACATCGCCTACCTCGTCATGGAGTATCTCGCAGGCATCACCCTCCGCGATCTCCTCGCGGAGCAAACGCGCCTGTCGCTCTCGCAGACCATCACGATCATGGACGCCGTGCTCTCGGGCCTCGCGTCGGCCCATCGCGCGGGCTTCATACACCGCGACGTCAAACCGGAGAACGTCCTCCTCGCCGAGGACGGCCGCGTGAAGATCGGCGACTTCGGGCTCGCCCGCGCCACGAGCGCCAACACGGCGACCGGGCAGCAGTTGCTCGGAACGATCGCGTATCTCGCCCCCGAGCTCGTGACGCAGGGATCCGCGGATGCGCGCACCGACATCTACGCGCTCGGCATCATGCTGTACGAGATGCTCGCGGGCGCGCAGCCCTACACGGGCGAGCAGCCGATGCAGATCGCGTACCAGCACGCGACGGAGCAGGTGCCGCGCCCCAGCATCCGCAATCCCGAGGTGCCCGAGCCGCTCGACGAGCTCGTCCTGTGGGCGACCGAGCGCGAGCCCGACGAGCGCCCCGCCGACGCGCAGGAGATGCTCGACCGACTTCGCGAGATCGAGCACCAGATCGGCGTGCACCCGCTCCCCACCCGGGGGCGCCTCGCCGCGCGCGCCGCGGAGGATCTCCTGGGCGAGAACGCGACGAAGCTTCTCGCGCCGGAAGACGACGAGCCCGGCGCCACCGCCATCCTCGCCCCGACCCTCGCCGTTCCGGGGCCCACCGCGAGCGACCAGAACGCCGAGCGATTACGAGTCCGAACCCGGCGGCGGACCGTGCGCGGCTGGTGGGCCGCGATCATCGTCCTCCTTCTCGCGCTCGCCTCGGGAGGGACGGGGTGGTGGTTCGGGTCCGGGCCGGGGTCGATGATCGTCGTGCCCTCGTTCGCGGAGAACGCGACCTTCGACGATGCCGCGGCCGCCCTCACGGCCCTCGAGCTCGTCCCGACCGAGGAGTCCGAGACGAGCATCGATGTGCCGGCGGGACGGATCCTCGACGTCACCCCCGCGAGCGGCACGCCCGTCTATCCCGGGCAGCGCGTGACGATCGTCACCTCACTCGGCCCCGCCGCCGTCGAGGTGGAGTCGTTGCGCGGCCTCCCTCAGGACGAGGCCGCCGACCTCGCCGAGGAACAGCGCCTGCGGGTCGCCGACGACGTGTCCGAACGGTTCGACTCCGCCGAGGCCGGAACGGTGCTCGCGGCGCGCGTGTCGCCGCGCGGGTCCGGCGACCCCTACGCGTGCGGCGACGGGTGCTCCGCGCACGAGGGCGACGCGATCGCGTTCACCGTCTCCGTGGGCGCGGTCCCCGACGTCGAGAACGTCACCGTGGCCGAGGCGCGCGATCGCTTGGAGGACGTCGACCTCGTCGTGGCCGACGCCACGGAACAGCGCTACAGCGACGCGATCGAGGAGGGGCGCATCATCGCCCTCGTGGATCCGGGAGAGCAGGCGCTCTCCCCCGGCGACACGGTGACGCTCATCGAATCACTGGGTCCGGAGCCCTTCCCCGTCCCGGACGTCGTCGGTCTCACGCGCGACGACGCCATCGCGACGCTCGAGGCGGCGGGATTCGTCGCCGACCATTCCGCGCTCTGGAGCGTCTTCCCGAACGGCCTCACGACGGTGACCGGAACCGACCCCGGGCCGGAGAGCATGCACCCCCTCGGGACCGAGATCTACCTGCAGATCTCCGCGACCGGCTGATCCGTCCGGTGTACGTTCGTACGCATCGGCGATAGGATCGGCGCATGCGTAGCGTTTCGTCTCCTCCCCACACGGGCACGGCCCGTGGCCCACGCGTCGCGCCGAGGGGCGGCGAGGGCCATCGCTGAGGACCCCACCGCCGAGGGTCGCACGCGCCGGCATGACCCCGAGCGGCGCACGCGGATCCTGCTCGCCTGCCTCGACGTCATCGCCGAGGTGGGGGTGGCGGGCGTGTCGCACCGCCGGGTCGCGCGGGCGGCCGACGTGCCGCTGGGCTCGATGACCTATCACTTCGCCAGCAAGGACGAGCTCCTCTTCGACGCCCTCGCGCACTTCGCCGAGGAGATCAGCGACCGATTCGAGCGGCGGATGCGCGCCGCCTCCGACGCGGACGCGGCGCGCGGCGCGGTCGCCGACATCATCCGCGAGGACGTGTTCAGCGACGGCCGCGAGCTCGTCCTGACCCACGAGCTGTACACGCTGGCCGCGCGGGATCCGCGGTACCGGCAGCTGACCTCCGCGTGGATGACCCGCAGCCGGGCGGCGCTCGAGCGTCACTTCGATCCGCTGACCGCGCGCCTGCTGGACGCGGCGATCGAGGGGCTGTCCATCCACCGCGCGCTCGACGCGGTCGAGCGCGACCCGGACGACATCGCCCGGGCCATCGAGCGTATCGCCGGCTGAGTTCCGTTCCCCTCCCCGCTCTCGACGATCGGACAACACACCCATGCGCCCCACACCGCAGCCGCCCTCGGTCGGCCGCGCGCGAGCCGCGGTCTCGGCCCTGTTCCTCACGAACGGCGCGCTGTACGCGAACATCCTGCCGCGCTACCCCGAGATCAAGCAGGCGCTCGGCCTCGACAACGCCGAGTATGGCTTCGCCGTGATCGCGTTCCCCGTCGGGGCGATCGTCGCGGGCCTCGGGGCCGCCTGGGCCATCCGGCGCCTCGGCTCGGCGCGGGCCGCCGTGTTCAGCACCATCCTCACGGCGCTCGGCGTGCTGGCCGCGGGCCTCGCCCCGAACGTATGGGTCTTCGTCGGCTTTCTCCTCGTGGGCGGCGCGTGCGACGCGATCACGGACGTCGCGCAGAATGCGCACGGTCTCCGGGTTCAGCGCGCCATGGGCCGGTCCATCCTCAACTCATTCCACGCCGTGTGGTCGGTGGGCGCGGTGCTCGGCGGAGCCATGGCCGCCGGCGCCATCGCTGTGGGCCTGCCGATCGGGGTGCACCTCGCGATATCGGGGGCGATCTTCTGCGTCGTCGCGCTTGTCGCCCTGCGGTATTGCCTGCCGGGGCCGGATCGCGACCCGACCCCGGACGGCCACGCCGCGGCGTCCTCCGGCGCGGAGATCGCGCGCCGCGTGCCCGCCCGGGTCGTCCTCACGCTCATCGCGCTCGTCGTCATCGCGATGGCGGGCAGCGTCGTCGAGGACGCGGGCTTCACCTGGGCGGCGCTCTATCTGACGTCCCTCGGGGCGCCCGGAGCGATCGCCGCGACCGGGCTCATCGCCCTCGTCGGCGCCCAGTTCGTCGGCCGCCTGGTGGGAGACCGGCTCGTCGACAGGTTCGGACAGCGCGCCGTCGCGCGGGCGGGCGGCCTGCTCGTCGTGGTCGGAATGGGGGTCGCGCTGGCGCTCGGGACGGTCTCCGGCAGCATCGTCGGGTTCGCCGCGGCCGGCCTCGGGATTGCGACCCTCGTCCCCGCGGCGATGCACGCGGCCGACGAGCTCCCCGGCCTCCGCCACGGCACGGGCCTCACGGTCGTCTCCTGGCTCATGCGCCTGGGGT
This sequence comes from Microbacterium excoecariae, assembly GCF_011326725.1. Lineage (GTDB taxonomy): Bacteria > Actinomycetota > Actinomycetes > Actinomycetales > Microbacteriaceae > Microbacterium > Microbacterium excoecariae. The sequence continues at coordinate 1,220,952 of NZ_JAANCO010000001.1, read as the reverse complement.
TCTTGGCGTCGCCGCCGGCGGTGGGCCTCATCGCCAACGCCACGGACCTGCGCACGGCGCTCGCGATCGTCCCGTGCGCCGGCCTCGCGGTGATTGTGCTCGCGGGCGTGCTCGACCGCCGCCGCGAGAACGCGCGCCGTTGACACCACGAGCGCCGCCCCGGCCGAACACGCGGATCGATCGGGGCGGCGCGGGGCGGGGCGCTAGCGCTTTTCGAGCTCCTCGGCCACGAGGAAGGCCAGCTCGAGCGACTGCATGTGGTTCAGGCGCGGGTCACACAGCGACTCGTAGCGCGTCGCGAGCGTCGCCTCGTCGATCTGCTCGGATCCGCCGAGGCACTCCGTCACGTCGTCGCCCGTGAGCTCGACGTGGATCCCGCCGGGGTGCGTGCCCGCGGCGCGGTGCGCCTCGAAGAACCCGCGCACCTCGTCGACCACGTCGTCGAAACGACGCGTCTTGTAGCCCGTGGGTGTCGAGAAGCCGTTGCCGTGCATGGGGTCGGTGACCCACAGCGGCGTGGCACCCGAGTCGCGCACGGCCTCGAGCAGCGGCGGCAACGCGTCGCGGATCGCGTCGGCGCCCATGCGCGTGATGAACGTCAGGCGGCCCGGCTCACGCTCGGGGTCGAGCTTGTCGATGAGCGCGAGCGCCGTTTCCGGCGTCGTCGACGGGCCGAGCTTCACGCCGATCGGGTTGCGCACCTTCGAGAAGAAGTCCACGTGCGCGCCGTCGAGCTCGCGCGTGCGCTCGCCGATCCAGATGAAGTGCGCCGAGGTGTCGTAGACGCCCCCGGTGCGCGAGTCCACGCGCGTCAGCGGGCGCTCGTAGTCCATGAGGAGACCCTCGTGGCCGGTGTAGAAGTCCACGCGCTTCAGCTCGTCGAAGTCGGCTCCCGCCGCCTCCATGAACTTGATCGCGCGATCGATCTCCGTCGCCATCTGCTCGTAGCGCTTGTTGGCGGGGTTCTCGGCGAAACCCTTGTTCCACGAGTGGACCTCGCGGAGGTCGGCGAACCCGCCCTGCGTGAAGGCGCGGATGAGGTTCAGGGTGCTCGCAGCCGTGTGGTACGCCTGCAGGAGGCGCCGCGGATCCGCCGTGCGCGACTCCTCGGTGAAGTCGAACCCGTTGACGATCTCGCCGCGGAATGCCGGCAGCGTCACGTCGCCGCGCGTTTCGGTGTCCTTCGAGCGCGGCTTGGCGAACTGGCCCGCCATGCGCCCCATCTTCACAATCGGCATCGAGGCCCCGTACGTGAGGACGACGGCCATCTGGAGCACGGTCTTGATGCGGTTGCGGATCTTGTCTGCCGTCGCGCCCGCGAAGGTCTCGGCGCAGTCGCCGCCCTGCAGGAGGAACGCCCGGCCCGCAGCCGCCTCGCCGAGGCGATAGCGCATCTCGTCGACCTCGCCCGCGAACACGAGCGGGGGCAACGTCGCCAGCTCGGAGGACACCAGCTCTACCGCGGCCGCGTCGGGCCAGGAGGGCTGCTGCTTGATCGGGAGGTCGCGCCAGGCGTCCAGCGCGTCGGAGGAGTGCTGCATGCCCCCCAGCCTAGCGGCCGCCACGCGCGCGCCGCGCGCGGTCAGGAGAAGGAGCTAGCGGCGGCCGCGCCCCGCTCTTCCGCTCGCGCGCGGTGCGCCGAGGCGTAGTCGTCGACGTACTCCTGCCCGCCCAGCTGCTGGAGGGCGACCATGATCTCGTCGGTGACGCTGCGGAGAACGAATCGATCGTCCTCGAGCCCCTCGTATCGGGAGAAGTCGAGCGGCTCGCCGATGATCATGCCCACCCGCATGATCCGGGGAACCGTGGCGCCGATCGGCATCATCGTGTCGGTGTCGACCATCACCACGGGGATCACGGGCACCTTCGCCACGAGCGCCATGCGCGCCAGCCCCGTGCGCCCCTTGTACAGGCGCCCGTCCGGGCTGCGGGTGCCCTCGGGATAGATGCCGAGGAGGTCGCCGCGCCCGATCACCTGCAGCGCCGTGTTAAGCGCCGCCTCGGACGCGGATCCGCCGGACCTGTCGATGGGAATCTGTCCCGTGCCCGTCATGAACCACTTCGTGGCCCACCCCTTCAGCCCGCGGCCCGTGAAGTACTCGGCCTTCGCGAGGAACGACATCGGTCGGTCGATCATGAGCGGCAGGAAGATCGAGTCCATCACCGAGAGGTGATTCGACGCCAGGATCGCTGCCCCCTGCGAGGGGATGTGGTCGGCGCCCGTGATCCAGGGACGGAAGATCGCCTTCAGCACCGGACCGATCACCAGGTACTTGAGGATCCAATAGATCACGGCGCGCACTCCAGGGGTCGGGGACGGCGACGAGTCTAGCCCGCGCGGACCCGCGACACGGCGCTTGTCGTGCGGACACAATTCCTCAGCACACTCGCGCGGACCGGCCATAGACTCGAGGCAAGCCCAGGCGTGCGCACCACCCGAGACGCACCCACCCGACCGGTATCAAAGGAGCTGCCGTGATCGAGTTCTCCGCCGATCTGATCGTGCCGACCGACCCCAGCCGAAACGTGTCCGACCTGCTCGCGGACCGCGCTCGCGAGACTCCGCACAAGGCGCTGTTCGGCATCCCCGAGGAAGACCGATGGCGCGACGTGTCCGCGCGCGAGTTCGAGAACGAGGTCATCCGCCTCGCGAAGGGCTTCGTCGCGGCGGGGGTGCGCCCGGGCGACAAGGTCGGATTCCTCGCGCGCACCACCTACGAGTGGACCCTCGTGGACTTCGCGCTGCACTATGCCGGCGCCATTATGGTGCCCGTCTACGAGACCAGCTCGCCCGAGCAGATCCAGTGGATCCTGTCCGACTCCGGCGCCGTCGCCCTCCTCGTCGAGACCGCCGAACACGACCAGCGTGTGGCCGAGGTGCGCGATCGCCTTCCGCTCCTCGACCTGTACTGGCGGATGGACGAAGGGGCGCTCGCCCACCTCGTCGCCCAGGGCACCGACGTCGAGGACGACGAGATCGAGCGACGCCGCCACCTCGCACGCGGCGACGACGTCGCCACGATCATCTACACGTCGGGGTCGACCGGGCGCCCGAAGGGATGCGTCCTGACCCACAGCAACTTCGTCGACACCGCACAGAACGCGGCGCGTTCCCTCGCCGAGGTCATCGACCAGCCGGGCGCCTCGACCGTCCTGTTCATCACGACGGCGCACGTGTTCGCGCGCTTCATGTCGGTCCTCTACATCCACGGCGGCGTGCGCACGGGCCACGAACCGAACACGAAGAACCTCGTCAAGACGCTCGGATCCTTCCGCCCGACCCTCCTCCTCGCGGTCCCCCGCGTGTTCGAGAAGGTGTACAACTCCGCCGAGCAGAAGACGGAGGCCGAGGGCAAGGGCGCGATCTTCCGACGGGCGGCCAAGGTGGCGATCGAGTACGCCCGGCGCGAGCAGGAGGGCGAGCGAATCGGTCCGCTGCTCGCGGCGCAGTTCCGCCTCTTCGACAAGCTCGTTTACGGCAAGCTGCGCGACCTTATGGGCGGGCGCGTCACCTACGCCGTCTCCGGATCCGCCCCGCTCGGGCCGCGGCTCGGCTACTTCTTCCGCGGGCTCGGGATCAAGATCCTCGAGGGCTACGGCCTCACGGAGACGACGGCGCCGGCGAGCGTGAACCTGCCCGATCGCATCAAGGTCGGCACCGTCGGGCCGCCGCTTCCGGGCGTGGGCGTCCGCATCGCCGACGACGGCGAGATCCAGGTGCGGGGCGTCAACGTCTTCCGCGAATACTGGCGCAACCCGGAGGCGACCGAGGAGGCCTTCGACGGATCCTGGTTCCGCACCGGCGACCTCGGCTCGCTCGACGACGACGGCTACCTCGCGATCACGGGGCGGAAGAAGGAGATCATCGTCACGGCCGGCGGCAAGAACGTCGCGCCGACGGTGCTGGAGGACCCGATCCGCGCGAACCCCATCGTGGGGCAGGTCGTGGTCGTCGGCGACCAGAAGCCGTTCATCTCCGCGCTCGTCACGCTCGACCCCGAGATGCTGCCCGCGTGGCTCGCGACCCACGGGGAGTCGTCGGACCTCACGCTGGAGCAGGCCGCCCGATCGGCGGCGGTTCATGCGGAGGTGCAGCGGGCGATCGACGAGGCGAACACGCGGGTCTCGCGCGCGGAGTCGATCCGCGCCTTCCGGGTCCTGCCGACCGAATGGACCGAGGCCACGGGGCACCTCACGCCCAAGCTCTCGATCAAGCGCGCGGTCATCGTGTCCGACTTCGCCGAGGAGATCGCCGACATCTACTCGGGCCCCAAGGACGTCACCGCGACGGTCGCTATCGGCTGAGAGCGGAAAGAAAGGGGCGGGCGCCGTCGCGCCCGCCCCTTGTCGCATTCTGTGCGGTTAGAACCAGTCGCTCTCGCGCACCTCGCGCATCGCGATCCGCCGCGTGTCCTTCGGCAGGCGCTGGAGGTAGACCATGCCGTCGAGGTGGTCGGTCTCGTGCTGGAGCATCTGCGCGAACAGGCCCTCGCCCTCGAGGATGACGGGGCGCCCGTCCACGTCGATCCCCTCGACCCGGGCGTACGGGTGGCGCAGGGCATCGTGCCAGAGGCCGGGGACCGAGAGGCACCCCTCCCCCGTCGGCGCCGCCTCGCCGCGCACCTCGACGACGCGCGGGTTCAGGATCGCGCCGACGCGGCCGTCGACGTTGTAGCTGAAGGCGCGCAGCCCCACGCCGATCTGCGGCGCGGCCACGCCCGCGCGTCCCGGCACGCGCACCGTCTCGATAAGGTCATCGACGAGCGCACGCACGCCCTCGTCGATCTCCCCGATCTCGGCGCAGGCCGTGCGCAGCACGGGGTCGCCGTAGAGGCGGATCTCCCGCACCGTCATGCGGCGCGCACCCCCTCGACCACGAGGGCGGCGAGCTCGCGCGCCGCCTCGCGCGTCGCCCGGTCGAGCTCGTGGAACGCGATCGCGCTCCCCGTCGCCAGGCGCGCATCGTACGGCAGGTGCACGACGTGGCGCACGCGACTGCGGAAGTGCGCATCGAGTTCCTCGATGCGAACCAGGGGCGCGCCCGGGCTGTCCTGATTGAGCACGACGATCGCCGCGTGCGCCTTGTCGGCGTGGCCGTTCGCCTCGAGCCACGTGAGCGTCTCGGAAGCCAGGCGGGCCTCGTCAACGCTGAGGCCCGAGACGATGACGAGCTGGTCGGCCATCTCGAGCGTCGCGTCCATCACGGAATGGACGATGCCCGTGCCCGTGTCGGTGAGAACGATCGAGTAGTAGTGCTCGGCGATCTCGGCGACGCTGCGGTAGTCGGCGTCGCTGAAGGCGTCGGCGACGTGCGGATCCGCGTCCGAGGCGAGGACGTCGAGGCGCGTGGCGTCGCGCGTGACGTGCGCGGAAATGTCGCCGAACCCGCGGATCCCGTCGTGCCCGCGCACGAGGTCGCGCACCGTCTTGCCCGCCGAGTTCGGGGCGATGCGCTCCGCGAGCGTGCCGCGGTCGGGGTTCGCGTCGACCGCGACGACGCGATCCTCGCGCGCGTCGGCGAGCGCCATGCCGACGAGGGCCGTCACGGTCGTCTTGCCGACGCCGCCCTTCCGGCTCAGCACGGGGACGAAGCGCGCGGATCCGCCGAGCGGCGCCGCGATGCGCGCCGTGAGCTCCTTGCGTGCGCGGGTGCGCTTGCTGTCGCCGAGGTTGATGACCCCGCGCGTCGCGGAGTAGACGATGCGGCGCCACGGGTCCTGCGGCTCGGGGCGGCGGATCGCGCCGGTCTCCAGGAGTCGGTCGGCCGTGAGGACGTCGCTCGACTCGCGCGCGGCCGAGGCCCCGACGTCGCCGGCGCGGCGCGCGGGCGGGGTGATGAACGACGCGCGCGGGGGTCGGGCGGCCTCGACGACGGCCGCGGCGGCCTCGTCCGAGACGGCCGCGGCGACGGGCGCGGGCTCGCGGACGGCCACGGCGGACGCGGCGACAGCATCGGACGGGGCATCCCCGGCGGGATCGCCCGCGACGTCGGCGGCCGCCTCCGCGGAAGCCTCCGAGCCGGACGGGTCCGGCGCCGCGTTGGCGCCCTCGGGCCCGTCGCCGTCTACGCTCTCCGCCGCGGGATCGGTGCCCTCGGGCTCTTCACCGTCGGTCCCGGCCGCGTCACGCTCGGGTTCGTCGCGCTCGGAATCGTCTTCCCCGACCTCGTCGGAGGCGGCGTCATCTTCGGCGACCTCGTCGGACGCGGACTCGTGATCCGCCGACTCGTCCTCGGCGGGCTCGTCGTCGTCGCCGTCCTCGTCCTCGTCGAGCTCCGCGATCGCCACGTCGTCGGTCGCGGGGTGCGCGTCGTGCGGGAGCTCGTCGGCGAGCACGTCGTCGTCGAGATCGTCCTCGTCGCGATACCCGGCGGGGAGGGACACGCGCACGTGCGACGTCCCGCCGAGATCGAGGGACGTCGTCTCGACGCTGGCGCCGTCGAGCACGCCGTTGTCGTCGTGTCCGTCGGGAGACGGATTGCTCTGTGCTGCCACGAAAAACTCCTGAATCACCGGGGCGCGGGGCCCGCGGCGGGTGTCTCCCGCCCCGGAGATGCTACTCGGCGGGCGCGATGACGACCAAAAGGTCGCCGGCGTCGACGGACGAGGTCGGCGCGATCGCGACGCGCTCGACGACCCCGGAGATGGTCGCGCCGACGGCGGCCTCCATCTTCATCGCCTCGATCGACGCGATCGCGGCACCCTGTTCGACGACGTCGCCGGGGGCCACCTTCAGGGTCACGACGCCGGAGAACGGCGCGCTCACGTGGCCCGGGCGGGCGGGATCCGCCTTCTCCGCCTCGTGCACCTCGACGTCGATCGAGCGATCGCGCACCTCCACGGGGCGGAGCTGCCCGTTCAGCGTCGTCATGACGGACCTCATGCCCTTGTCGTCGGCGTCGCCGATCGACTCGAGGCCGACGTAGAGCTCGACGCCCTTCTCCAGCTCGACGATGTGCTCGGCGCCCGGCTCGAGGCCGTACAGGTAGTCGCGCGTGTCGAGCACGGACAGGTCTCCGTACGCGCGCGCCGTGTCCTCCCACACCGCGGTCGGCTGCGGGAACAACAACCGGTTGAGAGCCACGCGGCGCTCGTGGCCGGCGGCGGCGAGCACGCGCGCATCCTCCGCGCCGAGCGGCGTCACCCCGACGCGCACGTCGCGACCGGCCAGGACCTTCGATCGGAACGGCTCCGGCCACCCGCCCGGAAGCTCGCCGAGCTCGCCCGCCATGAACCGGACAACCGAGTCGGGCACGTCGAAGCGTTCCGGGTGCTCCTCGAACTCGGCGGGGTCGGCGCGGACCGCGGCGAGGTGGAGCGCGAGGTCCCCGACCACCTTCGACGAGGGGGTCACCTTGGGGATCCGCCCGAGCATGCGATCGGCCGCCGCGTACATGTCCTCGATGCGCTCGAAGTCGCCCGCAAGTCCGAGGGCGATCGCCTGCTGGCGCAAGTTGGAGAGCTGGCCCCCCGGGATCTCGTGCGTGTACACGCGCCCGGTCGGGCCCGCGAGCCCGGACTCGAACGGCCGATACACCTGCCGGACGGCCTCCCAGTACGGCTCGAGGTCGGCGACCGCCGAAAGGTCCAGGCCCGTGTCCCGCACGGTGTGCGCGAGGGCCGCGACGACCGACGAGAGCGCGGGCTGGCTCGTCGTGCCGGCCATGGGCGCGGCCGCGGCATCGACCGCGTCGGCGCCCGCCGCGCTCGCGGCGAGCAGGGTGCCGAGCTGCCCGCCCGCCGTGTCGTGCGTGTGCACATGCACGGGGAGGTCGAACTCGCGCCGGAGCGCCGTCACCAGCCGCGCCGCCGCCGCGGGGCGCAGGAGGCCCGCCATGTCCTTGATCGCCAGCACGTGCGCGCCCGCGCCGACGATCCGCTCGGCGAGCCGGAGGTAGTAATCGAGCGTGTAGAGCGGCTCGGACGGATCCGCGAGGTCACCCGTGTAGCACAGGGCCACCTCGGCGAGCGTGGATCCGGTCGCGCGCACGGCGTCGATCGCCGGTCGCATCTGCTCCACGTCGTTCAGCGCGTCGAAGATGCGGAAGATGTCCACGCCGGTCGCGGCGGCCTCCTCGACGAACGCGTCCGTGACCTCCGTCGGATAGGGCGTGTACCCGACGGTGTTGCGCCCGCGCAGCAGCATCTGGATCGCGACGTTGGGGAGCGCGTCCCGCAGGTTCGCGAGGCGATCCCACGGATCCTCGCCGAGGAACCGGAGCGCGACGTCGTAGGTGGCGCCGCCCCACGCCTCGACCGAGAGCAGCTGCGACTCGAGGCGCGCCACGTGCGGCGCGACGGCGAGCAGGTCGCGTGTGCGCACCCGGGTCGCGAGCAGGGACTGGTGCGCGTCGCGGAACGTCGTCTCCGTCACGGCGAGGGGCTTCTGCGCCCGCAGCGCGGCCGCGAACCGCTCGGGCCCGAGCTCCGCGAGGCGTTGGCGACTCCCCGCGGGCGCGGGGGCCTCGAGGTCGATCGGCGGCAGCTTCGCCCGCGGGTCGCCGAGCGTGGGCCGCGGGCCGTGGGGCTGGTTGACGGTCTGCTCAACCATCCACCGCAGGAGCTTCGTGCCGCGGTCCTTCGACACGCGTCCGCGCAGCAGCTCGGGCCGCTCGTCGATGAACGACGTCGAGAGGTCGCCGGCGACGAAGGCGGGATCGTCGAGCACCGCGCGGAGGAACGGAATGTTCGTCGCGACGCCGCGGATCCGGAACTCCGCGAGGGCGCGCCGCGCGCGGGCGACGGCGGAGGGGAAGTCTCGCCCGCGCACCGTGAGCTTGGCGAGCATGGAGTCAAAGTGCGGGGACACCTGCGAGCCGGCGGCGGTCGTCCCGCCGTCGATGCGGATCCCGGCCCCGCCCGGCGAGCGGTACGTCGTGATCCTCCCCGTGTCGGGCCGGAACCCGGCCGCCGGGTCCTCGGTCGTGATGCGCGTCTGCATCGCCTGACCGTGCAGCCGGATCGCGTCCTGTTCCAGCCCGAGGTCGCGCAGGCTCTCGCCCGCCGCGATCCGCATCTGCGCCTGGACGAGGTCGACGTCGGTGACCTCCTCCGTGACGGTGTGCTCGACCTGGATCCGCGGGTTCATCTCGATGAAGACCACCTCGCCGGCGCGCGGGCCCGCCGTCTCGAGCAGGAACTCCACGGTGCCGGCGTTCACGTAGCCGATCGATTCGGCGAAGGCAACGGCGTGGCGATGGAGCGCGGCCGCGATCTCGGGCGCGAGGTTCGGCGCGGGCGCCAGCTCGATGACCTTTTGGTGGCGCCGCTGCACGGAGCAGTCGCGCTCGAAGAGGTGGACCGTGGATCCGTGCGCGTCCGCCAAGACCTGCACCTCGATATGCCGAGGGCGCAGGACGGCCTGCTCGAGAAACATGCGCGCGTCTCCGAAGGCGCTGCCCGCCTCACGCATGGCTTCCTCGAGCGCGCCCGCGAGCTGCGCGGGCTCCTCGACGCGCCGCATGCCGCGCCCGCCGCCGCCCGCGACCGCCTTGGCGAACAGGGGGAAGCCGATCTCGTCCGCCTGCGCGACAAGCCAGGCGACGTCGTCGCTCGCCTCGGTGGACCGGAGGACGGGCACGCCCGCCGCGATCGCGTTTTCCTTCGCCGTGACCTTGTTCCCGGCCATCTCCAGCACGCGCGCGGGCGGCCCGATGAAGGCGATGCCGTGCTCGGCCGCGCGCGCGGCGAGGTCGGGATTCTCGGAGAGGAACCCGTACCCGGGGTAGATCGCGTCGGCCCCGGCCTCGACCGCGACGCGCACGATCTCGTCGACGTCCAGGTAGGCGCGGACCGGGTGGCCCTCCTCCCCAATCTGATACGCCTCGTCGGCCTTGAGCCGATGCAGGGAATTTCTGTCCTCGACCGGAAAGACGGCCACCGTCCGGGCCCCGAGCTCGTATGCGGCGCGGAAGGCGCGAATCGCGATCTCCCCGCGGTTGGCGACCAGAACCTTCGAGAACATGAGCCTCCCTCGGCTGCGGGATTTCCCGCCGATTAATCGGCGGGCCCGGATGGCTCACAGCCTAGGGGACGGTAGCGTAGGCGTGTGCACGTACTCAGCGTCAGTTCACTGAAGGGCGGCGTCGGCAAGACGACGGTGACCCTGGGCCTCGCGTCGGCCGCGTTCGCGCGCGGCATTCGGACGCTCATCGTCGACCTCGACCCGCAGTCGGATGTCTCCACGGGCCTCGACGTCAACACGGCCGGGCGACTGAACGTCGCCGACGTGCTCGAGAACCCCAAGGAGAAGACGGTCCGTCAGGCGATCGCCTCGAGCGGGTGGACCAAGGTCCACCCCGGCACGATCGACATCATGCTCGGCAGCCCGTCGGCCATCAACTACGACGGGCCCCACCCCTCGGTGCGCGATGTCTGGAAGATGGAGGAGGCGCTCGCGATGCTCGAGGACGAGTACGACCTCGTCCTCATCGACTGCGCCCCCTCCCTCAACGCGCTGACCCGCACGGCGTGGGCGGCGAGCGACCGCGTCGCGGTCGTCACGGAGCCGGGCCTGTTCTCGGTCGCCGCAGCCGACCGCGCGCTCCGCGCGATCGAGGAGATCCGCCGCGGCCTCTCCTCGCGTCTCCAGCCGCTCGGCATCATCGTCAACCGGGTGCGCCCGCAGTCGGTCGAGCACCAGTTCCGCATCAAGGAGCTGCGCGACATGTTCGGCGACCTCGTGCTCGAGCCGCAGCTCCCCGAGCGCACCTCGCTCCAGCAGGCCCAGGGCGCCGCGAAGCCCCTGCACGTGTGGCCGGGCGAGAGCGCGCAGGAGCTCGCGGCCGACTTCGACCGCCTCCTCGATCGCATCGTGGAGGCCGGACACGTGCCCGTGCCGGAGAACGGCCCGCAGGCGGGATAACCGACCGCGTACGCGAAGCGGGGCGCCCCGCGGGGCGCCCCGCTTCGCGTACGCGACGCGTCTTAGGCGGTCTTCTTCGCGCGACGGGCGGCGAGCTCATCGACGGGGTCGGGGGCGGTGGGGTCGAACTCCACCAGCGTGGACTCGACCTCGCGCAGGACCTTGCCGACGGCGATGCCGAACACGCCCTGCCCGCGGCTGACCAGATCGATCACCTCGTCGTTCGAGGTGCACAGGTACACCGACGCCCCGTCGCTCATGAGCGTCGTTCCCGCGAGATCGCGGATCCCCGCCGCGCGGAGCTGCTCGACCGCGACGCGGATCTGCTGCAGGGAGATTCCCGTGTCGAGCAGCCGCTTGACGAGCTTGAGCACGAGGATGTCGCGGAAACCGTAGAGGCGCTGCGAGCCGGATCCCTGCGCTCCGCGAATCGTCGGAAGGACGAGTTCGGTCCGGGCCCAATAGTCGAGCTGGCGGTAGGTGATTCCCGCCGCCTTGGCGGCGACCGCTCCGCGGTACCCCATCTCGGGGTCGAGCTTCGGCAGGCCGTCGGTGAAGAGAAGATCGACGGCGAAGCCGCCCTGATCGGGGTATCCCGCGCTCATCGTCTTCCTCTCTTCGGGGTCTCCCCCACAGTACGGCGCACCGGGTGCACCATCAACGACATCCGCGCCCGAACCGGCGGCGTGTCTCGCAAGCGTTATGAATCGTGACCCCGCGCCGTCACTCGGGCAGGATCCGCCCGAGCGCCTGTCGCACCAGGATCCCGCGCACCTCGTCGAGGCGCTGGGCGAGCTGCGGCGCGAGCTCCTGGGCGCGGGCGCGCGACGGCGTGTCCGCCCGCCGCAGCAGCGGCGCGAGCGCCACCTCGATGAGGGCTGCCTCGCGCTCGGCGCTCTGGCGCATCGCGCGCACGTGGCGCGGGTCGATGCCGTGATGATCGAGCGCCACGAGCGATCGCATGATTCCCAGCGCATCGGCGTCGTAGCTCGCCGCGGGCTCAATGAGCCCCAGGCTGAACGCATCGTTGAGTAGCTGCGCGGGGGCGCCGGCGGCCTGCAGGAGCTCGTCCCGCGTATAGCGCGTTCCCGGGACCGGCCCAATGCTCTCGGGCAGATCGGGGGTGCGACCGGCGTCGAGGTCATCGAGCGCCGCACGAATCACGGTCAGCGGCATGTAGTGATCCCGCTGCAGCGTCAGCGCGAGACGCAACCGCTCCAGGTCGGACGGCGAGAACTTGCGATAGCCCGCGGTCGTGCGCTGCGGCGAGACGATGCCCTGCACCTCGAGGAAGCGCAGCTTGCTCGAAGTGAGCTTCGGAAAATCGCGCTGGAGCTTGGAGAGCACCTGCCCGATCGACAGGAGCGGGCCGTCCACCCTCGCGGCCGCCGCCCTGCCCGCGGCCGCGGCCGCCATCAGTGCGCCGTCGCCTGCAGGTCGCGCGGCGAGCTGAAGAAGTTCGTGCGGAACTTCCCGATGCGCACCTCGTCGCCATTCGCGAGCGCCGCCCGATCGACGCGCTCGCCGTTGACGTACGTGCCGTTGAGGGAGCGCTGGTCGACGAGTTCGAAGCCCGCCCGCGAACGCGTGATCTCGGCGTGCCGGCGCGAGACCGTGACGTCGTCGAAGAAGATCCCCGCGTTGGGGTGACGACCGACCGTGGTCGACTCGGAATCGAGCAAATACCGCGCGCCCGCTCCGGGGCCCGAACGGACGAGGAGCAAAGCGGCGCCGGAGGGGAGCGCCGCGACCGCGTCGAGCTCCGCCTGCGTCAACTCGCCCTGGAAGGGGACAAACGACAGGTCGGCGTCGTGGCCGAACGTCTGCGTGTGATCGCCCGTGCCGTCGTTCCCGCCGACACGGGGGATGTGCCGCGTCATCGTGTGCATCGACTCATTCTGCTGGGACACGCGCTCTCCTTCCGTTCCGGCCAGCTTAACCGATCCGTGACCTTTCCCGCGCGTCGATTCGCCCACAAACTGACGCGCCTCACGGAGGGTCCGCGGACCGGGGGCGTACGGTATCGGCGTGACTGATCGCACGCACTCGACCCCCCGTTCCCGCACCGCCGTTCTCCTCGCGATCGGGCTGTCCGCTCTTCTGGCGCCGCTCGCCGCGGCCACGGCCGCCTCGGCGCACTCCACGCTGGAGGAGACCAGCCCCGCGTCCGAGTCCGTCGTGTCCGAGCTCCCGGACGAGGTCTCCCTCACGTTCAGCGATGACCTCACCCCGCCCGCATCGCCCGGCGACGGCACCACCGACATCGCCGTCTTCGACGCCACGTGCGAGGACGCGGGGCTGCTGATCGCGGATCCGGGCCGCGCCGACACCCGGGACTGCCGCGACTACGCCGACGGCGCCCCCGTCGTGTCGGGGCGCACCGCGACGCAGGCGCTCGACCCCGAGGGCGCGCCCGCGGGCGAGTACACGGTCGTCTGGCGCGTGCTCTACGGCGACGGTCACGCCGACAGCCAGCTCTTCACGTTCGAGGCCACCTCGGCGTGGGCCCCCGCCGCGACGCCGTCGGCCTCGGAAACGGCCGCGCCGTCCGAGACCACGTCGCCCGCCGAGTCCGCCCAGCCGTCGGAGACGCCGTCCGCGACGACCTCCCTCTCGGAGAGCCCGACCCCCGAGGCCGCCGCGCCGGAGGAGGACGCGAGCGCCGGCATCGTGATCGCCATCGTCGCCGGCGTCGTGGTCCTGGCGCTGATCGCCCTCGTCGTCTGGCTGATCGTCCGCTCGCGCCGCGCCTCGTAAGTCGCGCGATCGGTCTGCCCACAACCGATTAGGCTGAGAGCCATGCCTCACTACGACGTCGTCATCCTCGGCGCGGGCCCCGGCGGTTACGTCGCGGCCGTTCGCAGCGCCCAGCTCGGACTGAACACCGCGATCATCGAAGAGAAGTACTGGGGCGGTGTCTGCCTCAACGTGGGGTGCATCCCCTCGAAGTCCCTCCTCAAGAACGCGGAGGTGGCTCACACCTTCACCCACAAGGCCGACTTCTTCGGCATGTCCGGCGAGGTCTCCTTCGACTTCGGCGCGGCGTTCGACCGCAGCCGCAAGGTCGCGGAGACGCACGTCAAGGGCATCCACTTCCTGATGAAGAAGAACAAGGTGACGGAGTACTCCGGTCGCGGCACCTTCGTGGACGCCAAGACCATCGACGTCGCCGGATCCGACGGCGGCACCGAGCGCATCACGGCCGACAACGTGATCATCTCCACGGGATCCGTCGTCCGCTCGCTCCCGGGCATCGCGCTCAGCGAGAACGTCGTGAGCTACGAGGAGCAGATCCTCTCCCGCGATCTGCCCCGCTCGATCGTCATCGTCGGCGCCGGCGCGATCGGCATGGAGTTCGCGTACGTCCTGTCGAACTACGGCGTGAAGGTCACGATCGTCGAGTTCGCCGATCGCGTGCTCCCGAACGAGGACCCGGACGTCTCGAAGGAGATCGCCCGCCAGTACAAGAAGCTCGGCATCGACATCCTGACGTCGACGGGCGTGACGTCGGCCGACGACAACGGCCAGAGCGTGCACGTGACGTACAAGAAGCAGGACGGCACGGCGGGTGAGCTCGACGCAGACAAGGTCCTCATGTCCGTCGGCTTCGCGCCGCGCATCGAGGGCTACGGGCTCGACAAGTCGGGCGTGGCGCTCACGGACCGCGGCGCGATCGCGATCGACGACAACATGCGCACGAACGTCGACGGCGTCTACGCGATCGGCGACGTCACCGCGAAGCTGCAGCTCGCCCACGTCGCCGAGGCGCAGGGCGTCGTGGCGGCCGAGACGATCGCGGGGGCCGAGACGCAGACGCTGGGCGACTACCGCATGATGCCGCGCGCGACGTTCTGCTCGCCGCAGGTCGCGAGCTTCGGCCTCACCGAGGCGCAGGCCCGCGCGGAGGGACACGAGATCACGGTCTCGAAGTTCCCCTTCAGCGCCAACGGCAAGGCCAACGGCCTCGGCGAGCCGGTCGGCTTCGTCAAGCTCATCGCCGACGCGGAGCACCTCGAGCTCCTCGGCGCACACATGGTCGGCCCGGACGTCTCGGAGCTGCTTCCCGAGCTCACGCTGGCGCAGAAGTGGGACCTGACGGCTCTCGAGGCCGCCCGTAACGTCCACACGCACCCGACGCTGTCGGAGGCGCTGCAGGAGGGCTTCCACGGCCTCGCGGGTCACATGATCAACATGTGACGACCCCCTCAGAGACGACGGCCGGCCCGGATCCTCGCGATCCGGGCCGGCCGTCGTTTCTGCGCGCCTAGGCTCCGAGGGCGCGGGCGAGCTTCGAGGCGCTCGAGGGCGCCGTCGCGCCGGCGGCCAGCGCGACGCGCTCGACCTCGGCGAAGAACGCGTCCCGGTCGCCGGGAGCGGCGGGTCCGAGCTCGATCTCCCACTCGCACCACGCGCGCCGGGTCCCCGAGCGCTCGTCGGTCGTCTCGACTCGGTCGTCCACGAATTCGGCGAGAACGCCGCCGTCCGCGTCGCGCAGCTCGTACGCGACGCGGTCGTTCACGATGCGCGCCAGCGGAGCGAGATCGGATCCGTCCGTGAGGGTCGCGAGCTCCGCCAGGGCCTCCGGCGGCACCCCGTCGGCGAGCGGCCAGTGCAGCTCGACGCGCCCTCCGTCCACGAGCGGCCCCTTGATGTGCCACCCTGCGTCGGGGCCGCCCGTGCGGCGGCGCAACGCGTAGCCGGCGCGCGCGAGGTCCGCGCTCGGGGTGTCCAGGTAGGTGGCGTCGAGGTGTCGCTCCTCCCCCGCCGAGACACTGGCGACCCCGGGAATCGTGGACCAATCCGGGACGGGCGTTCCGGGATCCACATCGAACTTTCGCTCGATCTCGATCGTGCGAGAACTCACCGGTCGTCGCCGTCCGGCACGAGGTCGTTCTCCTCTTCCACGTACCAGAACTGCGCTTCCGTGGGACCGTCGTCGGGCCCGGTGTTGCTCAGCTCGCCGGCGCGCTGATAGACCAGCTGGCCCGCCGAGTAGGGCACGATCAGTCGCGTCTCGTCGATGTCGTCCAGGGGAATGACCTGCCCGTCGAGCGGGCCGCGGTGCAGTCGTGCGATTGCCATGGCCTCACTGTACGCCGCGGCCGGCGCCCGCGGGATCAGCGCGCCGCGTCGTGGTGCGCGAGCTTCTCCTCGCGCTCGGCCGTGCGCTCGCGTTCTTCTCGCTCGGCGTGCCGCGCGACCTGCAGCGCCTCCTCCGCGACACGCACCTCGCGCTCGGCCGAGCGCACCGCCCGTTGCTTGAGGGTCTCCGCGCCGTAGCGCGAACCGACCCGATTGTGGCTCTCCTCCACCGTCACCACGATGTAGGTCGACGCGATGAGCGTGACCTGCGCCGAGAAGTTGAACCACAGCAGTAGGGCGATAAGCGAGGCGAACGACGTGAGCAGCGGATTGTTGTCGGCGCCCCCGACGAACAGGCCCGACAGCTGCTGCAAGACGACAAGACCGACTCCCCCGATGAGCGCTCCCGGGACGATGGCGCGGAAGGATGCGCGCACGCCCGAGAGGAGGACGAAGAGCCAGGCGATCATCACGGCGTTGATGAGGAATGCCACGATGAGAACCCCGAGGCGCGTGAAGAACTCGCTCAGCCCGCCGCCCGTGAGCCCCAGCCACCCCAGCAGGGTGTCGATGAAGGCGCTGCCGACGAGCGAGATGACCGCCGAGGCGACCACGAGCACGCCGATCGAGAGGGCGAACAAGAGGTCGCGGATACGGAGCAGCCACGCCGCGTCGTTCTCGTGCCGCGTGCCGGCAATCATGCGGAGGGACATCCGGAGGTTTCCGACGGCACTGATGAGCGCCCAGAGGAGCGCGAAGGTTCCGACGATTCCGGCGATCGTGACCTCGGATCCGGCGGAGCTGATCTGCGACACGTCGATCACGCCGTCGGTGTCGTCGGTCTTCAACAGACCCGGCACCATCTGGGACACCGACTCGACGAGCGCGTCCCACAGGTCGCTGCGGGAGGACAGCCACAGCGAGGCGAGCGAGAAGCCCAGGAGGACCGCCGCGAACACCGCGAACAGCGCACGGAACGTGATCGCGGCGGCGAGGAGGCCGCCCCGGTGGTCGTTGTACATGAGCACGGCTCGCACGATGCGCAGACGCAGGACCCACGCGATCGCTTCCGTCACCGCATTCCAGATCTTGGCCATGGCCGCCACGCTATCGCGTGCGCGGTCAGGTCGCGATCAGGCCCGCGGCGGCGCCGAGGATCATGCTCGGTCCGAACGGAACGCGCTCCTCGCGACCGGCCCGCCGCGTGAGGAGCAACAGCCCGGCCCACGCGCCCGCGATCACGAACGCGAGGGCGCCGCCGAGGACGAGCGCGGCCCAGCCCTCCCACGCGAGCAGGATGCCGACGGGAACCGCGAACTTCACGTCGCCGCCGCCGACCCCGCCGCGCGAGGCGGCGCGGAGCCCGAGGTAGGCGGCGCCCAGGGCTAGCCCGCCCGCGACCGCGCGCCCGAGGATCGCCGCGTCGCCCGCCCACGCCGCTCCCGCCGCGGCCGCGGCCACGAGTCCCGCCGCGAGCGGCGCCACGATCGCGTTGGGCAACCGGTGGTGCTGGATGTCGATGTGCGCGAGAACGGCACCCACACCGAAGAAGGCGACCTGCACGGCGCCGGCGAGGAGGGCGGGTTCCATGCGCGCCACGCTAGCGACGCGGCGCGGGGTGGCATTTGTGCCTGTGGATCGCCGAGCGGAACGCTCCTAGTCGCCGAGGCGGTTGCGGGTCCGCATGGCTCGTTCGGCCTCGCGCTTATCCTGGCGCTCGCGCAGCGTCTGGCGCTTGTCGAACTGGGTCTTGCCCTTCGCGACGCCGATCTCGACCTTGGCCCTGCCGTCCACGAAGTACAGCTTGAGCGGGACC
The DNA here is from genome assembly GCF_011326725.1 of Microbacterium excoecariae. Classification (GTDB taxonomy): domain Bacteria; phylum Actinomycetota; class Actinomycetes; order Actinomycetales; family Microbacteriaceae; genus Microbacterium; species Microbacterium excoecariae. The sequence goes on along the minus strand of NZ_JAANCO010000001.1, from coordinate 1,203,191 downwards.
AGGGTGTAGCCGCCCACGGCGACCTTCTGGCCGATCTTCGTGATCTCGTCCTTGTGCAGCAGGAGCTTGCGCTGCCGCTTGGCCGCGTGGTTCGTCCACGTGCCCTGCGAGTACTGCGGGATGTTCACCTGGTCGAGCCAGGCCTCGCCCTTGTCGACGAATGCGTAGCCGTCCGTGAGGTTCGCGTGCCCCGCGCGGAGGGACTTGACCTCGGTGCCGGTCAGGACGATGCCCGCCTCGTAGGTCTTCTCGATCGTGTACTCGTGGCGCGCGCGACGGTTCAGCGCGACGACCTTCTCGCCCTTTTCGCGTGGCATGCGCTCGTCCCCTCGATGTGCGGCCTGTGAACAGCCTTCTATCCTATGGCACGGCGCGGCCGGGTGCCTATTCGCGCAACCAGCGGCGGATCGCCACGCCGGCCGACAGCGCGGCGAGCACGACGCCGAGGCCCACGACGATCGGGACGACGAACCACGCGTCCGCGAGGTCGATCCACGGGATGGCGCCCGCCTCGCGGGCGAGGTACTCCTGCACCCCGAATCGCACAGCGACCAAAACCGTGGCGCTCGCGAGCGCCGCACCGAGGAACGCCGCGAGCACGCCCTCCAGCACGAACGGCGTCTGGATGGTGCCGTTGGAGGCCCCGACCAGGCGCATGATCCCCACCTCGCGCCGCCGCGCGAACGCGGACAGCCGGATCGTCGTCGAGATCAGCAGGACGGCCGAGACGAGCATGAGCACGGCGATGCCGACCGCGATGTACGTCGCGATCGTGAGCGTGGCGAACAGCGGATCCAGGTACTCCAGCTGATCGGCGACCTCCTCGACCCCCTGCTCGCCGGCGAAGGACTCGCGGATGACGGCGGTCTCGTCGGGGTTGACGAGGTTGATGTGGAAGACGGCGCTCGTCTGGTCGACTGTCAGGAGGCCCGCGAGGTCCTCGTCGAAGGTCTCGACGAGCGCGTCGTGTGCCTCCTGCTGCGACTCGAACTCGACGCTCTCGATCATCGGCGCCAGCGTCGACCCCTCGAGGCGGCCGCGGACCTCGTCGATCTGCTCGTCCGTCGCGACGCCGTCGACGCAGGTGTCGACGGTCGAGATCGACGAGCACATGTAGACGTCGACCTGGGCGCGATCGGTGAAGTAGTCGTTCGTCTTGGCGATCTGCGCCTGCATGAGCACGGCCGCGCCGACGAAGGTGAGCGAGACGAAGGTCACGAGGACGACGGATACCACCATCGACGCGTTCCGGCGCAGGCCCTGGAACGCCTCGGAGAGGATCAGCGAGGGGTTCATGAGGTCGGCCCCACTTCGTTGTCGTCGCCGTCGCGCAGGCCGAGCTTGTCGGCCATCCCGAGCTCGTCCACGTCGACCGCGACGTGCGGAATCGATGTCGTCCGCGGCGGCTCCTCGGCGGCCAGCGGCGCCGGATCCGCCTCGGTCGCCTCGGGCGGGTCCGCCATGCCCGTCTCCGGGCCGGGGTCAGCCGAGGCGGCGGGAGTCGCGGACACCTCGCGCTGGAGTTCGAGCGCGGCGGTCAGTGCCGCGAGCGCCGATGCGCCCTTCTCGGCCTCGGGGCGCAGCATGCTGATGACGGACGTGTCGCCGTAGGAGCCGCGGCGCTCGTCGCGCCGGAGCTGGCCCTGCGAGAGCTCGATCACGCGGCGCTGCATCTTGTCGACAACGACGGCCTCGTGCGTGGCCATGACGACCGTCGTTCCCGCCGCGTTGATCGCCTCGAGCACGCGCATGATCTCCACGGACGTCGCCGGGTCGAGGTTTCCGGTGGGCTCGTCCGCCAGCACGATCTGCGGCCGGTTCACGATGGCCCGCGCGATCGCGACGCGCTGCTGTTCTCCGCCCGAGAGCTCGTGCGGCATCCGGCCGCCCATGCCTGCGAGCCCGACCCGCTCGAGTGCCTCGGGCACGGCGCTGCGCACGAAGCTACGCGAGCGCCCGATGACCTGGAGCGCGAACGCGATGTTCTGCGCGACGGTCTTCGACGGCAGGAGCCGGAAGTCCTGGAACACGGATCCGATGTTGCGCCGGAAGTAGGGGGTGCGGCGGTCGCTCAGGCGGGCGGTGTCGCGCCCGAGCACCAGCACGCGCCCGGCGCTCGGCACGCCCTCGCGCAGCATGAGGCGAAGGCACGACGACTTCCCGGAGCCGGAGGCGCCCACGAGGAAGACGAACTCGCCGCGCTCGACCTCGAAATCGACGCTGTCCAGCGCCGGACGGGAGGTGCCGCGGTATCGCTTGGTGACGTTCTCGAACCGGATCATGACCCCACGAGAGTACGCGGCGCGCGCGTCACGATCGGAAACGACACGGCGCCTCGTGCTCCGGGTGCCCTGTGAGATCCGCGCGGGCGGGGAGCTCGACGACGTGCGCGACGCCCCGGATCGCCTCCGCCCGGTGCGCGATGAGGACGAGCGTCGTGTCGCCTCGGCGCGCGATGCCCTCCTGGACGGCGCGCTGCGTCTCGGAATCCTGGTGACTCGTGGACTCGTCGAGGACGAGGATTCGCGGTCGGCGGGCGAGCGCGCGGGCGATGGCGAGCCGCTGGCGCTGACCGCCCGAGAGGTTCAGGGCGTCCTCCCCGAGGCGCGCGGCGAGGCCCTCGGCGTGCGCGCGGATGTCCCCCGCGAGCGCGGCGTCCTCGAGCGCCCGCCACGCCTCGGCCTCGGTGAGCGCGGAATTCCCGAGCCGCAGGTTGTCCAGGACGGACCCCGCCACGAACACCGGGCGCTGCTCGACGAGCGTCACCGCGGCACGAAGGTTGGCCAGCGCCACGTCGCGCACGTCGACCGATCGTCCGCCTCCCACGAGGAGCACGCGCCCGACGGAGGGATCGCGCCGCCGCACGACGAGGGAGACGAGCGTCGACTTCCCGGCGCCGGAGGGCCCGACGATCGCGACCGCGTCGCCGGCCGCGACGTCGAGGTCCGTGGGTTCGAGCAGGCGGGTTCCGCCCGGCGGCGCGACGCTCGCGCCCTCCACCCGGAGCCCGAGCGGACCCGACGGGATCGCCGCGGCCCGCGCGGGATCGGCTACCGAGGGGGTGCGGTCGATCACCGCGAGGTATCGCCGCGCGGAGGCCAACGCGGCCGGCAGCGACCGCGCGAGGCCCGCGAGCGCGCCCGCCGCCGGGGCCGACCCGAGCACCGCCACCGCCGCCACAAGGTGGGGGCCGAGCGTCGGAGGGGTCGCGAGGGCGAGGATCCCGATCGCCGCCGCGAACGGCCACGCGAGGCCGAGGCCCGCGCGCAGGGCGCTCGCCCGCCCCGATGCTCGCGCCGCTCGCGCGAGCTCCTCCTCGAGCCCGGCGAGGCGCGCCATGCGCGCCTCCTCGCCCCCCAGCGTGCGGAGATCGACGGCCGCGTCGGCATCCGCCGCGAGGTGGTCCGCGATCCGCGCGCGCACGGCCGCCTCGGCCCGCGCCGCGCGGGCCGTCCGCCGTGCGCCGAGGAACGGCACGACGAGGGCGCCGAGGGCGTACGCGGCCCCGGCGACGGCCGCGGCCGGGCCGCCCGCGGTCCCGGCGATCCCGGCGACGACGAGGGCGGGGACGAGGACGGCCGTCGCGGCCGGAACGAGGGTGTGCGCGAAGAACACCTCGATCCGGTCGATATCGCGCGTCGCGACCGTCGTGACGTCGGCGGACGCCGCCTCGTCGTCCGCCGAGAGCGGCGCGACGGCGTCGAACACGTCCACCCGCATCCGGGCAAGGAGCCCGAACGCCGCGCGGTGCCCCAGGTAATGCTCCAGATACCGGGTCGCCCCCTGCACGAGCGCGATCGCGACGAGGATCCCGAGGAGCGCGGCGAGGGGCCATCCGCCGGCGCCCGCGGCCGCCACCATCGCGGCGGCCGGCACGACGAGCATCGCCGTGCCCGCGAGGAGGGAGGCGGCGCGCGCGAGGAACGAGCCCGCCAAGAGCGGCCAAACCGGCGCGGCCAGGCGCAGGAGCCGGCGCATCATGCGCGCTCCTCGGTCCCCGCGACCGCCGCGATGCGGCCGCCCGCGACGCGTGCGACGCGATCCGCCCGCTGCGCCTCGTCGGGCCGATGCGTCACGAGGACCACGGCGCGGTCGCCGGCGAGGCGGACGAGCGTGTCGATGACGGCGCGCGAGGCCGCCGGATCCAGGTGGGCCGTCGGCTCGTCGGCGATGAGGACCGGGCGCTCCGTCAGCACGGCCCGCGCGATCGCGATGCGCTGCGCCTGTCCGCCCGAGACGCCGCGCGCGTGCTCTCCGACGGGCGTGCCGAGGCCGTCGGGGAGCTCGCTCGCGGCGAGTCCCGCCGCGGCGAGCGCGGCCCGCATCCGCCCGTCGCCGGCGCCCGGCTGGGCGAGCAGGAGGTTGTCGCGCACGGTGCCGAGGACGAGCACCGGGCGCTGGGGAATGTACGCGACCGAGGCGCGCAGCCCGTCCTCGGACGCCTGCTCGCTGCCGAGCCGGATCCCCCGGGACGGGACGAGGCCGGCGAGCGCCAGCGCCAGCGTGGACTTTCCGGCCCCGGACTCGCCCACGAGCGCCGTGAGCCCTCGCGCGGGAATCGCGAGCTCCGCCTGGTCGATCACCCGCACGCCCTCGCGCTCGACGACGGCGCCCGAGAGCGTGAGGAGCGCGTCCGACGCGGGCGCGCCGTCCACGGCGCCGGCATCCGCGCGGAGCGCGACATCCGCCCGCGGCGCGGGCTCTCCCGCGGAACCTGGCGATGCCGCGAGGGCAGCGCGGATCCGCTCCCCCGCCGCGCGACCCGCGAGCCCCACGTAGAACGAGCGGCCGAGGCGGTCGACCGGTTCGCGCAGCAGGCCCGCGATGACGAGGAGGGCCGCGGCCTGGCCGAGCGAGAGGGCGCCCGAGCCCACGCCCCACGCGCCCGCGCATCCGACGGCGGACAGCGCAAGCACGCCGAAGATCGCGTCGGTCACGAGGATGACGAGCTGATTGCGGCGCAGCAGCGCCATGACCTCGCCGCGCAGGGCGGCGGAGCGCCGCACGAGCGCCGCACGGCGCTCCGCCGTGGCGTCGAGCAGCCGCAGGGTCTGCCGCGCGCGCATCGACTCGAGGAAGAGGCCCGCCAGCCCCGCCGCGACGCGGCGGTACCGACCGCTCGAGGCCCGGAACCGCGCGAGAAAGCCCGCGATGAGGAGCGGCGCCAGGGCGACGAGGACCGCGAGACCGCCCGCGAGCGGCCACGAGACGCCGATTCCGAGGACCGTGAGCACGACGGCGGGCACGACCGCCCCCGCGACGAGCGGTCCGAGGAAGTCGGCCCGGTAGTGCGCGAATCGCTCGACCTCCCCGGTCGCGCGGTCGACGCGCTCGCCGGCGGGTTCTGCGCCGTCGAGCGGATCCGCCAGCGCGCGTCGCGCAACCCTTGCGCGCCACTCCGCCTCGATCGCGGGGCGGGCGCGCGCCGGTACCAACGCCTCAGCGGCCGCCGCGCACGCCGCCACGACCAGCGCGCCGAGGGAGGCGACCCACCACGCGAGCGGGTCGGCCCCGGCCGCGAGCGCATCCACGCCCGCGCCGACGGCGAGCGCGCACGCGGACAGCGCGGCGGCGCGCACGGCCGCGAACACGACGATGGCCCACCCGGAGGGCGGCACATCGGCGAGAAGCCTCGGAAGCATAGGCCTCCCATTCTCCTCTCCTCGCCGGGACGTCGCCTGAGGTCGCGCTCCGAAGCGGCGCAGATCCGCGGCGGCGCACCGGTGAGGCACACTGTCAGGATGAGCATTTCCGCGTCCCAGGGATCCGACGACCCGCGCGCCGTGCGCACGCGGGCGCGACTGGCGGACGCGCTCGTGCGGCTGCTCTCGCGCGAGGATCTCGCGAGCATCGGCGTCGCCGAGCTGTGCCGCGAGGCGGGGGTACACCGCACCACCTTCTACGGCCACTACGCGAGCGTCGGCGATCTCGCGGCCGCCGTGTTCGCCTCGATGCTCGACGAGGTGAGCGCCATCGACGTCGCGCCCGGAACGTCGCTCGCCGAGCTTTCGCGCGTCTACGCGGACGGCACCGTGGCGATCCTCACCGCCGTCGCCCGCGAGCGCGGCGCGATCCGCGCCCTTCTCGACTCCGCCGTGTCCCTCGGCTTTCGCAAGCGCCTACGCGAGCACCTCGTGCGGCGCGCGGAAATCGCGATCGAGAATATGCGCCACGGCGGGATCGACCTTCCCGCGGACACCCGCGTCGAGGCGGCGGTGATCGCCGGCGGCGTCGTCAGCGCGATCGAGCTCTGGGCGAGCCTCGACGACGCCCACGCGGCCGCCTTCGCCGATCGGATCGTCGCGAACATGCCGCGGTGGTGGCCCGCCGCGGGCTGATCCCGGGCGGGCCGCGGCGCTCACTGCACCGAGCGCACGAACAGCGAGCGCGCGAGGTGGTCGCGCTCCTCGCGCACGAGACGGACGAGCGCGCCCGGCGCGTCGGCGTTGTCCTCCAGCCACCCGTCGACCGCCTCGAGCGTCTCCGCGTGCGGGAACAGCCCGCGCACGAGCCTCCGGGCAATCTCGATCGACCGCGACTCCCAGACGGGGCGGATCCGCGCGAAGTAGTCGGCATCGAGGTGCGCGACGAGGTCGCGGCGGCCGCCGGACCGCACCCCCGCGATCGTCGCGGCAAGGGCGTCGTTGGTCAGGGTCTGGTCCTCCCACGCGGCGTCCCAGCCGGCGCGGCGCACCGGCTCCTCGGGTCGCGAGGCGCGCGCCCGGCGCGCCGCCGTGTGCCCCGACATCGTGTCGTCGCGCTCGAGCTCGCGCGCGATCTCCTCCTCGCCGGCGTGCCCGGTCGCCGCGAGGGCCTGGAGGAGGATCCAGCGCAGGTCGGCGTCGAGCGCGAGATCGCTCGGCGCGGGGGTGTCGCCGGACAGCAGCGCCCGCACCTCGGACGCGCGGGCATCGTCGTAGGCGGCCGCGCGGCCGAACGCGCGGGCCCACGCGAGCTGCGCGTCGCTTCCGGGCGCCGCGCCCCAGAGCGCGTCCCACGTCGTCTCGAGCCAGGCGCCGCGCGCGTCGTCACGGCGGTCGTCGGCGACGAAGTCCTCGACCGCGGCGGCCGCGTTCTGGAGGGCGCCGGCGAGCAGGGCCGGGTTGTCCTCCCGCGGGGCGTGCCGGCGGACGACGTCGAGGTAGGCCGCCGCCGCGTACTCGCCATCCCGCGTGGCGTTCCACAGCGCCGACCAGACCAGGCCGCGCGCGAGCGAGTCCTCGATCGTCGACAGGCCGCGCTCGGCCGCCTGAATCGAGGGCCCGTCGAGGCGCACCTTCGCGTAGGTGAGATCGCCCGCGTTCGGAAGCACGAGGGCGGCGGGCCCCAGCTCGATCGGCGCGCGCGCGGCGTCCGTGTCGACGTCGATCGCCTCTCCGGGGACCAGCCGGTCCGCGTCCCACGCGAAGGTCCCGACGCGCAGGCGGTGCGGCCGCGGATCCTCCACCGCGAGCCAGGCGTCTTCGCCCTCCCGCTCGACGCGGATGGTGGAGACCCCCGTCGTCTTCAGCCACGCGTCCGCCCACGCGCCCATGTCGCGCCCCGAGGCGCGCTCGAGCGCGGCCAGGAGGTCCGCGAGCGTCGTGTTCCCGTAGGCGTGGTCGGCGAAGTAGGCGTGCGCCGCGGCGAAGAACCCCTCCTCCCCCACGTACGCAACAAGCTGCTTGAGGACGGAGGCGCCCTTGGCGTAGGTGATGCCGTCGAAGTTCAGCTTGGCGGCCTCGAGGTCCGGGATGTCGGCGACGATCGGGTGCGTCGTCGGCAGCTGGTCGGCCTCGTAGGCCCAGGCCTTGCGCCGGTTCGCGAACGACGTCCAGGCCTCGGTGAAGCGCGTCGCGGCGACCGAGGCGTGGGACCCCATGTAATCCGCGAACGACTCCTTCAGCCACAGGTCGTCCCACCACCGCATCGTCACGAGGTCGCCGAACCACATGTGCGCCATCTCGTGGAGGATCGTGTTCGCGCGCGCCTCGTGCTGCGCCTGGGTCGCCGCGCCGCGGAACACATACGCCTCCGTGAACGTCACGAGGCCCGGGTTCTCCATCGCGCCGAGGTTGTACTCCGGCACGAACACCTGGTCGTAGCTGCCCCACGGGTAGTCGATGTCGAACGCGGCGGTGAAGAAGTCCAGGCCCTGGCGGGTGATCTCCAGGATCTCGTCGGCGTCGAAGTCCCCCGCGAGGGACGCGCGGCAGTACGCGCCGAGCGGGACCCGCCCCGCGGATCCGGTCCACTCGCCCGTCACCCGGTGGTACGGCCCCGCCGCGACCGCCGTGATGTAGGACGAGATCGGGCGGGTCTCGGAGAACTCGACCGTCTGCGTGCTCCCGCCTCCCGACGTCACGACCGGCCGGCCATTCGACAGCACGTGCCAGCCCGACGGGGCCGTCACGACGAACGTGTACGGCGCCTTCATGTCGGGCTGTTCGAAGGCCGCCATCACCCGCCGCGCGTCGGCGGGCTCATACTGCGTGTACAGGTAGGTCTGACCGTCGGCCGGATCCACAAAGCGGTGCAGCCCCTCGCCGGAGCGGCTGTATCGACCCACCGCCTCGATGCGCACCTCGTTGTCGGGGCCGAGCCCGGTCAGGCGTACGCGCGCGCCGTCCCAGAGGACGGGGTGGTCGGCGCCGTTGACCACCACGCGATCGACGCTGTCGCCGAGGAAGTCCACCCACGTCGACTCCTCGCTCGCGTCGAATCGCAGGGTCGTCGTCGTGGCGAAACCGCTTGCGTCGGCGTCCGGCGCGTTCGACAGGTCGAGCTCGACGCGAACGGCGCGCAGGCGGATCGCGGCCGAGCGCGCGGCCGTCTCCTCGCGGGTGAGATTGGCGGAGGTGTGCGTACTCATCCCCCCATCGTAGGAAACCCCGCCCCGGCCGGAACGTGCGGATCTACCCCCCTCACTAGAATCCGCATATGTTCACCACGACCGCGGCCATCCACCTGGCGGTCGCGTTCGCGCTCGGGCTGGGCGCGGTCCTCGTGCGCCTGCCCCCGCTCGTCGGGTTCCTCGCCGCGGGCTTCGTCCTGGGCGCCGCGGGCATCGAGGACCTGCCGCTGGTCAGCGAGGCCGCGGATCTCGGGGTCACCCTGCTGCTGTTCGGGATCGGGCTGAAGCTCGACGTGCGGACCCTCGTGCGCAAGGAGGTGTGGCTCACCAACGGCGCCCACATGCTCGTGTCGACCGTGCTGGGAGCGGGCCTGCTCGGCCTCGCCTCGACGCTCGGCATGTCGCTCCTCGACGGCACGAACGCCGTCACGTGGGCGCTGATCGGCTTCGGGCTGTCCTTTTCCTCCACGGTGTTCGTCGTGAAGGTGCTCGACGATCGGTCGGACATCACGGCCACATACGGCCGCATCGCCGTCGGCGTTCTCGTCATGCAGGACATCGCCGCCGTCGCCTTCCTCACGATCGCGGGCGGGGACGTGCCGTCCCCGTGGGCGTTCGCGCTCGTCGGGCTCGTGCCGCTCGCGTGGGTGTTTCGCAGGGTTTGGGATCTCATCGACGCCCCCGACCTGCAGGTGCTCTACGGCATCGTCCTCGCCCTCGTGCCGGGCTACGCGCTCTTCGAGGCGGTCGGGCTGAAGGGCGACCTCGGTGCGCTCATCGTCGGCGCGCTCCTCGCCGGGCACCCGGTGGCGAGCGACGTCGCGCACCGGCTCCTCAGCGTCAAGGAGCTCTTGCTCGTCGCGTTCTTCCTCGACATCGGCCTGAGCGGCGTCCCGACGGGGGCCGACCTCGCGATGGCGGGAATTCTCCTCGTGCTGCTACCGGTGCAGACGGTGGCGTACGTGGCCCTGCTCTGGGCGATGCGCCTGCGCCACCGGACCTCGTGGCTGACGGCGCTGACCATGGCCAACTTCTCCGAGTTCGGCCTGATCATCGCGGTCACGGGCGCCGCGTCGGGGCTCGTACCCGAGCGCTGGGTCACGGTGATGGCCGTCGCCGTGGCCGCGAGCTTCGTTCTCTCCGCCATCGTCAACGCCCGCGGCGTGCGGATCGCGGAGCGCCTCGCCACGCTGATGCCCGCGCAGGATCCCGCGCGCCTGCACCCCGAGGATCGCCCGATCGACGTCGGGCACGCCTCGGCGCTCGTGCTGGGCATGGGGCGCGTGGGGCGCGCGGCCTTCACGCGCCTGCGCGACGAGCACGGCATCGCGGCGCTAGGGATCGAGCACGACGCGACGCGCGTGGAGGCCCTCCGCGCGGACGGCCTCGACGTGCTTCTCGCCGACGCCACGGACTCCGACTTTTGGACGCGCGTCAGCCGCTCGGACCGGATCGAGATCGCGATCCTCGCCATGCCGTTCCACACGTCGAACATGGACGCGCTCGACATGCTGCGGGCGAGCGGGTTCACGGGCCGCGTCGCGGCTCTGGCCCGCTACGACCGCGACGCGGCCGAGCTGGCCGAGCGCGGGGCAAACGCCGTCTTCCACCTCTACGGCAGCGCCGGCACGGCCCTTGCCGACGAGACGATCGCCGGCCGCGACGGCCTCTGACCGCCGGGCCATCCGCCCCGCTCTCCCACACAACGCCGTCACAACGCACACCGGCCGACGAACCTTCGCGGATCCGCGCCCATGGCGCCGATAATTGACTGCGTTGTGTGGGCGCCGGCCGAGCGGGTACTGACGCCGCGGCGGCCTACAGGGCGCGGGCGTCGCCGCGGGAGAAGAACTGGCGGTCGGCGTATAGCAGGGCGTCACCCGCCGCCGCATCGCGCTCGAGCGACGTCACCTGCGCGACGACGAGCACGGATCCGCCGACGCTCAGCGTGTCGAGGATCCGCGCGTTCAGGCGCGCGCGGGCGCCCGCGAGCCGCGGCGCTCCGTCGGCGTCAACGGACCATCCCTGCCCCGGCGCGAAGCGCTCGCCGCCCGTGAACGAGAACTGGGTCGCGACCGCCGCGTGCTCGGGCGCGAGGAAGTGGACCTGGAGCTCATCGGCACGAAGCAACGCGCCCGCCGTCCCCGTCGCGCGGGTCACGGAGAAGGAGATCGCCGTCGGGTCGACCGCGACGGATGCCACCGACGAGGCGGTGAGCCCCACGGGCCCCTCGGGGGTGAGCGCCGTGATAATCGTGACGGCGGCGGGGTGGTCGCGGAAGACGGCCTTGAAGTCGCCCGCGAGGGCATCGAGGGATTCCTGCATACTCCGACCGTAATCCGCCGCGGGCGCCCGGGCGCCGTTTCATGACGCTGTGTGGCGGGGGTCCCCGCCCGCCGCCCACAGCGCGGCGCTCACGAGGAAGCGGCGATGCTCGGCGGATTCCATCGCGCGCGCATCGTGCCCGAGGGTCGAGACGACGGACCGCCCAGGGTTCCGATCGAGCGCCCACGCGGCGGGCTCGGCCCTGCCGTCGACCTCGCTCGTGAGGAGGATCCGCGCGCCGGCGTCGATGTCGAGGCCCGCGTAGCGCTCGTCGTACGCGCGCACCTCGCGGATCCCCGCCGTCGCGGGATGGCCCGGCTCGGCGACCACGAACCGGGCGTCCCCGATCGGAGGATGGCCGGATCGCCCGACGATCCACCCGCCGCCGATCGCGCGGCGCCAGTCCGGATAGTCGCGCAGCGAGGAGACCGCCGCGTGGACGGCGAGCACGCCGATCCCCCGCCGCAGCGCCGCGCCGAGGCCCGCGCGCGCCGCCGGGTCGGCCCCGCGGCGCGCCTCGTCCCCGCGCCAGGGATCGCCCGCGCAGACGACCAGGAGATCCGCGCCGTCGAGGTCCGCGAGCGCGGCGTCCACGTCCTCGCGGACATCGACGCGGCAGCCCGCCGCCGCGAGCCACGCGGCGAGCGCCCGCGCGATCTCGCCGAACGGGTGCCACGGATCCGCGTATCGCCCCGTGCCCACGGCGACGACGACGCGCGGCCCGCTCACGCGGGCACCTCCTCCGGGCGGAGGACCGGCGTCAGGGCGTGGCGCGATCCGGCCCAGGCCACGTAGAGGCACGCGGAGGCCGTGATGCCGACCGCGAGGGCGGGCGCCGCGACGAACACGGCCGCCTGCGCGCCGGCGACCGCCAGCGTCGCGAGCGAGAACGGCCACCGGCGCACGGCGACGGCCGCCGACACGGCCCCGAGGCGCGTGAGCGGCGTGCGCGGCGCCTCCGCGAGCGCGGCGAGCGCGATCGCCCCCGTCGCGAGCGCGAGCGCGGCGACGACGACCAGCGCCGGTAGCACCGCGACGGCCCACGACTCGCCGGCGATGAGCACGGCGTCGGCCGCGGCGACCGTCACGGTCGCGCTCGTGGCGGCCGACACCGCGAGCGCGCGCCACCCGCCGGCCCGCGCCGCGCGCACGAACGGCCGGAGCACCGAGCGCTCGCCGTCGCGGTGCGCGCGGAACGCGCCGAAGGCTCCCGTCACGGGCGGGCCCGTGAGCGCCGCGGCGCACGCGATGGCCGGCCACGACAGCGACGGATCCGTCGTCGCCAGGACCGCCACGAGCGGCGCGCACCCGACGACCAACAGGGCGTTGACCACGAGCACGAGGTGCGCGGCCCCGAAGGCCGTGGCGTAGGCGTCGTGGCCGATGCGCGGCGGCCTCATCCCTTCATCCCGCTCGTCGCGATGCCCTCGACGAAGAAGCGCTGGCCGAGGAGGAAGATGACGGCGATGGGGAGCACCGAGATCACGAGCCCCGCGAACAGGACGCCGTAATCCACGTCGTACAGGCTCGAGACGAAGTTCTGCAGGCCGAGCTGGAGCGTCCACAGGCTGGGATCGCGCAGGTAGATCAACGGCCCGAGATAGTCGTTCCAGGTGTTCACGAACGTCAGCAGCGACAGGCTCGCGATCGCGGGCACGGACAGCGGGACCATGATCCGCCACCAGATGCCGTATTCGCTCAGGCCGTCGAGCCGCCCCGCCTCAGACAGCTCTTCGGGGACCGTCTCGTAGAACTGCTTCATGAGAAACACGCCGAAGGCCCCGAACGTCTGCAGGAAGATGATCGACCACAGGGTATTCGCCACCCCGGCGTTCGTCAGCATGATGAACTGCGGGATCATGTAGGACTGCCAGGGCACGGCGATCGTCGCGACGTAGAGCAGGAACAGCGCGTTGCGCCCCGGGAAGCGGATCCGGCTGAAGCCGTAGGCCGCGAAGGATCCCGTAAGGACCTGCAGCGCCGTCACGGCCACGGAGAGCACGAGCGTGTTGCGGATCCACGTGAGGATGTCGCTGCGCTCCCAGATCTCGACGTAGTTCTCCCACACGAAGACCTCCGGGAGCCACCGGACGGGCACCGAAAAGACCTCGTTGGCGTTCTTGAGCGAGCTCATGAGCATCCAGAAGAACGGCGTCAGCATCGCCGCGGCCGCCGCGAGCAGGATCGCGTACAGGATCCCGCGCCGGATCCGCCGGGCGACGGGACCGGACCCGCCCGCCGCGCGCGGACGCCGGGCGGACGACGGAGCGACGAGGGTCATCGTCTCGGTCATGCGAGGCTCCTTCGCTTGTTCCACGCGTACTGCGCGATCGTGACCGCGAGGCAGAGGGCGAACAACACGACCGAGGCGGCCGAGGCGTATCCGAAGTCGTTCTCCTCGAAGCCCTTGCGGTAGATGAACTGGCTCAGCACCGTCGTCGACTGGCCGGGCCCGCCCTGCGTAAGCACAAGGATCAGGTCGAAAATCTTCAGCGAGTTGATCGTGAGGATCACGGTGACGAAGAACATGGTGGGACGCAGGCACGGCAGGGTGACGTTCGCGAAACGCTGCACCGCGTTCGCGCCGTCGACGCGGGCGGCCTCGTGGAGCTCGCGCGGGACGGTCTGCAGCCCCGCGAGGAAGAGCACCATGTAGTACCCCATGTCGCGCCAGGTGCTGATGATCACCACGGCGGGCATGGCCCACTCCGGCGACGTCAGCCAGCCCGGCGGCTCGGAGATCCCGACGAAACGCAGCGCCTCGTTGATGGGACCGTAGTCCGGGCTGAACAGCAGGTTCCACACCAACGCGATCGCGACGATCGACGTGATGTAGGGGAAGAACGCCGCCGTGCGGAAGAACGCGACGCCGCGCAGCTTGTTGTTCAGGAGCAGCGCGAGGCCCAGAGAGACCACGATCGTCAGGGGCACGTGCATCGCGGTGTAGTACAGCGTGTTCAGGAGGGAACGTCGGAAGCTGCCGTCGGACATCAGCCGCTGGAAATTGTCCAGCCCGATGAAGCTGGAGGTCCCGAAGATGTTCCAGTCCGTGAGCGACATGTAGAACAGGACGATCACGGGCACGAGGGTGAGAAGCGCGAATCCCGCGAAGTTCGGCAGGATGAAGCTCCACCCGAGCAGGGTGTTGCGGCGACGCAGGCGCGACGCGCGGCGCCGGTTCGGCGTCGGAAGCGCGGGGGCGGGCGCAGATGTCATGAGTCTCCTTGACGTCGTCCCGGGCCGGCGGCTCGCGCCGCCGGCCCGGTCAGCTCACTCGCCGCCGACCTCGGAGGCGACGCGTTCTTCCGCCTCGGCGATCGCCTGATCGATGTCGGCGGATCCGGACAGGACGGCGGTGTGCAGGTCGTTCAGGATGTTCTGCACCGCGGCCGTCTCGCTCGACGTGGGGTTCTCCGGCAGGGTCTCGTGCGTCTGCACGGCGAACCGGGACAGGTCGTCCTGCGGCGCCCCGTCCGCCGCGAAGTACGCGTCGACGGCGGCGTCGCCGAGGGCGGCCGGCGTGATGCCGATCCCCGCGAGCGCGACCGCGGCGTCCTCGCTCGCCGCGTACGCGAGGAACTCCTTGGCGAGCTCCTGCTTGTCCTCGGAGATGTTGGCGTTGACGCCGAACCCGGTCGGGTCCCCGAACGTCACCGGAGTCTGGTCGATGCCCGTCCTCGCCTCGTCGGCCTGCGGAATCGGCGCAATGCCCCAGTCGAAGTCGTCGGCCTCGCCGGACGCCTGCTGCGCGACGAGCGTCGCGACGTACCAGGTGCCCATCGGCATCATCGCCGCGCGCTGGGTCCCGAACTCGCCCTGGTAAGTGAGCTGGTTCGCGGACACCGTGTTGAACGACTCCTGCGCGCCCGCGTCCTGCAGCGCCAGCGCGCGTTCGTAGAACGGCGCGAGGTAGTCGTAGTCGCCCGCGAGGATGTCGGCGCCGGACTGCGCGTTCGCAAAGCCCTGCACGACCGACTGCCAGCTGTGCTGATAGGCCCCCTTCGCGTCCGTCCCCTCGGAGAGGGTCTCGGCCGCGGCGACGTAGTCGTCCCAGGTCCACGATCCGTCGGGGTAGTCCAGGCCGGCCTCGTCAAAGAGCGCCTTGTTGTAGTACAGCACCCAGGAGTCCTGGCGGTACGGGGTCGCGTAAGCGGCGCCGTCGATGACGTACGAGTCCGCCCCGCCGATGCCGTCCGGCAGCTCGACGTCGGAGACGTCCGCCAGCTGCCCGCCCTCCTGGAAGGTCGTGACGAATTTCACCTCCTTTTGGGTGACGATGTCGGGGCCCGTGCCGGCCGCGAGGTCCGCGGTGAGGAGCGTGTTGTACTCGGTCGGGTCGTAGTCGACGATCTCGACCGTCACGCCCTCGTGCGCGGCCTCGAAGCCATCGGCGAGGAGCTGGAACTCGGGCGTCGTCGACACGCTCCAGCCGGACACCGTGAGGGTGTCGGGGTCGCCGCCGGCGGCGCCGGAGGATCCGGAGCAGCCGACGAGAACAATCGCGCCGCTGGCGACCAGCGCTGCGCCGAAGGGGAGGGAACGCTTCATCGCGTGTCCTTTCGTGGGGTGGGTGGGGTGCTACTGAAGGGGTCGGAGGGCGTCGCCCGCCGGGACGGCGGAGGACGGGTCGAGGTCGGTGGGAGGGCCGTCTGGCCAGTGGATACGCCAGGAGGAGTCGTGCCGCGCGAGGGCGGGCGCACGGGCGACGGAGTCCGGCTCCCCCAGCGCGAAGGCCGCGCCGGACCACTCGCCCGAGGCGGGGGCGACCACGTGCGGAATCGACGTGTCGCCCGCCAGCGGGCCCGCGTCCCCAGCGTCCGCGACGCCCGCGCGTCCGGGCGTGAGCGCGAGCGCGCGGCTCGCCAGGCGCGCCGACAAAGCGCTGCCCGCGTCGGTGCCGGGCCGGGCCGCGGAGAGCGGCCATCCGCCCAGCCACAGCACGCCGTCATGGTCGCCGTTGTCGTCGCGGATCCGCGAAAACCGCACCTCCCACGCCCCGCGTACGACCGAAACCGTGTCGACGAGAGCGCCCGTGACGGCGCGCAGGATGCGGTCGCCGCTGCCGTGATCGGGGTCGCCGGCGAGCTGCTCTGCCCAGTGAGCCCGCGCCGTGGATCCGCCGAGGAGCGTCTGGTCACCGAGGTCGGCGAGCGCGCCCCGCACGAACCCCGAGCGGTGGCTGGGGGATCCGCCGCGCACGAGCCCGGCGTGCGCGTCCCGCGGGTCCCGCGCCATCGGGCCGGCGAGGACCGGCGAGGTCGCGGTCGAGTACGCCAGGCGCGCATAGAGCGGACCGTCCGCGTGTCGATCGCCCGCCTCGCGGTGGTCGGTGCCGTGGTTGGTCACGCGCACGACGCCGTCGGGCGTCCCCGTCGCGAGCCATCCGGGCGCATGGAGCACCCGCGCGAACGGCCCGCGCTCGACCGGAAGCGGCTGTTCGGTGGCCGACCACACGGGGTGGTCCGCGGCGAGGGCGATGCCGAGGAGGCCCTTTGCGGCCCAGTACGGGGACCCGGGGCCCGAATAGTTCTGCGCCAGGGCACGCCACGGGCCGTGCCACCCGAGCGCGAGGACGCCGTCCGCGCCCGGGGCGTCGTGTTCCACGAAGTGCGCCACCTGGCCCACCGCTGCCCGGCGCAGCGCGCCGAGGTCGTGGCGCGTGGATCCGCCATAGACCGCCGCCCACGCGGCGCCCGCGGTCGCGAACCGGTAGGTGAGGCTACGGCCCTGGATGAGCGGCGCGCCGTCGGATCCGATGAGGTGAAGCGCGTCGTCGAGGTAGTCGTCGAGGCGATCGCGGGCGCGGGTGAGGCGGGGTGCGAGGCGCGGATCATCGCCGACCATGTCGGCCCACAGGACCGGATAGAACGGCAGCGCCCACCCGCAGTAGTGATCGAAGGCGCGGCCGGCCCCGTCGCTCGACCAGCCCCCCTCGAGCTCGAAGCTGTCGAGGAGCGCCAGATCCTGCTCGAGGTCGGCGGCGCGGTGCGGGCCACCCACGCTGGCGAGGAAGGTCTCCACGACGATGCGAAACCACGCCCAGTTGTTCGGCGGGTACGACCCGCCCACGAACCCGGCGAGATAGTCGATGACGCGGGAGCGGTCGACGTCGCCCAGCCGCGCCCATACCTGCTCGCGCGTCAGGTGCAATCCGAGCGCGAGCGCGGCGGACTCGACCTTGGCCTGGTCCACCTCGTCCGGGCGGGGCCAGCGCTCGGCGTGGGACGGGTCGACTCCCGCCGCGATGCCCCGCGCGTACCGCTCCGCGAGGGGCGCCGTGCCCGCCGGATCGCCCGCGATGCGAAACGCCGCGAGGAGGAACGTCCGCGCGAAGCCCTCGAGCGCGTCAACGCGCGCGCCGTACCCGCCGGGCGCACCGGGGTAGCGCACGAGGGCCCCCGACGGGCTCGCGTGACGGGACGCGCCCGCGAGGATCGCGTCGGCGACGCGCAGCAGGTGCTCCCGCCCCCATCCGGTGTGGGGGGCGCGCGCGGCGTCGGGCGCGGGCAGGGCGATGCGGCTCATGCTCCCACCGCCATGTCGGATGCCCGGACGGGGTGCCGCGGCGGCAGGCCCGCCGCGTACGCCTCCAGCTCGTCGAGCGCGGCGTCGGCGAGTCGCCGCGTCTCGCCGCCGAGCGACCCCGCCAGGTGAGGCGTGACCGCGACGTTGTCGAGCGCGAGGAGGGGCGACGAGGTCGGCAGCGGCTCGGGATCGGTGACGTCCAGCACCGCGTCGATGCGGCCCGCGGCACAGGCGCGGGCGAGCGCGTCGTGGTCGACGAGCGCCCCCCGCGCGGTGTTGATCAACACGGCACCGTCCGGCAACGCCGCGAGCTCGCGCGCCCCGATCATGTGCCGCGTGGAGGGGAGCTCGGGCGCGTGCAACGTCAGGACGTCGACCGACGGGAGAAGGTCCGCGAGGGTCACCAGCTCCGCTCCCGCGGCGCGCACGGCGTCCGCGTCCGCGAACGGATCGGCCACGAGGATTCGGGCGCCCTCGAGCTGACGAAGCCGCTCGACGACGCGGCGTCCGGTCCTCGAGAACCCGACGACGCCGATGGTGCGCCCCAGCGCGCCGTATCCCGCGCGCCCGGCGTGGGCGCGCCAGCTCTCGGGCCCGTGGCTCGCCCGCCGGACGTGAAAGAACGCGCGTTTTGTGGCGAGGATGATCGCGGCGAAGGTGTATTCGGCGACCGGAATCGCGTTGTGATCGGCGGCCGTGGTCACGACGATGCCGCGCTCCCACAGCGCGGGGGTCGCGATATCGCGCACCGTCCCGGCCGCGTGAAAAACGGCGCGCAGCCGCGGCATGAGGTCGAGGACCTCGGCGTCGAGGGCGGCGGCACCCCACGAGGTGACGAGCGTCTCCACCTCGGCGAGACACGCCGCCGCCGCGGGGTCGCGAAGATCCGGGAGGAACACCGGCTGCCTCGCCCAGGCGATGCGGCCGAGCCGCGCGCGCCGGGCGTCGTCGAAGAGGAGATCGTACGTCTCGCGCGCCATCGTGACGTGCGTGCGGGGTCGGTGCGCCATGTTCTCTCCGTCGAGCCGTGCGTTCCCTTGCGGGTGGGTGCACGACCAGTCATCCTGATACCGCACACGTCCGCAATCTTTTCGAACCTAAAGGTACGCACTCGAACATGATCGAACACGGCAACGACGCCGATAGCCCCTCTCTCCTCATCCCGCGGGGTGCGATTCGCGGCCTGTGGGAGGCGCACCGGGCGGCGCCCGTGCTCGCGCCCGACGCGACGGACCGGTCCGCGTGGGACGCCGTGGATCCGGGCGCGCGCGCCGCGCTCCTCGCGTCCGCCGACGCCGAGGCGGGCGCCCCGTGGCCCGAGCTGCTCCTGCGGCACTGGACGGCCTACGGCTCCGACGGGGACCGGCTCGCCTACGAGAACCCGTTCTTCGCCCGCAGCGAGCGCACGGTGCGCGCCGTGCTCGCGGCCGCGCTGGACCCCACACCGAGCCGGGTGCGCCAGGCGGCGGACGGGCTGTGGCTGCTCGCCGAGCAGTCCAGCTGGTGCTGGCCCGCGCACGACCGATCGTTCCCCGCGGGTGCGCTCGTCCCGGATCCGGATCGCCCGACCCTCGACCTCGGCGCGGGTGAGGCGGTCGCTCTGGTCGCGTGGGCGGACGCGACGCTCGGGCCGCTCCTCGACGCGCACGTGCCCGGGATCCGCGCGCGGCTGCGGCGGGAGGCCGCCGCCCGCGCGTTCGACCCCTTCCTCGCCGAGCGGTGGCACTGGGAGGGATCCGAGGCGCGCATGCACAACTGGGGCCCGTGGATCCTCGGCAACCTGCTCGTCGCCGCGCTGGCGCTCGCCGAGGGCGACCTCCGCGATCGCGTCGCGCATCACGCGGTGGACGGGATCGATCGCTACCTCGCGCAGCTGCCGCGCGACGGCGCGATCGACGAGGGGTTCGGCTACTGGTGGCAGGGCGCGGCGCGGGCCCTCGACGCCCTCTCGCTCATCGACCGGAACACCGACGGCGCCGTCCGCCGCGCCGCGCGCCCGGGCGGGGACCTCGCGGGGCTGGCCGAGCTCGTCCGCTTCCCCCAGCGCGCACAGCTCGGCGGCGACTGGTATGCCAGCTGGTCCGACGCGGAGGCGCTCGCGCCCGAACCGCTCGCGTGGCACGCGCTCTTCCGCGCCGCCGGCCTGGCGCACGTCCCGGAGGCGCGCGGGTTCGCCGCCGCGCGGCGCGACGATGCCGCAGTCCTCACGCGCGCGAACGCGAACGCGGCGGGGCTCGGCCGCCAGCTCGCGACGCTGCTCGATCCGGAGTGGCGCGAAGCTGCGCCCGGGCCCGATCCGCTTCCCGCCGATGTCCGGCTCTCCTCGATCGGCATCGGGATCCGGCGCGCCGCCGCCGGGGACGCGCGGGGGATCGCCCTGATCGCCAAGGGTGGCCACAACGACGAGGCGCACAATCAGCAGGACGTCGGCTCCCTGGCGATCGCCGTCGACGGGGTCCCCGTGCTGATCGACCCGGGCCGCGAGACGTATACGGCGGCCACGTTCTCGGAGCGCCGTTACGACCTGTGGCACACGCAGAGCGCCTGGCACGGCACCGCGCTCCCGCGCGGGCTCGCCCAGCGACGCGGGCCGGACGCGGTCGCCACCGTCACCGTTCGCGCGCACGGGTGGACGATGGACCTCACCGCCGCCTACCCGCTGGACGACGGCGAGCTGTGGATCCGCGAGATCGACCTCGACGGCCGCGACCACGCCACCGTTCGGGATCGCTGGACGCTGTCCTCCGGCGAGGGCGCGGGCGTCTACGTCTGCGCGGGGGTCCCCCGCGTCACACCCGACGGCATCTTCGTGCCCGCGGCGCGAGCGGGGCGCGGGCTGCGACTCCGGCACGACGCGGCGGACGTGCGCGTGGAGACCCGGCGCGTCGAGGATCCCTTCATGACGCGGGCGTGGGGCTCCCGGGTCAGCCGGATCGTTCTCGCGTCCCCCGCCTCGGCCGGCGGCGTGACCGTTCGCGCCGAGGTGTGGGAGGGCGGACGGTGAGCGACGACGGCCGCGCCTTCGGCCTGACCCGTCGCGAGCGGATCCTCGACGAGCTGCGGCAGCACGGGTCGGTGCGCGTGCGGGACCTCGCACGGGACCTCGGCGTCGCGGAACTGACGATCCGTCGCGACATCGGCTGGCTCGCCGAGCAGGGCCTTGCGACGCGGGTGCACGGCGGCGCGACCCTCCGCAGCGAGCTCGATCGGCCGGGGGGTCCGCGCGCGAACGCCGCGCGATTCCGCATCGGGATGGTCGTCCCCTCGCTCGACTACTACTGGCCGCAGATCGTGCTCGGCGCCCGCGCGGCGGCCGGCGCGCATCGCGTGCAGCTCGCGCTCCGCGGCGCGAGCTACGCGATCGATGACCAGCGCCGCCAGATCGCCTCGCTCGTCGAGTCGGGGATCCACGGGCTCCTGGTCGCTCCCGAGACGCTGGGTTCCGAGGGGCAGGCGCTCCTCCGCTGGCTCGACGCGCTTCCGCTGCCGGTCGTCCTCGTCGAGCGCCAGGCGCCCGCGGCGCTGGGGCTCACCCGGCTCGAATGGGTCACGACGGATCACGTCTTCGGCGGAGAGCTCGCCGCGCGCCACCTCGCGGCTCTCGGGCACGCGCGGGTCGGCATCGTCACGTCGTCGCAGTCCCCAACCTCGGCGCGGCTGCGGCTGGGGTTCTCGCGCGCCGTGCGCGATCTCGGGCTCTCCGCGAAGGTCGATCTGTCCGCGTCGTTCGACCGGGTGTCCGCGGAGGCGCGCGCCGAGCTGATCGACACGCTGCTGGAGAGCGTGCGAACGACCGGGACCACGGCGATCCTCGTGCACTCGGACCCCCAGGCGCTCCTCGTGCAGCAACACGCCGCAGACGCGGGGTGGCGGATGCCGGAGGAGCTCGCGCTCATCGCGTACGACGACGAGATCGCGGAGAGCGGCGAGCCGCCGCTCTCGGCGCTCCGTCCCGCCAAACAACACGTCGGGCGGCGCGCGGTCGAGGTCATGGCCGCGCGGCTCGCCGACGGACCGGCGCGGCCCATCGAACGCGTGCAGATCGTCCCCCAGCTCCACGCTCGCGCCTCAACCGCGGGGTGATCGCCGTCGCTACGCGCGCCCGAGCCCGGCCGCCGCGGGACACACGAACGGATCCCTCGCCGCCAGCCCCACTCGATTGAGGTATGCGACGACCTGAGCGTACGACTCCCCCATCGACGCCTCGACGTAGGGCACGTCGTGGCTGCGGCAGAAGTCGCGCACCACCTCGCGCGCCTTCCCGAGATACGGCCGCGCCATCGACGGGAAAAGGTGGTGCTCGATCTGATGGTTCAGCCCGCCGTACAGCGCCGTCGCCCACCATCCGCCGCGAATATTGCGCGAGGTGCGCACCTGCTTCGAAAAGAAGTCGAGGCGGGCGTCGGGGGCAATCACGGGCATTCCCTTGTGGTTGGGGGCGAACGACGCGCCCATGTAGACCCCGAATACGGCCAGCTGCACGCCGAGGAAGGCGGCGGCCATGCCGAACGGAAGGACGAAGAACAGGGGCACGAGGAACACCGCGAAGCGTACGGCGAGCAGGGCAAGCTCGACCCAGCGCCGCTTGACGGGGCCCCGTGCGCAGAGCGCAATGACGCTCTGCACGTGGAGATTCACCCCCTCCAGCAGAAGCAGGGGGAAGAAGAGCCACCCCTGCTGTCTCGTGATGAGGCGGCGCAGCCCCCGCGCCCGGGCCGCGTCCTCCTCGAGGAAGGAGATCGTGTCCACGGCGATGTCCGGATCCTTCCCCACCCGATTGGGGTTCGCGTGATGGCGCGAATGCTTGCGGTCCCACCACGCCATGCTCATCCCGATCGCGCCGGCGAGCACCACCCCCAGGCGGTCGTTGGCGGGGCCGGACGCGAGGATCTGGCGGTGCGCGGCCTCGTGCGCGAGAAACGCGACCTGCGTGAAGATGACGCCGAGGCAGG
Source organism: Microbacterium excoecariae (assembly GCF_011326725.1). Classification (GTDB taxonomy): domain Bacteria; phylum Actinomycetota; class Actinomycetes; order Actinomycetales; family Microbacteriaceae; genus Microbacterium; species Microbacterium excoecariae. Next base: position 1,180,556 of record NZ_JAANCO010000001.1, on the reverse strand, counting down.
CGGCGATCAGCAGCTGGAACCAGCTCTCGCCCAGCAGGACGAAGCAGGCGATCGCCGCGCCGAGCGCGAGCGCGAGCGCCGCACCCACGAGGGCGTAGAACCCGCGTGCGCGCCGGAAGAGGCCCATTTCGCGGACGACGCCCGAGACCTGAACGTAGGCCTTCGCGATGGGCGGGAAGTCGTCGGCGCCAGCATAGGTCTGGCGGACAGGTCCGAGCGTGCTCGGGCGGACGGTCTGGCTGGAAGAGATATCAGCACCGGTCTCGTCGGCGGCGTCGCCGAAGCGTCGTCGCGATGTGGGCGGCGGGCATCCGCCCGCCGACGCCTTCACGGTACGGCGTCGTGCATACGTGGGGCGGCATGTGCGCCCTCGTCCGAACGGATCCGGCCGGGGCGGAGGGGCGCGGCCCCTCGTGCGAGGATCGGGAGATGGATGTGCTCTCCGAGCTGCGCGGCGCCCCCGCGAGTCCCGCCCGCGATCGATTCCTCGCCTTCGCCGTCGACGGCGGCGAGCAGGCGCTCTGGAAGGGGCTGGCCCCGGAGCACCTCACGGCGTCGTGCTTCGTGTTCTCGGCGGACGGCGCGCGCATCCTCTTGACCCATCACCGCAAGGGCGGGTTCTGGGTCCAGTTCGGGGGTCACCTCGAGCGCCGGGACGCGACGCTCGCGGACGCCGCGCGGCGCGAGGCGCGCGAGGAATCCGGGATCCGCGAGCTGGACCTGGCGCGCGCGCGGATCGTCGACCTCGAGCGCCATGCGCTCGGTGGCGGGTTCGCCTGCGCCGCGCACTGGGACGTCGGGTTCGTCGCGCTCGCCCCGGAAGGCGCGACCGTCGCGGTGAGCGCGGAGAGCCTCGACGTGCGCTGGTTCGACGTCTCCGCGCTCCCGGACATGAGCGCCGCGGGGCTCGCCCCGCGGATCGCGACGGCGCGCGCGGCGCTCGGCTGAGCGCCGCGCGGCCCGTCAGTCGAACAGGCCGGACTCGTCGAGCCAGCCCTCGGCAATGTCCTCGGACGACATCTTGTCCTCGGAGCTCTGGGCGTTCAGCTCAATGAGGTCCTCGGTCGTGAGCGCGCCCTGCACGGCGTTGATGGCCGTCACGGCCTCCTCGCTCGCGGCGTCGGAGGAGATGAGCGGCACGACGTTCTGCGCCAGCACCATGTCCTCCGGGTCCTCGAGCGTGACGAGGTCGTTCGCGGCGATGGACGGCGTCGTCGAGTAGATGTCTGCCATCTCGACGTCTCCGTCCAACAGCGCCTGGAGGGTGTTGGGGCCGCCGCCGTCGTTGATCGGCACGAGCGTCGCGTCGATGCCGTACACGTCCTTCAGGCCCGGGATCCCATACGGCCGCTCGGCGAGCTCGGGGTTCGCGGCGACGCGGATCTCCATGTCGAGGTCGGCGAGGTCGGCGAGGCTCGTGACCCCGTACTCCTCGCTGAACTCGCGCGTGACGTTGTACGAGTCGGCGTCGGCTGCCTCGGCCATCTCGAGCACGTCGTAGCCCTCCGGCACGGCATCGGACAGCGCCTCGTACACGGCGTCGGCCCCCTCGGCCTCGACCGAGTCGTCGAAGAACTGCAGGAGGTTCCCCGTGTAGTCCGGGACCAGGTCGACGGATCCGTCCTCGAGCGCGGCGATGTACACCTCGCGCGACCCGATGGCGGGCGACACCGACACGTCGAGACCGGCGCGCTCGAGCGCTCCGGCGTAGATGTAGGCGATGATCTCCGACTCGGCGAAGGCGGCCGAGCCGACCGTGATCGTGTCGCCGCTCCCCTCGGAGGATCCCTCGCTGGCCAGCGGGTCCGAGGACCCACAGCTCGCCAGGACGAGGGCGGTAGCGGCGAGCGTCGCTCCCGCCGCGAGGCGTGATGTCGTGCGCATGGCGTTCCTGCCTTTCATGATGCGGCCTCCGTGACGGGGCCGCGGGTTCGTCGGTCACGGTATCCGGTGCCCCGGACACCTCGGGGGGTGATCGCGCGCTGCGCCCCGGCGAAGGCGAGGTCGACGACCAGGGCCAGTGCGATGACGATAAGGGATCCGCCGAGCATCTGCGCGTAGTCGCGCACGGCGAGGCCGTCGATGAGGAAGCGGCCGAGGCCGCCGAGCGGGAGGAACGCCGCGACCGTCCAGGTGGCGATCACCTGGAGCGCCGCCGAGCGCACGCCGCCCGCGATGAGCGGCAGCGCCAGGGGCAGCTCGACCTGCCAGACCATCTGCCACGTGGTGAATCCGACGGCGCGCGCGGCTCCGCGGGTGGCGGGGTCGATCGCCTCCACGCCCGCGTACGCGCCCGCGAGAATCGGCGGGATCGCCAGAATGACGAGGGCGATGAGCGGCGCCATCAGGCCGGTGCCGAGCAGCAGCGCGAGGAGCGTGACCAGGCCGAGGGTAGGGAGCGCGCGCAGCGCGCCCGTGAACGGGACGACGACCTCGCGCCCGCGGCCCGTGTGCCCGATCGCCACGCCGACCGGCAACGCGATGGCGACGGCGATCGCCAGCGTGAGCCCCGAATACGCGAGGTGCTCGCCCAGCCGCGCGCCCGCGCCCGCCGGCCCCTGCCACGTCGCGGGGTCGAGGACCCAGGCGACGGCATCCGCGAAGACGTTCACGCGCGCACCCCCGTCCGCGTCGCAGCGCGGCGCGTCCACGGCATCGCAAGCCGTCCCGTGAGCACGATCACGGCGTCCAGCACGAGCGCGATGAGGACAGTGCCGACGACGCCCACCGCGATCTCCGTGACGTAGCCGCGCTGGTATCCATCGACGAAGAAGTAGCCGAGCGACTGCACGCCGATGAGGGATCCGACCGTCACGAGGCTCACGGTGCTCACGGAGACGACGCGCAGGCCGGCGAGCAGCACGGGGCCGGCGGCGGGCAGGTCGACCCCCCAGAATCGCTGCCACCCGCCGAAGCCCACCGCGGTGGCCGCGAGGCGCAGGTCACCGTCGACGGAGGCGAGCGCGTCCGCCGTCGTCCGCAGCATGAGGGCGAGCGCGTAGATCGTGAGCGCGACGACGACGTTGAGGGGATCGAGGATCTGCGTGCCGATGAGCGCGGGCATGACGATGAACAGCGGGAGCGAGGGGATCGCGTAGAGCAGTCCCGAGATGCTCAACAGCACGCCGCGTCCCACGTTGTTGCGGTTCGCCAGCCACCCGAGCGGGAGCGAGATGGCGGCGCCCAGCAGCGTCGGCACGAGGGCGAGGACCACGTGCTGCCCCGCGTAGCGCGCGATCTGGTCGAGGTTCGCGGCGAGCCAGGTCATCGCAGAATGCTGCGGGGACGGCCCGCGTCGATAAAGCGGGCGACGAAGTCGTCGGCCGGGGTCTCGAGGAGCTCCTGCGGGGATCCGATCTGCGCGACGCGCCCGCCGGGGCGGAAGAGCGCGACCTGGTCGCCGAGGAGGAAGGCCTCGTCGATGTCGTGCGTGACGAACACGATCGTCTTTCCGAAGTCCTCGCGGAGGCGCCGGAGTTCCTCCTGCAGCTCGGCGCGCACGACGGGGTCGACGGCGCCGAACGGCTCGTCCATGAGGAGGATCTCGGTGTCCGCGGCGAGCGCCCGCGCGACGCCCACGCGCTGCTGCTGCCCGCCCGAGAGCTGCGACGGATATCGCTTCGCCAACGCCGTGTCGAGACCTACGGCCGCCATCATCTCCATGGCGCGCTCGCGCGCCGCGGCGCGAGCCGTGCCGGACAACAGCGGGACGGTAGCGACGTTGTCGACGACCGTGCGGTGTGGCAGGAGGCCGGCGTGCTGCATCACGTAGCCGATGGAGCGGCGCAGCGCGACGGGTTCGCGGCCCGCGACGTCCTCCCCGCCCACGAGCACGACGCCCGAGGTGGGGTCGACCATCCGGTTGATCATGCGCAGCGCGGTGGTCTTGCCGCTGCCGGAGGACCCCACGAAACACGTGGTCGTGCCGCGCTCGACAACGAGGTCGACGCCATAGACGGCGAGCGTTCCGTCCGGGAACCTCTTGGACACGCCTCGAAACTCCACGGCCGCGTTCATGACGAATCCCCTCGATCGGACAGCGCGTGCCTCGACGCTACCGCGATCCCGGCGGCGCGGCGCGGGCCCGCGCGAGACACCACACATATCGCCGCTTCTGCGCCTCGCACGCGGGCGCTACGGTCGAGGCATGATTCCGGAGATCAACTATTACGCCGTCGTGCTGGCCGCGTTGTCCTCGCTCGTCGTGGGCAGCGTCTGGTACTCCCCGCGGGTCTTCGGGACGCGCTGGTCGCGACTCGCGAACGTCTCCATGGAGGGCGAGGCCAAAGACGCCGTCGGCCCGATCATGCTGACGGTGATCGTGAGCTTCGTCACGGCCTGGGTGTTGGCGGGCGCCGCGACGATCGCGTGGCACTTCTATTCGGGCAGCTACCTGCTCTCCGCGGTCGTGACGGCCGCGCTCATGTGGGTCGGTTTTACCGCCGCGCGTGTCATCACCCACGACGCGTTCGAGCGGCGGCCCGCCGGCCTGACGCTGTTGACCATCTCGCACGAGTGCGTGACCATCGTCGTCATGGGAATCATCATCGGCGTGTGGCCGCCGGCGGGGACCGTATGAGCGACACCGAGCTCGACCTTCTCGTTCTGGGATCCGGCACGGCGGGCGTCGCCGCGGCCGCCGCGTGCGCGGCGGAGGGCTGGCGCGTCGCGGTCGCCGACCCCGCGCCGTTCGGTGGCACGTGCGCGCTGCGCGGGTGTGACCCGAAGAAGATTTTGCGGCGCGGGGCGGAGATCGTCGACGCCGCGCGCCTGCTGGAGGGGCGCGGCATCGACCCCGCGGGCCTCGCGATCGACTGGGCGGGGCTAATGGCGCACAAGCGGGGGTTCACGGACGCCATGCCGCAGCGCATCGAGCAGCACCTCGACAGTCTCGGCGTGCGGATCCTCCGGGGCGCGGGGGCCTGGGTGTCGCCGGAGGTCGTGGAGGTCGCGGGCGAGCGGATCCGCGCGCGCCACGTCGTCATCGCGACGGGCGCGGTGCCGCGGCCGCTCGGATTCGACGGCGCCGACCTCGTCACCGACAGCACGGGCTTCCTCGAGCTGGAGGCGCTCCCCGAGCGCATCGTGTTCATCGGGGGCGGATTCATCTCGTTCGAGTTCGCGCACATCGCCGCGCGCGCCGGCGCCGCCTGCACGATCGTGCACCGGCACGAGCGCCCCCTGTCGGGCTACGACCCGGATCTCGTCGACGCGCTCACCGTGCGCACGGCGGAGCTCGGCGTGCGGATCGAGAAGGACCGCGACGTCGCGGCGGTGCGCCGCGCGGGCGCAGCGCTCGAGGTGACGCTGAACGACGGATCCGTCATCGCCGCAGACCTCGTCGTGCACGGGGCCGGGCGGGTCCCGAACACGCGCGCCCTCGGGCTCGACGCCGGCGGCATCGCCCACTCGGAGCGCGGCATCGCGGTCGACGACCAGCTTCGCAGCACCTCGAATCCACGCGTGTTCGCCGCCGGCGACGTCGCCGACTCCCCCGGCGCCCCGCTGACACCGGTAGCGTCCCTGGAGGGCTCCGCCGTCGCCCAGACCCTGCTCGGAACGGGCACCGCGCCGAACTACCGCGGCATCCCGCGCACGGTGTTCACGATCCCCGAGCTCACGCGCGTCGGCCTCGATGCAGACGAGGCGCGCGAGGCGGGCCATCGCGCGCGGGTTGACCCATCCGACACCGCCGAGTGGTTCTCGAACTATCGGGTGGGCGAGACGGCCGCCGCGGCGCACGTGGTCGTGGACGAGGACACGGACGTCGTCCTCGGCGCGCAGCTCCTGGGCCCCGAGTACGCCGAACTCGTGAACGTGTTCGCGCTCGCCGTGCGGCTGGGCCTGACGACGGCACAGCTGGGAGACGTCGTGATGGCGTATCCGACCGTCGGATCCGACCTCGCCTCCCTTCTGTGACCGCACCCGCGCGCGCGAGCGGCGCGCGGGTCGGTAGGTTGGCACCATGACTGCTCCCGTCGATCCCACGACCACGGCCGCCTGGGCCGATCTCGCGCGCCTCAGCGACGCGCTCACGCCGGACCTGCGCGGCTGGTTCGCCACCGACGAGACGCGTGCCGAGCGCTACTCGTTCGGTCTCGCCGACCTGCACGTCGACCTGTCGAAGAACCTCGTGACGGACGAGATCCTGGAGGCGCTCGTCCGGCTCGCCGAGGAGACCGGCGTGGCGGAGCGCTTCGACGCGATGCTCGAGGGCGCGCACATCAACACGACCGAGGACCGCGCGGTCCTGCACACCGCCCTCCGGCGCCCCGAGGGATCGACGCTCCTCGTCGACGGCCAGGACATCGACCACGACGTGCAGGAGGTGCTCGCGCGCATCGAGGCGTTCGCGAACCGCGTGCGTTCGGGCGAGTGGACCGGTGTGACGGGCAAGCGCGTCACCCACGTCGTCAACATCGGCATCGGCGGATCCGACCTCGGCCCCGTCATGGTCTACGAGGCGCTCGCGCCGTACGCGGATGCGGGCATCGAGGCGCGGTTCGTCTCGAACATCGACCCCACCGACCTCGCCCAGAAGACGGCGGACCTGGATCCGGAAACGACGCTGTTCATCGTCGCGTCGAAGACGTTCACGACGCTCGAGACGCTGACGAACGCGCGTCTGGCCCGCGACTGGCTCTGGGCCGGCTTGGCCGCGCGCGGGGCGGTCGCCGACGACGACGAGGCGCGCACGGACGCCGTCGGGCGCCACTTCGTCGCCGTCTCCACGGCGCTGGAGAAGGTGGCCGAGTTCGGCATCGACCCCGACAACGCCTTCGGGTTCTGGGACTGGGTCGGCGGGCGGTACTCGGTCGATTCGGCGATCGGGACCTCGCTCGCCGCCGTGTTCGGGCCGGCCGCGTTCCGCGAGCTGCTCGCCGGATTCCACGCCGTCGATGAGCACGTCCGGAACACGCCGCTTTCGCGCAACGTCCCCATCCTCATGGGGCTCCTCAACGTCTGGTACACGAACTTCCGCGGGGCACAGTCGCACGCGATCCTGCCCTACGCGCAGCAGCTGAGCCGGTTCGCCGCATACCTGCAGCAGCTCACGATGGAGTCGAACGGCAAGTCAGTGCGCTGGGACGGATCGCCCGCGACCACCGACACGGGCGAGGTGTTCTGGGGCGAGCCCGGCACGAACGGCCAGCACGCGTTCTACCAGCTGATCCACCAGGGCACGCGCCTCATCCCCGCCGACTTCATCGCGTTCGCCACGCCCGCCTACCCCCTGGCCGATGGCGGCCGCGACGTCCACGGGCTCCTCCTCGCGAACTTCCTCGCGCAGACCAAGGCGCTCGCGTTCGGGAAGACGGCGGAGGAGGTCGAGGCCGAGGGCACCACGGGTCCGCTCGTCGCCGCGCGCACGTTCAGCGGCAACCGCCCGACGACGTCTATCTTCGCCCCGGCGCTCACCCCGGCCGTCCTCGGCCAGCTCATCGCGCTGTACGAGCACATCACCTTCACGCAGGGCGTGGTGTGGGGCATCAACTCGTTCGATCAGTGGGGCGTGGAGCTCGGCAAGCAGCTCGCACTACAGATCGCGCCCGCGATCGAGGGCGACGAGGAGGCCGTGGCCGCGCAGGACGCGTCCACCCGCAGCCTCCTCGCCTACTACCGCGCTCACCGCTCCTGAGCCGCCGGCGGGCGCGCCGCGGATCCGGATCCGTGACGCGCCCGCCCGTGCGGAGCGCGCCTCACGCGGGCTCGCGGATCCGCGCGGCCCCGGCCGAGGCGTCGCCGCCCGCGCGCGAGAGTCGCGTCACGCGGGCGCCTGGCGCTCCGCCTCCCGGACGATACGGTCGACCATGCCGCGGAAGATGAACCCGTGGAAGGGCAGGACCGAGAGCCAGTACAGGCGGCCGGCGAGTCCGCGCGGGAAGAACACGGCCCGTTGGCGGTAGGACAGGCCGCCCTCCTCCTCGGCGATCCCGAGCTCCAGCCACGCCTCGCCGGGCATGCGCATCTCCGCTCGCAGGCGCAGGAGATGGCCCGGGTCGAGGCGCTCGACGCGCCAGACATCGACGGCGTCTCCCTCGACCAGGCGGCCCCGCTCCCGACGCCCGCGGCGGACGCCGACGCCTCCGAGCGCGCGGTCCATGAGGCCCCGCAGCGCCCAGAGCACGGAGGAGGAATACCACCCCGTGGCGCCGCCGATCTGCGTGATCACCTGCCAGATCGCGTCGCGGTCGGCGGTCGTCGCGCGGCGGCGGACATCCGTAAAGACCGTGCGCCCCGCCCAGTCCGGGTCGCTCGGCAGCGGGTCGCTCGGTGCGCCCACCACGCGCTGATCGACCCAGCTCGTCTCGACCGCGTCGACCTCGATCCGGCCGAGCGCGAGGCGCACGGCCTCGCGGTAGGAGGTCAGCCCGCCCTCCGGCTCGGGAAGGATCTCGGAGGCGGCCCCGTCCTGCACGATGCAGTCGTTCTGCAGCGACTCCACGAGCGGGCGAGCGATCTGCCGGGGCACGGGGGTCACGAGGCCCACCCAGTGCGACGCGAGGCGCGGGGTGAACACCGGCAGGGCGGCGATGCCGCGCTGCGGCAACCCCGCCTCCACGGCGTACCCGTTCATCATCTGGCCGTACCGGAGGACGTCGGGGCCGCCGATGTCGACGGCCCGGTTGACGTCGGCGTCCACGCGTGCGGCCGCCAGCAGGTAGTGGAGCACGTCGCGGACCGCGATGGGCTGGATCCAGTTGCGCACCCAGCGCGGGGCCGGCATGTAGGGCAACACTTCCGTCAGGTGGCGCACCATCTCGAACGACGCGGACCCGGATCCGATCACGACGCCGGCCTGCAGCACGAGCGCGGGCGCCTCGCCCTCGAGGAGGATCCGCCCCACCTCCGCGCGGGAGGCGAGGTGGGGCGAGAGCCGGACCCCCTCCGGGTGCAGCCCGCCGAGATACACGACGCGCCGCACGCCCGCGGAGGCCGCGGCATGCGCCACCGTCTCCGCGATCCGCCGGTCGCGCTGGGCGAAGTCGGTCCCCGCCCCCATGGAGTGCACGAGGTGGTAGACCACGTCGACGCCGGCCATCGCGCGGCCGACGGCGTCGGGGTCCGCCGCGTCGCCCTCGACGATGTCGATCCGGTCGGCCCACGGCATCGCCCCCACGCGTCCCCGCGAGCGCGAAAGCGCGCGCACGCGGTAGCCCGCGCCGAGGAGGCGCGGCACGAGCCGGCCGCCGAGATAGCCGGTCGCCCCGAGCACTAGGACGAGGGGGTGGGTGCCCGCCGGGGCGGCGAGCGCCTCTTCCTCCCCCGTCGGCGCGCTCAGGCCGCCGGTCCGGTCGGTCACGGCGCCACCCCCGCCGCCGCGGGCCGGAATCCGAGGCGCGCGTTCTCGCAGCACCCGGGTCGGCACACGTCGAACCACGGCCCGAGCTGTGTCGCGTGCGGGCGGTCGGAGGCGGGAACGGCGGCGGAACGCTCCTCGATGAGGTCGACGAGCGCGGTCACGAACGCGCGGTCGACGCCCGGGGTCGGCGTGCGCACGGCGGCGATCCCGGCGTCCTCGGCGGCCTCGAGCGCCTCGTTGTCGAGGTCCCACATGACCTCCATGTGATCGCTGACGAACCCGATGGGCGCGATCGCAACGCCCGTGACGCCCTCCCCCGGGAGCTCGGCGATCCGGTCGCAGATGTCGGGCTCGAGCCAGGGCTGCGTCGGCGGGCCCGAGCGCGACTGGAACACCAGCTCCCATCGCACGTCGCGGGCGGCCGCCGACGCGGCGCGCACGCGCTCCATGACGGCCTCGGCGACCGCACGGTGCTGCGCCTCGTAGGCACCGCCCGGGCCGAAGTCCTCGTCCCGCGGCCCCGAGCGCACCGCATCGTCGGTGGGGATCGAATGCGTCGTGAAGAGCACGCGCGTGTGCTCCGGGCGGCTTCCGTCCGCGAACATCTTCTCCAGCCCCTCGACGAGACCGGGCACGAAGGACTCGACGAAGCCCGGGTGGTCGAAGAACTGACGCACCTTATCGATCGTCACGTGGCCCGCCTGGCCGGACTCGACGAGGGCACGCGCGAAGTCCTCGCGGTACTGGCGGCAGCTCGAATAGGAACTGTAGGCGCTCGTGGCGATGCCGAGCAGGCGGGTGTGCCCGTTGTCGGCCGCGCGCTGAACGGCATCCGGGAGGTACGGATCCCAGTTCCGGTTTCCCCAGTAGACCGGGAGGTCGAGGCCGCGGCGCGCGATCTCCTCCGTCAGGGCCTGCCGGAGCTGGCGGTTGTGCTCGTTGATCGGGCTCACGCCGCCGAAGTGGCGGTAGTGCGTCGCGACCTCCTCGAGTCGCTCGTCCGGGATGCCGCGCCCGCGCGTGACGTTCCGGAGGAACGGGATGACGTCGTCCTGACCCTCGGGCCCGCCGAAGCCGGCGAGGAGGACCGCGTCGTATGGCTGCGGCTCGGTCACGTGCGGGGCGCCCGAGGCGGAGGCCGGGGAGGCGTGGGGGACGGGGTGCGCGGAGGTCATGCGCTCTCCAATCGGGGTCAGGCGGTCCGGATCGCGAAGACGATGAGGAGCATCGTCACGACGAAACCGCAGGCGAAGTTGATCCACAAGAACCGACGCCACCCGCGGTTGGCGCGGGCGGATTCGGCGTCGGACACGTTGAGGTAGGGCCACGCGGCCCAGAGATAGGGCACGACGAGGAGTCCGGCCCAGGCGCCGGGCGATCCCACCGTCGCGAGGAGGATTCCCGCCGCCGCCCAGGCGGCGACGGCGAACCGCACGGTCCCGCGCGCGCCCAGCACCGTGGCGATCGACGAGATCCCGCCCTCGCGATCGGGGACGACGTCCTGCACCGCGCCGAACGCGTGGCTTGCCATGCCCCAGAGGAAGAACGCCGTCAGGATGGCCGCGAGCGCCGGATCCCACGCGCCGCCCGCCAGCACGACGCCGTACACGGCGGGACTCACGAAGTGCGTGCTCGAGGTCACGGAGTCGAGCACCGGGATCTCCTTGAACCGGAACGGCGGGGCCGAGTAGGCGACGACCGCGAACAGGCTGAGCGCGAGAACGGCCCAGGACCACGGCGACCCCGCGATCGCGAGGAACACGACGAACGGCGCGCACGAGAGAGCCGCGGCCACGAGCACCGCGCGGTGGCGGGCCGGATCGAGCAGAGCCCCCTCGACGCCGCCCTTGCGGGGATTGGCGAGGTCAGAGGCGTAGTCGAACACGTCGTTGATGCCGTACATCGCGAGGTTGTACGGGACGAGGAAGAACAGCGTCCCCAGCACGAGGACGAGGTCCACCTCCCGCGCGACCAGAACGTACGCGGCGGCAAACGGGTAGGCCGTGTTGATCCAGCTGAGCGGCCGGGACACGGCGACAAGGTCACGGATCACGGCGCCCCCTGAGGAGAGTCCAGGCGGCGGGCAAGAGGAGGCACGCCGCGATCGGGTAGGCGAAGTCCTCGATCGGCGCTCGTCCGATGCGCACGCCGACGAGGTGGGCGTCATCGTATGCCACGAGACCCGCGGCGATCATGAGGCTGTCGAAGACGGCCGTCAGGGCGACGAGCGCGATTGCCGCGAGCGCGATCGCCGCGATACGGACCCCGCCGCGGCGCGTCGCCAGCGACGCCACGAGGGCGACGGCGAGGAAAGGCAGGCACAGCACGAGGTAGGTCACGGCGTCCTCCTCGCGGCGAGGATCCGCTCGGCGCCCACCACGAGCACCATGGTGAGCTCGCACAGGAACGCAAGGAACACGACCTCCTCGATCGGAAGCTCCGGGCCGAGCAGAATTCCCGTCATGAACGCCGTGTCTCCCCGAAAGAAGACGCCGAGCGCGATGCCCGCGATGTCCCAGGCCAGGAAGAAGCACACGCCGATCGCGATCACGACGAGCGCCCGCCCCGGCGCGGCGCCGAGGAAGAGGCGGTGGCGAAGGTCGAGCGTCACCACGCCGGCGAGCGCGACGACGAGGCACGCGAGATAGACGAGTCCCATCAACGCACCTCCAGCGGGCCCGCGCTCGTGTCGCCGCGCAGCCGCTTGAGGACGAGCTCGGCGCTGATGAGGCACATGGGGAGCCCGATGCCGGGGATCGTCGTCGCTCCCGCGAACAGCAGCCCGTCGACGCGTTTCGAGACGTTGCGCCCGCGCAGGAAGGCGCTCTGGCGGAGAGTGTGCGCCGGCCCGAGCGCTCCCCCGCGCCACGCGCCGAACTCGCGCTCGAAGTCCGCCGGTCCGACCGTGCGGCGCACGATGACGCGCTCGGCGAGGTCCTCGATCCCCGCCCACTCCGCGACCTGCGCGATCGCCCGGTCGACGGTGCGCTCGACGCGGTGATCGCCCGCGCCCTCGTCGCCTCCCGCGCCGATCGCGACGTCGGCCGGGACCGGCACGAGCACGAAGAGGTTCTCGTGTCCGGGCGGGGCGACGGTGTCGTCAGACGCGCTGGGGCGGCAGACGTACAGGGACGCGGGGTCGGGGATCCGCGGCTCGTCGCCATAGATCGCCTCGAAACCGGCCTCCCAGTCACGCGTGAAGAACAGCGAGTGATGCGCGAGCTCGGGCAGCTCCCCGCGGACGCCAAGGAGCGCGAGCACGGCCCCGGGGCCGGGGTTGCGCGCGTCCCACCACGCGTCCGAACGCTCGCGGTGCTCGGGCGCGAGGAGCTCGCGCTCCGTCACCCGCAGGTCGGCGGTGGAGACGACGACATCGGCGGCGAGGACCCGCCGCTCGCCCTCCGGAGACTCCACCTCAACCCCCGCCACGCGACCGTCCTCGACGACGATGTGGCGCGCGGGCGTGGAGCGGAGAATCCGCACCCCCGCGTCCTCGGCGACGCGCGCGATCGCGCGGATGACCGCGGCGAAGCCTCCACGGGGGTACAGCACCCCCTGACCGACGTCGAGGTGCGTCATCAGGTGGTACATGCTCGGCGCGGCAGACGGGGAGGTGCCGAGGAACACGGCGGGGTATCCGAGCACCTGCTGCGCGCGGCGGTCGCCGGTGTGCGCCGCGATGAACGCGTCCAGCGGCTGCGTGAGCAGGCGGGCAAGCCGCGGGAGACGGCGCACCGTGTCGCGCGTGAGAAGCGGGGAGAGGCGCTCGAACGTGCTGTAGAGGAAGGTGTCGGTGGCGATCCGGTAGGTGTCGGATGCGGACTCCAGATACGCATCGATGCGCTCCGCGGCGGACGGATCCAGGCCCACGAGCGCGTCGCGGGCGCCGCCCGCGGGCAGGTTGAAGGGTTCCGCGTCCCCCTCGAAGAACACGCGGTAGGCGGGGTCGAGCGTCACGAGGTCGAGCTCGGCCGCGGCCGACGTGCCCATCAGCCGGAAGAAGTGATCGAAGACCTCGGGCATCAGGTACCACGACGGCCCCGTATCGAACGCAAACCCGTCGCGCTCGTAGCGGCCCGCGCGCCCGCCGAGGTCGGCCCGCGCCTCGACGAGGGTCACGTCGTCGCCCTCGCGCGCGAGCAACGCCGCCGTCGCGAGGCCCGAGATGCCGCCGCCGATCACGACGCTCCGGCGGCTCATGCGCTCACCCGTCCCGCCGCCGCGAGCGCGAGGATCCGCGCCTTCTCCGCGGGCGGCACGGAGGCGCGCGAGCGCCGGACCTCGGCCGCGGGCGTCTCGGCGAGGATCCGGTTGAGCCGCGCGAACAGGCCCCACGCGGCGGCCGTCGCGCGGCGCGACGCCGGCGGTAACCGGTCGATCGCCCGGCGTGCGACGGCGAGGTCGGCGTCGATGTCGTCGACAACCGCGTCCTTGTCGGCATCCGTAAACCGCGCGGGGTCGATGCCGGGCAGGTACGTCCGGCCGAGCCGGTCGCAGTCATCGGCCAGGTCGCGGAGGAAGTTCACCTTCTGGAAGGCCGCGCCCAGCTTTCTGGCCCCCTCGTCCAGCTGCGCGTCGATGGCGATCCCCCGCCCTTCCTGCGCGAAGGCGCGCAGGCACATGGAGCCGACGACCTCCGCGGATCCATAAATATAGGCCCGATAGGCCGCGTCGTCGAAGGCGCGCTCGCCGCGGGCGTCCGTACGCATCGAGGCGAAGAACGGTCGCACGAGCGCCTCGTCGATCCCCGTGCGGCGCGCCGTGACGGCGAAGGCGTGCACGACGAGGTTCGCGCTGAAGCCGGTGCGCAGCGCGCGGAGCGTGTCGTGTTCGAGGGCGTCGACGAGCTCGAGCGTCTCCCCCGCCGTCACCCCCGCCTCGCTCGCGGGGCCGTCGACGACCTCGTCCGCGACGCGCACGAGCGCGTAGATGTCAGCGATGTGCCCGCGCACGCGGCGCGGGAGGAGCCTGCTGGCGAGACCGAAGGACGTCGAGTACGCGCCGATGACGCGCGCCGACGCGGCGCGCGCCGTGGCCGTGTACAGCTCCAGGCCCGTGGCGGCGCTCACGCGTCACGCTCCATGGAATGGCGCGCGAGGCGCGTGAGCTCTCGCGCGAGGACGCCCGGCAGCGCGGCGTCCGCGATGCGGGCGCGGATCCGCTCGTGTCGGTCGGCAATGAAGCGCTCCATGTCGGCCGCCGCGCCGCTCGCAACGAGCGCCTCGCGCAGGCGGGCCGCGTCGTTGTCGTCGAGGCCGCGCCGGCCGAACAGATGAGAGACCGCCTCCCAGGCCGGGTGTCCCTCGGCGTGGGCGACGAGAAGGGTGCGCTTGCCCTCTCGAAGGTCGCCCGTCGCGGTCTTTCCTGTGCGCGCGACGGTCCCGAATACCCCGAGCATGTCGTCGCGGAGCTGGAAAAGGACGCCCATGTCGGTCCCGATCTCGTCGAGTGCGGCGAGGGCGTCCTCGCCCGCGCCCGCCAGCACGGCCCCGGCGCGAAGCGGCGCCGAGAACGAGTACGCGGCGGTCTTGCGCGCCATCATGCGCAGGATGTCCTCGGGCGTGGGGGCGAGAGTCCCGAGCGCGAAGCCGATATCCGCGTGCTCGCCGGCCGCCGTGAGGTCCAGGCAATCGTCGACGATCTCGTGGATCCGACCCCGCGTATCGGCGCGCACGCGCGCGACCAACGCGTGCGTCGCGCTGAGGAGGAGGTCGCCAGCCAGGAGAGCGGATCCGGAACCCCAGGCCGTCGACGGGCGCGGGGCCACTCCGGCGCCGAGCGCGTCCTCGGCGAACCGCCCGGCGAGGTTCGGGTGCCCCCGCCGCACGAGGTCGCCGTCCAGGACATCGTCGTGCAGGAGGAGGGCCGTGTGCATGACCTCGAACGCGGCCGCGATGAGGACGGCATCGGACGGCTCGGATCCGCCGTAGGCGTCGTGCGCGCTCCTGACAAGCAGGGGGCGGAGCCGCTTTCCGCCGCGCGACGATTCCGCCGCGCGGCGCCAGAGCGCCTCGTGCGCGCTCCCCACGGCGGCCGCCCGTGCGACGCGCGCGGCGAAGAACTCCTCGAGCACGGCGTCGACGTCGCCCCGCGTCGCGACGGCGCTCACGCGGCCGCCTCCGCTCGTTGCCACGCGTGGGCGCCGATGACCCCGGAGGCGCCCGACAGCTGCCGCGCCTGCATCACGAGCCAGGGGCTGAAGGCCCACGGGGCCGCCTGCAGCGCCGCGGCGAGGTCGTGCGCCTCGACCCAGCGCGTGTCCATGACTTCCTCGGGAACCGGGCGGAGGGGTGACGCCGGGCGCGCGAGATACACGGGGCAGATCTCATTCTCGACCACGCCGCTGGCATCGACGGCGCGGTACCGGAAGTCGGGCAGGGCGAGTCTCATGTCGGCCACACGGAGGCCGAGCTCATCCTGCGCGCGGCGCTCGACGGCGTCGGGGATCGGCTCGAACGGCGCGGGGTGCCCGCAGAACGCGTTCGTCCAGGTTCCTGGCCAGGCGCGCTTCGTGAGAGCCCGGCGGGTGAGGAGCACACGGCCGTCATCGTCGACGACGTGGCACGAGAAGGCGAGGTGGAGCGGCGTCGCGGCGTGGTGGACCGTCGCCTTGTCGGTGACGCCCGTGGGACGGCCGCTGTCGTCGAGCAGGACGACGCGTTCTGTGGTGGCGTGCACTTCCACTCCTTCGGTTAATTACTCGCCAATCTAACTACTAGCACGGAAGATATCTACTTTCGTCGTAAGATCATCTCGTGACAGCAGACCGAGAGCCGACGACCGAGGGGCGTTTCACGATGCTCGACCCGCGGATCCTTGACCCGGAAAGCGAGATTGTCGCGCGCGACCACCTCTCGGGGAACGACGTCGCGCAGGTGGTCGAGGTCCTCGAGGCGATGCACCGATGGCGCGAGACCGAGCGCGCCATGAGCGAGGCCTCGCAGCGCTACATGAAGCTCGGGGACACGGACATGCGCGCCCTGCGCTTCCTCGTGGCCTGCCGCAGCCAGGACACGGTCGCCACCCCCAGTTCCATCGCGCAGCACCTCGGCATCTCGACGGCCTCCACCACAAAGCTGCTCGACCGCCTCGCGAAGGGCGGCCACGTCACCCGCCACCCCCACCCCAGCGACCGACGCAGCCTCGCGATCGAGATCACCGAGGAGACGCGCATCTCGGCCCGCGAGAGCGTGGGGCGCACCCACGCCCGGAGATTCCAGGTCGCCGCCTCGCTGACTGCGGCCGAACGCGACGTCGTCATCCGCTTCTTCGCCCAGCTCGTCGAGACGGCCGAGATGCCGGGCCACCCGCACGCCTGATCCCGCGCAAAAAGGAGGTGGCCCGGACCGAGGTCCGGGCCACCTCCCGTGTGGCGTGGTTCGCTCAGCGCGCCTCGGCGCGGTCCCCGCGGAGCGCGGGATCGTCGTCGGTTGCGCGCGGCATCCGCGCGATCCAGAAGATCCCGATGGCGAACGCCACGACGCTCGTCGCCACCATGAAGTAGAAGATGATCGACGGGCCGTACGAGATCAGAGCAGGCGTGAAGATCGCCACGGCCGCCGCAACGAGCCGCGTGAACGCGATCGTGATCGACTGCGCGGTGGCGCGGATCGAGGTCGGGAAGAGCTCCTGCGACCACACCTTGTACATCGGCTCGCCCGCGACCGCGCCCGCGATCGAGTAGAGCACGCCGAAGATCGCGAGCGTCGCGATGGAGACCCCACCGATGCCCGGGATCAGGAAGGCGACGATGCTCAGCGCCGCCATCGCGGTGAACCACGCCATCCGCGTGCGGCCGTCCACGATGCGCATCATGAGGAGGAGCGAGCCCGCGCTGACGAAGGTGATGATCATCGAGATGAGCGAGGCCTGCGACACCTTTGCGCCGGCGACCTCGACGTACAGGAGGCTGCTGAACTGCCCGTTCGTGTTCGCGGCGATGTTGACGAGCGCGTAGAACAGGCCGGTCGCGACGATCGCCGCGAGATACCGCGGGCGACGCAGCTCGGCGAGGCCGCGGAGGCCGCGCCCCTCCCCCGGCTGGACGACGGCGATGGCGCGGCTGTTGCGCCACGCCTGCGACTCGGGCAGGCCCATGCGCAGGACGAGGACCACGAGCGAGACGACGAGGAGGTGGCCGTACAGGATCCGCGCGCCCAGCACGCCGAGGTCGCCGAAGAGGGTTCCCAGCAGGCTGACGACGATCACGCCGGCCATCCAGAGGATGTGCGAGAACGAGATGAGCTTTCCGCGGTTCGCGTCCGTGGCCGCCTCCGCCACCATCGACAGCGAGACGGGCAGGTCCGCCCCCGCCGCGAAGCCGAGGAGGATCACGCCGGGGAACAGCATGGAGGTGCCGGTCGCGAAGGTCAGCACGAGCGCGCCGACCGCGAAGAGCGACAGGGTCGCGAGGAAGACGGGCTTGCGCCCGAGGCGGTCGCCAGCGGGTCCGCCGACGAGCGCGCCGACGGCGATCGAGATCGTCAAGAGCGCGGACAGCGTCCCGAACTGGAGGTCGTCGAAGCCGAACGCCTCGCGATAGATGACGAGCGCGGTACCGGTCGTCACGATCGCGCCGGCGTCGAGGTACGACACCATTCCGGCGAGCGTGGCGACCCACCAGGAGTGACGCGTCGAGGGGGTGGTCATGGGTTCTCCTTCGAACAGATAGGTGAGGAAACTAGAAGGTGTGGGTCCCGGATCCGACCTCGAGCGCCTCGCGCCCGGGAAGGTCGATCACGGCCGTCGTGTTGGCGGGGAGGGTCACGGTCACCGCGAGTGGGCTGAGCTCTCCGCGCTCGGGCTCGAGGGCCGACCAGGCCACGCGGATCTCGCCGTATACCGACGAGTAGCTGGCCTCGGCCGCGGCGGTGAGGCCGGCGCGCGGCCGGACGAGCACGCGGCGGTACCCGGGTTCCAGCGGCGCAATGCCGCCCACGTCCCGGTGCATCCAGTCCGCCACCGCTCCGAGCGCGTAGTGGTTGAAGCTCGTCATCTCGCCCGGGTTGATCGTGCCGTCCGGGAGCATCGAGTCCCACCGCTCCCACACCGTCGTGGCGCCGCGCGAGACGGGGTAGAGCCAACTGGGCAGCTCCGCCGTCCGCAGCATGCCCTGCGCCGCCTCTCGGTGACCCGTGACGGTCAGCGCGTCGCTGACGATGGGTGTGCCGACGAAACCCGTCCCGATGCGGTGGCCACCCTCCGCGACGATCGTCGCCAGGCGCTGGCCGGCCGGGGCGTACAGCTCATCCGGGAGGAGCTCGAACACGATCGCCAGCGCGTACGCGGTCTGGGAATCGGACGCGAGGCGCCCGTCCGCGAAGACGTACTCGCGCTGGAACGCCTGGCGCGCCGAGTCGGCGAGCGCCTCGAACCGCGCCGCGTCCTCCGCCCGGTCGAGGATTCGCGCCGCGCGGGCGGTCAGGGCCGCGGAACGCGCGTAGTACGCGGTGGCGACGAGGTACGGATCCGTCTGCGCCTCGAACGGCCGGTCCGCGGGCGCCGACGGATCGAGCCAGTCGGCGAGCTGCATGCCCGTGTGCCAGTGCCCGTCGGGCGCCTCCTGCGCGACCCGGTCGACCCAAGCGGACATGCTCGCGAACTGCCGTTCGAGCACATCGCGGTCGCCGAAGCGCTCGTAGAGCACCGTCGGCACGACCGTCGCCGCATCGCTCCAGGCCGCCATGGGGGTCGGGGCGAACAGATCCTGATCGATGAGGGGCGAGTACAGCGGGCCGACGCCGCCGAGGCGCGCCTGATCGGCGGCGAAGTCCTCGAGCCACGACGAGAGGAACCCGTCGACGTCGAAGAGGAACGACGCCGTGGGCGCGAAGACCTGGATGTCCCCCGTCCAGCCGAGGCGCTCGTCGCGCTGCGGGCAATCCGTCGGAAGCGTCACGAAGTTGCCGCGCGTGCCCCAGATGACGTTCTCGTGCAGGCGGTCGAGGTCGGCCACGCCCGTGCGGAGGGTCCCGGTGCGCACGAGGTCGGTGTGCAGGACCTCGGCGACGACTTCGATCTGGTCAGCGGACACGCCGTCGACCTGCGCGTACCGGAAGCCGTGGAAGGTGAAGCGCGGGGCCCATTCCGCCGGCGCCCCCGCCGCGACATAGGTGTCGCTCGCGGCGGCGAAGCGCAGGGGGCGCGTCCCGAGCTCCCCCTGCTCGAGGACCTCGGCGTGACGCAGGGTCACGACGGTCCCTGCCTCGGCCGTCAGCCGGATCCGCAGGCGCCCCACGAGGTTCTGGCCGAAGTCGAGGATGACGCCGCCATCGGCGTCCGCGAGCCGCGCGACCACATCGCGCGTCTCGGTCACGCGGACGGGCGGCAGCTCGGCCGGACGCAGCCGGGCCGGGTCCGCGGCGACCCGCACGGCGGGGGCCGCGCCCGGGAACGGACCCGCCGTCGCGAGGGCGTTGTCTTCGCGGCGCGCGTCGTAGCGTTCGCCCTGGTAGATGCTGGAGAACCTCACGGCGCCCGCGACGCTCGCCTCCCAAGTCTCGTCGGTGACGATCGTCTCGGTCGTCCCGTCCGCGAACTCCACGCGCAGCTGCGCCGAGAGCGCGCGCTGCCCGTGCCAGGTGCGGCGGAAGTCGCCGTCGAACCCGAAGTGCTCGGCGTACCACCCCGGCGCGACGCGCGCCCCGAGGATCCGCGTCCCTTCGGCCAGCTCCGCGGTCACATCGACGGTGCGGAAAAGGAGGCGGTCGGCATAGGCCGTCCACCCCGGGGCGAGAAGGTCGTCCGACACCTCGCGGCCGTCGATCGTGAGCTCGACGATGCCGTGCCCCGTGTACGACAGCAGCGCCCGCGTGACGGGCCGGTCGATATCGACAATGCGACGCAGCCGCGTGACGCCGCGGTCCGCGTCGTCAGCGGCAAGATCGGCGCGGACATCCGCGGCCGTCGCGCCGCGCGCGACCGTCACGTCGGGTGCGCACGCCTCCGAGTGGTCGTCCCGGCTCGCGATGAACGGGGCCGTCCACTCATCCGCGCCCAGCGGCCCCGTTGCGACAGGCGTCCACTCCGAGAATGCGGCGCGCTCCCCCGCCTCCGACAGGGCGGAGACGCGCACCTCGACGGTGTCGTAGGCCGCGAGCGGGGCAAAGGGCCACGCCACGTTCGCGCTGTCGCGGCCCGTGTGGTCGACGCGCTCCCGGGTGCCGTCGGCCCTCCGCAGCTCGAGCGCTGCACCCGCCTGAAGCCACCCCGCGTCCGCTCCTTCCACGACCCACGTGAGCGACGGGCGGGAGGTCGGCAGGAAGGGGGGCGCACCGCGGCGGCCCACCCGTGTGCGCGTGACGGCGTGTGACATCGTTGTCCTCTCGGAACTTGGAACGTTTCAATCCGTCGATGAGCGTAACACCAATTCCGAGCGGGGTACGGCTTTCGGGTCGTCGCGCTCGTCACTCTTCGCCGCGCGGGGCGTAGCGGTGCGCGCGGCGCGTGCCCTGCGTGAGCTCCGTGATGTGATCGCGGCTGTCGAAGTTCGACCCCAGGGCGCCCGCCACCGTTCCCATCGAGGCGCTCAACCACGCGATCTCGGCATACGTCCCGAGATCGACCTCCCGCCCCAGGACGCTCGCCATGAAGCCGGCCTCGATGACGACGATCGCCGTCACGAAGATTCCCACGGTCAGCGAGAGGTAGAGGGCCGTGACGGCGAGCGCGAGCGTGATGACGGTCGAGGCGTTGTACATCGTCGCCTCGACGAGACTGCCGTGCTGACGGGAACGCTCCCACAGGCGGTTCGATACGATCAGCCAGACGACCATCGCGGCGATCGCCGCGACCGCGATCAGGGCCAGTCGCCACGTGGGC
Organism: Microbacterium excoecariae; assembly: GCF_011326725.1. Taxonomy (GTDB): domain Bacteria; phylum Actinomycetota; class Actinomycetes; order Actinomycetales; family Microbacteriaceae; genus Microbacterium; species Microbacterium excoecariae. The sequence continues at coordinate 1,159,432 of NZ_JAANCO010000001.1, read as the reverse complement.
AGGGCTGCGGCCATCCGCCAGATCGACGAATAGAACACGCCGAAGGCACCCGTCGCCGTGGCCGCGGTCAACACGCCGGAGAGCTTCGGCACGACCGCGAGCGGCTCGTTCGTTCGCACCATGCCGAGAACGAGCGCGGTGCGCCTCGGGCGCCACCACGGCGAGTCGATATAGACCGATCGCCCCGTATCCGAGGCCTGCTCGTGCACCGTCCCAAATCGCATGCGCCCGGCGCGGATGTCGGGATCCGTTCCCGCCGCCAACGCGTCGAGCGAGTCGAACAGCACCCGACGCAGGTGCGCGTGCACGCGCATCCAGCCGAGCGCGGGCAGCGAGATGATCGCCAGGCGCTCGGAGAAGTGCAGCGCCGAGATCTTCGGGCGTGCGCCCGCCCGCCGCGGAATCTCGGTGACGATCACGAGCATGTCGGCCTCGCCCGCCGTCGACCACTGGCGGATCTCATCGAGGTCGAGCGAGCCGTCGTCGCGCAGCGGAATCCGGCGGCGCTCGTGCCGCATCTCGTACGGCCCCTCGGCCGCTCCCCCGTCCGCGGCAGCGATCACGTCGCGGGCGGCGCGCGTCGCGATTCCCGGATCCGAGACGACATCCACGCGCCACCCGCGCTGCTCCCCCGCGTCGGTCACGATGCCTCCCCCCGCCCGCCGCCGGCGCGGAGCGCGAGCGGTGCCGCGATCCACAGCACGGCGACGACGGCGCCGAGGCCGGCGGCCGCACCGATCGCCGCGCCGCGCCCCACCACGATGTCGAAGATGAACGCGACGACCCCGACGAGCAGGATCGAGATGGTCGCGAGCGCGACGATGAGGGCCACGTGCCCGAAGCGGACCGTGCGCCGTTTGCGCCCCCGCGCGAAGAGGCCGCGGTGGAGCGCCACGGGTGCCAGCGCAACGACGGCGCTCAGCGCCGACAGCACGACGAGCCCGAGGTAGAACGCCCGCTGCCCGTCCGACAGATCGTCGAAGCGCGACTGGAACACGATGGCGAGAAGAAAACCCGTGAGGATCTGGGTGCCCGTTTGCAGCACGCGCAGCTCCTGCAGCACCTCCAGCCAGTTGCGGTCGGCTCGTTCGTCCGGCGTCTCGTCGCGCCGGCCCGGCGCCGCGTCGTGGGTGGTCATGCCGCGCATCCTGCCAGCTCGCGCGCGCTGGCGGGGGATTCCTGACGGCGCGCTCATCCGCCACCCCAGCGCGCGGTGTAGCCTCGCCGGGATGTTCACTCGTTCAGGAGCCCCCATGACCCGTCGCGCCCGTGCCCTTTTCGCCGCGGCGGCCGTCGCAACGCTCGCCCTCGCCGGATGCGCGGCGACCGACGACGACGCGGCGGAGCCCACGGCGAGCGCGTCCGCGGAGGCCGCGACGCCCGAGGCCGACCTCGAGGGCGTGCCGGACGTCGTCGCCGTCGTCAACGGCGACGAGATCGGGATCGACGAGTTCCGCACGGCCTACGAGACTCGGCTGCAGTCGGCGGCCCTGAGCGCCTCCAGCACGGGCGAGGAGGTCGACCAGGAAGCGCTGAAGACGGAGACCGCCGATCTGCTCGTGAACAATCGGCTGCTCACCCAGGCGGCGAGCGACGCGGGAATCGAGGCGACGGACGCGGACGTCGACGACGTGCTGCAGGGCGTCGCGGACCAGGCCGGCCTGGAGGACGTCGCCGCCGTGATCGACGCGTTCGCCGAGCAGGGCGTGGACGAGGATCAGGTCCGTCAGGACGCGGCCGCGCAGTTTCAGATCGACGGGCTCATTGCCCAGGAGGCCGAGATCGAGGAGCCCACGGAGGCGGAGCTGCAGGCCCAGTACGACGCCCTCGTGGAGCAGGCCGAGGCCGCGGAGAGCGGATCCGAGATCCCGGCGTTCGAGGACGTGAGGGATCAGCTGGAAGAGCAGACGATCACGCAGCAGCAGAACGCGGCGACGCAGCAGCTGATCGATGACCTGCGCGCCGACGCGGAGATCACGGTCAACCTCTGACGCTCGGCCGGCGGGGGCGATACGGTCGGGCCATGACCGACTCCCCCGCCGGAACCCACGCAGGCGAGCCCCACGGCCCGGGTATCGCGCAGAAGCTCAATTGGTTGCGCGCGGGCGTCCTCGGCGCCAACGACGGCATCGTGTCGACGGCCGCCGTGGTCGTCGGCGTCGCGAGCGCGACGGCGAGCGTGGGACCCGTCCTCATCGCGGGCGCGGCCGCGCTCGTCGGCGGCGCGATCTCCATGGCGCTCGGCGAGTACGTCTCGGTGGCCAGCCAGCGCGATTCGGAGCGCGCTCTGATCGCGAAGGAGAAGGCCGAGCTCCGCGAGGATCCCGAAGCGGAGATGGAGGAGCTCGCCGGGCTCTATGCCGCGCGCGGCATCTCGCCTGAAACGGCGCGGCGCGTGGCGGAGGAGCTCACGGAGCACGACGCGCTCCGCGCCCACCTGTCGGCGGAGCTGAATATCGACCCGGACGACGTCGTGAGCCCCTGGCACGCGGCGCTCGCCTCCGCCGTGGCGTTCACCCTCGGCGCCCTGTTGCCGATGCTCACGATCATGCTCCTCCCGCTCGAGGCCCGCGTGGCCGGAACCTTCGCCGCGGTGCTCGGCGCCCTCGCGCTGACGGGATACGTCGCGGCCTGGATCGGCGACGCCAGCCGCGGGCGGGCCGTGATGCGCACGGTCCTCGGCGGCGCCCTCGCCCTCGCGGCCACGTTCGTCGTGGGTAGCCTCTTCGGCACGACCGTCGCATAGCGCGAGGCGCAGCCCGCCCCTTCCGTCGGGAGGGGCGGGCCGCGCCTCGCGCACCCGCGATCAGCTCGCGCGCCGCCGCCGCATCGCGAGGATTCCCGCCGCGATCGCCCCCAGCGCGATGATCGTCATCGCCGCGATGCCTGCGGCCGCACCCCCGGTCGCCAGCAGTCCGCCTTCCCCGGCCGAGTCCGCCTCGTCCGCCGTCGCGTTCACCGCGGATCCGTCCTGACCGTCGGTCGCCGCGCCGTCCGTGGCGGCCGCGGGGCCGTCGGAGGCCGCGCCATCCGATCCCGCGGAACCGGCCCCGTTGGCGCCGGCGTCGTCGGATCCGGCGTCCGTGCCTGCGTCAGGATCGACCGGGCCCGGCGTTTCGCCCGCGGCCGCATCGAACGCGAGCGTGGCCGCGAACGGCTCGCCGTCGCGCGTACCGATCGACTGCACGAACGTGAGGTCGCGCGTTGTTCCGGCGCCGGCGAGGGGCTCGTCCAGCGCGATGTCCCACGAGCCGTCGGCGCCGACGACGGCGGTGCCGAGCACGGCCTCGCCCTCCTCGACGCGCACGTCGGCGCCGGGGTAGCCCGCGCCCGAGAGCGTCTCGACGCGCGCATTGGCCGCACGCATGTCCGTGAGGTTCGTCCCCAGCGCGAAGTTCGCGCCGTCACCGTCGATGTCGACCCGTGCGGTCAGGAACTCGTCCGCGTCCAGCGCGTGGTCGACGATGCGGGTCTCGCCCACGCAGCCGTTCCAGCCGTGGTCGGGCTCCGTGTTCCAGGTCGAGGCGCCGATGATCCAGGGCATGTAGTCCGCCGCCACCATGCCGCCCACGTTCGACGCGTTGCGCAGCACCGGCACGCCGTCGACGTACATGATGACCGTGCGCGCGTCGGGGTCGTTCACGATGGCGACGTGGTGCCACGAGTCCGGCATGATCTCGCCCGACCACAGCGTGTAGGAGTTGCTCGTCGCGTCGTCGGCCGCCGAGAACTGGTACTCGCGCAGGCTGGAGATGCCGAGCCACGACGCCCCGGCACCGGGGTCGGCCGAGTCGTTGATGCCGATCCACGAGCGCGCGCCGCCACGCGTCAGGGCCGCACCCCAGCGGTTGGCGCCCTCGGTCCAGCTCTCGTCGAGCTGCAGGAACGTCTCGATCGTGTAGCCCGTCTCGCTCGTGAGGTCGGCGAACGTCGCGGGCGCGCCGTATTCCGTGCTGACGTAGGCGAGCCGTTCGGCGCCCGAGTCCGACCGCGCGGCGTTCGCGAAGCAGAGCGCCCCCTGGTCGGCCGCGTAGAAGGGCACCGCGGAGTGGGTCACCGTGACGTCCTCGGGCTCGTCCGGCGCGTCGGTGTGTTCCGGCGCGCTGCGATACATCGGGCTCTCCCCCGCGATGTCGGGGATCTCGCCGGACTCGTCGAAGACGCCCTCCGCGACGTCACCGAAGCGCCAGTGCGCGATCGTCCCGTCCACCGCGATGTAGTCATCGGCGCTGCCCGCGGCGGCGAGCGCTCCGGATCCGGATCCGCCGTCCCAGCCCTCGGAGACGATCTCCTTCGCTCGCTCGGACAGGTCGCCGCCGTCCTCCTGCGCGGCGTCCGCCTCCCAGCCGAAGCGCTCGCCGAAGTCCATGTCGAGCGTGAAGGACTGCCACGTCCCGTCGAGCACGGGGGCGTCCGACGACGCCCGCGAGGTCGGGTCCTTCACGGTGACCCACGGCGAGACGGTCTCGACGTCGATTCGGTCGTTCGTGAGATCGAATTCGAACAGCGTCATGATGCCGTTGCCGCCGTCCGCGGCCATCTGGTAGTCCGTGAGGACCTGATAGACGGGGTTGCCGAAATCGTTCGTGCGCGTCTGCATCGTCGAGCCGTGGAAGTGACCGTTGACCGTGAGGATGATCTGGTCGTTGTGCGCGATCAGCTCCTCGAAGAGGTGCTCTCCCCACCACCAGGAGGCGGGCGAGACCTGATCCTCCGCGATGTTCACGATGGCGTGGGACGACAGGATCACGGGGACACCGGGATGGGCGTCGAGGACCTGCTGTGCCCACGCGAAGGTGTCGTCCGAGGCGTTCCACGCGAGCGCGAGGGACATCCAGGTCCGCCCCTCGGCCTCGAAGAGGTACGCCGAGGAAAGGCCGTCCTGGTAGGTCCCGACCAGCTGGTCGCCGCCCTGGGCCGCCAGCTGCTCGGCGCCGAATCGCGCGCGATAGTTGTCCGCGTTGCCCTCGGAGGAGCGGGCTCCCATGTCCTCGACGTCGTGGTTTCCGGGCACGACCGAATAGGGCATGCCCCCGTCCGTCAGGATCTGCATCGCCTTGTCGGCGGCGTCCCACTCGCCGGCGACCCACTCCTGATCGACCACGTCGCCCACGTGCACCGTGAAGGGCATATTGAGCTCGTCCTGGTGTTGGACGATCCATTCGGTCTGCACTTCGAAGGGGTTCGTCCCATACTGCGGCACGAATTGCGAGGCGCTGTAGCGCGAATAGAACTGGGTATCCGGTAGGACGGGGAGCACGAAGCTCGACCGTTCAACGGGGGTCGATGCCTCGTCCGTCGCCGCGCCCGCGGCGGTCGGGACGACGGCCGCGATGCCGAGCGCGAGGCCCGCGGTCAGCGCCGCCGACGTCGCGCGGGCGACGCGCGAGCGGCGGCGGTGGGAGGTGATGTGCATGTGTGTGTCTGCTCTTCTCATGTCAGCTCAGGGCTCAGCCGGCGAGCGCGGGCCCGTAGGCCTCGATCTCGGACAGGGTCATCCAGCTCGCGTCGGATTTGTGGGTAATGGCCACGCGCAGCCCGGAGGCCAGCACGGTGTCGGACTCCACGGAGAGGGCAAGTCCCGCCGCGTCGTTGTCGTGGGGCCACGAGACGTCGCGCGCCGGCAGATCGACCCAGCCGCCGACGAGGTCGCGGTACTGCACCGTCACGCCACCCACGTTGGTGGCCTGGCCCGCGTCGAAGACCGCGGCGCCCGTGAGTTGGCGGGGGCGTTCGAAGTAGAACGAGATCGTGTTCGGGTTGACGCGGTTCGCGGCGCCGCCTCCGCGCCAGTCGTCGAAGCCGACAGCGTCGCGAACGCCGTCGGTCAGCGCGAAGGTCGATCCGTTCATGTGGGTGTAGTCCACGTGTACGCCCGGCTCGCGGAGGACGTTGGTCTCCTCGGTCGCCACAACGGTCACAACGAGCCGCGCGACGAACCCCGTTCCCTCGGTCGCCGGGATCTCGACGGTGCCGGGCTCAGCAAGGTCCGCGTCGGTGACCGCCGACCAGTCCCACGTCACGCGGGACGTGACGGTCGTATCGGATCCGGACACGGTGCGCTCGACCGTGGCGGGAGCCTGCATGCGCAGCTCGCGGAGCGAGGCACCCTGGTGCACCGTAACGGCGGCGTCGAGGGCATCTCCCACCGCGCCGACGAGCACCTGTGCGTGCACCGGGACGTCCTCGCCGAACCACCCCGTCGCCGTTCCGTCTACCGCGACGACGCCCTCGGCGGTCCACTGCTCGCCCTCCGGCACATGCCACACCACGGCCGCCTCCTGCGTGCGACCCCAGTCATAGCGCGCCGTGACGGTCTCGGGGAGCTCGGGCGCCGAACCCGGCTCGGTGCGCTGGTCGACGTCCGCGACGCGCGCGTCGAGCGTGTGCGCGCTCCAGCGCTGCACCGCCGCCGTACCGGCGTCGTAGGTCTGGATCTCGGCGGCATCGGCTGTGGCCCAGTTGTACATGTCGAGCGCGGGCGTCAGGCCGTTGGGCCCGGGCTGGGCGTTGTGAACATACACGTCGCCATCGCCGGCGTCGACGAAGCTCCAGAGCGCATAGGGGTCGGCCGCGGCCTCGGCCGGGGCGACATCGCGCACCTCGAGATAGCGCCAGTTCGGGTCAGCGTTGTCGCGCCGCGCGAGAATGTCGCCGTCGCCGCTCGCGAGGACGTAGGTATCCGCCGCGCCCGCGATCGGATAGGCGAACACGGCCTGCGACATCACCGCGTCCGGCGCGTCCGCGAGCGGAAAGATCGCCGCGGCCGCGGGTGTCTCGCCGTCGGGGATCGTGGCTTGCGCCGATGGGTTAGCGATCTCGAGGACCTTGTTCGCGGCGTGGGCGTTTTCCAGGAGGATCGGGTGCGGGTCGCCGACCACGTCCGCGGCGTCGGCGGCTGCCGCCGACGGCACGATCACGGCGGCGGAGAGGGCGAGGATGCTCGCGAACGTTGCGCTCCAGCGCAGCGCCCGGGAGGAGACATGCGTCATCCAGGGCTTCCTTTCGGGTGGGGGAATGGCCCGGCGCGATGCGCGCACGCGGCTTTGTGCGACGGTACGAAATCGCGGTGCGCGACACGCTCGAACTCATGAACGCGCAATGAACCCCCTATGCACGCCGGGTGAAAATAGCGCCCTCCGACACGCAGCGCGGCCCGCCCCTTCCGTTGGGAAGGGGCGGGCCGCGCGTCACGATGCCGAGCGTTACGGGCTTGGCGTGCCCCCGTTGACGTTCAGGGTCTCGCCGATGACGAAGCTCGATTCGGATGAGGTGAGGAACACGTACGCCGGCGCGAGCTCCGTGGGCTGGCCCGCGCGCCCCAAGGGCGTGGACTTCCCGAAGCGCGGCAGGGCCTCCTTCGGCTGCCCGTCCGAGACCTGCAGCGGCGTCCACACGGGGCCCGGCGCCACCGCGTTGACGCGGATGCCGCGCGGAGCGAGCTGCTGCCCCAGCCCCTTCGTCAGGTTGTTGATGGCGGCCTTCGTCGACGCGTAGTCGATGAGGTGAGCCGAGGGCTGGTACGCCTGGATCGACGTCGAGTTCACGATCGTCGATCCCGGCTCCAGGTGCGGGACGGCCGCCTTCGTGACGCGGTAGATCGCGCGCACGTTGACGTCGTACGTCTCCTGCCACTGCTCGTCCGTCAGGTCGTCCAGGCTCTCGACGGCGATTTGCTTTCCGGCGTTGTTCACGAGCGCGTCGATGCCTCCGAGGCCGTGCACGGCGTCCGCGACGACCTGATGACAGAACTCGGCGTCCGCGAGATCGCCCGGGAGCAGGATGGCGCGGCGGCCCGCCTGTTCGACGAGCGCGCGGACGCGCTGCGCGTCCTCCTCCTCCGCGGGGAGGTAGTTCAGCGCGACGTCCGCGCCTTCGCGGGCGAACGCGATCGCGACGGCGGCGCCGATTCCCGAGTCCGCCCCCGTGATGAGCGCGCGGCGCCCCTCGAGGCGGCCCGTACCGCGGTAGGAGTTCTCGCCGCGGTCGGCGCGCGGGGTGAGCTCGGCGTCCAGGCCGGGCTCGGGCTGGTGCTGCGTCGGCGGGGTGACGGACGGGAAGCGGGTGACGGGATCCGTGAAGGTGAGCTGGTCGGTGTGCATGGCGTGGCCCCTCTCGAGAATCGAATGGTCGCAAAAACGCGTCGGGGCGGGGCGAATCTCGCCCCGCCCCGCGGTCGTGGTTACTTGCCGAACGACTTGCCGACGTTCTTCGCGGCGTCCTTGACGTTCTCCGCCGCATCCTTCGTGTGACCGGCCGCCTGGTCCGCCTGGCCTTCGGCCTGGAGCTCTTCGTCGTCCGTGACGCGCCCCCAGGTCTCCTTCGCCTTGCCCTTGAGCTTGTCGGCGGCGGCCTCGAACTTGTTCTCGTTGCTCATATCCTTGCCTCTTTCTGAGTGCCCTTATCGGGCCATGAGTACGGCGGGATCATGCACGGACCCGAGGGCCCGCGACGCCATGGTAGACACCGTCGTGCGACGGCGGGGGCGGATCCAGCGAATTCATCACGAGGCGCCTTGAGCGCGCCACCCGCGTGAGACCATCAGCTCATGAGAGCCGATCGCATCGTCGTCGCCGGGTCGTCCGGCCTCATCGGGCAGGCGCTCGTGCGCTCGCTCGCCACCGACGGGATTCCCGTCTCGCGGCTCGTGCGCCGGCCGCCGAAGCACCCGGACGAGATCGCGTGGTCGCCGGGCGAGCGCCACCTGGATCCGGCGGTCCTGGCGCGGGCCGCCGCCGTGGTGAGCCTCGGGGGCGCAAGCATCGGCCGCCTCCCCTGGACGCCGCGCTACCGGCGCGAGCTCGTGTCGTCGCGGCTTGCCCCCACCCGCACGCTCGCCCGCGCGCTCGGCGCGCTCGGCACGGAGGCCCCGGCATTCGTGTCGGCGTCGGCCGTCGGGTTCTACGGCGACCGCCCCGGCGAGACCCTCGCGGAGTCCAGCGGGCCGGGCGACACCTTCCTCGCGCGGCTCTGCGACGAATGGGAGAAGGCGGCGGCCGGATCCGCCCCGCGCGTGGCATTCCTCCGGACCGCGCCGCTGCTTCATCCGCGCGGCGTCCTGAAGCCGATGATGCTCCTGGCGAGGGCCGGCGTCAGCGGGCCGCTCGGGCGCGGCACCCAGGTGTGGCCGTGGATCTCGCTGGAGGACGAAGTGCGCGCGATCCGCCACGTCATCGACCGCGGACTGAGCGGGCCGGTCAACCTCACGGGCCCGACCCTCGCGACCGCGAACAACATCGGGCGCGCGCTGGCGGCGCGCGTGCACCGCCCCTACCTGCTCCCGGCGCCCGCGTGGGCGCTTCGCTTCGGGCTGGGCCGCGACGCCGCGGACTCCCTCCTGCTCGCCGACGCCGCGGTGCGACCGGCCGCGCTGCTCGACTCGGGGTTCACCTTCACGCACGCCACGGCGACGGAGGCGATCGCAGCGGCCGTCCGGTAGGCCCTCAGCGCTCCGTCGAGCGGCGCACGACGAGCTCGGGAGGGAACACGGTCTGCCGCGGCAGGCTGAGCGGATCCGAGACCTCCTCGAGCACCATGCGGAGCGCCGTGCGCCCGATCTGGCGCCCCGGCTGGCGCACCGTCGTCAGCGGCACGGCGGCAGCGGCAGCGAAGGGGATGTCGTCGAAGCCCACGAGGGCGATATCGCCCGGCACGAGGAGCCGGCCGCCCTCCACCAGCGACTGCAGCAGGCCGATCGCGATGAGATCGTTCGCCGCGAGGATCGCGTCGGGCCGCTCGCGGCGGGGGCGCGCGAGCAGGCGCTCGCCCGCCGCGAGTCCGTCCTCAAGCGTCATCCCCGACGTGGGCACCACCTCGAGCGAGACCTGCGCGTCGTCGGCCGCGGCGCGGGCGCCCTCGAGTCGATCGGACACCTGCCGCAGGCCAAACGGGCCGCCGACGAACGCCGCGCGGCGGCGGGAACGGGCGATGAGATGCTCCATCGCGAGGCGCCCCCCGGCGACGCTGTCGAGCGACACGGACGAGAACTCGTGGTCGGCGCTGAACCGGTCGACGAGCACCGTGGCGATCCCTGCGCGCTTCAGACGACGCAGGTCGGCAAGCACGTCCCCGTACGGCGCGAGCAGGATCCCCCGCACCTGCTGCTGCCGAAAGAGGTCGAGATAGAGCTTCTGGCGCGCCTCGTCCTCATCCGAGCTCCCGGACAGCATCGCGAGTCCGCCGGCCGCTGCCTCATCCTGCGCCCCGCGCACGACGTCGTTATAGAACGGGTTCTGACTCCCCAACACGACGAATCCGACGGTCGCGCTGACCCCGGCGCGTAGCTGGCGCGCGGCGTCGTTGCGGACGTACCCGAGCTCCCGGATCGCCCGTTCGACGCGCTCGACGGAGTCCGGTGACACCTCGTCGGGGCGGTTCAGCACGTTCGAGACCGTGCCGACCGACACGCCGGCGCGCTGCGCGACATCGCGGATCCTGACGGCCACCCGATCTCCTTCGTTGGAGGCGCATCACATTCTGATCACCGTCGCCATGCGCGTGTGGCGAGCAGCTCCCGACATACACTAGCCTGAACCCACCGTGAATCGATTCATGTCGTTTCAGATTCGCTCGCACCTCGATGGAGAGGACCCCACGTGGTCACCGAAGATCCCGCCCGCCCCGGAGGCGCCCCGGCGCTGGAGCTGGATCGCGTCGTCAAGTCCTTCGGACCGGTCGTCGCGCTCCGCTCGGGCAGCCTGACGCTCCACCCGCACTCGATCCACGCCCTCATCGGCGAGAACGGTGCGGGCAAGTCCACGCTCGTCAAGATCATGGCGGGCCTGTATCGCCGCGACGCCGGAGACTTTCGTTTCCGCGGCGAGAGCGTCGATTTCAGCTCGACGGCGCAGTCCAAGGACGCCGGCATCGCCGTGATCTATCAGGAGCCCACGCTCTTCCCCGACCTGTCGATCACCGAGAACATCTTCATGGGCCGCCAGCCGACGGGGCGGTTCGGTCGGATCGACCGCCAGGCGATGCGCGCCGAGGTCGAGCAGATCTTCGCGCGCCTCGGTGTGCGTCTCGATCCCGACCGGATCACCGAGGGCCTCTCGATCGCCGACCAGCAGATCATCGAGATCGCGAAGGCGATCTCGCTCGACGCGAGCGTGCTCATCATGGACGAGCCGACCGCGGCCCTGTCGGGCGTCGAGGTCGAGCGTCTGTTCGCGGTCGCGCGGAGCCTGCGCGACGAGGACCGCGCCATCATGTTCATCTCGCATCGCTTCGACGAGGTGTTCGCGCTCTGCGACACGGTCACGGTGATGCGCGACGGGGCATATATCTCCACGCACCCCATCGAGGAGACCTCGGTGGACGAGCTCGTGCGTCAGATGGTCGGGCGCGACGTCACGGAGCTGTTCCCGAAAAAGGAGACCACCGTCGGCGAGGAGCTCCTCGCCGTCGAGGGCCTCACGAGCCCCGGATCCTTCCACGACATCTCCTTCCGCGTGCGCGCGGGCGAGATCGTCGCGCTCGCAGGGCTCGTCGGCGCGGGGCGCAGCGAGGTCGTGCGCGCCGTGTTCGGCGTCGACGCGTATGCGTCGGGCAGCGTCACCATGAGCGGCACGCGGATCCCCTCGGGCAAGCCCACGGCCGCGATGGCGGCGGGCCTCGCGCTCGTGCCCGAGGACCGACGCAAGCAGGGCCTCGTCATTGACTCGACCGTCGGGAGCAACACGGCGATGGCGATGTGGCGAAAGATCGCCGCGTTCGGGTTTCTCACGACGGGCATAGAGCATCGCGCCGCCCGCCCGTGGGACGCGAAGCTCGAGGTGAAGAGCCACGCGCTCGACACCGTCGTCGGCACGCTGTCCGGCGGAAATCAGCAGAAGGTCGTGCTCGCGAAGTGGCTCGCGACGAATCCGCGCGTCCTCATCGTCGACGAGCCGACCCGCGGCATCGACGTCGGCACGAAGGCCGCGGTGCACGCGCTGCTGTCGGAGCTGGCGGACCAGGGGCTCGGCATCATCATGATCTCGTCGGAGCTGCCGGAGGTCCTCGGCATGGCGGACCGCGTCCTCGTCATGCACGAGGGGCGCATCACGGCGGAGCTCGACCGCGCCGAGGCCACGAGCGAGAACATCATGCACGCCGCGACCCACGCAACGGAGCCCTCCGCATGACCACGACAATCGACATCTCCGCGGGCACGAACCGGGTGCGCGCCTTCCTCTCGGGCGGGCGCATGCGCGAGCTCGGGATCCTCCTGGCGCTCGGCCTCGTGATCCTCGCGGCCACTTTGACGAACCCGAAGTTCCTGTTCTCCGGCGACGGCTGGCGCGATCTGCTCCTCACCCCGGCACCGCTCCTGCTCGTCACGATCGGCCAGGCGTTCGTCATCATCACCCGCAACGTCGACATTTCCGTGGGGTCGATCGTCGGCCTGACGGCCTACATGACGGGCTGGTTGTTCGCGACCTTCCCCGGAATCCCCATTCCGCTCGTCGTGCTCGCCTCCGTCCTCTTCGGCGCGTTCCTCGGGCTCGTCAACGGCGCGCTCGTCGCGTTCGCGAAGGTCCCCGCGATGGTGATCACGCTCGGCACGCTGTATGCCTTCCGCGGCATTAACGTGCTCTGGACCGGCAGCGATCGCATTAACCCGTCCGACATGCCGAAGCCCTTCCTCGCGTTCGGCACGGCGCAGTTCCTCACGATCCCTGTCCTGACGATCGTCGCGGTGGCGGTCCTCGTCGTCGCCGCGTGGTACCTGGCGAACATGCGGTCGGGGCGCGAGCTGTACGCGATCGGATCCGACCCGCAGGCCGCGAATCTCTACGGCCTGAAGACCACGCGCCGCGTTCTGACGGCGTTCATCGTCTCGGGCACGCTCTCGGGCCTCGCCGGCGTGTTCTACGCCGCGCGCTATGGCACGGTCGACTCCCAGGCCGCCATGGGGTGGGAGTTCAACGCCATCGGCGCGGCCGTCATCGGCGGCGTCGCGATCGTCGGCGGTGTCGGCACGGTGTGGGGAGCCGCGATCGGCGCGTTCCTCCTCATGACCATCAACCGCGCGCTTCCGATCGTCGGGATCCCCGACTTCTGGCAACAGGCGGTCGTGGGTGTCCTCATCATCGGCGCGATCGTCCTCGACCGCGTCCTCGCGCTCCGCCAGAAACGACGCCTCATCGAGACGAGGGACAACGCATGACCACGGCCACCCAGACCACAAGCATCGTGCAGTTCGACTACGCACGGCCGCTGTGGCGGCGCGTGCTCGCCACGCGCGAGTTCGCCATCATCGGTCTCCTCGTCCTCGTCCTCGTCGTGGCCTCGCTGACGGTGCAGGGGTTCGCGCAACCCCTGACCTACAACTACTTGCTGCTCGACGTCGCGCCCATCCTCTTCATCGCCCTGCCGATGACCCTGGTGATGACGACCGGTGAGATCGATCTGTCGGTCGGATCCATGGCGGGTCTCGCGAGCGTGACGACGGGCGTGCTCGTCCAGTCCGGCGCGCCGTTCGAAATCGCGGCGCTCGTCGCGCTCGCCGTGGGTGTCGTCGGCGGGGCGGTCAACGGCTACCTGGTCACGGTCGTCGGGCTGCCGTCGCTCGCGGTGACGATCGGTACGCTCGCGCTGTTCCGCGGCATCGCCGTCGGCATGCTCGGCACGACGGCCGTGACGGAGTTCCCCGAGTTCTGGACGGCGCTCGCCAAGGCCAAGCTCGCGGGCACGTCGATCCCCTGGGTCGTGATTCCGTTCCTCGTGCTGCTCGTGATCTTCGTCGCGCTGTACCACTTCACGCCCTTCGGGCGCGGGATCTTCGCGGTCGGGCTCTCGTCCGACGCGGCGAAGTTCTCGGGCGTGAATGTCGAGCGCACGAAGTTCATCGTGTTCGTCCTCGCCGGCTTCGTGGCGGCGCTCGCCGGCGTCTATTACACGCTGCGCTACAGCAGCGCCCGCGGCGACAACGCGACGGGGCTCGAGCTGCAGGTCATCGCGGCGGTCGTCCTCGGCGGCGTGTCGGTGTTCGGCGGGCGCGGCAAGATCCACGGCGTGATCGCCGCGGTCCTGCTCATCGGCGTGCTCTCCAGCGCGCTGCGCCTCGAGGGCATCTCGAGCGCGATCATCAACATCATCACCGGTGGTCTCTTGATCATCTCGGTGGTGGGAGCCAGCGTCTTCGCCTGGGCGAAGACCCGGCGCTCCTCCCCCACGCCCGCCCGCGCGGCGGCCGCCTCATCCTCCTGAGGTCCCTGCCGCGGGTCCCGCCCGCGGCGCACTCCACGAAAGGTATAACAATGAAGTTCACTCTCTCGCGAGTGGCGGCTGGCGCAGCCGTATCCGTGATCGCCGCCCTTACCCTGGCCGGCTGCGCGGACACGAGCACCAGTGGCGGCTCCGGATCCGGCGAGGCCGCCAGCTCCGACGACCTCTCGATCACGCTCCTCCCGAAGAACCTCGGCAACCCGTACTTCGACGCCTCCGAGATCGGAGCCTCGGCGGCCGCCGAGGCTCTCGGCGCCGAGTTCGAGCAGGTGGGCCCGACCGAGGCGACCCCGGACGGCCAGGTCAGCTACATCAACACGGCTGCACAGCAGGGCCGCTCGGCCCTCGTCGTCTCGGCGAACGACCCGAACGCGATCTGCGACGCGCTCAACGAGGCCCGCGACAACGGGGTGACGGTCGTCACCTTCGACTCGGACACGAACCCCGACTGCCGCGACCTGTTCATCAACCAGGCCGACACGGCGGGGATCGCGAAGGTGCAGGGCGACCTCATCGCCGAGCAGATCGGCGAGGAGGGCGAGGTCGCCATCCTCTCGGCCTCCGCGAACGCGACCAACCAGAACACGTGGAACGAGGCGTTCATCGAGTACGTCAACGAGACGTACCCCGACATCGAGATCATCGACACGGTCTACGGCGACGACGAGGACCAGAAGTCGTTCGATCAGACCGCGGCGCTCCTGCAGTCCAACCCGGATCTCGCGGGCATCGTGTCGCCGACGACGGTGGGCATCGCGGCCGCGGCGCGCTACCTGTCCGACTCGGACGCGAAGGGCGAGGTGGCGCTGACGGGCCTCGGCACCCCGAACCAGATGCGCGAGTTCATCGAGGACGGCACGGTCGAGGCGTTCGCGCTGTGGAACCCGGAGGACCTCGGAACGCTCGCGACCTACGCCGCGGCGGCGGTCGCCACGGGCGAGATCGAGGGGGCCGAGGGCGACACCTTCAGCGCCGGCGATCTCGGCGAGTTCACGGTCGGCGCCGACGGCGTCGTCCTCCTCGGCGACCCGTTCGTGTTCGACGCGGACAACATCGACGAGTTCCAGTTCTAAGCGAACTGAGAATTCCGGGGGGTCGTCGCGTTCAGCGGCGGCCCCCTCTTTCGCGCTTCGTCAGATGGTGTCGTACGCGGCGAGCGCGCGCTCGCGGCTCGCCTTGAGGTCGACGAGCTCGGGTGTGAGGAGGCTGTCCGGCGCCCATTCCTTCACGTAACGGCCCTCGGGGTCGAACTTCTGCTCCTGCGTGCGCGGGTTGAAGATGCGGAAGTAGGGCGCGGCGTCGGCGCCGCACCCGGCGACCCACTGCCAGTTGAACGGGTTGCTCGCGGCATCCGCGTCGACGAGCGTGTCCCAAAACCACCGCTCCCCCACGCGCCAGTCGACGAGCATGTTCTTCGTCAGGAACGAGGCGGCGACCATGCGGACGCGGTTGTGCATGGATCCGCTCTGCCACAGCTCGCGCATGCCCGCGTCGACGAGCGGGTAGCCCGTCGTCCCCTGTTGCCACGCCGCGAGGTCGGCGGGATCCGGATCCTCCCACGGGAACGCGTCGAAGCGCGCGTTGAGCCCGCGGGTGTGGAGGTCCGGGTGGTGGAACGCGGTGTGCCAGGCGAACTCGCGCCACCCGAGCTCCGAGAGGAACGTGCCGACGTCGGCGCCGGATCGCCACGCCTCGTGCCACACGGTGCGGGGGCTGATCTCGCCCCACCTGAGGTAGGGCGACAGCCCCGAGACGGCGTCCTCGGAGGGCACGTCGCGGCCGGCGTCGTAGCGCGCGACCGCCCCGCCGAGGAAGTCCTCGAGGGCGGCGCGCGCGGCGTCCTCCCCGGGGGTCCAACGCTCGGCGATGCCGGTCGCCCAGTCCGGCGAGGTCGGCCGGAGCTTCCACTCGGCCAGGTCGTCGCTCTCGGGGTGCGCGTCGGCGGCCGCGAGCGTTGCGGGGGCCGGGAGCGGCCGCGCCGGCTCGGGCGCCTCCAGGCAGGCCCGCCAGAACGGCGAGTACACGCGATAGGGCCCGCCGGACTTCGTGGCGATCGTCCACGGCTCGAACAGCAGGCTCCCGGGGAAGGAACGCGCCTCGATCCCGTCGCCCCGGAGCGCCTCCTTCAGGCGCGCGTCGATCTCCCGCTCGGCGCCGTAGCGACGATTCCAGAACACGCGCGTCGCGCCCGCGGCGCGGACGACGGCCGGCACGACCTCCTCCGCCCGGCCGCGGCGGAGGACGAGCGCACCGCCGCGCTCGCGGAGCGCCGCGTCGAGTCGCTCGAGCGAGCCGTGCAGCCACCACTTGGCGGCTCCGCCCAGGGGGCGCGTCTCGTCCGACTCCTCGTCGAGGACGTAGAGGGCGATGAGGCCGTCGTCGTCCTCGGCAGCCGCGGCGAGCGCGGCGTGGTCGGCGAGGCGGAGGTCGTCACGGAACCACACGACAGAAGCCATGAGGCCACGCTAGACCTGCGCGAGGGGTCGAGCGAGCCGCGCGGCCGGGTGTGCACAAACCGCCGGTCACCCGAACCGCAGGCACGGAATCCCGAAGCTGGCCTGAACGGGCACGGAGCGGAACGGCGGCTCGAGCACCTCCTCGACGAGCACCTCCGTCGTGTAGTGCACGCGCGCGTCGAGCACGTGACCGGCGTAGGCGAGCGCGCCCTGGTCCTTGCGTCCGACGGCGGCGTGCACGTGCACGCGCACGTCCCCTTCGGGCCCGCGCGCGACAGAGCCCTGCGCCGTGCCTTCGACGTACGCCACCTCGATGCTCTCGGGGAGCGGGAGTTCCGGATCCGCCGGCGGCCCCTCGGCCCCGATGAGCCGCACCGAGCGGAACGCGCCGAAGAGCACCGGAATCAGGGCGGATCCGATTCCCTCGCGCGCGCAGAACGCGGTGATCTCGGCGAGGAGGTCCTCCCCCGGCTCCAAGACGAGAAGGAAACGACGACCGGCGATGAGCTCAGCGGAGTGCATGGGTCTATCCCACCACCGTCGGGCTTAGGAGGCCGCCTCCGCCGTCGCCGTCGCCTGCATCGCGGCGAGCGCTCTCGACCCCAGCGTCATGAACTCCCGTGTCGCGGGCGAAATCGACCCGCGCTTTCGCGTGATGAACGCGTAGTGCTCCTCCACGGGCGGCTCGAGCCGCGTCCACGTCAGCCCGCGTTCGCGCATCACGTTCCGACCGACATGGAAGGACACGAGCGAGTCGCCGATGTCCTGGGCCGCGAGCTCTAGCGCGTGCGTCTGAAACTCCACCTCGATCACGGGCTCCAGGACGACGCCCGCGGACTGGGCGCGCTCGAGCAGCATCGCGCGAAGCGGATCCGTCGTGGACCACCGGGCTTCAGAGAGGATGAGCTTGCGCTCGGCGAGCGTCGCGATGTCGATCCGGCGTGCGGTGTTCGCGGGGTTGCGGGACACGTACACGACCTGATCGACGAAGGCGGTCCGCGAGACCTGAAGCTCGCGCGCGTCGATCGGGAGCTGCACGAGCCCGGCCTCGATGCGCCCCGATCGCACGGAGTCAGCGACCTCCGCCGAATTCAGCCCCGTCACCTGGATCCGGACCCCCGGGTGGAGCGAATGGAACTCCCGAATGAGATCCGTCAGGAGGTAGAGGTGTGCGCTGTTGAAGGTCCCGAAGGACACTGTGCCCTCCTCGAGGGTGCGCACACGTCGCCCGAACTCGGCGACCTCCTCCGCGTCGCTAATCGTCTTCTCCGCGAGCGGCAGGAGCTGCTTGCCCGCGTCGGTGAGCATGACCCGGCGGGATGTGCGGGTGAAAAGGCGCACGTCGAGGCTGCGCTCGAGGACGCTGATCTGCTCGGACAGGCTCGGCTGCGCGATGCGATGCTCGAGCGCCGCCGCCGCGAATGTCCCCAATCGCGCGGCCGTCGCGAAATACTCCAGCTGACGAATCGTTGGTAGCGGCACGATGTCCTCCAGAAGGTTTTACCTATTGCTGTCATATCACAATGAGGATTGTCCTTTGTAAGCGGCGGTGCGTGAATGGACGTGTGCCAGACCAGACCAACGGACAGACTCCCCCCGCGACCGCAGGGGTCGCCCTCATCACCGGCGCCGCGAGCGGGATGGGCCAGAGCAGCGTGCTCCACTTTCTCCGCGAGGGGTGGACGGTGCTCGGCCTCGACATCACCGCCGCGACCGTCGAGGAGGACCTCCCCGGGACCCTCATCCCCCTGATCGCCGACGTCCGCGACCGCGATCAGATCGCGGCCGCCCTCGAGGCCGCGATCGGCGCGGATACCCCCATCGACGTTGTCGCCAACATCGCCGGCGTATACCCCCCGACGACGCTCGATACCTACACCGATGACGCGTTCCGCAAGGTGTTCGACATCAACGTCCTCGGCGTTCTCAACGTGACGGCCGCGGCCCGCACTCGCCTCGGGCGAGGCTCGAGCGTCGTGAACTTCGCGTCCGTCGACGCCTATGCGGTCTCGCCCGGACAGCTGCTCTACGGCGCATCCAAGGCGGCCGTCGTGATGCTGACCAAGTCGCTCGCACTCGAGCTCGCGCCCGAGGGCATCCGCGTCAATGGAATCGCCCCGGGATGGGTCGCGACCCCCGGCAACGCGGCCACCGGGCGCATGGACGCCGCGGCCGCGTCCATTCCCATCGGGCGCGTCGCGCAGCCCGAGGAGATCGCCGCCTGGGTATGGCTCATCTCCCACGGCACGCACGCCGCGTTCCTCACCGGTGAGACGATCGTGCTCTCCGGCGGCGACGTGATGCGCTGACCCCCAGCTTTCCCTCCCCCACCCGACACAGCTGAAGGATCCCCCATGAATCGACGCACCCCCCTCCTCGCGGCCAGCACCCTCGGCGCCCTGACGCTCTCGCTCACGCTCGCGGGATGCACCACGAGCGCTCCTGAGTCGTCCGTTGCCGCGGACTGCGAGCCAGCCCACGAGGGTCTCTCGACCTTCACCGACGGCACCCTCACCGTCGGCGTCCCCGAGAACCTGCCGTACTCCGGCACCACCGGTTCGGACGCGACGGGCGCCGATGTCGACGTCCTCAAGCTCGTCGCGGAAACGGAGTGCCTCGACATTGCCTTCGTGCCGATCACCTATGCCAACGGCATCGCGATGATCACGGAGCAGAACCAGACCGACATCATCACCGGCGGCTGGTACGTCACGGAAGAACGCGCGGAGCAGGTGGGCTTCACCTCCCCGACCCAGTACGACGCCATGGCGATCATCTCGGAGGACGGCATCGACACGGTCGACGAGCTCGAGGATGCGGGCGCCGTCGGATCCGGTGCCGGATTCTCCTGGGAGGCCGACACCTCCGCGCTCCTGGGCGACAACTACAAGAGCTACCCCGGAACGGTCGAGATGAAGCAGGACCTCGCCAACGGCCGCATCCAGGCCGCGCTCGACGGGTACGCGGTCGCGGTGGTCGCGTATGCGGACACCGACTACCAGGTCGCCACCATCCAGCCCGACGACCGCATCGCGGTCACGGAGAACCCGCCGATCATTTCCTTCCCGATCGATCCCGAGAACAGCGACCTCTCGGATGCGATCAGCGAGCTGATCGACACGTGGCGCGAGGACGGCACGCTCGCGGGCCTTCTCGACGAGTACGGCCTCGCGGACCTCATGGTGCCCGCAGACGTCGCCGAGACCTCGCTTCGTTAATCGCCACGGCGGGGCGGGCCCTGCGCCCGCCCCGCCCCCGAACAGAGAGGAACTGCTGTGCCCAGTCCCCTTCTCACGCAACAGCTCGACACGGCCATGGCCGGCGTCGAAATCTCCCACCTCTCGAAGAGCTTCGGGGACAACCTCGTCCTCGACGACATCTCGATGTCGGTCAAGCCGGGAAGCGTCACGGCTCTCATCGGCCCCTCCGGGTCGGGAAAAAGCACGCTCCTGCGTTGCGTCAACCTGCTCGAGACGCCGGACGCCGGACGGATCACGGTGGGAAGCCAGTCGATCGACGCGGGCCAGTCGGTTCCCCCCAAGGACCTGCTCGCGCTGCGACGGCAGATCGGCATGGTGTTTCAGTCCTTCAACCTCTTTCCGCACCAGACCGTGCTGCGGAACATCGCGTTCCCCCAGGAGAAGATCCTCGGCCGCAGTCGCGAGGAGGCGGAGGAACGTGCGCTCACTCTCCTCGAGCGGGTCGGTCTGCGCGACAAAGCCGACGCCCACCCCGCGCGGTGCTCCGGCGGACAGCAGCAGCGCATCGCCATCGTCCGCGCGCTCGCGCTCGGCCCGCGCGCCATGCTCTTCGACGAGCCGACGAGTGCGCTCGACCCCGAGGTCGGCGTGGAAGTGCTCGCCGTGATGCGGGAGCTGGCCGACACCGGTATGACGATGATCGTGGTCACCCACGAGATGCAGTTCGCGCGCGATGTCTCCGATCACCTCGTGGTGATGGCCGACGGCCACATCATCGAGGAGGGTAACCCGGCGGCGATCATGTCGGACCCGCAGCAGGAGCGCACGCGCCGCTTCCTGTCCGCGGTCATGGGGCGCTGATCCGCGTGCCGGAAGTCATCTCCGTCGTCCTCCTCGGCCTCCCGATGACGCTGCTCGTCACCGCGTTGGCCTTTGGGATGGGGCTCATCGGTGGAATCCCCCTGATGCTCGGGCTACGCTCGCGAATCGTCCCCGTGCGGCTCGTATTCCGCGTCTTCGTCGACCTCGTGCGCGGGGTACCGCCGCTCGTCTGGCTGTTCCTGCTCTACTTCGGCGTGTCCTTCGGTGCCGTGCGCCTCGACTCGCTCTCGGCCGCCGTCCTCGCCCTCGGCATCATCGCGTCGGCGTACCTCGCCGAGATCTATCGCGGCGGCTTCGCGACGCTCCCCGTCGGGCAGTCGGAGGCGGCCGCAGCGCTGGGCCTCGGGCGTGCGACGACGTTCGGTCGGGTGCTCGCGCCGCAGGCGCTCCGCACCGCCCTGCCCTCCATGACGGCGTTTCTCCTCTCACTCGTGAAGGACTCCTCGCTTGCGTCGACGATCGGCGTCGCGGACATGGTCTTCCAGGCGAACCTCTTCACGCGGCAGCACACGGCCGAGGGCGGGTTCACCGCGTTCTTCGTCGCGGCGGGGGTCTACCTCCTCGTGAGCGTGCCGGTCGCCATCTTTGCTCGACGCCTCGACACCCGCATGCAGAGGAGCCGCGCATGAACGCGCTCGATCACCTGCCCGAGCTCGGCGAGGGACTTCTCGTCAGCCTCCAACTCACGGCCATCTCCGTCGTGTTCGGCTACGCCCTCGGGCTCCTGCTCGCCATCGGAGTGACGTCTCCGCGAGGGTTCGTCAAGTGGCCCACCCTCGTGATCGTGGAGATCGGCCGCGGCATCCCCGCGCTCGTCGTCCTCTACATCGTGTACTTCGGCTTTCCGGCACTCGGCCTGGTGTTCGACTCGTTCTGGTCCGCCGCGATTGGCCTGACCATCACGGCGGGGGCCTACTCCTCGGAGATGATCCGCGCGGGCATCCAGTCCGTCTCCCGCGGCCAGACCGAGGCGGCCGCCGCGCTCGGCCTCACGGCGACGACGTCGTTCCTCCGGATCGTGCTCCCGCAGGGCCTGCGCTCCGCGATCCCGCCGCTCATGGGCCTCGCGATCATGTCCTTCCAGGCCACGTCGCTCGCCTATTCGATCTCGGCCGACGAGCTGATGGGCGCCTCCTATCGCACCGCGTCGGTCACCTTCGAGTACCTCGAGGTCTACGCGATCACGGGCCTGATCTACGCCGCGATCGCCGTCCCCGCCACGTGGCTGTCCGTTTTGGTCGAGCGTCGCCTCGCTCGAGGCCACGCATGAACGCGACGCGATTCTCCCGCCCCACCGGATCCCGGCACGACGCGCTGGTCGCCACCGCGGCACGCCTCGGCCCGGGTTCATCAGAAAGGAACTCCCCCTCATGACCACGTACTGCGTGATCGGGGCCGGCGCAGCCGGCCTCTCCACCCTCCACGCGCTCCGTCAGGCCGGGCACGAGGTCGACTGCTTCGAGCAGACCGACCGCGTCGGCGGCCACTGGAACACGGATTACGAGGCGCTGCACCTCATCACCTCGCGCGATCAGACGGTCTTCGAGGATTTCCCGATGCCGGAGTCGTACCCGTACTTCCCCCGGCGGGACGAGGTGCGCGACTACATCCATTCGTTCGCGCGCGAGCAGGACCTGCTCGATGCGATCACATTCGGAACTCGGGTGGCATCCGTCGTCCCCATCGCGACGGCCGACACTCCCGGATCCGCCGGCTGGACCGTGACCCTCGACTCGGGTGAGACCCGCACCTACGACGGCGTGTTCGTCGCCAACGGACACCTCTGGGACGCGAAAATCCCCGCGATCTCCGAGGGGTTCACCGGCCCGCAGCTCCACTCCAGCCAGTACCGCAACCCCGGTGACCTCGCCGAGGGGCGGGTGCTCGTCGTCGGGGCGGGAAACTCGGGCTGCGATCTCGCGGTCGACGCGGCGCAGCACCGGTTCGAGGTCGACGTCGTCGTGCGGCACGGCGTGTTCTTCCAGCCCAAGTCGTACTTCGGCGTGCCGCGTCAGGAACTCCCCTGGATGGCGCAGTTCTCCGCCGAGGAGCAGGACTTCATCGCCCGCATGCTCGCGCGCGTGTCCCTCGGCGAGCCGCAGGCGTACGGCCTCCCCGAGCCTCAGGAGCCCACGCTCGCCGAGGGGCGGGCCGTCGTCAATAACCTCCTGCTGTACTGGCTGCAGCACGGACGGATCCACGTCGCGCCCGGCATCGACCGCATCGAGGGACGCACCGTGTACTTCGAGGACGGCACGTCGCGCGAATACGGCACAATCCTGTGGGCCACGGGATTCCACTCGACGCTGCCGTTCCTGGACGATGCGCTCGTCCCGCGGCGCAACGGCGTGCCCCTCCGCTACGCCGGGGGCCTCGTCCCGCAGGGGCTCGAGAAGCTTTACTACATCGGGCTTACCGCGCCGCGCGGCCCCCAGATTCCGATCTACGGCATCCAGGCGAAGCTCGCGCTGAAGATGATCGCGCTGCACGAGTCGGATCCCTCGGGTTTCGCGGGGGTGCAGGAGCGGCTATCGCAACTGCAGGACGCAGATGACGTGATCGATATCGTCCGGACCACCTGGTTCGCGCAGCTCGAGGACACCGAGCGTCTCCTCGAGGCCTTCGCCACGGCGCGGGCGGGCGCGGCGGCCTGACACCACCGCACCCATCGCCCCCGGGCTGGCGGCACAGGCCACCCCGGGGGTTCGCCGCTCATCCCTCGAGGCGCCCGGCGAGGAGGGCGCGTACCTCCTCGGGGGCGAGGCTCGTCTCGGGGTCGAAGGCATCGCTCGCCAGGTAGCCCTCGAGGCTCGCGCGTAGCTGCCGGGCGACGAGGCGCTCGTCCAGGTCGGTCACGACGTCCGGGGTGCACACCATCAGGCGGCCCTCGCCGACCCGCGCCTCGACCACGAGTCCCAGGCGCCGCGCGTCGAACCAGCTGTCGATGGCCTGCACGACCGGCCGCATGTCGACGGCGGGGCCGGCGAGGTGCAGCGCTGTCGCGTCGTGCAGCAGCTCCCACCACTGCCAGTTCGTGTGGGGATCGGTCGGGAACCGCGCGAACGCCGGGTGCGCGGGGTCGCACAGGATCCCGAGCGTGTGCGGCGGCTGACCACTCGTCCAGGAGGTGTTCCAGAAGACGGGCGAGAATCCGAAGACCACCGGGGAGCGGAGGTCGTCCGCGCGCGGCACGAGCAGCACCCGACGCCCCTCCGCGAGCGCGGCCAGCGCCTCGTCCGCGCTCCGCGTCACGAGTGTCCCGTTGCCCTCGGGCGACACCGCCGGATACACCCAGATCTCCCAGTCGTTCTCCGCGACGACGCCCGGCGCCTCGACCGCGATGACGAGCCGGGCCCGCGTCGCGACGCGCACGCCCGCGAGCGATACCCGGATCGAGCCATACACGCGCGCGTTGCCGCGCTCGATGGTGCCGGGCTCGAGCATCCCCGACCCCAGCTCGCGGCCCGCCTCGTCGACGAGCCGCCACGAGATCGCCCCCGCGAGATCGCGCGGGCCGAAGTGCGCGACCTTCACGTCGGCCACGAGATCATCGGAGGCCGCCCACGTGCGGCGCTCGAGCAGCGCGAGGGGCACCGTCGGCCCGAAGAAGCGGGAGAACTCGGCCGCCGTGACGTACCCCTTCTCCTCCCAAAAGGCGTCGAGCACGCCGACCGGCGCCGTGCCCTGACCGGGGAAGTCGCTGAGCCCGAGGAGCTGGACGCCGCCGAAACCGCTCGTGCGCAGCAACGACTCGACCTCCTCCTTGTATGCCATGACCTGCAGCCGGCCGCTCGCGTGGAGCATGTCGTCGGCCTGCGCAAGCATCCCCGCGTCGTCCAGGAAGTCCCGCGCGATCTCGTAGTTCTTCGCGCGCATGAGTCCGGTGTACTTGTCGATCTCGCGCAGATTCGGGTAGGCGCACCACTGTCCGGACTCGTGCGTCACGATCGGGCGCTCCGCCCCGTCGACGAACGCCGCGTAGTCCGTCACCGTCTCGGGCGGGCGGGCGTTGATGCGGGATCCCATCCCCTCGCCCCACGCCTGGATCCGCGGGTCCGGGATGCAGTCGAAGTCGCTCACCGCGAGCCGCGGCCAGCCGCCCGCGGTCGTGTAGAGGCGACGCGGATCCCGGTGTCGGGCAAACGACACCCACCGTTCCAGGAAGGGCACGTCCGGCCCCTCGCGCGGCTCGTTGCCGTGCGCCATCAGGAGGAAGGACGGGTGGCTGCCGTACTCGACGAGGATCCGCTCGGTCTCGGCGTAGAGGAAGCCGTCGACGTCCCCGCCCTCCCCGATCGCGGCGCCCTGATTCGCCCAGATCGGCGCCTCGACCTGGAGGTAGATCCCGCAGCGGTCGGCCGCGCGGAACGCCGCCTCGGGCGGGCACCACGAGTGAAAGCGCAGATGATTGAGCCCGAAGTCGCGGCAGGTGCGGAAGATGCGCTCCCACGCCTCGACGTCGACGGGCGGGTATCCCGTGTCGGGGAACACGCAGCACTCGAGCGCGCCCCGCAGGAAGACGGCGCGGCCGTTGACGGCGATCTGGGTGCCGACGGCCTCGACCCGGCGCAGGCCGAACTCGGCGCTCCGCACGCTCGCCGGGACCGTGCCGCCCTCGGGGCGGAGGCGGGCGGTCAGCTCGTAGAGGAACGGGTCGAACTCGTCCCACAGGCGCGCGCTCTCCCCGAGCGGGAGCGTCGCCTCCACGCGGGCCGACGTGGTCTCTCGCCCCCGCGTGAAGCGCTCCGCCTCGACCACGACGGGCACCTCGATCGGGTCCGGCGCCGGGGCGTCTCCGAGCGGGCGCGCCGCAAGCGCGAGGGTCCCTCGCCCACCCGCGAGAGAGTCCGCCGTAATCGTGGCGCGCACCCGCACGCTCCGGGCGTCGATGTCCGGGTGCAGCTCGAGGGGCCCGAGGCGGAGGAGCGACACGGGAGTGAGCGTCATCTCGCCGAGGATGCCGTTCCACCCGCCCTGGGTGTGGTCCGAGACGCTGTGTGCGTTGGTGCCGACGTCGACGATCATCGAGTTGTCGACGCGGATGGCGATCGTGTGCTCGCCCGCGGCGAGCGCCGGCACGCGGAACCGGTGCGGCGCGGACAGGCTGCGGTCGGATCCGATCCGCTCGCCGTCGATCCAGACCGTCGACTCCCAGTGCACGCGCTCGAGGGCGAGGTCGAGCGGCGTGTCCGCGTGCTCCGGCCCGATCTCGATGCGGCGGAGGTACCAGATCCATCCGACATAGACGCGCTCGGGCTGGAGCCAGAACGGGACGCGGAAGTCGTCGGGCGTGCGGTACCGCGCGTATCGCTCGTCGGAGAAGAACGGGTGGTCGGTCACGGCCCCGACCCACGGGGTGTCGATGGTCGGGGCCTCGCCGATGCCCTGGGTCTGTGCGGATCCCGGGAGCAGGATGTCGTCGCCAGGACGATTCGCCGAGAACCACGCGTCGCGCTCGCCGACGCGATCGGGGTCGGCGAGCGCGGTCCACGCGCCGGAGAGGTCCAGAGGGTTCGGGGGAAGGTCGGGTGCCATGCCCCCAGTCAAGGCGGTGCCGGACCAGCGCGGAATGCACGCGTCGGTGCGGCACCTGGACGATCGGACGGTCATCCTGCCGTCCGCCACCCACGCCCGCGCGAGACCGCTCGCGCGGGCGTCGGCGGATCCGTCAGGCCAGCTCCAGGGCCCCGTCCACGCGGCGCGGCAGGCCGAGCGGGTTGTCGTCGCGGAGCTCGGCGGGCAGCAGCTCCGCGGGCGCCGTCTGATACGCCACGGGGCGAAGGAATCGCCGCAGCGCGCTGACGCCAACCGACGTGTGCTGGGAGTTCGTCGCGGGCCACGGCCCGCCGTGGTGCTGCGCCCAGCTCACCGCGACGCCCGTCGGCCAGCCGCCGAAGAGGACGCGGCCGCTGCGCTCGACGAGGCGGTCGACGACGTACGCGACGTCCTCGCCTGGCTCGTGATGGAGCGTGCCCGTGAGCGACCCCTCGGTCGCCGCGAGGGCGCGGTCGAGTTCCCGCCCATCGCGGTACCGGACGAGCAGCGTGACGGGTCCGAAGACCTCGCGCGCGAGCTCCTCCGCTCGTTCCACGAAGCGCTCGGCGTCGACGACGAGGAGCGCCGGATCCCCGGGCCCGGCCGCGGCGCGCAGCACCTCGACGCCGTCGACCGCGGCGTGCGCGGCGACGCCGTCGACGAAGGCGGATCCGATCCCCTCGGTCAGCATGGGCTGGCGCTCCTCCGTGACGACCGCGCGCAGCTGCGCGGGGAACGCCGAGCTCGCCGGCACGAACACGAGGCCCGGCTTGGTGCAGAACTGCCCGGCGCCGAGCGTGTACGACGCCGCGAGGCCCTCGGCGAGCTCCGCGCCGCGGGCCGCGGCGGCCCCGGGGGTGACGACGACGGGGTTCGCGGATCCGAGCTCCCCGAAGAACGGGATCGGCTCGGGGCGGGCCGCCGCCCGGTCGGCGAGCGCGCGGCCGCCGGCGAGAGAGCCCGTGAAGGCGGCGGCCCGGATCCGCGGGTCGTCGATGAGCTCGATGCCGGCCTCGAAGCCCTCGACAACGTCAAACATGCCGTCGGGCGCCCCCGCCGTGGCGAGCGCGTCGCGGACGATGCGGGCCGTGTGCCGCGACGTCTCCGGGTGCCCCGGGTGCGCCTTCACGACGACGGGGCAGCCCGCCGCGAACGCGGAGGCCGTGTCCCCGCCGGCGATCGAAAAGGCGAACGGGAAGTTGGAGGCGGCGTACACGGCGACCGGGCCGAGCGGCAGGAGCATGCGGCGCAGGTCGGGCGTGGGCGGCGTCGTCGACGGATCCGCGTGGTCGATCGTCGCCTCAAGGTAGGAGCCCTCGGCGATCGCAGCCGCGAACAACCGCAGCTGCGCCGTCGTGCGGGCGAGCTCGCCCACAAGGCGCTCCTGGCCGAGGCCCGTCTCGCCGCGCGCGAGCTCGACGAGACGGTCGGCGCCGTCGTCGAGGCCGTCGGCGACGGCCGCGAGCCACGCGGCGCGCCCTGGTCGGTCCGCGCGGCGCGCGGCGCCGAACGCCGCGTCCGCGCGCCCGACGATGTCGGCGACGGCGCTCACGCGGACACCAGCTTCCGGCCGTGCGCGAGGATCGCGGCGAGCTCCTCGACCTGCTCGGGCGTCGGGTCGCTCAACGGGGCGCGGACGCCGCCGACCGCGACGCCGGACGCGGCGAGGCCCGCCTTGATGAGCGCCACGCCGAACCCGGGCGTCGTGTCGCGCAGGCGGATCAGCGGCGTGTAGAACTCGTCGAGGAGCCGCGCCTGCGTCGCGGCGTCGCCGTCGCGATGCGCCGCGTAGAACCGCGACGCGATCTCGGGTGCCATGGCGAATGCCGCGGACGAGTACAGCGGCACGCCGATGGCCGTGTAGGAGGCCTGGCTCGCCTCGGCGGTGAGCAGACCGTTGAAGAACTGCAGGTCGTCCCGCCCGCGCCGCCGCGCCGCCGCGACGAACTGCTGCATGAGGGCGACGTCGCCGACGCCGTCCTTGATGCCGGCGAGGTTCGGCAGCGCGAGGAGCCGCTCGACCGTGGCCAGCGTGAGCGCGCCCTGGCCGCGGTGGTACGCGATCACGGGGAGCGACGTGCGCGCGGCGATCTCCTCGATGTACCGGGCAACGCCGTCCTGCGGGCCGTTCACGAGGTAGGGCGGGAGGAGGAGGAAGCCGTCGGCGCCGGCGCTCTCCGCGATCCGGATCATCTCGGCGGCCTGGCCGATCGCCCCGCCGACGCCCGCGATGACGGGGACCCGCCCGGCCACGGCGGCCACGCCCGCGCGCACGACCTGCTCGTACTCCCCCAGCGACAGGGCGTGGAACTCGCCCGTGCCGCACGCGACGAACACGCCGCCCGCGCCGTGCTCGACCCCGCCCGCGACGTGCGCGGTGAGGACGTCGACGTCGACCTCACCCGCGGGGGTGAAGGGGGTGACGGGGAAGAAGAGGACGCCGTCGAAGGCGAGGGTCGCGTGGGTGTCGCCCGCTGCGGTCGTGGTCATGGGGATCGTGTCTCCTGAGGGTGTGTCGAAAGAGGGTGCGGGCGGCGGTCAGAACCGCGGCAGCTGGGGGTCGAACGCGGGCTGGAACCGCCGGATGTATCCCGCGTCGTCGCGATCGCGCTGGGCGCTATCGAGGTAGACGCGGTGCTGGCGCTCAAGGGCGTCCTCGTCGAGCTCGACGCCGAGGCCGGGGCCCGTCGGAACGGCGATCGCGCCGCCGGTGATCTCGAGGGCGCCCGGGCGCACGATGTCGTCCTCGCGGTTCCACGGGTAGTGCGTGTCGCACGCGTAGGTGAGGGTCGGCGTGGCCGCGGCGACGTGCGTCATCGCGGCAAGTGAGATCCCCAGGTGCGAGTTGGAGTGCATCGACATGCCGATGCCGAAGGTTTCGCAGATCGCGCCAAGCTCGCGCGTGCGTCGCAGCCCACCCCAGTAGTGGTGGTCGCCGAGGATGATCTGGACGGAGTCCTTCTCGACCGCCTCGCGCACGTGTTCAAACGCAACGACGCACATGTTGGTGGCGAGCGGCAGGCCCGTGCGGGCGCGCACCTCGGACATGCCGTCCAGGCCGAGGACCGGATCCTCGAAGTACTCGAGGATGGAGCCGAGCTCGCGCCCGACCCGCTCGGCCGTCTCGATACTCCACGCGCCGTTCGGGTCGATCCGGAGCGGATACCCGGGGAACGCCTCGGCGAGCGCGCGGATCGCCGCGATCTCCTCGTCGGGCGGGAACACCCCGGCCTTGAGTTTGATCGACTCGAAGCCGTAGCGATCGATAAGGGTGCGCGCCTGCCGAACGATCCCCTCGGGGGTGACCGCCTCGCCCCACGCGTCGGGCTCACCGATCTCGCCCGTGACGGGATCCGGGTGGGCCGCCCACTTGTAGAACAGGTAGGCACTGTACGGCACGCGGTCACGGACCGCGCCGCCCAGCAGCGTCGAGACCGGGAGGCCGAGGATCTTGCCCTGCGCGTCGTGCGCGGCGACCTCGATGGGCGAGAAGACCGCGCGGCGGTCGCGGCGGGCGAGCGCGTCGTCTCCGCCGCCGAGCACCGCGTTGATGGCGGCCTCGATGCCGTTGAGGTCGAACACGCTCTTGCCGACGACCGCCGGGCCCGCGGCCTCCAGGCCGCGGATGAGCTGCTGCCCGCCGCCACCCTCGCCGAGGCCGACGATGCCACCGTCGACGACGAGACGCACGACGCTACGCAGCGCGAGGGGTTCGTGGAGGCCCGCGGCGTTCAGCAGGGGCGGATCCCGAAACGCGATGGGGGTCACGATGACGTCGCGAATGATCATGGATTCAGCCCTTCGTCGCGCCGGCCGTGATGCCACGGATCAGCGACTTCTGCATGAGGAGGTAGATGATGAGGCTCGGCAGGAGCGCGAGGAGCGCGCCGAACAGGAGCACGCCGCTGCCCGTCTGCGGGTCCGAGCGGAGGATGCTGAGCGCGACGGTCAGCGTGTAGTCGTCGGGCGAGTCCGCGGCGATCAGGGGCAGGAGGTACTGATCCCAGATCATCATGAAGCCGAAGATCGTCACGACGCCGAGGACGGGCTTGCACAGCGGCAGGATGATCGTCCAGAGCATCCGCAGCTCGCCCACGCCGTCCAGGCGCGCCGCCTCCTCGATCTCCATCGGGATCTCGCGCATGAACTCCGTCATGAGCAGGACGGAGAAGCCCCAGACGGCGATCGGCAGGATGACGCCCCACGGGGTGCCGCGGAGGTTGAGGCCGAGCAGCGGCACCTCGCCGATGACCTGCGACAGCGGGATCGCGATCATCTCCTCGGGAAGCATCATCGTCAGGAGGAAGAGCATCATGACGAACGACTGCCCGCGGAACCGGTGGCGAGCGAGCGCGTAGGAGGCGAGCACCGCGACCGCGATCTGCAGCACGAGGCCGCCGCCGACGATGAACAGGGAGTTCGCGAAGTAGCCCCAGATGCCCTTCTGCGTGGCGACCTGCGCGGGCACGAGCGACGGCTCGGCGGGCCACAGCGACAGGGTGGTCGAATCGTTCTGCCCGTCGAACGCGCCCGAGAAGATCGTGATGAACGGGACGACGAAGACGAGTAGCGCGAGCACGCAGAGGATCGTGCGCACGACGTTGGAAAAGCGCAGCCCGGGGCGCCACCCGAGGGCCGTGTCGAACTGCGAGCTCGTCTCGGACGCCTTCTCGCGGCGCGGACGGACGCGGAAACCGGCGGTGGTCATCAGGACTCCTTGCGACGGGTCGCGAACTGCACGACGAGGGTCAGGATCAGCGTGGTCACGAGCAGGAGGACGGACGCGGCCGAGGCGACGCCCAGATTCCCGGCGTCGAACCCGATCGAGAACACGCGGGTCATCCAGACCTCGGTGCTTCCGGCGGGGCCGCCGCCGGTCAGGACGTAGATCTCCGTGAAGATGCGGAGGCTGCGGATCGCGGCGAGCGTGAGCACGACCGCGATCGCGGGGCGCAGCGCGGGGAGCACGATGTAGCGCATGCGCTGCCAGGTCGTCACGCCGTCGATCGCGGCGGACTCGTAGAGCGCGCGGTCGATTCCCGTAAGGCCCGCGAGGATGATGACCATGTTGTAGGGCGCGCCCGTCCAGATGCCGACGATCGCGACCGACGCGAGCGCGGTGGACTCGTCACTGAGGAAGGGCTGCGCGGGGATCCCGACCAGGCCGAGGATTGTGTTGAGGAAGCCGGCCTCGGTGGGGAAGTAGATGATGCGCCAGATCTCCCCGATGACCGCGATCGCTGTAACGACGGGGAGGAACACACCCGTGCGCACGATCCAGAGCCGGCGGGTCTGCCCCTCGAGGAGGAGCGCGAGGAGGCCGCCGAGCGCGATCGCGCCCGCCGTCTGCACGACGGCGAGGAATACGGTGTGCCCGATCGCGTCGATGAAGCGCTGGTCGGTCACGACCGCGGCGTAGTTGTCGAGGCCGACGAAGATGTCGCCGAGGAACGGCTGCACCTTCATGACGCTCATCCGGAAGCCCTCGAACATCGGATAGAACTTGAAGATCGCGCCGAGGACAAGGCCCGGGACGAGGAACATCCACGGGATCAGCGCCCGCGAGAACCGGGCGCGGCGGGACGGGCCGGTGACCGGCCGGCGAGGCCGCCGTCGTCCGTTGACGACGACGGCGGCCTCGGTGGTCAGGTCGGCTGTCACGGGAGCAGACCGTCGGTCTCCAGCTGAGCGGTCAGCTGGGCGTCGATCTCCTCGAGCCCGGCGGGGATGTCGCTCGAGCAGTCGGCCATCATCGCGTTCATGCCGTCGGCCAGGATCTGGCGGTAGGGGATGAAGTTGATGTTCCAGGGGAAGGCCTTCGAGTCCTCGGCGTACGAGTCCGCCGTGATCCCCCAGCGCTCGTCGCCGGTGACCTCGGCCACGTCGACGTTCTCGTTGACGGGAAGGCGCACGACCGGCTTGGTCTGGATCCCGTCCTCGCCCTCGAAGATCGTCATCCCAATCTCCTGCGCCTCGGCGCTGATGAGGAACTCGGCGAGCGCCTGCTGCTCCTCGCTCTTCTCCGAGCTCGCGCCGAAGTAGATGTTCTCGCCCTCGGCGAAGGTCGTGGCGGACTCGGGGCCCTCCGGCATCGGAATGGCCTCGACGTTTTCCTGGCCCAGCTGATCGTCGCTCGATGCGATGTTGTACGGTCCGGTGAGCCAGATGCCCGCCGTGCCCTCGCCGAAGAACGGCGTCTCGGCCGTCGTGAGGTTGATCGAGTTCGGCACGACGACACCCTCGGTGCAGAACTGGTCGCGCATCCACTCCATGGCCGTCTCGACCTCGGGGGTGTTGATGGCCGAGGTGTAGTGGCCCTCGTCGTCCGAGGCGAGGATCTCGCCGCCGGCCTGCCAGATGTAGCTGTTGCCCCAGCGCGCGATGTAGCCGCTCTGCGCGGAGCCGGCGACGACCATGCCGTACGTGTCGTCCTGGCCGTTGCCATCCGGGTCCTCCGTCGCGAAGGCCAGCGCGAGCTCCGAGAGCTCGTCCCAGGTCGTGGGGACGTCGGCGCCGATGGCCTCGCGCCAGTCCTTGCGGATCATGACGATGTTCGCCTGGCGGGAGTAGGGCACGCCGTAATAGGTGCCGTCCGTGCCGAGGTTCTGCTCCCAGGTCGCGTCCGAGATCTCGTCGGCGCCCGCGAGCGCGTCGCGGTCGACGGGGAGGATGTAGCCCTGCGACTGGTACTGGCCCATGGATCCGGCGTCGTTGATGAAGACGTCCGGGAGGTCCTTCTGCGAGGCGCGGGCCTGCAGCTGCGTGTCGAACTCCGGAACGGGGGTGTACTCGACCTCGATGCCGGTTTCCTCCGTGAAGGCGTCGAAGATCGCCTCGTACGTCATGGCGTCCTCGGTGTTGCTCCGGGTCCAGACCTCCAGAGCCTCGGAGGAGTCGTCGCTGGGGGTCGACGAGCAGCCCGCGACGGAGATCGCGAGCCCCACGATCGCCGTGCCCGCAACGGCGCGGGCGGGCAGTCCGATAATCTTCATTGAGTATCCATTCATATACGCGAATGCTGTTCACGATTGAGAACGCGTGCTAGCGTATGGACACGGGCCGGGGTTGTCAACCGCCGATGTCGCCGACACGATCGGGGCATCTCCCCCGCGCCACACGACGTTCAAAGGAGTCCTCGTGTCGCACTTCCTTCTCACGGGCGCCGCCGGCATGGCCGCCACGGGGATCCGCCCCCTGCTCGCCGCCGCGGGCCATCGGGTCACGCTGCTCGACCCGGCACCGGTCGCGGAGGTCGCCGACAGCGAGCGCGCGCTGCGCGGCAGCTTCCTCGACGCCGGAACGCTCGACGAGGCGATGACGGGCGTCGACACGGTCGTCCACATGGGCGGACTCAGCCGCGAGCGGCCGTGGGAGGACATCCTCGCGACGAACATCGACGGCACGCAGCGCGTACTGGAGGCCGCGCACCGGGCGGGCGTCCGCCGCGCGCTCCTCGCGAGCTCGACCCACGCGATCGGCTTCTGGCCCGTCGGAACGCCGGGCGCCGAGCTCGTCCCGCGACCGGACACGTACTACGGCGTGTCGAAGGTCGCCGCAGAGGCGCTCGGATCCGTCTTCGCCGACCGATTCGGCATGACGGTCGTCTCGGCGCGGATCGGCACGCTCTCCGACATCCCCCGCAGCGAACGACACCGCCACACCTGGCTGTCGTACGCCGATCTCGTCCGCCTCGTCGAGGCGACCGACCAGACGGCGACGCCCGGCCACCACATCGTCTACGCCGTCTCGGGCAACACCAAGGGCTGGTTCCCCCTCGGCCCGGGCCGCGACATCGGATACGATCCGCGAGACGATGCCGAGGCGTGGGCGCCGTTCCCCCCGGAGCCGCAGGCGGATCCGGATCTCATCGGCGGCGCCTTCGCCGACGACGAGCACCCCCTCGGAGGAACCTGGTGAGCACCCCCGCGGCCGACCAGCGCGCGGTGAAGTCCGCCGACCGCACGCTGCACATTCTCGAGGCGCTCGGGCGGGCCGCGCGCCCGCTCGCAGTCGTCGAGCTCCACAGGATCACCGGCTATCCGCGCTCGAGCCTGCACCAGCTGCTCCACACGCTCGCGGCGAACCGGTGGATCGACATGAGCGAGGACGGCACGCAGGTCTCGATCGGTGCACAGGCACTCGTCGTCGGCACCTCCTATCTCGACCGCGACCGGGCGATCCCGTTCGCGGCGCCGGTGCTCGAAGAGATCCGCGACGAGACCGGCTTCACGACCCACTACGCACGCCTCGAGGGCGACAGCGTGCTGTATCTCGCCACGCGCGAGCCCTCGAACTCCCACCGGCGCGCCTCCCGCATCGGCCGGAAGCTCCCCGCGTACTGCACTGCGCTCGGCAAGGCGCTCCTCGCGCAACTGACCCCCGACGAGCGCGCCGCCGTCACCGGCGACGGCGAGCTGGCCGCGCTCACGCCGCAGACGGTCACGGATCGCGCGGAGCTCGACGACCAGCTCGCGGCGGCCCGGCGGCGCGGCTACAGCACGGAGCGCGGCGAGAGCACGCCCGACGTCGTGTGCGTCGCGGCGCCCGTGCAGTACCGGATCCCCGCGACCGACGCGATCAGCTGCTCGATGCCCGCCGCGGTCGCGACGGAGGAGGAGATCGCGCGCGTCGGCGGCATCGTGTCGCTGCACGCCGCGCGGCTCGCGTCCGAGCTGCAGGCGAACGGGGTGCGATGACGACCGCGCGCCTGTGCCTGTACCCGTGGGACGTCGTGGGCGATCCGGGCGCGGCGGATCGCTTCGCGGCCACGGGCGCCACCGGCGCCGCCGTCGCGTCCGTCTACCACTCCGTCCGCGCGGCGACCCCGCGCCACCCGCGCCACCGGGTCGTGGACGCGGCGAGCGCCGCGATCTACGTGCCGCGCGACGACGCCGTCTGGGCGGGGCGGCGCCTCCGCCCGCGCGAGGCGACGCCGTGGGCGGGCGAGGACGCGTATCGCCTCGCCGAGAAGGCGCTGACCCGCGCCGGACTCGAGGTCGAACCGTGGGTCGTCCTTACGCACGCCGCGGCCGTCGGATCGGAGAACCCCGATGTCGCGGTGCGCAACGCCTTCGGCGACACCTACCCCTACGCGCTGTGCCCGACCTCCGGCGAGGTGCGCGACTACGCCGCCCTCCTCGCCGGCCAGGCCGCGCGGTTCTCCCGCGCCGACCGGATGATGGTCGAGGCGTGCGGCCCCCTGGGATTCGGCCACTTCGGGCACCACGAGAAGACCCAGGGCGCCGACTGGTCGGCGGACGACGAGGCCCTGCTCTCCGTCTGCTTCTGCGCGGCGTGCGAGGGCGCGTACCGCCGAGAGGGGGCGGATCCGCGAGAGCTGCGGGAGCGCGTCCGCGGCGCGGTCGGCGATCCGGCGCGCGCCCAGGCGGCCCTCGCCGACCTCGCGCCCGTTGTCCTCGCCGTGCGCTCCGCCGCGCGCGCGGCTCTCGCGGCGGACGTGCGCGAGGCGACGATCGCGCACGGCGTGACGACGCTCGCGTTCCACGCGCAGCCGGATCCGTGGGCCACGGGCCCGTTCGCCGCGCCGGAGGGGATTCTCGAGCACGCCGACGAGGTCGTCCTCCCCGGCCACGACGCGCTCCGCGGCCCCGGCGCGGTCGCCGCGCTTCGCGCGCGCGGCTTCGCCGGCCCCGTCTCGGGCTATCTCAATGCGCTCCCGCCGGCGACCACCGCGGCGATCGCCGACGCATGGCCGCGCGCGACCCACCTCGACGGGATCTACGTCTATCACGCCGGCCTCGTGTCGGACGCGCGCCTGGACGCCGTCGCGACGGCCCTCGGCGCCCTCAGCTGAGGCGCGCGGAGGGGGCCGCAACCACGGAGCGTCGTCGCGGGGTATCGCCCCCTGTTCAGCCCTCCAGCTCGGCGCGCACGATCGCGGCGCCCGCGGCGAGCGCGGCCATCTTGCGCTCGGCGACGTCCCGCGCGAGGGGCGCCATGCCGCAGTTGGTGCTCGGGAGGAGCTTGTCCGGATCCACGTGCGCGAGGGCGGCGCGGAGCGTCTCGGCCACCTCCTCCGGCGTCTCGATCTCGTCGGTCGCGACGTCGATCGCCCCGACCATGACCTTCTTGCCGCGCAGGAGCTCGATGAGCGACACGGGCACGTGCGAGCCGCGCGACTCGAGCGAGACGATGTCGATGCTCGACGCCTGCAGCAGCGGGAAGAACTCCTCGTACTGGCGCCACTCCGATCCGAGGGTCGCCTTCCAGTCAGTGTTCGCCTTGATGCCGTAGCCGTAGCAGATGTGCACGACGGTCTCGCAGCGAAGGCCCTCGGCGGCGCGCTCGAGCGTGGCCACGCCCCACTCGCGCACGTCATCGAAGAAGACGTTGAAGGCCGGCTCGTCGAACTGGATGATGTCCACGCCCGCCGCCTCGAGCGCCCGGGCCTCCTGGTTGAGGATCCGCGCGAACTCCCCGGCGAGCTCCTCCCTGCTGCCGTAATGCGCGTCGTAGAGCGTGTCGATCATCGTCATGGGCCCGGGAAGTGCCCACTTGATCGGCTGATCCGTCAGCGCGCGGAGGCGCTTCGCGTCCTCCGCGAACACGGATCCGTCGAGGCTGACGGGGCCCACCACGGTCGGCACGCTGGCGTCGTAGCGATCCCGGATTCGCACCGTCTCGCGGCGGTTAAAGTCGACGCCGTCGAGGTGCTCGATGAAGGTTGTGACGAAGTGCTGTCGGGTCTGCTCGCCGTCGCTGATGACGTCGAGCCCGGCGCGGCGCTGCGCGTCGGCGGCGAGCGCCTGCGCGTCGAGCTGCCCCGCGCGGAGGTTCTCGCCCTCGAGGCGCCAGGGCGACCAGAGCTTCTCGGGCTCGGAGAGCCAGCTGGGCTTCGGGAGGCTTCCCACGAGCGTGGTGGGCAGAAGGGGCGCGGTCATGGCGGATCCGGGGGTCGTCATGCGGACAGCACGGGGCTCGGGGCGGTCCACTCCGTAAGGAGGTCGCCGTACGGGGTCATGAGGTGCTCGTTCGTGAAGTGCCCCTGCGTGACGCCGAGGCGGCTACGCTCCTCGCGGTCGTACTCGACGCGCGTCGGCGAGAAGTCGCGGCGCTCGAGGCTCGGGCGGAAGACGTCGGCCGCGGTCGTGTTCGCGTTGTAGATCTCGGGGCGGTAGATCTTCTGGAACGTCTCCATCGTCGCGACGGTGGCCGCCAGCGCGATCGGGGTGTGGTCGCCGAGCAGGTCGCCGCGGTGATAGAACGCGAGCGGCGCGACGGATCCCGGCGGCATGAAGTAGCGCACCTTCAGGCCCATCTGGGCGAAGTACCGGTCGGTGAGCGAGTAGTCGTCCTGCTGGTACTCGACGCCGAGGATCGGGTGCTCGTTCGTCAGGCGCGTGTACGTGCGCGACGTCGACACGCTGATGCAGATCACGGGCGGGAGGGCGTACCGCGCGCGGTAGGCCTCGGACTCGAGGAAGCGCTCGAAGACGCGGCCGTGCAGCTGGCCAAAGTCCTCCGGGATCCCGGATCCCGACGCCGTGTGCTCGGGCAGGCGCACGCTGAAGTCGTAGTCGCGAATATAGGAGGAGAAGTTGTTGCCGACGATGCCGGAGTGGCGCGCGCCGGTCTCCCGGTCGACGACGTGCACGTCGAGGACCTCGATCACGGGGAAGGCCGCGTCGGCGGCCGCGATCTCGAGGTCGACCGAGACGATGTCGAGCTCCACCGCGTAGCGGTCGCGCCGCGGGTTGTCCCAGTGCACGAGCTCGTTGAAACGACCGTCGATCATCGACATCGCGGTCCCGAGGTTCTCGCGGCGGTTCTCGCCTCGGGCGAGGTTCGCGAAGTTCGTCGTCGTGCGCGAGGTGGCCGACGGGGTGTAGTCCTCGTCGAACCGCGTCGTGCTGATGCGGAAGTCGCATGCGTTCGTCATGATGATCCGTGCCTCGTGGGGTCAGGAGCCGGCGAGGATCCGCCAGCCGGCGCGCGGTGTGCGCGGCTGGATCAGTGTAGGCACGGGTCGCGGATATAGCCCCATACGCTCTCACAATGCGCGGCCAAAGCCTGAGCCTATGCCAGGAGTTCGACCCCGAACTCGGCGACGACCTCGCGCATTTCCGCGACGAAGCGCTGCGCCTGGGACGTCAGCGCGATCGACGACTGGCCGATCCACCCGATCTCGATGCGCTCGTCGACCTCAAGGGGAACGGCGACGATGGAGGGATCCAGGTCGTCCGAGATGATGCCCGTCGAGATCGTGTATCCGCCGAGCCCGATCATGAGGTTGAAGATCGTCGCGCGGTCGCTGACGCGGATGTCGCGGGAGGCGGACCGGGTCGAGAGGATCTCCTCCGCGAAGTAGAAGGAGTTGTTCGCCCCCTGGTCGAAGGTCAGCCGCGGCGCGTTGACGAGGTCGTCGAGCGTGACACGCTCGCGCTCGGCCAGCGGGTTCGTGCGCGCGATGAAGATGTGCGGCGTCGCGCGGAACAGCGGCGTGAACGCGAGCCCCGAGTCGCGCAGCAGCTTGTCGATCACGTTCCGGTTGAAGTCATTGCGATACAGGACGCCGAGCTCGCTTCGGAGGGTCCGGACGTCCTCGATGATGTCCCACGTGCGCGTCTCACGTAGCGCGAAGGAGTATTCGTCGGCATCCGTCGCCTTCACCATGCGCACGAACGCGTCCACGACGAACGAATAGTGCTGCGCCGAGACGGCGAGCAGGCGTTTCGAGGGCGGGCGCCCGAGGTAGCGCTGCTCGAGGAGCTCCGCCTGCTCGATCACCTGGCGCGCGTAGCCGAGGAACTCGGATCCGTCCTCCGTCAGCGTGACGCCGCGGGCGGACCGGGTGAACAGGGTGCACCCCGTGCGCGCCTCGAGGTCCTTGAGGGCCGCCGACATCGTCGGCTGCGAGACATACATCAGGTCGGCGGCGGCGCTGATCGACCCCTCGACGGCGACCTCCACGAAGTACCGCAGCTGCTGCAACGTGATTCCGCGCCCCGCGCGCATCCCCTCCCGGACCATAGGGGGAGACTATCGAACCCTCGCGATTGCGGGGGCGCCTCGATATCGTTAGGTCCGCGCTCAGCGGTCCGCGGTCGCGCCCTCGCCCGCCCGCTCGGACGCCGGCGTGGCGGACCACGCCGCGAGCAACCGCAGTTTCTCCTCGGCGGCGCTCCCCGCCTCTGCCGAGTAGATCATGAGCGAGAGCCCCGGATCCGCGATCATCTCCGTCCCCACGAGGTGCAGGGAGATCTCCCCCACGACCGGGTGGACGGCGACCTTGTACCCCGCGTCGTGGCGGTGCACGATCGCGTTGGCCCATCGGTCGCGGAAGACCTCGCTGCGCGTCGAAAGCTCTCCGATCACCTCGGTAATGCGCTTGTCGAACGGGTTCCGCCCCGCCTCGTGCCGGAGGATCGCGACGGTGTTGTCGACGGCGCGGATCCAGTCGGGATAGAACGCCTGCGCCGCCGGGTCGAAAACGGTGAACGTCGCGAGGTTCGGTGTCGCGCTGCGCGCAAACATCGGCGCATAGAACGCGCGGCCCAGCTCGTTGGCGCCGAGGACGTCGAGCGCGCCGTTGCGCACGAAGGCTGGCGCGCCCGTGATCGCGTCGAGCGCGGCCCACACCCCCGGACGGAGGGCGCCGGACGGCGCTGAGGGCCGGCGCGCACGGGGACGAGCGGAAGCGGACCGCGCGAGGTTGGCGAGGTGGTCGCGCTCGGTCTCGTCGAGGCGCAAGGCGTCCGCGAGCGCCTCGAGGACCTGCGTGGAGGCGCCGGCGATATCGCCGCGCTCGAGCCGGGCGTAGTACTCAGTCGAGACGCCCGCGAGCATCGCGACCTCCTCGCGGCGCAGCCCCTTCACGTGCCGCCGTCCGCCGAAGCGCGGCAGGCCGACGTCCTCGGGCTTCAGCCGGGCGCGACGGGCGGTGAGGAACTCGCGAACCTCGGTGCGGTGATCCATGCGTCCACGCTACGGCGCGGCGCGGGCGCGAACCAGGTACTGCCAGTACGCGGAAAGCGGGGGCATCGCGCCGATCCGCGCCCCGTGCTCGGATGGGACAAGAGGCGTGCCGACGAGCCGCCCTGGACGAAGCCGGGCCGCTCCGCCGCGACCCGGCGCCCCACAGAGAAGGAGACGTGACCATGACAGAGAACCAGGCGACCGGCTGGACCGGCGGGCAGAAGGCATTCGGCGACTTTGCCCCCGCGCTCGCGCACTACACGGACAAGGTGGTGTTCGACGAGGTGTGGGGGCGAGAGGAACTGTCGCCCCGCGACCGCAGCCTCATCACGATCGCGGCGCTCACGGCGATGGGGAAGTCCGAGCAGCTCGGTTTCCACATCCCGTTCGGCGTATCGAACGGCCTGACCCACGACGAGGTCGTCGAGGCAATCACTCACCTCGCGTTCTACGCCGGATGGCCGCAGGCCTTTTCGGCGATGGGCGTGGCGAAGGAGGCGCTCGCCTCCGACGATGCGGAGGGCTGAGCACCGACGCGCCAGCGGCCCCGGATTCCGTGAGGAATCCGGGGCCGCTGGCGTTCCGGGGTCCGCCGTCCCTATGCGTTGCGCGCCGTCAGCTCGAGTGCGGACGCGCGCGCGTCCGCACTGAGCATCGGGGCCAGATAGGCGCTGCCGGCGTACTTCTCGCGGTACGCGCCGTCGATGCGGTCGGCGAGGTCCGCCGGGGCGGGCGCGAAGGCCACGTCGATCGTGTCCGGACCGGACGAGACGCGCCCGGCACGCCGGGCCATCGCCCCGCGATACCAGCGCCCCTCGGTACCCATGTAGGAGCGGACGAACAGTCGCCCGTCCACCATCACCGACCAGATCGGCACGAAGCGGCTGTGCGTGCCGTCGGCGCGAAGGCTCGATACGCGCAGCTCGCCGCGTCGCCCGATGCGCTCGAACGCGGATGCGTCGCCGGTCACGGGGCTACTTCCCGCTGTACACGGGGAAGAAGGAGAACTCGCCGTACTCCTTGTGCTCGAGGCCGCGCAGCGTCTCGAGATCCTCCGCGCTGATCGTGAAGTCGACCTGAGCGTTGTCGCGCATGTGGTCGGGGTTCGCGGTCTTCGGCAGCGAGACCGTGCCGAGCTCCAGCGTGTACCGGATGCACAGCTGCGGCACGCTGACGCCATACCGCTCCGCCATCGCCGTGACCTCGGGATTCTTCATCATCTCGCCGTGGGCCATCGGCGAGTACGCCTCGACGAGGATCCCCGCGCGCTCGCAGAACGCGATAAGGTCCGCGGGCGTGTTGCCGACGTGCACGAGCAGCTGGTTGACGTGCGGCGTGACGCTCGCCCCCTCGAGCAGGGCCTCGATGTCGGCCTGCTGAAAGTTCGAGACGCCGATCGCGCGCAGCTTGCCGGCTGCGAGCGCCTCCTCGAGCGCGCGCCAGGCGGCACGGTTTCCCTCGGCGTAGTCGCCGCCGCGGAAGTCGTCCCAGGGCTGCGGGCTGTGGATGAGCATGAGGTCGATGTACTCGAGACCCATCGTCTCGAGCGAGGCGTCGATCGCGGCGACCGCGCCGTCGTAGTCCTTGATCTCGGCCGCGAGCTTCGTCGAGACGAAGATCTCCTCGCGCGGGACGTCCGCCGTGCGGACTCCCTCCCCGACGCCGCGCTCGTTTCCGTACGCCTGGGCGGTGTCGATGTTGCGGTAGCCCGCCGCGACCGCGTCGCGCACGACCTGCGCGGCCTGATCGTCGTCGATGAACCACGTGCCGAGCCCGAGCTTCGGGATCGTCACGCCGTTCGTCAGGGTGTAGGTCTCGTTCGTGATCACGCGTGGATCTCCTTCGCGGTGGGAAGCGTGGTGTAGTACTCGTCCTCGACGGGCTCGAGCCAGACGTTGTCCGTGCCCTCCCCCGGGACGCTGATGGCGACGTGGCTGAACCAGGAGTCGGCCTTCGCGCCGTGCCAGTGCTTCTGGCCGGCGGGGATCTGGACGACGGATCCGGGCTCGAGGCTGACGGGCTCCTCACCCTCGGCCTGGAACCAGCCGCTGCCCGCGACGGCCAGCAGAATCTGGCCGCCGCCGGACTCGGCCGCGTGGATGTGCCAGTTGTTGCGGCAGCCGGGCTCGAACGTCACGTTCGCGACGAACATGCCGAGGTCCGCCAGCGGGGCCAGGTAGCTCTGCCCGATGAAGTACGAGGCGAAGGCGTCGTTCTTCTCGCCGAGCGGGAAGAGGCTGTCGAAATCTGCGTCGGTCATGGTGGGTCTCCTTTCGACCTGCACCCAGCCTCTCCCCGGGCGCCCGCCGCGCGGAAGGGCCTGTCAAACCACGTACCGAGAGTGTGTGGTTTTTCGGCTCCGAGCGCGGATCTCGTGATGCATGCATCAACGCGCGCATCGCGTAGGGTGGCGTCATGACCGCTCCCCTCCTGCCCTGGGAACTCCCGTCTCCCCGATCCGTCGCCTCCGGCGTGGCCGCCGGGCTCGCGCGCAGGATCGTCGAGGGCGAGCTGGCGGCGGGGACCGTCCTCACCGAGGTCGCCGTCGCGTCCGAGGCCGGCGTAAGCCGCACCCCCGTGCGCGAGGCGTTCCTCGAGCTCGAGGGCTGGGGCCTCATCCGCCTCCTGCCGAAGAAGGGGGCGCTCGTGACGACGGTCTCTGCCGCGGAGCGCCGCGACCTCCTGGACGTCCGCGCCACGTGGGAGATCCGCGCCGTGGAGCAGGTCGCGGAGCGCCCCGCCGTGCGCGAGGCGCTCGTCGCGGAGGCCGGGGCGCTCGTCGATCGACAGTCCGACGCGCTCGCGCACGACGACCTGCTGGAGTTCGCCGCGACCGATCTGCGCTTTCACGTGACCGTGATCCGCGCGGGCGGCAACGCCGTGATCGCGGACCTGCTCGGCCGGCTCAGCCCGCGCTTCGCGCGCCTGACCTACGCGGCGGTTGCGGACGGCCTGGTCTCGGCGCGATCCTTTCGCGACGACCACGATGCGCTGGTGGAGCGGATCGCCGCGGGCGATGCCGCGGGCTTCGCCTCCGCCGTGCGCGCGCACATTCGGTCCGGCCACTTCCCGAACCAGCGGTGAGCGGCGTGCGCGACTGGCTGCGGGTGGCGCCCGCGGCGTTCATGATGGCGTGGGGCGGCAACCACTTCACCCCCCTCCTCCACGTCTACGAGGCGGAGGCGCACTACGCGCCGTGGCAAGCGAACCTCCTGCTCGGCATGTACGTCTTCGGCCTCGTGCCGGGGCTCCTCATTGCGGCGGCGCTCTCCGATCAGCACGGCCGCAAGCCGGTGATGATCGGAGGGCTGGCCGCCGCCGCGGCGGGCAGCATCCTCCTCGCCGCGGGCGCGGGGCTCTTCGCCGTGCTGTGCGCGGGACGGATCCTCGCCGGCGTCGGTGTCGGCGTGGCCATGTCGGTGGGCACAAGCTGGATGGCCGAGCTGTCCGCCCCGCCATTCGACCGCGATGCGCCAGCGGGGGCGGCCGCCCGGCGCCCCTCATTGACCCTGACGCTCGGGTTCGGCCTGGGCGCCGCGGTGACGGGGCTCCTCGGGCAGTGGGCGCCGGCCCCCACGCACACGCCCTTTCTCGTTCACCTCGCGCTGGCGGTCCTGGCGGCCGTCCCCCTCGCGGCGGCGCGCGAGAGCCTTCCCGCGTCGCGTCGGGCCCGCGGCCGCTGGTGGCGCGACCTGCGTGTGCCCGCCGCCGGCCACCGCACCTTCACCCGCCGCATCGTGCCGGCCGCGCCGTGGGTGTTCGCGGCCGCGGGGGTCGCCTACGCCATCATGCCCGCGATCGCGGCCCCGCGGCTCGGCGACTGGACGACGCTCTACGCGACGGTCCTGACCGTCGTGACCCTCGGATCCGGCGCCCTCGTCCAGCCGTTCGTCAGCCGGATCGACCGGCGGACCGGGGGCCGC
Organism: Microbacterium excoecariae; assembly: GCF_011326725.1. Taxonomy (GTDB): domain Bacteria; phylum Actinomycetota; class Actinomycetes; order Actinomycetales; family Microbacteriaceae; genus Microbacterium; species Microbacterium excoecariae. Next base: position 1,115,290 of record NZ_JAANCO010000001.1, on the reverse strand, counting down.
GCGCTCCCGCTCGGCCTCGCGCTCATGACGGCCGGCATGGGCCTCGCGGTCGTCGCGAGCCGCGTCGGCGAACCCGCCTTCGCGCTCGCGGTCGCCGCCGTTCTCGGCGTCGCGTACGGCATCACGGTCGTCGCGGGGCTCGCGATCGTGCAGGCCATCGCGACCCCCAGCGACCTGGCGGGCCTCACGGGCGTCTACTACGCCCTCACCTACACGGGCTTCCTGCTGCCGACGGTGCTCGCCGCGCTCCTGCCCGTGGCGAGCTACACCGTCTCGCTCAGCGTCGTCGCGATCGTGTGCGCGGGGTGCCTCGCCTGGTCGATTGCCGCGCGCGAGCCGGGCGCCCGGCGCTGAGGCAGAGGCTCGCGGCGCCGGCCGACGTGCCGTTCGCGCGCGTCAGCGATGCGACCAGCGCGGGACGACGAGCGGGCTCGCGGATTCCGGATCGGGGATCACCCGCGCGTCGAGCCCGAAGACGTCGGCCACGAGCGCCTCGGTGATCACCGCGTCCGGCGTTCCCGTCGCCACGACCTCCCCGTCCTTCATCGCAATGATGTGGTCGGCGTAGCGCGCGGCCTGGTTCAGGTCGTGGAGGACCGCCACGAGGGTGTGGCCCTGTGTGCGATTAAGGGAGCGGCACAGCTCGAGCAGCTCGATCTGGTGACTGACGTCGAGATACGTCGTCGGCTCGTCGAGGAGCAGGATCGGGGTCCGCTGCGCCAACGCGACCGCCATCCAGACGCGTTGGCGCTGTCCGCCCGAGAGCTCGTCGACCATGCGGCCGGACAGGTGCCGGATGCCGGTGGCGTCCATCGCCTCCGTCACGGCGGCCTCGTCCTCCGGCGACCAGGGCGCGAAGAGCCGCTGGTGGGGGTACCGGCCGCGGGTGACGAGGTCCACGACACGGATGCCATCGGGGGCGACCGGCCCCTGCGGGAGCAGGCCAACCTCGCGCGCGACGTGCTTGGTGGGCAGGTCGTGGAGGCTCCTGCCGTCGAGGAGCACCGTTCCGCGGCTCGGCGGCAGGAGCCGTGTGAGGCTCTTGAGCAGCGTCGACTTGCCACACGCGTTCGGGCCCACGATCACGGTGAAGGCCCCGTCGGGGACCTCCACAGACACCTCGGCGCATACGAGCGTGTCGGCGTATCCGAGCGCGGCGCCGTCGACGGTCAGTCGGGTCATCGTCTCTTTCCCTCTCGCAGAAGAAGCCATAGGAAGTACAGCCCGCCGATCGACACCGTGACGATGCCGACGGGCAGGGGGGAATCGGGGTGGATGCGCTGCGCGATCACATCGGCGAGCAAGAGGAGCAGGGATCCGACCGCGGCGGTGGGGCCGAGCGCGAGTCCGTCCGACCGGGCCAGCCGGCGTGCGATCTGCGGCGCGGCGAGCGCGATGAACGAGATGGGGCCGACCGTGGCGGTGGCCAGGGCGGTCAGCCCGACGCCGACGACGATCGCCGCCACCTGGATGGCGCGGACGTTCTGGCCGAGCGCCGTGGCGAACGGCGTGCCGATCCGCATCACCCGCATCGGCCGGCTCAGGGCCAGCGCGCCCCCCACGAAGACCGCCGACCCGCCGAGGGCCGCGAGGAAGGTTGCCCAGGAGACGCCCGAGAGGTTCCCGGCGCCCCAGAGGCTCGCCATGATCGCGTCCTCGACCGTCGCGGTCAGCAGGATCCACACGTTGACCGAGGCGAGCATCGCGCTGACGGCGATACCGACGATGATGAGGCGCACCCCACGGACCGCACCACGCTTCGCGGAGAGGAAGAACACGACGAATGCCGTCGTCACGCCGCCGGCGAGCGCGCCCGCCATGGTCGCGGTCGACCCGCCCCCGAGGATCAGCATCACGACGATCGCGCCCGTGTAGGAGCCCGTCTGGAAGCCGATGACGTCGGGCGAGCCCAGCGGGTTCCCGGTGAGGTTTTGGAAGATCGCGCCGCTCATCGCCAGGCACGCTCCGAGCAACACCGCCAGGAGGATCCGCGGCGCGCGCCACTCAAGCACGACCATGGACGTGTACTCGTCCCCCCGGCCGGCGAGCGCGGCGAGCGCCTCCATCGGAGCGATGGCCGCCGACCCGGAGCACACGGCGAAAACGCCGAGGACGACGATCGCGCCCCAGAGCCCGGCGCAGAGCGCGACCGAACGCGCGTCGACAAGAAGGACGGGGCGCGAGCGCGGGCCGATGCGCAGCACGCGCCGCCCGAGATCAAGGCTGGTCATATGCCCTCACACCTCCGAGACGCGGAATCGCCGAACCATGAAAATCAGCACCGGGGCGCCGATGAACGCGGTCACGACGCCCACCGGCACCTCGCCGGCGGTGAGGACGCGGCCGAGCACGTCGGCGAAGCCCATGACGACGGGGGCGATAAGGACTGAATAGGCGAGAATCCAGCCCTGGTGCGGCCCGACCACGAGGCGCGCGACGTGGGGGGCGAGCAGCCCGAGAAACCCGATCGGCCCGGCCGCGGCCGTCGCGCCGCCCGCGAGCAGCGCGATCGCGACGAGCACAACGAGCCGGATCCGGTTCGGGTGCGCCCCCATCGACACGGCGGACGCCTCCCCGAGCGAGAGCACGTCGAGCGAGCGCGCGCTGAGCATCGCGATCACGAGCCCCGCCACGATGAACGGCGCGATCGCGAGGGTCGCCTCCAGCGGCTGGGAGGCGGTGGTGCCCGCCGACCACCCGCGCATGCGCTCGAGAATCTCCGAGTGCGTCAGGAGCACGGTGGAGGAGAACCCGCCGAGCACGGCTCCGAGGGCGACGCCCGAGAGCGTCATGCGCACGGGGTTGCCACGGGCGGTGCCCGTGTTGCCGATCACGAACACGAGCACGGAGGTGATCATCGCTCCCGCGAAGGACCACCACATGTACTGCGAGATGTCGCGCACGCCGAAGAAGGCCAGGCCCACGACGACCGCGAGTGAGGCGCCCGCGTTGACGCCGAGGATGCCGGGGTCGGTCATGGGGTTGCGTGTGACGGCCTGCATGAGCGCACCAGCGACACCGAGCGCGGCCCCCGCGACGAGGATGAGCACGGTGCGGGGTACGCGCGAGAACCAGACGGTCTGCGAGATCGCATCGTCGGGGTCGGGGTAAAGGACGGCGTGCAGCACCTCCGCCGGGGGCACGCTCCGGGATCCGACGAGCATGCTCGCGGCGAGCGCAGCGAGGCACAGGAGCACGAGCGGGAGGAGGCCGATCCAGCGCCGTCCCGCGGCGGACCGGGAGGAGAGCGGACGCGGATCCGCCCCGGACACGGGGGTGTGCGGGGCGGATCCGGCTGCCGCGAGGTGCGAGCTCATCCGGGGGTCAGGCGACCTTCGTCGACGTCGAGACGAGCTCGGTCACGTCGTTCAGCCAGGCCGCGTAGGTGGTCGCGGTCATGGCGCCCTTCGAGCTCCACGCCCCGAGCTGGTCGGCTTCCACGGCGGGCAGCGCCTCCCACAGGTCGGCGGTGAAGGCGAAGTCGTCGTTGTAGCCCTCGATGAGCAGGATGTCGGCGGGGTAAGTGGAGGCGTCCTCCCACGCCACCTGGCCCCACGGATTGCCGGTCTCGGGCGCGTCGGGGCCGACGATCGTCGCGCCGAGCTCCTCAAGCAGGTCGGCCTGGGCGAAGCCGACGCCGGTGTACAGCATCTCCTTCGTGGGGCTGGTGAGCATGATGTTCAGCCCGCTGTCGGCGGCCGCCTCGCGGAAGGCCTCCTTGGCCTCCGCCAGGTCGGCGTCGGACTGCACGATGGCGTCGGAAGCGACATCGGCGCCGAAGAACGCGGCGACCTCGCGGGTGTCGGCGATCCGATCGTCGATCGTGCCGCTCGCGGGCAGCGGCACGAACGGGGCGACACGCGTGATCTGCGCGTTCACGTCCTCGTCGAACCACGACCAGCCGTCGGCCGTGCCCTGCCCGACGACCGCGTCCGGGCGCAGCTCCGCGAGCTTCTCGACGTCAATCTCGCCGTCGACGCCGATCCGGGGGATATCGAAGATGTCGGCATCGCCCATGACGAAGGGGTTCTCGCACTCGTATCCGAAAAGGGCGACGGGCTCGATGCCGTACTCGTGCAGCGAGCTGTATGCGTAGCAGTCCATGACGATGCTCTCGGGCTGCGCGTCGAAATCGATCGCGACGCCGTCGAGCGACGGGTGCTCGAGCGTGACGGCCTCGCCGGCGTCCGCGGGGTCCGCCGCGTCGCCGGACGTCGAGGCGCAGGAGGCAAGCAGGGCCGCGGAAGCGGCCGCGAGGACGGCAAAGGAAGTTCGTCGAAGCACGGCGAAGGCCAATCAGTCGGTGACGGGGAACCCGACGAACTTAGCAAAGCCTTATTTAGGGTAGGTAATCCTAAATACTCGGCGTTTCGCGCGCGCACCGCGCGGCCGGCGACCTGATACCGCGGCGCGGGCGACGGGATCCGAGGGCTAGCGGCGGAGCTCAGCCGCCGAGACCGGCCGCGGTGCGCACCGCACGCCGCAGGGTCTTCTCGACGGTGTCGTCCCACGCGATGATCGCGTACGAGGTCACCCAGAGAGGGCCGTCGTCGAGCTGGGCCGCCTCTTCGAACCCGATCGAGGCGTACCGGCTCGTGAACTTCGAGGCGGGCTTGAAGAACGTCACGACCTTCCCGCCGGTCGCGTAGGCCGGAAACCCGTACCAGGTCTTGGGATCCAGTTCCGGCGCGACCTCGGTCACCAGGTCGTGGAAGCGCTGGGCGAGCACCCGGTCCTCGTCAGGAAGCCCCTCGAGCACCTTCGTCACGTCGGCGAGGCCAGCGGCGCGGGTCTTGCCGCGCTTCTCCTCCGCGCGCAGTTCCGCCGCGCGCTGCTTCATCGCGGCGCGCTCGTCCGCGCTGAATCCGCTCGTGCTCTTGTCCGCCATCTTCGCCGCCTCCCAGCGATCCGGGGCGTCAGGATCCGCCCGCTTCCTCTCACGGTAGCCCTCTCGCGGGAGCGGCGGAGGGCTCATCCGCTCCCCCGTTCGCCGGGCCTGCGCGCGTGCGCTACGCTCGTTCTCACGTTCACGAGTTGCAACTGTCGGTACCTGGCCGGTTGCACGGCAACCCCCTCCATCGAGCGGGGTGCCCCAGGGGAAGAACGGGCCCGGCGCACACGCGTGACGGGCAAGTCGATGGATGCCCGCCGTTGCGGGCTCCGGGATGGAGATTCCCATGTCCCTGATCGTTGTCGAGTCCGGCGCCGCCGACGACCTGCACCCCGAGGACGGGTGGGGCGACGTCCCCGCCGCGGACCGGCCGCTGTGGTCGCGCTACCTGGCCGACCACCTGCCCTGGTTCCCCGGCGTGAGCGCGATGGCCCGGCTCGTGCCGGGCGTGACGAACGGCGGCACCCGCGCCCCGCAGGTCTGGAAGGACACCGCCCGGAGCCTCCACGCCGCGGGCTTCACCCCCGCGGACTACTACCTGCTCGCGGAGCTTCTCGGAAGCCGGATCGACGCGCTCGACCTCGCCCGCCACGCGCCGCTATTCGAGCTGTGGCCGACGGACGGCGAGCGCCGGCCGCGGACGTTCCGGCTCAATGCCGGGCGGTGGGTGCCGTGGCTGGAGGCGGTGCGCGCGGGCGACTCGCCACGCCGCGCGCTGGAGCGGATCCTGTTCGCGCGGGGTGGGGATACAGGCTGAGGCCCTGCCCGCCGTCGACCGCAGGTCGCACACGCCGTCAGGTATCGCGGTGCCTCCATGGGCGGCACTGGAGCGGGGACAAGTGTCAGCCGGCCCGCTCGATGATCACATCGAATGGTTCGCTGTGCCCCTCCAGCGCCGCAATGTCGCCGTCGAAGGCGCCCAGCCGAACGAGCCCGGCCGAGCGCGGGAACGGGCGGTAGAAGATCGCAAGATTGCCCCACGGCGCATACAGAGCGATGTCGCCGATCTCCGCGGCCGTGCCCGCGGGCTCGCCCTCGGTCGAGAGCGCGGCGGGAAGGTCAGCGACCTTCTCGATGCCGTGGAAGTCTGCCAGCGTCAGACGCAACGGCAGGAGCGCGAGAAAGTCCCGGGCGGCCGCGCCCGCGCCCAGGGTGGCGGATAGCACCGTCGAACCGACGGTGACGGTCACGCGAGCAGGGTCCATGACCTCGAACCTACGCCGTCGCCGGCCCGGAAAGCAGGGCCTCCCAGTACACCTCATCGCCGTGACTCCCCGGCCGGCACGTGAGGGGATCTACTCGATGTATGCAGTTCGCGATCGTCGCCGTGAGTTTCATCCTCGTCTTCGCCGCCGCGGGATCTCCGATTCCTCTCTATGAGACGTACCGCGCAGAGGACGGCGTGACGACGGGCGACCTCGCCGTGGATGCCGTCGCATACTTCGCAGGCACGCTGTTCTCGCTCCTGTTGCTGGGACGCCTCTCGGACCACGTCGGCCGAAAGCCCGTCACGATCGCGGCTCTCCTGATCGCGTCGGCGGGCGTCGCGCTCATGACTCAGGTGGACGGCTCGGGCGTCCTCGGGGTCGCCCGGCTCCTGCAGGGGGTCGCATCCGGCCTGGCCGCCTCGGCCATCGGCGCGTACGTTGTCGATGTTGCGCCTGAACGCCCGGCGTGGCTGCCGACGATGATCACCGGAAGCGGGCCGATGTTCGGCATCCCGGCGGGCGCCCTGATCTCGGGGACCCTTGTTCAGATCGCTCCCCTGCCTCGACTGGTGCCGTTTGCCGCGATATCCGCGCTACTCCTGGCCGCGGCAGTCGCCAGCGCGTCAGTTCGCGAGACCGTGGCGCCCGCACCCGGCGCCCTCCGGTCGCTCCTCCCGCGCGTGTCCGCGCCGCGCGGCACGGGCCGGCTGTTATTCGCGATCGGCGCCGCCGCCTTCGCGACGTGGAGCATGGGTGGTGCATATCAGGCATTCGCCCCGACGATCACCGCGGAATATCTGGGGAGCGACAATGCGCTCGTGGCGGCATCGGTGTTCTCTTCCATCATGATCGCCGGCCCCCTCGGCGGACCGATCGCGGGCCGCCTCGGACCGCGACGGGCGGTGCGCATCGGCATCGTCGTGTTCGCCCTGGCCATCGCGACCGCTCTCGCGTCCCTGCTCCTCGGCTCGATCATATCCTTCCTGCTCGCCAGCTTGATCGCGGCGGTCGCGCAGGGCACGACCGCGTCGGCCGGCACGGGCGCCATGCTCAGACACGCCCGACCCTCCGAGCGCGGCGCGACTCTCGCTGCCGTGTACGTGATCTCCTATAGCGGCGCGGCGTTCCCCGCGCTTGTTGCGGGCCAGTTCACCGGCACTGGCACCCTCGCGCAGATCTTCACGGGCTACACCGCACTCGTCGCGGTCGGCATGCTCGTCGTCCTTGCGCCCTTCCCCCGCGCCGCCGATACGCCTCGCGCGTGACGCCTGAGCGCCCGTGGGGCCGGAGGCGCGCTCGCCCGGCCCCTGTGAGGCGCGTGCAGAGGGGGCAGCCGCTCGAGTATCGAGCAGCGCCACGCGTGGTGTGCCGCACTCCGCGAGAACGCCGCAAGGACTTCGTCCACTCACGGATCGCCGTCTCCGTCGGGATCACAGCGGGATGCGGCGCGCGCCGGCGCCGGTTTCGCCGAGGTGATCGTCGGGGTTGAGAAGCGTGCATGCTCGCATGGAGAGGCACCCGCACCCGATGCACCCCGTGAGTTCCTGCTCGAGCTTCTCGAGGCTGCGCCTGCGCTGTTCGAGGGTCTTCTTCCAGCGGCGCGACGCGCGTTGCCAGTCCTCGTGTGAGGGCGTGCGGGACAACGGGACATCGGCGAACGCCCTCGCCACGTCCTCGAGGATGCACCCTTCGGGCGGACGCTTCCTCCAACACTGCGACCCGCCAAAGGGCGCTGCACCCACCGAAGTGACAAGTGAATTGACGAACCATGAATGTCGTAATGTTTGACATCCGCACCATAGTATAATCATGCGCTATACTGGTAGGCATGTCAGACAATACGACCAAGATCAGCATTACCGGCAAGGTGGCATACACCGACGAGATCTCGATCGCCCAGGCGGCTCGGATCATCACGTTCCTGAACTCTGATGAGGCTGAGGCCACCACCAGTGCGTTCGGAATCCAGATCCCTGCGCAGGAGCAGGCCTCTCCTGCATCCTCAACCTCCACGAACAAGATCAGCAATCCGCGAGACGCGCTCGACGTCTCGGGCGCCACGAAGAATCCGGAGAAGATCGTCGCACTCGGGGCATACGTGCTCCAGGACGGCGGCGAGACGTTCAAGATCGACGACGTCAAGTCGGCCTTCCGGCGTGCCCGCGAGACCCAGCCGGCAAACTTCACTCGCGACCTCAACGCCGCAATCTCCGCCGGATGGATCTTTGAGTCCGATGAAGCGCCTGGCGAGTACTATCTCAACAACAAGATCGACAAGATCTTCGGCGGCGACTTCGTGTTCCCCAAGGGCTCGAACGGGAACGGTGGCCGGTCCCGCGGCGCGAAGAAGACCCCCGGCAAGGCGAAGACCACCAAGCCAGAGACCCTGTCCGATGTCGATGAGTTCCGGTCCACGCTCGAGGGCTTCCCGCAGTACTCCAAGATGAAGTCGGAGAAGGACCGCCTGCTCTGGGTAGTCAACTACATGCGTGAGAAGCACGACCGCAAGGGCCTTTCCAACAAGGAGATTGCTTGGATCACCGACCACATCGGCACTGGCATTCCTACGGGGAATCTTACGGGCGCGTTCAACACCGCGAAGGCACCCGGTTACGCGACGCGCTCGACGCTGGACAAGTCCATCAAGATCACGGACGAGGGCATCGAACACCTCAAGTCCCTTGCCGCGGAGGCCTGACCGAATGGCGAGCCATGATCCTGTCGCCCTTCGCCTCCAGAAGCTCGATCTTCAATCACAATCGCTTGTCCTGGCGTCTCTTGCCGCCGATCGTGATCCAGACAAGATCGTCACCCCCGCTGCGGTAAGCGCGCTGTTCAATGACTTCGCACTCCCCCCTCCCGCCAAGATGAGCAATGTATTCGCGTCGCTCAGGGCAAAGAAGGTCGTGACGCCCGTACCGGGGGTCGGGCGCTATAAGATAACGCCCCTCGGTCGAGAGGCTGTATCAGCGAAGCTCTCAGGGCTGGATCTGGTAACGCTCATCGCTGAGAGCGCCGCCGCGAACGCGCCGGTGGTTGGCGACACTCAAACCGCCCTGGTTCCGTACACGCTCGCGCCGCCCGCACTGATCCAACCTCTTCGCGGATTCCTGGCGGACCATCCCTTTGACACGAACGTGTTCGGCATGACGAGGTTTCCGGACGCGAAGGCTGGAACCAAGGACCCGGTCGGACGCGCGCTCGCCGTCGCACGTGAGGTCTGCGCCGAGAACGGCCTGGACTTTCACCTCGCTTCAGATCGAGCGATCATCGACGATGTGTGGGCCAATGTTATGGCCCACATGTGGGGCTCACGCTACGGCATCGGCTTCTTCGAGGATCGAGTTGAGCGAGGGCTGAACTACAACCTGGTGACCGAGGTCGGCGCGATGATCATGACCGGACGTCGAGTCGCGCTTCTGAAGGACGGATCTATCGAGAAGATGCCCACCGACTTTGTTGGCATGATCTACAAGTCCGTGGACCTCTCAGATGAGAGCGCTGTCCATGATCGTGTGCAGGACTGGCTTACAGATGATCTGCGAATCGGGAAGGTGTGAGCACTACCCGGCACACGAACTCTGTGCTTGGCGAATTGAGCGTCTTCTAAGAGAATACGGGCGATTCTGGGATCAGTCCTGCTTCCTCTACCTCATAACGCCTGCCTCGAAACCGAACCGTCGAGAAGTCTCGTACGGCGTCCGCAGGTCTAGCCGATCCATGACACCCACGCCACCGGGCGTGACTCGCTCCCACCGTTCTGGCACATCCCCAACGTCACCGACCCCGACGCCGACTGTGGGGCCTCCTCTGGATCACACTCCTCCCCCTCCTCTTCCTGGCGATCGGCTTCGCCGGCTTGCGCCGCCGCGATCCCGCACGCCAGTAGCGGGGCGCGCTGATGAAGGAACTGCGGTCCGCCGACTCACCCGCGCGCACGCAACGCTCCCCCTCCCGGGCGATGCCCGTTGGAGGACCGCGGTATGCGTATGAATGAGACGTGGCCCCCTCGTGCACAGGCGTCACTCGTATGTCTTGACTCCAACGTGTTGGACCACCAAACGGCCCTTCTTACCCTTCCCCTCGAGTGCGAAATGGATGCGGCCACACTCGTTGAACTTGACCGCGTCGCGAACCTTCACGTGGGGCGTTGCATTGAGCGTCTCGTCCTCGAACTCGAACTCGTTCAGCCAGCGCATCTCCTTCCGCTTCCATTTCGAGATGGTCTGGTCAGTCAGCGCGACGGTCAATCCGAAGTTCTCCTTTAGCCAGTCGTCAAGGAGTGGAATGCTCTTCACCTCGCCGTCGTAAAGCACCACAGCGGCACGCGCGAGGAGAATGAGCTTCTCCGTCATGTCCTCCGGCTCGGGATAGTCGATCTCTGACCACGACTTGTTCGCACGGTCCGTGAAGACGATGCGCTCCGAAGCCGCGTCGGTGATCGCGAGGAATGTTGGCCCGGGGTCGGACCGCGGTACGAGCACCGGGATGGCAGCCCATGCGTTCTGGGGCGCGGGTGCCTCGACGGCCTTGCCAGCAGAGAGATCTGCATAGGAAGACTGCCACATCGCTGCTTCCTCGCGCGCCTGGTTTCGTTCCGACTCAAGCTGACGAGCCAACCGAGCGCTTCGATCGGCTTGCTGGAGCGCCTCCTCGCCGATGACTTCGAACTCTGCCTTTGCCGCTTCGAGCGCCTCAACCTGTTGCTTCAGTGCTGAGATCTCGCCCGCGGTGTCGCCGCCCTCGCGTGCTCGTGAGGCCTCCTCGGAGAGTTCTAGAAGACGGGTGTTCTCGGCGAGGGATCGCACACGTCTCCATGCGCGGTCCTCACCGTTGCCGAGTGCGGCCAGCGCGCCGAGCCTTTGGGTTAGCACTCGACGGACTTCTTCGACGCCGAGCTCGTTCAGCCTCTCAGCCGAGAGCGTGAGCGGGGCCGTACCCAGACCTGGCCATGCGATCGCAAGCCCGCCGAACGGCACACGCAGCTCGGAATGTGCTTCCCCGATCACGCGAGCCGTCTCGAAGTTCAGGGTGACGGTCCGCACGAGGCCGAGAAGTTTCCGAGACAACTCCTTCGCAAGGTTCCATGTGTCAGTCGATCGGACATGGACGAGCGCAAGAGGTAGGCGGTCCTCGCTTGCAAGGATTTCGGCGACCGCACCGGCTTCGGCCGCCGTCTTCACTGGGATGTAGCGCCGATTGACGAGCTGGCCTTCGGCGCGAAGTGTGAGTCCCTCGTCTTGATCGAGAGAGCGCAGAATGCCGGGCTGGAAGATGTCGGTCGCGCCGACGGGGACGAGCCGCTGGTTCGTGGTCTCGCGTCCGATGCCGACCCTGAATCGGACCACCCCGTCGACGTGGGTGACGGACACGCGCGTCGAGAGCTCAAGATCGGTACCAACAGCCTGGGAGACCACCAGTTTGAGTGCCCGGTTGCTTCCTGACTCGAGCACCTCCCAGTCGCCGTGTCTTGGGTAGCTTCCATCCGGTGTCCGTGCCGGCGATAGCTCGCGGGATCCGGTCGTAGCGAAATCGGAAGGCGACAGCCATGCTCGCGGACCACTCAACCAGTCGGCGATGTGCGTAGAAACGCGATCAAACGAGTCCTCGCCTTCCACAACAAGTTCGACAACGTACATGAGCTGCATTGACAGTCCCTTCCTATATGCCTATATGCTCATCCTCGCGGTAAGGACCGTCAACTTGCCACCGTCCGGCATGCCTTCGTCCTTGGCCGCCGATATCGATGAATGTGGCAGCACCCAAGTCGCTCAAGGCAACCGACCGGACCGCGGTCTGGCTGCGGGAGCAGCTCGGCGAGCCGGGAGTATCGAACGACACCTTGGCCTCATCGGTAGATGCATCTGCTCCGATAGGCGAGCTCGACGACGGCCCCGATCAACCCGGACGGTGGAACGTTTATTGCGCTCTGATCTGCGTGATCGCAAACAAGGGTGCTCGCCTAGGCGTCGACGATGCACGTTGCGGTCGCCTGAGCGGGCGCCGCGCGTACGGGGATCGGCTACCGTCCCAGGCTCCTGATCTCCCACGCGATCGCTAACCTGGCGACATGACCAGCTCTACGGTGCCGGAGTGGGATGACGTACTCACGCAACCAAGGCGCCCGGCCGGCGACTTGCGTCGCACTGATATCCCTGACGGTCCAGGCGCCTACGCATGGTTCCGGAACGGAGCGTGTGTGTACCTCGGAAAGGCTTCAGACCTCAGATCTCGGTTGAGCACCCACCTCGGCAAATCTCTCGATCTCAATCGAAGCACTCTCAGATCGTGGGTAGCGGTCAGAGAACTCGGCGTGACTCGCGCGTACACGCGCCGCAGACCTACGGTGATGACGTCCAGCGAAGTAGCGGTCGTCACAGGTTGGATCCGCAGCTGCGACGTCGCGTGGGTCACCACGGATTCAAAGGAGGACGACGCGCGCCTCGAATCTAAGCTCCTCGCCGCCTGGCGGCCGCCCATTAACGTCGCCTGACTCGACCACCGTCATTGCAACCGGTGTCGGTCTACGGACGAGTCGGCGCTTGAGGAACCTTGGCTCGAACGTCAGCCGCTTGCTCCTCGTCGAGCAACCAGCACTGACGCCTGGGATGATCCGGGTACTTCGACCGAAGGTACACGCGAACGACTTGCCCGGGCCTTGCCCCGTCAACAAACCCGAGCTCTCGCACGAGCTCAACCGGAGTGTGATCGGTGCCCCGCCAATAGGACACGCGGCTATTCGCGCGACGGCGATTAACGGATCGCCAGAACCGCGGGCAGCCAATTCGGTGGCCGAGGAATCACCGGCCACGAACCGTCAGCATATGGATGATCTATCCGCGTACTCACTCACAGGATCACCTTGACCTTTCACTCCCACGCAGGCAAACAACTGGTATCATGGATCAGACACGTCCCGTCCGCGGGCGGGCTGTCATTTTCGTGACAACGGATCTCTGAGCGCAGGCTCCGATGGCTCAAGACCACGAGTTCCGACAGAACTAGGTAGACCCGGGTTCGACTCCCGGCCCGGAACATGCCGGCGTAGCTCAATGGGTACAGAGCCCCTACGTTCTAGTCGCTCCAGCGGTGGCGGGTCCACACCCCTCGCGTGCGGGCCGCCAGCTCGAGCTCCGACTCGACAATGCCCAGCCCTGGGTAGTGCTGGCGCGTGAAACCGAGCAACGCACGGCGCCAGCCAGACGAGTTGCGAGGCTTAGTAGTCTGGCCTGCAAAGTCGTCGACTGCTACCGTCGCCCATTCAGCCTTGGAGAGTTCGATCGCGATTGCGGTGTTGATCTCGCGGCCGAGGCGCTTGGTGACAGCGAATGCCGAAAAGATGTGCTCGGCCGTCAGGGCGAGGCGACCGTTCTGATTGATGGACTCCGGCGGCAAGCCCAGGTTGATTCTCTCCCAGCCCGCCCTGGCGGCCGAATCCATCGCGGCGATTGCGTCGCGGAGCCTACTGCTGACGCTGCCGCCCACATGCGTGATGCAATTGCGCAATTCCCGCAGCACGTGAAATGACTGCATCCACTCGTCTGGCTCAGGCACGCCAAGAGTTTCGAAGAGCACCGCATGCATGTTCCAGGCGCGGACTTGCTGTCCGTGTGTCACGAGCGTTCTGCCGTGCGCGTTCAGGAGATCTAATGTGCTCATCACAAAGTCTTCATGTGTTGCCAGGGCATAGGGCACGGCAACGGATGCGAGGTGGTAGTCCGCATCGAGCAGAAAGTTGCGGGCGTCATCACTACGCAAGTTGAAACGACCGATGTGCTCGACCGCTGGAAACACCTGGCCCAGAGTCATGGAAGATCCGGCAGTGAGTTGGAGAGTATGAGCAGCGAGGCGGGATCCCGCGAGTAGCGCTGTCATCGCATCATTCACCTTGATGCGGTTCTCGACGTACGCCCGATAACCCGGGTAGAGGAGTTCGACCACCAGCCATATCTATCACGCAGCGCCCACCCGCATGAATTCACCGCCGTCGGCGCCAAGATGCACTAGAGCACCAGTGATCGCACGCGCTTCGGTCCCCGCACGAGAGGCGCCAACTGCGCGACCCAAGCAGACCATGTCGGGGCAGTTGACGGGGGTGGTCACAGCAGAGGGGGTCGACGGCAACGCCGTCGACCCCGAGGATGCTCAGCCCTTGCCGAGCGTCGAGCCCGCCTTCGGCTTGGCCGGCTTGCTCGACGAGTTGGACGCGAGCGTCCGTCCCGCCTTGCTCAGCGAGGCCTTCGATGGCTTGGACGACCGTGACGATGACTTCGCCATGATGCACTCCTTCTCCGTTGCCGAGAAGCAGATCAGCCGACCGGGCTTGAGCCCACTCGTGCAGAGACCACGGAGCCTCTAGAGTTAAGGAGTCGACCAGACACCTCAGCCCCGACCTGCTGGAGCCTGACCCGGTTTCCCGGACGGTTCTTGTTTGTTGATCATGCCGCGGTTGCGGCGGGGATGTGAAGTCGTTCGAACTCCACTGGGCTGAGGTTGCCTAGCGCGGTGTGCCGGCGGGTGGGGTTGTAGAACGCTTCGATCCACTCAAACATCGCCGACGACAGTTCCGCCTTCGAGGCCCAAGTCGACCGGTCGAGGAGCTCGCGTTGCATCGTTGACCAGAAGCTCTCGATGAGTGCGTTGTCGACGCTGGACGCGACGCGTCCCATCGATCCGAGCAGGCCGGCTTGCCGCAGCCGGTGCACGAAAAGCCATGAGGTGTATTGCGCTCCTCGGTCCGCGTGGACCACGGTTCCCGGTTCGGGTCGGCGACGCCAGCGGGCCATCTCGAGCGCGTCTACGACGATCTCAGCGGTGATCCGATCCGAGATCGACCACCCCACGATCCGCCGCGAGTACGCGTCGATCACGGCGGCGCAGTAGACCCATCCGTCTTTCGCGCGGTGCGGCGTGATGTCGCAGAACCACAGCCGGTTGGGCGCGTCGGCACGGAACTGCCGCTTCACGAGGTCCTTGTGCGTGGCAGTATCGGGCTTCCACCCGCGCCGCTTCCGGCGATGCGAGACGCCCACGAGCCCATCGATCCGCATCAGCCGGGCGACGCGCTTGCGGCCGACGTGAGCCCCGAGCCCGAGCCGCAGCTCGGCAAGCACCCGCGGAGCACCATACGTCTCCCGCGAGTCGGCGTGGATTTGACGGATCGTGGTCGTCAGCTCCGCATCCGCGACCGCCCGAGGTGAGGGTGGCCGACTGCTCCACTCGTAGTAGCCGGATTTCGAGACGTTCAGGAACCGGCAGGCCACCGCGACGGGAATCCCGTCGGTGGCGAGCTCCTGGACCAGCCGGAACCCTATTTTGGGAGCACGTTCTCCCTCGCGAAGTACGCCGACGCGCGCTTGAGGATCTCGATCTCCATCTCCAGCACCCGGTTCCGGCGACGCAGCTCGACGAGCTCCCTGTGCTCATCGGTCGTGACCCCGGCCTTACGGCCGGAGTCGACCGCGTCACGGTTCATCCAGTTCCGAAGGCACGACTCGCTGATCCCGAGGTCACGCGCGGTCTGCGCGACAGGGTTGCCCTGGGCAACGAGATCGAGGGCTCGACGCCGGAACTCCGGCGGGTGGGCAGCAGGCATCTCACGGACTCCTTCCGAGACGATCATCGCCTCAAAGTTGGTGTCCGGAAAAGCGGGTCAGGCTCCAACGACCAGGACGGGGGGATGAGGGAAGTGGACCAGCCAGTGACCACGTCCAGATACGACAAAGCCCTGATGAAAGTTACCTCTCACCAGGGCTTTTTGTCGGGCTGACAGGATTTGAACCTGCGACCCCTTGACCCCCAGTCAAGTGCGCTACCAAGCTGCGCCACAGCCCGTTATTCGGTTTGTCGTCACCCCGCGGGGCAACTCAAGAAGTCTACCCGACGCGCCGCGGGGTCGCTAATTCGGGCGCGGGCCGGGCGCGTCAAGGCTCGCGGATCCGCAGGACGAACACGGGGATGACGCGGTCGGTGCGCTTCTCGTAGCCGAGGAACGCGTCGCTCGCCTCCGTGAACAGCCGCCAGGCCTGGTCGCGCTGCGCCCCCTCGAGCGCCTCCGCGATCACGGCGATCGTTCCGCGCCCGGGCTCCTCGATCAGCACCTCCGGGTGAGCGAGGAGGTTGTGAAACCACGCGGGTTGCTCGGGCGCGCCCGCCTTCGATGCCGCGATCAGCCACACGCCCTCCCCCGGCCGCAGCGCCATGACCGGGGTCACGCGCTCCGCGCCAGAGCGCGCCCCGACGTGGTGCAGCAGCACGAGGTTGCGGCCGAAACCGCCCGTCGCGACCGTGCCGTCGTGCGCGCGAAACTCCTCGATGATCCGCTCATTGCGGTCCTGCATGCGGTTCATGGCCCCATCGTCCCACCGGAGCCGGCGACCGGCCAGGCCCCCGCGCGGATCCCCCTTCGGCGCGCTCCGCCGGGCGATCCTCGCGGTCACCCCGTCGGATCCGCGAAACACACGTCGTCGACACCCCGCTCTGAGACAGAATGGACGGATGAGCGAACCGTCCTCCGTGCGCATCGACGTGTGGCTCTGGGCCGTGCGCGTCTACAAGACCCGGTCGGCCGCGACGACCGCCATCCGCGGCGGGCACGTGCGCGTGAACGGCGACCCCGTCAAGGCCTCCTACAACGTCAAGCCCGGCGACGAGGTGCGCGCGCGGATCGCGGGATTCGACCGGATCCTCGGCGTGCAGAAGCTGCTCCTCAAGCGCGTCGGCGCGCCGCTGGCCGCCGAGGCCTACGAGGATCGCACGCCTCCCCCGCCGCCGCGCGAGTTCGTCGCGCCCATCGTCACGCGCGAGCGCGGCGCGGGCCGTCCGACCAAGCGCGACCGGCGCGAGATCGACCGACTCCGCGGCGGGCTGTAGTCAGCCCCAGAGGGCGTTGATCATCGCGACGACGCCCGTCACCGTCCACATGCCGGCCTCCGTCACCGCGTCGGACGCGCCCGGATCCGCCGGCGGGAGCTGGTCGCGCAACCACCGGGCCCCGCGCACGCGCGCGCCGAGCGCCTCGACGCGCCCCTGCAGTTCGCGGTCGCTCGTGACGACGGTCAGGTCGAGTCCGGCCTCGACCATCGCCTCGGCCCGCGCCACGATCTCGTCGTCGCCGGACGCCTCGGCCCGGAACACGGCGACCGCGCCGGTGCCGGCGCCGACGTCGCGGGCCTGCCCCTCGACGACGGTCGCGATGATCGGGTGCCACCAGAACAGCTCGAGCCCCAGCGCGTCGGCGTCGACGCCCGCCGCGGCGAGCGCCTCCAGCCGGCCCCGGAGCTTCTCGGCGGCCCCGCGCCGGTCCTTCCACCAGCCGTCCGGCACGGATCCGACGACGTTCGCGGCGTCCACGAGGACGACGGGACGCACGCCGAGCGCGGCGCGGAGGGTGGGCCAGGAGGCCGCAAACCCCGGGTGCAGCTCCAGCTGGTCGACCTCGTCGACCGGCACCCACGCGAGCTCGAGCGACTCGGGGTCGCTGATGACGGGCTCGAACGGCTCCGCGACGTCGGCGATCACCGTCGTGTAGCGCCAGAGGTCGGCGACGTCGTACACGTGCTCGGCGCGCGGCACGACGGATCCGCGGGGCACGCCCGCCTCCTCACCCGCCTCGCGGAGCGCGCCCGCGAGCGGCGTCTCGCCCTCGTGCAGGGCGCCGCCCGGGATCCCCCACGTGCCGCCGAAGTGGCTCCAGCCGACGCGGTGCTGCAGAAGCACGCCGCGCGCCGGATCGTGCGCGAGGAGGCCCGCCGCGCCGAACAGACCCCAGTACCGGGATCCGTCGGGGGCCTCTACCCAGGCGTCCCCGGGGTTCCTACTCGTCGTCACGCTCCCAACCTACGGCACAGCACACGGCCCGCGCCCCTTTCGGGACGCGGGGCGTCATGCCTCGCGCGCGCTCAGCGCTTCCGGCGCTCGCGCACGCGCATGTTGACGACGATCGGGGTGCCCTCGAACGGGTACAGCTCGCGCAGCCGGCGCTGGATGAAGCGCCGGTAGCCCGGGTCGAGGAACCCGGTCGTGAACAGCACGAATGTCGGCGGGCGCGTCGACGCCTGCGTGCCGAAGAGGATCCGCGGCTGCTTGCCGCCCCGCAGGGGGTGCGGGTGCTCGGCGACGAGCTCCGTGAGGAAGGCGTTGAGCTTGCCCGTGGGGATCCGGCGGTCCCAGTTCTCCAGCGCCGTCTCGAGCGCGGGGACGAGCTTGTCGAGGCGGCGCCCCGTCTTGGCGGAGATGTTCACGCGGGGCGCCCACGCGACGTGCGCGAGGTCCTGCTCGATCTCGCGCTCGAGGAAGCGACGGCGCTCCTTGTCCTCCATCTCGGGGGTGTCGAGCATGTCCCACTTGTTGAAGGCGAGGACGAGAGCGCGGCCCGACTCGAGCACGAGGTCGATGATCCGCACGTCCTGCTCGCTGATGGGCTCGGTGACGTCGAGCACGACGACGGCCACCTCGGCCTTCTCGAGCGCGGTCGAGGTGCGCAGGCTCGCGTAGAAGTCGGCGCCCTGCGCCATGTGGACCCGGCGGCGGATGCCGGCGGTGTCGACGAGCGTCCACTTCTTCCCGCCGAGCTCGACGACCTCGTCCACCGGATCGCGCGTGGTGCCCGCGAGGTCATTCACGACGACGCGCTCCTCGCCCGCGGCCTTGTTCAGCAGCGAGGACTTGCCGACGTTCGGGCGCCCGAGGATCGCGACGCGGCGGGGGCCGCCGATCTCGTTCTTCGCGACCGCCGAGACGGTGGGCGTCTTCGCCATGACGGCGTCGAGCAGATCGGCGACGCCGCGGCCGTGGATCGCGGAGACGGGGTGCGGCTCGCCGAGGCCCAGGTTCCACAACGCGGCCGCCTCGGCCTCGTGCGAGGCGTCGTCGACCTTGTTCGCGACGAGGAAGACCGGCTTGTCCGTCTTGCGCAGCAGGCGCACGACGTGCTCGTCGGTCGAGGTCGCGCCCACGCGCGAGTCGACGACGAAGAGGATGACGTCGGCCAGGTCGATCGCGACCTCGCTCTGCGCGGCGACCGAACGGTCGATGCCCTTCGCGTCGGGCTCCCACCCGCCGGTGTCGACGACGGAGAAGCGCCGGTCGAGCCACTCGGCCTTGTAGGTCACGCGGTCGCGCGTGACGCCCGGAGTGTCCTCCACGACCGCCTCGCGGCGCCCGAGGATCCGGTTCACGAGCGCGGACTTGCCCACGTTGGGGCGCCCGACGATCGCGACGACCGGGAGGGCGGGCAGGTACTCGATGCCGTCCTCGCCGACCGTGATCCCGGCGAGCAGCTCGGCGTCCTCGTCGTCGAGCTCGTAGTCGGACAGCGACTCGCGCAGCGTCGCCGCGCGCTGGTCCATGAGGTCGTCGTCGAGCTCGTCGAGGCGCTCCGCGAGCGCGTCCGGGGCGTCCGGCGCGTCGGGGGTGTCGTATTCGTTGTCAGCGGCCATCTCGGCCTCCCTTGAGTCGTTCGTCGATGACCGCGAGCACGGCCTCGACGGACTGGTCGAAATCCAGGTGGGTCGTGTCGACCGCCGTCACGCCGTCGGCGGCGTTCAGGAAGTCCACGACGGTCGAGTCGCTCGCGTCGCGGCGGCGCATGGCCTCCGCGACGGCGGCGACGTCCTCGGCGCCCATCTCGGCGCTGCGGCGGGCCGCGCGCACCTCCGGGTGGGCGGTGAGGAGGATCCGCACGGGCGCGTCGGGCGCCACGACGGTCGTGATGTCGCGGCCCTCGACGATGACGCCGGGGGCCTTCGCGCGCCGCACGATCTCGCGGAACAGCGCGTTGATCTTCTCGCGCACGGGGAGCGTCCGGGCCACGCCCGCGACCGCCGCGGTCGTCTCCGGGGTGCGGATCGCCGCGGTCACGTCGACGCCGTCCACGCGCACCGAGCGCTGATCCGGATCCAGGCCGATCTCC
The DNA here is from genome assembly GCF_011326725.1 of Microbacterium excoecariae. Taxonomy (GTDB): domain Bacteria; phylum Actinomycetota; class Actinomycetes; order Actinomycetales; family Microbacteriaceae; genus Microbacterium; species Microbacterium excoecariae. The sequence goes on along the minus strand of NZ_JAANCO010000001.1, from coordinate 1,095,279 downwards.
GGGCGGAAGGTCTCGAACGCGGCCTCGACCGCGCCCGGGTCCTCCGTCGTCGCGCCCGCGTCGCGCACGTGCCACGCGAGCGCCCGGTACACGGCGCCCGTGTCGAGATACCCGAAGCCGAGGCGGCGCGCCGCCTCCTTCGAGACGCTCGACTTGCCCGAGCCGGCCGGCCCGTCGATCCCGACGAAAAATGTCTCAGTCACTGGTCCCCGCAATCCGCCATCCGCGCGCCGACATGCCATCGACGGCCGCCTCGAGCGTGGCCGGATCGACCGAGATCTCGGCGAGGCCCAGCGGGGCCCCCGGCGAGTGCTCGAGGCGCAGGTCCTCCACGTTCACGCCCAGCTCGCCCAGGTCGCCGAACAGGCGCCCCAGCTGACCGGACGCGTCGTCCACCATGACGACGAAGCTCTCGAAGCGGCGCTTCTGGCCGTGCTTGCCGGGCAGGCGCGCGACGCCGACGTTGCCCTGACGCATCGCGTCGGCCGCCGTGCGACGGGAGCCGGGGGCGTCCGGGGCGCGCAGCGCGTCGGCCACGCGCGCGAGGTCGGCCGCCATCAGGTCGAGCTGCTCGACCACCGGATCCGCGTTCGCCGCGAGGATCTGCACCCACAGCTCGGGCGCCGAGTGCGCGATGCGCGTCGTGTCGCGCACGCCCTGGCCCGCGAGCGCGAGCGACGCCTCGGGCGCGCTCGCGAACCGCGCCGCGAGCAGCGAGGCGACCACCTGCGGCACGTGCGAGACGAGCGCGACGGAGCGGTCGTGCTCCTCCGGCGTCATCTCGACGGGGGTGGCTCCGAGATCGAGCGCGAGCGCCTCGACGATCGCCAGGTCGCCCGCCGGGGTCTCCTCGTCGCGGCAGATCACCCACGGCCGGCCCGCGAAGATGTCGGCGCGCGCGGAGATCGCGCCGCCGCGCTCGCGGCCCGCCATGGGGTGGGAGCCGATGTAGTGCGTGAGGTCGATGCCGCGGGCCCGGAGGTCGCGGAGCGGATCCAGCTTCACGGAGGCGACGTCGGTCACGACGGCCCGGGGATAGCGCGCCAGCTCCGCGGCGACGGTGTCCGCGACCACGTCGGGCGGCGTGCACACGACGACGAGGGCGGGGTCGTCGGCGTCCGTCGCGGCGCGGCCGGCGCCGTAGTCGATCGCGAGGCGCAGCTGCGCGGGCGATGTGTCACTCAGCGCGACGTCGACGCCGAGCGGGGTGAGGGCGTGCCCGATGCTGGAGCCGAGCAGGCCGGCGCCGACGACGCGGACGGTGCCGGAGACGCGGGCGGCGAGCGCGGGTGCGCGCGTGTCGTCCGTCACGAGGCCTCCTTGTCGCCGGGCGCGTCCGCCGCCGCCTGACGCGACAGGGTCAGCAGGGCGCCGCGCTCCACCTTATCGAGTTCGCGCACGCGGCCCGCCTGCAGCGTCCCGAGGTGCAGCGGCCCGAACTGGCGCCGCACGAGCTCCGTGACGGGGTGCCCGACGGCCGCCATCATGCGCCGCACGATGCGGTTGCGCCCCGAGTGCAGCGTCAGCTCGACGAGGCTCGAGCCGCGGGAGGTGTCGAGGATCCGCGCCTTGTCGGCCCGGATCGGCCCGTCCTCCAGCTCGATCCCGCGCGTGAGCGTCGCGAGGGTCTTCGGCTGGACCTCGCCCGTCACGCGCGCGATGTAGACCTTCGTCACGCCGTAGCGCGGGTGGGCGAGGACATTCGCGAGCTCGCCGTCGTTCGTGAGCACGAGGAGCCCGGAGGTCTCGGCGTCGAGGCGGCCGACGTTATAGAGCCGCTCGTCGAAGTCGCGCACGAACTCGGTCAGGTCGCGCCGGCCGCGGTCATCGCGCATCGTGCTGACGACGCCCGTGGGCTTGTTGAGGAGGACGTAGCGCTTCGAGGTGTCGAGCTGGACCGCCTGCCCATCGACGTCGACGAGGTCGGTGGCGGGATCGATGCGCGAGCCGAGCTCGGAGACGACCTCGCCGTTCACGCGCACGCGACCCTCGACGATGAGCTGCTCCGAGACGCGACGCGACGCGACGCCGGCGTTCGCGAGCACCTTCTGCAGGCGCACGCCCTCGGCGGAATCGCTCATCTCGTTCTCCTCACGGATCCGTCCCTCCCCCGCACGCGCGAGGTCAACACTCCATCATGGCGGATCCGCCTGACCGCCCGCAGAAAGCGGGCCGCGATTCACGCGCCCACGATGTCGTCGAAGCCGTTCGCGCCGTCGTCGAGCAGGGGCGAGATCGGCGGGAGCTCGTCGATCGAATTGATCCCGAGCTTCTGCAGCAGCAGGTCGGTCGTGCCGTAGTGCATGGCGCCCGTCTCCGGATCCGCGCTGATCTCCGTGATCAGGCCGCGGCCGAGGAGCGTGCGCACGACGGAATCGACGTTCACGGCGCGGATCTGGGCGACCTGCGAGCGCGTCACGGGCTGCTTGTAGGCGATGACCGCGAGGGTCTCGAGCGCCGCCTGCGACAGGCGCGCGGGCGCCTGGCTGCCCACGAAGTCGGTCACGACGGCGTCGAGATCGGGCCGGACGTACACGCGCCACCCGCCCGCGACCTCGCGCAGCTCGAAGCCCCGCGGCGGCAGGCCGTGCTCGCCCGCGTACTCCTCGCGGATCCGCGCGAGCGCCCGGCGCACGGCGGCCACCGGCGCGCTCACGGCGGTCGCGAGCGAGACGACGCTCATGGGCTCGTCGGCGACGATGAGGAGCGCCTCGAGGCGCTGCAGGAGAGGGCGGTCGTCAGCGGTCATACTCGGCTCCCAGGCTCGCGAGGTTCTCGTCGTTCCACGCCTCGGCGACCCACCGCAGGGTGAGCTCGCCGAGCGGCTCGAGCTGCTCGAACGACACGGCCGCGTGCCGGTAGAGCTCGAGGATGGCGATGAAGCGCGCCACGATCACGCCGGGCTCGCCCTCCCCCGCGATCAGCTCGCGGAAGGTCAGGGACGCGCGCCCGCGCAGCGCGGCGACGACGATCGCCGCCTGCTCGCGGATCGACACCTGCGGCGCGTGCAGGTGGTCGAGCCCGACGGCCGGGATCTCGCGCGGCGCGAAGGCGAGGGTCGCGACCGCCGCGAAGTCCTCGGGCGAGAGCGTCCAGACGAGCTCGGGGGTCCGCTCGCGGTACGTCGGATCCAGCGGCACCTCGCGCGTGTGGCGCGTCTCCTCGCGCGCGATGTTCTCCGCGAACCACGCGGAGACCTCCTTGAACGCGCGGTACTGCAACAGGCGCGCGAACAGCAGGTCGCGGGCCTCGAGGAGCGCGACCGCCTCGGCGTCGACGAGCTCCCCCTGCGGGAGCAGCCCCGCGACCTTCATGTCGAGCAGCGTGGCGGCCACGACGAGGAACTCGCTGGCCTGGTCGAGGTTCTCGTCCGGGCCGAGCGCCGACAGGTAGGCGATGAACTCGTCGGTCACGGCCGAGAGCGCGACCTCCGTGATGTCCAGCTCGCGCTTCGTGATGAGGCTCAACAGCAGGTCGAACGGCCCGTCGAAGTTCGCCAGGGAGACGCGAAAGCCGCGCCCGTCCTCCGGCGCCGACGAACCGGATCCGGGCTCGCCGAGGCTCATGGACTCAGGCGACGGCGCCGCGGGCGACGAGCTCCCGCGCGAGGCGGAGGTAGGCCTGCGCGGCCGGGTGCTGCGGCGCGTACTCGATGATCGGGACGCCCGAGACCGACGCGTCGGGGAACTTCACGGTGCGCCCGATGACCGTCTCGAACACCTTGTCGCCGAACGTCTCGACGATCCGCTCCAGCACCTCGCGCGAGTGCAGCGTGCGCGCGTCGTACATGGTCGCGAGGAGGCCGTCGAGTTCCAGCGAGGGGTTCAGGCGGTCCTGGACCTTCTCGATCGTCTCGATGAGGAGCGCGACGCCGCGCAGCGCGAAGAACTCGCACTCGAGCGGCACGAGCACGCCGTGCGCGGCCGTGAGGGCGTTCACCGTCAGCAGGCCGAGCGAGGGCTGGCAGTCGATGAGGATGACGTCGTATTCTTTCGCGACGCTGCGCAGCACGCGGGCGAGGATCATCTCGCGGGCGACCTCGTTGACGAGGTGGACCTCGGCGGCCGACAGGTCGATGTTCGCGGGGATCACGTCGAGGCCCGGCACGTTGGTCTCCACGATCGCCTCGTGCGCATCGCGCTTCGTGTCGAGCATGAGGTCGTAGATCGTCGGCACGTCGTGCGTCGCGATGCCGAGGCCCGCCGAGAGAGCGCCCTGCGGGTCGAAATCAACCGCGAGCACCTTGCGGCCGTACTCGGCCAGCGACGCCGCGAGGTTGATGCTCGTCGTCGTCTTCCCGACCCCGCCCTTCTGGTTGCACAGGGCGATGATGCGGGCCGGGCCGTGCGAGTCGAGCTTCGCAGGGGTCGAGAAGCCCTGGTACGGGCGCCCCGTGGGGCCGAGAATGACCTCGTCGCTCTTCGACGGCTGATGTGGGGTGTGGGCCACCGATGAACCTCCTGACACGCTCAGACGAGTGTATCCGCATCGTTACCTCGTGGCCGGGCAGGATCGCGGCGGGTCAGCTCTTCCGGTTGTACAGGCGCATCGAGACGGGGCCGAAGACCGCGACCAGCACGGCGCAGTACGCGAGCACGATGCCGATCTGCGCGGCGTCGAAGGAGCCGCCCATCAGGTCGCGACTCGCGCCCACGACGACGCTCACGGGGTTGATCTCGACGAACCCCTGCAGCCACCGGGGCATGGTCGACGGATCCACGAAGATGTTGGACACGAAGGTGAGCGGCATGAGGATGAACATCGACACGCCCATGGCGGCCTGCTCGGTGCGCATGATGAGCGCCACCATCGTCCACACCCAGGACAGGCAGAAGCTGAACACCAGCAGGAGCGCGAACGCCGCGGCCATCCCCCAGAACCCGCCCTCGGGCCGGAAGCCCATGAGGAAGCCGACCGCGAGGATGATCACGCCCGCGATCGTGTAGCGCACCTGGTCGCCGAGGAGCGCGCCGACGAGCTGCGACGGGCGCCACACGGGCAGGGACCGGAACCGGTCGAAGACCCCCTTGGAGATGTCGCGGTTGAGGGTGAGGCCCGTGTACATCGTGATCATCACGAGGGTCTGCACGAAGACGCCGGGGATGAGCCATTGGACGTAGTTCCCGACGCCCCCGGCGAGCGCGCCGCCGAAGATCGTCGAGAACATGACCGTCATCATGATGGGAAAGACCGTCACGTCGAACAGCTGCTCGGGGATGTGCTTGATCTTCAGCAGGGCGCGCCACCCGTAGGTGATCGAGGAGCTCACGGGGCCGGCGGGGCGGGGCCTGTCCTGCTCCGGCAGGAGAACGGTGCGCACGCGCGCGGTGTGCTCGGCCTGGTCGATACTCATCACGACCCCTCCTCGGCGGCGGCGCCCTCGGGCGCGGCATCCTCGGCCGGCTTCCCCGTGAGGGCGAGGAAGACCTCGTCCAGGCTCGGCTGCCCCAGCGAGAACGTCTCGATCTCGACGCCCGAGGACTCGAGCGCGGCGAGCGCGGTCCCCGCGCGCCGCGTGTCCGGGAGCGTCGCGGACAGCGCCGCCGGATCCGCCTCCCGCGTGACCGCGGTCCCGAGCGCGGCCTCGAGGGCCATGGCGGCGGCGGCCCGGTCCTCGGGGTCGATGAGCCGCACCGCCAGCGCGCCCGCCCCGACCTGCGCCTTGAGCTGGCCGGGCGTGCCCTCGGCGATCACGCGCCCGTGGTCGATGACCGCGAGGCGCCCGGCGAGCTGGTCGGCCTCCTCCAGGTACTGCGTCGTGAGGAGGATCGTGGTGCCACCGTCGACGAGCGCGCGGATGATGTCCCACACCTGATTGCGGCTGCGCGGGTCGATGCCGGTCGTGGGCTCGTCGAGGAACATCAACCGCGGGGTGACGATGAGGGATCCGGCGATGTCGAGACGCCGGCGCATGCCGCCCGAGAACTTCTTCACCTGCCGGCCCGCGGCCTCCGTCAGGCCGAACGCCTCAAGGAGGTCCATGCCGCGGCGGCGCGCAGCCGCCGCGCGGAACCCGTAGAGCCGGCCAAGGAGCACGAGATTCTCGATGCCCGTCAGGTCCTCGTCGAGCGAGGCGAACTGTCCCGTCAGCGCGACCGATTCGCGGATCCGCTTCGGCTCGGTGAACACGTCGTGCCCCAGCACGCGAGCCTCGCCCGCGTCGGGCCGCAGGAGCGTGGCGAGCATGCGCAGCGCGGTCGTCTTTCCGGCGCCGTTCGGGCCGAGGACGCCGTAGATGCCGCCCCGCGGGATCGCGAGATCGATCCCGTCGACGGCGCGCGTCGGGCCGAAGGTCTTCACGAGCCCCCGCGCCTCGACGGCGAGATCGGAGCCGGCCATCTCGTCCCCCTCGTGCGGCGTGTGCGCCCCAGGGTAATGGCGCCGCGTCTCGCGCGGAAGGGGCCTCAGACGGCGCGGGGATGGGCCTGCTGGTACATGTCGCGCAGCACGTCGGCGGTCAGGTGCGTGTAGATCTGGGTCGTCGCTACCGACGCGTGCCCCAGGAGCTCCTGCACCACGCGGACGTCGGCGCCGCCCTGGAGCAGGTGCGTGGCGAACGAGTGCCGCAGCGTGTGCGGCGAGACGTGGGCCGCGAGGTGCGCCGCGCCCGCGGCCTTCTGGATCACGAGCCACGCGCTCTGCCGCGACAGCGGCGCCCCGCGCGCGCCGAGGAACAGGCGCGGCGTCGCGGATCCCCGCGCGGCGAGCGCCGGTCTCACCCGCGTGAGGTAGGCGTCCACGGCGTCGCGGGCGAACGACCCGACGGGCACGATCCGCTCCTTGTCGCCCTTGCCGCGCAGCCGGAGGACGTCGCCCGCGGCGAGATCGTCGACGTCGAGCGAGATCGCCTCGCTCACCCGCGCCCCCGTGGCGTACAACAGTTCCAGGAGCGCGCGGTCGCGGATCCCGATCGGGTCCTCCCCGCTCGGCGCCTGAAGAAGGCGCTCGACCTCGTCGATCGTGAGCGCCTTCGGGAGGCGCTGCGGTTGACGGGGCGGCGCGAGCCGCGCCGTCGGATCCGCCTGGGCGAGCCCCTCGCGCACGAGGAAGCGGTGCAGTCCGCGCACCGACGACTGCAGGCGCGCGAGCGAGGACGCCGCGGGGGCCGGGACCGCCACGGCGCGCTCCTCGGCGAACTCCGACACCCGCGCGGGCGTCACCGCGTCGACGTCATCGATGCCCCGCTCCGCGAGCCACGCGGCGTACGCCCCGAGGTCGCGGCGGTAGGCGGCGACGGTGTGGTCGCTCAGCCCGCGCTCGATCGAGATGTGGCGGAGGTACGCGTCGACCGCGCGCTCGATGCCCACGGGGGCCTGTCTCAGGCGCCGAGCCGCCGGGCCGCGAGCAGGACGCCGATCGTCATGGCCGCGTTCTTCATGCGACCCTCCTCGATCGCGCGGACCGCGTCGCCGAGCGGGACCCACTCGGCGCGAATGTCGGCCTCCTCCGCGTCGCGCGCGAAGGACTCGGGCGCGGGCCCCACCCCCGTCGCGAGGAAGATCCGGATGAACTCGGTCGACCCGCCGGGCGACATCGCGAACGATCCGAGGTCCTCCCATGTGTCCGCCACGAGGTCGGCCTCCTCGGCCAGCTCGCGCTCGGCCGCGTCGCGCGGATCCTCCCCCGGGATGTCTAGCAGGCCGGCCGGGATCTCCCAGTCGCGCGTGCGGATGGGGTGCCGATACTGCTGGATCAGGAGGACTCGTCCGGCCGCGTCGACCGCGACGACGGCGACGGCCCCCGTGTGGTCGACGTAGTGCCGGACGAGCTCGCCCTCGCCGTAGCGGAAGCGGTCCTCCCGCACGTCCCACACGTGGCCGTCGAAGACGACCTCGGAGGCGACGACCGAGGCGGCGCGCTCCTCGTCGCGCAGGGCGTTCGTCACTCCTCGACCTCGAACAGCTCGCTCGAGCGGCTGCGCTCGAGCGCCGCGCCGATGAGGCCGCGGAAGAGCGGGTGCGCCTCGGTCGGGCGCGACCGCAGCTCGGGGTGTGCCTGCGTGGCGATGTAGTAGGGGTGCTTCTCGCGCGGGAGCTCGACGAATTCGACGAGGTCGAGCTCGGTGTTGATGCCCGAGAACGACAGCCCGGCCGCGCCGATCTGCTCGCGGTAGGCGTTGTTGACCTCGTAGCGGTGGCGGTGGCGCTCCGTCACCTGCGTCGACGCGTACACCTCCGCGGCGATCGAGCCCTGCGCGAGGGTCGCGGGGTACAGGCCGAGGCGCATCGTGCCGCCGAGGTCGCCGCCGTCAAGGATCTCGACCTGCTCCGCCATCGTCGCGATCACGGGCGTCGCCGTCTCGGGGTCGAACTCGCTGGAGGACGCGCCCTCGATGCCGGCGACGTTCCGCGCGAACTCGATGACCATGCACTGGAGACCGAGGCACAGGCCGAGCGTGGGGATCCCCTGCTCGCGCGCGAACTTCAGCGCGCCGAGCTTGCCCTCGATCCCGCGGATCCCGAATCCGCCGGGCACGCAGATCCCGTCGAGGGATCCGAGCTGCTCGGTGGCGCCCTCCTCGGTCTCGCACAGGTCCGAGGGGATCCAGCGGATGTTGACCTTCGTGTCCTGCGCGAAGCCGCCCGCCTTGATGGCCTCGGTCACCGACAGGTACGCGTCGGGTAGGTCGATGTACTTGCCGACGAGGCCGATCGTGACCTCATGCTTCGGGTGATGCACGGCGTCGAGCACGCGCTGCCAGCGCGACCAGTCGACCTCCCCGGCCTTGTCGAGGCCGAGCTTGCGGACGATGACGGCGTCGAGCCCCTGGCGGTTGAGCGTCGACGGGATGTCGTAGATGCTCGGCAGGTCGACCGTGTTCACGACGGCGTCGGACTCGACGTCGCACATGAGCGCGATCTTGTTCATGTTCTGCTCGGTCACGGGCCGGTCGCTGCGCAGGACGAGCGCATCGGGCTGGATGCCGACCTGGCGCAGAGCCGCCACCGAGTGCTGCGTCGGCTTCGTCTTCTGCTCGCCCGAGGCGCCCATGAACGGCACGAGCGAGACGTGCACGAAGAACACGTTGTCACGGCCGAGCTCGTGGCGGATCTGGCGGGCCGATTCGAGGAACGGCTGCGACTCGATGTCGCCGACGGTGCCGCCCACCTCGGTGATGATGACGTCGGGCTTCGGGTCGTCCTCCGCCTGCAGGCGCATGCGGCGCTTGATCTCGTCGGTGATGTGCGGGATGACCTGCACGGTGTCGCCGAGGTACTCGCCGCGGCGCTCGCGCTCGATCACCTTCGAGTAGATCTGCCCCGTGGTAACGTTCGCCGCCTGCGAGAGGTTGATGTCGAGGAAGCGCTCGTAGTGCCCGATGTCGAGGTCGGTCTCGGCGCCGTCGTCCGTGACGAACACCTCGCCGTGCTGGAACGGGTTCATGGTGCCGGGATCCACGTTCAGATACGGATCCAGCTTCTGCATGACCACGTGCAGGCCGCGGGCCGTGAGGAGGTTGCCCAGGCTGGCCGCCGTGAGCCCCTTACCCAAAGAGGAAACGACACCGCCCGTCACGAAGATGTGCTTGGTGGTGTCGCTCGTCGCCGCGTCAGAAGTCTGCATCACGGGCTTCAATCCTAACGCCGTTTGTCGGTTTCCGCGTGGGCGCGCCGCCTCGCGGCGCTGGGAATGGACTGAGCACGAGCATACTCACGGGCGGGCGGCGAGCGACAGCAGCTCGCGGGCGTGGGTGAGCGCCGCGTCGCTGTCGGCCATCCCGGACAGCAGCCGCGCCATCTCGGCCTCGCGCGCGTCGCCCTCGAGGCGCGTCACGCTCGAGGCGGTGATGGATCCGTCGCTCGACTTCACGACGTTGAGGTGGTTGGTCGCGAACGCCGCGACCTGCGCGAGGTGCGTCACGGCGATGACCTGCGACGACTCGGCGAGGCGCGCGAGGCGCCGCCCCACCTCGATCGCGGCCGCGCCGCCGATGCCCGCGTCGACCTCGTCGAAGATGAACGTCGGCACGGGATCCGTCTGCGCGACGACGACCTCGATCGCGAGCATGACGCGGCTCAGCTCGCCGCCCGAGGCGCCCTTCGCGACGGGCCGGGGATCCGCCCCGGGGTGGGGCGCGAGCAGAAAGGCGATCTCGTCGTGCCCGTGCGCCGACTCCGAGCCGGGCGAGACGTCGACGACGAGCCGCGCGTCGGGCATCGCGAGCGCGTGCAGCTCGGCGGTCGCCGCCTCGCCGAGCGCCTCCGCCGCCGCGCGCCGGGCCGCGGTCAGGGCGCCCGCGGCCCGGTCGAGCGCCTCGCGCGCCGCGTCGCCGTCCTGTCGGAGGCGCTCGACGCGCTCGCCGTCGTCGTCGAGCTCCGCGAGGCGCGCGGATCCCGTGTCCTGGAGCGCGATGGCCTCGTCGAGGGATCCGTGGCGCCGCGCGAGGGCGGCGAGCGCGGCGCGGCGCTCCTCGACGGCCGCCAGCTCCTGGGGGCCCTCCTCGTCGAGGTCGGCGAGATAGCTCGACAGCTCGACGGCCGCGTCGCTGGCGCGATAGATGAGGTCCGCGAGCTGCTCGCGCACCCGCGCGAGGGCCGGGTCGCCCGCGCGCTCGAGCGCCCGGGTCGCGTCCGCGAGCAGCGCCCCGACGTCGGGCGCGCCCTCCTCGCTCGAGAGGGCCTCGCGGGCCGCGAGCGCCGCCTCCCGGAGCTCCTCGGCGTTCGCGAGGCGCTCGGCCCGCGCGGCCACCCGCTGGTCCTCGCCCGGCTCGGGCGCGACGGCCTCGATCTCCGCGAGCTCCTCGCGCAGGCGCTCGGCCTCGCCCCGGCGCTGGTCGCGTTCGTCGACGAGGCGGGAGAGCTCGCGCTGGATCGCGCCCCACGCGGCGTGCGCCTCGCGATACGCGGCGAGCGCGCCGCCGACCGCGTCGCCCCCGAAGCGATCGAGCGCGTCGCGCTGCGCGGCCTTCGACGTCAGGCGCAGCTGGTCGGACTGCCCGTGGACCGCGACGAGCTGCGCGGCGAGGTCGACGAGGACGCCGGCCGGTGCGGCGCGGCCACCGACGGCCGCGCGGCTGCGGCCCTCGGCCTGGATCGTGCGCGACAGGTACAGCTCGCTGCGCCCGTCGCCGACCGGCTCGAGATCGCCGCCCGCCTCGTGGACGCGGCCGGCCGCCGGTCCGTCCGCCTCGACGTTCCAGATGCCCTCGACGACCGCCTGCGCGGCGCCCGAGCGCACGGTGCCGCTGTCGGCGCGCTGCCCCATAAGGAGCCCCAGGCCCGTGACCACCATCGTCTTTCCCGCGCCGGTCTCGCCCGTGACGGCCGTGAATCCGGGACCCATCGGCAGCGTCGCGTCGGCGATCACGCCCAGGTCCTTCAGGCGCACCTGTTCGATCATTGCGGGGCCCCCTCGCGGTCGGCGGTCGTGACGGGCGGGATGATGCTGACGGCCTCCGTCATCATCGTGCCGGTGGGGCCGCGCCAGCCATGTACGGGGAGCTGGAACTTGCGCACGAGGCGATCGGTGAAGGCCGCGTGGTGCAGCCTGGCGAGCCGCACGGGATCCTCGGAGCGCCGGATCGACACGCGCGCGCCCACCGGCAGCGGGTGGGAGCGCCGGCCGTCGCACCACAGGACGCCCGAGGCGAGGCCGCCGGCCTGCACCTCGACCGCGACCGCGTGGTCCGGGCCCACGACGAGGGGGCGCGCGAACAGCGCGTGCGCCGACAGCGGCACGACCGCGATCGCCTCGACGGTCGGCCAGATCACCGGGCCGCCCGCCGAGAAGCTGTAGGCGGTGGATCCGGTCGGCGTGGCGACGACGCACCCGTCCGCCCCGAACGTCGACAGCGGCCGGCCGTCGATCTCGATGACGAGTTCGATCATGCGCTCGCGCGCGTCCTTCTCGATCGACGCCTCGTTCAGCGCCCACGTCTCGTAGGCGATCTCGCCCGACTTGTCGCGCACCTTCACGCTGAGCGCGAGGCGCTCCTCCACGTCGAAATCGCCCGCGAGGACGCGGTGCACGGCGTCGTCCATGTCGTCGCGCTCGATCTCCGCGAGGAAGCCGACGTGGCCCATGTTGATGCCGAGGATCGGCGCGGTGCCCCCGCGCACGAGCTCGGCGGCGCGCAGGATCGTGCCGTCGCCGCCGAGCGAGATCGCGACCGCGACGTCGTCCGGCGAGACGTCGTCACCGAGCACCGCGACGTCGGCGAACCCCGGCGCGATCCCCGCGAGCGCCGCGCGGTCCTCGGCGGCGAAGACGGGGCGCGCGCCCTGACCCCGGATGATCGACACGATGCGCGCGGCGGCCTGAACCGTGTCCTCCCGGTGGGCGTGGGCCACGATCAGGATGTTGCGCGCGTTCATCGTCCCCCAGTCGATTCGGGTGCGTCGGGCGTCGCCGCGAGGCGGGCGAGGTCGTCCTCCCATTGTGTCGGATCCGCTCCCCCGCGGCGCGCGAAGTGCACAAGGAACTCCGCGTTGCCGTGGGTGCCCACGAGCGGGCTCCGCGTCATCCCGCGCGCGCGCAGGCCGACGGCGTCCGCCGCCCGGAGGACGCCGCGGATGGCGTCGGCGCGCAGCCGCGGATCCGCCACGATGCCGCCCGAGACGCGGGTGCGTCCGACCTCGAACTGCGGTTTGACGAGCAGCACGATATCCGCCGCCGGGTCGGCAACCACGGCGACGGCTGGCAGGACGTGGGCCAGGGAGATGAAGGACAGATCGCCCGTCACGACGCTCGGGGCGCCCGCGACGCCGCTCGCGGCGGCGAGCGTCTCGCGGGTCATGTGGCGCACGTTGAAGCCCTCGACGACGCGCACGCCCGGATCCGCGGCGACCGCGGGCGCGATCTGTCCGTGCCCCACGTCGACCGCGAGCACCGGATCCGCGCCCCGTTCGCGGAGCACCTGCGTGAAGCCGCCCGTCGACGCGCCCATGTCGAGCGCCGCGCGCCCGGCGACGTCGACCGCGAACGCGTCGAGCGCGGCGACGAGCTTGTGCGCCGCGCGCGAGACGTAGCGATCGGCGTCGACCGCGATCTGCGCGGCGTCATCCACGCGCGCCGAGGCCTTGGTGGCCGCCGCGCCGTCGACGACAACGCGCCCCTCGGCGATGAGGCGGGCGGCGTGCGTGCGCGACCGGGCGAGCCCCCGCGCGGCGAGCGCCGCGTCGAGCCGCGCGCTCACGCGCCGGGCGACTTCTCGAGCGCGCGGCTGAGCTCGTCGTGCAGCGACCGGTATGCCTCGGCGCGCTCGGAGAGCGGCTGGCTCTCGATCACCCGCAGGCGCCCGAGCAGGTTCTCGTCGAGGCTGTCGTCGGTCATCCCCCCACGATACGTCCCGGGCCCCTACGGGCGGTGGAACGTGTCGCGGTACAGGCGCTCTGGCACGTCGAAGCCGAAGATCTGTCGGCCCGTCGCCCAGATCGCGTGGGCGCCCGCGCGCACGAGGTCGATGTCCCGCGAGCCCTCCGAGACGATCTCCACCCGCGGCCCGTCGATGCGCACGCGCGCGTCGCCCACCTGGGTGATCTCGCGCTTGCGCACCACCTCGGGGTACGGCTCGAACAGCTCGCGCAGATCCCCGACGATGTAGGTCGGGCGCGCGTGCTCGGGCGCGGCGAGGACGTGCTTGGGGCGATCGATGCCCGTCAGCACGAGGGCCGAGTCCATGCCGGCGGCCTGGGCGCCCTGGATGTCGGTGTCCAGGCGGTCGCCGAGGAAGAGCGGCTGGGCGGCGCCGAAGCGCGCCGTCGCGGCGTGGAAGATCGGCGCCTGCGGCTTGCCCGCGACGGTCGCGAGCCGGCCGACGGCGGTGTGCACGGCCGACACGAGCGTGCCGTTGCCCGGTGCGATCCCGCGTTCGCGCGGAATCGTCCAGTCGGTGTTCGTGGCGATCCAGGGGATCCCCCCGTCCTCCTCGGGGAGCGCCAGCGCGAACGCCGCCTCCGCCAGGTCGGTCCAGGCGACGTCGGGGTTGAACCCCTGCACGACGGCGGCGGGCGCGTCGTCCGCACTCCGCGTGACGACGTACCCCGCCTTTTCGAGCTCGACGACGAGGCCCTCGCCGCCGACGACGAGGATCGTCGCGCCCGGATCCACGCGCTCCGCGAGCAGCGTCACGGCCGCCTGCGGGCTCGTAACGACGTCCTCTGGCGCGGTGCCGAGGCCGAAGTCGGCCAGGTGCCGCGCGACCGACGCATCGGTGCGCGAGGCGTTATTCGTGATGTACCCGAGGCGGATCCCGTCGGCGGCCGCCCGGTTCAGGCTCTCGACCGCGTGCGGGATGGCGCCGGGGCCGGCGTACACGACGCCGTCCAGGTCGGCGAGCAGCACGTCCACCCCGTCGAGGGGCGTGCGCGTCGCGCGCTTAGAAAAGAGCGCCATCGGGGCGGTCCTCCTCGTCCGAGGCGTTGCCCTGATCGGTCGTGTTGCCTGCCTCCGGCGCGGCGGCGTCCGCAACGTCATCGCCTGCCGCGTCGTCGCCCGCAGAATCGGCATCCTCCGGATCGGTGTCGTCCGAACCATCGTGCTGCGATGTGTCGACCTCCGAACCGTCGTCGCCCGAACCATCGGCCTCCGACGCGTCACCATCCGACGAATCGACGTCAGCGGCAACGACGTCCGCAGCAGCGTCGTCGTCGTCCACAATGCCCGCGTCCGCCAGGATCTCCGCAACCTCGTCCTCGATCGACATGTCGTCGACCGCGGGCGCGTCCTCGGGGACCTCGACGTCCTGCGCCTCCGGCTCCGGGGCGTCCGTGGACGGCCCCGCGGCCTCGGGCGCGGCGGATTCCTCCGCCACGTCGACGGGTTCAGCGGCCCCCGCCGCACCGAGCTCGGTGCCGCTCTCGGCGGGCAGTTCGTCCGCATCGACATCCGCAGCAACGGCATCCGAATCAGGGGGCGCGCTGCCGCGCTGCTCCGCGTCGACCGACTCGCCATCCGCAACGGCCAGCCCCGCCTCGGTCGCAGTGTCCGCGGGCTCGTACGCGCCGTCGTCATCGACGGAGGCCGGCGCGTCGAATTCGATCTCGTGGATCTCGACCGTGTCGTCCTCCGCGAGCTTCGACAGGATCGCGTCCTCCGCGATCGAGGCGCGGCGCGCCCACTCCTCGGCCTCGTCCGTACGCCCGAGGTCCTCGAGCACGGCGGCCCGCGCGGCGAAGAGCCCGGCGCTCCACTCGAACGCACGGTTCGGGTCGTCCTCCGGGATGTCCAGCTCGTGGAGCGCGAGCTCCGTCTGGCCCAGGTCCAGCCGCGCACCCGACATCGCGATCGCCAGTTCCACGCGCTGCGAGACCTCGAGCGACGCGCGGTCCGCTGCGCGCCCCTCCTCCAGCGCCTTGTCGGCGCGTCCGACGCCCCGCTCGCTGTCGACGATCATCGCCACGTGGTCGTTGCGACCCGTGATGCGGCGCACCGTGCGCAGCTCGCGCAGGGCGAGCGCGAAGTCTCCCGTCGCGTAGGCGGTCACGGCGAGCGTCTCGCGCGCCACGGCGACCCGGCCAGCGTGGCGCATCGCCGCCTGCGCGTGCTCATGCGCGAGGTGCGGGTCGTCATCGATCGCGCGAGCGGCCATCGCCATGTGGCGCGCCACGCGCTCGGCGTTCTCCGCGCTCAGTGTCTTCAGCTCGTTGCGGGCCGACGGCGCGAGGTCCTTCGGCGTGATGTCGTCCGGCAGCGGCGGATCCGGAATCCGGTCCTGCTGCGGCGGACGCGAGTTCTCCCGCTCCTCGCGGAACCCGCCGTCCCGACGGTCGTCGCGCCCGCGGTAGCCGCCCTCACGACGGTCATCGCGTCCGCGGTGACCACCGGCGCTCCGGTCGTCGCGTCCGCGGTATCCGCCGTCGCGGCGGTCGTCGCGTCCGCGATAGCCACCCTCGCGACGGTCGCCGCCAGCACGGTAGCCGCCGTCGCGACGATCGTCGCGCCCGCGGTAGCCGCCCTCGCGACGGTCACCCGTCGGGCGCGGTCGATCATCACGATGATCGTCACGCCCGCGGTAACCGCCTTCGCGGCGGTCACCCGTTACACGCGGCCCACCGTCGCGGCGGTCAGCCCCCGGACGGTATCCACCGTCACGACGATCGTCGCGTCCGCGGTAGCCGCCCTCGCGGCGGTCACCCGTCGAGCGCGGACCACCGTCGCGGCGATCGTCCCGCCCGCGGTAGCCACCCTCGCGACGGTCGCCGCCGGCACGGTAGCCACCCTCGCGGCGGTCGCCCGTCGAACGTGGCCCACCGTCGCGACGGTCATCGCGTCCACGGTAGCCCCCGGCGCTCCGGTCGTCGCGTCCACGGTACCCGCCCTCGCGGCGGTCGCCCGACGAACGTGGCCCACCGTCGCGACGGTCAGAGCGCCCGCGGTACCCACCGTCGCGACGATCCCCCGTCGAACGCGGACCACCATCGCGGCGATCATCGCGCCCGCGGTAACCACCATCGCGACGATCTTCGCGCCCGCGATAGCCGCCGTCGCGGCGGTCACCGCCGGAGCGCTGCCCGCCCTCACGGCGATCGCCGCGGTCGCGTGAGGAGTCTCCGGAGCGGGGAGGGCGCCCACGACCAGCGTCGCCGCCGGCGCGGCCGGAGCCGCTATCGGTGTTGTCGTCGGTGGCCATGTCCACTCCCCTGTTCAGCCCATGCGAATGTCCCGCACAGACGTATCTGTTCTCTATTTCCTCGCCCCGAGCATAAACCGGGGTCATAACGCACGAAAGGGCCGCCCAGCGTTGGGCGGCCCTTTCGACCAAGTGAAGTCCGGCGGCGACCTACTCTCCCACACCGTCCCCGGTGCAGTACCATCGGCGCTGAGAGGCTTAGCTTCCGGGTTCGGAATGAGACCGGGCGTTTCCCTCTCGCTATAACCACCGAAACACCTACCAACCACACACCCCAAAGGCGCGGGTAAACCTGTGTTTCAACAGCACAACACTGTTTACTTATCACCAGCCCTCAAAAGCACAACCGTACCCTGAGAACCACAAAGTGGACGCGAACAACATCAAGAAGACGAAGTGTTATCAAGTCATCGGCTTATTAGTACCAGTCAGCTACACGCATTACTGCGCTTCCACATCTGGCCTATCAACCCAGTAGTCTGCTGGGAGCCTCTCCACCCGAAGGTGATGGAAGTCTCATCTTGAGGCCGGCTTCCCGCTTAGATGCTTTCAGCGGTTATCCATCCCGAACGTAGCCAACCAGCGATGCTCCTGGCGGAACAACTGGCACACCAGAGGTTCGTCCAACCCGGTCCTCTCGTACTAGGGTCAGATCCTCTCAAACTTCCTACGCGCGCAGCGGATAGGGACCGAACTGTCTCACGACGTTCTAAACCCAGCTCGCGTACCGCTTTAATGGGCGAACAGCCCAACCCTTGGGACCTACTCCAGCCCCAGGATGCGACGAGCCGACATCGAGGTGCCAAACCATGCCGTCGATATGGACTCTTGGGCAAGATCAGCCTGTTATCCCCGAGGTACCTTTTATCCGTTGAGCGACAGCGCTTCCACAAGCCACTGCCGGATCACTAGTCCCGACTTTCGTCCCTGCTCGACCTGTCAGTCTCACAGTCAAGCTCCCTTGTGCACTTACACTCGCCACCTGATTGCCAACCAGGTTGAGGGAACCTTTGGGCGCCTCCGTTACTCTTTGGGAGGCAACCGCCCCAGTTAAACTACCCACCAGGCACTGTCCCTGAACCGGATCACGGTCCGAAGTTAGATATCCCGAGTGACCAGAGTGGTATTTCAACAACGACTCCACAACCACTAGCGTGATCGCTTCACAGTCTCCCACCTATCCTACACAAGCCACACAGAACACCAATACCAAGCTGTAGTAAAGGTCACGGGGTCTTTCCGTCCTGCTGCGCGTAACGAGCATCTTTACTCGTAATGCAATTTCGCCGAGTTCGTGGTTGAGACAGTTGGGGAATCGTTACGCCATTCGTGCAGGTCGGAACTTACCCGACAAGGAATTTCGCTACCTTAGGATGGTTATAGTTACCACCGCCGTTTACCGGGGCTTAAATTCAGAGCTTCACCCGAGGGTTAACCCTTCCTCTTAACCTTCCGGCACCGGGCAGGCGTCAGTCCGTATACATCGTCTTGCAACTTCGCACGGACCTGTGTTTTTAATAAACAGTCGTTCCCCACTGGTCTCTGCGGCCCACACACCCTTTCGAAAGCAAGTTTCTATAAGTGCTGGGCGCCCCTTCTCCCGAAGTTACGGGGCCATTTTGCCGAGTTCCTTAACCACGATTATCTCGATCTCCTTAGTATTCTCTACCTGACCACCTGAGTCGGTTTGGGGTACGGGCAGCTAGAACCTCGCGTCGATGCTTTTCTCGGCAGCATAGGATCACCCACTTGATACGCATCACGTCTCAGCCACATGAACCACGGATTTGCCTATGGTTCGGCCTACACGCTTACACTGGACACCATCTGCCAGCTGGGCTACCTTCCTGCGTCACACCTGTTAATACGCTAACCGCACCAGCATGGGGTCGTGCGCTAGGCCACCCGGTGCCACCCGAAGGTGACGATGGATGGATTCGGGCACTTAGCACCACTGGATTAGCTTGGGCGGTTCTTCGCCGGTACGGGAATATCAACCCGTTGTCCATCGACTACGCCTGTCGGCCTCGCCTTAGGTCCCGACTTACCCAGGGAAGATTAGCTTGACCCTGGAACCCTTGGTCTTCCGGAGGACGTGTTTCTCACACGTCATTCGCTACTCATGCCTGCATTCTCACTCGTGTGCCATCCACGGCTGGATCACTCCGCCGCTTCACCCGGCACACGACGCTCTCCTACCCATCAACACGACTGAACCACGAAGGCTTGTCGATAGTGTCAATGCCACAACTTCGGTGGCGTGCTTGAGCCCCGCTACATTGTCGGCGCGGAATCACTTGACCAGTGAGCTATTACGCACTCTTTCAAGGGTGGCTGCTTCTAAGCCAACCTCCTGGTTGTCTAAGCAACTCCACATCCTTTCCCACTTAGCACGCGCTTAGGGACCTTAGATGGTGGTCTGGGTTGTTTCCCTCTCGACGATGAAGCTTATCCCCCACCGTCTCACTGCTGCGCTCTCACTTACCGGCATTCGGAGTTTGGCTGACGTCAGTAACCTGTTGGGGCCCATCGGCCATCCAGTAGCTCTACCTCCGGCAAGAAACACGCAACGCTGCACCTAAATGCATTTCGGAGAGAACCAGCTATCACGAAGTTTGATTGGCCTTTCACCCCTATCCACAGCTCATCCCCTCAGTTTTCAACCTAAGTGGGTTCGGCCCTCCACGACGTCTTACCGTCGCTTCAGCCTGGCCATGGATAGATCACTTCGCTTCGGGTCTAGGACACGCGACTGAATCGCCCTATTCAGACTCGCTTTCGCTACGGCTACCCCACCCGGGTTAACCTCGCCACGTATCACTAACTCGCAGGCTCATTCTTCAAAAGGCACGCCGTCACCCCAACAAGGAGGCTCCGACGGTTTGTAAGCAAACGGTTTCAGGTACTATTTCACTCCCCTCCCGGGGTACTTTTCACCTTTCCCTCACGGTACTTGTCCGCTATCGGTCATCTGGGAGTATTTAGGCTTATCAGGTGGTCCTGACAGATTCACACGGGATTTCACGGGCCCCGTGCTACTTGGGATACACACCACCGCAGAACACGCATGTCGACTACGAGACTGGCACTCTCTCTGGTCCGGCTTTCAAACCGATTCGTCTATACGCTTCTGTACGGCCACCACAACGGCAGTCATGATAGGCATGTCCCACAACCCCGCACGTGCAACGCCTGCCGGCTCTCACACACGCACGGTTTAGCCTCATCCGCTTTCGCTCGCCACTACTCACGGAATCACTGTTGTTTTCTCTTCCTGTGGGTACTGAGATGTTTCACTTCCCCACGTTCCCTCAACCCGCCCTATACATTCAGGCGGGAGTCACCAGAACACAAAAGCGTCTGGCGGGGTTTCCCCATTCGGAAATCCTCGGATCACAGCCCGCTTATCGGCTCCCCAAGGCTTATCGCAGATTGCTACGTCCTTCTTCGGCTCCAGATGCCAAGGCATCCACCGTTTGCTCTTAAAGACTTGAAATCACATGAGCCACAAACAGAAAAAATCTATTCATGTTCGCTTCTTTAAGATGCTCGCGTCCACTGTGTAGTTCTCAAAGTACGGGTGCACCCCACCCACACACCCCAACAGGAGCATGCAGCATGAGGGCAGAAAACCCAGTCACCAAAAGGCGGCTGAGCCTTCAGGACCCAACAACGTGCATAGCCCGACCAGCCCCACGATCCGCTTTCCCATCACCGAAGCGACGTACTCACAAACCACAGCACCAATCAGGCTCTTGTCAAATGTTCCACCCATGAGCTACCCGCTCCGAACATTTGCCGGAGAACGGGCTCTCTGAACAACCACCCCAAAGAATGATTGTCATCGAAGCTCCTTAGAAAGGAGGTGATCCAGCCGCACCTTCCGGTACGGCTACCTTGTTACGACTTAGTCCTAATTACCGATCCCACCTTCGACAGCTCCCTCCCAAAAGGGTTAGGCCACCGGCTTCAGGTGTTACCGACTTTCATGACTTGACGGGCGGTGTGTACAAGACCCGGGAACGTATTCACCGCAGCGTTGCTGATCTGCGATTACTAGCGACTCCGACTTCATGAGGTCGAGTTGCAGACCTCAATCCGAACTGGGACCGGCTTTTTGGGATTCGCTCCACCTTACGGTATCGCCGCCCATTGTACCGGCCATTGTAGCATGCGTGAAGCCCAAGACATAAGGGGCATGATGATTTGACGTCATCCCCACCTTCCTCCGAGTTGACCCCGGCAGTATCCCATGAGTTCCCACCATTACGTGCTGGCAACATAGAACGAGGGTTGCGCTCGTTGCGGGACTTAACCCAACATCTCACGACACGAGCTGACGACAACCATGCACCACCTGTATACCGACCACAAGGGGGGATCTGTCTCCAGACCTTTCCGGTATATGTCAAGCCTTGGTAAGGTTCTTCGCGTTGCATCGAATTAATCCGCATGCTCCGCCGCTTGTGCGGGTCCCCGTCAATTCCTTTGAGTTTTAGCCTTGCGGCCGTACTCCCCAGGCGGGGAACTTAATGCGTTAGCTGCGTCACGGAGACCGTGGAAAGGCCCCCACAACTAGTTCCCAACGTTTACGGAGTGGACTACCAGGGTATCTAAGCCTGTTTGCTCCCCACTCTTTCGCTCCTCAGCGTCAGTTACGGCCCAGAGATCTGCCTTCGCCATCGGTGTTCCTCCTGATATCTGCGCATTCCACCGCTACACCAGGAATTCCAATCTCCCCTACCGCACTCTAGTCTGCCCGTACCCACTGCAGGCTGGAGGTTGAGCCTCCAGTTTTCACAGCAGACGCGACAAACCGCCTACGAGCTCTTTACGCCCAATAATTCCGGATAACGCTTGCGCCCTACGTATTACCGCGGCTGCTGGCACGTAGTTAGCCGGCGCTTTTTCTGCAGGTACCGTCACCCGAAGGCTTCTTCCCTACTAAAAGAGGTTTACAACCCGAAGGCCGTCATCCCTCACGCGGCGTTGCTGCATCAGGCTTGCGCCCATTGTGCAATATTCCCCACTGCTGCCTCCCGTAGGAGTCTGGGCCGTGTCTCAGTCCCAGTGTGGCCGGTCACCCTCTCAGGCCGGCTACCCGTCGACGCCTTGGTGAGCCATTACCTCACCAACAAGCTGATAGGCCGCGAGCCCCTCCCGAACCGAAAAATCTTTCCCACCGCAGAAGATGCCTTCGCGGTGCATATCCGGTATTAGCAGCTGTTTCCAACTGTTATCCCAAAGTTCGGGGCAGGTTGCTCACGTGTTACTCACCCGTTCGCCACTAATCCACTCCAGCAAGCTGGAGCTTCATCGTTCGACTTGCATGTGTTAAGCACGCCGCCAGCGTTCATCCTGAGCCAGGATCAAACTCTCCAAAAAGAAAAAATGCATAACCACACGGGAAAACGTGTGACCAGCGAGTTTGAAACTGACCAATGTGATGTCATCTGACATCAAATGATCCAAAGGAATTCTCAAACACCCCACAAAGAGGTGCCGAGGATAATTTGGCATTTGACAAGTGCACGCTGTTGAGTTCTCAAGGATCAGACGCACCCGGCCCTCAGCCTTCCAGCTGAGCCCTCCGGGGCAACTTCTCTATCTTATCAGTCCGAATCTCACTGTCAAATCCGACACGCCGTAACCCGAAAGCCACAACCCGCCACATCCGACACCAGACCAGGAAGACAAGCCACAAACCTACCCACCCGAACCTGAGTCCGAACTGAAAGGAAATGTGATGTTCGTCACACGACCTGGGGCGAAGGAACCTTCCGGCTCAACCTCACCGCTTGGCGGCGACAAGTGAATACATTACGCGGACGTAAACCCCACGCCAACTCCACCCCACACCCGGGCGTGTCGCACGGGCCGTGCCGGGTCGATTCCCCCGGAAAAACGCGGGACCCCGCACCTCGAGGAGAGGCGCGGGGTCCCGCATGGCGGCGCCAAGGGCTACGCGACGAAGACGCCGGCGAGGGCCTTCTTGCCGCGCCGGAGCACGGAGACGCCCCCCGGCAGCGCGCCGGATACCCGCGCGTCCTCGGCATCCACCTTCACGCCATCGAGCGAGACGCCGCCCTGTTTGATCGCGCGTCGCGCCTCGGAGACGGAGGCGACGAGCCCGGTCTGGACGAGCGCGTCGATGATCGATGCCCCCGTCGCGAGCGTCGCGTTCGGAAGCTCGCCCAGCGCGGCCGCGAGCGTGCCCGCATCGAGGGACGCGAGGTCGCCCCGCCCGAAGAGGGCCTCGGTGGCCGCGATGGCCTGCGCCGTCTTGTCCGGGCCGTGGACGGTGGTCGTCACCTCGAGCGCGAGGCGCTTCTGCGCGGCGCGGCGGAAGGGCTCGTCCGCGACGAGCCGCGCATACTCCTCGACCTCCTCGCGGCTGAGGAACGTGAAGACCTTGAGCCGGTCGATCACGTCCCGGTCGTCCGTATTGAGCCAGAACTGGTACATCGCGTAGGGGCTGCACATCTCGGCGTCGAGCCAGATCGCGTTGCCCTCGCTCTTACCGAACTTGGTGCCGTCGCTGTTCGTGATGAGCGGGGTGCCGAACGCGTGCACGGACGCGCCCTCGACCCGGTGGATGAGATCCGTGCCGCTCGTGAGGTTGCCCCACTGGTCGGATCCGCCGGTCTGCAGCACGCACCTGTACTGCCGGAAGAGCTCGAGGTAGTCGAGCCCCTGCAGCACCTGGTAGCTGAACTCGGTGAAGCTGATGCCCGCATCCGAGTTCAGACGCGCGCTCACGGCGTCCTTCTTGAGCATCGTGCCCACGCGGAAGTGCTTCCCGATCTCGCGCAGGAACTCGATCGCCGACATCGGCGCCGTCCAGTCGAGGTTGTTGACCATACGGGCGGCGTTGTCGCCCTCGAAGCTCAGGAGCTTCTCGATCTGAGCGCGCAGCTTGGTCACCCACTCCGCGACCGTCTCGGGAGTGTTGAGCGTGCGCTCGGCGGTCGGGCGCGGGTCGCCCACAAGGCCCGTGGATCCGCCCACCAGCCCGAGCGGGCGGTGGCCGGCGAGCTGGAGGCGGCGCATCGTGAGCAGCTGCACGAGGTTGCCGAGGTGCAGGCTGGGCGCCGTCGGATCGAAGCCGCAGTAATAGACAATCGGCTCCCCGTCGAGGAGCTCTCGCAGAGCATCGGCGTCGGTCGATACGTGCACGAGGCCGCGCCAGACAAGCTCATCCCACAGGGTGTCGAAGGTGGGATCGTTCGCCTCGGCGGCAACGCGGGCCGCGGGTGATGTCATGAGAGCCGATCCTACTCGCCGAGAAGCGCCTGGAACGCCGTGCGGGCGCGGTGGGTGAGCTCCACCCGCTGCTCCGCCACGCGCTCAGGGGCGGTGCCGCCGACGCCAGAGCGCGAGGCCACGGAACCCTCGATCGTGAGGACCTCGCGCACGCCCGGGGTCAGGTGTGCGGAGACCTCGGACAGGAGCGCGTCGTCGGCGCCCTCGAGCCCGATGCCGCGCGCCTCGCAGGCCCGCACCAGCGCGCCGGAGATCTCGTGCGCCTCGCGGAAGGGCACGCCCTGCTTCACGAGCCACTCCGCGACGTCGGTCGCGAGCGAGAAGCCCTCGGGGGCGAGGGCGGCCATGCGCTCCGTGTGGAACACGAGCGTCTGCACCATGCCCGTGAAGGCGGGGAGGACGAGCTCGAGTGTGTCGACCGAGTCGAACACCGGCTCCTTGTCCTCCTGGAGGTCGCGGTTGTAGGCCAGCGGGAGCGCCTTGAGCGTCGCGAGCAGCCCCGACAGGTTGCCGATGAGGCGGCCCGCCTTGCCGCGGGCCAGCTCGGCGATGTCCGGGTTCTTCTTCTGCGGCATGATGCTCGAGCCGGTCGAGTAGCCGTCGTCGAGCGTGACGAAATCGAACTCGCGCGTGTTCCAGAGGATGATTTCCTCGGCGAAGCGCGACAGGTCGATGCCGATCTGGGCGGCGATGAAGGCGAACTCCGCCACGACGTCGCGCGACGCCGTGGCGTCCATCGAGTTCTCCGCGGGGCGATCGAGGCCGAGCTCCCGCGCCACGAGCGCCGGGTCGAGGCCGAGGGTCGACCCGGCGAGCGCGCCGCCGCCGTACGGCGAGGCTCCCGCGCGCACGCGCCAGTCGCGCAGGCGCTCGAGGTCGCGCACGAGCGGCCAGGCGTGCGCCTGCAGGTGATGCGCGAGGAGCACGGGCTGCGCGTGCTGCAGGTGCGTGCGGCCCGGAAGGATCGCGTCCGGGTGCGCCTCGGCCTGCGAGACGAGCGCGTCGATGAGTTGCAGCACCTCGCGCGCGATGATCGCGCCGTGGTCGATGAGGTACATCCGCACGAAGGTCGCGATCTGGTCGTTCCGGCTGCGGCCCGCGCGAAGGCGTCCCCCGAGCTCGGATCCGACCTCGTCGAGCAGGAGCTGCTCCATCGCGCCGTGCACGTCCTCGTCGCCCGGCCGCGGGCGCACCTCGCCCGAGGCGACTTTCTCCGCGAGGCGGTCGAGACCCGCGTGCATCTCGCGCGCGTCCTCCGGCGTCAGGTACCCGGCGGCCTCCAGTGCGGTGGCGTGCGCGTGGGATCCGCGGATGTCGTACGCCGCCAGCTTCCAGTCGAAGTGCGTCGACCGGCTCAGGGCCTCGAGCGCCGCGCTCGGGCCCGACGCGAATCGGCCGCCCCAGAGGGCGCCCTCGTTCGTGCCGTGCGGGGTGGTCTCGGGGTCTTCGCTACTCACGCGCCCAGCCTATCGCCGCCAGGCGTCGCGCCCGGAACCGCGGTCCGCGCCACCCACGCGATCCCCTCCTCGAGCGGCCCCCGCCCCACGAACGCCGCCCACGCGGAGCACGCCGCCAGCGTCGCGAGGGACAACGGCCAGAAGGGCTCGGCGGCCCGGAACCCCGCGAGCGCGCCCAGGTCTCCGCCGCCGGTCGCCGCGATCCATACGGCCCAGACGATCAGCTGCGCGGCGTAGGCCGACAGCGGCATGGATCCGACCGCGCGCAGGGGCCAGACGAGGACGCGGACCGGAGTCCGGCACACGAGCACGCACGTGCCCACGATCGCGATCGCGAGGCCGCCGGATCCGATCATCTCCCCCATGCCGGTCGAGTGCGGCGCGCCGTCGAACGCGGGGGAAAGCGGGACAAGCCGCGGGACCAGACCGAAGCCGAGGATCGCGGCGCCGGACCCGATGCACAACGCGGCTGCCGCGGTCGACAGGCGCGAGAGGTCCGCGCGGCCGAGCGCCATCCCGGCCGCGACGAACGCGATCCACGCAACGAAGGGGTAGTGCCACCCGAGCGCATCCGCGAGCGCCGCGCCGCCCGGGCCCGACCAGATCGGCCACGCGTCGATCGCGGCCACCGCGAACGGCCCGACCACCGCGACGGCCGTGGCGAGCGCGGCGAGCGCCCAGACCGGCAGGCCGAGCATCGGCAGCGCGAGAAGGAACAGGATCCCGTACGCCGGCAGGATGACGTAGACGGGCGTGCCCAGTGCCATGAGCGCGAGCCCCACGAGGAAAATGCACACGGCGCGGACCGCGATGCGGGCGCGCGCGGTGCCCAGCGCCCTCCCGGTCAGGGGCGTGGCGCCGCCGGACACGAGCGCGAGGCTCAGCCCCGCGAGGGTCGCGAACAGGATCGACGAGTTGCCGTTGACGGCCGCGTTCCAGGAGGCGGGGTCCCCGGCGTCGAACAACGTCGCCGTGACGACCACGTGCGCGGCGAACATGCCGAACACGGCGAGCCCGCGCGCCAGATCGACGCCGGGCTCGCGTCCCGCGCCGCCGAGCCGTGCCCGGCGGCGCGGTGCGGTGGTCGCTACACCGCCTGCTGACGCAGCAGCCACACCAACAGCGCCTTCTGCGCGTGCAGGCGGTTCTCCGCCTCGTCCCAGATCACGCTCTGCGGGCCGTCGATGACCTCGGCGTCGACCTCGTATCCGCGATCGGCCGGCAGGCAGTGGATGAACATCGCGTCCGGCTGGGCCAGCTGCATCAGCTCGGTCGTGACCTTGTAGCCGCCGAGGTCGCGGAGCCGCTCGAGCTTCTCCTCCTCCTTGCCCATCGACACCCACGTGTCGGTGACCATGACGTCGGCGCCCGCGGCCGCCTCGTTGACGTCGGTGAGGAGGGTCACGGATCCGCCCGTGGTCTTCGCGATCTCGTCGGCGTCCGCGATGACGTCGGCGCGCGGCGCGTAGTCGGCGGGGCTCGCGACGCGCACGTGCATGCCGGCCATGACGCCGGCGATGACGTACGAGTGCGCCATGTTCGACTTCCCGTCGCCGAAGAACGACATCGTCAGCCCCTGCGTGGCGCCCTTGTGCTCGCGGATCGTCAGGAGGTCCGCGAGCAGCTGGCACGGGTGGAAGTCGTCGCTGAGGGCGTTCACGACCGGGACGGTCGTGTTCGCGGCCATCTGCTCGAGCCCCTCCTGCGCGTAGGTGCGCCACACGATCGCCGAGACCTGGCGCTCGAGCACGCGCGCAGTGTCGGCCGGCGTCTCCTTGCCCCCGAGCTGGCTGCTCGCGGTCGTGATGATCAGCGGGGATCCGCCGAGGTCCGCGATTCCCACCGCGAACGACACGCGCGTCCGGGTCGAGGACTTGTCGAAGATCACCGCGACGGTCTGCGGTCCGGCCAGCGGCTTCTCGCGCCACCTGTCGGCCTTGAGCTCGGCGGCCAGGTCGAGAATCTCGGCCTGCTCCGCGGGCGTGATGCTGTCATCGCGCAGGAAGTGACGCGTCATGCGGGGGTCTCCACTTTCGAGGTGTCGGCGACGGTCGCGAGCGCGCGCCCGAAGAGATCGAGGAACTCGGCGATCTCCGCGTCGCCGACCGTGTAGGCGGGGGCGACGCGGATCACGTCGGCGGTCGGCGCGTTCACGATGAGGCCGAGCCGCAGCGCCTCGGCCGCGACGTTCGCGGCCACGGGCGCGGCGAGCGTGATGCCGACGAGCAGGCCCGCTCCGCGCGTGCCCTTCACGAGCGGCAGGTCCGCCACACCCGCCCGAATCTCCTCGCCGCGGCGGCGCACGTTCGCGAGCAGGTCCTCGTCCTCGATGTGCCCGAGGACGGCGTTCGCCACGGCGCTCGCGAGCGGGTTCCCGCCGAACGTCGAGTTGTGCGTGCCGGGGTAGAACAGCTCGCTCGCGGCCCCGAACGTCACGAGCGCGCCGAGCGGGAACCCGCCCGCGACGCCCTTCGCGACGGTCACCGCGTCCGGGGTGACGCCCGCGGCCTGGAAGGCGAACCACTCCCCCGTGCGCCCGGATCCGGTCTGCACCTCATCGAGGATGAGCAGCGCGTCGTGCTCCGTCGCCAGCTCGCGCGCCCGGGCGAGGAAGCCCGCGGGCAGCTCGACGACGCCCGCCTCGCCCTGGATCGGCTCGATGAAGATCGCCGCGACGCCGCCCTCGGCAAACGCGGCCTCAAGCGCCTCGATCGAGTGCGCGACGGGCCGGGCGCCCGGCATGAGCGGGGCGAACGGATCCTGGTACGCGGCCTTCGGCGTGAGCGCGAGCGCGCCGGTCGAGCGCCCGTGGAAGGCACCCTCGAGGCACAGAATGGTCTCGGCGCCGCGGCTCTGACCGTGCAGCCGCGCGAGCTTGATGGCAGTCTCGTTGGCCTCCGTGCCCGAGTTCGCGAGGAAGACGCGCCCCGCCTCCCCCGTGCCCGCCAGGCGCTTCAGCCGCGCGGCGAGTTCCAGCTGCTGCGGCGTCGCGAAGTAGTTCGACACGTGCGAGAGGGTCCCCGCCTGGCGCGAGACCGCCTCGACGAAAACGGGATGCGCGTGACCGAGGCTGTTCACCGCGATCCCCCCGAGGAAGTCGAGGAAGCGCGTGCCCTCGTCGTCCCACACATGGGATCCGTCGCCCCGCACGAGGTTCGCGAGGCGCCCCCCGAGGCTCATCAGGTCGCGGCCCGCGGCCTGATTCCATTCCGTCTGGCTCATGCCACGACCTCCGTTCCGATTCCGTTGCTGGTGAAGAGTTCGACGAGCACCGAGTGCGGCACGCGGCCGTCGATGATCGATGCCTTCTCGACGCCGCCGTCGACGGCGTCGAGGCAGGCCTGCATCTTGGGGATCATGCCCGACTCGAGCCGGGGCATGAGGTCGCGCAGCTCCGCCGACGTCAGGTGCGACACGAGCGAATCGCGATTCGGCCAGTCGGCGTACAGGCCCGGCACGTCCGTGAGGATCACGAGCTTCTTCGCGCCGAGCGCGCGGGCCAGGGCGCTCGCCGCCGCGTCCGCGTTGATGTTCAGCGTGTGCCCGGGGTTGTCGAGGTCCGGCGCCACCCCCGCGACCACAGGGATCCGGTCGGCGCGCAGGTGATCCAGCACCGGGGTCGGATCCACCTCCTCCACGTTTCCGACGCGGCCGAGGCTCTCCTCGACCCCGTCGATGACGACGCCCCGCCGGCGGCCGCCGAAAAGCGCCGCGTCCTCGCCCGACAGCCCGACGGCGAACGGGCCGTGCGAATTGATCTTCGCGACGAGCTGCGGGTTGATCTGGCCCGTGAGCACCATACGGACGACCGAGATCGCCTCGGTCGACGTCACGCGGTACCCGCCCTTGAACTCGCTCGGGATCGCGAGCCGATCGAGCATGTTCGAGATCTGCGGGCCGCCGCCGTGCACGACCACGGGCTTAATGCCGACGTAGCGCAGGTAGGCGATGTCCTCGGCGAACGCGTCCTGGAGCTCCTCCGAGATCATCGCGTTGCCGCCGTACTTCACGACGACGATCTGGTCGCGGTACTGCTTGAGCCACGGGAGCGACTCGATGAGGGTGGACGCCTTGAACTCGGCTTCCTCGGGGCTCGTCTGCTGCAGATCGATCGGTGTCATGAGGAGTAGGCGCTGTTCTCGTGCACGTAGGCGTGGGTGAGGTCGTTGGTCATGATGGTGGCGGCGTCCGGCCCCACGCGCAGGTCGATGAGCACGTGGGTGTCGCGCGGCGCGAGGTCGACCTCGTCGCGCGGGCGGTCCGGGCCGCCCTGCGTGCACACGCGGACCCCGTTGATCGTGACGTCGACGTCGTACGGGTCGAACTCCGCGTCCGTCGTCCCGATCGCGGCCAGCACGCGGCCCCAGTTCGGGTCGTTGCCGAAGATCGCCGTCTTGAAGAGGTTGTTGCGCGCGACCGACCGGCCGACGACCACCGCGTCGTCCTCGGATGCCGCTCCCACCACCTCGATCCGGATGTCGTGCGAGGCGCCCTCCGCGTCGCGCATGAGCTGCGCGGCGAGGTCGAGACACAGCGCCTGCAGCTCCTCACCGAACGCGTCCGGTTCGGGCACAATCCCGGATGCTCCGGACGCGAGGAGCGTGACCTGGTCGTTCGTCGACATGGCGCCGTCGGAGTCGAGGCGGTCGAACGTCGTCCGCGTCGCGGCGCGGAGCTGGGCATCGGCCGCCTCCGGCGTGAGGTCCGCGTCGGTCGTGAGGACGACGAGCATCGTCGCGAGTCCGGGCGCGAGCATGCCCGCGCCCTTCGCGATCCCGCCGATCGTCCAGCCGTCGCGGGCGCGCACCGCGGTCTTCGGCACGGTGTCCGTTGTCATGATGGCCGCCGCGGCGCGCTCCCCACCGTCGGCCGCGAGCGCGGCGATCGCCCGCTCGGTGCCGTCGAGCACGCGGGTCCGAAACGTCTCGTCGCCCGTGCCGATGAGCCCGGTCGAGCACACGAGCACGTCGATGGCACCGATCCCGAGCAGCTCCGCGGCCCGCTCGGCGGTCTGGTGCGTCGTCTGGAAGCCGAAGGATCCCGTGAAGCAGTTGGCGCCGCCCGAGTTCAGCACGATGGCCCGGGCCGATCCGTCGGAGATCGCCTGCTTCGACCACATGATCGGGTTCGCCTGCGCCCGGTTCGAGGTGAACACGGCGGCCGCGGTGTCGCGCGGTCCGCGGTTGACGATCACCGCCACGTCGGGCTTGCCCGTGCTCTTGAGGCCGGCGGATACGCCCGCCGCCTCGAAGCCCTGCGGTGCGGTCACGCTCATGGCGCTACTCCGTTCGTCGTCAGCGCCCGCCCCTCCGGCAGGCCGAGCGCGATGTTCATCGACTGGATCGCGGCTCCCGCCGTGCCCTTGGTCAGGTTGTCCACGGCCGCCACGACGATCACGCGGTTCGCCGCGCGATCGACGGCGAGGCCGAGAAGCGCGGTGTTGGCGCCGATCACGTCGGCCGTGCGCGGCATCTGGCCCGGCGGCAGGAGCTGCACGAACTCCTCGTCCCCGTACGCCGCCTCCCAGGCACCGCGAATCTCGGCGTCGGTCGCGCCGGGCGCGAGGGGGGCGGAGGAGGTCGCGAGAATACCCCGCGACATCGGCACGATGACGGGCGTGAAGGAGACGCGCGGATCCGCCGCTCCCGCCGCGCGCAGCGCCTGCCGGATCTCCGGAATGTGGCGATGCGTGCCGCCCACCGCGTAGGGATTCGCCGTGCCGAGGATCTCGGACCCCAACAGGTGCGGCTTGAGGCTCTTGCCCGCGCCCGACGGGCCGACGGCGAGCACGCTGACAATGTCGGTCGCGTCGATGACGCCTGCGGCGACGCCGGGGGCCATGCTCAGGGCGACGGTCGAGGCGTTGCAGCCCGGGGCCGCGATGCGCGTGGCGCCCACGAGCGCGTCGCGCTGGCGGCCGCCGGCAGCGACGAGCTCGGGCACGCCGTACGTCCAGGGCTCGTGGAACGCTCCGCCGTAGAAGGCGTCCCAGTCGGCGCGCGACGTGAGGCGGTGGTCGGCCCCCGCGTCGATGACGAGCCCGGCGCCGGCGAGCGCGTCGGTGTATTGGCCCGACTGGCCGTGCGGCAGCGCGAGGAACACAATGTCGTGCCCCGCGAGCGTCTCGGGGGTCGTGGGCTGGAGCTCGAGGTGGCGGAGCGAGCGCAGGTGCGGCTGGTGCAGGGCCAGCGGATCCCCCGCGCTGGAGTGCGCCGTGACCGTGCGGATCTCGACGTCGGGGTGCGCGGCGAGCAACCTGAGAATCTCGCCGCCCGCATAGCCGGAGGCGCCGGAGACGGCAACCGAATACGTCATGACTTCTACCTTAGGGTTCGTGAGCGATGGGGCCTAAGACGGCGGACCGCTCGCGCATCCCGGTTAGGGGTGCGCCACGACGCGGTCCGCCGACATTCGACGGACGCGTCGGCGCGCGGCGACGGGGCCCGTTGCGGGCCGCGCGGTCACCGGCGAAGTCATGCCGCCGAGCGTATCACCCTCCGGCGGCGCGAACCGCCGGAGGGTGACGAACCCGCTCAGTCGCGGAGGGTCGCCCCGAATCGCTCGGCCGCGACGCGGACGCCGGCGGTCTTGGCCTCGGTGGCCTCCGCGGCCGTCAGGGTCCGGTCCTCAGCGCGGAACCGCAGAGCGAATGTCAGGGACTTCTCGCCGCCGGCAATCCCGGATCCGCGGTAATCGTCGACGAGCCGAACGGCCTCGAGGAGGTCGCCCGCCCCCTCCACGAGCGCGCTCTCGACGTCGCCGGCCGGAACGCCCGCGGGCACCACCAGCGAGACGTCCTGCGTCGCGGCCGGGAAGGTGGACAGCGACGACACCGTCACGCGCTCGCCCGCGAGGGCGACGACGCGATCGAGGTCGAGCTCGGCGACCGTGACGCGCCCCACGAGGTCCGCGTCAGCCGCGACGTCGGGGTGCAGCTCGCCGACGTAGCCGACCTCCTCGCCCGCCGCGACGAGGACGCCCGTGCGCCCCGGGTGGAGCGCGGCGCGCTCGGCCTGCGCGACGGTGATCGTCACGCCCGCCGCCTCGGCGATGACCCGCACGGCGTCGAGCGCCTGGGCCAGGCCCGCCGCCTCGGCGGCGCGGCCCGGCTGCTTGGGCGCGATGTCGCCGGCAAAGAGCACCGCGACGTGCCGCGGTTGCGGGGGAATCGCCGCGTCGAGCTCCGCGAGCACGGCGTCCGAGGGACGCTCGCCCAGCGGGGGGATCGTGTCCGTGCCGTAGGCGACGCCGTCGGCCGGCAGGAACACCCCGCCGATCTCGAAGAGCGCGAGGTCGGTCGTCCCCCGGGCGAGGTTGCGGTGCGCCGTCTGCACGAGGCCGGGGACGAGGCTGCGGCGCAGGAACGGTGCCTGCCCGTCGAGCGCGTTCGCCAGCCGCACGCTCGGAAGGTGCCCGCCCGCGGCGGATCCGTGCAGGTCGTTCTGCGCCTCGCTCGTGAACGGGAACGAGGGGGTCTCGACGAGCCCCGCGGCCGCAAGGGAGTTCGCGACGCGCCGGCGCGCGGCCTGCGCGGCCGTGTACCCGCGGCCCGAGGGCGGGGTGGGAAGCAGCGAGGGCACCTTGTCGAGCCCGTCGACGCGCGCGACCTCCTCGGCCAACGTCCACTTGTCCGTGAGGTCGGGGCGCCACGAGGGCGGCGTCGCCGCACAGCCCTCGGGCGTCTCGCGCACCGCGCACCCCACGAGCTCCAGCGTCTCGGCGATACGCGCCGGCGCATAGTCGACGCCGATGAGGCCCGAGACGAAGCCCCGCGGCAGATCGATGTCGTCAGCGGTGCCCTCGACACCGAGCGCGAAGCCCGCCTCGCCGGCGGTTCCGCCCGCGAGCTCCACCATGAGGTCGACCACGCGCTGGGCCGCCACGAGCGGGATCCGCGGGTCGACGCCCCGCTCGAAGCGGCGCGACGCCTCGCTCGGCAGCTTGTGCCGGCGGGCCGTGCGCGCGATCGAGACCATGTCGAACACGGCGGCCTCGATGACCACGTTCGTCGTGTCGTCCTGCAGCTCGGTGGTCTGCCCGCCCATGACGCCGGCGAGCCCGATCGGGCCGGAGTCGTCCGTGATCAGGAGGTCCTCCGCGCTGAGCGTACGGTCCGTGCCGTCGAGCGTCGTGAGGTGCTCGCCGGCGGCCGCGCGGCGCACCGTGATCCCGCCCGACAGCCGGTCGGCGTCGTAGCCGTGGATCGGGTTGCCGAGCTCGAGCATGACGAGGTTCGTGATGTCGATGAGCAGGCCGAGGGGGCGGATCCCCGCGAGCAGCAGCCGCGCCCGCATCCAGGGCGGCGTGGGGCGCGACGCGTCGACGCCCGACACGGTGCGCACGACGAACTCGCGCACGCCGGCGCGTCCGCGCAGCGGGTTCTCGTCCTGGATGCGGACGGGGAACCCGGATCCGGGATCCGTCTCGCCCGCGGGGCGCGCGCCCGGGTCATGGAACGCGGCGCCGGTGGCGAGCGCGTACTCGCGTGCGAGGCCGCGGATCGAGAGCGCATAGCCGCGGTCGGGCGTGACGTTGACGTCGACCGCCTCGCCGTCGAGGCCGAGCAGGGCGATCGCGTCGGATCCGACCTCGGGGTCGAGGCCCCATTCGCCCAGGCGGATGATCCCGTCGTGATCGTCGCCGAGGCCCAGCTCCTTCGCGGAGGCGATCATGCCGTCCGACACATGGCCGTAGGTCTTCCGCGCGGCGATCGGGAAGGGCCCGGGCAGCACGGATCCGGGCAGCGTCACGACGACCTTGTCGCCGGGGTGGAAGTTCTGCGCGCCGCACACGATGCCGCGCGGCTCCGCCTCGCCGACGTCGACCTGGCACCACCGGATGTTCTTGCCGTTCTTCTGCGGCTCGACGTCGAAGGAGAGGACCTTCCCGACGACGACGGGACCCGTCACTCCGAACCCGATCGCCTCCTCCTCCTCGAAGCCGACCGACACGAACGACGCGAACACGTCGTCGGTCGTCGCCCCAGCAGGAACCTCGACGAACTCACGCAGCCACGAGATCGGGACGCGCATCACACCACCATCCCGAACTGCTCGCTGAAGCGGACATCGCCCTCGGCCATGTCCCGCATGTCCTGTACGTCGCTGCGGAACATGAGCGCCCGCTCGATCCCGATTCCGAACGCGAAACCGCTGTAGACCTCGGGGTCGATCCCCGCCGCGCGGAGCACGTTGGGGTTGACCATGCCGCACCCGCCCCACTCGATCCAGCGCGCGCCGCCCTTGAAGGTCGGGTGCCACAGGTCGAACTCAGCCGACGGCTCCGTGAACGGGAAGTAGTTCGTGCGCAGGCGGGTCTTGGCCTCGGCGCCGAAGAGCTGCTTCGCGAGGTGGTCGAGGGTGCCCTTGAGGTGCGCCATCGTGATGCCCTTGTCGACGACGAGGCCCTCGGCCTGCGTGAACACCGGCAGGTGGGTCGCATCGAACTCGTCGGTGCGATAGACCCGGCCCGGGCACAGGACGTAGATCGGCAGGTCGCGGTCGAGCATCGACCGCACCTGCACGGGGCTCGTATGGGTGCGCATGACGAGGTGGCGCTGGACCGGATCCACGAAGAACGTGTCCTGCAGCTGGCGGGCGGGGTGGTCCTCGTCGAAGTTCAGCGCGTCGAAGTTGAACCACTCGTGCTCGAGCTCGGGGCCCTCGGCGATCTCCCACCCCATGCCGACGAAGAGGTCGCTGATCTGCTCCTGCATGACGGCGAGCGGGTGGCGCGCGCCCGTGCGCGTGCGCGGGGCGACCGCCGTGATGTCGATCCGCTCGGCCTCGAGGCGGGCGGCCACCTCGGCGGCGGCGAGCGCCTGCTCGCGCGCGGCGAACGCCTGGTTCACCCGACCGCGCGCCTGCCCCACGAGCTTGCCGAACTCGGCCTTGTGCTCCTTCGGGACGTGGCGCATCTGCGCGTTGAGCGCGGCGAGCACGCTTCCCTCGCCCTGGTGGGCGGCGCGGGCGCGCTTGAGCTCGGCGGTATCGGGCGCGGCGTCGGCGGCGGCGAGCGCCTCCGCGACCGCGGCCTCCACCGCCTCGGGGGTGATGGCAGGGATGTCAGACACGAGACCCGAGTCTAGTTGCTGACGGCTCCCGGGCCGCTCAGCGGGCGGCGCCGCCCGGATCCGCCTGAGTGTCGCCGGCGACCTGCTGGGCCGCGATGACCGACGTCACGGTCGCGTCGTGCGCGCGGGGGTCCTCCGCGGCGGTCCCGCGCGTGCGCGGCGAGGCCGCCGTGCGCTTCTCGACGAGGCGCACCAGCGCCGACAGCGCCAGGCACATCGCGATGTAGATCGCCCCGATGACGATCGCGGCGGGGATGTAGGGCCGGCCGGTCTGCAGGTTGCCGCCGATCAGCTTGGCCACGTAGAGAAGCTCCTCGTACGTGATGATCGAGCCGAGTGCCGTGTCCTTCAGCGCGACGACGAGCTGGGCGAGGATGACCGGCAGCATGGAGCGGACCGCCTGCGGCATGAGGATGAAGGTCATCACGCCGGTCTTGCGCAGTCCGATCGCGTAGCCGGCCTCGCTCTGGCCGCCGGGGAGCGCGACGACGCCCGCGCGCAGCGCCTCGGCGATCACGGATCCGTTGTAGACGATCAGTGCGACGACGACGGCGAGGTACGGCGACACCGAGACGCCGACCGACGGGAGCCCGTAGTACAGGATCATCATGAGGATCAGCACGGGGATCGCGCGGAAGACCTCGGTGATGACGGTGAACGGCGTGCGCACCCAGGCGTGATCCGACAGGCGCCCGATCGCGAGGACGAACGCGAGCACGATGGATCCGACGGCCGCCGTGACGAACGCCCCGAGCGTCTTGCCGATCGCGGGGATGATCAGGTCGGTCCAGAGATAGGTGTAGGTGAAGACCGACCACTTCTCGGCCGTCAGCTGGCCCGTGTCCACGAAGCGCCACAGCAGCCAGCCGATCAGGGCGGCGATGACGACGACGGTCACGCCGCCGATCACCCGGTTGCGCGCGACGGCCTTCGGGCCGGGGACGTCGTACAGGACGGAGCTCATCGGATGACCTTCCATCGCGTCTCGAGCGTTCGCTGCAGCCAGCTGAGCAGCAGCACCATGGCGACGAAGAACGCCGCGATCCAGAGGAGGACGACCATGGCCGGCTCGCCGCGCTCCGAGAGGTTGGCGCGCAGCGACCCCAGCTCCACGACCGAGAAGCCCGCGGCGATCGTCGTGTTCTTCAGCAGAGCGATGAACACGCTCATCATGGGCGGCACGATCGAGCGGAACGCCTGCGGGAGGACCACGAGAGTCATGACCTGGCCGAACGGCAGGCCGATGGCGCGGGCGGCCTCCGCCTGGCCGACGGGAACCGTGCCGATTCCCGCGCGCAGGACCTCGGCGACGTAGGTCGCCGTGTAGAAGCCGAGGGCGAGGATCGCGAGCGAGGTGAAGCTCAGGTCCACGATGTCGAGGGCCGGGAACCCCAGGGCGAAGAAGAAGAAGATCAGGGTCAGCGGGGTGTTGCGCACGAGGTTGACGTACGCGGTTCCCACGGCGCGCGCGATCGGGACGGGCGAGACGCGCATGGCGCCGACGATCGTGCCGAGGACGAGGGCCATGAGCCCGCTCGCGACGAACAGGACCACGGTGTTCCGGAGCGCCACGCCCCAGAGATCGAGGTTGTCGAGCAGCGTATCCACGCCGCGCCTCCTTCGCTGATGTGCTTCTCGGGGAAGCGATGGTGCGGTGGCCGGCCACGAGGCCGGCCACCGCGGGAGGATCCGAAACGGATCCGGCGGATCAGTAGCGGTCGACCGCCGGCTGCTCGGGCGTCACGCCCGCGTCGCCGAGCTCCTGGTCGAAGATGGCCGACCAGGTGTCGCCGCCCTCCTCCAGCGTGGTGTTGAAGAAGTCGCGCAGCGCGTCGTCGCCCTTCGGCACGCCGATGCCGTAGAGCTCCTCGCTGAAGGGCTCGCCGACGATCTTCAGCTCGTCCGGGTACTGCGCCGCGTAGCCGATGAGGATGAGCTCGTCGGTCGTGACGGCGTCCACCGTGCCGTTGAGGAGGGCGTCGACACACTGCGTGTAGGTGTCGAACTCCTCCGTCTGCGCGTCGTAGTTGTCGCGGATGTTCTGGATCGGGGTCGATCCCGTCGCCGAGCAGACCGTGACGTCGCTCGTGAGGTCGGCGTCGGACGCGATGTCGCTGTCCGCGGCGACCAGCAGGCCCTGGCCCGTCGCGAAGTACGGGCCGGCGAAGTCGATCTGCTGCTTGCGCTCGTCCGTGATCGAGTAGGTGCCGACGTAGAAGTCGACGTCACCGTTGATGAGGGCCTGCTCACGGTTGGCGGACGGGATGGCCTGCCAGTCGATCTGGTCCTCGGAGAAGCCGAGCGAGGCGGCCATCCAGCGGGCGATTTCGACGTCGAAGCCGGTGCGCTCGCCGGTCGTCGCGTCGAGGTAGCCGAGGCCGGGCTGGTCTTCCTTGACGCCGATCGTGACCTCGTCGGCATCGACCATGGCGTCGTAGGTCGGGCTGCCCTCGAGCGAGACGTCGCTCGCGACCTCGTAGGGCGCCTCGGCGTCGCCGCCGTCGCCCGCGTCGCCCGAGGGCGTGCCGCTGTTGCAGGCCGTCAGCGTGAACAGCGCGCCGGCGGCCAGGCCGGCCGCCGCGATGGTGCGGAACTTTCGCATGGTGTCCTCCTGGTGAGTGAAGGCGTCGCGTGCTGTCGCGGCGCCGGGAAGGGATCCGAAAAGTCAGTTCGTGATGAGCTTCGACAGGAAGTCCTTCGCCCTGTCGGACCGGGGGTTCGTGAAGAACTCCTCGGGGGTCGCCTCCTCGACGATCTCCCCGTCTGCCATGAACACGACGCGGTCGGCGGCCTTGCGCGCAAAGCCCATCTCGTGGGTGACGACGACCATCGTCATGCCCTCCTTGGCGAGCCCCACCATCACGTCGAGGACCTCATTGATCATCTCGGGGTCCAGGGCGCTGGTCGGCTCGTCGAAGAGCATGACCTTGGGGTGCATCGCGAGCGAGCGCGCGATCGCGACGCGCTGCTGCTGGCCACCCGAGAGCTGCGCCGGCAGTTTGTCGGCCTGGTGGGCAATGCCCACGCGGTCGAGGAGCTCGCGCGCCTGGTTCTCGGCGTCGGACTTCTTCATGCCGCGCACGCGGATGGGGCCGAGCGTGACGTTCTCGAGGATCGTCAGATGGCTGAAGAGGTTGAACGACTGGAAGACCATCCCGACGTCGGCGCGGAGCGCCGCGAGGGCCTTGCCCTCCTTCGGGAGCTCCTTGCCGTCGATCGTGATGGATCCGCTCGTGATCGTCTCGAGGCGGTTGATCGTGCGGCACAGCGTCGACTTGCCCGACCCCGAGGGGCCGATGACGACCACGACCTCGCCGCGCGAGACCGTGAGGTCGATGTTCTTGAGGGCGTGGAAGTCGCCGTAGTGCTTCTCGACGGCGTCGATGACGACAAGGGGCTCAGCCATGTCGCGAGCCTAGACGCTCGCGCGCGGAAAGCACCACCGGCCGCGCGGGCGAAACGCGGTTGTTACCTCAGCCGGCCGCCGGGCGCGCCGATCGCTGCGCGAACGCCGTCTCGTACAGGCACACGCTCGCGGCGGTCGCGAGGTTGAGCGACTCGGCGTGGCCGTAGATGGGAAGCCGAAGCGCGCCGTCGCAGAGCTCAAGCGCCTCGTCCGTCAGGCCGCGGGCCTCGTTCCCGAAGACCCAGGCGGTCGGGGCCTCGAGGCGCCCCTCGGTCCGCGCCGCGAGGATGTCCTCGCCCTTGACGTCGGCCGCGAGCACCTGCAGGCCCGCCCTCCGCGCGCGGCCCGCAACGTCGGCGAGGTCCGCCTCGACCGCGAACGGCACGTGGAACAGCGACCCGGTGGTCGAGCGGACCACCTTGGGGTTGAACGGGTCCACGGTGCGCCCCGTCAGGACGAGCCCGTCGGCCCCGGCCGCGTCCGCGGCCCGCATGATCGTGCCGAGGTTGCCGGGATCCCGCACCTCCTCGCACACGACGATGAGCCGCGGCGTCGCCGTGTCCCCCAGGATGTCCTTGAGCGCCGTCGGGTTCTGGCGCGCGACCGCGACGAAGCCCTGCGGCGTGACGGTGTCCGCCATCGCCGCGACGACGTCCTCGTCGGCGTACTCCCACGTCAGGTCGGGGTTCTCCGCCTGCGCGTCGTCGATCAGCGCGCGGATGTCGCCGTGCTTCTCCAGCCCGGTGGGCGTGACGTAGAGCTGCTCGACGAGGTCGGGGCGGGCCGTGAGGGCCTCGCGCACCGCCTGCGGCCCCTCCAGGAGGAACCGTCCCGTCTCGCGGCGGGCGCTCCTCTGGCCCAGCTTGCGGATGGAGCGGACACGGGCGGCGCGGGGATTCTCAAGCACCCCTGGATTCTACGGATCCGCTGGCCCCCGCGCGCGACAAAGGGCCGCCTCCCCGAAACGGGGAGACGGCCCTTGAGCGAAGGTGCTTACGCGGCCTTCGGGGCGTTGACGTCGCCCGGCAGCGCGCCCTTGGCGACCTCGACGAGCGTCGCGAACGTGGCGGGCTCGTTCACGGCCAGCTCGGCGAGCATGCGACGGTCCACCTCGACACCCGCGAGGCCGAGGCCCTGGATGAAGCGGTTGTACGTGAGGCCGTTCGCGCGGCTCGCGGCGTTGATGCGCTGGATCCACAGGCGGCGGAAGTCGCCCTTGCGCTTGCGACGGTCGCGGTACGCGTAGACGAGCGAGTGGGTGACCTGCTCCTTCGCCTTGCGGTACAGGCGCGAACGCTGGCCGCGGTAGCCCGAGGCACGCTCGAGGATGACGCGACGCTTCTTGTGCGCGTTGACTGCGCGCTTAACTCTTGCCATGGTGACGTTTCCTTAACGAGTAACGAGTTTCGAGCCGCTCAGCGACCGAGGAGCTTCTTGACGGTCTTGACGTCGTTGCCCGAGATGATCTGGTCCTGGTTCAGGCGACGCGTGCGACGGCTCGACTTGTGCTCGAGGTTGTGGCGCATGCCCGCCTGCTGCTTCTTGATCTTGCCGCTGCCGGTGATCTTGAAGCGCTTCTTGGAACCCGAGTGGGTCTTCTGCTTCGGCATTCTTCGTGACTTTCCTTGACGTGTGCGCCCGCGAGGGGCGACGGGGGTGCTGCCCGCCTCTCGGCGAGAAGGCGTATGGGGTGACTACTCGCCCTCGGGGGCCTTGACGGCGTGCTTCGCGTCGCGCGCCGCCTGCTTGTTCGCGGCGCGCTGGGCGTTCTGCTCGGCCTTGGCCTCGGACTTGTTCTTGACCGGTGCGATGATCATGACCATGTTGCGGCCGTCGATCTTGGGGCGAGACTCGACCGAGCCGAGCTCCGCCACCTCCTCGGCGAACTTCATCAGCAGGCGCACGCCCATCTCGGGGCGCTGCTGCTCGCGGCCGCGGAACAGGATCATGGCCTTGACCTTGTCTCCGGCCTTGAGGAATCCCTCGGCGCGCTTGCGCTTCGTTTCGTAATCGTGCTGATCGATCTTCAGGCGGAAGCGAACTTCCTTGAGAACCGTGTTGGCCTGGTTGCGGCGCGCTTCCTTAGCCTTCTGTGCGGTCTCGTACTTGAACTTCCCGTAGTCCATGATCTTGGCCACGGGAGGCCGCGAGTTCGGAGCCACCTCGACGAGGTCGAGGTCGGCCTCCTGCGCGAGGCGGAGCGCAACCTCGCTGCGGACGACGCCGATCTGTTCGCCACCCGGGCCGATGAGACGGACCTCGGGAACACGAATGCGCTCGTTGATGCGGGGATCGCTGATGCGGAACTCCTAGGGTGCGGTAGTCGATGAGCCACCGTCGCGCGAGGATCGCGCGACGGGCGGGAGAGACACCTGCATCCACCCGTGCGATACGCGTTCGCACGCCATCACCCAACGGACGGGCGCGCGGCCCGTCCCGACTCGCCGTGCGGCGAGCGGAGTGTTGCATGACCCGGTAGCCTGAAGCGGCAAGCGCGGGTGGGATGAAGATCCTCTTTCGTCCGAAATCACTTTCGGAGCCCGGAGAAGTCTAGCAGAAGGCAGCACATGAGCACCATCCCCGGCGGATCCGCCCCCCACGCGCACGCATTCGACGCGGAGCGCGTCGCCCGCTGGGAGGAGCAGGAGCGGGCGGGAGCCGACGTTCAGGCCACCCGCGACATCGCCGACGTCGCCGCCGTCGAGGTCATCGCCTCGTCGTGTGTGCACCTCATGAGCGCGGCCGCGGTCAAGCTCGGCCTGGGCGAGGAGGAGGCGGCCGAGGAGCTGCTCGACCTGGACGAGGCCCGCAAGCTCATCAACGCGCTCGCCGGCCTCGTGACGGCCGCGGCGCCCGAGATCAGCGACATGCACGCGCGCCCCATCCGCGACGGGCTGCGCTCGCTGCAGCTGCGATTCCGAGAGATCTCGTCGATCCCGGACGCGCCGGGCAAGGGCCCCGGCGAGAAGTTCACCGGCCCCGTCATCTGACGCGCGGGTCAGTCGCGGCTCGCCTCGAGCGCGACCTTCATCGAGTCGACGAGCACGGCGATTCGGTCGTCCGCGGCCCAGCGGCCGGCGAGCCGGGTCAGCACGGCGTCGAGCTCGGCGCGATCCAGCCCGCGCGCGAGGCTCAGGGTGACGAGCGTCTCGGGGCCGCGCAGCCGCGCCTCGGGGTCTCCCGGGGAGACGCGGACGCCGTGCACCGCGAGCTCGGACGCGATGGCGGCCTCAAAGGCGAGGACGAGCTCGGGGGTCCGCCACGGCGGCGACCAGGGCTGTTCCTGCGCGATCGCCCAGATCGCGGGGCGGCGCACGACGAACTCGGTCGGGCTCGTCGGATCGATGACGAGCAGGTCCGTGTCGTCCCCCGCCGCCGCGAGCGCGGCGCGCGTCCCCGCGACGGGGATGGGCCGCGCGTCGGGGTTCCAGGCCCGGAGTGTGTCGACGCTCGTAAACGCGGGGAGCACCGCGCGCCCGTCCGGGGCGCGCACCGTCACGATCGAGAGCTCCTGCGTCTTGTCGACCGCGAGCCCCGAGGGCGCCAGGCCCTCCTCGCCCTTCTCCGCGACGAGCGGCACCAGCACGCGCGCGGCGCGGAGGGCGTCGACGACGTCCTCCTCGCGCGCCGTGCCGTCGCGGAATCCCGTCAGCGCGGCGTGCAGCGCGGGATCCGCGGATCCGTCGTCGCCGGCGGCTGGGTTCGGGGAGAAGGTGCGCCCCTCCCACGGCTGGCCCGCCGAGTCCGCGCCGCCCGCGAGGGCGGCGAGGTGCTCCGGGAGAGCCGGTCGATCCGCGTCAGACGGACGCGACATCCAGCGCCTCGGCCAGCGTGAAGGCGCCCGAGTACAGCGCCTTGCCGACGATCGCGCCCTCGACGCCCTGCGGCACGAGATCGCGGAGCTCGGCGATGTCGTCGAGGCTGGCGATGCCGCCGGAGGCGACGACGGGCTTATCCGTGCGCTCGGTCATGGCCGTGAGCAGCTCGGTGTTCGGGCCGCGCAGCGTGCCGTCCTTCGTGACGTCCGTGACGACGTAGCGCGCGCAGTTCGCCTTCTCGAGGCGGGCGAGCACGTCCCACAGGTCGCCGCCCTCCTTCGTCCAGCCCCGCGCCGCGAGCGTCGTGCCGCGCACGTCGAGGCCCACGGCGATCGCCTCGCCGTAGCGCGCGATCACCGCCTCGGTCCAGTCGGGGTTCTCGAGGGCCGCCGTGCCGAGGTTGACACGCTGCGCGCCCGAGGCGAGGGCCGCCTCCAGCGAGGCGTCGTCGCGGATCCCGCCCGAGATCTCGACGTTAACGCCCTTCATGTGCTTGATGACCTTGCGCAGGATGCCCGCGTTGGAGCCGCGCCCGAAGGCTGCGTCGAGGTCGACCAGGTGCAGCCACTCGGCCCCCTGGTCCTTCCACTGCTCGGCCGCCTCGATGGGGTCGCCGTAGCTCGTCTCGGAGCCGGCCTCGCCCTGCGTGAGGCGGACGGCGCGACCGCCCGCAACGTCGACGGCGGGCAGAAGGATCAGTCCTGGTGTGGACGCGAAATCGTTCATCTCTCCTCGATGGCCGCGGGACCCTCCCGCGTGACGCACAAGCGACAACGTTAGACCCCGCGGCGCGTTCTCTCCAATCGAGAGCGGCGCGCTCGGCGGATCCGCGTCATTCCGCGAGCTGACCCACCCAGTTGCGCAGCAGTCGGATGCCGGCCTCCCCCGATTTTTCGGGGTGGAACTGGGTCGCCGCCAGCGGCCCGTTCTCGACCGCAGCGAGGAAGGGGACCCCGTGCATCGACCACGTCACCGCGGGCTGCGGGAAGGGGGGCGACACCTCGAGCGTCCAGGCCTGCGCCGCATACGAGTGCACGAAATAGAAGCGCTCGTCCTCGACGCCCGCGAACAGCCGCGACCCCTCGCCCGGGCGGACGGTGCTCCAGCCCATGTGGGGCACCACCGGGGCATCGAGCCGCGTGACGTCGCCCGGCCACTCGCCGAGGCCCGGCACGTCGCTCCCGCGCTCGATGCCGCGCTCGAACATGACCTGCATGCCCACGCAGATGCCGAGCACGGGCCGCCCGCCCGCGAGGCGGCGCTCGATCAGCTCGTCTCCGCGAATCGCGGTGAGCTGGTCCATCACCGCGCCGAACGCGCCGACGCCGGGCACGAGCAGGCCGTCGGCCTCCAGCACCTCGCGACGGTCGCGCGTGAGCCGCACCTCGGCGCCGGCCGCCTCCAGGGCTTTCACCGCGGAGTGGACGTTTCCCGACCCGTAGTCGAGGACGGCGACCGTCGGCGTCGTCACAGCGCGCCCTTCGTCGACGGGATCCCGTCGACGAGCGGGTCGAGGGCCTTGGCCTGGCGGAACGCGCGCGCGAGCGCCTTGTACTCGGCCTCGGCGATGTGGTGCGGGTCGCGCCCGCCCAGCACGCGCACGTGCATCGTGAGGCCGGCGTGGAACGCGAGCGCCTCGAAAGTGTGGCGCACCATCGACCCCGTGAAGTGCCCGCCGATCAGGTGCATCTCGAAGCCGGCGGGCTCCCCCGTGTGCACGAGGAACGGCCGGCCGGAAATGTCGACGACTGCCTGAGCGAGCGCCTCGTCGAGCGGGACCAGCGCGTCCCCGTACCGGGAGATCCCGGCCTTATCGCCGAGCGCCTCGCGGATCGCCT
The DNA here is from genome assembly GCF_011326725.1 of Microbacterium excoecariae. Taxonomy (GTDB): domain Bacteria; phylum Actinomycetota; class Actinomycetes; order Actinomycetales; family Microbacteriaceae; genus Microbacterium; species Microbacterium excoecariae. The sequence goes on along the minus strand of NZ_JAANCO010000001.1, from coordinate 1,050,855 downwards.
GGCCGAGCACGATCGCCGTGTCCTCCACCGTGTGGTGCACGTCGATGTGGGTGTCGCCCGACGAGGTCACGCGCAGGTCGGTGAGCGAGTGCTTCGCGAACGCGGTCAGCATGTGGTCGAAGAACGGCACCGACGTGTCGATGCTGCTCTGACCGGTGCCGTCGAGGTCGAGCTCTAGCTCGATCGACGACTCGCTGGTCGTGCGGGTGCGGCGCGCGGTGCGGGCGTTCGTCATGCCGCCCAGTCTATTCGTCGCGGATCGCGGCGAGCGCGTCGAGGAACGCGGTCGTCTCCTCCGCCGTGCCGGCGGACACCCGCAGGTGCCCGGGGATCCCGATGTCGCGCACGAGCACGCCGCGGTCGTAGAGCCGGCGCCACGTGTCCTGCGGATCGGTCACTCCCCCGAAGAGCACGAAGTTGCTCCAGCTCGGGTAGGGGTCGTAGCCCAGGGCGTCGAGCGTGGCCGAGATGCGGTCGCGCTGCTCGACGATCTCGTCGACCATGCGGAGCATCGCATCGCTGTGCCCGAGCGCCGCCGTGGCCGCGGCCTGCGTCAGCGCGCTCAGGTGATACGGCAGGCGGACCAGCCGCAGCGCGTCGATCACCGCCGGATCCGCCGCGAGGTACCCCACCCGCGCGCCGGCGAACGCGAAGGCCTTGCTCATGGTGCGGGACACGACGAGGCGCTCGCGCCCGGGCAGGAGGGTGAGGGCGGAGTCGGCCGAGGCGGGGGCGAACTCGAAGTACGCCTCGTCGACGATCACGATGCCGCGGGACGCCTGGTACACCGCCTCAATCACGTCGAGACTCAGCGGGGTGCCCGTGGGGTTGTTCGGCGCGCAGAGGAACACGACGTCCGGATCGGCCTCAGCCACCTGGCGCGCCGCGCTCTCGGGGGTGATCTCGAAGCGCGGGCCCCGCTCACCCGAGACCCACTCGGAGCCGACCCCGCGGACCAGCAGCGAGTACATCGAGTAGGTCGGCGCGAATCCGAACGCCCGCCGGCCCGGGCCGGCGAAGGCCTGGAGGAGGTGCTGGAGGACCTCGTTCGACCCGTTCGCCGCCCAGATCTGATCGGGATTCAGCCCGTGGCCGAGGTAGCGGGCGAACGCCTCGCGCAGCTCGGTGAATTCGCGGTCGGGATAGCGGTTGAGCCCCGAGATACTCTTCGCCACCGCGTCGGCGATATCGTCGGCCACCTCGGGCGGGATGGGGTGCGTGTTCTCGTTGACGTTCAGCGCCACGGGCAGCGGCGCCTGGGGCGCACCGTAGGGCTTCTGGCCCCGCAGGTCGGGGCGGACGGGCAGGTCATCGAGTGTCGCGGTCACCCGCCCATGCTACGACCCGGCCGCGCTTAGTCGGCCGCGGAGTAGGCCACGGGCAGCGCGAGGCGCTGGCCCATCTCGAGCTCGGCGCCCGCGAGGCCGTTGAGCGAGGCGATCTCGTCCACCACGTCGCGCGGATCCGCGCTCGGCGCGACGCGCTCCGCGATCGACCAGAGCGAGTCGCCCGCCATCACCGTGACGGTCTCGAAGGTGCCAGCCGGCGCCCCGGCTACGCCCGAGCCGAGCGCGGCGCCGCCGCCGAGGACCGCGGCGGCCACGGCCGCCACCACGGGCGCCGCGGCCGCGGCCGCGAGGACGCGACGCCCCCGGCGGGTGATCCGCAGGCGCGTGCGCGCAGCGCCCGGGTGGTCGGGGAGTGCTGCAGGTGCGGTGAGGATGACCGTGCTCATGAGCTGACCTTCTCTCGTAGGTTCGTACCGAATCTATCTTCGAATGTTCGAACGCGTCAAGCCTCTTTTTCGATCCATCCCGCGCGAATCGCGCGACACACTCGAACAAAGATGCCGAAGATTGCCGCCGTCCGGGTAGCGTCTGTCGTGACAGGGATCACCCCACCAGGGACCACCGACATTCCACCGAGGAGCCACGGATGAGCGCCGACGACAAGCCCCAGAGCGCGACGAGGGTGCGACGACGCAAGAACCTGAGCGAGAAGCAGCTCGCGATCCTCGAGGTCATCCAGCGCTCGATCCAGTCGAACGGCTACCCCCCGACGATGCGCGAGATCGGGGACGCCGTCGGCCTCAAGTCGCTCTCGAGCGTCACGCACCAGCTCGGGCAGCTCGAGCTCAGCGGATACCTGCGGCGCGACCCGGGGAAGACCCGCGCGATGGAGGTGCTCATCGACCTGCCCGGCACGGCGACGGAGAACCCCGTCGACGTCGCCCCGCCCGTCGGCGACGCCGCGATGGTCCCGCTCGTCGGCCAGATCGCCGCGGGAATTCCCATCACGGCCGAGCAGCAGGTCGAAGAGGTCTTCCCGCTGCCCCGCCAGCTCGTCGGCGGCGGCGAGCTGTTCATGCTCAAGGTCTCGGGCGAATCCATGATCGACGCGGCCATCTGCGACGGCGACTGGGTCGTGGTGCGCGCGCAGCACACGGCCGAGAACGGCGAGATCGTCGCGGCCATGCTCGACGGCGAGGCCACCGTCAAGACCTTCCGCCAGCGCGACGGCCACGTGTGGCTCCTGCCCCGCAACTCCGCGTTCGAGCCCATCCTGGGCGACGAGGCCGTCGTGCTCGGGCGCGTCGTCGCGGTGATGCGCGCGGTCTGAGCGCCCGCCCGCGCCGCGTGCCATAGCGTGGGGTCATGGCCCACATCGAGGAGCTTCCCTACGGATCCTGGCCGTCACCGATTCGCCCCGCCGACATGCCGACCGGGTCCCTCCGGCTCGGCCGCGCGCGGTATGTGGGCGATGAGATCTGGTGGGCCGAGTCCGTGCCCGCGGAGCGCGGGCGCACGGCCGTGTTTCGCTCGGGGGCCGAGGCGCCCGCCCTCGCGGCGCCGTGGAGCGCGCGCTCGCGCGTGCACGAGTACGGCGGCGGCGCATGGACGCCGCTCGACGGTGACCGGTTCGCGTTCGTCGAGCAGTCCGACCAGCGCGTCTACGTCGCCTCCCCGGGCACGGCGCCCACGCCGGTGACGCCAGAAGACCCCCGCGCGTGCTTCGGCGACCTCGTGTTCGCCGACGGCGAGCTGTGGGGCGTGCGCGAGATCCATGCCCGCGCGCACGAGACGCCGGCGCGCGACATCGTCCGCATCCCCCTCGACGGCGGCGAGGTCAGAAGCGTCGTGGCCGGCAGCGACTTTGTCGCGTTCCCGGCGCCCCGCGCGGGGCGCCTCGCGTGGATCGCCTGGGACCACCCCGACATGCCGTGGGACGCCGCCGAGCTCCGGATCGGCGCGATTGGCGCCGACGGCACCGTTCCCGCGTGGACCGTCGCGGCGGGCGGGCGCGCGAGCGCGGGCCACCCCCGCGTCTCGGCCCTGCAACCGGAGTGGACGGGCGACGACGAGCTGGTGTTCCTGCAGGATCCGCCGCTCGCCGTGCCGCTCGCGGACGGCACCCGGCCCGCGCGCTGGAACCTGTTCTCCTGCCACGTGTCGGCGGACGGCCGGCCCGCCGATCCCGAGCCGATCTTCCCGGCGGACGGGGACACGGGCGGGGCGCTCTGGCAGCTCGGCGCGCGATGGTACGCCCCTTTGCCGAACGACCGGATCCTCGCGGTGATGACGAACGGCCGCTCCCAGCTCGCCGTCATCGACCGTGCGACAGGCGAGGTGACTGAGCTCGAGACCCCGCTGACGGGCGACGTGCTCGTCCACGACGCCCGCGGCGGGCGGGTCCTGCTCACGGGCGCGGGCGAGCGCGTGCCGGGCGGCCTCTGGCAGCTCGACATCGACGGGAAGTCGCTGGAGGCGATCCGCGGGGGCGAACTCGCCGACGACGCCCTCGCCGCGGTGGCCCGCCCCATGACGTTCGCGGGGCCCCACGGGCCCGTGCACGCGTTCTACTACGCCCCGCACCACCCGGGCGTCCGCGCGCCGCACGGCGAGCTCCCCCCGGCGCTCGTCCTCGTCCACGGCGGGCCGACCGGCCACGTGACGGGGGACGTCTCGCCCGCGATCGCCTTCTTCACGAGTCGCGGCATCGGCGTGCTCGACGTCAATTACGGCGGGAGCACGGGATACGGCCGCGCCTACCGCGAGCGCCTCGCGGGCGCGTGGGGCATCGCCGACGTCGCCGACGTGCGCGCCGCCGCCGAGGGCCTCGTCGACCGGGGGCTCGCCGACCCGGCGCGCCTCGCGATCAAGGGCGGGTCGGCGGGCGGCTGGACGGTGCTGTGCGCCCTGGCCGACACCGACGTGTTCTCCGCGGGCATCAGCCGGTACGGCGTCGCGGACCTCAGGATGCTCCTCGCCGAGACCCACGACTTCGAGGCCCGCTATCTCGACAGCCTCGTCGGGCCCTGGCCGGAGGCCGAAGCGGACTACATCGCGCGCTCGCCGCTCTCGCGCCCCGAGGCGCTCCGGACCCCGCTGCTCATCCTGCAGGGATCCGACGACCCCGTCGTGCCCCCGTCGCAGTCCGAGGCGCTGCGCGACGCCGTGCGCGCCAACGGCGTCCCTCACGCGTACCTGCTCTTCGACGGCGAGGGCCACGGCTTCCGCCGCGCCGAGACGATCGAGCGCTGCTTCGCGGCCGAACTCGCCTTCCTCGGGAGCGCCCTGGGCTTCGCGCCGAGCGGCGTCCCGACCCTCGCGCTCGACGGCGCCTGAGCGCCATGGGCGAGGCGTGGGTCGGGCCCGTGCGCGTCGCGTGGGGCCCGGCCGACGGCGCGCGCGCGGACGCCGAGCGCGTGGGGCAGCTCGCGCGCTGGGAGGCCACGCCGCCCGCGCGCCGCGCGGCGTTCGCCGCGGGGCGGGCCCTCCTCGCGCGCGCGATCGATGCGGTGGCGCCCGGGGCGGATCCGCGCCTGACATCGCGCTGCGCGCGGTGCGGCGGCGACCACGGCGCGCCGCGCGCCGCGCACGCGGCCGCCGCGCTGTCCGTGTCCTACGCGCGCGGGCTCGTGGTCGCGGCCGCCGCGCCCGCGCGCGTCGGGGCGCTCGGCGTGGACGCGGAGCGTCTCGCGGACTTCCCGGATCCGTCCGCCCTCGCGGCGCTCTTCGCGCCCGCGGCGCCGCCCGACGCGCGGGGCTGGACGCGGATCGAGGCCGTCCTCAAGGCGGACGGGCGCGGGCTCCGCGCCGGGCCCGAGCGGGTACGGCTGACGGGGCCGGCGACCGCCTCGCCCCTCCCCCGCGCCGTGCGGGCGCGCGTGCCCGGCGCACCCGAAGCGGCGCACGTGACGGATATCGACGCGATCCCCGGTTACGCGGTCGCGATCGCGCTCACAGCGCCTCGCTGACGGGCGCGGGGTCGGCCGCGAAGCCGGCGTCGGGGAGGTCGGGGAGGTCCGTGCCCTCGAGCCACGCGTCAAAGAAGTCGCCGAGCCCGCGGCCCGACACCTCCTCGCAGAGCGCGACGAAGTCGCCCGTCACGACCGCCTGGCCCGCGTACCGGGAGGTCCAGGTGGAAAGGATCCGGAAAAAGTCGTCGTCGCCGACGGTGATCCGCAGCGCGTGCAGGCAGAGCGCTCCGCGCTTATAGAGCCGATCGTCGAACATCTTCGCGGGGCCCGGATCCGCGATCGCGAGGTCCTGGGGCTCGCCCGCGAGGCGCGCGTGAAACCCCAGCGCGTTCTCGTGCGCCGTGTACGATCCGGAGGCCTCCGACCAGATCCACTCGGCGTAGCACGCGGCTCCCTCGTTGAGCCAGATGTGCCGCCAGGCGGCGACGCCGACCGCGTTGCCGAACCACTGGTGCGCGAGCTCGTGCGCGATGAGCCGCGTGAGCGTGCCGCGCCCGTCGATGTGGCCGGCCCCGAAAATCGCCGTGCCCTGCGCCTCCAGCGGGATCTCCAGGTCGTCGGGGGTCACGACGACGCGATACTCGGGAAACGGGTACGGCCCGAACGCCCGCTGGAAGGCCGCCATCATGTCGGGGAGCGGGCGCATGTCGGATCCCACCCGCACGGCCAGCCCCGCGGGGTGCAGGATCTCCCCCGGCACGCCGTCGAGGTCGACGACGCGGCGCCGGTAGCGGCCGATCTGGACCGTGACGAGGTAGCTGGCGGTGGGGTTTTCATGCGCGAACTCCCACCGGGTCCGACCGCCGCGGACGGTCCGCCGGACGAGGTCGCCCGCGACCACGCGGTAGGCGGACTCGGTCGTGACGGCGATCCGATAGGTGGCCTTGTCGGACGGCACGTCGTTGCACGGGAACCACGTCGAGGCGCCGATCGGTTGCGACGCGACGATCACGCCGTCGTCCAGCTCTTCCCACCCCAGCGTGCCCCAGGGACTGCGCCGCGGCTTCGGGGATCCGCCATACGTCACCGCGAGGGAGAATTCGTCGCCGGCCGCCAGCGCGCGGGAGAGGCGCACGACGAGGCGCCGGTCGCGATGGGTGTGGGTGGCGCCGGGATCCCCCGCCACGCGCACGCCGCGCACCGCGAGGCCGGAGAGATCGAGCGTGATCGTGCGCGTCTCCTCCCGCGCGGATCCCGCCAGCGTCGCCGTGGCCTGGAGCCGGTTCGAGGCGACACGGTAGTCGAGGTCGAGGTCGTAGTGCGCGACGTGGATCGCGCCGTCCCCCGAGCGCGGCGTGTACGGATCCGGCCCGTCGGCGCGCCTCACGAGGCCTCCGCCTGGTACGCCCGCGCCTTCACGGCGCGCCACGGCCCGATCGGGTTGCCGCTCCAGCGGCTGCCGACCGGCACGTGCTCGCCGCGCATGACGAGCGAGGCGGGCCCCACGGTCGCGTTCTCGCCGATCGTGGCGGCCGGGAGGATCACGCTGTGTGGGCCGAGCGTGGCGCCGGCCTCGAGGGTGACGGTGTCGGTGCTCATCACTCGATCATGGAACAGATGCGTCTGAACCACACATCCGCGTCCGACGGTCGCGCCGTCGCCGAGGGTCACGAGGTCCGGCTCGGGGAGCCAATAGCTGTCGGTCCAGACGCCGCGACCGATCCGTGCGCCGAGCGACCTCAGCCACATCGCGAGCGCGGGCGTGCCCGCCGCGGAGTTCGCGAACCACGGCGCGGCGAGCATCTCGGTGAAGGTATCCGATACCTCGGTGCGCCACACGAAGCTGGACCAGAGGGTGTGCTCGCCGGCCCGGATGACGCCCACGATCGCCCACTTGGCGGCCGTCGACACCCCCGCGGCGACGGCGCCGGCCGCGAGCATCACGAGCCCGGACGCGGCGAGCGCGGCCGGCCAGCCCCACGCCGCGACGAGCGCCGCGAGGGCGAGCAGGACGGCCAGGCCCAGGCCGCACGTGATCACGACCGGGACGAGGCGACACGCCTCCCATGCGGCGCGCGCGACGCGCAGCCTCGGGCTCGGCCGGTAGGTGCGCTCGAGATCGGCCTCGTTCACGACCCGGCGTAGGCGGACGGCGGGGGAACCGAGCCACGAGGACCCGGCCTTGGCCTTCTCGGGAGCGACCGAAAGCACCGCCACGAGGGCGTTCTTCGGTACCCGGTGCCCCGCCTGCGCGAGCCCCGAGTTCCCGAGGAAGGCGCGCTTGCCGATCCGGGCCTGGGCGAGGCGCAGGTAGCCGCCCCGCAGCTCGTAGGTGGCGACCATGGTGTCGTCCGCGAGAAACGCCCCGTCGCCGATCTTCGTCAGCGACGGCAGCAGCAACACCGTCGACGCCTCGACGTCCCGCCCGACGTCGGCGCCGAGGAGGCGCAGCCAGGCGGGCGTGAGCAGGCTCGAGTACAGCGGGAAGAGGAAGGTGCGCGAGGTATCGAGGAGGCGCTCCGTCGTCCACGCCTGCCACGCGACCCGGCCGCGGACGGGATGGACGCCCTCGTCCAGCCCGATCGCAAGGAGGCGGACGGATCCGACCACGGCGCCCGCGAAGACCAGACCCGTCACGGCGACGCCCGGGACGAGGCCGAGCGCGGCCCCGGCCGCGGCCTCGGCGAGCGAGTCGGCTCCCCGAAAGAACGCCGCCAAGACGGCGAGGCCCGCGGCGAAGGCCACGAACGGCAGGAGCCCTAGGCCCAGCGAGGACGCGGCGTAGGCCCAGAGCCAGCGCGTCGGCGACGCGGGGCGACCCTGCGCCCACGGCTCGGCGGCCGCACCGACGCGCACGGCGGGCGAGCCCGCCCAGCGCTGCCCCGCGCGCACGCGGCCGAAGACGGCGGACCCCGGCGCGATCTCCGCGTCCCGGCCGATCTTGGCGCCGGGCGCGAGCGTGCTGCGCGCGCCGATCGTCGCGCCCCGCCCGATGCGGATCCCCCCGATGCGCACGGTGTCGCCGTCGATCCAGGAGCCCGCGAGGTCCACCTCGGGCTCGATCGCGGCGCCGTCGCCGATCTCGAGCATGCCGGTCACCGGCGGCATCGTGTGCAGGTCGACGTCGCGGCCGATCTTCGCGCCGAGCGCGCGGGCGTAGTACGTCACCCAGGGCGCCCCGACGAGGCCGACGGGATCCACCTGGTGCGCGATCTGCTCGGCCAGCCAGAGGCGGATGTGCACGCCGCCGCCGCGGGGGTAGTCGCCCGGCGCGATGCCGGCGAGCAGCAGGCGGGCCGCCCCCGCGGCGATGGCCATCCGGCCAAACGGCGTGGCGAACAGGACGAGCCCCGCGATGATGACCCCGACGGGCACCTGCGGAAGCGCCTCGAACCCGGGAACGAGGCCGAGGAGGAAGGATCCGGTCGCCAGCCACGTCAACCACCGGGCGCCGGTGAGGACGAAGAGCCCCGCGCCCGCGACCGTCTGGATTGCCTGCATCCGGCGCGGTGTCGGGCGCGCCGTCGAGAACGACGCCTCCCCGGAGGAGCCCTCGTCCTGCGCGGACACGGCGCCCGCCATCTGCCCGAGGCGCGGCAGGTCGTAGACGTCCGCCATCGTGAACTCGGGCGCTCGCGCGCGGATCCGCGACACGAGCTGCGCGGCCGCGAGCGATCCGCCGCCCAGCTCGAAGAAGTCGGCCGACTCGTCCTCGGGGCGGGCGCCGAGAACGGCCGCCCACTGATCCGCGAGCCAGGCCGCCGTGCCGGACAGCAAGGAGGAACCCTCCTCCGCGACGGGGAGCGGCCAGGGCAGGGCGGCCTTGTCGACCTTGCCCGACGTCCGCACGGGGAGCTCCTCGACCGTCGCGAGGAGGGGGATGAGCGGGGCCGGGAGGGTCTCCGCGAGCTCGGCGCGCGCGGCGACCCGATCGAATCCGTCCGTCGGGACGACATACCCGACCAGGAGCGAGACGCCGCCCTCGGAGGTCCGCACCGCGACCGTGGCGGCGGACACCGACGAGAGCCCCTGCAGCGCGGCCTCGACCTCGCCGAGCTCGATCCGACGCCCGCCGATCTTCACCTGGTCGTCCGCGCGGCCCTGGAAGACCAGTCCCTCCGCGTCCGCACGCACGAGGTCGCCCGACCGGTACGCGCGGTCCCACCCGAGGGTCGGCATCGGCGCGTACTTCTCGCGGTCCTTCGCGGGGTCGAGATAGCGCGCGAGGCCCACCCCGCCGATGATGAGCTCCCCGACGCCGCCCTCCTCCACGGGGGCGCCGTCGGCGTCGACCACGGCGAGCGACCACCCGTCGAGCGGGAGCCCGATGCGCACGGGCCCGGATCCGCCCATCTTGGCCGCGCACGCGACGACCGTCGCCTCCGTGGGCCCGTAGGTGTTCCAGACCTCGCGGTCGTCGGCGACGAGGCGCGCCGCGAGCTCGGCCGGGAGCGCCTCGCCGCCGAAGATCAGCAGGCGCAGGTTCTCGATCGCGTCGTTCGGCCAGAGCGCGGCGAGCGTCGGAACCGTCGAGACGGCGGAAATCGAGTGGCCCACGAGCCAGGGGCCGAGGTCCTCGCCCGACCGGACGAGGGCGCGCGGCGCCGGCACGAGGCACGCGCCGTGCCGCCAGGCGAGCCACATCTCCTCGCAGGACGCGTCGAACGCGACCGACAGCCCCGCGAGCACGCGATCGCCCGGGGCGAGCGGCGCGTCCTGGAGGAAGAGGCGGGCCTCGGCGTCGACGAACGCCGCGGCCGAGCGGTGCGTGACCGCGACGCCCTTCGGGACGCCCGTGGAGCCGGAGGTGAAGATGATCCACGCGTCGTCGTCCGGCGTCGGCGCCGGGGGCGCCGCGTCCTGCGGCGCGTCGGGGTGCGGATCCGCCCCCGCGAACAGCGACACCGCCTCTCGGCCTTCGCGCGCGAACATCCCGTCGCCCTCGACGACGCCCGCCACCCGCGCCTCCCCGAACACGAGCGCGGCGCGCTCGGGCGGGTCGTCCGCGTCGACCGGCACGTACGCGGCGCCCGCCGCGAGGATCCCGAGGATCGACACGTACAGATCGCGCGACCCGGACGGCATCCGCACGCCCACGCGGTCCCCGCGCCGCACCCCGGCGGCCGCGAGCCGCGCCGCGGTGCGGGCGACGAGCGACGCCAGCTCCTCGTAGCTGATCGCCCCGCGGTCGTCCTCGATCGCCGAGGCGCTCGGAACGCGCCGCGCCGTCGCCTCGAGGATGTCCACGAGCGTGCGGGGGTCGGGGGCCGCGGCCGCCCGGTCGAAACCGGCGCTCACGCCAGGAGACGAGGGGTCGATCCGTCGGGGCGCGCGTTCGTCATGGGGTCTCCGGGAGGACGCGGCCCGTGGGTCGGGCCGAACGAGGGCACAGCGTACCGCCCCCGGGCAAACGCGCGGCTACGCGGTATACGGCGCCAGGTCGTGCGCGAGTCGCTCCGACACCCGCGCGCGCACGCGCGTGCCCTCCGCCTCGTGGCTCTGCTCCAGGAACTGCCCCGTCTCGTGGATCGCGGAGAGGAGGTCGCCCCGGCTGTAGGGCACGAGGGCCGTGACCTCGACGTCCGGGACGGGGAGCGCGTCCTCGACGACCCGCCGGAGCTCGTCGATGCCCTCGCCCGTGCGCGACGACACGAACACGGCGTCCGGGGCCAGCCCCCGCAGCACGAGGCGCTCGTCCTCCCCCACGAGATCCATCTTGTTGAACACGACGATCTCGCGGACGTCGCGCGCGCCCACGTCGGCGAGCACGTCGCGCACCGTCGCGAGCTGCCCGCCCGGATCCGGGTGGCTCCCGTCGACGACGTGCACGACGACGTCGGCCTGGCCGACCTCCTCGAGCGTCGAGCGGAAGGCCTCGACGAGCTGGTGCGGGAGGTTGCGCACGAATCCGACGGTGTCCGCGAGCGTGAACACGCGTCCGTCCGCGGTCTGCGTCCTCCGCACGGTCGCGTCCAGCGTCGCGAACAGGGCGTTCTCGACGAGCACGCCCGCGTGCGTGAGGCGGTTGAGCAGGCTCGACTTGCCCGCGTTCGTATAGCCCGCGATCGCGACCGACGGGATCGTGTTGCGCGTGCGCTCCTGGCGCTTCGCCTCGCGCGCGGGGGCGAACCCGCGGATCTGGCGGCGCAGGATCGCCATGCGGTTACGGATCCGCCGGCGATCCAGCTCGATCTTCGTCTCGCCCGGTCCGCGCGAGCCCATGCCCGCACCGCCCGCGCCGACCTGGCCACCGGCCTGGCGGCTCATCGAGTCTCCCCAGCCGCGCAGGCGCGGGAGGAGATACTCGAGCTGCGCGAGCTCGACCTGCGCCTTGCCCTCGCGGGTCTTCGCGTGCTGGGCGAAGATGTCGAGGATGACGGCCGTGCGGTCGATCACCTTGACCTTGATGACGTCCTCCAGCGCGCGACGCTGGCTCGGGGCGAGCTCGGTGTCGGCGATGACCGTGTCGGCACCGACGCTCTCGACGATGCCCTTAAGCTCGTCGGCCTTGCCGCGCCCGATGTAGGTCGCGGGGTCGGGGTGCGGCCGCCGCTGCAGCACGCCGTCGAGGACGACGGACCCCGCCGTCTCCGCCAGGGCGGCGAGCTCGCGCATGGAATTCTCGGCGTCCTGGAGGGATCCGGCCGAGTAGACGCCCGCGAGGACGACGTTCTCCATCCGCACCTGGCGGTACTCGACCTCGGTGACGTCCTCGAGCTCCGTGGAGAGCCCCGGCACGCGGCGCAGCGCGTGCCGGGCCTGCAGGTCCCACTGCTCGCCGTCGTCGCCGCCCGACGCCGTCGCCTGGTCCTGGATCGCCTCGGCGGATCCGAAGATGCGCGAAGTATGGCGCGCCTCGTCGCGCGCCAGGATTCGATCGACGGCGTCGTCCTCGGCCAGAGCGTCGTTCGTGTCGGTGGAATCGACCAATGAGTGCCTTTCACGGGGGCTGATGTAGCCCTCCAGTCTACCGCGCCAGGCGGCGCGCGCGGCGGGAATGCCCATTCCGTGAGCGCCCCCGGCTCCGGTAGAGTCGCCCCCTATGGGGGAACACTACTTCAGTGCAGCACCCTCGAGCCCGGCCGATCTGCGCCGGATGCGCGTCGCCCTCGCCGGCCGCGAGGTCGACGTCACGACGGCGCGCGGCGTCTTCAGTCCGGAGCGCATCGACAAGGGCACCGAGGTCCTGCTCCAGAACGCGCCGGCCGCGCCCGCGGGCGGCGACTTCCTCGACCTCGGGTGCGGCTGGGGGCCGGTCGCCCTCTCCCTGGCGCTCGAGTCCCCCCACGCGCGCGTCTGGGCGCTCGACGTCAACGAGCGCGCGCTGGACCTCGTGCGGCGAAACGCGCAGGCCCTCGGGCTCGACAACGTGTTCCCCGTCACCGCCGACCAGGTGCCCGACGACGTCGTCTTCCGCGCCATCCGCTCGAACCCTCCCATCCGCGTCGGGAAGTCCGTCCTGCACGAGCTCCTCGAGACCTGGATCCCTCGCCTCGATCACCACAGCGACGGGTACTTCGTGGTGCAGCGCAACCTCGGCAGCGACTCGCTGCAGCGCTGGATGGAACAGACCTTCGGCGACGGCTACTCCACGCGCCGACACGCGACCGCGAAGGGGTTCCGCGTGCTCAAGGTGCGCCGGCACGGCGACCCGCCCACGGCGCCCGTGACGACCGCCTGACGCCTCACGCCTCGGGGGCGAGCGCCAGGCGCGCGTGGGCCACGACCGACCCGCGAATCGCGGCGAGCACGGGCGCGTCGATGTTCCACTGCTGCCAGTAGAGCGGCTCGGCCAGCTCGGGCGCCCCGAGCGCGCGGAGCGTGCCCCGCGACAGGGCGGCTTGCGCCTGCTCGGGCGGCAGCATGCCCCACCCCATCCCCAGGCGGACAGCCGCGGCGTAGTCCTCAGAGGCGGGAACGTAGTGCCGCGGCGGTACGACCGGATCCACGCCGTGCGCGCGCAGCCAGTCGGACTGGATGTCGTCGGTGCGGTCGAAGTCGATGAGCGGCGCCTCGGCCAGCGCAGCCGCGTCGATGCCCTCCCCGAACCATCGCGCGATGAAGAACGGCGTCGCGACGGCCGCGTACCGGGTGGCCCCGAGCGGCGTGACGGAGCACCCCGCGATCGGCCGGGCCTGCGACGTGATCGCCGCGAGCGCCGACCCCGACTCGAGGAGCGCCGCCGTGCGATCCTCGTCCTCTCTGAGCAGCTCGAACGTCACGTCGTGGCGGCCCGCGACCTCCGCCAGGGCGGGGAGGAGCCAGGTCGCGAGCGAGTCGGCGTTCACGGCGATCGGCACGTTCATCATCCCGGGCCGTTCGAGGCCCAGGGCGGCCGCGGCCTCGTGCCCCACCACGGCGTACTGCCGCGCGAGCCGCAGGACCGGGGCGCCGGCCTCGGTGAGGCGAATCGGCCGTGACCGGATGATCAGGGCGCGGCCCAGCTGCGTCTCGAGCGTGCGCAACCGCTGGCTCACCGCGGACGGCGAGATCCGCAGCCGGCGCGCGGCCTGATCGAAGGATCCCTCGTCCACGATCGCGGCGACGGTCTCGGCGAGCTCGGGCGCGATCCACATAAGCGTTCCTTCATCGTCCTTCGAACATCCACATCTGCTTTTGATCTTCGCACGAGCGGCCGGACGATGGGGACATGCTCACCGCTCTGCTCGCCGGCCTCGCACTGTGCCTCTCGCTCATCGTGGCGCCGGGCGCGCAGAACGTGTTCCTGCTCCGCGAGGGGATCCGTCACGCGGGATCCGGGCGGCGCCACGCGATCGCGCTCGCGCTCGCGTGCCTCGCCAGCGACGTCGTGCTGATCGCGGCGGGCGTCGGCGGGTTCGGCGCCCTCGTGACGAGCGTGCCGTGGATCTTCGACGCGGCCCGATGGGCGGGCGTGACTTTCCTCGCGGGGTACGGCGCGCTCGCCGCCTGGCGCGCGCTCCGCGGATCCGCCGGTGCCGTGGTCGTCCCGGCCACGCCCGGGACGCAGGATCACGCTCCCGCGACGACGCCCGGGTCCGGCGGCACCGCGACGCTCACGCGGCCGGCGGCCGTGCGTTCGGCCACGCTCCCCGCCGTCCTCACGTGCCTCGCGATCACCTGGCTGAACCCGCACACCTACCTCGACACCGTCGTCATGCTGGGCTCGATCTCGACGACCTACGGCGACGCACGGTGGGCGTTCGGCGCCGGCGCCGTGCTCGGCAGCGCCATCTGGTTCGCGTTCGTCGTGTTTGCCTCGCGCTACGCCGCGCGCTTCATGCGCTCGCCGCGCTCGTGGCGGGTGCTCGACGCGGCCGTCGCCGTGCTCATGATCGCCCTCGCCGCCGCCCTCGCGCTCGCCTGACACCCCCAGCGCAACACAACGCACTCAATACGACGACCGGCTCGCCGGCTTCCGCGGATCCGGGGCCGTGCGCCGAAAAATTGACTGCGTTGTGTTGGAATCCGCGGCGCAGGATGACGCCGGGTGGCGCGGCGCGATCAGGCGAGGGTGACGGTGCCCGAGTACACGAGGGTCGCGGGGCCCGAGAGCGCGACGCGCTCGCCGTCCTGGGAAGGGAACATCCGGACGCCAAGCACCCCGCCCGGGACCTCGACGCGCCAGGAGTCGGGCGCGGCCGCGCCCGCCCACGAACGGACGGCGAGCGCCGCCGCCACGGTGCCGGTGCCGCAGGAGAGGGTCTCCCCCACCCCGCGCTCGAAGACGCGCATGCGGATCCGCCCGACGCCGTCCTTCACGAGCGGATCGCTCGGCACGACGAACTCGACGTTGGCGCCGGCGGGAGGGGCGGGCTCGATCACGGGCATGACGGTGAGGTCAATCCCCTCGAGCTCCTCCTCGCTGGCCACCGCCACGACGACGTGGGGATTGCCGAGGTCCACGTGCATGCCGGGGCGCGCCACATCGAGGCCCTTCGCGCGCACGAGCGGATCCTCCCCGTCCGTGCGCCAGCGCCCGAGATCCACCTGGTACCCCGTCTCGGATCGCATCACGTCCTTCACGCCGGCGCGGGTGCCGACAGGGAGCGTCGATCCCGCCTCGATCGCGGCGAGGCCGGTGTCGAGGAGATAGCGGGCGAACACCCGCACGCCGTTGCCGCACATCTCCGCGATCGAACCGTCGGAGTTGCGGTAGTCCATGAACCACTCCGCCGCGGGCTCCTCCGCGAGCACCGCAGCCCCCGCGTCGAGCGCCGCGGAGCGGACGACCCGCAGGAGGCCGTCCGCGCCGATCCCGAATCGCCGATCGCAGAGCGCGGCCACCTGATCGGGCGTGAGGTCGAGCTCACCGTCGGGGTCGGCGATGATCACGAAGTCGTTGCCGGTGCCGTGGCCTTTGGTGAAGGGGATCTCGGGCATGGGATCAGTCTACGGACCCGGCCGGATCCGGCGTCGTCAGGCGTCGATCCAGCGCACGCCCTCGTAGCGCCGGAACCAGCTCACCTGCCGGCGCGCGTACCGCCGCGTGAGCGCCTGGGTCTCGGCGATCGCCTCCGCCCGGGTCATCCGTCCGGCAAGCTGCGCGAGCGCCTGCGCGTAGCCGATCGCGCGGCTCGCGGTGACCCCATCCTCGAGCCCCGCGAGACGGAGGCGCTCGGTCTCCTCGAGCATCCCGTCTTCCCACATCCGCTCGACGCGGCGGTCGAGACGCTCCGTCAGCTCGGGGCGCGGGGCGCGGAGGCCGAGGACGGTCGCCGCGCGCCAGGGGCGGGGTGTGTCCGGCAGCGCGGCGCCGTGCCCCGCCGCGCCCTGCTCGACGACCTCGAGCGCGCGCACGAGGCGGCGCGTGTTGCGGGGGTCGATGCGCGCCGCCGTCTCCGGCGCGCGCGCGGCGAGGTCGGCGTACAGCGCGCCCGCGCCCTCGTCGGCGAGGCGCGCCTCGATCCGCTCCCGTAGCGCGGGGTCGCGGGGCGGAAACGCGAAGTCGAAGAGCACGCTCGAGACGTAGAGACCGGATCCTCCGACGAGGATCGCGTGTCGCCCCCGGCCGAGGATGCCCGCGATCGCCTCGCGCGCCTCGGCCTGATACCGCGCGACCGCGGCCTCCTCCGTGACCTCCCACACGTCGAGCATGTGGTGCGGGATCCCCCGCCGCTCGGAATCCGGAACCTTCGCGGTGCCGATGTCCATACCGCGATACAGCTGCATCGCGTCGGCGCCGACGATCTCGGCGTCGCCGAGGCGCCCCGCGAGGTCGAGCGCGAGCTCGCTCTTGCCCGTGCCCGTCGCACCGACGACGGCCCAGAGCCCCGGCGACGCCTCTCGGCCGATGTCGCCGGGGAGGCGCGTCA
Source organism: Microbacterium excoecariae (assembly GCF_011326725.1). Lineage (GTDB taxonomy): Bacteria > Actinomycetota > Actinomycetes > Actinomycetales > Microbacteriaceae > Microbacterium > Microbacterium excoecariae. The sequence goes on along the minus strand of NZ_JAANCO010000001.1, from coordinate 1,034,361 downwards.
CGAGCCGACGCGGATCGTCGGAAGTCCGAGACTCACGGCCCCGCCGGCCACGCCGCCCGGAGCGGGGACGGCGCAGGAGGCGGCCTGCGCGCGATCGTGCGCGTCGCCCGCGCGCGTGCGGCGGATCCGCAGCGGCTGTCCGTCGGTGCTGTCCGCGAGGAGGTGGGACGGCGCCGCGTGGGTCACGGTGACGGTGACCACGTCGCCGGGGCGCGGGACCTCCGACCCCTCCGGCAGCTCGAAGTGCACGAGGCGGTTGTCCTCCGCGCGGCCCGTGAGGCGGTGCGTCGCGGCGTCCTTCTTGCCCTCGCCCGTCGAGACGAGCACCTCGATCGTCCGGCCGAGCTGCTTCTCGTTCTCCTCGAGCGTGATGCGCTGCTGCAGGGCGATCAGCCGGTCGTAACGCTCCTGCACGACCTCCTTCGGCACCTGGTTCGGCATCGTGGCGGCGGGCGTGCCCTCGCGGATCGAGTACTGGAAGGTGAAGGCGCTCGAGAAGCGGGCCGCCTCGACCACCCGCAGGGTGTCCTCGAAGTCCTCGTCCGTCTCGCCGGGGAAGCCGACGATGATGTCGGTCGTGATGGCCGCGTGCGGGATCCGCTCGCGCACGCGATCCAGGATGCCGAGGAACTTCTTCGATCGGTAAGAGCGGCGCATGTCCTTCAGGACCTTGTCGCTGCCCGACTGGAGCGGCATGTGCAGCTGCGGCATGACGTTGGGCGTCTCGGCCATCGCGTCGATCACGTCGTCCGTGAACGCCGCGGGGTGCGGGCTCGTGAAGCGAACGCGCTCGAGCCCGGGGATCTCGCCGCAGGCCCGGAGCAGCTTTCCGAACGCCTGCCGGTCGCCGAACTCGACGCCGTAGGTGTTGACGTTCTGCCCGAGGAGGGTGACCTCGATCGCGCCGTCCTCGGTCAGGAGGCGAATCTCCTCCAGAATGTCGCCCGGCCGGCGATCCTTTTCCTTGCCGCGAAGGCTCGGGACGATGCAGAAGGTACAGGTGTTGTTGCACCCGACCGAGATGGACACCCAGCCCGAGTACGACGAGTCGCGCTTGGTCGGCAGCGTCGAGGGGAACACCTCGAGCGCCTCGAGGATCTCCAGCTCGGCCTCGCCGTTGTGCCGCGAGCGCTCGAGGAGCTGCGGGAGCGACCCCATGTTGTGCGTCCCGAACACGACGTCGACCCACGGCGCCTTGTCGACCACGGCCTCCTGGTCCATCTGCGCGAGGCAGCCGCCGACGGCGATCTGCATCCCCGCCCGCTGGTCCTTCTTCGACTTCAGGTGCCCGAGCGTCCCGTAGAGCTTGCCGGCCGCGTTCTCGCGCACCGCGCAGGTGTTGATGATGACGACGTCGGCCTCCTCGCCATCCGCCGCCTTGACGTATCCGGCGCTCTCGAGGGAGCCCGAGAGGCGCTCCGAGTCGTGCACGTTCATCTGGCACCCGAAGGTGCGCACCTCGTACGAGCGCGGCCTGCCGGCGTCGTCGAGTGCCGCGGGAGAGGGCGCGATGAGGGTCGGGGCGCTGGAGGGGGTGGTCATCACCGCCCCATTCTACGTTTTCTGTGCGGGAAGGGGATGGGAGCGGGCCCTACGTGAACCGCACCCCGCCCGTGCCGCGCCGCGCCTCGTCGAGCGCCTGATTCGCCACCGACAGGGCGAGCGCGCCGCCGTACCCCCGGCGGCCCAGCTGCCCGACGAGGCGTCGAAGCGCGGTGTCGTGGTCGTGGCGGACGAGCGACGCGGCCTTGCCGCGCGCGAATTCGAGCGCGCGTTCCGCGTCGTCGTCGGGCATTTCGGCGAGCGCCGCGTCGATGGCCTCCCGCGCCAGGCCGCGCTTGGTCAGCGCCTGCCGCACCGCCCGGCGCCCCTGATTCTTGCGCGTCAGGGCCGCGTGCACGGCCTCCTCGGCGACGCGGCCGTCGTCGATCGCCCCCGCACGCACGAGGCGATCGATGATGTCATCGACGGCGGCGCCGGACACCCCGTCTCGGCGGAGCCGGTCGCGCGCCTCGCGCTCGGAGATCGACCGCGTCGCGATGGACCGAGAAAGTCGGCGCTCGGCGCGGTCGATCGCCTCAGCGTCTTCTCCGGCGTCGAGGTCCGCGCGCTCGGACGCGCGGACCTCCTCGCGCCACGTGGTGTGCCACCCCGCGGCGACCGCGTCGGCATCAGCGCTATCGGCCGTCTCGGCCTTCGGCGGCACGGCTGGCGCCGCGCCGCCGAAGAGCGGGACGACCGGCGCCAGCCGCTCGCTCTCGGATTCCCGCGTCACGATGCCCCTCAGGCCGAGCGACGCGACGCGATGTCGTCGACCGGCGCCTCCGCGTCCGCGTTCGGATCCGCGAGAAGACCGAGCTTGACCTTGATCTTGTTCTCGATCTCGAGCGCCACGTCGGTGTGCTCGATGAGGAAGCGGCGGGCGTTCTCCTTGCCCTGCCCGAGCTGATCGCCGTCGTAGGTGTACCACGAGCCCGACTTCTTGACGATCCCGTGATCCACGCCGAAGTCGATGAGCGACCCCTCGCGCGAGATCCCCGTGCCGTACAGGATGTCGAACTCGGCCTGCTTGAACGGCGGCGCCATCTTGTTCTTGACGACCTTCACGCGCGTGCGGTTTCCCACCGCCTCCGTGCCGTCCTTCATCGTCTCGATGCGACGGATGTCGAGGCGAACGGACGCGTAGAACTTCAGCGCCTTACCACCCGCCGTCGTCTCCGGCGACCCGAAGAACACGCCCACCTTCTCGCGAAGCTGGTTGATGAAGATCGCCGTGGTCTTCGTCTGGCTCAGGCCGCCCGTAATCTTGCGAAGCGCCTGCGACATAAGACGCGCCTGCAGGCCCACGTGCGAGTCGCCCATCTCGCCCTCGATCTCGGCCCGAGGAACGAGCGCCGCGACGGAGTCGATGACGACCAGGTCGATCGCCCCCGACCGGATGAGCATGTCGGCGATCTCGAGCGCCTGCTCGCCCGTGTCGGGCTGGGACACGAGCAGCGAGTCGATGTCGACGCCGAGCTTGCGCGCATACTCCGGGTCGAGCGCGTGCTCCGCGTCGACGAACGCCGCGATACCGCCGGCCGCCTGCGCGTTCGCGATCGCGTGCAGCGTGAGCGTGGTCTTACCCGACGACTCCGGCCCGTAGATCTCCACGACGCGGCCGCGCGGGAGCCCGCCGATGCCGAGCGCGACGTCGAGCGCGATGGAACCCGTGGGAATGACCTCGACGGGAGCGCGCTCCTCGCCACCGAGACGCATGACCGTGCCCTTACCGAACTGCCGGTCGATCTGCGCGAGGGCGGTCTCGAGGACCTTCTCGCGATCTGCCGCTGCTGCCATGATGAACTCCTTCATCGCTCGTGAACCGCCGCCCATAGGCTGTCGCGGCCCGCCTCTGTGGGACGGGCTCTTCGACAGGGCGCGTGACGTGTCTCGCCATCCCTCACGCTACGGAGGGCCACCGACATTCGTGCCCGGTACCCCGCCGCATGTGCACGAATGCGCAACGCGTCACGTTGGGAACGAGCCTACGCCGGAGTGGACGAATATTCGAACACCGACGTCACCGTGCGTCCGGCGTGTCGAACATCGCGCGGCTACGCGTCGCGGGGCGCGCGCAGACCCGCGCCGTACCGCGCCTGGGCGGGGAGGTCCATCTCGTCGCACAGAGCGCGCCAGATATCGCGCGGCGGCACGCCCTCGTCGAGCGCGTCGGCCGCGGTGCGGCCGATCGCCGGCAGCGTGAGATCCGCGAGGATCCAGGAGGCGCGCGCGCCGAAATGGTCGTCGACCGCGCGGAGAAACTCGCTCCGCCTCATGCGGGGAAGGTCACCGCAGCGACAGCTCGGGCTCGACCTCGGCGACCAGGTCGTCCGGCACGACGTCCGGGAAGGTCGAGTCGATGCCCTCCAGCACGGCGAGCCGGTCGCCGACGCGGCGCATGACCGCCGACATCGGCACCTCGAGCGCCTCGGTCACCGCGGCGAGGATCTCGCTCGAGACCTCCTTCTGCCCGCGCTCGACCTCGCTGAGGTACCCGAGCGCGACGCTGGCCTTGCTCGCCACCTGGCGGAGAGTCTGGCCCTTCTGCTGGCGGTAGTCGCGAAGCACGTCGCCGATCTCTTGTCGAACCAGGATCATGGCGGCCCCTCCTTTAGTCGTTCGCGAGCCGAGTGTCGTGGGTAATGCACCCTAACAGGTCATCATGACCAGGCTACGCCCTCGGGCGAGGGAACGGCTCGACATCGACAAACGGTTACGCAGGGGAAACGTCGGCCGCGCCGCCGCTATTCCCGGGCGGGACGATCGCGGAGAGGGCGAGCTCGAGCGCGGCGTGGACCGTCGCACCGCGCACGGCGGCCCGGTCGCCGGGCAGCGCGAGCGCGCGCACGCTCTCGCGCTCGGGCGTCACGACCGCGACGAAGACCGTCCCCGCGGGCTTCCCCTCGGACGCGTCGGGACCGGCGACCCCGGTCGTCGAGACGCCGACGTCGCACCGGGAGCCGTCGACCGCGAAGGCGCTGCGGGCGCCGCGCGCCATCGCGACCGCCACGTCCGGATCGACCGCGCCGCGGCCCGCGAGCAGGCCCGCGTCGACGCCGAGCGCGTCGCGCTTCACGCGCGTGTCGTAGGCGACGATGCCGCCGCGCACGTGCGCGGAGGCCCCGGGGACGTCGACCAGTGCCGCGCACACGAGGCCGCCCGTCAGCGACTCGGCGGTGGCGATGGACCAGCCGCGCGCGCCGAGCGCGCCCAGCACCTCGCGCGCCGCGCTCACGCCCGACGCGCCCCGCGGACCTGCGCGGCAACGTAGTCGATGCCGCTCGCGACCGTAAGGACCAGGACGATCCACAGCCCGATCGCCGTGACGAGCTCCCATGGCCCACGGCCGACGAACTCGCCGAGCGGCAGGAGGGCCCAGGAGAGGACGATGCCCTGGGCCGCGGTCTTGATCTTCCCCATCCAGGCCGCGGCAACGACGTGGGTGCTGGCGACGACGAGTCGATGGACCGTGATGCCCCACTCACGCACGAGGATGACCGCGACGATCCACCATGGCGCCTCGCCGAGGATCGCCAGGCCGACGAAGGCGGATCCCGTCAGGAGCTTGTCGGCGATCGGATCCCACAGCTTGCCGAAGTCGCTCACGATCTCGAAGCGCCGTGCGAGGTATCCGTCGATCCAGTCGGTCGAGATCGCGACGACGAACAGGACCCCGGCGGTCCACCGCAGCGCCAGACTGTGACCTCCGTCCGGGCCGCCGAGCAGGAGGAGCACAAAGAAGACGACGGCGAGCGGGATCCGCGCCACCGTGATGGCGTTCGGGAGCTGCGGGTGGATGGCCATGGGATCAGTCTGGCAGGCGCGTCAGTCGTCGCGCCCCGTGAGGCCCCACGCGTCTTCGCTCTCGGACGCGTCGACGGTCGGGACGCCGTCGAACTGCGCCTCGATCGGGTCCTCCGCGTAGCGGTCGTCGTCGGCCGCCGCGGCGGCGGGCGCAGGTGCGTCCGCCGCCGCGGGCGCCGGCGCGGGCGGATCCTCGCCCCTCAGTTTCGCGAGGACGCCCGGGAGCTGCTCGGGCGTGACGAGGACGTCGCGCGCCTTCGACCCTTCGGAGGGCCCGACAATCTCGCGCGACTCGAGGAGGTCCATGAGGCGTCCGGCCTTGGCGAACCCGACGCGGAGCTTGCGTTGCAGCATGGAGGTCGAGCCGAACTGGCTCGACACGATCAGTTCGGCCGCCGCGAGCAGGACCTCGAGGTCGTCCCCGATGTCCTCGTCGATCTCCTTCTTGGGAGCCTCCATCGCCTCGGCGACGTCGGAGCGATACTCGGGCCGCGCCTGGCCCGTGACGTGCTTCACGACCGCGTCGATCTCGTCCTCGGTGACCCAGGCGCCCTGCAGGCGGAAGGGCTTGGAGGACCCCATCGGGGAGAACAGCGCGTCGCCCTGCCCGATGAGCTTGTCCGCGCCCGCGCCGTCCAGGATCACGCGCGAGTCCGTGACGCTCGTGACCGCGAACGCGAGGCGGGACGGGACGTTGGCCTTAATGAGGCCGGTCACGACGTCGACCGACGGTCGCTGGGTCGCGAGCACGAGGTGAATGCCGGAGGCGCGTGCGAGCTGCGTGATGCGCACGATGGAGTCCTCGACATCGCGCGGCGCGACCATCATGAGGTCGGCGAGCTCGTCGACGACCACGAGCAGGTAGGGGTACGGCTTGAGCACCCGCTCGGAACCCGGCGGGAGCTCGACCTCGCCCGCGACGACGGCGCGGTTGAAGTCGTCGATGTGGCGGAATCCGAACGACGCCAGGTCGTCGTACCGCATGTCCATCTCCTTCACGACCCACTGCAGCGCCTCGGCCGCCTTCTTGGGGTTCGTGATGATGGGCGTGATGAGGTGCGGCACGCCCGCGTAGCTCGTCAGCTCGACGCGCTTCGGGTCCACGAGCACCATGCGCACCTCGCTCGGCTTCGCGCGCATGAGCAGGCTCGTGATCATCGAGTTCACGAAGCTCGACTTTCCGGATCCCGTGGATCCGGCGACGAGCAGGTGGGGCATCTTCGCAAGGTTCGCCACGACGAACCCGCCCGAGACGTCCTTGCCGACGCCGATCGTGAGCGGGTGGGTCGAACGCTGCGCGGCGGGCGAGCGCAGGACGTCGCCCAGGGCGACGGTCTCGCGGTCGACGTTGGGGATCTCGATGCCGATGGCGCTCTTGCCCGGGATGGGGGCGAGGATGCGCACGTCGTTCGACGCGACGGCGTACGAGATGTTGCTCGAGAGCTGCGTGATCTTCTCGACCTTGACGCCCGGGCCCACCTCGACCTCGTACTGCGTCACGGTCGGTCCGCGGGAGAACCCCGTGACGGAGGCGTTGACCTTGAACTGCTCGAAGACGCTCTCGATTTGCGCGACCATGCGGTCGTTCGCCTCGGAGCTCACGACCGCGGGCGGGCCGGCCGCGAGCGCCGCGGGGGACGGCAGCGAGTAGGGCGCCTCGGGCGGCTGGGGCCCGCGGGCCCCCGGCCCCTCGGTGCCGAAGCCCGAGATGCCGCCGAGCTCGTCGTCCTCGGCGTCGTCGTCGCCCAGGAGGCCGAGGTGCGCGTCCTCGTGCGACGCGGAGCGAAGCGACTCGAGCGCCGGATCGTTCAAGACCTCGGTCGCGGCCTCCGCCGGATCCGTCTCGCTCGTCACGACCGCCTGGTCGTAGCCGCCGTCGGTCTGCGCGCCGAGCAGCTCGGTCAGCTCCTGCGGGTCGGTGACGGCGTCGGCGTCCTCCTCGCGCCCGGACGCGTTGCGGCGCCACCACGGCAGCTCGTCGGCGCCGTCGAAGAGCTCCTGCTCGCCCTTCTTCTTCCGCCCGCGCTTGCCGCGCGACGGGGCGTCTTCGAGAAGCTCGGTCGGGGCATCGTCGCCGGACGAGTCGCGGTCGGCGGGGCGCTCGGCATCGAACATCCACGCGTACAGGTCGCCCAGGCGCCGGCCGATGCGGTTCGGCGGGGTCTTCGTGATGATGAGGAGGCTGAGCGCGATCACGGCACCGAGGACGATGTACCCGCCGATCGGCGTGATCACGAGCGCGAGCGGCTCTCCGATCATCCAGCCGAACAGACCGCCGGATCCGCTCAGCGCGGGCATCCCGTCGGCCGGTGCCGGTCGACTCTCGGGGTCGATCGCGAGGTGGCAGATGCCCGCCACCGACACGGTGAACAGCGCGAAGCCGATGCCGACGCGCCCGTTGTCGTGGACGGAGGAGGGATGGCGGAAGAGCCAGCCCGCCAGGAACAGCAGCAGCACGGGGAACACGAAGGCCGTGCGGCCGATGAGCCCCCCGAAGGTAAAGGCGCTAATGGCCTCGGCCGCGGGGGTCCCGATAAAGAACCACTCGACGACGGCGCCCGCGACGGCGAGCAGCACGAGGAGAAGCGGAAAGCCATCCCGGCGGTCGTTGCGGTCGAGGCCCTCGGACCCGAACGCGCGGAACAGGCCCCCGACGGCGCGCGCCAGGCCGTTCCAGGCCCGGACCGGCACGGCGGGGCGCTCCGGGTCGTCGATGTGCCCGCGCGGCGCGGGCGCGGAACGCCGAGACGCCCCCCGGGAGGAGGCGCCGCGATCCTTCTGCGCGGACTTCTGGGGCGCGGTCGACTGGCGTGCCATGGGATCCACGGTACGCCCGGCCCCCGACAATCCCGCGGAGGACGCGCACGGCCCCCGTCCGATCGGACGGGGGCCGTGGCGATCAGGCCTCGATGACGAGCGGCACGATCATGGGGCGACGGCGCAGCGACTGGCTCACCCACCGCCCGATCGTGCGGCGCACGACCTGGGACAGCGCGTGGTTGTCGCGCACGCCCTTCTGCGCCGCGTCCTCCAGGGCCTTGACGATCTTCGGCTTGACCTTGTCGAACACCTTGTCGTCCTCCGCGATCCCGCGCGCGTGGATCTCGGGACCCGTGATGATCTTTCCGGTCTTCGCGTCGACGACGACGATGACGGAGACGAAGCCCTCCTCGCCCAGCACGCGGCGGTCCTTGAGGTCGGCGTCGGTGATCGCGCCGACGGTGGACCCATCGACGTAGACGAACCCGAGGTCGAGCTGGCCCGACACCCACGCCTCGCCGTCCTTCAGGTCGATCGAGGTGCCGTTCTCGGCGATGAAGGTCGCCGCCTCCGGGACGCCCGCGTCACGCGCGATCGTCGCGTTCGCCATGAGGTGCCGGTACTCGCCGTGGACGGGCAGGACGTTCTTCGGCTGCAGGATGTTGTAGCAGTACAGCAGCTCCCCGGCGGCGGCGTGGCCCGAGACGTGCACCTTGGCATTCGCCTTGTGCACGACGTGCGCGCCGAGCTTCGTGAGCCCGTCGATCACGCGGTAGACGGCGTTCTCGTTGCCCGGGATCAGGCTGGACGCGAGGATGACGGTGTCGCCCTCGCCCGGCTCGATCGCGTGGTCGAGGTTCGCCATCCGGCTGAGGACGGCCATGGGCTCGCCCTGGGATCCCGTCGACATATAGACGATCTGCGAGTCGGGGATGTCGCCGGACTTCTTGTAGTCGACGAGCGTGCCCTCGGGCACGTCGAGGTAGCCCAGCTGCTGCGCGATGGTCATGTTCCGGACCATCGAGCGCCCGAGCAACGCGACCCGACGCCCGTTCGCGTGCGCCGCGTCGATGACCTGCTGCACGCGGTGCACGTGGCTCGAGAAGCTCGCCACGATGACGCGGCCCGTGGTCTTCGACATCACCTGGTCGATCACGGGGCCGATCTGGCGCTCGGTCGGCGTGAAGCCGGGAACCTCGGCGTTGGTCGAGTCGGGCAGGAAGAGGTCGACTCCCTCCTCGCCGAGGCGCGCGAACGCGCGCAGGTCGGTCAGGCGACCGTCCAGCGGGAGCTGGTCCATCTTGAAGTCGCCCGTGTGGAGCGCCAGGCCCGCCTCGGTGCGGATCGCGACCGCGAGGGCGTCGGGGATGGAGTGGTTGACGGCGACGAACTCGAGGTCGAAGGACCCGACCGTGCGGCGCTCGCCCTCGCGCACAACGTGCGCCACGGGCGTGATCCGGTGCTCCTTGAGCTTCGCCGCCGTCAGCGCGAGCGTGAGCTTGGATCCGTACAGCGGGATGTCCTGGCGCATGCGCAGCAGGTACGGCACGGCGCCGATGTGATCCTCGTGCCCGTGCGTCAGCACGAGGCCCACGACGTCGCCGAGGCGGCCGCGCAGGGGCTCCATGTCGGGAAGGATGAGGTCGACGCCCGGCTGGTGCTCCTCGGGGAACAGCACGCCGCAGTCGACGATGAGGATCTTGCCGTCGAACTCGTACATCGCCATGTTGCGGCCGACCTCGCCGAGCCCGCCGAGGGGCGTGACGCGGAGGGTGCCGGGCTTGAGAGCGGGCGGATCGAAAACGGGAGTGGACATTGTGCCTTTCCGCGCCGGGGGCGCAGGGGTGGTCGTCACCGGGTGGTGCCAGGCACCTTCGGCAGCGCGCCGCCCGCGGCCGCGTTGCGGTCGGGGCGGAAGTTCGAGAAGTCGACGCCGTCCACGCCCGCCACGACGGCGAGCTCGTCCTCGATGAGGGCGGCCTCCCACTCCTCGGGCCCCACGAGCGGGAGACGCACGCGGGGGCTCGAGATGCGGCCGAGGCCGTGGAGGATGTACTTCGCGGAGACCGTTCCCGGCACGTGCGTCATGACGGCGCGCACGAGCGGTTCGAGCTTCTTGTGCTGTTCGGTGGCGGTTGCGAGGTCGCCGCGGTTGACCGCGTCGACGATGGTTCGGTAGGGGCCGGCGGCGATGTTCGCCGTGACGCCGATCAGGCCCGAGGCGCCAATGGACATGTGGGGCAACGCGTTCGCATCGTCGCCCGAGAAATACAGCAGGTCGGTCTGGTTCAGCACCCGGCTCACCTCGCTGAAGTCGCCCTTGGCGTCCTTCACGCCGAGGATGTTGGGGTGCTTCGCGAGGCGCAGGAGCGTCTCGTAGCGAATCGGGACCCCGGTGCGGCCCGGGATGTCGTACAGGAGGACCGGGAGCTCGGTCGAGTCCGCGATGAGCCGGAAGTGCGTGAGGATCCCCGCCTGCGTGGGCTTGTTGTAATACGGCGTGACGACCATGATGCCGTCGGCGCCCGCCTTCGCGCTCTTGTCGTAGAGGTCGATCGCGTGGGCCGTCTCGTTCGACCCGCCGCCGGTGATGATCTTCGCGCGGCCGGCCGAGACGCTCTTGCCGACCTCCACGAGGCGCAGCTTCTCGGCGTCCGTGAGCGTCGAGGTCTCCCCCGTCGTCCCGGTCACGACGATGCCGTCGGCGCCCGAGGTAATGACGTCGTCGATGTGCTTCTCCGTCGCGTCCCAGTCGACTTCGCCGTCGGCGGTCATCGGGGTGATGAGCGCGACGAGGACCTGACCGAACGGATTGGCGGGGTGCGTCATACCCCTCAGGTTATCGCGTGCGCCCCTGTGTCCGCGCCCGATCCCTCGTCGTGGCGCGCTCGACGAGCGTCGCCGAGCTCGTGAGGTGGGCGGGCGGGGCCGTGGATCCGTCGATCCGCGCACGGAGGAGCGCGACGGCGCGCTCGGCGATCCACGCGGATCCGGGGTCGATCGTCGAGATGCCGCCCGCCACCTCCCGCGCGATCCGGAGGTTGTCGAACCCGATCACCTCGACGTCCGCGCCGGCCGCGAGCCCCGCGTCCGCCAGGCCGGCGACGGCCCCGATTGCCACCTGATCGGTGACGGCGAAGATCGCGTCGACCTCCGCGCCCCGCCCGAGGGCGCGCGCGACGCCCGCGCGAGCGCCCGCGGCCGTGTGGTCGCCCGCGTCCAGCGCCAGCCGCGGATCCGCCGCGAGGCCCGCGCGCTCGTGCGCGAGGCGCCAGCCCTCGGCGCGCAGGGCCGGCATGGTGTCGGATCCGCCCGGGTCGCCCCCACAGATCGCGACGCGGCGCGCCCCGCCCTCAATGAGGCGCGCCGTCGCCAGGCACGCGCCGTCGACGTTCGGCATCGCCACGTGATCGAACCGCGGATGGGAGGGCCGCTCGCCGAGGAGCACGACGGGCACGCGCGTGTGCAGGCGGTCGAGATCGGCGTCCGACAGCCCGATGGGGCTGAGCAGCACGCCGTCGTACGTGCGCAGGCGGGCCGTGGACAGCGCGCGGAGCTCGCCCTCGCGCGTGGCGCCCGTCTGCTCCACGACGAGGTGCAGCCCGGCGGCCGCCGCGGCGCGGGCCGCGTCCGCCGCGAACTCCCCGTAGAACACGTGGTCGTAGAACGGCACGACGAGCGCGATCGCGCCCGTGCGGCCCGCCCGGAGCCGGCGCGCGGAGAGATCGACCTCGTACCCCAGACGCTCGACCTCCGCCAGGACGGTGCGCCGCGTGGCGTCGCTCACGCGCCCGCGGCCGGCCAGGACGTTCGACACCGTCATCGCCGACACGCCCGCCGCGCGGGCGACATCCTGCATCGTGACCATCGCCGTCCCCTCTCCCGATCCAGCGTACGCGCCGGGGTTCCGCCGCGCGGGCGTGTGCTTTATCGTTACATCACACCCCGACGAAAGGAACCCCATGTCCGACCCGCGCGTCGTCATCGACCTCGACCTGCCCGGCGCCACCATCAGCCGCCACCTGTACGGCCACTTCGCGGAGCACCTCGGTCGGTGCATCTACGGCGGGTTCTTCGTCGGGGAGGACTCCGAGATCCCGAACGAGGGCGGCATCAGGCTCGACGTTGTCGACGCCCTCCGCGAGCTCGGGATCCCCAACCTCCGGTGGCCCGGCGGGTGCTTCGCCGACGAGTACCACTGGCGCGACGGCGTGGGCCCGCGCGCCGAGCGCCCCCGCATGGTCAACTCGCACTGGGGCGACGTCGTCGAGGACAACTCCTTCGGCACGCACGAGTTCCTTCACCTGTGCGAGCTCTTGGGGGCGGATCCGTACGTCAACGGCAATGTCGGATCCGGGACCGTGCGCGAGATGAGCGACTGGATCGAGTACCTCACCCGCGCGGATGACTCCCCCATGGCCGCCCTCCGGCGGGCAAACGGGCGCGACGAGCCGTGGCGCGTGCCGTTCTTCGGGATCGGCAACGAGGCCTGGGGCTGCGGCGGGAACATGCGCGCCGAGGCATATGCCGACCTCGCGCGCCAGTACGCGACGTACGTCCGCGACCACGGGGACAACCGCGTGTACCGGATCGCGGCGGGCGCGAACGTCGACGACTACGCCTGGACGGACGCGCTCATGCGCGCCCTGGGCTGCGTCTCCTGCGGCGACGGCGACGTCGGCCCGTTCCAGGCGGTGTCGCTGCACTACTACACGATGTCCGGCGAATGGCAGGCGAAGGGGTCCGCGACGGACTTCACCTCGGAGGAGTGGTACCGCACGCTCTCCCGGGCCTTCCGGATCGAGGAGCTCCTCACGCGCCACTCGACCGTCATGGACCGCTACGACCCCGCCCGCCGCGTCGGCCTCGTGCTCGACGAGTGGGGGACGTGGTGGGACGTCGAGCCCGGCACAAACCCCGGGTTCCTGTACCAGCAGAACACCATGCGGGACGCGCTCGTCGCAAGCGTGCACTTCGACGCCTTCCACCGCCACGCCGACCGCCTCGTGATGGCGAACATTGCGCAGACCGTCAACGTGCTGCAGGCGATGCTCCTCACGGATCCAGACACGGGCGCGCTCGTGAAGACCCCGACGTTCCACGTGTTCGCCATGAACCGCGGGCACCACGACGCCCGGCGCCTCGACGCGCACGTGGTCGGGGCCGAGGTCATGACCGCGGACGGGCGCGAGCTTCCGCTGCTGTCGGCCTCCGCGTCGACGACCGGGAACACCGCGCTCGTGTCGCTCTCGAACCTCGACGAGGCCGCGGATCGATCCGTCGTCCTGGACCTGCGGGGCCGCGCCGTCGCGGGGTTCGAGGCGCGCATCCTCACGGGAGCGACGACGGCCGCGCACAACACGCCGGACGCACCCGACGCCGTCGCGCCCGTCGCGCACGCCGGGGTGCGCGCTCACAAGCGCGGGCTCGTCGTCGACCTCCCCGCGCACGCGTACGTCACGGTCGAGCTGACGCTCGGAACCTGAGCCGGCGGGCGGGCGGGCCTCAGCGGGGCTCGCTCGCCCTCTCGTACACCACGAAGCGATACCGCACGCCCGTGCGGCTGGTGTGCCACCCGCCCGCTGCCGGGTCGCGCGAGGCGACGCGCCACGCCGGCCCGATCGCGGGCGCGGTCGTGTCGCCTTCGGCGTCCAGGTCGATCTCCGTCACCCACAGCTCGTCGACGAGATCCATGGCGCGCGCGTAGATCTGCCCGCCGCCGATGACCCATGCGTCGGCGGCGAGCGTCGCCGCGCGCTCGAGCGCGGCCTCGAGCGACGGCGCCGTCTCGCCGCCCGGCGCCGCGAAGGTCGCGTCGCGGGTGACGACGATGTTCGCGCGGCCCGGGAGCGGACGGAACCTGTCGGGGAACGACTGCCAGGTGCGCCGCCCCATGACGACGGGCGCGCCCATCGTCGCCCGCTGGAAGTACGCGAGGTCCTCCGGCACGTGCCACGGCATGCCGCCGTCGGCGCCGAGGACGCCGCCCCGCGCCTGGGCCCAGATCGCGCGCAGGGGCATGGCTCAGACCGCCACGGCGCCGCGGATGGCCGGGTGATGCGCGTAGTCGTGGACCACGAAGTCCTCGTACGCGTACGAGAAGATGTCCGCCGCGCGACGAATCTCCAGCCGCGGGTACGGGAACGGCTCCCGCGAGAGCTGCTCGGCGACCTGCTCGCGGTGGTTGTCGTAGATGTGGCAGTCCCCGCCCGTCCACACGAACTCGCCCGGCTCCAGCCCCGTCTGCTGCGCGATCATCATCGTGAGCATCGCGTAGCTCGCGATGTTGAACGGCACGCCCAGGAAGAGGTCCGCGCTGCGCTGGTAGAGCTGGCAGCTGAGCCGGCCGTCCGCGACATAGAACTGGAACATCGCGTGGCAGGGCGGGAGGGCCATGTCCGGCACCTCCGCGGGGTTCCAGGCCGTCACCATCAGGCGGCGCGAGTCGGGGGTCGCGCGAATCTGGTCGATCACCTGGGCGATCTGGTCGATGTGCCCGCCGTCGGGCGTCGGCCACGAGCGCCACTGCACGCCGTACACCGGCCCGAGGTCGCCGTTCTCGTCCGCCCACTCGTCCCAGATTGTCACCCCGCGCTCCTGCAGCCAGCGGACGTTCGAGTCTCCCCGGAGGAACCACAGCAGCTCGAGCGCCACGGAGCGAAAGTGGACCCGCTTCGTCGTGATGAGCGGAAAGCCCGCCTGGAGGTCGAAGCGGATCTGCCGGCCGAACGCGCTCGTCGTCCCCGTGCCCGTGCGATCGGACTTGTGCGTTCCGTTCGCGAGGACGTCGCGCAGCAGGTCCTCGTAGGGCGTGGGGATCGTGTCGGCCATGTCCCCAGGGTACGGCCGCGGGCTGAGGACGGCCGCGGCGCGCCGCACGGGCTGCACCGTTCCCCCACGCACGCCGGATCGCTAGGCTGGCCGCGACCCGCTCACCAACACGGAGGAGTCACACCATGTCTGTCACCAGCGAAGCCACCGCCACCTGGTCCGGAACGCTCTTCGAGGGATCCGGATCCGTCACGCCCGCCTCGGGCATCGGCACGTTCCCGGTGAACTGGAAGGCGCGCAGCGAGGGCGCGGAGTCGACGACGACGCCCGAGGAGCTCATCGCCGCCGCGCACTCGTCCTGCTTCAACATGGCGCTGTCGAACGCGCTCGCGGAGGCGGGAACGCCCGCCGAGAAGGTGCGCACGACCGCGTCCGTGACGTTCGTGCCCGGCACGGGCGTGACGGGAAGCCACCTCAACGTCGCCGCCCGCGTGCCGGGCCTGACGGAGGAGAAGTTCGAGGAGATCGCGGAGGCCGCGAAGGCGGGCTGCCCGATCTCGCAGGCGCTCGCGGGCATCGACATCACGATCGAGGCGACCCTCGACTGACGCGGGATCGTCGAACGCCGGAGGGCGTCGCCGGGCACCACGCCAGGCGGCGCCCTCCCGTCGTCTCAGGCGCCGCGCTCGAGCCGGATCGCGGTGCGCGCCGCCTGGCGGGCGCGCCGCGTATCGCCCGCCGCGCTGTACGCGACGCTCAGGCGGAACCACGCGCGCCAATCGTCCGGAGCGTCCTCCACGGCGCGGCGATAGGCGGGGAAGGCCTGGTCGGCGTCCTGGCGCACGACGCGCCCCGACGGGGTGAGGCGCACCTCGTCGTCCGGCAGCGCGCCCTCGCTCGCGAGGCGCCCCGCGAGCCGGTCCGCCCGCCAGCCGAACAGCAGCTCGCGGCCAAGCGCCCAGGCGCCCAGCACAGGGAACACGAAAATCGCGATGCCCATCACGAGCGCGACGGGCTCGGATTCGTCCAGGCCCGCGCCGATCAGCGCTACCGCGCGACCGCCGAGCAGCCAGATGTAGAGGGCGAAGACGGCGGCCATCACGGCCACCCCGATGCGGGTCGTCACGCTCAGGCGCTCGTGGCGCGGCCGACCTGACCGGTGACGCCGCCCTCGTCGAGGCCGACTCCCGGCGCGCTCGATCCGGCCGCGCCGAGGCCGATGTCGAGGAAGTTCTCGAGGCCGACAAGCACGCCGCGTGCCCCGCGGGAGGCCGCGAGCGCGAGCCGGATCCCCGGGGCGTACGCCGCGGCGGGGTCGGAGGTGTCGTGGACGATCGTCAGCGTCTCGCCGGGCCCGGAGAGGATCGCCTGCTGCTGCGCGATCACGCCGGGCCGCCGCAGGGAGTGCACGGGGACCGAGGCGACCTGCTGGCCCCGCGCGCGCTGGTCGACGTGCGGGGCGGACACGGGTCCCTCGCGACGCGCGGCGATCAGCTCCGCGGTGCGCACGGCGGTCCCGCTCGGCGAGTCGACCTTCGTGTCGCGATGCGCCTCGACGATCTCCGCGAACTCGAAGAAGGGGGCCGCGGCGGCGGCGATCGCGGATCCGATCACGGATCCCAGCGAGAAGTTCGGGATGAACACCGCGCGCGTGCCGGCGGCCTCGATCAGGGGTCGAACGGCAGCGACGCGCTCGGCCGACCAACCGCTCGTGGCGACGAGGAGGTCCATCCCCCGCTCGGTCGCGGCGCGCACGACGCGCTCGCTGACCTCGGGGTGGGTGGCGTCGATGACGAGGTCGGCGCCGTCCAGCTCGCTCATCGCGCTCGCGGATCCGAGCACCGCGTGGAGCTCGAACCCCGGCTCCTTGGCGACGACGTCGCGAATGATCCTGCCGAGCTTGCCGGATCCGCCGACGAGTGCCACGAGAGTCATGACACCCATCCTACGGATCCCGCCGCGCTCACACGGGCGGCGCCTCCGGCAGGCCCGTGCGCAGCTCGAACGGCAGGTGCGCCGCGTCGTTGTGGCTCACGAGGCTCCAGGGGCGGCCCTGCTTCTGCGCGAGGACGGTCAGCCCGCAGTTCGCCTGGTTGAGGGTCATCCAGCGCCACTCCGCGGCACCGAGAACCTCGCGCACGAACCAGGCGATGACCGCGTTGTGCGTGATGATGAGCTCGTGCACGTCGCCCGGCTTGCGCACGAGGAACTCCCCGACCGCGTCGGCCATCTGCGCTGTCCCGGCCTCGATCTCGGCCTCGCTGATCCCGCCGAAAAACGGCTCGAAGACCGCGGGCGTCTCCTCCGTCATCCCCGTCGGCACGCAGTCGAACAGGAGCGCGTGGGGCTGCGGGTCGATGGCGGGCATCCGTTCGGCGAGGATCCGCGCCGTCTCGGCAGCGCGCACGAGGGGCGAGTGCCACACGGCGTCGAGCGGGATCCCCGACAGGCGATCGGCCAGGAGCGCCGCCTGCCGCACGCCGCGCGGGGAGAGCGGACCATCCTCGAGCCCGTGCTCTGCGTGCTGATGCTCGCCGTGGCGGACAAGGTAGATGTAGTGCGTCACAGCCGTTCGCTTCGTCGATGTCGAAAAGGGCATGGGCGCGGTACGAATACGCTCCCTTGCCCCTCCAGCCTATCGCGCGGCCGCGCGATCGAGCCGCGACACCTGTGCCCGGTTCAGATCGACCGCGAGGGCTGCGGCGAGTTCGTCGACGTGGCGCGGCACCACGACGTCGACGGCGGCCGCGGCCACGCCGGGCTGCGCGAGCGCCCAGGCGAGGGCGACGCCGGCGGCGGTCGTGCCAGCCTCGACCGCGGCCGCGTCGAGCGCCCGCCGGAGGCGGCTGCGTCCACCGACGACGCGGCGCACACCGCGCGCGCGGGCGGGGGCCTCGAGCAGCCCGCGCGGGACCGCGAGCGAGGTCACCGCCGCGACCTTCTGCGGCAGGGCGATGGGGGCGACGGTCTCCTCGAACGGGGCGCGCGCCCCCAGCCCATACGCGACGTCGACGACGTCGATGCGCGGATAGCCGGCCGATGCGAGCACCCGCGCCTCGATGAGGCCGGGGCCGGCCAGCCCGCGCGCGCCGATCGAGCGCGCGAGGCCCGCCTGGAGGATCCGCTCGGCCACCGCGAGGGTCTCCTCGAGCGCCGCCGGGCCGGGAACAGACCGAGACAGGTCGAGGACGAGGACGTCGATGCGCGAGACCGTCAGGCGCGCGATCACGCGCTCGACCGCCTGGAGGATGCGGTCGGCGTCGTTCGCGGCGCCCACCGCGGCGCTCACGCGCGCCGCCACGACCAGCTCGCCGTCCAGACCGCGACCCCGAATCCAGCCGCCCACGAGGTCGGGCGCGGGATCGCCCTCGGCCTCGGCGACCTGGATCGCGTTACCGCCCGCCTGCGCGTACCGGTCGAGCAGGGCGGTGGCCTCGCGCGGATCCGGAAGGGTCTGGAACCCGGCGGTGCCGAGCACGAGGGGGAAGACGTCGATCCCCGTGCGCCCCAGCGCGCGCCGCACGCCGGCGCCGAGCGGCGGTCCGACCTCGGGGAGGGGCGCCGAGGGGTGCGGCGCGAGGGCCTCCGCGGACGGCGCGAGCGCGCCCGCCGCCGGTGCGCGGCGCGTGGCCTGCGCCAGAGCCGGCGTGTCGTCGTCCTGCAGCGTCATGTTTTCCCCCTGGACACCATCCCACCGCATTCCGGGACCGCGGCGGAACCCGCCCGGTCACGGTTCGGTCACGAACAACACGACGGCGGCCCGGCGCCCCGAGAGGGACGCCGGGCCGCCGCCCGTGCGCGAGGGTCAGGCCTCCGCGGCCTCCTCCTCGGCGGCCGGGGCGCCGTTCTCCTCGACGAGCTCGAGCGAGAGCTTGCCGCGGTCGTCGACCTTCGAGATCTTCACGAGGATCTTCTGGCCGACCGAGACGACGTCCTCGATGTTCTCGACGCGCTTGCCGCCGTTGAGCTTGCGCAGCTCGGTGACGTGCAGCAGGCCGTCCTTGCCCGGCAGGAGCGAGACGAACACGCCGAACTTGGCGATGTTCACCGCCGTGCCGAGGTACTGCTCGCCGACCTCGGGGTTCGTCGGGTTCGCGATGGCGTTGACCTGCGCGCGAGCGGCCTCCGCCGTCGGGCCGTCGGTCGCGCCGATGTAGACGGTGCCGTCGTCCTCGATCGAGATGGTCGCGCCCGTCTCGTCCTGGATTCCGTTGATCGTCTTGCCCTTCGGGCCGATCAGCTCGCCGATCTTGTCGACCGGGATCTGGACGCTGATGACGCGCGGCGCCGTCGGCGCCATCTCGTCGGGGGCGTCGATCGCGGCGTTCAGCACGTCGAGGATGCGCAGGCGCGCGTCCTTGGCCTGCGTGAGGGCGCCCGCGAGCACCGACGACGGGATGCCGTCGAGCTTCGTGTCGAGCTGCAGGGCCGTGACGAACTCGCTCGTGCCGGCGACCTTGAAGTCCATGTCGCCCAGCGCGTCCTCGGCGCCGAGGATGTCGGTGAGGGCCGCGTAGCGGGTCTCACCGTCGACGTCCTCCGACACGAGGCCCATCGCGATGCCCGCGACGGGCGCGCGCAGCGGCACACCGGCGTTCAGGAGCGACAGCGTCGAGGCGCAGACCGAGCCCATCGAGGTCGAGCCGTTCGAGCCGAGCGCCTCGGAGACCTGGCGGATCGCGTAGGGGAACTCCTCGCGCGAGGGCAGGACCGGGACGAGCGCGCGCTCGGCGAGGAAGCCGTGGCCGATCTCGCGGCGCTTCGGGCTGCCGACGCGGCCCGTCTCACCCGTCGAGTAGGGCGGGAAGTTGTAGTGGTGCATGTAGCGCTTGCTCGTCGTGGGCGACAGCGAGTCGATCTGCTGCTCCATCTTGAGCATGTTCAGCGTCGTCACGCCCATGATCTGCGTCTCTCCGCGCTGGAAGATCGCGGATCCGTGCACGCGCGGGATGACCTGCACCTCGGCGTCGAGCGGGCGGATGTCCGCCAGCCCGCGGCCGTCGATGCGCGCCCCCTCCGTGAGGATCCGACCGCGCACGACGGCCTTCGTGACGGACTTGTAGGCCGCGGACACCTCGCCGTTCGCGGAGGCGGGCAGCTCGCCCGCCTCGACCTTCGCCGCGACGGTCTCCTTGACGCGCGCCTTGAGCGCGTCGTCGGCGTCCTGACGCTCCTGCTTGTCGGCGATCTGGTAGATCTTCTCGAGCTCGCCGAGCGCCTCGCCGTTCACGACGGCGAACGTCTCGTCGGCGTAGGGCGGGAACACGGGGAACTCGATGGGCGCCTTCGACGACTGCGCGGCCATCTCGGCCTGCGCCTTCACGAGCTGCGTGATGAAGGGCTTCGCGGCCTCGAGGCCGCCCGCGACGATCTCCTCGTTGGGCTTGGTCGCGCCGCCCTTGATGAGGTTCCAGCTGTGCTCGGTCGCCTCGGCCTCGACCATCATGATCGCGACCTCGCCGTTGTCGAGCACGCGGCCCGCCACCATGAGGTCGAACACGGCCTCCTCGAGCTGCGCGGCCGTCGGGAACGCGACCCACTGGTCGTCGTGCTGCCCCATGCCCGGGATGAGCGCGAGGCGCACGCCGGCGATCGGGCCCGAGAACGGCAGGCCCGAGATCTGGGTCGACGCGCTCGCGGCGTTGATCGCGAGGGCGTCATAAAACTCGCCCGGCGCGATCGAGAGCACGGTCACGACGATCTGCACCTCGTTGCGCAGGCCGCCCACGAAGGACGGGCGCAGCGGGCGGTCGATGAGGCGGCAGACGAGGATCGCCTCGGTCGAGGGACGACCCTCGCGACGGAAGAACGAGCCGGGGATCTTGCCCGCGGCGTACGAGCGCTCCTCGACGTCCACCGTCAGGGGGAAGAAGTCGAAGCCCTCGCGCGGGTGCTTGCCAGCGCTCGTCGCCGACAGGAGCATCGTCTCCTCGTCGAGGTACGCGGCGACGGCGCCCTGCGCCTGCTGCGCGAGGCGGCCGGTCTCGAACCGGATCGTGCGGGTGCCGAAGCGGCCGTTGTCCAGAACGGCCTCGGCTGCGGTGATTTCAGGACCTTCCACGAGGTCTCTCCTTTGTGCGTTGCGGCCCGCGCATGCGGGCGGGGCGAGCGACGAGGAGGTTCGTGCTGGCCACCAGGAGAAACCCACCGGACGCGCCGGGAGATCACTTCTAGGGACCAGCTCCCCGTCAGCTCTTCGATCGTGTTCAGTTGCGGGCACGGCGTGCCCGGATCCACCCTATCAGCGGCGCCCGCGCGGGGGCCTACGACTCCGCGGGCTCGCGGGATCCGCGCCCCGGCACCACGACATAGTCGCTGTGCTTGGCGACGAGGCCGTCGCCGGCCGTGCGCCCGTGCAGCCGGCGCCAGATCCACGGGAGCGCGTGGCGGGTGAGCCACGCACCGGAGGCCGGGTCGTCCTCCGTGTGGAACGCGTCGTCGAGCTCGCCGAGGCGCGACGCGTCCGGAATCCCCAACACCTCGGCGGCCCGGTACGACAGCAGGCGGTGCCCGCGCGAGGCGAGGTGCACCTTGTCGGCGGCGAACATCTCGAGGTCCGAGAGCTCGGGCAGCGCCTCGACGTCCACGAGATAGCACCCGTGCGCCCGCGCGATGCGGCGCAGCTCGTGCGCGAAGCGTGCGAACCGACCGGCGAACACGCGCACCGCGGCCCGGCGCGGGAGAAAGGGCGTGACGAGGAGCACGTCCGCGCCACCGGCGCGCAGGTCCGCCACGTTGCGCTCGAGCTCGGCCGCCGTCTCGACGGGATCCGCGATGTGCCCGACGAGGTCGTTGGACCCCATGAACACCGCCACGAGGTCGGGCGACATCGCGAGCGCCGCGGGCACCTGCTCGGCCGTGAGGTCGCGGGTCCGCCGCGAGCGCACCGCGAGGTTGGCGTAGCGGAAATCTCCGCCCGCGCTCTCGGCCAGCATCGTCGCGAGGCGATCGGCCCACCCGCGGTACTCCCCCGCCGCCATGCGCGAGGAGTCGCACAGCCCCTCGGTCAGCGAGTCGCCGAGGGCGACGAACCGCCGCCACGCCGGCGGCGCGGCCGGCGCGACGGGCGCGATCGGGCGGGTCGCGGATCGGACGATGAGGCTGTCGTCGAAGCGCCGGAGCCGCGCCGCCTCCCGGTAGTGATCGACGAGCTGCTCCGTGAGGGCGCGCCACGTGCGCGGCCCGACGCTCGCGCGCGCCGCGCGCCCGAACGACGCGCGCTTGGCCTCGTCACCCAGGAGGTCCCGCGTGCGCGCGCGCAGGTCGTCGAGGTCGCCCGGCGGGTACAGCCAGCCGTCGATCGAGGACCGCACGAGGTCGACGGGGCCGCCCGCGCCCGTCGCCACGACGGGGACGCCGCTCGCGAGCGCTTCCTGCACGGTCTGGCAGAAGGTCTCCGATTCCCCCGGGTGCACGAACACGTCGAAGCTCGCGACCGCGGCGCCGAGCGCGTCGCCCGACAGGAAGCCCGCGAAGTGGGCGCCCGGGAGCTCGCGCGTAAGGCGCGCGCGCTCGGGTCCGTCGCCGACGATGACGAGCTGCGCGCCCGGGATGTCCGCCACCGCGCGCAGGTCCTCGACCTGCTTCTCGGGCGCGAGGCGGCCCACGTATCCGATGATCCGCCTGCCCGGGGCGACGCGCTCGCGCCACGCCTCGTCGCGCCGCGCCGGCGAGAAGCGGTCGGCATCGACGCCGCGCCCCCATCGCCACAGGCGGTCGACGTCGAGGGCAGCGAGTTGTCGCTCGGCGGCCGACGAGGGCACGAGTGAGAGGGTCGCGCGGCGGTGCAGGCGCGCGATGTGCGATTCGGCGAGGGCGGCCACCGCCGGCACCCCGTAGCGCGCCGTGTAGGCGATCACGTCGGTCTGGTACACGGCGACCGTCGGAATCCCCAGCCCGTCCGCCGCGACGAGACCCTGCCAGCCCAGAACCGCCGGCGAGGCGAGGTGCACGACGTCGGGGGCGAACTCCTGCAGGATGCGGCGGAGCTGCGGCACCGGCGCGAGCGCGACCCGCACGTCGGGGTAGCTGGGCAGCGGCACGGAGGCGATCAGGCGCGCCCGCGCGGGCACGTCGACGCCCGCGACGCCGTCGGGCTGGCCCGGCGCCTTCGGGGCGACGACGAGCACCTCGTGCCCGAGATCCTCGAGGTGCCGCGCGACGTGCAACACGGATCCGGTGACACCGTTCATGTGCGGGAGGTAGCTCTCCGCGACGATCGCGACTCGCATGCGACCAGGATCGCGCCCGGCCCGCGCGGCCCGTGGCGCGAGCGGGCCGGTTTCGCCCGATGTTCATCGGCTCGCCCCCGGCGTTCACGGCCCGCGCCCCCGGCGTTCACCGGGGCGAGGGTCCGGGCGCGCTCAGCCGCGCGGAGGGTGCGCGAGGAGGTCTTCGAAGGACCCGCCGCCGAGGTATGCCTCGGGGCTGAAGGGGTCGGTGCGCTCGGTGCGCCCCGCGCCCGCCAGCCGATCGGCCAGCTCGGCCGCGGCGCGATCGATCCGCTTCGCGAGCGGCGCGACCTGATCCGCCTGGGCGCCCCAGTCGTCGCTCGACGCGAAGACCCCGGTCGAAAGCGGCTCGGCGTGCAGGTAGGTGAACAGCGGGCGCATCGCGTAGTCGATCGCGAGCGAGTGGCGCGCCGTGCCGGCCGTGGCGGCCAGGAGCACGGGCGTTCCCACGAGCGCCTCGCGGTCGAGCACGTCGACCCAGCTCTTGAACAGGCCCGAGTAGCTCGTCGAGAACACGGGCGTCACGGCGACGAGCGCGTCCGCCTCTGCGACGGCCGCGTTCAGCTCCGCGAGCGGCTTCGGCGCGAAGCCCGTGAGGAGGTTGTTCGTGATGTCGTGCGCGACGTCCCGCAACTCGAACACGCGGGCGCTCGCCGCGCCGCCGCGCTCGGCCAGAGCCGCCGTGGTGGCGGCGACGATCCGATCCGCCAGCATCCGTGTAGACGACGGCTCTCCGAGCCCCGCCGAGACGACCGCGATGCGGGCCTCTGGAGCGCTCATCGCGCCGCGGCCTTTCCGAACGCGGACCCCTGCGGCGCGGGCGCGTCCTGGTAGGGGGACCCGCCCGTGACGTTGTCGCCGCGGTTCGCGTTCGGGCGGGACTGGCGCGGCTCCCGGTCGCCGTACGCGGCCCGCACGCGCGCCGCATGCGTCGGCGCGTCGGGGGTCGCCGCGGGCCGGGCCGACTGCAGCTCCCGCCGCAGGACCGGCACGACCTCGAGGCCCAGGAAGTCGATCTGCTCGAGCACCGTCTTCAGCGGCAGTCCCGCGTGGTCGACGAGGAAGAGCTGGCGCTGGTAGTCGCCGAAGGTCTCGCGCATCGACGCGTACCGGTCGATCACCTGCTGCGGGGATCCGACCGTGAGCGGCGTCATCTCGGTGAAGTCCTCCATCGCGGGCCCGTTGCCGTAGACCGGGGCGGCGTTGAAGTACGGGCGGAACTTCTCGACCGCGTCCTGCGATCGCTTGGCCATGAACGCCTGCCCCCCGAGGCCGACGATCGCCTGCTCCGGCGTGCCATGACCGTAGTGTGCGAAGCGCTGCCGGTACAGGGCGATGAGGCGCTGGTAGTGCTCCTTCGGCCAGAAGATGTTGTTCGCGAAGAACCCGTCGCCGTAGTAGGCGGCCTGCTCGGCGATCTCCGGCGTGCGAATGGACCCGTGCCACACGAACGGGGGGACGCCATCGAGGGGGCGCGGCGTCGAGGTGAAGCCGTTCAGCGCCGACCGGAACTTGCCCTCCCAGTCCACGACGTCCTCGCGCCACAGGCGGTGCAGGAGCGCGTAGTTCTCGATCGCGAGCGGCAGGCCCTGGCGAATGTCCTGCCCGAACCACGGATACACGGGGCCGGTGTTGCCGCGGCCCATCACGAGGTCGACCCGCCCGCCCGCGAGGTGCTGCAGCATGGCGTAGTCCTCGGCGATCTTCACCGGGTCGTTCGTCGTGATGAGCGTCGTCGCGGTCGACAGGATGAGGCGCTTTGTCTGCGCCGCGATGTAGGCGAGCGTCGTCGTGGGCGACGACGAGAAGAACGGCGGATTGTGGTGCTCGCCGATCGCGAACACGTCGAGCCCGACCTCCTCGGCGTGCGTCGCGATGGTGACGATGTCGCGGATCCGCTCGGCTTCGCTCGGCGTGCGCCCCGTCACGGGATCGCGCGTGATGTCGCTGACCGAGAAGAGACCGAACTGCATGCCCGACCAGGGCTCGGGGGTCGTGCGCTCTTCGCTCATGGGTTCCTCCTTCGCGCCGCGGCGGGCCGCGGATCTTCATGCGTCTGAATATACATGAGAGAACGCGCGCAGCGCGATTTTCTTCCCCGACACGGCGAAAGCCCGCCCCACACCGTGGGACGGGCTTTCGAGAAGTCGATTGAACGCGGGTGGCGCTCCGTCGGCCGGGTCTTAGCGACGCAGGCCGATGCGCGCGATGAGCGCGCGGTAGCGCTCGATGTCGACGCGCTGGAGGTAACCGAGCAGGCGACGGCGCTGACCGACGAGCAGGAACAGGCCACGACGCGAGTGGTGGTCGTGCTTGTGCTCCTTGAGGTGCTCGGTGAGGTCCTTGATGCGACGCGACAGCATGGCCACCTGCACCTCGGGGGAACCGGTGTCACCGGGGTGCGTTGCGTACTCTTCGATGATCGACTTCTTGACGTCTGCTTCCAGAGCCATATTCGATTCCCTTCTCCTCGCTGCGCGGCGCCCGACGCCCGATGCGTGAGCTCTCTTTATCCGCGGCCGCAATCACGGCAACCTCGCAATCATACCCCACGAGCAAGCCCGTGGCGAATCGTCCGGACACGCGTGTGGCCCCGCCGCCCGCGAGGGGCGACGGGGCCACGGCGCGGATCAGGCCTGCTGCGCCGCCTGCAGGTCGAGCGTGATCTTGACGTCCTTGCCGACGAGCACGCCGCCGGTCTCGAGCGCCGCGTTCCACGTCAGACCGAAGTCCTCGCGGTCGATCGTGCCGGTGGCCGTCGCGCCCGCCTTGTAGTTGCCCCACGGATCCGTGCCGAAGCCGCCGACCTCGAGCTCGAAGGTGACGGGCTTCGTGACGTCCTTGATCGTCAGGTTGCCGTCGACGAGGAGGTCCGCGCCGTCCTCGCGCACGCCGGTCGAGACGAACGTGATGGTCGGGAAGGCCTCGGCGTCGAAGAAGTCGGCGCTGCGGAGGTGCTGGTCGCGCCCCTCGTCCTTCGAGTCGATGGACGCGACGTCGGCCGTCGCGGTGACGCTCGCCTCGAGCACGTTCTCCGGGAGGACGATGGTCGCCTCCTTGACGGCGAAGGCGCCGCGCACCTTCGAGATCATCATGTGGCGCACCTCGAAGCCCACCTCGCTGTGCGACGAGTCGAGGACGTAGGTGCCGGGCTGGTAACCGGGGATCGTGATGGTCATGCGTGCTCCTTGCGTGAGATTCGGGGTCGCGAAGACGCGACGCCTCATTTAAACATTCACGTGCATGTAAATCAAGTCGCGTGACGACGCCGTGAACGCCGGCTGTCGGGTGCGCCAACGCCGCGGGGCGGGCCGGAAAACCGGACCCGCCCCGCGTGGACGCCTCTTACGCGGCGTCGATGAGATCGATGATGAAGATGAGGGTCTTCCCGCTGAGGAAGTGCCCGCCGCCCGCGGGCCCGTAGGCCAGCTCCGGCGGCACCGTGAGCTTGCGGCGCCCGCCGATTTTCATCCCGGGGATGCCGCGCTGCCACCCCTGGATGAGCATGCCGAGGGGGAACTGGGCGGGCTCGCCCCGGTTCCAGGAGGAGTCGAACTCCTCGCCCGTGTCGTAGTCGACCCCGGCGTAATGGATCGTGACGGTCGCGCCGGGCTTCGCCTCGGCGCCGTCACCGGCGATGATGTCCACCACCTCGAGCTCGGCGGGGGCCGGCCCGTCGGGGGCGTCGAACTCGGGCTTGGTGCGATCTGCGGTCATACCCTCATCCAACCCCATCGGCTCGCCGCACGGGAGGGGCTTGCGCTCTCGGCGAAACCCCTCCCGCGCGTGGCCGCGTTACTTCGTGCCGCCCGAGGACCAGCGGCGAGAGAGAGCCACCGTCACGAGACCGGCGAGCAGCGCGGCAATGGCGCAGCCCGCGAGCCACGGCCCGAAGGGGCTTCCGCCCGTGGCCAGGAGCGCCGGCGTGACGGGGTCCGGCATCGGCACCGCCGCGGGCTCGGGACGGGAGTCCTTCGCCGTCACGGTGACGGTGTTCGTCGTGCGCTCCTTCTCGTCGGCCGACCAGAAGGCCGCCGCGTTCTCGAAGCTCCGCGTGACGTCCTGTCCCGGCGCCAGGTCGGGGGCCGCCGGGACGAGCGCCTCGAAGGAGATCACCACCGTCTGGTCCGGATCGATCGCGTCGATCCGGATCGTGTGCACACCGTCGTCGTACACCGCCTGGCAGGTCACGGTGCACTCGGCCGGCGTCAGCGAGGTCAGGCCGTCCATCAGCTCATCGACGACGACGACGTCCTCGCTCGGCGCGTTTCCGCCCGTCGTGAGGGTGATCTCGTACCGGAGGGCATCGCCGAAGTCGACCGTGCCGTCCGACGGCTCCCAGGATCCGTCCTGCCACTCCCACACCGACTTCACCGCGTCGAGCTCGGGAATGAGCAGCGACGTCTGTTCGCAGTCGACGTTGTTCGCCGGATCCGCACCCGCCGCCGCGGCGAGCGCTGCGCCGTCCTCGGGGCAAGTGGGCGACTCGGGCGCGGGGTCGTCCTCGGTGGTGACCCAGGCGATGTTCTCGTAGGTGCCGGCCGCGGCGTCGTCGTCGAACACGACCGTCAGGACAAGAACGACGGATCCGCCGGGCACGAGCGCCGCGCCGTCGATCTCGCAGGTGATCAGCCCGTCCGCCTCGGCGCAGCCCTCAGGCAGCGCGGTGGCGTGGAGACCGTCCGGCAGCCGGTCGGACACGACGACCGGCTCGCCCGCGTCGACCGCGCGCTCGCCGACGTTCTCGACCGTGATCGTGTAGTCGAACGCCTGCCCGATCTTTGCCGTGGCGCCGCCGTCGTCCTTCGTCAGGGCGAGGTCGATCGGCAGGTCGTCGTTCACGATCGTGCAGACCGCCTCGTCGCCGACCGCGAGGTCGAGCATCGCCCCCGAGAGCGATCCGCCCTCGCAGCTCCACTCGCCCGCCGCGTATCCCGCGGGCCCGGTCTCCGACAGCGTGTACTCCCCCGCGGTGACCGCCGTGGCGTCCGTGCCGCCGGCGCCCGAGATCTCGTCCGGTCCGGAGGCGGTGAGCGTGAAGTCGGCCGCGACCATCTCCCCGCCGTCGTCGTTGACGACCTCCTTCACGAGGGTCAGCACGGGCGCGATGTCGTCGTTCACGATCGTGCAGACGACGTTCTCTCCGACCTCGAGGGTGAGGGTGGATCCGTCCAGCGTCCCGCCCTCGCACGACCACGCGCCCGCCGCGTAGCCCCCGGGGCCCGCCTCCGAGAGCTCGTAGTCGCCGGCGAGGACGGGCTGGTCGGTGACGAACTCGTCGCCCGTGACGCCGACCGCGTCGACCGGGCCGTCGGCCGTCAGCGTCCAGTCCATCGCGGCCGCCTCGCCCCCGTCGTCGTTGACGACCTCCTTGACGAGGGTCAGGCGCGGGGCGATGTCGTCGTTCACGATGACGCAGGTCACGACCCCACCGTTCGGGATGCTGACCAGCCCCTCGTCCGTCACGGGAGCGCCGTCGCAGGTCCACGTTCCCGGCGCGTAACCGTCGGGTCCGGCCTCCGAGAGCTGGTACGCGCCCGCGGGCACCACCGCTTCGGTGATCTCCGCGTCGCCCGTGACGCCCGAGACGTTGACCGGTCCGGAGGCGGTGAGCGTGAAGGCGTCGGTGTCGAGCTCGCCGCCGTCGTCGTTGACGACCTCCTTCACGAGCGTCAGCGTGGCCGGCAGGTCGTCGTTGATGATCGTGCAGACCGCGTCCTCCGCCAGGTCGAGCGTCAGAGCCTCACCCTCGAGGGATCCGGCCGTGCAGCTCCAGTCCCCCGCCGCGTAACCGGCCAGAGGCGTCTCGGCGAGCGTGTACACACCGGCCGGGACGGGCGTCGCGGGGACGGATCCGTTGCCCCAAAGCTCGGTCGGCCCGACCGCGCTGAGCGTCACGTCGGCGGGGGTCGCCGTGCCGCCGTCGTCGTTTACGACGATCTTGACGAGCGCCAGGGTCGGCGCGATGTCGTCGTTCGAGATCGTGCACGTCACGACGTCGCCCGGCCCGAGGTCGACGGTGCCGGCCTCGGCGTCCGCCCCCTCACAGGACCACTCGCCCTCCTCGTACCCTTCCGGGCCCGATTCGCTGAGCGTGTACGTGCCCGCAGCGACCGGTTGGTCCGTCACGGCCGCGTCGCCCGAGGGCCCCGAGAGGGGGGTCGGACCGTCCGCCGCCAGATCGAAGTCGCCCGGCTCGGCCGTCCCGCCGTCGTCGTTCACGACCTCCTTCACGAGGGTGAGGGTCGGCGCGACGTCGTCGTTCACGATCGTGCACACCGCCGTCTGCCCGACGCTCAGCGTGAGGGTCGCGCCGTCGAGCGTCCCGTCGGTGCACGACCACGCCCCCATGGTGTATCCGTCGAGGCCGGACTCGCCGAGGGTGTAGACCCCGGCGGGCACCGGCTGCGACGCGGCCCCGCCGTATCCCGCCACGGCCTGTGGGCCGCTCGCGGTGAGGAGGAAGTCCTCTGGCTCGGCCGTGCCGCCGTCGTCGTTCGTCACCATCTTGACGAGCGCGAGCGTCGGGGCGATGTCGTCGTTGACGATCGTGCACACGGCGTTCTCGCCGACGGCGAGCGTCAGCTCGGTTCCCTCGAGCGCGCCTCCCGTGCAGTCCCAGTCGCCGGCGTCGTATCCGGTCGGGCCGTCCTCGCCGAGCACGTAGGTGCCGGCCGGCACGGGCACGATCGTGACCTCCTCGGATCCGGTCGTACCGGAAACCGTGGCGTCGGCGCCGTCGGCCGACAGCGTCCATGCGGTCGCGTCGGCGGTGCCGCCGTCGTCGTTCACGACCTGCTTGACGAGGGTGAGCGTCGGGGCGATGTCGTCGTTGATGATCGTGCAGGTCACGGTGCCGCCGTTCGGGACGACGACCTCGTCGCCGTCGGCATCGGCCCCGACGCAGACCCACATTCCGGGCTCGTAGCCGTCCGGCCCGCCGGTCTCCGACAGCGTGTACGTCCCCGCCGTGACCTCGGTCGGCGTCACGCCGCCCGCGCCCTCGAGGGTGCCCGACGGGCCCTCGGCCGAGAGCGTCCAGTCGGTCGGCTCCGCCGTGCCGCCGTCGCCGTTATCGACGATCTTCACGAGCTCGAGAGATCCGGGAAGGTCGTCGTTCGAGATCTCGCAGTATGCCGACTCGCCGTTGCCGAGCGCGAGCGTCTCGCCGTCGAGGGCGAGCTGCTCGTCGCGCTCGGCGGTCGTCCAGCAGGCCACGCCGGTCATCTCGTAGCCCGCGAACGCCTCCTCGCCGAGGGCATAGGAGCCGGCCGGCACCGCCGCGTTCGTGACGCTCTCGTCGCCCTCGGATCCGCTGATCTCCTCCGGCCCGGAGGCCATCAGCACGAAGTCCGTGTCGACCGCGGTCCCGCCGTCGTCGTTCGTGACGTCCTTGACGAGCGTGAGCGTCGCCGGCTGATCGTCGTTCGTGATCGCGCACACGGCGGATTCCCCGGCCGCGAGCGTGACGACGTTGCCCTCGAGGGTGCCCCCCTCGCAGCTCCACTCGCTCGCCGTGTAGCCGGCCATCGACTCCTCCGACAGCGTGTACGCGCCGGGCGCCACGAGAGCCGTGAGGTCGGATCCCGCCGCCGAGTTCGCATCGGTCCCGGCGAGCGCCTCGGTGCCGCCCTCCGCGGTCGCACGGAGCGGGAAGTCCTCGCCCGTGGCCTGCCCGCCGTGGTCGTTGACCACGATCTTGTCGAGCGTGAGGGACGTCACCTGGTTCGTGATGACGCACTCCGGGGTCATGAGCCCGAGGCTCGTCGCGGAGACGACGATGTCCTCACCCGTGTACGCGCCGTCCTGCCACACGGTGGCCTGCACGGTGGGGCTGCCGACCTGGAACGGATCCTGATACGTGCAGACGATCGACAGGCCGGTCACGCCCGCGGGGAGGCCCTCCGTCAGCTCCGCGACCCGGAAGTCGGGCTGGGCCAGCACGTCCGACCAGGTGTGCGTGTCGCCCGCACCAATCTCCGCCGTGATCGAGTTCGCCGTGCCGTCGGTGTCCGCGACGGGACCCACGGCCCCCGCGGCGCCGTGCACCGCGAGGCCGTCCTCCTGATCGATGACGTAGGGGAAGGTCACACCCTCCGGGACGGCCCCCGTCGTCACCTTCTCGACCGAAATCGCGCCGCACGAGCTGAGCGTCAGGGGCGCCTGGCCGATGAGGAAGTCCTGGAGTTGCCCGTTGAAGGTCTGCGAGTTGCCCGTCTGCGTGACGATCGCGCCGGTCGTGAAGGTCGCGCACTCGTCCGCGGGCAGGAACCCGGACGCCGTGAGGTCGACAGCGAACTCGCCGAACGTCGAGTCCTGCGATCCGGCGAAGTCGGGATTGGTGCCGACGGCGGCCTCGAAGACGAGGCCACCGGACGCGACCCAGGCGGACCCGTTCCACGCGAGACCGACGACCGAGGCGTTCTCCGTGTTGGGGTTGTAGTCGAAATGCAACAGGCGATCGCCCGCGCGCCCGGCCGGACCGCCCTCGAACAGGAAGTCGACCGAGAGATCGCCGGTTCCCTCCGGCGCGCGGGTCCAGTACTCGTAGAGGATGACGTGGGGCTGACCGTTCACGTCGACGATCTCGTACGCGGCGCCCGAATCGCACAGGTCGCTCTTCTTGTTCGGCGCCGCCCCGGCGACGGGGATCCACGGATTGGTGTTCAGGCTCTGGCTGCCCGGGCCCGCGACCGTCGGGTCGAGTTGGTCGGGCACGCCCGGGGCGACGCAATACTCGGTCGCGCTGGTGCTGTCGACGATGCCCGTGGTGGGGTACCCGGCGCCCGGGGTCGTACCCGGGCCGTAGAGCGCGTCCCAGTCGTTCGGGCCGGCCTTGTCGCCGTCGATCTGGAACGACGTGGCGATGCCGCCCACGGTGGCCGCCTCGGCCGCCATCGGCACGCCGATGCTCAGGGCCGCCGCGAGTACGCCCGCGGTCAGGATGGCGAGGAGCCGCCGGGGGCCCGTCGTCGCGCGCGTGGTCTTCATCGTTCCGCCCTCCAGGCATGACACGTACCGCCGCATCGCGGCGGTGGTGGCGGCGAGCGCCACATGCGAGCTCGGGTGGGCTCGCACGTCTCACGGTCGCCCCCTGGGAGTTCCCTGAGTGCCGGGGCAGGAGTTATTCACCCGCCGCATCACCCGGGCAATCGCGCCGCGGATTTCCGCGGGACACGACGCCTTCACCCACGCCCTCACCCGCCCCGACGCGAGGAATCCGACAAATCTGGCCGCGGCGCGCTCGGCCGGGCGCAGAATATGGGCATGTGGCACGAGGCACCCCCTCTACCCACGGGGGACCCGAATACCTCGCCGGCCGCATCGCGGATCTACCGCGCGCTCTGCGAGAGCGCGTGGGAGGAGGCGCTGCGACTCATCGAGGAGTCAGCGCCGCGGCACGACGAGGCCGCGGCGCACGCGGCGCGCGCTGTTCTCCGGGCGGTGCCCCCGGAGATCCTGGCGCGCGAGCGCTGGGCGCACCTGACGATCGCGCCGACGCCGCCGCGCCCGCGACCGCGCACCGCGGCGGACCCGCGGGCGGAGCGCGTCGTCGCGCTCACCCGCCGGGCGCTGGAGCGCATGCGCGTCGGCCGGTTCGCGGACGCGCTCGCCGACGCCGTCCGCGCCCAGGAGGCGTACGACGCCGATATCCCGCGCGGGCGCATCGACCTCGGCCGAGGGCTCGTCAGCGCGCTGTTCGCGTGGGCGAGCGTCGCGGCGGGGTGCGCCGACGAGGCGCGCGCGGGCGCGCTCCTCACCCGCGCGTACTCGGCCGCGATCGCGAACGGCGAGCGGCGCACCGCCGCGGGCGCCGCCGCCACCCTCGCGCTCCTGCACGCCTCGATCGGCCGGGGACATCCGCGTGACCACTGGGCGAGCATCGCCGAGGATCTGTGCCGCGCCGAGCGCCTCCCTCTCCCCGGCGCACTCGCCTCCGCGCGGGCGCTCGCGTCCTATGACGCGCTGCGGCTCGACGAGGCGCGCACGCGCTCCGCCGCTGTTCCCTCCGCCGGCATGGACCAGGCCCTCCGGCGCGCGGGCATCGACGCGTGTGACCGCCGCGCCGATCCGGCGGCCGCCCTGGCCGCGCTCGACGCGGAGTGGACGGCGGAGGATCGCGCGGAGCACACCACCCCGTCCCGCCGAGGCGCCGTCGCCGTGGCGCGGGCCCGCCTCCTCCTCCGCCTCGGGCGCGCGGAACAGGCCCGCGAGGTGTGCGCCGCCGCGCAGACGGATCCCGAGCTCCGGTTTCTCGTGGCCGATATCGCCGCGATCCGCGCGGCGGCCGACCTGTCCCGCGGGGACGCCGCCGCGGCGCTGTCCCACGCGCAGGCCGCGTCCTCCCACCTGCGCTCGGCGCGCGCGGTAGTGATGGCGAGCGCCGTGGAGGCCGCCGCGCTCCTCGTCGCCCGCCGGGCCGAGGCCGGCGAGGCCTGCGCGCGCGCCGTCGCGCTCGCCGACGAGGAGGGCCTGCCGTCGGGCCTCGTCGTCCTGTCCGCCGAGGACCTCGACGCGGTCCTCTCGTACGCGTCGGCCGGCAGCGCCTCGGCGCGGGCGATCCACGAGGCGCGGGAGTCGGGGATCCTCGCGCTCGTGCCCGCATCGCCCGTGGGCGGACCCGCGATCACCGCCCACGAGCTCGTGGCGCTCCGCCTTCTCGCGGGGGGCGCGAGCATGTCGCGCGCGGCGCGCGAGATGGGTGTCACCGTCAACACCGTGAAGACCCACGTGCGACACCTCTACGCGAAGCTCGGCGTGAGCAATCGCGCGGAGATGGCGCGTGCCGCGGACGCCCACGGGCTGCTGTAGGGGGCGCCATGCCACTGTTCGACGACACGAGCGCGGGACCGCGGCGCGCGGTATTCGCCGCGCTCGCGGACGGGGATCCGGAGCGCGCGATGCGCCTCGCGGAGCGCCACCTCCCCGTCCTGATCAGCCACGACCCCGGCGTCGTCCTGGCCGCGTGCGAGGCGGCGCCGCCCGCGCTCCTGGCCGCCACCGGGCGATGGGCCGCCCTCGAGCGATACGTCGCGCACCTCTTGGCCGAACAGGGCAAGCCCCCGATTTTCCCCGACGTCGCGACGGCCCCGCACCGCGCCGTCGCCCCGGCCGACCGGCTCGCGGTCATGACGGGACACCTGGTGGCGCTGCGCACCCTCGCGCGGTACGCCGATGCGGCCGCGCTCGCGCGTGAGGCCCGTGCTCTCTCCCAGCGCCTCGATCCCGAGGACCGCGCGGTCATCGCGCCGCACCTCGCGACGCTGATGGTCCAGTGGGGTCAGGCCCTCGCGAGCGCCGGCGAGATCCCGGAAGCCGTCGAGGCCCTGGCCGAGGCCGCCTCGGAGGCGGCGCGCGTGGGAAACGCGCGCGCCGGTATCGAGGCGGCGGGCGACCTGTCGTGGATCCTGGCCCTGATGGGTGCGGGGTCGGACGCCGACGACTGGCTCGCGCGTCACGATGCGCTCGCGGAGCGCTGTCCGCGCGTCACGCGAGTGCGCTCCGGCGCGGATCTCGCCCGAGCGCAGCGCGCGCTCGACCGCCTCGACCTCGGCGGCGGTCTGGCCGCGCTCGGGGTGGCGGAACCGCGTGCGGAGGAGCTCGGCGTGTTCGTCGCCGCGCTCCGCGCGCTCGCGAGAGCCCGAAACCGCGACGACGCGCCCCTCGCGATTCGCGCCCAGCTCGAGGTCGCGCTCAGCACCGTGCCCGAGCCTCGCGTGGGGTCCGGCCTCCCCGGGGCGGCCGTCACCATCGCGCGGGCGACCCTCCCCGCGCTCGGCGGCCTGCACGAGTCGGCGCTCGACGCGCTGGACGCGTGCCCCGAGGTCGCGGCCCCCGCGCGCGCCCTCGTCGCCACGCGGCGCGGGGCGAGCCTGGTCGCGCTCGGCGACGCGGATCGCGCCTACGCGAGCGTGTCGCGCCTGACCTCCTCGCCGTTTCCCCGGATCGCCGTGGAGGCGTTGGCCGTGCGCGCCGCCGCGCTGACGCGGCGCGGCAACGCTGTCTCGGGGGCCGCCGATTTCCGGCGCGCCGCGGAGCTGGCGGAGGCGAACGGGATCCGTGCCGCGCTGACCACGCTCCCCGCGCCCGACCTGGCGGTCCTCGTCGCGCGCGCGGACGCCCCGCAGCTCCGGCACCTGATCGCGGCGTCCGGCGTCCTCGTGCCGCCGCCGGCCTCGCCGCGCCCGCGCCTCACCCGCCAGCAGCTCGCCGCGCTCCGGGCGCTCGCCGCGACGGGCACGCTCCAGGCGGCGAGCGCGAGCCTGGGCGTGAGCGCGAACACCGCGAAGACCCACCTGCGCGAGACCTACCGCCGGCTCGGAGCGACCACGCGCGACGAGGCGCTCGCCGAGGGCCGCCGCCGCGGGCTGATCTAGCCGCACACAAAGAACCAGCGCCCGGGTCTCGGCGAGGCCGGAGAAGCCGTCGGGCGCTGGTCTATGGGAAAAGGATCGTCCCCTCGCGCGCCCGTGTCAAGGGGGAACGTGCCCGGATAGGCTGGGACGCATGCGCTTCGCCCACGCCCGCCTCCCCGAGGCCGCTTCTCCCGTGCTCGTCCACGTCACCGATGACGGCGTGGTCCCCGTCGCGGACGTCGTCGGCGGCGGCCCCGACACCCTCGAGCAATTGCTCGCCGCGACGCCCGCGGCGCAGGACGCGATCCGCGAGGCGCTCGCCTCCTACGTGGGCCCCCGGGTGTCCGTCGACGGCGCCGAGTTCGCCCCCGCCGTGCTCGCGCCGCCCTCGATCATGGCGGTCGGCCTGAACTACGCCGCGCACGCGGGGGAACTGAGCCTCGCCAGCGACGACACCCCCACGGTCTTCACGCTCTGGCCCAACTCGCTCGCGGGCCACGGCGGCACGACGACGTGGTCGCGCGCGCAGACCGAGTCCGTCGACTACGAGGCCGAGCTCGGCGTGATCATCGGGCGCGCGGCCAAGAACGTCTCCGAGGAGGAGGCGCTCGACTACGTCTTCGGCTACACCGTCGTCAACGACATCTCGGCGCGCAACATCCAGTACTCCGAGGCCCAGTGGTGCCGCTGTAAGTCGCTCGACGGGTTCACCCCCGTGGGTCCGTACGTCGTCACGGCCGATGAGATTGCGGATCCGCAGAACCTCGCCATCTGGACGCGCGTGGACGGCCAGCTCCTCCAGGACGCGACGACGGGGCAGATGATCCGCTCCGTCGCGAAGCTCGTCTCGCACCTCTCGCAGGGCATCACGCTCCTGCCGGGCACGCTGATCTCGACCGGATCGCCGGGCGGATCCGGATACTCGCGCACGCCGCAGGTGCTCCTCCAGGACGGCTCGACCGTGACCGTGGGCGTCGAGGGCATCGGCGAGCTCACGACGCACTGCGTCACGACGCCGTGACGGGCGGTCCCCCAGTCTCGCGGGCCGGGGGACGTCGCCGCTACGGGAGGTCCTCCCGCGCAATGACGGGCATCGCGGTCGTCACGGGCTCGAGCCCGGACAGGCGCTCGGGGCGGAGCTGCTTCTCGACCTGCTCGCGGTCCATGAGACCCGCCTCGACGACGAGGTCCGCGACATTCTTGTGCGTGAGCAGCGCGGTCTTCGCGAGCGCGGCCGCCGACGAATAGCCGATGAACGGCGTGAGCGCCGTGATGACGCCCACGCTGACGCCGACCATCGCGCCGAGGCGCTCGGTGTTCGCCGTGATCCCGTCGACGCAGTTCACGCGCAGAGTGCGCATCGCCTGGCGCATCCAGATGATGGACTGGAACAGCGAGTGCGCGATCACCGGCTCGAACGCGTTGAGCTGGAGCTGACCGGCCTCGACGGCCATCGTCACGGTCGTGTCGGCCCCCGCGACGGCGAAGGCGACCTGGTTGACGACCTCCGGGATGACCGGGTTGACCTTGCCGGGCATGATGCTGGATCCCGCCTGCTTCGCGGGCAGGTTGATCTCGCCGAACCCCGCCTGGGGGCCCGAGGAGAGCAGGCGCAGGTCGTTGCAAATCTTCGACAGCTTCATCGCCGTGCGCTTGATCGACCCGGAAAACGACATGAACGCGCCGGTGTCGCTCGTCGCCTCGATGAGGTCGTGCGCCGTGCGCAGCGGCAGGCCCGAGATGTCGGCGAGGTGCGCCCGGACGGCCTCGGCGTAGCCGCGCGTGACGTTGATGCCCGTCCCAATCGCCGTCGCGCCCATGTTGATCTCGAGCAGCAGGTTGGAGTTGTCGGTCTGGCGGTGCCAGTCCTCCCCCAGCGACGTCGCGAACCCGCGGAATTCCTGGCCCAGGGTCATGGGCACCGCGTCCTGCAGCTGCGTGCGACCGACCTTGAGGATGTCGTGGAACTCGTCGCCCTTGCGCGCGAACGCCCGGCGCAGCTCGTCGAGCTCCTCGAGGCCCGCGACGTGCGCGAGGAGGATGCCGATTTTCACGGCCGTGGGGTAGACGTCGTTCGTCGACTGCGACCGGTTGGTGTGATCCGTCGGCGACAGGTAGGCGTAGTCGCCCTTCTCCCGGCCCGCGAGCTCGAGCGCGATGTTCGTGATCACCTCGTTGGCGCACATGTTCGTCGAGGTTCCCGCCCCGCCCTGGATCACGCCCACCGTGAACTGGTCGTGGAAGTCGCCATCGATGACGCGCTGCGCCGCGCGGTCGATCAGCAGCGCGCGTTCGTCGTCGAGAACGCCGAGCTCGCGGTTCGCGCGCGCCGCGGCCTGCTTGACCATCGCGAGCGCCGTCACGAGCTCGGGGTACACGGAGATGGGGCGCTTCGTGATGTCGAAGTTCTCCATCGCGCGGAGGGTGTGGATCCCCCAATAGGCGTCGGCGGGGATCTCCCGCGCGCCCAGGGAGTCGGATTCTGTTCGCGTCGTCGCGGATTCCATGCCGCTCAGGCTATTCCCGCGCGCTCGAGGATGGGCGACCCCCACGGCGAAGTCACAGGACGGGCGCCGTCAGGGCCGCTTACGGGAAAAGAACTCGAGGCGCTCCGCGGGCGTCATCGCGTCCAGGCGCGCGTACCACTCCTCCGAGAAGATGCCGCTCGCGTCGGCCGAGGCGACCGGGACAACGCTCGCCGTCACGACGTCGTCGAAGACCTGCACGAGGTGGAAGGACTGCCCCGCGTCCATCCCGTTGACGCTGCGGGCGGGGGCGGCGAGGTCCATCGTGTAACACGAGGCCGAGGCGACGAAGGCCGGCACACCGGCGAACACCCCGCTCATGGCGTAGTGCAGGTGTCCGGCGAGGATCGCGCGCACGTCGGATCCGGCGATCGCCGCGGCGAGCGCGTCCTGGCCCTGGAGCTCGAGGATGTCGAACACCGGCAGGTGGCTCGGGAGCGGCGGGTGGTGCAGCGCGAGGATCGTGCCGAGCGGGGCGGGCTCGCGGAGGACCTCCGTGAGCCAGGCGAGCTGCTCGGCGTCGATCGCGCCGTGATGCCAGCCCGGGACGGTCGAGTCCAGCGCGACGATGCGCAGCCCGTCGAGGTCCGTCACGCTCGTGATGGGTGCCTCGGAGGCCTCGAGACCGAGGAGGTCCCGCCGCATCTCGGGCCGCTCGTCGTGGTTGCCCGCCACCCACACGACGCGGGCGCCCAGGCGCTCCGCGACGGGGCGCACGGCCCGCTCGACGGCGGCGTACGCGTCGGGCTCGCCAAGGTCGGTGAGGTCCCCCGTGAACACGAGCGCGTCGGCGCTGCCCAGGAGCTCGACGCGCCGCATCATCCGCTCGAGGCCCGTCTGGGTGTCGTAGCGGTCGTACAGGCGCGCGCCCGCCGCGAGGAGGTGGGTGTCGCTGATGTGGACGATCGTGCGGGACGCCGGGGCGTGCTGGCCGTACTGCATCGCGCCAGGATAGCCCGCCTCGCCCCGCGCGGGCGCGAAACGATTAGCGTGGGTGAGGTGACTTCCGACGCACCCGCGACGACCGACATCCCGCCCGCCCCGCTCGCCCAGCGGATCCCCACCTCCCGCACCCACCACGGGGAAACCTTCGCGGATCCGTACGAGTGGCTCCGCGACAAGGACTCCCCCGAGGTCCTGGCGCACCTCGAGGCGGAGAACGCGCACACGGACGCCACGCTGGCCCGCCTCGAGCCGCTGCGCGAGCGCATCTTCCACGAGATCAAGGGCCGCGTGCGCGAGACCGACCTGTCCGTGCCCGTGCGGCAGGGCGACTGGTGGTACTACGGCCGTTCCATCAAGGACAAGCAGTACGGGCTCCAGTGCCGCGCGCCCATCTCATCGCCCGATGACTGGACCCCGCCGCGGCTGCGCGCCGAGGACGAGGTGCCGGGCGAGCAGGTGCTCCTGGACGCCAACGTCGAAGCAGACGGCGCCGAGTTCTTCTCGCTCGGTGCCTTCAGCGTGACCACCGACGGGACCCGCATGCTCTGGGGCGCGGATACCCGCGGCGACGAGCGCTACACCGTGCGCGTGCGCGACATCGCGACGGGCGAGGCCCTGCCCGACGTGCTGGAGGGCATCGGCGCGGGCGCGAGCTTCACGCCCGACGGCGCGTTCATCCTCTACTCGACGGTCGACGACGCGTGGCGCCCCGACCGCGTGTGGCTGCACCGCGTCGGCGAGCCCGGTCGCGACCGCGACGTCGAGATCTTCCACGAGCCCGACGAAGCGTTCTGGGTGGGCGCGGGCTTCACGCGCAGCGACCGCTTCCTCGAGATCGTGTCCGCCTCCAACACAACCACATCAATCGACATGATCCGCGCCGCAGACGTCGAGCGCCTCTACGCGGGCGAGGACGACGTCGACACCGTGACCGTGTTCGACCGCGAGGATCACGTGGAGTACTCGGTCGACCACGCCGTCGTCGACGGGCGCGACTGGCTCTACGTGCTGCACAACTCGGGCGCGCAGGACTTCGAGCTCGTGCGCCTGCCGGCCGACGACGAGACCGCCGAGCCCGAGGTGGTCATTCCGCACCGCCCGGGGATCCGGCTCGAGGACGTGGACTGCCTGCGCGACTTCGCGGTGGTGGAGTACCGCGAGGGCGGGATCCCGCGCCTGGGCATCCTCGACTACGCCGATCACGCCGTGCGCGAGATCGCGTTCGACGAGCCGCTCTACACGGCCGGCGCCGCGGGCAACCCGGAGTGGGCGCAGCCGACCGTGCGGCTGCACTACGGCTCGTTCACGACCCCGGGCACCGTCTACGACTACGACGTTCGCTCGGGCGAGCTGACGATGATCAAGCGCGCGAGCGTGCTCGGCGGGTACCGGCCCGAGGACTACGCGCAGGAGCGCCTGTGGGTCACCGCCGCCGACGGCACGCAGATCCCCGTCTCGCTGGTGTTCAAGCGCGAATTCGGGGCGCTGGGCGAGTCGCCGCGACCCGTACACCTGTATGGCTACGGCGCCTACGAGCACTCGATCGATCCGGCGTTCTCGACCGCACGCCTGTCCCTCCTCGACCGCGGGGTCGTCTTCGCCGTGGCGCACGTGCGCGGCGGCGGCGAGCTCGGCCGGGCCTGGTACGAGGGCGGGAAGCTTGGCGCCAAGCGCAACAGCTTCACCGACTTCGTCGACGTCGCGCGCCACCTCGTCGACACGGGGCTCACGACGCCCGAGACGCTCGTGGCGGAGGGCGGATCCGCGGGCGGGCTCCTCATGGGCGCCGTGACCAACATCGCCCCGGAGCTGTTCGCCGGCGTGCTCGCCGACGTGCCCTTCGTGGACGCGCTCACGACGATCCTGGATCCGTCGCTGCCGTTGACCGTGATCGAGTGGGAGGAGTGGGGGAACCCGCTCCACGACCCCGAGGCCTACGCCTACATGCGCTCCTACTCGCCCTACGAGAACGTGCGCGACGACGTGACGTACCCCCGGATCCTCGCGATGACCTCGCTCAACGACACGCGCGTGTACTACGTCGAGCCGGCGAAGTGGGTGCAGCGCCTGCGGGAGGCGGGGGCGGACGCTCTGTTGCACTGCGAGATGGTCGCCGGTCACGGCGGCGTGAGCGGGCGCTACAACGCGTGGCGCGAGCGCGCGTTCCAGATCGCGTGGATGCTCGACACGGTGGGAATCACCGAGTAACGCATATGGCGGCGCCCCTCCCCGCGCGGGGAGGGGCGCCGCCTTGCGTGCGCCGCGGGGTCAGCCGAACAGGGCCGAGGCCTCCTCGTACCGCTCGCGCGGGACGACGTTGAGCTCGCCGAGCGCGTCCTCGAACGAGACCCGCTCGATCTCGGTCCCGCGCATCGAGACCATCTGCCCCCAGGCGCCCTCCATGACGGCGTCCGCGGCGTGCAGGCCGAGGCGCGTCGCGAGGACGCGGTCGAACGCCGACGGCGAGCCGCCGCGCTGGATGTGGCCGAGGACGGTCGCGCGTGTCTCGATGCCCGCGGCCTTCTCGATGAGCGGCGCGAGCACCTCGCCGATGCCGCCGAGGCGCGGCCGGTTGAACGCGTCCAGCCCCTTGTCGCTGTAGGCCTCGTCCATGCCCGCGAGCGTGAAGCCCTCCGCGACGACGACGAGCGGCGC
This sequence comes from Microbacterium excoecariae, assembly GCF_011326725.1. Lineage (GTDB taxonomy): Bacteria > Actinomycetota > Actinomycetes > Actinomycetales > Microbacteriaceae > Microbacterium > Microbacterium excoecariae. The sequence goes on along the minus strand of NZ_JAANCO010000001.1, from coordinate 992,772 downwards.
GCGGCCGCGCTCGCGCGCCGCCTCGACCTGCTCGATGATGTCGTCGAGGGTGAGCGGCACCTCCGGGATGCAGATGATGTGCGCGCCCGCCGCCATGCCCGAGTGCAGCGCGATCCACCCGACGTGGCGCCCCATCACCTCGGCGACCATGCAGCGCTGGTGCGAGTCGCCCGTCGTGCGCAGCCGGTCCATCGCCTCGGTCGCGATGTTGACGGCCGTGTCGAAGCCGAAGGAGTAGTCGGTCGCGCGCAGGTCGTTGTCGATCGTCTTGGGCACGCCCACGACGGGCACGCCATCGTTCCAGAGGCGGTTGGCGGCCGCGAGGGTCCCCTCGCCGCCGATCGCGATGACGCCGTCGAGCTTGTGGCCCCACATCGTCTTCTTGATGTTCTCGGCGCCGCCACGGTCGCCCTCGTACGGGTTCGTGCGGCTCGTGCCGAGGATCGTCCCGCCGACCTTCGACAGGCCCTTGACGTCGCGACGCTGGAGCGGGAAGAAGTCGGCGTCGACGAGCCCGCGCCAGCCGTCCCTGATGCCGACAAAGTCGATGCCGTACTTGCGCGCGCCCTTGAGCACGGCGCCGCGGATGACGGCGTTCAGTCCGGGGCAGTCGCCGCCCGAGGTGAGGATCCCGATCTTCATATGTCCGAGACTATTCCCTCCGGCCGCACTCGCGCACCGCGCCCGCGCGCCGGGCGCGCGCTCAGGCGCCCAGCGCGTCGCGCAGGAGGGACTTCAGCGCCGCGAGCTGCACCGACTCGGCCGGCTCGTCGCCCGTGCGCTCGCCGTCCAGGGCGCGCAGGGCGAGCCCCTCCTTGCGGTCGATGAGCTCGGCGATGCGCTGGTCGATCGTGTGCGCGGCGATGATGCGCCACGCGGTCACGGGCTCGTCCTGGCCGATGCGATGCACGCGGTCGATGGCCTGCGTCTGCTCCGCCGAGGTCCAGCTCAGCTCCGCGAGGACGACGTTCGAGGCCGCCTGGAGGTTCACGCCCACGCCCGCCGCGGTCAGCGAGCACACGATGACACCGACCTCGGGGTCGTCGTTGAAGCTGTCGATCGCCTGCTGGCGCGCGGTCTGGCTCTGCTCGCCGCGGATCGCGACGGCGCGGATCCCCGCCTGCCGGAAGTGCTCCTCGGCGCGGTCCATGACGTCGACGTGCTTGGCGAAGAACACGACCTTACCCACAGAACGCTGCAGCTGGGCCGCGTAGTCGGCCGCGAGGATCGCCTTGCCCTGGCCGATGCGGCGCACCATCGAGAACACGTTGTCCCCGTCTGTGCCGGCCGCCCGCGACTCCTCGAGCTCGCCCGTCGCGACGAGGTCGACGATGTCCTCGTCGATCTCGCCCGGCGCGAGCCCGCGGTCGCCGCGCGCCGTGAGGATCCGGCGGTAGCGGTCGGCGAGGCGGCGCTGGAGCTCCTTCTCCGCCTGGGTGATCGAGCGCCCGACCTCGTCGTCCAGCTGCACGGGCATGTCCGCGACGAGCTTGTCCGGGAGGTCGCGCGCGACGTCCTTCTTGCGACGGCGCACGATGCCCATGTCGATGACCGCCTGGCGCGCCGCGGGGTAGAACGCCTTGTCGGCCGGCGTGTACCCCGTGCCGTCGAGGCGCTCCATCAGCTCGGGCCCGGGCTTGGTGCCGTCGGTCCAGTCGAGGAAACGCCAGATGGCGTCGAAGTCCTCGACGTCGTTGATGAGCGGCGTTCCCGTCAGCGCGAGCATGAGCGGATCCGCCCCGGGCTCCTGCCGCACGCGCTGGGCCAGGGCGAGCACGTTCTGCGAGCGCTGCGACGAGAGGTTCTTGATGAAGTGCGCCTCGTCGACGACCATGCCGCCGAGCCCGAGATCCGCGAGCCACGCGAGGTGGCGGTCGAGGATCTCGTAGTTGACGATGAACACGTCGGCGAACGCGTCGACATCGGCGCCGTCGCCCGAGATCACGGACGCCCGGCGGTGCGGCGTCCAGCGCTCGACCTCGCGGGCCCAGTTCATCTTCACGACGTTCGGGACGACCACGAGCAGCGGGTAGGCGTTCGCGACCGACGCCGCGAGCACCGACTGCGCCGTCTTGCCCAGGCCGGGCTCGTCGGCCAGGAGGAAGCTCCGGTGGCCCTCGCGGACCGCCTCGAGGAAGCGCGACTGGTGCGGCATAACCTCGAGGCCGCGCGGCGAGAGCCGGTCGAACTCGGGCAGCTCGGGCAGGGTCATGGACGCGGATCCGCCCCCGGCGCCCTGCGCGAACGACTTGTAGAGGGGGCCCATGAGCTCCCAGTCGTCGAGCCGGCGGCGCGGGTTCGGGCGCGGGCTGTAGCGCGCGAAATCCGGCGCGAGGAACGGGTTCGACTCGATGCGCGCGTCGACCTGCACGGGCCGCACGGCGCGCTCCGACGCGACGGCCGGGACGACGGGCTCGGGCGCGGCGGGCTTCGCGTCATCGATCACGAGCTCCTCGGCCGCGAGCTCGACGCCGGCGTCGAGGAGCCAGTCGCGGCGCATCCGGCGCGCGACGGGGCTCGTCGCCTGGTCGACCTCGAGCAGCTGGATGAGCGAGGTGTCGCGCGCCGCCGTCTTGGCGAGGATCGTCGCGACGCCGTCGAGGCGCTTCAGCAGCTCCGCGCGGGCCTGGTCGCCGACCGACTCGTCGGCCTTGACCCGCGCGCGCTCCTCGCGCACGAGGAAGGCGATGACCTGGAACTTGACGCGATTGGTCGGGCCCAGCTTGTTCCGCTGGGCCTTGGCCTCGACCTCGCGCACCTTGCGCGCGAGGATCGGGATGATGGGGGCCTCGTCGTCGCGACGTGCGGACGAGGACTTCTTGCGCTGTCGCGCGGGCGCCGTGGTCGGCATGCTCCTCCTGAGCCAAAATCACCGCGGGCGAAAAGGCGCCGGCGGGCCGTGAGGTCGTGTATCGCGGATCGCTCTGCGAGGCTGTGACCCGGTGTGATCGGAGAGACCCCACGTGACTCGAACGGGCGCGCCGCGGATATCGCGTCCAGTCTACGCCATCCGTCCGGCGTGTCCCCGGATTTCCTCTGGGTACCCTGGGCGCATGACTCTCGAGCTCACCGAATCCCTCGTCGCCGGAGCGATCGATCACGCGATCCTCAAGCCCGAGTTCACCCGCGCCGACGTCGACCGCGAGCTCGATATCGCGGCCGAATGGGGCGTCTTCAGCGTGTGCGTGCGGCCGTCGGACGTCGCGTACGCTTCCGCGCGGCTGGCCGGCACGGGCGTCGCGGTCGGCACCGTGATCGGGTTCCCGCACGGCACGACCTCCACGGCCGCGAAGGTCGCCGAGCTGCGCCAGGCGGCCGAGGACGGCGCGACGGAATTCGACATGGTGGTCCACATCGGCGCGCTGCGCGGCGGGGAGGACGAGCGCGTCGTCGAGGATATCCGCGCCGTCGTCGCGGCGGCCGAGGGCGCCGTGACGAAGGTCATCCTCGAGACGAGCCTCCTCGACGAGGAGCAGATCGCCCGCGGATCCCGCCTCACCGAGCGTGGCGGGGCGACCTTCGTGAAGACGTCGACAGGATTCGCGGGCGGCGGCGCCACCGTGCCCCACGTCACCCTGATGCGGTCGAGCGTCGGCCCCGCCGTCCAGGTGAAGGCCTCGGGCGGCGTCCGCGGGCTCGACGGCGCCGCCGCGATGCTCGCCGCCGGCGCCACGCGGCTCGGCACGAGCGCGAGCGCGACGATCCTCGGCGAGCTGCGCGCCCGCCTCGCCGGCGGCGCGGCCACCGGCGCGGAGGACGCCTCGAGCTACTGACGCGTCAGGGGCGCGCGCCGCTCAGGAGGTCGCGCGCCCTGTGCACGTCGAGCGTCATCTGGGCGACGAGCGCCTCGATGCCGTCGAACGCCGTCATGGGCCGGATCCGCCCCACGAACTCCACGTCGACGTGGCGGTCGTAGAGGTCAAGCCCGTCACGATCGATGACATGCGCCTCGACGACGCGCTCGGGCACGTCGTCGAAGGTGGGGTTCGTCCCCACCGAGATCGCGGCGGGGTACCGGGCCCCCGATCCCAGCTCGCCCTCGGGTCGGCGCACGACAAGCCAGCCCGCGTACACGCCGTCCGCCGGGACGAAGCCGGAGACATCGGGCGCGAGGTTCGCGGTCGGGAAGCCCAGCTGGCGGCCGCGCTGGAGGCCGCGCACGACCGTGCCGCGCACGGCGTGGCTGCGCCCGAGGAGCTTCGCGGCGCGCTCGACCTCGCCCGCGGCGAGGAGCTCGCGGATCCATGTCGAGGACACACGGCGGCCCTCGCCGCCCGGAACGGCCGCGCTGGCGACGTCGCCCACCACCTCGACCGAGAACCCGTGCGCCTCGCCCATGCGCGCCAGGAGCGCCGCGTCGCCCGCGCCGCCGCGGCCGAACCGGAAGTCTTCCCCCACGAGGACACGCTGGGTCGCGAGCCCCTCGACGAGGAAGCGGGTGACGAAGTCCTCGGCGCTCACCGCGGCCAGCGCCTCGTCGAACGACAGCACCAGCGCGGCGTCGAGGCCCGTGTCGGAGAGCAGGTCGATCTTCTGTTCGACGCCGACGACCGCCTCGGGGCACCGCTCAGGCGCGATCGTCTGGAGCGGGTTGCGGTCGAAGGTCACCGCGACGGTCGCGACGTCGCGCGACGCCGCGTCGACCAGCAGCTTGTCGACGATCGCGCGGTGCCCCGCGTGCAGCCCATCGAACTTGCCGATCGCCACGACCGACGGACCGAAGTCCTCGGGGATCTCGTCCGCGGAACGGAAGACGATCACGCCGCGACCTCGCTCGGGGCCGGGCGGTGGGACTGGAGATACCAGATGCCGACGATCGGCAGGACGAGGGGGATCCACACGTACCCCTGCCCGTAGTACGACCAGACCGTGGCGTCCGCGTGGAAGACGTCGGGCACGGCCCAGCTGAGGGTCCCCACGACGAGCACCCCCACGAGCTCGAAGATCACGGCGACGCGCGCGATCCGGAACCACCGCGCGCTGGACGAGAGGAGGAGCGCCACGGTCGCGACGATGTACACCACGGCGGCGGCGGCGCTGAGGAGATAGGGCACGGGCGCCTCGCCGAAGCGGGTCGCGATCTGGACGAACGAACGGCCCGTGGCCGCGAGCGCCATCACGGCATAGACGAAGGCGAGGACCGTGCCGGCGCCCGTGATGCGGCGCCTCGAGGGGGAATCAGACATATCGAAGCCAGTGTATGGCGCCTAGGCTCAGGCGCCCTGAATCGTCCAGATCACGTGCATGCGGTACACCATCACGGCGACCGCGAGCGCGAGGACCCCCATGACGACGACGCTCCAGCGACCGCGATCGACGAACGCCCAGACGATGCCCCCCAGCGGGAGGAGCGCGGCCGAGACGAGGTAGGTCCAGAACTCGAGCAGGTCCCCCGTCGGGGGGTTCCCGACGAGGGGCTGCACGATCGCGACGACGATCTGCGCGATGAGCAGGAGCTCGACGAGGGCCAGCACGCCGACCGAGACGTCGCCCGGGCGGCGGCCCGCCAGGCCGAGCACGATGCACACGAGGCCCGCGAGCGTCGCGACGCCCACCTCCGCGACCGTGAACCAGGCGATCACGCCGTCACCTCCGGCATGTTCATGACGCTCTTCATCTCGCGCCCGCGACGCTCGACGATGCCCACGAGCACGCCCTCCTCGTCGATGGCCGCGCGGAGCCCCGAGAATGCCTCCGGGGCCGCGACGCGCTTGCCGTGCCGAAGGTCCCGCGCGATCTCCTGCGGCACCGCGAGCCGCCCGAGCACCCGCCCGGCGACGTCCGCCGGGCCTGCCAGACCCGCGTCCTCCAGAGCGTCGGCGCCCGCCGCGTCGTCGACGGAGAACGGGCCGACCGCCGTGCGCCGCAGCCGCGTGAGGTGGCCGCCGACGCCGAGCCGATCGCCCAGGTCGCGCGCGAGCGCGCGGATGTACGTCCCCGACGAGCAGTCGACGATCACGTCGAGGTCGATCACCCCGGCCGCGTCGCGCCGTGCCAGGACGTCGAAGCGCGACACGACCACGTCGCGCGCCGCGAGCTGCACGTCCTCGCCCGCGCGGACCCGATCGTACGCGCGCCGCCCGTCGACCTTGATCGCCGAGACCGCGCTCGGGACCTGCGAGATCGCGCCCGTGAGGCGCGCGACCTCGTCGGCGATGCGCTCCAGGGTCACCGCCGCCACGTCCGCGGCCGCGGCCGATCGCGAGACGTCGCCGTCGGCGTCGTCGGTCGTCGTCGCCTGGCCCAGCCGAATGGTCGCCTCGTAGGTCTTCCCGAGCCCCACGAGGTAGGTCAGCAGCCTCGTCGCGCCTTCGACACCGACGAGCAGCAGGCCGGTCGCCATGGGGTCGAGCGTGCCCGCGTGCCCCACCTTGCGCGTCCCGCGCGCCCGGCGAGCGCGCGCGACGATGTCGTGGCTCGTGACGCCCTGGGGCTTGTCGACGAGGAGGATCCCGGATTCCGCCATGCGTCCCAGCCTATTCTGGCGGTGTGATGAGTTCCTCCGAGCCCGCCGTCCGCACCGCCCCGCTCGCGGAGCTCGATCCCGGCACGCTGTACGAGATCCTTCGGCTCCGCGTCGACGTGTTCGTCGTCGAGCAGGAGTGCCCCTACCCCGAGCTCGACGGCCGCGACGCCGAGCCGGGCGCGGTGCTCGCCTGGATCGAGGCGCGCGGTGCCGTCGCGGCCACCGTGCGGATCCTGCGCGAGGCGTTCGGCTGGCGGATCGGGCGGGTTGCGACGCGCCGCGACGCGCGCGGGCACGGCCTCGCCGCCACGCTCATGCGCCACGCGGTCGCCGCGCACGCGGGCGAGGAGATCGTCCTCGATGCGCAGGCCCACCTCGCGGGGTGGTACGGCCGGTTCGGGTTCGCGGTGTCGGGCGAGGAGTTCCTCGAAGACGGCATCCCCCACGTCCCCATGCGCCGGCCCGCCGACGGCTCCGGTCAGGCGCAGGGTTCGTAGGCGGGCTCGCGACCCGCCGTGACGACGGACAGCCCGACGGCGCCGTCATAGCCCGAGACGAAGCTGAACACGAGGTCGGTCTCGCCGCCGTCGACCTCGACGAGTTCGGTGTCTCCGACGGTCGCCTGCGCCTCGGCCGCGTCCTCGTACGTGCCGAGCACCTCGGCTTTCGTGGACCCGAGGCCCAGGCCCTCCTCCGTGCGCGGTCCGACGCCCATCGTGTCGCCGTTCCACCCGATGCTGACCTCGACGACCTCGTCCGTCGTGCCCGCGACGATCAGCACGTCATAGGCATTGTCCGCCGCGTAGCCGTACGCGACGCCGTCGCAGTCGTTGAGAGTGCCGATTCCCGTCTGGCGGATCTCCTCGAGCGTATCGGCAAAGGAACCGCCCACCTCGATGGGCCCGACTTTCGCCGTCGTCACGACCCAGCTGTCCGCGTCGCTCGGGTCGTTCGCGGGGCCCGCCTCCTCGGTCGGCGTGGGCGAGGGCGCCGCGCCCGTGACGGGCGGCGAGGCCATGTTGCTCGCGGGGGCGTCCGGAACGGCGGGAACGGAGGACGAGCACCCCGCCAGCGCGGCGGATCCGGCGGCAAGCGCCGCGGTCCACACCACAGCCTGCCGTGTCCAGCCCGTCGCCATACGTCCTCCGAGAGTGCTCGTCCAAAATTCCTGCCCCGCAGACGTTACGCGGCGAAGACAACGGGACGATCACGAACGCCCCCGATTTGGCAACCGTTCGGTCACGATCGCCTGCGCATACGATGGACGGATGCCCTCCCACGACCTCGCCGCGGTCCTCGTCCCCTGGTATCGCGAGGCGCTGCGAGACCTGCCGTGGCGCCGGGAGGGCTTCGGGGCGTGGGGCACGCTCGTCAGCGAGTTCATGCTGCAGCAGACGCCCGTCGCGCGCGTCATCCCGCTCCTCGACGCCTGGCTGGAGCGCTGGCCGACGCCGAGCGCGCTCGCGGCCGCGCCGGCGGGCGAGGCCGTCGCGATGTGGCAGAACCTCGGCTACCCCCGGCGCGCGCTCTGGCTGCACGCCGCGGCGCGCGAGATCCGCGATCGGCACGACGGCGTGGTGCCGCGGGACGTCGACCAGCTGCTGGAGCTCACCGGAATCGGCGACTACACCGCGCGTGCGGTCGCGGTGTTCGCCTACGGCGACCGCCACCCCGTCGTCGACACGAATACCCGCCGCGTCATCGCGCGCGCCGTGGCCGGGCGGCAGCACCCCGACGCCGCCCACCGGCGCGACCTCGCGGCCATGTCCGCGCTGCTCCCCGAGGACGACGGCGACGCGGCCGTCATGAACGCGGCCGTGATGGAGCTCGGTCAGACGATCTGCACGGCCCGCGCCCCGCGCTGCGACGCGTGCCCCATCCGGGACGCGTGCGCGTGGGTGCGCGCGGGCTCGCCCGCCACGCCCGACGCGCGCCGGCGCCAGGCGCGCTACGAGGGGAGCGACCGGCAGGCGCGCGGCGCCGCGATGCGCGCCGTGCGGGACGCCGCCCCCGAGCCGCTCCCGCGCGCCGCCATGCTCGTGGACTGGCACGACGACGCGCAGCGCGAGCGCGCGATCGGATCCCTTCTCCGCGACGGGCTCCTCGTCGCCGACGGCGAGCTCGTCGCCCTGCCGTCGTAGGGCGCGGCCTCAGCCCTCGCGGGCGACCTCGTCCTCGTCCTCGTCGTCGTGACGGTACGGATCCGCCTCGCCCGCGTACGTGGCGTTCTGCGCCAGCCCGTGGACCTGCTCGTCCTGCTCGCGCGCGCGGCGCAGGAGCTCGGTCAGGTGAGACGCCTCCTCCGGGAGGGCGTCGGGGATGAACTCCAGGCTCGGCGTGAGTCGCGTGTTGAGGTGACGGCCCACCTCGCTGCGCAGCATGCCCGTCGCGGCGTTCAGCGCGGCCTGCGTACCCGCCAGCTCCTCGTCGGTGCCATACACCGTGTAGAAGACGCTCGCGTTCTGGAGATCGCCCGTCACCCGCACGTCGGTGATCGTCACGAAGCCGAGGCGGGGATCCCGCAGCCCCTTCTGGAGACGCTCCGAGAGGATCACCCTGATGCGGTCGGCCACGCGGGCGCGACGCTCGAATCCGGCCATAATGTTCCCCTTCCGGGACGGTCGCGCCGGGCGGCCCTCGCGGGCCGCCCGGCGGATCCTTCAGCTGAGTGAGAGGCTACGCGATCAGTCGCGCGGCTTCTCCACCATCTCGATCGTCTCGATCTCGTCGCCGACCTGGATGTCGTTGTACTTGCCGAGGCCGATACCCGCCTCGAAGTCCGTGCGGACCTCGGTGACGTCGTCCTTGAAGCGGCGCAGCGACTCGATCGCCAGGCCGTCGGCGAGCACGACGCCGTCGCGGATGATGCGCGCCTTGGCGTTGCGCGTGATCGTTCCGCTGCGGACGATGACACCCGCGATGTTGCCGAACTTCGACGAACGGAACACCTCGCGGATCTCGGCGAGACCCGCCTGGGCCTCCTCGAACTCCGGCTTGAGCATGCCCTTGAGCGATGCCTCGACGTCGTCGATCGCGTTGTAGATGACGTTGTAGAACCGCACGTCGACACCCTCGCGGGCCGAGGCCTCGCGCGCCTTCGTGTCGGGCCGCACGTTGAAGCCCAGCACGATGGCGTTGTCGATGGTGGCGAGGTTGATGTCGCTCTCCGTGATCGCGCCGACACCGCGGTGGATGATCCGCAGCTGCACACTGTCGTCCACCTCGATCTTCATGAGCGACTCCTCGAGCGCCTCGACGGCACCCGACACGTCACCCTTGATGATGAGGTTGAGCGACTCGACCTTGCCCTCCTCGAGCGCCTTCGTGAAGTCCTCGAGCGACATGCGCTTGCGGGCCTTCGCGAGGGCCGCGTTGCGCTCGACCGCCTCGCGCTTCTCGGCGATCTGACGCGCGGTGCGGTCGTCCTCGGTGACGAGGAACAGGTCGCCCGCTCGCGGAACCGAGTTGAGACCCTGCACCTGCACGGGACGCGACGGGGCCGCCTCCTGCACGCGCTCGCCGTGCTCGTCGATCATGGCGCGCACGCGGCCGTACGCCGTGCCGGCCACGATCGGGTCGCCGACGCGCAGCGTGCCGCCCTGGACAAGGACGGTCGCGACGGATCCGCGGCCCTTGTCGAGCTTCGCCTCGATCGCGACGCCGCGCGCCTCCTTGTTCGGGTTCGCGCGCAGGTCGAGGCCGGCGTCGGCCGTCAGGAGCACGGCGTCCAGGAGGTCCTGGATGCCCTGGCCCTTGATCGCCGACACGTCGACGAACATGACGTCTCCGCCGTACTCCTCGGCGACCAGCCCGTACTCGGTGAGCTGGGAGCGCACCTTGGCGGGGTTGGCGTCCGGCTTGTCCACCTTGTTGACGGCCACGACCACCGGCACGTTCGCCGCCTGGGCGTGGTTCAGCGCCTCCACCGTCTGCGGCATGATGCCGTCGTCGGCCGCGACCACGAGGATCGCGATGTCGGTGACGTCGGCACCGCGGGCGCGCATGGCCGTGAAGGCCTCGTGACCCGGGGTGTCGATGAACGTGACGGCGCGGTCGTGCCCGTCGTGCTCGGTCCAGATCTGGTACGCACCGATGTGCTGCGTGATGCCACCGGCCTCGCCCTCGATCACCGAGGTGTTCCGGATCGCATCCAGCAGTCGCGTCTTACCGTGGTCGACGTGGCCCATGACCGTGACCACAGGGGGACGGATCTCGAGGTTCTCGTCGTCCTCCTCGAGCTCTTCCTGCTCGAGGTTGAGGCCGAAGCTCTCGAGGAGCTCCTTGTCCTCGTCCTCCGGCGAGACGATCTCGACCTTGTAGCCGATCTCAGCGCCCAGCACCTCGAACGTCGACTCGTCGAGCGACTCCGTCGCGGTCGCCATCTCACCGAGGTGGAAGAGCACCGTGACGAGGTTGCCCGGCTGCACGGGCACGCCGTGCATCTGCTCGAGCTTCTCGGCGAAGTCCGCGATCGAGGCGCCGCGGCGCATGCGAACGATCGTGTTGCCGTCGCCCTTCGGAACCTTAACGCCGCCGACAACGGGCGCCTGCCGCATCTCGAATTCCTGGCGCTTGGCCCGACGCGACTTGCGCTGCTTGGACTTGCCGCCCCCCTTTCCGAACGCACCGGCCGTGCCGCCGCGGCGACCACCGGGGCCGGGGCGACCGGCGAAGCCGCCGCCGGGACGACCCGGGAGGCTGCCACCGGCGCCACCCGGGCGCTGCTGGAACGGGGCTCCGCCCGGACGGCCGCCGCCGGCACCGGGACGTCCGCGGCCGCCGCCGGGACGACCCGGCTTCGGCGCGCCGGGGCGCGGGGCCTGCGGCTTCGGGGGACGCGGGATGTTGCCGGGCGAGGGACGCTGGCCCATGCCCTGCGACGACGCGAACGGGTTGTTGCCGGGGCGGGGGCCGCCCGGGCGCTTGCCCATACCCTGCGACGACGCGAAGGGGTTGTTGCCGGGGCGCGCCTGGCCCGGGGAGGGCGCGGACGAACCGGGCGTGGGGGCCGAGGAGGCCGGGGCCTGGCCCGGCTTCGGGGCCGACGGCGCGACCTGGCCGGGCTTCGGGGCGCCCTGGCCGGGACGCGGGGCGCGGGCGTCGGGCTTCGGCGCCTCCGCCTGCGGCGCGGGCGTCGCGGCGGCCGGCTTCTGCGCGCCCGGCTTCGGGGCGCCGGGCTTCGGACCCCGCTGCGCGCCGGGGCGCGCGGGGGTCGGACGGGCGCCGGGCTTCGGCGCGGCGGCGGCCGGCTTCGCGCCACCCTCCGTCGCGAAGGCTGCCCGCAGCTTGCGAGCGACGGGCGGCTCGACGGTCGACGAGGGGCTCTTGACGAACTCGCCGAGCTCCTTCAGCTTCGCGAGCGCCGTCTTGCTGTCGACGCCGAGCTCGGCCGCGATCTCATGTACGCGTGGTTTTGCCACAATTCTCCTGTCTGGGCGATCTGCCCCAGACAGGGCAGACCTCTAGAGGCGGACGGGTCTCATTTCGAGCCGTTCACTTGATTTCCATAGCTATTCAGCCGTTCCTCGAGTGTCTGCGTGTCGAGTGGCCCCGGCACACGGAGTGCTCGCACGAACGCGCGGCGCTGGAGAGCCAGCTCCACGCACGAGCGCTGAGGGTGCACCCACGCGCCCCTCCCCGGCATCGATCCGCCGTCGTCGACGACGAGGCGGGATTCGGTGTGAACGACCCGCAGAAGGGCGGATCGGGAGGCACGCGCGCGACAACCGACGCACGTTCGTACGGGATCCATCCTACACGCCCCCGCCGGGGCGGCCCCGCCCGGGGGTCAATCGTCCTCGAGGATGCTGTCGGGCTGGATGTCGATCTTCGCGCCGGTCAGCTTGGCGGCGAGGCGGGCGTTCTGCCCCTCCTTGCCGATCGCGAGCGACAGCTGGTAGTCGGGCACGAGGGCGCGCACGGCCTTGGTCTTCTCGTCGAGGACGAAGCTCGACGTGACCTTGGCGGGCGAAAGCGCGTGGGCGACGAAGGTCGCGAGGTCGTCGTCGTGGTCGACGATGTCGATCTTCTCGCCGGCGAGCTCGTCCTGCACCGCGCGCACGCGGCGACCGAGCTCCCCGATGCAGGCGCCCTTGGCGTTGATGGACGCGTCGCGCGCCGTCACCGCCATCTTCGTGCGGTGGCCCGCCTCGCGCGCGAGTGAGGTGATCTCCACGATGCCGGAGGCGATCTCGGGGACCTCCATGGCGAACAGCTTGCGGACGAGGCCCGGGTGCGTGCGCGAGACCGTGATCGCCGGCCCCTTCGTGCCGCGCGAGACGCTCGTGACGTAGACGCGGATCCGGGATCCGTGCGCGTACTCCTCCCCCGGCACCTGCTCCTCCGGCGGAAGGATCGCCTCGACGGTGCCGAGGTCCACGTGGATCATGCGCGGGTTCGGGCCCTGCTGCACGACGCCGGCGACGATGTCGCCCTCCTTGCCGCGGAACTCGCCGAGGACGGCGTCGTCGGCGATGTCGCGGAGGCGCTGGCTGATGACCTGCTTGGCCGCGTACGCCGCAATGCGCCCGAAGTCCTCGGGGTTCTGCTCCTCCTCGCCGACCACCGCCCCCTCGTCGTCCGTGACGGGGACGAGCACGGCAACGTGGCCGGTCTTGCGGTCCAGCTCGGCGCGCGCGCCCTCCGGGAGGTCCCCCGTCTGCGTGACGTGCTTCGCGAAGGCGGTCAGCACGGCCTGTTCGATGATCTCGGCCAGCTCATCGAACGGAATCTCCTTCTCGCGCTCGATCGAGCGCAGAAGTGCGAGGTCGATGTCCATGTACAGCCTCCCTATTCAGCTCTCCCGGCGCGCGCAAGGTGAGCGACGCCGTACCCCACGACGATACCCGACGCTTCCCGAGCGCCCGCCCCACGCGGCGCGCCCCGTCTCCCCGGATCGGGGAGACGGGGCGCGGTATCGCTCCGCTCAGGCGAGGCGGCGACGGATCGCGAGCGTCGCGCCCGCGGCGAGGAGCAGCACGCCGGCGATGCCCGCGGCGAGCGAGACGCTGCCGCCGGTGGCAAGGAGGTCGCCCGGCTCAGCGATCGTGAGGTCCGCCCACGCGATGACCTCCCCCGACGCGTCCGTGACGACGAGGCGGTGCTCGCCCGCCGGCGCGTCCGCGGGGATCGCGAAGGTGGCCTGGCCGTCGGCGGTCACGATCGCCTCGCCGAGGGCGATCGGATCGCTGAAGAGCCAGCCCGAGACCGTCTCACCGGCGTACGCACGGCCCACCGTGATCGACACGTCCTGCCCCGGCGCGGCCTCGAGGGCCTGCTCGGCCATCCCGCGCGCGTCCTCGGTCAGGTCGGCGACCGTCGGCGGCACCGCGGTGCCGGGGGTCGCGCCCTGGCCCGACCCGCTCGCGGATCCGGAACCGTTCGCGGAGCCCGAGCCGTTCGCCGAGCCGGAGCCGTCCGCTGAGCCCGAGCCGTTCGCCGAGCCGGAGCCGTCCGCGGAGCCCGAGCCGTTCGCCGAGCCGGAGCCGTCCGCCGATCCCGAGCCCTCGGCCGTGCCGGAGCCCTCGGCCGTGCCGTCCGAGCCGGACCCGGCGCCGCCGTCGGACGGGGCCGCGAGGTCGAGGCCGACGATGATCGGGTTGTGGTCGCTCGCCCGGAAGACCGAGTCGTCGTACAGGAGCGTGGCGTTGTAGTTGTAGCGGCTGTACTCGAAGCCGACCTGCTCCTGCGCGTTGATCTGCCACACGTCGACGCCCGTGACGAGCGCCAGCGCGTCCTCGTTCGCGAACACGTGGTCGAGCGATCCGTCGAGGCCGTCGTAGTTGTACGTCGCCTCGCCGCCGTTCAGCGCGTAGTTCAGGTTCGTGAACCCGCCCGCCTCGATGGTCCGGGCCGGGTCCTCCGCCGCGTAGGCGTTGAAGTCACCGGCGAGGAACACGGCGTCGATGCCCGTGGCGTCCTGCACCTCGGCCGTGAAGGCGACAAGCGCCTCGGCCTGCGCCACCCGGTCCGGGTTGGCGTTGCCCTGGCCCGTGCCGTCGTCGGTGCCGGATCCCTTCGACTTGAAGTGGTTCGCGGACACGAGGAAGGCCTCGTCCTCGGGCGCTCCCTCGGCCGTGAAAGCCTGGAACAGCGGCTCGCGGGCGTTGTCGAAGGCCGGGTCGTCCACGAGGATGTGCGACTCGCCGACGAGGTCGACGTCGGCCGTGCGGAAGATAAAGGCGTTGCGGATGACGTCCTCGTCCGCGGGCACCTCGGCCGGGCTCTGTGCGTACGACCAGACGCCCGCGCCGTCCTTCTCGTTGAGCGCGTCGACAAGGGTCGCGACGGCGAAGTCGCGGTCCTTGCCGTAGTGCACCGAGTTCTCGATCTCCTCGAGCGAGACGATCGAGGCGCCCGTCGCGCTGATGGCGTCGACGATCTTCGCCTCCTGACGCTCGAAGTTCTCCTCGGTCGCGGCGCCGCGCGGGCCGTTCGGCTCGCAGCGGTTCGCGCCGATCGGGGTGCCCTCGCGGTCGTCGTAGGTGGTGCAGGTGCCGAGCCCCTCGGCCACGAACTCCTCGGCCGTGGTCGGGAAGTAGTTCAGGACGTTGAACGTCGCGAACGTGATGTCGCCCCCGACGCTCTCCGGCGCGGCGTTCGCCGCGCGCTCGTCGCTGAAGGTGACGAACTCGGATCCGTCGCCCGAGATCGGGGTCGTGGGCTGGAGCGACCAGGCTCCGTACCGGTAGTCGAGCACGAGCGGCGCCTCGAACGTGACCGCGGAGCCGACGCGCACGGGGTTGTCGAGCGTGAGGTAGGACAGCGGCTGATCGGCGTTGCTCGAGAAGTTGGTGCTGCGCGCGTCGTCGAGCGTGATCGACGCGCTCGCGATCTCCTCGTAGGCCGCGTCGATCGCGTCCGTGTCGTGCGGGTCGATGTACGAGGTGGGCTGGACGAGCGTGTCCTCGCCGTACGCGAGGCCGAACGACCCGTAGAAGTTGGCGTCGTAGTTGTCCGTCACCGTGAAGGGCGCGTCGAGCTGCACGAGCTCGCTCTGGTGCGCCGACTTGCCCTCCTCGGTCGCGACCATCGCCCAGTCGGTCACCGGCACGACCTCGCCGAGGTCCTCGCCGAGCACCTCGATCTGGTCGACCGTGATCTCCGTGAGGCCGTTGTACTCGCTGACGGCCCCCGTCACGCGGACGCTCTGGCCGATCTCGGCGCGCGCGCTGTTGCCCCAGACGAAGATCGCGTCGGACGCACCGTCCTCGGGATCGCCCGCCGGGTCCTGCATCGTGAAGCCGTTGAAGCCGCCCTCGCGCCAGTCGGCCGTGACGACGCCCTCGACGGTCACGGTCTGACCCTGCATCGGCGACGCCATGCCCGTGCCCTGCACCTCGGCGATGGTCGCCTCGGTCGCGGGGGACGGCTCCTCCGGGTCCTCCGGCTCGCCCGAGGAATCCCCGACGGTCTCGCCGGCGGAGTTGACCGGCGTCGGGTCGCCCGCCGTGAAGTCGGCGGAGTTGTCGTCCGTGTCCGCGCCCGTGGCGGCCCGGCTCGCGCTCGTGGAGTTGCTGAGGCCCGGCGCGGCCGCCGTCTCGAACGAGGCCGCCGAGCCGTAGCCGACCATGTCGACGAGGCCCGGCTCGCCCGCGATGTCGCCCGTCGCGGCGGAGAAGGTGCCCGTGCCCTCGTAGAGGTACACCCGTCCGCTCGAGCCCGCGAGAGCGAGGGGTCCGGTCTGGTCCGGCGTCGGCAACGCCTGCGGGGCGTTCGCGCCCGACGCGAGCTGCACGAGGAAGTATCCGCCGGCGGCGACGGAGCCCTCGAGCGCGAGCGAGCCGCCGGAGCCGCCCGACGCCGACTTGTACTCGAGGCTGAGGCCCGACAGCTCGATCGCCTCGCCGGTCGGGTTGAACAGCTCGACGAAGTCGTTCGAGAGCGGGGCGCCGCTGTTGCCGCCCCCTCCGTAGACCTCGCTGATGACGAGGCCGGTGCCGGTGGTGTCGGCCGCGGCCACTGCGGGAACGGCGAGCGCGCCGCCCGCCGCGAGCCCGGCGCCGGCCAGGACCGCGGCGCCGCGGCGCGCGTGAAGACGGGTCTTCGAAGACATACGAAAGGGATCCCTCGTGTCGATGGCGGAAGTGGCGCCGGAGCAATCGGGCGACCCGCCGAGCGTTCCAGCGAATCGTTTCCGGCGCCTTTCCGCGACATGGACGCGAGGGAAACTCCCCCGGTCACGGGGGATTATCGGCGGGTGATGCCCGCCCGCCGCGGGCGTGTCACGCGGTCAGGCGCGACACGGCCTCGCCGAGCGGCATCGTCTCGCGGTCGCCCGAGCGGCGATCCCACAGCTCGACCTCGCCGTTCGCGGCGCCGCGGCCCACGACGACGAGCTGCGGCACACCGATGAGCTCCGCGTCGCCGAACTTCACGCCGGGCGAAGCCTTGGGGCGATCGTCGAGGAGCACGTCGCGGCCGGCGGCCTCAAGCGCGCCGACCAGCTCCTCGGCGAGGTCATAGGCCTCCTGCCCCTTACCCGTGGCGACCACGTGAACGTCGAAGGGCGCGATCTGCTCGGGCCAGACGAGGCCGCGGTCGTCGCTCAGCAGCTCCGCGAGGATCGCCAGCACGCGCGTCACGCCGATGCCGTAGGAGCCCATCGTGACCGTGACCTGCTTGCCGTTCTCGTCGAGGACCTTGAGCCCCAGAGCCTCGGCGTACTTGCGGCCGAGCTGGAAGACGTGACCGATCTCCATGCCGCGCGCGAGCTCCACCGGTCCGGATCCGTCGGGAGCAGGGTCGCCGGCGCGAACGCTGGCCACCTCGGCCGTGCCGTCGGCGGCGAAATCGCGCCCCGCGATCAGCCCGTGCACGTGGGCGTCCGGCGTGTTCGCGCCCGTGATCCAGGCGGATCCGCTGACCACGCGCGGGTCGACGAGGTAGCGGATCCCCGTCGCAGACGTCTCGCCGAGGACGGGACCGGCGGCCGACCACGGCCCGATGAAACCGCGCACGAGGCCGGGGTGACGCGCGAAGTCTTCGGGCGTGGCGGCCTCGACCTCGGCGGGCGCGAAGGCGACCTCGGCGCGCTTGTCGTCGACCTCGCGGTCGCCGGGAATGCCCACGACGACGAGCTCGCGCTCGCCGTTCGGGTGAACGAGGGCCAGGACGACGTTCTTCAGGGTGTCCGCCGCCGTCCAGCCGCCCTCGGGCGCGCCGTCGACGACCTCGTTCGCATGCGCGACGAGCGTGTCGATCGTCGTCGTTCCCGGCGAATCGAACACCACAGCCTCGGGGCGCCCCTCGACGGGACGCGGCTCGGGGGCGAGCGTCGTGAAGGCCTCGACGTTGGCGGCGTACCCGCCCGCGCTGCGCACGAACGTGTCCTCGCCGACGGGCGTCGGGTGCAGGAACTCCTCGCTCCGGGATCCGCCCATCGCGCCGGCGTCGGCCTGGACGATCGCGTAATCGACGCCCAAACGCGTGAAGATGCGCTCGTACGCGTCGCGCTGCGCCTGGTAACTCGCGTCGAGACCGGCGTCCGTGTAGTCGAACGAGTAGGCGTCCTTCATCGTGAACTCGCGGCCGCGCAGCAGGCCGGCGCGCGGGCGCGCCTCGTCGCGGTACTTGTCCTGGATCTGGAACAGCGTCAGCGGCAGGTCCTTATACGAGGTGTACAGATCTTTCACGAGCAGCGTGAACGCCTCCTCGTGCGTGGGCGCGAGCAGGTAGTCAGCGTCCTTGCGGTCCTTCAGGCGGAACAGCGCGTCGCCGTACTCGTCCCATCGGCCCGTCTGCTCGTAGGGCTCGCGCGGCATGAGGGCCGGGAAGTGCACCTCCTGCGCGCCCGCGGCGGCCATCTCCTCGCGCACGATCTGCTCAAGCTTGGCCTTCACGCGCAGGCCGAGCGGGAGCCACGCGAAGATGCCCGGCGCCTGGCGCCGAATGTATCCGGCGCGCACGAGGAGGCGATGGCTGCGTACCTCCGCGTCGGACGGATCCTCGCGGAGGGTGCGGACAAAGAGCTGGGAGAGACGGGTGACCACGCACCGAGTCTAGGCCGTGCCGGCGGCTAGCCTGGGCGCATGAAGTTCTCGCTCTGGCTGCCCGCACACCTGCCCTGGTCCGAGCTGCGCGCCGCGGCCCTGGACGCGGAGGGCACCGGCTGGCACGGCCTCTGGCTCGAGGACCACTTCATGGACAACACCCCCGAGCCGAACGACGGGGCGCGCGGCGAATGCCTCACGCAGCTCACCGCGCTCGCCGCCGTGACGGAGCGCGTGCGGATCGGCTCGATGGTGCTCGGCAACACCTACCGCCACCCCGGCGTCGTCGCGAAGCAGGCGGCGGCGCTCTCCGACATCGCCGACGGGCGCTTCGTCCTCGGCGTCGGCGCGGGCTGGCAGGAGAACGAGCACCGCGCTTTCGGCATCGACTACGGCGACGTGCCGAGCCGGATCCGCTGGTTCCGCGAAGCGCTCGGGATCTGGACGCGCCTACGCGACGAGGAGAGCGTGTCGTTCTCCGGCGAGCGCTACCGCCTCGAGGGCGCGAGCCTTCACCCGCGGCCGCACGCGCGCCTGCCGATCCTCGTGGGCGGCAAGGGCGAGAAGGTCATGCCCCGCCTCGTCGCGCGGTACGCCGACGAGTGGAACTTCTGGTCGACGCCCGAGCAGTACGGCCCCAAGAACGCGATCTTCACCGACGCGCTCGAGGCCGCGGGGCGCGAGCCGCGCTCCCTGCACCGCTCGACGCAGGCCCTCGTGTTCCCGGGCGACGCGGAGCGCGCCCAGGCCGTCGCCGAGAAGGGCCGCCCGGCGATCGGCGGATCCGCGGCGCAGCTTGTGGACGCCATGGGCGCCTACCGGGAGGCGGGCGTGGACGAGTTCATCCTGCCCGCCACGGCGTGCTCCTCGGCCGCCGAGGTCGCGGACGCGGGCGGCTGGTTCTTCGCGGAGGTCGCCCGGCCGTTCGTCGCGGACGCCAATGTTCCGGCCGGGCCCGGCGACGCGGGCGTCAGCTCGTGACGACCTGAGCGGTGCCGATCTGGGCGTCCGGCCCCATCTCGTCGGCGATCCGGTTCGCCTCCTCGATGAGGGTCTGCACGATGTCGGCCTCGGGGACGGTCTTGATGACCTCGCCCTTGACGAAGATCTGGCCCTTGCCGTTGCCGCTCGCGACGCCGAGGTCGGCGTCGCGCGCCTCGCCCGGGCCGTTCACGACGCACCCCATGACGGCGACGCGCAACGGCACCGTCATGTCCTTGAGACCCTCGGTGACGTTCTCCGCGAGCGTGTAGACATCGACCTGGGCGCGCCCGCACGAGGGGCACGACACGATCTCGAGCGTGCGCTCGCGCAGGTTGAGCGACTGCAGGATCTGGTGTCCCACCTTGACCTCCTCGGCCGGCGGGGCCGAGAGTGAGACGCGGATCGTGTCGCCGATGCCCTCGCTGAGGAGGATCCCGAAGGCGGTCGCCGACTTGATCGTGCCCTGGAAGGCGGGCCCGGCCTCCGTGACGCCGAGGTGCAGGGGCCAGTCGCCCCGCTCGGCGAGCAGGCGGTACGCCTTGACCATCACGACCGGGTCGTTGTGCTTGACGGAGATCTTGAAGTCGTGGAAGTCGTGCTCCTCGAACAGCGACGCCTCCCACACCGCCGACTCGACGAGCGCCTCGGGCGTCGCCTTGCCGTACTTCTCCAGGAGCCGGCGGTCGAGCGAGCCCGCGTTCACGCCGATGCGCAGGCTGACGCCCGCGTCCTTCGCGGCCTTGGCGATCTCGCCGACCTTGTCGTCGAACTTCCGGATGTTGCCGGGGTTCACGCGCACCGCGCCGCAGCCCGCGTCGATCGCCTCGAAAACGTACTTCGGCTGGAAGTGGATGTCCGCGATGACCGGGATCTGGCTCTTCATCGCGATGATCTTCAGCGCCTCGGCGTCCTTGTCTGTCGGGCACGCGACGCGCACGATCTCGCACCCGGACGCCGTCAGCTCCGCGATCTGCTGCAGCGTCGCGTTGATGTCGTGCGTCTTCGTCGTCGTCATCGACTGCACGGAGACGGGGGCGTTGCCGCCGACCTTGACCTTGCCGACGTTGATCTGCCGCGACTTCCGTCGCGGGGCGAGGATCTCGGGGACGCGGGGCATTCCGATGTTGACTGCAGGCACGGACCCAGACTACGCCGGGACGACGGCACCGCTCCTCAGTTGCAGGGATCCACAGCGAGTGTGTAGCGTCTGTCACGTGTTCGCGAAGACTGCCTGGTGGCCCGCCTAAGAAGGCGGCCCCCTTTTCGCGAATGTCGAGAACGACCGTCCATCCGGCGGTCGTTTCGCGTATGTGCGGGACCTCCGCCCCGCTATCGAAGTGAGCACCCGATGTCTTCTGAGACCGCCGACCTGTTCGCCGCGCTCGCCGCGGATCCCTCCCAGCCCTTCGCGCTCATCGCGCGGGACGGCGCGGACACCGTCGAGCTCCTGCGCGGCGACGTGGTCGATGTGCCGGCCCTGGCCGACATCCCGCTGACCGCGCCCGACGGCGCCGGCCAGGAGGTGCTCGCGATGGTGCCGTTCCGCCAGGTCACCGAGCGCGGGTACGAGGCGCACGACGACGACGCCCCGCTGCGCTGCCTCGTGGTGCGCTCGCGCGAGGAGTTCCCCTCGGCCGACGTCATCGCGGCCCTCCCGTCGGACGAGGTCCCCCTCGCCGACGCGGGATTCGACATCGACGACGAGTCCTACGCCGAGATCGTGCGCACCGTCATCCGGGACGAGATCGGGCGCGGCGAGGGAGCCAACTTCGTCATCCGCCGCGACTACACCGCGCGCGTGGAGGCGGACCCGCGCGTCGCCGCGCTCACGTGGTTCCGCGCCCTGCTCGAGCACGAGCGCGGCGCGTACTGGACCTTCGCGATCGTCACGGACGGCCACGTCGCCGTCGGCGCGAGCCCCGAGGCGCACGTCACGGCCGAGCGCTCGGGCGACAGCCGCGTCGTGACGATGAACCCCATCTCCGGCACCTTCCGCCACCCCGCGGGCGGGGCGACGCGCGAGACCCTCGGCGCGTTCCTCCGCGACGCGAAGGAGACGGAGGAGCTCTTCATGGTCGTGGACGAGGAGCTCAAGATGATGAGCGCCGTGTGCAGCGACGGCGGCCGCATCACGGGACCGCACCTCAAGGAGATGTCGCGCCTGACGCACACAGAGTACGTCCTGCGCGGCACCTCGCGGCTCGACCCGCGCGACATCCTCCGCGAGACGATGTTCGCGCCGACGGTCACGGGCTCCCCCATGCAGAACGCGTGCGCCGTCATCCGCCGCCACGAGACGACCCCGCGCGGGTACTACTCGGGGGTGGCCGCGCTGTTCACTCCCCGCGCGGGCGGGCACGATCTGGACGCGCCGATCCTCATCCGCACGGCCTACGTCGCGGACGGAACGCTCCGCGTCCCGGCCGGCGCGACCCTCGTGCGGCACAGCGACCCCTACGGCGAGGTGGCCGAGACGCACGGGAAGGCCGCGGGCGTGCTCGGCGCGATCGGCGCCATCCCGCGCGCCGTCACGACCGTCGCGGGAAGCGACGACGACGCGCCCGGATCCGCGCGCACCCCGCTGGCGGAGGATCCCGAGATCGCCGAGCTCCTCGCGTCGCGGAACGCGCGGCTCGCGCCCTTCTGGCTCGACGAGCAGCCCGGCGCCGACCGCCCCCTCGCGGGCCGGAGCGCGCTCGTGATCGATGCGGAAGACCGCTTCACGACGATGCTCGCCCATCAGCTGCGCCATCTTGGCCTCGAGGTCCGCATCGTTCCGTGGGACGAGGCCACCGACGCGGAGGTCGACGCCGCCGAGATCGTGCTCGCGGGACCGGGCCCCGGCGACCCCGAGGACACCGACAGCGCGCGCATCGCGCGCCTACGGGAGGTCGTCGCGCGCCGCCTCGACGCCCGCGCGCCGCTCGTAGCCGTCTGCCTGAGCCACCAGCTGCTCGCCCGCGAGCTCGGGATCCCCGTCGTGCCGCTCGACAGCCCGCACCAGGGCCTGCAGCTGGAGATCGACGTCTTCGGCGAGCAGGCGGCGATCGGCTTCTACAACACCTTCACGGCCCGGGTCGGCCCCGGCGAGACGCTCCTCGTCGACGACGAGCGGGGCGAGGTCGAGATCGCGGCGGGCCCGACGGGCGACGTCTTCGCCCTGCGCGGCCCCGCGTTTGCGAGCGTGCAGGGGCACCTCGAGTCGATCCTGTCGCGCGACGGGATCCGCACGCTCGAGCGCCTCGTCGCCCACGCCGCGGCCTGATCCGAGCGATATCGTGAGGGCATGACACACGACGTCGACGCGGTCGTCGTCGGGGCCGGCCCGAACGGGCTCGTCGCGGCGGTGACGCTGGCGGAGGCCGGCTGGCGGGTGCTCGTCCTCGAGGCGCAGCACCGGATCGGCGGCGGCCTGCGCACCGAGGAGCTCACGCTCCCCGGTTTCCGCCACGACGTGTGCGCGGCGGTGCACCCGATGGCGCTCGCGAGCCCGGCCTTCCGCGGCCTGGGCCTCGAGCGCGAGGGCCTGGCGTTCGCCCACCCGGAGATCCCCCTCGCCCACCCGGTCGGCCCGGGCGAGACGGCGTACCTCCTCCGCGACGCGGGCGAAACAGCCGCGGGCCTCGGCCGGGACGCCGGAGCCTGGCGCGCGGTCATGGGAACGTTCGGGGCGCGCTGGCCGCAGCTCGCGCGCGCCATCGGGGATCCGCTGCACCCCACGCCCGATCTCATCGCGCTCGGCGCGACGAGCGTATGGCCGACGACCTGGATCGCCCGGGCACTTCGCGAGGAACGCACGCGGGCGCTGATCGCGGGCGTGGCGGCGCACGCCGTCAACGACCTGCACGCCCCCGCGACGGCGCTCGTCGGCGTCGCCCTCGCCGCCTTCGCGCACGGCGTCGGCTGGCCCGTCGCAGTCGGCGGTTCCCAGTCGATCGCGGACGCACTCGCCGCCCGGCTCGCCGCCCACGGCGGGGAGATCGTCACGGGCCACCGGGTACGCAGCGTCGACGACCTGCCCTCCGCGCGCGCCGTGCTGCTGAACGTCACGCCCCGCCAGGCGCTGCAGCTCGCCGGTCACCGTTTCCCGGCCCGCTACGCCCACCGGCTCGCGCGCTTTCGCTACGGGGCGGGCGTGTTCAAGCTCGACTGGGCGCTCGACGGCCCCGTGCCATGGACGGATCCGCGCATGGCGGGGGCGGGCACCGTCCACCTCGGCGGCACGGCGGCGGAGGTCGTCCGCGCCGAGCGCGACGTCGCGCGTGGCCGCGTCCCCGAGCGCCCCTTCGTCCTGGCCGCGCAGGCCTCCGCCGCCGACCCGACGCGCGCCCCCGCGGGCAAGCACACGCTCTGGGCCTACTGCCATGTCCCCGCGGGGTGCGAGGTGGACATGACCGCCGCCATCGAGGATCAGATCGAGCGGTTCGCGCCCGGTTTCCGCGAGCGGATCCTCGCGCGCCACACGATGTCGCCCCGCGAGATGGAGGCGCACAACGCCAACGAGATCGGCGGATCGATCGACGGCGGCCTGGCGGACATGCGCCAGCTCCTCGCCCGCCCCGTCGCCTCCCTGTCGCCCTGGGCGACGCCGGATCCGCAGCTCTTCCTCACGTCCGCGTCGACGGTGCCGGGCCCCGGAGTGCACGGCATGGCGGGCTGGCACGCCGCCCGCACCGTGCTCGCGCGGCTCGGCTGAGGTCAGCCCGCGCCGAAGAGGTCGACCGGGTTGAAGATGTCGGCCGCGAACAGCAGCGCGCCCATGCCGATCATCAGCACGACGACGACGAGCGTGAGCGGGACCAGGCGCGTCGCGTCGGCCGGCTGCGGCGCGGGCCGCCCCGTGAGGCGCGCGAACAGCCGCTTCACGCCATCCCACAGGGCCACGACGACGTGCCCGCCGTCCAGCGGCAGGAGCGGGATGAGGTTGAACACCATCAGCGCGATGTTGAGGGATCCGACGAGCCCCAGCATGACCGCGACGCGATCGACGATAGGTGCTTCCGTCGCCGCCACCTCGCCCGCGATGCGCCCGACGCCGATCACGCTGATCGGGCCGTCCGCGTCGCGCTCGCCGCCCGTGAACAGGTCGACGGCCGTGTCGTACAGCCGCACGGGGAGCTGCACGATGATCTCCGCGACCGACCCGACGTTCTCGAAGGCCGCCTCGGCGCCCGCCGTCAGCGGCTGGCGCACGCGCTCGGTCGTCGGCGAGAACCCGACGAAACCGACCTCGTCCGTGACCTCGTCGCCCGCGGCGTTCGTGTAGGTGTTGGTCGCGAGCACGGGCGTCACGCGGAGCGTCTCTCGCGCGCCGTCGCGGTCGACGACGACCTCGATCGTGTCGCCCGGGTGGTCGCGGATGATGGCGGACGCCTCGGCGAACGTCGCGGTCGCCGTGCCGTCCACGGACACGATCTCGTCCCCCGGCTCGAGGCCCGCGGCCGCGGCAGGGGACGCGGGATCCGCGTCGGTGCACGCGGTCTGCGCGGATCCGGCCGGCAGCACGCACTCGGACACGGACGCGACCGTCGTCGTGGACTGGGTGACGCCGATTCCGCTGAAGAGCACGGAGAACGTCACGATCGCGAGCACGAGGTTCATGGCGGGCCCGCCGAGCATGACGACGACGCGCTTCCACGTCGCCTGCCGGTAGAGCGTGCGCTCGCCCGCCTCCGCGATCGTCTCGTCGTTCGCCGCGCGCGCGTCCTGCACGAGCGCCGACCAGATCCGCGTGCGGCGCG
The DNA here is from genome assembly GCF_011326725.1 of Microbacterium excoecariae. Taxonomy (GTDB): domain Bacteria; phylum Actinomycetota; class Actinomycetes; order Actinomycetales; family Microbacteriaceae; genus Microbacterium; species Microbacterium excoecariae. The sequence continues at coordinate 967,591 of NZ_JAANCO010000001.1, read as the reverse complement.
CGTCGTGCGCGGGGCTCGGCGGGTACATCCCGGCGATCGAGATGAACCCGCCGAGCGGAAGGGCCTTGAACCCGTACTCGGTCTCGCCCACGCGCTTCGACCAGAGCGTCGGCCCGAACCCGATCATGTACTGGCCCACCCGCACGCCGAACGCCTTGGCCGGGAGGATGTGGCCGAGCTCATGCAACGCGATCGACAGGGCGAGCCCGACGAGCATCACCAGGACGCCGACGACAAAGGCGAGCGCGGTCATCGGTCAGTCATCCCCGTACGGGTTCGGCCAGACGCGCGCGGGCGCGGGGTAGCCCGCCGCGGCGAGCGCCCGGCGGGCGAGCTCGCGCGCCGAGTACCCCCACTGCACGCCCTCGATGTCGCGGTAGTTCTGGTGCCCCGGGCCCGCCCAAAGGATCGCGTCCCCCTCGCCCGCCAGCGAGACGGCGCGGACGATCGCGCGCTCGGGCGGCGAGACCTCGTGCAGCTCGCGCTCCGGGTCCGCCGCGCGCGCGCCCGCGATGAGCTGCGCGCGAATGGACGCGGCGTCCTCGTGGCGCGGGTGGTGGTCCGTGACGACGACGACGTCGCTGTCGCGCGCGGCGATGCGACCCATGTCCGCGCGCTTGGTCGCGTCGCGGTCGCCGTCCGCGCCGAAGAGCATCACGACGCGGCCCGGCGTGACGCGCCGAACCGCCGCGAGGGTCTTCTCGAACGCGTCGGGCGTGTGGCCGAAGTCGACGTAGACGGCGGGGCCGCGATCGCCCGAGACGAGCTGCGTGCGGCCCGGCACCCACGCGTCGAACCCGCCGTCGCGCTCGAGCGCGCCCGCGATCCGCTCCCAGTCGTACCCCGCCTCCAGCAGCATGACGACGCAGAGGCCGGCGTTGGCCGCCATGTGCGCGCCGATGACGGGCACCGTCGTCTCGAGGACGCGGCCGCCCGGGCCCGAGAGCCGGAAGGAGGTCCCGCGCTGGCGCTCGCGCGTCACCTCGACGATCCAGTCCGCCGACCGCGCCGCTCGCTCGTCGGCCGCGATGTCGGGCGATGCGATCGTCGTCACCGGGACGTCCGCCTCGCGCGCGATCCGCAGGCCCGCCGGCGAGTCGAGCGAGACGACGGCGCGGCGGGCGCGGTCCGCGCCGAACAGGGGCGCCTTGGCCCGGTAGTACGACTCCATATCGCCGTAGTCGTCGAGGTGGTCGTGGCTGAGGTTCGTGAACGCCATGACGTCGAAGACCACGCCGTCGACGCGATGCCGGGTGACCGCCTGGGCGCTCACCTCGACGGCGACCGCCTCCACGCCCGCCTCGCGCATGCGCGCCAGCTGGGCGTGAAACTCGGTGGCCTCCGGGCTCGTGAGACCGGCGACCACGCGCTCGCCGGCGACCACGCGCTCGGCCGACGTCGAGGCGCCCGCGACGACGCCAATCTGCGTCAGCAGCCCCTCGAGCAGGTGGGAGACGCTCGTCTTTCCGTTCGTCCCCGTGGTGCCGAGCAGGAGGGGGAGCGGATCCGCGGACGTCGTCGCCGTGACCCACGCCGCGGCGTCGGACAGGACGAGCCGCGGATCCTCGACGACGACGACCGGGAGCCCGGCGTCGCGGGCGAGGCCGGCGCCCTCTGCGTCGGTGAGCACCGCGCACGCGCCGCGTTCGGCGGCCTGCGCGGAGAACTCCGCCCCGTGGCGGTTCGCGCCACGCACGCCGACGAACACCTCGCCGGCGGCGAGGTCGGTCGAGGAGAGCGTGATCCCCGACACGGGGGTGTCGGCCGCGCCGATGAGGTCGCCACCCACCCTCTCCGCGAGCCCGCCGAGCGTGCGCCGGACGGGGCGCTCGGGGCGCAGCATCGTCGGAGGGGTCCGCCGCACGCGCGGCAACTGGGTGAGGTCGATCTCGCTCGTCACGAGGTCGATTCTCTCAGCGCCGCCCGCGGATCCGCTGATCGGCCGCGCGGCGCGCCCATGCCTCGGCGTCGGCGAGCGCGTCGAGCGTCAGCTCCGCCGGCGCGTCGTGCTCGTCGACGACCGCCTCGACCGTGTCGACGATGTCGGTGAAGCGGATCGCCCCGTCGTGGAACGCCTCCACGGCCTGCTCGTTGGCCGCGTTGTACACGGCGGGGAAGGTGCGCCCCTCCCGCCCGACGCGCCGCGCGAGCCGGACGGCGGGGAACGCGTCGTCATCGAGGGGGGCGAACTCCCACGTCTGCGCGGCCGTCCAGTCGATGGGCACGTCGACGTCGGGCAGGCGCTCGGGCCAGGACAGGCCGAGCGCGATCGGCACGAGCATGCGCGGCGGGCCGGCCTGCGCGATCGTGGACCCGTCGCAGAACTCGACCATCGAGTGGATCATCTGCTGCGGGTGCACGACGACGTCGATGCGGTCGTACCCGATGTCGAACAGCAGGTGCGCCTCGATGACCTCGAGGCCCTTGTTGACGAGCGTCGCGGAGTTGGTCGTGATGACGCGCCCCATCGCGAAGTTGGGGTGGCGCAGCGCCTCGGCGGGCGTGACGCCCGCCAGCTCGGCTCGCGAGCGCCCGCGGAACGGACCGCCCGATGCCGTGACGATCAGCCGGCTGACCTCGCCGCGGTCGCCGGCACGGAGGGCCTGCGCGATCGCCGAGTGCTCGGAATCGACGGGGACGATCTGGCCGGGCGCGGCGCGCTCCTTCACGAGCGCCCCGCCCACGATGAGGGACTCCTTGTTGGCGAGCGCCAGCGTGCGGCCCGCCTCCAGCGCGGCGAGGGTCGGGCCGAGCCCGACGGATCCCGTGATGCCGTTGAGCACGATGTCGGCATCGACGTCGCGCACGAGCTGCGCGGCCTCGGCGGCGCCGAGGGCCGTGTGCGCGACGCCGAACTCCGCCGCCTGCCGCGCGAGCACCTCGGCGTTCGAGCCCGTCGCGAGTCCGACGAGCTCGAAGCGGTCCCCCGCCCGGCGAATGACGTCGAGCGCCTGCGTGCCGATCGAGCCGCTCGAGCCGAGGACGATGACCCGACGCACGGCTCAGGACTCCGAGGCGTGCAGCGTGCCGAGGATGTCGACGACGAAGACGAGCGTCTCGTCCTGCAGCTCGTTGCCGTCCGACGCGCCGTAGCCCTCGGCGGGCGGGATCACGGCAATGACCTGCGACCCGACCTTCTGGCCCACGAGCGCCTTCGTGAAGCCCTCGATGACGCCCGACGTGGAGAACTGGGTCGGCTCGCCGCGGGACCAGCTCGAGTCGAACTCGGATCCGTCGGATCCCTTCACGCCGAGGTACTGCACGAAGACCGTGTCGCCGTCCTCGACGGTCTCGCCGTCGCCCGCCTTGAGCTCCGCGATCTCCGTCTCGTCGGGCTCGGAGAAGTCCTCGGGCAGGGTCACGCTCGGCGTGCCGTCCTCCGCGACGTCGACCGTCGGGAAGCCGTCGACCGGATCCTGCTCCTCGCCCGTCGCGGCGGTGGGGACCGTCTCGAAGAAGTCCAGGACGTAGACCTGCGAGGCGTAGGCCGTGCCGTCGGACGTCGTCTGGCCGGGGAACGTGAACGCGACGCGGGTCCCCGGCGTCGCGCAGCCCAGCGCCATCCCGAAGATGTTGTCGGTCGAGACGGCGGCCGGTAGCGCCGAGCCCGCCTCGTACCCCTCGGCCCCGACCTTCTCGCCGGTCTCGGCGTCGAACACCGTCGCGGCGTAGCTGATGTACTCGCCCGTTTCGAGCGGGTCCCCCTCGCCCTCCGTGATGACCTTCGCCTCGATCTCGTCCATCTCGAGGGGCGCGTCGAACGTGACGGAGGCCTCGGAGCCGAAGTCGCCGTCGACCTCGACCGCGTCGATCGCGTCGCCCGCGGGGGCGGCCGCGTCGCAGAGGTCCGCCGCGGCCTCGGTCGTCGGCTCCTCCTCCGGCGTCTCGGCGGAGCACCCGGCAAGGGCGAGCGCCGCGACGGCGGCGGTGGACAGGATCGCAAGGGAGCGGCGGCGCACGGAAACCTCAATTCGTGGACGGACGCGCCCATCCTGCCGCATTGTGGCTATGCGTGGGCTGACCCGCCGCGATTCGGTGCCGGAGTGGATTCCTGTTGCGGCATGCGCGCGACGTACCCTGGAGGGATGACCGATTCGACGGGGAACCGCCCAGAGACGCCGAGCTGGGCGTACACCTTCGGCCGCATGGTCCTCGCGCCCGTCGCGCGAGCGCTCTACCGGCCGCAGGTCGAGGGCAAGGACCTCATTCCCCGCGAGGGGCCCGTGATCTTCGCGAGCAACCACCTCTCATTCATCGACTCGATCGCGATCCCGATCGCCGCCGCCCCTCGTCCCGTCCACTTCCTCGCGAAGGCGGAGTATTTCACGGGCGCGGGGCTGAAGGGCTGGCTGTCGCGCACGTTCTTCACGGCCGTCGGGGCCACTCCCGTCGAGCGCGGCGTCGGCCAGGCCGCGATGGACGCGCTCGACCAGCAGAAACGGATCCTCCACTCCGGCGCGGCGATCGCGCTCCACCCCGAGGGCACGCGATCGCGGGACGGGCGGCTCTACAAGGGGCGCACGGGCGTGGCATATCTCGCGCTCGAGACCGGCGCGCCCGTGGTTCCGATCGGGCTCATCGGCACCGACAAGGTCATGCCCGTGGGCCAGAAGCTGCCGTCGCTCCGCGAGCGCGTGACCGTGCGCTTCGGGGCGCCGCTCGACCTCGCACATCACGGCCCGGCGACCTCGGGGCGCGCCCGGCGCGGCGCGACCGACGAGATCATGGCGGCGATCCACGCGCTCTCCGGTCAGGAACTCGCGGGGGTCTACAACGAGCTTCCCGCGCAGGGCACGGTCGAGAAGATCAAGCGGGCCCTGCCGCACGAGCGTCGCTAATCAGGCGACGACGATCTCGGGGCGCACCTCGACGGGGAACGCGACGCTGTTCGCGATGAAGCACCACTCATGCGCGTCGTGGTGCGCGTCCGCCGCGGCCTGGCGCATTCCCTCCTCGGCGATCACCACGCGCGGCCGGAGGACCACGCGCGTAAAGCGCCCCGCGTGGCCCACCAGCTCCATCTCCCCCTCGGCCGCGTCCTCATAGCCCGTGACCACGACGCCGCGCGTCGTGGCCGCGTGCAGGTAGGACAGCAGGTGGCATTCGCTCAGGGCCGCCATGAGCATGTCCTCGGGGTTCCACTTCGCGGGGTCCCCGCGGAACGGGCGGTCGGCCGAGGCCTCGAGCTCGGGCTTCCCCGCCACGCGAATCGAGACGTCCCGCGCGTAGTCGCGGTATCCGCTCGTGCCGGTGCCGCGATCCCCCGTCCAGGTCGTCGTGACGGCGTATCGGTGGGTGCTCATGTCGCCACGCTAGCCCCGTTTAGGCTGGAGGGCGTGCCGACCGCAGAGACGTTTTCCTCCTCCGCCGCCGCCGCCGAGCTCGCCGTCGTCGAGCGCGGCGGCTTCGTCGAGTCCCGCCACGCCGGGTCCGCCATCGTGCTCGCCCCGTCGGGCGAGGTGATCGCGAGCCATGGGGATCCGCAGGCGCTGATCCTGCCCCGCTCCTCGCTGAAGCCGCTGCAGGCGATCGCGTGCGTCACGGCCGGCGCCACGCTGGAGGGCGAGAAGCTCGCCGCCGCGACCGCGAGCCACAACGGCACCGAACGACACGCCGATCTCGTGCGTCGCATGCTCGCGGATGTCGGCCTGACCGAGGACGCGCTTCTCTGTCCGCCGGCGTGGCCCGCCGACAGCGACGCGCGCGCCCGCCTCACGGCCGACCACGGCGAGCCATCGCGCCTGTTCCACAACTGCTCGGGGAAGCACGCCGCGATGCTCACGGCATGCCGCGCGTCCGGCTGGGACACCGCCACCTACCTCGACGCGGATCATCCGCTGCAGGTCCACATCCGCGAGGTGGTCGAACGCCTCACCGGCGACCGGATCGCGGGCTCGGTCATCGACGGCTGCGGCGCCCCCGTGCACGCGATGTCGCTCGAGTCGCTCGCACGCGGCCTGCACCGCGCCGGCACCTCCGCCGAGTCGTCGCCGTTCGCCCTGCACCGCGTCGCCGCGACCCTCCTGCGCGCGGTGCGCGAGAACGGGTGGGTCGTCGAGGGCCCGGGGGGCGACGACACCGCAACAATCGAACGCTTCGGGCTGTTCTCGAAGAAGGGCGCCGAGGGCGTGCAGGTGCTGGTCGCGCCGGACGGCACGACCGTGGCTCTGAAGATGCTCGACGGCTCGAACCGCGCTGGCTCCCTCGTCGCGCTCGCGCTGATGGCCCGCGCCGGCGTGGTCTCGGTGGCGGACGTCGCCGAGGCCGCCGCCGAGCGACCGGGCCTGCGCGTGCTCGGGGGCGGCCGCCCCGTGGGCGTGATTCGCGCGGTCGTGTAAGTCCCGCAGGTCACGGGAGCACGATCCGGCGGGGCGCCTCGCCGCCGCGACACAGCCAGGCCCGCGCCGCGCGCGGGCGGGCGTACGGCGGCAGCTCGCGCTCACCGAGCAGCACCCGCAGCTCCGTGGCGCAGTCCGCGCCGACCACGACGTCGGCCTCGCCGCGGACCTCCTGGAGCAGCGAGAAGCGGCGCTGCCAGCCCTCCTGGTCGCCGACGAGGACGAGCGGGCGCGGGTCCTCGCCCGCGATGTCCGCGAACCTGAGCCCCGGCGCCGTGTCGTCGACGGCGACGACGCGGACGCCGCTCCCCCACGCCGCGGCGAGGTCACGCGCGCGGCGCCCCGGCGCCCGCGCGATGAGGGCGGTCGCGCCCGCCGGGCGCCACGGCGCCGGGACGCGCTCCGGACGCTCGCGCTCGTCGCCCACCGGCGCGGCGAACTGGACCTCGAGCCCGTCCAGGGTGCCCCGCCCGGGGCCCCGGCCCGCCGCGAACAGCGCCCGCTCGCCGCCCGCCGCGACGTGTTCCTGCGCCGTCGGGAACGCGAGCACCGCCCGTCGCGGGAGCAGCTCGGCGGCGCGCGCGAGGGGGCCGACCAGGCGAGCGCCCGTGAGGACCACCGTCGTCCCCGTCTGACCCGCGTCGCGCACGATCTGATCGAGGCGCGCGGCCGCCGCCTGCGCGTACTCGGGCGGAAAGCGCTGCGGGAGGGCGTCGGCATCGTCGACGAGCAGGATGTCGGGCGGGCGAGCTTCGGCGCGCTCGAGCGCGTCCCAGGCCTCTTCCCGCCCCCGCGGCACCTCCACGACCGATCGGCCCGCCGCACGCGCGCGCGTCGCGATGTGCCGCGTGATCGATGTCTTCCCCGACGCCGCCTGCCCGAGGACGACGAGGCCGCGCTCCCCCGGCGCCAGCGCGAGGATGGGCTGGCGCTGCTCGCCGGGGTCGTCGGCAAGTGCGAGCTCGACCCGCCCGCGAGCCGGGGCGTCCTCCGACGGGCGCCAGACCCGCGGGAGGGGCGCGAGGAGGGGCCCGTCGGCCGGAACGCCCCGACCGTCGCGGTCGACGACCGCGCGGACGTCGGCCTCGCGCGTCAGCGCGAACCGCGCGCGCTCCGGGGCCGCGTCGCCCGCGCGCCGGACGAAGCCGACGCCGCGGAACCGGGCGGTTCCCGGCAGCTCGGCGGCCGCCTCCGTGCCGATGATCTGGGCGCTCTCGCGCCGCTCGGCGACGCGCAGCGCGATGCGGAGCGGGGCGTTCGCGAGCAGCGCGTCGCGCACCGTGCCGGACGCGCGCTGCGTCCCGAGGATCATGTGGATTCCGAGCGCGCGTCCGCGCGCGGCGATGTCGGTGAACACGGCGTGCAGGTCGGGGTGCTCCTGCAGGAGCGCGGCGAACTCGTCGACCACGATCACGAGACGCGCGAGGCCGGCCCGGGGATCGTCGACGTCGCGGGCGCCGGCCGACGCGAGGGCGCGTTCTCGCCGCCGGATCTCCGCGCCGAGACCCGCGACGGCCCGCCGCGCCCCTGTGCCGTCGAGGTCCGTGACGATGCCCGACACGTGCGGGATACCCGCGAGGTGGGCGAAGGCCGTTCCCCCCTTGAAATCGGCGAGCAGGAACACGAGGTCGCTCGCGGCGTGCGCCGCGGCCAGCGCCGTGATCCACGTCGTCAACAGCTCGCTCTTGCCCGCGCCCGTCGTCCCCACCACGACGGCGTGCGGGCCGTCTCGCACCAGATCGACGGCGACGACGCGGGCCGCCTCCCCCGGGACCGCGTCGCCGAGACCGATCGCCGCGCGCAGGCCCGCCGGCGCCGCATCGCGGTCGTGTTCCTCGGCGTCCAGGCGCGCGACGTGGCGCGCCGCGACGGGGCCGTCGGGCAGCGCGTCGTCCGCGACGACCTGGCGGCCGGCGAGCGCGCGGGCCACGTCCTCCGCCTGCGAGCGACCGATGCCCTCGAGCGCGAGCTCGACGTCGCCGTCGTCGGCGACGAGCCGGCCGACGAGACCGTCGCCGACCTCCACGAGGGTCCGGCACGCGTGCGGCACGGCGTCGCCCCGGTCGGCCCAGGCGATCACGGCCGCTCCGTCGGACCCGGCCGCCTCGCCCGCGCGCACGAGGACGAGGCCGGGGGCCTGCCCCTCGCCCCAGTGCGGCAGGCGCCTCGCCCAGGCCTCGTCTCGCGGCGCCGCGCAGAGCCGCAGCGCCTCGGGAGGGTGCCGCAGAGCGAGCTGGACGACGTACGCCCGCGCGACGGCGCGCGCGAGGACCGCCGGGCCGCGCACGCACACTCCTCCGCGCCAGTCCGCGACGACGGGTGCATCCTCGAGGGCCTGCGCGCGGGACCGCAGGGCCTCGCAGCGCTCCCCCTCGCCGCCGGTCACCCGCACGACGCTGCCCGTCGCCCCCGTGCCGAGCACGAGGGCGCCCGGGCGGCGCCAGGTCGCGCCGTCCTGCGCGGCGGCGCGCCACGCGTCGGGCGTCGCCTTGCGGAGCAGGCCACGCTCGTCGTCGTGTCGCCGAGAGATCTCGGCCGCCGCGCGCTCGGCCGCCGCCTCCAGCTCGCGGAGGGCGCGCGAGCGCGCCCTCCGCGCTCCGCGGGCCTGGTCGGCGAGACTAGCCAGGGCGATCGCCGGCCCGAGCGCCGCGAACCACAGCAGGTACGCCGAGCCGAAGACCTGCCACATGACGACGGCGCCGACGACGGGAACGAGGGACGCGATCAGAGGAAACGGTCGCCGGCCCGGCGGATCCGGGAGATCCGGTAGCACAATCGGCTCGGCGAGGCGCGAAGTCAGGGGCGAGGGCTCGGACGGCATGCGTCCAGTTCATCGGTGCCCGCGCCCGGGCACGCGGCGCGCGGCGCGCGGTGGGGACAATCCCCGCGATATTCGGCGTGGGGACGAGGCCGTCAGGCCTCGGATGCCCCCGCGAACTCCTCGACGTCGACGACGATGATCGAGACGTTGTCGCGGCCGCCGTTCTCGAGCGCCGCGGTCATCATCTGCTGGACGGCGTCGGCCGGATCCGCGTGCTCGTGGAGAAAGTGGAGGATGCCGTAGTCCGTGAGCTCCTTCGTCAGCCCGTCGGAGCAGATCACGTAGCGGTCGCCCTGCTGCACGTCGACGCGGACGTAGTCGGGGGTGACGGCCTCGGTGGGGCCGACGGCGCGCGTGATGACGTTGCTGTACGGGTGGGTCTCGGCCTCCTCTTCGCTGAGGCGGCCCGCCGCGACGAGTTCCTGCACGAGGGAGTGATCAGTCGTGACCTGCATGAGCTGGTCACCGCGCTGCAGGTACACGCGCGAGTCGCCCACGTTCAGCGCGACGAAGGTGGGCCCGTCGTCTGTCTCGTCGAGATAGATCCCGGTGAGCGTCGTGCCCGTGCCCTCGTCCGTCGCGTCCGGGTGGTCCGTGATGTCGTGCACGGCGAGCGTCAGGGCCTCGTCGATGGCCTCGGGAGACACGGCGCCCCGTTCGGCCACCGGCCCGAGCCGCCCCACCACGCTCTGGCTCGCGATCTCGCCGCCCACGTGGCCGCCCATACCGTCGGCGACGACGAACAACGGGAAGTGCGCGAGGAACGCGTCCTGATTGTTCTCGCGCTTGCGCCCGGGGTCGGTCTGGCCCGCCCAGCGAACAGCAAGCGGCGTCCCGTCCGCGAGCGTGACCGAGTGACGGTGCGTCTCGGGTCGCTCAGGCGCGGCGGGGGTGATGTCGTCGGGCACGGGGGGCCTTTCGGGGCGCTTCGCACCGCGGACCGCGCGGCGCGTCTACTCAGTCTATGTGCAGAACGTGCGGAACACGGCGAGGACCCCACCGACCGGGCGTCGGAGGGGTCCTCGCCGTTCGCGCTACTGCTGAGGCGGGGCAGGCGGTGCCGGGGGCGCGGGCGGTGCCGGGGGCGCGGGCGGTGCCGGGGGCGCCGGCGGTTGCGAGCCCGCGGGCGGCTGCTGCGCCGGCGGCTGCTGCGCCTGCGGCGGCGCGTAGCCGGGCTGCTGCGGAGCGTACCCGGGCTGGGCGTAGCCCGGCTGGGCGGGCGAAGCGACGGGCTGGGCGGGGATTCCGCTCCACGCCGTGCGGTCGCCGAGGAAGCCGTTCGTCGACCAGGAGGCCGCCGGGACGCGATAGGCGTCCCAGCGCGAGCTGTCGAAGGCCATGATGCCAAGCCACACGATCGGCAGGAAAATGTAGAGCACGACCCACGCCGGCTGCTTACCGAGCTTGAGGCCAATCCGGTACGCGGCCATGGCGGCGAGGACCGCGACGAAGAGCGAACCGATCCATCCGATGTAGTTGATGATCGGAATCACGCCGGCGAACGTGAAGAAGGTCAGCCACGGGTTGATGTCGCCAAGCTTGAAGAAGACCATGCCGTTGTAGAACGGCACCCAGGCGCGCCACCGGCCCTCGACGCCGGCCTTGTCGAACAGCTTCATGAGGAACCACGCCGTGAGCACGTAGCCCAGCGCGGCAAACAGAAGCGATCCCACGATGACCGCCACCATCACCGCGGCGAATGCGCCGCCGTACGGGTCGTAATACGGATCCATGATCTTTCCCCCTCCGATGGAACGCGCCCGCGCGCGTCTCTGGGTTCCAGACTAGCGATCCCGGCGCGGGCGGCGCGAGGGGATTGCCCCCGCCCCGCCGCGGCTCGCGCGCCCCTCAGCGCTCCCCCGCGACGAGGAGCGTTTCGCCCGGCGCGCCCGCCCGCAGCGCGAACCCGTGCGCGGCGCCCCACGCGACGAGCTCCCCGAGCGTTCCCACGCGCGCGGCCGTCTCGGCCAGCGCGCGCACGAACAGCCCCTTGGTCTTCTTGTTGAAGTGGTTCAGCGCGCGCACCGCGCCGCCCGGGCCCTCCTCGACGACGCGCACGAAGGTCTGCTCCGCGCCGGCCGGCACGGGGGCAAGGTCGCGATAGGCCTCTGACCGCAGGTCGACGACGGGCCCTGCGAGGCCGCGCAGGCCACCCGACGCGGCGTGCGCCCAGTGGCGCTTCGCCGGCGGCAGACCGGGCAGACGATGACCCGCGGAGAGGCGGAACGCGGGCAGCGGATCCGCGGCTCCGACGGGGCCGAGGAGGGCGGTCTGGATGAGCACGTGGTCGGCGAGCCACGCCCGCGCGCGTTCGGACAGCCCGGGCGCGTCGAGCGCGTCGTACAGGACCCCCGTGAAGCGGTCCATCGCGGGCATCGTCGGCGACGTGCGCAGGCGCGCGTTGGGCTCCGCGTCCTCCGCCTGCCGGGGCGTCAGGCGCAGAGCCCGCGCCATCTCGGCCGGATCCGCCGCCAGCGCGGCCAGCCCCGCGACCGCCTCCTCGCGCTGGGGCGTCAGCGAGGGCAACGCAAGAGCGCCGAGATCCAGCGGCGCGCCGGATCCGCCCGGGCGCTTGGTCTCCGAAGGCGGCAGGAGGATCTTCACGGGGACGAGGTCCTTTCGTCGGGGCACACACGAGCGGGGCGGGGATCTGTGCGATCCCCGCCCCGCTCGTGAGGGTGAGTCAGGCGACCAGGCGCGCCTCGCCGGCCACGATGTTGAGGTCGTTTCCGATCTCCATCGAGACGAAGCCGTCCGACGCGTCGGCGATCACCTTCGTGCCGTCGGCCTGGGTGATGCGGACCTGGCCCTCGGCGAGGACCGCGAGCGTCGGCTCGTGACCGGCCATGAAGCCAATCTCGCCCTCGACCGTCTTGGCCACCACGAGGGTCGCCTCGCCCGACCACACCTCGGCCTCCGCCGAAACCAGGCTCACGTTGAGCGCCATGATCAGGCGTTCTCCTTCTGGATCCGCGCCCAGTTGGCCTCGACGTCGCCGATGCCACCGACGTTGAAGAAGGCCTGCTCGGCAACGTGGTCGAAGTCGCCCTTGACGATCGCGTCGAACGACTCGATCGTCTCCTTGAGCGGGACGGTCGAACCCTCGACGCCCGTGAACTTCTTCGCCATGTACGTGTTCTGCGAGAGGAACTGCTGGATGCGGCGTGCACGCGACACGACGATCTTGTCCTCCTCCGACAGCTCGTCGACACCGAGGATCGCGATGATCTCCTGCAGCTCCTTGTTCTTCTGCAGGATCTGCTTCACGCTCGTCGCGACGCGGTAGTGGTCCTCGCCGAGGTAGCGGGGGTCCATGATGCGGCTCGTCGACGTGAGCGGGTCGATCGCGGGGTACAGACCCTTCGACGCGATCTCGCGCGACAGCTCGGTCGTCGCGTCGAGGTGCGCGAAGGTCGTCGCCGGGGCCGGGTCGGTGTAGTCGTCCGCGGGGACGTAGATGGCCTGCATCGACGTGATCGAGTGACCGCGCGTCGAGGTGATGCGCTCCTGCAGGATGCCCATCTCGTCCGCGAGGTTCGGCTGGTAGCCGACCGCCGAAGGCATGCGACCGAGCAGGGTCGACACCTCGGATCCCGCCTGCGTGAAGCGGAAGATGTTGTCGATGAAGAGGAGAACGTCCTGCTTCTGCACGTCGCGGAAGTACTCGGCCATCGTGAGTCCCGTCAGCGCGATGCGCAGACGCGTTCCCGGCGGCTCGTCCATCTGGCCGAACACGAGGGCCGTCTTGTCGAAGACACCCGCCTCGTCCATCTCCGCGATCAGGTCGTTGCCCTCACGCGTGCGCTCGCCGACACCGGCGAACACCGACACGCCGCCGTGGTCCTGCGCGACGCGCTGGATCATCTCCTGGATGAGGACGGTCTTGCCGACGCCCGCACCGCCGAACAGGCCGATCTTGCCACCCTGCACGTACGGCGTGAGGAGGTCGATCGACTTGATGCCGGTCTCGAACATCGTCGTCTTCGACTCGAGCTGGTCGAAGTTCGGCGCCTTGCGGTGGATCGGCCAGCGCTCGGTGACCTCGAAGGTCTCGCCCTCGGCGAGGTTCAGCGGGGTGCCCGTGACGTCGAAGACCTTGCCCTTGGTGATGTCGCCGACCGGGACCGAGATGGGCTCGCCCGTGTCGCGCACCTCCTGGCCGCGGACCATTCCGTCCGTCGGCTTGAGCGAGATCGCGCGGACCATGTCGTCACCCAGGTGCTGAGCGACCTCAAGCGTGATCTCCGTGGACTGCTCGCCCATCGTGATCGTCGTCTTGAGCGCGTTGTAGATGTCGGGCAGCGAGTCGTGGGGGAACTCGATGTCGACGACCGGGCCCGTGACGCGCGCGACGCGCCCGACGACCGCGGTGGTCGTGTCAACCGTGGTGGTCATGAATTTCGTCTCTTTCCTGGGGTTCTAGGACGCCAGAGCGTCCGCGCCGCCGACGATCTCGGCGATCTGCTGCGTGATCTCGGCCTGGCGCGCGTTGTTGCGCAGGCGGGTGTAGTCGGTGATGAGCTTGTCCGCGTTGTCCGACGCCGACTTCATCGCCTTCTGCGTCGCGGCCTGCTTGGCAGCGGCCGACTGCAGGAGCGCGTTGAAGATGCGGCTACGGATGTAGACGGGCAGGAGCGCGTCGAGCACGTCGCCGGCCTCCGGCTCGAACTCGTACAGCGGGTACGTCTCTCCCGATGCCTGGTCGCCCGAAGCATCTGCCTCGACGACCTCCAGAGGCAGCAGGCGAACCGACTCGGGCGACTGCGTCATCATGCTGACGAAGCGGTTGTAGACCACGTGGATCTCGCCCACGCCGCCCTCCGCCTCGTCGGCCGAGTACGCCTCGATGAGGGCGTCCGCGATCTCGGTCGCCGTCTGGAAGGTCGGCGTGTCCGCCTCCCCGACCCAGTCGGCCGCCGCGGTCATCTGCCGGAACTGGAAGTAGCCGACCGCCTTGCGACCGAAGAGGTAGAAGACGACCTCCTTCCCCTCCGATCGCAGCAGCTCGGCGAGTTCCAGCGCCTCCTTGATGACCTGCGAGTTGAACGCGCCGGCCAGGCCGCGGTCGCTCGTGAGCAACAGCACGGCCGAGCGCGTCACCTGCTCCGGCTCCCGCGTCAGCGGGTGGTCGATCGAGGTGTGCGTCGCGACGGCGGACACCGCTCGCGTGACCGCGCGGGAGAAGGGCGACGACGCGCGCACGCGCGCCATCGCCTTCTGGATCCGCGAAGCCGCGATGAGCTCCATCGCCTTCGTGATCTTCTTGGTGGTCTGAGCAGAAGAGATCTTCTGCTTGTACTCCCTGAGTTGTGCGCCCATGATGCGTCTTCCTCGCGGGCGTTACGCCTTGCGGCCCTTGACGATCTGCTCCTGGCTAACGTCCTCGTGACCCGCGGCGGAGACCTCCTCGTGACCCGGCGCGCCGATGCCCTGGGCACCGCTGGCCTGGAACTCCAGGACGAAGGTGTCGATCGCCTTCTCCATCTCGGCCACGACGTCGTCCTCGAGCTTGCCCGACGCGCGCAGCGCGTCGAGAACCCCGGTGTTGCGTCGCATGTAGTCGAGCAGCTCGCGCTCGAACCGCAGGACGTCCTCGACCTCGATCGTGTCGAGCTTGCCGTTGGTGCCGGCCCAGATCGAGACGACCTGCTCCTCCGCCGAGTACGGCGAGTACTGCGGCTGCTTGAGGAGCTCGGTGAGGCGGGCGCCGCGCGCCAGCTGGCGGCGCGAGGCGGCGTCGAGGTCGGACGCGAACATCGCGAAGGCCTCGAGCGAACGGTACTGGGCGAGCTCAAGCTTGAGCGTTCCGGAGACCTTCTTGATGTGCTTCAGCTGCGCGTCGCCACCGACACGCGAGACCGAGATACCCACGTCGACCGCGGGGCGCTGGTTCGCGTTGAACAGGTCGGACTGCAGGAAGATCTGGCCGTCGGTGATCGAGATCACGTTCGTCGGGATGTAGGCCGAGACGTCGTTGGCCTTCGTCTCGATGATCGGCAGGCCGGTCATCGAGCCCGCGCCCAGCGCGTCCGAGAGCTTCGCGCAACGCTCGAGGAGGCGCGAGTGCAGGTAGAACACGTCACCGGGGTACGCCTCGCGTCCCGGCGGACGGCGCAGGAGGAGCGACACGGCGCGGTAGGCCTCGGCCTGCTTCGTCAGATCGTCGAAGATAACGAGGACGTGCTTGCCCTGGTACATCCAGTGCTGGCCGATCGCCGATCCCGTGTAGGGCGCGAGGTACTTGAAGCCGGCCGGGTCGGACGCGGGGGCCGCGACGATCGTCGTGTACTCCATCGCGCCGGCGTCCTCGAGCGCGCCCTTGACGGAGGCGATCGTGGAGCCCTTCTGACCGATGGCGACGTAGATGCAGCGGACCTGCTTCTCGGGGTCGCCCGACGCCCAGTTGTCCCTCTGGTTGATGATCGTGTCGATCGCGATCGCCGTCTTGCCCGTCTGGCGGTCGCCGATGATCAGCTGGCGCTGCCCGCGGCCGACGGGGATCATGGCGTCGATCGCCTTGATGCCGGTCTGCATCGGCTCGTGGACGCTCTTGCGGTCCATGACGCCGGCGGCCTGGAGCTCGAGCTCGCGGTCGCCCTCGATGCCCGTGATCTCGCCGAGTCCGTCGATCGGCGCGCCGAGCGGGTCGACCACGCGGCCGAGGTAGCCCTCACCCACCGGGACCGACAGGACCTTGCCCGTGCGCGTGACCTGCTGGCCCTCCTCGATGCCCGAGAACTCGCCGAGCACGATCGTGCCGATCGAGTGCTCGTCGAGGTTCTGCGCGAGGCCGAGCGTGCCGTCCTCGAAGCGGATGAGCTCGTTCGCCATGACGCCGGGGAGGCCCTCGACGTGAGCGATGCCGTCGGCCGCGTCCGTGACGGTGCCGACCTCGCTCGCGCCAGAACCGGTGGGCTCGTAGGCGGAGACGAAGTCCTTCAGCGCGTCACGGATGACGTCGGGGCTGATGGTGATGTCTGCCATTGTCTTCCTTCGTTGTGCGGGGCCTCGTGGGCCCCCGTGCTTCCCGGGGGAAGCGTTCAGCCTGCGAGCCTCGACCGGAGATCGGCGAGGCGGGACGAGATGCTGCCGTCGATGACGTCGTCGGCGATCTGGACGCGGATGCCGCCGACGACCTCCGGGTCCACGACCGCGTTGATCGTGACCGGCGTGCCGTACGTGCGGGACAGCGAGGACGCGAGGCGATCCCGCTGCGCATCCGTGAGGGGCGTCGCCGTGTGCACCGTGGCCACCGAGCGGCCGCGCTGGGCGGCGACGATCGCGATGGCCCGCTCGAGCGCCTGGCGGACCCTGCGCTCGCCCGGCTGCTCGACCACCGAGCGGGCGATCAGCAGGGCGCCGGCGCCGACGGATCCCTGCAGGATCCGCTCGACGAGGTCGCCCTTCTTGCCCGCGTCGCCGAGTCGCGCGCCGAGCGCGAGCTCGAGCTCGGGGTTGTCGGCGATGACGCGCGTGACCTGGAAGAGCTCGCCCTCCACGTCGGCCGTGTC
Source organism: Microbacterium excoecariae (assembly GCF_011326725.1). Taxonomy (GTDB): domain Bacteria; phylum Actinomycetota; class Actinomycetes; order Actinomycetales; family Microbacteriaceae; genus Microbacterium; species Microbacterium excoecariae. The sequence goes on along the minus strand of NZ_JAANCO010000001.1, from coordinate 950,921 downwards.
GGCCTGGGCGGCGGCACGGATCGCGAGCTCCTCGATACCGGCGACGAGGTCGGCGGCGCTCGACCACCTTTCGGCGGCGACCGCGACGAGAAGAGAACGGGCGGAATCGGACAGGGATCCGAAAACGCGCCCCACGAGCGCGGTGCGGGCACCGGGCTCGGCAGCGTGATCGGCGAGCGCGCCGCCCAGTGCCGGCGATTGGCCCGCGGCACGCGCGGCGGCGAACAGCTCGCGCGCCGTGTCGAGGTCGACCGGCGTCGTGGCGAGCGCGGACGCGCTCGCCACGAGCGCCTGAGTCGTCGCGCTACCCACTACTTCGCCGCCTTCTCGGATGCCTCGAGATCGGCCAGGAAGCGGTCGACCACGGCCTGCGCCTTCTGGTCTTCCGTCATCGACTGACCGATGACGTTGCCCGCGAGGTCGAGGGCGAGCGTGCCGACGTCGCCGCGGAGCGACACCATCGCCGCCTGGCGCTCGGCCTCGATCTGCGTGTGCGCAGAGGCCACGATCCGCTCGGCGTCGGCCTGGGCCTGCGCCTTGGCCTCCTCGACGATCTTCTTGCCGTCGACGTGCGCGGCCTCGCGGATCTCGCCCGCCTCGCGGCGCGCGTCGGCGAGCTGCTGCGTGTACTCGGCCAGCGCGGCCTCGGCCTGCCGCTGGGCCTCGTCGGCCTTCTCGATGTTGCCCTCGATGGCCGCCGAACGCTGGTCGAGCACCTTGTTCAGCCGCGGAAGCGCGACAAACACCACGACGCCAACGATGATGACGAAGCACACCGCCGACCAGATGATGTCGTATACCGCCGGGAAGAGGGGGTTCTGCGTCGCCCCCTCCTCAGCCGCGACAGTGACAAGAGCGTTCAGCATCCTGTCTCCTTACTTGTGGGTCGCGGGAAGGGATTAGCCGAAGATGAACGGCGTGGCGATGCCGATGAAGGCGAGGATCTCGATGAATGCCACACCGATGAACATCAGGGTCTGCAGGCGGCCGGCGAGCTCCGGCTGACGCGCCGTCGACTCGATCGTCTTGCCGACGACGATGCCGAGGCCGATGGCCGGACCGATGGCCGCGAGGCCGTAGCCGATGGTCGCGATGTTGCCGGTGATCTCGGCGAGAACCGTCGTAGCGTCCACTGGTTATTTCCTTTCGTAGGGCGAACAGCCGGGCGGCTGATCGTCAGTGCTCTTCCGCAACCGCGAGCTGGATGTAGACCGCGGTGAGGATCGTGAAAACGTACGCCTGGAGGAAGGCGACGAAAATTTCGAACAGGGTGAAGGCGAAGCCGAGGGCGAGCGAACCCACCGAGAGCGGCGTCAGCCAGTTGAAGCTGAGGAGGAAGAAGTGCGTCGCCGCGAAGAACAGCACGAGCATGAGGTGCCCGACCATCAAGTTCAGCAGGAGTCGCAGCGTGAGCGAGACCGGGCGGAACACGAAGGTCGAGATGAACTCGATCACCGAGATGATCGGGACGAGATAGCCCGGGACCCCGCCAGGGACCAGCGAGTTCTTCATGAACCGGCCGAAGCCGTGTCGGCGGATGCCGGCGTAGATGAAGGTCACGTACGCGATGACGGCGAACAGGAGGGGGACGCCGATGACGCTCGTACCGGCGATGTTCATTCCCGGGATCACGCCCGTGATGTTCATGAAAAGGATGCCGAGGAACATCGCCGTGAGCAGCGGGACGAAACGCTTGCCATCCTTGCGACCGAGGACCTGGAAAACCACGCTCTCGCGCACGAACCCGAAGAGCAACTCGAGCAGTTGCTGGCCGCGGCCCGGGACGACGCGCATCTTGCGCGTGCCGAACACGAGGATGATCACCAGGACAGCGGTCGCGATGACCTGCGCCAGGTTGATCCGCGTGAACTCGAAGGGAGTCCCCTCAAAAAGGATCGCCTCGGGGAAGAACTCCCCGATCGAGGGCGGGTGGAACTCGACCTCGTCGGCCATCGGTGCGATCGTGCTCGCCTGAGTCAACGCATGGCTCCAGCTTCTCGCGCAGACCCGGGGGACTGCGTGGGTATGTGGTGGTGAGAGGGCGTTCGCTGCGATCCCGGCGCCTCAATGTGCCGGTCGTATCCGCAGGACCAAGGACAGCCTACCAAAGATGGTCGGCGTGTTTTGACAGCGTGTAGAAGTCGCTACGCGCGATCGTCCTCGTCGCCCGGTAAGGACACGTCGCTCGCGGCGGGGATCCGCATCTTGGCGATGACGATGACGTCGGCGACGAGCGAGGCGACGGCGGCGGCGACGAGCGCGCCGTACAGGACGCCGGGGACGACCCAGCCCATCCCGAACAGCACGTTGAGCGCGACGATGAGGACGACGAGCTTCAGGAGGAAGACACCCATAAAGACGCCGAAGAAGATGACGGGGTAGTTCGGCGAGCCGAAGTAGCGGTTGGCGAACAGGATGCTCGCGGCCGACAGCGCGGGGAACGCGAACCCGATGACGGCGCCCGCCAGCCCGCTGAGCAGCCCGGCGGATCCCGCCACGGCGAACCCGATCCCGGCCGCGCCGACGAGGATCACGGCGCACGCGATCGCGCTCCACACGAGGACCGATCGCATGATCGGGTTGCTGGATACGGGCGAGGGGGCCATCGCGGTCTCCTGGGCGGGTGTCGTGGAGCGGCGGGGCGGGTCGTGCCCTGCGCTCCTAGGAGCGTATCCCGTGCCCGCCTGTGGATGCCCTGACGCGCACCGGGACCCGGAGCCTGCCGGCGATCGCGACGTCCACCGCGAGGCTCGCCACCGCGACGGCCACGAGGGGCCAGAAGAACGCCTGCGGCACGACGGGGAACAGGCCCACGACGACCGCGAGGATCGCGGCGAACAGCAGCGCCTTAGCCACGACCGCGGCAAGGCACGCGCCGAACAGCGCGGCGGGGAAGCGTCCCGTCCCCCGCGCGCGCCCCGAGAGGACGAGCGCGAGGGTCGTGGTCGCCGGGAACACGGCGGCGGCTCCCGCCCCGGCGAGCGCGCTCCACGCGCCGGCGGGGCCGGCCAGGGCACCCGAGACGACGGCGCCGACGACCCCCGACGCGACGATCGCGCACGCGCCGATCACCCAGACGCCACCGTTGGGCGTTCCCCGCAGCGAGGGCGCCACGCGTCAGCCCGCCTTCTCGGGCGCGCGCGCGGCGCGCCGCGAGGGCACGAACGCCAGCACGAGGCACGCGGCGATGCCGATCACGCCGAACGCAACGGCGAACCAGTACTCGCCGAACCAGTGCCCGCCGAACCAGTTGGCGCCCGTGAAGAGATACATCAGGAGGACGGTCAGCGAGACGATCGCCGTCCAGGCGTAGAAGATCAGCACCGCGTCGCGGTCCGAGTGCCCCATGTCGAGCATGCGGTGGTGGAGGTGCTCGCGGTCGGGGGAGAACGGCGACTTGCCGCGGCTCATGCGGCGCACGACGGCCAGGCCGAAATCGAGCAGCGGCAGGAGCACGACGATAAGCGGGAGGAGGATCGGCAGGAGCGTCCCGAGGATCTGGGATCGGCCGGTCATGTCCGGATCCAGGGCGGCGGGCGGCAGCTGGCCCGTGATCGCGATCCCACTGGTCGCCATGAGCAGACCGAGCACGAGCGCGCCCGTGTCGCCCATGAACATCTTCGCGGGGTTCCAGTTGATGGGAAGGAAGCCCAGGCACGCGCCGACGACGACGGCCGCGATGAACGTCCCGAGGTTCGCGTAGCTCGTCGCCCCCGCGTCGCGCACGAGGATGTACGAGTAGACGAAGAAGACGCCGTTCGCGATGAGGCAGACGCCCGCGACGAGGCCGTCGAGGCCGTCGATGAAGTTCACGGCGTTCATGACGACGACGATCGAGAACATCGTGAGCAGAATGCTGACCCAGCCCGACCACACGGCGATGCCGCCCACGGGGAGCGCGTAGATCTGGACCCCGCCGCCGATGGCGACGATGCCCGCGGCGAGGAACTGGGCGCCGAGCTTGAGCATCCAGTCGAGGTCCCAGAGGTCGTCGGCCACGCCGACGAGCGCGATGAGGAAGGTCGCGGCCAGGATCGACCAGACCACGCGCGGCTCGACCCAGAAGATGTCGAAGTAGTCGACGGTGCGCGAGACGAGGAAGGCCACGACGATACCGAGGAACATCGCGACGCCGCCGAGGCGGGGCGTCGGGCGCGTGTGCACGTCGCGCTCGCGGACGGGCGGGTGCAGCCGGTAGCGCAGCGCGATGCGCCACACGACGACGGACAGGACGAAGGTGACCGCGGCGGTCAAAAGGATCGTGAGGAGGTAGAGCCTCACTCGCCGGCGTCCTCGCCCTGGTGCGGATCCGGATCCGCCTCGAGCAGATCGCCCAGCACCTCGCGCAGGCGCTCGCGCGAGACCGCGCCCTCGCGGAGGACGCGCACGGCGCGCTCCCCGCGGCCCGGCAGAAGCGACGTCGCGTCGACGATCGTCGACGCGACGCCCGTCGAGACGGGCCCGTCGTCGAGGTAGACGGCGGCGGAGTCGCCGAGCATCCCCCGCGCCGAGTCGACGTCGACCGCGGCGTCCTGGCCCGTGAGGTTCGCGCTGGACACGGCCAGCGGCCCGGTCTCCGCGAGGAGCTCGAGCGCCAGGGCGTGATCGGGCTGGCGCACGGCGACCGTACCGTGCGTCTCGCCGAGGTCCCACGTGAGCGAGGGTTGGGCGGGCAGCACGATCGTGAGGCCGCCCGGCCAGAAGGCCTCGACGAGCGCCGTTACCTCTGCCGGGACCGACTCCACGAGCGCAGCGAGGGCGTCGACCGACCCGACGAGGACGGGAGGCGGCTGCTGCCTCGTGCGCCCCTTGGCGTCGAGGAGGCGCTGCACGGCCGCCGGGTTGAAGGCGTCGGCCGCGACGCCGTACACCGTGTCGGTCGGCAGGACGACGACCTGTCCGCGGGCGATCGCCTGGCGCGCCTGGCGCATCCCGGGGAGCATCTCGTCGCGGTTGCGGCAGTCGAAGACGGGGGACATCACGGACTCGATTCTACGTTCGCCCGCCCGCGGATCCCGTCTCCGCGGGTCGAAGAGCCGTCGTCACGCGGTCTCGACCCGTCAGATCGCGGTGCGTCGCGGCGGCGTCCCACCCGTCGCCCGCCAGGATTCCGCGGATCGCCTCGCCCTGCCACTCGCCGTGCTCGAGGACGAGGGATCCGCCGGGCCGCGCGAGCCGTCGACCCACGCGGCTGATCACGCGCACGACATCGAGGCCGTCCGCGCCGCCGTAGAGCGCGGCCGCAGGATCGTAGCGCCGCACCTCCTCGTCGCGCGGGATGGCGTCGTCCGGCACGTACGGCGGGTTCGAGGCCACGACGGCGACGCGACCGGCGAGGTCGGCGCCGGCGTCCGCGAGGTCGCCGTGGCGCAGGTCGACGCGCGGGGCGAGCGCGTCGACGTTCCGGCGGGTCCACACGATCGCCTCGTCGGAGCGCTCGACCGCGACGACGCGCGCGTGCGGCACCTCGGTGGCCATGGCGAGCGCGATGGCACCGCTGCCGGTGCCGAGGTCGATCGCGATCGGCTCGGGCTCCGCGGCGGCGCGCAGCGCCCCGATCGCGATCTCGGCCAGGAGCTCGGTCTCGGGCCGCGGGACGAAGACGCCCGGACCGACCCGCAGCATGAGGTGACGAAACGGCGCGAACCCCGTGATGTGCTGCAGCGGCTCGCGCGCCGCCCGCCGGCGGACGAGGTCCACGAGGCGCGCGTGCGCGGCGGCGTCCAGGGCGTCCCCGCGGATCGCCGCGGCCTGAACGGATCCGCGCGACGTCTCGGGCCCGAGCACCCACGCCACCAGCATCTCGGCGTCGACGACGGGATCCGGGACGCCGGCGCGGGCAAGGACGTCGGCGGCGCCGCGGAGGGCCTCGCGCAGGGGCACGCGATCGGGGGTGTCGGTCACACCCGCGAGCCTATTGCCCCTCCCCCGATGAAATCCTCCGTCACAGACCGGCCCGCTGCCCCGCGATCCCCCCTAGGCTGACGACAGGTCCGCCGGTTCGCCCGGATCCCTCACCCGAACCCCGAGGAAGGCACACCATGTCCGCGATCCACTCCGACATCACGAGCACGTTCGGCGGCACGCCGCTCGTGCGGCTCAACCGCGTGACCGAGGGCGTCGGCGCGAACGTCCTCGGCAAGCTCGAGTTCTTCAACCCCGGTTCGAGCGTCAAGGACCGCCTGGGGGTCGCCATCGTCGACGCCGCCGAGGCGTCCGGCGAGCTCCCCGCCGGCGGCACGATCGTCGAGGGCACCTCGGGCAACACGGGTATCGCGCTCGCGCTCGTGGGCGCCGCGCGCGGCTACAAGGTCATCCTCACGATGCCCGCCTCCATGTCGAAGGAGCGCCGCGTGCTGCTGCGCGCCCTCGGCGCCGAGCTCGTGCTCACGGAGCCCGCCAAGGGCATGAACGGGGCCGTCGAGGAGGCCAAGCGCATCGTGGCCGAAACGCCCGGCGCGGTCCTCGCCCGCCAGTTTGAGAACGACGCCAACGTGCAGATCCACCGCACGACGACGGCCGAGGAGATCCTCGCCGACACGGACGGCGCCGTCGACATCTTCGTCGCGGGCGTCGGCACGGGCGGCACGATCACGGGCGTCGGCCAGGTCCTCAAGGAGAAGGTCCCCGGCGTGCAGATCGTCGCCGTCGAGCCGACCGACTCGCCGCTGCTTAGCGAGGGCACGGCCGGCCCCCACAAGATCCAGGGCATCGGGGCGAACTTCGTCCCGGCCATCCTCGACCGCGACGTCATCGACGAGGTCATCCAGGCGCCGCTCGACAAGGCGGTCGAGACCGCCCGCGACCTCGCCTCGAAGGAGGGCATCCTCGGCGGCATCTCGGCGGGCGCCAACGTGTGGGCCGCGCTCGAACTGGCCCGCCGCCCCGAGAACGCGGGCAAGAACATCGTCACCGTGATCTGCGACACGGGCGAGCGCTACATCTCCACGTTCCTCTGGGAGCACCTGCAGGACGACTGACCCCTGACAGGACTCGCACCTCTTCTATGGCACTGCACCTCCGCGAGGACCTCGAAGCCGCGCGCCGCCGGGATCCGGCCGCGCGCGGCTTCGTCGAAGTCGCGCTTCTGTATCCCGGCCTGCACGCCATCTGGGCCCACCGCGTCGCGAGCGCGCTCTGGCGGCGCGGCCTGCGCTTCCCGGCGCGGGCGCTGTCCCAGCTCGTGCGCTGGCTGACGGGCATCGAGATCCACCCGGGCGCCACGATCGGGCGCCGCTTCTTCATCGACCATGGGATGGGCGTCGTCGTCGGCGAGACCGCCGAGGTCGGGGACGACGTCATGCTGTACCACGGCGTCACGCTCGGCGGCCGCTCGCTCGAGAAGGGCAAGCGCCACCCCACGCTCGAGGACGGGGTCGTCGTCGGCGCAGGGGCGAAGGTGCTCGGTCCGGTCGTGATCGGCGCGCGCAGCGCCGTCGGCGCGAACGCCGTCGTCACGCGCGACGCGCCGCCCGACAGCGTCCTGCTGGGCGTGCCGGCGAAGGTCCGCGCCCGCGGGCCCCACGAGCGCACCCGCGACCTCCTCAGCGCCCCCGAGTACCAGATCTAAGTCCACAATTCTCCGACAAGTCCGCCCGGATTCCGGGCGGACTTGTCGGAGAATTGTGGATATGGGAGGGGGCCGCGGGCGTCTTCCAGCTGCCGCGCGAGCTGGAGGATGCGCTTCTCGCTGCCCGGGCGCCCGACGAGCTGCACGCTCCACGGCCGGCCCTCGCCGCCGACCGGCACCGTGATCGCGGGGAGCCCCGCGACGTTCACGAAGCTCGTGTGCGGCGCGTAGCTGCACTGGCGGGCGAAGTTCTCCTCCGGGGTCACGCCCGCGTACCAGCCGACGGGCCGCGGCGGCAGGGCGAGAGCGGGCGTGAGCACCGCGTCGAACCCGGCGAAGTCCGCGATCGTGCGCCGCTCGAACGCCGCCTGGCGCTGCTGCGCCGCGAGGATCTCCGCGGCGCCGAGGGCGCGCCCCTCCCGGACCAGCCACGCCGTGAGGGGCTCCGCGAGCGCGTCGAGGTCGCCATCCGCAATCGGGATCCGCGCCGCCGACGCGCGCCACAGCGTGAGGAACATCTCGGGGTAGCCCTCGGGCCGCCACGCCGCGTCGACGACGTCGTGGCCGGCGCCGCCGAGGATCCGGATCGCCCGGTCGAACGCCCCGCGCGCGGCGGGGTGGAGATCGGTCGAGGTCCAGCCGTCCCACGGCGTCGCGAGCGTGACGCCGATCCGCGAGCGCGGCGGATCCTGGCGCGCCGCGGGCGCGAACGGCCCGTCCCCGGGCGGTCGCGTCGCGAAGTGGTGGGGCCCGGCGGCGACGAGCGCGTCGAGGAGGATCGCCGCGTCCTCGGCGCTCCTCGCGATCGCGCCCGCCGTCGAGAGGCCGCCCGGCGTCTCGAGCCCGTTTGCGAACGGGAGCCGGCCCCGCGAGGGTTTGAGCCCGACGACGCCCACGGTCGCCGCGGGGATGCGGATGGACCCGCCGCCGTCGGAGGCCGGCGCCGCGGGCAGCATGCCGGTCGCGACGGCCACGGCCGCGCCCCCGCTCGACCCGCCGGCGCCCGTCACCGGATCCCACGGGTTCCGCGCGGGCGGCGCGACGGCCGACTCGGTGTATCCCGTCAGCCCGAACTCCGGCGTGTTCGTCTTCCCGATGCTCACGGCGCCCGCCGCGTCGAGGGCCGCCGCGAGCGGATCCGAGACCTCCGGCACGTGACCGGCGAACGCCCGGGAGCCGTACCCCGTTTCCACGCCCGCGCGCGCCGTGAGGTCCTTGTCCGCGAGCGGGACTCCCCAGAGCGGACCGGCCGGCGCGCCGCGCTCGAGCGCCCGCGCGCGCTCGAGCGCGCGGTCGCCCATAACGCGCACGAACGCGCCGAGTGCGGCGCCCTCCTCGGCGCGCGCGAGGGCGGCGCTGACCGCCGAGGTCGGCGTGGCCTCCCCCGCGGCGAGGGCCGCGATCAGCTCGGCGAGGGGGCGTTCCGGAAGCACCATGCCCCCAGTCTGCCGCGCGCCGGGCCGCTCAGGCCTGGTCGCCCACGGCGGCGAGGCGCTCGGCCTCGTCGGCCTCGATGCAGCTCGTGATCACGGCCTCGAGCGCGCCGTCCATGACGGCGTCGAGGTTGTAGGCCTTGAAGCCCGTCCGGTGATCCGCGATCCGGTTCTCGGGGAAGTTATAGGTGCGGATCCGCTCCGAACGGTCCATTCCCCGGATCTGGCTCTTGCGCGCGTCGGCAGCCACCGCCGCGAGCTCCTCCTGCTGCTTGGCCAGGAGGCGCGCCCGGAGCACGCGCATGGCCGCCTCGCGGTTCTGGAGCTGGGACTTCTCGTTCTGCATCGACACGACGATCCCCGAGGGGACGTGCGTGATGCGCACGGCCGAGTCGGTCGTATTGACCGACTGCCCGCCGGGGCCCGACGAGCGATACACGTCGATCTTCAGGTCGTTCTGGTTGATCTCCAGCTCGCCCGGCTCGTCCACCTCGGGGAACACGAGCACGCCCGTCGTCGAGGTGTGGATCCGCCCCTGCGACTCGGTGGCGGGCACGCGCTGGACGCGGTGGACGCCGCCCTCGAACTTGAGGTGCGCCCACACCCCCTGCGCGGGGTCGTTCGAGGACCCCTTGAACGCCACCTGCACGTTCTTGTAGCCGCCGAGGTCCGAGGCGTCCGACTCGATGATCTCGGTCTTCCAGCCGCGCGCGGTCGCGTACTGCGAGTACATGCGAAGCAGATCGGCGGCGAACAGCGCGCTCTCCGCACCGCCCTCGCCCGCCTTGATCTCCATGATCACGTCGCGCGCGTCGTCGGGGTCGCGCGGGACGAGCAGCCGACGCAGGCGCTCCTGCGCCTGGGCGAGCTGCTCCTCGAGCGCCGGGACCTCGTCCTGGAACGCCTCGTCCTCCCGCGCGAGCTCGCGGGCGGCCGCGAGGTCCTCCCCCGCCGACACCCACTGCTCGTGGGCGGCGACGATCTTCGAGAGCTCGGCGTAGCGGCGGTTGACGCGGCGGGCGCGCGCGGCGTCGGCGTGCACCGCCGGGTCGGAGAGTTCCTCCTGGACCCGGCGGTGCTCGTCGATCAGCGACTGAACGGATTCGAACACGTGCGGCCGATCAGCGGATCTCGTTGTCGTGGCCGGAGCCGCGACCCCCGCCCGTCGGCATGCTCTTCTGCATCTGCACGAGGAACTCGACGTTGGAGCCGGTCTCCTTGAGCTTCTCGAGGATCACGCCGAGCGCGTGCTGCTGGTCCATGCCGGCGAGCGCGCGGCGCAGCTTCCACGTGATCTGCACCTCGTCGGAGCTGAGCAGCATCTCCTCGCGGCGCGTCGAGGACGCGTTGACGTCCACGGCCGGGAAGATCCGCTTGTCCGCGAGCTGGCGCGACAGGCGCAGCTCGGAGTTGCCCGTGCCCTTGAACTCCTCGAAGATCACGTCGTCCATCTTCGAGCCGGTCTCGACGAGCGCCGTCGCGAGGATCGTGAGGGATCCGCCGTTCTCGATGTTGCGCGCCGCGCCGAAGAACTTCTTCGGCGGGTACAGGGCCGACGCGTCCACGCCGCCCGAGAGCACGCGGCCCGAGGTGGGCGCGGAGACGTTGTAGGCACGGCCGAGGCGCGTGATCGAGTCGAGCAGCACGACGACGTCGCGGCCCAGCTCGACGAGGCGCTTGGCCCGCTCGATCGCGAGCTCGGCGACCGTCGTGTGGTCCTCGGCGGGACGGTCGAAGGTCGAGGCGATGACCTCGCCCTTCACCGAGCGCTGCATGTCGGTGACCTCTTCGGGGCGCTCGTCCACGAGGACGACCATGAGGTGCGCCTCCGGGTTGTTCTGCGCGATCGCGTTCGCGATCTGCTGCAGGACGATCGTCTTGCCCGCCTTGGGCGGCGCGACGATGAGGCCGCGCTGACCCTTGCCGATCGGCGCGACGAGGTCGATGATCCGCTGCGTAAGCTTCTCCGGCGCGGTCTCGAGGCGGAGGCGCTCCTGCGGGTACAGCGGCGTGAGGCTCGAGAACTCCACGCGGCCCGCGGCGTCGTCGACCGAGAGGCCGTTGACCGAGTCGACCTTGACGAGCGCGTTGTACTTCTGGCGCCCGCCCTGCTCGCCCTCGCGCGGCTGCTTGATCGCGCCGACGACCGCGTCGCCCTTGCGGAGGTTGTACTTCTTCACCTGGCCGAGCGAGACGTACACGTCCTGCTGACCCGGGAGGTAGCCCGTCGTGCGCACGAAGGCGTAGTTGTCGAGCACGTCGAGGATGCCCGCGATCGGGATGAGGACGTCGTCCTCGTGGATCTCCGGCTCGAACTCGTCCTGGCCGCCGCGGCCGCGGCCGCGCTTGCCCCGCCCGCGGGCGTCGGCGTTCTGGTCGGCGTTCTGGCGCGAGCCGTTCTGACCGTTCTGGCGCGAGCCGTTCTGGCCGTTCTGGCCGTTCTGGCGCGAGCCGTTCTGGCGCGACTCCCCCGCGGCGTCCTCGCCGTCGCCGTCCTGGCCCGACTTCTTGCGGCGGTTGCGCGAGCGGCTGCGGCGGCTCCGGCCCGAGCCCTCCTGCTCGTCGTCCGCGCCCTCGGATCCCTCGGCGGGGCCCTCGGCGTCGGCCTTCTCGGTCCCGGCGGGCGCCTCGGCGTCGCCGAGCTCCTGCGCGGGCTTGACGGTCGGGGCCACCTCACCGGCGGACTCCTTCTCCGCGGCCGGCGCGGCCTCGGCGGCCGGCGCCTTCTCGGCGGCGGGGGCCGTGTCCTCGGCCGACGTCTTTTCGGACGTTGCCTCGGCGGCCGGGGTGGCTGCCTCGGCCGTCTCGGCGGCCGCGGGCGCCTTCTTCGCGCGGCTGCGGGAGGGCTTCTTCGCCGCCGGCTTCTCCTCGGCGGCCGGCTCCGCGGGCGCGTCGGTCGCCGCGGCGGCGTCCGCCTGCGGCGCGTCCTCGGCCGGCTCCTCGGCCTTCGCCGGGGCCTTCTTCGCGCGGCTGCGAGCCGGCTTCTTCGCCGCCGGCTTCTCCGCCGCGGGCTCGCCCTCGGCGGCGTCGGCCGCGGGGGCCTCGCCAGCCGCTGCGGCCTCGGCGGCCGCGGCAGCGGCCTTGTCGGCCTCGATCTGCGCCTTGGTGCGGCGCGGCGCGCGCTTGCGCGGGGCGGCGGCGGGCGCCTCCTCCGCGGCGGGCTGCTCCGCGGCGGGCGCGGCGGCGGGCTGGTCGGCGGCAGACTCGGCCGTGCCGGCGTCGGCGGCCGCGGCCTCCTGCGCCGCGGCGGCGGACGCCGTCGTGGCGCGGCGCGGCGCGCGCTTACGCGGCGCGCGCTTCGGCGAGGTCGCCTCCTCGGCGGCCCGGATCGCCTGCGCGATGTCGTCCTGGTGCTGCTGTGCGGCGGCGTCGCCGCCGTTCTCGGTGGTGGATGCCACGAGTGCTCCTTGCGTTAGGGATGTCAGAGCCGATCCGCACAGGGAAACGGATCCGCGCCGAGACACGGCGCGGTGACCACCCGGTTGCTCTTCGCGGGCAGAACGCTCACGAGGGACCGTCGGGGATCCGTGCGGGGCTTCGCAGAGTTGCGACGGAGGTGAAAGAGTGTGTGCGACGAGGCACCCTCCGCTGTGCCCTCACTGTATCACCCGGCCGGTCAGCCGAGCGCGCGGTCGCGAATGAAGGCGGCCAGCACCTCCGCGTCGTCAGGGAGCGTGGTCACGTGCTGCGGGGCGTCGAGCATCTCGCGCACCTCCGGCCCGTACTCCAGCTCGATCCCGAGCGCCTCGCGGATCGTCTCCGCGAACTTCTGCGGCTTGGCCGTCTCGAGCACGAGCATCGGCACGCCGTCCTCGACGTGCTCGCGCGCGACCTTCACGCCGTCGGCCGTGTGGGGGTCGATGATCTCGCCGACCGCGTCGTGCACCTGGCGGATCGTCGCGAGCCGGTCGGCGTGCGTCGAGGTCCCGCTCGCGAAACCGAACTCCCCTGAGAGCCGCGGCAGATCGGATCCGATGTCGAAGGATCCGTCCTCGTCCAGCTGCGCCCAGGCCGCCACGACCCGCTCCGGGTCGCGCCCGAACAGCTCGAAGATGAAGCGCTCGAGGTTCGACGCCTTGGAGATGTCCATCGACGGGCTCGAGGTCGCGAGCGTCTCGGCGGCCGCGCGGGGGCGGTACACGCCCGTCGTGAAGAACTCGTCGAGGACGTTGTTCTCGTTCGTGGCGAGCACGAGCCGCGCGAGCGGAACGCCGAGGCGCGCGGCGTAGAAGCCCGAGAGGATGTTGCCGAAGTTGCCCGACGGCACCGTCACGGACACGGCCCGCGGGCCGGACTCGTCGGTCGCGCGCAGCCACGCCCAGACGTAGTAGACGACCTGCGCCGTGATGCGCGCGAGGTTGATCGAATTCACCGCGCCGAGGTGGTTCTCCTGCTTGAACACGACGTCGCCCGCGAGGCGCTTGACGAGGTTCTGGCAATCGTCGAAGACGCCCTCGACGGCGATGTTGTGGATGTTTTCGTCGTCGAGGGAGAACATCTGCGCGCGCTGGAACGCGCTCATGCGCCCCTTCGGCGACAGCATGAACACCGAGACGCGGTCCTTGCCCCGCAGGGCGTGCTCGGCGGCGGATCCCGTGTCGCCCGATGTCGCGCCCAGGATGTTGAGAACGGATCCGCTCCGCTCCAGCTGGTACTCGAGCACCTGGCCGAGGAACTGCATCGCCATGTCCTTGAACGCGAGGGTGGGTCCCTCGGACAGGCCGACGAGGGTCAGCCCGCCGTCGAGCGGCGTGAGCGGCACGACCTCGTCCGGGAAGCCGGCGTACGCGTCGCGCGTCATGCGCTGAAGGTCGGCGCGCGGGATGTCGGTCGCGAACAGGCCGATGACCTCGGCCGCGAGCTCGGCGTAGGAGAGGGCCCGCCACGACTCGAGCGTCTCGGGCGAGACCTCGGGCATCTCGGCGGGCACGGCGAGGCCGCCGTCGCGCGCGAGACCCTCGATCAGCGCCTCGGAGAACGTCATCGGCTCGCCGCCGCCACGGGTAGAGATGTACTGCATGGGGGTCCTCACGTCACGATCCGTCACCGACAGGCTCCATTCTTGCGTCGATCTGGTCGCGCACGGTGCCGCCGAGGAAGTCGACGGCGAGCATCAGGGCGGTCCAGGATCCGTCTGTCGCCGCGCGCGCGACCTCGGCCGCCTCGAGGCGCCCGCCCGGGCCGTCGGCAAGCACGAGGACGCTGGGGCCCGCGCCCGACACGACGGCGGCGAAGCCGCGCTCGCGCAGCGCGCCCACGAGGGCGAACGTCTCGGGCATCGCGACGGACCGCGACTCCTGGTGCAGCCGGTCCTCGGTCGCCGAGAGCAGCAGGTCGGGGCTCTGCGTGAGCGCCGCGATCAGCAGGGCCGAGCGCGAGACGTTGAACACCGCGTCCTCGCGCGAGACCTCGGGGCCGAGGACGCTGCGGGCCGTGGACGTCGACATCGTGCGGTCGGGGACGAACACGACGGGCGCGACGCCGCGGTGGACGAGGAGCTTCTTGTGCTGCGGGGCGCCGTTCTCGGTCCACGCGATCGTGAGCCCGCCGAACAGCGCGGGGGCGACGTTGTCGGGGTGCCCCTCGAGCTCGGTCGCGAGCCGCAGCAGGTCCGTGTCGTTCAGCTCCGCGCGCCCCGCGAGGAGACCCCGCGCGGCGAGGACGCCCGCGGCGACCGCGGCCCCAGAGGAACCCATCCCCTTGCCGTGCGGAATGCCGTTGCGGGCGAGGATCCGCAGGCCGGGCGCCGGCACGCCGACCGACTCGTAGCAGTAGCGGATGGTCCGAGCGATGAGGTGAGACTCGTCGCGCGGGATCTCCTCGGCACCGGATCCCGACACCTCGATCTCGAGCTGACCCGGGGCGAGCGCCGTCACCTCAAGCTCGTCGTACACGCTGAGCGCGAGCCCCAGGGTGTCGAATCCCGGGCCCAGGTTCGCGCTCGTGGCCGGGACGCGCACGTGCACCGTGCGCGGTGCGGTGGTCATCGTCAGTCGCCCTCGACGCGCAGCACGCTGACGACGCGCTCGACGACGTCGGACGCGTCGAGCCGCGCGACCGCGTCGCTGAGCGCCTGCTCGCGCGCGCGGTGGGTGCCGATGACGAGGCGGGCGCGCGAGGCGCCGTCCGCGTCGTGCGACAGCGTCTGCTCGATCGTCGCGACCGAGACGCCGCCCTCCGCGAGCAGGCCCGCGACGGTCTGGAGCACGCCGTGCTCGTCGGTGACCTCAAGCGTGATCTGGTAGCGGGTCGTGATGCGCCCGATCGGCGCGACCGGCTGGTCGCCGCGCGCCGACTCGCCCACGCCGACGCCGCCCGCGATGTGGCGGCGCGCGGCGGAAACGACATCGCCGAGGATCGCGGACGCCGTCTGGACGCCGCCGGCGCCGGCGCCGTAGAACATCAGCGGCCCGGCGGCCTCCGCCTCGACGTAGACCGCGTTGTTGCCGCCGTGCACGCTCGCGAGCGGGTGCTCGCGGCTGACGAGCGCCGGGTACACGCGGACCGAGATCGCCTCGGGCTCGTCGCCCTCGGCGGGGAGGCGCTCGCAGGTGGCGAGCAGCTTGATGACGAAGCCCGCGCCGCGCGCGTTCTCGATCATGTCGGCGTCGACGCCGGTGATGCCCTCGCAGTGCACGGCCTCGAGCGGCACGTTCGTGTGGAACGCGAGGCTCGCGAGGATCGCGGCCTTCTGCGCGGCGTCGTGCCCCTCGACGTCGGCGGTCGGGTCGGCCTCCGCGTAGCCGAGCCGCTGGGCGTCGGTGAGGACCGCGTCGAAGGCGGCGCCCTCCTTGTCCATGCGGTCCAGGATGTAGTTCGTCGTCCCGTTGACGATCCCGAAGATGCGGTCGACGCGGTCGCCCGCGAGCGAGTCCTTGAGCGGACGGATGATCGGGATCGCCGCGGCGACGGCGGCCTCGTACGAGACGGATGCGCCCACCTGGTCGGCCACGTCGAAGATCTCGGCGCCGTGCGTCGCGAGCAGGGCCTTGTTCCCCGTCACGACGTCCGCCCCCGAGCGCAGCGCGTCGAGGATGAGCGTGCGCGCGGGCTCGATGCCCCCCATGAGCTCGATGACGATGTCGCTGCCCACGATCAGCTCGTGCGCCTCAGTCGTGAACAGCTCCCGCGGGAGGGCGACGTCGCGCGGGGCGTCCACGTCGCGCACGGCGATGCCCGCGAGCTCGAGGCGCGCGCCCGTGCGCTCCTCCAGCTCGTCGGCGCGCTCGATCAACAGGCGCGCGACCTGGGATCCCACGGAACCGGCGCCAAGCAGCGCGACGCGCAGGGTGCGGTGATCGATCATTTCTCTCCCTTGGTCGGGGCGGGGGCGGCCAGGCCCGCGTCGCGGGCGAGCAGATCGTCGATCGTCTCGCCGCGCACGATGACGCGCGCCTCGCCGCCGCGCACCGCCACGACGGGCGGGCGCGGGACGTGGTTGTAGTTGCTGGACATGGCCGCCGAGTAGGCGCCGGTGGCCGGGACCGCCACGAGGTCGCCCGGCGCGACGTCGGACGGCAGGAACTCGTGGTCGACGACGATGTCGCCCGATTCGCAGTGCATCCCGACGACCCGCGCGAGCGCCGGATCGCCGTCGCCGGCGCGCGAGGCGATGCGCGCGGAGTACTGGGCGCCGTAGAGCGCCGTGCGCGGGTTGTCGCTCATGCCGCCGTCCACGGCGACGTACAGGCGGGTGGCCGACGACTCGCCCGCGGCGACCTGGACCGGCTTGGTCGTGCCGACCTCGTACAGGGTCATGCCCGCGGGGCCGACCACCGAGCGCCCCGGCTCGAACGACAGCGTCGGCAGCGCGATGCCGCGCGCCTGGCACTCGGCGGCCACGGCGTCGACGATGCCGTCGGCGAGCTCCTCGATGGGCGCGGGGTCGTCGGCCCGGGTGTACGCGATGCCGAACCCGCCGCCGAGGTTGAGCACGGGCACGGGCCCCGACGCGGCGAGGCGCTCGTGCAGCTCCAGCACGCGCGCGGCGGACTCCCGGAAGCCGTCGACGCCGAAGATCTGCGAGCCGATGTGGCAGTGCAGGCCCGAGAACTCGACGTGCGCCAGCTCTCGGATCCGCGCCACGGCGCCCTCCGCCTCCTCGAGCGAGAAGCCGAACTTCTGGTCCTCGTGCGCGGTGGCGAGGAAGGCGTGGGTGTCGGCGTGGACGCCGCTGCGCACGCGTACGAGCACGCGCTGCGGCCGGCCGAGCCGCTCCGTGATGGCGGCGAGGCGCTCGATCTCCAGCGGGGAGTCGACGATGATCGTGCCGACGCCCACCTCGACCGCGCGCTCGAGCTCGGAGGCACTCTTGTTGTTGCCGTGGAAGCCGATCTCGCCGGCGGGCACGCCCGCGGCGAGCGCGGTCTCGAGCTCGCCGCGCGAGCAGACGTCGACGCCGAGGCCCTCGGCGCGCACCCATCGGGCGATCTCCGCCGACAGGAACGCCTTGCCGGCGTAGTACACGCGGGCCGCGCCGCCGTGACGCGCGGCGGCCGCCTGGAACGCGGCGCGGATCCGCGCGGCCCGGGCGCGCACCTCGTCCTCGTCGATGAGGACGACGGGCGTGCCCCAGCGCGCCGCGAGCGCGGTGACGCGGATCCCGGCGAAGGTCATCTCGCCGTCCGCCTCGCGCCGCGCGCCGGCGGGCCAGACGCCCTCGGCCAGGTCGTTCGCGTCGGTGGGAACGGCGAGCCAGGCGGGCGCGAGCGGGTGGGCGGGAACGGGCGAGGTGACCATCGGGGAGGCGGACCTTTACGGGTTCATGACGTGGAGCCTCGGAGGCGCGAGGGCGCCGCCGATGCCCCGAGTCTAGGGGATCCGCGCGGGCGCTTCGGGTCGCGCGCCCGCCGCGCGAATCACATCCGCTCGGGCGCGGTCACCCCGAGCAGCTCGAGGCCGTTGCGCAGCACCTGGCCGGTCGCGTCGTTCAGCCACAGGCGGGTGCCGTGGACGTCGTCGATCTCCTCGTCGCCCTTCGGCGTGACGCGGCACGTGTCGTACCACCGGTGGTACAGGCCCGCCAGCTCCTCGAGGTAGCGCGCGACGCGGTGCGGCTCGCGCACCTCGGCCGCGAACGCGACGACGCGCGGGAACTCCTGCAGCGCCCCGAGCAGGGCCGCCTCGGTCTCGTCGACGAGCAGCTCGGGCCGGAACACGGCGCGCGTCACCCCCGCGTCCGCCGCGTTGCGGCCGACGTTGACAGTGCGCGCGTGCGCGTACTGCACGTAGAAGACGGGGTTGTCGTTCGTCCGCTTGCGCAGGAGCTCCGGATCCAGCGACAGCGGCGAGTCGGCGGGCGAGCGCTCCAGCGAATAGCGCAGGGCGTCCGTGCCGATCCAGTCGCGCAGGTCGTCCAGCTCGATGATGTTGCCCGCGCGCTTGGACAGCCGGGCGCCGTTGATCGAGATGAGCTGGCCGATCAGGACCTCGATGTCCTTCTCGGGGTCGTCGCCGGCGGCGCCCGCGAGGGCCTTGAGGCGGTGCACGTACCCGTGGTGGTCGGCGCCGAGGAGGTAGATCTTGTGGCGGAAGCCCCGGTCGCCCTTGTTGAGGTAGTACGCGGCGTCCGCGGCGAAGTACGTGTACACGCCGTTGCCGCGCCGGATGACGCGATCCTTGTCGTCGCCGAAGTCGGTCGTCTTGACCCACACCGCGTCGTCCGCGTCGTAGACGTGGCCCTGCTCGCGCAGGCGGTCGACGGCGCGGTCGATGAGGCTCGGCTCGCCGCTGTCCGCGGCGTGCAGGATCCGCTCCGAGAAGAACACGTCGAAGTGCACGTTGAACTTTTCGAGCGACTCCTGGATGTCGGCGAGCTGGAAGCCGTACGCGAGGTCGCGCACGACGGTCTCGCGCTCGGCCGGGTCCAGGTCGAGCACGCCGGGACGCTCCGCGGCGACCCGCTCGCCGAGGTCGGCGATGTACGAGCCCGGGTACCCGCCCTCGGGCGTGGGCTCGCCGAGCATGGCGGCCACGACGCTCGCGCCGAAGCGATCCATCTGCGCGCCGGCGTCGTTGATGTAGTACTCCCGGGCCACGCGCGCGCCGGAGGCCTCGAGCAGGCGCCCGATCGCGTCGCCGAGAGCGGCCCAGCGCGTGTGCCCGATGTGCAGCGGGCCGGTCGGGTTCGCGCTGACGAACTCGAGGTTGATGCTGTTTCCGGCCTGCGAGTCGTTGCGCCCGTAGGCGTCCCCCGCCTCGACGATGGTCTTCGCCAGGGCGCCGGCGGCCGCGGCGTCGAGCCGCACGTTGATGAAACCGGGGCCCGCGACCTCGACCGAGGCGATCCCCGGCGTCGACGCCAGCGCCGCGGCGATGTCCTGCGCGAGCTCGCGCGGCTTCGTGCCGAGCCGGCCCGCGAACTTCATGGCGGCGTTGGTCGCCCAGTCGCCGTGGTCGCGGTTGCGGGGGCGCTCCACCGTGATGTCAGACGCGTCGACGGTGAGAGTCTCGCCGGGGCGCTTCGCCTCGGCGATCGACGCGAGGACTTCGGCGAGAGCGGAGGCGAGGGCATCGGGGTTCATAGGGCCCCCATCCTAGAACGACCTAGGCTTGGAGCATGCCCCGGACCGCCGCACGCCTCGCCGCCCTCGCCGCGACCGTGGCCGCCGTCGCGGCCACCGCCGCGTGCTCCCCCGCCGGGACTGGGGCGACAGCCGCCGCCGACGGGCGTGAGCTGTCGGGGGACGGCTCCCCCGCCCTCCTCGTCTTCGGCGACTCGTGGACGAACGGCATGGCCGCCACGAGCGCCGAGAACCGCTACGCCGCGCTCACCGGGGAGGCGCTCGGCTGGAAGACGACGGTCGACGGCGAGAACGGCAGCGGATACCTCCACGAGGGATCCGCCGGCGGCACCTACGGATCCCGGCTCGCGCGCCTCGCCGCGACCGACGACTTCGACGTCATCGTGATCCAGGGATCCATCAACGATCGCAAGGACGCCCTCGCGGGGCTCGACGGGGCGGCGGAGGCCGTGTGGGACGGGTTCGCGGAGCGCTTCCCGGACGCCGAGATCGTGGTGCTCGGCCCCGCGCCGCACGTGCTCCCCGTCGAGGAGAAGATCGAGCGGATCGACGAGATCCTCGCCCGCGCCGCGGCCGCGGACGGCCTCACCTACGTCTCGCCGCTCGCGGACGAGTGGATCACGCCGGCGAACTACGACACCGTGATCGACACCTCCGAGCAGGGCGCGAACCACCCGGGCGACGCGGGGCACGCGTACCTGGCCGAGGTGCTCGCGGACGACCTCGCGGCGCTCTTTCCCGACCTCGTCGCCGTGCCCGTCGAAGCGGCGCGCTAGGACCGCGGCGACACGAGGAAGAGGCCGTCCAGCGCGCCGGGGTTGTGCGCGTGCACGAGGACGAGGAAGACGACGGCGTCGAACAGCAGGTGCACGGTGACGACGTACGCGAGCGAGCGGGTGCGCAGGAAGATGACGGCCTGCAGCAGTGCGAAGGGGATCGTGAGCGCCGGACCCCAGGCGCGGTACCCGAGCTCCCACAGAAACGACACGAATACGACGGCCTGCAGGGCGTTCGCGGCGAGGTCGGACAGGTGGCGCCGGAACAGGACGAACACTGTGCAGATGAAGAACAGCTCGTCCCATATGCCGACGGCGCCGACCCCGACGAACAGGCGCGCGATGAGCCCGGCGTCGTCCACGACGGGCCAGTTTCGGTAGACGCCGCTCTCGACGAAGTAGAACGGCAGGATCAGCCACCCGAGGGCGATCACGGCCGCGAGCCATCCCCACTGCCAGCGCCGCCAGGATCCGCCGCCGCGCCACGGGAAGCGGATCGCGCGATCGCGAAACACGAACCGCGACACGGCGTACGGCGCCGCGACGGCCGCGCCGAGCGCGACGCCGAATCGCGCGATCGACGCGTCGTCGAGCTGGGCCTCGAGCGGGATCGAGCTCGCGATCACGAGCCCGAGCGCGACGAGCGCGAGGTCCCGCGCGAGGCTCGGCCCCTCCCCGCGCGGCGCGGCCGCGACGAAGCCCGCGCGGCCCAGCACGCCGGCGAGGGCAACGCCCGCGACGAGCAGCGCGTATCCCAGGGGGCGGTTCTCGAACGGCAGGAGCGCGACCGCGGCGGCCGCGACGACCGCGGCCGGCCCGAGGGAGGGCGACAGGTGCGGGCGGCGCGCGACGGAGGGCATGAGCCCACCGTACGGGGCCCGATCAGGCCGCGCGGCGTGCCTGGCGGACGCGGAACCAGAGGCTCAGCTCGCGCACCGCGCGGGCGACAAGCGCCGGATCCTCGAGGTTGTCCAGGTCGTCGAAGGTGTTGCGGAAACCCACCGGCGCCGGCGCGGTCGGCGCCGTGATGGGCTCATACCCCATCGTCCAGTCCGCGAACGTGCGGGCGGGAGCGGTCCCCTCGACGAGCACCCGCACGCGGGTGTGACGCGGATCCCGGCTGATGCGCGCCATGAGGGCGCGCACGCCCGCCTCGTCTCCCTCGATGACCTGCACGAAGCTGCCGGCCCGGAACAGGAGCATGCCCGTGATGCCGGCCCGCGCGTTCGCCTCCCGGCTCTGGGCGAGGAGCGCCGCGAGCGCCAGGTCGTCGAACGGCCGCACCGCCACGCTCGAATAGGCCAGGGAAAACACGGGGCCGGAACTCGTCATGCGTCAGCCGCCTCCGCGGAATCGTGCTGCACGACGGCGTCCATCGCCGCGCGCAGGGTCGAGTAGGAGCCGATCAGTTCGGTCAGCACGTCGCGCGCGGCGAACGTGCCGTCGCTTCCGGCGTCGACGCATCCGAGGAACGCCCCGGGCCTGCTGGCGACGTAGAAGCCGTCATCCACCCTGGCCCACACGACATGCGCCGCGTCGCCCTCTTCCGTCATAACCGCCCCCGTCGTCATTACTCGCCCATACGGATCTCGCCCCGGGTCGCATGCACGACCCGGGGCGAGAAATCCACGTGCCCCCGGAGGGATTCGAACCCCCGACCTTCGGTACCGGAAACCGGCGCTCTATCCCCTGAGCTACGGAGGCGGACGAACCGACACTACCAGCCGCGACCGGCTTCGCCCGCATCGGCGCCGGCCCGGGCGCGCCCGGGCGCGCGTCAGCGCGCCACGCGGCGGTACGTCAGGTCGCGGATCGCGCGCCCCTTGTCCAGACCCTTGCGCTCGAACGCCGTCATCGCGCGCCCGTCGAAGCGCTCGGCCCACTCGCCGTCGTAGGCGCGCGCGAACTCGGGAGCGTCGTCCATGACCTCGCGCATCTGGAGCGCGTAGTCCTCCCAGTCGGTCGCGAGCCGCAGCACGCCGCCGTCTCGGAGCGCGCGCCCGACGACCGCGCCGAAGCCCTCCTTGATCATGCGGCGCTTGTGATGACGCGTCTTGTGCCACGGATCCGAGAAGAAGATCCACACCTCGTCAGCCGCGCCCTCCGGCAGGAGGGTCTCGAGCACCTCGGGCGCGTTCGCCTCGACGACCCGGAGGTTGTCGATCCCGGCCCGGTCGGCGTCGAGCATCGTGCGCGCGAGGCCGCCGATGTACACCTCCACGGCGAGGAAGTCGGTGTCGGGTCGGGCCGCGGCCGCGCTGACGATGGCGTGCCCCTGGCCCGACCCGATCTCGACGACGAGGGGCGCCGTGCGGCCGTATTCCTCTGCGGGAATGAACCGCGCGTCGGGGTGCACGGACGTCGAGGCGTGCTCGCGCGGCACGTCGAACCGGTACCGGGGCGACAGCTCCTCCCAGGCGCGCTCCTGCCCCTCGGACATGCGCCCGCCGCGGCGGACGAAGGAGAGCGGCGACGTGCGGTGGGTACCCGGCTCAGACATGCCCCCAGCGTACGGGGCCGCGCCTCAGCTCTCCCCGACCGTCACGAAGTCGATGAGCTCCTCGACGCGGCCGAGCAGCGCCGGCTCGAGGTCGCGGAACGTCGTCACGCGCGCCAGGATCCGCTGCCAGGCGAGGCCGATGTCCTCGGCCGACTCCGCCGGCCAGCCGAGCCCGCGGCAGATCCCCGTCTTCCAGTCCTGCCCGCGGGGCACCACGGGCCACGCCCGGATCCCCACGGCCTGCGGCTTGACGCACTGCCACACGTCGACGTACGGGTGCCCCACGATGCGCAGGTGCGCGCCGTGCGGACCGCGGAGGATCCCCTCCGCGATGCGGCTCTCCTTCGAGCCCGGCACGAGGTGATCGACGAGGACCCCGTAGCGCCGCCGGGGCCCCGGGGGCTCCGCCGCCAGCAGCTCGTCCAGGTGGTCGAGGCCCGCGAGGAACTCGACGGCGACGCCCTCGGCGCGCAGGTCCGCGCCCCACACCTTCTCGACGAGCTCCGCGTCATGCTTGCCCTCGACGAGGATCCGACTCGGGAGCGCGACGCGGGCGCGGTCGTCGGCCGCGGCGAAGGATCCCGACGCGGTGCGGGTGCGGCCCCGCGGCGCCTGGCGCGGGCGCTCGAGGATAACGGGCTCTCCCTCGAGGAGGAAGCCGCCGCCCAGGGGGAACGCGCGGCGGCGCCCCTTCCCGTCCTCCAGCTCGACGGTGCCCGCCTCGACACGCGTGACGGCCCCGCACCACCCGTCACCGACGACCTCGACGACGAGGTCGAGCTCGGCGGGGATCGTCCGGGAGGTCTTCGTTCCGCGCGTGCGCCAGCCGGGGGCGAGGACGTCGGATCCGTATCGGTCGGAGTTCACCCACCCAGGGTAGGCAGGGGCCGGGGCGCACATCGCGCGCCCCGGTGTCGCCGCGTGTCGGGGATGGTTCGTAGGATCGACGCGTCGGCAGATCGCCGCGCGAGGGGGAAACGCATGCGTCGTCTTGTCATCGGGCTGGCCGCGCTCCTGGGCGCGCTCGCCCTCGTCTCCGGGGCGGCCG
This sequence comes from Microbacterium excoecariae, assembly GCF_011326725.1. GTDB lineage: Bacteria > Actinomycetota > Actinomycetes > Actinomycetales > Microbacteriaceae > Microbacterium > Microbacterium excoecariae. Next base: position 927,071 of record NZ_JAANCO010000001.1, on the reverse strand, counting down.
TGAGCGCGACGGCGACGCCGCCCGTCGCGCTCGGGGCCGGGTACGTCGTCGATGACGCGGGAGTCCTGTCGGCAGACGAGCTCTCGTCCGCCGAGGCGCGGCTCGACGAGCTCGCCGCGGGCGGCGAGGCCGAGCTGTGGGTCGTGTTCGTCGACACCTTCACGGATCCGTCCGACGCCGGCGCGTGGGCCGATCAGACCGCCGAGGCCGGCGGGCTCGGCAGCGGTCAGTACCTGCTGGCCATCGCCACCGAGGGCCGCCAGCTCTACCTGTCGGCGCCGGCCGACGGCGCGCTGTCCGAGGCCGAGCTCGTGGCCATCGAGACCGCCGCGGCGGGCCCCGCCGGCGACGGGGAGTGGGCCCAGGCGGCCGCCGCGGCCGCCGACGCGCTCGCCGATCGGACCACCCCGAATCCGCTGTGGGGCTGGGCGATCGGCGCCATCGTCGTGGCCGCGGCTCTCGCCGTGGCCGGCCTCGTCCTGTTCTCGCGCGGGCGCGCCGCGCGGCGCCGGAAGGCGGCGCAGGAAGAGAGCGCGGCCGAGCTCGCGCGGCTTGAGACCCGCGCGGCCGAGCTCCTCGTCGAGATGGACGACGCGGTGCGCACGGCCGGCCAGGAGCTGGGCTTCGCGATCGCGCAGTTCGGGCAGGAGGCGACCGCGGAGTACGCGACCGCGCTCCGAGAGGCGCGCGACGATCTCGCCGCGGCGTTCGAGATCCGCCAGCACCTCGACCGGCCCGAGGCGACGCCCGGTACCAGGGCGGACGAGCTCGAGCGCATCATCGCGCTCGTGACCGCGGCCGACGAGAGCCTCGACGCGCACGCGGCCGGCTTCGAGCGGCTGCGCGGCATCGAGCGCCGCGCGCCGGAAGTCCTCCGCACGATCGCGGCGGAGCTCGACGAGGCAGGCGCCCTCCCGGGACGCATCGCCGCCGAGGTCGAGCGGCTGACCGCCGCGTACGACTCCCCCGCGCTTGCCGACGTCGCCGACGACGCCGAGGAGGCCCGCGCGCGCCTCGCCTTCGCGCGGGCCGCGCTGGCGGAGGCGCAGAGGCATCTCGACGCGGGCGAGGCCGCCGAGGCCGCGCTCGACATTCAGGACGCCGAGCAGGCGCTCGGCCAGGCCCGTGAGATGGCCGACACGGTGCGCGCGCTGGCCGATCGCCTCGCCGAGGCGGAGCGCCGCGCGGCGGAGGAGGCGCGGCAGGACCGCGCGGAGTTCGCGCGGATCTCCGAGCAGGCGGCCGTGCGGATCCAGAGCGCCGACGGCTACCTGGCGGCGCGGCGCGGGGCCGTGAGCGCGGAGCCGCGCCAGGCGATCGCCGAGGCGCGCCGCGCGCTCGACGCGGCACACGGGCAGCTCGTCGCGGGCGAGACCGACGCGGCGCTCGCCCAGGCCCGACGCGCGCTCTCGCTGGCGGATCACGCGTCGGCGGCCGCGCACCGCGACGTGGCGGGCTTCCGCGCGGGCGGACCCGGACCCTCGGGCGGCGACCAGCTCCTCGCCGGCATCCTCGGCGGCATCATCGGGAGCTCGCTGTCGGGGTCCTCCCGCCGAGGGTCGGGCTGGGCATCGTCGTCGCGCTCCGCGTCGCGCTCGCGTTCCCGTTCGCGTTCCCGCTCGCCCCGAGGCTTCGGCGGGGGCGGCCGGCGCGGGCGATCGGGCGGCGGACGCCGCTTCTGACCCGCCGGCGCGGACCCATAGCCGACGCATAACCGGCGCTCCTAGACTGCGAGTGCCCCCGACAATCCAACGACGCAGGACCCCTTCGAAAGGCGCCACCATGAGCAAGCAGTCCATTTTCGGGCGGATCTCGACGCTGATCCGCGCCAACGTCAACTCGCTGATCGACGAGGCCGAGGACCCGCAGAAGATGCTGGACCAGCTCGTCCGGGACTACACGAACAACATCGCCGACGCCGAGGCCGCGATCGCCGAGACCATCGGCCAGCTGCGCCTGCTCGAGCGCGACGCCGAGGAGGACCGCAAGGCCGCGGCGGAGTGGGGCAACAAGGCCCTCGCGGCGAGCCGCAAGGGCGACGAGCTGCGCGCCGCGGGCGATGTCGCGGGCGGCGACAAGTTCGACAACCTCGCGAAGGTCGCGCTGCAGCGCCAGGTCCAGACCGAGAACGAGGTGCGCGCGGTCGAGCCGCAGATCCAGCAGCAGCAGGTCGTCGTCGACAAGCTCAAGGACGGCCTGAACGGCATGAAGGTCAAGCTCGAGCAGCTGAAGGGCAAGCGCAACGAGCTCGTCTCGCGCGCGAAGATCGCCGAGGCGCAGAACAAGGTGCACGACGCCGTCAAGTCGGTCGACGTCATGGACCCGACGAGCGAGCTGGGTCGCTTCGAGGAGAAGGTGCGCCGCCAGGAGGCGCTCGCGGCCGGCAAGGCCGAGCTGGCCTCGTCGAGCCTCGACGCGCAGTTCGAGTCGCTCGAGGACGTCGGAGAGCTCACCGAGGTCGAGGCCCGCCTCGCCGCCCTGAAGTCGGGGGGCACCTCCGGCTCGATCACCGCGGGCTGAGCTCACGACAGGACGGGCGCCACCCCTATCCGGGCCGGCGCCCGTCTTGTCGTTTTGGCCACACAGGACGGATGATCGGAACATGACTCGGTTCGTTGTCGTCCCGCAGTGGCAGGGGTCCCCGTCGACCCGCGCGATGTCCCTCATTGACGGCGCCGAGGCGATCGCGGGCGATCTGCCCCGCTCCGCCGTCCAGCGCGTCGAGGTGCCGTTCGAGGCTGGCGAGCGCCTCGACACCGGCGTGCGGCGTGCCAGCGCGCTCCGGCGGCTACGGGAGCGCCTCGACGAGGCCCTCGCGGCGGAGCCGGAGGGGCCCGTTGTGACGATCGGCGGCGACTGCGGCGTCGCCGTCCCCGCGGTCGGCCGCGTCGCGGGCGACGACCTGGCCGTGGTGTGGTTCGACGCGCACGGCGACCTCCACACCCCCGACAGCTCCCCCTCCGGCGCCTTCGCGGGCATGGCGCTCGCGGGGGTGCTCGGCCGCGTGCCGGGCGGGCTCTCGCTGGCGCCGGGCGCCGTCGCCCCCTCCCGGGTCGTGCTCGCCGGAGCCCGGGCGCTGGAGGACGCCGAGCGCGAAAGCGTCGCCGAGAGCGGGATCCGCCACGTCGGCACCGACCGGGTCGTGGAGGACCTCACCGCCGCGGTCGCGGCCACCGGCGCGCGCCGCCTCTACGTGCACGTGGACCTGGACGTCCTGGACCCAGCGCACATCGCGGGCGTGCAGGACGCGCAGCCGTTCGGGCTCGCCGCCGCCGCGCTCGTCGACGCGATCGCCGCGGTCCGCGAGGTGGCGCCCCTCGCGGGGGCGTCGGTCACGGGGTTCGCGCCGCGCACGCCGGAGGCCGCGGTCGACGACCTCGGAACCATCCTGCGCGTCGTCGGGGCGCTCGCGCGCCCCTAGCCGTGTCCCGCGAGGGCGCTCAGACGTAGGCCGCGAGCGCGTCGCGCACCGTGATGTGCTCGCGCGCGACGCCGCGCCGCGACGTGAGGTGCTCGACGATGTCGGCCGTCGCGACGTATCCCCCGAGCAGCGTGACGCGGGTCTCGGCCGCGGCGTCGTCGCAGAGCGTCTCGTCGGCGTACGCGATCGCGGCGCGCGTCATGGCCTCGCCGGGACGGCACAGCGCCGCGGATCCGGGCGCGCCGCGCCGCGAGGCGCGGTCGAGCCAGGTCACCTGCATGCGCGCGGGCGCCGCGATGCGGCCGATCCACGACGCGTCCGGCACCTCGACGAATACGCGACCGCTCGCGCAGAGCGGGAGGGTCGCGAGGAGGGTCTCGAGCTCGACGAGCGTCGTCTCGTCGGCCACCACGAGGTACTGCGCGCGCGCGTGACGGCGGGCGCGGCACGCGTCGCCGTCGTGCGTCGGGAGCGAGGTCGGAGCGGTCATGATGCTCCCACTATACGCCCGAAGGAAAGGCTTGCCTAACCGGTCGCGGGCGGGACGGGGTACCGGCCCGCGATGGTGAGGCGGTTGAACGCGTTGATCGAGATCGCGAGCCAGCTCACGCCGACGTACTCGGGCTCGGAGAGCACGCTCCCCACGCGGTGATAGACGTCGTCCGAGACGCCCGCGCGGTGGATGAAGGTGTGGGCCTCGGTCAGCTCCAGCGCCGCGCGCTCGCGATCCGAGAACACCCCGGACTCGCGCCAGGCGGGGAGCTGGGAGACGTCGTCGGCGGAGATGCCGGCGGCGCCGGCGCGCTCCATGTGTACCCGCACGCAGTACGCGCAGCCGTTCAGCTGGGACGCGTGGAGCATGATCAGCTCCTTGAGCCGGTCGTCGATCCCGGCGTCGCGGGCGATGCGCCCCACCTCCCGCGAGAACTCGTCGAGGGCCTTGTAGGCGGGCTTCGCCGACCGGGCCAGGTGCACGCGCGTCTCGGTCATACGAGAACCCTACTCGGACCCGCGCCGAGGGGGCCAAAAATCACTGTGCACGATAGATGCACAAAGAATCAGACTTTGTGATCAAGATGTGAAAGAAATCTTGCGCGACATGTCGCCGGATTTCGCAGCGGCTCGCGCGAGGCTCCACAATGGTCACGCTCCGGGACACCTCCCGGACCCACCCCGAGGATCCCATGGTCACCCCCTCTTCTGCCGACGAGTTCGCCTTCCTGCCGGATCAGGCTCGCGAGCTCGGCGTCGTCGTTGCGCCGGCGTCGCGCGACGCGGTCGCGCTCGGCGACGGCCGGACCCTGTCGGCGCTGCGATACGGCCGGGGAGAGGTGCGCGTCGCGTTCCTCCACGGCGCCGGCCTCAACGCCCACACGTGGGATCGCACGGCGCTCGCGCTCGGCGAGCCCGCCGTCGCGCTCGACCTGCCGGGCCACGGCGAATCGAGCTGGCGCGCGGACGCCGACTATGCCCCCTCCGCGCTCGCACCGGACGCGGCCCGCGCGATCGAGGCCTGGGCGAGCGCTCCGGCCGTCGTCGTCGGGCACTCCCTCGGCGGGCTCGCGGCGATCGCGCTCGCGGCCGAGCGCCCCGACCTCGTCTCCCACCTCGTGCTCGTCGACATCGCGCCGGGCGCGGGGAGCGACGGCGCGGCGGGCCTTCGGGCCTTCTACGAGCGGCTCGCGTTCGACTCGATCGACGACGTCCTCGACCACGCGCAGGCGTTCGGCCTCGGCGGCGACCGGGACCAGGCCCGGCGCGGCGTCCTCCTCAACACGCGCACGCGCGCGGACGGATCCGTCGAGTGGAAGCACCACATGGCGCGCCTGATGTCCCCCGCCGCGCCAGACGAGCGCCCCGCCGCGACAGACCACGGCGCGCTCCGCGACCAGCTCGCGGCGATCGCCGCGCCCGTCACGCTCATCGCGGGCACCCGCGGGTTCCTCGGCGAGGGCGACCTCGCGGCATTCCGCGCCGCCCGGCCCGGCGACGCCGTGCACCTGATCGACGCCCCGCACAACGTGCAGGACGTCGCCCCCACCGACATCGCGCGGGTCATCCGCGCGATCCTTGGACGCGCCTAGGCGCTCACGAAGGGACCCCCGATGGCCTCCCCCGCCCCCCGCCATGCCCGCCGCGCCGCGGCCGCCGTCCTCGCCGCGTCGGCGCTCGCCCTCGCGTCCTGCTCCGCGCCGGGCGACGAGGCGACGCAGGACGCCTCCGGGGCCACGCTCGAGGTCGGCCTCGTCCTCGAGCCGACCAACCTCGACATTCGACACACCGCCGGCGCCGCCCTCGAGCAGGCGCTCATCGGCAACGTCTACGAGGGGCTCGTCGCCCGCTCGGGCGCCGACATCGTGCCCGCGCTCGCGACCGAGTGGTCCGTCTCGGACGACGGCCTCGAGTACACGTTCACGCTCGCCGGCGACGTCACCTTCCACGGCGGCCAGGACATGACGGCGGACGACGTCGTGGCGTCGCTCGAGGCCGTCCGCGGCGACGAGACGGCGATCGGCCACGACGAGCTCGCGGGCGTCGCCGAGGTCGCGGCGATCGACGAGGGCACGGTCCGGGTCGCGCTCGCCGAGCCCGACCAGGGCTTCCTGTTCGCGCTGACGGGCCCCGCCGGGCTCGTGCTCGACGCGGACGACGAGACGGACATGCTCTCGGACGCGAACGGCACCGGCCCGTTCGCGCTGGAGAGCTGGAACCAGGGCGACAGCATCGTCCTCGCCCGCAACGACGCGTACTGGGGCGACCCGGCCGGCGTCGCCGAGGTCGTCCTGCGCTATATCCCGGAGCCCACCGCGCTCGTCGCGGCTGGCCTCGACGGATCCCTCGACGCGCTCACCGGCATCGACGCGGAGCTCGCGCCGCAGCTCGAGGGATCCTTCGCGGTGACGTCGGGGCCGACGACCGACAAGTTCATCCTGGCGTTCAACGAGGAGGCGGCGCCGCTCGACGACGTGCGCGTGCGGGAGGCCCTCCGCCTCGCGATCGACCACGACGCCATCGTCGAGGTCGTCGGCGCCGGCGTGACGCAGTTCGGCCCCGTGCCCGAGCTGGATCCGGGATACGAGGACCTCTCGGACACGATCGCCTACGACCCCGAGCGCGCCCGCGACCTTCTCGCCGAGGCCGGCGTCGAGGACCTCTCGCTCGAGCTCACCATCCCGTCGGCCTACGGCACGACGGTCTCGACGCTGCTCGTGTCGGCCTTCGCCGACATCGGCGTCGAGCTGGAGGTCTCCCCCGTCGAGTTCTCCACGTGGCTCCAGGACGTCTACACGAACCACGACTACGAGCTGAGCTACGTCAACCACGTCGAGCCGCGCGACTTCTCGACGTGGACGGACGCGGACTACTACTACGCGATCGCGGACGACGAGGCGCGCGCGGAGATCGCCGACACCTACGCGGAGGCCATGCGCGAGACGGATCCGGACGCCTCGGCCGCGCTCATCGCCGACGCCGCTCGGCTCGTCGCGGCCCAGCACCCCGCGGACTGGCTGTACACGCGCGAGGACGTCGTCGCGGTCGCCACGGGCGTCGAGGGCTTCCCCACGAGCGAGACCAGCACGCGCCTGCCGCTCGCGGGCGTCAGCGTCGCGGGGTCCTGATCCCCCGTGGCGCGATACGCCCTCACGCGCGCGGCCCTGCTGGTGGTGGGCCTCGCCGTCGCGAGCGCGCTCATCTTCTTCACGCTCCGGGTACTGCCGGGTGACGTCGCCCAGATGATCCTCGGCACGGAGGGCACCCCCGCGCAGGCCGAGCGGATCCGCCAGCAGCTCGGCCTCGACCGCCCGGCGTGGGAGCAGTACGCCGACTGGGTCGGGGCGCTCCTGCGCGGCGACCTCGGCACCTCGCTGGTCACGGGCACGCCCGTGGCCGCCGAGATCGCCGACAAGGCCGCCGTGACCCTCCCGCTCGGCGTGCTCTCGCTCCTCATCGCCCTCGCGATCGCCGTGCCGAGCGGGATCGCCTCGGCCGTCTACCGCCGGCGCGCCATCGGCCAGGCGATCAGCGTGGGCGCGCAGCTGACCGCCGCGGTGCCCGTCGTGTGGGCCGGCATGATGCTCGTGGTCGTCTTCGCCGTCTGGCTCGGCTGGCTGCCCGCGCAGGGCTTCCCGCGGGAGGGATGGGCGGATCCGGAGGCGGCGCTCGCCGCGCTCGCGCTGCCCGCCCTGACGATCGGCGTGGTCGAGGGCGCCATGCTTCTGCGGTTCGTGCGCAGCGCGACGCTCGCCGCGGCGGGCGAGGACTTCGTCCGCACCGCCGCCGCGCAGGGCCGTACGCGCACGCAGGCGCTCGTCCGCCAGGGCCTGCCGACGGTGGGCCTGTCGATCGTGACGGTCCTCGGCCTGCAGATCGCGGGGATCCTCGTCGGCGCCGTCGTCATCGAGCAGGTGTTCGCGCTGCCCGGCATCGGGCGCATGCTCGTCGCCGACGTCGGCGCGCGCGACCTCGCGAAGGTGCAGGGCGAGCTGTTCGTCCTCACCGGCGTCGTGCTCGTCGTCGGGTTCGCGGTCGACCTCCTGCACCGCGGGATCGACCCGCGGCAGAGGGAGCGCTCGTGAACGCCGCCACCCGCCTCCTGCGCATCCCGACGGGCCGCGCCGCCGCCATCGTCCTCGCGCTCGTGCTCATAGTCGCCGCGGTCTCGCTCCTGTGGACGCCGTTCGACCCGCGCACGACCGACGCCTACGCGACGTGGAGCGCGCCGTCGTGGCCGCACGTCCTCGGCACCGATCAGACGGGGCGCGACATCGCCTCGCTTCTCATGGCCGGCGCGCGCACGACCGTGCTCGTCGCCGTCGGCGCGGGGCTCGTCGCGACGATCGTCGGCGTCGTCCTCGCGTCCCTCGGCGCGCTCACGGCGCGCCCCGTGCGCGAGGCGGTCGCTGTCCTGATCGACATCCTCATCGCCTTCCCCGTCCTCCTCATCGCGATGATGATCTCCGCCGTGTGGGGCGGATCCCTGTGGGTCGTCGTGTGGAGCGTGGGAATCGGCTACGGCGTCAACATCGCCCGCGTCGCGCGCATCGAGCTGCGCCGGCTCGGCCACGCCGACTACGTGCTCGCCGCGCGCGCGGCGGGGCTCACGCCCGGACAGGTGCTCGCGCGCCACCTGCTGCCCGGCGCGGCGCCCGTGTTCATCGTCCAGCTGTCGTGGTCGATGGCGGCGGCCGTGCTCGCGGAGGCGGGCCTGTCCTATCTCGGGTTCGGCGCCCCCGTCACGCAGCCGAGCTGGGGCCTGCTCCTCAGCGAGCTGCAGGCCTACATCGCCGTGCACCCCGCCAGCGTGCTCGCCCCCGGCATCGCGATCACCGCGACGGTGCTGAGCCTCAACCTCCTCGGCGACGCCCTGCGCGAGGCCACCGACCCCACCCTCGGCGCCCGGCGCCGCGTGGCGCACGTCCCAGAGGTCGTCGCATGAGCCTCGTCGTGACCGACCTGCGGGTCGAGATAGGCGGCGACGTCGTCGTCGACGGCGTCTCGTTCGCCGTCCCCGACGGCGGGCGCCTCGGGCTCATCGGCGAGTCGGGCTCCGGCAAGTCGCTGACCGCCCTGGCGATCCTCGGCCTCCTTCCGGACGGCGCGGTCGCGAGCGGATCCGTGACCTGGCGCGGGCAGGAGATCCTCGGGATGCCGGACCGGCAGCTCGCGCGCGTGCGCGGATCCGAGCTGGCCGTCGTGTTCCAGGAGCCCTTGACCGCGCTCAACCCGATCCGGACCATCGGCCGCCAGATCGCCGAGCCCCTGCGCATCCACGGCGGCGCATCGCGGCGGGCCGCGCGCGCCGAGGCCGTGCGGCTCGCCGCGCGGGTCGCGCTGCCGGATCCGGAGCGCATCGTCCGCCGGTACCCGCACGAGCTGTCGGGCGGCCAGCGACAGCGCGCGGCGCTCGCGATGGCCCTCGCGGCGGGGCCGAACCTCCTCATCGCGGACGAGCCGACGACGGCGCTCGACGTGACCGTGCAGGCCGAGGTGCTCGCCTTGCTGGGCGATCTCGTCGCGCACGAGGGCATGGCCCTCGTGTTCATCACGCACGACCTGGCCGTGCTCGCGCAGGTCGCCACGCACGCCGTCGTCCTCGCCGGCGGCCGCGCGGTCGAGTCGGGCGCCGTGGCGGAGCTCCTCGCGCGCCCCGCCCACCCCGTCACGCGCGGACTCGTGCGCGACGCGACGGCATCGCTCTGGCGCCCGGAGGGATCCGCATGACCGACGTTCTGCTCGAAGCGCGCGGCCTCGCCCGGGCGTACCCCGGCGACCGGCCGCACCCGTTCGCGCGGCGGGCGCGCGCATGGGCCCTTAACCCGACCGACCTCGCGGTGCGCGGCGGCGACGCCGTCGGCATCATCGGCGAGTCCGGATCCGGGAAGTCGACGCTCGTGCGCCTTCTCACGGGGCTCGACCGGCCGACCGCGGGCACGGTCGCGTTCGACGGGCGCCCCGTCGACGCCGCGGCCTCCGCCCGGTCGCTGCGCTGGCTGCGCCGCCGCACGGGGATCGTGTTTCAGGATCCGCACGGCTCGCTCGACCCGCGCATGAGCGTCGGGCGCATCGTCGGCGAGCCCCTCTGGGCGCTCGACGTGCCCGGCGACCACCGGGCGAGGGTGCGGGAGGTGCTCGCGCGGGTGGGGCTCGACGCCGCCGCCGCGGACCGTTACCCGCACGAGTTCTCGGGGGGCCAGCGCCAGCGGATCGCGATCGCGCGGGCGATCGCGCACCGCCCGGACCTGCTCGTGGGCGACGAGCCGCTCTCGGCGCTCGACGTCACGGTCCGCGCCCAGATCCTCGACCTGCTCGCCGAGCTGCGGCGCGAATCGGGCCTGACGCTTCTCGTGGTCAGCCACGACATCGGCGTCGTCCAGAACCTCTGCGACGAGACGGTCGTCATGCACGCGGGCGCGGTCGTGGAGCACGGGCCGACCACCCAGGTCCTGCTCCACCCGCGCGAGGCCTACACCCGGCGGCTCATCGCGTCGATCCCGACGATCTAGGACTGTTCCATTCACGGGAATGAATCTCGGTCCGGGGCGGTTCCGGATCCCGTGACCACCTTCGCCGACGTCGTCGTGATCGGGGCCGGCCAGGCCGGCCTTTCGGCCGCCCATCACCTCGCGCGGTCCGGCTTCCGCGCCGCGGGAGACGGCGGATCCAGCCCCACCTTCGTCGTGCTCGACGCGGCGGACGGACCGGGCGGCGCCTGGCGGGAGCGCTGGGAGTCCCTCACCGTGGCGACGCTCAACGGCATCTTCGCCCTCCCCGGGGCCGACGCGCCCGCGCTCGATCCGTCCGAGCCGAGCCGAGACGCGGTGCCGCGCTACTTCGCGGAGTTCGAGGCCGCTGAGGGCCTGCCGATCGTGCGCCCCGCGCGCGTGACGCGCGTGGAGGAAGACGGCGCGGGCGGCCTCGCCGTGCACACCGCCGGCGGGCTCTGGCGCGCGCGGGCGATCGTGAACGCCACGGGCACGTGGGACAACCCGCTCCGCCCCTCCCTCCCCGGATCCGACCGCTTCGCGGGGCGACAGCTCCACACGCGGGACTACCGGTCGCTCGAGGAGTTTCGCGGCGCGCGGGTCGCGATCGTCGGCGGCGGGATCTCTGCCATCCAGCACCTCGAAGAGGTCTCGCGCGTGGCGGACACCCTCTGGTACACGCGGCAGGAGCCCGTCTTCGCGGACGGTCCGTTCCGCCCCGAGACGACGGGTCGCGCCACGATCGCGCGCGTCACGGCGGACGCCGAGGCGGGACGGCCGGTCACGAGCATCGTCGGCTACACGGGCCTGACGTGGTTCCCCGCGGCGCGCGCGGCGCGCGATCGGGGCGTCCTCGTCCGGCGCGAGATGTTCGTCGGGATGACCGAGCGGGGCGTCGTCGAGGCCGACGGCTCCGCCACCCGCGTCGATCACGTGCTCTGGGCCACGGGGTTTCGGCCCGCGCTCGGGCACCTGGATCCGCTCCACCTCACGGGCCCCGCGGGCGGCATCCCGGTCCAGGGGACCCGGGTGGCGACGGATCCGCGGATCCACCTCGTCGGCTTCGGCCCCTCGCAGTCGACGGTCGGGGCGAACCGCGCCGGCCGGCTCGCGGCGCGGGACCTCCGCGCGCTGCTCGGCGCGTGAGGCGGATCCGCACGCGGCAGACACCCGGACATCCGGCGAGACGCGTCGAGACGTGAACACCTGGCAGACGCGTCGTGACGGGCTGGTGAAGTGGCCGGGGTACGGGCGCGGGCCTGCCTACGGTGAGAGGGTGAACAACGCGTACGATGTCGCCGTCGTCGGCGCCGGCATCGTCGGGCTCGGCCACGCCGCCGCCGCGCACGCGCGCGGTCTCCGCACCGTCGTGGTGGAGCGCTCGCCTCGCGCGCGCGGAGCGACCGTGCTCGGGTCCGGGCACGTCGGCACGACGCTGCACGTCGACGCGCATCGCGCTCTCGCCGCCCGCACGCGCGAGCTTTTCCTCTCCTACGCGCCGCGGGCCCGGTTCTGGCTCGCGCGCCGCGGCACGCTCGCGGTCGCGACGGCGGACGACGAGCTCGAGGTGCTGCGCGGGGCCGGCGCGGGACGGATCCTCAGCGAGCGCGAGGTGACGGACCTCGCGCCCGTCGCGGGCGCCATCGGCGGCGCGCTCTACCGCGACGACATGCAGCTGAACCCCCGCGAGATGGCGCCCGCCTTCGCCGCCTGGCTTGCCACGGAGGGCGTCGACTTCCGGTGGCGCACGACGGCGCTCGGCGCGGATCCCGGCTCCCTCGCGACCTCGCGGGGCGACATCCGCGCGGACAACATCGTCTTCTGCATCGGGGCCGACCTGGAGTCGCTGTGGCCCGACCTCGCGGCCCGGCACGGCGTGCGCCGCCGGGCCACCGACATGATGCTCGCGACGGGCGTGGGCCTGGAGTTTCCCGTCATCACCGGATCCACGATGCTGCGGCACGAGGTCTTCCGGGAGACCCCCGCGCACGCGGACCTGCTGTCGCGTTTCGAGCGCGAACGGCCGGACATCATCGACCTGGGCGTCGGGCAGACGTACGCGGAGGTGTCGGGGCTCGGCGTGCTCATCGGGGCGGCCCACCGGGACGAGGACGACGCCTGGCCGTTCCAGGAGGAGGTCGCCTTCGACGTCCTCTCGCGCGAGGCGCGGCGCCTGTTCGGCCAGAAGCGGCTCGACGTCCGTCAGCGCTGGCGCGCCGTGGCCGCGGCGGTTCCGGGCGACACCCTGCGCGCCCGAGCGGGCGACGGGATCCACGTGTCCGCGGCGGGCGGCGACAGCGCGATGAGCATGGGGCTCGCCCTCGGCGAGACGGTGCTCGCCGACCTTTACGGCCCGTAGGCCCGGGGCCTAGAGGTGAATGTCGATGGCGGCGCGGGACGACTTGAAGGTGCCGATGAACTCCGCGACGGCGACGTGCGCGGGGTGGGTCGCGTAGACGGCGAGCGCGTCGGCGTCGTCGAAGTCGGCGACGAGCGCGAAGTCGTAGTTGCCCTCGATTTCCACGGCGTTCGCGCCGACCGTCATGGCACGCAGGCCCGGGACGACCCCGACGAGCGCCTCCAGCCGCTGGGCGGCCTCCGTGATCGACGCGTTCTTGTCGTCGGCGTCGACGCCGAACATCACGATGTGGCGGATCATGCGGGCTCCCTCGTCGGAACGGTTTCCCTCATCGTAGGGCGCGTCCGCTCGCCGCACCACGCGGGCGCGCGGGCGGCCGCGTGCCGCTCATCCCCCGAGCGCGCTGCGGAGCCGGTCGGGGGCGACGCGCCAGTGCGCGTGCAGCTGCCCGTCGATCAGCACAACCGGGATCTTCTCCCACCACGCGTCGTAGAGTTCGGGGTCGTCGAGGATCGACAGCTCCGTCACCTCGACGCCGTCCGCGACGGCGTCCGGCAGATCCGCGATCGTGAGGTCGACGACCTCGCGCGCGACGTCGCACAGGTGACAGTCGGGCTTGCTGATGAGCGTGAGCGCGGTCACCGCTCGACCTCGTAGCCCGCCTCGATCCACGCGGCCGTCCCGCCGGCGACGTTCGTGGCGTCGTACCCGCGGGGCTCCAACGCCGCCGCGGCCTGCGCCGAGCGACCGCCGAGGTGGCAGATGACGTCGAACTCCGGGGGAAGCTCGTCGAGCCGCGCGCCGAGCTCGGAGAGGGGGATGTTCACGGCGCCCGGCACGCGTCCGGCAGCGAATTCGTCGGCCTCGCGCACGTCGATGAGAGGGGTGTTCTGACGCGCCTTCAGCTCGGCGACGGTGATCTCCTGCATGCGTCCATTCTCCCGCACGCCGCGGGGGACGGATCCGCCCGGACACAGCGAAGCGCCGGTCCACCGCGGTGGACCGGCGCTTCGCATATCGCGCCAGTTACTTCTTGTTGCGGCGCTGGTGGCGCGTCTTGCGCAGCAGCTTGCGGTGCTTCTTCTTCGCCATGCGCTTGCGGCGCTTCTTGATGACAGAACCCACGTCGAACCTCGCTATGTCTGGGGCTTGGATGCCGGGCACGGACAGGTGCCGGCGTCCGAGTACGGGCACGGCAGAAAAAGTGCCTCGTTCTACCTTACACTGTGCCGCCGCGCGGGCGAACTCGGCGTGCTCTCAGCCTGCGTGCGCCTGCCCCGCGTCGGGGTTCTGCAGCATCTCGGTGACCGCGCTCTCGGGCACGCGGTAGCTGCGGCCGAACCGCACGGCGGGGAGCTCGCCGGCGTGCACGAGGCGATAAACGGTCATCTTCGACACGCGCATGATGTCGGCGACCTCGGCGACGGTCAGAAACCGCACATCGGGCATCTGGGCCATCGTGTACTCCCCCGGGATATTGGTGCTTCCTGTTTACCTTAGGGGCAGATCGAGCCCCGTGTAAACCCGCGTGACGCGTGTGAAACCGCGGATCCCCGCGGGGCCGTCGCCGGCGGCGCGCGCCGCTACGCGCCGAGGCGCTTCAGCGCCGTCTGCACGACGGCCGCCGTCCGACCGAGCGACTCGGCGAACTTCGTCGCGGGCTCCGGGAGCGGCGCGTAGATCGACTGCGTCGCCTCCGCCGCGAGCTCGCTCTCGTCCACGAAGAAGGGCACGAGCCAGTCGTCCACTTCCTCCAGCGGCCCCGGCTCGATCCGGTAGTAGCGGTGCTGGCCCTCCTCGCGGACCGTGACGAGCCCGGCCTCGCGCAGCACCTTGAGGTGCTTGGAGACCGTCGGCTGGCTCACGCTGAGGTCCGCCACGATCTGCGACACACTGGTGCCGCCGTCCGACTGCGGGTCGCGGCGGAGCAGGAGCTGGAGGATCTCGCGCCGGGTGCCGTCGGCGATCACGTCGAAGATGTCGGCCATAGCCGACAGCGTATGGCATGCCGGGCATATTCGACACGGTGCGCGGGCCGCCGCGGCGGTACGATGGCGGCTGTCCCGCAGGCCAACGAGAGGCGCATCCGCGATGCCAGGCACTCCTGCCGCGAACGCCGCCGCACCGTTTCGGCGGATCCCCGGCGCGGTCTGGCACTGGTTCCGGGTCATGACCACGCACTCACCGTCGCGCTTCGCGCTCAGCGTCTTCATCGCCCTGGTGCTGCTGTTCACCGCGCTCCTGTCGCTGCCGATCGCGTCGACGACCCGCGAGGTCACCCCGCTCGCCGACGCGCTGTTCACGGCCGTGTCGACAATCTGCGTCACGGGGCTCACGAGCGTCGACATGTCGGCGCACTGGTCCCCGTTCGGCGACGTCGTGCTCTTCGTCGGCGTCAACATCGGCGGCATGGGCGCGCTCACGCTCGCCTCCCTCCTCGGCCTCGTGATCTCGAAGCGCATGGGGCTGCGCGCCAAGCTCATCGCCGCGGGCGACACGAACCCCCTGCGCGCACACGGCGGCGCGGTGAACGAGTCGCAGGCGGTGCGGCTCGGCGAGGTCGGCATGCTGCTGCGCACCGTCGCCCTGTCGACCGTCCTCATCGAGCTCGCGGTGACGCTCCTCATCTTCCCGAGCGTCGCCGCGAAGTACCCGTGGTTCGACGCGCTCTGGATCGCGCCGATCTACGCGGCCATGTCGTTCACGAACACGGGCTTCACCCTCAACGACGGCGGCATCGCGGTCTTCCAGCACGACTACTTCTTTATGAGCGTGATCATGCTGAGCGTGTTCGTCGGTAGCGTCGGCTTCCCCGTCATCTTCGCGCTCTCCCGCCACATCACGAACCCCCGCAAGGCGACGCTCCTGCGGCCCTCGACCTGGGCCCTGCACGTCAAGCTCACGCTCATCACGACGACGATCCTGCTGTTCGCGGGCGCCGGCACCTTCCTCATCCTCGAGTACGGCAACCCCGGCACGTTCGGGCGCATGAACGCGTGGGACACGATCTTCCAGTCAGTGTTCCTGTCGACAATGACGCGCTCGGGCGGCTTCTCCGTCGTCGACATCGGCGAGCTGTACGGATCCAGCATGGTCGTCGGATCCATGCTGATGTTCGTGGGCGGCGGATCCGCGTCCACGGCCGGCGGGATCAAGGTGACGACGCTCGCTGTGCTCGCGCTCGGCGTGCTGTCCGAGGCGAAGGGTCGGCAGTCCGTCGAGGCGTTCGGGCGGCGGATCCCCTCGGACGTGCAGCGCGTGGCCGTCGCGGTCCTTGCGTGGGGGGCGACGATCGTCGCCGTCGCGACCATCGTCATCGCGCAGATCACGCACGCGCCGATCGCCCAGGTGCTCTTCGACGTCATCTCCGCCTTCGGCACGGTCGGCCTGTCGACCGGGCTGACGGAAACTCTCCCGGACCACGCGCTCTACGTGCTCGCGGTGACCATCTTCATGGGCCGCGTTGGTACAGTCACACTGGCCGCGGCGGTCGCCGCGACCTCCCGCACGCAGCACTATTCGCTTCCCGTCGAAAGGCCGATCGTTGGTTGAGCAGATCCGCAGCGACGCCCCCGTCCTCGTGATCGGGCTGGGCCGCTTCGGCGCCGCCTGCGCCGGGGAGCTCGACCGCCTCGACCGCGACGTCCTCGCGATCGACGCGAACCTCGGCCTCGTGCAGAAGTGGGCCGAGCGCGTCACGCACACCGTCCAGGCCGATGCGCGCAGCCTCGAGGCGCTCAAGCAGATCGGGGCGCAGGACTTCCAGGTCGCCGTCGTCGCCACGGGATCCTCGATCGAGGCGTCGGTGCTCATCACGGCGAACCTCGTCGACCTCAAGGTGCCGCAGATCTGGGCCAAGGCGACGTCGCAGTCGCACGGCAAGATCCTCTCGCGCGTCGGCGCGAACCACGTCATCTACCCCGAGCGCGAGGCCGGAGAGCGCGTCGCGCACCTCGTCAGCGGCCGGATGCTCGACTTCATCCGGTTCGACGACGACTTCGTGCTCGCGAAGATGTTCCCGCCGAAGTTCATCCGCGGCGCCACCCTCGCCGACACGAGCGTGCGCAGCAAGTACAACGTCACGGTGGTCGGGGTCAAGGCGCCGGGCAAGCCCTTCCGGTACGCCGAGGCGAAGACGATCGTCACCAACCACGACCTCATCATCGTCTCGGGCACGAACGAGGACGTCGAGCGCTTCAGCTCGCTCGATCGCTGACCTACCGCAGCTGCGCGAAGCGCTCGACCTTCTTCGTCGGGCCGATGACGAGCACCGTGTCGCCCTCGCGCAGGACGGTCGCGGTGTCCGCGTGCTCCCATGCGCCCGCCGGATCCCGGCGCGCCGCGATCGTGACGCCGTGGCGCTCCCGCAGGTGCGTCGCCCCGAGGGCCGTGCCGTGGAGCTCGCTCGGCGCGCTCACCTTCACGAGGGCGTACCCCTCGTCGACCTCGAGGTAGTCCTTCGCCGCCCCGCGCACGAGGTGCGCCACGCGGCGCCCCATGTCCTTCTCCGGGTAGATGACGTGGTGCACGCCGAGCTGCTCGAGGATCCGCCCGTGCTGCTCGTCCGTCGCCTTCGCCCAGATCACGGGGCCGTCGAGCTGCAGGAGCAGCGACGCGGCGAGGATCGAGACCTTGAGGTCCCCGCTGATGGCGATGACCGCGCGATCGAACTCGTGCACCGCGAGCTGCCGGAGCACCTCCTCCTTCGTCGCGTCGGCGCGCACGACCTGCGTGAGGCGGCCGTTCATCTCCTGCACGCGGTCCGGGTCCGCGTCGATTCCGAGCACCTCGGTGCCCGACGCCATCAGCTCGAGGGCGACGGATCCGCCGAAGCGGCCGAGCCCGATCACCACGACGGAGTCGGCCTCGGCGATGCGCCGCGAGCTCTCGCCGAACGACAGAAAAGATCCCATAGTGCGTGTCTCCTTGTGCGCCTCAGCCGATGGCCGGGCGTTCCTTGGGCAGTTCGTAGGCGACCCGGCGCTCCCGCAGGGCGAGCGCGGATCCGAGGGTGAGGGGGCCGAGGCGGCCCATGAACATGAGCGCGACGAGCAGCAGCTGCGCCGCGTCGGGGAGGTCGGCGGTGATGCCCGTGGAGAGCCCGACGGTGCCGAACGCCGACACCGCCTCGAACAGCACCGTGTCGAGGTCGAAATCGGTCATCGCGAGGATCGCGAGCGTCACGCCGGTCACGGCGGCGAGCGCGAGCAGGACGACGGAGATCGCCTGGCGGTGCACCCCGCGGGCGAGGCGCTTGCCGAAGATGTTCACGGCGAGCCCGCCGCGCAGCTCGGTCCAGAGGATGAAGAAGAGCACGGCGAAGGTCGTCACCTTGATGCCGCCCGCGGTCCCCGCGGGTCCGCCGCCGATGAACATGAGGATGTCCATGACGAGCCACGTCTCGTCGTGCATCTGGCCGATGTCGACGCTGTTGAATCCCGCCGTGCGGGTCTGCACGGCGTGGAAAAAGCCCCCGAGGATCCGCGTGCCGTAGCCCTCGCTCCCCAGGGTGTCGGGGTTCGACCACTCCATCGTCGTGATCGCGAGCGTAGAGACGACGAGGAGCGCGGCCGTCACGATCAGGACGATGCGGGTGTTCATCGTCCAGTGCAGCGGCGTGCGCAGCTCGCGGCGCAACTGCCGCAGGACGGGGAACCCGATGCCGCCGACGATGATCGCCGCGCACAGCGGCAGAAGGATCCAGCCGTCCGACGCGAAGCCCATCATGCTGTCGGAGTACAGCGCGAAGCCCGCGTTGTTGAACGCCGACACTGCGTGGAACACGGCGGACCACGCGGCGCGCCCTGGCCCGTAGTCGTACGCCACGAGGAAGCGCACGAACAGGATGGCGGCGCAGGCGGCCTCGATCGCGACGGAGGTGAGGAAAATGCCGCCCGCGATCCGCTTGATACTCGGCTGCCCGACCGCCCGGGTCTCGGCGACCGCGTTCATGCGGGCGCGCACCGACACCTTTCGCGCGAGAACGATGCCCACGAGCGCGGCGAAGACCATGATGCCGAGGCCGCCGAGCTGAATGAGCGCGAGGATCACGGCGAGGCCGAATCCGCTCCAGTGCGTGGCGGTGTCGAGCGTCACGAGCCCCGTCACGCACAGGGCCGATGTCGCCGTGAACAGCGCGTCGACGATGCTCGTGCGGTTGCCGGGAGCGGCGGAGATCGGGAGCCAGAGGAGGAGGGTGCCGACGGCGAGGGCGGAGCCGAATCCGAGGACGATGGCCTGCGCGGGGGCGAGGCCGCGCCACGAGGGCGCGAAGCGATTCACGAGGGACGACAGTACGCCGAATTGCCCGGCGCGCAAGTCCCTCCCGCGCGGCGGGTCGCGGGGCGGCCTCAGCCCTCCGCGCTGAGCTCCTTGGCGCGCGCGTAGGCGGCGTCGGTGGCGTCGCGGAAGACCGCGTCGAGGCCCGAGCCCTGGAACACGCCGACGGCACGCTCCGTCGTGCCCTTCGGGCTCGTCACGCGGCGCCGGAGCTCCTCGGCCGGCAGCTCCTCGGCCGCGAGCAGCTCGGTCGCGCCGCGGAACGTGCGCTCCGCCAGCAGGCGGGCTGTGGCATCGTCGAAGCCCTGGTGGCGCGCGGCGCCGGCGAGCATCTCGATGAACAGGAACACGTAGGCGGGGCCGGATCCGGAGATCGTCGAGATCGCGTCGATCCCGTCGTCGCCGTCGACCTCGACGGTCACCCCGACCGTCTCGAACAGGCGCCGGACGAGGGCGAGGTCGTCGGCGTCCGCGTGCTCGCCGGCCGCGAGGCCCGTCACGCCCCGGCCCACCGTGGAGGGGGTGTTGGGCATCGAGCGGATCACGCGCGCGCCCGGAAGCTTCTCCTCGAACTGGGCGAGCGTGATGCCCGCCGCGAGGCTCACGATGATCGCGTCGTCGGCGAGGTGCGGGCCGATCTCGTCCAGCAGGTCGGCGACCATGTAGGGCTTGACGCCGACAAGCACGATGCGCGCGGCCGCGGCGGCGCGCTGGTTGCCGTCGGGGGTCTCCTCGAGCGCGATGCTCGACACGCCGTCGAGCCCCGCGAGGTCCCGCGCCTTGGCGGCGGTGCGGTTCGTGACGTGGATCCCGCCGTCGACGGGGATCCCGCTGGCGACGAGGCCGCGCAGGATGGCGCCTCCCATCGAACCGGCACCGATGAACGCGACAGAGGGAAGTGACGTGGCCATGCGTGCCACGCTACCGGCCGCAATAGACTTCGTCACATGAGTGCACACGGGGGCGGCAAGGCGATACTCGCCGCGTTCATCGCAAACATGGGGATCGCCGCCGCAAAGTTCGTCGGCTGGCTGCTGTCCGGATCCGCGTCGATGCTCGCGGAGGCCGTTCACTCGGTCGCCGACTCGAGCAACCAGATCCTGCTGTTCCTCGGCGGCCGGCGCGCGAAGCGCGAGGCCGACACGGAGCACCCCTTCGGGTACGGCCGCGAGCGCTATGTGTACGCGTTCGTCGTGGGCATCATCCTCTTCTCGGTCGGCGGCCTGTTCTCCGTCTACGAGGGCGTCGAGAAGCTCACCCACCCGCACGCGCTCAGCGAGACCTGGTGGTGGCTGCCGATCGTCATCCTCGTGTTCGCGATCGGGCTCGAGTCGTACTCGCTGCGCACCGCGGTGAAGGAGGCCAACGCCGTGCGCGACCACGGACAGTCGTGGTGGTCGTTCATCCGGCGCTCGCGCTCCCCCGAGCTGCCCGTTCTGCT
Source organism: Microbacterium excoecariae (assembly GCF_011326725.1). GTDB lineage: Bacteria > Actinomycetota > Actinomycetes > Actinomycetales > Microbacteriaceae > Microbacterium > Microbacterium excoecariae. The sequence continues at coordinate 906,588 of NZ_JAANCO010000001.1, read as the reverse complement.
CCTCGAGGACTCGGGCGCGCTCCTGGGACTCGTCTTCGCGCTCGCGGGCGTCTCGCTCACGGTGATCACGGGCGACCCGCTCTACGACGCGCTCGGCACGCTCGCGATCGGCGTCCTCCTCATCGTCATCGCGATCGTCGTCGGCGTGGAGATGAAGAGCCTCCTCGTCGGCGAGGGCGCGACGCGGGCGCAGCTCGACGCCGTGATGCGGGCCATCGCGGACGGCCCCGAGGTCGAGCGCCTCATCCACATCAAGACGCTCTACATCGGCCCCGAGGAGATGCTCGTCGCGGCGAAGGTCGCGCTCCCGCTCGACAAGCCGCTCGGATCGGTCGCGCGCGATATCGACGAGGTGGAGAAGCGGATCCGCGACGCCGTCCCGCAGGCGCGCGTCGTCTACCTGGAGCCGGACGTGTACCGCGCGCCGACCGCGGAGCAGCCGACGACCGAGGCCTTCGTCTTCCCCTCGAGCGACTGACACCGCCCGAGCGGTGCCAGGATGGATCCATGCCCGGCACCGAGTTCTGCGTCTTCACCGAGCCCCAGCAGGGGGCGACCTACGACACGCAGCTGGCGTTCGCGCGCGCGGCGGAGGCGGCGGGCTTCGACGGCTTCTTCCGCTCCGACCACTTCCTCCACATGGGCGGCTTCTTCTCGGGCGATCCCGGGCCGACCGACGCGTGGACGACGCTCGCGGGCCTGGCGCGCGAGACGGAGCGGATCCGCCTCGGCACCCTCGTCTCGTCGGTGACCTACCGCGTGCCGGGGATCCTCGCGATCCAGGTCGCGCAGGTCGACCAGATGTCGGGCGGCCGGGTCGAGCTCGGACTCGGCACGGGGTGGTACGCGGACGAGCACGAGGCCTACGGCATCCCGTTCCCGCGGCGCCGGTTCGATCTCCTCGAGGAGCAGCTCGCGATCGTCACGGGGCTCTGGAAAACGCCCGCCGGCGACACCTTCTCGTTCGACGGTTCCCACTATCAGCTCCGCGACTCCCCCGCGCTCCCGAAGCCCGTGCAGGACCCGCCGCCCGTCATCGTCGGGGGCGCGGGCCTCGAGCGCACGCCGCGCCTCGCGGCCCGGTACGCCTCGGAGTTCAACATCGTCTTCCAGCCGGAGGACGTCGTCGTCGACCGATGGGCGCGCGCCCGCGCCGCGTGCGAGGAGATCGGGCGCGACCCCGACACCCTGAAGACGACGGTCGGGCTCACGACCCTCGCCGGGCCGACCGAGCGGGACGTCGCCCGCCGCGCCGCCGCCACCGGCGTCGACCTCGCGGGCTTCCGCGCCGATCACACCTTCTGCGGATCCGCCGCCGAGATCGCCGATCGCGCCGGGCGGCTGATCGAGTCAGGCGCCCGCCGGGTCTACTTCCAGCTGCTCGACATGACCGACCTCGATCAGGTCGCCTACCTCGGAGACGAGGTCCTCCCGCAGCTGCGCTGATGGCCCGTCAGCGGCGCCGCTCGAAGAACGCGGCGAGCGGCGCGCGGGCCTCGCGCTCGAGCACCCCACCGACGACCTCCGCGCGGTACGGGAGACGCCGGTCGCGCAGCACGTCGTAGACGGATCCGGCCGCGCCCGCCTTGTCGTCCCAGGCGCCGAAGACCACCCGCGAGAGCCGCGCCTGCAGAATCGCGCCCGCGCACATGAGGCACGGCTCGAGGGTCACGGCGAGCGTGAGGCCCTCGAGGTTCCAGCCGCCGATGGCGCGCGCGGCGGCCCGGATCGCGACGACCTCGGCGTGCGCGGTCGGATCGCCGGTCTCCTCGCGCAGGTTGCGCCCCTCCCCCAGGAGGCGCCCGTCCGGACCCGCGACGACCGCTCCGACGGGAACGTCCCCCGCCGCACCGGCCTCGTCGGCGAGCGCGAGGGCTCGGCGGACGAGGGCGGTGTCGACGGGGGACGGCTGCACGCGCTCCAGGTTACGGCGTGACGACGGCGCGGCCGCGGAGCGACCCCTCGTGGAGGCGGCGGTACGCCTCGGGCGCGTCGTCGAGCGAGAAGGTCTCGGTCTCGACGCCGACGAGCCCGGTGCGCGCGAGGTTCAGGACCTCCATGAGCTCGGGCCGCGAGCCCCAGTACGGCGAGCGGATCGTCGCGTCGTACGGGCGGGCCATCATGCCGACCTGGGCCGTGTTGCCGCCGACGCCGACGAGCACGAGGTCGGTCTCGACGCCGCTGAGCGCGGATCCGAGGTCGACGGTCGGCTGGATGTTGACGAAGTCGAAGACGGCCGTGACGGTCGCGGATCCGGTCGCCTCGCGGATCCGGTCCGCCGCCTCGGGGTTCGACGCGAAGGCGTGGTGCGCGCCCACGTCCTTCGCGAGCTGCAGCTTCGCGTCGCTCACGTCGAGCGCGATCACCGTGGCCGGCGTGAGCGCGCGCGGGATCTGGATCGCGACGTGGCCGAGGCCGCCCGTGCCGATGACGACGGCCGTGGAGCCGGCGACGAGCTTGTCGAGGGAGCCCTTGATCGCGTGGTACGGGGTCAGGCCGGCGTCCGTGAGCGCGACGTTCTTCACGGCGTCGAGGTCGCCGAGCGGCACGAGGAAGCGCGGGTTGTCCACGATCATGTACTCGGCCATCGACCCGTCGTGCCCGAGGCCGGGAGGGGTGATGCCGAGCTCGGCGGCGCGCTCGCAGTAGTTCTCCTTGCCCTGCGAGCAGGGATAGCAGCGGCCGCAGCCCCACGGTCCGTACACCGCGACGGCGTCGCCGACCGCGACCTCGGTGACGCCCTCGCCGACCTTGTCGACGATGCCCGCGCCCTCGTGGCCGAGGGTCATCGGCAGCGGGTACGCGGCCGTGTAGACCTCTTCGGGCAGGCTCATGAGGAACTCGTCGGAGTGGCACGCGCCCGCGGCGGTGACCTTCAGGCGCACCTGGCCGGGGCCGGGCTCGGGGGTGGGAACCTCGCGGACCTCGGGGGGCTGACCGACGGTCACGTACTGCAACGCCTTCATTGGTGTCTCCTTCGTGGACGAAGCGGATATGCGCCGAAGGGGCGGCGCGCCTTCATTATCCTCCCGAGATCGACACCTGTCGCGGGGTCCGGCCGGGCGCGGAAAACCGATCGAGCGCTCTCGCGGGTGGGCACCGTACCCTGGTCGCATGCGCGTGCACATTGCCGATCACCCCCTCGTCACCCACAAGCTGAGCGTCCTCCGCGACAAGGCGACGCCCTCCCCCGTCTTCCGCCAGCTGACGGAAGAGCTGATGACCCTCCTCGCCTATGAGGCGACCCGCGGCGTGCGGGTGGCGGACTGCGAGGTCGAGACGCCCGTGACGACCACCCGCGGCGTGAAGATCGCGGATCCGAAGCCGCTCGTCGTCCCGATCCTCCGCGCGGGGCTCGGCATGCTGGAGGGCATGACGAAGCTCGTCCCGACCGCCGAGGTCGGGTTCGTCGGCATCGTGCGCAACGAGGAGACGCTCAAGCCGACGACGTACGCCGAGCGCCTCCCCGACAACCTCGCGGGTCGCCAGTGCTTCGTCCTCGACCCTATGCTCGCGACCGGCGGTTCCCTCGCCGCCGCCATCAAGTTCCTCTTCGACCGGGGCGCCGACGACGTGACGGCCGTGTGCCTGCTCGGCACGCCCGAGGGCGTGCAGGCGATCGACGCGCTCGTCGGCGACCGCGACGTGAGCCTGGTCCTCGGCGCGATGGACGAGCGCCTCAACGAGAAGGGCTACATCGTGCCCGGTCTCGGCGACGCGGGCGACCGCCTCTACGGCACCGCCGGCTGACCCGCGGGCGCGGCCGCGCCCGTCAGCCGCGCGAAGCCGCTCAGCGCGGCGACCTGCTCGGACGCGAACGGCAGGTCGTCGAGCAGCGCCGGGCTATGCACGAGGAAGGCCGCGACCTTCGCGCGGCTGATGCCCACGTTGAGCCGGTTGGGCAGGAGCAGGAACTCGAGCCCGCGCGGCGCGTCGCGCCCCGAGGAGGCCGCGAGCGTGAGGATCGCGATCGCGGCCTCCTGACCCTGGAAGCGGTCCACGGTCCCCACGCGCACGGCGGAGAGACCGGCCGCGGCGAGCGCCCGCTCCACGGCCTGCTGGTGGGCGTTGTACGGGGCGACCACGATGACGTCGCTCTCCTCGAGAGGCCGCTCGGCCCGCGGCGCGGCGTTCTGGTCGTCGTCGATGTCGATGTCGACGAAGCCGCGCCCCAGGACGTCGCGCACGATGGCGACGACCTCGGCCGCCTCCTCCGCCGACTCCGTGGCGTTCCCGCGGTGGACGACGGGGCGCGGGTGCAGGCCCGGATCCACACCCGCGACCGTGCGGAGCTCGGCGCCGTCGCGCGCGCGAAGCCGCCCGCCGTACGACAGCTCGGAGACGGGGCGCGCGAGCTCCGGGTGCATCCGCCAGGTGCGCTCGAGGAAGTACCCGTGCCCGTCGGGGAGGACGGAGGCGCCGCGCATGAGCCAGCCGAGCGCGGAAGTGTCGATCGGCGCGGGGTGGGTGCCCTGGCTCACCTGGGGCAGCTGCTGCGGATCCCCCAGGAGCAGGAGCCGCCGGGCCGCCATCGACACGGCGATCGTCGAGGCGAGCGAGAACTGCCCCGCCTCGTCGATGACGAGGAGGTCGAGCGAGCGCCGCTCGACGCGCGTGACGTTCGCGAGGTCCCACGCCGTACCGCCGATGACGACGCCGCCGCGCGCCCGGCGCTGGAACTCCGCGAGCCCCTGATACGGCAGCGCCTGGAACGCGTGGGCGCCTGTATCCGCTCCCCGCTTGGGCACCTTCCCCACCCGCTCGCGGGCCACGCCCGCGCCGACCACGCGGTCGAGCATGTTCTCGACGACCGCGTGGGACTGCGCGACGACGCCGACCCGCCAGCCGTGGTCGTTCACGAGCCGTGCGATGACGTGGGACCCGACGTAGGTCTTGCCGGTTCCGGGCGGGCCCTGCACCGCGAGATAGGTGGGCACGCTGAGGAGGGAGAGCACGATCGCGTCGATGTCGCTGCCGATCGCCTGGCTCACGACGCGGCCGGCGTGGTGGTCGGCGCGGAGGCCGCGGAGGATGTCGGTGGCGGGATCGATGGGGAACGCGCCGTCGGCCGCGCCCACGTTGCGCTCGCCGCGGAGGAGCGAATCGGCCCACTCGTCGATCGCCCCCTGCTGGGCGCCGGCTCGGGGCGGCGCCGCGGGCGTGAGCGCGAGCGGGAGCTCGCCCCACGTGCGGCCGTCGGCGGCGTACTCGTCGACGACGATGCCGTCGTCGGCGTGCTCGACAACGGTCACCTGGCGCGCAACGTGGAGCCAGCGCGCCGAGGCGTCGGACGGGAACGGCGCCGGCGCCGCGTACAGGGCGTACGGCGTGCTCCCCGGCGCCAGGCGGCTTCCCGGGGCGAGGTCGCCGCGCAGGAGCAGGCGGCGCCGCTCGGAACGGGCCCCCTCCGGCGTGTGCCAGCCGGACACGAGCGCCGTCTCCGCCGCGTCGACCACGAGCACGTCGCGGGTCTCGCCCCAGAGCGCGACGGGCTGGTGCAGCCGCTCGAAGTGCGCCTGCCAGAACGATCGCGCCTCGCGCGGGTAGTAGTCGATCGCCGCGGACGCGAGGCGTAGCGCGCGCTCGTCGTGGGTCGGCTCGGCGCGCGGATCCGCCGCTTCCCGCGCCTCGCGCAGCTCCTCGGCCCGCGCGGAAAGGGCGAGCGCGCGGGGCGAGGGCTCGTCGGCGCCGCGCGGGCGGTCCTCCGGCGGCGCAGGGAGCACCCGCGCCTCGCGCGCCCGCTCGACGAGCCAGTCGCGCAGGCGCCGCGTCGAGACGCAGTCGTAGCGGTTGTAGTCGGCCAGGTCGTCGTCTATCCGGCGCGCGGCGTCCTCCTCGCCCGTCGCCGCGAGGCGCCGCGCTTCGACATAGCGCCCGATGGACTGATCGCCCTTCGTCACGTCCTGCATGCGCACCTCGGACCCCATGTACAGCGGCTCGAGCTTCTTGATCGAGTACGACCGGGACCCCACGCGAATCGCGCGCTTGACGATCGGATACAGGTCGACGAAGAGCTCGTCGCGGAGCATGCGGTCCACGTCGGCCTCGCGCACGCCGTGCCGGGCGGCCATCGCCGTGAGGTGCGAGGTCTCGTACGGCGCGTAGTGGTAGATGTGCATGTCCGGGTGCGCCCGCCGCCGGGCGGCGACGAAGTCGCAGAACCGCTCGAGCGCCCGCTTCTCGGCGGCGAGGTCGTGCGCCCATATCGCGGTGTAGTTCTCGGCCATGTCGACCCAGCCGAACAGGTAGTCGATGCCCCAGGCGACGCGCCCGTCCCCGGCGCGCTCGCTGAAGAGCGGGTCGCCCTCGAAGTCGAAGAAGATGTCGCCGCGGTCGGGGCGCGGCATCGTCCCGAGCGCCTCCGGCCCCGCGACCTCGTACCGCGGCGCGGCGTCGCCCGACCGCTCGGTCTCGACCTGCAGGCGCGCCTGCGCGACGAGCGCCTCGAACGCATCCTCGCTCATCCGCTCTGGCCGGGCGGTCGCCGCGGCGAGCGCGTCGATCGTCTCGATCCCCGCGCGCCGGAGCCGCTCGCGCGATGCGGGCCGCATGCCCGCGACGAGCAACACGTCGCGGTGCGCGAGCACCTCGACCTCGCACGTCGCGCACCGGCCGCAGGCGCGCACGTCGAGCGCGCCCCGCGTCTCGCCCCACGCGATCGGCTCGGCGCCCGAGCCTGCCGCGAGGTCGCGGTCGGCGACGAGCGCGCGCAGCCGGGCGCGGCGCACCTCGAAGAGCGGCAGGAGGTCGGCCACCTCGTGCGTGGACACCGACCCGTCGCCGAGGAGCAGGTCGACCTGGTCGGACGTGTCGACGCCCGCGGCGCGCAGGCGATCGACGTATGCCGCGAGCTGCATAAGCGCGGATACCCGAGCCGTGCGCGCGAGCTTCGTGTCCTGCACGCGCCAGCGCCCCGCCTCGTCGCGGACGAGGAAGTCGGCGAACCCCACGAAGTCGTCGGCCGAGAACGCCGCCTGGAACACGACGCGGACCGCCGGATCCGCGAGGGCGTCGGCCGTCTGCTGCACGGCCGCCGCCAGCGCGTCGGGGTCGGCCGACGACGCGCGCTCGATCTCGACGACCGCGCCGGGATGCGCCGCACGGTAGGCCTCCAGGGTGCGCGCCTCGTGCGCGTCGCCGAGGCTCGCGGCGCGCTCGAGCATCTCGTCGGCCGGATCCTCCACGAGCGGGCAGCGGCCGAGCTTCGCGTCGACCTGGCGCATCCACGCGAACTCGCAGTCGGCGGAGGCTTTCAGGTCGCTCGCGCTCCACACCAGGCGGCCGGCGTCTCGGATGATCCTCATGCCTCCACGGTAATTCCTACCCCCGACATCGGCCCGCGCGGGGCAGGCCGCGATGGTGGGAGACTGAGGCGGTGACCGCTTTCGACTTCCGCAGCGCCTACCGCCACGGCTTCGCGCGCGTCGCGGCCTGCCACGTCCCCGTCGCCGTCGCCGACCCCGCGACAAACGCCGCGGCCGTCATCGAGGCGGCGCGCGGGCTCGACGCGGACGCGGTCGCCGTCGCCGTCTTCCCCGAGCTGTGCCTGACGGGATACGCCATCGACGACCTCGTCCTGCAGGACGTGATCCTCGACGCCGCGCGCGACGCGATCGAGCGGATCCGCGCAGCCTCCGCCGGCCTCCTGCCCCTCCTCGTCGTGGGCGCGCCGCTCGCGCGCGGCGGCCGCGTCTACAACACGGCCGTGGCGATCCACCGCGGGCGCGTCCTCGGGGTCGTCCCGAAGTCGCACCTGCCCACCTATCGCGAGTTTTACGAGCGGCGCTGGTACGCCCCCGGCGACGACCAGCGGGGCACGATCGCCCTCGGCGGCGCGGACGTGCCGTTCGGCCCCGACCTGCTGTTCTCCGCCGCCGATGTCCCCGGCCTCGTCGTGCACGCCGAGGTGTGCGAGGACATGTGGGTCCCCGTGCCGCCGTCGGCTCTCGCCGCCCTCGCGGGCGCGAGCGTCCTGCTGAACCTCTCGGGCAGTCCCATCACGGTCGCGCGCGCGGAGGACCGGAGGGCGCTCGCCCAGTCTGCCTCGGCGCGCTGCCTCGCCGCCTACGCCTACGCCGCGGCGGGCCTCGGCGAATCGACCAACGACGTCTCGTGGGACGGCCAGACGATGATCTTCGAGGCGGGCCGCCTGCTCGCCGAGACCGAGCGATTCCCGGACGGGCCCACCGCGTCGATCGCCGACGTGGACCTGGACGCGATCCGCCAGGACCGGATCCGCCAGGGCACCTTCGACGACAACCGGCGCGCGAACGACGAGCGCGCCCGCTTCCGCACCGTGGAGTTCACGCTCGCGCCCCCGACGGGCGACGTGGGCCTGCGGCGCGAGGTGGAGCGCTTCCCCTTCGTGCCGAACGACGCCGCCCGGCTCGCGCAGGACTGCTTCGAGGCGTTCCACATCCAGGTCTCGGGGCTCGTGCAGCGCATGAGCGCGATCGGCGGTCCGAAGGCCGTCATCGGCGTCAGCGGCGGGCTCGACTCGACGCACGCGCTGCTCGTGGCGGCGCGCGCAATGGACAGGATGGAGCGGCCGCGCAGCGACATCCTCGCCTACACGATGCCCGGCTTCGCGACGAGCGACCACACGAAGCGCAACGCGATCGCGCTCGCCGAGTCGGTCGGCGCGCGGATCGAGACGATCGACATCCGGCCCGCGGCGACCGCCATGCTCACCGAGATGGGCCACCCCGCCGGATCCGGCGAGCCGGTCTACGACGTCACCTTCGAAAACGTCCAGGCGGGCCTGCGCACCGACTACCTCTTCCGCCTCGCGAACCATCACGGCGGCATCGTCATCGGCACGGGCGACCTGTCGGAGTTCGCGCTCGGCTGGGCGACGTACGGCGTGGGCGACCAGATGAGCCATTACGCGGTCAACAGCGGCGTGCCCAAAACCCTCATCCAGCACCTCATCCGCTGGGTGGCGTCCGAGGGCGAGCGCCAGGGCGTGACGGACGAGGAGGCGCGGATCCTCCGCTCCGTCCTCGACACGGAGATCTCCCCGGAGCTCGTGCCCGTGGGCGCGGACGGGAAGGCGCAGTCGACCGAGGACACGATCGGGCCCTACGCGCTGCACGACTTCGCGCTCGCGCACGTGCTGCGCCGCGGCGCGCGCCCGTCGAAGATCGCCTTCCTCGCCGAGCACGCGTTCGCCGACGCGGGCCGCGGATCCTGGCCCCCCGGGTTCCCCGAGGACGAGCGGCCCGAGTACGACCTCGAGACGGTCGTCCGGTGGCTGCGCGTGTTCGTGGCCCGGTTCTTCGGGTTCGCCCAGTTCAAGCGCTCGGCGGTGCCGAACGGCCCGAAGGTCTCGGCGATCGGATCCCTCTCGCCGCGCGGCGACTGGCGGGCGCCGAGCGACGGGAATGCGCGCGCGTGGCGCGCGGAGCTCGACGGCGCGGTCGCGCCGCTCGGCCTCTAGCGCGACTCAGTCGTCGTCCCCGTCGTCGTCTTCGTCGTCGTCTTCGTCGTCGTCTTCGTCATCGTCCCAGTCGTCGTCATCATCGTCGTCGTCATCGTCGTCCACGGGCGCCGGGGCGGGTGCGGGCTCGGGTAGCGGCGCGGGTTCCGGCGCCGTGGCGCTCTGGCCGCCGCCCGTGGGTGCGTCGTCCTCGGCGGGGCGCGCGGCTTCGCGGGGCTTCTCCGTCGGCTTCGGCGTGGCGGTCGCCGACGGCTCGGGCGTGGGCGTCGCGGACGGATCCGCGGGATCCCCGACCGCCTTCACCGCGCCCGCCGGCTCGCCCGTGAGCGCGCCGTCCTCAACGACCCGTCCGGCGTCCGTGCGCACCTCCATCGCGTGCGCGGCTGCCGTCGCGCCCACTGCCGCGACGCCGAGACCCGCCGCCGCGACGAGCGCGTATCCGATCCATGCCCTGCGTGCCACGATTCCTTCTCCCCTGTCGGTGTCACCCCAGCACACCGCGCGCGGATGAAGCGGGCCACAGCGGACGATGAGACCGTTCTTATCCTGCCCGCTCCCGCGCCGCGCTGCCGGGATACTTGAGGCGTGACCGACCACCCCACCGCCACCCGGCGCCCCGTGATCTCGGTGCGGGTGCGCCTGGTGGTCGCGATCGTCATCTCGGTCGCGGTCGGGCTCCTGGCCGTGGGGGCGACCGTGTACCTCGTGGAGCGGGCGGGCACGATCGACCAGATCGATCAGCGGCTGGAAGACAACCTCGCCTCGGCCCGGTACCTCGTCTCGGAGGGTCTCGACGGGCGCTCGTGGACGTCGAGCGAGGACGCGCTCGACGCGGTCGTCCAGCGCATGAGCCCCGACGACAACACGGGCGTCGTCGGCGTGTGGGGCGGCGAGGCGCAGCGCGTGCCCGGCGTGCCGCTCGATCTCGACCTCGTGCGCGACGCCCCCGGGTTCATCGACCACGTCGTCGCGCTCACGGACGACGCGGGCGCGGTCATCGGCGCGACCTATGCCGAGGAGGGCGTGCGGTGGCGCTATCTCGCGGTGCCGATCGAGATCCCGGACTCGCCCGCCCCCGCGAGCGCGCTGTTCGTGATGGCGTTCGACATCGACGCCGAGCTGGCCGAGATCAACGACGCGCGCGACGCGTACCTCGCGGTGTCCGCAATCGTCATCGTCGCCGTCGGCGTCATCGCGGGCATCGTCGCCGGCCGCCTCCTGCGCCCGCTACGCCTCATGCGCACCACCGCGGAGCGCGTGTCCGCGCAGTCCCTCGGCGAACGCCTCCCCGTCGAGGGGCGCGACGACGTCTCGCAACTCGCCGGCACCATGAACGACATGCTCGACCGGCTCGACACCGCGCTCGAGTCGCAGAAGCAGCTCCTGAGCGACGTGCGCCACGAGCTGCGCACCCCGCTCACGATCGTCCGCGGTCACCTCGAGCTGATGGATCCGACGGATCCGCGGGACGTCCGCGAGACGCAGGCTCTCGCGCTCGACGAGCTCGACCGCATGAGCGAGCTCGTGAAGGGGCTGTCGGAGGCGGCCGCCCTGCACGGTCCCTCCCCCGTGCACCCGGTCGCCGTCGACGTCGCCGACCTCACGGCGCAGATCGTGCGCAAAGCCGGCGCCATCGTGGGGTCGGAGGTGACGGCGGGCCCCGCCGCGGAGACGGTCGCCGTGCTCGACCCGGCCCGCGTCACGCAGGCAATGCTGCAGCTCGCGCAGAACGGCGTCACGCACGGCGGCGGGCGCCTCGTGATCGGGAGCACGCTCGCCGAGGACCGACTCGAGATGTGGGTGCGCGACGCGGGCCCCGGCGTGCCCGCCGACGCGCGGTCGACGATCTTCGAGCGCTTCACGCGCGGGCCGGGCGCCGAGGCCCCGGGAAGCGGCCTGGGCCTGAACATCGTGCAGATGATCGCGCAGGCCCACGGCGGCGAGGCGCTGGTGCGCGACGCCCGGCCGGGCCCCGGATCCGTTTTCGTCCTGTCCCTGCCCACCCCCGGCGCGCGTCCCCCGGCGTCGCCCCCGACGGGCCACGGCGGCGTGCCGCCACGCCCGCCGCTCCCGGGCGCGGGCGGCGGGGTCCCGACCGCACCGACCGCGACGGCGACGCCGTCGACCCGCCCCTCAGGAGAGCGCCCATGGCATCCATCCTCATAGCCGACGACGAGGCCCGCATCGCGGGGTTCATCGAGAAGGGCCTGCGCGCGGCGGGGTTCGCCACGCGCATCGCCTCGGACGGCGCCGAGGCCCTCGACCTGGCCCTCACGGGCGAGTTCGACCTGCTCGTGCTCGACGTGAACATGCCGAAGCTCACGGGCTTCGAGGTCCTCGAGCAGCTCCGGGGTCAGGGGGCGACGCTGCCGATCATCATGCTCACCGCGCGCACCGACCTCGGCGACACGGTCACGGGCCTGGAGGGCGGCGCGGACGACTACCTCGGCAAGCCCTTCCGGTTCGACGAGCTGCTCGCGCGGATCCGGATCCGGATGCGCCGCTCGCCGGAGAGCACGTCGCCCGCCGAGCTCCGCCACCGGGATCTCCTGCTCGACGTGCGCACGCGGCGCGCGCACGTCGGCGGGGACGCGGGGGTGGAGCTCTCCGCGCGCGAGTTCGCGCTCGCGGAGGAGCTCATCCGGCATGCCGGACAGGTGCTCAGCCGCGAGCAGCTCCTCAGCCGCGTGTGGGGGTACGACTTCGACCCGGGCTCGAACGTCGCGGACGTCTACATCGGCTACCTCCGCCAGAAGCTGGGGCAGGCACGCATCGAGACGGTGCGCGGGGCGGGCTACCGGCTCGTGTGAGCTACTCGGCGGCGCGCGCGTTGTAGACCGTGACCGCGCCGGAGTCGACCGAGGCGCGGTACGCCTCGAACACGGCGATCGCCTCGGCCTTGGCGACGTTGCGGGTCACCGAGATGCCGCGCTCCTCGAACGCCTCGGTCCACGTTTCGATCATGGGGCCCTCGTCGAAGGTCGTGATCTCCTCGCACTCGGGGCCGTGGCCCGCGAGGACGAGGGAGGTGATGCCCGACCACATGGCGGCGCCGTAGCACTGCACGCAGGGGCGCCAGTTCACGACGAGCTCGTGCGCCGGGAGCCCGTCGCCGCCCAGGTCCCACGCGCCGAGGCGCGCCTGGGCGAGGCCGAGGGCCGTGACCTCCGCGTGCCCCGAGGAGATGCCGGTGGAGAGCACGACGTTGACGCCGACGGAGACGATGCGCCCCGTGTCGCGCTCGGCGACGAGGGCGGCGAACGGTCCGCCGTTGCCCTCGCGCCAGTTGCGGTCCGCGAGCCGGTTGACGAGCGCCACGCGCTCCTCGACGGTCGGGAGCGCGTCGGGAACATCGGCAATCTCGTCGGCGACCCAGGCGGGGAGCTCGAGGGTGAACGAGGTGGCGAGCGGCGGGAAGTTCATGCCGCGAGCCTAGGCGGCGCGTGTTACGCGAAATCGCACGCCGCGCGGCGCGGCGGTCAGCCGCGCTCGCGCGAGCGGAAGAGGTACTTCAGGACGCCGAAGACGATGAGCGCCACGACTGCCACGACGACGAGCTTGAAGAGCCAGAACAGCACGCTAAAGAGCACGTTGACGAGCCACCAGGCGATGACGATCGCCGCGATCACGCCGAGAACGGTCCAGAGCGTGCCCTTGTTCATGCGTCCCAGCCTACTGGTCAATCTCGCTCCACCCGCCCGGGGTCTGCCGCACGCGCAGCTGCGCGGGGATCTGCTCCTTCATCGCCTCGACGTGGCTGATGACGCCGACGGTCCGGCCGCCCTGCCGCAGCTCGTCGAGCGTGCGCATGGCCGTCTCGAGGGTCTCTGCGTCGAGGGATCCGAAGCCCTCGTCGATGAAGAGCGTGTCGAGCCGGATCCCGCCCGCGCGCCGCGTGACGACCTCGGCGAGGCCGAGGGCCAGCGACAGCGAGGCGAGGAAGGTCTCGCCGCCGGACAGCGAGTGGGGCGGCCGGGCCTGCCCCGTGAAGCGGTCCATGATCTCGAGGCCGAGGCCGGACGCGGCGCCGCGTCGGGCGAGCGCGTCGGTGTGCTGGAGGCTATAGCGCTCGTCGCTCATGTCGGAGAGCCGGAGGTTGGCCGCCTCGACGATCTCCTCGAGCTCGGCCGCGAGGACGAACGTCTCGAGGTTCATGCGCTTGGAATTGGGCGCGCGCCCCGCGACGGTGTCGGCGAGGCGGGTCATGGCGTCGGCATCGTCGGCGCCGCCCGCGATGTCGTCGCGGAGGGCACGGGCGCGATCTTGCGCCGTCGCGAGCCGCTCCGCGCGCGCCCCGAGGTCGGCGCGCGCGGCCACCTCGGCGTCGAGGCGAGCGCGCGCCTCGCTCAGCGCGGCCTCGAGGGGGGCGAGGTCGATGGGGGTGTCGGGGAGATCGGCGGGGGTGTCGGCGATCGCGGCGGTGGCGGCCGCGCGTTCTTCGCCGGCTTGCCGGATGAGCGCGTCGAGCTCGGCGCGGCGGGCGGCATCGCGCAACGCGGCGCGGGCGGCGTCCTCGGTGTCGAAGCCGGCGTCCTGGACGCCCTGGGCGAGCTCGGCGGTGACGGCGCGTTGGACGCCCGCCGCGCGGTCGCGTTCGCGCCGGGCCTCGGCGGTGGCGGCGGCGCGGGAGGCGAGGCGGCGCGCCCAGCCGATGCGTTCGGCGACCGAGTCGAACGCTCCGCGCGCGGCGGCGACGGCCTTCTTCTCGGCGGCGAGGTCGGCCGCGGTCCGCGCGACGCGCGTGGCGAGGTCGGCCTCGTCGGCGATCGCCTGCCGCTCGTCGTCCTCGAGGCGGCGTTGGGCGCCCTCGAGCTCGTCGCGCTGGCGCTCGAGCGCGATCTTCTCGCGGGCGGCCTCCGCGGCGTCGTCGCGCGCGCCGCGGGCGGCGAGCAGGTCGCCGTTCACCTCGGTTTCGCTGCGCCCGCCGGCGCGCTGCTCGGCGGAGCGCAGCGCGATCTCGGCCTCGCCGCGGCGGGCGACGCTCTCGTCGTGCGCGGCGACGGCCGCGTCGCGGGCGGCGGAGGCCTCGTCGATGGCCTCGGCCGTGGCGTGGCCGTCGGGGACGGCGGCGGGCGCGGGGTGGCTCGTCGCACCGCAGACGGGGCAGGGCTCGTCTGCGGCGAGGGTCTGGGCGAGCTCGCCGGCGAAGCCGGACAGCCGCAGGCTGTGGAGCCGGTCGAGGGTGCGCTCGGCGGCGTGGCGCTGGTCGCCTCGCGCGGCGGCGTCGGCCGCGGCGGCCTCGTAGGCGCGGGCGAGCGTGCCGCGTTCGACGACCGCGGCGATCTGCTGCTCCAGCTCGCGGATGTGTGCCTCGGCGGTCTCGCGGCGCGCGGCGCGCTCGGCGGCCTCCTCGAGCGCGGCGCGGGTGGTGCGGATCCGCTCCGGGAGCGCCTCGCGCTGGGCGCGCAGGGCGGCGGTGCGGGCGCGGGCGGCATCGAGGCGTTCGCGCTCGGCGCGGGCGTCGTCGGTGCGGGTGGCGAGGCCGGTCTCGCGCTCGCGGATCGGCTCCCACGCGCCGATGATCCCGTGCATGTCCGTGCCGAACTTTTCGAGAGCGCCGGGGTCGGCATCGCGGCCGGGCACGCTCGCGACGGCGTCGTCGGCGGGCGCGTCGTCGCGCGCGGCGCCCCACGCCGCGACGGCGTCGTCGGCGGCGGCC
The DNA here is from genome assembly GCF_011326725.1 of Microbacterium excoecariae. Taxonomy (GTDB): domain Bacteria; phylum Actinomycetota; class Actinomycetes; order Actinomycetales; family Microbacteriaceae; genus Microbacterium; species Microbacterium excoecariae. Next base: position 891,490 of record NZ_JAANCO010000001.1, on the reverse strand, counting down.
GATGCCTCGGCGAGCGCGGTGTCCGCGGCGGCGGTGGCGCGGATCCGCTCGCGGACGCCGTCGGCGCGGGCCGCGGCGTCCCGCTCGCGCTCGGCGGCCGCAACGTCGTCGGCCGCGGCGTCGAGGGCCGCGAGCCGCGCGCGGGCGTCGTCGCGGCGGCGCTGCGCGTCGGCGGCGGCGCGCTGCGCGGCGACGACCGCCTCCTGCCGGTCGCGCTCGGCCCGCGCCCCATCCTCGCGTGTGCGCGCCGCGGCGGCGGCGGCCCGCGCGACGCGCGCGGCGCGGGTAAGGTCGAGGGCCGCCGGCTCGGGCTCCGCCCCGTCGCCCGCGGTCGCCTCGGCCTCAAGCGCGCGGACGATGTCGGGCTCGGCCTGCGCGAGGAGCGCGTCGAGGGCGCGCGTGCGGTCGGCGACGGCCTCTTGGGCGGTGCGGCGACGCTCCTCGAGGGCCTGTTCGTAGTCCTCGAATCGCCGCGTCCCGAAGAGGGTGCGCAGAAGCTTCTGGCGGTCGTCGTTCCCGGCGAGGAGGAACTGCGCGAAGCGCCCCTGGGCCAGGAGGATCACCTGCAGGAATTGCTGGTGGCTGAGGCCGATGATCTCGGCGACGAGGTGGCCGACGTCGACGGCGCGGGCGGCCCGGCCTTCCCACGCGTCTCCGACGCGTTCGAACATCTCGGCGGTGGCCGCCGCCTTCGTGGTGCCGGTGCCGCGGCGCTTCGGGCGCTCGTACTCCGGCGTGCGCACGATGCGCCAGCGCGCGTCGTCGACGGAGAACTCGACGGCGATGCGCGTGGGGTCCTCGAGCCCGGCGTGGTCGCTGCGGAGGCGCTTCTCGCTGGAGTCGTACCGGGGCGTGGTGCCGTACAGGGCGAAGCAGACGGCGTCGAGAATGCTGGATTTGCCGGCGCCGGTGCGGCCGGAGATGAGGAAGAGCCCGTCGGCGGCGTACGCGTCGAGGTCGATGTCCTGCCGCGCGCGGAAGGGGCCGAAGCCCTCGATCTCGATCCGATGGATCCTCATGCCTGCTCCTTCGCGGCGTGCGCGGAGACGATCTCGGCGATCACGACGCGCTCGGCGTCGGATGCGCCCTCTCCCGCGCGGACGAAGCCGAGGAAGTCGTCGACGATCTCGGCGTCGGGGGTGCCGCGGCCGACGCGGTCGCGGTACGTGCGGGCGGGGCCGTCGGGCCCGCGCTCGGGCGCGGGCTGGATCGTGGCGCAGAACGGGAACCGGGCGCGCAGGCGCCGCATGGGGTCGGGCTGCGGCGTGGGGTCGGTGAGGACGGCGCAGACCCAGTCGTCCTCGTGCGGGGCGAGGCCCGGATCCTCGAGGAGGGTGGCGAGGTCGCCGCGCAGGACGGCGAGCCGGCGCGGCACGGGCAGGTCGAGCCAGGTGACGCTCGGGGCGCCGCCCGGGCCGAGGTCGACGAGCCAGGACCCGCGGGGCTTGGCGGCCTCGCCGAAGCTGTAGTGCAGGGGCGCGCCGGAGTAGCGCACGCCCGGGGCGAGCTCGGCGCGGCCGTGGATGTGGCCGAGCGCGACGTAGTCGGGGCCGGCGAGGTCGGCGAGCGGGACGACGTCGAGCGACCCCTGGCGGAGGTCTTGCCGCACCTCGCGTTCGAGCTGCGGCGTCGGCTCGACGCCCGCGGCGAAGCAGTGCGCGATGGCGACATGGCGCCCGCCCCGCTCGGCGTGGTCGGCCGCGACGAGGCCCATGGCGTGCCGCACGGCGTGTTCCTGGGTGCGCAGCTCGGCGTCGGGCCAGAGGTGGCGGACGAGCGCCGGCTCAAGGTAGGGAATGCCGTAGAAGTGCACGGGCCCGTGCGTGTCCTCGAGCGTGACGGGCTCGCCGACCGACAGCGGATCCGTCACGACGTGCACGCCGGAGGCGCCGAGGAAGCGCGACTGGAACCCGAGGCGGGCGGCGGAGTCGTGGTTGCCGCTCGTGACGATGACGCGCGCGCCCGCCTCGCGGATCGCCGCCAGCGTGTCGCTGAGGAGGGTGTAGGCGGCCGCGGCGGGCGTCGCGGAGTCGAAGACGTCGCCCGCGACAATCACGACGTCGACGTCGTGCTCCGCGACCTGACCCGCGAGGGTGTCGAGCACCCCGCGCAGGGCCTCGAGCGTCGAGTGCCCGTGAAACGACCGGCCGATGTGCCAGTCGGAGGTGTGCAGGATCCGCATGCCCTCACGCTAGAGCGGACCCCCGACATTCCACGAAACCCGGGAGCGGGGGCGGCCCCCGTTCGCGTCCCGCACCGGCGCCGCGTAGCGTGGCGGGCATGACGGATGCCGAGCAGCCGAAGAACATCGTCCACAACGCCCGCGTGCAGGAGGCGCTCGGGGTGTGGGCCGAGACGAAGGACCCGCAGACACACAGCGAGGTGCTCCGCCGCGCGGCCGCCGGGCAGCTGCTGCTTGACATCAGCCCGTCAGAGTTCGCGGATCCGGAGAACCCGATGCAGGAGGGCGACAAGCTGATCGTCACCTCCGTCCGGGACGAGGACGGCAAGGACCTGTTGCTCGCGTTCACCGACAACCCGCGCCTCGAGGCCTTCGCGCCGACCGAGAAGGCCACCTCGCTCGCGCAGCCGGCCGCCGCCGCGCTCAAGCAGGCGATGGACCACCACGACGGCATCGCGATCGACGCCGGAACGCCCGGCGCCTTCATCGCCTACCGCGACGAGCTGCAGCGCGCGTTCGGCGACAGCCCCGCCGACGCCGCCTCCCTCGCCGGCGCGCTCGTCGACGGCGGCGTGCAGCTCGACGAGTTCGTGCGGATGCTCTCGGGCGCCGTCGTCTACGTCGGCGGGATCCCCGTCACGGACGATGCGGGCGAGACCACCGGCTATCACGTCGCGAGCGCCACCCGCGCCGACGGCGAGACCCTGCACGCGGTCTTCACGAGCCCCGCGGAGCTGTGGGCGTGGGAGCCGAGCGCCATCGCCCAGCCCACCTCGCTCGACAAGATCGTCGCCTCCGCCCGCGAGGACGGCATGGTGGGGCTCGTCGTCAACCCCGTGGGCCCCGCCGCCGAGCTCAAGCTTGAGTGGTTCGAGGCCGCCGAGTAGACCCTCAGCGCGCGGCGACCAGGCCCGCCCGCTCCGGGTGGGCCTGGAACCAGTCCGCGACGTACCAGCACACGGGCAGGACCTTCTGCCCGCCGCGCGCGGCGATCGCGTCGACCGCGCGCTCGGTCACGATCGCGGCGAGCCCCTCGCCGCGGTGGGCGGGGTTCGTGAACGCGCGCGTCAGCGCGATCGTGTCCCCGTTCACGCGGTAGTCGAGCACGCTCACGAGCGCGCCGTCGCGGCGCAGCTCGAACCGCGACGCGGCGGGCGCGTCCTGGAAGCTGAATCGATCGTCCACGCTCCTATTCAACACGCGGATCCGCTCCCGGATTCCCCCGCGGATCCCACCCGGTCGTCGCGGGGCGCCGGCGCGCGCGTCGTCACATTCCGACATGCGGGGCGGCGCACGGCGAAATTGTTTGACTTCCCGCGAGACGCGGGGCAACAATTTCCCCATGACCACTTTTACGCGCCTTTCGTCCGCCCTGGAGGCGAACGGAGTTACCGGGACGATGATGCCCGGGCGCCAGGTCATGTGCTGTCGAATGTGTCGCTGAGCACCACGCCCCGACGCCCCTCCCGATCCGTCGCGCACCCGCGCGCGATCGTCCGCTGAGCGCATCGCTCGCGGCCCGGCGCATCGCGCCCCCTCACAGCACCCCGGATCCTCTGGATCCCTCCCCGCAAGGACCCTCCTTCTCATGACCTCCCTCGCCACGCGCCCCCAGATCGCCCGCGCTCCCCGCCCCGCGCACCTGCGCCCGGTACCCTCGCTTCAGGAGCAGCGCGAAGCGCGCGCTGCGCACCCCTCAGGTCGACGCCCCGTGAACATCGCTCAGCCCTCCGATCGCGCTGCCGGACTGCCCGCAGGCACCGAGCCGCGCGGCTTCGCGCTGTACGTCGGGCTCGACGAGGCCGCGGCCGCCGCCGACGGCGTCAGCCTCAACGTCCTCGTCGACGCCCTGCGCCGGACAATCTCCGAGCTCTCGCCGCACGCCGAGACCTACGCGACCGTCGCCCTCGCGCCCCAGCAGGCCGGCGGGCGCGACATCGACGTTGTCCGCCTCGCGCTGAAGGAGCCGGGCGCCGTGCAGCGCGCCCAGTCGAGCACCCCGCAGGCGGATCGCGGCGCGGGCGTGGTCGTGGACATCTCGCGCAAGCGCGTCGCGATCGACGGCGACTCGGCCCAGCTCACCTACAAGGAGTTCGAGCTGCTCCAGTATCTCGTCCTGCGCGAGGGCCGCACGATCGAGCGCGGCGAGCTCGTCGACTCGCTGTGGCAGGCCGGGGACGACCAGGCGCCCGGCGAGCGCACGATCGACGTCCACGTCAGGCGCCTGCGCTCCAAGCTCGGCCGGTACGAGGACATCGTGCGCACCGTGCGCGGCGTGGGCTACCGCTTCGACCGCCACGCAGACGTGACCATCCGCTACGGCGCGGGCGCCCCCTCCCCCGACCGCTTCTGACGCCGCGCTCATGCGGTGTCGGTGGCCCCGCGTACCGTGAGGGGGATGACCGCCGTCGCCCCACTCCGCCCCGCCGAGGAGCCCGTGCGCTCCGCGTGGGCGCCGGCCGCGCCGGTCGACCTCGCCCGCACCCTCGGCGTCATCGGGCGCGGCCCCGGCGACCCGACGTTCGCGCGGTCCGGCGGGGTCTTCTGGCGCGCGAGCCGCACGCCGGTCGGGCCCGCGACGCTCGCGCTGCGCCAGGCGCCCGACGGGCGCGTGCTCGCCGCCGCGTGGGGCCCCGGCCGCGACCTCGCGCTCGCGCACGCGCCCGACCTGTGCGGAAGGCGCGACGACCCGCGGGGGTTCGACGCCAGCCGCCACCCGCTCGTGCGCGAGGCGCACCGACGCCTGCCGGGCCTGCGCCTCGCGCGCACCGACGAGGTCCCGGCCGCCTTCGCGCAGGCGGTCATGGAGCAAAAGGTCACCGTCGCGCAGGCGTTCGGCGCGTGGCGCCGGATCGTCACGCGGCACGGCGAGCGCGCGCCCGGCCCCACGCCGCGCCCCCTCTACGCGCCGCCCTCCGACGACGCCTGGCGCGCGATCCCGTCGTGGTCCTGGCACCGCGCGGGCCTCGAGCCGCCGCAGGCCCGCACCCTCGTTCGGGCGGCGGCCCGGTGGGAGGCCGTGCGCCGCGCGGTGGCGGCGCAGGCGGCCCCCGATCCGCTCGTGTCGCTGCCGGGCGTCGGTTTGTGGACGGCGGCGGAGACGCGGATCCGCGCCCTCGGCGATCCCGACGCCGTCAGCGTCGGCGACTACCACCTCGCCCACCACGTCGGGTACGCGCTGACCGGTTCGCGCACCGACGACGACGGGATGCTCGCGCTGCTCGAGCCGTGGCGGGGGCAGCGCCAGCGGGTGATTCGCCTGCTCGGCGCCGCGGGGCCGCGCGAGCCGCGGCGCGGGCCGAAGCTCGCCCCGGAGGATCACCGCGACAGGTGACGGGCCGAGCGGATCCGCGACACAATGGCCGCATGTCCCCGCGCGCTCGCCACACCCTCATCGCCGTCGGCCTGTTCGCCCTCGCCCTGCTCGTCGGGGCCATCCTCGGCAGCGTGTGGCTGGGGGCCGCGCTCGGCGTGCTCGTGGGGATCGGGGCGCTCATCGCGTTCGAATCGCGGCGCGGCGGCCAGCAGGGCCTCACCGACCGGGACGACAACGGGGCCGAGCTGTAGCCGGCCATTTTCGCCGTTCCCACCGGTCTCGCAGGAGACTCTGAGGTCACCCCCGTTACCGGTTCGTTACCAAAGGTTCGACGTGGCCCGCGATCCGCACCAGGGCGCGGATCCGGGCGCCCGACGCGCCACTCTCAGGTTCGCACGCCCCCGCCCGCCACAAAACGCGCTTTTGGGGTCGCACCGGGCACTTCCTGACGCGACGCCCAGACTGGCGAACCATCCTCGTCGTCGGCGCTCGCGCTGACTCCCCCGAACCGTCAGCCACCCGAGTGCGCCTCGGCGCGTGAGACGACCGCGCCTCTCCCGAGCGAACTGGATCTCCCTGGCTATGACGATGAACGACGCCCCCCTGCCCGAGCCCTTCCCCCGCGCGAACCACGTGGCCCTGCTCCGCCAGGCGACCGAGCGCCGCCGCAAGCGCATCGCGCTCGGCGCCGCCACCCTCGTCGCCGCGATCGCCGTCGGCGGCGGCACGGCCGCCTACGCGTCGATCCCGCAGCCCGAGCGCGAGACGGCCAACGCGGTCGCGCTCGCGACGGGCGACACGGCGAGCGACGCGAAGAAGACGCTCGGGCAGGCCGAGAGCCTGCTCGATCGCGCAGAGGGCAAGGTCGACACGGAGGCCCTCGAGGGGTTCGTCGCGTCCCTCGCCTCCTACGAGGAGCTGCCGGAGCCGATCGTCCTCGAGCGCACGGCGGACGCCGGCGCCGAGATCGACGCCGTCACGGTGGCGATCACGGACTACGAAGAGGAGCAGGACCGGATCGCGGCGAAGAAGAGGGCCGAGGCCGCAGCCGCCGCCGAGGCGGAGGCCGAGGCGCTCGCCGCCGCCAACACGGTCGAGGGCGCGAAGGCGACCGCCGCGTCCCTCGCCGCCGACACCTACGGCTGGGGATCCGACCAGTTCAGCTGCCTGGACTCGCTGTGGACCAAGGAGTCGGGCTGGAACTACCAGGCCTCCAACGCCTCGAGCGGCGCCTACGGGATCCCGCAGTCCCTCCCGGGCAGCAAGATGTCCACGGTCGCCGCCGACTGGCAGACCAACGCCACGACGCAGATCACGTGGGGACTCGACTACATCGCGCGCGCCTACGGGACGCCGTGCTCCGCGTGGGCCCACTCGCAGGCCGTGAACTGGTACTGAGCCCGCACGACTCGCCCCGCGCCCGGCCCGCCCACGGGCGCGCCGGGCGCGTTCGCGCGTCAGGCGTAGTAAAGCGCGACGGGGCGACCGTCGATCTCGCGCACGTCCACCTCGGTGTCGTACACCTCGCGAAGCACGTCCGGCTGCATGATGGCGTCGCGGCCCGCGTCGGCGACGATCCGTCCGTCTCGCATCGCGATGATGCGGTCGCTGTAGGTCGCCGCGAAGTTGATGTCGTGGAGGACGACGACGACGCGCTTGCCGAGCTCGTCGGCCATGCGCCGGATGAGCTTCATGATCTCGGTCATGTGCCGCAGGTCGAGGTTGTTGAGCGGCTCGTCGAGGAGCACGTACTTCGTGTCCTGCGCGAGCACCATCGCGATGAACGCCCGCTGGCGCTGGCCGCCCGAGAGCTCGTCGAGGAAGCGGCCGCGCAGCGCGTCGAGGTCGAGGTAGCCGATCGCCTCGTCGATCTTCGCGCGATCGACGGCGGTCAGCCGCCCCTGCGAGTGCGGGAAGCGCCCGAACTCGACGAGGTCCTGGACCGTCAGCCGTGAGGCGACGACGTTGTCCTGGCGCAGCACGGCCAGCGCCCGCGCGATGTCGCGCGCCGGCGCGCGGGCGACGTCCAGGCCGTCGACGTGCACGGATCCGGCGTCCGGCGCGATGAGCCGCCCCACGAGCCCGAATAGGGTCGACTTGCCGGCGCCGTTCGGCCCGATGAGCGCCGTGACGCCCTCGCCGCCGAGCTCGATCGTGACGTCGTCGAGCACGGTCTGCCCGTCGTAGCGCTTGGTCGCTCCGGTCAGCGCGATCATCGCGCCCCCTTTCGAAGGACGAGGAAGAGGAAGAAGAGTCCGCCGGCGAACTCGATAACGGTCGAGAGCGTGCCCTGGAACCCGAGGACCTGCTCCACCACAAGCTGGCCGCCCAGGAGGCACACCATCCCGATAAGGACCGCCGTCGGCAGCGTCCAGACGTGCCGGAAGCTCCCGGCGTACGAGTAGGCGAGGTTCGCGACGATCAGCCCGAAGAAGAGGATCGGGCCGACGAGCGCGGTCGACGCGGCGACCATCACCGACACGACGAGGAACAGCGCCATGACGACGCGGCGGTGCGCGACGCCGAGCCCGACCGCGACGGGCTCGCCGAGCGTCAGCACGTCGAGGGCCCGCACGAGCGGCACGAGCGCGGCGCACCCCGCGGCCACGAGGGCCGCCGTGAACGCCAGCAGCACGGGGTCGGGCCGGGTGAGCGAGGCAAACATCGCGTCGGTCACGACCTGGAAATCGAGCGGATCCAGCATGCGCTGCATCCACTCCGTGAAGCTGCGAAAGAACGTCCCGAGCACGATGCCGACGAGCAGCATGAGGTGGATCGAGCGGCGCTTGCCGCCGAACATCCACGTGAACAGAAGCACGCTGAAGCCGACCATGACCGCGACCTGCAGCGCCCACAGCACGAGGCTGTCGGCGGAGAGGAAGCCCGCGGCGCCGAACGCGAACACCATCACGGTCGTGATGAGGCCATAGAAGGCGTCGAATCCCATGATCGATGGGGTGAGGATCCGGTTCTGCGTGATCGTGTGGAACACGACGGTGGAGACGCCGACGGCCGTCGCCACGACCGCCATGGCCGCAATTGTCAGGCCGCGGATCCGCGCGGCGAACAGGAAGGATCCGGGAACGTCGTAGACGAGATAGGCCGCCGCCAGGAGCGCGACGACCGCGCCGAGGGCGCCGAGACGCACGCCCGGACGCGCCCACGCGGCCGCGACGCCGCGCGGGCGGGCGGGGGCGGCGGCGACGGGCGCCGCGCGAAGTTCAGTGGACACGCGACCTCCGTCGCAACAGGAGCCAGAGGAACAGGCCCGCGCCCACGACGCCCACGACGACTGAGAGCGGGATCTCGTAGGGGAAGCGCACGAGCCTGGCGATGAGGTCGCAGGCGACGACGAAGACCGCGCCGAGGCCCGCCACCCACGGAATCGACCGGCGCACGTTGTCGCCGATGATGAGGCTCACGATGTTCGGCACGACGAGGCCGAGGAACGGCAGGACCCCCGCCGTCACGAGCACGCACGCCGTGATGACCGAGACGATCACCATGCCGATCGCGACGACGCGGCGATAGTTCAGGCCGAGGTTGGTGGAGAACTCCTCGCCGAGCCCGATGACGCTGAAGCGGTCCGCGGTCACCCAAGCGACGATCACCATCGCCGCCGCGATGAAGAGGAACTCGTAGCGCCCGCGCATGACGCTCGCGAAGGATCCCTGCGACCACTGGCCGAGCGACTGGAGCAGGTCGAGGCGGTAGGCGAAGAACGTCGTGACGGCCCCGACGACGCCGCCGAGCATGATGCCGACGAGCGGAACGAGCACGAGGGACCGCACGGGGACGTGTCGGACGATGCGCAGGAAGACCCACGTGCCGCAGAGCGCGAACGCGGACACGAGCGCCATGCGCACGGGGATGGCCATCCCCGGCCAGAACACCATCGCGACCAGCATGCCGAGCGTCGCGAACTCGGTCACGCCCGTCGTGGAGGGCTCCACGAAGCGGTTGCGCACGAGCATCTGCATGATGAGCCCGGCGATGCCGAGCGAGGCGCCGACGAGGACGAGCGCGAGCGTGCGCGGGATCCGGCTGGCCGCGAGGAGGAAAGCCGCGTCGGCGGATCCCTCCCGCAGCGCCGAGACGGACACCTCGCTCGAGGCGCCGACGAACAGGCTGACGGCGGCGAGCAGCACGAGGAGCACGCCGATGAGCACCCCCACCCAGGCGCGACGGGGACGCGTGGGGGCGGGGGTGCTCGCGGTGGCTGCGGCGGTCGTCACAGCCACGTTCTGGGGGCCTTCACGACGGGGTGTGTGGCTTAGGCGCCGATCGACAGGATGTCGTCGATCATGATCTGCGTCGTGTCGATGCCGCCGAACACGATGTACCACGCCATCGGGTCGAGGTACACGATCTGGTCGTTCTGCCAGGCCGTCGTCTCGTGGACGATCTCGTTGTCGAGCACGACCTCGGCCGCCTCGGCGCCCTCCTCGCCCGTGGCCGCGTTGCGGTCCGTGACGAACAGGTAGTCCGGGTCGGTCTCGAGCAGGAACTCGAACGAGACGGGCTCGCCGTGCGTCGCCTCCTCGATGTCGCTGATGACGGGCTCGACGCCGAAGACGTCGTAGACGATGCCGCCGCGGAGGTTGCGGCCCGAGTAGTCGCCCTCCGAGGGCTTGAGCGCGCTCACGCTGTCGCCCGAGACCATGACGCTGAGGCCCGTGCCGATGCCGGCGGTGACCTCCCGCGCCTCGGCGATGCCGGCCTCGAGTGTCTCGAGCGCGGTCGCGGCCTCGTCCTCGGCCCCGAGCACCTCGCCGAGGAAGGTGACGTTGCGCTCGAGGGTGTCCTCGAAGGATCCGCTCGAGCTGAGGTCGACCGTCGGGGCGATCTCGCTGAGATCCTCGTAGAGCGCTGCGGAGCGGCCGCCCACGATGATGAGGTCGGGCTGGGCCGCCTCGACCTCGAGCAGGTCTGCCTCGAACAGCGACCCGGCGTTGATGGCGTCGTCCGCGAGGTAGCCCTGCAGGTAGTCCGGCACCGAGTCCAGCGGCGCGCCCTGGACCTCGCCGCCGAGGGCACCCCACGTGTCAAGGGAGGCCATGTCGAAGATGACGACGTTCTCGGGGGCGAGCGGCACGTCGACCGTGACCTCCTCGTAGGCCGGTTCCTCGTCCTCGCCCGCCGTGTTGTACTCGAACGTGAACGGCGTCGTCTCGGCATCGCCGTCGGCGTTCGCCTCGGCGCCCGACGTGGAGGAGCAGCCGGCGAGGACGAGAGCGGACGCCGCGACGAGCGACAGCGCGGCGAGCGGGCGAGTAAGCGTCATGAAAACTCCTGCGTGTGGAACGGGCGCGACGGAAGACGGACCCTCCGCGCGGTGAGGCCGGGTGCGTCGCACCGTTGGACGAGGCGCTGCGTGTGAGGCATGCCTTACCCGGCTCGAGGTAGGTTAGCCTAACTTTCATGAGTTCGTCCAACACCGACACCGCGACCTACCGGCTCGAGCGCGAATCGCTCGACCTGCGCTTCCGCTCCGCGACGCTGACGGGGCGCGAGTGGCTCTCGGAGCACTACGTGCGCGTCCGCGTGGAGGGCGAGGAGCTCGCGGGGTTCGGATCCACGGGGCACGACGACCACATCCGGATCTTCCTGCCGGACGAGCGCCCGGACACGGTCGATGAGCTGCGCCAGGCTCCGAGCCGCGAGTTCACGCCGCTCGCGTGGGGCACGACGGCCGCGGGATCGCCCTACCTCGACCTCGAGTTCGCCCTGCACGGCGACGAGGGCGTCGCGAGCGTCTGGGCGCAGCGCGCGCCCCTCGGCGCGTTCTGCGGCGTCGGGGGCCCGCGCGGCGCCCTGCGCGTCGAGGGCGAGCCGGATGGGTGGCTCCTCGCGGGCGACGAGACGGCCATCCCGCAGATCCGGCGCTACGCCCAACTCATCCCGGAGGACGCCCCGGCCCTCATCCTCGTCGAGGTGCGGGGCGCCGCGCACCAGCTGAAGATCGACGCGCCCGTGCCGGTCGAGTTCGTGAACCGCGGCGGGGCGTTCCCGGGCACGGCGCTCGCCGATGCGCTCGGGCAGATGGACGAGGACGACCGGCCGGGCGAGGATCCGTTCGTGTTCGTCGCGGCGGAGCAGGCGATCGTGAAGCCCGCCCGGGCGCTCGTAGTGGACCGCTGGGGGCTCGACCTCGACCGCCGTGTCATCAAGGGGTACTGGAAGTCGGGCGACACCGAGTACCACGCCGCCCACTGACGCGTGCGGGGCGGGGCCGCCCGGCCCCGCCCCGCACGCGCGGCGTCACTGGTTGCTAAACGCCGCGTCGAACGCCGTCGCGGGCAGGGGCCAGAGCATGTCGCGGATCCGGCCCACGGCCTCGGCGGCGCCGTGCTCGCGATCCATGCCGGCGTCCTCCCACTCGATCGAGATGGGGCCGGCGTAGCCGATCGACGACAGCGCCCGGAACGCGTCCTCCCACGGGATGTCCCCGTGGCCCGTCGAGACGAAGTCCCACCCGCGGCGCGGGTCTCCCCACGGCAGGTGCGATCCGAGGATCCCCTGGCGCCCGCTGGCCGGGCGGATCCGCGTGTCCTTGCAGTCCACGTGGTAGATCCGGTCCGCGAAGTCCGAGATGAAGCCGACCGTGTCGATGCCCTGCCACGCCATGTGCGACGGATCCCAGTTCAGGCCGAACGCCGCGCGGTGATCGATCGCCTCGAGCGCGCGCACCGTCGTCCAGTGGTCATACGCGATCTCGGACGGGTGCACCTCGTGCGCGAAGCGCACGCCCTCGGCGTCGAACACGTCGAGGATGGGATTCCAGCGCGCCGCGAAGTCCTCGTAGCCCGCGTCGATGACGTCCTGCCCCACGGGCGGGAACATCGCCACGTACTTCCAGATGCTCGAGCCCGTGAAGCCGACGACCGTGTCGACGCCGAGCTTGCGGGCCACGCGCGCCGCCCGCTGCATGTCCTCGGCGGCGCGGCGGCGCACGCCCTCCTCGTCGCCGTCGCCCCACACGTAGTCGCGCAGGATCGCGCGGTGCCGGAAGTCGATCGGGTCGTCGCAGACCGCCTGCCCGCCGAGGTGATGCGAGATCGCCCACACGCCGAGTCCGTGCCGCTTCAGGATCTCGAGGCGCTCCTGCACGTACGCGTCGTCCTCGTCGGCCCGCCGCAGGTCGAGGTGGTCGCCGCTCGCGGCGATCTCGAGCCCGTCGTATCCCCAGGCCGCGGCCTTCGCGCAGAGCTCCTCGAAGGGCATGTCCGCCCACTGTCCCGTGAAGAGGGTGACCGGTAGCCGTCCCTGATCCACCATCGTCGTCTCCTTTGATCGTCGGTGAGAGTCTTACGCGCGGCCCGCGGGGGTGTCGACCCACCGGCCCGAGGCGGCCGACGCGAGCACGGCCTCCGTGAGCTGGGCCGCGCGCGCGCCGTCCTCGAACGTCGGCAGCCCCTCGGGCGCGCCGCCGCGGATGGCGTCGTACGCATCGCGCACGAACGCCGTGAACGCCTCCTGGTACCCCATCGGGTGCCCGGACGGCACGAGCGAGAGCCGCGCCGCGTCCGGCGAGAGCACCGCCGGGTCGCGCTCGAGGAGCACGGAGCCCTCGCGGCGGCCCAGCCACAGGCGCCCAGGGTCCTCCTGCTCGAACCGGTACGCCTCCTCGCGCGCGTGCACCTCGACGACGAGCCCGTTCTTCCGGCCCGCCGCGACCTGCGACACGAGCGCCGTTCCCGGGGCGCCGCCGTCGAGCTGGAAGAGCACCGCGGCGATGTCCTCGTTCGCGACGGGGCGCCCTCCGCGCTCGTCGTACACGCGCGACGTGAGCGCCTGGATCCGCGCTACGCGCTGGCCCGTCATGAATTCGATCGCGTCGAACAGGTGCGAGCCGATGTCCGCGAACGCACGGGAGGCGCCGCCCGCCTCGCTCGACGCGCGCCAGTTGTCGTCGTCGGGCGAGAGCAGCCAGTCCTGCAGGTAGTGCGCGTCGACGGAGACCACGGCGGATCCGCCGGCGGCGATCCGCGCCCGCGCCTCCCGCATCATCGGGTGATAGCGATACACGAACGGCACGGCGCCGACGACGCCCGCCGCGCGCGCGGCGTCGGCGAGGGCCCGCGCCTCGCCCGCCGTCGTCGCGAGCGGCTTCTCGCAGATCACGTGGCGCCCGGCGGCGATGACCTCGCTCGCCTGGGCGCCGTGGAGCGCGTTGGGGCTCAGCACGTGCACGACGTCGACGTCGTGCCGGCCCAGCACGTCGTCGAGCGACGCGGCGCCCTCGCGGACGCCAAGGTCGCGCGCGGCGCGGGCCGAGCTCTCGGGCGTCGAGGCGACCACGGCGACGAGGTCGGCGCCGATCTGGCGAGCGGCGGATGTGTGCGCGCGCCCCATCATCCCCGCGCCGATGAACGCCGCGCCCAGCTCCGGCGCGCTCACGAGCGCGCCGTTCGAGCGGTCGTGGCCCGCATGATGTGCGCATTCATGGGGTACATCCCTTCACCTGCGTGCGCCGGCGGTCGCGCCCTTTCGGCGCGACCCACTTTTGCACAACGATAAACAAAAGTTTATTAATTGCCAGCATAAGGGGTCCGCCGCTCGGGCGGGACCGGCCTACGCGGCGCCCGTCGGGTCCCACCCGACGGGCACGGTCGCGGGCCGCGCCACGCGGGAGGCGACGCGCTCGATCGCGCCGGACCGCGTCGACTCCTCGATCGCGAGCAGCGTCTCGAGCACGTGCAGTCCCATCTCGCCCGACGCGCGGTGGGGGCGGTCCTCGCGGATCGCCTCGGCCATGTCGGCGATGCCGAGCCCGCGGCCGCCCTGAACGCCCTCCACCGGGAGGTCCCGCCACGGGGTGCCCTCGCGCGCGGTCTCGGCCGTGGTCTGAGCGAGCCGCACCGCCCCCGTGAAGAAGTTCGGATCCGGGATCCGGAGCGCCCCCTCGGTCCCGACGAGCTCCACGAAGCCCATGCGCCGGATCGGCGAGTCCCAGCTGTAGAGCTGCTGGGCGGATCCGCCCGCCTCGAAGGTGAGGGTCGCCTGGACGGTCGTCGGCACGAGCACGGGGAACTCCTCCCCCGCGCGATCGCCGACCTTCTTCGTGCGGTTCGCCTGGCCCGTCTGCGCGGTCGCGTACGCCGAGGCAACGGATCCGAAGGCGCTCGCGAGGGTCGTGACGTAGTACGGCCCCATGTCGAGCACGGGTCCCGCGCCGGGCGCGAACAGGAACTCGGGACCGGGGTGGAACCAGTCCGGCCCCGCCCACTGCATGGCCGTCGTGGCGAACAGCGGATCCCCGATGTCGCCGCGCTCGATTGCCCGCAGCGCGGTCTGCACGCCGTTGCCGAGCACCGTGTCCGGCGCGATGCCAACGCGGAGCCCCTTGCGGTCGGCGGCCTCGAGCACGGCCCGCGCCGAGGCGAGGTCGGTCGCGATCGGCTTCTCGCTCCACACGTGCTTGCCGGCCTCGATCGCGGCGAGCGAGACGTCGGCGTGCACGGCGGGAATCGTGAGGTTCACGACGAGGTCCACGCCGGGGTGGGCAAGCACGTCATCGGGCGATCCGTGCGCCGCGATCCCGTGCTTGGCGGCCTGCGACCGCGCCCGCTCGGTGTCGAGATCGCCGAGGATGACGACGCGCACGCCCGGGAACGTCGCGAGGTGCTCGAGATAGGTGTCGCTGATCATGCCGACGCCAATGAATCCGACGCCGAGGGGGTTCTGGTGTGCCACGAGAGCTCCTGGGGTTATTTGACGGCGCCGGCGGAGAGGCCGGCGACGAGGTATCGCTGGACGAACATGAAGGCCAACACGACCGGGAGGGAGACGGTCACGGACGCGGCCATGAGCTCGTTCCAGAGCACGTCGGCCTCGCTTGAGTACGCCTGCAGGCCGATCGCGAGGGTGCGCGTCTCGTTGCTCGTGAGCACCGAGGCGAACAGGACCTCACTCCACGCCGTGATGAAGGAATACACCGCGACCGCGATGATGCCGGGACGGGCGACGGGGATGACGACGCGGAAGAGCGCGCCCATGCGCCCCGTGCCGTCGATCATCGCCGCCTCCTCGAGCGCCCCCGGGATCGCCTGGAAATAGCCCGTGAGCATCCAGATCGAGAACGGCAGCGTGAAGGTCATGTAGGTGATGATGAGGCCGAGATAGCTGCCGTTGAGCTGCAGCCCGATCGTCCGCTGGATCTGCGTGAAGATGAGGAACAGCGGCAGGAGGAACAGGATCCCGGGGAACATCTGCGTCGACAGGATCACGAGGCTGAACTGCCGCTTCCCGCGGAAGGTGAACCGCGCAAGGGCGTACGAGGCGAACAGCGACACCGTGACCGAGAAGACGGTCGCCGTGGTCGTGACGATGATCGAGTTCACGAAGTAGTCCGCGAGCGGGACCGTCGACCACATGTCGATGTACGGCTGGATCGTGAGCGAGCTCGGCCAGAGCGTGCGCACGTCCTCCAGGGGCTTCAGCGACGTCGACACCATGACCCACAGGGGCACGAGGACGAACAGGGACAGGAACGTCAGGACGACGACCCGGGTGATCTGAAAACCGCGTGTCTCACGCATCGTTCGAGTCCGTTCCCTTCGGGAAGACGAGTCGGATGTAGAAGATCGACACCACGAGCAGCGCCAGGAGCAGCAGGGCGCTCATGGCGGCGCCGGCGCCGAAGTCCCAGTTCTGGAAGGAGTTCTGGTAGATCAGCGGCGACACGAGCAGGGCCGGATCCGGCGACGACGGGCCGAACAGGACGTAGGGGATGTTGAACTGGTTGAACATCCACAGGCCGAGCATGAGCAGGAGCGCCGCGTTCGCCGGGCGGATCATCGGCAGCGTGATGCTGACGAACTGCTTCCACGGACCCGCGCCGTCGATCGACGCCGCCTCGTACACCTCGTCGGGCACGTTCTGGAGCGCGGCCATGAGCATAAGGAAGGCGAACGGCCAATAGGACCACACGCTCACGATGACGAGCACGAAGAACGCGTTGTCGCCGATGAGCCAGAAGGTCCGGTCCCCGCTCGCCCCGAAGACGTCGAAGATCAGCTGATTGACGACCCCGTCGCGCTGGTTGAACATGAACGCCCACGCGATGCAGCCCACGTAGAGCGGGACCGCGTACGGTACGAGGAAGAGGGTGCGCAGCAGCCCCTGGCCGCGGAACTTCTTCTGCAGGAAGACGGCACCCGCCATCGCGAGGGCCCACGAGAACGCGAGCACGAGCACGACGTACAGCGCCGTGCGCCCGAGGGTGTCGAAGAACTGGGATCCGAGGGCCGACGTCGGCTCAAGCGACCGGGCGAAGTTGTCGAACCAGATGAACGGCGCACTCAGCCAGTTGCGGAGCGTCCGCTGGTCGAGCTCGATGAACGCGATGTAGAGGCCCAACACCATCGGGATGATGTGGATGAGTAGCTCGAGGAGAGCGGCCGGGACGATGAGGGCGTAGGCGAGGCGCCTGTCCTTGCGTCCCTGCACGCCGCGGTACTTGCGCCCCGCGGTGTGAACGGTGGTCGTGGTGGCATCGGTCATGCGGATCCTCCGATCCCGCCGACCGGGCCGCCCGCCCGGCGGGCGGCCCGGATCAGGCGGTTCAGCGCAGCTGCGCCGCCGCTTCCTGGAGGCGTCCGGCGACGTCCGGATCCTCGCCGAGCGCCGCGGCCTGGAACATCTCGCGCACGGCATTGCCGATGCCCGCCTCGATCTCGCCGATGTTCGGCACCATCGGGAACGGCTCCGAGTGGTTCTCCTGGATGTTGCGGCGCACCTCCAGCAGCTCGGGGTCGACCTCCTGGTAGACCGCCTCCTCGTAGCCGTCGGTCACGACGGGCAGCTTCGAGAAGCCCGCGCTCGTGGTCGCGTTCCACTCGGGGCTCGTGAGGAACTCGATGAAGTCGAACGCCTGCTCCTTGTTCGGGGAGTCCTCGAGCACGGTGATGTCGGTCCCGGCGACCATCGACATGACGGGCTCGCCGCCCTCCATGACGGGCATGTCGGCGATGCCCCAGTCGGTGAAGCCGCGGTTGTCGAACTGCTCGATGGGGTTCTGCTGGAACGCCATCGCGGCGCGGCCGTTGATGAGCTGGTCGACGCTGTCGGCGTTCTGGTCGAACTCGGCGTCGTTCGGCGGCATCACCTCCTGGTCGCTCATGAGCCCGACGACGGCCTCGACGGCCTCGGTCATCTCGGGGCTGTCGATCGTGACCTCGCCCGCGTCGTCGACGAAGGATCCGCCGTTCTGCGCGCCGAAGATAAACGAGAGATGGGCGTTGCCGGTGGCCGCGCCCGTCGGGAAGGTGAAGCCGTACTGGTCGGTCGAGCCGTCGCCGTCTGTGTCGACGGTGAGCTCCTCGGCGAGCGAGACGAACTCGTCCCACGTCGCGGGCGGCGTCGCGCCGGCCTCCTCGAAGATCGGGACGTTGTAGTAGAGCGAGTACAGGGTCGAGTGCAGCGGCACCGCCGTGTGCGTCTCGCCGGGCACCTGCGCCGCGTCCCAGACCGCGGGCACGAAGCGGTCGCTGCCGCCCATCCACTCGAGGTTCTCGCCGTCGACCTCGGCGAGCGCGCCGGTGTCGTGCAGCGACGCGACCCAGGTCGTGCCGATGCTCAGGACGTCGGGGCCGGTGCCCGAGCTGACCGCGGTGAGGATCTTGTTGTAGAGGTCCGTCCACGGGACGACCTCCATCTCGACGGAGATCCCCGTCTCCTCCTCGAAGGCGTCGATCGCCGGCTGGTAGACGTCCTCCGTCGCCGAGATCGACGACGCCTCCTGCGTCGCCCACCACGTGATCGAGTCGCCGCCGCCGTCTGCCTGCCCGCTGCAGCCGGACAGCACGAGGGCGGTCGCGCCGATGGCGGCCGTCGTGCCTGCGAACCTCATTGTGCGCTTCATGCTGTGTTCTCCTTGTGTCATTCGCGTCATTGCGGATGGTCGGGGGGGGGCGGGCCGCGACGGGCGGCCCGCGGGGACGGCGTCAGCCCGCGAGCGGGCGCGCGCCGGCCAGGCCGCGCGTGATGCCGTCGAAGATGTCGCCGCGGAACTCGTCGAACTCGACGACGAGGAGCTCGGCGGCGGGTGCCGCGTCGATCACGCCGCCCCACTCGATGGATCCCTCGCCCACGGGAAGCTGGTCCTCGCGATCCGTGCTGAGGGATCCGTTCACCTCCGGCGCGTCCTTCACGTGCAGGAACCGCACGCGGTCGCCGAGGCGGCGCAGCAGGCCCGCGGCGTCGGTCTCGCCGCCGACGATGGCCCAGTAGACGTCGACCTCGAGGAGGACCTCCTCGGGGAGGCGGTCGGCGAGCGCCTCGAGGGCCGTCGCGCCGTCGATGTGCGACTCGGTCTCCCACCAGTGGTTGTGGTAGCCGATGCGCATCCCGCGCTCGCGCGCGATGTCGCTGAGGTCGGCGAGCCGGTCCGCCGTGCGGGCGATGTCGGAGGCGGTCGCCCAGCGCTCCGCCGGAACCATGGGGTCGATGAGGGTCCGGACGCCGAGCTCGGCGGCGAGATCGATGAGCTCCTCGGCGTTGTCGCCCTCGACGAGCCGCGCGTGCGCGGTGGGCGACGCGAGGCCGTGGGCGGCGAGGCCCGCCCGGAGCGGAGCGTGCCATTCGGCGAAGTTGTAGAGCTCGACGAAGCGGAAGCCGATCTCGGCGACGCGCTCGAGCGTGCGATCGATGTCCTGGGACATCGCGTTGCGAACGGAATACAGCTGGAGCGCCACGTCGCGCGTCATAAGGTCCTCGTTCCTGGTCCCCTGCCGGCGCCCTCGTTGATGCCGACAGAGGGACGCTAACAGCGGTTCTGTCGACACACAAGCAAAAGTTTTATTTGTTGACGCTCAAGTGTGCTGCCCGCCGCGAGAACATAGGATGCAGGCGGAGGACCGCATGACCGACGCCGACGACGACGCCCCGACGGGCCCGCTCCCCGTGACACCGGGGGAGCTCTTTCAGCGCTTCCGCGACGCCGCGCCGCGCACGCGCGCGGAGGTCGCGCGGTCGACCGGCCTGGGGCGCGCCGCGGCCTCGGCGCGGATCGACGCGCTCGTCGCCGACGGGCTCCTCGCCCCCGGCGCTGCCGCGACCTCGACGGGAGGCCGGCCGCCGCGCACCCTGCGCTTTCGCCGCGAGGCGGGCGCGGTCCTCGCGATCGACCTCGGCGCGCGCCACGCGTCGGTCGCCGTGTGCGACCTCGCGGGCGAGCCGCTCGCGACCCGCGCGCTCGACATCGACATCGCGGCCGGCCCCGCCGCCTGCCTCGGGCGCGCGCTCGACGCGGCGCGCGGGCTCCTCGCGGAGACTCCGTACGGCGTGGGCGACGTGTGGGGGGCGGGCATCGGGATCCCCGGCCCGGTCGCGCACTCCACGGGGCGCCCCGTCAATCCGCCCATCATGCCCGGCTGGGACCAGCACGACATTCCCGGCGACGTCGCCCAGCGGTGGAGCGAGGACGCGCTCACAGCCGACATGGTGCTCGTCGACAACGACGTGAACCTCCTCGCCCTCGGCGAGCAGGTGGCGCGGGCGAGCGACACGGCGGATCTCGTGTACGTCAAGGTCGCCACGGGCATCGGCGCGGGCATCATCGCGGGCGGCGCGCTCCAGCGCGGGGCGCTCGGATCCGCCGGGGACCTCGGGCACATCCACGTTCAGCTCCCCGACACGGCCCTGACGCGCGCCGGCGAGGACCGCGAGCTCGAAGACGTCGCCAGCGGCGCCGCCCTCGCCCGGGCGCTCCGCGAGCGGGGCGTGAAGGCCGAGACGAGCGCCGACGCCATCCGGCTCGTCGCGGCGGGCGACCGCACCGCGGTCGAGCTCGCGCGCGACGCGGGCCGCATCGTCGGCGAGGCCGTCGCGATCGTCGTCAACCTCCTCGGGCCGTCCCTCGTGGTCGTGGGCGGCAGCCTGGGTCGCGCGTCGGACCACCTCATCGCCGGGATCCGTGA
This sequence comes from Microbacterium excoecariae, assembly GCF_011326725.1. Classification (GTDB taxonomy): domain Bacteria; phylum Actinomycetota; class Actinomycetes; order Actinomycetales; family Microbacteriaceae; genus Microbacterium; species Microbacterium excoecariae. Next base: position 871,071 of record NZ_JAANCO010000001.1, on the reverse strand, counting down.
GGTCGTCTACCGCCGATCCATCCCGCTCGCGACGCAGCACCTCGCGATCGAGCCGTCCGTCGCGGGCGCCGCCGGCGGCGTGCGCGGGGCGGCCGTGATGATCCTGGACCACGTGCTCGCGGCCGAGCGGATCGACCGCCGGCTCGCGCGCTGACGCGCGGGCGTCAGGAAAAGTCGGCCGCGCGCAGCCACGCGGCCCAGTGCGCCTTCCAGGGCTCGACCCCCTCGGCCAGCAGCTTTTCGTGGGTCACGGTCAGGCGGGTCCGCTCCCCGGCCCGGTCCGCCGCGAAGGCGACGACGCCGAGGTCCTCGCCGGCGCGGACGGCCGCGAACCGCAGGCTCTTCGCGGTCGGGCGCGATCGCAGGGTCGTCTCGACCTCGCCGAGGAGGGCACTCCGCCGCGCATCGTCGAGGAGCGCCGCGCGGATCCGCTCCGGATCCACGTCGAGCGTCCGCGACCGCGACACCGTGAACGTGCCGTCGGGCATCTGCCCGGGGAGCCGCAGCCCGCGGATCCGCTCGTAACCGACCGTCACGGCCTGTGCCCACCACGCGTCGACGCCCTCACCGACGAGCCAGGCCGCGATCGCGGTGTGCCCGGCGCCGGGGCCCGGCCCCGCGTCGATGACCTCGGCCCACGCGTCCCACCCGCGCCCCGTCGCCGCGCGCAGGCGCGCCTCGTCCTGACCCGGATCCGCCGCCCACTCGCCCATGCGGCCACGGTATCGCGCGGGGTGCGGGGTGCATATGGGCGATGCGAACGCGGCCCGGCGCGGCCGGATCGCGCATACGCACCCTCCGGGTGCCCAGGAACGTGCATACGCGCGATCCGAACCCGGCTGGCTCCGCCCAGGTCGCACAAACGCACCCTCCCGGCGCCCCGGAACGTGCAGATGGACGATCCGGGTGTGGGCCGGCGCGGCCGGATCGCCCATATACACCCTCCCGGCCGGACCGACGTGCAAACGCGCGATCTGAGCGCGGCCGGATCCGCCCAGGTCGCTCAAACGCACCTTCCGGTCGCCCCGGAACGTGCAAATGGGCAATCCAAGCGTGGGCCGAGGTGGCCGGATCGCTCATATGCACGGTCCGGCACCTCACGAACATGCGTACGCGCGATCAGAACGCAGGCCGGCGCACCCAGGTCGCGCAAACGCACCCTCCAGTCGCCCCGGAACGTGCATATGCGCGATCCGAACGCGGGCCGGCGCGGCCAGGTCGCGCAAACGCACCGTCCGGGAGCCCACGAACGTGCATACGCGCGACACGAACGCGGGCGGATCCCTCCGGATCGCGCAATCGCACACGCCCCCACGGCGAGGGGCCGGGGGGATCCGCGGATCCCTCCGGCCCCTCGGCCGAGCGACGCTCAGCCGGCCAGCGCCCCGTAGAGCTCCGGCGACGTGCGCGCGCCGGTCGCCTGCTCGAACGCGTAGGTGAGCCCGAGCAGCGTGCCCTCGTCGAAGTCGCGCCCGAGCCACTCGAGGTTCACGCCGGCGTTCGCCGTCGTACCGTCCTCGGGGATCGAAACCCCCATCGGCACCGTCACGGCCGGGAGGCCCGTATTCGGGCTGAGGCGCAGGTTGCGCCCGATAGTGCCATACGTGGATCCGCTGGGGTACACGAGCGCGTCGACGTCGTATTCGTCGAGCAGCGCCTGCACGTCGACCTTGCCCTGGGCGAGCACGGCGGTGTGGCTGTCCATCCATGCCTCGTACTGCTCCTCGGTCACGGCGGCGCGCGTCTCGTACGTGCCCTGGCGGCTCACGACGAAGTGCCCCGTGTCGATGATGGCGTCGAGCGAGCGCGCCGCCACGTCCTCGGACAGGTGGTTCTCGATGTAGATGTCGAGGTCGTGGCGGAACTCGTTGGTGGAGCCGCTGCCCTCGGCGAGGAGGCCGGCGAACCACTCGGGCTCGTCGATCGGCACGACCTCGCCGCCGAGGCCCTCGATCGTGGCCTGCGCGTCGGTCCAGACGCGCTCGACGGTCGCGTTCGGCGTCGGGCTCCATTGGCTCGTCGTGTCGAACATCGAGCCGATGTAGCCGATGCGCGCGCCGGCGAGCGCGTCCTCGTCGAGAAACTCCGTGTAGGACTCCGGGACGAGGCCCTCCTGCGCCGCGGTCGCGGGGTCCGCCTCGTCGATGCCGACCACCGCGTCGAGCGCGACGGCCGCGTCGAGGACGCTGCGGGCCATGGGCCCGCCCGTGTCCTGCGAGAGCGCCAGCGGGACGATCCCGTCGCGACTCGCGAGGCCGACGGTCGGGCGGATCCCGACGAGCTGGTTGTAGGACGACGGCACACGGATGGATCCACCCGTGTCGGTGCCGAACCCGATGCCGGCGAGGTTCGCGGCGATCGCCGCGCCCGTGCCGCCCGAGGATCCGCCCGCGGTCTGGTTCGTGTTGTAGGGGCTCGCCACGAGAACGGAGTCGCCGACCTCCTGGAAGGCGGAGAACTCCGACGCGAAGCCGTACGCGAACTCGTCGAGGCTCGCCTTGGCGACGATCACGGCGCCGTCCGCGCGCAGCCCCGAGACCATGAACGCGTCGGTCGCCGTCTGGTTATCGTTCCAGCAGCCGCACCCGGCGGTCGTCGGCATGTCGGCGGTGTCGTAGTTGTCCTTCATGGCGACGGGAACGCCGAGCAGCATGCTCGTCATGCCCTGATCCGCGCGGACCGCGTCGGCATCGGCCGCGGCGGCCAGCGCCGCGTCGTTGACCGAGATGATCGAGTGCAGCGGCCGGCCGCCCTCCTCGATGAGCGCCGTGTCGTAGGCCTCGATGCGGTCGAGGTACTGCGTCGTGATGTCGACCGAGGTGGTCGCGCCGGCGTTCATCGCGGCCTGCATGTCAACGACCGACGCCTCGAGCAGCTCGAAGGGACCATCGTCGTAGATCATGCGCTGCGACACCGCGGCGACGTCCGTGATCGTGAGGACCTCGTCGCCGTCCACGTCCGCCGTGGGAATCCAGCCAGCATCGCCCGGCTCCTGGCCGAGGGACTCCGCGACCAGGCGCACGTCGTCCGCGGTGACCTGACGATCGCCGGTCACGTCGAGCTCCGTGTAGTACGGCGCGAGGATGGCAGCCTCGGCGGCGGGCTCGGCCGCCGCGGCGGCGGGGAAGGCTCCCAGCGTGGCGACCGTGGTCAGGCCGGCGGCGGCAATCGCCGTGGCGCGTCGGGTACGGGATCCCATGTGGAGGCTCCTGGGGGTCGAAGAACGCATCGTGCGGCGGTCGGCGGTCATCGCTGCACCGCCCGTCGGCGAACGAGCAGCGTGGCGCCGAGCGCGAGGATGGCGACGCCGAGGCCGGCGGCGAGGATCCACGCGCCGCTGTCGCCGCCCGTCGCGAGAAGGTCGTCGGACGCGGCGGCCTCGTCGCCGGCGCTCGCGGCGCCGTCGTCGTCGGACCCCGACCCTGCGGGGGCCGCGGTCGGCGTCGGGGACGCCACGACGTCGTCCTCAGGATCCGGCTCCACGGTCGGCGGGACCTCGGCCGCGATCGCGATGCGGGCGCTCGCGCCTGCGTCGAGCGCGACAGTCTCGGTCGTCGAGCTCACGGCCGTGGCACCGGAGACGGTCACGGCGGCGTCACCGGCGGCCAGGGTCTCGAACTGCAGGCTCGCGAGCGTCAGCCCCTCCCCCTCGAGCCCGGGCGAGGTGCCCAGGCGGGTGTAGCTGACGGTCACCTCGCCGGCCGCCTCATCGACGACCCCGACGCCGCCGTCGGGCCAGGCCGCGCCGACGTAGTCGAGCAGCGCGGGATCGAAATCGACCGTGATCTCATAGGCGAACAGGTCGGTGGCGTCGCCGGTCACGTCGACGGCGATCTCCTCGCCGATCTCGGCGGAGGACACGGCCGCGACGGCGAGGCCGGTGACCTCAGGGGCGGCCGCGTACGCGGCGGGCGCCACCGCGACGGATCCGGCGACGAGCGCGCCGATGGCCAGAGCGGGCGCGAGGCGGCCACGGGGCACGAGCAGGGGTATGGACACGCGAGGAGGGTTCCCTTCGAGCAGGCGAGATCCGCGGGCGCGGGCATGCCGCGCGCGGATCGGGATGCTCGCACTCTGTCAGCGACAGGTTTCCTCGCCGGTCCTGTCAGTTTTCCAATGTGTTTCCTGTGCGCGGGAGCCACGAGCCTATGCACGCCCTGGCCTCGTCAACGCGCACATGGGCGACGCGCACGCCGACGGATCCGCCCAGGTCGCGCAATCCCACCCTCCTGGGGCCCGCCAAGGTGCATACGCGCGATCCGAGGGTGGCACGGGGCGGCCGGATCGCTCATATGCGCCCTCCGAGAGCTCACGAACGTGCATACGCGCGATCCGAACCCGGGCGAATCCCTCCAGGTCGCGCGAACGCACCCTCCCGGCGCCACGAACGTGCATATGCGCGACCCGAGCGCGGCCGGATCCGCCCAGGTCGCGCAAACGCACCCTCCCGGCGCGCCTCAGCCCGCGCGGTGCGCGAGGATCGCCGCGACGAGGGCGTCGGCGGTCTCGCGCTTGGTCCCGTCCACGTCGGCGACGACGGTGGCGCCCGCGCCGACGACGAGAAGGTGGTTGTCGTCCCGCTCGAAGCCGCGCGTCCAGCCGACCTCGTTCGCCGCGAGCAAATCGGCGCCCTTGCGGTCGAGCTTCGCGGCGGCGCGGTCGAGAAGGCTCTCCCCCGCCCGCGGGGTCTCGGCCGCGAAGCCCACGATCGTCTGGCCCGGCCGGCGGTCCGCCGCAAGGCCCGCGAGGATGTCGGGCGTCTCGACGAGCTCGAGGCGGAGGATGCCGTCGGCCGTCTCCTTCGTGAGCTTCGCGTCCGCGACCTCGACGGGCCGGTAATCGGCGACGGCGGCGGCCATCACGACGACGTCCGCGCGCGGCGCGTGCTCGTCGGCGGCGCGCTGCAGCTCGTCGGTCGTCGATACCTGGACGACGCGGATCCGCGCCTCTCCGGTCACGCGCGCGAGCACCTCGGCCCCGACGTTCGCGGCCACGAGCGTGACCGATGCGCCCCGCCGCGCGGCGGCGCGGGCCACCTCGATGCCCTGGCGCCCGCTCGAGCGGTTGCCGAGGAAGCGCACGGGGTCGAGCGGCTCGCGCGTGCCGCCCGCGGCGACGAACCACTCCTGCCCGCCGGCGCCGGCGGATCCGCCGGATAGCTCCCGGACCGCGACCGCGTGGATGTCCTCCGGCTCGGCCATGCGCCCCGGCCCGCTGTCACCGCCCGTCAGCTCACCCGACACGGGCCCCACCATGTGGATCCCGCGCGAGGTCAGGGTGTCGACGTTCGCCTGCGTCGCGGGGTGCTGCCACATCTCGGTGTGCATGGCCGGCGCGATCACGACGGGGGCGCTCGTCGCGAGCAGCGTCGTGCCGAGGAGATCGTCCGCGAGGCCGGCGGCCATGCGCGCGATCGTGTGCGCCGTGGCGGGAGCCACGACGACCAGATCGGCCCGCTGGCCGAGCGCGACGTGGCGCACCTGGGCGACGTCCTCGTGCACGCTCGTCGTCACGGGGTGGCGGCTGATGGCCTCCCACGTCGGCGCGCCCACGAAGCGCAGCGCGGCCTCGGTCGGCACGACGTGCACCTCGTGCCCGTCCTTCACGAGCAGCCGCACCAGCTGCACCGACTTGTACGCGGCGATCCCGCCCGTGACCCCGACGACGACGAACATGCCCCCATCCTCTCAGCACACTCCCGCGCGCGGGCGGCGAGAATCGCAACGTCCCCTCGTCGCCCCACCCAGGAGCCGATCCCATGTGCACCGTCGTCTTCCGCGTCTCCGCCGATCCGGGCGCCCCCATCGACCTGCTCGCAGTGCGGGACGAGGATCCGGCCCGCCCCTGGGACCGGCTCGGCGCGTCGTGGCCCGAGCTGCCCGCGGTCGTGGGTGTGAAGGACCGCAGGGCGGGAGGCGCGTGGCTCGCCGCGCGGCCGGACGCCGGCCGCGTCGCGGTCCTGCTGAACCGCGCGGGCGACCCGCCCGTCTCCCCCGAGCACATCGCGTCGCGCGGATCCGTGGCCCTCGACGCCGTGGCGGGTCACCCCCTGCGCGACCGCTCCCGGATGCGCGGCTTCAACCTCGTGACGGTGGCTGACGGATCCGCGAGCGTGCGCTCCTGGGACGGCGTGCGCGCGCGGGAGGCGGTCGCCGCGCCCGGAACGCACATGGTCGCGCACGACGACCTCGACGACCCGCGCAGCGCGCGCATCGCGGCGTGGCTGGGGGCGTTCGCCGACGCCGACACCGCGGACGGCGACGCCTGGTACGCCCCGTGGCTGGACGTGCTCGCGGAGACCGCCCTGCTCGACCCCGGCGACGACCGCGCGATCGTCCGGGACAACCGCCCGCACGGCGTCCCCACGCTGTCGACCCTCGCGTGCGTCGCCCGCGTGTGGCCTGATCGCGCCGACTTCCGCTACGCCGAGTTCCCCACGCCCGGCCGGTTCTCCCCGGTGCAGTTCGCGTGATGGGCTACGGCCACGCGATCTCGGGCGCGGCCGCCTGGATCGCCGTGACGACGACCGCGCCCGGCCTCGGCTGGGCGCCGCTCGATCCCGTGGGCGTGCTCGCGGGCGCGGCCGTGTGCGCGGGCGCCGCCCTGCTGCCGGACATCGACCACCCGTCGTCGACGATCGCGGCCGGCCTCCCCGGGGGCCGCGTCCTCGCGGGCACGGTCGGCACCGCCACGGGCGGCCACCGCGCGGGCATGCACTCGCTCGTCGCGCTCCTGGCCGCGACCTGCGCCGCGATCGCCCTGTCCTTGCTCACGTGGACCCCGGCGGCGCTCGGCGTCGAGCTCGCGGTCGGCCCGGCGATCGGGGCCGCGGCGTCGATCGCGATCGGAACGAAGTGCCTCCGCCTCGCTCGGGTCTGGTTCGCGGCCTGGCTCGTGGGCATCGCCGCCGCCGGCGGGCTGATGTGGTTCTTCCCGGACGAGTTCGGCTGGTTCGCGGCGTGCGTCGGCGTCGGGTACCTCGCGCACCTCGTCGGCGACACGCTGACGACGGGCGGGGTGCCGTGGCTGTGGCCGCTCATGCTGCGCCGGCCCGTCGCGTTCCGCCGCACGCTCCTGATCTCGCGGCTGTGGCCGCGCCGCGGATCCTTCGCCCTCCCCCTCCTCGGGAACGCCGGCTCCTGGCGCGAGTGGCTGCTCACCACGGGCCTCGCGGCCTACGCCCTGTGGGGAGCCGGCGCGCAGGTGGTCGAGCTCGCGGCGCCCGCGTTCGCCTGAGGGGCTACGGGGTGCGCGCGAGCCGCGACGCGACGAGCGGGAACACGAGCACCGTGACGGCGCCGCCCGTGACCATGACGGCGGCGGCCGTGTCCGAGATCAGCCCCTCCTGCGCGGCGATCTGGGTCACGGCGACGATGATCGGCAGGCCCGTCGACGCGTAGAGCCCGAGCGCGGCGCGCTGCCGCCACCCGGTGATGCCGGACCCCGTGTCTGACCAGGTCTCGCGGAGGAAAACGGGCAGCCCGCGCACGAGCGCGATGATCGCGACGAAGGCGAGGAGCATCGGCCAGGCGGCGAGCACCGCGCCGAGGTCGATCCCCATGCCGCTCGTGACGAAGAACACGGGGATGAGCACGCTGAAGCCCACGATCTCGACCTTGCGCGCAATGTCGTGCGCGTGGTCGGGGCCGACCGCCGACAGCGCCTGGTTCGCCAGCAGCCCCGCCGAGAAGGCGCCGAGCGCGACGTCGAGGTCGAGGACGGCGGTAAGGAGCATGAGGGACAGCAGGATCCACACCGTCAGGCGCAGGGTCGTCTGCATTGTCGAGTCGGCAGCCGCCCCGAACGCCCGGGCGAGGAGGGGGATCCGCCGAAACAGCCGACGCGGGATCGCGACGGTCACCACCGCGGCGAGCGCGAACCCGACGAGCACCGCGGCGGCCTGCCAGGTGCCGCGCGTCGAGAGCAGGAGCGACATCGCGACGATCGGCAGGAGCTCGCCGAAGGCGCCGTGCACCATCGTCGCGCGACCGAGCGGCGAGCCCATCGCGCCCGCGTCCTTGAGGATGGGCAGCAGCGTCCCGAGCGCGGTCGAGGTCGAGGCGATGCCGAGGACAATTGCCACCTCGACGTCGCCGGAGACGAGCACGAGGCCCGCGGCGGTTCCGAGGATCGCGCACACGATCCACGTGACGGCGGCGCGCCGCCCCTGCCTGCCGCGCATCTCCGACGTGTCCACCTCGAAGCCGGCCAAAAGGAACAGGAAGCCCATGCCGAGCTCCCGCAGGAACTCGACCGACTCGGTCTCCACGGCGAGCCCCAGCGCGTGGGGGCCGATGAGGACGCCGAAGGCGAGGAGCCAGACGACGTCCGGGATCACGCGCCGCGTCGCGATCGCCAGGACGGGACCGAGGAAGGCCGCGAGACCGATCCACCACATGGACAGAAGGTTCTCGACCAGGAGGGAGGTCTCGTGCATGAGCTGACGTTATCGTGCCCCGGGCGCCGGTGCCCGACAGGGGGGTGCCGCGGAACCCCCTGTCGCGAGCCCCGCGTGCGCGTCGCCGTGGCACGCTATGTGCGGGCGGGAATCCCCGCCCTTTATCGCGACGACCGGAGAGACCCCATGCTCACTGTCACTGCATACGGCGCGAACAGCGCCACCTCCCCCCTCGAGCCCCTCACGATCGAGCGCCGCGACGTCGGCCCGCGCGACGTGCTCATCGCGATCCGCTACGCCGGCATCTGCCACAGCGACATTCACACGATCCGCGAGGAGTGGGGCCCGATCTCCTTCCCGCAGGTCGTCGGCCACGAGATCGTCGGCGAGGTCGTCGAGGTCGGTTCCGAGGTCACCGCGCACGCCGTGGGCGACCGCGTCGGCGTCGGCTGCATGGTGAACTCGTGCGGCGAGTGCGCCCAGTGCCTCGCGGGCGACGAGCACAACTGCGAGAAGGGCAACACGCAGACCTACGGATCCGTCGACCGCGACGGCACGATCACGCAGGGCGGCTACTCGACGCACGTCGTCGTCGACGAGCACTTCGTCCTGAAGGTCCCCGAGTCGATCCCCTACGAGGCCGCGGCTCCCCTCCTCTGCGCCGGCATCACGACCTACTCGCCGCTCGCCCGCTGGGGCGCCGGCCCGGAGAAGAAGGTCGCCGTCGTCGGCATGGGCGGACTCGGCCACATGGCCGTGAAGATCGCCGTCGCGATGGGCGCCGACGTCACGGTGCTCTCGCGCACCGACGCGAAGCGCGAGGACGCCCTCGCCTTCGGGGCGTCGCAGCACGTCGCGACGGGCGAGGAGGGCGCGCTCGCCGGGCTGGCCGGCACGTTCGACCTCATCATCAACACCGTGAGCGCGGCGCTCGACATGAACGCCTACCTCGCGACGCTGCGCCCGAAGGGCACGCTCGTCAACGTCGGCGCCCCGCCCGAGGCCCTGCCGATCCAGGTGTTCTCGCTCATCATGGGCGGGCGCTCCTTCGCCGGATCCAACATCGGATCCATCCGCGAGACGCAGGACATGCTCGACTTCTGCGCGGAGCAGGGCATCGCCCCCGAGGTCGAGGTCATCAGCGCGGACGCGATCAACGACGCGTACGAGCGGGTCATCGCGGGCGACGTCCGCTACCGCTTCGTGATCGACACGGCCACGCTGTAACCCACCCGGGCCGCTCCTCCCGCTACGCCGCGTCCGCGTAGCGGGAGGCGGCCGCGGCGACGCGCTGCTGGTAGTCCAGCGTGTCGTTGTACGAGCGCACGGCGCGGATCCACGCCTCCTCCGTGTCGAGGGTCCCGTCGAGGCGGCAGAGATAGCGCGCGGCGGTTCGTGCCGCGTCGTCGATGTTGTGCGGATCCGCCCCCGCCGACGCCCAGATGCGCCAGGTCTCAGGGATGAACTGCAGCGGCCCCACCGCGCGGTCCCACTCGGTGTCCCCGTCGAGCGCCCCGCCGTCGGTGTCCGGAATCGCCAGGGTCTCGTTCGTCCCGTCGAGCGGGATGCCGCGGATGTGCGGGCGGGCGACGCCGTCCGCGTCGATCGCGCCGCCCTGCAGCGTGCCGTGATGGCTCTCGACCCACCCGATCCCCGCCAGCGTGTTCCACCCGACCGCGCAGCCGAGCTCGCGGCGGGCCCACCTGTCGGCGTCGGCGTAGGCGGCGAGCGCGCGTTCCGGCATCCCCGTGGCACGCGCGGCCTCCGCCACCCACGCCTCGTCCCCCGCCTCGGCGGGGCGTGCGAAGGCGGGCCGCTCCGCTCCCGTGCCGCCCGCGGGGCGCACCTCGACCGGGCCCGGCGCGACGAGCGCGACGAGCCCCCACACCGCCAGCGCGCCGAGCGCGCCCACGCCGCCGAGGAGCGCGACCGCCCCGGCCGCGAGAACGAGTCCGCGCCGTTTCGCCATGGAACGATTCTCCCGGCGGCATCGGCGCCGGGCGCCGCGAGCGGGTCCGCGGGCCGCCTTTCGCGGGCTGTTCCCAGGCGGAGCGCACACGCCGGGCATAGCCGCGCGCGCCTATCCTGGGCTCCACCGACCGCCCGACGAACGGATCCGCCGATGCGCACGACCCCCGGCACGCGCCACGACCCGATAGCCCCCGGCGCGCGCCTCGTGCACATCGGGATGCCGAAGACCGGCACGACCGCGCTGCAGACGACGGCGGCCCGGCGCCGCGCCGCGCTCCGGGCCGAGGGCGTGCTCTACCCGGGCGACGACATCAACCACCGCGCCGGGCTTCTCGCAAAGCTCGGCGTCGTGTGGGGCTGGGGGGAGGGATCCGCCGTGCCGGACCGCCGGCACTGGGACGCGCTCGCGCGGGAGATCCGGGGCGCCAGCGGGGACCGCGTGTGGCTCGACCACGAGTTCTGCGCGACGGCGAACGCGAGCCGGATATCCGAGCTCGTCGAGGACCTCGGCGGGCCCGTCCACGTGGTCGTCACCCTGCGCGGCACGGCCTCCCTGCTGGCGTCCTCCTGGCAGCAGTACCTGAAGTCGGGCCTCGCGATGCCGTTCGACGCGTGGCTCCGGGCCGTCCTCGACGGGCCGACGGGGGTCGAGGGCGTCACGCCGAGCTTCCGGCGCCGCACGAACGTCGCCGGCGTCATCGACCGCTGGGCCGCGGTCGTCGGGGCGGATCGCGTGACGGCGATCGTGCTCGACGGCGACGATCGCGCGCGCGTTCCCGAGACCTTCGAGGACATGCTCGGCTTGTCCCGCGGCGCCCTCGACGCCGAGCCGGACGACTTCGCCCAGAACCGCAGCTTCTCGTGGGAGGAGGCCGACCTCGTGCTGCGCGTCAACGCCGCGATCGAGGCCGGGGGTGGCCTCCCCTGGCGCGACTACGCGCGCGCACTGCGGCACGGATCCGTCGCCCGCCTCCTCCACGCCCACTCCCCCGGGCCGAGCGAAACGCGGATCCTGCCGCCCGCCTGGGCGGTCGAGCGCTCCCAGCAGATCGCGTGGGATCAGGCCGAGCGCATCCGCGCCGCGGGCGTCCGCGTCGTCGGCGACGTCGACCAGCTCGCGGCACCCGTCCCCTCGGCCGAGCTGCTCCGGCCGGAGTCGATCCCCGCCGCCGTCGCCGAGGCGGTGGCGGCGGGGGCCGTTTCGTCGACCGCGGGCCGGGGGTGGGATTTCCGCGCGCCCGAGGCCGGCGCGACGGGCGAGGGATCCGTGCGCGCCGCGACGGCGCAGATCCGCACGCGCGAGCTCGCGGAAGAGCTCGCGCGCCGGATCCGCGTCGCGGTGCGGGCGCGGCTGCGCCGGTAGCGGTCAGCGCGCGGAGACGAGGATCTTCGCGCCGCTGCCGCCGCGCAGCGAGGCGATCGCGCCCACGACGTCGTCGAGCCCGACCTTCTCGACCCACCCGGTCGTGTCGTACTTCCCGGCCGCCATCGCGTCGATGACCGCCGCGAAGTCGTCCTGCGTGTAGCCGAGGACGCCCTTCACCTCGGTCTCGCGCATGACGAGGGCGGTCGGGAGGAAGTCGACGGGGCGCTCGTGCAGCGCGACCACCACAAGGCGGCCGCCCTGCACGAGGCTCGCCACGCCCGCGGAGATCGCCGCGCCGACGCCGGCCGCGTCGAAGGCGGCGTCCACGCCCTCGCCGTTCGTCAGCTCGGCCACCGCGGCCGCGAGGTCGCCGGAGACCGGATCGACCGTCGTCGCCCCGAGGCGCTCGATGATCGCGCGCCGCTCAGCGCTCGGCTCCGAGACGAGGACGCGGTCAACGCCCTGGGCGCGCAGGGCGAACCATACGCCGATGCCGATGGGGCCCGCGCCCTGGACGAGCGCGGATCCGCCCGGCTCCACGCCGCTGTGCGTGACCGCGTGCCAGGCGACCGACATGGGCTCCACGAGCGCGCCCATCGTGAGGTCGACGCCCTCGGGCAGGCGGTGCACCTTCGCGGCATCGACCGTCGTGAACTCCGCCATCCCGCCGCCGTGGGACTGGATGCCGTGGAACGTGATCGTCGAGCACGCGTTGGGCATGCCGCGCCGGCACGCCGCGCACGTCCCGCAGTAATACACGGGCCACACCGCGACGTCGTCGCCGATCTCGAGGCCCTCGACGCCCTCGCCGAGCTCCACGACCGTGCCGGAGAACTCGTGGCCGAGGATCTGCGGCGGCATCGCGCCCGTGAGCGGGTGCGGCTGCGTCAGGTCGACGCCGGAGGCTTCGGGCGCGTAATAGATGTGCAGGTCGGATCCGCATATGCCCGCGAAGGCGTTGCGGAGCTTCACCTGGCCCGGGCCCGGCGACGGCTCCGGGACGTCCTCGATCCGGAGGTCTTCCTTCGCGTGGAACAGCGCAGCGCGCATCGGATGTCCTTTCGACGTGGTGACGGGCGATGGGGCCGCCCGCCTGATCCGATTCTGCCGATGACCGACGCGTGTCGAAAGGCCGTGGCGCGTTAGCTCATGCGGCAGGATCGAACGGTGGACCACGATCCCTCCCGCCGCGCCAACGGGCCCGGCCTCGCCTCGCTCGCGCTCGGATTCGTCGCGGTGCTCTTCGCCGTCGTGCCGGTCATCGGCGAGCTCGTCGCGCTCGCCCCCGCGGTCGCGGCCGTCGTGCTGGGCATCGCGGGCGTGCGCCGGCACGAGCAGGGCCGGGCCTCGGGGGCGTGGTCCGCCGTCGGCGGCGCGATCCTCGGCGCGGGCGCCCTCGCGATCATCGGGCTCATGGCGGTCGCGCTGCACGGCGGCTGATTCCGCCGCGCCGTTACATCTCCTCGTGCGTGTCCGGGTCGCCGTCCCACAGCCGCCCGCGCTCGAGCGAGTCGATGCGGTGCATCTCCGCGTCGCTGAGTTCAAAACCGAACACGTCGGCGTTCTCGACCTGGCGCGCGGGGTTCTGCGACTTGGGGATCGGGGTGGATCCCGACTGCACGTGCCAGCGGATCACGGCCTGCGTGGGCGTCACACCGTGGGTGTCCGCGATCTCCGCGATCGTGGGCTCCGCGAGCAGCTCGCTGCGCCGGGCGAGCGGGCTCCAGCTCTCGGTGCGGATCCCGCGCGAGGTATGGAACGCGCGCAGGTCGGCCTGCGGGAAGTAGGGGTGGAGCTCCACCTGGTTCACGGCGGGCGTGACGCCCGTCTCTTCGATCAGGCGCTCGAGCATGGGCTCCGTGAAGTTCGACACGCCCACCGACCGCACGACGCCCTCCTCCTGGAGCGCGATCATGCCGCGGAAAGTCTCGACGTACTTGTCGACGCTCGGGTTCGGCCAGTGGATGAGGAGCAGGTCGATGCGCCCGAGCCCGAGCGTCTCGTTCGACTCCCGGCCCGACGCGATCGCCTCGTCGAAGCCGTGGTGACGCCCGGGGATCTTCGTCGTGACGACGATCTCGTCGCGGTCGGCGCCGCTGCGGCGCACGCCCTCGCCGACCTCGCGCTCGTTGCCGTAGTTGACGGCCGTGTCGAGCACGCGGTAGCCGGCCTCGATGCCCGCGGCGACCGCGGCGATCCCCTCCTCGCCCGTGAGCTTGTAGGTACCGAGTCCGATCGCGGCGAAGGAGCCGCCGTCGTTGAGCGTGATGCGGGGGATGGAGATAGCCACGGGGCGGTCCTCTCGACAGGGTGTGCTTCGAGCGTATCGGCGACCGCCGCGCGCGGGTCAGAAAATCGCGCTGAGGGCGAGATATCCCACGGCGCCGATGCCCGCGGCGGCCGGCAACGTCACGATCCACGCCAGCCCGATCGGCCGCATGAGGCCCCAGTTCGCAGCGCGGTTGACGAGCCCCACGCCGAGCACGGCGCCGATGAGGATGTGCGTGCTCGAGACCGGCAGGCCCAGCATGGACGCGAGCATGACGACGGACGCGGCCGCGAGCTCGGCCGCGAAGCCCGACGCCGGGTGGATCTCCGTGAGCTTCTTGCCGACGGTCGTCACGACGCGCCGGCCGATGAACCACAGGCCGGCGACGAGCGCCACGCCGAAGGTCAACAGGATCGGCAGCGGGACGACCGCCTCCTCGCCCACGACGTCGGTCCGCAGCACGTCGAGCACGGCCGCGAACGGGCCGACAGCGTTGGCGATGTCGTTCGCTCCGTGACTGAAGGCGAACGCGCTTGCTGTGAAGACCTGCATCCAGGCGAACAGCGTGAACGACGCCTTCGTGAACTTCTTCTTCCGCAAGGAGGTCGCGAACACCTGCACGACGAGCCACACCGCGACGCCGATCATGACGACCAGCACGACCGTCACGGCCGTGCTCATCTCGAGGTGCAGGTTCTTCAGGCCCTTGAGGAGCAGCATGCCCGAGAGCACGACGGCACCCACCGCGGCGAAGACGGGGCCCCAGCGCCGCAGCGCCCGCATCCCCTCGGCCGAGTCGTCCTGGTGCACGAGGATGAGGCGCTTGATGAGCCAGAACACGCCGAACGCGACCGCGCCACCGAGGAGCGGCGAGATCACCCAGGAGGCCGCGATCTGACCGATCTCGCTCCACTGCACCATCTCGAAGCCGCCGAGGCCCGTGGAGATCCCCATCGCGACCGCGCCGCCCACGATGCCGCCCACGATCGAGTGGGTCGTGGACACGGGCCACCCCATGCGCGTCGCGATGAACAGCCACGCGGCCGCCCCCAGGAGCGCGGACATCATGATGAACACGAAGTCCTCGGGGCGCTGCGACACGACCGAGAGGTCGACGATCCCGCTGCGGACCGTGTCCGTGACGGATCCGCCGGCCAGCACTGCCCCGGACACCTCGAACACCGCGGCGATGACGAGGGCCTGCTTCATCGTCAGGGTGCCGGATCCGACGCTCGTGCCGAAGGAGTTCGCCACGTCGTTGCCGCCGATGTTGAACGCCATGAAGATGCCGAACACAACGGCCGTGATGAGGAGGACCCGGTTCGTCTCCGCCGACACCCACCCGAAGGACCACAGCGTGAAGGCCACGAGCGAGATCGCGAGCAGCCCCGCGAACGTGACGTGCCACCACCGGTCGGCGTGCCGATCGTCGCGAGGGTTCGCGTCGTCGCGGGCGGGGGTGGAAGGGGTCTCGATCGCCACCGCGAATGCTCCCTGAGGGTTGTGATCTCGGCGCCGAACGGCGCCATCCGTGATGCCACGCTTCGACGAAGAACGCGCGATAAACGTCAGGTTAACAACAGGTAGCCGAACGCTGGGAGTGCGTGTCGAATGCCCCGGCCGCGAGCTGAATCCCCCGCGACCGCGACCGCCGGATCCGTTTACCCCCGCGTCACTCTCGGGCGCCGAGCGGCGCGCGGCGGAGCAGCTGCGCGTTCAGCGCGACCACCACGGTCGAGGCCGACATCATGACGGCGCCGACCCACATCGGGAGCACGAAGCCGACGGGCGCCGCGATGCCCGCCGCCAGCGGGACGGCCACGAGGTTGTAGCCCGCCGCCCACCAGAGGTTCTGCACCATCTTGCGATAGCTCGCGCGCGAGAGGTCGATCACCTTCAACACCCCCGCGGGGTCCGAGCTGGCCAGGATGACACCGGCCGAGGCGATCGCGACATCCGTTCCCGCCCCGATCGCAATGCCGACGTCGGCCTGCGCGAGCGCCGGCGCGTCGTTCACGCCGTCGCCGACCATCGCGACGAGCCGGCCGTCCTCCTGCCGCTGGCGGATTGCGCCCGCCTTGTCCTCGGGGCGGATGCCCGCCACGACGTCATCGATGCCGAGCTCGTCGGCGACCGCGGCCGCCACGTCCTCCGCGTCGCCCGTGAGCATGACCACCTCGACACCGCGGTCGTGCAGCGCCCGGATGGCGCCACGCGAGGAATCGCGCACGGCGTCCTCGAGGAACAGGACCCCCGCGAGGGCGCCGTCGTTCAGGACGAACAGGCGCGTGGCGCGGCCGCTCTCGCCGCCCGGATCCGACACCCCCGACTCCGCGAGCAGACGGGGCCCGCCGACCCGGATCTCTCGTCCGTCCACGCGCGCGCGGACGCCGAGGGCGGGCTCCGACGAGAAGTCTTCCGCCCGCGCGAGGCGGAGCTCGCGCCGCTCGGCCTCCCGCACGATGGCGCGCGCCAGCGGGTGCTCCGAGTCCGACTCCGCGGCCGCGGCGAGCGCGAGCACCGCGTCCTCGTCCTCGGCCTCGACGCGCACGACGCGCGGCGCGCCCTCCGTGAGCGTGCCGGTCTTGTCGAAGACGACCACGTCG
Organism: Microbacterium excoecariae; assembly: GCF_011326725.1. Taxonomy (GTDB): domain Bacteria; phylum Actinomycetota; class Actinomycetes; order Actinomycetales; family Microbacteriaceae; genus Microbacterium; species Microbacterium excoecariae. The sequence goes on along the minus strand of NZ_JAANCO010000001.1, from coordinate 854,461 downwards.
ACGCGGCGCATCGTCTCGAGCGCCGTGCGGTCCTTCACGAGCACGCCGACCTTCGCGGCGCGCTCCGTCGCGATCGCGACGACGAGTGGAATCGCCAGGCCGAGGGCGTGCGGACAGGCAATGACGAGGACGGAAACGGTCCGCACGATCGCGGCGTCCGGGCGGCCGAGCGCCCACCACGCGATGGCCGTCACGGCGGCGGCGGCGAGGGCGTACCAGAACAACCAGGCCGCGGCGCGGTCGGCGAGGCGCTGCGCGCGCGAGGATGAGGACTGCGCGTCCGCGACGAGCTTCCGGATTCCCGCGAGCGTCGTGTCGTCGCCGATCGCCGTGACCTCGACCCGGATCCCCGAATCGGTCGCGACCGTGCCCGCCACGACCGGGTCCCCCTCGCCGCGCGAGACGGGGCGCGACTCGCCCGTGACCATCGATTCGTCCATCGCGGCGGATCCGCTGACGATCGTCGCGTCGGCCGGGACCCGCCCGCCGGGACGTACGACGAGCGTGTCGCCGACCGCAATATCGCTCGCCGCGATGGTCACGGTCTCCTCCCCCTCGACCCGCTCGGCCTCGTCGGGCAGGAGGGTGGCGAGGCTATCGAGCGCGGAGGAGGTCTGGGCGAGCGAGCGCATCTCCACCCAGTGCCCGAGCAGCATGATGACGATGAGGAGAGCGAGCTCCCACCAGAACTCGAGGCTCGCGTCGAGGAGGCCCAGGGTGGCCCCCCACGAGGCCGCGAACGCGACCGTGATGGCGAGCGCGATCAGGAGCATCATTCCCGGCGCACGGCCGCGGATCTCCCGGGCCGCCCCGGCGAGGAAGGGCGAGCCTCCCCACGCGTACATGAGGGTCCCGAGCGCGGGCGCGACCCACGACGCGGGGCCGCTCGGCACGTCGTAGCCGACGAGGTGACCGAACATGGGCGAAAATGCCACGACCGGGACGCCAACCGCCAGCATCACCCAGAACAATCGGCGGAACCGCGCGACGTGGTGCGCGTGGCCGCCATGACCACCGTGACCGCCGTCGTGGCCCTCGTGGCCCTCGTGGCCGTCGTGATCTTCGTGGTTCTCGTGGCCCTCGTGTGCGGCGCCGGATCCGTGCTCGGCGGCGCCTGTCGCATCGTGCTCGTGCGGGGTCATTGTGGTGCGCGCTCCGTCCCGGGGCGAGGGCCCGCCCCGGGCGCGAGGCTACGCCCGCGCGGCGCGCGGCCGCAACGAGCCACCGTCCGCGGCGGACGCACCGGCCGCGGGCGCGAGGCGCGCGGTCAGCTCGAAGGCGTCGGCGCGGTAGCGCGAGACCGTGCGCTCGATCGGGCGCCCGGACGACGACACGCGGCGCACCAGCTCGAGCGCCGCGTCGCCCTCGGCGACGCCGAGGTGAGCGGCGTCGGCGGCGTCGAAGAGCGTCGCGCGGACGGTCTGCTCCCCGTCGTCGAAGCGCGCCCCGTACTCCTCCGTGAGCACCCGGTACAGCGATTCACGCGCGAAATCGAACCGCTCGAGCCCCGGAAACGCGTCGGCGCTCAGGTGGCTGTACTCGATCGCCATCGGCTCGCCGTCGGCGAGGCGCACGCGCGCGAGGAGCACGACGGGGTCCCCCGGCTCGACGCCGAGCCACGCCGCCGCGGCGACCTCGGCCGGCACCTCCCCGAGGTGCAGAACCGTGCTCGTGGGCGTGTGCCCGCGCACCCGCATGTCCTCCGCGAAGCTCGTGAGCTGCAGGGGCGCCTGGATCGCGGGGCGCGCGACGAACGTGCCCCGGCCGACCTCTCGGGTGAGGATGCCCTCGCGCACGAGCTCGTCGATCGCGCGCCGCGCCGTCATTCGCGAGACTCCGGTCTCGTGCGCGAGCTGACGCTCGCTCGGGACGGGCGCTCCGACCGTCGCCCGGTGGATCTGCGCGCGCAGCCTGTCGGCGAGCGCGCGGTACTTATGCGCCGTCACGGTCCGATCCTCTCAGGTCGGAGCCACCCCCTCCGGCCGTCGCGCGGGCGGCCGGGGCAGGGACGCGATCGGGCTCCGTGACGAGGAGGACGAGCACGGCCGCGATGACCCCGAGCCCGACCCACCCGAGCGGCGAGAGCGCCTCGCCCACGATGGCCACGGCGAGGACCGTCGCCACGGCGGGCTCGAGCAGCGTGACGGTCGTCGCCGTGCTCGCCGTGACGCGCGTGAGGCCGAAGCCGAAAAGCACGTATCCGACGAACATCGGCACGAGCGCCATGTAGGCGCCGACCGCGGCGTTCTGCCACGAGGCCCACAGCGCGGATCCCGTGAGCGCGAAGACGGGGATCAGCGCCAGTCCGCCGAGCCCGAACACGGATCCCATCGCCGCCCCGCGCGACGCACCTCCGGCGATCAGCGTGTGCGCCACCCAGGAGTAGGTCGCGTAGGAGGCGCCCGCGACGAGGCCGAGCCCGATTCCGGCGGCGACGGCCGCAGCGCCCGCCGGCGACGCCTCACCCCCGGCGAGCTTCGCGGCGCACAGCAGCACGCTGCCGAGCACGCCGAGGGCGGCCGCGAGCCGCCACCTGCGCGAGAGGGCCCGCCCGTCGACGACCCGCTCCAGCACCCCCGAGGCGAGAGGGGCGGACGCGAGCGAGGCGACGGATCCGATCGCGACGCCCGCGAGGTCCATCGAGCTGTAGAACGCGAGCGGATAGACCGCGACGCCCGCGGCGCCGATCGCGACGAGCGGCCAGCGCGCGGTGAGGGCGGCACGCTCGGCCCGGAGGGCGGGCAGCGCAATCGCGGCCTGCAGGATCCCGCCGACGCCCAGCGCGAAGGACCCGATCGCCAGCGGGCCGACGCCGGGGGCGAAGGTGGCGGCGGTACCCGTCGTGCCCCACAGGATGGCCGTGATCGCGATCGCGACCACGCCGGTCGCGTGCCCCGTCCGTCGCATTCTCACCCCGATTCGCCGGCCCTCATCGTATCGACGCCGCGCGCCCCGCCCGATATCCACGCGCGGCCGCTACGGTCGGAGCACGCGACATCCGATTCGGCCGGCGCTCCGAATCTCTCGCGAGCGGCCCCGGGCGGGGCGCGCCGAGAGGAGATCTCCGTGAACGAACGCGCGACGGCTGCCCTGGCCACGATCGAGGACCACCGGAACGTCACGGACCTGCTCGTGCGGCGCGCGGACGAGGCCCCGGAGCACGCCGCGTTCGACGTCCCCACCAGCGACCCGGTTCGCCCCTGGGCGGCTGTGACCACCGCGGAGTTCCTGGCCGAGGTGCGCGGCGTCGCGAAGGGCCTGATCGCGGCGGGCCTCGGCGCCGGCGACAGCGTCGCGATCATGGGCCCCAGCCGCTACGCGTGGGCGGTCGCCGACCTCGCCGTGTGGTTCGCCGGCGGCGTCGTCGTTCCGGTGTACGACACGGCCTCCGCGGAGCAGGCCGCCGCGATCGCGGCCGACGCGGGCGTGCGCGTCGGGATCGGGGGCGGCGAGCGGGAGGCCGAGATGCTCCGCGACGCGATCGGCCGGGTCCGCACAGGGCTCGGAGTCTGGACGATGGACGCCGGGGAACGCGACCTGGCCGCGCTCGCCGCGGCCGGATCCGGCATCGCCGACGCCGAGCTCGAGCGGCGGCGCACGCACGCCGGCCTCGACGACCCCGCGACGATTGTCTACACCTCCGGCACGACGGGCGAGCCCAAGGGCGCGATCCTCACCCACCGCAACTTCGTCGGCCAGGTGCGCAACATCGCCGCTGCCTACCGCGACGTCGTCCACGAGGGCGGCAACACGGTCATCTTCCTGCCCCTCGCGCACGTGCTCGCGCGCGGGCTGCAGCTCATCTGCCTCGCCAGCGGCATGCGCATCGCCCACGTCTCCGACACCGCCCAGGTCGTGCCGAGCCTCGCCGAGTTGCGACCGACGTTCCTCGTCGTCGTCCCCCGCGTGCTGGAGCGGATCCGCGAGGCGGCGGCGAAGCGCGCGGCCGCCGCGCACCTCGGTCCCGTGTGGCGGGCCGCGATGCGCACCGCCATCGCCATCGGCCGCGCACGGGAGGAGGGGCGCGGGCCCGGCCCGGGGCTCCGGATCCGCCACGCCGCGTTCGACCGCCTCTTCTTCCGCCGCCTGCGCGCTCTCATGGGCCGGCGCCTCGCGTACATCCTCTCGGGCGGCGGCGCGCTCGATCCCGACCTGTCCCTCCTCTTCCGCGGCCTCGGGGTCCCCGTCATCGAGGGGTACGGCCTCACAGAGACCACGGCGCCGCTGACCGGCAACCTTCCCCGCGACATCCGCTCCGGCACCGTCGGGTTCCCGCTCCCCGGCTCCGCCGTGCGGATCAGCGACGCCGGCGAGATCCTCGCCCGCGGCGTGGGCGTGTTCGCGGGCTACCGCGACCGCCGGCACACGGCCGAGGCGTTCGTCGACGGCTGGTTCCGGACGGGCGACCTCGGGCGCCTCGACGCCGACGGCCGCGTCATCCTGGAGGGCCGACTCAAGGACGTCGTCGTGACGAGCACCGGCAAGACCGTGGTGCCGCACGCCTGGGAGGCGCGCGTGGCGTCGAGCCCGCTCGTGGCCCACGCCGTCGTGGTGGGCGAGGCGCGCTCGTCGCTGTCCGCCCTCCTCGTTCTCGACCCCGACGGTCTGGCGGAGTGGTCCGGCCACGCCCCGACCGCGCCCCGCACCGGCGCCGTGACCGAGGTCGCCGACGCCGACCTGCGCGCGCACCTCCAGCCGCTCGTCGACGCGGCCAACGCCCGCGTCTCCGGCGCGGAGCAGGTCCGGCGCGTCGCCCTCGTCTCGGTCGACCTCGCGGATCCGGCACTCATCACCCCCACCATGAAGATCAAGCGGCGCGAGCTCCTGAGCCGGGCCGCGACCGTCGTCGACGCCCTCTATCGCTGACACCGAAAGGCCCCCATGACCTCCGAGACCCGTGCCTCCCTCGTCGCGATCGTGATCGCCGTCCTGCTCGGCGCGGGCGTCGCCGCCGCCGGGAGCGCCGGCGGCGCCACCCTCGGCGGTGCGCCGCTGTTCGCGCTCGCCGTCGCCGCCGCCTTCGCCATCCAGGTGCTCGTGTGGATCCCGTCCCAGATCGCCCAGACGGAGCACTTCTTCGACCTGACGGGGAGCGCGACGTTCGCGGCCGTGTCCGTCGGCGTGCTCCTGGCCGCCCCCGCCCCGGGCACCACGGCCTTCGTGCTGTGCGGGATGGTCGTGCTGTGGGCCCTGCGCCTCGGCACCTTCCTCTTCCTGCGCGTGCGCGCGTCGGGCGGAGACGACCGGTTCGACGAGATCCGTGCGAACCCCGTGCGGTTCCTTCGCGTCTGGGTGCTCCAGGGCGCGTGGGTCTCGCTGACGGCCTCGGCCGCCTGGATCGCCATCGCCTCCGACGAACCGCAGCCGTTCGGTGCCCTCGGGGTGGCGGGCGCGCTCGTGTGGGCCGCGGGGATGCTCATCGAGATCGTCGCCGACGCCCAAAAGTCGGCGTTCAAGGCGGATCCGGGCAACGCGGGCCGCTTCATCTCCTCGGGCCTGTGGTCGCGCTCGCGGCACCCGAACTATTTCGGGGAGATCCTCCTGTGGATCGGCGTGTTTCTCGTCGCCGCGCCCGCGCTGTCAGGCTGGCAGTGGGTCGCCGTCATCTCGCCGCTGTTCGTCACGCTCCTCCTCACGCGCGTCAGCGGGATCCCCCTGCTCGAGAAGAAGGCGGAGCGGAAGTGGGGCGAGGACCCGGCCTACGTCGCCTACCGCGAGCGCACGCCGGTGCTCCTGCCGCGCCTGACGCGGGTGCCCTGACGGCTTAGAGGGGCGCCCCCTCGGCCGGACCACCGCGGCCGCGCGCGACCTCCCGCTCAGCGTCGGCGAAGGCCCGGAGGGTCGTCTGGCCGATCCACTCGCCGCCCGCGTAAAGGCGCTCCTCGCCGATCACGTCGACGACGCCGCCGCGGCGCAGCTGCGCGATCGCCTGCGGCTCGGAGGCGACGATGGCGAGGGAGCTCCCGACCGCGCGAAGCCGCTCGGCGTAGCGCGTCAGGAGCGTCACGAACGACAACCCGACCTGGTCGACGCCCCGCAGCCGCAGGATCACGACCGACCCGGCGGACGCCGCCTCGACGCGCGGGAGCTGCCGCTCGAACACGGGCGCGCTCGCGAAGAAGAGGCTGCCGTACGGCCGCAGGATGACGACGGATCCGCCGGGCACCGCCTCCGGCACGTCCGCCTCCCGAAGCCGCCCGCCGGGCGAGACCTCGACGCGGCGGAGCCGGATCCGGTTCGACTGCCGGGCGACGAAGAGCACGATGCCGAGCCCCGCGCCGCTCAGCACCGCGTACTGCAGCGGAATCGCGAGCGTCAGCACGAACGTCACGACCATCGTCGCCGTCTGCACGGGTCCGCCGCGGACAACCGACACGATGCGGGGCACGCTCACGGACCCGACCCCCACGACGATAAGCAGCGCGGCGAGCGCGGGCATCGCCACGAGCGACACGACATCGGCGAGCGCGACGATGATGAGCGCCATCACGCCGGCCGCGATGACGAGCGCGCCGCGCGTGCGTGCGCCGGCGCTGACCACGAGCGCGGAGGCCGACATCGAGCCGCCCACGGGCATCCCGCGGAACAGGCCCGCCACGATGTTCCCGACGCCCTGCGCGACGAAGTCCCGCGAGGTGCTCGGCGCCTCACCTCGGGGCGTGCGCAGCCCCTCCGACACGCCCGCGCCCTGCACGAGGCCCACGAACGCGAGCGAGACGGCGGGGAGCGCGAGCGAGATGACGTCGCCGAGCACAGGGAGCTGCGGCGCCGGGAGCGCCGGCTCGAGCGCGACGAGGTCGCCGATCGTGACGACGCCCGCGGTCCAGAGCGACAGCATGCCCGCAGCGACGGAGCCGACGACGACCGCGACGACGAGGCCGAGGCTCGACCACCGCGTCGGCTGGAGCGTGAGAATGACGAGCACTGTGATGGCGGTCACGACGAGGGTGGGGAGCTGCCACTGCCCCACGTGGAGCACGACGTCGAGGGTCTTCGCGAGGCGGTTGGCGCCGTCCGGCTCGTAGCCAGTCGCGTTTCCGAGCTGCCCGAGCACGATGTTGATGCCGATGGCGGAGACGAAGCCCGTCATGACGGCCGTCGGGACGAAGCGCAGCAGGGATCCGGCGCGGCACACCCCCGCGACGATCATGACGATCCCGGTGAGGATCGCGAGGGTCGTCAGCGCGCGGTCCGGATCCGGGTATGACCCGACGTTCGCATCGGAGACCACGAGGGCCATGGCCCCCGTCGCCTGCACCGCCATGAAGGCGCTCGAGGTGACGAACGCGGCGCCGAGCATGCCGTAGAGATACGCGTACAGGCCCGCGACGGGGTTCAGCCCCGCCAGGAGCCCGGACGCGAGCCCGTCGGGCACGCTCTCCACGCCCAGGACGAGCCCGGCCATGGCGTCCGCCTTGAGGTCCCGGCGCAGGTACGCCGCCCACCGCTTCCGCATGTGCCCTCCCCTTCCCGAGGGGAACTCTATCGACCGGGACGGATCCCGGAATGCTCGGGCGGGGCCCTCGCGGCGCGCACCGGGCTCCACTACGGTGGCACCACCGCGCGCCGGCCACACCCGAGCGGGCGCCGCGGCACTGACGCCTACCGAAAGGGGCATCTCATGGGTATCGGAACCGGAATCGCGCTCGTCGCGATCGGCGCCATCATCGCCTTCGCTCTCAACGTCGACCTCGGCGGTGCCGTCAACCTCGACCTCATCGGCTACATCCTCATGGCGGCCGGCGTCGTCGTCTTCCTCATCAGCCTCGTGCTCGTCATGCGCCGGCGCAGCACCGTGACGCAGCAGCGCGTGACGCGGGATCCGGCGAACGGCGACCAGATCACGGAGCGCCGCACGCGCGACAACGGCGAGCCCCTCGCCTGACCCGGGCCGACGCGGTTTCTGACAGCCGCTTATGCGTCGGTCCTGAATAACGGAAAAGTAACGACGGGCTCTTGTTCGCCGTTACCTCGCCGTTATAGAGTGCGAAGCACGGTGATCGTTTTGCTGTGGCGGTCACCGGCATGTGATTGCAGGGACACTCTTGGTGCAAGGGACACGGGGCCCGGTCGGACGTTTTTCCGACCGGGCCCCTCTTGCGTTCCCGCGCGACATCGACTGGCCGGACGCATACACTTGCATGCATGTCGGATCGTCGCCTCGCCGTTGACGCCTGGGAGAGCCTCTTTCGCGCCCAGCACGAGATCTTCGACGAGGTCAAGCGCGACTTTGCGGGGTCCGACCTCCTGCAGGCGGAGTACGACGTGCTCCTCACGGTCGTCCGTGGGCCCGAGCAGACCGCGCGCCTGCGCGACATCACGGCGAACATGCTCATCAGCCAGCCGAGCGTCTCGCGCCTCGTCGACAAGATGGTCGCGCGGGGGCTCGTGACCAAGTGCTCGGACCCCGACGACGGGCGCGGGGCGCTCATCAGCGCGACCGAGCACGGGGCGCGGACCTTCCGCGCCGTGGCCGTGCAGCACGGCAAGCGGATCGCGGACCGCATGGCCGTGCTCTCCGCGGACGAGCTCGCCGCGCTCCACGCGCTCACCGAGAAGCTCCGCGGACGCGGCTGAGCGCCGCTCAGCCCGCCGACCGATCCACGAGCGAGGCGAGGAACCCGCCGGTCTCGTCCGTGACCCGCGCCGTCATGTCCTCATCGTCGATCGTCGCCACCCCGTCGCCCGCCTGCGGCCCGTAGTCGCCGAAGGACGCGTGCGCCGCTCCCGCGATCTCCACCATGTCCGCGCCCGGCGGGAGCAGGTCGCGGGCACCCGCCACCTTCTCGGGCGTCGACAGCCCGTCCTCCGAACCGGCGAGGCTGAGCACGGGGAGCTCGCTGGCCGAGAGGTCGTTCGCGCAGTAGGACGCGAACAGGACGAGCGCGTCGGCATCGGGCGCGAGCTGGCACGCGCGCACACCGCCCAGCGAGTGCCCGCCGACGGCCCACGTCGCAACGCCCGGGGCACGCTCCGTGAAGGTCTCGAGCGGCCGCAGGTCGAAGAAGGCGATGTTCAGGACGGGCTTCGTGATCACGACCGTCACCCCGTCTTCGCGCACGAGGTCCGCCAACCGCGCGGCGTACGCGGCGGCCTCCACCTTCGCGCCGGGGACGAAGACGAGGCCCGTTCCCGACGCGCCGTCCGCGGGCGTCAGAGTGACGGCCTCCGGGAGGTCCTCGAACACGATCTCGGGGTCCGAGGTGACCCCCGCGAGCGGCCCGGGCTCGGCCGCCATCACGCCGACCTGTGTCCACACGAGCGTGCCGGCGACGGCCAGGAGGACGAGGGCGCCGAGCGCGCCGCCCGTCCAGGCGAGGATGCGGCGGAGGCGGCGGCGCGGGGAGCGGGTCATGCCTCACATTCTCCTCCCCCGCACGCGCAACGAACGGCGGGCGGGCGCCTCGCGCGCCCGCCCGCCGTGCCGTGATGCGGATCCGATCAGCCCGTGTTCTGCAGGCCCGCGGCCACGCCGGAGACGGCGAGGAGCAGCAGGCGCTGCAGGTCGGGGTCCGCGGGCGCTCCCTCGGGGGCATCGCGGAGGGCGCGCAGGGCGCGCAGCTGCAGGAGAGAGAGCACATCCACGTAGGGGCTGCGCAACTTCACCGCGCGCTGCAGGACCGGCTTGTTGGCGAGCAGGCCGTCGCCGCCCACGATCCGCACGACCCAGTCGCGCGTGAGCGTCATCTCGTCGATCACGAGGCCGGCGAGATCGTCCCGGTCGCCGAGCGCGAGGTACTGACGCGCGATCCGCTCGTCCGTCTTCGCGAGGCTCATCGCGACGTTGTCGATCATCGTGCGGAACAGCGGCCAGTCGGAGTAGGCCTCACGCAGTAGCGCCTCGTCGCCCACGGCGTCGAGAGCGGTGCCGAGGCCGAACCAGCCCGCGAGGTTGATGCGCGCCTGCGTCCACGCGAACACCCACGGAATCGCGCGCAGGTCCTCGAGCGAGGACACGGACAGGCCGCGGCGCGCCGGGCGGGACCCGAGAGCGAGGAGACCCACCTCCTCCATCGGCGTCACGGTAGCGAACCACGGCGCGAAGCCATCGGCCTTGACGAGGTCGAAGAACCGGGCGCGCGAGGCGGTCTCCATCCGGGCCGCGACGTCCGCGAACCGGTCGGCCGCCCCGCGGTTGCGCTCCTCGTTGGAGGGAGCGGACGCGGTCAGGATCGCGGCGCCCACCTGGTCGATGTGGCGCATCGCGATATCGGGGTCGCCGTAGCGGGCGAAGATGACCTCGCCCTGCTCGGTGAGCTTGAAGCGCCCGTCCACCGAGTGCGGCGGCTGCGCGAGGATCGCGCTGTTGGCGGGGCCGCCCCCGCGGCCGAGGGCGCCGCCGCGGCCGTGGAAGAGGGTGAGCTCGATACGCTCGGCGCGCGCCCACTCGGCGATCTTCGCCTGCGCCTCGTAGAGGGCCAGCGTCGCCGCGACGGGCCCGACATCCTTCGAGGAGTCGGAGTATCCGAGCATGACCTCGAGGCGACGCCCCGTGGCGTCGAGGCGCGACCGGAACTCGGGGTGATCCACGATCTCCGCGAGGATCCCCGGCGCCGCCTGCAGGTCGTCGAACGTCTCGAACAACGGAATCACGTCGAGCACGGGCGGGGTCTGCCCCTCGCCGACCGCGTAGCGCGCGAGGCGGTGCACGTTCGCGAGGTCCTCCGCGGACTGCGTGAAGGAGACGATGTAGCGGCCGGCGGCGCGCGGACCGAAGCGGTCCTGCACGAAGGCGACCGCGCGGAAGACCTCGAGGACCTCCTCGGTCAGCTCGCTCCGCGGCCCGCCCTCCGCCAGCTCCGCGAGGACCTTGCGGTGCACGGCCGAGTGCTGACGCACCTCGAGCTCGGCGAGGTGGAACCCGAAGGTCTCGACCTGCCAGATGAGCTTCTGTAGCTCCCCGTAGGCCTGGCGCGCGGCGCCCGCCGCGACGAGCGACGACTGCACCGTGCGGAGATCCGCGATGAGGTGCTCCGGGTCGCGGTAGGCGAGGTCGGCGTTCCGCGTGCGCGTCGCCGTGATCTTCCGGGCGAGCAGGAGCAGCGTCGCGCGGTGGGGCTCGCCCGGCGAACGCTTGGCGACGTCGGCGGCCGCCTCCTCGTCCGCGCTGCGCAGGCGGTCCCACAGGCCGGTGAGCTCGGGGCTCGGGGGCGTGGATCCCTCCCCCAGCGTGATGCTACGGCCGACGCGCTGCGCCGCGCGCTCGAGGCCGAGCAGCACGTGCTCGCTCGCGATCCCCGCCGCCTTGCGGCTGACCTTGGCCGTGACGAAGGGGTTGCCGTCTCGGTCCCCGCCGACCCAGCTGCCGACGCGCACGAACGGGCGCACGGCCGGCCGAACGGCGCCGGCGGACGCGCCCTGCAGCACGTCGTCAATGCGGCGGTAAACCTCGGGAACCGAGGTAAACAGCGTGTCGTCGAACACGGCCATCACCGTGCGCACCTCGTCCAGCGGCGAGGGCTTCTCGGGGCGGATGGGAGAGGTCCGCCACAGCGTGTCGATCTCCTCGAGCATGTGGCGACGCGTGCGCCCCTCCGCCGCACCCCCGCGCGGCTCGGCGGACAGATCGTCCACGAGGTCCGACAGGCGGCGGATGCTCGTCGAGACGGCGCGGCGCCGCGCCTCCGTCGGGTGCGCCGTGAAGACGGGGTGGAAGACGAGGCCGTCGAGGCGCTCGCGGGCCGCGTCCTCGCCGATCTCTCCCGCCAGCGCGTCGTACGCGCCCGCGATCGTGCCGCGCGGATCGCGTCCCGTCACGCCGTCGCGCTCGCGCAGGACGCGTACCCGATGGCGCTCCTCGGCGAGGTTGACGAGGTGGAAGTAGCAGGTGAAGGCGCGGGCGACCTCGTCGGCGCGCACCGGCGTCAGCCCGTCGGCGATGGCGACGGCGCGATCGAACGCGTCGGAGGTGGGATCCGTGTAGGCCTCGATCGTCGCCGCCCGCAGGCGCTCGACATCCTCGAAGAGCCCGTCGGATCCGCTCTCGCGCAGCACCTGGCCGAGGAGGGCGCCGAGGAGGCTGACGTCGGCGCGCATGCGCTCGGGCATCTCCTGCTCGGCTTCGAGCCGGCCGACGAGGTCGAGGGTCTCAGTGGGGGTGGGAGAGGACATGAGCCCCAAGATAGCGACGTTCCGGCGAACGACCGAACTGAGTGCTCTGGCGCGGACGAACCGCGGGAAACGCGGAAACGGCCCCCACCGAAGTGGAGGCCGTTTCTGTGGTGCGCCCCGAGGGACTCGAACCCCCAACCTTCTGATCCGTAGTCAGATGCTCTATCCATTGAGCTAGGGGCGCATCATGCGTTGCCGCGGCAACTCATCTACCCTACAACGCCGACGCACCGAGGGGAAATCGGACCACTCGCCCCGGGCGTGTCTGGGAGAACGATGGGCGGATCAGTCGGAAGATTCTGCCCGCTTGCGGCGCTTTTTCGCCTCGCTCGCGAGCCGCTCAAGGTCGACCATGCGCAGGGCCTGCATGCGCGCCTCGCGCATGCGCGCGTACTCGGGGTCGTCGTCCGGCCGCATCGCCTCGATCCGCAGGCGGCTGTCGATGTTGACCTCGACGTCATGCCAGGCGGCGTCGCGCGCGTCCTCGACGAGGCGGTGCACCTCGTCGTCGGACTCCGCGAGGAGGCGGAGCCGTTTCGCGACGCCCGCGTACTGCTTCGCGCGGCGGCGCAGGTTGCGCACGTCGCGGTCGCGATAGTCGTGCGTGCCGTGGGGATCGCTATGGCGCCCCCAGGCCTTGAGGCGCAGCTTGCTCATGGACGCGGCCGCCTCGTCCTGCTCGGCCGCGAGCCCGAGGAGCGCCTCGCGCGCGTCGCCGCCGAACACCTCGGGCGCGAAGTCGTCGCCGTCGGCGATCGTGTCGACGAGGATGCGGTTCTTCACCTGCAGGCGCGCCGCAGCGAGGGCGATGGCCACGCCCTCCTCGATCGCCTCCGCGTTCCGTCTCACGACACCTCCCCGTCGTCCCCACCAGCCTAGTGCGCGAAGGGTGGGGACGACGGGAACGGCGCCTCACGGGTCAGGCGCGCGGGACGGCGAGCTCGCCCGTGAGGTACTGCGCGCGGCCGAAGCCGAAGCTCCAGTCCTGCGGGCCGTTCTCGACGTAGCCGATGAAGACATCCTGGGGCTCGACCCCCGCGGGGGCGAGCGCCTCCGCGATCGCGGCGTACAGCCGCTGCTTCTGCTCGTCCGTGCGGCCGCGCTGCGTGAAGATCTGGATGATCACCGGATCCGTGCGCTCGAAGCCCAGCCCAGCATCCTCCGCAACGATCGTCGTCGCGGGGCGCGCCGTGAGCACCTGGAAGCGGTCGCGCTCCGGAATGCCGTAGACCGCCACGATCGCGCGGTGGACGGCGTCCGAGATTTCGGCGGGGTTCGTACGAGCGTCGCTGTGGTCAATGCGAACGAGGGGCATGGCGGATCCTGTCTGTGGGAACGTATTTGTCCTTACATTCTCACAATTATTCCGCGCGCGCCACCATTGACAGGACATTCGGTCAATTAGTACCGTGGACCGGGGCGCGCTCGCCCCGATCCTCTACCGGAAGGACGGGCGATGAAGCTCGGCGTCTACAACGCAATCCTGCACGACCGCACGCTGCCGGAGGCACTCCAGGTCGTCCGCGCCGCTGGCCTGACCGGCCTCGAGGTCAACACGGGCGGGTTCCTCCCGGCCACGCACGTGCCCGCATTCGACGACATCCTCGTCTCCGACGCGGCGCGCGACGACTACCTCGGCATCTTCGCGGAGGCGGGCGTGGAGATCGCGGGCCTGAACGCGAACGGCAACCCGCTGCACCCCACCCGCCCGATCGGCGAGAAGCACGCGGAGGACGTCCGGCGAAGCATCCGCCTCGCGGCGCGCCTCGGGCAGACGCGCGTCGTCACGATGTCGGGGCTGCCGGGCGGCGAGCCCGGCGCGACGCGGCCGAACTGGATCGTCAACGCCTGGAACTCCGCGGCGCTCGACGTGCTCGACGAGCAGTGGGACGTCGCCACGCCCTTCTGGCGCGACATGGATCGGCTGGCGGCCGACCACGGCGTCAAGGTCGCGCTTGAGCTCCACCCGCAGAACCTCGTGTTTAACGCGGCCGATGTGCACAAGCTGATCGAGCGGACCGGCGCGACCCACCTCGGCGTCGAGATGGACGCGTCGCACCTGTTCTGGCAGCAGATGGATCCGATCGCGGTCACGCGCCACCTCGGCGAGCTCATCCTCCACGCCGCCGCCAAGGACATCCGCATCAACCGGCGAAACGCGGAGCTGTACGGCGTGCTGGACAACAGCTTCCGCCGCCTCGACCCGGACGAGAAGCGCACGAACCTCGGCGGGGACGAATGGGCGAACGCCTGGCCGACAAACTCGGCCTGGGACTTCGTGGCCGTCGGGCGCGGTCACGGCGTGGAGTACTGGACCGAGTTCCTCCGCGCGCTGCACGAGGTGGACCCGGACATGTGGGTGAACATCGAGCACGAGGACACCTCCCTCGGGCCGATCGAGGGCCTCGAGGAGGCCGCGGGCGTCATGCGCGCCGCCGACGCCGCCTTCACCGCGTCGCTTGCGGTGCGCCCATGAGCCGCATCGGCCTCGTCGGGTTCGGCTTCGGTGGCCAGAAGTTCCACCTGCCCTACATCCAGGCGGCCCGCGAGTGGGAGCTCGCGGGCGTCGTCACCCGCTCTTCCGCGCGGCGCGAGGAGCTCGCGCGCGTGGCGCCCGGCGTCCCGGCCTTCGACGACCTGGACGCGCTGATCGACGCCGGCGTCGACGCCGTCGTCCTGACGACCCCGCCCGAGACGCGGCGCGAGCTCGTCCTCGCCGCGCTCGCGCGCGGCGTGCACGTCGTGGCCGACAAGCCGTTCGCCCCGAACGCGGAGGTCGCGCGCGAGCTCGCGCGCGCCTCCCGCGAGGCGGGGCGGATCCTCACCGTCTTCCACAACCGCCGCTGGGACACGGACATCGTCACCGCCCGATCCGTCCTGGAGAGCGGATCCCTCGGCACCCCCTGGCGCGCCGTGAACCGCTTCGACCTCGACGACCCGAACACCCTCGAGGTCGGCCCGGCGCACGGCCTCCTGCGCGACCTCGGCTCGCACGTCGTCGACCAGATGACGCACCTGTTCGGCCCCGTCGCGCGCGTGGACGCGCACCTCGACTGGGTCGAGCGCGACGGCCAGCGCGTCGACGCGGGATTCGTCATCGGCATGCACCACCGCTCGGGCGTGCACAGCACGGTGTCGGCGAGCAAGCTCAACCGCCTGCAGGAGCACGAGCTGGTGCTCTACGGATCCGCCGGCTCCTACACGTCGCACATGAGCGACGTACAGACAGCCGCGACCCTCGCGGGCCGGCACCCCCTGGACACCCCGGACTGGGGCGTCGAGGCGCCGAAGCGCTGGGGAACGCTGCACACCGCCGCGGGATCCGAGCGGATCCCCAGCCTCGCGGGGGACTACGCGGACTACTACCGCGCCCTGCACGCCGCGGTCGCGGGCGAGGCCCCGGTCGCGGTCACGCTCGACGAGGCCATCCATACGGTCGAGATCACCGACGCCGCCCGCCGGAGCGACGCCGAGGGCCGCTCGATCGAGCTGTAGCCGCGGGCGCCTCCCACAACACAACGCAGTCAAGAATGGGCCGGGGGCCCGGGACACACCGTCCCGGACCCCCGGCCCGCAAAACTTGACTGCGTTGTGTTGCGCGCGGGTCAGAGCGCGGGAACGTCGACGGCCGCGCCGTCGGCCGCGTGCGAGCGCACGACCGCGTCGAGCAGGCGCATGTTGCGCACGCCCTCCTCGAAGCTCGCGCAGCGCGGGAGCGACGCGGACTCGGGGGCGCCCACGACCTCGTCGAGGAACGCGCGGGCTTGGAAGACGAACTGGTCGTTCTGGCCGTGCCCCGCGCCCGGCGCGTCGATCGGGAGACCGCCCGCCACGTAGGGGTGCGTGGGGCCCATCTGCACGGTGCGGTAGCCGATCACGTCGGCCGGGTCGTCGTGGAACGCGACCTCGACCTGGGCGAAGTTCCGCTGGTCCCACCGGGCCGCGCCCTTCGTGCCGAAGACCTCGAAGAACATGGACGTCGGGTGCGCGACCGCGACGCGCGAGACCTCGAGCGTGCCGGATCCGTTCTCGAACTCCGCCGTGAAGCCCGCGTAGTCGTCGTTCTCCACGGGAGCGGTCTCGGTGCTCACGGCCCCGCGGGTGTGGCCCACGACGGCGCCGAGCGGCTTCGGGCGCTCGGTGATCGCCGTCGTCAGGCGCGCGCCGGAGACGGACCGGATGTCGCCGCACACGAACTCGGCGACGTAGCTGAGGTGGCTGCCGATGTCGGCGAGCGCGCCGGAACCCGCGGGGCCCTGGTAACGCCAGCTCATGGGGGCGTCGGGGTGCGCGCCGTAATCAGCCCAGTACCGGCCGCTGAAGTGCAGCACGTCGCCGAGGCGCCCCGTCTGCACCAGGTCGCGGATGAACGCGATCCCCGGCGAGCGCCGGAAGGTCAGGCCGATGCGCGCGACCGTCGACGCGTTCCGGGCGGCCTCGGCCATCGCCTCGGCGTCCTCGATCGTGTCGCTGAGGGGCTTCTCGCAGAGCACGTGCTTGCCGGCGGCGAGGAGGGCCTCGACGATCTCGCGGTGGAGGAAGTTCGCGACGACGACGCTGACGACGTGAATCGACGGGTCCGCCACGATCTGGCGCCAGTCGGTGTCGTGGCGCTCGTACCCGAAGCGGGCGGCCGCGTCGGCGGCGACCTCGCCGTTCAGGTCGCAGATCGACACGAGGCGCACCTCCGGCAGGGTCGGCGCGTACACGGCAGTCGCCTGTCGGTAGGCGTTCGCGTGGGCCTTCCCGGCCATTCCGGCGCCGATGACGGCGATGCCGAGGGGAGTGTGGGACATGATTGCTCCTTTCGCTACGACCGCGACGCCGCCACGGGCCCAGGCATTCTGTGCGGCTGCCTGTGGCCACGTGGCGGCGTCGCGCCCGTGTGGGGGTGTTAAGGGGTTATCGACGCGCCTGGTGGAAGACCTGGTCGCGCTTGGACATGGTGAAGATCGTGCCGGTCGTCACGCCCTCTTCGAGCTGCTCGAGCGTGCGGCCGCGGGTTTCGGGCAACTGCGTGATCACGAAGATGAGCGCCACCACGCCGACGCCGGCGAAGAGGAAGAAGGTGCCCGTGATGCCCATCCCCTCAACCATGGACGGGAAGTAGAGCGACAGGAAGCCGTTCGTGATCCACAGCATAAAGATCGACACGCCGGTCCCGACGCCGCGCATGTGCAGCGGGAAGACCTCGGCGATATAGACCCACACGGCGATGTTGAGGAAGGTCTGCATGGATCCGACGAAGATGACGACGAGCGCGAGGATCACGAAGGGGCGCGCCGCGCTGTCCTCCGGGAGCACCATCGACGCGACGCCGATGAGCACGTGGGAGATCGTCGTCAGCGTGAAGCCCGTGATGATGGTCTTGCGCCGGTCGACGCGGTCCATGAGGTACAGGGCGATGACGCCGCCGACGACCGCGATCACGCCGGGCGCGATGTTCGCGATGAGCGCCGCGTTCTGCTCGAAGCCGGACTCCGTGAGGATGACGTTGCCGTAGTACATGACCGAGTTGATGCCGGTCAGCTGCTGCGCGATGCCGAGGCCCACGCCGACGAGGAGGATGCGCACAAGCCACTTGTTCTGGAACACGGCGCGGAGGCCGACGGCTCCCGCACGCTCGGCCCGCGCGGTCTGCTCGATCTCGGCGATCTCGGCCTCGGCGCGCTCCTCCGAGCGCACGGTCTTCAGCACCGCGAGCGCCTCGGCGTTCCGGCCCTTCTCGATGAGCCAGCGCGGCGACTCCGGCATCCGGAGCATGCCGAAGAACAGCGCGATCGCGGGGAGCGCGCAGACCGCGAACATCAGCCGCCAGACGCCGTCGATGTGGCCCCAGACGTTGCCGATGATGGCGTTGATGACGAAGGCGGCGAGCTGGCCGCTCACAATCGCGAGCTCGTTGCGCCCCGTGATGGATCCGCGGATCTCGAATGGGGCGAGCTCGGCGAGGAACACGGGCACCACGGCGGACGCGCCGCCGACGCCGAGCCCCAGGAGGATCCGGCCGAAGACGAGGAGCTCGACGTTGGGCGTTGTCACGACGACGACGGATCCCACGAAGAACAGCACGGCGAGGATGAGGATCGTCCGGCGCCGCCCGATCGCGTCGGAGATGCGCCCGCCCGCGATCGCGCCGATCGCGGCGGCGAACACAAGGGACGAGGTGACGACGCCCTCGGAGAGCGCCGTCAAGCCCATCTCCTCGGCGAGCGACGGCAGCGCGCCGTTGATCACGCCGGTGTCGTATCCGAACAGCAGCCCGCCGAGGCAGGCGACGATCGAGATGAGTCCGAGTCTGCTGGAGTGAGGCCCCTTCGTCAGGGGCGGCAGAGTGTGCGGATCCGAGGATGCTGTGGCCATCATGACTCCTTCGTCGCGGGGATGGTGAGATAAGAATAGGCAGGTTCTAATGTCCTGTCAATTGCACATGTCAGGCGTGTGCGATCGGACGCGGCGTCCCTACCGATGCCGTCGTGCCGCCGTCGACGGGGAGCACCACGCCCGTGATGTACGCCGCGTCCGGGCTCGCGAGGAACAGCGCCGCGGCCGCGATGTCGCCCGGCTCCGCGGCCCGATCGAGCGCGACGCGGTCGAGGAGCGCCCGGGAGAACTCGGGGTCGTCCAGTCGGTCTGCCGTCTGCTGGGTGCGCGTGAAGCCCGGCGCGATCGCGTTGACGCGCACGCCCGCGCGCCCCTCGTCCATCGCCATGGCCTGGACGAGGGCGTTGACGCCGGCCTTCGACGCGCTGTACCCCGGCTGCGACCAGTCCCCTCCCAGCCCCGCGATCGACGAGACCGCGAGGAACGAGCCGCGGGCCCGGCGCAGGTGCGGCATCGCGGCGCGCGCCAGGAAGATGGTGCCGTCGAGGTTGAGCGAGCGCATCCGCTCCCAGGAGGCGTCGGTGAGCTCCTCGATGCGCCCGTGCTCGCTGAGGCCCGCGCACGCGACGACGACGTCGATGCCGTCGTCCGCGACGTCGGCGATCGTGCGATCGATGTCGTCGCGGCGCGAGACGTCGGCCACGTGGACGCGCGCCCGGTCGGGCGCGCGCGCCGCGGTCTCCTCCAGCGTGCGTCGCGTGCGCCCGACGAGCGTGACGGCGGCGCCCGCGTCGAGGAAAGCGTGCGCGATCGCGCGGCCAATGCCGCTGCCCGCGCCCGTCACGACGACGCGGCTCCCGGCGTACGGATAGGTCGCCCAGGTCATGAGGTCTCCTTGCGTGCGAAAGATGCCGCCCGCGGATCCGCTCCTCCGGCGGGAGGAAGGAGCGGATCCGCGGGCGGCACGGTGCGGGTGGCGAATCAGCCGATCAGCTCGCGGATCCGCGCAAGTTGGAAGCGAGAGACCTCGTCGGCGCGCTCGTCCTCGGCGAAGACGTTCGAGACGATCAGCGCGTCGGGGCGGTCGAGGTAGCCGGTCTCGCGCAGCGTCGCGAATAGCGTGTCGAAGTCGACGTCACCGTCGCCGATGCGGAGGTGCTGGTGCACGCGCGCGGCGTTTCCGGGTGGGTTCGTGATGTAGCGCAGGCCGTGCGAGCGCCTGTGGTCGAACGTGTCGGCCGCGAACACGGCGCCGAGGCGATCGCCCACCTCCGGCAGGAGCGTCGCCGCCCGATCGCCGAGGTGGAAGGTGTGCGCGGCCACGTAGACGAAGCCCACGCGGTCGCTGTCGAGGCCGCGGATGATCCGCCAGGCCTCGAGGCCGTCCTCGACGAAGTCGTCCGGGTGCGGGTCGAAGTTGATCGTCACGCCCTCGCGCTCGGCGATGGGGAGGAGCTGCTCCATCGAGCGATAGAAGCTGTACTCCGACTCCTCCTCGCGCTCGGGGCGCCCCGAGAACTCCGTGTTGATGACCGGCGCCCCGAGCTCGGCCGCGACCTCGATGTACCGCGCCGCGTTGAACACGGCCATCTCGACGTCGCGCGGATCCGGGCCTCCGAAGCGCTGGACGGGCTGCACGGAGGTGAGGGTCACGCCGGCGTCCGACGCGCGCTTCTTGAGCTGCCGGATCATCGCGGTGTCCACCTTCGGGCGGTGGAAGTGCCGCCCGAAGTCGGGGTTCGGCGTCAGCTGCAGGTACTCGTATCCGAGCCGCGCCGCGAGCTCGGGGAACTCCAGGAGCGCGACGGCGTCGTTGTAGGGCGTCAGGTCGATCGCGATGCGCACCATGGCGGGTCTTCTCAGGCGTAGAACGCGGGTCGCTCGGCGGACTCGACGGCGTGCACGCCGCCCTCGAGGGCGCGGACGCCGGCCTCGCAGGCGAGGGCCACGAGGTAGCCGTCCCACGCGTTGGGGCCGTCGACCAGCGTGCCGGCGCGCACGGCGTCGACCCACCGCTGGATCTCGTTGTCGTACGCCTCGGCGAACCGCGTCGTGAAGCTCGTGTGCTCGCGCTGTGCGACCTGCGCGCCGCGCCACAGGCGCAGGCCCTTCGGCTCGCCGATGCGCGCGACGCCCTCCGAGAGCACGGCCTCGGTCGTGACCTGGTAGCCGAACTGCACGCTGACGTTCATCTCGACGTCCACGAGCACGCCGTTCTCGAGCTCCATGATCACGAGGATCGGCTCGCGCAGGCGCTCCGGGGTGCGCGGGTTCGCGCGGGGGAACTTCACCTCGACGGAGCGGATCGGGGATCCGGCGAGCCACGGCACGACGTCGAACTCGTGCACGACGGAGTCCGTGATGAGCATCGGCTGCAGGTAGCTGTCGGGGACCGACGGGTTGCGGTGCGCGCAGCGCAGCATGACGAGCTCGCCCGCATCGCCGGACGCGATCAGCTCGCGCAGCTCGGCGTACTCGGGATCGAAGCGCCGCATGAAGCCGACCTGGATGTGCGGTCGGTCGAGCTTCTGCTCGGCCTCGAGCACCTGCAGCGACGTCGCCGAATCGGGGGTGAGGGGCTTCTCGCAGAGGATGGGGAGGCCCGCCTCGAGGGCGGGGAGCAACACGGGCAGGTGGAACGGCCCGGGAACGGCCACGAGGGCCGCGTCGATCGCGTCGGCCGCGATCGCGTCCTCGATCCGCGCGAAGGTCGCGGCGCCGGGGGCCGCGGCGGCGGCCTGGCGCGCCCGCGCCTCGTCGGGCTCGATGACGGCGGCGACGGTCGCGCCCGAGATCCGGTTCTGGATGCGCTGGATGTGGTCGGCGCCCATGGCTCCGGCGCCGACGACCCCGATGCGGAGGGTGGTGGTCATGTCGTGTCTCCTTGAGGTCAGCGCTGGCGCGCGAAGTGGGTGCAGCCGAAGATGTGCTCGCGGGTGCGCCGCGCGATGGGGAACGGCGTATCGACCGCGCAGCCGAACATGTCCTGCTCGACGATCGCGAAGATGTCGGGCGAGATGCGCGCGGCGGCCTCGATGATCGGGGCGAGGTCGGGGATCCCGTGCGGCGGCTCGATCATGATGCCGTCGGCGACGGCCTCAGCGAACGGCACGTCGTTCTTGAGCACGTCGAACAGCAGCGACGGGTCGACCTGCTTGAGGTGCAGGTAGCCGATTCGCTCGGGGCGCGACTCGATGAGCGACAGGTTGTCGCCGCCGTAATACGCGAAGTGTCCCGTGTCGAGGCAGAGATTCGTGAACCGCGGATCCGTCTCGTCGAGGAAGCGCGTCACCTCGCGCGTCGTGCCGACGTGGCTGTCCGCGTGCGAGTGGAACTGCTGCTTCACGCCGAACTCCTCGAGCAGGGCCCGGCCGAGCCGGTCGTGCCCGGACGCGAGGCTGGCCCACTGCTTGTTCGTCAGCGTGCGCGGCTCGAGCGTCTCGCTTGTCGCGTCGCTGCGCCAGAGGTCGGGGATGACGACGATGTGCTCGGCGCCGAGCTGCGAGGCGAGGCCCGCGACCTTGACCGCCTGGTCCCACGCGCGCTTCCACTCGTCGCCCGACTTGTGGAAGCCGGTGAACACCGTGCCGCCCGACAGCTTCAGCCCGCGCGTCCCGAGCTCGTCCTCCAGCTCGTGCGGATCCGTCGGCAGGTACCCGTACGGGCCGAGCTCGATCCAGGTGTAGCCCGCGTCCACGACCTCGTCGAGGAAGCGGCGCCACGGGACCTGCCCGGGGTGGTCGGGGAACCACACGCCCCAGGAATCGGGGGCGGTGCCGATGCGCAGGCCCTGGTGGGAGGCTGCGACGCCTTCGCGTGCGGCGGGGTTCACGGTCGTCATGGTGTCTCGTTTCGTCGTCGTTGACAGGTGTCGTCGGGTCAGCCGAGGAGCGGTCGCTGCGCGCGTCGCTGCTCGAGGTAGTCGGCGCGGGCGCTCCGCGTCGCTTCGAGGGTCGAGACCTCGGCCACGGGCACGTCCCACCACCCCGCGCCGTCGGGCGCGTAGATCAGCGGGTCGCTGTTGATGTGGATGACGGTCGATTCCGGCGACGCCTTCGCGCGCCCGATCGCCGCCCGCAGATCGTCGATCGCGCCCGGGCCCGGCGCGATCTCGACCGTCTCGATGCCGTAGCTGCGCGCGTTGGCCGCGAGGTCCACGGGCAGGATGTCCTCGCCCTGGAAGTTTCGCTCGTCACGGTCGTAGGCGCGATACTGCGTGCCGAACCTCTCGGATCCGACGGTCTCCGAGAGGTGCCCGATCGACGCGTATCCGTGGTTCTGGATGAGGACCACGATGAGCTTGATCCCCTCCGCGACGGCGGTCACGAGCTCGGTGTTCAGCATGAGGTACGAGCCGTCGCCGACCATGACGATGACGTCGCGGTCGGAGCCGTCGGCGAGCGCGCCGCGCTTCGCGCCGAGGCCGCCCGCGATCTCATAGCCCATGCAGCTGAAGGCGTATTCCACGTGGTAACCGAGCGGATCCCGCACCCGCCACAGCTTGTGCAGGTCGCCCGGGAGCGAGCCCGCGGCCTGGACGACGACGTCCTCGGGCGCCGACGCTGCCTGCACGGCGCCGATGATCTCCGGCTGGCCCGGGAGCGCGAGGCCCGACGGCGCGAACGCCTCGTCGACCGTGCGGTCCCAGTCGGCCTTTTCGCGCGCGATGGTCTCGGCGTACGCCGCGGACACCGAGACGCCGGCGAGCGCGTCGGCCAGCTCGACGAGCGCCTCGCGGGCGTCGGCGATCACGGGCACCTGCGTGCCGTGCTTGTGGGCGTCGAACGGCGCGACGTTGATGTTCACGAACGTCACGTCGGGGTTCTGGAACGCGGTGCGCGAGGCCGTCGTGAAGTCGCTGTAGCGCGTACCGATGCCGATCACGACGTCCGCGTCCGCCGCGAGGCGGTTCGCGGCGAGCGTTCCGGTCGCGCCCACGCCGCCGAGGTTCTGCGGGTGCTCCCAGTCGAGGACGCCGCCGCCCGCCTGGGACGTGCCCACGGGGATCCCCGTGGCCTCCACGAGCGCGCGCAGCTCGTTCTCGGCGTCCGCGTAGAGGACGCCGCCGCCGGCGACGATGAGGGGGCGCTCGGCCGCCCGGATGGCCCGCACGGCGCGCTCGAGGGCGCCCCGGTCGGGGCGGGGGCGGCGCACGTGCCACTCGCGGCGCGCGAGGAACTCGTCGGGAACGTCGAGCGCCTCGGCCTGCACGTCCTCAGGAAGCGCGATCGTCACGGCGCCCGTCTCGGCCGGATCCGTCAGCACGCGCATCGCGGCGAGCGCGATCGAGAACAGCTGCTCCGGGCGCTGGACGCGGTCGAAGAACCGCGACACCGGCCGGAAGGCGTCGGTGACCTGGATCCCCGGGTCGTGCGGGTGCTCGAGCTGCTGCAGCACCGGATCCGCGACCCGCGTCGCGAAGGTGTCGCTGGGCAGCAGCAGGGCGGGCAGCCGGTTCGCGGTCGCGAGCGCCGCGCCCGTGAGCATGTTCGCGGCGCCGGGGCCCACCGAGGCCGCGGCCGCGTAGGTCGCGCGCCGGCGGTGCATGCGGGCGAAGCCGACGGCCTGGTGCACCATCGCCTGCTCGTTGCGCGCCTGATGGTACGGCATCAGGTCGGGACGGTCGGCGTTCGCCTGGCGCAGCGCCTGACCGAGGCCCGCCACGTTGCCGTGCCCGAAGATGCCGAAGGTCGCGGGGATGGTCCGCTCGACGTGGTCGCCGTCGACCGTCCACTGGTTCGCGAGGAACTCAACGAGGGCCTGGCCCACCGTCATCCGCGTTGTGTGGCCCATGTTTCTCAGCCCTTCGTGCTCTCGTACGGGAGGCGCTCGTCGAACGGCTGCCCCTCCCAGGTGTCGCGCACCCACGCGTGCGCGGGGTCGTCGCTGATGTGCCAGACGCGCTCCGGATCCGGGCCCGCCATGACGTTGAGGTAGTACAGGTCGTATCCGGGCGCCGCGACGGCGGGGCCGTGGTAGCCGTAGGGGACGAGCGCGACGTCGCCCGTCTGCACCCGCGCATTGATATCGATCTCGCCGGCGGGCGAGCTGTACGTGCTGAACATGCCGAACGCGGCGTCCGCCGACTCGGCCCTGCCGCCCGAGCGCGTCGGGGCCGACTCGAAGTAGTAGATCTCCTCGAGGCGTGACTCGTGGCCCGGTTCGTGCTCGTCGTGCTTGTGGGGCGGGTAGGAGGACCAGTTCTCGGACGGCGTGATGACCTCGCACACGATGAAGCGCGCGGCGTCGAGCGCCTGCGGCGTCCCGAAGTTGTGCACCTGGCGGCTCGAGGCCCCGGATCCGCGCAGCTCGACCGGCGTGTCGGCCGCCGCGAGGTGGCGGGTGGGGTGCGCCGCGGCGGTGGGACTCGTCGCGACCGCGACGCGGCCGCGCCCGCTGATGGTCGCCGCCTCGGCCGTCGAGACGTACAGCACGTCCGTCGGCCCGTCGAAGACGGAGGCGCGCCCCGCGAGCTCGTAGACGGATCCGCCGGCCTCGACCCGGAAGGATCCCGCGAGCGGCACGACGAGCTTCTCGACCCCGGCCTCGACCTCCACGGATCCGCCCGAAAGCTCGACCACGCGCAGCCCCGTGTGCTCCCATCCGTCGGTCGCGCCGTCGACGACCGTCTGCCATCCGTCTCGCGCGAGGTGCCCGCGCGGGTGGAACCAGCGTGTCTCCGCCATGGAGGTGCCCTTCGTTGTGTGCGCGCCCGCCCTCCCCCGAAGGCGGGCGCGCGGTCCGTTAGTCGTTCTGCGGGAAACCGAGGTTGATGCCGCCGTGGGTGGCGGGGTCCAGCCAGCGCGATGTGATCGCCTTCTCGCGGGTGAAGAACTCGAAGCCCTGCACACCGTAGGCCTTCGCGTCGCCGAAAAGCGACTGCTTCCAGCCGCCGAAGGAGTGATACGCCACGGGCACGGGGATCGGCACGTTGATCCCGATCATGCCGACCTGGATCTCGTGCTGGAAGCGCCGCGCGGCGCCTCCGTCGTTGGTGAAGATCGCGGTGCCGTTGCCGAAGCGCCCCGAGTTGATGAGCTCGACGCCCTCCTCGTAGCTCGACACGCGGACCACCTCGAGGACCGGCCCGAAGATCTCCTCCGTGTAGGCGCGCGACGTGGTCGGGACGCGGTCGATCAGCGTCGGTCCGAAGAAGAAGCCGTCCTCGCATCCCGCGACGGTGAGGCCCCGGCCGTCGACGACGATCTCCGCCCCGTCGGCCTCGGCGATGTCGACGTAGCTCGCCACCTTGGCGCGATGCTCGGCGGTGATCAGCGGGCCCATGTGGGGCTCGGGAGTGGCGGATCCGGCGCCGATACGCAGGCCCGCGATCCGCTCTGAGATCTTCGCGATCAGCTCGTTCGCGACGGGCTCGACGGCGAGCACGACGCTGATCGCCATGCACCGCTCCCCCGCCGCGCCGTAGCCGGCGTTGACGGCCTGGTCGGCGACGAGGTCGAGGTCGGCGTCCGGCAGCACGAGCATGTGGTTCTTCGCGCCGCCGAGCGCCTGGACCCGCTTGCCGTTCTTCGCCGCGGTCTCGTAGATGTACTGCGCGATCGGCGTGGATCCGACGAAGGACACCGACTGCACGACGGGGTCGTTCAGCAGGCCGTCCACGGCGAGCTTGTCGCCCTGCAGGACGGTGAAGACGCCGGCGGGGAGACCGGCCTCGGCCCACAGCTCCGCGAGCCACAGCGCGGCGGACGGGTCCTTCTCGCTGGGCTTCAGCACGACGGCGTTGCCGGCGGCGATCGCGACGGGGAAGAACCACATCGGGACCATCGCGGGGAAGTTGAACGGGCTGATGATGCCGACGACGCCGAGCGGCTGCTTGATCGAGTAGACGTCGATCCCCGTCGAGGCGTTTTCGTTAAACGCGCCCTTCAGGAGGTGCGGGAAGCCTGTCGCGAGCTCGACGACCTCCTGGCCGCGGAGGATCTCGCCCATCGCGTCGCTGACGACCTTGCCGTGCTCCCGCGTGATGATCTCGGCGAGCTCGCCCTTGCGGGCGTTCAGCAGCTCGCGGAACGCGAACAGCACGGACTGGCGCTTGGCGATCGAGTACCCGCTCCAGGTCTCGAACCCCCGCTGGGCGGAGGCGATCGCCTCGTCGATCTCGGCCTGGTCGGCGAGCGCGACGTTCGCCTGCGGCGCGCCGGTCGCCGGGTTGAACACCGGCGCCGTGCGGCCGCTCGTCGAGGGGCGGTGGCCGCCGTCGATCCAGTGGCCGATGTGGGGCAGGTCAGTCGTGGTCATGAGGTCCTCACTCTCCACGCGTCAGGCGCGGGCGGAATCGTCGGGGTGGACAAGGCGGGCGGCGATGTCGACGGCAGCGGCGACGTCGCCCCCCTCGGGGTACAGCAGGTTCCGGCCGACCGTCAGGCCGACCACGCCGGGGAGCGCGAGCGCGCTCTGCCACGACGAGAACATCGCGTCCTGGTCGTTGCCCGCGTCGCCGCCAAGCAGGAGCGTCGGCATCGTCGTGGAGGCCATGACGCGCTCCATCTCGTCGACCACCGGCAACTTCATCCAGGTGTACGAGCTGTCGGCGCCGAGGCCGGCGGCGATGGCGACCGAGCGGATCACGGCGTCCGGCGACAGGTCGTTGACGATGTGGCCGTTTCGCCAGGTGCTGAGGAAGGGCTCGAGCATGATCGGCAGGCCCGCCTGGGCCGCGGCGGTCACGGCGCGCGCCGTGGCCTCGAGCGTCGGGGCCGTTCCGGCGTCGGCGAGGTTGATGCGCACGAGCGTCTTCGCCATGTCGATGCCGCGCGCCACCATGGTCGGCACGTCGTGCCCCGTGTAGCGGTCGTCCATCTCGAACGCCGCGCCGCGCAGGCCGCCGCGGTTCATGGATCCGACGACGATCTTGTCGTTCAGGAGACCGAGGCCCGCGAGGTCGTCGAGGATGTCGGGCGTGCCGAGGACCCCGTCGACGCCCGGCCGCTCGAGCGCCGTCGCGAGGCGGTCGAGGAGGTCGTAGCGATCCGCCATCGCGTCGGCGTCGGCGCCCACGGCGAGGGATCCGCGCGCCGGGTGATCGGCGGCGACGATCAGCAGCCTGCCGTCTCCCCGGGCGATCTCGCGGCGCGTGCGCCCCGCGTAGGCACCCGCGATGTCGGCGGGCCGGGCGCGGCGCGTGTCGCGCAGCGCGGCGAAGTCGGCGGACGAGATGCTCACGCGTGCACCTCCGTGAGCGCGCGCTCGACCTCGTCCGAGGTCGGCATCGCGGTCGAGCACTCGCGGCGCGAGGCGACGATCGCGCCGGCGACGTTCGCGAACCGCAGCGTGCGCTCGATGCCCCAGCCGGACAGCAGGCCGTGGCAGAGCGCGCCGCCGAAGGCGTCGCCGGCGCCGAGGCCGTTGACGACGTCGACGCGGTGGGTCGGGACCTCCACCGTCTCCTCACGCGTCTTCGCGAGGACGCCGCGCGGACCCTGTTTGACGATGGCGAGCTCGATGCCGCGCTCCAGCAGCGCGTCGGCCGCGCGCTGCGGCTCGGTCTCGCCGACGGCGACCTCGCACTCTTCCCGGTTCCCCACCGCGACCGTGACCTGACCCAGCACGCGGTCCAGCTCGGCCGTGGCGTCGGCGGGATCCGCCCAGAACATCGGCCGGTAGTCGAGGTCGAGGATCGTGTGCTCGCGCTTCTCGCGGGCGGCGAGCGCGGCGTGGAGGGCCTGGCGGCTCGGGTCCTCGCTGAGGCCGGTCGTCGTGAGCCACAGGATCCGCGCGTCGCGCACGGCCTGGGCGTCGATCTCGTCGGGGCCCACGTTCATGTCCGGCGCCTTGGGCTCGCGGTAGAAATAGAGCGGGAAGTCGTCCGGCGGGAAGATCTCGCAGAAGGTGACGGGCGTGTTCAGCTCGGGGTCCGTGCCCACGAAGCGCGTGTCCACGCCCAGGCGGGCGAGCTCCGCGAGGAGGTAGCGCCCGAACGGGTCGTCCCCCACCCGCGAGACGAGCGCGGGGCGGTGCCCGTAGCGGGCGGCGGCGACCGTGACGTTCGCGGCCGTTCCCCCGAGGAACTTGCCGAACGTCTCGACCTCTTCGAGGCCGACTCCGTCCTGCAGGGGATAGATGTCAACGCCGAGGCGACCAATCGCCAGCACGTCCGTGGCAGTGCTCATATCTGGGGACTCCGTTGTCGTGAGGGGCGGTCATGGCCGTCGTGGCCGTATGTCATGACAATATCACAACAAGCGCGCCATGCAACAGAACAAACTCGCGTGTGGGTAACATTGTGCGGACATAACGGGAGGAACACCATGGCCACCGAAACACCCGTCTGGCCCGACGAGCTGTTCGCCGACCTCGACCGCACGGGCCCCGTGCCCCTGTACTTCCAGATCTCCAGTCGCCTGGAGAGCGCGATCCGCTCAGGCGCGATCCCCGCCGGCGCGCGCCTGGAGAACGAGATCTCCATTGGCCAGCGCCTCGGGCTCTCGCGCCCCACGATCCGGCGCGCGATCCAGGAGGTCGTCGACAAAGGTCTTCTCGTGCGGCGCCGCGGCATCGGCACGCAGGTCGTGCAGGGCCAGGTCACGCGCGAGGTGGAGCTCACGAGCCTCTACGAGGACCTCAAGGGATCCCACCTCCAGCCCGGCACGCGGATCCTCGCGCGCGACCTGCTGGCCGCGCCGGAACCCATCGCGGAGAAGCTCGGCGTCGCCCCGGGCACCCCCGTCGTCCGCCTGCGCCGCCTGCGGACGACCGATGGCACCCCCATGGCCATCCTCGAGAACTTCCTTCCGTCGGAGTTCGACGACATCACCTCGCCCCAGCTCGAGAGCGACGGCCTCTACACGATGCTGCGCGCGCGCGGCGTGACGATCCGCGTCGCGAAACAGCACATCGGCGCCCGCCGCGCGCACGACGACGAGGCCGGCCTGCTTGACATCGACCAGGGCGGGCCGCTGCTCACGATGGAGCGCGTCGCCTACGACGCGTCCGGCGTCGCCGTCGAATACGGGCGCCACGTGTACCGGCCCGACATGTACAGCTTCGAGACGACGCTCGTCGCCAAGTAGCGGCGCACCCCGGCGCGACGATGTAGGCTTTGTCCTGTCATTACGTCGTTTCAAGGGAGAGACATGACCGCACGTCGCCTGGGCATCGGGCTCGTATCCGTCGGGTGGATGGGCCGCCTCCACTCGCGCGCGTATCTCGCCGCGCCCCACCACTTCCCCGACCTCCCGGCGCGCGCCGAGCTCCTCGTCGCCGCGGACCCGGACGCGGGCGGCCGCGCGCACGCGACCGACGTGCTGGGCTACCGCTCAGCGGTCGCGGATTACCGCGAGGTCATGGCGCGGGACGACGTGGACGCCGTGTCGATCTGCGCGCCCAACTTCCTCCACCGCGAGATCGCCCTCGCGGCCATCGCCGCCGGCAAGCCGTTCTGGATCGAGAAGCCCATGGGGCGCAGCGCCGCGGAATCGGGCGAGATCGCCCGCGCGGCCGCCGACCGCGGGCTCGTCACGGCCGTGGGCTTCAACTACCGCCACGCCCCCGCGATCGCCCGCGCCCGCGAGCTCGTCCGCTCCGGCGCCCTCGGGCGCATCACGCACGTGCGCAGCTCGTTCCTCGCGGACTACTCGTCGGATCCGCGGGGCGCCCTGACCTGGCGCTTCCTCACGGAGCGCGCGGGGAGCGGCGTGCTCGGCGACCTCGCCTCGCACGCGGCCGACCTCGTGCAGTTCATCGCGGGGCGCATCGAGCGGGTCTCGGCCGACGTCGAGACCTTCATCGCCGAGCGTCCCCTCCCTTCCGCCGGCGCCGCGAGCCACTTCAGCCGTGGCTCGGCCGACGCGCCCACGGGGCGGGTGGAGAACGAGGACTACGCGGTCCTCCTCGCGCGCCTGTCCGGCGGGGCGATCGCGTCCATCGAGGCCTCGCGGATCGACGTGGGCCCGCGCGCCGAGTACGCGCTCGAGGTGTACGGCACGGCGGGCGCGCTGCGCTGGGACTTCCAGCGAATGAACGAGCTGCAGCTCGCGGACTCGCCCGACGGCTTCCGCACGGTCCTCGCGCGCCCCGGGGACGGCGAGTTCGCACGCTTCCAGCCCGGCGCCGGCACGGCGATGGGCTTCGACGACCTCAAGACGATCGAGGCCGCCCTCTTCCTGCGGTCGGTCGCGGAGGGCCGGCAGCTCGCCCCCTCGGCGGACGACGCGTGGGAGGCCGCGCGCGTGGTCGACGCGGCCCTCGCGAGCGCACGCTCCGGCGCCTGGACCGAGGTCCCCGCAGCCTGAGCGCGACGGGGGCTCGCGGCCGGAGCCCCCGTCGCCCCGGTCAGGCGAGCGCCGCCTCGGCCTCGGCGGCCAGCTCCTCGGCGACGGCCTCCGCGATGCGCACGGGCTCGCGCTCCGGGAGGATCGTGGGATGCACTCCCGCCATCCGCTCGAGGACGCGCACGACCTGGCAGGAGTATCCGAACTCGTTGTCGTACCAGACGTAGAGCACGACGTTCTCGTCGCCCGTCGCGATGGTCGCGAGCCCGTCGACGACGCCCGCTCGCGTGCTCCCCACGAAGTCCGTGGAGACGGCCTCGGGGGATTCGCTGTAGTCGACCTGCTGGCGCAGCGGCGACGTCAGGGCGGTCTGGCGCAGGAACGCACAGATCTCCTCGCGCGTGGTCGCGCGCTCCAGCTCGAGCCCCAGGATCGCGAGGGACACGTTCGGCGTGGGAACGCGGATCGCGCTGCCCGTCAGCTTCCCCGCCAGCTGCGGGAGCGCCTTCGCGACGGCCTTGGCGGCCCCCGTCTCCGTGATGACCATGTTGAGCGCGGCCGAGCGGCCCCGCCGCTCGCCGCTGTGGAAGTTGTCGATGAGGTTCTGGTCGTTCGTGAAGGAGTGCACCGTCTCGACGTGCCCCCGCACGACGCCGAACGCCTGGTCGACGGCCGCGAGGACGGGGGTGATCGCGTTCGTCGTGCACGAGGCGGCCGAGAGGATCCGGTCCTCGGGGGCGATGTCGTCGCCGTTGACGCCGAAGACGATGTTCTTGATCGCGCCCTTCCCGGGGGCGGTCAGCAGCACCCGCGCGACGCCGCGGGAGCGCAGGTGCTGGCCGAGCCCCTCCTCGTCGCGCCAGCGCCCCGTGTTGTCGACGACGATCGCCTCGTCGATCCCGTAGGCCGTGTAGTCGATGCTGGCGGGGTCGTCGGCGTAGATCACCTGGATGAGGGTGCCGTTCGCGAGGATCGTGCCCCGTTCCTCGTCGACGTCGATGGTGCCCTCGAACGCGCCGTGCACCGAGTCTCGACGGAGCAGGCTCGCGCGCTTGCGCAGGTCGCCCTCGCCGCCGCGGCGGACGACGATCGCACGGAGATTGAGCCCCTGCCCCGTGCCCTGGTGGGCGATGAGGATCCGCGCGAGCAGCCGCCCGATGCGCCCGAAGCCGTAGAGGACGACGTCGGTGGGCGCCGACGCGGGCGGTGCCATCACCCCCGCGAGCTCGCCCCGGAGGAACGCGTCGAGGGAGGCGGCGTCGTAGGTCCCGCCGGCCTCGTCGAAGCGGCTCACGAGGCGCGCGACGTCGAGGGAGGCGGGCCCGGGCTGGATCCGCCAGAGCGACTCGAGCACGGCCATCGTCTTTTCCGGCGCGAGCGCCTGCACCCCGAGCCGGCGGGTGAACCGGTGGGCCTTCAGGATCTCGATCGGCGAGAGGTGGAGGAGCCGGCGCCCGAGCACCGACGGCACGATCCCGTCGCGGCGGTAGAGGAGGCCGATCAGCGGGATCATCCGCTCGGCCAGCTCCTCCCGCGCGATCCACTCGGCGCGGCTCTCGTCATACGTGTTGCTCACTCGGCGCGGCTCCTGACGTTGGGCGGGCGTCCTCGCCCGCGTGGCTGGTGGCGAATCGAGCGTATGGTGGCGTGGCAGCGAACTTCCGCGCTTTCCGCCCGCAAGAAGCCCGCTTCTTTCGCTGGGGGCAAGCGCGGCGCGCCGAGGGGCGGATCCGCCCGCTCGGTAAGCTGGGGGAGATTGTCGCCACACGGGCGACGGCCACGATGCTTTCCGGCACCAAGGGGGCGCAATGCGCGACAGCTCGACCGACGACGGGCTCAACGCCACGATCCATCCGGACGGCTCCGCCGTCCTCGTCATTGACGAGACGCCGCGCCAGATCGCCACGAGCCACGCGGAGGACGCGCGTCGCGAGATCGTGCGCCTGACGGCGGAGATCGCCCGCCAGCTCGGCCAGCCCACGCGGGTCATCGTCCGCGAGCCCGATGGTGAATGGCCGCTGATCGTCGACGGCGAGGAGCACGTCGAGTACGCCGCGACCGACGGCGAGCCGCGCCCGGCCGCCGCACGCCCCTACGCGGCGGCGCCGTCGCGCCCCGCGATGACGACGATCGACCCGTCGCCCGCCGCGTCCAAGCCCGCCGCGCCCGTGGAGCCGGACGCCTCGGCGCCGGCGAGCGGATCCGCCCCCCAGGTCTCGAGCCGAGAGTTCGCCGACCGCCGCGCACAGCGCGAGACCTTCCTCACGTCGGACCGCGGCGGGGAGGACTCCGAGGAGCCGGCGACGCGCGGCTTCCGCGGGACGATGACGCGCATGGGGATCCGGATGGCCCCGGGCGCCGCCGAGCGCTCGGAGCGGTCCGACCAGATGGCGGTCGCCCAGCACTGGCCCGGCCCGCGGACGATCGCCGTCGTGAACGGCAAGGGCGGGTCGGGCAAGACGCCGACGACGATCCTCACGGCGGCCGTGTTCGCCCGGTTCGGCGGCGCGGGCGTGCTTGCCTGGGACAACAACCAGACGCGCGGCACCCTCGGATGGCGCACCGAGCAGGGCCCGCACGACGCGACCCTGCACGACATGCTCGAGTCGGCGCCGCACCTGCTCTCGGCCGACGCGCAGGCCGCCGACGTCGCGCAGTTCGTGCACCACCAGCGCCAGGACCGCTTCGACGTCCTGCGCTCGCAGCCGATCGCGCTCGCGGAGGACCAGCGGGTCTCGGCGAAGGAGGTGGACCGGATCCACGCGGTCGCCGCCCGGTACTACCGCCTGATCGTCATGGATTCCGGCAACGACGAGTCGGATCCGCTGTGGCGCCGCATGATCGACCACACGGACCAGCTCGTGGTCGCCACGACGACGCGCGACGAGCACGCCGAGGCCGGCGCGCTGCTGCTCGAGGCGCTCGCCGACCGCGACGAGCGCTCGGCCCAGCTCGCGGCCAACGCGGTCACGGTCGTCAACCAGGCCGACCAGAAGGCGCCCATGAACGAGGTGCGCCGGGTGGTCGACGGCTACCGCAAGCTCACGCGCGACGTCGTGCACATCCCGTTCGACCCCGCGATGATCGACGGCTACCTGCACTACGGCGCGCTCCGCCCGGCGACGCAGCGCGCGTGGCTCGCCGCCACCGCCGCGATCGCCCGGGGCTTCGCGGGCGGCGCGTAAGCCCCGTCCGCCTAAGTCCACAATTCTCCGATAAGTCTCACCGGTTCCCGGTGAGACTTATCGGAGAATTGTGGACTTGGTGGGGCTAGAGGCGCACGAGGCCGGAGACGCGGAGGACGGCCTCGCCCTCCTCCGCCGACGCCTCCAGGTCGACCTCGGCGCGGATCCGCCAGTCGTGGTCGCCGGCCGGGTCGTCGATGGTCTGCTCGACGCGCCAGACGCCGGGCTCCGAGTCGTCGATCGCGCAGAGCCGCGGCGAGCGCGCCGCGGCGCCCGCGAGCATCTCGTCGTGCTGGTCGAAGTAGGCGTCGAGCGCCTCCGGCCATCCCGCGTCGGGGTCGATCGCGACCAACTCGTCGTCACGCTCGAGCGCCGCGAGCTGCACGCGCCGGAACAGCGCGTTGCGCACCAGCACCGTGAACGCGCGCCGGTTCTGCACGACGGACGGGGGCGAGGGCGGCACGACCGGTCCGTCGCCGTCCGGCTGATCGAGGCCGGCCAAGAGCGTCTCCCACTCGTCGACGAGGCTCGAGTCGACCTGCCGCACCATCTCGCCCAGCCACTCGACGATGTCGTCGAGTTCGGGGGTCCGGGCCTCGGAGGGTACTGTCTGCCGGATCGTGCGGAACGCGTCCGACAGGTATCGCAGCACGAGCCCCTCGCTGCGCCCGAGCTGGTACACCTGCACGAAGTCGGCGAAGCTGAGCGCGCGCTCGTACATGTCGCGCACGATACTCTTCGGCGCCAGCTGGAAGTCGCGGACCCACGGCTGCGACGACGCGAACGTCTCGAACGCCTGCGCGAGGAGATCCGCGAGCGGCTTCGGATAGGTGATCTGCTCAAGCAGCTCCATCCGCTCCTCGTACTCGATGCCGTCGCGCTTCATGGCCGCCACGGCCTCGCCGCGCGCCGCGAACTCCTGCTGCCCGAGGATCTGCCGCGGGTCGTCCAGCGTCGCCTCGATGATGCTCACGACGTCGAGCGCATAGTGGCCCGTGCCGACGGATCCGGCGCGGTCCTCCGGATCCAGCAGGTCCAGCGCAGCGAGCGCGAACGGCGACAGGGGCTGGTTGAGCGCGAAGTTGGGCTGCAGGTCGACGAACAGGCGAATCTCCCCCGCCAGCCCCACCTCGACCAGATGCGCGTCGCGCAGCGTGCGGAAGATGGCGAGCGCACGGCGCGCGAGCGCGTACTGCTCGCGGCGCGGCTGGTGGTTGTCGAAGACCAGCGCGCGCACGTTCGCGAAGACGTCGCCGCCGCGCGCGATGACGTTGATGAGCATCGCCGAGGTCATCTGCATCTGGGGCGCGAGGGCCTCGGGATCCGCCTCGATGATCTTCTCGAAGGTCTGCTCGCTCCAGCTCACGAAGCCCTTCGGCGCCTGCTTCTTCTGGACCTTCTTGCGCTTTTTCGGGTCGTCGCCGGCCTTCTTCAGCGCCTGCTCGTTCTCGATCTCGTGCTCGGGCGCGAGGACGAGCACGTTGCCGTACGGGTCGTAGCCCGCCCGGCCGGCGCGCCCGGCGATCTGGTGGAACTCGCGCGCACCGAGGCGCCGCATGCGCGTGCCGTCGTACTTCGACAGGGCGGTGACGAGCACGGTGCGGATCGGCACGTTGATGCCGACGCCGAGGGTGTCCGTGCCGCAGATCACCCGCAGGAGACCGCGCTGCGCGAGCGTCTCGACGAGGCGCCGGTAGCGCGGGAGCATGCCCGCGTGGTGCACGCCGATGCCCGCGCGCACGAGCCGCGACAGGGTCTTGCCGAAGTTCGTCGTGAACCGGAAGTCGCCGAGCGCCTCCGCGATGGCGTCGCGCTGCGCGCGGGTCGCGACCTGAATGCTCGCGAGCGCCTGGGCCCGCTCCATGGCCTGCGCCTGGCTGAAGTGCACGATGTAGACGGGGACTTCCGCCGCCTCAAGGAGGCCCTCGACGACCTCGTGCGAGGGGCGCTTTTCGTACGTGAAGTGCAGCGGGACGGGTCGCTCGGCGCCCGCGACGAGCGCCGTCCGGCGGCCCGTGCGCCGGGAGAGGTCGGACTCGATCGCCCTCGTGTCCCCCAGCGTCGCCGACATTAAGAGGAACTGGGCGCGGGTCAGCAGCAGGAGCGGGATCTGCCAGGCCCAGCCCCGCTGCGGGTCCCCGTAGTAGTGGAACTCGTCCATGACGACCTGGTCGACGTCGGCCGCCGCCCCCTCCCGCAGCGCGAGGTTGGCGAGGATCTCGGCCGTGCAGCACACGATCGGCGCGTCGGGATTGACGGAGGAATCCCCCGTCACCATGCCCACGTTCTCGGCCCCGAACGCCTCGACGAGCGCGAAGAACTTCTCGCTGACGAGCGCCTTGATCGGCGCCGTGTAGTACGTGCGCCCGCCGCGCCCGAGCGCGATCGCGTGCGCGGCGAGCGCCACGAGGGACTTCCCCGTCCCCGTCGGCGTCGCAAGGATCACGTTCGCCGACTGCACGAGCTCCATGACGGCCTCGTCCTGCGCGGGATACAGCTCGATCCCCCGCTCGAGCGTCCACTCCAGGAACGCGTCGTAGAGGGCGTCGGGGTCGGATCCGGCGGAGCGGGCGGCGTCGAGGAGCGAAGGCATCCCCTCGAGTCTGCCCGATCCGCCTGGGCGCCGGGCACCAGGCCGCGGCGCGGGGCCTGGCGCGGTTACGCTCGGGGGATGGCCGAGTACCCCGCGACGATCGCGCGGCGCGTGGATCACGAGATCGAGATCAAGCGCTCGCGCTTCCTCGCGCACCTCGTGCCGGTGTCCTCCGTCGACGACGCGGACGCGGCGATCGCCGGGATCCGCAAGGAATTCTGGGACGCCCGCCACAACTGCGTCGCGATGGTGACGGGGGTCTCGGGCGACCAAGCGCGCTCCTCGGACGACGGCGAGCCGTCGGGGACGGCGGGCGTGCCGATGCTCGAGGTGCTCCGGCGCCGCGGCATGACCGACGTCGTCGCGGTCGTCACGCGCTATTTCGGCGGCGTGAAGCTGGGCGCCGGCGGGCTCGTACGGGCGTATGGGAACGCCGTGTCGGAGGCCCTCGACCGCGCGCAGCTCGTGCGCCGCCGCGCGCTCACCCACGCGGTGATCGAGGCCCCGCACGCCGACGCGGGGCGGATCGAGAACCTCCTGCGCGAGTGGGCGTCCGCGCGCGACGCGGTGCTCGCGGATCCGGAGTACGGCCAGGCGGCCCGGCTCGGCGTGTGGGCGCCGCCCGACCAGCTCGCGCCCCTCGCGGCCGATGTCGCGGCGTGGAGCTCGGGCGCGCTCGGCGTCGAGGCCGGCGAGACGGCGATCGTCGACGTCGCGGAACCGCGCGCGGGCCGCGCCGCGGGCGCCTGACCCGCGGCGCGGCCCGTCTGCGAAAGACCCGGGTCAGCGCGAGGCGGACACCAGCCCCGCCCTCGCGCCGTCCTTCGCGTTCAGCCGCAGGAACACGAACGACACGATGAGCGCCGCGACCGTGATCGCGCCCCAGATCCCCGCGACCGCCCAGGCCGCGCCCGCGATGACGAGCAGCGGCACGAACGTGACCGCGGTGATCTCGACCGGGAGCACGGGGAGGTAGGCGACCGAGAAGTCCTCCAGCGTCCGCGACTTGAGCTTCGGATCCGCGATGCGCAGCAGGGCGATGCCCGTCGCGACGGCGCCGGTCGACCAGCCCCACGTGAAGATCTGACGCTCGAACCAGCCCTCGCCCAGCACGCGCGGCGCCAGGACGAGGCCGAGGAAGAGGCACAGCGCGAGGCCGACGACGAAGAGGATCGTGAGCGCCAGCCACTGGTCGGCCACGAGGCTCGGGACGACCGAGGCGATGCCGCACACCATGAGCAGGTCGGTCGCTGTGCCGGACAGCGAGTTGATCGAGTCCTGGTCGATGAAGCGCGACGCCCGCGCCGCGGAGAACAGGCCGCGCACGATGAGGCCCACGACGAACGCGATCGTGAACAGCGGGAACGCGACAGCGGGGATCCACTGGCCGAGGAGCGTGTTGAGGCCATACGCGCCCGCGGCGACGGCCGCGACGAGCCCGATCTGGAAGGTGAGCGACTCGATCGTGCCGCCCGAGAACAGGTGGTTGCCGATCGGCTGCGTCCCCTTGCCATCGACGATGTCGAGGACGCCGGTGCGGAGGTCCTTGGGGATGTCCTTCGTCCCCGCATAGGCGCGGGCGTGGCCGCGCGTGGCACCCACCTTCGTCTGGATGATGCCGCCGACGACGCCGACGAGCAGCCCCACGGTCGCCGACGTGAAGGCGATCGATGCCGCCTCCGGGTAGCCCGCGTCGCCGAGCGCCGAGCCCACGGCGGCGGCGGATCCGAACCCTCCGGCCCAGCCCGCGAAGAGCATGATGCCGAGGTAGTCGGGCGAGCCGAGGAGCGGGCCGAGGACGAGGAGGACGAGCACCATGGCGACGGCGACCTGCGCCGCGTACATCAGCACGCCGTAGGCCGCGAAGCTGCCGACCGAGCGGCCGATCTTCGTCAGGTTGAAGTCGCTCGTGAGCGCCATGCAGGCGAACACGGCGGCGATGAGGACGGATCCGTACGTGCCGAGCTGGTCCGAGAACGGCAGCCAGCCGAGCACGTTCGGGCCGAGGACCAGGCCGAGCACGCCGGCGATCACGCCGGCGGGGATCATCATGTCCTGCAGGGGCTTGAAGGTGGCGCGCAGGAGCGTGCCGATCGCGAGGAGAGCGCCGATGAGGCCGGCGTCGACAAGCAGGGACCAGGGGGAGAATTCCATCCGGGGTTCCTTTCGGGAGGGGAGGTCAGGAGATGCCGACCCCGCGGGCCCAGTCCTGGAGGGCGCGGGTGACGGGAGAGAGCAGGCCGAGCGGATCGCCCGGCGACGTGCGGACGGTCAGCGGGTAGTTGGCGGGCGCGCCGGCGATCGGGACGAACGTGACGCCGTGCCAGTCGCCGAGGCCGACCGTTTGCGGGACGAGCGTGACCCCGCCGCCGGCGGCGACCAGGCCGAGCATCGCCTGCTCGCTGGACAGGTAGGAGGCGACCCGCATGGGGGCGCCCGCCTGGAGGAAGGTGCTGGCCATGAGGTCGAACGCGATCGGCGCCACCTCCCGGCGGAAGGTGATGATCGGCTCGCGCACGATCTCGTCGATCGTCGCCTCCTCGCGGGACGCCAGCGGGTGGCCGGACGCGACGGCGACGACGAATCGCTCGCGGAACGCCACGCGCTCCTCCTCGCGGTCGTCGCCGAAATCGCGCACGAGGCACACGTCGATGTCGCCGTTGTCGAGGGCCCGCAGGAGCGGGGCGCTGTATCCGTCGGAGACGACGACCGCGAAGTCCTCGAGCGCGCCGAGCGCGCTCGTGACGAGGTGGGGGAACGCCGAGCTCGCCGCGCCCAGGCGGATCCGCGGCTTCGCGTCGCCCGCCTTCGCGGCCGCCACGAGCTGCGGCAGCGACTCGGCGCGCCGACGCATCTCGACGGCCTCCGGGAAGAGCGCGACCGCCGCGGGGGTGGGCGTCACCTCGCGCCCGCCGCGGTCGAAGAGCTGCGCTCCCAGCTGGCGCTCGAGGGCCGCGATCGCCTGGGATACCGGGGACTGCTTCAGGTCCAGCACCTGGGCGGCCTTCGTGAAGCTCCGCTCCGTGTACACCGCCACGAAGCACCGCAGCTGCTTGAGGGTGATCTCGCTCATCGACATGGCGGCGCTCAGGCGAAGCGCGCGGGCGAGAACGCGCTGAGGTCGTGCACCTGGGGCGCCCCGGTGGCGAACGCGGCGAGCGCGGATCCGTACGCGGGGATGAGCTTGAATCCGTGGCCCGAAAACGCCGTGCCGACCACGGTGCGCTCGCTCACGCGCCCGAGGATGGGGCGCTTGTCCGCCGTGAAGATGTCGCAGTGCAGGGACTCGCGCGCGATGTGCGGCGGGAGGCCCGCGACCAGGCGGTGCACGTCGCGGGCGATGCGGTGACGGTCCTCGGGCGCGAGCTCGCGCGGGAGCTCGGAGCGATCGGCGATGGTGCCGAAGCGGGCGTCGTATCCGGCCTTGACGAGGGATCCGTCGAGCGTCGGCGCGCCGAAGATGTGGACGTCGCCCTGGTCGCGGATGAACGCGGGGAAGACGTCGGGGGCGAAGTCGGCGGGGTTCTCGGGGCAGAACCAGGTCAGCGCGATCGGCAGGATCTGCATGTGGGGCGCGAGGTCCGGCAGGAGCCCGCCGGAGGTGATGCCGGACGTGACGACCACCTTGTCCGCGCGGAGCTCCTCCCCCGAGGCGAGGCGGACCCGCACGCCGCGTGCGTCCTCGTCGATGGCCGCCACGCGCTGATTGCCACGCAGGTCGGCGCCCGCGAGGCGGGCCCGGCGCTGAATCTCCGAGATCGCCGCCTCGGGGCGCAGCACGCCGCCGAGGAGGTCGAGGACGCCGATCTCGTCGGTCAGGTCGCTGTGCTGCGGGTAGCGGCGGCGGAGCTCCTCCGTGTCGAGCACCTCGTGCGCCAGCCCGGCGTGCGCGAGCGAGCCCTGCACCTGCTCCATCTGCGGCGCGGCCGCGGATCCGATCGACAGCACGCCCGTCTCGTGAAACAGTCGGCGCCCGCCCGCCTGCTCGAGCTCGAGCCACGCGTCGCGCGACTCCAGCAGGAGCGGCACGTACTCGGCACCCTCGTGGTAGGCGGCGCGGAACAGGCGCGATTCGCCCGAGTAGGCCCCGCGCGTGTGGATCAGGTCGTCGGCCTCCAGGCCGATGACGGCGAGGCCCTCCTCGGCGAGCTTCGCGGCGGCGAAGGATCCGGCGCCGCCCAGGCCGATGACGATGACAGTTTCAGGCATGAGAGCACCTTAGGGAGGGTTCCGCGCGCATTGCAAGACAGTTAACGTATACGAAACACAAGCAGTGAGACGTTAACTAAATGAGCGCGGAGC
This sequence comes from Microbacterium excoecariae, assembly GCF_011326725.1. GTDB lineage: Bacteria > Actinomycetota > Actinomycetes > Actinomycetales > Microbacteriaceae > Microbacterium > Microbacterium excoecariae. The sequence goes on along the minus strand of NZ_JAANCO010000001.1, from coordinate 813,716 downwards.
GCCCGCGCAGCCGGAGGACCCCATGGAGACCACCCCGACCGCCCTCGTCACCGGCGCCTCGCGCGGCATCGGGCGGGCCATCGCCGCCACCCTGGCGCCCACGCACCGCGTGCTCATCGGCGCGCGCACCCGGGAGGCCGCCGCCGACGCGCTGCGCGCGATCCCCGGGTCCGCGCCGTTCATCGCCGACCTCGCCGACGAGGACGAGCTGGCGCGGGCCGTCGCGGCCGCGGGGATCGAGCGCCTCGACGTGCTCGTGCACAGCGCCGGCGTGGCGGACGAGCGCCCGTTCGCCGAGTTTACGCGCCAGGACTGGCGAGACTCGTTCGAGACCAACGTGTTCGCGGTCGCCGACCTCACCTCGCGCCTCCTGCCGGCGCTGACCGCTGCCCGCGGCACGATCGTCATGATCAACTCGGGCTCGGGGCTCATGAGCTACCCGCACGGATCCGTCTACACGGGCACGAAGTTCGCGCTCCGCACCCTCGCCGACTGCCTCCGCGAGGAGCTCCGCGCCGACGGCGTGCGGGTCACGTCCCTGCACCCCGGCTTCGTGAAGACCGACATGGGAGAGCGCCTGCGCGAAGAGGCCGGGCGCGCGGGCGGCGGCACGGACACCTATCTGGATCCACAGGAGCTCGCGGACGCCGTGCGATACGCGATCTCGGCACCGACCAACGCGCAGGTCGAGACGATCGTGCTGCGCCCCCACCTCCCCGCACCCCCGCGGCGCTGACGGCGCGTGGGACGCGAAGAGGCCCGGATCCGCGAGCGTCTGCGGATCCGGGCCTCTGTCCAGGAAATGCCCGGCGCGTCACGCGACGGTGTACGACGTCATCCAACCTGATCCCCCACCACACATCTGATCCTTGAAAACACGCACCTCTCCCCCGCCCATCTGCCATTCGAATCGTCAAACAACTTGATCCTGTGCGAGCCCGGTGTCCCGCACTGCTCTTATGCGTCGAGACGACCGTGTGCATCGGCCGATAGTAGAGACGTCACGACGCGAGAAGAAGGGAAGTTCATGCACGCAATGATGGTCAGGAATGTCAGGGCCTTTGCGCACAACCGGGCCGCATGGCGCGTTGTCGTTCACGGGGAGGGGCAAGGGCGCAAAGAGCATCTCATCTACGACGGGCCGCAGACTATGACGTCAACGCCGCAAGCTCTCATGCTGACAGCGCTGGCGACCCTTGGCGTAACCGCTGTGGGCGACGTCGTCGACCAGGGCGACGGAAGCTATTGGGTCGCCGTGGCTCCGTCAGCGTGAGACACGCCACCCGTTCGAAAGACGAGACGTCGCCTCGGGCAGCTGATCGAGCGGTCGGCATCGGTAGTGGAACATGGACTCTTCCCATGCGGCTGGGTCCTGCTCGAACACAGAGAAGTCGAGTTCCTCGACAGCCGACCGCACCTCATCCGCTTCGAGATGTGCAGCCATCTCGGCGAAGACATCCGCGCCGAGCTTGTCAGACTCGGGCGCCGAGAGCACGATCTTCGTGAGCCCGTCGTCATCGACAGGGTCCAGCAGCCTTCGCTCCCTCAAAGCGAGGACGACAGCATGCAACTCTCGAGGCTCGAGCGAGGGGAGGATGGCTTCGAGGTCAGGCACGGCGATCGACACCTTCTCCACCCTGCCGACAAGATTTTCGATCTCACCTCGACGGACGATGATGCTCAGAACTTCGCGATGCCGCCTCGGAACACGGCTGAGGGCTTCAAGCAGGGCGTTGACGCACCTCGTGTCCATCCACCGGGTTCGGCACGCCATCGAGCAATTTCCCAGAGCACATCAGTCGTTCCTGACCTGGTCGGGAAACCTACCTCCTGGAAGGACCACACCGAGGCGATGTCGGTCCTCGTCTCTATGGTTTCCCTATCCCGTCGGCGCACTTGTTGGCGGAGTCATGAGGTTCCCAGTGGAACCACAGAAGGAAGGGCAGTTGATGGTCAGAGGATATGGTCAGTGCACCGCGCCCGTACTCGGGCACGTCCGAGGCGGAGGAGCGGACTGCCCTGTACACGGAGGCAGCCGCGGGTACCAGTACGCCGCTCCCCCGCGTCCCGCGTACGTCCCTCCTGCTCCCACGCCTCCCGCGTATCGCTCGGTGAGCGCCAGCGGAACATCTCGAAGGCCGCGCTGGTCACCGCCATCGTCGACTGTCTCGTACACCTCGCAGCAGGTTCGCGACCTCGAGCCAGTACGTCGTGCGGTCATCGCCCGAACGCAGGCACACGACGTATTCCTCTGCCACGCGTGGCCTGACCGCAGGGCTGACGCGCAAGACCTATACGACCTCCTCGTTGACGAGGATGTAACCGTATGGTTCAGTGAAGTAACACTCCGGCCGGGTACGGACATGCGCGTCGCCATCGACAGGGGGCTGGTCAGCTCACGAATGGGTATCGTCCTGGTGACTCCGGCGATGCTCGAGAAGCTTTCGACGGACCGAAGCGTTGCCAGCAACGAGCTGAGCGCATTGCTACGCAGGAACCTCTTGGTGCCGGTCATGCACGGTGTCTCCTTTGAGGAGCTCGATCAGGTGAGCCCCACGCTTGCGTCGCGAGGAGGCTTCAGCACGGTGGAGGATTCCATTGAGGACATCGCTGTGAAAATCGCTGAGCTCGTGAGCGAGCTCCACGACGAGGAGGCGGACGAGCTGAGCATGAACGGGGTGGATCGCTGACCAGCAGCTTTCAAGACGCGTAGTCAACCGACATCCACTCAGCTGGACTCACACGACACCTGGATTAAGGTTCGATGTCCGCATCATGCGCAGGAGCCGTGGCATCTATCAAACGTATAGATTCGCTCAATTGAATTGCATGAGCTGATTCAATCAGCGAGGTTGCGTGTCCCCGCACCTCGAACCAGGTTCTAGTTGCCGGGGTCCTCGTAGGGGTCGATGAACACGAACTCCGACAGCCGCCCCGACGTTCCAGAGTCGGTGACGCTTCTTGGGGCAGCGAGAGTACTGCAATCGAGCCGTGTCCCAGGTCTACGAGATGCTCGATGAGCTCCCCGGCGGCGCGGGGGTCCGGGGCGACGTACGGCACATTGGGGGTTGACGGCTCGTCCATCTGACCGACGAGGCCCAGAGGGACGCGTGACGCGACCTGGCGGATCGTTCGCGGGTCCACGTTCGGAGCGACTACGGCGATGGCGGCTGTGCGCAGGTCCGTCATCAGCGTGAGAGAGCGATAGTTTGCTTCATCCGGCTGGTCGCCGGAAGCGAGCGACATGACCTCGCACCCTTGGCACCAGCGTTCTCCTCGAACGCGCCCGCCATGTGAGCGTAGAAGGGCGAGCGCGTGCGCCGCAGGAACGGGCCGAGGATCGCGGACGATGTGGAGGTCATGCTCCGAGCGATCTGGATCGGCACGAAATCAAACTGCTCGATGGCGTGCCGAACCCGGTGGATGGTCTCTGCACTCACGCCACCTTGACCGAGAACCGCGCGGGACGCCGTCGGCTTCGACACCCCTTCGAGTGCCGCGACATCACGAGTCGTGCTGTTCTTCCGGCTCCGCTTGGTTCCCACCTCGGGCGGCTTCGCGCCCATGTAACCATCTTTCCGTTGTCTGGAACCACCAGCCGAAGACGAAGATGACGACGGTGGGCAAGCACACTGCCGACAGGAACACGATGGCTCGGAAAGCCGACTCTCGCTTGAACCGGCACTGCATGAGCAACGCCAGCTCGGGGCACCGCTTGACGACGTACCCCTGAGCGGTTAAGCTCTAAACCAACACGACATTCCCGCTTCTCGGTGAGAGGCGGGTTTGTTCTTTCTACGGGCAGTTCATGGGTAGCGGTACGGTGTCACGTGATGACCGTTGACAGCACCTACGCCAAGCCGTTCCTCACAGTCCCCCAGCAGATCCGTCGCATGCGACAGCGCGGCATGGACTGCGGCGGTGACAACGACGCGTCTCACATCCTGCAGAGGTATGGCTATTACCGGCTCTCAGGCTACTCGTATCCCTACCGCCGGCGTCCGGTCCCACCGGAAGACCTCCACGATGACAAAGGTCGCGAGATTCGACTTGACGATTTCGAATCGGGTACCACGCTCGCTCACGTCGCGGCGATGTACGAGTTCGACCACGAGCTTCGAACTCGAATCAGTGATGCACTCAGTTCACTCGAGGTGTCCTTCCGATTCTTCATCGGTCACCGCCTGGGGAAGATGGACCGCTTCGCACATCGGAAGCCTCATCTCTTGGATGCAATGCACCCCACAACGCCGCCCGCACCCACCAACCGATACGCCGAGTGGATCGAAGAGTACGACCGGCACGAAACCCGAGCCAAAGATGCGTTCGTCCAGCACTTCCGCGAGACCTACGGAAACCACCTTCCCATCTGGGTCGCGACGGAGGTCATGGGCTTCGGCGTCCTCAGTAATCTCTTCATCCTGATGCCCGACACCGACCAGGAGATCCTCGCAGCCCGCTTTCAGATCTACGCGAAATCGGGCCGCGGCGACTCAGGCGCCCTAAGCAACTGGCTCAACAACCTGCGCAACATCCGAAATATCTGCGCCCACTACGGACGACTCTGGAATCGCACGTTCGACGTGCTCATCGACACCCCGGGACACGAGCTCTCTTCAGCGACCGACACAGATACTGCACCCACTCACATCAGCCAGCTACTCGACAGAACCGTCAGCAACAAGCTCTATGGCGTGCTCATCATCATGAGACATCTCACGCTGAGCACCGACCCGGCTTCGGACAAGGTGATCGCCTTGCTCGAGTACATCACTGCTTCCGCAGACGAGCTCGGGTTCGACCTAGCGGAACTTGGGGTGCCAGCCGACTGGTCGACCCAGCCTGTGTGGCAGAGGAACTTCCGGCTACCGGGCGAACCCATGCTCGCCGCCTCAATGCTTGACAGAGCGGCCTGTATGAGCAGCTCGGAAGTGAAGGCCATGCTCAACGACACGCCGGACGGCAAGAAGCCCAGTGAACTACTCAAGACGTACCGCCACTTCAACACAGTCGTCGAGATTCCGTTGGCCGGCGTGAACTACTTCCCCGAGTTCCAGTTCAGGGACGGCGCCGTCATCGACGCCCTCGCAGAGATCAACAAGCGCTTCATCGACGAGCACAGTCATCACGACCACCTCGTTGTCCACTCTGCGCTTCTCCACTGGTGGCAAGCGCCGCAGGACACACTGCCGCTGAACAATCAGGGTGAACCGGGATCTCCGTCCGAGTTGCTCGACGAAGTGGACGAAGAAGAGTTCGACCGGATCATCAACCAGACCGGCGCGACGGAGTCCTTGACCCTCTGACCGCATCGACGCACGCAACCATGGTCCGCCGTGTGTCCTCGTCCGTGCTGACCCAACGCGAAAGCTCCGGGAGCCTGACCCGCTTTTCCGGACACCAACTTTGAGGCGATGATCGTCTCGGAAGGAGTCCGTGAGATGCCTGCTGCCCACCCGCCGGAGTTCCGGCGTCGTGCCCTCGATCTCGTTGCCCAGGGCAACCCTGTCGCGCAGACCGCGCGTGACCTCGGGATCAGCGAGTCGTGCCTTCGGAACTGGATGCACCGTGGCGCGGTCTACTCCGGCCGCAAGGCCGGGGTCACGACCGATGAGCATAAGGAACTCGTCGAGCTGCGCCGCCGGAACCGGGTGCTGGAGATGGAGATCGAGATCCTCAAGCGCGCGTCGGCGTACTTCGCGAGGGAGAACGTGCTCCCAAAATAGGGTTCCGGCTGGTCCAGGAGCTCGCCGCCGACGGTGTTCCCGTCGCGGTGGCCTGCCGGTTCCTGAACGTCTCGACCTCCGGCTACTACGACTGGGCGAGCCGACCGCCCTCACCGCGTGCTGTCGCTGACGCGGAGCTGACGACAACGATCCGTCGGATTCACGCCGACTCGAGAGCGACATATGGTGCCCCACGCGTGCTCGCCGAGCTGCGGCTCGGCGTCGGCGTGCACGTCGGCCGGAAACGCGTCGCCCGGTTGATGCGGTTGGGCGGCTCGTGGGCGTCTCGCACCGTCGGAAGCGACGCGGGTGGAAGCCAGACACGGCCACGCACGAGGACCTCGTGAAGCGGCAGTTCCGTGCCGACGCGCCCAACCGGCTGTGGTTCTGCGACATCACGCAGCACCGCGCGAATGACGGATGGGTCCACTGCGCGGCCGTGATCGACGCGTTCAGTCGCCGGATCGTGGGGTGGTCGATCTCGGACCGGATCACTGCGGAGATCGTCGCCGACGCGCTAGAGATGGCCCGCTGGCGACGACGGCCCGAACCTGGGACCGTGGTCCACGCGGGCCGAGGAGCGCAATACACGTCCTGGCTGTTCGGGCACAGGCTCCGCCAAGCCGGGCTCCTCGGATCGATGGGCAGAGTCGCATCCAGCGTCGATAATGCGCTCATTGAGTCGTTCTGATCGACCATGCAACGCGAGCTCCTCGACCGCTCCGCCTGGACCTCACGAGCCGAACATCTCACCCCGCTGACGCGCGCTCAGGCATGTCAGACATCGGCTCTGATCGAGACTCGTCCACGCCGTCTGCCACGCGGCATCGGCGCGCTCGGGCCGCGACAGTGCGCTGGCGCTCGGGCCCCCGCGTACGAAGCCGGGGCATCGCGCTATCGCTACTCACTGGACAGCCGCTCCAGCACCGGTGTGAACACTCCGAACTCGGGACGGGGAGTAAAGGCATCCATCCGCCATATCCCCGACTCGTATCGCCCAGGGCTCGGCTCGTCTACAAGGTTGAGCGCGATGAGCTTGCTCAAGTCGCGACGCAGGAGGCGATCAGAGGTTCCGTCGTACATCTCCGATACCGTCGGGTTCAGATAGCGGATCTCCTTGCGGGTGAGCTCCGCACCGTCTGGCATTGCAAGTACCACCGCCCGGCGACGCCGGGCAGTGTCGGTGGACGGCTCCGTCTGAAAACGTTCATGTACGTAGTTGACCCAGGCAACAACACGCTGATGCGCCTGCACGGTGCGAATTTGCTCGCGAAGCTGATCCCGGAAGCCGAGCGCACTATATGCGACGAACCCCGCGACATCGTCGCGTCGCGAGGCCGCGTCCAGCTTCTCGTAATAGCGGCCGCGAGTTCGGTTGTAGTAGTCGGAAAGCAGATTGGTGCTGACGTAGGGAACTAGTCCACAGTGTGCCAGAATCGCACACTCGAGCAGGCGGGCAGTGCGGCCGTTCCCGTCGCCGAACGGGTGGATCCAAGCCAGATAGAGATGTGCCAAAGTCGCAGCGAAGAACACGAGGAAGAACGCCTGGTCGGGGGCGCTGCTCTGTTTGCTCGCAGCGTCGTCCAAGATGCTATTGATCCACGTGCACAACCTGTCCATTAGAAACGGGACGTCCTCGGCGGGAGCGCCTCGGTAGTTGCCCACCACAATCGGTATGTTGCGATACTCACCGGGGTTTACATGATCGGCGACATCTAGGCTCGCCATCAGCTCTTGATGCTTTCCGAGAATCCACTCGGGCGAGAGACGGAATGTCCCATCCGACTCCCAGACCTCCCGACGCACGCTGGTCAGGGCATCGAGAACGTTGCGCACCTCTTGCTCGAGATACTGCTGAGACTCGGGGAGCCGCCTGTTGTTATCCAAGATGTCGTTGACTTCGTCTTCGCTCAGAGTGTTGCCCTCGATCGCCGCCGACGCAAGGGCTCCACGACGCATGTAGATGCGAGCGAGGTCTAGTGCAACGCCCGGCTGAAGCGGGGCGCCAATCAGATGTTGACACTTGGAGAAGGACTCGCCCAGGTGTGCCCATACGACCTCGCTTAGTGCGTTTGTCTGAAAGTCAAACGTAATCCAAGGATGCGAGGTCTCGTGACGACGAGCGGTGGCTGGCATCCCCGAAGTCTAGCTAAAACGGGTCTGTTTTGTCCAAGACAGTGTCCAACCCCGTGTCCTGGTCTACGCAGGACGGCGACGGCGGGCCGGAGTACGCGGAATGCCGAATGCAGCAGATCCGCGCGGCCTCGAAGGCCCCAAGCCCCGACCCAGCGCAGAGCGCCCTCGACGCTGCCGGATCAGTAGATGCGAAGCGCGCTGCAACGTCTACATGCTGCTCCACGGATTCGCTCAGTCGATGTCGTCGCGAAACACGATCTCCAGGACGAGTTGCCTATCCGAGTCGGGCAAGAGCTGTACCTGTCCGAGAAGTAGGGTCGCGGCCAGGTCGCTGGGAAGGACTGATTGCAACGTCTTCCAATGGGCGGTCATAGCCTGACGAAGCGCGGGGAACCAGCGATCCGACGCCGTCTGGCGTACGCCATCGAGGATGAACTGAAGATGGTGCGCCGCGGTCCAGGACATGGTCAGGGTCGCGCGAATGAAGTTGGCAAGGTTGTCCACTGCGTCTTGTTCCGCGCCAGCGATCGCCGTGACGTACTGGGCGCCCACCGATGCCCATTCCTGCATCATGTCGGGTTCGTTGGCGCATCGTTCCATGCCGAGAACGACGATCTCGATCTTGCTTCCAGCGGCCGTGGGCCCGCTGTGAACGATAGCCTGCCCCACACCGCCGGGCGCGCGGCCAATTGCCGCTGCCAACTCCCACGAGCTCTTTCGGAACCGAACTCCTACGATGTGCGCGCGGATCAAGGCCGCGTCGACCACGTCTGCCTGCGCATCGGTGAGCTGGCGGTGAGCGCGCATGTACTCCACGAGTGCCGGAGTGCCAAATGAAGCGACGCCGAAGACGCTTGCAATCTGTCGCGTGGCGGCATCATCACACCACAGGGGGACGTCGGCTTCGGCGGCGCGACGGATTGCTTCGGACCACACTCCGAGAACGTCCGCGAACCGTTCCGTAGGAAGTGTGAGCTCTGGCGGTTCGGTGCGTTCGACGAGGCGGAGGCGAACGGTGAGTCTTGCGCTCAGTCGCTGGCGCTCCGAAGTCTCGTCTTCAGGTATGAGCATGACACTCGGACCGTGATCGACGGTGCTCGGGATGAAGATGTCGCCAGCCCGGTTAAGCTCTAGCCCGGCATCTTTCGCGTCGCGAAGCTGACCGTACGTGCCTAGAAGACGCTTGGGGATGCGACTGAGCATGTCCGCGAAGTCGTCGTCGATACTTGCGAGCGTGAGTGCCGCTGTGGTGTCGAGGGCGACCCCGCGCGAGCGTGCAAGCTCTACGACTGAGAAGTCCAGTGGTCTCTCGTCGGAGCTTCCCGCGAAGCGTGCCATGTGACGGCTCTTTATGAGGATCTCGCTCAGACCGCGTCGCGAGAAGTGTCCGATCAATCCGATCGGCAACGTGCCGTTGCGCATGTGGGCGTCTAGGTCGTTGGTGAGGCGAGGTCCACCCGCAGCCCTGTCGATCGCCGCGAGCAACTCGTTCGGACTATCTCCCTCCGCCGTCACGGCCCAGATCAGGCGGGGACGATCGGGAAAGTCCGCGTGGTACTCATCCGCAAAGTCGAGTAACTGCACGTCTGAGTCGCGGTACTCAATCGGCGCAATCATCAACGCGCCGACTGCCAGCCGTCGCACCTGCTCGTCGGACGAGAACCGATGGCTCAGGCTGAGAACCTCGCTCACCTGTGCCATCTCCGTGCCGAATCGCTGGAAGAGATGCAGCCACAGCGACGCCTGACCGGCGTCCTGCGGGACACGACACGCCGGATGCGCTTTCCACTCCTTGAACGCCTGAAGGTCATCGGCGGCATGGTTGTATGCGAAGACCAACGCCCAGGCAGCATCAGCGGCGTCCGGGTCGATGCGCAGCAGAGCCCGCGCCGGCGATATGACTTCCTCCCACCGGCGAGCCTGGTACATCGCCTGAATCTGAAGTCGAAGAGCGCGCACACGCGCTCCCCAGTCCTCGCCGCCTGCAATGATCGCCCGCTGTGCGCGGTCTACAGCCTTCTCGTGGTCGCCGGCAGCCAGCTGATACTGCGACGCCCGGAACCACTCATCAGGGTCGCCCCAACGGCGCGCTGACTGCTCTGCCAGGCGGAGAGCATCGTCGTCCCGACTATGCTTGGCGTAATACTGGCCCAGAGCACGTGCGAGCCGCGGATTGTCCAACGCGGAAGAAGACACGCGCGACTCCGCGCCGGGTTGTTCGCGAAAGAGTGCCGCGATGCTGTCGATTTCCTCGCAGAGCTGCGCGTTGAGGGGGCGCATGATCTCCACGAAGGGATGCACTATGCCGCGGACAGCGAGGAGATAGCAGATCCCCGCCTTCTCGTTCCAGTCCTCGGTGGCATCCACGGCTTCGGTCCATAGTCGGGCCGCCTTGTCGTCATCCTCTTCGAGTTCAGCCTCACGTGCAGCCAGCTGCAGGAGCATAGATTTTGAGGCGGTCTCGCTCATCAGAGCGTGTGCGCTGGACAGTTGGCCCGTGTTGAGGAGCGCGAACGCCGAGGCGTTGCGGACGCTCGCATGCGCTGCCTCAGCGGCAGTCGCCTCGCCTTCCGGCGCAGTGGTGAACAACGCCTTCGCACGATCGCTGTCTTGTAACAGCATGGACGCTTCAATTGCGAGGACGACAGCCTCGGCGCTCGGAACGCCCGTGCGTCGTTGAGTGTCTCGGATGGCGATCGCGAGACGCCTCGCCGCTGACAGGTCTTCGGTTTGAGTATGAAGTTCACCCACCAAGGAGCGAGCAATGAGGGCACGCACGCCGATCTCACCTGCGCCGAGGAACCCGTCCCCTTCAAACGCGTCTACTGAGAATTCGACGGCCTCGTCGAACCGCCGCGCCTCGAACAACTGCTGCGCACGCAGCGTGGACGCGAGGGCGCGTTGCATCTCGGTCTGCGGTTGCCACGCCGCCAAACGATTCTCGCGCTCGGCGAGATCGTTCTCGGCTAAGATCGCTTCGATCAGGGGATGTTCGCGATCGTTGGCAAGCAGATCGAGTGCTTCCGGCTCTGAACGATCGATCCCCACAATCTGCACAAGCCAATACGCGCGCGGAGTGACGCCGCCGGCGATCGCACGTTCGATCCAGGCGCGCGCCAGAGCTTGTTTCCCACTCGCGAGCGCCAGAAGTCCGAGCCATCCGTCTACTGCTTCGCTCTCCTCGAGCCAAGCCGGGCGTGCGCGCAGCCAATCTTGAAGTGTCTCGGCACGCGCGTGAGGCTCTGCGAGCGCTCGAAGCATCCGGAGCAGCGCATGCTCACCGATTCCTCGCTCGAGCGTGCGCGCGTCGTACGCCAGCGCTGACGGGAAGCGGGCGAAGAGCGAATCCGCTGATTCCTTACCCTGCTCAGCTATCTCGGCGATCGGAACCATAACCAACTCGTGCACCAAAGCCTGAGAGTCGGCAGCGCTCAGCTCGCGAGCCGTCGCGACGCGCAGAAGCGGAAGCAAGAACACACTCGCAGCTCCTTCCAACCCGTCGCATCTAATCTCGTCGAGGACGCTTCTGGCGGACGCGCTTGCCGGCCCATTGCTCTTGCATGCCGCCATCACATCAGAGCTGAGAAGTGCGCCCCGAAGTAGCTTTCGCGGAACCCTCACGCCCAGCTCTTTCGCTGCAGAAGCCGCACTCCTCGCGATGCGCCATTCGAGTGTCAGCTTCTTCCCGAGACTGAGAGCAGCAGAAGTTGCGACCTTCCCCCCGGCGGAGATTGCCGCCCCGGATATTGGATCAATCACCGTTGCCTCCCCGGGTTGAGCCTATGGCCATCATCGGACAGCGCTGGCCGACTCGGCGATCGCTGACTGCACTCACCGTAGACCCGGCCAGAGTGTGTGCTTCAGTCCGAACTCAAGCAGCGCAATCGTGCGCATGTCTGGCCACACTTCGCCCGACAAAATCGAGCGCAACGTCTGATTGTTAACATTGCAGCGCGCAGCCACCGACCGCACGCTCTCCCCGTCGATCGCCCTTTGAAGCGCCATGACGAAGGACCCAGCGACAGCGCCTGACGGGTCACTGGTCTCACCGTGAGGCCACGGTGAGACCAGTTCGTTGGGCCGGAGGCGCGGAGTCCTAGGCACGACCCACGCCACTTATTTTGACGCGGTGCCAACTCGCCTGACGCTGTGCCAGTTCCAATGGTTCTGTGCCAGATAGATTGCGGATCTACACGCGGCTAGAAGTCCCAGTCCTCGTCCTCGGTGGACACGGCCTTGCCGATGACGTACGACGAGCCCGACCCCGAGAAGAAGTCGTGGTTCTCGTCGGCGTTTGGCGAGAGCGCGGAGAGGATCGCGGGGTTCACGTCCGTGACACTCGAGGGGAACATGGCCTCGTAGCCGAGGTTCATGAGCGCCTTGTTGGCGTTGTAGTGCAGGAACTTCTTGACGTCCTCGGTCAGCCCGACGCCGTCATAGAGGTCCTGCGTGTACTGCACCTCGTTGTCGTAGAGCTCGTACAGCAGCGAGAACGTGTAGTCCTTGAGCTCGTCGCGCTGCGCCTGGTCGACCTGCTCCAGCCCCTTCTGGTACTTGTAACCGATGTAGTACCCGTGCACGGCCTCGTCGCGGATGATGAGGCGGATCAGGTCGGCCGTGTTCGTGAGCTTCGCGTGGCTCGACCAGTACATCGGGAGGTAGAACCCGGAGTAGAACAGGAAGCTCTCGAGCAGGGTCGAGGCGACCTTGCGCTTGAGCGGCTCGTCGCCCCGGTAGTACTCCATGACGATCTGGGCCTTCTTCTGCAGGTTCTCGTTCTCCACGGACCAGCGGAAGGCGGCGTCGATGTCGGGGGTGTTACTGAGCGTCGAGAAGATCGACGAGTAGCTCTTGGCGTGCACCGACTCCATGAACGCGATGTTCGTGTAGACGGCCTCCTCGTGCGGGGTCGTCGCGTCGGGGATCAGCGACACGGCGCCGACCGTCGCCTGCACGGTGTCGAGCAGGGTCAGGCCCGTGAACACGCGCATCGTGAGGCGCTGCTCCTCCTCGGTGAGCGTGTTCCACGACTGGACGTCGTTCGACAGCGGCACCTTCTCGGGCAGCCAGAAGTTACTCGTGAGGCGATTCCACACCTCGACGTCCTTGTCGTCCTGGATACGGTTCCAGTTGATCGCCTGGACGTGATCCAGGAGCTGAAGCTTTTCAGTCATCGCGTGAAGTTCTCTCAGATTCTCGGGACGGCGGCGTCACAGCGTGCAGCTGACGCAGCCCTCCACCTCAGTGCCCTCGAGCGCCATCTGGCGAAGGCGGATGTAGTAGATCGTCTTAATGCCCTTGCGCCAGGCGTAGATCTGCGCGCGGTTGATGTCGCGGGTCGTCGCCGTGTCCGGGAAGAAGAGCGTGAGCGAGAGCCCCTGGTCCACGTGCTGCGTCGCCGCAGCGTACGTGTCGATGACCTTCTCGTAGCCGATCTCGTACGCGTCCTGGTAGTACTCCAGGTTGTCGTTCGTCATGAACGGCGCCGGGTAGTAGACGCGGCCGAGCTTGCCCTCCTTGCGGATCTCGATCTTCGACGCGATCGGGTGGATCGAGCTCGTCGAGTTGTTGATGTACGAGATCGACCCGGTCGGCGGGACGGCCTGGAGGTTCTGGTTGTAGAGCCCGTGCTCCTGGATCGCGGCCTTGAGGTCGACCCAGTCGGCCTGCGTCGGGATGTGGTGGCCCGCGAACAGCTCGCGCACGCGCGCGGTGGCGGGCGCCCACTCGGCGTCGATGTACTTGTCGAAGAATGCGCCCGACGCGTACGTCGAGTTCTCGAAGCCCTCGAACGTCTCGCCCCGCTCCCGCGCGATGGCGTTCGACGCGCGCAGCGCGTGGAACAGCACCATGTAGAAGTAGATGTTCGTGAAGTCGATGCCCTCGTCGGATCCGTAGAAGATCCGCTCACGCGACAGGTAGCCGTGCAGGTTCATCTGGCCGAGGCCGATCGCGTGCGAGCGGTCGTTGCCGTCCTCGATCGAGCGCACCGACGTGATGTGGCTCTGGTCGCTGACCGCGGTCAGGGCGCGGATCGAGGTCTCGACCGTGCGAGCGAAGTCGGGCGAGTCCATCGCGAGGGCGATGTTCAGCGACCCGAGGTTGCAGCTGATGTCCTTGCCGATCTGGTCGTACGACAGGTCAACGTTGAGGGTCGTCGGCGTGTTGACCTGCAGGATCTCGCTGCAGAGGTTCGACATGTTGATGCGGCCCGCGATCGGGTTCGCGTCGTTGACCGTGTCCTCGAACATGACGTACGGGTAGCCGGACTCGAACTGGATCTCCGCGATCGTCTGGAAGAACTTGCGCGCGTTGATCTTGGTCTTCTTGATGCGCGGGTCGTCGACCATCTCGCGGTACTTCTCCGTGACGGAGATGTCGCCGAAGGGCAGGCCGTAGACCCGCTCGACGTCGTACGGCGAGAAGAGGTACATGTCCTCGTCGTTCTTCGCGAGCTCGAACGTGATGTCCGGGATCACGACGCCGAGGGACAGCGTCTTGATGCGGATCTTCTCGTCCGCGTTCTCGCGCTTCGTGTCAAGGAAGCGCATGATGTCGGGGTGGTGCGCGTTGAGGTACACCGCGCCCGCGCCCTGGCGCGCGCCGAGCTGGTTGGCGTAGCTGAAGCTGTCTTCGAGCAGCTTCATGACGGGGAGGATCCCGCTCGACTGGTTCTCGATCTGCTTGATCGGGGCGCCGGCCTCACGGATGTTCGACAGGAGCAGGGCGACGCCGCCGCCGCGCTTGGACAGCTGCAGCGCCGAGTTGATGCCGCGCGCGATCGACTCCATGTTGTCTTCGATGCGCAGCAGGAAGCAGCTGACGAGCTCGCCGCGCTGGGCCTTGCCGGCGTTGAGGAACGTCGGCGTCGCCGGCTGGAAGCGCCCGGACAGGATCTCGTCGACGAGCTTCCACGCCAGGTCCTCGTCGCCGTCCGCGAGGGCGAGGCCGGTCATGACGACGCGGTCCTCGAAGCGCTCGAGGTAGCGCTTGCCGTCGAAGGTCTTGAGCGTGTAGCTCGTGTAGTACTTGAACGCGCCGAGGAACGTCTCGAAGCGGAACTTCTTCGCGTAGGCGAAGTCGTTCAGGCGCTCGACGAAGGAGAAGTCGTACTTCTCGATGACCTCGCCCTCGTAGTACTCCTTCTCGACCAGGTAGTCGAGGCGCTCGCGGAGCGAGTGGAAGAAGACGGTGTTCTGGTTGACGTGCTGCAGGAAGTACTCCCGCGCAGCGCGCTTGTCGGCGTCGAACTGAATCTGGCCGTCGGCGTCGTAGAGGTTGAGCATCGCGTTGAGGGAGTGGTAGTCCAGCCCCTCGAACGCCGCGTTGTGCTTGTAGTCCACCAGCTGCGTGGTCACTGCTGCTTCCACCATTCTTCCAATCCCTCGCTCACGCGGAGCACGTCGTCGGGTGTGCCAAAGAGTTCGACCCGGTCCAAGTGCGGCACGCGGCACTTCCGGCTAATGATGTCTCCGGCGATGCAGTACGCCTCGCCGAAGTTGGTGTTTCCCGTGGAGATGACCCCACGGATCCACCGGCGGTTGTTCTCGTCGTTCAGAAAGCGGATGACCTGCTTGGGCACCGCGCCCTCCCCGTTGCCCCCGCCGTAGGTCGGGAGCACGAGCACGAACGGCTCGTTCACCTCGAGCGGACCGTCGCCCCGAAAGAGGGGGATGCGCGCGGAGCGCATCCCCAGCTTCTCGACGAAGCGAGCCGTATTGCCCGACACGCTCGAGAAGAAGACCACGAGCGGGGCGGACATGCGGCCCGCCTCCGCGGATGCGGAACCGGGCCGGGCGGGCAGCGAGGGCGTCGCTGTCGCGGACATGATCGTTTCCTCTCTCGCCGCGTCAGCGACGGATCAGGCGAGGCGAGCGGCGAGCTCGTCGATCTTGTCGGGACGGAAGCCCGACCAGTGCTCCTCGTCGGCGACGACGACGGGCGCCTGCAGGTAGCCGAGCGACTTGACCTGCTCGAGCGCCGCGGCGTCCTCGGAAACGTCGGTCACCTGGTACTCGATACCCTTCGCGTCGAGCGCGCGGTAGGTCGCGTTGCACTGCACGCAGGACGGCTTGCTGTAGACCGTGATCGCCATGGTTTCCCCTCCAGAAGCTAGGTGTGTCCAGCGGTGCGCCGCCGGGACCTCAATACTACATATAGGTACTCCCCTCCGGGGTCACCACAAGGGATAGTAGTTACACACGTGTCATTTTCCACCGCTTTCCCCGCCGCGTCCACAGGGTTATCCACCGATTCGTGCACAGGATCCGCCGGCGCGGCACCCGTCGCGATCGGCACCACCGCGCGGTTCGTCCCCCGCATGGGGGCCGACTTTCCACACCCCGCACGCTACGCGGAGCCACCGACATCGGAATCCTGCACATCCGCTCCGACGGCGTGTCGCGCCGGCCGGCCGAGCGCGGCGGCGCTCGTAGGCTGAGCGCATGACCGCCGCGTTCGATCCGACCGCCCACCTCCCCGATGACCTCATCGAGCGGATCCGCGCCCGCGCCGCCGACGTCGACGAATCCGGGTCCTTCCCTCACGAGGATCTCGCGGACCTCGCGTCGGCCGGGTACCTCCGCATCCTCGTGCCCGCAGAGCGTGGCGGGGCCGGGCTCACCCTCCCGCAGGCGTCGATTCTGCAACAGCGCCTCGCGACGGCCTCGCCGTCCACCGCGCTCGCGGTCAACATGCACCTCGTGTGGACGGCCGTCGCGCGGCAGCTCGCGGCTCAGGGCGACGATGCCCTCGCGTTCGTCCTCGACGGCGCGACCCGCGGGGAGATCTTCGCGTTCGGCATCAGCGAGCCCGGCAACGACCGCGTGCTCTTCGACAGCCGCACCGCCGCGCGCCCGCTGCCGGGAGGCGCATACGCCTTCACTGGGACGAAGATCTTCACCTCCCTCGCGCCCGTATGGACGTCCCTCGGCCTGCACGGCCGCGACGACAGCGACCCCGACGCCCCCGCGCTCGTGTTCGCGTTCGTCGGGCGAGGGTCGGGGATCGAGACCCGCGACGACTGGGACGTGCAGGGCATGCGGGGCACCCAGAGCCGCACGACCGTGCTGACCGGCGCCGAGGCGGCCGCGGATCGCGTCGTGCGCCGCGTGCTCCAGGGCCCGGATCCGCTCCAGGTCGCGATCTTCGCCGCCTTCGAGCTCCTCGTCGCGTCCGTCTACACGGGGCTGGCGCATCGCGCGCTGGAGCTCGCCGTGGACGCCGCTCGCGCACGGCCGGGGCGCGCCGGCTTCCCCGCGCGCAGCGAGGATCCGCTCGTGCGCGCGCGAATCGGCGACATGGCGATCGCGTACGACGCGCTGCCGCTCGCGCTCGCCACGCTCACGGCCGACGTCGAGGCCGGCATCGACCACGGCGCCGCGACCTTCCGTCTGCTGGCGGGCATGAAGGACCGCGCTACCTCGACCGCCCTCCGCGTCGTCGAGGACGCGCTGCTGGTCGCGGGCGGCGGGGCGTACCGGCGCGGGCACGAGCTCGAGCGGATTTCCCGCGACGTGCGCGCCGGGGCGTTCCACCCGTCGTCGCCCGACGCCGCCCGCGAGACGGCCGCGGCCTCCTGGATCGACGCGCGCCCCTAAACGCGCGAAAGGGCCCGCGAAGCGTCTCTGCGCGTCAGCGCGGAGTCGGTTCGCGGGCCCTTTCGCCCGGCGGGCGCGTGCGCACGCCCAGAGAAATGCAAAAGGGCCGCCCGTCATCGGGCGGCCCTTTCGACCAAGTGAAGTCCGGCGGCGACCTACTCTCCCACACCGTCCCCGGTGCAGTACCATCGGCGCTGAGAGGCTTAGCTTCCGGGTTCGGAATGAGACCGGGCGTTTCCCTCTCGCTATAACCACCGAAACACCTACCAACCACACACCCCAAAGGCGCGGGTAAACCTGTGTTTCAACAGCACAACACTGTTTACTTATCACCAGCCCTCAAAAGCACAACCGTACCCTGAGAACCACAAAGTGGACGCGAACAACATCAAGAAGACGAAGTGTTATCAAGTCATCGGCTTATTAGTACCAGTCAGCTACACGCATTACTGCGCTTCCACATCTGGCCTATCAACCCAGTAGTCTGCTGGGAGCCTCTCCACCCGAAGGTGATGGAAGTCTCATCTTGAGGCCGGCTTCCCGCTTAGATGCTTTCAGCGGTTATCCATCCCGAACGTAGCCAACCAGCGATGCTCCTGGCGGAACAACTGGCACACCAGAGGTTCGTCCAACCCGGTCCTCTCGTACTAGGGTCAGATCCTCTCAAACTTCCTACGCGCGCAGCGGATAGGGACCGAACTGTCTCACGACGTTCTAAACCCAGCTCGCGTACCGCTTTAATGGGCGAACAGCCCAACCCTTGGGACCTACTCCAGCCCCAGGATGCGACGAGCCGACATCGAGGTGCCAAACCATGCCGTCGATATGGACTCTTGGGCAAGATCAGCCTGTTATCCCCGAGGTACCTTTTATCCGTTGAGCGACAGCGCTTCCACAAGCCACTGCCGGATCACTAGTCCCGACTTTCGTCCCTGCTCGACCTGTCAGTCTCACAGTCAAGCTCCCTTGTGCACTTACACTCGCCACCTGATTGCCAACCAGGTTGAGGGAACCTTTGGGCGCCTCCGTTACTCTTTGGGAGGCAACCGCCCCAGTTAAACTACCCACCAGGCACTGTCCCTGAACCGGATCACGGTCCGAAGTTAGATATCCCGAGTGACCAGAGTGGTATTTCAACAACGACTCCACAACCACTAGCGTGATCGCTTCACAGTCTCCCACCTATCCTACACAAGCCACACAGAACACCAATACCAAGCTGTAGTAAAGGTCACGGGGTCTTTCCGTCCTGCTGCGCGTAACGAGCATCTTTACTCGTAATGCAATTTCGCCGAGTTCGTGGTTGAGACAGTTGGGGAATCGTTACGCCATTCGTGCAGGTCGGAACTTACCCGACAAGGAATTTCGCTACCTTAGGATGGTTATAGTTACCACCGCCGTTTACCGGGGCTTAAATTCAGAGCTTCACCCGAGGGTTAACCCTTCCTCTTAACCTTCCGGCACCGGGCAGGCGTCAGTCCGTATACATCGTCTTGCAACTTCGCACGGACCTGTGTTTTTAATAAACAGTCGTTCCCCACTGGTCTCTGCGGCCCACACACCCTTTCGAAAGCAAGTTTCTATAAGTGCTGGGCGCCCCTTCTCCCGAAGTTACGGGGCCATTTTGCCGAGTTCCTTAACCACGATTATCTCGATCTCCTTAGTATTCTCTACCTGACCACCTGAGTCGGTTTGGGGTACGGGCAGCTAGAACCTCGCGTCGATGCTTTTCTCGGCAGCATAGGATCACCCACTTGATACGCATCACGTCTCAGCCACATGAACCACGGATTTGCCTATGGTTCGGCCTACACGCTTACACTGGACACCATCTGCCAGCTGGGCTACCTTCCTGCGTCACACCTGTTAATACGCTAACCGCACCAGCATGGGGTCGTGCGCTAGGCCACCCGGTGCCACCCGAAGGTGACGATGGATGGATTCGGGCACTTAGCACCACTGGATTAGCTTGGGCGGTTCTTCGCCGGTACGGGAATATCAACCCGTTGTCCATCGACTACGCCTGTCGGCCTCGCCTTAGGTCCCGACTTACCCAGGGAAGATTAGCTTGACCCTGGAACCCTTGGTCTTCCGGAGGACGTGTTTCTCACACGTCATTCGCTACTCATGCCTGCATTCTCACTCGTGTGCCATCCACGGCTGGATCACTCCGCCGCTTCACCCGGCACACGACGCTCTCCTACCCATCAACACGACTGAACCACGAAGGCTTGTCGATAGTGTCAATGCCACAACTTCGGTGGCGTGCTTGAGCCCCGCTACATTGTCGGCGCGGAATCACTTGACCAGTGAGCTATTACGCACTCTTTCAAGGGTGGCTGCTTCTAAGCCAACCTCCTGGTTGTCTAAGCAACTCCACATCCTTTCCCACTTAGCACGCGCTTAGGGACCTTAGATGGTGGTCTGGGTTGTTTCCCTCTCGACGATGAAGCTTATCCCCCACCGTCTCACTGCTGCGCTCTCACTTACCGGCATTCGGAGTTTGGCTGACGTCAGTAACCTGTTGGGGCCCATCGGCCATCCAGTAGCTCTACCTCCGGCAAGAAACACGCAACGCTGCACCTAAATGCATTTCGGAGAGAACCAGCTATCACGAAGTTTGATTGGCCTTTCACCCCTATCCACAGCTCATCCCCTCAGTTTTCAACCTAAGTGGGTTCGGCCCTCCACGACGTCTTACCGTCGCTTCAGCCTGGCCATGGATAGATCACTTCGCTTCGGGTCTAGGACACGCGACTGAATCGCCCTATTCAGACTCGCTTTCGCTACGGCTACCCCACCCGGGTTAACCTCGCCACGTATCACTAACTCGCAGGCTCATTCTTCAAAAGGCACGCCGTCACCCCAACAAGGAGGCTCCGACGGTTTGTAAGCAAACGGTTTCAGGTACTATTTCACTCCCCTCCCGGGGTACTTTTCACCTTTCCCTCACGGTACTTGTCCGCTATCGGTCATCTGGGAGTATTTAGGCTTATCAGGTGGTCCTGACAGATTCACACGGGATTTCACGGGCCCCGTGCTACTTGGGATACACACCACCGCAGAACACGCATGTCGACTACGAGACTGGCACTCTCTCTGGTCCGGCTTTCAAACCGATTCGTCTATACGCTTCTGTACGGCCACCACAACGGCAGTCATGATAGGCATGTCCCACAACCCCGCACGTGCAACGCCTGCCGGCTCTCACACACGCACGGTTTAGCCTCATCCGCTTTCGCTCGCCACTACTCACGGAATCACTGTTGTTTTCTCTTCCTGTGGGTACTGAGATGTTTCACTTCCCCACGTTCCCTCAACCCGCCCTATACATTCAGGCGGGAGTCACCAGAACACAAAAGCGTCTGGCGGGGTTTCCCCATTCGGAAATCCTCGGATCACAGCCCGCTTATCGGCTCCCCAAGGCTTATCGCAGATTGCTACGTCCTTCTTCGGCTCCAGATGCCAAGGCATCCACCGTTTGCTCTTAAAGACTTGAAATCACATGAGCCACAAACAGAAAAAATCTATTCATGTTCGCTTCTTTAAGATGCTCGCGTCCACTGTGTAGTTCTCAAAGTACGGGTGCACCCCACCCACACACCCCAACAGGAGCATGCAGCATGAGGGCAGAAAACCCAGTCACCAAAAGGCGGCTGAGCCTTCAGGACCCAACAACGTGCATAGCCCGACCAGCCCCACGATCCGCTTTCCCATCACCGAAGCGACGTACTCACAAACCACAGCACCAATCAGGCTCTTGTCAAATGTTCCACCCATGAGCTACCCGCTCCGAACATTTGCCGGAGAACGGGCTCTCTGAACAACCACCCCAAAGAATGATTGTCATCGAAGCTCCTTAGAAAGGAGGTGATCCAGCCGCACCTTCCGGTACGGCTACCTTGTTACGACTTAGTCCTAATTACCGATCCCACCTTCGACAGCTCCCTCCCAAAAGGGTTAGGCCACCGGCTTCAGGTGTTACCGACTTTCATGACTTGACGGGCGGTGTGTACAAGACCCGGGAACGTATTCACCGCAGCGTTGCTGATCTGCGATTACTAGCGACTCCGACTTCATGAGGTCGAGTTGCAGACCTCAATCCGAACTGGGACCGGCTTTTTGGGATTCGCTCCACCTTACGGTATCGCCGCCCATTGTACCGGCCATTGTAGCATGCGTGAAGCCCAAGACATAAGGGGCATGATGATTTGACGTCATCCCCACCTTCCTCCGAGTTGACCCCGGCAGTATCCCATGAGTTCCCACCATTACGTGCTGGCAACATAGAACGAGGGTTGCGCTCGTTGCGGGACTTAACCCAACATCTCACGACACGAGCTGACGACAACCATGCACCACCTGTATACCGACCACAAGGGGGGATCTGTCTCCAGACCTTTCCGGTATATGTCAAGCCTTGGTAAGGTTCTTCGCGTTGCATCGAATTAATCCGCATGCTCCGCCGCTTGTGCGGGTCCCCGTCAATTCCTTTGAGTTTTAGCCTTGCGGCCGTACTCCCCAGGCGGGGAACTTAATGCGTTAGCTGCGTCACGGAGACCGTGGAAAGGCCCCCACAACTAGTTCCCAACGTTTACGGAGTGGACTACCAGGGTATCTAAGCCTGTTTGCTCCCCACTCTTTCGCTCCTCAGCGTCAGTTACGGCCCAGAGATCTGCCTTCGCCATCGGTGTTCCTCCTGATATCTGCGCATTCCACCGCTACACCAGGAATTCCAATCTCCCCTACCGCACTCTAGTCTGCCCGTACCCACTGCAGGCTGGAGGTTGAGCCTCCAGTTTTCACAGCAGACGCGACAAACCGCCTACGAGCTCTTTACGCCCAATAATTCCGGATAACGCTTGCGCCCTACGTATTACCGCGGCTGCTGGCACGTAGTTAGCCGGCGCTTTTTCTGCAGGTACCGTCACCCGAAGGCTTCTTCCCTACTAAAAGAGGTTTACAACCCGAAGGCCGTCATCCCTCACGCGGCGTTGCTGCATCAGGCTTGCGCCCATTGTGCAATATTCCCCACTGCTGCCTCCCGTAGGAGTCTGGGCCGTGTCTCAGTCCCAGTGTGGCCGGTCACCCTCTCAGGCCGGCTACCCGTCGACGCCTTGGTGAGCCATTACCTCACCAACAAGCTGATAGGCCGCGAGCCCCTCCCGAACCGAAAAATCTTTCCCACCGCAGAAGATGCCTTCGCGGTGCATATCCGGTATTAGCAGCTGTTTCCAACTGTTATCCCAAAGTTCGGGGCAGGTTGCTCACGTGTTACTCACCCGTTCGCCACTAATCCACTCCAGCAAGCTGGAGCTTCATCGTTCGACTTGCATGTGTTAAGCACGCCGCCAGCGTTCATCCTGAGCCAGGATCAAACTCTCCAAAAAGAAAAAATGCATAACCACACGGGAAAACGTGTGACCAGCGAGTTTGAAACTGACCAATGTGATGTCATCTGACATCAAATGATCCAAAGGAATTCTCAAACACCCCACAAAGAGGTGCCGAGGATAATTTGGCATTTGACAAGTGCACGCTGTTGAGTTCTCAAGGATCAGACGCACCCGGCCCTCAGCCTTCCAGCTGAG
Source organism: Microbacterium excoecariae (assembly GCF_011326725.1). GTDB lineage: Bacteria > Actinomycetota > Actinomycetes > Actinomycetales > Microbacteriaceae > Microbacterium > Microbacterium excoecariae. Next base: position 790,664 of record NZ_JAANCO010000001.1, on the reverse strand, counting down.
CCCTCCGGGGCAACTTCTCTATCTTATCAGTCCGAATCTCACTGTCAAATCCGACACGCCGTAACCCGAAAGCCACAACCCGCCACATCCGACACCAGACCAGGAAGACAAGCCACAAACCTACCCACCCGAACCTGAGTCCGAACTGAAAGGAAATGTGATGTTCGTCACACGACCTGGGGCGAAGGAACCTTCCGGCTCAACCTCACCGCTTGGCGGCGACAAGTGAATACATTACGCGGACGTAAACCCCACGCCAACTCCAGCCCACACCCGGGCGTGTCGCGCCGGTCAGGCGACGGCCTCAATCGCGGCCAGACGGCGGTAGGCGCCGCGGTAGAACAGCAGCGGATCCGCGGCCTCGCCGCCCGTGACGAGCTCGCGCACCTCCCCCAGGACGATCCAGTGATCGCCTGCGTCCAGCTCCTGCCAGATGGTGCAGCACGCCGACATCAGCGCCGCCTCGAGCAGCGGGTTGCCCGCGCCCGACGCCTGCCACGTCGTGCCCGCCCACTTGTCCGTCCCCCGGCGCGCGAACCGGGTCGACGTCTCCGCCTGGCGATCCGTGAGCACGTTCACCGCGAAGCGCCCCGTCTCGCGGATCCGCGGATACGTGGTGGAGGACTTCATGACGCAGATCGAGACGAGCATGGGGTCGAGGGACACGCTCGAGAAGGACTGGCACGTGAAGCCGATCGGCTCGTCGCCGTCGTGGCCCGTCACCACCGTCACACCCGACGCGTACGCGCCCATGGCGTCGCGGAACGCGCGCGCCTCGGCCTCCGTGATCTGTGGCTTCTCGTTCGTCATGGTCGTCTCCCCGTGTGCTGCAGGTCGGCGGGCCGGCTCACACCAGCGCCGTGGTTCGGCGGTACGCGGCGCCCGGGTGGGACGGCGCGAGGTGCGCGGATCCGCCCGTGAGGCGCTCGCGCAGGGTCTCGCCCTCCTCCTGGTGGCCCGCGAGCCCCCGGCGACGCAGCTCCGGCATCACGAGCTCCACGAAGCTGTCGAAGGTGCCCGTGTGGTCGGGCTGCACGAGGAAGCCGTTGGCCCCCGTGCGGGCGAGCACCTCCGCGGCCTGATCGACGACCTCGGCGGGCGTGCCCACGAACGGCTTGCCCATCACGCTGTTGGCCTGGAACTCCTCGAGGATCTCGCGCACCGTCGGGGCGTCGGGCCCGAGGAAGCGCTCGACGTTCGTGCGCCCCGTCTGGGTCAGGCCGGCGCTCGGGTCGAGCGGGCGGTCGGGGTCCATCTTCGACAGGTCGAGCCCCGTGAAGAACGCGTACTGCGCGGCCGCGTCGTCGAGGCTCTTGGTCGCGGTCTGACGGGCACGGATCCGCTCGGCCTCCTCGGTCGTCTCGGCGACCACGAACGTCCCGGCGATGAGGCAGGAGATCGCCGATCCGTCGCGGCCGTTCGCGTCCGCGAGGCGCCGGATGTCCGCGATCTGCGCGGTGAGCGCATCGACCTCGGCGGCCAGGAAGACCGCCTCGGCGTACTTCGCGGCGAGCGCGCGCCCCGGCGCCGACGCGCCCGCCTGGAACAATACGGGCGTACGCTGCGGCCCCGGCGGGACCTGGAGCACGCCGTTCGAGCGGAAGTGCGGCCCCTCGTGCGCGATCTCGCGGACGCCCTCCGGATCCGCGTACACGCCGCCCTCGCGATCCCCGAGGAGCGCGCCGTCGTCCCAGCACCCCTCCCACAGCTTGAGGCTGAGGTCGACGTGATCGTCCGCGATCTCGTAGCGCTTGTCGTGATCGGTCAGGGCGCGGCCGAACAGGCGCGCCGACGCGTTCTGCCCCGCGCCCGTGACGATGTTCCAGCCGATCCGCCCGCCCGTGAGGTTGTCGAGGGTCGACATCTTGCGGGCCACCATGGCCGGCAGCTCGACCTGGGTCGACAGCGTCGTAACGAGGCCGAGGCGGGAGGTCACGGCCGCGACGGCCGGCAGGATCATCGTCGGGTCGCCCTTGGGGAACTGGACGCCCCCGCGGATCGCGGTGGCCGGGATCCCGTCGTCCACGACCGGATAGCCGTAGTCATCCGCGAAGAAGAGGAAGTCGACGCCCGCGTCCTCCAGCTGCTGGGCCATGCGGATCCAGTGGCCGAGATCGAGGAACTGCGTCGAGCGGTTCTCGGGCAGCTTCCACGAGCCCATGAGGCCCGCGCACTGGAACATGCCGATCTTCCACGGTTCTGCCACGGGGTGCCCTTCGTCCGAATCTGAACTGATCAGTTCATACGGTACGAGCGACATGTTTCGGCCGTGTCACGCGGGCAAGAAACTCTCGCGGCGCGTGCGCGACCCGCCGGTCAGGCCGCGGCCTGCGGCGCCTCCTCCAGCGCCGCAACGGCTCCCGCGACGGCGAGGGCGCTCGCGGCCGCGAGCTGCTCGCGCGGCTCTCCCGTCAGCAGCCCCATCTGCAGGCCACGCCACACCGCGACGAGGTACGTCGCCACGTTTCGCGCGAGGGCGGGGTCGTGGCCGCGCGCGACGAGCGCGGACGTCGTGTGCGCCAGCCAGTCGCGGCTCGACTGTTCGATGAACGTCTTCCAGAGGGCCGGTTCGCTGACGGCGACGCCGAAGCGCTCGAAATACACGCGCAGGAAGCCCTCGTGCTCGGGTGCGGCGATGTCCTCCCATACCGCCCGGAGCTTGGGGCCGAGCTCCCCCGGCGTCGCGAGCTGGGCGAACAGCGTGCGGAGCCGGGGGAACCGGTTGAAGGCGGTGACGGAGGCCTCCGTCAGGAGCTCTTCCTTGGATCCGAAGTAGTACAGCAGCATGCGGTTGTTGGAGCCGACCCCGCGCGCGATCGCGCTGAGGCTGACGCCGATCATGCCGTCGCGGAGGATCAGGTCCGCGACGAGGCCGAGGAGCCGGTCGCGCTCGGACGTCTGTGACATCACCCCAGGGTATTGCGCCGCCTCAGGCGGACACCGCGGACAGCACCGGGTGGGATCCGCCGAGTCGAGCGGCCCCGGGCACCCCCGACATGCGCGCGCGGAGCGTCTCCCCCGGCGTGCCGTGGGCGATTCGGCCCCGCGCACGGAGCACGGGCGTCACGAGGCGACCGAATGCCTCGATGTCGTACGCGTCGAACGCGGGCTCGATGAGGAACCCGTCGAGGCCGGTGGCCGCGGCGAGCGCCTCGATCTGGTCCGCGACCTCGGCGCCGTCCCCCACGACGCGGAACCCGCGCGTGCCGAGCCCGCGTAGCTGGTCGAGGATCTCCCGCACCGTGGGCGCGTCGTCGCCGAGGAAGCGCTCGATGTTGCTCGTTCCCATCTGTCCGACCGGGCCGCCCTGGTCGAGCACCTGGTGCAGCGTGCGGTCCGGGTCGAGCGCGAGCAGGTCGATGCCCGTGTTCCCCGCGTACAGCGACGCCACGATCTCGTCGGTCTGGAGCGCGTCGAACTCGGCCGCAAGCTCCCGTGCCCGCTCGGAGGTCTCCGCGACGAACACCGTCATGCCCGCCATGAGCCGCAACGCGGCGCCGTCGCGCCCGGCCTCCTCCGCCCGCCGGCGGATGTCGGCGACCGCTGCGGCCGTCCGCTCGGGCGTCGTCGCCTGCACGAACACGCACTCCGAGTTACCGGCCGCGAACGCCCGGCCGGTCGGCGAGGTGCCGGCCTGAAACAGGACGGGCGTGCGCTGCGGCGACGGCGGCGCGCTGAAGTAGCCGCGCGACGCGTAGTGCTCCCCCGCGAAGTCGAGCGGATGGATCCGGTCGGGGAGCGCGAACACCCCGGTCGCGCGGTCCATCACGAGCGCGTCGTCGTTCCAGGAGGTCTCCCACATGCGCACGGCGAGCTCGACGAACTCGGCGGCCATCGCGTAGCGGGTGTCGTGGGACACCATCTCGGCGTGCCCGAAGACGTCCGCCACCGCGTTCTGCGACGCGCCCGTGACGATGTTCCAGCCGACGCGCCCACCGGTGAGGTGATCGAGCGTCGTGAAGCGGCGCGCGAGCTGGACCGGGTGATCGATGCCGGTGGGCATCGTGACGACAAACCCGAGGTGCGTCGTGGCGTGCGCGAGGAGCGGGATCAGGTAGTCCGGGTCCATCCCGCCGAAGTTGATGCCCCGGAGGGCCGCGATCTCGGACAGATCGCCGTCGATGATCGGGTACCCGTATCCGCCCGCGAAGAAGAGGAAGTCGAAGCCCGCCTCCTCCGTGGCGCGGGCGAAGCGGATCCAGTGGTCCGGATCCGCGTAGCGCTCGCCGGCGCTCAGCGGATGGGCCCAGCTGTAGGTGCCGCCCACCTGCGGCCCCATGACCTCGAAGACTCCGAAACGCAGCGTACTCATCGGGATGCTCCTCACACCGGGAGAAAGGGGGCGCCGGCCGCGCTCCCGGTCGCGGCCGGCGCCATCATGTCCTACGCGAGCCAGGCGTCAATCCGGGCGCGCGCGTCGGCCTTGACCTCGGCCGGCGCGAGGGTCGTCTCGATCGACGTCCACGCGCAGTCCGCGAGCTGCTCGTCGCTCAGGCCGATGACCTCGCGGCACGTGACGTACTCGTCGAGGATGCCGGGGCCGAACAGGATCGGGTCGTCGGCGTTGATCGAGCACCGCACGCCCGCGTCGAGGAGCTCGCGGATCGGATGCCGCGCGAGGTCGGTGACCGAGTCGACGAGAACGAGGTTCGACGTGGGGCACACGTCGAGCGGGATGCCGGTGCGCACGAGCTCCGCGATCAGCTCCGGATCCTCGAGCGAGCGCACGCCGTGGAGGACGCGGTCGGCGCCCAGGACGTCGAGCGCGCCGCGCACGGACTCGGGCCCCACGAGCTCGCCCGCGTGCGGGGTGATCTGCAGGCCCGCATCCTTCGCGATGCGGAAGGCGGGCCCGAAGTCGGCCGCGGGAAACCCGCGTTCCTCGGCCGCGAGCCCCATCGAGACGACGCCGCGCCCCGCGTAGGGCGCCGCGGCCCGCGCAAGCTCGACGGCGGGCGCGAGCCCCGCCGTGCGGTCGGCCGTCACCATGAGTCCGAAAGCAACGCCGTGGCGCCGCGACGCCGCCGTCGACTCCGCGATGAGCATGTCGATCGCGGCCTCGAGGGACCCGAGGCGCTGGGCGTAGAACGCCGGACTCACGTTGAGCTCCAACCACGAGACCCCGTCGGACGCGCTGTCCTCGAAAATCTCGTCGACGAGGCGCGAGACGCTGTCGTCGTCCGGCATGACGTCGAGGAGCGTGCGGTACATCGCGGAGAAGGCCGTGAAGCCCTCGTAGGCGGTCATGTCGCGCTCGGGCACCCCGTGCGCCTCGCGGAGCTCGGCGAGCGTGGCGGGACGGATCCCCGCCTCCATGTGCAGGTGGAGGTGCCCCTTCGGCAGCGCGCGCAGGTCGCGCGTGGGGGTGGCGGATCCGGTCTCCGCGGTCTGTGCGATCGTCATGCGCGGCTCACTCCCCCAGGCCCTCGTAGGCGGCCTCGAGGTAGCTGAGGTCGACGTAGCTCTCCGGGTCGGGCATGCCCTCGTATCCGGCCGCGGTCATGCCGTCGTACATCTCCCCGCCGAGGCGGTCCGTGTCGATCCAGAACAGCGGATCCCCGTAGGAGCCGACGACGAGCTCCTGCTGGAGGTCGTTCTCCTTGGTCTGCTGCGTGAGGTCGAGGCCGAGGTCGGCGCCGTATTCGTTAACCGCCAGCTCGGCGCCGACGGCCGGGTCGTCGCCGTTCTCCTGCCACCCGCGGATCGAGGCGCGGAGGAACCCCTCCATGACGTCGGCGTTCTCCTCGACGTACGACGAGTCGCCGTAGACGATGTTCCCGTACATCGGCATGCCCATGTCGGAGTACATCGTGACGACGTAGTCGTCGGGCGACATGTCGTACTGCTCCTCGAGCATGATCGGCTGGTTCGTCGCGTACGCGGTGTAGGTCTTGCCCTGGCCCTCGACGAGCGGGGCGATGTCGAAGCCGACGGGCAGGAACTCGTAGTCGGGCTCGAGGCCCTCGAGGTGGAACATGGCGTCGTAGATAATCTGCGTGCCCTCCTGGCCGAGGACGGTTTCGCCGACGAGATCCTCGGCGGAGGTCACCGGATCCTCGGCGAGCGACACGATCGCCCCCGGGCTCTCCTGGAACAGCGCGCCGACCGCGGTCCAGTCGTTGCCGTCGTCGAAGGAGGAGATCCACTGCTCGCCGCCGGCGTTGATGCCGAGGTCTGCGTCGCCCGCCGCGACCGACTGCATGGTGGTCGGCGCGTTGGGGCCGCCGCCGATCCACTCGATGTCCAGCCCCTCCTCCTCGTAGTAACCCTCGGCATCGGCGATCCAGAAGCCCGCCCACTCGACGTTCGAGATCCATCCGAGGGCGACGCGCACCGTCGTCAGCCCCTCGGCGGTCTCCTCCTCGGCGGACGTGCCGGAGCACCCGGCCAGGACGGCGGCGGTGACGAGCGTGGCTCCTGTCGCGGCCACGACTCGGGCGCGGCGAAGGGACGAGCGATTCATGGTGTCTCCTTGGGGGACGTGATGAAGGGGTGGAGCAGGACGATGCGGATCACGCGACGCGCGCGACGACCCGGCGTTCGAGGCCGCGGGCGGCCACGAACACCAAAACGGAGACGATGGTCGCCACGAGGGCCGTGCCCCACGCGCGCTCCATGTCGGAATAGCTGCGCGACGTCGAGAACATCGCGCCGAGCCCGTCGGCGCCCATGAGGAACTCCGCGAGCATGGCCGCGAGAACGGCGGTCGGCGCCGTGATGCGCACCGAGACCATCATCTGGGGCAGCGCGTAGAGGACGCCGAGGCGGAACAGGAGCTGGGCTCGCCCCGCACCGAGCACGCGGAACAGGTCGCGGCTGCTGTCGGGGATCGACGCGAGCCCGGAGAGCGTGAAGACGAAGGCCGGGAAGAAGCAGATGAGCACCGTCGAGGCGATCACGGCGGGATCGCCGTATCCGACGATCCGGGCGATGATCGGGATCATCGCGGTGATCGGCACGGAGCGGATGATGAGGGCCGCCGGCGTGACGACGCCCGACAGCGCGGCCGACGCCCAGACGAGGATGGCGCACACGAACCCGACCAGGGTCCCGCCAACGAGGCCCACGAGCGACACGCCCAGCGTGTAGGCCGCGGGGGCGAGGTACGCCGTGACCCCCGTGATCATGTCGGCGAAGACGGCCCAGGGCCGCGGCGCCACGGTCGAGGTGTACCCGTTGAGCACGACCCAGAGATCCCACGCCACGACGACCAGCGCGATCGGCCAGAGGTGGGCGATGCCGGCGAGGATCCGCTTCGCGCGGGTCATGCGAACCTCCGCGCGACGACGCGCTGCAGGCGCGTGCAGAGGAGGTAGGCGGCGAGCGAGACGAGCGTCGCCGAGATGGCCGCCGCCCACAGCAGCGCCATCTGGTAGTTCTGCATCGCGCTCACCAGGAGCAGCCCCAGGCCGGCCGGCGCGCCGAACCACTCGCCGATCGTCGCGCCGAGCACCGCCGCCGGCGCCGATAGCGTGAGTCCGTCGAAGAACGCGGGCACGGATCGCGGGAGATCGAACCGCACGAGCCGCGTGAACCGGGAGGCCCCGAACACCGTGAAGACGTCCGTGTAGACCTCGCTGGCGTTCGAGAACGCGGAGGTCATGGTCACGAACATGAGGAACCCGACGCTGAGCGCCGCGATGACGGCGGGGGTGTCCTCGCGGCCGACAGTCGTGATGAGCAGCGGCGCGAGCGCGATCGTCGGGACCGCGTTGAGGATCGCGGAGAACCGGTCGAGCCCTGGCCGGAGGAGCGGCACCACGAGCGCGAGCGCCGCGCCCAGAAGGGCCACCGCCGCGCCAAGCAGAAAGCCCTTCGCGGCGGATTCGAGCGTCACGAGGAGGTTGCGCCACAGCAGGCTGCCGCCCGCGGGCGTCGCGACGTACGACACGACGTCGGTGAGCGGGGGCCATGCCCGCCCGGCGAGCTCCAGGCGGCCGATGAGTTCGGCCCCCACGACGAGGAGGACGGATCCGGCCACGACGTACGCGGCCGCCACGCCCCGGCGGCGCCTCACGCCGCGGCCCCGTCGAGCAACCCCGTCATCTCGTCGACGATCGCGTGGAAGTCGTCCCGGCGTGTGACGTCGCGGTCGCGCGGCCGCGGGAAGTCGACGGGCCGCACCGTGCGCACCCGTCCCGGACGCCCCGTCATGACGACGACGCGATCCGCGAGGATCAGCGCCTCGTCGACGTCGTGCGTGACGAGGATCGTCGTGATCCGCTCCTCCGCCCAGATGCGGGCGAGCTCGGCGTTCATCCGTCGCCGCGTGACCGCGTCGAGCGCGCCGAAGGGCTCGTCCAGCAGCAGGAGGTCGGGGCTGAGCGCGAGGGCCCGCGCGATGGAGACCCGCTGGCGCATGCCGCCCGAGAGCTGCTTGGGCCGGGCCTTCTCGAACCCGCTCAGGCCGACGAGCTCGATGAGCCCGTCGACGCGCTGGTCGTCCACCTTGCGCCCCGCGACCTTGAACGGCAGCGCGATGTTCTGGCGCACGGACGCCCAGGGCAGCAGCGCGTGCTCCTGGAAGGCCACGCCGAGGCGGTGCTCCGCCGCGAGCTTCTCGGGCGCGGCACCGAAGATCTCGACGGATCCGTTCGTCGGCTCCTCGAGCCCCGCCGCCAGGCGCAGAATCGTGGACTTACCGCAGCCCGACGGGCCGATGATCGCGACAAACTCGCCCTCCTCGATCTCGAGGTCGACCGCCTCGAGCGCCGTGAGGGTCTTGCCACGGCCGAGGGCGAACTGCTTGTCGGCGCCCGAGATGCGGACCGCGGAGCGCGATCCGGCGGCCGTTGCCGCGTCGTGCGCGCCGTGCGGGGGTGCGAGAGTCATCGGGGCCTCGGCTTCCTGCGAGTGAAGGGGATCCACCAGGTGAATCGATTAGTTCACACGCTAGGAAGCGTCTGTTTCACGCGGGTGTCGCCGCCGTACCGCAGGCGTGACAGTTCCCGAACGGCCGCGCGCCCCGGCCCGCGAAGAGGAACCGAGGCGCGCAGGGCGCGAGGCGTCAGGCCGACTTCTCGCCGTCCAGGAGGGGTCGGAACAGGTAGCCGGCGAGCAGGCCACCGACGATCGGGAAGACGAGGAAGACCCAGAGCTGCCCGAGCGCCTCACCGCCGCCGTAGATCGCGGTGGCGATCGAGCGCGCCGGGTTGACGGAGGTGTTGTCGACGGGAATCGTCACGAGGTGGATGAGCGTGAGCGTCAGGCCGATCGCCAGACCGGCCATCGCCGGGTTCCCGCGCTTCGGGTGCGTCACGCCCAAGATGATGAACAGGAAGATCGCGGTGAACAGCACCTCGACCACGATCGCGCCGAGCATGCCAAAGCCGCCCGGCGACAGCTCGCCCCACCCGTTGCTCGCGAACCCCGATTCGTGCGCGGTCTCGAACCACCCCGCCTGCGAGGAGCCGATGAGCGCGATGAGGCTCGTCGCGACCGCGCCGCCCAGGATCTGCGCCACGATGTAGCCGGGCACGCCTGACCAGCCGAAGCGCCCGGCCGCCGCGAGGCCCACGGTGACGGCCGGATTGAAGTGGCCTCCCGAGACGGGACCGAACGCGTAGGCGCCGACGACGACCGTGAGGCCGAACGCCAGCGCGACGCCGAGGAATCCGATCCCCAGGCTCGATCCGTTCACGCCCGTCCCCGCGTCGGAGGCGAGCAGGGCGGATCCGACGCCGCCGAGGACGAGGAGGAACGTGCCGAGGAACTCCGCCGCGAGCGCGGAGAAGGTCGAGGGCACCTTGGCCGTGGTCGAGTGGTCAGACATGAGGGTCCCTTTCCCCGCGCGAGCGTCGCGTCTGCGACACGCTCACGCTAGACCGCACCCCGCCCGCGCGCGAGACCCCCTCACCCCCGGGATCACCCGGCCCGGGCGATCCCGGCGCGCGCTCGCTGCTGGCGGATCCGCGTCCATCGCCCCCCACGAAAAAACGGATGAACCCCCGAAACCGAGGGTTCATCCGTTCACGATGTCCGCGACATCACATGGCGGAGACGGGGGGATTTGAACCCCCGGTCGAGTTTTAGCCCGACCCTTCATTAGCAGTGAAGTCCGTTCGGCCGCTCCGGCACGTCTCCTTGTGCACGCTCGCGCGGGCACGTTCGTCCATCCTACCCGGTCGCACGACGCACGTCGAAACGGCGTGTCCGGCCGCGTGTCAGAACAGCGCGGACTGGTTCGAGCACAGCGCGTCGTCCGCGTTGGACCCGCTGAGGTTGCTCGGCAGCTCGACCGTCGCGGACTCCGTCGGCTCCGGCGACTGCGTCGGCGACGCCTCGATCTGCTCCGTCGGATCCGTCGTCTCCTCCGGCGCCGGCGTCTCGGTCGCGGCGTCCTCCTCCTCGAACACGATCGGCTCGTTGGCCTCCAGCGCGGCCGCGACTTGCGCCCACGCCGCCGTGTCGGGCGCGACCTTGTTCGTGTCGAGCGGGTAGTCGACGGCCGGGAACTGGATGAACGCGTAGTCCGACAGCGGAACGCCGGCGACGGCGTTCGCGATCTGCACCATGGCCATCGGATCCGCCAGCCCCGTGGAGAGCGTCGCGTTGTCGACCACCGCGTTCGACAGCCGCAACAGCGCGCCGACGTTCGACAGCGTCTCGTCGCTCACGAGCTTGCGGACGAGCGCCCCCATGTACACCTGCTGGTTGCTGATGCGCGAGAGATCGGATCCGTCGCCCACGCCGTGCCGCACGCGCAGGAACTGGAGGGCCTGCACGCCCTCGAGCGTGTAATTGCCGGCGTCGAGCACGAGGCCCGTGTTCGTGGGGTCGTTAATGGGCTCCGCGACGCACACGTCGACGCCGCCGATCGCATCGGTGATGTCGATCACGCCGCCCCACGTCATCATCGCCGCGTGGTCGATCTCGAGCCCCGTGAGCTCCTCGGCCGTGTTGACGACGCACGGGAGGCCGCCCACGCCGTACGCCTCGTTGAAGGCCGCCACCGTCGCGGGCCAGGTCTCGTTGCCGTCGGCGTCCGTGCACGCGGGCCGCGATGTCATCATGTCGCGCGGGATGCTGATGACCGTCACGCTCCGCGGCTCGGCGGACACGTGCAGCACCATGTTCACGTCGTTGAGGATGCCGGAGTAGGAATCCTCCTGCGCCGCGGCCATCTCCTCCGTGCAGCGCCCGCCGAAGTAGTCCAGGTACTCGGCCTCGCACATGTCGACGCCCGTAATGAGGATGTTCACGTCCTCGTTCGGCAGCACCTCGACCGCCGGCGGCGCCGTGTCCTGCCCGTCGAGCGTGACCGCGTTACTCTGCAGCGTGCTCGCGAAGTCGGTGTACGCGTAGGCGGCGACGCCCGCGACCGACACAAGCACCGCCGAGACGACGAACGCGATCCCCTTGAGGGATCCGCTGATCAGCCCCGGAGAGCGCAACTTCGTGTGTCGGGCGACCGGCCCCCTCAGGCCGTGCTTCGGCGTCCTTGTCACGCGTGTCCTTTCTGGCGGACTGGCCTATCCAGCGGAGGGTGTGGGATTCGAACCCACGAAGCATTTCTGCTTGCTGGTTTTCAAGACCAGATCCTTCGGCCGCTCGGACAACCCTCCGTTGCCGGGAACATCCCGTCAACAGCGGTCGAGTCTAACCGAGGAAGTGATGCGTGATTGTTTCGCACCACGCTGAGCGCGCGGTGGGGGAAGCCGATGAACGCGGCCGATCAGCCGGCGAGTCCGAGGCGCGCGAACGCCTGCGCGACGCCGCCCTCGTGCACGTCGCCCGTGAGGAAAGATCCGCACTCCGCGACCTCGGGGACCGCCTGACCCATCACGACCGCGGCGCCGCCCCCGTCGCGCGCCCACTCGAGCATCTGGATGTCGTTGCGCCCGTCGCCCATGACGACGACGCTCTCCCGCGGGAGGCCGAGCATGCCCCGCACCTGCTCGAGCGCGGTCGACTTGTCGATGCCCTGCGGCGCGATGTCGAGCCACGCCGACCATCCCACGGCGTAGGACACCTGGTGCAGGCCCATCTCCTCGACGAAGTCGACGAATTGGCCGTTGTCGTGGTCGGGCGAGACGACCACGACGCGCGTGACCTCGTGCTCCTTCATCTCGGCGATCGTCGCCTGGCGGGCGTTCGGCCGCGACAGGTCCCAGTCGTCCATGAAGCTCGTGAACAGCCGCGTCCCGTCGCCGAGCTCCACCATGTAGTTCGCGTCCGGCAGGTGCTGCTCGAGGTGCGTGAGCACCTCGGCCGGCTGGAAGGTCTCGATCGTGTGGCGGCGGTATCCGGTCTTCTCCGCCGGGTCGCGCTCCATGATCGTGGCCCCGTTCGCCGAGACGACGAACTCCGGGTCGAGCCCGAGGCGGACGAGCACGGGGTGCGTCGCCTCCCAGCTGCGACCGGTCGCGAGGGTCACGATGTGCCCGCGCCGGACGGCCTCGGAGACGGCGGACTCGACGCCGGGGCTGAAGGACTCGTCCTCGAGCAGAACCGTCCCGTCGATGTCGAGCGCGACGAGACGGGCGCCCGCCCGCTCCGACATCGGGACGGGCGCCGCGCCCGCCTCGGGGGACGTCATGCGATCGGCTCCATGACCTCGAGCCCGCCGAGGTAGGGGCGCAGCGGCTCCGGGACCCACACGGATCCGTCCGCGCGCTGGTGCGTCTCGAGGAGCGCCACGATCCAGCGGGTCGTCGCGAGCGTGCCGTTCAGCGTCGCCACGGGCTGCGTGCGGCCACCCTCCTCGGGGCGGTGGCGGACGTCGAGGCGGCGCGCCTGGTAGGTCGTGCAGTTCGAGGTCGAGGTCAGCTCGCGGTAGGCGCCCTGCGTGGGCACCCAGGCCTCCGTGTCGTACTTGCGGGCCGCGCTCGAGCCGAGGTCGCCCGCGGCGACGTCGATGACCCGGTAGGCGAGCCCGAGCGACGCGAGCATCTTCTCCTCGAGCGCGAGCAGGCGCTCGTGCTCGGCCTCGGCCTGGTCGGGGCGGCAGTAGACGAACATCTCCAGCTTGTTGAACTGGTGCACGCGGATGATCCCGCGGGTGTCCTTGCCGTGCGAGCCCGCCTCGCGGCGGTAGCAGGTCGACCAGCCGGCGTACTTCACGGATCCGCTCTCGGGGAAGGTGAGGATCTCGTCGGAGTGGTAGCCGGCCAGGGCGACCTCGCTCGTGCCCACGAGGTACAGGTCGTCCTCGGCGAGGTGGTAGATCTCGTCGGCGTGCGCGCCGAGGAAACCCGTGCCGCCCATGATGTCGGGCCGCACGAGGGTCGGGGTGATCATCGGCGTGAAGTCGTTCTCGAGCGCCGTGTTCAGCGCGTAGTTCATGAGCGCCAGCTCGAGCCGGGCGCCGATGCCCTTGAGGAAGTAGAACCGGGCCCCGGAGACCTTGGCGCCGCGCTCCATATCGATCGCGCCGAGCATCTCGCCGAGCTCCAGGTGGTCGCGGGGCGCGAAGTCGAACGTCGGAATTTCGCCGACCTCGCGCAGCGTGACGAAGTTCTCCTCGCCGCCGGCCGGGACGCCGTCGATCACGACGTTCTGGATCTTGTCGATCGCCGCGCGGTACGCGGCCTCCGCCTCCTGCGACGCCGCCTGCGCGTCCTTCACGCGCTGGGCGAGCACCTTGGCCTCGGCCACGAGCGCCGGCTTGTCCTCCTTCGGCGCCTTCGCGACCTGCTTGCCGAACGCGTTCTGCTCGGCGCGCAGCTCCTCGAATGCCGTGAGCGACACGCGACGCGTCGCCTCCGCGGCGAGCGCGTCGTCGACGACATCGGGCGAGCCGCCGCGCGCGATCTGCGAGCGCTTGACGGCCTCAGGATTTTCGCGGAGCAGCACGGGATCAATCACGCGCCAAGTCTATGCGGGCGCGGGGCGCGGCCGCTCGGCCGCCGCTGGCGATCGCCCTAGAGTGACCCCATGGACGAACGGGCGAAGGTCACCGACCGCGCCGCGCTCGTGGTGAATCCCGTCAAGGTGCGCAGCGTCGCGGCGCTTTCGGCGTCCGTCCGGGCGGCGTCGGCGCGGGCGGGGTGGGCGGATCCGCTCATCCTCGAGACGACGGTCACCGACCCGGGGCAGGCTGCCGCGGCGGAGGCGCTCGCTGCGGGCGCGACGTCGGTTCTCGTCGCGGGCGGCGATGGGACGGTGCGCGCGGTCGCGGAGGCGATGCGCGGATCCGGTGTGCCGCTCGCGATCGTGCCGAGCGGCACCGGGAACCTCCTCGCCCGGAACCTCCGCCTCCCCCTGGACCGCGTGGGCCCGATGGTCGAGGCCGCGTTCTCGGGCGACGCGCTCGCGGTGGACATCGGCGTCGCGACCCTCACGCGCGCGGACGGGGCGCGCGAATCGCACGCGTTCGTCGTGATGGCGGGCATGGGTCTCGACGCCGCCATGATCGCGCACACGAACCCCCGCATGAAGCGGCAGCTCGGGTGGGTGGCGTACGTGGACGGGGCCGCCCGCTCGCTCCCGCGCGCCGCACCGTTCCGGATGGCCTATCAGTTCGACGGACACGGACTGCACTCCGCGAAGGCCTACAGCGTGCTGTTCGCGAACTGCGGCGCGCTCCCCGCCGGCATCGATCTCGTCCCGGGCGCGCGGGTCGACGACGGCCTGCTCGACGTGGCGCTGATTCAGCCGACGGGGCTGTTCGGCTGGCTCGGCGTGTGGCGCAAGCTGTGGTGGGACAACTCCGTCCTCCGGCGAACCCGCCTCGGCAGGCGGGTCGTGGCGCGCACCCGCAACCAGTCGATCCGCTATCTCTCGGGCACCGGCGTGGAGGCCGGCGCCCCGGAGCCCGTCCCCGTCGAGCTCGACGGGGACGAGTTCGGGCGCGCGGCGCGGATCCGTTGCGAGATCGACCGCGGGGGCCTCGTCGTCGCGGTGCCGGCGGGGCACTCCCTCGCTACTGCAACGCGCTCGTGAGGCGCGCGAGGTTGTCGAGCGCACGCGAGCGGAGCGGCTGCTGGAGCCACTCGTCGAGCGTGAGCTCGCGGCTGTGCTCGCGGTACGCGTCCTCCACGCGGCGCACCTGACTCACGAACTCGGCGCCGCGGATGAGCAGCGACACCTCGAAGTTCAGGCCGAAGGAGCGCATGTCCATGTTGCTCGAGCCGATCACGGCGGTCTCCGAGTCGATGGACAGCGCCTTGGTGTGCAGGATGTACGGCGGCTCGTACATCCAGATGCGCACGCCCATCCGGAGCAGGTCCTCGTAGTAGCTGCGCTGCGCGTGGTACACCATCGCCTGGTCGCTGATCTCGCTCACGAAGAGCTCGACCTGCACGCCGCGCGCGCACGCGGCGGCGACGGCGCGCAGGAGCGCCTCGTCGGGCACGAAGTACGGGCTGATCATGATCGCCTTGTCCTGCGCCGCGTACAGCAGGCTGAGGAACAGGTGGAGGTTGTTCTCGTTGTCGAATCCGGGGCCCGAGGGCACGACCTGGCAGTCGAAGTCGTCGGATCCGGGCTTCTCCTCCGAGAGGTCGATGCCCTCGGGAATCGTCCCCGTCTCGCTGTAGTAGTCGGTGAGGAACACCGCGTCCACCGACCGCACGACCGGGCCGTCGAGCCGCACCATGAGGTCCATCCACTGCAGGCCGCGACGGATGTTCTTCGGGACGTTGTAGGACGGATCCGTGAGGTTCTGGGATCCGATGAACGCCACGTCCCCGTCGACGACGACGAGCTTGCGGTGGTTGCGCAGGTCGGGCCGCTGGAACTTCTTCTGGAGCGGCTGCAGCGGAAGCAGCAGGTGCCAGTCGGCCCCCATGCGCTCGAGCCGCTCCTTCGTCTCGCGGTGGAGGGGCTTGGACAGGTTCGCCCAGTGGTCCATGAGCACCCGCACGGCGACGCCGCGCTGGACCGCGTCCTCCAGCGCCTGGAAGAAGCCCTCCGTGGCCGCATCGGCCTTGAGGATGTAGAACTCGACGTGAACGTAGCGCTTCGCGCCCCGGATCGCCTCCGCCATCGCGTCGAGGCTCTCCTGATACTCGGAGATCAGCTGCGCGCCGTTATCCCCGGACAGCGGGAGCGCGCCGAGGTCGCGGTTCATCTTCACGATCGGCTCGAACCACTCGGGCGGGTTCGGCAGCAGCGTCCCGAGCTCGAGATGCTCGTTCGCGTCGCGCAGGAACTCGTTCACCTCGGCCTGCACGTCGCGCCGCTTCTTGGGCAGGCGCGGGTTGCCGATGAGCAGGAAGAACAGCACGCCCGGAATGGGGAAGAAGAAGATCAGCAGCAACCACGCCATCGCCGACGTCGGACGCCGCCCGGGCGGGACGAAGAACACCGCGGCGACGCGAATGATGACGTCGATGACGACGACGAACACCGTCCACGCGCTCGACCATGACAACCAGTCCATGTCTTCCCCTCCCGGCGAGCCTCGCCCGCAGGCTCAGCATATTGCCGGACGGGTCCGACACCCTCTCAGGCGCGAGGGGAATCGTTCGGCGCGGGCAGCCCGCGGCGAGCACGCTCCTCCGCCTCGATCTCCGAGTACACGCGCCGCTCGGTGCGGTCGAAGCGCAGGATGTTCCGCAGGACCCAGAAGAACAGGACGGCGATCACGATCGTCGGTGCGAGCGACCACGCTGCGGCGGTCCAGAAGTCGTCCATAGTGCCGATTCTACTGCGCGCCGTCCCGCGAGAGCCCTGGTAGCGCGGCCTCGTCCACAGGCGGAATTCGCTCCCGCCCCCTGTGTATGACGCTCACCCCGCCCCGCGCCGCCGCGACGATCGGGGGCATGACCCACACGATCTCGCGCTCCTTCGTCCCCACGCTCCTGGCCGCCGTGCCTCCCGCCCTCGGTTTCCACCCGCGCGACAGCGTCGTCATCGCGCCGCTCGTCGGGCACGAGACCCGCGGCTTCCTGCGGCTGGACCTCCCCGGCCCTGTCGACCTCGACGCCGTCGCCGCGACGGCCGTGGGGCACGTGTGCCGCGTCGCGGAGGCCGACGCGATGATCGTCATCGTGTACACGGACGCGCCGCTCCGCGACGGCGACGGGCTCGCGTACGACGCCTTCGTCGCCGCGATCGGCGAGCGCGCCGACGCGTGCGGCCTGGGCGTGATGGGCGAGCTGTGCGTCGCGAGCGACGGGTGGGCCCCCTACGACGATCCCGCCCCACGGCCGCTCGCGGAGATCGCGGGCGACGGCCCGGTCGCAGCCAGCCAGCACGAGGGCACGACCATCCCGCCCGGGCCGCTCCTGGCGCGCACCGAGGCCCGGCAGCGGCACGCGCGCCTGGGCCTCCTCGGGGATCCGTTTCTTCTGACGGAGCCGGGCGAGGATCCGGACCTCGCGATGCTGGTTCGCGCGCCGCACGACCTGTTCGAGAGCGCGTTCGCGGGCGAGCCGCCCGCCCCGCGGCGGGCGGCTCTCTGGCACTGGGTGCTCGCCTCCCCCGCGCTCCGCGACATCGTGCTCACGCAGTGGGCGGGCGGGCGCGCCGAGGCCGTGCGCACGTTCGCGTGGCAACGCGCGTGGCACGAGGGCGCCTCCGAGGCGCCGACGTTTCCGCTGCGCCTGGGCGGCGAGGGCCGGCGGCCGGACGCGCGCCGACTCCGCGCGGCGCTCGGCTTCGCGCGCGAGCTCACGGCCCTCGCCGACGGCGCCCCGCGCGGCGCGTGCCTCGTCGCGTGCGCCTGGCTCTCGTGGGCGCTCGGGGCGAGCACGCACGCCGCGTCCTACGCCGAGCAGGCTCTCGCCGAGGATCCGCTCCTCAGCCTCGCCGACCTCATCCTGCGCATGACCGATGGCGGGATGCTGCCGGAGTGGGTCTATGCCGAAGACGGCACGGCTCGGGACGCGCTGTGAGCGCGCTACTTCACGAGGGGGAAGAGGATCGTCTCGCGGATCCCGAGCCCGGTGATCGCCATGAGCAGCCGGTCCACGCCCATGCCCATTCCGCCCGTCGGCGGCATGCCGTGCTCGAGCGCACGCAGGAAGTCCTCGTCGATGCGCATCGCCTCGTCGTCGCCGCGGTCCGCGAGCTTCGCCTGCTCCACGAATCGCTCACGCTGAATGACCGGGTCCACGAGTTCCGAGTACCCCGTCGCGAGCTCGAACCCGTCGACGTAGAGATCCCACTTCTCGACCACGCCGGGAATCGAGCGGTGCTCGCGCACGAGCGGGCTCGTGTCCACCGGGAAGTCCATGACGAACGTCGGCGCGGTCAGGTGCGCCTTGACGAAGTGCTCCCACAGCTCCTCGACGAGCTTGCCGTGCGTCGCGTGCGGCGGGACGTCGACCGCGTTCTGCTCCGCGAGCGCAACGAGGGTGGGAAGCGGCGTCTCCGGGGTGATCTCCACGCCCGCCGCCTCGGACAGCGACGGGTACATCGAGATGCGCGCCCAGTCGCCCCCGAGGTCGTGCTGCGTGCCGTCGGCCCACGTGACCGTCGTGGATCCGGACACGGCGACGGCCGCGTTCTGGATCAGGCGCTGCGTCAGGTCGGCGATGCCGTTGTAGTCGCTGTAGGCGCGGTAGGCCTCGACCATCGCGAACTCGGGGCTGTGCGTCGAGTCGGCGCCCTCGTTGCGGAAGTTGCGGTTGATCTCGAAGACCCGGTCGATGCCGCCGACCACGGCGCGCTTGAGATAGAGCTCGGGCGCGATGCGCAGGTAGAGCTCCGTATCGAAGGCGTTCGAGTGCGTCACGAACGGCCGCGCCGTCGCGCCGCCGGGCTGCACCTGCAGCATGGGCGTCTCGACCTCAAGGAAGTCGTCGGCGTCGAAGGTCTCGCGCAGGCTGCGCATGGTGGTCGCCCGCGCCCGCACCGTCTCACGCGCCTGATCGCGCACGAGGAGATCGAGGTAGCGCTGGCGCACGCGCGATTCCTCGCTGAGGTCGGCGTACATGTTCGGGAGCGGCATGACGGCCTTCGCGGCGATCTGCCACTCGTCGACCATGATCGACAGCTCGCCGCGGCGGCTCGAGATGATCTCGCCGGAGACGAAGACGTGATCGCCGAGGTCGACGAGCTCCTTCCACGCCGCGAGGCGCTCGTCGCCGACCTTCGCGAGCGAGACCATCGCCTGGATCCGGGATCCGTCGCCGGACTGCAGCGACGCGAAGCAGAGCTTGCCCGTGTTGCGGCTAAACACCACGCGCCCGGCCACGCCCGCCGTCACGCCGGTCTCGGCGCCCGACTCCAGCTCGCCATACTCCGCGCGCAGCTGCGGGATCGTCGCCGTGACGGGAACGGTGACGGGATAGGCCCCGCCCGCGGCAGACGCGCGCTCGCCGATCAGGCGCTCCCGCTTCGCCAGACGCACGGCCTTCTGCTCGAAGATGTCCTCTTCCGGCGCGGCGGTCGTCTCGGGGGTATCAGGCATGCGGGAGGTCCTCGGGGTGAAGCGGGAAACGTCGCTCACAGTCTAGTGATCCGGCCCGGGCGCTCGCTGACCGCGGGCGGGCGGCTACGCGCCGTCGTCCGGCGGCAGATCCGGGATCGCGGGGCTCGCCTCGGCGAGCGCCTGGTCGACGGTCGAGCGCACGAGGGACGACAGGAAGCCGCCCGGGTTCTCGACACCGATCCCCCGCAGGATCCCCGTCGCCTGGTGCACGATCTGGCGCGAGAAGGCGCTGGCCGTTTCGATGGCCTCCGCGTAGGCGGCCCGATCCTCCTCGGCGACGACGATCGGCTCACACCCCAGCTCGACGGCGAGAGCCTGGGCGATCGGGAGGACCGGCGCGGGCGCCGACACAGCCGCGTACGTCGCCGCGAGCTGGCGCAGGTCGATCGACGTGCCGGTGAACGCCATCGCGGGATGCACGGCGAGCGGGATCGCGCCGCGCTCGGCGGCGGGGCGCAGGACCTCAATGCCGAAAGCCGCGTCCGTGTGCAGCACGAGCTGCCCCATCTGCCAGTGGCCGGCATGGGCGAGGCCGGCCACGAGGCCCGGCAGCTCCTCCCGCGGAACCGCCAGGACGACAAGCTCGCTCCGGCGCAGGACCTCGGGCGTGCTGAGAAGGGGGACGCCGGGCAGGATCGCGGCGGCGCGATCGTCGTCCGCCCCGGAGGTGATTCCCGTGATCTGGTGCCCCACGCCGGCGAGCGCCGCGCCGATGACGGGGCCGACCCGGCCCGCTCCGACGATTCCGACGCCCAGACGGCCCTCGCGCTGCATCCCCCCAGCGTCGCACACGCGCGGGCGCTACGCGGTCTGCTGCTCAGCCGCCCAACGGTGCGAGTGGTCGGCGGCGGCCGCGGCGAGCGCGCCGCGCGTGACGACTTCCGCGAGCCGCAGCGCGTCGTCGCGATCGAGCGCGCTCAGGGATCCGGAAATCGGCCCGGGCACGACGTGGACCCGCAGCCCGGAGAGGCGGGCCGCGCGCGCAAGCGGGCCCTGCCGCAGCGAGACGCCCTGCAAGCGCGCGAGCGGGAAGATCGCGAGGCGCCGGACGAGCCGGCCGCGGCGCAGCAGCACGGCGAACGCCGTCACGCGCACGCCGAGGCGCCGGCGCTGAATCGGGTGCCACACGACGCCGCGCGGCGCGACGGTCGTGAACGGATCCGCCTCGCGGGGGCCCTCGACGCCGTCCTCCCAGGTCATGGCGGCGTCGCGCTCGGGGGCGTCGGGCACCAGCAGCGCGAGCACGCGATCGACGTCGGCGCGGGTGCCCACCGGCAGGACGATCGCGGCCGCCTGCGCCCCGCTCGAGTTCTGCTGCGACGCGCTCGTCCCGCCCAGGCGATTGATGCGAACGGTCCACCAGCCGAAGGGGCGCCAGAGGATGCTCTGCGAGATCTCGACCGCGTGCACGCGGCCCGGCGGGATCGTGCGCGTGACCGTCGTGAGAAGGCCATTCGAGACGCGCACCCCATCGGGCGTCGGCGCGATCTGATAGCGGAAGCCCTTCTGGAGCGCACTCCCGACCACCGCGATCGTCGCGAACAGGATCGGCAGGCCGGATCCGATCGCCGCGCCCGCGAGAATCAGCCACTTGCCCGGCCCGTCCTCGAACACGAGGATCGGCGCCACGACGAACGCCCCGATCAGGACCAGGAAGAACACCAGCCACACGGCGCCGGTGATCGCCTGCGATCCGATCAGCCGCCCGACGGGGATCCGCACGACGCTCTCGGGGACCACGTCGTCGCGGTCGACGCCCTCGATGAGGTGGGTGACGCCCTCGCTCACGGCCCGCGCGATGCCCGGATCCGCGCCCGGCTCGCCCTGACGCGCCTCGTCGCGCGCCCGCCGCGCCCCCGAGGCGAGCCGCAGGATGTCCGCGCGCACCTGCTCGGCGCGGGCCGTCGCGAGGAACTCGAGCGCCACGTCCGCGCCGGAACCCGCGCCCTCGAGCGTGAGTTTCGCCATGCCGAGCAGCCGCGCGGGGAACGGGCGCGTGAGGTTCACGCCCTGCACGCGGTCGAGGGGCGCGCGGCGCTGCGAGCGGAAGATCATGCCCTTGCGGACCTCCACGTTCTCGCCCGTGATGCGGAACTGGTGGAACCGCCACACTGCCCAGTACCCCGCGACGACAAGCACGACGACGCCGAACACGGCCGCGATGGCGGCCGCGACGAGCCCGTGCCCGACGGTCCAGTCGATCGCCCAGGAGACCGGGTCGTCGGAATCGACGTCCATGCCGCGCACGTCCTCCGGCCCGAACAGGCCGACGGCGAGATAGATCAGGCGATCGCGCATGTTCGCGATGACGATGCCGACGACAACCACGAGCACGAGGCCGCCCTTGAACAGGGGCGTGAGGGGGTGCATGCGGTGCCACGCACCGTCGGCGAGCGACGAGGAGCCCCCCTCGGGCAGCACCGGCCGCGCGCCGCCTGCCGACACGGTCACAAGCCCGTCCTCCGGGTCTCGGCGACCTCAATGAGCGTGTCCCGCAGCGCCTCGGCCGCCGGCTGCGACAGCCCCGGGATTTCGACGCCCGTCGTCGCGGCCGCCGTGACCATCTTGAGCTTGGATATCCCGAACAGGCGATCGAGCGGGCCGTGCGTGATGTCGATCAACTGCATCCGGCCATACGGCACCGCGACCATGCGCTGCCACAGGATCCCTTTGCGAAACACGATGTCGTCGCCTCGCAGCATGTATCCGAGCGCGCGCGCCTGGCGCGGCATGATGACGAGACTCACGAGCTGGAACGCGAGCAACACCCCCGCACCGATCCACACCCAGGGCTGCTCGAGCAGGGCGTGCGCGACCGCGGCGGCCGCCGCGACGGCCACGAGCCCCAGGCCTTCCTGGACGAGCTGGGAGGCGACGTACTTCGGCGAGATCTGGTGCCAGGTCCCGTCGAGGGCGAGCCCCGCACCGCGCGGCTCGATGAGCTCCTCGTACGTCCCCTCGTCGAGCTCGGGCGGCGCCGGAATCGGCGGGCGCGGCTCGGCCATGACGGGCTCCGTCGGCTTGTCCGGGGCGGCCGCCGCCGCGCCGTCGACCGACCCCGCCGCGTCGCCCTCCCCCGCGTCGGGCGGAGGCTCGTGCGGCGCCGGCGCGCCCGCGGCGGGCGGGGCCGGGACGGGGAACGCCGAGGGCTCCCGGCCCGGGACGCCGTCGTCAGAACTCGGGCTCGGCGGAGTCGGATTCGCGGTCATCGGGATCCTTCGGAAGGGTGCAGAGGTACTCGGCGATCACCGCGAGGACGACGAGGACGGCTCCCCCGATCGCCGTGGCGATCACCGACGCCATCGACCCTATCCCGGGGACGACCGGCCGGGTGAGGAGGAAGAGGATCAGGCCCGCCGCCGCCCCCGCGACGAGCGCCCCGACCATGCTCGAGGCCTTCGCCAGCACGGCGATGCGGACCGCGCGAAACGGATCCACGCGCGGCGCCTTCGGCGACGTGACGGCGCGCCGCACGCTCCAGGCGAAACCCACGCATGCCGCGCCGAGCAGCACGAGGAGGATCGGGAGCATCACCGACGGAGAGAAGGTCGACCGCCCCGCGCTCACCAGCGCCAGATCGAGGACATATCCCGCGACGAGCCCACCGGCCGCGCACGCCACGAGCGTGACGGCCGAGGTCCGCCTCACGCGTCACCCCGCAGCGCCGCGAGCAGATCGGCCACGCGCCCCCGGCCCGGGAGCACCGCGTCCGGATCCACCTGGACCCAGGGGCCGAGCACGAAGTCGCGCTCGTGCGCGCGCGGGTGCGGCAGCGTCAGCCGGGGGTCCTCGGACTCGATGTCGCCGTACGCGACGAGATCGAGGTCGAGCGTGCGATCGCCCCACCGTTCGCGCCTGACCCGCCCGTGGCGGGTCTCGATCGCCTGCAGGAACGTCAGGAGCACGTGCGGCGCGAGCCGGGTGTCGACGAGGGCGACCGCGTTGAGATAGCCGGGCTTCGTCGGGTCCGGGCCGTCGAGCGTCACCGCGACCGAGGCGATCGGATCCGAGCACACGACGCGATCGGTCAGCGGGAGCGCCGCCAGCTCGTCGACCGCCTCCGCGAGCGTCGCGGAGGTATCGCCGAGATTCGCGCCGAGGGCGACGACGGCGCGCGCCGAAGCCGCGGGCCGCGCGGGCGGCGCGGCGCCCGCGCCGCCCGCGAGCAGGCGACTCACTCGCGGCCCCGATGAACGGTCACCGACACGTCGGAGAACGCGATCGCGATCGGCGCGTGCGGCTTGTGCACCGTGACCGCCACGCGCGCCACGCGCTGGTCGGCCAGCACCTCGTCCGCGATCCGGTGCGCGAGGGTCTCGATCAGGTCGACCGGCTCGCCCGCGACGATCGCGGCGACGCGTTCGGCGAGCTCCCCGTAGTGCACGGTGTCGGCGACGTCGTCGGAGGCCGCCGCCGGGCGGGTGTCGAGCGCGAGGCGCAGGTCGATCGTGAAGTCCTGCCCGTCCCGGCGCTCGTGCGCGAACACCCCGTGGTGCCCGAACACCGTGAGCCCGCGGAGGTCGATCGTGTCGAGGCTCGTCATGCGCCATCCCATTCGTCAAGAACCGCGAGCGCGTCGCGCGTCGCCGCGGCGTCGTGCACCCGGACCCCCCAGGCGCCCGCGCGTTGCGCGAGCACGCTCGTCACGGCCGTGGCGGCATCGCGCCGCGCGCGCGAGGCGTCCTCCCCGAGCGCGCTCGCGAGAAAGCGCTTGCGCGAGGTGCCGACGAGCACGGGGAACCCCAGCGCCACGACGGCGCTGAGCCCATTCAGGACGCGCCAGTTCTGGCTGCCCGCCTTCGCGAACCCCACGCCCGGGTCCACGAGGATCCGGCCCTCGGGGATCCCCGCGGCGAGCGCCCGCTCCACGCGCTGCGCGAGCTCGCCGGCAACCTCGGCCGCGACGTCGGAGTACTCGGCGCGCGCGTACATGTCGGCCGACGGACCGCGCCAGTGCCCGACGATGAAGGCGGCGTCCGTCCCCGCCACGGCGTCGGCCATACCCGCGTCCGCGAGTCCGCCCGAGACGTCGTTGATGTAGCGCGCGCCCGCCGCCGCCGCCCGCCGCGCGACGTCCGCGCGATACGTGTCGACGCTCACGACGTGGCCCGCGGCCGCGAGCGCGGCCACGACCGGCAGGATCCGGCGCAGCTCCTCCTCGGAACCGACGGGCTCGGATCCGGGCCGCGTGGATTCCCCGCCGACGTCGAGGATCGTGGCGCCGTCCGCGGCGAGGCGCGCGCCGTGGGCGACCGCCTCCTCGACCCCGAAGTGCTCGCCGCCGTCGCTGAACGAGTCGGGGGTGACGTTCACGACGCCCATGATCTCGATCACGCGTCGCGCCCCGCGATGCCCGGATCCGCCTCGGTCGCGCGGTTCTGCACGCCGATGATGATGTACGCCGCCATCTCGGCGCGGGCCGCCTCGCTCGCGAGCTCCCCTCGCGCCGCAATCGTGACCGTCGACGCGCCGGGGCGCCGCGCCCCGCGCGCCGTGAGGCACCGGTGCTCCGCGTCGAGCATGACGAAGACGCCGCGCGCGCCGACCCCGTGCTCGATCGCCTCGGCGACCTGCTCGCCGAGGCGCTCCTGCACCTGCGGTCGGGCGGCCGCGATGTCGAGAACCTTGGCGAGGGATCCGAGACCCACGACGGTGTCCCCCGGCAGGTACGCGATGTGCGCGCGCCCCTCGAACGGCAGCAGGTGGTGCTCACACGTGGACCGGAACAGCACGTCGCGCACTAACACGGCCCCCGTGGGGACCGTGTCCGGCGCGGGCCCGCGGGACACGTCGATCGCGTGCGCGAGGGGCGCGCGCGGGTCCTCGTCGATGCCGGCGTAGAACTCCGCGGCCGCCTGCGCGACGCGCTCCGGGGTCTCCCGGAGGCCCGGGCGATCCGGATCCTCGCCGATCGCGAGGAGCAGCTCTCGCGTCAGCCATGCGACGCGCTGCGTGTCGACGGCCATCACACCTCCCGGTTACGCGGTCGCGGGGCGGGCGGATCCGCCGGGCGCGGGGCGCCCCTGCGTCTCGGCCTCTGTGCCGTCCGCGTCGGCATGAGCCAGGCCCGCGTCGGCGGGGTTCGGCGCGGGCGGGACGGGGATCGGGGGCTGCGCGGACACGGGGCGATCGTCGCTCGAGAGCCACTGCGGGCGCTCGGGCAGCTTCTCGACGTCGCGGAAGATCTCCGCGATCTGGCGGTGGTCGAGCGTCTCCTTCTCGAGCAGCTCGCCCGCGAGGCGGTCGAGCACCGAGCGGTTCGCGTTGAGCACCCGGTAGGCCTCGTCGTGGGCCTGCTCGATGAGGCCGCGGACCTGGCGGTCGATGCGCTCGGCCATCGTGTCCGAGTAGTCGCGGCCGTGACCCATGTCGCGGCCCATGAACACCTCGCCCGAGGAGCCGGCGAGCTTGACCGGGCCGATGTCGCTCGTCATGCCGTACTCGGTGACCATGCGGCGCGCGATGTCGGTCGCCTTCTCGATGTCGTTGGACGCGCCCGTGGTCGGGTCGTGGAAGACGATCTCCTCGGCGACGCGGCCGCCCATCGCGTACGTCAGCTGGTCCTGAAGCTCGTTACGGGTCACGGAGTACTTGTCGTCGACCGGCAGCACCATCGTGTAGCCGAGCGCCTTGCCGCGCGGGAGGATCGTGATCTTCGTCACCGGATCCGTGTGGTTCATCGCCGCGGCCGCGAGGGCGTGCCCACCCTCGTGATACGCCGTGATGAGCTTCTCCTTGTCCTTCATCACGCGGGTGCGGCGCTGCGGCCCGGCGATCACGCGATCGATCGCCTCGTCGAGGGCGCGGTTGTCGATCAGCTGCGCGTCCGAGCGCGCCGTGAGGAGCGCGGCCTCGTTGAGGACGTTGGCGAGATCGGCGCCCGAGAAGCCGGGCGTCTTGCGCGCGACGTCCTCGAGGTCGACGCTCTCGGCCAGCGGCTTCCCGCGGCCGTGGACGCCGAGGATCTGCAGGCGGCCCTTCATGTCGGGGGCGTCGACGCCGATCTGGCGGTCGAAGCGGCCGGGGCGCAGGAGCGCGGGGTCGAGGATGTCGGGGCGGTTCGTCGCGGCGATCACGATGACGTTGGCCTTGGGGTCGAAGCCGTCCATCTCGACGAGCATCTGGTTGAGCGTCTGCTCGCGCTCGTCGTGCCCGCCGCCCATGCCGGCGCCGCGGTGGCGGCCGACCGCGTCGATCTCGTCGATGAAGATGATCGCGGGCGAGTTCTCCTTCGCCTGGCTGAAGAGGTCGCGCACGCGGCTCGCGCCGACGCCGACGAACATCTCCACGAAATCGGATCCCGAGATCGGGTAGAACGGCACGCCCGCCTCGCCGGCGACGGCGCGGGCGAGGAGCGTCTTGCCCGTCCCGGGAGGGCCGTACAGCAGAACGCCCTTGGGGATCCGCGCCCCGAGCGCCTGGAACTTGGACGGATCCGCGAGGAACTCCTTGATCTCGTGGAGCTCCTCGACGGCCTCGTCGGCGCCCGCGACGTCGGCGAAGGTGACCTCGGGGTGCTCCTTCGTGACGTTCTTCGCACGGGACTTCCCGAACTGGGCGATCTTGCCGCCCCCCTGCGCGTTCGAGAGCAGGAACCAGAACAGGAGCCCGAGGAGCAGGATCGGGATCATGATCGACAGGAGGCTGCCGAAGAAGGAGGCCTGCGGCACCGCGTCGTCATAGCCGTCGGCGGGCTCGGCCGCCGCGACCGCCTCGACGACCTCCTCCGCGCGGGCCGAGACGTAATAGAACTGGACGCTCGACGCGCCCTCGTACTCGTCCGCGAGGGTGAGGTCGACGCGCTGGTCGCCGTCCGTGATGAGCACCTCGCTCGCGCGCCCGTCCTCGAGGAGCTGCAGCCCCTCCTGCGTCGTGACCTGCCTCGGGCCGCTGAAGCTCGTGAACAGCGAGAACCCCGCGATCAGGACGACCGCGATCAGCAGCACGTACACCAGCGGGTGGCGGAAGATCTTCTTGGCGTTCATAAGTGCGGGGCGTCCCGCCTCCTCCTGACGGTCGACGCGCGGGGCCCGGCCCGGCGCGGATCGTCTCAGGCTACCGGCCCGTGGTTATGGGCGCTCTGTGATTCGCCGTGGGCGGAACGGCGCTAGTCAGGAGTACACGTGCGGCGCGAGGACCGCCACATCGCGGAGGCCGCGGTAGCGCTCGGCGTAGTCGAGGCCGTATCCCACGACGAAGTCGTTCGGGATGTCGAACCCGACGTAGCGGCTGTCGATCGTGACCTTCATCGCGTCCGGCTTGCGGAATGCCGTGAGGACCTCGATCGACGCCGCCCCGCGCGTGGCGAAGTGGTCCATCAGCCAGTGCAGCGTGAGCCCCGAGTCGATGATGTCCTCGACGATGAGCACGTGCTTGCCCTCGAGCGGGGTGTCGAGGTCCTTGCGGATCTGGACGACGCCGCTCGACTTGGTGGAGGATCCGTAGCTCGACACGGCCATCCAGTCCATGGGGGCGTCGATCGTCAGGCGGCGCGCGAAGTCGGCCATGACCATGATGGCGCCCTTGAGCACGCCCACGAGGAGGATGTCCTTGCCCGCATAGTCGGCGTCGACCCGCGCCGCGAGCTCGTCGAGCTTGGCGTGGATCTCCTCCTCGGTGACGAGAACGCGGTCGAGGTCGTCCGAAATGTCTGCGGCGCGCATGCCCTCAGCCTAGGCGCTCGCGCCGGAGGACACATCCCGCGCGCCGCGGGCCGCGATGACGACGAGCCCCGCGTGGCGCGTGGCGCGGCACCCGGGCAGGTCGATGGGCCCTTGGCCCGCCCACTCGGTCGCGAGGCGCGCGACCTCGAGCGTCTGCGCGCGCGTCAGACTCGCGCCGAACTCGCTCGCGACGACGTGCCGCACGATGCGGTGGCGCAGGGCCGGCGGGTTCGCCGCGAGCGCGGCGGCCGACACCGCGATGCCGGCCTCGGCGGGCTCGACGATGTCCTCGATGATCTCGTCGATCATGTCCGCGAACGCCTGCGTGTCCTCGCGCAGCTGCTCCGCGGTCCGGGCGAGGGCCTCGGCGATGCCGGGGCCGAGCTCGCGCTCGAGGACGGGCAGCACGGTCTCGCGCACGCGCACGCGCGAGAACCGCGGATCCGCGTTGTGCGGATCCGTCCAGGGCGCAAGCCCCGAGGCGGCGCAGAAGGCGCGCGTGTCGGCCCGGCGCAGCTCCAGCAGGGGGCGGATCCACGCGAGCCCGCCGTCGTCGACGCGGTGCGGCGACATGCCCTGCAGGCTCCCGGCACCGGATCCGCGCGCCAGGCCCAGCAGCACCGTCTCCGCCTGGTCGTCGAGGGTGTGGCCGAGGAGAACCGCGGCCGCGCCCTCCTCGCGCGCGGTGCGGGTCAGCGCCCGGTACCGGGCCACGCGGGCCGCGGCCTCCGGGCCGTCGTCGTCCCCGACCTCGACGCGGAGGACCCGCGCGTCACGGACGCCCACCGAGCGCGCCGCGTCGGCGGCGCGGCCGGCGACCTCAGCGGATCCCTCCTGCAGCCCGTGGTCGATCGTGGCGGTGACGACCTCGACGCCGGCGGCAACGGCCTCATGCGCGGCCGCCGCCGCGAGCGCGAGGGAATCGGGCCCGCCCGAGAGCGCGACGAGGACCGTCGCTCCGGATCCGCGCCAGGGCACAAGCGCGCGGCGGACGGCGAGGCGGACGGCGGCGATGGCGGGATCGAGCACGGGTCCACGGTAATCGCTTCCGCGATTGTCACCGCCAGCGATTAGGGTGTGAGGCGTCCCTCACCCCGGATTCAAGGAGCAGCACAGGTATGGGCGCGTACGACGCAGTCATCGAGATCCCGCGCGGGAGCCGCGTGAAGTACGAGGTCGACCACGGCACGGGCCGCGTGTTCCTGGACCGCGTGCTGTACACGACGTTCGGCTACCCGTCTGACTACGGGTTCTTCGAGAACACGCTCGGCGAGGACGGCGACCCGCTGGACGTCCTCGTGATCATGGACCACTCGGTCTTCCCGGGGGTCGGGGCGAAGGTGCGCCCCGTGGGCGTGCTGAAGATGAGCGACGAGGCCGGCGGCGACGACAAGGTCATCGCGGTGCTCGCGAAGGACCCGCGCTGGGAGCACATCCAGGACGTCGAGGACCTCCAGGAGTACACCCGCAAGGAGATCGCGCACTTCTTCGAGCACTACAAGGACCTCGAGCCGAACAAGTGGGTCAAGGTCGACGAGTGGGCGGGCGCCGCCGAGGCCGAGCGCCTCGTCGAGGAGGCCTTCGCGCGCTTCGAGGCCGCCGAGCACGAGACGCGCACGCAGGGCGAGGGCGAGTTCCCCGACACCCGCAACTAGCGCGACGTACGCGAGAGGCCCCGGTTCATCCCGAACCGGGGCCTCTCGCGTGGGCGGGGTCAGACGGAGATGCCGCGCGCGCCCATGAACGTCGTGGGGTTGACGGTCGCACCGCCGACGTAGACCTCGAAGTGCACGTGGCAACCGAACGAGTTGCCGGTGTTGCCCTCGTACGCGATCGTCTGGCCGGCCGACACCCGCTGGCCGTAGCCGACGAGGATGCCACCGTTGACGATGTGCCCGTAGCCGGTGGCCACGCCGCCGCCGTGGTCGATCCGGACGTAGTTTCCGTAGCCGCCGTAGTAGCCGGCGTACACGACGGTGCCACTGGACGCGGCGTAGATGCCCGCGCCGCACCCGGCCGCGAGGTCGACGCCCTCGTGGAAGCTCGACGAGCAGTAGCTCTCGCCGCAGATCTGCGAGCGATACCCGTAGCCCGCGGTCTGGTACCCCGAGCTCGGGCGCGCCCACCCGCTGGAGGCGGATCCGCCGCCCGAGGATCCGCTCGAGCCCGTGGATCCGCTGGACCCGCTGGACCCGCTGGACCCGGACGAAGAGCCTCCGCTCGGCTGCGCGGCCGCTGCCGCGGCGGCCGCGGCGGCGGCCTCGGCCGCGCGGCGCTCGGCCTCCCGCTGGCGACGCTCCTCCGCGAGGCGGGCCTGTTCGGCCTCGTAGGCCTTCCGCTGCTCCACGCCGTCCTGATACGACGAGACCGTCTTGGAGGTCGTGTCCTTCAGCGCCGCGAGCTGCTGCTCGAGCGTGATGAGGTGCTCCTCCTGGTCGGCGAGCGCCTGCTCGGCCGCGGCCTGCGCCTCCTGCGCGGCGACCATCTTCTCTTCGGCGATCTTCTGGAGCCGGTCGCGCTCCTTGCGCGCCTCCTCCGCCTGGTCGCTGAGCGCCTGCGCGGAGTCGCGCGCCGCGATCGCGTCGGCGTAGATGGAGTCGTTGCGCTGCGCGAGCTTGTCCATCTGCCCGAGCTTCGACAGCAGCTCGTCGGCGTCGCCGGAGGACTCCGCGAACAGCAGCTCGTACGGCGTGCTCTCGCCGCCCGAGCGCGCGAGCTGGGAGGCAACCTTGGCCGCCGCGTCCGCGGCCTCGGTGGCCCGCTCGGCCTCCTCGTCGGCCTGGCCCTGCAGCTGCTCGACGCGGTAGGCGGCCTCGTTGAGATCCTGCTGCGCCTGGAAGTACTCGTCGGCCGCCTTCTCCGCCTCGGCCTGGGCAGCCGCGACGGCGGACTTCAGCTGTGCGATCTGGCCCTCGATGCGCGAGACCTGCGCGGCCTTGTCGCTCTCGTTCTGCCGGGCCTTCTCGACGTCATCCCACGAGGGGTAGTCGGAGGGGTCATAGGTGACGGCCGACGCCGAGGACGCGCCGCGGATCGCGCCAAAGGTCCCGAGAGCGGCGACGCCGAGCGCGCCGACGGCGAGGGCGGAACGCCTCGTGACGGGGCCCCAGAGGGCGCGCTTCTCCTCGGCCGTGGGGGCGCAGTCGCAGTCCTCCACGGACGCGCGCGCGGACACTTCGGGGGGCATAGTCACATCCGTCACAGTAACAACACACAACACATACGCAACAGATTCCGGGTCGGATCCGCCGCGCTCGAACACCGGGGACCACCCATTCTGCCCCGGCGACACGCCCGAGACACGCGGGGCGCGCCACGATTTTGCGAATCGATCCCGCCCATGCGTAAGATTTAACAGTTGGCGCGAGAGCCTCCGGGTTCGCCACACGGCCCCATCGTTTAGCGGCCTAGGACGCTGGCCTTTCACGCCGGTAGCACGGGTTCGAATCCCGTTGGGGTCACACGACCTGATACAATTGAATATTGTGCATCAGCACATCTGGCCCTGTAGCGCAGTTGGTTAGCGTGCCGCCCTGTCACGGCGGAGGTCGCGGGTTCAAGTCCCGTCAGGGTCGCTCCAAGCGACGGGCCTTCTTTCGGGAAGGCTCTTCGTGTAGGACGCGGCATATGTGCCGTGCGGCTCTGTAGCTCAGTTGGTAGAGCGTTCGACTGAAAATCGAAAGGTCACCGGATCGACGCCGGTCGGAGCCACAAGGGTGATCGTTACAATCATCCCAGAAACCCCCGCGTAGCTTCTACATCGCGGGGGTTTTGCTTTGCCCGGGGGGGGCATCCTCATTCGCGCGCTGGCCAGATGGCGCGAAGCACGCGAACTGCCGCGTCGATATCGACGCCGGTCGCGGTTCCGGCGCGCGCGAGCTCGCGCGCGGCGTCCAGCACGGAGCGCGGGATGGCGGCCGCGCTCTCGCTCACTCGCGTTCCCCCGCCGGTGCGCGCGACCAGCAGGTTTTCCGCCTCGAGGGCCCGATACGCTTTCGCGACGGTGCCGGGGGCCACACCGAGGTCGCGCGCGAGTTGCCGGACCGACGGGAGGCGATCGTGCGCGGCGAGCCGGCCGGATGCAATCAGCCCGCGGATCTGGTCGCGGATCTGGTCCGTCGGAGCACCGTTCCCCGACAGGCTGATCACGGCGCCGCGACCGTCACGGGAACATGCCGACGGGACGGGATCGCGGTGAGCGCGACCGTCGCCCACGCGGCGATGCCGCACATCACCGCCAGTTGAGACGACCAGGTGAGAACCGGGTGCAGTGCGGCAAACGGCGTCCACATCAGGGCCGTCCCCTCCGAGGTGGCGATGCCCGCGCGCAGTGAGGCGACCCCCGCCAGATCCGACAGAATTGCGGCGAGGTGAAGCAGGAGCGCGCCGCTGGTCACGGTAAGCACGTTTCTGGTGCGGAGGCGGCGCACCGCAGCATCTCGCATCGCGTCGTCCCCCATCGCCGGGCGGGCAATGAGCACGAGATCGGTCACCGCGACGAGGCCCAGCACGGCGAGCGCGATGAGCGAGGGCACCGAGTAGAACCATCCGTAGATGCTCGTGCCGACAAACCCGACGCCGCCGTCCACGACGTATGCCGTGTAGCGCCCCGTCACCTCGTCGCGCGTGGACGCCATCCCCGCGACGAGCGTGAGGAGCACCACCAATCCGGCGAGCGCCGCCGGAAGCACGAACCACCGCGGCCGCGCGAAGCTGACGGGAGACCTCCTCGTGAGGTCGGCCCTGCCCGATCCCTTCCGGGACCGCACCGGGAACGCCAGGAGGATCAGCCCCGCGATGCCGACCACGAGCGGCATCACGAACCGCACGTCACGGTACGACGCGTATACGGGGAGTGCCGACGCGAACGGCACGAGCAACGACCACCCACTCCATAGCCGCACCAGAAGATCGGCCAGAACCCCCAGGCAGCCCGCGACGCAGGCGATCACCGCCACGGCCCCGGTGACACCGCCCCGCCGACGGCCCCACAATGCCCACCATGCCGCGGCCGCGATCAGCCCGAGAAGCGGTACCCCGAACACCATCACCCAGATCATCGCCAGCTCCCCCTCCGAGCCATTTGTGTCAACGCAACGGTACACATATGTACCAACAGATTGCTACATCGGCCGAACGACGTAGTCGCCGGAACCGACACGCGACCCGAAGCGGCCCGCGCGCCGCCCCGGTCGCGCATATGCACGCCCGGAGCCGGATCCGCGATGCATACGCGCGACCCGAAACGGCCCTCCCGCGCCCAGATCGCGCATATGCACGCCCGGAGCCGGATCCGCGATGCATACGCGCGACCCGAAACGGGCCTCCCGCGCCCAGATCGCGCATATGCACGCCGGCAGGCGGATCCGCGGTGCATTCGCGCGACCCGAAGCGGCGCTTCGGCGTTCGGGTCGCTCGTCTGCATCCGGACCGCAGCGGAGCCGCCCGCTACGCCTCGAGGGCCGCGCGGGTATAGGCGACGATCGCGTTGGCGTGGCCGTGCCCAAGCCCGTGGGCCTCCTTGAGCCACGCAACGACCTGGCCGTGGCGCTCGCCGTGCTCCACGCGTTCGGAGGCGAGGTCGAGCCACTCTTGCATCGGCCGCCCGTAGGTCTGCTCGATGCTCGGGAAGTAGGACGCGGGGCCCTTCGGCTTATTCGCCGGGTCGATGTCGGGGGCGGTGACGCGCGGGGTCATGAGCCCATCGTGGCGCCGGGCGCGGGCGGTGTCCAGGGGCCTCGGCGGCCACCGATAGCCTGAATCGCGGGTCCCGGATCCGCCGGGGAATGCCAGGGAGGGAGCACCGTGCTCGCGATCGCGATCATCGCCGCGCTGATCCTGGTGTGGTCGGCCGTCTCCCGCCCGCTCGATCGCCGCGGGATCACCTCGGCGCTGTTCTTCACCGCCGCGGGCGCGACGGTCGTGGCGCTCTGGCCGAGCGCCGTGGACCTCGACATCGACACCCTCGGTGCCGAGCACATCGCCGAGGTCGCGCTCTGCCTCCTCCTCTTCGGCGACGCGACGCGGCTCGACCTCGCGACGCTGCGGCGCGAGGCGGGCTGGCCCGCGCGGCTGCTGCTCATCGGACTCCCCCTCGCCATGATCGCGGGGGCGGCCGCCGGCTTCCTGCTCTTCCCGGACCTGCCGCTCGCCGCCGTACTCCTCCTCGCCACCATGCTGGCCCCCACCGACGCCGCGCTCGGGCGCAAGGTCGTCTCGGACGAGGCGGTGCCCCCGCGCGTGCGCCAGGCCCTCGACGTCGAGAGCGGGCTCAACGACGGGCTCGCCGTGCCCTTCTTCCTCGTCGCGCTGACGTACGCCGAGTCCGCGGGAACCGGCGGCGTCGCGGCGGCGGTGCTGACCAACATGGCCCAGCAGATCGGATGGGGCGTCCTCGCCGCCGCGATCGCGGGCCTCGGCGGCGGCGCGCTCTATCGCGCGGCCGACCGCCGGGGGTGGATCGCCCACGATTGGCGATACGTCCTCCCCCTGGCCTCCGCGCTCCTCGCCTTCGCGATCGCCAGCGTCCTGGGCGGGAGCGTCTTCATCGCGGCGTTCGTCGCAGGGCTCGCGTTCGGACGCGTCGTGGGCTCGCACCGCTCGGACGTCGGCGTGCTCGCCGAAGAGGCTGGCGAGCTGTTCGCGTCCGCCACCTGGATCGCGTTCGGCGGGCTCGCGCTCGTCCTCGCCGGACCGCATCTCACGTGGCGGGTCGTCGCCTACGCCGTCCTGAGCCTCACGCTCGTGCGGATGATCCCGGTCGCCCTCTCGCTGATCCGCAGCGGGGCGCGGATCCCCACCGCCCTGTTTATCGGGTGGTTCGGGCCGCGCGGACTCGCGTCGCTCGTGTTCCTCCTGATCGCCTCGGAGTCGGCCTTCCCGGGATCCGACACGGTCCGCACGACGGTCGTCGTCACCGTCGCGGCGAGCGTCCTCCTGCACGGGCTCACCTCTGTTCCCCTCGTCGCGCGCTACAGCGCGTGGTACTCCGCACGCACGCCGCGCGGCGAGTCCGCGCCCGCCGCGCTCCCGCGCCCGCGGCGCGCGCAGTCGGGGTAGCGGCGGCGCCTGTCGATTGTCCGATTGTTGACCACCCGGATAGGGTGGGGAACCGTGCCTTTGGGCACCCCGCTTGTGAGGCGACGACCGCCCCGCGGGTGCCCCCGGGCCACTGCCTCACCGGCGGCCGCCCTGGCGCTCCGCGCGGATCTGCGCCAGCATGCGGTTCACGACAGACCGACGCACCAGGAGGCAGACGCGTGAGTTCACAAGCCGCCGCGCCCGGCGATTCGTCCGGCGCCCCGCACACCCCCACGCACATCGACCCGATCAGCGGAGACGCGCTCGAGCTCGATCCGGCCGTCACGGCGGTGCCGCGGCGCATGCACATCGCCGAGGACGACACCGACGAGCAGATCACCGAGAAGCTGCGGCGCCAGGGCGTCCGCATCGGCAAGGGCATGATCGCGCCGCGCGTGTTCTGGCCCGCCCTCGGCGTCATCCTCGCCGTGACACTCGTCGCGATCCTTCTCCCCGAGGGCACGAGCGAGGTCTTCACGACGATGCAGGACTGGATCGTCCGCGACCTCGGCTGGTACTACATGCTCGTCGTCGGCGCGTTCGTCGTCTTCGCCATCGTCATCGCGTTCTCGAAGCTCGGCACGGTCA
Organism: Microbacterium excoecariae; assembly: GCF_011326725.1. Lineage (GTDB taxonomy): Bacteria > Actinomycetota > Actinomycetes > Actinomycetales > Microbacteriaceae > Microbacterium > Microbacterium excoecariae. The sequence continues at coordinate 755,012 of NZ_JAANCO010000001.1, read as the reverse complement.
AGCTCGGGCGGGCCGACGACACACCCGAGTTCGGCGTGATGTCGTGGTTCGCCATGCTTTTCTCCGCCGGCATGGGCATCGGCCTCATCTTCTATGGCGTGGGCGAGCCGCTCACCTACGCGACCGTCAGCCCCAAGCCAGGGTGGGAGGGATCCGAGGCGGAGCTCGCCGGGCTCGCGATGGCGCAGACCTTCGTGCACTGGGGCCTGCACCCGTGGGCCGTCTACGCGGTCATCGGCCTCGCGCTCGCGTTCGCCATCCACCGTCGCGGCCGCCCCGTTTCCATCCGGTGGGCGCTCGAGCCGCTCTTCGGCGAGCGCGTCAAGGGATGGGTCGGCGACGTCATCGACATCATCGCGATCTTCGGCACCGTCTTCGGCGTCGCGACCTCGCTCGGCCTCGGCGTGCAGCAGATCGCGGCCGGCATGCAGGCGATCGGCGTCGTCGAGCAGACCGACACGACGCTCCTCGTCATCCTCATCGTCGTCATCACGTTCCTCGCGACGTTCTCGGTCGTGTCCGGGCTCGGCGCGGGCATCAAGTGGCTCTCGAACATCAACCTCTCCCTCGCGGGCCTCCTGCTGATCTCGATGCTGATCCTCGGCCCGACGATCTTCCTCCTGCGCAACTTCGTCGAGTCGCTCGGCGTCTACCTCGCGAACGTGCTCGAGATGACGGTCGACGTCGGCACCTTCCAGGGTGAGGCCGCGCAGGAGTGGCTCTCCGGGTGGACCATCTTCTACTGGGGCTGGTGGATCGCCTGGGCCCCGTTCGTCGGCGTGTTCATCGCGCGCATCTCCCGCGGCCGGACCGTGCGCCAGTTCATCGCCGGCGTCCTCCTCGTCCCCACCATCGTCGGGTTCTTTTGGTTCTCCGTGATGGGCGGATCCGGGCTCTTCCGCCAGATGTACGGCGAGGGAGACCTCGTCACCGACGGGGCGGTCTCGCCCGAGGGCTCGCTCTTCACGGTGCTCGGCGGGCTCCCGCTCGGCAACATCCTCTCGATCCTCACGATCATCGTCGTCGCGATCTTCTTCATCACGTCCTCCGACTCGGGCTCGCTCGTCGTCGACATGCTCGCCTCGGGCGGCCACCCCAACCCGCCCGTGTGGTCGCGCATCGTGTGGGCGCTGCTCGAGGGCGCCCTCGCGATCGCGCTCCTGCTCGCGGGCGGGCTCTCGACGCTGCAGACCGGATCCCTCATCACGGCCCTGCCGTTCAGCGTGGTGCTCATCCTCATGTGCGTCGCCACGGTGCGCGCCCTGCGGTTCGAGTTCACGCACATGACGCACCTCGAGAGCGAGCGCCGGCTCGAGCGGGTCACGGAGGCGATCTCGGACGACGTGACGAGCAGCCTGCCGGAGAACGAGGAGCTGCAGACCTACGTCGACGACCGCATCGACTACCGCATCTCGCGGACCCGCGGCGCGCGGAAGGCGCCGCCGGCGGCGCGCGGCGGCGAATAGCGCGCAGGCACGTCTCGGGCCCCACCTCGGTGGGGCCCGACGCGTGCGGGACGTTCCCGGCGCCGGCGCCTACGCTGGATCCGTGCCCGCCAAGATCCTGCTCTTCTACGTGTTCACGCCGCTCGCCGACCCCGAGGCCGTGCGCCTGTGGCAGCGCGACCTGTGCGAGCTCCTGGGCCTGCGCGGGCGGATCCTCCTCTCCCCTCACGGCATCAACGGCACCGTGGGCGGCGACATGGCGGCGCTCAAGACCTACGTGCGCAAGACGAAGCAGTACGCCCCCTTCCGCGACGTCGACATGAAGTGGTCCTCGGGCACGGGGCTCGACGCCGACGGCCTCAGCCTCGACTTCCCCCGCCTGTCGGTGAAGGTGCGGGACGAGATCGTCTCCTTCGGCGCCGGCGGGGAGCTCCGGGTCGACGAGAACGGGGTCGTGGGCGGCGGCACCCCGCTCGCGCCGGGCGCCCTGCACCGCCTCGTCGCGGAGCGCGGCGAGGACGTGGTCTTCTTCGACGGGCGCAACGCCTTCGAAGCCGAGATCGGCCGGTTCCGCGGCGCCATCGTTCCGGACACCGAGACGACGCACGACTTCCTCGGCGAGATCGAGTCGGGCCGGTACGACCACCTGAAGGACAAGCCGGTCGTGACGTATTGCACGGGCGGCATCCGCTGCGAGGTGCTCTCGAGCCTCATGATCTCGCGCGGTTTCCAGGAGGTGTACCAGCTCGACGGCGGCATCGTGCGCTACGGCGAAACGTTCGGGAACACCGGCCTGTGGGAGGGCTCGCTTTACGTGTTCGACGGACGCGAGCGGGTGCGGTTCGGCGAGGGCGGCGCGGTGATTTCCTCGTGCGCGGGGTGCGGATCCGCGACGGACCGGCTCGTGAACTGCGCCGACGACACGTGCCGGGCCCGCACCGTCCTGTGCGAGGCGTGCGGCGCGTCCGCCGTGTGCGCGCGCCACGCGCCCGCGGCCTGAGTCAGGCGCGCGTGGCGGCGCGCTCGGCCGCCTCGGTCCGCGGCGCGTAGACGACGAGCGAGTGGAACGTGAAGCGGATCACGAACGCGACGGCGAGCGTGATCGCCGTCGCCACGGGGCTCGCGATCCCCCACGTCTCGACCATCAGCGCCATGACGGGGATCCGGACCGCCGCCTCGGCGTTGTTGAACCCGAACGACGTCGCGAACCGGCGCCAGAAGGCCCGCGCCTGGCGGCGCAGGTCGTGGAAGACGAAGCGCTCGGCCAGGAGGAAATTGGCGACGATCGTCGTCTCCGCCGCGATGATCGCGGCCCACACGTAGTCGGTCCCGAGGCTGGTGAGTGCCCACACGATCGCGACGTTCGCGACCGCGCCGAGAGCGCCGATGAGGGCGAACGCGCCCATCTTCCCGAAGCGCAGGAGCGCCAGCTGGTGCAGGAAGCGCGCCCCCTGCCGCACGGAGGCCTTCGAGGCGCCCGCGAACCGGTCGCCGAAGGTGAAGGGCACCTCGGCGACGGCAAGGTCGGTGCGCACGATGATCTCGAGGAGGATCTTGAACCCCCGCGGCCGCAGACGGTCGAGGTCGAGCAGCCGGCGATCCACCCCGAAAAAGCCCGTCATCGGGTCGGTCACGCGCCGGAGGCGGACGGGAAACATCGCGCGCGTCACGGCGGTGGAGGCCCGAGACACCAGGCGGCGCGTCGCGTCGGCGAGCCCCGTCGCGCTCCCGCCGCCGACGTACCGCGACGCCGCGACGATCTCGCCGTCGCCCGCGGCGAGCGCGGCGACGATGTCGGGGATCCGCTCGGGCGGGTGCTGGAGATCGCCGTCCATCACCACGCACACGTCGTGGGACGCGGCGCGCAGCCCCTCGATGACCGCGCCGCCGAGGCCGCCCGTCGGCCGGTCGCGGTGAACGACGCGCACCCGGCACGCCGCGCCCGCGGCGACGCGACGCACCTCGTCGGCCGTGCCGTCCGAGGAGTCGTCGACGAAGAGGATCTCGGCACCGGGGACCGCGCCGGCCGTACGCCGGACGAGCTCCGCCACGTTCTCCCGCTCGTTATAGGTCGGGACGATGACCGTTACGCTCACGCCCGCCTCCCCTCGACCACGCCTCCATCGTCCCACGGCGCCTCGCCCGGCCCCGCCCCGCCTGGCCGCGCATATTCTGGGAGCATGACTTCCGTTTCCCCTGACACCATCACGATGTTCGGCGCCGAGTGGTGCCGCGACTGCCGCCGCACGAAGGCGCAGCTCGACGGCCTCGGCGTCGCCTACACCTACGTCGACCTCGAGGCCGAGCCCGCGGCGGCAGACGTCGCGAAGGACATCTCGGGCCGCACGAACATCCCGGTCGTCGTGTACCCGGACGCCTCGCACCACGTCGAGCCGTCGAACGCCGACGTCGAGCAGAAGCTTCGCGAGCTCTCCCTCATCTGATCCGTCCCGGATCGCGCGCGCCCGGCCGGTAGGCTGGGCGCGTGAGCGAGCACGTCGAACAGGTCTTCACGCGCAACGACATCTGGCGCGCCCGGCCCGCGGGCTCGCGCCTGGTCGGCGTCGTCGTGGCGCGCGAGGGCATGCCCTCGATCGTGGAGCAGCGCCGCCAGCTCACGAGCTTCGGCGTTCCCATCGGCGGTTTCCGCCACCCGGCTCCGAACGTCGTCGAGACGTGGGAGGAGCGCCTGAACCGCCTGTTCGGCCGCCTCGAGCGCGGAGACGTCGTCGTGGTGACCAGCGCGCGCGTGTTCGGTCGCGACGCGCACGAGGAGGCGCGCACGATCGCCGAGCTCGGCAACCGCGGCATCATCATCAAGGTGCTCGCGCACGACGCCCCCGCCCCGGAGAGCGCCTGACCCGCTACCCCGGGTTTTCGACGCAGCCGCGCTCGTGCGCCGAGCGCTCGTCCCCGCGCTGGACGTACACCTCGATGCAGGTCTCGTCGCCGGGCTCGAGACCGATCGTCACGCTCGTGTCTCCGGTCGCGTTGTCGTAGGACGTCAGCTGATCGGCGACGGAGACGCCCCAGCGGTAGGAGTCGCCCAGCTGCGGCGACGGGTTCTCCCACGTGAAGGTCGCCTCCTGCCCCGTCACGATGCCCTGCAGGTTCGCGACGGGATCCACATCGCCCATCCGCACCGTGCTGTCGTCGCTGACCTCCTCCGGCTGCAGCATCGACACACCGTAGACGACCGCGCCCGCCACCAGCACGACCGCTACGGCCAGCGCCACCCACAGGATCCAGCGCCGCGAGCGGCGACGGATCGTCCGCTGTGAGCGCGTGATCGCCGGCGGCTCGCCGTCAGACACGCGGCTCGCGACGCGGAACTGGCTCGGATCCGCGCGCGGCACGCTCCCCGCCCCGAACTCGACGCGCGAGGCGAAGCGATACTCGGGGCCCGCGGGCCCCGTCCGAGGAGCGCGCGGCGCCGTGCGGTCGTCCGCCGGCGCGGGCGCCTGGCGCACGAGCGTGTCGTCCTCGGGGGCCGTGGCGGGCGGAGTCGCGGGGCGCACGACGGTGCGATCCTCGACGGGCTCGGACGGGGCGGCCGGCGCCGCGGCGGGGCGCGCCGCCGCGCGTTCGTCCGCGGGAGGCGCGGGGCGCACGACCGTGCGTTCGTCGGCGGGAGCGGACGCGGGTCGAACGGCCGTGCGTTCGTCCGCGGGAGCGGACGCGGGGCGCACGACCGTGCGTTCGTCCGCGGGCGGCGCGAAGGAGGCGGACGTGTCTGCGCGACCGCCCGCGGGCGGCTCCGGGGCCCACATCTCGGGCTCAGGCGCCGGGCTCGACGCCTGAGCGGGCGGGGCAAAAGCGGCGGGCGCGGGGGGCGCGAAATCGGAGGCGGGCGTCGGCCCCGCCGCGGCGGCGTCCTCCGCGGGCTCCGCGATCGTCTCCGGCGCGGCGGGGACCGCGTCCTGCGACGGGCGGACCGGCGGCGCCGCGGGCACGGACCGCAGGCTGCGGATCCGCGTGACGCCCGTGTCGTCCGCGTCCTCGCCCGCGGCGGCCGCGTCGTCGTGCTCGCCGTCGTCGAGGATGTCGATCGGCGTGACGGAGTGGCCGAGCTCGATCTGCACCTTCTGCAGCGCCCGCGCGAACGCCGCCGCGCTGGCGAAGCGATCGCGCGGATCCTTCGCCATCGCGCGGGCGAGCACATCGACGAGCGACTGGGGCACGTCGGCACGCTGGAGGTCGGGCACCGGCTCGCGCTCGATGCGCGCAATGAGGGCGCCCGTGCCGTTGTCGCCTCCCGGCACCTCGAACGGCGAGCGGCCCGCGAGGAGGGTATAGACCGTCGCGCCGAGCTGGTAGACGTCGCTGCGCGGGTCGCTGCGCGGCGGATCCGCGAACGCCTCCGGCGGCGACCACGGCACGGACACGCCCTGGCTCTCGTCGGGGTTGGCGAGCGAGGACGCGATGCCGAAGTCGGTCAGCGCCGGGCGGTTGTACGCCGTGACGAGGATGTTCGCCGGCTTGATGTCCCGGTGCAGCACGTGCGCGCGGTGCGCCGTCTCGACCGCGGCGGCCACGGGGATCCCCGTGTGCAGCGCCTCGTCCACCGCGAAGCGCTCGCGGCGATAACGCACCTGCAGGTTCGGGCGCGGGCAGTATTCCATCGCCAGGTACGGCCGCCCGTCGGAGGCGACGCCCGCCTGATAGACGGCGACGATCGCCGGGTGGCTCGACAGCATCGCCATCACGTTGGCCTCGGCCGTGAACTGCGCGGCGGAGGTCGAGATGCGGTCGGGCAGGAGCACCTTGATGGCGACCCGCCGCCGCGGCAGCTTCTGCTCGTACAGGAACACGTCGGCGAAGCCGCCGGATCCGAGCAGCTCGAGGTACGTGAAACCGGGGATCTCGGGCGGGGTGGACGGCGCGCGGCGCGTCACGGGAGATCCTCAAACGCGACGGTCACGCCGTCGCCGAGATCGAGGACGTCGCCCGTCACGACGACGGTCGCCTCGCCGGCGCGCAGGCGCACCGGATCCGCCCCGTCGCGCACGAGCCGTGTGCCATTGGTCGTGCGCAGGTCGGTGACGACGACGGCGTCGTGATCGGGAACGATCTCGACGTGCGAGCGCGAGATGTCGAGCTCGGGGCTCGCGACCGTCACGAGGAGCGGCGCATCGTCCAGCGGCACGCGCGTCAGGCGCGGGGCCCGACCGATGATCACGGGGCGCGCGAGCGTGTGGGTCTCGCCCGTCGACAGGCGGATCCGCGGCATCGCCACAGGGCGCGTGATCGCGGAGCGCGCGATCGTCGCGCCGTCGTGATCGCCGGGGGCCTGGGCGCGCATCGCGCGCAGCTGCGCGAGCGACACCGTGGCGCCGTCGTGGTCGCCGTCCGGCGCCGCCGGCGGGACCGCCGGCGGCGCCGCCACCGGAATCTCGATGCTCTCGGGCGTCTCCACGTCGATCAGGGTCTCGTGGGTGGCCTCGGCGGGGGTGCCGTCCGCGACCTCGAGCGGCACGTCCCCGTGCCGCTCGGTCCTCCCGCCGGGCGTCCGGTCCACGACGACGCCCCAGGCCAGGCGCGCGACGGCCGCGCGGCCCGCGTCGAGCGAGAGGTCCAGGGCCCCCTGCACGGCGCCGAGGTCCGACCCCGCGGGAACGAGCGCGATGCCGGCCGCGCCCACGACGAGCGCCGACGTCACGAGTCGCTCCCGGGCAGGCCCGATCGAGGAATCGTGTCGGAGGCGACCGAACCGGATCGCTCGATCGTCGCGACGTCGATCTCGTCGTCCCGCGCGGCCGCGATGCGGGGTGCGTGCGCGACGTGGCGGGCGTCGACGACGATCGCCGTCGCATTGTCGCGGCCGCCCGCGGCGATCGCGCGGCGCACGAGCTCGGCGGCGGCCTGCCGCGGGTCCGGCGTCGTGCGGAGCACATCGGCGATCACGCGGTCGTCCAGCTCGCCCGTGACGCCGTCGGAGCACGCGAGGATCCGGTCGCCCACGTGCGCGGGGAACATCCACATGTCCACCGACTCGGCGTTGCCCGCCCCGAGCGCGCGCGTGACGATGTGCCGGCGCGCGTCGGTGCGCGCGGACTCCTCGGCGAGCGTGCCAGCGTCGACCATCTCCTGGACGACGGAGTGATCGACGGTCAGCTGCTCGAGGCGGCCGCCGCTCAGGCGATAGGTGCGCGAGTCGCCGACGTTGAGGATCATCCAGTACCCCTCGCCGTGCACCTCCGCGACCACCGCGCCCGTGAGCGTCGTGCCCGCGCCGGACTCGTGAGACGCGGAGAACCGGTCCAGCCGGGCGCGCACCTCCTCCACGGCGTCGCGCACCTCGTCGACCGTGAGGAAATCGCGCCCCGCGAAGTGAGCGAACGCGCCGACGGCCGCGGCGGAGGCGATGTCGCCCGCGTCGTGCCCGCCCATGCCGTCCGCGACGAGGAAGCACGGCGAGGACGCGAGCGCCGCGTCCTCGTTCACGCGGCGCCGCCCGCCGTCCGTCGCCGCGCCCGCGGCGGTCGTGATCGCTGCGGTCATGTCAGAGCGATCCCACCTGCTCGACCGTCGCGCGACGCTCCCCGATCGTGAGGGCGTCGCCCGCCGCGAGGGGTGTCGGCGTGCCGGGGGCGGCGGTGAACTCGGTCCCCGCGCGTTCGATCACGACGCCGTTGGTCGAGTGCAGATCCGTGACGGTCGCGCTGTCCCCGTCCAGGGCGATCTCGAAGTGCGTCTTCGACAGCGACATCGTGTCGTCGGCGATCGCGACGACCTCGCCCGGCCCCGACGGGTTGCGGCCGAACACGGTGCGCTCGGCGACCACCGACCGGGTGCCGTCGTCCCACGCGAGCGTCACCGTCGGCGGCGTCGCCGCTGCGCCGCGATTGACGACGATGGTGTCGTCCACGAAGTCGTCGTCGGTCGGCGGCGCGACGGGCTGCTCGAACGCGGGTGCCGCGGGCTGCGCGGGATCCTCGAACGCGGGCGGCGCGGCAGGGGCGGGCGGGACAGGGGTGTCGAACGCGGGCGGCGCGGCGGGCTGCTCGAAGACGGCAGCGGGCGCGCCGGGCGGCTCGGACACGGGGGCCGTCGGCGGGGCGGGGGCCTCGTACATCGGCGGGGCGGGCGTGTCGAAGGCGGACGGCGCCGGCGGCGCCGGCTCGTCGAACGCGGGGGCCGGGGGCGCGTCGGCGGGGGCCGCGTCGGCGCGGATGTCGTCGCCGCGGCGCTCGTCGGTCACGCCGGGCACGAACGCGATCGGACCGTCGGATGCCACCGGGCCGTCGCCGGTCACCGGCGCCACGGGCGCGGCCGGCGCGGCGAAGGTCGGGGGCGCGGGCGGGGCGGTCGGGGCCGCGAACGCAGGGGGCGCGGGAACCGAGGTCGCGAACGGGTCGGCGGGTGCCGCGGGAGCGCCCGGCGCCTCCCACGCCGCCTGCTGCGTCGCGGGAGCGGCCGGCGCCTCCCACCCGGCCGCGGGCGAGGGCGTCTGCCACCCGGCCGCGGGCGCAGCGGCGGGCGCTCCCGCCGGGGCCGGGTCGTCGGCGACCTGCGGACGCGCGGCGCCGGTATCTCCCACGGCGGGCGCGGGCGCATGGTCCGCGTCGACCACAAGGGCTCCCGACACGCGGTCGTGCCACCCCTGACGGCGCCCGGACGAGTCGAAGAACACCGAGAAGTACCCCACGATGATCGACGCCCCGAGGGCCCAGATCACGTATCGCAGGAGCGCCCTGCCGAAGCCGAGCGGGTCTCCCGAATCGGCGCGCACGAGGCGGATCCGGAACCATCGCTGGGCGAACGAACCGCGCCCGCCCTGCATCGCGATGTAGACGATCGCGAACGCGAGCCCCGCGACCGCGGGCAGGCCGAACAGGGCCGTGGCGGCGGCGGTCTCGCCCGCGAGGATCATCGGCACGGCGATCGCCAGGACGATCCCGCCGACGATCGACACCGCGACGCTGATAAGGGCCATGTCGACGATGTACACGCCGACGCGGCGCCCGATCGTCGCGATCCCCGGCACCTGAGGGCGCGGCGCCTGCGGCGCCTGGGGGGCCTGAGCGCCAGGGTTCGGGCCGTACGCGGGCTGGCTCGCGTACCCCGACTGTCCGGTCGACATGCTCACGTCATCGTCCTCTCGCACTCGCGGAAGCTCTCGCCTCTGCGACCTTCTCACGGATCCATGCGCCCGCGCGACGAAGTGGGGAGTTCTTCCCCAGCGCCCGCAGGCTCAGCCGCGCGCGCAGCCGGGCGAAGCGGGTCGACTTCTGGCGCAGGTCGCCGACGACCTGGTCCACCTCGCCCCAGTACGCGCGCACCTCGTCGTCGCTCGGGTCGACGGGCGCGAACACGCCCCCGTCCGCCCGCACGGCCAGGGCGGTCACGCGCGGCTCGTCGAACGCCGCGCCCACCGTCGCGGCCTCCTCGTGGCGCGTCAGGCCGACGGGCAGGGCCGCCTTCCGGTACGCGCCGAGGTCGGTCGCCCGGTCGACGAGCTCTTCCCAGCCGCCCGCGATCCGGTCGGCGGGAAGCTCCGCGTTCTCGCGGCGACGGCGCTTCGCCACCTTGAGGGCGCCAATGATGAACAGCGGGGACAGCAGCAGCGCGATGACGAGCAGGCTGATGCCCGTCGCGACGATGATCTGCCACACGAGCGGCGAGAAGAACGGCTCGTCCTCCTCGACGTCGTCGCGCTCGTTGGGCACGAGCGGGGGCTCGTCGGCCGGCTCCTGCGGCGGGGGCGGGGGCTGGAGGACCTGCGGGCGCGGCTCCTGCCGGGGGCGCTCCGTGATCTCCTCGGGCTCGTTGTCCTCGGGCGGGGTCGGGTCGAAGGCGACCCATCCGAAGCCCTCGAAGGCGACCTCGACCCAGGCGTGCACGTTCTCGCCGGTGGCGACGAACGGATCCACGTCGGGATCGTTCTCGTCGGCGTGGAAGCCCATGACGACCCGGGCGGGCATGCCCAACTCGCGCGCCATGAGCGCCATCGCGACGGCGTACTGCTCGTCGTCGCCGACGCGCTGGTCGGCGGTGAGGAGCTGCGCGATGCGCTGCGCGCCGTGGCCCGCGCGCGACTGTGGGTCGTCCTCCTCGCGGCCCGTGTCCTCCTTCGAGAGGCCGTGGCTGAAGTAGCTGTTGCGCAGCCACTCCTCCAGGGCCTCGACGCGCGCGTAGGCCGAGAGCGCGCCCTCGACCTGCGCGTCGGCCTCGTCGAGCACGTCCGCCGCGACGGACGCCGCGTCCTCGGGTGCCCCAATGACCGGCGGGAGCTCAACCTGCGCGAACGGCGCGTCGCCGATATCCTCGGCCGTCGGCTCCTCGGGAAGAACGGCGCTGACGGTGTACTGGTCGCCGGCGGCGAGCCCGCTCACCGCGATGCCCGTCCCCGTGGCCTCGTTGAAGTAAGTCCCGCGCCGCAGCGCGTCCGCGCGCTGACCGGATCCGCCGAACGCGATCTGGTCGACGACCCCGAGGTCCGGGAGCCAGGCGCCCGCGTACTCGTCGATCGCGACAGTCACCTCGACCGGCTCGCCCGCGACGCCCTCGGCCATGTTGCTCCGCAGCGGCGAGAAGTCGCTCGAGGCCCCTGCCCCCTCGTCCGAGACGTTGTAGACGAGACCGTCGTACCCGTCGAGGACCGCGAGGCGCACGCGCGCGCCCTCGGGGAGGCCGGAGACGGTGAACAGCGCGTCCTCCGACGAGGGATGATCGCGCACGATCGACCGCCAGGATTGCAGGGGGCTCGCGTACTCGTACAGCTCGAACGGCGGGACGATCGTGTCGCGCGCCACCTCGCGCACCTCGTTGGGAGCCGCGAGCGCCTGAGACGCGATGCCGAGGCCCGCCGCCACGGCGACGATGAGCGCGCCCGCGACGGCGCGCGCGCCCGCCCCGCCGGAGGATCCGCGGCCCGCGCGCCCCTCGATAGAGACGACCGAGCGGCGGGGCGACCAGGCTTCGCGCACGGCGAGCCAGCCGATCGTGACGGCGACGAGCGAGGCGCCCAGCACGTACGGCATCCACACCGGCGGGCGCGGGCTGCCGAGCACGATCGCGAACACGGTCGCGGCGAACACCGGCAGGAGCGCCCACACGGGCGGGCTGACGCGCAGCGCGAGGCTACCCGCCACGACCGAGAAGACGAGGATGGTCGCGAACGGCACGAGGAGGTGCCCGTCCTCCACCGCCACGGGGACGACGGTGGTGAGGAACGACTTCCACGAGGTCACGGCGCCGACGGCAAGCTCGCGCAGCGTCGTAAGCGTCGGGATCACCCCGCCGATCGTCGTGTCCGGCAGCGCGAGCGCGCCGCCGAGGACGAAGTACGCGCCGACGGTAGCGGGCGCGAGCACGAGGATCCCCCACCGCCAGATCGCGCCGGCCGAGGCGAGGGCGAGCCCCGCGGCGAGGGCCCCGTAGGCGCCGACGAAGAACCGGGCGCTGTCGAAAACGGCCCAGAAGATGAGGATCGGCACGCTGAACAGCGCGACCATCGCGCCGAGGTCGAGCACCCAGCGGCGCATCGTGAGGCGTTCGGGGGCGCTCATCCGAGGGCCCTCCGCATCGCGGTGGGCAGCTGATCGAGAGTGCCCAGCGTGAGCACGTCCGCGTCCGCGATGCGGCGCAGCTGCGGATCCGCCCCCTCCTCGGCGATGCACACGAGCGTGCGCGCGCCCACGGGAACACGGGCCGCCGCCGCCTTGAGGTCGGTCGCGGTCGCGCCGCGGCCCGTGACGAGCACGACGAAGCTCGCCGACGGGACGTCGGTGCCGACAAAGGCGCCGAGCTCCGCGATCCCCTCGGGCATCCGCTCGGCCTCGAAGTCCGACAGGGAGTCGAGCATGCGGCGCTCGCTGCCCGCGCGCAGCGACGTGCCCTGCGTGCGCAGGTCCACCTCGAACGCGTCGCGCATCGCGCGGCGGCCGATGGACGCGCCAAGCGAGACGGCGAGCTCGAACTCCTCGTCGGTGCGGTACTCGCGGGCGGAGCGCGAGATCGCGATCACGAAATGCGAACGCCGCGTCTGCTCGTAGGTGCGCATCATCAGCACGCCCGTGCGGGCCGACGAGCGCCAGTGCACGTGGCGGAGGTCGTCGCCGGGCTGGTACTCGCTCAGCGCGTGGAAGGAGATGTCGTCGCGCGCGAGGTCGGTCGTCGGCATGCCCTCGAGGTCGCGCACGAACCCGAGCGACTCGCCGTCGAACGGCACGGTGCGCGGGTGGACGTAGAGGTCGGTCGGGTCGTCCTTGCGCTCGACCCGCTCGAAGAGGCCGAGCGGATCGCCCCGCAGCACGCTGACGGGCCCGATGGGCAGCACGCCGCGGCGCTGGGTGGGGATCCGGAACAGCTCGGTAACGCTCTCCGCCTGCGCGAGCCGGCGCACGGCGAAGATGCCACGCCCCTGCCCGACCGGCAGCACGACCCGCGAGGCGGGGATCGCGCGCGAGGTGGGATTCGTGAGGATCAGCCCGCCCTGGGCGTGCTCGCCGACGACGACGCGGTCGCGATTGAGGTCGAGCGAGACGTCGTACGCCGTGCGCCCGAGGAGGAACGCGCCGCAGGCGACGACGATGACCGTCAGCGCGATCGCCCCCGTCGTCATCTCCCGCCAGCCGTAGAGCGGCCCGATGACCCACAGCACGATCGCCCCGAGGATCGCGAGCCACCCGATCGGGCGCACGACCCGCGCGCCGCGCAGCACCGCGGATCCGGCCCGACCGGCGAGCACGAGCGCGACGCGCCACCACGGCACGCGCGCCTCGGCCGGTCCGTCAAAGCGCGGCGTGTCGGCGGCCGAGGGGTCGCCCGGCACGGCCGCGCCCTCGGGCACGGCCGTGATCGGCGCGAACGGGGCGCTCATGCTCACGCAGTCGTCGTCTGCGCGCGGTTCTGCGGCGCGGGCACGTCGCCCAGCACGCGCTGCACGACCGTGCTCTGCACGACGCCCGCGAACTCGGCCTCCGGGTCCATGACGAGGCGGTGCGCCCAGGCGGGCTGCGCGAGCACCTTGATGTCGTCGGGGATGACGTAGTGGCGGCCCTGGGCCGCGGCCCACACCTTGGCGAGGCGGATCATCGCGAGCGCGCCGCGGACCGAGACGCCGAGGCGCGTGTCCTGGTCGGCGCGGGTGGCCTCCGCGAGCTCGGCGGCGTAGCGCAGCACCGCGCCGTCGACGTGCACGGTCTGCCCGAGGTCGGCCATGTCGGCGATCGCGTCGGTCGTGATGAGCGGCGTCAGGCGCGAGGACGGGTTGCGCTCGGCGGATCCGGCGAGAATCCGCTCGGTCACCTCGACGGTCGGGTAGCCGATCGACGCCTTGATGAGGAAGCGGTCAAGCTGCGCCTCGGGCAGCTTGTAGGTGCCGGCCGTCTCGATGGGGTTCTGGGTCGCGATGACGAGGAACGGGCGCCCGACCTCGTGCGTCACGCCGTCGACCGTCACTCGGCCCTCCTCCATGACCTCGAGGAGCGAGGACTGCGTCTTCGGCGAGGCGCGGTTGATCTCGTCGGCGAGCAGGATCGACGTGAACACGGGGCCGCGGTGGAAGTCGAACGACTGCGTCTTCTGGTCGTAGATCGTCACGCCCGTGACGTCGCTCGGGAGCAGGTCGGGGGTGAACTGGATCCGAGTGGACGTGCCCTGCACGGTCGCCGCGAGCGCCTTCGCGAGGCTCGTCTTGCCTGTGCCCGGGGCGTCCTCCAGCAGCACGTGCCCCTCGGCGAGCATCGACGCGAGCACGAGGCTCACGACGTCGCGCTTGCCCATGAGCGCGCGATCGACGTTGTCGACCAGGCGGTTGAACGTGCCCTGGAACCAGCCGGCCTGCTGCGGCGTCATCGTCATTGTCGGATGTCCTTCGTGGGTGTGTGGTCGTGCCGGATCATTCGGCGGGCTTGGCCGGGAGCGTGATCTCGTTCGAGATCGCGCCGCCCGGGATGAACTGGTCGTCCTCGATGAGGAACCGCGCCTGCTTGTCGTACTGACCGTCGAAGCAGCTCACGGGGAAACCGAGCGCGTCCGCGCCTGCCGTTCCGAAGCTGCCGGTCTGCCAGCCGCCGCCGACGTTGCGCCAGAAGCCGTCGTAGACCTGGCAGCGGTACTCGTATTGGTCGCGCGGGTAGTCGTCGCGCACGCCGGTCGCGAGCGGACCGGTCAGGTTGCTGTACTTCAGGACGACCTGGCCGTCTTCCTTGCGGGCGTAGAAGGTGGGCGTCGGCGCCGTGGAGGTGGCCTGCGCGCTCGTCTCCTGCACGGGCTTGTTCTGGCCAATACCGGCCTGGTCACGCGAGGTGACGGTCACGGTCAGCGTCTGGCCCGGGCGCACGAGCACGCCACGCTCCCATCCCGTCAGGTGAGCGTTGCCGTCGGCCGCCGGGTGCTCCCACGTCTCGTAGAACGTGCGTCCGTCGATCGCGAAGACGATGTGCACCTCCTCGAGCCAGTAGCCGTTGGCGTACGCGTCGACGCGGACGCGCTGCTCTCCCGCCGTGCCCGAGATCTGGACCGTGGGCTGCGCGAGCGGACCCCACGGCTTCACGCGGTTACTCGACGTCTTCTCGGCGCCGAACAGCGCGCCCTCGTCGTCGTTCACGCGCGTGTACGCGCGCACGGCCGGCTGCTGCCAGATGCCGTTCTGCGCCGCGACGGTCCCGGATCGCCGGTCGCCGGAGGAGGAGACGGATCCGAAGTCCTGCCACGCCCCGTCGCTCAGGCGGTACTGATAACCCACCTCGTTGTCGCGCACGCCGTTGGGGTCGGCCTTCGTCCACGAGATCGTGATCTGGCCGTCGCCCGCGGACACGGAGACGTCCGACGGCGCGCCCGGCTCGCTGTACGAACGGATCGCCTCGGTCGCGGGGCTCGCCTTCCCGCGGCCCTCGCGGTTCTCGCCGGCGATCGTGAACTGATAGTCCGTGGCCGACGTGCGCGCCGAGACGACAACGCGGTTGCCCGAGTTCGCGAACTCCTCCGTACGCACCACGTTGCCACCCTGGATGAAGTTCACGACCCACGTGTCGATCGCGTCGCCCCCGTTGTCCGCCACGGCGGGCCACGACAGCGCGAACTCGTTCACGCCGTACGAGCGAGACTCGCGCGCCACGGTGGGCTTCTCGGGCGCGCTCGGCACGGTCGCGGGCTTCTCGCTCGCCGACCACGGGCTCCACGCCCAGCCGTCGTCGCTGCGCACGTCGGCGCGGTTCATCGCCGCGACCTGGAACCGGTACTGGCGGCCGTTCTCGAGGCCGTCGAAGATGCGGCTCGTCGCCGTGGAGTTTGCGAAGCGGTGCGTCGTGACGGAGGATCCGTCGTTGATCCGCACGAGGTACCCCGACACGGGCGAGCCATCGCTGTTCGGCTGGTTCCACGAGATCCCCAGCCGCTGATCGCGCTCGCCCGCCGACAGCGTGAACTGCGGCGCCTCGGGCGCCTCGGGCTTGACGTCCGGGCGCACGACGATGCTCTGCGCCGAGGCGGCCGACGGCCCGACCTCGTTCACGGCCGTGACCTGGAACTGGTACTCCTTGTTGTTCACGAGCCCCGTGAGGCGGCACACCGTCGACGCGCAGGTCTGCTCGAAGCTGCCGTCCGTCGCGCGCACCTCGTAGGCCGTGATCTCGGCGCCGTTGTTCGAGGGCGCCGTCCACGACAGCGTCGCCTCGCGGTTGCCGACCTCGGACGGATCCGGCGTGCCCGGCGCGTCCGGGACGCCCAGGACGGTGCCCGTAATGCGCCCCTGCACGTAGCGGTCGGGGTCGTCCGTGATGTCGGCGATCGTGTAACGCACCGTGAGGTAGCCATGGAAGTCGCCGCCCGGCGTGACCGTGACGCTCGAGTCGTCGTGGGACACGGATCCGTCCCCCGCCTCCACAACCGCGTCGATCACGCGGAGCGACCCCTCGCCCTCGAAGGGGTTGAAGTCGTTCGCGAGCACGCCGACCTGCTGCGGTTCGCCCT
The DNA here is from genome assembly GCF_011326725.1 of Microbacterium excoecariae. Classification (GTDB taxonomy): domain Bacteria; phylum Actinomycetota; class Actinomycetes; order Actinomycetales; family Microbacteriaceae; genus Microbacterium; species Microbacterium excoecariae. Next base: position 738,648 of record NZ_JAANCO010000001.1, on the reverse strand, counting down.
GGTGGATCTCCCCCAGGTCCTCATCGTTCGCGACCGGCAGCGATCGCGCCGACGCCGTGACGGAGAGGTCGACGGTGCCCTGCACGGGGTCGTTCTCGCCGTCGCTGACCGCGATCGCGAGGCTCGTCGCGACCCCGCGGGTATCGGGCGAGGCCTCGACCGTCAGCGTGGAGCCGCTGATCGAGACGGAGATCCCGTCGGGAGCGCCGTTCGTGTGGGTGTACGCGATCTCGTCCTCGTCGATGTCGAACGTGCGCGCGGACAGGTCGATGGACACGGGGCCGTCGCCGGCGCCCACGCTCATCGTCGTGTTCGTGAACTCCGGCGGCTCGTTCTCGGGTGTGAGCACCGTGATGGGGATCGTGATGACCGACTTGCGGCCGTTCGGGTCGTCGGGCCCGTCGCCGTCCGTGACCTCGAAGGTGATGTCGTCGCTGCCCTGGTAGCGGTACTCGGACCGGTACTGCAGCGTCGTCTCGTCCTTGACGAGGTTCGTGCCGTCGCCGTGGTTAACGGAGACGGCATCGCTATTCGTGATCCGCACGTCGAGGCCCTCGGCGACCGTGACGTATTCCGACAATGGAATGTCGATCAGCTCGTTGCTGGGCGCGGTGATCGCGGCGCCCTCGGCGAGCACGGGACGCAGGTCGTCCTTCGCGGGGACGATGAGGAACGCCGACGCGGTCTGCCCGTCGGGGTCGGTCACCGTGTACGGGATCGTCTGGCGCCGGTCCTCGACGGCGACGCGGACGAAGCCCGGGCCCTCCTCCGGCAGCGGCTCGACGCCCGCGACCTCGACGGTGAGCGCGTCGGTCGTGCCGTCCGGATCCTCGTCGTTCACGAACAGGTCCACGTCGGCCGTGAAGTCTCCCGTCACCATGCCGATGAGCACGCGGTCGTCGCGGGCGATCGGCGCCTCCAGCGGGACGTCCTCCGCGACGGTGACCTGCACGACGCCGCGCGAGGTGTTGCCCACCTCGTCCTCGATCGTGTACTCGAACTGCGAGACGAGCTCGTGGTTCGGCGCGGTGACGATGACGCGGTCGCCCGACACCTCGGCCGCGAACTCCGGGTCGTCGGTGTGGAACTCGATGCCGTCCGGCACGAGGCCGAACTTGTCGCCGTCGGGGTCGGAATCGTTCGCCAGGACGGGGACCGAGACGGCACGGCCGGGACGCATCGCGATCTCGTCGGTCATGGCGTTGGGCGGCTGGTTGACGCCCTCCGGCGGCGCGATCCCGATCGTCACGGTCGCGATCGACTCCTCGCCGAACGTGTCGGCCACCCGGTACTGGAAGGAGTCGGCGCCCGCCGCGTTGCGGTACGCCTCGTAGGTGAAGTAATCGGGCCCGGTCTCCGTGACGCGGCCCTGGCTCGGAGCCGACGAGATGCCGACGAGATCGACCATGTCGCCGTCGGGGTCGATGCCCTCGAGGGGGATCTCGATGCGCGTGTCCGTGCCGGCCAGAGCGCGCGCCGTCACGGAGACGGGATCCGGCGCCGCGTTGTTGTCCTGGTTCCAGGGCGTGATGTTGATGCGGATGAGGCCCGCGCTCTTCTGCCCCTTGTCGTCGACGATCTCGTAGATCGCCGTCGCCTGGCCGCGCGCGTCCTCGGCCGCGCGGAACCGCACGGTGTCCTGCGACACGAACGCCTCGCCGAGCTTGGCGGCGGGCGCCTCGACGAGCTCGGGCACGACGCTGAAGCTCTCGCCGTTGGGGTGGTGATCGTTGTCCGTGACGGGGATCGTCACGACGTCGCCCGCGCGCACGACGGCGGTGTCGTCCTCCGTGACGGGCGGCTGGATCTTGTCGCTCGGCGGCACGGGGATAACGACGATCTCGCCCGTCGCGCCCTTCTGGCCGTTGTGCACGCGATAGGTCAGCACGATCTGCTCCGCGAGCATCGCGCGGTCCGTGATGCGCACCGAGGCGTGCCCGAGCACGGCGGCCGAGACGCCCGCGCCCGAGGGGGTCTGCACCGACTGCACGACGAGCACGCCGCCCGCCGGATCCACGTCGTTCTGCAGGACGTCGATGAGGACCTCGCCGCCGCCCGGCAGGTACGCCGTGTCGCGCACCGCGACGGGGGGCTCGTCCGAGGCCTCGGCGTTCTCGCGCACGTCCACGCGGATGAGGCCGGCGGCGGACTGCGTGCCCGCCGTCGCGGTGTAGTCCACGTAATAGGTCCCCGCGACGAGCCCCGTGACCTCGAGGGAGTTCGTCTGCGCGTTGGCGGAGATCTCGAGGCCGGACACCTGGGTCACGCCGCCGAGCGTGAGCTCCTCGCTCGCCGCGTTGAGGTCGTTGGCGAGCGGCTCGACGGTGCCCGTGGCGCCCTCGTCGATCACGAGGTGGTCCGTGTTCGTGACGGGCCGGACCGTGCCGACGGGCCGCACGTCGAGCGCGAGCTCACCCGTCGACTCCGCCTCGCCGTCCGAGACCGTGACCGACACATCGAGCGGGCCCTGGTGGCCCGAGCGCGCGTGATAGGTGATCTGGCCGTCGGGGGTGAAGGTCGCCTCGTCGCCCTCGGCCGGCGTCACGCCGGCGAGGTAGATGTCGTCGCCGTCCGGGTCGATCCAGTCGGGGAGCACGTTATAGGTGACGGATCCGCCCGTCTCGACCGCGACGGTGGGGCGCTGGTCCTTCTGCGCGGGCGCCTGGTTCTCCTCGTGCGGGTGCACGGCGAAGGTCACGCGCGCCGAGTCCGACAGGCCCCGGCCGTCGTCCACCCGATAGGTGAACGTGCCCTCGCCCGAGGTCTCGTTCGCCGCGAGCGTCACCTGGACGGCCTTGCCCTCCTGGATCGTCTCTACTCGCCCGATCGCGGGCTGGTCCTCGATCGAGATCGTGAGGAGGTCCCCGTCCGGGTCGTTGTCGTTGTCGAGCACGGGCAGCACGACCGAGCGCCCCGGGCGCACACCGTACTCATCGTCGTGCGCCTCCGGCGGCCGGTTGTCCTTCGTGCGGTCCGGCGGGGTGATCTCGGTGACCTCGGTCTGCTCGACCTCGTCAGACTCCTGGTCGTCGCCCTCCGGCGGCGTCAGGTCGTCCCAGTTGTCGACGAGCTGCATCGTGGTCGAGGCGAGCCAGGACTTCCCGCCCGCAAGGTCGTTGACGACGACCTGCCCGCCGCGCGCACGCAGCACGAGCGGCGCGTCGCCCGGCGCGTTCTCCAGGGGCTGGGCGAGGTCGCGGTCGGCGCCGTCGCAATCGCGCAGCACCTGGCCGGATCCGCGCCACACCCCGTACACGCACCCATCGACGACGACGGGGCTCTGCGGCTCGCCCTCGGCGCCCGCGGGCACGGAGCTCGCCTCGGATCCGTCGAGCGGCACGCTGACGAGGGACGACGTCGTCGCGACGCGGACGCTCGGCCCCGCGGCCGCGTCCTCGGCGATGCGGGCCTCGCCCGCGGCGCCCACCGACGTCTCCAGCCCGCCCGCCGTCACGACGTACCCCGAGGTCTGGTCGAGGATGACGGCCTGGTCGCCGACGGTGGTGATCTGGAGCTCATCGCCCGGATCCACGCTCTCGAGCGGCGACTCGATCGGCTCCCCCTCGGGGAGCCCGTCGGCGGCGGTCTCGATCGTGTAGAGCGTGCGCTCCTCGGCCGACGCGGCGTGCACCGCGCCGTCGACGCCGACGGTCACGACTGCGTCGGCGGGAAGCTCGAGGGTCGGCTCCGACTCCTCGACGGAGAAGGCGCCCATGTCGGTCGTCGGCATGATGAACAGCCCGCCGGTCGACGGGGCGAGGATCGCCAGGGTCCCGCCGCCCTCCTCGACCGCGGATCCGGCCTCGAGGCTCACGCGCTCGCCCAGGACCATGGCGGCGCCGTCGACGCGCGAGAGCGTGTTGTCGCGGCGGTCGTGCAGCAGCACGTTCTCGCCGGACTGCAGGATCCCGATCTCGGACGACGTCGCGCCGCGCAGCTGCCCGTCGAGGAGCGCGGACTCGGTGTTCAGGTGTCCCATGACCTCGCTGGAGGACTTCGTCACCCACACGCTGCCGTCGTCGAGCTCGACCTCGGCGGTCGGGTTGCCCTCGTACGCGACGGCGAAGCCGGCGAGCACGATGGATCCGGCGACGACGACGGAAGCGCCGGCGACGGACGCCTTGCGCTCGCGCATCCAGGCGAACACACTCATCTGCGGCTGCTCCCCCAAGCAGATTCGGGCAACGGGCGTGGGGGCCGCGCTCAGCCGAGCGGCGGCCCAACTATGTCAGCGTAGTCAGCGACACGCCCGATCGCCCAACCGCATTCACCCGGATGCAATCCCTGTCAGCGCTTCGGGCGCTTCTCGGGCGTCGGGGCCGCCCCGCGCGCCGCGAGATCGGCATAGTACGCCCGCGCCTCGTCCTGGCGGGTGGCCTCCGCGCCGGAGGCGATCGGGGCCCGCACGTGCTCGGGCGCGAAACCGAACGCGTCGACGAGATCCTGCGCGTGTGGGCGGAGCCGCGTGCACAGCCGGTCGATGTAGCGCGTCACGGCGGAGGCGCGCTGGGTCGATAGCCGCCCGTGGATGAGGTGCCACGAGAGGTGCTGCTCGATCAGCGACAGCCCGAAGAGGTCGCGCACCCAGGTGAGCACCGTCCGGGTGCCCTCGTCCTCGATCCGCTCCAGCCCGTCCGTGAACGCCTCCCACTGCAGCAACTCGCCGTGCGCGCGCGCCGCCTCGAGCAGCTCGACCTGGTTCTCGTCGAACGCCGCCTGCTGGGCGGCGGCGCCCGAGCGCCGCGCGGCGTTCAGGCGCCCGCCGACGTCAGCGACCATCTGCTGCACGCGATCGGTCAGCAGGTGATGCTGGTCCTCGGCGCGCAGCCCGAACTCGACCGAGCGCGCCGTGGATCCGAGGTCCGCGACCGTCTGGCCGAGCTGGCGCAGACCCGCCCCGTGGAAGAGCTTCGACGCCGACTGGCGCGCGGCGTAGGCGGCGAGCCCGCGCGCGTCCTTCCCCTTCAGCTGCGCGCCGAGGTCGCCGAGGAGCCGCTTGCCGACGAGCTGCAGCAGGACGTTGTTGTCGCCCTCGAACGTCGCGTACACGTCGAGATCCTGGTGGAGGCCGACCAGGCGGTTCTCGGCCAGGAAGCCCTGGCCACCGCACGCCTCCCGCGCCTCCTGGATCGTCGACAGGGCGTTCCAGGTCGACAGGGGCTTGAGCGCCGCGGCGAGGGTCTCGAGGTCCTGGCGGTTCTCGTCCGTGTCGGTCGCACCGCTGAAGACGCCGTCGAACTTCTGCAGGAGCTCCTCGTGCGCGAAGGTCTGCGCGTAGGCCGTCGCGATCCGCGGGATGAGGCGGCGGCGGTGCTTGGCGTAGTCGAGCAGCACCGTCTCCTCCCCCGCGGGCCCCGCGAACTGCCGACGCTCGTTGCCGTAGGTCACGGCGATCTTGAGCGCGAGGGCCGAGGCCCACGTCGCCGCGCCGTCGAGCGAGACGCGACCCTGCACGAGCGCCCCCAGCATCGTGAAGAAGCGCCGACCGGGGCTGGCGATGGGGCTCGAATAGGTGCCGTCGGCGGCGACGTCGCCGTAGCGGTTGAGGAGGTTCTCGCGCGGGATGCGCACGGCGTCGAAGGCGAGGCGCCCATTGTCGATGCCGTTCAGCCCACCTTTGGGGCCGTCGTCCTCGCTCGTGATGCCCGGCAGGTCGGCTCCGGCCGCATCGCGGATGGGCACGAAGAAGCAGTGCACCCCGTAGTTGACGCCGCCCGTGATCAGCTGTGCGAACACCGTCGCGGCGCGCGCGTGCTTCGCCGCGTTGCCGAGATAGTCCTTCGTGGCCGCGCGGAACGGGGTCTCGATGACGAATTCCTGCGTCTGGACGTCATAGGTCGCCGTCGTGCCGAGCGCCTGCACGTCGGATCCGTGGCCGATCTCGGTCATCGCGAACGCGCCCGGCAGCTCGAGCGAGCTCGCGTCTCGGAGCCACTTGTCGAAGTGCGGTTTCGTGCCGAGCTGGAAGATCGCGGAGGTGAACAGCCCCCACTGCACGCCGGACTTGATCTGCAGGCTCGGGTCAGCGAGGACGAGCTCCTCGAAGCCCGCGAGGTTGCCGCCCTGCGTGTTCCGGCCGCCGTACTCCTCCGGCAGCGCGCGGCTGCTCGCGCCGCGCTGGGCGAGGAGTCTGCACTGCTCGAGCACCCGCTCGCGGTGCTCGAGGTAGTGTTCGCCGTCGACGCGCCAGAACACCGGATCCTTGATCATCTCGCGCGCCTCGAGGCGGATGTCCGCCCAGGTGCCGAGCAGCACGGGGGTGAGGCGCGCGGCGTCGACGCGGGGCTCGTCGGCGATCGGGGCGGCGGGGGCGGGGCGAACAGCGGTGTCGGCCACGGGGATCCTCTCGGAGTGTCGAGGTGGGGTTCGCCTCGAAATCTATGCGGATCCGCGTGCTTTGCGCCGTTTTCCTGTGCGCGGCCGACAATCAGGTCGCGGCTTGGGCGCCCTCCGGATTGTCGGATCGCTCGGGTGAGCGGTAGCTGGCGCGCACCCGGTCGGCGACGTGCCGCCACGTACGGTCGCGAATGAAGATGAAGTCGATGCCGATCATCGCGAGCGAGAACCACGGCAACCCCATGAGCACGCCGATGCCGATGTGGAAGCTCATGATGCCGATGAGGCCGATGATGCGGGTCGGGCGCGCGAGGAGGAGGAACGGGAACGCGATCTGCAGCAGGATCGATCCCCAGCTCGCGATCGTCACGGCCGGCCCCCACGCCACGATGAGTTCGCTCAGCGCCGGCCACGTGCCGAATCGCTCGGTCATGAGCGGGTTGTAGACGGCGTAGCCGCCGGACCACGGGGATCCGCCCGCCTTGTAGAGGCCGCCCGAGACGTAGACAAAGAACACCTGCGTCGCCATGGCCACGAGGGCGAGGTTGTGAAGCAGCGTGCTGATCTCGCGCGGGAGCACCGTCTTGTCGCCCCCGCGCTGGCGCCGCCGGGCGTCGAGCGACCACCGCGCGGCGGGATCCGCGAACAGGAGGATGAGGAGGACGATCCGGTACATGTTGTCGCCCTGATCGCCGACCGCGTCGGTCATCTCGATGAAGCTGACCCACATGATGAGGTAGACCGGCAGGACGATCTTGATGCGCCATCCGAGCGTCACGAGGACCGCGAGGGCGAGCAGTGCGAGGTAGAGCACCGTGAAGGCGCCGTCGTCGAGCCGCACCGAGTCGAAAAGGCTGAAGATCCATATCTTCGGGAAGTCGCTGACGGGTTCAGCCGCCTCGCCGTTCCACGCGGATCCGGATCCGAAGGTGTACAGGCGCGTGGAGAAGTTCGTCAGGAGCAGCCCGATACCCGTGAGGCCGAGCACCATGCGCGTGACCGCGATGCCGTAGAGCGACTTCTTGGAGTCGAGCAGCCAGGCCTCGAGGACCGCGACGGTGCGCACGATCGCGCCCCACACCGTCTCGAGCGCCTCGCGGACGAGCCGCCCGATCGCGCGCGGGGTGGCGCGGGCAATTTCGCCCGCCCGCCGGGCCGCGCCGCTCGCGGCCTGTGTGGCCCGGCTCATTACTGCTCCATCCGCTCGTAGGCCGCCCGGAAGACGTCGGCGAAGTTCTCCTCCGACTGGCCCTCGTTGACGACGAGGCCGCGCCAGCCCGTCGGCGAGTACTGGATCCCCGGCCGCTCGGCGTCGGGCTCGTGGCGCTCGGCGAAGGGGATGACGTTCTGCCGCGTGGCCTGGAACTGCACCTGCTCGACGTCGTCGCCCCAGATGGCGAGGGCGACCTGCGTCGCGTACGCGGTGGCGCGGTGCTCCTGGGCGACGTAGTCGTCGACGAGGAGCGGATCCTCGCCGTACGCCTTCATCGCCTCTCCCATGCGCTGTTCCCAGTCGGCCTTGAAGTAGTTGAGTTCCGCGACCTCGCGCTGGTCCTCATCGAGGTCGGCCCACGCGCCGCGGAACTGGCTCGACACGTCCATCGCCTGGATCCCCGCGCGGGGCGTGAAGAGGTGGTACTGGATCATCGTCAGCTCGACGTCGGAGGCGCTGACCCATTCGGTCGCCTCGCCGTCGACGAGCGCGCGGACCTCGAAGCGGTAGTCGCCGTTGATCGGCTCGGGCGCGAACACGCTCCACGACTGGCCAAACATCGGGATCATGTAGCCCGAGAGCACCTTCGTCGGCACGACCTCGCGGAGCGGCGCCCAGGGCGCGATCCACAGGAACGAGGCGAACACGTGCCAGGCGGTGAAGAGCGTCGCGAGAATCGCGATCGCGCGGATCCACCACCGGCGCGTGCGGAACATCGTCTGGCCGGACACGGCCGTGGCGGCCCGGGGAGTCCCCGAGCCGCCACGAGCCGCCTCACGGCTCTTGCTGGTCTTACTCACTCGCTGTGCACAAGGTCCTTGCGTCGACGAGTCACCGCGAACAGCGTGCCGCCGGCCAGGAGCATGAGGACAGCGACCGGCAGGACGATTCCGGTCAGGTCACCGCCCGTCGCCAGCAGTCCGTCATCGCCGGATCCGGCGGTCGCCGCGGCGACCACCTCGAACGTAGCGGAAACGGAACCGGACGTCGCGCCGACAAGCTCGACCTCGTGCTCGCCCAGGGGGTCGTCGTCCGCGATGGTCCAGGTGAAGACGACCTCACCGTTCTCATCCGCGATCTGGACGCCCAGGTCGGTCGGCACCGAGTACATCGTGCCCGTGACCTCCTCGCCGGGGGCGAAGCCACCGCCGTAGGCGATCTGCTGCTGCCCCGCGGTGCGGGTCGGGTGCTCGAGCTCGATCGTCAGCCCGCCGTCGCTTCCGCCATCGGCGTCCGCGGCGGAGTCGCTGTCGCTATCGGAGGTGCTCGATGCGTCGGCCTCGCTGGAGGCGTCGGCGTCGACATCAGCCGTGGCGTCAGCCTCGCTCGACGCATCCGCCTCGACATCAGCCGTCGCGTCCGCCGTGCTGTCGCTGTCGGCGTTGGCGTCGGCCTCCGCGGCCGCCTCAGCCGAGGCCTCCGTCGAGGAGTCGGCCGTCGACGCGGCAGCCGCCGCCGCCGAGGCGTTGGCCTCCGCAGCCGTCGACGCATCCGCGTTCGTGGTCGACGTCGCGTCCGCGAGCGCCGCAGCCTGGGCCGCCACCTGCGCCGAGGCGTTCGCCTCGCTCGTGGCGTCCACCGACGAGTCGCTCGACGCGTCAGCCGTGGCCGCCGCCTGAGCCGCAGCCGCAGCCGTGGCATCCGCCGCGGCCGACGCCGTCGTCGAGGCGTCTGCGAGCGCGGCGGCCTGAGCCGCCACCTGCGCCGATGCGTTCGAGTCGTCGTCCGCCGTCGCCGAGGCCGAAGCCGACGCCGACGCGTTCGCGTTGACCTCCGCGTCCGCGGCGCTCGCCGCGTCCGCCTCCGAAGCCGCGTCAGCCGAGGCATCCTCCGAGGCCGTGGCCGTCGAGTCCGCCGTCGCCGCCGACTCGGACGCCGCGTCAGCCGAAGCCGCCGTGTTCGCGTCCGCCGCCGACGAAGACTCCGCCGTTGCCGACGTCGTCGCGTCCGCCAGAGCAGCAGCCTCCGACGCGGCCTGAGCCGACGCCGACGCCTCGCTCGTGACATCCGAGGACGAGTCGCTCGACGCATCCGCCGTCGCCGCAGCCTCAGCCGCCGCAGCCGCCGTCACGTCCGCCGCAGCCGACGCCGTCGACGTCGCATCCGCGAGCGCCGCAGCCTGAGCCGCGACCTGCGCCGACGCGTTCGAGTCGTCATCCGCGTTCGCCGACGCCGAGGCCGACGCCGCCGCAGCCGCGTTCAGATCTGCATCCGCATCCGCCTCCGAAGCCGCGTCAGCCGAGGCATCCTCCGAGGCCGTGGCCGTCGAGTCCGCCGTCGCCGCCGACTCGGACGCCGCGTCAGCCGAAGCCGCCGTGTTCGCGTCCGCCGCCGACGAAGACTCCGCCGTTGCCGACGTCGTCGCGTCCGCCAGAGCAGCAGCCTCCGACGCGGCCTGAGCCGACGCCGACGCCTCGCTCGTGACATCCGAGGACGAGTCGCTCGACGCATCCGCCGTCGCCGCAGCCTCAGCCGCCGCAGCCGCCGTCACGTCCGCCGCAGCCGACGCCGTCGACGTCGCATCCGCGAGCGCCGCAGCCTGAGCCGCGACCTGCGCCGACGCGTTCGAGTCGTCATCCGCGTTCGCCGACGCCGAGGCCGACGCCGCCGCAGCCGCGTTCAGATCTGCATCCGCATCCGCCTCCGAAGCCGCCTCAATCGTGAGCGTGTCCTCGGCGGTGTTGTTCGACACGTCGCCCGTGGCCTCGACGACGACCTCACCGGTCGGCGCGTCCTCCGGGACGAGGTAGTCGAACGTGAACGTTCCGTCGTCTCCGACGAGCACGTCGGTCGCCACGACAACGCCGTCGACCTCGATCGTCACGGACTCGCCCGGCGCGAAGCCGGTACCCGTGACCGTCGTCGTCTCACCCTGGGCGACCGTGCTCGGGTCGACCGTGATGGACGTGTCATAGACCACCGCGGTGACCGTGAGGCCATCCTCCGCGGGGGTATCCGACACGTCGCCCGTGGCCACGATGACGTAGTCACCCGGCTCGGCTTCCGTCGGAACGTCGACGTCGAAGGTGAACGCTCCGTCGTCCCCGACGAGGGCCGTTCCGAGCGTGCCCTCGACCGCGCCACCGGAGTTCTCCACGACGAGCGTCACCGTCTCGCCGGGCTCGAAGCCCGACCCGGTGACCACCGTGGATCCGCCCTGCGGGACCGAGTCCGGGTCCACGACGATCGCCGTGTCCCAGGTGGCCGCGGTGACCGCGAGCGTCGCGTCGGCGGGCGTCTGCGACACGTCGCCCGTGGCCTCGAACACGAGGTCGCCGACCGGCGTCTCGAGCGGCACCTCGTACGCGAAGGTGAATGTCCCGTTTTCCGCGACGAGGATGTCGGAGGCGATCACATCGCCGCCGGCCGTGAGCGTGACCGTCTCGCCCGGCTCGAAGCCGGAGCCCGAGACGATCGTGCCCTCGCCCTGCTCCACCGTGCTCGGCGTAAGCGTCAGCGCGGTGTCCCACACCTGCTCGATCGTGAGCTCATCCGTGGCCGGCGTGTTCGACACGTCACCCGTGGCGACAACATCGAACGTGCCCGGCTCGGCGTCCTCCGGAACGTCGTAGACGAACTCGAACGTGCCGTCGTCCTGGACCGTTGCCGTCCCGACCTCGACACCGTCGACCGTGATCGTCACCGTCTCGTCCGGCTCAAAGCCCGAACCCGTGATCGTCGTCGAACCACCCTGATCCACCGTGTCCGGATCCGCGACAATCGCCGTGTCCCAGACCTGCTCGATCGTGAGCTGGTCCGTGGCGGGGGTCTGCGACGCCTCGCCCGTGGCGACAACGTCGAACGTGCCCGGCGTAGCGTCCTCCGGGACCGCGTAGTCGAACGTGAACCCGCCGGTCTCGTCAGCGGGAACCGTCCAGACCTCGACGCCATCGACCGTGAGAGTCACCGTCTCGCCCGGCGCGAAGCCGGAACCGGTGACCTGCGTGGTCTCGCCCTGCAGCACCGTGTCGGGGTCGACCGTGATGGACGTCTCATACGAGACCTCGGTGACCGTGAGGTCCGCCGCGGCGGGCGTCTGGGACACCGCACCGGTCGCGACGACCTCGGCGATCCCCGTCGGCGCGTCGCCCGGGACCTCGTACAGGAACGTGAAGGTGCCATCGTCGCCGACCACGACGTCGTCCGCGACAACGTCGCCGTCGACCGTGATCGTCACCGTCTCGCCCGGCTCAAACCCGGAACCGGTGGCCGTCGTGGACTCGCCCAGCGCGACCGTCTCGGGGTCGAGCGTCAGCGCGGTGTCCCACACCTGCTCGATCGTGAGCGTGGCCTCGGCGGGCGTCAGCGAGACGTCTCCCGTGGCTTCGACCACAACGTCTCCCGGCTCGGTGTCGGCCGGAACGTCGTAGGTGAACTCGAAGGTGCCGTCGTCGGCGACGACCACATCGGTGGCGACCGTCTCGCCGTCCACCGTGATCGTCACCGTCTCGCCGGGGGCGAAGCCGCTCCCCGTGACGAGCGTCGATCCGCCCTGCTCCACCGAGGTGGGGTCGAGCGTGATCGCCGTGTCATACACCGCGGCCGCCGCACGCACCGTGGACGAGCCGAGGTCGATGTTGGCGACGCCCAGCGAGGGCAGTACCTCGACGGACAAGGCGTTCACCGTGAACGACTCATCGCCCAGGTAGCCCGGCGTCGGCTGCTCGTTGATCGTCACCTCGGCGACCTCGTTGACCGCCTCGAGGACCGGCGACAGCGCCGTCACGATCGGCGCCGTGAGCGCCGGGACCGTGGTCCCGAGGCCGGAGAGGATCGAGGTGAAGACCGTTTCGACGACCGGGCTCAGCAGGGCGTTCAACGCATCGACCAGCGGCTCCGCAATACCCTCGATGACGGCGCCGACATTGATAATACCGAGTATCGAGAGATCGCTATCGATCACCGGCTCCTCGTCGGACGTTCCGAGCAGGTATCCCAGGGTCGTCGACACCGTGACTCCGCCGTTTGTCACGCCGATTCCGAACGCGGAGATAGATGCATCGAGCTCGATCGTCACGCTGGTGTTGTTGACGACGTCCGTGACGCCGTCCTGCACCTTCGCGGTGAGGGAGCCCAGCGCCTCGCTGATCGCCTGGACGATGTTGTTGATCGTCACGTCGTCCAGCAGGAGCGTGTTGGGCGCGAGCCCGTTCAGCGATCCCGACGCGGTCGCTGCCGCGACATCCACGGAGATCGTCCCGGCCGTCAGATCGATCGACACGATGCCGTTGGAGTCGACGAGCGGCTCCGCGATGATGGTGTCGGCGAGGTCGCCGAGCGCCGTGTCAAGCCCATCGACGCCGATCGTGCCGGTCCCGATCTCCACCGCGGCAACCCCGAGGTCGACGCCGAGGTCGAAGTCTCCCAGGAGCGAGCCGATGGCGCCCTCGGAGCCGAGCGCCTCGTCAAGGGTGGTCCCGACGCCCGCGATCGTCTCGTCCAGGGCCGTCGCGAGGCCCCCGAGCAGCGGGCTCGACAGCTCGATTCCCGCGCCCGCGAGGACGTACTCCGACGTGACGTCGACGGACCCGCCGTTGCCGGTCGCGGTGGCCGTCGACGCGGTCGCGCCGAGCTCCAGCGCCGCGGCGTCGATCACGCCGTCGGTGACGAAGCTCAGCCCAAGCTGGTCAAACAGGTTCGTGAGCTCGATCGTCGAGTTCTCGAACGCGCCGGGGTTCTCCGGGTCGAGGCCAATGCCGCCGTCCGCGCCCAGAACTCCGCCGCTCGCGGTCGAGGTCGTGCCCGACGGCGCCGACGCGTAGGCGCTCAGCGCACCCGCGTTCCCGAGTTCCAGGAGCCCTCCGCCGCCGGGCTCGCTCACGAGCGGGAGCACGAGCCCGCCGCCCAGGTCGATGTCCGCGATGTCGAGGAGCCCCAGGTTCAGCGGCGTCTCGACGGGTCCGGGCGCGCTGGGGTTCCCCGCGAGCGCCTGAGACGCGTCGAGCAACTCGCCGCCGAGCAGCTCGGACGCGATGACCTGGCCGAGGGCCTCGGAATCGTCCGTCTCGGCCGCCGTCGCCGGGACGCCGCCGAGGGCGGCGCCGACCACGGCTGCTGTCGTGACCACGGCGCCCGCGCCGAGTCTTCTCTTCGTGAGCCATCGCGCGTCACCGCGCGAGAGCCAGCCTGTCTTTTGGGTACGCAACGTATTCCCCTTGCCTACGTACAACTGCGGACCGAGGCGAGTTGGACCTCGGGTTCGCGGTTCTCGACAGGCACTACTTCCCAGGTTGCGCCCAGCGTGAACCCACGCAATTACCAGCCTGGCCGATATACGGGTGGTGTCAAGGGTGAATTTGACCCGAAGGGAATAACGAAATGGTCACATATCGGTTGCGAGGACGGCGAGGACCTTGTCGCCGTACGCGTCGCGCTTCTTGGCGCCGATGCCGCTGATCGCGTCGAGTTGCGCGGTCGTGGCGGGACGGTGCTCCGCGAGCGCGCGGAGCGTCGCGTCGCCGAACACAATGTAGGCGGGCACGCCCTGCTCGCGCGCCTCGGCCGCGCGCCACTCGCGGAGCCGCTCGAAGAGGCTCCGCGCCGCCGGATCGAGGTCGTCGGCCGCAGACGCCTTCCGCGCGCGTTCCGGCCGCGCACGGCGCCCGATCACGTCGCGGCGCAGCGGCACAGGAGTGTCGCCGCGCAGCACCCCGCCGGACGCGTCCGTGAGGCCGAGCGTGTTGTATTCCCCCTGCGGCATGAGAAGCCCGCGGGCGAGGAGCTGCCGGATCACGCTGCGCCAGTCCTGGTCCGACAGGTCGGATCCGAGCCCGTAGGTCGACAGCTGATCATGGCGGAACCGGCGGATCCGCTCGTTCTCGGCCCCGCGGAGGATGTCGACGAGGTGCCCCGCACCGAAGGACTGCCCGCGCTCGCGCTGAAGGCGCACGATCGTGGACATGAGCTTCTGCGCGGCGACCAGGCCGTCCCAGGTCTCCGGCGGCTCGAGGCACGTGTCGCAGTTGCCGCACGGATCCGACGGCTGACCGAAGTAGTTCAACAGGTTCTGCCGGCGGCACGAGACCGTCTCGCACAGCGCGAGCATTGCGTCGAGGTGCTGCTGCTGGCGCTGCTGGCGCGCCCGGTCGCCGTCGCCCTGCGTGATCATGCGCCGCTGCTGCACGACGTCGCCGAGCCCGTATGCCATCCACGCGACGCTCGGCTCGCCGTCACGGCCCGCGCGCCCGGTCTCCTGGTAATACCCCTCGACCGACTTCGGCAGGTCGATGTGCGCGACGAACCGCACGTCGGGCTTGTCGATTCCCATGCCGAAGGCGATCGTCGCGACAACGACCACGCCATCCTCCCGCAGGAAGCGCGCCTGGTGGGCGGCCCGTGTCTCGGCGTCGAGCCCCGCGTGGTACGGCACGGCGTCGATGCCCTGCCCCCGGAGATAGGTCGCGGTCTGCTCGACGGATTTGCGGCTCAGCGCGTAGACGATCCCCGCGGATCCCTCCGGCTGCGATCGCACGAACTGCAGCAGCTGGCGCCGGGCGTCGGTCTTCGCCTCGATGCGGTACTGGATGTTGGGACGGTCGAAGCTCGCGACGAAGTGCCGCGCCTTGCCCAGGTGCAGCCGCTCGGTGATCTCGGCATGCGTCTCGCGCGTCGCCGTCGCGGTGAGCGCGACGCGCGGCACGCCGGGGAAGGCGGATCCGAGGTCTCCGAGGGCGAGGTAGTCGGGCCGGAAATCGTGCCCCCACTGGCTGACGCAGTGCGCCTCGTCGATCGCGATGACGCTGAGCGTGCCCCGCGCGAGCAGGTCCCGCGTCGCGGGCGCGCTGAGGCGCTCGGGCGCGACGTAGAGCAGATCGAGCTCGCCCGCGACGTAGGCGCGCTCGACCGCCTGGCGCTCGGCCGGGGCCTGCGTCGAGTTGAGGTACTCGGCGCGCACGCCGTTCGCGCGCAGCGCCTCGACCTGATCGTGCATGAGCGCGATGAGCGGCGAGACGACGAGGCCCGTCCCCTCCCGCACGAGCGCCGGGACCTGATAGCAGACGCTCTTGCCGCCGCCCGTCGGCATGAGGACGATCGCGTCGCCGCCGCCCGTGACGTGATCGACGATCTCGGCCTGATCCCCCCGAAAATCGTCGAACCCATAGACGGTGCGGAGCGCCTCGAGCGGCGTCGCATAACGCGCCGGACGCGCCGCGGCAGGCGCGGGCGCGGAGGGGGTCGCGGGCGCGGCGCCGCCGGCGAACGGATCCGCCCACTCGATCGGGCCGCCGGCGTACTCGGCGTATGCGTCCTCCGGGGGTTCCTCCGGGGGGAGCCAGCCGTCGTCGGGGGCGTCGTCGTACGGCGGGGAGAACGTCATGCTCCCAGCCTACGAGCGGCCGCCGCCGATCCGTCGGCCTGTGGAGAGTCGGCGGGCGGCGATCCCCAGCATTCCCCCATTCGGCGCGGATCCGCCACCGGCCCGCGACGCCGTAGGCTCGAGGAGTGAGCCGACCCTTACTTCTCTCGACGCGCGTCCTGCTCGTCTGCGCCGCCGTCGCCGTTGCGACCGGGCTCCTCGGCGCCATCGAGGGCTGGCTCACGATCCCCGTGCTCGCGGCCGCGCCATTCGTCTACGGCTTCCTCCTCGGGGTGCACGTCCTGCCCGGGATCATCGCGCAGGAGCTCCTGCGCGCGCCGTGGGTCGCCCTCCTCACGCACCTCTTCGCGGCCCTCGTCGGCTGCGCCCTCGCGCCCGTGTACGCCCCGCAGTTCCTGGGCACGGCCCTCCTGTTCGGCGGGATCCAGGAGCTCGTCGCGGCCCTGTTCCGCTACCGCGCCTGGGGGTGGTGGCGGTACCTCCTGTCCGCCACCGCGATCGGGGCGCTCGTCGCGCTCGTCGTCTGGCTCGCGGCCGATCTCGCCCGCCTGCCCCTCTGGGCGCAGGTCGCCTACGTCGCGCTGTCGGTGGCCGGGCCCATCGCGTGGACCTTCGTCGGCCTCGCGGTCGGGCGCGCGCTCGAGAGGGCCGGCGTCCGGCCGCGCCGCGCCGCGCCGTGACGGATCCGCTCGTCTCGCTCCGCGGGCTCGGCGTGACGCACGACGGATCCGCGCGCCCCGCGCTGCGCGACGTCACGCTCGAGATCTGCGCCGGCGAGGTCGTGCTCCTGGCGGGGCCGAGCGGATCCGGCAAGTCCACCCTGGCGCGCGCGATCGCGGGCCTCCTCTCGCACGAGGACGGCGCCGAGGTCTCGGGCGAGGCGACGGTCGCCGGCGTCGACGCGCGCCGCGCCGCCCCCGCGGCACTGTCCGCGAGCGTCGGCGTGATCTTCCAGGACCCGGACGCGCAGGTCGTGACCGCGACCGTCCTCGACGAGGTGGCGTTCGCCCTCGAGAACCTCCTCGTCCCCGCGGATGAGATCGCGGCGCGCGCCGAGCGCGCGCTGCGCGCAGCGGGTCTGTGGGAGCGCCGCGGCGACGACCCGCAGGCGCTCTCCGGCGGCGGGCGCCAGCGCCTGGCGATCGCGTGCGCGCTCGCGACGGATCCGGCCGTCCTCCTCGCCGACGAGCCCACCGCGATGCTGGACCCGGAGGGCACGGCCGAGGTCGCCCGGGCGCTCGCGGACGCCGCGGCCGGCGGCGAGCGCGCGGTCCTCCTCATCGAGCACGACCTCGACGTCGCCCTGCCGCTCGCGACCCGCCTCGTCGTGCTCGACCACGACGGGTCCGTCGCGCTCGACGGCCCGCCCGCGAGCCTGCTCGCCGAGCGCGGTGCCGCGCTGGCCGCGCTCGGGATCCGCCCTCCCCGGCACGCGCGCCCCGCAGGGCCTCGGCCGGCCGGCGACCTCGTCGTCGTGGACGACGTCACGCTCCGCCGCGGCGGGCAGGACGCGATCCGCGGCCTCAGCGCGCGGGTGCCCCGCGGATCCTTCACCGCCATCGTCGGCCCCAACGGCTCCGGCAAGACGACGCTGGCGCAGGCGATCGCCGGCCTGATCGCGCCGGCTTCGGGCGCCGTCCTCGTCGACGGGGCGGTCGCGCGACGCGCGCGGGACCGCGTGCGCTTCGTGTTCCAGAACCCCGAGCACCAGTTCGTCGCCCACACGGTGCGCGCAGAGCTGGAGGTCGGGCTCCGCGGGTCGGGGCTCCCGCCCGCCGAGCGCGAGGCCGAGGTCGACCGGATCCTCAGCCGCCTCGGCCTCGCGGAGCTGGCGGACCGCCACCCGTTCCACCTGTCGGGCGGCCAGAAGCGGCGGCTCTCGGTCGCGACCGCGCTCGTCGGGATGGCGCCGGGCGGGCTGCTCGTGCTCGACGAGCCGCTGTACGGGCAGGACGGCGCGCGCGCCGACGCGCTCCTCGACCTCGTGGAGGAGCTGCGCCGGGCGGGCACGACGATCGTCGTCGTCACGCACGACCCGCGGCTCGTGGCGGAACGGGCCACGCACGTCATCGAGGTCTCCCCCGTGCCGCGCGAGGCGGATCCGCCGCCCGCGCCGCTCGCCGGCCCCCTGTCGCGGCTGCACCCCCTCGCGAAGTTTGCGGGGGTCGTGCCCGCCATGGCGGGCCTCGTGTTCGTGCGGGATCCGCTGACCCCGGCGCTCGTCCTCGCGCTCGTCTACGCGACCCTGCTCGCCGGCACCCGGCCCTCGCGCCGCCTCGCGCTGTGGCTCGGGGTGGCGCTCCCCGCGGTCGGCGGGATCCTCGCCGTCGGCCTCGGCGCGTGGGGCGACCCCGCCTCCGGCATCGCGACGGGGCTGCGCCTCGCGGCCCTCCTCGGCCTCGCGCTCGTGCCGGGGCTGACCACGGACGGCACGGACACCGTCCGGGCCCTCGTGGCGGGGGCCCGGATCCCCTATCGCGTCGGATACGCGGCCCTCGCCGCGCTGCGGTTCGTGCCGCGGTTCCGGGACGATCTCGGCGTGATCCGCCAGGCGCACCGGGTCCGCGGCACGCGCGGCGCGGGTCCGCTCGCCGCGCCCCGGCTCCTCGTTCCGCTCCTCGCGGGCGGGATCCGTCACGCCGAGCGCGTGGCCCTCGCGATGGACGCCCGCGCGTTCGGCGCGCACGCCACGCGCACCGAGCGACACCGGGCGCCCTGGCGCCGGCGCGACACCGCGTTCGTCCTCGCCGCGCTCGCGGCCACGGCCGCGTGCTTCGTCGTCGGGGCCGTCCTTTAAGGCGTCACTCGTAGTCGGCCGCGGCGGGGGCGCCGAGAAAGTCCTCCCACGTCGCGTAGCCGCCCTCGACGTAGGCCTCCGCGAGGGCGGTACCGACGTAACGGAGGTGCCAGGGCTCGGGCTCGTACCCGGTCTCCGAGGTGCCCTCGCCGACATAGCGGGTGATCCACCCGTAGCGCCACGCGTTCTCCTGGACCCAGGCGCCCTGAGCGGTGCCGCCGAAGTCGTAGATCGTGCCGCACCCGGCGGCGTCGCAGGCGACGACGTCGGCGGCGAGCCCCAGCTGATGCTCGCTGTACCCCGGTCGCGCGGAGGTCAGGTCGGCCTCCTCCGCCCCGAGGGCGTCGACCTGCGACTGGTACGCCGTGGCCTGGTCGTCGTACGAGCGATACCCGCTCGAGAGGGCGATCTCGCCCGCGCCCGCGTCGCGGGCGCCCTGCGCGAGGGCGTCGAGCGCCCCGGCGGCGTCCGGAACGAGCTGGCCGCCCACGGGGCTGTAGGTGGCGGGCACGACGACGCTCGGCGCGTAGTCGATCGGATCCACGCTCTGCCGCTTATTCACGAGCGCCCACTGAGCGGTGGGATCGGCCAGGTCGACGCAGTCGCTCGCGTCGCCGTCGACGAGCGCCTCGCGGAGTGCCTCCGCGCCGCCCGCCGCCTCCGCCAGCGCGTCGGCGACGCCGGCGTTCGCGGCCTCGGTGACGTCGTCCGTGCAAAACGCGGGCGCGGCCGGCTCGGTCGTCGCCGCGGAGGTCGGGCGGGGCGACGCGCTCGGCGTGGAGGATGCCTCCGCGGTCGGCGCCTCCGCGGCGTAGGACGGATCCTCGCCGGCTCCCGCGAAGATGCCAACCCCCGCGAGCAGCATGGCCGCCGCGGAGAGGCAGGCCGCGGCCGTCGCCACCGTGCGACGGCGGCGCCGCGTCACGCGCTCGCGACGCGCCGCGTCACGCGACGGCGGGAGGGGCGGGGTCATGGATCCATTGT
Source organism: Microbacterium excoecariae (assembly GCF_011326725.1). Lineage (GTDB taxonomy): Bacteria > Actinomycetota > Actinomycetes > Actinomycetales > Microbacteriaceae > Microbacterium > Microbacterium excoecariae. The sequence goes on along the minus strand of NZ_JAANCO010000001.1, from coordinate 719,001 downwards.
CGCCCGCGCGGGAGCCCTCACCCCGAATACGCCACGCCCCAGGACAGCTCCCACCGTTCGCCCGGCTCGAGCCAGCGCACGCCCTCGCCGCTGTTGAACGCGTCCGGCGGCGCCGTCATCGGCTCGACGGCGACCGTGCGGTCCTGGCCCGGGTAGGCGTCCGTCGTGAACAGCTGCACGTACCCGAACGCCTCGTCCTGCCAGATCGTCACGGTCCGCCCGTCCGGGGCCCGCAGCGTCGTGCCGGCGAGCCCGTGCTCGTCGCGCGCGAGGGATCCGTACGCGCGGTCGAGATCGACGTCGCCGAGCCGAGCGCCGCCGCGCAGGTCCTTCTTCGTCGTGATCGCGCGCTCCTCGAGGGGCAGCAGGCGCTCGTCCACGTCGAACCACGTTTCCGCCGGCAGCGTGAGAGTGAGGTCGGCGCCGGGCACGCCCTCGATCTGGAAGAACGGGTGCGTGCCGACCGCCACGGGAGCCGCGTCCGCGCCGACGTTCGTCAGCGCGTAGGTGACGCGGATCCCGTCGTCGGTCAGCGCGTATCGCACGACCGTCTCGACGGCGAACGGATAGCCGTCCTGCGGGACGACGGCGGCCGTCAGCGTCGCGCTCTCGCCGTCCTCGGCGACGACGTACGGGGTGTGGCGCAGGAGCCCGTGGAGGGCCGTCCCGCGCGCGGGCTCGGACACGGGAACCTGCTCGTCGTACTCCCGCCCGTGCGGGTCGGTCATCGACCACCGGCCGTCGCGGATCCGGTTCGGCCACGGCACGAGCGTGGTGCCGGAGGACATCGGGGGGATGTGCCCCTCGGGGTACGGCGCGACGATTCCGGTGCCGCGCACGGTGAGCCCGCGCAGCGCGGCCCCGACCTGGGCGATGTGCGCGGTGACCTCGCCGCGCGCGAGCCGGACCTGCTGACCCGTGGGGTCGACGGGGGCGTGTGACATGGAAATCCTCCTCGGTTCCTCCCGCCCATTCTTGCGCAGACGACGAAGGGCCGCCGGATCACCCGGCGGCCCCTCGTGCTCGCGTCGCTCAGACGAGCTGAGCGCCCGCGATCTCGTCGATCACGGCGTCGCCGGGCTCGGCGTCGCGGAACGGCGCCTCGATCTCGGCGCGGTCCAGCAGCTCGTTCATCCGGCGGCGGCGGTTGCGCGGGATGAGCGTCACGACGCGGCCCTCGCGGCCCGCGCGGCCCGTGCGGCCCGAGCGGTGCAGGTACGTCTTGTACTCGTCCGGCGCGTCGGCCTGCACGACGAGGTCGACGTCGTCGACGTGGATGCCGCGCGCGGCGACGTCCGTCGCGACGAGCACGCGGATCCGCCCCTGCGAGAAGCGCTCGATATTGCGCGTGCGCTTAGCCTGGTTCAGGTCGCCGTGCAGCGCGATGGCCCGGATGTCCGAGTCCTCGAGCTGCTCGACGAGCTGGTCGGCGAAGGCGCGGGTGCGCGTGAAGACGATCGTGCGGCCGTCGCGGTCGACGAGCTGCTCGATGACATCGCGCTTGCGGCGCTGGTCGACGACGAGCACCTGGTGGTCGATCGTGCCCGAATCCTGGTCCTCGCCCGCGACCTCGTAGACCTGCGGGTCCTTGAGGAACTCGTCGACGAGCGCCGAGACCTCGCGGTCCAGCGTCGCGCTGAACAGGAGCTTCTGGCCTTCGGCCTGCGTGAGGCGCAGGATCCGCTGCACGGGCTCGAGGAAGCCGAGCTCGCACATGTGGTCGGCCTCGTCGAGGACGGCGATGCGCACCTCGCTGAGGTCGAGCTTGCCCTGGTTCTGCAGGTCCTCGATGCGCCCCGGGGTCCCGATGACAATGTCGACGCCCTTCTTCAGCGCGCCCACCTGCTTCGCCTGCGGCACGCCGCCGTAGACCTGGGTCGTGAACAGGCCCACGCTGCGCGCGATCGGCTGGATGGTCCGGTCGATCTGCAGCGCGAGCTCGCGCGTCGGGGCGAGGATGAGCGCCTGGGGCGCGCGACCGTACGCGCGGGTCTTGCCCACGCGGCCGCGGAGGATCGACTCGACGAGCGGGGCGCCGAAGGCGATCGTCTTGCCCGAGCCGGTACGGCCGCGGGCCAGGACGTCCTTGCCCGCGATGATCGGGGCGATCGTGGCGGCCTGGATCGGGAACGGCGACGGGGCGCCGAGCTCGGCGAGCGCGCGCACGATGTTGTCGCCGAGGCCCAGGTCGCCGAACGACTGGCCCTCCGTGACCTCGGCCGCGACGGCCTCGGCCGTCAGGCGCTCGTGCACGACGTCGATGTGCTGCTCCTGCTGCGCCGAGCGCTGCGGGCGCTGCTCCTCGCGGCGGTCCTGCCAGGCGCGCTCGCCAGCGTTCTCGCGGCGCGGGCCGCGGTCGTCGGAGCGGCGCGGGCGGTCGTCGCGGTCGAACCGGCGACCCCGGTCCTCGAAACGACGGTCGTCGCGACGCGGGCCGCGGTCACCCCGGTCCTCGAACCGACGCGGACGGTCGTCCCGGTCGTCGCGGCGCGGGCCACGGTCCCCGCGGTCCTCGAACCGACGCGGACGGTCGTCCCGATCGAACCGGCGACCCCGGTCCTCGAAACGACGGTCGTCGCGACGCGGGCCGCGGTCACCCCGGTCCTCGAAGCGACGCGGACGGTCGTCCCGGTCGTCGCGGCGCGGGCCACGGTCCCCGCGGTCCTCGAACCGACGCGGACGGTCGTCCCGATCGAACCGGCGACCCCGGTCCTCGAAACGACGGTCATCGCGACGCGGGCCACGGTCGCCGCGGTCCTCGAAACGACGCGGACGGTCGTCCCGATCAAAGCGGCGCTCGCCGGATCCGCGGTTCTCCGAACGGCGGTCGTCGCGGCGCGGGCCGCGGTCGCCGCGGTCCTCGAAACGACGCGGGCGCTCGTCGCGGTCGAAGCGGCGCTCGCCGGATCCGCGACCCTCGCCCGAGCGGGCGTCACGGTCGTCGCGCGACCAGCGGGGCTTGCGGCCGGGGCCGCCGTCGCGGTGGTCGTTCCCGCGGAACGGGCCGCCGGACTTCTTGGCGTAGCGGGGGTCGAAGTTCTGCGCGGGGCGTCCGCCCGCGGGCTTCTTGTTCTTGGGCATGCGAAAGTACGCACCTTCCATAGGTGTCATTGCGGCCATTTAGGACACAACACACACCCGCGCATACGACGCGGCATCCCAGAGCCGACAGGACAGAGTATCGCGCGCACCTGGGAAGCGCCCGACCGTGGGCCGGGTACAGGCCCCGCGGACGCCAGACGGCCCCGGCCCCCTTCGCGGAAGGGGACCGGGGCCGCGCTGGGCGGCGCTCAGTCCTCCCGGTGCGCGCGCCGCGAGCGGTAGACCGGGGCGTCGATCGTCGCGGCGGCAGCGCCGGCCGACTCCGCGTCCCGCGGCGCGCGGCGGGCGGCCCGCCGCTCCTTCGCGCCCTCGACGAGGTTGTAGAGCGTCGGGAGCACGATGAGCGTCAGGAAGGTCGACGACACGAGGCCGCCGATCACGACGATCGCGAGGGGCTGCGAGATGAAGCCCGAGTGGCCCGTGATCCCGAGCGCCATGGGCGTCAGCGCGAAGATCGTCGCGAGCGCCGTCATGAGGATCGGGCGCAGACGCATCGAGGATCCCGCCAGCGTCGCGTCGCGCGCCGAGAGGCCGTGATGCGACCGGTACTGGTTCACGAGGTCGACGAGCACGATCGCGTTCGTCACGACGATGCCGATGAGCATCAGCACGCCGATGAGGCTCGCGACGCCCAGCGGGACGCCCGTGATCACCTGGAGGAGGATCGCGCCCGTCGCCGCGAACGGCACCGACACGAGCAGCAGCAGCGGCTGCCGGAGCGACTTGAACGTCGCGACCATCACGATGTAGATGATGAGGATCGCGGCGAGCATCGCGAGCCCGAGCTGCGCGAACGCGTCCGCCTGGTCCTCCGCCACGCCCCCGATCGACGCCGTGGCGCCGTCCGGCAGCTCGACCGCATCGAGCGCCGCCTGCACCGAGACCGTCGCGGCGCTGAGGTCGTCGCTGGCCGGCGGGATCGTGATCGTGGCGGTGCGCAGGCCGCCGACCGTCGTGATGGACGACGGGCTCGTCGCCTCCTCGACCGTCGCGATGTCCTGCAGCTCGACGACGCCGGTCGCGGTCGGGATCTCGAGCTCGCGGAGCTCCCGCGCCGTGGCGGGCGGATCCTCGCGCGAGACGTAGATCGTGAGGGAGGCGTTGTCGATCTCGACGGATCCGGCCTCCTGTGACTGCATGGCGCCGTTCACGATCGCGCCGACCGCGGCCTCCGTGAGCCCCCGCTCCGCAGCGGCCTCGCGGTCCACCTCGACGGCGAGGTACGGCATCGACGCCGACAGGTTGTTCGAGATGGCCCCGAGGCCGTCGCGCCCGTCCAGCTCCGCGACGAGCGCGTCGGTCGCCGCGCGCAGGTCGTCGTCGTTCGCGGCCTCGACCTGCACCGTGATGTCGCTCGACGTGCCCATCGACTCGGCCGCCTGCACGGAGAGCTCGCCCGCGCCGTCCAGCCCGTCGAGGACCTCCTCGACGTCGGCCTGCACGGCCGCCTGGTCGGCGTCCTCGTTCGTCATGACCGAATAGGTGATACCCGCGCCGCCCGCGGACATCGCCATGAGCGAGTTGCCGCTGGATCCGATCGTCACCTGCACGCTCTCGATGCCGTCGATGCCCGCGATCGCGTCCTCGACCTGGCGCGCCGCCTCGTCCTGGGTCTCGAGGCTCGCCGTGTCGCCGACGTCCTGCGTGATCGTGAACGAGTTCTGGCCCGAGTCGCCGAGGAAGTTGATCTTCATGAGCGGCGCCATCGCGACCGTCGCCACCATGACGACGACGGCGAGCCCGAGCGTGACCCACGAGTGCTTCATCGTCCACGACAGGATCGGCGCGTAGGCCTTCTGCAGGCGCGACGGGGGCGCGTCCGGGTGCTCCGGGTCGATGCGCTCGCCGTTGTCGTCGAGCAGCGGCTTCCCCGGCCGCATGAACCAGTACGCGAGCACCGGGACGATCGTCAGCGCGACGAGCAGCGATGCGAGCATGGCGATCGTGACCGTCATGGCGAACGGGCGGAAGAGTTCTCCGACCATGTCGCCGACGAACGCGATCGGGAGGAAGACGGCGACCGTGGTGACCGTCGACGCCGTGATCGCGCCCGCGACCTCGCGCACGGCGAGCCGGATCGCGTCTCCCTTATCCGCGCCCTCGACGTAATGTCGCTTGATGTTTTCGATCACGACGATCGAGTCGTCGACGACGCGGCCGATCGAGATCGTCAGCGCGCCGAGGGTCAGCATGTTGAGCGAGTACCCGAAGGCCTGCATCCCGACGAACGCGATCAACACGCTCGTGGGGATCGAGATCGCCGTCACGAGCGTCGAGCGGATCGACAGGAGGAAGACGAGGATCACGAGGACCGCGAAGACGAGCCCGAGCACGCCCTCGACGGCGAGCGTCTCGATCGACTGCGTGATGAACGGCGCCTGGTCGAAGACGACCGTGAACTCCGCGCCCGGAATCTGGTCGCCGAGCTCGTCGAGCGCCGCGAGCACGCCGTCCGACACCTCGACGGTGTTGCCGTCCGGCAGCTTCGTCACGGAGATCGTGATGGCGTCCTCGCCGTCCACCCGCGAGATCGAGGACACGGGGTCGTCCTCGCGCTCGACCGACGCGACGTCGTCGAGCGTGTAGGCCTCCGGGGCCGTGACGGCGCCCGTGAGCGGATCCACCTGCGGCTCCGCGCTCGAGATGAGCGGCAGGGCGCGCAGGTCGTCGAGCGAGGTCAGCTTCACGCCGGTCTGGACCGTGAGCGTCTCGCCGTTCTCGGTAATCTCGCCGCCGGGGAAGAGCGTGCCGTTCTGTTCCAGAGCGTCCGTGATCGCCTGCCGCGTGAGTCCCGCGGCCTGCAGCGCCTCGGCGTCCGGGGTGATCGTCACGCGCTCGCCCGTCGCGCCAACGACCGACGCCGAGCTCACGCCGTCCACGTCCTCGATCGCGGGGATCGCGATCGCGTCGAGCTGATCCTCGACGGTCGCCTGGTCGTCGAAGCCCGACACGGCCACCTGGATGACGGGGAGCTCGTCGAGCGAGATCGCCACGACCTGCGGATCCACGTCGGCCGGCAGCTGTCCCGAGATGCGGCTGATGGCCTGCTGCATCTTCTGCTCGGCGGTCGCCATGTCGGTGCCGTAGTCGAACATCGCCTGGACGACCGCCATGTTCGTCGAGCTCGTCGCGCTCGTCGAGTCGAGCCCGGGCACCGCCTGGATCGCCTCCTCGATCGGCGTGGCGACGTCGGCCTCGACGACGTCCGGCGAGGCGCCCGGGTACGCGGCGGTCACGACGAGCGCCGGGAGCTCGACCGCGGGGATCAGCTCCTGCTTGAGGCTCGTGAGGGAGACGCCACCAAAGATGGCGGCGCAGATCGTGATCAGCGCGATGAGGGCGCGGTTCTTCAGGCTGAGAACGGCAAGATTCGACACAGAGGGATCCCCGGGGGTGCGGCGGCGCGGATGACGCCGGACACGGATCCGATACACGGATGTATCCAGCTCACCCAGTGTTCCACAGCGCGCGCGTCGCGCCAGCGGGTTATCCCCCGGTTCTCGCCCAGAGGAGCGCGGCGCCGGCGGCGAAGCCGACCGCCCCCGCCAGGCCGCAGGCGGCGAGCGTGCCCAGCGCGTTCCCCAGGGCGGCCCGATACCGCCGCTGTCGCCACATCTGGGCCGCGTCGACGGAGACCGTGCTGAAGGTCGTGAGCCCTCCCAGCAGGCCCGTGCCGACGATCGCCAGGGCGTCGGGCGCGATCAGGCGCCCCGCGGCGCCCGCGAGGAAGGCGAGGGCGAGGGATCCGCACACGTTCACGAGAAAGATCGGCCAGGGAAACCCGCCGGCCCGCCAGCGCCAGAGCGCGACGTCGGCGGCCCAGCGCAGGCCGGCGCCGAGGCCGCCCGCCGCCGCGATCGCCAGCGCGAGCATCACGCCCTCCTCCCGCGCGCCCACGCGGACCCCGCCGCGAGCCCGCCGAGGGCCGCGCCGACCGCCGCGAGCGAGGCGAGCGCGAGCCCCGCGTACGCCGCGACGGACCAGGCGCCCGCGAGCGGCAGCGCGCCCAGGAACGGGGCCAGCGCGCTGTACGACGTGAACCCGCCGAGCACGCCCGTCCCGCAGAAGGCGCGCCACCGGCCGCGGCCGCCCAGAGCCCCGGTCGCGAGGCCGAGGAGGGCGGATCCGCCGATGTTGATCGCCACGAGGACGAGGAGGGAGCCGCCGCTCGGCAGCAACACGAGGTGCCGCGCGAGCGCGCCGAGCGCGCCGCCCGCGATGACGAGGGGGAGCTGGACCCCGTCGATCGCGGGGCGCGCGGCGCTCAGTCCTCTTCCCAGATGTCCTTGTCGTCGGCGACCGGCTCCTCGACCGGAACGACGAGCAGCGGGCGGTGCTGGCGGTGCGACAGGCGCGCGGCGACGGATCCCGTGAAGAACTCGCGAAGCGACTCGCCGAAGCCGCGCTTGCGCGTGCCGAGCACGATCAGCGGCGCGTCGATCTTCTGCGCGAAGTGCTTGAGCGCGAGCGCGGGGTCGCCGACGAGCTGCGTCGTCGACCACTCGACCCCGGATCCCTCCAGGTGGCGGGCGACCTGCTCGGTCACGGCCGCGAGCTCCTCGGCGCCGGCGTCGACGTTGATATCGATGGGCGCCGTGTGCGGCACGCCGTCCGGATCCTCGTAGGTCACGAAGCGCGTGACGTCGACGTGGGCAATCACGAGCGGCACGCCCTGGAGCTTCGCGTAGCGCGCCGCCTCCGTGACGACGCGCGGGCTCTGATCCGGAATGATCGCTGCGATCACGGCCCCGCGCGGGGCCTCGACGGGCGTGGGGACGCCGTTCTGGGGGTCGGACATGAGCGCGTACCTCCTGCCTGTGGAGCCCGCGGTTCAGGCCCCGTGGTATCCTAGACCCTACTCTTTCCGGGGTATTTACCGGTGCCATGAAAGCTGTATCTGCACAGGGTTCGAGCAATCGCCCGCAGATCGACGTTGAAGGGGGTCGACGCGTTATGGGGCGTGGCCGTCAGAAGGCGAAGCACACCAAACTCGCTCGCGAGTTGAAGTCGTTCAGTCCCACCGTGGACTATTCGGCGCTGGAGCGCGAGCTCACGCATAACAACGACGACCAGTACGTCGACCGCTGGGCCGACATGTACCAGGACGAAGACGAGGACGACGAGCCCGCGAGGGTCTGACCACCGTTGTTCTCGCTTTGCGCGCCGTAGGCCTCGCCTACGGCGCGCGTCGCGTTTGTGGGGCGTATCGCCCGCCCATCGGGCCCGCGATACCTACGTGCGGGAGCGGCGGATCCGCGCGCTCAGGACGAGGAAGACGACGAGGCCGACCGCGAGCATCGCGAGCATCGGCAGGTAGGCGACGCGGAAGAGCGCCATCGTGTAGTCGTCGGGCGTCACCGCGCCCTGCGCCGTGAGCATGGCGCCCGTGAGCCAGATGATGAGGAGCGCGCCGGTGAATCCGCCGCTGTTCACCACGCCGTTCGCGCGCGCGGCGAGGTGGCCGGGGACGTAGTGCCGCGAGAGGTCGAAGGCGATCAGCGACGCGGGGCCGCCGAGCGCGGTGGCGACCGCGAGGATCCCCAGCACGAGCAGCGGCGTCGGCACCGGCCAGGTCAGCGCGATCGTCCACGCCACGATCTGGAACACCACGGATCCCGCGATGATCGCGCGCCGCAGCCGCGGGCGCCCCGCGGTCGCGCGGCCGAACACAGGGCCGGCGACCATCCCCACGAGCGGGATGACGAGCAGGTAGGCGCCGACGCCGCCGGCGTCGAGCCCCGCCCCGTGCTCCAGGAAGAGCGGCCCCCACGTCACGACGAACGCCGTGAACGCGGCGCTCGTGATGAGGTGGGTTGTGAAGGCCAGCCAGGTCCCGGGCTCGCGCAGGGCCTCGCCCGTGCCGCGGACGACGGATCCGAGGCTCTCGCCGTTCGCCGTGCGGGAGGGATCGCGCCCCATCAGGGCGAGGATGGCCCCCGCCGCCAGCGCGACCACTCCGGTGAAGGCCGCCATGACGGCGTAGCCGGCGGGCCAGCTGGCCGCCGCCACGAGCCACACGAGGGGCGTGGCCGTGACGACCATGCCGAAGTTTCCGACGACACCGATCATCTGCGTGCCGGTCGAGATCCACGCGGGGCGAAGGGACACGGCCGTGAGCCGCACCGCCGACGGGAAGATCATGGCGTCGCCGAGCCCCGCGAACGCGCGAGCGACGAGCAGCGCCGCGAACGTCTCGCCGAAGCCGATGAGGAGCTGGCTGCCCGCGACGATCACGAGGCCGGACAGGAGCACGGCGCGCGCGCCCAGCCGGTCGATCAGCATGCCGACGGGGATCTGCACGCCCGCGTAGACGAGGAGCTGCAGGATCCCGAAGGTCGCGAGGTTGTCGCTCGTCAGGTCGAACCGGTCGCTCGCGATCGCGCCGGTCGCGGACAGGGACGTCCGCGACATGATGGCGGCGAGGTACGCGACGCACCCGACGACCCAGACGGCGATCCGCAGCCAGGGGCGCAGGGTCGGGGTCGTCATCTCCCCTCGATCCTACGCCCCCGCGTGGGGCGCTCAGCGGCCGAGCGCGGCGCGGGCCCGGGCGACGACCCCGTCGAGATCACGCTGGAGCGCGTCGACGAGCTCAGGGGCGAGCGCCCCGCCGCGGGCGACGTGCGTGCGCAGGTCCGCGCGGAGGGTGGCGCGGAAGGTGGACAGCGCCGCCTCCGCCCGCGCCTGCTGGGCGCGCGCGGCGCCGCGGGGATCCGCCGCCGGGGGCTCGTCGTCCGCGGGCGCCGCGCCGGCCGCCGCGAGCTCCGCGCGGAGGCTCTTCATCGCCTCGCGCACGTTCTGCCGCACGCCGTCGGCGATGATCCGCACCGAGTCGGAGAGCCCGTCCTGGATCCCCGCGATCTCCTCCGCGCGGCCGCTCACCTCGGCACGGCCCGCGTCGGTGATGGCGTAGACGGCCGTCCGGCCGTCCTGCGTCTTCGTGACGAGCCCCTCCTCCTCGAGCTTCGCGAGCCGCGGATAGATCGTGCCCGCGCTGGGGGTGTAGGTGCCGCCCGTGCGCTCCGACAGCGCCTGCATGATGCCGTACCCGTGCAGGGGGCGCTCCTCGAGGAGGGCCAGCAGGTACAGGCGCAGATCACCGTGGCTGAACACGGCCGCCATCACGCGCGCTCCCCCGCCTGGTTCGGCCACTCCACCTCGGTGTCGACCGGCTCGGGCGGCGCGCCGCCTCCGCGACGCAGCACCGAGACGTCGCCGCCGACGGAGTTGACCCGCACGTCGGCGAACATGCCCGAGAGCACGCCCGCGCGGCCCGCGTAGTTGCGGGACCGCGACGACCCGTCGACCTGCACCCGCCCGCTGAGCGTGTGCACGGTGTACGCCGCGGGGTAGTCGTCGTCGAGCCGGATCGTCGTGGATCCGGACACGGAGTTCACCTGTGCCTCGCGCAGCTCCCCCTCGGCGTCGAGGAGCACGGAGCCGGAGACCGTGTTGACGTCGGCCGTCGTCACGGCGCCGGCGACCGCGACGTCGCCCGAGACCATGTCGGTGGAGAACGCCCCCGAAAGGCCACGCACCTGGATGTCGGCCGAGACCGCGTGCGTGTGGAGGTCCCCCACCAGGCCGTCCACGAGCACGTCGCCCGAGACCGTGTTGATCGTCGCGCCCGCCGCGAGCCCCGCCACGAGGGCGGACGCGGACACGACGCCGAGCGAGAGCGCGACGGCCCGGGGCACCGCGACGCTGATCTCGGCGCGCGGGCCGGACGCGCCGAGGCGCCCGAACGTCGTGAGGAAGTTGTCCCAGCGCAGCTGGGGGTGGTCGATCTCGAGCTCGGCGCCCGACATCTCGATGCGCAGCTCCTTCGCCGCCACGCCGTGCACCTCGATGCGCGTGTGCTCCTCGTCGTGCCCGACGATGTCGATCTGCCCGCCCACGAGCGCCGCCTTCAGGCGCGTCACGCCCGCGACGTCGATGACGCGCGTCTCGCCCGGCTGAATGATCCATTTCTCTTCGGCCATCGCCTGCTCCCCTGTTCCCCGCTACGGCGGATCCGATCGAGATATATCTCGTTCGGAGCCATTAAAACACGATGTATCGCGTTTCGCCAGGCGTGGCCGTCCCCGGCGGCGCGCGGCCCGCGGGATATTGGTGGGAGCGCGGCCGCGGTAGTGTCGGCGATGTCCGCATCACTCGCGCCTAGGAGGCCGCATGTCCACCGATGTTCGTCCCGAGTTCAGCGTGCGCCGCAGCCTGCGCGCCATCATCCTCGTCGGGGCCATCCTCTCCCTGCTGTTCGGCATCGCGGTGCTCGTGTGGCCCATGAAGTCGGCCGAGGCCGTCACGATCCTCCTCGCCGTCTACGCGATCATCGGCGGGCTGCTGAACCTCGGCAGCGGCATCTTCGTGAAGGGCACGCCGGGTTGGACGCGCGCGGGCCTCATCGTGCTCGGCCTCGTGTTCCTCGCCGCCGGCATCCTGGCGTTCGGCAACCTCGGCTCGACGACCCTCATCCTCGCCGTCATCTTCACGACGTTCCTCGGCATCGCGTGGATCGTGGACGGCATCGTCTCGCTCACGACGCTCAGCAGCGCGCAGAGCGCGTGGCCCGGCGGCGAGAAGGCGCACAAGGGCTGGACGATCGCGTTCGCGATCATCAGCATCATCGCCGGCGTCTTCGTCATCATCTCGCCGCTCATGACGGCGATCTGGCTGTGGATCTTCATCGGCGCCGCGCTCATCGTGTTCGGCATCACGGGCATCATCCGCGCCGCGACGCTCGAGAAGTAACGCCGCGCAGACGGATCCCCGGGCGCCCTCGCGGGAGTGCCCGGGGTTCCGCGCGTTTAGCCGACCGCGCCGGGGACGGCCTCGAGCAGCTCGCGCGTGTACGCGCTCTGCGGCCGCGCGAGCACCTCGTCGGCGGGCCCCTGCTCGACGACGCGCCCCTCGCGCATGACGACGACGTGGTCGGCGATCTGGCGGACCACGCCGAGGTCGTGCGTGATGAACAGGTAGCTCAGGCCGAGCTCGGCCTGCAGGTCGACGAGGACCTGCAGGATCTGCGTCTGGACCGACACGTCCAGGGCCGAGACCGGCTCGTCGAGGACGATCACCTCGGGGTGCAGCGCGAGCGCCCGCGCGATCGCGACGCGCTGGCGCTGGCCGCCGGACAGCTCGCCGGGCAGGCGCGTGGCCATCTCCTGCGGCAGGCGCACGGCGTCCAGCAGCTCGGCGACCCGGCGGCGCCGGTCCGCGGATCCGCCGACGCGGAATGCGCGAAGCGGCTCCGCGATCAGGCGCGCGACCGTCATGCGCGGATCTAGGCTGCCGAAGGGGTTCTGGTACACGACCTGCACGCTGCGCCGCAGCTCCCGCAGCTCGGCCCCGCGGATCCGCGACACGTCGCGCCCCCGGAAGCGCACGCGCCCCTCGTCCACGCCGGAGATGCGCGCCATCATGCGGGCCGTCGTCGTCTTGCCGGATCCGGACTCCCCCACGAGCGCGACCGTGCGCCCCGCCGGCACCTGGATCGAGACGTCGTCCACCGCGCGGAACGTCGCGCCGTCGCGGGCGAAGGACTTCCCCAGCCCGTCCGCCTCGAGGATCGCGAAGCCCTCCTGGCGGTCGGCGTGCGCGCCGATCGTCCGCGGGCGGAGGCGCTCGCTCGTGAGGCCGGGCGCCGCCTGGACGAGCTCGCGCGTGTAGTCCGTGCGCGGGGCGCCGAGCACCTCCGCGGTCGCGCCGCGGTCCACGACGAGCCCGCCCTGCATCACCACGGTCTGCGCCGCGCGATCGCTCGCGACGCCGAGATCGTGCGTGACGAGCAGGACGCCCGTGCCGCGGTCCGACGCGAGCTCGGAGATCTGGTCGAGGATCCGGCGCTGCACGGTCACGTCCAGCGCGCTCGTCGGCTCGTCGGCGACCACCAGTTGCGGGTCGCACGCCCACGCCATCCCGATGAGCACGCGCTGCTTCATGCCGCCCGAGAGCTCGTGCGGGTACTGGCGGGCGCGCGCCTCCGGATCCGGGATCCCCACGTCGCCGAGGATCTCCACGGCGCGCCGCGCGGCGTCCTGCCGGTTCATCCCGAGGTGCAGGCGCAGGGACTCGGCGATCTGCTCCCCGAGGCGCATGACGGGGTTGAGGGAGGTGTTCGGGTCCTGCGGCACGAAGCCGATGCCGCGCCCGCGGATCCCGCGCATCGCCCGCTCGGGCAGGCGCGCGAGGTCGCGGCCGCCGAAGGTGACGGATCCGCCCGTGATCCGGCCGTTCTCGGCGAGGCGCCGCACGACGGCCTGCGAGACCGTGCTCTTGCCGGATCCCGACTCGCCCACCAGGGCGACGACCTCGCCGCGCGAGACGTCGAGGTCGACGCCGTGGACGACCTCCGTCAGGTGCCGGCCGCGCCGGTAGGCGACCTCGAGGCCGCGCACGCTGAGGATCGACGCGCTCATCGGTCTCCTCCGATGACTCGAGCCAGCCGCGTCATCGAGAGCACGACGGCGACGATCACGGCCCCGGGCAGGACCGTGAGCCACCAGGCGGTGGCGAGGTAGTCGCGCCCGTCGCTCACGAGCGCGCCCCACTCGGGCGTCGGGGGCTGGACCCCGAAGCCGAGGAAGCTGATCGTCGAGACCGACAGGATCGCGGTGCCGACCTCGAGCGCCGCCATCGCCAGGACGGGGCGGATCGCGTTCGGCAGGATGTGGCGGAAGAGCGTCGCCAGGGGGCGGACGCCGAGCGTCGCGGCGGCCTCGACATACTCCGTGCCGCGCACCGTGAGCACCTGCGCGCGCATGACGCGCGCGAAGCTGCCCGCGGCGCCGAGCCCGACGCCGAGGGCGATGCTCCAGGGCCCGAAGCCGAGGGTGGCGACGACGATGAGGGCGAGGAGGATGCCCGGCACGGCGATGAGGACGTCGACGAAGCGCATCACGACGAACGCGATCGCGGTGCCGACGCGACCGCGCAGGGCGCCCGCGACGAGGCCCACGAGCGTTCCCGCGACGCCGCCCACGACGACGGCGCAGGTCGCGGCCGCAAGCGACAGGAACGCCCCGTGCACGACGCGCGTGTACACGTCGCGCCCGAGCGAGTCGGTGCCGAAGGGGTGCGCCGCGCTTGGCGCGAGGAGGCGGTCGGCGGGCTCGCCCGCGAGCGGATCCCCGGGGGCCAGGAGGCCCGGCCACAGCGCCATGACGAGCGCGACGAGAACGATCGCGAGCGCAACGAGCGACGCGGGACGGGTGAGTCGGGCGATCATCGCGGATCCCCTTCCTGCCAGGTCGCGGCGGCTTCCTCGGGGAGCGCGGGCGCGGGGGCGAGAGCCGGGGCGGGCGCGGATCCGGACCGCGGCCGCAGGCGCGGGTCGAGGAGCGGATAGGACACGTCGACGAGCAGCGCCGCGGCGGCATAGATCACGGCGATGACGATGATGACGCCCTGGATGACGTTGACGTCGCGCGCCTGCACGGCGGCGACGACGATGCGCCCGATGCCGTCGCGCGAGAACACCGTTTCGACGACGGCCGTGCCGCCCGCGAGGTACCCGATGAGCAGGCCGATACTCGTCACCGACGGCAGGGCGGCGTTCGGCAGGATGTGACGGCCAAAGACTGCGAGGCGCGAGAGGCCCTTGACGTCGGCCGTGAAGACGAACCCGCTCGCCTCGGCCTCGCGGATGGCGGCCTGGAAGACCTGGAAGAAGATCGCGCCGACCGGCAGCGCGAGGGTCACGGCGGGGAGGATCACGCTCGCCCCGGAGCGCGCGCCCGAGGCGGGCAGCCAGCCGAGCGTGAAGGAGAACACGCTGATGAGCACGAGCCCCGTCACGAAGGCGGGGATCGCGACGCCGAGCGGCGGCAGCTGGATCAGCAGGTCGCGGAGCCAGCGCCACGGCGAGACGTAGGCGAGGAAGCCGACCAGGACGGAGAAGGACACGCCGATGACGAGCGCGAGGCCGGCGATCGCCAGGGTCCCGGGCACGACGTCGACGATCATCTGGCCGACGGGCCGGCCCGTCGCGAGCGACGTGCCGAGGTCTCCGGAGAGAAGGCCGGCGAGCTGCGAGAGGTACTGCTCGAACAGACCGCCCGCGAGCCCCGCCTCCTCGCGCAGCTGCGCGAGCTGCTCAGGATCCACCGTCGTCGCGTCGCCCGACTGCACCGCGAGCGCCGCGAGGACGGGATCGCCCGGGAGCACGCGGATGAGGAGGAAGGTCACCGTGTAGGTGGCCCACACGACGAACGCGAACTGCAGCAGCTGCAGCCCGAGGCGGCGGGCCGCGGCGACGCCGCGACCCGCCCGGAGACCTGCGGACGCCACGTCAGCCGAGCGTGACGTCGTACAGGTGGAAGCGCGAGGCCGAGTCGAACGCGAAGCCCGAGACCTCCGGCTGCGACGCGTGCAGCTGGTAGACCTCGAGGATCGGGAAGAGGTACCCGCGCTCGATGATCATCGTCTGCGCCTCGTCGAGGAGCGCCTGGCGCTCGTCGTCGTTCGCGGCCGAGGCCTGCTCCTCGAGCACGCCCTCGAGCTCGGCGTCGTCGAGGACGGCCCAGTGCGAGGAGTTCGACTGCTGGAACATCGTCGCGAGCGCGTCCGGCCCCGTGCGCGTCAGCGCGGCGAACAGGACGTCGTAGGAGCCCTCCGCGATCGCGCCGAAGAACCCGCCGGCGTCCGTGAAGTTGATCTGCATGTCGACGCCGATCTCCGTGAGCTGGAGCTGGATGAGCTCCATCATCTCCTGCTCGTAGAAGCCGGTCGCGGTGAACTCGAGGCGCTGGCCGTCCTTCTCGCGGATCCCGTCGTCGCCGAGCTCCCAGCCCGCGTCCTCGAGGATCCGGGCGGCCTCCTCGGGGTCGTACGCCATGAGGTCAGCCTGGCTCGTGTAGCCCGACGTGCCGCTGGAGAGCGCGCTGGTCGGCTCGTTGCCGTCGGCGTAGCCCATGGTCTCGTTGATCTCGGCGCGGTCGATGCCGATGCGGAGAGCGTCGCGCACGGCGTCGTCGGCGAGGACCTCGTTCGTGAGGTTCGGGATGAGGCTCGTCGGGATGCCGGGGTTCGCCTTCGCGTAGACCGGGAAGCCCTCCTCGGAGATGCGGGGCTCATCGATCTCGGGCAGCTCGCCGATCATGTCGAACTCGCCCGACTGCAGCCCGCCGACGCGGACGCTGGCCTCGGTCACGACGGCGAACTCGACGCGGTCGAGATACGCGTCGCCCGTGTGCTCGCGCAGCTCCGACGCCCAGTCGTAACCCTCGCGGCGGTCCATCGTGACCTCGGTGTTGGGCGAGTACGTGTCGTAGACGAACGGGCCCGTTCCGATGACGCCGTCCTGGCAGCGCTCATCGACGCCGAGCGTCGTCGTGTCCTCCGAGACGATCCCGAGGCTCATGGTGCTCGCGCCCTGAAGGAACGCGGCGTTGGGGGCGTCGAAGGAGACCGTGAAGGTGCGGTCGTCGACGATCTCGGTGCCCGCGTACCCAGCGAGGTAGGCGCCGCCGAGGGAGGCGGTGGATCCGTCGGCTGCCATCTCGACGATCGAGTCGAAGTTCGCCGCCACGACCTCGCTCGTGAGGTCGGATCCGTCGCTGAAGGTGACGCCCTCGCGGAGCGTGAAGTCGAACGCGGTCAGGTCCTCGTTCGCGGAGAAGTCCTCGGCGAGCCACGGGACGATCTCGCCGGTCTCCGGGTCCTGGTCCACGAGGGAGTCCACGACCTGGCGGCCGATGTACAGCGCCTGGGTCACGGTCGGCTGCTGCGGGTCGATGCAGGTCGGGTCGGTCTCGACGGCGTAGACGAGCGTGCCGCCGTCCGCGGTGTCGGAGCCGGTGTCGGCGGAGGAACAGCCGGCGAGGAGGGCGGCGATCCCGACCGTTGCGGTCAGGGCGAGCCCGGTGCGTCGGGGGCGAAGTGTGCTCACGGGGGGGCCTTTCGAGGGGCGTGCTACGGGGGATGCTGTGTGGGGCGCTACGGGTTTAGCGCGGGAGGGATCCGGACACGACGCGGCCGCGGGAGACGACGGCGACGATCCGGGCGGGGTCCAGGTGGGAGATGTCCTCCCACGGGCGGCCATCGAGGACGACGAAGTCGGCCCCGTAGCCGGGCGCGAGGCGCCCGATCTGGTCGGCCATGCCGATCGCGCGCGCGGCGTCGCTCGTGGCGGACACGAGCGCCCGCTGGGCGTCCCAGCCGAAGGAGCGCGCCATGAGGCGCACCTCCTCGTGCTGGTCGCCGAACGCAACCATGACGCCGTTCGCGTCGGTGCCGAGCACGAAGCGCACGCCCGCGGCGGAGGCGCCAGCGAAGTTCGCGTCGCGCTCCTCGACGACGGCCTGGGCCTTGCCGCGGGCCTCGTCGCCCACGTCGATCGTGCCGTCGGCCAGGCGGTCGTTGATGAGGAGCGTGGGCGCGACGGGGATGTCGCGCTCGAGGACGACGGGCCACAGCGAGGCGTCGAGGCCCGTGCCGTGCTCGATCGAGTCGACGCCGAGCTCGAGCGCGCGGCGCGCGCTGACGTTGTCGTGGCTGTGCGCGGCCACCGGCATCGCCAGGGCGTGCGCCTCGTCGACCGTCGCTCGGATCTCGTCGTCGGTCTGGTTGCGCCAACCGACCCTGTCGCCCATCGACAGGACGCCGCCCGAGGCGTAGATCTTGATGCCGTGCGCGCCCTGCCTGGCCCACTCGCGCACGAGGCGGCGGCACGCGTCCGGGCTGTCGGCGGTGGGGGCGCGGTGCGGGTAGTGCGGCGGCGTGAACAGGTCGCCGTGCCCCGCCGTCATGCCGACCTGGCCGTGCACGCGCACGCGCGGGCCGACCTGGACGCCGTCCTCGAACACCCGCGCGACGGCGAGCTGGAGCGCGTCGCCCGCCAGGTCGCGGACCGTCGTCACGCCCGCGCGCATGGCGCGCTGGGCCTGCGCGGCGATGTGGAAGACGCGCTCGACGTCGGGGGTGACGAGCGACCACGCGGAGTTCCACTGCTCGCGCCCGGGGCCGGCGTACCCGCCGAGGTGCACGTGCGTGTCGATGAGCCCGGGGATGACGGCGTACCGCGGCGTCTCGGCCGAAGTCTCTGACGCGACCTCCGTGATCCGGTCCCCGTCCCAGGAGATCCGGCCCGCGGGCAGGGCGTGCTCGCCGTCCCAGAGGGCGACGCGGTCGAGTGAGGTGGTCGGCATGGGGCTCCCGGATCGGCGAGTGCGGAACTCGCACAATGTTGCCAGATAGGCAATGTCTTGCCTGAGGTTAAACCGCTTGTGTTACGGGCTCGTGACACGCCCGACCGGGGCTAGGTGGCGGTCGGGTTGATCGACAGGAAGCGGGCCGGGTGCTCGACGGTCTCGACCGGGCCGTGCGGCGCCGCGGCGTCAAGGAGGATCGAGTCGCCCGCGCGGAGGACGTACTCGTCCTCGCCGTGCGCGAACCGCATCGCGCCGGTGAGCATGAGCAGGAACTCGGCGCCGACGTGCTCGTACATCGGCAGGTCGTCCAGCTCCGGGTTCAGCTCGACGATCACGGGCTCCAGCGAGGATCCGCCCGTCGGCAGGACGTTCCCGAGGCTCTCGTAGCGGTGCCCGAGCTTGGACCCGGCGCGCACCGACTCGACGCCCTGACCGTTCTTGACGACGACCGCCTGGTAGGACGCGCCGCTCGACCGAAACAGCGCGTCCACCGCGACGCCGAGCGCCCCCGCGAGGCGCGAGATCGTACCGAGCGATGGGGAGGTCGAGGCCGACTCGATGCGCGAGACCATGGCCGCGGACACGCCGGAGGTCGCCGCGAGCTCCGCGGCCGTCATCCCCGCGAGCAGCCGATAGTGGCGCACGCGCCCGCCGACGACGCGTTCGAGGTCGGGGCCGTCGGGCTTGTCCTGGTGCGGATCCGTCATGCGCCGCCGCCCGCCGCCGTCACGAGCCCTGGGTCTCGGCGACCCACTCGAGGTACTCGGGCGAGACCGTTCCGGTCACGTAGCGCCCGTCGAAGCAGCTCATGTCGAGGTCGTCGAGCACCGTGCCGCCGGCCGCGCACCCCTCGACGATGGCCTCCTTGAGGTCGTCGATCTCCTGGTACACGAGGTGGTCGGCGCCGAGCTCGTCGCGGACCTCGGGAATCGTCCGGCCGTGCGCGATGAGCTCCGTCGCCGACGGCATGTTGATGCCGTACACGTGCGGGAATCGCACGGGCGGCGCCGCCGAGGCGAACGACACGCTCGCCGCGCCCGCATCGCGGGCCATCTGGATGATCTGCCGGCTGGTGGTTCCGCGCACGATCGAGTCGTCGATGAGCAGCACCTTCTTGCCGCGGAATTCCATCGACATCGTGTTCAGCTTCTGGCGCACGCTCTTTTTGCGCGCGGCCTGGCCCGGCATGATGAACGTCCGGCCGACGTAGCGGTTCTTGTAGAACCCCTCGCGGTACTCGATGCCGAGCACGCGCGCGACCTCCATCGCCGCGGGCCGCGCCGAGTCGGGGATCGGCATCACGACGTCGATCTCGTCGGCGGGGATGTGGCGCGCGATCGTCGCCGCGAGCTTCTCCCCCATCCGCAGGCGCGACTCGTAGATGCTCACGCCGTTCATCACCGAGTCCGGTCGCGCGAGATAGACGTACTCGAAAGAGCAGGGCGCCAGCTGCGGATCCTCCGCGCACTGCTGGCTGAACATCTCGCCGTCGTTTGCGATGAACACGGCCTCGCCCGGCGCGATCTCGCGCACGACCTCGTAGTCGGCGTTCTCGAGCACGAGGGACTCGCTCGTGACGACCCACTCGTCGCCACCCTCGCCGTCGCGGCGCCCGAGGATGAGCGGGCGGATCCCGAACGGATCCCGGAACGCGAGCAGGCCGTATCCCGCGATGAACGCGATCACGGCGTAGGCGCCCTCGATCCGGCGGTGCGTGCGCGCGACCGCCTGGAAGATGCGGTCGGCGTCGAGGTCGACGGGGCTCGTCGTCGCCTGCAGCTCGCTCGCGAGCACGTTGAGCAGGAGCTCGGTGTCGCTCGACGAGTTCAGGTGGCGCCGGTCGCGCCGCTCCATGTCGAGGGCGAGCTCGCGGGTGTTCGTGAGGTTGCCGTTGTGGATGAGCGTGATGCCGTAGGGCGCGTTGACATAGAAGGGCTGGGCCTCCTCCTCGCTCGAGGCGGTGCCCTTCGTGGCGTAGCGCACGTGGCCGAGACCGACGTTGCCGAGGAGCGAACGCATGTCGCGCGTGCGGAAGGCCTCGCGCACCATGCCCTTGTTCTTCGCCATGTGCATGACGCCGTTCGCCTCGGTCGTGGCGATCCCCGTGGCGTCCTGGCCCCGGTGCTGCAGGAGGAGCAGCGCGTCGTAGATGTCCTGGTTCACATGGCCGCGACCGACCATTCCGACGATGCCGCACATAAGGGGGTTACTTCGCTCCGTCCGCGTACGCGCCGACGAGGCGGACGGCGCCGCCGTCGACCCCCTTGGCGCCCTGCTCGAAATCGCCCGCGGGCGCATCGCCCGACCGCACGACCGCCGCCTGCCAGGCGTCGATCCCGCTCGCCGCGAGCGCCGCCGTCGCGCGGTCGACGGCCTCGGGTGCCACGACCGCGAAGAAGCCGATGCCGAGGTTCCACGTACCCTCGCTCGAGACCAGGGAGGTCCCCGCGATGTCGTTCAGCACCCGGAACACCGGGCTCGGCGACCACGTGGCGCGATCGACCTCGGCCCAGGTGCCCTTCGGCAGCACGCGCGCGAGGTTCGCGGCGATGCCGCCTCCGGTGACGTGGCTCAGGGAATGCAGGCCGGATCCCAGCTCATCCGCGAGCGACAGGAGCGGCGCGGTGTAGAGGCGGGTCGGCTCGAGGAGCGCCTCGCCCCAGGTCGCGCTGAGGTCGGCGGCGCGGTCGGCGTAGCCGATCCCCGCCTCGCGCAGGATGTGGCGCACGAGCGAGAAGCCATTCGAGTGCAGGCCGCTCGAGGCGAGGGCGAGGACCGCGTCGCCGGGCTGCACGAGGTGGGCGCCGAGCATCGCGTCGGCCTCGACGACGCCCGTCGCCGCGCCGGCCACGTCGTAGTCGTCCGGCCCGAGAAGTCCGGGGTGCTCGGCTGTCTCGCCGCCCACGAGCGCCGTGCCCGTCGCGGCGCACGCGTCCGCGATGCCGCGCACGATGTCGGCGATGCGCTCCGGCACGACCTTGCCGCACGCGATGTAGTCCGTCATGAACAGCGGCTTCGCGCCGACGACCACGATGTCGTCGACGACCATGCCGACGAGGTCCTGACCGATCGTGTCGTGCTTGTCGATGGCCTGCGCGATCGCGACCTTCGTGCCGACGCCGTCCGTGCTGGAGGCGAGGAGGGGGCGGCGGTACGCCGTCAGGACGCTGGCATCGAACATGCCCGCGAATCCGCCGACGCCGCCGAGGACCTCGGGGCCGTGCGTCGCGCGCACGGACGACTTCATCAGCTCGACGGCGCGGTCGCCAGCCGCCGTGTCGACGCCGGCCTCGGAATAGGTGGACCGGTGCGCCTCAGCGGGCGAGGTGGGGTCTGTCACGACTACCAGGGTAGTGGCTCGGCGGGTCAGCCCTCGTCGACCATGTCGACCGTGACGGTCGCCTGCCGGACGTGGCGCGACGCGATCCGATCGAGGATCAGCGCCACGATCATCATGAGCGCGATGCCGGCCGGGACGCACCACAGGAGGATGAACCCAAACGCCTGCGTCTGCGAGTAGGAGACCTCGGTGAACGGGCTCTGCTCCGTCGTACCGTCGAAGGCGGTCGCGAGGATCACGGCGGCGAGGATCCCCAGCGCCACGCCGAGCGCCGTGAAGACGCCGTACTTGGGGGATCGCCGCACGCCCACTCGCGACTGCGGCGTGTGCGTCACGCGGGGCGCGCGCACGTTCGGATCGACCTCGCTGTCGGGGCGTGCATCGTGGATCCCAGCCATGGCTTCATTCAATCACCGGAATGCTGGGAGGGGTCGGGGCATTCCCTCACCACCTGACGGGAAGCAGGTGCGAAATGTCGGCACGCGTGCCGGACGCGGAGATGCGCCCGGCGGCCCAGGCCGCGGCCCAGGTCTCGCGGCCCGTCGCGAGCGCCACCCAGGTGGCCGGATCCGTCTCCACGACGTTCGGCGGCGTGCCCCGGGTGTGCGCCGGGCCGTCCACGACCTGCACGGCGCCGAACGGGGGCACGCGCACCTCGACGCTCTTTCCGGGGGCGCGCTCCTCCAGCAGCTGGAGGAGATAGCGCACGGCCGTCGCGAGGTCCGTGCGGGCGGGGGCGTCCTGGGCGGCGACGACGTCCAGCGCGGCGCGGCCGGTCGCCATGTCGATCTTTCGGGGCATGACGCCATCCTGCCCCGTCGCCCGTCGCCCGTCGCCCCGCGGGCCCGCGGGCGGATGGCGCGAATCGACGCCGCGGCCCGGGCGCCCTACCCTGGAGGCGTGAAGATCCTCGTCCTGGGCTCCGGTGCCCGAGAGCACGCCATCGTCCTCGCCCTCGCGTCCGAGCCCGAGCACCACGAGCTCCTCGCGGCCCCGGGCAACGCGGGGATCGCCCGCGACGCGCGCATCGTTGAGGTCGACATGCTCGACCCGCAGGGCGTGACGCAGTTCGCGAAGGCCGAGGCCGTCGACCTCGTCGTCGTCGGGCCCGAGGCGCCGCTGGTCGCGGGCGTCGCGGACGAGCTCCGCGCGCACGGGATCCCCGTGTTCGGGCCCGGCAAGCGCGCCGCGCAGCTCGAGGGATCCAAGGCGTTTGCGAAGCGGATCATGGAGCAGGCCGGCGTGCCGACCGGCCGGGCCGTGCATGCGCGCACGGCCGCGGACGTCGCCGCCGCGCTCGACGACTTCGGCGCCCCCTACGTCGTCAAGGCCGACGGCCTCGCCGCCGGGAAGGGCGTCATCGTCACGGAGGACCGCGACGCGGCCCTCGCCCACGCGGCGGAGTACCTGCCCCAGGGATCCGTGCTCGTCGAGGAGTTCCTCACGGGCCCCGAGGTCTCGCTGTTCTTCCTCAGCGACGGCGACACCGTGCGCGCGCTCGCCCCGGCGCAGGACTTCAAGCGTGCGCTCGAAGGCGACGCCGGGCCCAACACGGGCGGCATGGGCGCGTACTCCCCGCTCACCTGGCTCGGCGAGCGCTTCGGGAGCATTGAGGCCTTCGTCCAGGAGGTCACAGACACGGTCGCGCTGCCGGTCGTCCGCGAGCTCGACCGCGACGGGTCGCCGTTCATCGGCCTGCTGTACGCGGGGCTCATCCTCACGCCCGCGGGCGTGCGCGTCATCGAGTTCAACGCCCGGTTCGGCGACCCCGAGACCCAGATCGTCCTGCCGCGGCTCGCCACGCCGCTGTCGACGCTCCTCATGGCGGCGGCCGACGGCACGCTCGAGGAGCAGCCGGATCCGGAGTTCCGCGACGAAGCGGCCGTGACCGTCGTGCTCGCGAGCGAGGGGTATCCGGCCTCGCCCCGCACGGGCCGCGCGATCGAGGGGCTCGAGGAGGCCGAGGCGGTCGAGGGCGTGCATATCGCGCACGCCGCGACGGCTCGGCAGGGAGACGCGCTGATCGCCACGGGCGGGCGCGTTCTGAACGTCGTCGCGACGGGCGCGACCTTCGCGGAGGCCCGGAGCCGCGCGTACGAGGCGATGGGCCGGATCCGCCTCGAGGGCGCCCACTTCCGTACGGACATCGCCGCGGCCGTCGCGTAGGCCGCGCGGCCGGCGCGGCTCGGGGGCGCCCCGGGCGGCGGGCGCGGTTCACGCTGCGCCCGGCGCCGGCCCGGGCGACGAGCGCGGTTCAGGCAGCGCCTCGCGACTGCGCGGGTGACGGACCGCGCGGCGAGCACCGTTCAGGCTGGGCTCCGCGACGACCCGGGTGACGCGCGCGGTTCACGCAGCGCCTCGCGACTGCGCGGGTGACGCGCGCGGTTCACGCAGCGCCTCGCGACCGCCGGGCGACGGACGACGGACGACGGACGACGGACACAGTTCACGCCGCGCCCGGCGCCGGCCCGGCATCGGGCCGCTGCGTCGGGCCGCCCTCCCCCGCGCGCCGCGCGCGGCGGCGGTGGAGAAACGCCGTCGCGACCGGGACGGCGAGCGAGACGAGCGCCGCCCCGAACGACCAGACGACGAGGACGACCGCGATGAGCGCGAGCATGTCGCCGGCGCTGCCCTCGAGCGCGACGAAGGCGATCAGCGCAAGCGCGCCGCCGACGGCGAGCAGGCTCGCGAACCCCACCCGCGTGCGGAACGGCGGCAGCGCCAGGCGGAGCAGGATGGCCGCACCGATGGTCGCGCCGAGCGACATGACCCAGATGACGGGCAGGAAGAAGATCCCGGCGCCCACGATGCCGAGGACGAGCTCGGGCGCGACGATGAGGGCCATGGGGCCGAGCGGGAATCCGACGAACCAGTAGACGGCGGCCTGCAGCCACGACATGTCGGGCGGCCGGGTGGGAGTGGTGGGAGTGGTCATGCGGGGACGCTATCCGGCCCGTGCTCGGGCGTGTCCACCCCCGATTTCGACCTGTGGATAACTGCCGCACGAGGTCCGCGCGGTGCGACCCCCGTTCCGGGATCCGCCTCTCGTTCGCGGGAGACGACGCGGTCGCTGTGTGTGGATCCGCCCGCGCCCCGCGCCGGGATCCCTGCGCGCCGCCCGCCGCAACGGGATGTCGGGGGTGCCCGCCATAATGGACGCATGAGCAGCGCGCCCGAGATCACCGGCTGGAAGCACGTCTATTCGGGGAAGGTCCGCGACCTGTACGCACCCGAGGGCGGCGCGGACGGCCGGATGCTCGTCGTCGCGAGCGACCGGGTGAGCGCGTTCGATCACGTCCTGGAGCCCGGCATCGCGGGCAAGGGGGCGCTGCTGACGACGCTGAGCGCCTGGTGGTTCGATCAGCTCGCGGGCGCGGACGGCGGCCCCGCCGTCCCGAACCACCTCACGGGCGAGAGCGCGCCGGCCGGCGTTGCCGACCGCGCGATGGTCGTCCAATCGCTCGACATGCTGCCGATCGAGTGCGTCGTGCGCGGGTACCTGACCGGATCCGGGTGGGCCGAGTATCAGGCATCGGGGACAGTGTGCGGCCTGCCGCTGCCCGAGGGGCTCCACAACGGCGACCGGCTTCCCGAGCCGATCTACACCCCCGCGTACAAGGCGCCGCTCGGCGAGCACGACGAGAACATCTCCTTCGAGAAGTCGGCCGAGCTCGTGGGCGAGGCACGCGCGGCCGAGCTGCGCGACGCCTCCCTCGCGATCTACGCGCGTGCCGCCCGCGCCGCCGAGGCGCGCGGCCTCATCCTCGCCGACACGAAGTTCGAGTTCGGCACCGACGCCGATGGCGTCCTGCGCCTCGCCGACGAGGTGCTCACGAGCGACTCCTCGCGCTACTGGGATCTCGCCGCGTGGGAGAACGGCGCGACGCCCGCCGAACGCATGGCGAGCTTTGACAAGCAGATCGTGCGCGACTGGCTCGCCGCGAACTGGGACAAGACGGGCACGCCGCCCGAGCTGCCGGCGCACATCGTGGACCAGACGCGCGAGCGCTATCGCGAGCTTCTGGAGCGCATGACGCGCTGACCCTCGCGGTCGGATCCGACCCTGTGGATAACTCCGCGCAGGGTTGGGGCTCAGTGGCACCGTGTGGGTATGACGCCGCGCCTTCCGCTCCCGCCCGACCTCCCCGAGGCGTTCCACGTCGGCTCCGCGCGGGCCGAGGGGGTCGGTCGGGGACGGCTCCGCGGATCCGACCTCGCCCGCCCATTCCACGGCGTCCGCGCGCTGGCGCCTGCGGCCGTCGCGCCCGCGGATCCGGATCCGGATCCGGCGACGGCACGCGTCGCGCGGCTCGCCCACGCCTACGCGCCGCTCCTGGGAGCGGATCGGTTCATCAGCCACGGATCCGCCGCCGCACTCTGGGGCGCGCCCGTTCCGCTCCACGGATCCGACCTGGATGTCGCGGTTTTCGGCGACGGCGCCGTCCCGCGCGGACGCGGCGTGCGGGGGCATCGCGTGCGCGCGGGATGGGCGACGCTCCGCGACGTCGACGGACTTCCGGCGACGTCCCCCGCCTCCACCTGGGCCATGCTCGGGCACCTCGGCGTCGCCGATCTTGTCGCCGTCGGTGACTACTTCTGCCGCGTCTGGCGCGCCGGCCACCGCCGCCCCACGCCCGGCCGGGCGCCGCTGACCACGCCCGCGCAGCTCGAATCCGCCCTCGACGTGGGCCGCCGGGTCGGCGCCGCGCGCCTTCGAGAGGCGCTCGCGCACATCCGCGTCGACTCCTGGTCGCCGCGCGAATCGCTGACGCGCTACCTGCTCGTGAGCGCGGGGCTCCCGGAGCCGGAGTTGAACGTCGACATCTATGCGAGCGACGGCGCGTTTCTCGCCTGCCTCGATATGGCGTACCCGGCCTGGAAGTTCGCGATCGAGTACCACGGTGCGCTCCACGCCGCGCAGTTCGCGCACGACGTGGAGCGGGTCGAGCGCCTCCGCGCGGAGCGGTGGCTCGTGCTGCAGGTCACCGCGGAGCTCGTCGCCCGCCCCGGCCGGCTCGCCGACCGGGTCCGCGCCGCGCTCCGAGAACGGCACGCGCCCGGCGTGTAGCTGGGGCGCGGGGGCGTGCGCGGGCAGGTCGCGCACATGCACGCCGCTGCGCCGGGGTGAGGTGCACATGGGCGATCCGAACCGCGCGCGGGCAAGCCAGGTCGCTCAAATGCACGTCGAAGCGGCGCGGGACGGTGCATACGCGCGATACGAACGGCGGCGGGCGCGGCCAAGTCGCGCACACGCACGCCGCCGGGCCGGGATGAGGTGCATACGGGCGATTCCAGCGGATACGGGGGCAGCCACGTCGCTCATATGCACGCCGCTGTGCCGAGGCGAGATGCATATGGGCGATCCCAGCGGATGCAGGGGCGGCCACGTCGCTCATACGCACGCCGCTGCGCCGAGGCGAGATGCATATGGGCGATCCCAGCGGGTGCAGGGGCGGCCAGGTCGCGCATATGCACGTTCAACCGGCACGGGGACGGTGCATACGCGCGATCCGAACGAGGGCGCGGGCGGCCACGTCGCGCAATTGCACGCCGCGGGGCCGGGGCGAGATGCATATGCGCGATACGAACGGCGGCGGGGACGGCCAGGTCGCGCATATGCACGCCGAAGCGGCGCGGGACGGTGCTTATGCGCGATACGGACCGGGGCGGGCGCGGCCAGGTCGCGCATATGCACGTCTTGGGGCCGGGATGAGATGCATATGGGCGATCCCAGCGGGTGCAGGGGCGGCCACGTCGCTCAAATGCACGCCGCGGGGCCGGGGCGAGATGCATACGCGCGATACGAACGGCGGCGGGGACGGCCAGGTCGCGCATATGCATGTTCAACCGGGCGGGACGGTGCATACGCGCGATACGAGCGGGGGCGGGCGCAGCCAGGTCGCGCACACGCACGCCGCGGGGCCGGGTGAGGTGCATATGCGCGATCCCAGCGGACGCCAGCGCGCCCCGCCCTCCGAGCGGAGGGCGGGGCGCACTGGGGCGGGGTTACTTACCCGCGGCGAGGATCTTCTCGACGGTTTCGGCGGGCATGCCGAAGCTCACGAGGCGCCCGAGCGGCATGGCCTCGCCCATCGCGGAGGGCTCGCCGTCGATGAGCATCATCTCGCCGAACGGAGATCCGGCGAACAGCTCGCGCGCGACGGGCGCGGCGGCCGGGTGCGCGAAGACGTCGCCGATCGAGGAGTCGCGCGTGACCGGGATGACCAGCTCGTCGCCCGCCAGCTCGGTCTCGGCCGCGCCGCGCAGGTCGCGGCTCGACGCGCCCACCTCGACGCGGTAGGTGCCGGGCTCGACCACCCACGCGTCCGTGCGGGTCTCCCAGTAGGCGAGGTCGCGGCGGCGGATCGCCAGCTCGACGCGGGCCGTCTCGCCCGCGGCGAGCTCGACGCTCTGGAACGCCTTGAGCTCGCGCGGGGCGCGTTCCACCGTCGTCCCCGGGACCGACACGTACGCCTGCACGACCTCGCGGCCGGCGACGGATCCGGTGTTCGTCACGTCGAGCGCGACGGCGAGGCCGCCGTCCTCGGTCGCGGTCACCGTGGGCTCGCCGTAGGAGAACGTCGTGTAGGACAGGCCGTGCCCGAAGGGGAACGCGACGTCGATCGCGCGGGCGTCGTACCAGCGGTACCCGACGTAGATGCCCTCGCCGTAGCGGACGTGCTGGTGCTGGCCCGGGAACGAGGTGAACGCGGGGGTGTCCTCGATGCGGAACGGGAAGGTCTCCGCGAGACGGCCCGACGGGTTCACCTCGCCGAAGAGCACGTCGGCCGTTCCGGCGCCGCCCGCCTGGCCGAGGAGCCACGTCTCGAGGATCGCGGGCACGCGGTCGGCGAACGGCAGCGCCACGACGCCGCCGTTGGAGAGCACGACCACCACGCGGGGGTTCGCCTCGGCCACCGCGTCGAGCAGCGCCAGCTGCTCGGCCGGGAGCTCGATGTGCGTGCGGTCGAAGCCCTCCGACTCGTCCTCGTCCGGCAGGCCGAGGAAGACGACCGCCACGTCGGCGGCCGCGGCCTTCTCGGCCGCCTCGGCGCGCAGGCCCGCGAGCACGTCCTCGGCCGGCTTCTCGGCCTTGCGGCCGCTCATGCCGATGCCCTCGGGCGCCTCGGGCAGCACGTACCCGGCGGCATAGGTCACGTCAGCGGCGACCTGGCGGATGCTGTCGAGCGCGACGTCGACGCGGGTCGGGTTGATGTGGCTGGAGCCGCCGCCCTGGAAGCGCGGCTTCTCGGCGAACTCGCCGATGACGGCGATCTTCTGGGAGGGCTGAAGCGGCAGAGTCTGGTCGTCGTTCTTGAGGAGGACGATCGAGCGCGCCGCGGCCTCGCGCGCGAGCGCGTGGTGGGCGTCGACGTCGAGCGCGCCGGCGACCGCCGCGCGCTCGGTGGCGCGACGGATCAGCTGAAGCACGCGCGCCGCGCTGCGGTCGAGGGCGGCCTCGTCGAGCGATCCGTTGCGGACGGCGTCGACGAGCTGGCGGTCCGTCATCCCGCCCGAGGACGGCATCTCGAGGTCCATGCCCGCGCGGATCCCCGCGGTGCGCACGTTCGAGGCGCCCCAGTCGGAGACGACGAGGCCCTCGAAGCCCCACTCCTCGCGCAGGACCTGAGTGAGGAGGAACGGATCCTCCGACGCGTAGACCCCGTTGACGCGGTTGTACGAGCACATCACCGTCCAGGGCTGCTCGTCCTCGACGACGCCCTGGAACGCGCGCAGGTAGATCTCGCGCAGCGGGCGCGGGTCCACGTCGCTGGACACGCGCATCCGGTCGGTCTCCTGGTTGTTCGCCGCGAAGTGCTTGAGCGACGTGCCGACGCCCTGGCTCTGGATGCCGCGCACGACCCCGGAGCCCATGTCGGAGGCGAGGATCGGATCCTCGGAGAAGTACTCGAAGTTGCGCCCGCAGAGGACGGAGCGCTTGATGTTCACGCCCGGGCCGAGGACGACCGCGACGTCCTCGATCGCGGCCTCGCGGCCGATCGCGGCGCCGACGCGGGCGGCGAGCTCCGGATCCCAGGACGCGCCGAGGCCGACGGCCGGCGGGAAGCACGTCGCCGGAACGCTCTCGTTGAGGCCGAGGTGGTCGCTCTCGCCCGCCTGCTTGCGGAGGCCGTGCGGGCCGTCCGTCACCATGATGCTCGGGACGTTCAGGCGCTCGACGGCCTTCAGCCGCCAGAAGTCGAGTCCGCTCGTGAGGGCGGCCTTCTCCTCCAGCGTGAGCTGCGAGACGTCAGGGAAATCGTTCGTAGACATGACTCTCCATCGGGTCGGGTGGGGTTCTCGAAAACCGTATGTCGTTAGGCTTTGAATCTCAAGCCCCGGTCGGCTTTAATCGAGGGATGGCACAACGAGGCGCATACGCGAAGGGCATCGCCAAGCGCGAGGAGATTCTCACGACCGCGCTCGACGTCATCGCCACGCACGGATACCGCGGCGCCTCGGTGCGCGAGATCGCGGACGCCGTCGGCCTCAGCCAGGCGGGCCTCCTGCACTACTTCGGCAGCAAGGACGAGCTGTTCACAGCGGTCCTCCGCAAGCGCGACGAGGTCGACACCGTCGCGTATCAGGACGATCCCCTCGACGGCCTCCTGCGCGTCGTCGCGCACAACGCCACGGTCCCCGGCCTCGTGCGGCTGTACACGCAGCTCAGCGCGGAGGCGGCGGATCCCGACCACCCCGCGCACACCTACTTCGCCGAGCGTTTCCGCCGCCTCACCGAGGCGAGCGCCGAGGCGCTACGGCGCGGGCAGGAGGACGGTGCGATCCGCGCCGATCTCGACCCGGATCGCGCCGCCGCCGCGCTCATCGCCGCCGCCGACGGGCTGCAGACGCAGTGGCTGCTCGACCCGTCCGCCGACATGGCGTCGAGCCTCGGCGCGCTCGTCGACGCCCTGCGCGCATAGCGTGAGGGGCGCCGGGGTCTCCCCCGGCGCCCCTCACGCGGCGTCTCGTCAGGCGCCCGTTGGGCGGCCGTCGCCGTCGGCGTCCGGCCCCTCGTCGCCGGGCCGCTCGTCCGCGGCCGTCTCCGCGGCGGCCTCGGCCGCCTCCCGCTCTCGGCGCTCGCGGCGCGTCCAGCGCTCCTCGCCGACCGTGAGCGAGGCCTCGCCCGACGCGGAGTGGTGCGGATCCGCCGGGCCGCGCGGCTGGATCCGGCCCGGCTCGAGCGTGCGCGTGACGTCGCTCGCCGTCGTGGCCTGCGGCACGATCGGCATCTGGCCGGTCGCGGTGTCCCACCACTCGGTGAGCTCGGGAGCCTCGGTGTCGATGCCCGCGCCCGCGCCCTCGTCGGGCGCGACCTCGGTCGCCTCGAAGACGAAGTCGTCGCCGTGCTCCTCGATGCCGCGGCGCACGCCCTGCGCGATCGCGGCCTTCGCGAAGGCGCGCCGGATCATGTACGGGTCGCTCCGGAGGTCGCTGCCCCACGAGATGAGCACGCCGATGAGGATGATGGCGAACGGCAGCGCCGTGACGACCATGATCGACTGCAGGCCCGTCAGGGCGTCGTTTCCGCCCGCGAGCAGGAGCACGAGGGCGGTCGCCGACAGCAGCAGTCCCCACGCGACCGTCACCCACGCGGTGGGCTCGGGGCGACCCCGCTGAGTGATGGATCCCATCACGATCGACGCGGAGTCGGCGGAGGTCACGAAGAACAGGATGATCGAGATCATCGCCATGACGTTGAGGATCGTCGCGAGCGGGAACGCCGCGCCGAAGATCGTCACGTGCGACTGGAGCGCGTCGAACAGGGCGTAGAGCACGGCCTGCGCGCCGCCCTCGCCGTAGGCGGCCGTCAGGTCGCCGCCCGAGGACTCGTCGAAGAACATCGAGGCGCCGCCCATGATGCCGAACCACGCGATGCAGACCGCGGCCGGGACGATGATGACGACCGTGACGAACTCGCGCAGCGTGCGGCCGCGGGAGATCTTCGCGATGAACATGCCGACGAAGGGCGTCCACGAGATCCACCACGCCCAGTAGTAGTTCGTCCAGGACGACACGAACGCCGCCGCGTCCTCACCCTCGGCGGCGTTGCGGGACAGCATCGCCCACAGCTCGTCGAGGAAGTTCGGGATGCTCGAGGGAATGATGTTCAGGAGGAACAGGGTGGGCCCGCCGACGAACACGACGACCGCGAGCAGGCCCGCGAGCACCATGTTCGCGTTCGAGAGCAGGCGAATGCCGCGCTTGAGGCCCGAGACCGCCGAGATCACGAAACCGACGGTCAGGACCGTGACGATCACGATGATGCCGGCGTTCCCGAGGTCGCCCATACCGGAGACGACCTCGACGCCCTCCGCGACCTGCAGCGCGCCGAGGCCGAGCGTCACGGCCGTGCCGAAGAGCGTGACAAGGATCGCGAAGATGTCGATGACGGATCCGATCCAGCCCTCGGTCTTCTCCTTGAAGATGGGCGTGAGGATCGCCGAGATCAGCGGGGCGCGGCCGCGGCGGTAGGCGCTGTAGGCGATCGCGCCGCCGACGAGGGCGTACAGGCCCCACGCCATCGGGCCCCAGTGCAGCGTCGCCTGCGCGAGCGAGGCCATCATGGCGTCGCGCGAGCCCGGCTCGGCGTTGACGCCCGGCGGCACGTTCTGGAAGAAGTCGAGCGGCTCGGCCGGCCCCCAGAAGAGCAGGCCGATGCCCATGCCCGCCGAGAACAGCATGGCGATCCACGCCGTCGTCGAGAACTCGGGCTGCTCGTCGTCGGCGCCGAGCCGCACGCCGCCGGTGCGGCCGTAGCCCACCACGAGCATGAAGCCGAGGATCACGATCGCCAGCGCCGAGAAGAGCCAGCCGAAGTTCGTCATCACCCAGGTGAGGGCGGATCCGCCCACCGCCAGGATGTTCTCGGGCGCCAGGATGCCCCAGATCACGACGCCGAGCGTCGCGATCCCGGCCACGCCGAGCACGACCCAGTTGGTCGCGAAGGTCCGGGGGGTGTCCTCCACGCCGATCCCGGGGATCAGGGCGGGGTGGGTCACCTCGCGCACCAGGTTGCGCACGGGGGTCTTCTTCTCCCGTGGGGTGTTCTCGTCCGTCATGTCCGTTCCGTATTCTCTTGTCTTCGCTCGGGTACTCGGGCGACAACCTAGCGCGGAACAGCGCCCGCCATCAGGGGATTCATCGGCAATCCGACGAAATGCCGCCCCGGGAGATCCTGCCCGGGCGGCGTGCGCGATCCCGGGGAACGCGGGTAACGTGGATCCGACCGGCATGCGCCCTCCCGGTCACCCGCCCTCGACGAAGGACCCGCATGTTCGGTTGGACCCTGCACGGAAACGGACGCACCGCCGCCCCCGGAGAGGTCGTCTCGCCCGGCGAGCGGCTGAACTGGCCCGCCACGATCGCGATGGGGATCCAGCACGTCGTCGCGATGTTCGGCGCGACGTTCCTCGTCCCGACACTCACGGGCTTCCCCGTCTCGACGACCCTGCTGTTCTCGGGCCTCGGCACCCTGCTCTTCCTCGTCATCACGGGCAACCGGCTGCCGAGCTACCTCGGCTCCTCGTTCGCGTTCATCGCGCCGATCACGGCCGCGACCGCGTCGGGCGCCATCGGATCCGCCCTCGCGGGCGTCGTCGCGGTCGGCGTCCTCCTCGCCCTCGTCGGCGTCATCGTCCAGGTCGCAGGCCTCGGCTGGATCGATCGGCTCATGCCGCCGGTCGTCGCGGGCGCGATCGTCGCGCTCATCGGGTTCAACCTCGCCCCGACGGCGTGGGCGAACTTCCAGGTCGATGGCGTCGCCGCGACGATCACGCTCGTCGCCGTCATCCTGTTCGCGGTCCTCTTCCGCGGCTTCCTCGGGCGCATTTCGATCTTCCTCGGCGTCCTCGTCGGCTACCTCTACGCCATCGCGACCGGCTACTTCGGGGTCGAGAACCCCGACACGGGCCTCTCCCCCGCCGAGGTCATCTCGGAGGCGGCCTGGATCGGGCTTCCCGAGTTCCACGCGCCGGACTTCGCCTCGCCCGGCACGTGGTCGACGATCGCGATGTTCCTCCCCGTCGTGCTCGTGCTCATCGCGGAGAACGTCGGGCACGTGCGCGGGGTCGCGACGATGACGGACCAGGGCGTGAACCGTTACACGGGCCGCGCCCTCATCGCGGACGGCCTCGCGACGACGATCGCAGGCGCGGGCGGCGGATCCGGCACCACGACGTACGGCGAGAACATCGGCGTCATGGCCGCGACGCGCGTGTACTCGACCGCGGTGTACTGGGTCGCGGGCCTCGCCGCCATCCTCCTCGCGTTCTCGCCGAAGATCGGCGCCGTGTTCAACTCGATCCCGCCGGGCGTGCTCGGCGGCGTGACCACCGCGCTCTACGGCCTCATCGGGATCATCGGGATCAAGATTTGGGTCGACAACCGCGTCGACTTCTCGCGCCCCGTGAACCAGTACACGGCCGCGGTCGCGCTCGTGATCGGGATCGCGGGCTTCACGGCGCACATCGAGGGCTTCGAGTTCGGCGGCATCGTGCTCGGCACGGTCGCGGCGCTCGCGATCTACCACCTCGGTAACCTCATCGCCCGCGCGCGCCGGACCGGCGCGGACGATGGCGGTCCGATCCCCGCCGTGGGCCAGATGGGCGGGGATCCGCAGTCCTGACGCGCTATCGCAGCGTGTCGTCGGCCGCGACGATGTCGATCTCGTAGAACGTGCTCGCGGGATCGGCGCGGTCGTGCGCGCGCTCGGCCTCCGCGATGAGGTCCTGGATCCGCTCCATGAGGGCCTCGAACTCCGCGGGCGTCAGGCGTGCCGACGCACGCGTGAAGGTGCCGTGCGTGTCCGCGTCGCGGCCCGAGGTGTAGTCGGGCGCCCACGCGACGACCCGGCGCACGAGGTCCTGGTGCTCGTCGGCGACGGAGCGCAGCACGACCGCGCCGAGGGCCTCGTCCGGCACGGGGTGCTCCGGCCCGCCGAGGTTCCACGCGCCCGGCACGGCGCGCCACACGCGGTCCCGGCCGTCGCGCGCGCGCTCCGGCGCCTCCACGAGGAAGCCGGCGTCCGCGAGCACGCGCAGGTGGAAACTGACCTTGTTGGCAGGCTCGCCGAGCTCCGCCGCGGCGTCGGCGGCGCGGAGATACTCGCGGCGCCGGAGCAGACGCACGAGGCGCTGGCGGATGGGGTGCGCGAGCGCCTTGAGCATCTCCGCGGTGAGCCAGCTCTCCCGCCCGGATCCCTCGGGCCCCTCCGTGCCTGCCGTCATGCATCGAGTCTAGCCAGCACTATTTGCGCAATTCTTATTGCGCAACTTTTATTGCCAATCTACGCTGGGGTCATGACCCCCCTGTTCCGCAACGCGCGCTACGTCGCCTGGCTCGTGAGCGACACGAGTCGCGGCCTCGCCGAGGCGCTGTTCGCCTTCGCCATACCGCTCATCGCGCTCGTCGTCACGGACGACCCCGCGCAGGCGGGCGTCATCGCCGCGACGGGCGCCGCCGTCCGGCTCGTTCTCACGCTCGCGGGCGGCGTCCTCGCCGACCGGCGCCCGCGCATCCCCCTCATGATCGCGGGCGCGGTGATCGGCTGCGCTCTCGCCGGGGCCTTTGCCCTCCTCGCGACCGCCGACGCGCTGACCTTCGCCGTGCTCCTCGCGATCGACGCCCTGCTCGCGGCGCGCACCGGGTTGTTCGACGTCGCCGGGGAGAGCGCGCTGAAGCAGGTCGTCGCGCCCGAGGAGATGGGCCGCGCGCAGGCCGCGAATCAGGCGCGCGACGCCGCCCTCCAGCTCGCGGGCGGCCCGCTCGGCGGTCTCCTGCTCACGGCGGGCGCGGGCGCCGTCGGCGCGGCTATGGCCGCGTGCCACGCGATCGCGGGCGCGGCGGCGTGGGCGATCGACCGCCTGCGCCCGGCGCCCGGGGCCCCGGCCGCGGCGCGCCGCCCGCGCGCGGCCGCCGGGGCCGGCCCGCGATCGGCCGGGCGGGAGGTGATCGAGGGGCTCGCCTGGATCTGGGCGCGACCGGATCTCCGGGGCGTCGTCGTCGTCACGACCATCGTGAACCTCGGGATCTCCGCGGCCGTCACGACGGCGATCTACGCCCTCCAGCAGGCCGGCCACTCCCCCGCGGCGATCGGCTGGGTCGGCGCGGGCGTCGGCGCGGCCATGCTCGTCGGCGCCCTGGGCGCGGGCCCCGTCGTCCACCGCGTCCCGACCGGGCTCGTCGCGATCTCGGGGCTCGCCGCGCTCGCGTGCGGGGCGGCGGGCGTCGCGCTCGTGACGACCCCGTGGGCGGTGACGGCCGTGCTCGCGGCGCCCGCGCTCCTCCTCCCCGCCGTGAACGCCGGCCTCAGCGGGTATTTCGTCGTGGCCACGCCCGACCGCCTCCTCGGGCGGGCGAACGCGGCGGCGCAGGTGTTCTCCCGCGGCGCCATGCCGCTCGCTCCGCTCGTCGCGGGCCTCGGGCTCGCGTGGGCCGGGCGCGGGCCGACGATCCTCGTGTGCGCCGGCATCTGCGCGCTCGCCGCCGCGCTCGCGGTCGGCACGCGCGCGCTCCGGATCCTCCCCGCGGAGCCGGCGTGGGCAGAGCACGCGCGCGGGGCGGATCCGATTCCCGCGGCGTAGCCCGCTCAGCCGCTGTCGCGCACGACCAGCTCGAGCGGGAGCAGCGTCTCGCGGGGCGGATCCTCCCCCGCGAGGATCCGCAGCATCACGTCGGCCATGGCGACCCCCTGATCGTGCGAGGGCTGGCGGATCGTCGTCAGCGCGGGCACCACCGCGGTGGCCACGGGCGAGTCGTCGAAGCCGACGATCAGCGCGTCCGCGGGTACGCGGATGCCCGCCCGCGCCAGCACGGCCAGCGCGCCCCGCGCCATGAGGTCGCTGGCGATGAAGAGCGCGTCGGGCACGCCGCCCACGGCGAGGATCCGCTCCATGGCGCGCGCGGCGCCGACCGCCGAGAAGCCCCCGTCCTCCACCGCGACGGGCGCCAGCCCCGCCTCGCCGAGCACCTCGCGGAAGCCCGCGAGCCGCTCCTGCCCGGCCGGCATGTCGAGCGAGCCGGCGATCGTCGCGACGCGCGTGCGCCCGCGCGCGACGATCCGCCGGGCCGCCATGCGCCCACCCTCGCGGTTGTCGACGTCGACCCAGACGTCGCCGGGGCGCGGGTGCGCGGGGCGGCCGCCAAAGACGACGGGGCCCGAACGGGCGAGGCGCTCGAGGAAGGCGTCGCTCGTGTGGTGGCTCACGATGAGCGCGCCGTCGACGCTCCCCGAGGCCACGAACGCGGCGGCGCGGTCGTGCGGGTCCTCCGAGGCCACAAACAGCCCGAGCATGTACCGCGCCCGCGTCAGGCGCTCGTTCAGCCCCGCGACGATGGCCGCGAAGTACGGATCCCCGAAGAACCGCGACGTGTCCTCGGGCACGACGAGCGCGACCGTGTGGGTCTGGCGCGAGGCGAGCGAGCGCGCCGCGCGGTTGGGCACGTACCCGAGCTCGGATATCGCCCGGTCCACCGCGGCGAGCGCGCCGGGGCTGACGCGCTCGCCGCCGTTGACGACGCGGGACACGGTCGATCGGGAGACGCCGGCGCGCGCTGCGACCTCCTCCAGCGTCGGGGCCGGGCCAGGTGCGCGCGCCGCGCCGACGTCATCCGAGGGCATCGCGCCACCCTCGCTGAGGCCGCGTCGACGTGGGCGCCGCGGCGGGAGGGCCCGGGAGTGAACGGATCATGGAGCGTCCCTTCGATGCTCCGGCGCGCCCATGCGCCGGTGCGCCCGCGCCGTCGCGGGCAGATCTGACGCTATGAAGAGCGCTCCCACGCTGTCAAGGCCCGCCGTGGCCCGTGCAAGGATCGAGGAATGCAGGCCACGGTGGACCGGATTCGCGGCGCCGCCCGCGCGGAGGGATTCGAGCTGACCCCCGATCAGGCGCGGGTCGCCGAGGCGCTCGCCTTCTCGCCGCGCGGCGTCTACGCGCACGGGCCCGTGGGGCGCGGGAAGACCTGGGTGGCCGACGCGTTCTGGCGCGCCGCGGCCCCGCCCGGCGCGCTGCGCGTGCACGCGCACGCCCTGCTCGACGCCCTCCACCGCGCCGTCTTCGCCCGTCACGAGGAGCGCCGCGCGGCCCGGGACGCCGGCGGGGGACGGCCCGCGGACGAGGACCGCGCCGCGGATCCGCTCCCTGATCCGCCGGCGGATCCGGTCGACGAGGCGATCGGCGACGTGCTGGGCGGCGCACGGGCCCTCCTCATCGACGACCTGCAGATCGTCGATCCGGCCGAGGCGCGCCTCGTCGGGCGGATCCTCTCCCACGCCCGCGCGCACGACGTGCGCATCGTCGCGACCTCGAACTACGCGCCCGAGGACCTGCTCGCCGACCCCGAGTGGCACCGCCTGGCCGAGCCGGCGATCCGCCTCATCCGCGATCACCTCACCGTGGTCGAGCTCGCGGGCGGCGACGATTTCCGGGCCCACGGCGCGGGCGGCGGCTTCGCCTCCGGGTCCTGGCGGGTCGTCCCGGACGCGGCGACCCTCCCGGCACGGGCCGCGCTTCGCGCCGAGGGCCGCACGTTCGCCGCCGTCTCCGCCGCGGACGGCGCGCTGACGATCACCTTCGCGCAGCTGTGCGAGGCCGTGACGTCGACGCGCGACTACCTCGCGTGGGCGCGCCGCTTCGGCGCCTGGACGATCCTCGACGTCCCACCCCTGGCCCGCGTGGATCCCGCCGCGCACCAGCGCTTCATCACGGTCGTCGACGTGCTCGCCGACGCCGACGTGCGGCTCGACGTCGTGGCGCGCCGCACACGGGCCGAGACGCTCGATGCGCCGCCGCTGCCGGGGAGCGCGCGCCTCGCCAGCCGGCTGCTCCTACTGGGCTGATCACCCCTCGTCGCCGCGAAGGGAACGGATCTCGTCGCGCAGCGCGCGGATCTCGTCGCGCGCCGCGGCGATCCCCTCCCGCAGCTCGCGCTGGTCCTCGTCGCGCGCGCTCTCCGCGCGCCCTTTCCCCGCCGCGTCGACGCGCTCGAGGATCCACGACGACAGCGAGGCCGTGACCACACCGATCAGCGCGATGCCGCCCGTCATCAGCGCCACCGCGATGAACCGCCCCGCAGCCGTGACGGGAACGTAGTCGCCGTAACCGACCGTGGTGACCGTCACGATCGCCCACCACACCGCCTCGCTGAGCGTGCGGATGTCGCCCCCGCCGTCGCTCTCGACGTCGAGGATCGCCAGCGCCGCGGTCCAGATGAGCAGGACGGTCGCACCGCTCGCGTAGACGATGATCGTGCCGCGGAGCCGGGATCCGACCGAGCGATGCATGACCTCCAGGAGCACGACGAGGCGCAGGAGGCGCAGGGGCCGCAGGACGGGCACGATGACGGTGGCGAGGTCGAACAGGTGCCGCAGGAACCACCGCCCACGTGGGCGCGCAAGCACGAGGCGCACGATGTAGTCGACGCCGAAGGCGACCCAGGTCGCCGCGAGGACGACGCCGCACACCGCCGCCACGATCCCGCCGCCGGGCGTGAGCTGCTGGAGCGAGTACGCCAGGAGGAAGGCCACCCCGCCGCCGACCATGACCCACTCGGTGGCCCGCTCCCAGCGCGCGATCCGCGGGCCGTAGGGTTCCGGAGGCATGAGGGTCATGGCCTCGAGCGTAGCGAGCCCGCCGCGGCGGGGCGGATCCGCCACCCGTTCCGCGGAGCGAGCCGCCCGCGGATAGAATCGATGCGCACACCCCGCCCGCGACATCCGGAGCTCACACATGCCCACCATCGTC
Organism: Microbacterium excoecariae; assembly: GCF_011326725.1. Taxonomy (GTDB): domain Bacteria; phylum Actinomycetota; class Actinomycetes; order Actinomycetales; family Microbacteriaceae; genus Microbacterium; species Microbacterium excoecariae. Next base: position 679,666 of record NZ_JAANCO010000001.1, on the reverse strand, counting down.
GTCGACGTCATGCCCAAGGCCGAGCTGCTGGATCCGCAGGGCAAGGCCGTCACCGGATCCCTGGATCGCCTCGGCCACGGCCGCTTCGAGAACGTGCGCATCGGCAAGCGCATCGAGATGACCGTGACCGGCGAGGTCACCGACGAGGTGCTCGCGGAGGCGAAGCGCGTCGCCGACGAGGTCCTCTCCAACTCGGTCATCGAGGACGTCGTCGGCATCGAGGTCGTCGAGTGACCGCGCGCATCGGCGTCGTCACCTTCCCCGGATCCCTCGACGACCGCGACGCCCAGCGCGCCGTCCGCATCGCGGGCGCCGAGCCGGTCGCGCTGTGGCACGGATCGCACGACCTCGACGGCGTCGACGCCGTGGTCCTGCCCGGCGGCTTCAGCTACGGCGACTACCTGCGCGCCGGCGCGATCGCCGCGCTCGCGCCCCTCATGAGCGAGGTCAAAGACGCGGCGGGACGCGGCGTGCCCATCCTCGGCATTTGCAACGGCTTCCAGATGCTCGTCGAGGCGCACCTGCTGCCCGGCGGCCTGATCCGCAACGCGCACCAGCAGTTCATCCGGCGCGACCAGAAACTCGTCGTCGAGAACGCCGACACGGCGTGGACGAACGCGTACGAGGCGGGGCAGGAGATCATCATCCCCCTCAAGAACGCCGACGGCGGCTACACGGCCGACGCCGAGACGCTCGCGCGCATCGAGGGCGAGGGGCAGGTCGCTTTCCGCTACCGGGGCGTGAACCCCAACGGATCCCTGAACGACATCGCGGGCCTGACCAACGAGCGCGGCAACGTCGTGGGCCTCATGCCCCACCCGGAGCACGCCGTCGAGGCCGGTTTCGGACCAGACACCGCCGCCGCCATGCGGTCGGGCGTCGACGGGCTCGGGTTCTTCCAGAGCGCGATCTCGGCCCTCGCGGCGCAGGCGGCGTAAGCCCCTCAGCGGGCGCCCCGCGCGCCTCGCGACCATCACAACGCAGTCAATTTTCGGGTCCCCCGGCCGCTCCATGCGGATCCGGGGCCATCGGCCCAAAAATTGACTGCGTTGTTTTGTGTGGACGGAGGTCAGGCGCGGCGGCGGATCACGAAGATCGCACCCGCCGCGATCAGGAGCAGCCCCGCGAGGCCGCCCGCGACCCACACGCCCGCACGGTCCGCTCCCGTCGCGAGGAGGCCGTCGGTCGCGCCGGGGGACGGTGCCGCGTCCGTGCCCGTCGAGCCGGATCCGCTACCCGCGCCCTCGGATCCCAAGCCCGCGCCGCCCGCTCCCGTGTCCGAGCCGTCCGCGTCGTCCGATCCGGAACCGACGGATCCGCCCGCGGCGGAGCCCCCGCTCGTGCCGCCCGCTCCCGAGGCGTCGCCGCCCCCGGAACCGGAACCCGCGGATCCGTCGGAGCCCGCGCCGGCGTCGACGTCGGAGTCGGACCCGACGCCGTCCGCGCCAGAGCCGGCCCCGGAGCCCGCGTCCCCACCGTCCGAGTCCGACCCCGCCCCGGCGTCGCCGCCGGATCCGCCGTCCGCGCCCCCGGAGCCGTCGCCCGGCTCCTCCGCGAGCGCGAGGCCCGCGATCCCGGCGCGCAGCCCGGATACCGCCGCATCGAAGGCGGCGTACTCCGCACCGTCCGTCGTCGCCCGTGCGGCGGCGAGCGCCGCGGCGAGCGCGTCGACGCTCTCGCGGGTGTAGGGCGCCGTGTCGATCGCCTCGGCGCGCGCGATGAGCAGAGGGAGCTCCCGCACCGGCCGCCACTCGAGCTGCCCCGACGCGAGCCCGAGCACGCGCGCGGCCTCGTCGACGTCGGCCTGACCGCTCTCGGAGAGGCCGGCGACGCGGCGGGCGTCGGCGAGCGCCGCCGCGAAGACCGCGAAGTCGATGGGGATGTAGCGCTCGGGAACCGCCTCGATCCCGCCCGCCTCGTCGATCGTCGCGAGGAGCGCCGTCCGGTCCACCGCCGGAACAGCCCCGGCCGCGGGCGCGAACTCGTACCAGTCGAGGTTCGACACGTACTGGTAGTCGCGGCCCGGGATCGGATCCGCGCGCATCACGACGACGAGCTCGTGGGCCCCGGACACGGGCTCCGCCAGCTCGACGGTCGTCTCCTGCCACGCGCCCCACCCGCCCGTCAGCGGCAGGGCCACCTCCGCGACGGGCGCTCCGTCGAGGAAGAACTCGAGCCTCGGGTTCTCGCCCATGCGCTCGTCGCGGGTCGAGGTGCGGACGGTGAGCGCGGCGAGGGGGTCCTCCCCGAGGTCGACCGACGCGTAGGTGAGCTCGCCGCCGTCCCACGTGCCGCCGACGTTGCCCTGCTCGGCCGTGCCCTCCTTCGCGAGGCCGCCGCCGTTGTCCGACGTGTAGGCCTCGGCCTGGATGCGCACCGGCGCGATCTCCGCTGCCTCGCCCGCCGCGGCGAAGCGGATCCAGTCGAGGTTGATGAGCCAGGGATTCGTTCCCACCGTGCCCTCGAACACGACGTACAGGTCGTGTGATCCGGCGAGCGCGTCGCGCGCGTCGTCGTCGAGGGGCACGTCGATCGTGGCGTACCCACTCCAGGTCGACGCCGTCGCAGGCGTGGCGATGGACTGCACGAGCGGCCCGTCCGGCGCATCCAGCCGGAGTTCGAGCGTCGCATCGGCCGCGCTGCGCCCGCTGTTGTTCACGTAGCGGACGAGGACGCTCTCGGGAGCGGACCCGGCGAAGTCGAGCCCGGAATACGACACCCAACTCCCCGGCAGGACGCCGCCGAGGTTCGTCAGCCCGGCGCCCGTCGCGTCGGTGCCGGACTCGACCTTGAGCGACCCACCCGACCACGCGTCGAAGGCCTCCGCCTCGAGCACGCGGTAGGGCGTCGGGGTGATCTCGAGCGCGTCGGCCGCGCGCCGGAGCGCGGAGAACGCGTCGCGCAACGCGGCGTCGGTCGCGCCGTCGTCGGCGAGGACGCCGGCCGCCGCCTCGCGCGCCGCGTCGAACGCGGCGAACGCGGCGGGGGCGTACGCGCCCGGGGCCACGAGACCCGCCTCGTCGGCGAGCTCGGCGAGGCGAGCGCGCCACTGCGGATCCCGGACGATCGCGAGCGTGCCGAGGCCGGAGACGCCGTCGCCGCGGAGCGCCGCGGCCGTCGTACCCGCCAGTGCCTCGTCGGCGAACCGCAGCGCGAACGACGCGCGTTCGGCGTCGCCCAGCTCGCCCGTCAGGGTCAGCGCGAGCGTCGAGTCATCTCGCACCTCCGCGACCGCGGAGATCGAGGCCGGGAGCCCGGGCAGCCCGAGCACCCCGTCGGCCACGAGGTCGCGGCCCGCCTCGCCGGCGAACCGGGCGCCGCTCAGCGTGAAGAGGACCTCGGCGTCCACGACGCCCGCGGGGGTGGCGAGGACCCGGCCGGGCTCCGCGCGGAGCGTGGCGCCGTCGAAGGTGACCTTGAGCGCGAACTCGCGCGAGCCGGTCGAGGGCGGGGAGGAGAACGCCGCGTCGGAGACCGCGACGACGAGATCATCGATGCTGTCGAGAGTCCCCGAAGCCACGGCCTGCCCCGCGAGAGCGAGCGTCACGGCCCGGTCGCCCTCGCGCACGGCGGTGAGGGTGAGCCCGTCGGGAACCCCGCTCGCCGCGATGGCACCGGAGGCGGCGAGGTCCTCGCCGTCGCGTCCCGCGAAGGATCCATTCCGCAGCGTGAGGCCGATCTCGGTGTCGACGGATCCGTCGCCCGCGGGCGCCTCGGTGAACTCCCGCCCGCTCACGACGACGGCGCTCGCGGCGTCGTACACGGAGCTCGGGAGGTCGTCGCTGAGCGACGAGGGCGCGACGCCGTCCGCGGCCCAGCCCGACGGATCCGTCCCCATCGAGAAGACGAGGGACCCTCCGGAGGTGAGCTGGTCGTAGGTGACCCACGTGCGGTCGAAGGCCTCGCCGTTGAGCTCGGCGTCCTGAATGTAGAAGGCGTCGGGCGTGACGCCGCGGGCCGTGATGTCGAAGGTGCGCCCCGTGTCGTAGGTGATGCGCACGTTGTCGAAGAACGGCGTGCCGATCTGGTACTCGTCGGATCCGGCGTGAACGGGGAACAGGCCGAGCGCGGCGGCCACGAAGGTGGAGGACATGGTGCCCGCGTCGTTGTCCATCGTGGGGAGGAAACCCTGCGGAGAATTGGAGAACACGCGCGTCTTGACGGCGGGCGTGAACTCGCCGCCCGACGAGGGCGCCTCGTGCGTGGAGCCCGTCGCGATGTACCGGTTCCAGGTCTCCTTCGTGTAGATGCTGCGGACCCAGTACTGGGTCTTCGCCGGCTCGCCGACGTAGTTGAACAGGTAGGGAGCCTGCAGGTCGATCTCGTTGGCGTTGGAGTGCAGCATGCGGCTGCCGTCGTCCGGCGCGTGCTCGCCGAACATGAAGCTGAGCGCCTCGCCCGCCTGGGCCTCGCCGCCCATCAGGTCGACCATTCCGCCCATGTCTCCCGCGGCGTACCAGTTGTACTGCCAGAGGGTGCCCTGGTAGACGTTCCCCGCCTCGAAGCGCTCCGGATCCACGTCCGCCCAGCGCCCCGCGGCGTCCTTCGGGAACACGAGACCCGAGCGCGTCCCGTCGGCGAGCGTCACGGCGTCCTCCCGGAACAGGTTCGTCCAGTTCGCGGCGCGGAGCCGGTAGGCGGCCGCGTCCTCGTCACGGCCAAGCTCCTCCGCGATCGTCGCCATCGCCTGGTCGTCGTAGGCCGTCCCCAGGGTGTCGTCGACCTCGTTCGCGATGTAGCCGCGGCGCACGTTGTCGGCGTCGGCGTAGCCGCCCGCCGACTGCGAGACGAGCGCGGGCCACGCGTCCGCGAGCCCGTCGAGCTCCGCGCCCTTCGCCACGGCGTCGGCGATCACGACGGCGGCGCGCTCGAAGCGCACGGTCGGCACCGCGTGCACGGTGCTCGAGAGGGACGCGCGCCCGCTGTCGGCGAAGGAGGCGTAGAGGTCAACGAGCGACTGCGCGATGTCGCGGAACACCTCCGGATAGCCGATCGCGAGGATCTCGTACTTGCGGAAGTCGTCCCAGAGCGCCCACCCGTCGTAGTGCGTGTACCCGTCGGCCTCGTGGATCGCCCCGTCCAGGCCGCGGTACGTGCCGCTCGTGCTCGTCGCATTCATCGGCATGCCGAACAGGCGGTAGAGGTGCGTGTAGAACAGCGTCTGCAGCTCGCCGTCGGGGTCGCTCGCGTCGGACGCGGTCACGGCGAGTCGGCCGAGAATGTCGTTCCACGCGTCCGACGTGTCCGCCCGCACCTCGTCGAACGTGCGCTCGCCCATCTCCGCGGCGAGGTCGATTTCGGCCTGCTCGGCGCTGATCGGCGAGACCGCGACGCGCAGGCCGACCTCCTCGCCCGCGGCGACGCCCACCTCGAGCACCGCGCCGATGTCGGTGCCGTCGCGGTGCGCGGCCTGGGTGAGGGATCCGGATCCGCCCCACGTGCGCACGCCGTCGACCGCGGCGGTCGTCTCGGCGCGATAGAACATCTCGTAGTCGTAGCCGTTGAAGTGCCCGCCGAACGCGCCGGACAGCGCGACGCGGCCGTCCGGCAGCTCCTCGACGTCGAGGGTCGCGGAGTTGCGGCGCGTGAAGTTATTGCGCAGGTCGACGACGATCGACGCCGTGCCCGCGTGGGAGAAGGTGAAGCGGTCCTGGCCCGTCCGCACGTCGGTCGTCGCCTCGGCGAGAATGGTCGCGTCCCCCGCGCCCTCCAGGAGCGCGCCGTAGTACCCGGGCTCGGCCTCCTCCTCGTCGTGAGAGAAGCCCGCCGCGTACGTCGACGTCGCCGGGCGGTCGGAGTAGGTCTCGTAGGTCGGCACGACGAGCAGGTCGCCGCCGCCACCGGATCCGCCCACGCCGTTGAGGTTCGTGTGCGTGAAGCCGGCGATCTGGTCGGCGGCGTAGTCGTAGCCGCTGTGCGCCCGGCCGGGCGCGGTCATGGGGTTGATCTTGACGATCGAGTTCGGCGCCTCGGCGCCGGGGAGATCCTGGCCGAAGTCGTCCTCGGTCGAGACGAAGGCATTCACCCACTCCGTCAGGTCGGACGCGGCGGGCGCCGGTTCGGCCGCCAGCGCCGGTGCGGGGAGGAGCGTCGCGCCCAGGACAGCGGCGGCGGTCACGAGCGCGGACGCGCGGAGAGAGGGGGACATGCGTGTCTTCCTGAGGAGGGGGAGGGAGGGGGGCGTGGCACCGGTGCCGGGCCGGGGCCCGGCACCGGTGTGGATCGCGCTAGGAGATCGCGCGGCGGCGGGCCCAGAAGAGGACCGCGCCCGCGGCGAGCAGCAGAGCTGCGACGCCCGCGGCGAGCGCCGTGCCCGCCTGCTCGGCGCCCGTCGGGAGGAGGGCGTCATCGGAGGCCGCGTCCTCGTCCGTCGCGGCGTCCGCGACGGTGACGGTGGACCACCCGACGAGCTCGCCGTCGGCGTCGAGCACGGCGATGCGGTGCTCGCCCGCCGGCAGCACGCCCGCGAGGTTCAGCGTCGCCTGGCCGTCGGCGTCCGCGAGCGCCCACCCGAGGCCCACGGGCGACGAGTACCCGTAGGCGTAGGCCCAGGCGCCGGGCTCGAGGCCCGTCAGACTCAGGACGTCGCCCGAGACCGACGCGCCGATGAGGCCCTCGAGCGCCGCCGGGAGGTCGGCACCGTTCGCGACGGGGGCCGCCGGGGTGAAGGCCGGCCGCTCGTCCTCGGCACCCTCAGCGTCCGCGCCCGAACCGGATCCATCCGCGGCGCCCTCGGCATCCGCATCCGTACCGGCACCGTCCGCTGCGCCCTCGGCGTCCGCATCCGATCCGGCACCGTCCGCTGCGCCCTCGGCATCCGCGCCCGAACCGGATCCATCCGCAGCACCCTCGGCATCCGCATCCGAACCGGATCCATCCGCAGCACCCTCGGCATCCGCATCCGAACCGGATCCGTCCGCGGCACCCTCGGCATCCGCATCGTCGCCCGCGGCGACGACCGTCACCGTGCGCTCGTGCGTCGTCTCGTTGCCGCGCGCATCCTCCACGCGGTAGGTGAGCACGTAGGTCCCGGCGACCGAAACGTCGACCGTGCCCTCGATCGTGACGGACTCCGTGAGGTCGCCGTCGACGTTGTCGATCGCCGACACGCCCTCGAGCGCGTCGAAGGACGCGCCCAGCTCGATCTCGCCGTCGGCGGGGACGGTGAGCTCGGGGGCGGCGTCGCGCGTCAGCACGACCTCGTCCACCACGCTGTTCACGGGGCTCTCGGCGCCGTTCGCCTCGCTGCGGAGCGTGCGCAGCGTCATGTCGCTCTCGGTCACCTCAATGACCGAGTAGTTGCGCACCTTCTCCTGGTTCATGACCGACGAGTACCAGGCGTCCGGAGCCGTCGTGTTGTAGTACTTGGATCCGCTCGCCGAGTTGGCCGTGAGGTACAGCACCTCGCCGTCCTTCGCCTCGACCGTGGCCTGGCCCGCGATCTCCTGCGCGTCGGCGAGCTCGCCGTTCTCGATGAGGTAGCTGCGCGTGTAGTTGTGATCGTGGCCCATGAGCACGACGTCGAACCCGAGCTCCGAGATCGTCTGCGGCATGTTCGTGCGGCGATCGAGGATGTCGCCGTCGAACGCGTGCGAGGCGACCGAGTAGATCGAGTGGTGGAAGGCGAGCACCTTCCAGGTCGCCTCGTCGCCGTGCTCCGCGATGACCTGCTCCATGAAGGCGTTGTGCGAGGCGTAGTCGCGGCTGTTCGAGTTGATGTTCAGGAACAGGACGTCCTTGTAGATGAACCAGTAGTCGCCGCCCGAGCTCGAGCCGCTCGACGCCGCGCCGGCCGTGAGGTCCTCGTTCGGCAGGTTGAAGTGCTGCTCGTACGCCTTCGACCCCACGTCGTGGTTGCCGTTGGTCGCCACGAGCGGCACGCTCGTGAGCTGCTCGGGGGCCAGGAATGCGCTGTACTCGGCCTCGCTGGAGGCGGTGTTGACCTGGTCGCCGGCCGAGAAGATCATCTCGGCGTCGGGGTAGCTCTCCGTCGCGATGTTCATCGTGTCGACCCAGCCGGCCTCGTCGTTGGCGAGGTTGCCGGACGCGCCGACCTGGGGGTCCCCGAAGAACAGGAACTCGAAGTCGCCCGAGAACGCCTGCGTGCGGAAGGTGTAGACGTCCGACCAGCCGGTGTCGTCGCTTCCGACGCGGTAGGCGTACTCCGTGTTCTCCGCGAGGTCCGTGAACTCGACGTCGCGGAAGAACTCTCCGCTCGAGGTGCCGCCGGCCGCGGACGGCTCGACGGTCGTCGCCGAGGCGGGGAAGACGCCGTCGACGACCTCCGCTGCCGGCGCGATCTGCGCGACCTGCGCGACGTCGACGTTCGAGTACCAGGCGAGGTTGCGCTGGGCCTCCGTCTCGCCGACGCCGAGGACGACGTCCGAGATCTCGGCGGGCGCCGCGGCCTCGACGGGCGCGAGCTCTGAGAGGTCGAAGTAGATGTCGCTGCTCGACTCGCGGTCCTGGTAGAGCGCCACCGAGACGGTGTTCTCGCCCGCGCGGAGGAGCTCCGCCGGCACCTGGAACGAGCTCGTGATGGGGTTGCCGTTGCTGTTGCCCGCGTACGTCAGGTTCGGGTTGGCCGCGTCGTCGACGCGCCCGTCCTCGTACCCGGCCACCTGCTCGCCGTTGACGTAGATCCGGATCGCGTCGTCGTAGGTCACGGTGCCGTCGAGGGCGCCGATCTCGGCGAGCTCCGCCGCGGAGATGTCCACGTCGGTCCGGAAATGGTACGTCTGCACCGTGTCCGAGGATCCGGGCTGGGTGTAGGTGAGCAGCGTGTTCGCGACGAAACCGCCGCCGAGGTCGGCCGCGCCGCGCTTCGAGCCGAAGCTCCCCGTGCCGCTCTTCCATGCCGCGTCGTCGAAGTCGGCGAGCGTCCAGGAGAGGGATCCATCGCCGGAGGGATCCGTGTTGTTGTCCGAGTAGCGCCAGGTCGAGTCGGTGTCGAGGTATGCGTCCGGAAGCTCGATCGGCGCGGGGCCGAACTCGAACCAGTCGAAGTTGCCGACGTAGGGATGCGCGTCGTCGGTCGTCGCGTGCATCGCGACGATCAGCGTGTGCTCGCCGGTGACCTCGACGGGCAGGTCGACGGACACGGTGCCGTAGGCATTCCAGTTCGACCCCGTCACCGGCAGGTCGACGGTCACGAGCTTGTTCGCCTCGGACGTGTCGTCGAGATAGAAGTCGAGCGAGGCGTTCTGCCCCACGCGGCTGGAGTTGTTGACGTAGCGCACCGTGAGCTGCTCCGGTGCGATCTCGCCGAAGTCCACGGCGTCGTAGGAGATCTCCGCGCCGTCCCAGGTGCCGCCGACGTTGCCGAGCGACTCGCCGACCGCGTCGGTGGACGTCTCGGTCTTGGTGCCGCCGCCGTTATTGCCGGTGTAGCTCTCGGCCTCGATCCGGAGGGCCTCGGCGACGGTGCCGTCGCTCGCGGCCTGCGCCACGGGTCCGGTCGCGGCGGACGCCGGGAGGGCGACGGCCGCAAGGGAGCCCGTCGACAGCGTGAGGAGGAGGGCGCCGGCGATGCCGCGCCGCCCCAGGGGGATCCGTGCCGTTCTGGCCGCGCCGTCGGACGGGGCCGGTCTGCTGCTATGCAAGGTGTCACATGCCAATCTCGAGTTGTGGTCAACTGTGCGGAAGGTCGCCGAGGCGCCCCGCGTAACGGTGGACACCGGGTGTGACCCGCACGCGATATTTCGTGGAACGTTGCGTAACGCGCAGGCGAAGGGTTACTCCGCGCTCAGCAGAATCACGCCGCCGGTGTCCCCCGCCCAGACCGCGTCGAGGCCCGCGACGAGCGCCGCGCGGGCGCGGGAGTCCGTGACGGTGGCGGGGTCGAGCGCACCATCCGCGCTCGCGGCGGATCCGCGCGACGTCGCGCCGTCCCACACGACGGCCGTGACGTTCTCGGTCGGCTCCGCCACCTGCGCGCCGACGAGGAGGAAAGAGCGATCGAGGATCTGGGCGGACTCGAGCGAGACCACGTCGACGACGCCGGCGCCGAGGCCGACCACGACATCCGGGTCCGCCGCGAGGGCCTCCGCGAGCGCCTCGGCCACGCCGTCCGCGTCGGGCGTCGGCGCGGCAAACACGTCGGCGTCGACGCCCGTGTCTGCCGCCAGCGCCACCGCCGCGTCGCGCATCGTGACAGCCCCGGCCTCGTCCGCGCGGAGCACGATGGCGAGCGTTGCCCCGGGGAGTGAGGCAAGCGCGTCCGCGTCCGGCGGCGAGGCGAGCGACGTGGCGCCGGGGACGGGGTCCGCGGGGAGGGCGGGTCCGGCTGTGGGCGGGGCGGGATCCGCCCCTCCTCCGCAGCCCGACAGGACGGCAAGGAGGAGGAGCGGGGTCGCGGCGCGCAGGAACCTCATCCGGGCAGTGAACACGGGGCCCGCGCCGCCCGGGTGACGCGAGGGTGTCCACCCCGTGAACGGCCGGCAGGGGTCCCGCCGGCGATACGCTCGCACCATGACCTCCTCTCTCGTCGTTTCCGTGCCCACCCAGCAGCTCGCCGAAGACGTGCGGGCGCTCGTCGACCCCTCGCTCGGCATCGAGATCGTGCTGTGGGAGGACGGCGAGGCGCCGCGCGACGACATCGGCATGGTCGTGCCGCCCTACATGAAGCAGGGATCCATGCTGCGCGCGCTCGAGAAGATCCAGCCGCGCCTCGTGCAGGGCCAGGCGATCGGCTTCGACGGCGTCGCGGACGTCCTGCCCGAGGGCCTCGTCTACGCGAACGGCACGGGCGTGCACGAGACGGCCACGGCGGAGCTCACGCTCGGCCTGCTCCTCGTCGCCCAGCGCGGGCTCGACGACGTTGTGCGGCGCCAGGATCGCGCCGAGTGGCGCGCCGAGTGGACCCCGGGCCTCGCCGACAAGCGCATCGTCCTGCTCGGCTACGGCGGCGTCGGCAAGGCGATCGCGGCCCGCCTCGCGCCCTTCGAGGTGGAGGTGGTTCCGGTGGCGTCCCGCGCCCGCGTCGAGGACGGCGTCGACGTGCACGGCATCGACGAGCTGGCGGGCCTGCTCGCGGGCGCGGACATCCTCATCAACGTCCTCCCGGGCGGCCCCGCGACGCGGCACCTGATCGACGACGCCGCGCTGGCCGCGCTCCCCGACGGCGCCCTCGTCGTCAACGTGGGCCGCGGCCCGACGTTCGACACGGACGCGCTCGTCGACCACGTCACGCGCGGGCGGATCCGCGTCGCGAGCGACGTCTTCGACCCCGAGCCCCTGCCCGCCGATCACCCGCTGTGGGGCCTCGACGGCGTGTTCGTCGCGCCCCACGTGGGCGGGCTCTCGGCCGCCATGCGCCCCCGCATCGCGCGCCTCGTGGCGAGCCAGGCCGAGCGCCTCGCCCGCGGCGAGCGCCCGGCGAACATCGTCCTGGGCGGCTGAGGCCCCGCCCCGCCCTCACACAAGTCCACATTTCTCCGACAAGTCTCCGTGGATTCCACGGAGACTTGTCGGAGAAATGTGGACTTAGGGCGTTGAGGGAGCCCCGGGGACGGTTCCTGAAGCGGTCACGCCGCGTTCACCGCGGTGCCACAGCGCCTTCATAGCCTGCGGGCGGCCCGCCGTTCGGCGGTGGCCGCCCGCAGAGCAGAAGAGAAGTCGCGATGCCCGAGCGATTCCCCGCCCGACGACCCCTCCCCCGCGCGCTCGCCGCCGCGGTCACGGCAGCGATCGCCGCGACCGGCGTGGGCCTGTCCGCCGCGCCGGCCGCCGCGGACGAGACCAGCCCCGTCTTCGTGTCGGAGATCGTCGCGGATAACGTCGGCTACGACCACTTCGAGTACGTCGAGGTCACGAACACCGCGGACCGGGCGGTATCGCTCGCCGACGAGGGCATCACCTTCTCGTACGCCTACGAGGACGGATCCGCCGGTTCCGCCACCCCGCTCGCCCTGGAGCGGGACGTCACGCTCGCCCCCGGTGAGTCGGTTGCACTGTGGCTGAGCTACACCACGAGCACGGTCGACTCGTGGGCGTACTCCGCCGACGACTTCCGCGCGCACACGGGCGCGGGCGCCGACACGCAGGTCGTACGGATCACGGGGCAAAACGGCTTCGCCAACGGCGGCGACCGGGCTATTCGCGTCGAGGGTCCCTCCGGTGTGCTCGGGTGGTCGTTCTCCCCCTCGGGCTCCATGGCCGCGGGCGCGGGCGCCGATTTCCGCGCCCCGTCCGCCTCGGGAGCCTCCGCGCTCCTCACCCCACAGGCCCCCTACACGCCCGGAACGGTCTCCGCCGAGCAGCTCGTGCCGGGCGAGGACCCCGAACCCGCGGGCCCCGCCGACATCGGCGCGCTGGTTCCGGATCCGTCCCTCGCGGGCCCCCCGCTCGTCGTCACCGAGATCCTGCCCGACTCCACGAACGTCGGCGGCAGCGACGGGTACGAGTTCGTCGAGCTGTTCAACGCCTCGAGCGAGCCCGTGGGCTTCGCCGACTACGCCCTGACCTACCTGTATCCCCAGGACACGGAGACGAACACGAACGAGGCCCTGTGGCCCGCCGTTCCCGCCGACGTCGTGATCCCGGCGGGCGAGGCGCTCGTGCTGTGGATCAAGAACGGCGCGAACGACGACCTCACGGGCGCCGACTTCAACGCGCACTTCGGCAGTGAGCTCGTCGCGGGCGAGAGCCTCGTGGAGGTCTCGAGCGCGGGCATGGCGAACGGATCCGCCCGCGGTATCGCGGTGCGCACGAACACGGGCTTCGCCGTCAACCGCGCCTACTACAACATGGCCGGCGCGGACGACACGAGCGCGGATCAGGGGATCCACTACCGGGCGTCCGCGGAGGGCGGCCTGCAGGAGATCGTCGAGGTCCGCGCCGCGTCGCCGGGGCGCGTGCAGGTCGACCAGGTCCCGGACGGTCTCGTCGTGCCGGCCGAGGACGCGGGCCCGCCGACCGCCCAGGACCTCACGGCGGGCGAGATCGACCCGTCGTCCGCCTTCCCCATCGCCTGGCGCATCACCGACGACCGTCAGGTGCGCACCGCCACCCTCACGCTGACGAACGACATCGACGCGGACCCTCAGGTCGTCACGCTCACGCACGACGGATCCGACGGCTACGCCCATGAGATCGCCGCCGCCGACCTGATGGGCAAGGCCTGGTACGAGTACACGCTGACGGTCTCGGACGGCGTCCACACCGTCACGACCGAGCCGCGCCGCGTCGCGGTCGCCGGGGCGACAACGGATCCGGTGCGCCTGAACGTCGACGACGGCGAGCTCGTCGGGGGCACGCACGCCGTCTCGGCCGCCTCCGACGCGTACCCGTCGCCACTCCAGCTAACGATCGACGGATCCGCCGTCGCCACCCGCCCCTCCCTCGAGTCCGAGCCGATGTTCGTCTTCGAGGCGTCGCAGACCGACTTCTACTTCCGCAACGGCGTGCGCATCGGCGATGAGATCCTGCACATCTTCGACGAGGGCACGTACGAGGCGACCGAGACGATCTCGGTGCCCGTCCCGCTCGCCCACGTCGCGCACGGATCCGACCTGGCCGTGAGCGTCTGGGCCGGTACGAAGGCGGGCCCGTGGATCGACGATGCGGAGAACAACGACGACTTCGTCATCTCGGGGATGCGCCTGGTGCTGCCGGACGGCCGCACGCTGCGCCCCGCCGGCTACGACGACCCGACCGCGCTCGTGAGCATGGGCGATAGTGCGGGCAAGCTCGACGCGTTCGAGGCCGTGTTCGCGCTCCCCGACGACGCCTTCCGCGCCGTCGCCCACGACTGGGACACGACGGCCGTCGCCGACGGAGCCCACCGGATCCGCGCGGAGGACGGCGGCGCGAACGCCGAGGCCACCGTCACGGTCGACAACACGGCGCCCGAAGTGACGCTCTCCGTCGCCGACGGCGACGTCTACCAGGGCGACATCGTGCTCGACGCGACCGTGACGGACGCCGCCGCGACGAGCGTCGTGGCGACCTTCGACGGCGAGCGCGTCGAGCTCGGGCACGCGGCCTCCTCCGCCGATCTCGCGCCCGGCGAGCACGTCTTCTCGGTGTCGGCGACCGACGCCGTCGGCAACGTCGCCGACGCGTCCGCGACGTTCCTCGTGCCCGAGGAGCACCCCGGATCCGACGGCTTTGCGCCGGACGACGGCGCCGAGGTGCAGGCGGGCGAGATCGCGCTGCAGGCGCGGGTGACCGACCCGACCGACGACCGCATCGACGCGACCTTCCTCGAGGGCACGCGCGCGGAGCTCGGCGACGAGGGTGTGCGGGCCGCGTCCGGCACGACGACCGACGCCGCCTCGCTTGAGCGCGCGGAGGCCGAGGCCCTCGCACCGGGCGAGGGGCTCGCCCCGGTCGCCTCGGGAACCGAGCTGCCGTACCAGCTGTTCGAGGTGGACGTGCCCGCGGACGCGGGAGACGGCGCCACCGCGCGCCTGACGTGGACCGGGACGGCGAACGCCGATGCGCAGCTGATCCTCTACGCGCGCGCCGCAGACGGATCCCGCTGGGTGGAGGTCACCCGCCACCTCACCGCGGTCGACGGCGAGGAGGTCACGCTCGCGGGCGAGGTGTCGCTCGCCGACCACGCCGCGGACGGCGTCGTCACGGCGCTCGTGCAGCACACCGAGGGATATGCGGGGCCCGACCTGTCGACCCGCGAGACGCCCGTGACCCCCGCGCACCCCGAGGACACCCCGCGGTCCGAGTACGACTTCACGATCGCGTGGGAGTCGGACACGCAGTATTACAACGAGGAGTTCTTCTCCCACCAGAGCGCGATCCACGACTACGTGCTCGACCAGCGCGACGAGCAGAACATCCAGTACCTGATCCACACCGGCGACATCGTCGATGACTTCGACCAGCCCTACCAGTGGCAGAACGCGGATCCGGAGTATCGCAAGCTCGACGAGGCGGGCCTGCCGTACGGGGTGCTCGCGGGCAATCACGACGTCGGCAACCAGCTCGCCGACTACAGCGTGTACGGGAAGTACTTCGGCGAGGATCGCTACGCCGGAAACCCCTGGTACGGCGGCAGCTACGAGAACAACCGCGGCCACTACGACCTGTTTACCGCGGGCGGGATCGACTTCATCACCGTCTACATGGGGTGGGACCCGCAGCAGGACGCGATCGCCTGGATGAACGAGGTGCTCGCCCGATACCCGGAGCGCACCGCGATCCTCAACCTGCACGAGTTCATGCTGACGACAGGCGGGCTCGGCCCGATCCCACAGCAGATCATGGACGAGGTCGTGGCGACGAACCCGAACGTGCACCTCGTGTTCTCGGGGCACTACCACGATGCCTTCACGCGCACCGATCGCTTCGATGACACCGGCGACGGCGTCGCCGACCGCACCGTGCACTCGATGCTGTTCGACTACCAGGGCCTGTCCGAGGGCGGCCTCGGGTACCTGCGCCTGCTGCAGTTCGACAACGACGGTGGCCAGATGCGTGTGCGCACCTACTCGCCGTCCCTCCTGGATTACAACTCGGACGAGGCGAGCCTTCTCGGGCCGGACACGGATCCGTACGTTTTCCAGGACTTCACCGTCTCGTATGCCGATCTCGGAATCTCCGTCCGCGAGAAGCGTCTCGAGACCTCGGCGTTCCGCGCCGAGGTGCTGACGGAGCGCGAGATCGGGCGCGCGGAAGGCCTCGCGAGCGGGTCCATCGCGGCGACGATGTGGCGGGTCGACGAACCGGGCGCGTACGGCTGGTACGTGCGGACGACCGACGACAACGGCGGATCCGCCGACTCGGTTGTGCAGCGGGTGCGGGTCACGCCGGGCACGGATCCGGAGCCCCCGGCCGCGGATCCGTCCCTGTCGCTCGGCGCGAGCCGGGTGACCGCGGGCGACGCGGTGCGCGTCTCCGTGGCGGGCTTCCCGCCCGGGTCGGCGGTGACGCTGTGGTTCGACACCGCGGCCTCACCCGCCGCGCGAGCGGCCGCGACGCCCACCGCGCTCGGCGATCTCACGGTGGGCGCCGACGGCCGGGCCGAGAGCGGCGTCACGATCCCCGCCGAGACGCCGGCCGGAGACTACGTGCTGCGCGCGGTGGCGGGCGACGCGGTCGCGGAGGCCGACCTCGGGGTGCGCGCGGCCCAGGTCAGCCCCGGCGCGGGTGGCGCGGGGTCCGGGACGGGCGCGGGCGGCACCGGCTCCGAACCCGGCTCGGGCTCCGGCGGCTCAGAGACGGTCGGCTTGGGCACAGGCGCTTCGGGGAGCGGCGGGGTGAACGAGGGTCCCGGCGACGCCCAGGACGCGGACGCGCGCCTCCGCCCGACGGGCGGGGACGCGCCGCTCGTCGGCGTGGGCATCGCCGCGCTCGCCCTCCTCGCGCTCGGCGCGCTGACGCTCCGGCGCCGCCGGGCATAGCTCGGGCCCCGCAAGTCCACATTTCTCCGACAAGTCTCCGTGGATTCCACGGAGACTTGTCGGAGAAATGTGGACTTAGGGGTGAGGGGTGTCGATGTCCTCGCCCGAGAAGAGGTCGTCGCACGGGATCTCGCGGGCGCCGTGCGTCGCGAGGTAGCGCCGCGCGCCGCGGTCGCCCGCGAGCTGCGAGGCGAGCGGGGCGACGTGGGCGGATCCGATCAGCGCGGGGTGTCCCGGGCGGCCGCCGTACGTCGCCTGCACGAGCGCGTCGGGGCCCTCTCCGGCCGCCAGGATCCGCGCCGCCGCCGCCGCGGGCAGGTCCGGGGTGTCGACGGGGATAACGAGCACGGATCCGCGCGTCGCGGCCAGGGCCGCCCGGAGCGTCGCGGACACGCCGCGCTCCCAGCCGGCCGCGACGACGACGCGCGCGCCCCGCGGGACGAGGGCGCGCGCCTCGTCCGCCCGTGCGCCGAGGGCGACGACGACGTCGGCCACGCCACCGCCCTCGAGCGCGCGCACCGCGCGCGCGAGCCACGGCGTCCCCTCCGCCGTCCGGGCGAGCGCCTTAGGCCCGCCGAAGCGGCGCCCCGCGCCGCCGGCGAGCACGATCCCCGTCACCGCATGCATGCCCTCACGGTAATGGGACGAGCACGGCTCAGGGGACGTTGTGCCCGGCCGCGCGGATGAGCGAGTACCACTCGCCGCGCGTGAGCGGCAGGTCGCTGCCCTCCGCCGCCGCGGTCACGCGCGCCGGCGTCGTCGTCCCGAGGACCACCTGGATTCCCGCGGGGTGGCGCGTGATCCACGCGACGGCGATGGCCATCGGATCCACGCCATACTTCGCGGCCAGCCGGTCGATCTCGGCGTTCAGCTCCGGGTACTCGGGCGAGCCGAGGAACACCCCGGTCCCGAAGCTGGCCTGGAAGGGCGACCACGCCTGCAGGGTGATGCCCTGGATCCGCGCGTACTCGACGAGCCCGCCGCCGTCGCGGGTGATCGCGTCGTCAAAGTCGGCCATGTTGGCCGAGAGGCCCTGCGCCACGAGCGTCGAGTGCGTGATCGACAGCTGCACCTGGTTCGCGACGATCGGCTGGGTCACCGCCCTCTTCAGCAGGTCGATCTGGCGCGGCGTGTGGTTCGAGACGCCGAACCGGCGCACCTTGCCGGACGACTCGAGGTGGTCGAACGCGCGCGCGACCTCCTCGGGCTCGACGAGCGCGTCCGGCCGGTGCAGCAGGAGCACGTCGAGATAGTCGGTTTTCAGCGCCGCGAGGGAGCGCTCTGCCGAGGCCACGATGTGGTCGTACGAGTGGTCGTACCCCCACGGATCCGAGACGATGCCGGTCTTCGTCTGCAGGACGATCCCCTCGCGCTCCGACGGCGAGAGGCCGAGCGCGTCGGCGAAACGCTGCTCGCACAGGTGATACCCGCCGCCCGGGTGATTGAACCCGTACAGGTCGGCGTGGTCGAAGAAGTCGATCCCCGCCTCCCGCGCCGCGGTGTACAGCTCGCGGATCTCCTCGTCGGACTTCTCGGGGATCCGCATCATCCCCGCGACGACATTCGGCACCGAGGACCCGGTCGACCCCCACGCAACACTTCGCATCGTTCTCCCGATGTGATCTCGGCGGGGCCGGTCGGCGGTGACCGGCTCGCTACGCCTTCTGTCGCCGACGGTACTCCCCCGGCGGCCACCGGTGCGCGGATCGGCGCACATTCCCCGAGCGGCATCGCCGCGCGGCCGCAACGAACCCGCAATCTGCGGCGCCTACATTGGGCAGATGCTCGACCTCGCCCGCCCGATCCTCGACCGCCGCGCCCGCGGACGGCGCGTCGCCGTCGTGACCGTCACGCACGTGGCCCGGAGCGCCCCGCGCGGGCTCGGCGCCGCGATGGCCGTGTGCGACGACGGCGAGATCATCGGATCCATCTCCGGCGGGTGCGTGGAGGGCGACGCGGTCGAGCTCGCGCACCTCGTGCTCGCCGACGGGCGGGCCCGCACCGCGCGCTTCGGCTTCGACGACGACACGGCCCACGCCGCGGGCCTCGCGTGCGGCGGGCAGGTCGACGTGCTGGCGCACGCGGTCGACGACGCGCTCGCGGCGGCGCTCGCGCCGGCCGCGCGGGGCGAGGCCACGACCATCGGGATCGACCTCGCGACGGGCGAGCTCGCGGGACACCCCGAGCTCGCGGCCGCGGCGCTCCTGCGCGAGACGCGGCTGCTCGCGGGCGCACGCCCCGTCCTCGCCCTCAGCCGCGCGCCCCGCCCGCGGCTGATCCTCCTCGGCGCCACCGAGCACGCCGCCGCCCTGTGCCGCGTCGCGACCGCCGCGGGCTATGCCGTGACCGTCTGCGACCCGTGGTCCGTGCTCGCCACCCCCGAGCGCTTCCCGGACGCCGCCGAGGTGCGAGTCGACATGCCGCAGGACCTGCTCGCGGATCCGGGCCCCGTCGATCACCGCACGGCCGTCGTCGTCCTCAGCCACGACACGCGGCTCGACGTGCCCTCGCTCGCGGCGGCGCTCGCGCTCCCCGTCGGGTTCGTCGGCGCGCTGGGCGCGCGCCGCACCGTCGGGCGGCGCGCCGAGCTCCTCGCCGAGGCGGGCGTCGCCGCCGCAGACATCGCCCGGATCCACTCGCCGCTGGGGCTCGATCTCGGCGGGTCCTCGCCGGAGGAGACGGCCGTGTCCGCCCTCGCCGAGATCCTTGCCGCGCGCTTCGGCGGATCCGGCCTACCGCTGCGCGACCTCGACGGCCCCCTCCACCGGGATCGCGTCGCGTCCGAGCCCGCCGCCTGCGCCGAGAGCGGGGTGTGATCGTGGACCTCACGGCCGTGACCTCCTACCGCCGCGCCGCGTCGCGCGCGGACCTCGCGCTCACCCCGGGCGAGGAAATCCTCGGCGGCGGGACCTGGCTCTTCAGCGAGGCGAATCCGCACGTGACGGGGCTCGTCGACCTGCAGGCGATGGGGTGGGCCCCGATCGAGCCGCAGGGCGGCGGGCTTCGCATCGCCGCGACCTGCACGATCGCCGAGCTCGTCGCGTACGGCGAGGCCGCGAACATTCCCCTCTTCGGCGAGGCCGCGAACGCGCTCCTCGCGTCGTTCAAGATCTGGCACACGGCGACCGTGGGCGGCAACATCGCCCGGTCATATGCCGCCGCGGCAATGGTGTCGATGGCCGTCGCGTTCGATGCCGAGGCGCTCATCTATACGCCCGACGGCGGCGAGCGTCGCACGAGCGTCGCGGCGATCCCCGCCGGCAACGGCGAGAACACGCTCGCGCGCGGCGAGGTGATTCGCGCGATGGACATCCCCGCCGCCGCGCTCCGGGGCCGCACAGCGCTCGCGAAGGAGGCGCTGGCCGAGCACGGCCGCTCGGGCGCCGTCGTGACGGGGCGCCGCGACCCGGACGGATCCACGCTCGTCGCCGTCACGGCCGCGACGCTCACCCCGCGCCTCGTGCGCTTTTCCGCCCCGCCTGGCGCCGACGAGCTGCGCGCCGCCGTCGCGGGCCTGGGCGGCTGGTACACGGATCCGCTCGGATCCGCCGACTGGCGCCGCAGCGTGAGCCAGGTGCTCGCCGAACGCGTCCGAAAGGCCCTGGCATGAGAATCGACGTCAACGGCTCCGCCCTGGACACCGACCCGCGGCCCGGGCAGTGCCTGCGCACGCTGCTGCGGGAGCACGGGCACACCGAGGTCAAGAAGGGGTGCGACGCGGGCGACTGCGGGGCGTGCTCCGTCATCCTCGACGGGTCCCCCGTGCACTCCTGTCTCATCCCCGCCGCGCGGGCGGAGGGATCCGTCATCACGACCGCGGCGGGGCTCGCGCCGGGCGACGAGCTGCACCCCGTGCAGGAGGCCCTCGCGACGGGGTTCGGCTTCCAGTGCGGCTTCTGCACACCCGGCATGAGCGTGACGGCCGCCTGCCTGGGCCCCGACGACGCCGACGATCTCGACCGCCGCATGAAGGGCAACCTCTGCCGGTGCACGGGGTATCGCCCGATCCGCGAGGCGATCGAGTCCACGCTCGGCCCCGTGCGCGAGACGGGCGCGCGGGCCGAGTCGGGCGCCGCGGCCGAGACGGGCCCGGGCGGCGTACGCGAGTCGGTCGTCCCCGAGCCCGCGCGGCGCGTGGTTCAGGGGCTCGAGCCGTTCACGTTCGACGAGGTGCCCGCGGGCGCGCTCGTGCTGCGAGTGGTCACCTCCCCGCACCCGCACGCGCGGATCCGCGACATCCGCACGGCCTCGGCGCTCGCGCACCCGGGCGTCGTCGCCGTGTTCACGCACGCCGACGCGCCGGGCGTGCTCTACTCGACGGGCCGCCACGAGCGCCACACGGACGACGCGGCGGACACCCGCATGCTCGACGACGTCGTCCGCTTCGTCGGCCAGCGCGTCGCGGCTGTCGTCGCCGAGTCCGCCGAGGCCGCCGACGCCGCGTGCCGCCTCGTCGAGGTCGACTACGAGGTGCTCCCGGCCGTGTTCGATCCGGACGAGGCGCGCGCGCCCGGCGCCCCAGTGATCCACCCGGGGCGGACGCCGGGAGACCGGGTCGCGGACGCGAATCGCAACGTCGTCGCCGACCTGCACACGGGTCGCGGCGACGTCGAGGAGGCGCTCGCCGGATCCGCCGTCGTAATCGACGAGACGTGGCGCAACGGGCGCACGATCCACGCGCAGCTCGAGACGCACGGATCCGTCGGGTGGCTCGACGACGACGGCTCCCTTGTCATCCGCTCCTCGACGCAGGTGCCGTTCCTCACCCGCAACGAGCTCGCGCGCGTATTCGGCCTGGAGCGGGAGCGCGTGCGCGTGTTCGCGCCACGGGTCGGCGGCGGCTTCGGCGGCAAGCAGGAGATCTTCACGGAGGACCTCGTCGCGCTCGCGGTGCTCGCGACGGGCCGGCCGGTCGCGTACGAGTTCAGCCGCACGGACGAGTTCCTGCGGTCGAGCTTCCGGCACCCCATGCGCACGCGCGTGCGCCTCGGGGCGGATCGGGCGGGCCGATTCACCGGGATCGCCATCGAGCTGCTCAGCGACACGGGCGCCTACGGCAATCACGCCTCCGGGGTGATGCACCACGCGCTGTCCGAGTCCGTGTCGCTCTACAACGTCCCCGCCGTGCGGATCGACGCGGAGGCCGTCTACACGAACAACCCGCCCTCCGGCGCCTTCCGCGGGTACGGGCTGGGCCAGGTCATCCTCGCCGTGGAGTCGGCGGTCGACATGGTCGCGGAGCGCCTCGGAATGGATCCGTTCGCACTCCGGCGCGCCAACGCGATCCGCGACGGGGATCCGATCATGCACGCCTCCGGCGAGATCGACGCGGGCACGCTGTGGGGCTCGTACGGCCTCGATCAGTGCCTCGACCAGGCCGAGGCCGCGCTCGCGGGCCCGGACGACGTGCCGGCCCCCGCCGGATGGCTCGTGGGCGAGGGCGTCGCGGCGGCGATGATCGCGACGATGGCGCCGTTCGGGCACGTCGCGCACGCCTCCGTCACCGCCCACCCCGACGGATCCTTCACGGCCCGCACCGGGACCGCCGAGTTCGGCAACGGGTCGACGACCGTGCATCGCCAGATCGTCGCGAGCGTCTTCGGCGTCCCGGTCGCCCGGGTCCGCATCCTCCACGCCGACACCGACGTCGTCGAGCACGACACCGGGGCGTTCGCGTCGGCGGGGCTCACCGTGGCGGGCAAGGCGCTGTACGCGGCGGCGCTCGCGCTGCGGGACCGGATCGGCGGATCCGTGCCGCGGGAAGACGAGACGGCCACCGGATCCGAGCTCGGCGAGAAGCGGTCGCTCGCGTTCAACGTGCACGCCGTCCGCGTCGCGGTCGACCCGGAGACCGGATCCGTCCGGGTGCTTCGCCAGGTGCACGCCGCCGACGCGGGCACGGTGCTGAACCCCGCGCAGTGCGTGGGGCAGATCGAGGGCGGCGTCGCGCAGGGCCTCGGCGGCGCGCTCTACGAGGAGATCCACCTCGCGGAGGGGCGCGTGGCGAACCCCATGTTCCGCGCGTACCGCGTGCCGCAGTTCGTGGACGTGCCGGTGACGCACGTGTCGTTCGCGACGACGCACGACGACCTCGGGCCGTTCGGCGCCAAGTCCATGAGCGAGAGCCCCTATAACCCGGTGGCGCCCGCGCTCGGAAACGCGATCGCGCGGGCGCTCGGAGCGCGCCCCTTCGAGCAGCCGTTTACCCGCGACCGGGTCTGGCGCCTCGCCGGCGGGGCGTAGCTCCGTCGCGCCCGCCCCCTAAGTCCACATTTCTCCGGTAAGTCTCACCGCCTGGCGGTGAGACTTACCGGAGAAATGTGGACTTGTAGGTGGGTATTACCCGACGAGCGCCAGGATCGGGTCGAGGAGGAAGTAGACCACGAACAGGATCGAGATGAGCCACATCAGCCAGTGGATCTCGCGGATCCGGCCGCGCGCGAGCTTCACGACGACGAACGCGACGAAGCCCGCGCCGATGCCGTCCGAGATCGAATAGGTGAACGGCATGATCACGATCGTGAGGAACGCCGGGATCGCGACGTCGAGGTTGCGCCAGTCGACGCCCGCGATCTGCGTCATCATGAGGAACCCGACGAGCACCAGCGCGGGCGCGGCCGCCTCGTAGGGCACGAGCGCGACGAGCGGCGCGAACAGGGTCGCGAGCAGGAACGCGATGCCCGTCACGATCGACGCGAGCCCCGTGCGGGCGCCCTCGCCGACGCCGGCGCTCGACTCGACGAACGCGGTGTTCGAGGAAACGGATCCCATGCCGCCCGCGATCGCGCCCACCGAGTCGACGAGGAGGATCCGCCTGGCCTTCGGCGGGTTGCCGTCGGCGTCGAGCAGGTGCGCCTCCGCGCCGACGGCGACCATCGTGCCCATCGTGTCGAAGAAGTCGGCGAGCAGCAGCGAGAACACGAGCAGGACGAGCGTGACGGCGCCGATGCTCTGGAAGGATCCGAGCAGGTCGAACTGGCCGATCAACGAGAAGTCCGGCACGGCCATCACCCCGTCGAAGGTCGGGGCGCTGTTAAAGCCGCCCGGGTTCTCCTCCGACCGCTGGCCGATGTGCAGCGTGTTCTCGAGCACGATCGCGAGGACCGTCGCGGCGAGAATCGAGATGAGCAGCGCGCCCTTGACGCGGCGCACGTGCAGCACGATCGTCAGCACGAGGCCGACGACGAACACGAGGATCGGGAGCGTGCCGAGGTTGCCGAGCGCGAGGATCGTGGACCCCTCGTTCGTCACGAAGCCCGCGTTGCCGAGGCCGATCAGCGTGATGAACAGCCCGATGCCGACACCGATCGCGACCTTCAGCTCCTGCGGCACGGCGCGGAACACGGCCTCGCGGAAGCCTGTCAGCACGAGCACGAGGATGATGATGCCCTCGATGACGATGACGCCCATCGCGTCGGCCCACGTGACGCCCTCGATCCCGGCGATCGAGAACGCGACGACCGCGTTGAGGCCGAGGCCCGCGGCGAGCGCGAGCGGATAGTTCGCGACGGCGCCCATGAGGATCGAGAGGATCCCGGCGATCAACGCCGTCGCCGACGCGATGGCGGCGAAGTTGGATCCGTCCCCGGATCCGCCCCCGAGGAACGCGCCCGTGCCGTCGGGCGTCGTCCCGAGGATCAGCGGATTCAGCACGACGATGTACGCCATGGCGAAGAAGGTCACGAGGCCGCCGCGGACCTCCGTGCCGATCGTCGAGCCGCGCTCGGTGATGCGGAAGTAGCGATCGATGCGTCCGCGCGGCGGGGCGGAGGAGGTGGCGCTCATTTCGCCGATTTTCGCACAGCAGCCTGACCGTTTCTGGGCGCCCCGGCGCTCTTCGACAGGCGTAGGCTGGGCCTGCGCGCCAATATCCCGAAAGCGCGCCTGGCGCGCTCCGCGCGCCATCTTCACGGAGTCCAAGGAGGACCGCAATGGGTTTTGACGGAAAGGTCGCGCTCGTCACGGGCGGCGGATCGGGCATCGGCGAGGCGACGGCGAAGGAGCTCGCGGCGCTCGGCGTGAAGGTCGTCGTCACCGACATCAAGCTCGAGGCCGCGCAGCGCGTCGTGAACGAGATCGCGGAGGCCGGCGGAGTGGCCGCCGCGTTCCAGGGCAACACGGCTGTCGCCGAGGACAGCGAGAAGGCCGTCGCGTTCGCGCAGGAGACCTACGGCAAGCTGAACTACGCCTTCAACAACGCCGGCATCGGCGGGGCGAGCGCACCCATCGGCGAGATGGACATCGCCGCGTGGGACACGGTCGTCGGCATCAACCTCAACGGCGTCGCGTACGGCATGCGCTACCAGGTGCCCGCGATCCTCGAGGCGGGCGCCGAGGAGGGCGCCATCGTCAACATGGCCTCGATCCACGGCACCGTCGCGGCCCTCGGCAACGGCGCCTACACCGCGACAAAGCACGCGGTCGTCGGCGTCACCAAGAACGCGGCCGCCGAGTACGGCCCCCAGGGCCTGCGCATCAACGCGGTCGGCCCGGGCTACATCGACACGCCGCTGCTCGCCGAGGCGCCCGACGAGATCAAGCAGGGCCTCGTCGCGAAGCACCCCCTCGGCCGCCTCGGCCGTGCCGACGAGATCGCCAAGGTCGTCCGGTTCCTCCTGAGCGAGGACGCCTCGTTCGTCACGGGCGCGTACTACCTGATCGACGGCGGCTACACGACCGTCTGATCGTCCGAACGGGCCCCGCGACGCGCCTCGCGTCGCGGGGCCCGTCGCATTCCCGAAACACGCGGCGCCTACGGTGGGGCGGGTAGGAGTCCTATCACCATGGCCGGCACACCGGCCGGCTCAGGGCGGGGACCGAGATCCTGACAGGGAGCCGGAACCATGTCCGCATCCGACATCGTCGATAAGTCCGCCGAGGGCCGCACCGCCCGCCAGTACCACATCGGCGTCGCGCCGGGCGAGGTCTCGTCCGTCGCCCTCCTGCCCGGGGATCCGTTCCGGGTCCCGCTCGTGGCCGAGTTCCTCACGGACGTCGTGGACGTCGCGCACAACCGCGAGCACCGCACGATGACCGGCTGGTACAAGGGCCGGCACATTACGGCCACCTCGACGGGGATGGGATGCCCGTCGACGGCCATCGCGGTCGAGGAGCTTGCCCGCGTCGGCGTGACGAGCGTCATCCGCGTCGGGAGCTCCGCCGCGTTGCGACCCGGCATCGAGCCCGGCGACCTCCTCGTGAGCGAGGGGTCGCTGCGCAACGACGGCACGACGGCCGCCTACGTCCATGCCGGCTATCCCGCAGTGCCCGACACGCTCCTGACCGCGCGACTCGCCACCGAATCCGCCCGCATCGCGGAGGCCGCGGGCACCCGATCGCACACCGGGATCAGCGCGTCGGACGACGCCTTCTACGCGGAGACCCCGGAGTGGATCCAGCAGCTCGCGGACATGGGGATCCTGAACGTCGAGATGGAGGCCTCGGCGATGTACGTGGTGGCGCGCCTGCGCGGGATGCGGGCCGGGATGGTGTGCGCCTGCTCGAGCAACCTCGTGGACGGCGCCTCGCTGTACAGCGAGAAGAACCGGGCTGTGAAGGACGGCTGGATGCGGAGCATCGAGGCGGCGCTCGAGACCGCCGTCGCCCTCGAGCTCTGACGCGCGCTCAGCGCCCGCGCGCCTCCTTGACGACGACGAGGCGCGCGGGCGCCTGGTGCGACCACCACCGGTGGGGGATGCCGCCGCCGACGTAGGCCGAGTCCCCCGGCGCGAGGCGATGCTCGACGCCGTCGAGTTCGACCGCAACCTCGCCCGCGACGACGTAGAGAAACTCCCCCTCCTCGTGCCGGAAGGCGTCGCCGGGGTCCGACCGCTCCACGTCGACCTCCATGGGGTGAAAGCGCGCGGGCGCGCGGGCGAGCATGCGCGCCATGCCCGCGGAGAACGACGCGGGCACGGCGCCCGTGCCCGCGCGCTGCACCTCGAACGGGCTGCCAGACGGCGGTGCGGCCTCCGACGCCGCGATCAGCTCGATCGGGCTCGTCTCCAGCGCGAGCGCGATCCGCCGGAGCGACGGCAGGCTCGGCTGCACGATCCCCCGCTCGAGCTGGCTGAGGAAGGCGTGAGACAGCTCGGTGCGGGTGCCGAGCTCGACGAGCGTCAGGGACCGGGCGCGGCGGATCCGGCGGATCTCCGCGCCGAGACGCGCCGCCGCCCCCGCGTCGCCCGGTGCCCCCTCGAGCGTCACATCAGCCCCTGGCGACGCCCTGTTCTTCGGCGAACGCGTCGAGCTCCGCGAGGAAGGCGGCCTTGCGCGCGGGGGTCAGCCACGAGGCCTCGAACGAGTTGCGCGCGAGCGTCACGAGGTCGGCCGGCTCGAGCCCCGCGTGCTCGGCGAGGAGCACGTAGTTCTCGGCGACGTAGGCCCCGAAGTAGGCGGGGTCGTCCGAGTTCAGCGTGACGCGCACCCCCTCGCGCATCAGCTGCACGATCTCGTCGGCCTTCATGCTCTCGGTGACGAACGAGTTCGACGAGGGGCAGCAGGTGAGGCCCAGGCCGCGCTCGCGCACGGCCGACACGAGCGCCGGATCCTCGACGACGTTCGTGCCGTGGTCGATGCGGTCGACGCCGATCTCCTCGATGACCTGCCGGATGTGATCGATGGATCCGTCCTGGTCGATGTCGCAGTGCATCGTCAGGAGGAAGCCCTCCTGCTTCGCGCGGGCGAAGACGGCGGCGAACTTCTCCGGCGGGTTGCCGCGCTCGTCGGAGTCGAGACCGACGCCGACGATCCAGGCGCGATACGGGAGCGCCTCCATGAGGGTCGCCATCGCGAACTCCGCCGAGAAATCGCGCAGGAAGCACAGGATCAGCTCGGCCGAGACGCCCAGCTCCGCCTGCGCGCGCACCGCGGCGCGACGATACCCGCCAATGACGTCCGCGAACGGCACGCCGCGGCTCGTGTGCGCCTGCGGGTCGAAGAACATTTCGACGTGGCGGACGCCGTCGGCGGCCGCGCGCGTCAGATACGCCCACGCGAGGTCCTCGAAGTCGCGGGCCGTCTGCAGCACGCCCATGGCGGGGTAGTACACGGCGAGGAAGCTCGTGAGGTCCGTGAAGTCGTAGGTGGCGCGCACTTCCTCGACCGTCGACTCGGCGAGCGCGATGCCGTTGCGCTCGGCGAGGGCGAACTTCAGCTCGGGCTCGAGCGTGCCCTCCAGGTGCAGGTGGAGCTCGGCCTTGGGGAGGGCGCGCGCGAAGGCGGCGAGATCGATCGTCATGGGGTCATTCTTTCGGGTCAGGCGCGGCCGGCCATGCCCATGCGCGCGAGCAGCACGGACTCGACGACGGCGACGAGGTTGTAGAGAACGAGGGCGGCGGCGGTGACGAGCACGACGGCGGCCCAGAGGGCGGAGAACTGCGCGGAGGCGCTGAACTGCCCGAGGCTCCCGCCGATCCCGCCGCCGACGGCGAGCCACTCCGCGAGGAGCGCGCCCGTGATGGCGCCGGGGATGGAGATCCGCACCGCTGCGAGCAGCGCGGGCACGGAGCTCGGCAGGGCCACCTTCACGAGCGCGGTCCAGGCGGATCCGCCGTACACCGCGATGAGGTCGTTCATCTGGGGCGAGGTCGACCGCAGCCCGAACACGATGTTCACGAGGGCCGGGAAGAGAACGACGATGCCGCCGATAACGGCGACGGACCAGAAGTCGCGGCCGAAGATGAGGATGATCACGGGCGCCATCGCGACGAGCGGGACGGAGCGCAGGAGCATCGCGATCGGCATGAGCGCCGCCTCGATCCCGCGGCTGAGCTGGAAGGTCATGGCCGCGATCAGCGCGACGACGAGGCCGGCCGCGAAGCCGATCGCGGCGTGGCCGAGCGTGACGGCGAGCAGCCCCGTGAGCTCCGCGAGGTGCTCGGAGGCGTCCTCGCCGCTGACGAGGTACTCCCACACATCCGCCGGCCCCTTGCCGACGTAGGGCGTCACGGCGAACGCCCACAGCGCGAGCTGCCAGAGCGCCACCACGGCGACGAGGGTGAGGACGAAGGTCGTGAGGCTGCGCGCGAGCGCGCGGCCGGTCGCGCGGCGCGCCTCGCGCCGGACGTCGGCGCTCACGAGGCCACCCCCTTCGACCACGGCGCGATCGCGCGGGCGAGGAGCGCCACGACGAGGTACCCCACCAGCGCCACGGCGCCCGAGACGAGCGCGAGCGCCCACACGCGCGCCGCGTCGATGTTCTGCTGGGCCGCGATCATCGCGGGGCCCACGCCGAGCTCGACCTTGCCGAAGAACTCGCCCAGCACGGCCCCGAGGAACGCGGCCGGGACGGCGATCTGGAGCGCGTTAAGGATCGCCGGCAATGCCGCGATCAACCGCACCTTCCGCAACTGCGTGAGCCGGGATCCGCCGTACACGCTGACGACGTCCAGGGCCGCCGGATCCGCCGCCTTCAGCCCGAGGAGCGAGCCGACGACGGTCGTGAAGAACACGCTGAGCGCCGCGAGAAAGGCCGCGTTGCCGGACGGCTCGCCCGCGTCCGGGACCGGGATGATGACGACGAGGAGGATCCCGATCGCCACGACCGGAATGCAGTACGTGATGATCGCGAGCTGCATGATCACGCCCTCGAGGCGGGGGAAGACGAGCACGATCGCCGCCGCGAGGAGGGCGAGCCCGTTGCCCCAGGCGTATCCGATCCCCGCCTCCGCGATCGTGACCGAGAAGTTGCGCGCGTAGAAGTCCCAGCCGGAGGCCGCGATGCTCGCGATGACCTCGGGCGGCGTCGGGATGGCCTGCGCCCCGCCCGGGCCGACGCTGCCGAGGACGGTGGCCGCGAGGATCCACCACAGGGCGATGACGCCGACCCCGCCGGCCACGCCGACGGCCCACGCGGGGGCGCGCCGTGCGCCGGGGGCGGCGAGGGCCTCAGAGGCCACCGGATCCGCCCTCGTCCGTGCCGAACAGCAGGTCGGAGGCCTCGTCGACGTACGCGTGGAACTCGGGGGTGCGCATCATCTCGGGCGTGCGCGGGCGCGGCAGGTCGATGTCCATGACCGTCTTGATGCGGCCGGGACGCGGGCTCATGACGGCCACCTTGTCGCTGAGGAAGATCGCCTCCGAGATGCCGTGGGTGACGAGGAGGGTCGTCACGGGCTTCTCGGTCCAGATGCGCAGGAGCTCGAGGTTGAGGCGCTGGCGCGTCATGTCGTCGAGCGCGCCGAACGGCTCGTCGAACAGCAGCACGCTGGGCTTCATCACGAGCGAGCGCGCGATCGACACGCGCTGGCGCATGCCGCCCGAGAGCTGACCCGGCTTGGCCTTTTCGAACCCCGAGAGGCCGACGAGCTCGATGAGCTCCGAGACGTAGTCCCGATCCACCGGGCGGCCCGCGACCTCGAATGGCAGCTGGATGTTCGACTGCACGCTGCGCCAGGGCAGCAGCGCCGAGTCCTGGAACGCGATGCCCATCGCGCCGTCCCGCCGCAGCTCGCGGGGGCTCTTGCCGTCGACGCGCGTCGTCCCGCTCGAGGGATCCTCGAGGCCCGCGAGGATCCGCAGGATCGTCGACTTTCCGCAGCCCGAGGGCCCGAGCAGCGAGAGGAACGTGCCCTGCTCGGTGTGGAGCTCGGCGTCCTGGAGGGCCGTGACGGACTTGCGGCCGACCCGGAAGACCTTGTTCAGCCCCGAGATCTGCAGGCCCGTCCCGGCCATCGTGGTGGTGTCGCTCATGAGGTGGTGCGTGCTCCGAATCAGCCGGCGTAGTCGACGAGGTCGGGGTTCTCGGAGTACATCTCCTCGAGCAGGCTGAGGTCGAACAGCTCGTCCGCCGTGACCTCGACGCCGGCGCCCGCGAGGGAGTCGATCGTCGCGGACTGCAGCTCCTCGCTGATCGTGAACAGGCCGTTCTCCTCGGTCTCGTCGGAGGTCACGAGGAGGTTCTGCGCCTCGGATCCGCGGAGCGTCTTCTCCGGGTCGAGGTCGAGGTCTGCGCCGTAGGTCTCCATCGCGAGGTCCGCGCCGAGCTGCGGGTCGGCGACCGCGTCGGTCCAGCCCTGCACCTCGGCCTTGAGGAACGCCTTCAGCATGTCGCGCTCGTTCGCGAGCGTCTCGTCGGTGACGACGACCGTCTCCGCGACGAACGGGAGGCCGTTCTGCGCGAGCTCGAGGTTGGTGATCTCGTTGCCCGCGAGCTCGACCGTGATGGCCTCGTTGGTCGTGTAGGCGAAGAACCCGTCGACCTCGCCGTTCGTCAGCGGCGCCGGGTCGTACTGCACCGGCACGACCTCGACGTCGCCCTCGTCGATGCCGTTCGCGGCGAGGAAGGCCTGGAACAGGGCGAGGTTCGAGTCCTGCACGCCGATCTGCGCGCCGACGAGGTCCTCGGGGGTGGCGAGGTTCGCGCCGTCGGCCAGCGAGAGGATCGTGAAGGGGTTGGCCTGGAAGGTCGCGCCGATGATCGTCAGGGGCGCGTCCTCGTTCGCGATCGCGGTGCCGACGGCCACGGCGTCGCTCAGGGCGATGTCGGCCGTGCCGCCCAGGAGCTCGGCGACGCCGGTGGAGGGCCCGGCGACGAGCTCGACGCCGTCGAAGCCGGCCTCCTCGTAGTACCCCTCGCTGTCGGCGACGTACTCGCCCGCGAACTCCTCGTTCTTGATCCAGGAGAGCTGCAGCGTGACGTCCCAGCCGCCCTCCTCGGCGGCCTCGCCGCTGTCGGTGTCGGCGGATCCGGAGGAGCAGGACGCGAGCACGAGCGTCGTGGCGGCGGCGAGCGCCAGGGCGGAGGCGCGGCGGGAGAGGCGGATCGACATGGGGGCTCCATCGGGTAGACGCGGTGAGCGGATGACCCGACCGTACGGAATGTAAGTTTCACGAACATCGCCATACGTTGCGATCCTGTTTCGGGGGTCCCGCCGCGGGCGCCCGCGGCGGGCCCCCAGCCGCCTCAGCCCCGCGAGTACGTGCCGACGAGCCGGTTCTGCTCGAGGATCGCGTCGGCGTAGTCGCGGAGGAATTCCTCGCGGGTCGGCTCGCCCGCGACGGGGCGGGAGAGCGCGTAGACCCAGAAGTAGTAGCTGTGCTCGCCGTGCCCGGGAGGGGGAAGCGGCCCGGAGTATCCCGCCTCGCCCTTCGTCGTCACGCCCTCGCGCCCCGAGTCGGCCGCGATGCGCGTCGCGTCGGCCGGGATGCCGTAGACGGTCCAGTGGGTCCACCCGAAGGGGATCGGCGCGTCGGGGTCGTGGCAGATGAGGGCCAGCTCGACCGCGTCGCGGGGGACCCCCGAGACCGCGATGGCGGGCGCGACGTCCTCGTGCTCCGCCGCGAAGCGGTCGGCGAGGCGCGTGCGGTCGGCGAAGTCCGGGCTCGTGACGGTGATCGTTCCGGGAAAGGCCATGTCGTCTCCTTGTCGTAGGTCGCACCCCCGATCCTGGCGCGCGGGAGCGGATCCGTCGAGCGCCTACGCCGCGGGCTCCGCACCCCGGTGCGCGACCGCCTCGGCGAAGGCGCGCAGGCCCAGGGCAACGTCGGATCCGCTCACCGCCTCGTCGGGGTGGTGGCTGACGCCGTCGGGGTTGCGGAGGAAAAGCATGCCGACGGGCGCGACCCGGCCGATGGACATGCCGTCGTGGCCGGCCGGGCTGAAGAGGGTCGTCGGCTCGGCGGCGCCGCGCGGCAGGGTCTCGCCGATCCCCGCGCGGACCACGTCCTGGAGAAGCGGGTCGCAAAACACGGCCGGCGCCTGGTGCACCTCGCGCGCGCGCCACCGCAGGTGGCGGCGGCCCATGATGTCGTCGAGCTCGCGGCTGAGCTGGTTCCACACCCGGTCGCGGCTCTCGTCGAACTCGCCGCGCAGGTCGAGGCTGAAGCGCGCCTCGCCGGGAACGACGTTCACGGCGCCGGGAAACGCCTCGAG
Organism: Microbacterium excoecariae; assembly: GCF_011326725.1. Classification (GTDB taxonomy): domain Bacteria; phylum Actinomycetota; class Actinomycetes; order Actinomycetales; family Microbacteriaceae; genus Microbacterium; species Microbacterium excoecariae. The sequence continues at coordinate 647,431 of NZ_JAANCO010000001.1, read as the reverse complement.
CTGGCCGACCGTGCCGATGATGTGATGCTCGGCCGCGCACACGCGCTCGACCGCGAGGGCCGCCTCGCTCGCGCCGAGGAGGGCGTCGCGCCGCATGTCGTAGGGCGTGCCGCCCGCGTGGCGGGCCTCGCCCTCGACGGCAATCTGGAAGCGCCGCGCGGAGGCGATCGAGGAGACGACCGCGAGCGGCTCGCCGCGCCGGTCGAGCTCCGGGCCCTGCTCGATGTGCGCCTCGAGGTAGCCGACGAGCTCGCCTTCCCGACGCGCGGCCTCGCCCACGCGGCCCGGGTCGAGCCCGAACTCGCGGTACGCCTCGCGCAGCGTGATCCCGTCGGCGTCGGTGAGCGACCACCAGCTCTCGTCCCACGTCCCGGCGACGGCGGAGGATCCGAGCAGGGCCTTGCCGAAGCGCGTGCCCTCCTCGTCGCTGAACGCCGCGACCTCGATGCCGAAGTCGAACGGGCTGAGCCACGCCCCGTCCTCTCCCGCCACGCGCAGGAGCCGGACGACCTCGATGCTCATGAGGACCCCGAGGATCCCGTCGAAGCGCCCCGCGTCGATCACGGTGTCGAGGTGGGATCCGAGCATCAGCCGGGGGGCGTCCGGGCCGGAGGCCGGCAGCACGCCCAGCTGGTTGCCCGCCGCGTCGAGGCGCGTCGACATGCCCACCTCGCGCATCCACTCCGCCGCGAGGCGGTTCACGCGCGCGTGCTCCGGCGAGAGGTACACGCGCGTGATCTCGCCGTCCTCGGCGCTCACGCGGGCGAGCTCGTCGCAGCGCGCCATCACGCGGCGCGCCGCCGCCGCGAACGCCTCGGGCGCGATGCTGTCGAGCCGGCCCCCCGTCACTGGGCGGCCCCGCGGAAGACGTCGGCCGCGGCCTCCACCCCGCCGCCTGCGGGCACCGAGGTGTGGCGGCGGAGGACCTGCTCGAGGGCGGCGAGCGTCGTCAGGACGGTGTCGCGGCGCGCGTTGTACCCCATCGTCCCGATCCGCCACACGCGGCCGTGCAGCGGGCCGAACGACGTCCCGATCTCGATGCCGAAGTCGTCGAGCATCTCCTGGCGCGCCTGGTCGCCGGGCACGCCCTCGGGGATCTCGACCGCGACGACGTTGTGCATCTTGTGCGCGACGTCGCCGAAGACGGTGAGCCCCAGGCCCTCGACGCCCGCGAGCATCGCGCGCCCCGCAACCTCGTGGCGGGCGATGACCGCGTCACGGCCCTCGTCGAGCAGGACGCTCGCGCACTCGCGCGCGGCGTAGAGCATGCTCGTCGCCTCGGTGTGGTGGTTGAGGCGCCGGGGGCCCCAGTAGTCCATGATCATGCCCAGGTCGAAGTAGTTCGAGCGCACGAAGTCGTCGGCCGACGCGTCGGTGTCCTCCCGAATCCCCGCCTCGACGCGGGAGCGCTGGCGGATCGCCGCGACGGCGCGCTCCGACAGCGTGATCGGGGCGGATCCGCTCGGGCCGCCGAGGCACTTCTGCAGGCCCGCGGTCGCGGCGTCGAGGCCCCAGGCGTCGGCCTCGAACGCGTTCCCGCCGAGCGAGGCGGTCGCGTCGGTGTAGAACAGCGCGCCGTGGCGGCGGCAGATCTCGCCGATCTCATCGAGCGGCTGGTTCATCGTCGTCGACGTGTCGCCCTGCACGAGGGCGAGAAGGCGCGGCTTGACCCGCGCGACCGCCTCGGCGATGACCGAGACCGGAACGACCTGGCCCCACGGCACCTCGACCGTGTGCACCTCGGCCATCGCGCGCTCCGCGATCTCGGCGAGCAGGTGTCCGAACCGCCCAAACACGGGCACGAGCACGCGCTCGCCAGGCCGCACGAGCGAGGTGATCGCGGCCTCGATCCCCGCGCGCGAGGTCCCGTCGATGAGGAACGTCTGCTCGTTCTCGGTCGCCCACACGCGGCGGTAGAGCGCCTGCACCTCCCCCATCGTGTGCGTCATGAACGGGTCGTACTGCCCGACCAGCGGCGCCGACATGGCGCGGAGGACGCGCGGGTAGGCGGAGATGGGGCCGGGCCCCATCAGGAGGCGGGCGGGCGGGTCGAGCGGCGCGGAAGCGGGCATGGGTTCTCTCGTTCTCAGGCGGGAAGGGTCTCGTCGGCGATCTGGCGGGCGAGGCGCACGAGCGCGATGTCGGTCTCGGCGCGCGAGGCGACGCACACGCCGACGGGCGCGGGGCCGAGCTGGGACGCGACGGTCAGGAGCGGGATCGACACGGCCGGGATCCCGGCGATCGCGACGGGCGTGGTCATGCCGAGCGTCGCGGCGCGCACCGCGTCGACGCGCGCACCGTCCGACGTGCGCATGGGCGCCGGTCCCGGCACGGTCGGGAGGAGCAGCTGCGCGTCGGCGACGAGGGCGTCGATGCGCTCCTTGAGCGGCGCGATCGCCGCGCGCGCGGCGCGCTCGTCCTCCGGCGTGACCTCCGACGCGGCGCGGAAGCGCGCGGCGACCGCGCCACCCAGCGCACCCGGGTGTTCCCGGATCCACTCGCCGTTGTTGCGCCACGCCTCGGCGCCCTGGACGACGCGGAACGGCTCCTGGTACTCGGCGAGGGCGCCGATCGACACCCGCTCGACGGGCGCGTCGAGCGCCTCCAGGAAGCGCTCGAATGCCTCCCGCGTGGCCGGCTCGGCGGCATCGAGCGCCTCGAGGGGGACGACGAAGCGGCGGGGCAGGTCGGCGCCCGAGGCGCCGTACACGCGCTCGGTCGAGTCGGACCCGTCGTACGAGAGGCACCAGTCGGCGACGCGCTGCAGGGTGTCGCCGTCCCGCGTGACCCAGCCGACCGTGTCGAACGACTGCGCGAGCGGGAGGAGCCCCTGGCGCGGCACGAGACCGTGCGTCGTGCGGAGGCCCCAGAGCCCCTGATACGACGCGGGGACCCGCACGGATCCGGCGGTGTCGGTCGCGAGCCCGATGTCGGCCTGTCCGGTGGCGACGGCGCTCGCGGGGCCCGACGAGGATCCGCCCGGGAGCGCGCCCGGGACCGCGCCGTTCGGGGGCGTGCCGTAGTGCGGGTTGTCGCCCGCGATCGAGTACGCGAACTCGTCGGTGCGGGCGATGCCGCGCAGCGACGCCCCCGCGCGCAGCAGGTCGCTAATGGCCGAGGCGGTGCGCGGCTCGGGCGCGACCGAGTCGACGTAAGTGGGGTTGCCCGCGCCGATCCGGTAGCCCTTCAGGGCGAACAGGTCCTTGACGGCGACCGTGCGGCCGGCGAGCGGGCCGTCCCAGGATCCCTGGAACAGCGGGTCGCCGACGGTGCGCCACATCGCGCGGTCGAAGGGCCGCGGCCGGCCCGAGACGTGGGCCGCCGCGATCCGCCAGCCCTCGTCCGTGCGGCGCCACAGCTGCGTCTGGAGGCCCCGGCCGCCGATGAGGAACCGCGACACGGACACGACGAGCGCCTGGTCGTCGCCGAGCGGGCGGTACTCGATCCGCTCGATCTCGCGCGCGGCGACGCCGCCGCGCAGGCCCCGGAACGCGCTGATCGCGTCGTGCCCGACGAGCAGCCCCGCGTCGTCGCCGCGCAGCGTGTCGGGCGCGTCGATGAACCAGCGGTCGAGCTCGTCGAGGTCGTTCGCGAGGATCGCCCGCTCGTAGGCGAGAAGCGCCTCGAGCAGCTCGGCGGGAACGGAGGCCGCCCCCGGGATCGTGTCGGTCATGCGAAGTCGGCCTCTCGGATGCGGGCGTGGACGCCGCAGGTGATGTCGACCACCTGCGAGATGTCGAAGTCGGCGGCCGCCGACAGGTAGGCGTAAGCGAGGTGTTCCTCCATGCCCCAGCGCGCCTGGAGGAGATCGAGCGCGGCGCGGACGGCCTTCTTCATCGCCTCCCGCAGGTCGGGGTCGAGCCCCGTCGGAACGAGGAACTCCGGCGTCCGCACGAGCGGGCCCGCGACCTGGCCGAACTCGCGCAGCGCCTCCTCCCGCGGCACGACATCGAAGGTCAGCGTGGCGCGCAGCGACGCTTCGAGCGCCGTCAGCGCCACCTCGCCGTCGCCCTGCGCGAAGTGCGGATCCCCGACGTACGCGAGCGCCCCGTCGACCTGCACGGGGAGGAAGAGCTCGGTGCCCTCCACGAGCAGACGGATGTCGATGTTCCCGCCGTACTCGGCCGGCGGGACGGAGTGCGGGCGCTCGTCGCGGGCCGGCGCGACGCCCATCGTCCCGAGGAACGGCGCGAGCGGGAAGGCAACGTCGCGCGGCCCGCCCTCCGTGCGCGGCAGGGTGCCGACGAGGGATCCGCCCCGCTCCTCGACCGCGGCGAACACGCTGACGGTCTCGCCCGAGCGCGGCAGCACGCCAGGCAGCGCCCCCTTGCCGTGGCGGTTGCTCACGACGCCGTAGGGCACGCGCGGCACGAGGCGATCCACGCGGATCCGGAGGAGGTCGCCGGGGCGGGCACCCTCGACCCGGATGGGTCCCGTGACGACGTGCGGTCCGTCGGCGGCCGCGTCGCGCGGGCTCGTCGCCGCGATCTGCCGCGCGTCCTCGAGGACGGCGGCGGCCGGGACGCCGTGGCCGGCGAAGAAGGCGGCCGGGTCCTGCCCCTGATCCGGGAGAATCCCCTCGTGGCTGACGGTGTCGATGACGACCTGGTCGCCGGCCGCGATCGTGAGGACGGGCGCGTCGGCGCGGCTCGGCAGGCGACCCCAGAGGACGTGCTCGGGGCGCGCGCTGAGGTAGGTCGCGCCGTCGGGCACGCCCACGCCGGGCTGGAGGATGTCCACATCGGCGAAGTCCGGGGCGCCCGCCGACGTCCCGAAGCGGTTCCGCGCCAGGGCGTCGGAGGTCACCGGGCGTCCGTCCCGGTCATGAGGCCCGTGCCGAGCTCGAGGACGCCCTCGAGCTCGCCGTCGCCGTCGCGCGGGAACACCTCGCGCCCGGCGCGCGCCGCGAGGCCCGCGCCGCGCGCGTAGACCCGCTCGCCCGCGAGATAGGTCTCCTCGACGACGCCCGCGAGCTCGGCCCCGAGCCACGGCGAGGTGCGGTTGCGGTAGGCGAGGTCGTCGGCCGCGAGGGTGCGGGTGGCCTCGGGGTCGAACACGACGAGGTGCGCGGGGGCGCCGCGGGTGATCTCGCCGCGCGCAAGGCGCACGATCCCGGCGGGGCCCGTCGTGAACAGGGGAAGGATCCGCTCGAGCGGGATGCCGCGGCGGCGCGCCTCGGTCCACACGGCCGCGAGGCCGGTCTGCAGCCCCGCGATGCCGCCCCAGGCCGCGCCGAGGTCGGAGACGTTTTTCATGTCGAGCGTCGCGGGCGAGTGGTCGCTCACGATCGCGTCGATCGTGCCGTCGAGCACGCCCTCCCATAGCGCGTCCTGGTTCGCGGCGTCGCGGATGGGCGGGCAGCACTTGAAGCGGCCCTCCCCGTCGGGGACGCGCGCGGCGTCGAGCGCGAGGTAGTGCGGGCACGTCTCGATCGTGATCCGCACGCCCTCGGCCCGCGCGGAGCGGACGAGGGCCAGCGTCTCCGCCGCGGACACGTGCACGATGTGGGCGCGCGCGCCCGTGCGGCGGGCGGCCTCGATCACGAGCCGCACCGCCTCGACCTCGGCCGCCGGCGGGCGCGACGCGACGAAGTCGGCGAACACGGGGCCCGCGGCCTCGCCCAGGTGCTCGGCGAGCTCGGCGTGCGCGATGAGGAGGCCGTCGACCGCGGCGAGCTCGGCGAGCGCGCGCTCGAGCTCGTCCGCGGAGAGGTGCCCGAACTCGTCGATGCCGCTCGGCGCCAGGAAGCACTTCACGCCCACGACGCCCGCGTCGAGCAGCGCCGCGAGGGAGCCCAGGTTCTCGGGCACGGCCCCGCCCCAGTAGGCCACGTCGACGGCCAGCTGGCCCGCGGCCGCCTCGCGCTTCGCGGCGAGCGCCGCGGGCGTCGTCGTCACGGGGACGGAGTTCAGCGGCATCTCGACGAGGGTCGTCACGCCTCCCGCCGCGGCGGCGGCCGTTCCCGTGGAGAAGCCCTCCCAGGACGTGCGGCCGGGCTCGTTGAGGTGGACGTGCGAGTCGACGAGCCCGGGCAAGAGGACGTGCCGGTCGTCGACGACCACCTCGGCGTGCGGATCGAAGCGGCCGATCCCGGTGATCCGCCCGTCCGTGATGCGCACGGTCGCGGGCCGGAAGGAGTCGCCGACAAACGCGCGTCGGGCGGCGATCGAGGTCGAGGTGGGTGTATCTGGGCTCACGACCCCCACGGTACTTGGCGCGTGTGACGAACAAGAGACGGCGGATGCGGCCGCCCCCCGCCCGTCATGCACCGATGGCCTCCCGCGCCACGGGCGCCGCGTACTCATCCCGCTTGCTCGTGCCGACACCCGCCCTCGCCATCGCCAGAGCGACGCCGGTCGCGGCCGCGACGCCGTCCACGACCGGGATGCCGAGCGCGCTCTGCAGCTCTGTCGCGAGACCGGCCATTCCCGCGCAGCCGAGCACGATGACGTCGGCCCCGTCTTCCTCGATCGCGCGCTCGCACCACGCGCGCACGCGACGGGACGCGCCACTCGACGGGTCCTCGAGGTCCAGAACCGGGATTCCCGTGCCGTACGCCGCGACGCACGCGCGGTCGAACTCGTAGCGCGCGAGCAGATCGCTCGCGCGCCCGAGCGTGCGTGTGAGCGTCGTCACGATCGCGAAGTGCCGCCCCGCGATCGCCGCGAGATGCATGGCTGCCTCGGCGATCCCGACGACGGGGACGTCGACAAGCTCGCGTGCGGCGTCGAGGCCGGGGTCACCAAAGCAGGCGATGACGTAGGCATCACTGCCCCCCGCCCGTTGATCTCGGGCGATGAGGTCCACGACCGCCGCGGCGGCTCGGATCTCGTCGACGTGGCTCTCGACCGCCGCGGGCCCGTCCCCCGGCGCGGGACACACGGCGACGATCTCTACTCCCTCGCCTGCGACCCGTCGGGCGGTCTCCCGGACCGCGTCCGTAAACGCGACGGAGGTGTTGGGGTTGAGGAACGTCACGCGCACGGCTCAGGCCCGCCCATCGTCGTCGGCGACCGTGCCGTCGCTGATCCCCGCGCGCTCGCCGACGAACGTGGGGACCTGCGGCCGCACACGCTCGAGCACGACGAAGATCCCGAACCCCAGGCCGCACCCGACGAACCAGCTGAAGTCGCCAATCGCGCCCCAACCGGAGGCCAGCAGCCCGGCAAACACGAGGGACTTCGGAACGATCGCGAGCGCGATGGTCGGCACGCCCGCAAGCACGAGCGTCCACATGGCGTTCGGGTTGTATCCCCGGCGATACCAATACGCCCCCGTCTCGGACAGCGTGTACATGTCATCGACGCGAATGCGCTGACGCGACACGACGAAGTACCCCGCGATGAGAACCCCGAACAGCGGGCCGATGAGCGCCGCGAGGATCCCCAGGGAGTAGTGGATCGCTTCGTCATTGCCGTACCAGGTCCACGGCATGAGGACCACCGACCCGACCGCGGCGATCATGCCGCCCGCGCGCCAGCTGATCCGGTGGGGGGCGACGTTCGAGAAGTCGAACGCGGGCGAGATGAAGTTCGCGACGATGTTGATGCCGACCGTCGCCGTCACGAAGGTGAGACCGCCCAGCAGGATCGCGAAGGGCGTGTCGATCCGCTCGACCGTGTGGATCGGATCCGTGATGAGCTCGCCGAAGACGGGCACCGTCGCGGACGCCGTGATGACCGTCAGCAGGGAGAAGAAGAGGAAGTTGACGGGCAGGCCCCAGAAGTTCCCGCGCTTGACCGCCGCGTAGGTGCGGCCATACCGCGCGAAGTCCCCGAAGTTCAGCATGGGACCGGAGAAGTAGGACACGACGATCGCGATCGCCGTCAGCATGACGGGAATCGACGCCCAGAACCCGAGCGGTTCGCCGGAGGAGAGGGTCAGGCTGATGTTGTCCCAGCCCGCCCGCGAGACGAGGTACACCGCGAGCACGATCATCACGACGTAGACCGCCGGGCCCGCCCAGTCGATGAACCGGCGGATCGCCTCCATGCCCCGCCAGAACACCGCCGCCTGCGCGACCCACAGGATCGCGTAGGAGATCCAGCCGAGTGCGCTGAGACCCAGGAACGACGGAGCGACGAGGTCCTCGGCGAGCGGCACGAACTTCAGAAACACGATGTTCAGCGATTCCGCCGCGAGGAAGGTCTGCACGCCGTACCAGGCGATCGCGATGAGCCCGCGGATGATGGCCGGCACGTTGGCCCCGCGGATCCCGAAGATGAAGCGGTTGACGACGGGGTACGGCACGCCCGTGCGCTGGCTCGGCTTCGCCACCATGTTCGCGAACACCTGCACGATGACGATCCCGACGACGAGTGCGACGAGGACCTGCCAGCTCGCGATCCCGAGAGCGAAAAGGGATCCGGCCGTGACGTATCCGCCGACCGAGTGCACGTCGCTCATCCAGAAGGCGAAGATGTTGTAGCTCGTCCACCGCTGCCGTGCGAGCGGCGCGAGGTCCTCGTTGGCGAGGCGAGGATCGTGCGCGGGGCGCGTCGCGGCCTGCGCCGGGGGCAGCGCGGCCTGCGCAGCCGAGGGAAGTGCGGACATGGTGTGGCCTTTCGCGGGGGCGTAGAGTGCCGGGAGGAACGCGGTGAGCGATTCCTGGTGTGAAGCTATGGCTTCACGATTACGTCCTCACGTCGGCGTGTTTCTGGCGCGTTAAACCTCTGCCCGAGGGCCGTCATGCGGCTCACTACGATGACCGTATGAGCGACGCCGCGCCGACCACCGATCCCCACGTCGGGGTGCGCCTGCGCGCGCTACGGGGATCCGCGGGCGTGAGCGCCGCGGAACTCGGGCGCCGCATCGGCATCTCGACGAGCGCGGTCTCGCAGATCGAGCGCGGCGTCATGCAACCGAGCGTTGCGCGTCTCATCGCCATCACCGACGCCCTCGGTGTGCCGCTGGCCGCGGCGTTCCGCGCGGACGACGATGTCACACCGGCCGAGGGGATCGCGGTCACGCGCTCGGACGACGCGGCGCCGCTGTCCCTCGGGGGCGGCGTCACGTTCCGGCGCCTCGCCCCCGGGCCGACGCCCGGCGTGGACTACTTCGAGTCGGTCTACCCCCCGGGCAGCACGGCGACCGCCAAGAACCGCATGCTGCGACACGAGGGGTACGAGGTCGGCGAGGTCACCCGCGGCATGCTCTCGATCGAGTTCTCCGATGAAACGGTCGACATCTCCCCCGGCGACACCATCAGCTACCCGTGCCACGTCCCGCACCGGATCCACAACCGCGGGTCCGAGGTCGCCGTGGCTCGCTGGCTCATCGTGCATCCGGCGAGCTAGATTCGCCGCAACACCCGCGAAACGCGCCGCGGCATAGCCTGGACCCATGCTCCTCGACGACTTCCACCGGCTTCCCGCGGCCGAGGCGCGGGAGATCGTGCGCGTGTGGGCCGACGTCCCGGGCTGGGCCGACGCCCTCGTCGCGGGGCGGCCGTACGCCGACGTCGCCGCGCTCGCCCGCCGCGCCGACGAGCTCGCCGGCGCCTGGACCGAGGCCGACCTCGACGGCGCGCTGGCGCACCACCCGCGCATCGGGGACCGCGTGACGTCCGCCGGCGCAAACGCCGACCACTCGCGCCGCGAGCAGTCGGCGATGCGGGACGCCGCGAGCGACGTGGCCCGGCGGATCGCCGAGGGCAACGCCGCGTACGAAGAGCGGTTCGGCCGCGTCTTCCTCATCCGCGCGGCGGGCCGCTCGCCCGAGCAGATCCTCGCCGAGCTCGAGCGGCGCCTCGACAGCGACGCGGACGCCGAGTGGCGCGAGGCCGCCGGCCAGCTCTCCCAGATCGCCCAGCTCCGCCTTGAGGACGCGCTGGACGATGACGCGACCCCGGAGGCGCCCTGACATGCCCCACCTCACGACCCACGTGCTCGACGCGGCGAGCGGATCCCCCGCCCCGGGGATCCCGCTCACGCTCACCGCGCCGGACGGATCCGCCCTCGCTCGCGCCGAGACCGACGCCGACGGGCGCGCCGGCCTCGGGCCGGACGTGCTCGCCCCCGGCGACTACACGCTGCGCTTCGACACGCGCGGGTACTTCGACGCCCGCGGCACGGAGGCGTTCTACCCGTTCGTGTCGGTCACCTTCACGGTCGCGGACGAGCGGCACTACCACGTGCCGATCCTCCTCAGCCCGTTCGCCTATTCGACCTACCGGGGAAGCTAGATGAAGATCATCGTCATCGGCGCGGGCATCGGAGGCACGAGCGCCGCGATCGCGCTCCAGCGCCTCGGGCACGACGTCACGATCTACGACCGGATCCGCGAGAACAAGCCGGTCGGCGCGGCCCTGTCGCTCTGGCCGAACGGCGTGAAGGTCCTCAACTGGCTCGGGCTCGCCGATGAGATCGCCGCGCTGGGCGGGCGCATGGACCGGATGGCCTACCTCGACGGCCACACCGGCGAGACCATGACGCAGTTCAGCCTCGGTCCCGTGACGGAGCTCACGGGCCAGCGCCCCTACCCCGTCGCGCGCGCCGAGCTCCAGCAGCTGCTCATGGACCGGTTCGGCATGGATCGCATCCGCCTCGGCATGACGATGGTCGGCATCGATCAGGACGACGACGGCGCCACGGTCACCTTCGCCGACGGGACGACCGCCACGGCCGACGTCGTCATCGCCGCCGACGGCGCGAACTCCCGCGCCCGCGCCTACGTGACGGGCGAGGACCACGCGCGCCGCTACTCCGGGTACACGAATTTCAACGGGCTCGTCCCCATCGACGAGCGCGTCGGGCCCGCCGACCAGTGGACCACCTACGTCGCGGACGGCAAGCGCGTCGCCGTCATGCCCGTCGCGGGCAACCGGTTCTACTTCTTCGTCGACGTCCCTCAGCCCGCGGGCACGCCCTACGACCGCGCGGACGGCACGGCGCCCCTCGAGGCCGCGTTCGCGGGCTGGGCGCCCGGGGTCGCCGCGCTCCTCGAGGCCATCGACCCGGCCACGAGCCTCAACCGCGTGGAGATCTGGGACCTGGATCCGTTCCACACCTGGACGCGCGGGCGCGTGGCCATCCTCGGCGACGCCGCGCACAACACGACCCCCGACATCGGCCAGGGCGCCTGCTCGGCGCTCGAGGACGCGTTCGTGCTGGGCCTGATGTTCGCGACCCACCACCTCAGCCCCGCCGACACCCTGAGCCGCTACGCGAAGGCGCGGTCGGAGCGCGCCGGCGAGCTCGTGCTGCGGGCGCGCAAGCGCGCGACCGAGACCCACGGCTTCGAGCCCGGCGTCACGGAGGCATGGTACGACGGACTGCGCACCGAGACGGGCGAGAACATCCTCCGCGGGCTGGTCGGAAACGTCACCGGCAGCCCCACCTCGTTCGGGCTCTGAGCGAGAGACGGCCCGGGGCCCGCAAGCCATGGCGTGCGGGCCCCGGGCCGTCCGAAGGGGCGGGTCAGCGCGCGATGCCCGCGCGGCGCTTGTTGTAGATGTCGAACGCGACCGCGAGCAGGAGCACGAGGCCCTTGACGATCTGCTGCGCCGACTGCGGCACGCCCATGAGCGACATGCCGTTCGACATGACCGCCATGACGAGGCCACCGACGAGGGCGCCGGTCACGCGGCCGATGCCGCCCGTCGTCGAGGCGCCGCCGATGAAGCAGGCCGCGATGACGTCGAGCTCGAACATGTTTCCCATACCCGGCTGCGCGCCGTTCGAGCGGGCCGAGAAGACCGCGGCCGCGACGCCCGTGAGCATGCCCATGTTGACGAAGATCCAGAAGTTCATCTTGACGACGTTCACGCCGCTGAGCTTGGCCGCGGCCAGGTTGCCGCCCACCGCGTAGACGCGGCGGCCGAACACGGTGCGGTTCGTCACGACCTGGTAGGCGAGAATCAGCACGCCCAGGATGATGAGGACGATCGGGAAGCCGCGGTTATACGCGAGCGCGAAGGCGAAGGCGATGACGACCGCCGCCACGACGACGAGCTTGATGACGAACAGGGGCAACGACTCGACCTGCTGCAGGTAGGCGACGCGCGCGCGGCGGTCCCGGACCTGCATCGTGACGAAGCCCGCGACCGCGAGCACGCCGATGAGCATCGTGAAGATGTCGAGGGTCTGCGGCTGCGCGAGCAGCCCGGATCCCTGTCCGATCACGATCTCGCCGAACACGCCGTTGACGAAGCCCGAGGCCACGTCCTGGTAGGCGTGCGGGAACGGCGACAGCGACACGTTCTCGAGCACGGTCCAGGTCAGGCCGCGGAACAGCAGCATGCCCGCGAGGGTGACGATGAACGCCGGGATCCCCACGACCGCGACCCAGAAGCCCTGCCATACGCCGACGACGATGCCGGTGGCGATCGCCGCGATGACGCCGACCCACCAGGGCATGCCCAGGCGGATGACGAGCACGGCCGACACCGCCGCGGCGAACGCGAGCACGGATCCGACCGACAGGTCGATGTGCCCCGCGACGATCACGAGGATCATGCCGAGCGCCATGATGAGGATGTGCGCGTTCTGCAGCACGAGGTTCGTGACGTTCTCGGGCGCGAGCAGCGTCCCGTTCGTCAGGATCGTGAAGAGGATGATGATCGCGACGAACGCGATGTAGATGCCGGAGGTGCGCAGGTTCCGCGTGAGGAGGTCCTTCGCCTCGACGAAGACGTTGTTCATGCCGCGGCCTCCGTGCCGGTGTTCTCGATGGTCATGAGGGTCATGAGCTTCTCCTGCGTCGCGTCCGCGACGTTCATCTGGCCGGTGATGCGGCCGTACGCGAGGGTGTAAATGCGGTCGGCGATGCCGAGCAGCTCGGGCAGCTCGCTCGACACGACGATGACCGCCTTGCCCTCGGCGGCGAGGGCCTGAATGATCTCGTAGATCTCGTACTTGGCACCGACGTCGATCCCGCGCGTCGGCTCGTCGAGGATCAGCACGTCGGGATCCGTGAACAGCCACTTCGACAGCACGACCTTCTGCTGGTTGCCGCCGGAGAGGTTGCCGACGTTCTGCATGACCGTCGGCGTCTTGATGTTGAGGTCCTTGCGGTACTCCTCGCTGACGCGGATCTCCTCGTTGCCGTTGACGAGAGAGAGCTTGTTGCTCAGCTTCTCGAGCGCGGCCGAGGTGATGTTCGTGCGGATGTCCGTGACGAGGTTGAGGCCGTAGTGCTTCCGGTCTTCCGACACGTAGGCCAGGCCGTTCCGGATCGCGTCGGGCACGGTGCGGGTGGAGATCTCCTCGCCCCGCAGCTTCACGGATCCGCTGATATCGCGGCCGTACGAGCGCCCGAAGATGCTCATCATGAACTCGGTGCGCCCCGCGCCCATGAGGCCCGCGATGCCCACGATCTCCCCCGCCCGGACCGAGATCGAGGCGTTGTCGACGACGACGCGGCCCGCCTGCGCGGGGTGATACACGGTCCAGTTGTCGACGCGGAAGACCTCCTCGCCGATCTGCGGCGTGCGCTCGGGGAAGCGGTTGTCGAGCGACCGCCCCACCATGGCCCGGATGATCCGGTCCTGCGAGGCGTCCGGCGCGTGCATGTCGATCGTCTCGATCGACTCGCCGTCGCGGATCACCGTCGTCTTGTCCGAGACCGCCTCGATCTCGCCGAGCTTGTGGCTGATGATGATCGAGGTGATGCCCTCGTCGCGCAGCGAGCGCAGGAGACCGAGCAGGTGCTCGGAATCGTTGTCGTTGAGCGCCGCCGTGGGCTCGTCGAGGATGAGGAGCTTCACGTCCTTCGTCATCGCCTTGGCGATCTCGATCAGCTGCTGCTTGCCAACGCCCAGCTGGCCGACGAGCGTCGTCGGGTTCTCGTGGAGGCCGACGCGCTCCATGTACTTCGCGGCCTCGTGGTTCGTGCGGTTCCAGTCGACGAGACCACGGGTGCGGCGCTCGTTGCCGAGAAAGATGTTCTCGGCGATCGACAGGTCCGGCACGAGCGCCAGCTCCTGGTGGATGATGACGATACCGATGCGCTCCGAGTCGCGGATCGACCCGAACTGCACGGTCTCGCCGTCGAACCGGATGTCGCCGCCGTACGTGCCGTGCGGGTAGACGCCCGACAGCACCTTCATGAGCGTGGACTTTCCGGCGCCGTTCTCGCCGCAGATCGCGTGGATCGCGCCGCGCTCGACCTCCAGGTCGACGCCCTTGAGCACCTTGACGCCGGGGAAGTCCTTCGTGATGCCGCGCATCTCGAGGATGACTTCGGACATGGTGTCCCCTTCGATGTGTGTGGGGATGGGCGCCCGCGCGGGGCGGGCGCCCATCCTGCCGCCTGGTGTCGTTACTCCGCGACGCCCGCGGCGATCTCGTCCTCGGTCCAGTAGTCCGTGTCGATCAGGAGCTCCTGAATGTCATCCGCCGTGACGATGTCCGACTCGAGCAGGAACGACGGGACGACCTTGGTGCCGTTGTCGTACGTGTCGGTGTCGTTCGCCTCCGGCTCCTCGCCCGAGGCGTAAGAGGACGCGGCGTCGACGGCCTGCGTGGCGAGCTTGCGGGTGTCCTTGAAGATCGTGGCGTACTGCACGCCGCGGTCGATCATGGACACCGACGCGATCTCGGCGTCCTGGCCGGAGACGACCGGCAGGCCGTCCTCGATCGTGTCGCCGTAGCCGGCGTTCTGCAGCGCCGTGATGATGCCGCGCGAGATGCCGTCGTAGGGCGAGAGCACGCCGTCGAGCTGGCCGGATCCGCCGCCGTAGGTCGACGTGAGCAGGTCCTCCATGCGCTTCTGGGCCGTCGCCTGGTCCCAGCGCAGCGTCGCGACCTGGTCGAGCTCGTCCTGCCCGGATCCGATCGTCAAGCGACCGTCCTCCAGGTACGGGGCGAGCGTGTCCATCGCGCCACCGAAGAAGAAGCCCGTGTTGTTGTCGTCGGGCGAGCCGGCGAACACCTCGATGATCTTCTCCTCGTCGAGGCCCGTGTCCTCGTAGTTCTCGTCGAGGTAGCCGAGGCCGCGCAGGAGCGACTGCGCCTGCTGGACGCCGACCTGGTAGTTGTCGAACGTGACGTAGAAGTCGACGGCCTCGGTGCCGTTGATGAGGCGGTCGTAGGCGATGATCGGGATCCCCTTGTCGGCGGCCGACTCGAGCTGGCTGGCGAGGGCCGTGCCGTCGATCGACGCGACGATGAGGATGTCCGCACCGTTCGTGATCATCTGCTCGATCTGCTGCTGCTGGGTGGGGATGTCGTCGTTGGCGAACTGGAGGTCGACCTCGTAGCCGGCCTCCTCGAGCTGCGACTCGACGGCGTCGCCGTCGGCGATCCACCGCTCGCTCGTCTCGGTCGGCATCGCGACGCCGACGCGGATGTCTTCCGCCGCCGCCTCGCCGCCCGAGCCCTCGGATCCGCCGTCGCTCGCGCAGCTCGCGAGGCCGAGGCCGAGTGCCATGGCGCCCGCGACGCCGACTGCTCTCAGGACAGTGCGCTTCATTGCTGTGTCTCTCTTCGTTGAGTGTCGGAGCGCTCCCACGCCAGGCACATCGGGATGTGCCGCGCGCCGGGACCGCATCGTGCCCGGCGGAGGTCCGCCGCACGTGAGTGTGGGGCTGGCGCCCGCCCCGTCGTCGGGGTGTGGGCGACCGGTGAACCTGACCGCTGACAGGAAGAATACATATTGCGGGGCCTGCGGACAAATAGTTTTCGCCTACCATCAGGTCACGGTGTGGCAACGACTTCGCCGCCCGCACGAACCACCGGCGTTGTCCGCGATTCAGAGAGGAACGCCCCGTCCATGCCCGCACCGGTCCTCAGCATGTCGCGGATCACGAAGCGCTTCCGGGGGGTGACGGCCCTCGACGACGTGTCGCTCGACGTGCTCCCGGGCGAGGTGCACGCGATCTGCGGCGAGAACGGCGCGGGCAAGTCAACGCTCATGAACGTGCTGAGCGGCGTGCACCCCGCCGGGACCTATGACGGCGCGATCCGCCTGGCCGGCGAGGACGTCGCGTTCCGGTCCGTCGCCGACAGCGAGGCCGCCGGGGTCGTCATCATCCACCAGGAGCTCGCGCTCAGCCCCTACCTCTCGATCTCCGAGAACATCCACCTCGGCAACGAGCTGCACCGCCGGGGGTTCCTCGACCGCCGAGCCGAGGCCGAGCACACGGCCGCGCTGCTTCGGCGCGTGGGGCTCGACGAGAACCCGGCGACGCCCGCCGGGGAGCTGGGGATCGGCGCGCAGCAGCTCGTCGAGATCGCGAAGGCGCTCGCCAAGGACGTGCGCGTGCTCATCCTCGACGAGCCGACCGCGGCGCTCAACGACGCCGACTCCGACCGCCTCCTCGGCCTCGTCGACGAGCTCCGGGCCGCCGGGGTGACCGCGATCCTCATCTCCCACAAGCTGCGCGAGGTGATGCGCGTCGCCGACCGGATCACGGTGCTGCGCGACGGGGCGACGATCGAGACGATGGACGCCGCCGACCCCGCGACGAACGAGGCGCGCATCATCCGCGCGATGGTCGGCCGCGACCTCGACAGCCTCTTCCCCCCGCGGGATCCGGACATCCGCGAGGAGGTTCTGCGCGTCGAGCGCTGGCGCGTGCACCACCCGTCGGATCCGCGGCGCGTCGTCGTGAACGACGTCGACCTGTCGGTGCGCGCGGGCGAGATCGTCGGGCTCGCGGGCCTCATGGGGGCCGGGCGGACCGAGCTCGCCATGAGCATCTTCGGGCGCTCGTACGGCGCCGACATCTCGGGGCGCGCGTTCGTGCGCGGCGAGGAGGTCGACATCAGCACCCCGGCGCGGGCGATCGCGCACGGCATCGCCTACGCGACGGAGGATCGCCGTGCCTACGGGCTGAACCTCGCGGCCGCCATCCAAACGAACATCTCGTCCGCCGCGCTCGAGCGCCTCGCGCGCTTCGGCCTCGTCGACCGGCTCGGCGAGCGCAAGGTCGCCGACGCGTACCGCGACAAGATGAACATCAAGGCGCCGAGCGTGGCGAGCGGCACGGCGGGGCTCTCGGGCGGCAATCAGCAGAAGGTCGTGCTCGCGAAGTGGATGTTCACGAACCCCGACGTGCTCTTCCTCGACGAGCCCACGCGCGGGATCGACGTGGGCGCGAAGTACGAGATCTACGGCATCATCAACCAGCTCGCGGCGCAGGGCAAGGCGATCGTCGTCATCTCGTCGGAGCTGCCCGAGATCCTCGGCCTCTGCGACCGGATCTATGCGCTCGCGCGCGGGCGCGTGACGGGCGAGGTGCGGCGCGAGGACGCGTCGCAGGAGACCCTCATGCGCTTCATGACGGCGACGGCGTGAGGGGCGGGGCGATGACGAGGGTCCCCGAGACGACAGGGCGCGGCCCGGCCGCGCGCGCCGCCGTGCGGACGACGAACGAGGAGGTCCGGCAGCAGAACCTGGCGGCGGTGCTCGGGCTCGTCCGCGCCGAGGGCCCGCTCTCGCGCTCGCACATCGGATCAGCGACCGGCCTGAATCGCTCGACCGTGACGGCGCTCGTAACCGAGCTCCTCGAGCTCGCCCTCGTGCGCGAGGCCGACACGGCGCCGACGGGCCGCGTGGGCCGCCCCTCCCTCGGCGTCGCGGCCGACGACACGGTCGCCGCGCTCAGCATCCGGGCCGAGCCCGACGCCGTCTCGGTCGCGCTCGTCGGGCTCGGCGGCGCGGTCCACTCGCAGCTCAAGCACGACCTCGCGAGCGCGCCGAGCCCCCGGCGCTTCGCCCAGGTCGCGGCGTCCCTCGTCGACGCCATGCGGGCCGACATCGAGCGCCACTACCGACTCGTGGGCGCCGGCCTCGCCGTTCCCGGCCTCGTCGACGCGACCGGATCCGTCCTCGTCGCCCCACCCCTGGGCTGGCGCCGGGAAGCGGTCGCCTCGCGGCTCTCGTCCGCTCTCGGCATGCCGGTCGCGGCCGGCAACGACGCGTCGGTGGGGGCGATGGCGGAGGCCCGGTTCGGGATCGCGCGCGGCACGGAGAACCTGCTCTACCTCAGCGGATCCGCGCACGGCGTCGGCGGCGGCCTCATCATGGACGGCACCCTCGTGCGGGGCACATCGGGATTCGCCGGCGAGCTGGGCCACACGGTCGTCGATCCCCGCGGCCGCCCGTGCGCCTGCGGGCGGCGCGGCTGCCTGACCGTCGAAGTGAACCCGGAGCCGCTGCTCGGCCTCCTCGGGCGGCGCAAGCTCGACGAGGACGACCTCGACATCGAGCTCGGGGTCTCGCGCGACGCCCGCGTCCGGGCCGAGCTCGAGCGCCAGGTCGAGGTGCTCTCGCTCGCGCTGACGAACTTCGTCAACGCGTTCGCACCCGAGAAGGTCGTCCTCGCCGGATACCTCGGTGTGCTGCTCGCCGCCAGTCGCGAGCGCCTGTCGGAGGCCGTGCGCGTGCACCCCGTCGGGTCCGACGGGCGAGCGATCCGGCTCGAGCGCGCGCAGATGCGCTCGCGCCTCATGCAGATCGGGCCCGCGGAGCTCGCCTTCGCGCCGCTCCTCGCGGATCCGGCCGGTCGCGCCCCGCGGGCCTGATTCGCTACTGCTTCGTCGTGCGATCCACCCGCATGACGAGGATCACGCGGTCGGCGCGGTCGGCGGGCGGGCCGCCCAGCGGCTTGCCGTACCGCTCCCCGAGGTGCATGTAGAAGGTGCCCTCGGGATCCGGAATCACGTCCACCAGGCGCCCGCGCACCTCCAGGTAGTGCGTCGGCTCGTCGGGGTCGGTGATCGACATCGACATCGACGGGTTGGCCTGCAGGTTGCGGTACTTCTGGCGCTTCGTGGTGTGGGTGAAGCGGACGTGCTCGCCGTCGAACTCGAACCACATGGGGTTCACCTGCACGTCGCCGTTCGGGCGCACGGTGCCGAGGTGGCCGTAGAGCGGCAGGTCGAGGAGGCGGCGGAACTCGGGGGCGAGGTCATCGATCACGGTCATGCCTCACAGTCTGCCGCGGATCCGCGGGCCGGGGCCCGTCAGTGCGCGCCGGGTTCCGGTTCGGGATCGGGGACGACGACGTGCGCCGCAACGGGGTTGCCGTCGGCGTCGACGGTCTCGAGCGCGGCCCCGTCCTTGCCGAGGATCTGCACGGGGATGAGGCCCGTTCCCGTGGCGTCGGGGTGCACGAGGGCGGCGGCCGCCGGCCCGCGCAGCCCGTCGTACGTCGGCAGCGCCGGGTCCTTCCCGTACCGGGAGCTCGCGCCGCCGAGGAGGAGGTTGAGGAGGATCGCGCTGATCGCGCCCGCGGAGATGCCCGAGTCAAAGATGAGCTGGAACCACGTGGGCATCTGGTGGTAGATGTTCGGCGACACGGTCGGGAGCAGGGCGATCCCGACCGACAGCGCCACGATGAGGATGTTGCGGTTGTCGAAGCGCACCTTCGTGAGCGTCCGGATCCCGCTGGCGGCCACCATGCCGAACAGGGCGATTCCCGCGCCGCCAAGGACCGCGCGCGGCACGCCCTCCACGAGCGCCGACACCTTCGGCAGCAGACCGAGGATCACGAGGATCACGCCCGCCATCGTCGCGACGAAGCGCGAGCGCACCCCCGTCAGCGAGACGAGGCCGACGTTCTGCGCGAACGCCGTGTAGGGGAACGTGTTGAACACGCCGCCGAGCATCGTGCCGAGCCCGTCGGCCCGCAGACCGTCGGCGAGCTGGCGCCGCGTGACGGGCTTGTCGACGATCTCGCCCACGGCGATCATGTCACCCGTCGTCTCGGTCATGATCACGACGCCGACGATGAGCATCGACAGGATCGGCACGATCTCGAATGTCGGCACGCCGAAGTGGAACGGGGTCACGACCGCGAACCACGCCGCCTCCCCCACCCCGGAGAAGTCGGTCATCCCCGGCACGAACGCGGCGATGATCGTCCCGATCACGAGGCCGAGGAGCACCGAGACGCGGGCGAGCGCGGGCGGCGCGAAGCGCTCGATGAGGACGATGAGCGCGAGCGTTCCGGCCGCGAAGGCCAGCTGCAGGCCCGAGGCGGATCCGTCGGCGGATCCGTCCACGATCCACCCGGCCGCGACGCTCATGAGCGACAGGCCGATGATGAGGATGACGGTGCCCGTCACGATCGGCGGGAAGAAGCGCAGGAGCTGCGCGAAGAAGGGCGCGATGAGGACCATGAACAGCCCGCAGGCGATCGTGGCGCCGAACACGGCCGTGATCGGATAGCTCTGCCCGATCGCGACCATGGGCCCGACGGCGGCGAAGGTGACGCCCTGCATGAGCGGCAGCCGCACGCCGAAGCGCCAGAAGCCGATGGACTGCACGATCGTCGCGATTCCCGCGATGAACAGGTCGGCGCTGATGAGGAACGCCAGGTCCTCCCCGGAGAACCCGAACGCGCCGCCGACGATCAACGGCACCGCGACGGCGCCCGCGTACATCGCGAGCACGTGCTGCAGCCCGAGCGGGAACAGCCGCGCGAACGGGGGAATCGTGTCGACGCCGTTGGCGCCCGTGCGGGTGGAGCTCATGCCGCGACGCTAATCGCGCCGCGTTGCGCGCGTGTTTCCGCGCGCGAACGGATCCGCGCCCCGCGTCAGGCGGTGAACAGGGCGTGCACGTCGTCGCCCGCGTGCGCGCGGCCGCCGAGGCCGTCGAGCTCGAGAACGACGGCGGATCCGGCGGTCTCGGCCCCGAGGTCGGCGATGATCTGGCGGGCCGCCGCGATCGTGCCGCCGGTCGCGAGCACGTCGTCGACGAGGAGGACCCGCGCGCCGGGCTGCAGCACGCCGGGCGCCTCGATCGTCGCCGTGCCGTACTCGAGCGCGTATGAGACGGCCGCCGCGGGCTTCGGGAGCTTGCCGGCCTTGCGGATCGGCAGCATGCCCACGCCCTCGGCCGCCGCGATGAAGCCCGCGATCAGGAAGCCGCGCGCCTCGATGCCGCCGACGATGTCGAACCGGCCGCGGAACGGCTCGGCAAGGGCCTCGCCCACCGCGCGCAGCGCGGCGGCGTCGGCGAACAGCGGCGACAGGTCGCGGAACAGCACGCCGGGCTCGGGGTAATCGGGCGTCGTGGCGATGAGCGATTCGGCGCGGGCGAGATCGGGGGAAGTCACGGGCACGAGCGTACCGGGCGGCGCTGTGAGAACCGGCGCCCGCAGGTTCCGCCCGGCGCGGGCGGGCGCGGGCCCGGCGCCCCTACCCTGGAGGCATGAGCGATCACCTGCAGGCCGACGCCGACCCCGAGCGCTGGGTGCCCCTGCGCGGATCCGGCCTCGGCAGCGGGCGCCGCCGCCGCGCCGCCGTGCGCATGCTCATGACGACGGCGGGGATCGCGCAGGGGCAGCCCGGATCGGGCCTCATGAGCTTCATCGCCGGCCGCGTCGTCAAGGCCGGTCTGAAGAACGCGGACGGCCGCTACCTCGCGTGGTCCTGGAAGGAGGACGCGCACGCGCTCGCCGCGCTCGCGCAGGTCCAGGCGCTCACGCCGCAGGTGCGCACGGCCCGGGCGATGATGCCCATGGAGTACGACGACACCGAGGACTTCTCGAACCCGCACCTCGGATCCGGCGAGAAGCTCGTCATGGACGCGCCCACGCGCCCCGGCACCCCGCCATTCGCGATGTACACGTGGGACACCGGCACGCACCTCGTCACGCTGCAGGCCGTCAGCCCCGACCGCGAGCGCTTCCTCACCTTCGTGCCGCACATCGACGCGCTCGCCCGCACGGTCCGCTTCGTCGAGGACCTCGAGGTCGGCGAGTCGAACGTGCTGCGCCTGCCCCCGGCCTGACGCGTCACAGTCCGTCACAGACGGCGCCACCGTGGGCGAGACGGGCTTACCGTCGATCCCATGTCTCCGCTTCTCGCCGCCGCCCTCGTGATCGGGGTGCTCGCCGTGGCCGCGCTCGCTGGCGCGTGGATCCGGCGCCGCGATGGCCGCGCCCGCGCCACCGACGCCCGGGCCGTCACGCCCGACATGCTCGCGGCGGATCCCGGATCCTTCGGGGATCGCGCCACCCTCGTGCAGTTCAGCACGGAGATGTGCGCGCGGTGCCCCGGCACCCGGCGCCTGCTCGGCCAGCTCGCGAGCGAGACCGACGGCGTGGGCTACGTCGACGTGGACCTCACCCACCGCACCGACATCGCCCGCGCCTTCGACGTGCTGCAGACCCCGACCGTGCTCGTGCTCGACGCCGCGGGCGTCCAGCGCACCCGCATCGGCGGCGCGCCCCGCCGCGAGGACGTCCTCGCCGCCCTCGCCGCCGCCGGAGAGCCCGCCCGTGTCTGAGCGCGGCCTCGACCCGCGCGGCCCGCGCTTCGCCGCGGGCATCACGACCGTGCTCCTCGTCGTGGCGCTCTTCCTCGCGCTGAGCGGCACCGCCGCGGCCCCCGCGGGGACGACGACGCTTGCGGAGCGCGCGGCGGATCCGGGGTTCCTCCTCCTCGTGGTGATCGCGGCGCTGTTCCTCTGGGGCGTCGCGTCGCCGGCGACCGCGCCGTGGGGCGTGCTGTTCCGCCGCGTGATCGCGCCGCGGCTGGCGCCGCCCACCGAGCGCGAGGATCCGCGCCCGCCGCGGTTCGCGCAGGGCGTCGGCCTCGCCGTCACACTCGTCGGCATCGTGCTCCACCTCGCGGGCGTCCCGTGGGCGCTGCCGATCGCCGCCGCCGCGGCGCTGGTCGCGGCCTTCCTCAACGTGGCCTTCGGCGTCTGCCTCGGCTGCATGATGTACCTCGGCCTCGCGCGCCTGCGCGGCTGATCAGCGCGCCGGGCGCAGCCACACCGTCGCGAGCGGCGGCACCGTGATGTCCGCGTGCGCGGGGAAGCCGTACCATTCCCCGCCCACGGCGTCCACCCCGCCGAGGTTGCCCATGCCGCTTCCGGCATATGCCTCGGCGTCGGTGTTCACGACCTCGTCCCAGCGGCCCGCCTGCGGCAGCCCGACGCGGTAGCCCGTGCGGGGCACGGCCGAGAAGTTCGACACGCACACCAGGGCGGATCCGTCCGGCGCGGTGCGGAGGAACACGAAGACGTTGCTCGCCGCGTCGTCCGCGTCGATCCACCGGAACGACGCGGGGTGCGCGTCCCCCGCCCAGAGCGCCGGGGTGTCCCGGTAGGCGCGGTTGAGGTCGCGGATCGCGGCATGCACGCCGCGGTGCTCGGCGTGATCCAGGAGCCACCAGTCGAGCTCGCGCGACTCGGCCCACTCGGCGTCCTGCGCGAACTCCCCGCCCATGAAGAGGAGCTGCTTGCCGGGGTGCGCCCACATGAAGGCGAAGAAGGCCCGCAGCGTCGCAAGCTGCCGCCACCGGTCCCCCGGCACCCGGCGGAGGAGGGATCCCTTGCCGTGCACGACCTCGTCGTGCGACAGCGGCAGCACGTAGTGCTCGCTCCACGCGTAGGACGAGGCGAACGTCATCTCGTGGTGGTGATGCGAGCGGTGCACGGGATCCCGCGAGACGTACTCGAGCGAGTCGTGCATCCACCCCATATTCCACTTGAAGCCGAAGCCCAGCCCGCCCGTGTCGGTCGGGCGGGTCACGCCGGGCCACGCGGTGGACTCCTCCGCGATCATGGCGATCCCCGGCACCCGGCGGTAGGCCGTCGCGTTCGTCTCCTGCAACAGCGCCACGGCCTCGAGGTTCTCGCGCCCGCCGTGCACGTTGGGCGTCCACTCGCCCTCCTCGCGCGCGTAGTCGAGGTAGAGCATCGAGGCGACGCCGTCGACGCGCAGGCCGTCGGCGTGGAACTCCTCGAGCCAGTACAGCGCGTTGGCGTAGAGGAAGTTGCGCACCTCGCGGTGGCCGAAGTCGAAGATGTGGGATCCCCACTGCCGGTGCCAGCCGCGCTGCGGGTTCGGGTCCTCGTACAGGGGTTGGCCGTCGAACAGCGACAGGGCCCACGGGTCCGTCGCGAAGTGCCCCGGCACCCAGTCGAGGATGACGCCGATGCCCGCCTGATGCAGGCGGTCGACGAGCAGGCGGAAGCCGTCCGGATCCCCGAACCGGCTGTCCGGCGCGTAGTACCCCGTCACGTGGTACCCCCAGGATCCGCCGAACGGGTGCTGCATGACGGGCATGAACTCGACGTGCGTGAAGCCGAGGTCGGCCACGTAGGCGACGAACTCGTCGGCGAGGTCGGCGTAGCTGCGGCCGCTGCGCCACGAGGCGAGGTGGACCTCGTAGATCGACATCGGCTCGTCGAGGAGCCGGCGGTCCTGGCGATCCGCCATCCACTCCGCGTCGCCCCACGCGTACGCCGAGTCGTGCACGATGCTCGCGGTGGCCGGGGGGCGCTCCGCGAACCGCGCGAGCGGATCCGCCTTCTCGTGCCACTGGCCATCGGCCTGGAGGATCGCGAACTTGTAGTGGGCGCCGGCGCTCACCCCGGGCACGAACAGCTCCCACACCCCCGACGTACCGAGCTGGCGCATCGGGTGCTCGCGGCCGTCCCACGCGTTGAAGTCGGCCTTCACGCGCACGCCCCGGGCGCGCGGCGCCCAGACGGCGAAGGACACCCCGGTGACGTCGGGGTTGCGGCCCAGGCCGTCGAAGGTGCGCACCCGGGCGCCGAGCACGCGCCACAGGTGCTCGTGCCGCCCCTCGCCGATGAGGTGCAGGTCGACCTCGCCGACCGACGGGAGGAAGCGGTACGGGTCGTCGGCCGCGTGCGCGACGCCGTCGGCGTAGGTCGTCACGAGGCGGTAATCGGGCACCTCGTCGGTCTCGACGACGCCCGCCCACACGCCGGATCCCTCGTGCGCCAGGGGCACCTCGCCGCCCGCGTACCGCACCGCGACGGAGTCGGCCAGCGGGCGCAGCGCGCGCACCGTCACGCCGCCGGACGACGGGTGGGCGCCGAGCACGGCGTGCGGATCTCCGTGGCGGCCGTCCGCGATCATCTCGAGGACCTCGGCGGAAAGGGGGCGGGGGCGAGGGGTCATGCGGTCTCTTCCTCGTGGCCGAGGCGCGCGATCGCCTCGAGCGGGATGGCGATCCAGGTCGGCCGGTTGCGTGCCTCGTAGACCGCCTCGTACACGGCCTTGTCGGCGACGTAGGCGTCGACGAGGAGGGCGTCGGCGGCGCCGGGCGCGCCCGCCTCCTCGGCGTACGCGGCGAGGAACGCGGCGCGCGCGGTGGCGGCCCAGGCCGCGCACTGCGCGGCCGCCTCCTCGCCGTCGGTGCCCTCGCCGGGGCTGAGGCGCACGACGCCCGGCGCGTAGTCGAAGGAGCGCAGCATGCCGGCGACGTCGCGCCAGGGGCTGTCGGGGCGAAGGCGGTCAGCGAGGGGGCGGGCCGGCTCGCCCTCGAAATCCACGATCCGCCACCCGCGGGACGTGCGCAGGCTCTGGCCGAGGTGCAGGTCGCCGTGCACGCGCTGCACGCGGAGTCCGGAAAGCTCCGCGACGCGCGCGAAGAGCCCGCGGATCCGCGGGGCGTGTGCGTCGAGCTCGGGGACGGCGAGGATCGCCTCGTCGAGGCGCTGCCGCATCGCG
This sequence comes from Microbacterium excoecariae, assembly GCF_011326725.1. Classification (GTDB taxonomy): domain Bacteria; phylum Actinomycetota; class Actinomycetes; order Actinomycetales; family Microbacteriaceae; genus Microbacterium; species Microbacterium excoecariae. The sequence goes on along the minus strand of NZ_JAANCO010000001.1, from coordinate 622,044 downwards.
TCCGCGAGCGCCGCGGCCGCCTCGGGGCCGCGCTCCTCGGAGCCGAACGCCTCCGCCAGGCGCGCGTGGATCCGGGCGACCGCGCGGCCGAGCTCGGCGGCCTCGCCCGCATAGGCGGCCGGGTCGCCGCCGGGCTCCGCGATCATCGCGCGCACGCTCGACATCGCCAGCTCGAACCCGTCAGTGGCCGTGCGCAGGTACTCCTGGATCATCCCGAGCCGCAGCGGTTCCCCCGCGCCGCGCGAAGTGATCCAGCCGTACAGGGGCGCGACGTCGTCGCTGCCGGCCACCGTGAGGGCGCGGTGGATCTCGATGTCCGGGTTCTCCCCCGGGGTAACGGTGCGGAAGAGTTTCATGATCGCCCGGTCGCCGAAGCGGACCGACGAGTTCGACTGCTCCCCCGTCAGCGGCGCGGCCGCTCCTGCGTCCGCCAGCTCCTCCGGATCCGCGCGAAAGAAGCGCATCCCCGGCACGTCGCTCGGGTGCTCGGGCGTCGCCGAGGCGAAGGCGTCGAGCCACAGAGCCATGGCCTCGCGGTCGTGCACGGCGTCGTAGGACCACCCCTCGTGCCCCGACACGAGCGCGTGCTCGACGCGCGCGACCGCCTCCGGGTACCAGGACAGCGGCACCTGATACACCTCGGATCCGCCGGCCGCGTCGTCGTACGCGACCGTCACGAGATGCACGGCCACGACCGGGGAGCCCCCGGCGCCGGCGAGGCGGGCGATCTCGCGCACGGAAGCGACGCGGAAGTCGCGCCCCTTGCCCGCGAACCACCTCGTCCGCGGCAGGTAGGCCGCGAACTCCTCCGGCGCCGGCGCCCTCACAGGAGGCCGCCCTCGGGTCCCGTCGCCGGGGCCTGCATGCGGAACCACAGGAAGGCGTGCCCCCCGAGCGTGAGGAAGTAGGGCAGCTCGCCGACGGCGGGGAACGGGACCCCGCCGAGGATCTCGACCGGCACGAGGCCCTGGAAGCGACGCAGGTCCAGCTCGACCGGCTGCGGGAACTGCGAGAGGTTGTTGACGCAGAGGATGATCTCGGTCGTGCCGTCGCCCTTCTCGTGCTCCCGCGAGAACGACAGCACCGAGGGGTTCGAGCCGCCGAGGTCGTTGAACCCGCCGAGGCCGAACGCGGGGTGCCGGCGACGCGCGCTCATCATGTGGCGCGTCCAGTTCAGCAGGCTCGAGTGGTTGTCCTGCTGCGCCTCGACGTTGACCGACTGGTAGCCGTAGACGGGGTCCTGCACGAGCGGCAGGGCGAGCTTGCCGGGCGTCGCGCGCGAGAACCCCGCGTTGCGGTCGCTCGACCACTGCATCGGGGTGCGCACGCCGTCGCGGTCGCCGAGCCAGATGTTGTCGCCCATGCCGATCTCGTCGCCGTAGTAGAGCACGGGCGATCCGGGCAGGCTGAGCAGCAGGGCCGTGAACAGCTCGATCTGGTCGATGTCGCCGTCGAGGAGCGGGGCGAGCCGGCGACGGATCCCGATGTTCGCCTTCATGCGCGGATCCTTCGCGTACTCCGACCACATGTAGTCGCGATCCTCCTCCGTGACCATCTCGAGCGTCAGCTCGTCGTGGTTGCGGAGGAACACGCCCCACTGGCACCCGGAGGGGATCGACGGCGTCTCGGCGAGGATCTCGCTGATCGGGAAGCGCGACTCGCGCCGCACCGCCATGAAGATGCGCGGCATGACGGGAAAGTGGAAGCACATGTGGCACTCGTCGCCACCCGTGTCCGGATCCCCGAAGTAGTCCACGACGTCGGCGGGCCACTGGTTCGCCTCCGCGAGCAGGACCCGGCCCGGGTACTCCGCGTCGACGATCCGCCGGATCTTCTTGAGGAAATCGTGGGTCTCGGGGAGGTTCTCGCCGTTCGTGCCCGGGCGCTCGAACAGGTACGGCACGGCGTCGAGGCGGAAGCCGTCGAGCCCCATGTCGAGCCAGAACCGCATCGCGTCGATGACGGCCTCGCCCACCGCGGGGTTGTCGTAGTTGAGGTCGGGCTGGTGGTGGAAGAAGCGATGCCAGAAGTACTGCCCGCGCACCGGATCCCAGGTCCAGTTGCTCGGCTCAGTGTCGACGAAGATGATGCGCGCGTCCTCGTAGAGCTCGTCCGTGTCGCTCCACACGTAGAAGTCGCCGTAGGGGCCGTCGGGATCCGCGCGGGACGCCTGGAACCACGGGTGCTCGTCGCTCGTGTGGTTGACGACGAAGTCGATGATGACGCGGATCCCGCGCTCGTGGGCCGCCGCGATGAACGCCCGGACGTCGTCGGTCGAGCCGACGGCGGGGTGCACCCCGGTGAAGTCGGACACGTCGTATCCCCCGTCACGCAGCGGCGAGGGGAAGAACGGCGGCAGCCAGACGCAGTCGATGCCGAGCCACTGGAGGTAGTCGAGCTTCTCGGTCAGGCCGCGGAAGTCGCCCTGCCCATCCCCGTCGCTGTCGTGGAACGAGCGCACCAGCACCTCGTAGAACACGGCCGTCTTGAACCACTCCGGCTCGGATGCCGCGCCCGGGGTATCCGGGAACGGCTCGTCCGCGATGACCGGGATCGACGTCGTCAGGGGGAAGGACTCCGAGCTCATGCGGCGCTCCTCACGGTGAGAACATGGGCGACCTCGCGGCCGGGATCGAGCACGACGTCGTTGTGCTCGCCCCACCACCAGTCCGCTCCGGTGAGGTGCTCGTGCACGGCGAAGCGCTCGGGGAGGCCGAGCGCCTGCCAGTCGAGGTGCACGGTCGTGGCGCGCGCGCCGTGCGGGTCGAGGTTCAGCACGACGATGACGGTGCCGTCGCCGTGGCCCTTCGTGAACACGAGGACGTGGTCGTCGTCGGACCAGTGCACGCGCAGGTCGCGGAGGCCCCGCAGCGCGGGGATCTCGCGGCGCAGGGCGTTCAGGCGCGCGATGAACGGCGCGATCGTGCGGCCCGCCGCGGCCGCGCCCTCCCAGTCGCGGATCCGGATCTGGAACTTCTCGCTGTCGAGGTACTCCTCGGATCCGGGCCGCACCGCGACGTGCTCGCACAGCTCGAAGCCCGCGTACATGCCCCAGGTCGGGGACGAGAGCGCGGCGAGCGCGGCGCGGATCCGGAAGGCGGCGGGGCCGCCGTACTGCAGGAAGGCGTGCAGGATGTCGGGGGTGTTCGGCCAGAACGCGGGGCGCAGCAGGTGGTCGGACGCGGTCGCGACCTCGCGGAGGTAGTCCTCGATCTCGCCCTTCTCGGTCCGCCAGGTGAAGTAGGTGTACGACTGGTGGAACCCGGCCGCGCCCAGCGCGTGCATCATCGCGGGGCGCGTGAACGCCTCGCTGAGGAAGATCACGTCGGGATCCGTCTGGCGGATCCGCCCGAGCAGCCACTCCCAGAACGCGACCGGCTTGGTGTGCGGGTTGTCGACGCGGAAGATGCGGATCCCGCGCGCGATCCAGAACCGCAGGATCCGCTCGGCCTCGGCGAAGATGCCGGCGGGGTCGTTGTCGAAGTTGATTGGGTAGATGTCCTGGTACTTCTTCGGCGGGTTCTCGGCGTAGGCGATCGTGCCGTCGGCGCGCGTCGTGAAGAACTCGGGGTGCTCCGACACCCACGGGTGGTCCGGAGCCGCCTGCAGCGCGAAGTCCATCGCGACCTCGAGCCCCAGCGACGTCGCCTTCTTCACGAACGCGTCGAAGTCCTTCAGCGTGCCGAGGTCGGGGTGGATCGCGTCGTGGCCACCGTGGCGCGATCCGATCGCCCACGGGGACCCCACGTCGTCGGGTGCCGGGTCGAGCGTATTGTTTGCGCCCTTGCGGTGCACCTCGCCGATCGGGTGCACGGGCGGCAGGTACAGCACGTCGAAGCCCATCTCCACGACGCGCGCGAGGCTCTTCTGGGCCGTGCGGAAGGTGCCGCTTTCCACCCGGCCGTCGGCGCCGCGGCGGGCGCCCTCGCTACGGGGGAAGAACTCGTACCAGGCGCCCACGAGGGCCCGCTCGCGGTCGACCTGCAGCGGAAACGGCCCCGCGACAGTGAGGAGGTCGCGCAGCGGCTGGTCGCGGAATGCCCGGCGCACCTCGGGCGCGGTGAGGGCGGCGAGCCGGGCCTCGGCGGGGCGCGCCTCGTCGATCGCGGCGGCGCGAGCCGCGGCGAGCGCGTCGGACGGGCCGTACTCCGCGGCCACCCGGTCGAGGAGGATCCGCGCCTCGAGGAACATCAGCTCGACGTCGATGCCCGCGCGGATCTTGATCTCGGCGTCGTGCAGCCAGGTCGCGAGCGGATCCGCGTACGCCCGCACCTCGAACGCCGCGTCCCCCGGGGCGCCGGGCGTCACCCACGCCTCGTAGCGGTCCGTGCCCCGCGCGATCTCGCGCATCCGCACGGGCGCGGCGCGGGACCCGTCCGGCTCGATGAGGACGACCTCGGCGCCGAGCTGGTCGTGGCCCTCGCGGAAGACCGTCGCGCGGATCGGCTGCGCCTCGCCCTCGGCCGCCTTCGCCGGTCTCGCCCCCTCGTGGACCAGGGGATGAACATCGACGATGGGGATGCGGCCGACCATGACGTCAACCTAGACCGGCGGCACGCGGGGCGAAAGGGGCGGGCGCGAAGGGTTCACGCGCGCTTAACGTGGCGTGCGTTTTCGCCCCTCCCCGACCTCCCCCACGGCGCCCGACAACACAACGCAGTCAATTTTCGGCCGCGCGCCCGGCGATCGGCGGAATCCGGATTCGGAGGCCGCCTTGTGACGGCGTTGTGTTGGGGGTCGTGACGACGGATGGCGGCCGCACGAGATAAGTTGCACAGCATTGTGCAACTTATTACGCTGGCGAGATGACTTCCCCCCGCCGGCGCGACGCCGTCGCCAACCGCGAGGCGCTCCTCGAGGCCGCCGCCCGCGTCCTCCGGACCGCGCCCGATGCCTCGATCGACGCGATCGCGGCCGAGGCCGGGCTCAGCCGGCGCGCGATCTACGGCCACTTTCCGTCCCGCGACGCGCTCGTGTCCGAGCTGCTTGCCCGGGGCACCGAGCGCGTCTCCGCGGCGGTCGCGGACCTCGCGGATCCGGATCCGGCGCGCCTGGTCGCCCGGCTCGGCTTCGCGCTCTGGCGCGAGATCGCGCACGTCCGGCTCGTCGCGCGCTCGCTCGTGACGGGGCCGTGGGAGGCCGACGTCGCGGCGGGCATGGCGCCCGTGCGTCGCACGCTGCGCGAGGCCCTGGCGCGCGGGCGGGACGCCGGCGTGTTCCGCCGCGACGTCGGCGTCGACGTCACGGCGCGCCTCATCGAGGAGACCGCGATCGCGGTTCTGGACGTCGCCGTCGACGGCGCGCTCGGCGACGACGAGGCGGCCCGCCTCGTCGCCGTCAGCGCCCTCGGCCTCGCCGGGCTCGGGGCCGAGCAGGCGGCCGCCGTGGCGGAGGGTGCGCGCGCGGCCGATCGCGGGGTGGTCGCGTGATCCTCGCGGCCGAGGCCGTCGCGAAGGGTCCGCTCGAGCACGCCTCGCTCGTCGTCCGCGCGGGCGAGGTCGCGCTCATCGCGGTCCCGGGCGGGCAGCGCCCCACGCTGCTCGGCCTCGTGCTGTCCGGGCGCATGTCACCCGCCCAGGGCACCGTCACGCTCGACGGGGCCGCGGATCCGCGCGCCCTCCGCCGCCGCGTCGCGCTCGTCGACAGCCCCGAGACCTCCGCGCCGCACGACGGGATCCGGCTCGGCGCGGTGGTGCGCGAGGAGCTCGTCTTCGCCGGGATCCGCCGCCCGCGCCGGGCCGCCCGTCGCCTTCTCGCCGACGAGGGCCTGTCCCCGCGCGCGCGGCTCGGCGACCTCGCGCCCGCCGAGCGCACCCGCGTCCTCGCCCGCACTGCCGCCGCGCGCGCGGGCGTCGACGCGCTCGTGTTCGTCTCCCCCGAGCGCCACGGCGGCGACGCGGCCGCCTGGCTCGACGCGGCGCACGCATGGGCCGCGCGCCGATACGCGGTCGTCGTGATCGCGTCGGCCGCCGCGGTCCGCCAGGCGGAGGAAGGCGCGAGGGCATGAGGCGGATCCAGACCCTCGTCGCAACCGAGCTGCGGCGCCTGACGGCCTCACCCATGGCGACCCTGGCGCTCGTCGCGCTCATGATCGTGCCCGTCATCTACGCGGGGCTCTACCTGTGGGGAAACGACGACCCGTACGGGCGCCTCGAGGAGATGCCGGCCGCGCTCGTGGTGACCGACGAGGGCGTGACACGGGACGGGGACACGACTAACTACGGCGCGGAGGTCCGCGACCAGCTCGTCGAGGACGGCGCCCTGGAATGGCACGTCACGGGCGCGGAAGAGGCGGCCGACGGGTTGCGCGCGGGCGCCTACGACTTCGTCGTCACCCTCGGGCCCGACTTCTCGCGCCACCTCGCCTCGATCGACGACGACGACCCCGTGCAGGCCGAGGTGGAGCTCACGACCAACGACGCCAACAGCTACCTCGCCGGGACGATCGCCGACACCGTCACCGAGACCGTCCGCGCGGGCCTCGCCCGCGAGGTCGGCGAGGAGGCGGCCCGGACGCTCCTCGACAGCGTCGCGACGATCCGCTCGGGGCTCGGGGACGCCGCGGACGGCGCGAACGATCTCGCGGACGGCGCGACAGCCGCGGCGAGCGGAGCGGCCGAGCTGGCCGACGGATCCGCGACGGCGCGGACCGGCGCCGACGACCTCGCCGCGGGGCTCGCGGAGCTGCGGGACGGATCCGCCGACCTGCCCGAGCAGACCGCGTCGCTCGCGGACGGCGCGCGCCAGGTCGCCGACGGCAACGCCCGCCTCGAGGACGCGGTGGCGCCCGCGGCCGAGGCGATAGGCGACGCGGTCTCGGCCCTCCCGAGCGAGGCCAAGCTGCGGACGGACCTCGAGGAGGCGGGCCTCGCGGGCGACGAGATCGATCGCGTGCTCGAGCTCGTCGCGCCTCTCCACGACGACATCGAGGCCGCCAACACCGACGTGCAGGCCGCCGCGGCCGCGGTCGCGCAGCTCGCCGTCGGGTCGGGCGCGGTCGCCGACGGCGCGTCTCGGCTCGCGGACGGCGTCCCCGACCTCGCGAGCGGCATCGCCGAAGCCGCGACCGGATCCGAGACCCTCGCCAGCGGCGTGACCTCGCTCGCGAGCGGATCCGCCGACCTCGCCGACGGGCTGGACGACCTGGACGCGGGCTCGGCCGAGCTCGCGGACGGGCTCGCCGACGCCACCCGGGACATCCCCGACCAGACGGCCGAGGAGCGCCAGACCGCCGCGCGCATGGTCGCGGATCCGGTCTCCGTCTCGGAGGACGCCACGAGCGCCGCGTCGTCCTACGGCGCCGGCATGGCGCCGTTCTTCATCAGCCTCGCGGCCTGGATCGGGATCTACGCGCTCTTCCTCATCGTGAAGCCGTACTCGGCGCGCGCCGTGACGGCCCTGCGCCGGCCGCTCGCGATCACCCTCGGGGCATGGGCCACGCCGGCGCTCCTCGGGATCGCGCAGATGCTCGCCGTCTTCGCGATCGTGCGGTTCGCGCTGGGCTACGACGTCGCCCGGCCCGCCGCGATGCTCGCCTTCCTGGCGCTGACGTCGGCGACGTTCGCGGCGATCGTCCTCGCCCTCAACGTCCTCCTCGGCAGCGTCGGACAGTTCCTCGGCCTCATCCTCATGGTGCTCCAGCTCGTGACGGCGGGCGGCACGTTCCCGTATCAGACCCTGCCGGCGCCGCTCCGGATCCTCCACGAGGCGCTCCCCATGAGCCACGCGGTCGACGGGATCCGCCAGCTCATGTACGGCGGGGACGCGGGCCGCGCGTGGGCCGCGGCGGCCTTCCTGGGGGTCTGGCTCGCCGCGGCGCTTGGCGTCACGCTCGCCGCGCTGTGGCGCATGACGCGCACCCGCACGCTGCGCGACCTGCGCCCGTCGCTCATCGGGTAACCCCTGACCCCCGACACGGCGCAGTCAATTTCTCGGGCGGCGGGCCGCAATCCGCGTCGCCGCGTCGCGGGGGCCGAAAATCGACTGCGTTGTGTTGCCCCGGCGCCGATGTCGGGCGCGCCGCTAGCCTGGCGCCATGGACACCCAGGGCGCGCTGCGGGCGCGGTGGTCGGCGCAGCTGCTCGGTGGATCGGGCCTCACCCCCACCCAGGTCGTCGACCGCGCCGTCGCGCTGCAGGGCCAGGACCTCCCCGCCGTCCTGCGCGCGATTGCGCTGCGCTCGGCGCCCGGCACGACCATCGCCGACGTCCGCGGCGCCTTCGACCGCGGCGAGCTCGTGCGCTCGTGGCCAATGCGCGGCACCCTGTTCGCCACGACCCCCGCGCACCTCGCGGCCCTCCTCGGCCTCACCGCCGAGCGGATCCGCGCCCAGACCGCGCGGCGGCGCCAACAGCTGGGGCTCGACGAGGGCGTCCTCGCCCGCGCCCGCGGGATCCTTGAGCCCGCGCTCGCCGAGCGGCCGCGGACCCGCGCGGAGCTCCTCGCGCTCTGGCAGGCCGACGGGATCGACACCTCGGCGGGTCGCGGGTACCACCTCCTCTTCCACCACGCGGTCGGCGGCCTCGCGCACTGGGGCGCGTTCGCGGGCGACGAGCAGCTGTTCACGGCGACCGCCGCCCCCGCCCCGGCCGGCGACGACGCGCTCGTGGACATCGCCCGCCGGTACGTCGCCGCGCGCGGACCGGTCACGGAGGCCGACCTGGCCTGGTGGCTGAAGCTTCCCAAGACGCAGGTGCGGCGAGCCGCGGCGAGCGCGGATCTCGAGGTCGTCGACGTCGGCGGCGCGCCCCACGTCGCGTCCGCCCCCGCCGACCCGGGCGACACCGGCGTCACGCTCGTGCCGGGGTTCGACGAGTGGATCCTCGGCTACGCCGACCGCGCGCTCACGGCCTCCCCGGCCGCGCAGGCCGCGCTCGTTCCGGGCGGCAATGGTGTGTTCCGCCCCGCGGTGCTCCTCGACGGCCGCGTCGTCGGCACGTGGCGCGGGCGCGCGGCGGGGCGACCGGATCCGTCCCTCGAGCTCGTCGAGCGGGTCGGCGCCGAAGACCGCCGCCGGATCGAGGCCGCGCTCGCCGCCTGGCCTCACGGCTGACGCCGCCGATGACCCGCGTGTGAACCCCGCGTGAAAACCTCGCGCCGCGTGGGATCCGCGGTCTACTCTCGGCGCTATGCGCGCGATTCGACGCTTCACCGTCCGCCCCGTCCTCCCCGAGCCCCTCGCCGCCCTCGGCGACCTGGCGGCGAACCTGCGCTGGTCGTGGGATCCGGAGACGCAGGACATCTTCGCCGAGGTCTCGCCCGAGGTCTGGGAGCGCCGGAAGGATCCCGTCCGGGTCCTCAGCGACGTCCCCGCCGGGCGGTGGGACGAGCTGCAGCGCGACGAGGGTTTCCTCGGCCGGCTCGCCTCGGCCGCGGAGGGCCTTCAGACCTACCTCACCGAGGACCGCTGGTACCAGCACGCGTGCCCGGACGGGCCCGCCCAGATCGCGTACTTCTCCCCGGAGTTCGGCATCGCCGCCGCGCTCCCCCAGTACTCGGGCGGCCTGGGGATCCTCGCGGGGGATCACCTGAAGGCCGCGAGCGACCTCGGCGTCCCGATCGTCGGCGTGGGCCTGTTCTACGCCCATGGCTACTTCAAGCAGTCGCTCACGCGCGACGGCTGGCAGGTCGAGTCCTACCCCGTGCTCGACCCGAATGAGCTGCCCGTCCGGCCGCTCCGCGAGGCCGACGGCACCCCGGCGACGATCTCGATCGACATGCCCGGCGGCCCCGCGCTGATCGCCAAGATCTGGGTCGCGCACGTCGGGCGCGTGCCGCTGCTCATGCTCGACACGGACCTCGAGGGCAACCCCGAGCACTACGTCGCGATCACCGATCGCCTCTACGGCGGGGGCGGCGAGCACCGCCTGCGCCAGGAGATCCTGCTGGGCGTCGGCGGGGTCCGCGCGCTGCGCGCCTTCAGTCGCATCACGGGCGCGCCCGTCCCCGAGGTGCACCACACGAACGAGGGCCACGCGGGGTTCCAGGGCCTCGAGCGGATCCGCGAGCTCACGGATCCCTCCGGCGCCGGCCTGAGCGTCGACGAGGCGCTCGCGATGAACCGGGCCTCGACGATCTTCACGACGCACACCCCCGTCCCCGCCGGCATCGACCGCTTCGACCGCACCCTCATCGAGCAGTACTTCGCGACCGAGGGCGGCGCGACGCCCGGCGTCCCCGCCGAGCGCGTCCTCGCCCTCGGCGCCGAGAGCTACGACGGCGGCGATCCGAGCGTGTTCAACATGGCCGTGCTCGGCTTCCGGCTCGGCCAGCGCGCGAACGGGGTGAGCGAGCTGCACGGGCACGTCAGCCGCGACATGTTCCACGGCCTGTGGCCCGCGTTCGACGAGGCGGAGGTGCCGATCGGATCCATCACGAACGGCGTGCACGCGCCGACCTGGGTCGCGCGCGAGCTGCGCGAGCTCGTCACGGCGCTCGGCGCCGACGCCGACGGCGACCCGGAGGAGTTCGCGCGCTCGCTCAAGGGGGCGGACTTCGCGCGCGTGTGGGAGATCAAGCGTGTCCTCCGCGAGCGCCTCGTCCTCGACGCGCGCCGCCGCGTCCGGCGTTCGTGGCAGAAGCGCGGCGCGGCGGAGGCGGAGCTCGGCTGGATCGACGAGGCCCTCGACCCCGACGTGCTCACGATCGGCTTCGCGCGGCGCGTGCCCTCGTACAAGCGCCTGACGCTGATGCTCCGGGATCCGGCGCGCCTCAAGGCGCTGCTGACGGATCCGGAGCGCCCCATCCAGCTCGTCATCGCCGGCAAGGCCCACCCGAACGACGACGGCGGCAAGAAGCTCATCCAGGACATGGTGCGCTTTGCGGACGACCCCGAGGTGCGCCACCGCATCGTGTTCCTCCCCAACTACGACATCGCCATGGCGCAGCCGCTCTACCCGGGCTGCGACGTGTGGCTCAACAACCCGCTGCGGCCCTACGAGGCGTGCGGCACGAGCGGGATGAAGGCCGCGCTCAACGGGGGCCTGAACCTGTCGATCCTCGACGGCTGGTGGGACGAGTGGTTCGACGGCGAGAACGGCTGGGCGATCCCGTCGGCCGACGGGCTGCCCGACCCGTCCCAGCGCGACGACCTCGAGGCGCAGGCGCTCTACGAGATCCTCGAGCGCGAGGTCGTGCCGCGGTTCTACGACCGCGACGAGCGGGGCCTCCCGACGCGCTGGCTCGAGATGGTGCGGCACACGATCGAATCGCTCGGCCCGAAGGTGCTCGCGACCCGCATGGTGCGCGACTACGTCACGGCGCTGTATCTGCCGGCTGCCGCCAGCACGCGCGCCCTCGGATCCGACTACGCGGGCGCCCGCGACCTCGCCGCGTGGGAGGAGCGCGTGCGCGCGGCATGGGGATCCGTGCGCGTCGAGCACGTCGAATCGGCCGGGGCGGGCGACGTGGCCGAGGTCGGGACCGCGCTCTCCGTGCGCGCGTTCGTCGGCCTGGGCGCGCTGGCGCCGGGCGACGTCGCGGTGCAGCTCGTCCACGGCCGCGCCCGCGGCGACGACGAGATCGCCGACGCCCAGGTGACGACGCTCACGGTGTCCGAGTCCTACGAGGGCGGGCGGTTCTGCTTCACCGGGGCCTACACGCTGGAGCGGCCGGGCCCGTTCGGATACACCGTGCGCATCGTCCCCGCCCACGCCCACCTCACGAGCCCGGCCGAGACGGGACTCGTGGCGGTCGCGGACCCGCCCGAGGTGCCGGAGGGCTAGCCTCAGGCCGCCCGCACGACCACGACGCACCGGGCCGTGATCGTGTCGGTCTGGCCGACGACGGCGGGCGAGCCGAGCGGGATCCGCGGATCCGTCGACAGGACGACCTCCCCCTCCGGCATGAACTCGGCGACGGCCGAGGCGACCTCGACGTCCTCGTCGGCGGCGTTGATCCAGACGATGAACGAACGGTCGATGACCTGTTCGCCGCGCAGGCCCGGCTCGCGCAGCGGCCCGCCGGAGAGGAAGAAGCCGAGGGTGCGGAGGCCCGGATCCGCCCAGTCGTCCTCCGTCATCTGTCGCCCCGCGGGGTGCAGCCACGCGAGGTCGTCCGGGCCGCCCTCGAGCGTCGGCTCGCCCTGGAACCAGTGCCGCTGCCGCAGCACGGGGTGGTCGCGCCGCAGCTGCAGGGCGCGTCGGGTCTGCTCGTAGACGTCGAGCCACGCGTCGTCGGCGGACCAGTCGACCCAGCTGATCTCGTTGTCCTGGCAGTACGCGTTGTTGTTGCCGCCCTGGGTGCGCCCGCGCTCGTCGCCGGCCGTGATCATCGGGACCCCGTTCGACAGGGCGAGGGTCACCATGATGTTCGCCGCCTGTCGGCGCCGGACCGCGACGATCTGCTCGTCGTCCGTCTCCCCCTCGACGCCGTGGTTGTTCGAGCGGTTGTCGTCGGATCCGTCGCGGTTGTCCTCGCCGTTTTCCTCGTTGTGCTTGTGCGCGTAGCTCACGAGATCGCGCACCGTGAAGCCGTCGTGCGCCGTGACGAAGTTCACCCCCGCGTACGCCCAGCGCCCGTCGTCGCGGTATAGGTCGGAGGAGCCGGCCACGCGCGTGGCCACCTCGGACATGTCCCCCGCGCCGCGCCAGAGGTCGCGGATCGCGCCGCGGTACTGGTCGTTCCACTCGACCCACGGCGCCGGCATCTGCCCGACGAGGTACCCGTCCATCGACACGTCCCACGGCTCCGCGATGAGCTTGACGTGACGCAGGACCGGATCCTGGTCCACGGCCGTGAGGAAGGAGCACGCCATGTCGACGTCGTATCCCGTGCGGGTGAGCGCGCTCGTGAGGTCGAACCGGAACCCGTCGACGTGCATCTCGTTGACCCAGTACCGGAGCGAATCCATGATGAGGCGCAGCATCATCGGCTCCGACGTGTCGACGGTGTTGCCGCAGCCCGTGACGTCCCAGTAGCTGTCGTCGAACGCGTCGTCGGAGTGCGGCACGATGCGCTTGTACGCGCCGCGATCGTCGAGCCCGCGAAAGGACAGGACGGGGCCCGCGGATCCGGCCTCCGCCGTGTGGTTGTAGACGACGTCGAGGATCACCTCGAGGCCGGCGGCGTGGAAGGCCCGCACCATGTCCTTGAACTCGGCGACCTGGCCGCCCCGGTCGCCGCGCGAGGAGTAGGCGCCGTGCGGCGAGAAGAACGCCGCCGTGTTGTACCCCCAGTAGTTCGTCGCCCCGCGCTCGAGCAGCGACGGCTCCGAGAAGAACTGCTGCGTCGGGAGCAGCTCGACGGCCGTGACGCCGAGGTCCTTGAGGTAGTCGATGATGTGCGGGTGCGCGAGCCCCGAGTACGTGCCGCGGATCTCCTCCGGCACGCGGTCGTGAAGCTGAGTGAATCCCTTCACGTGCAGCTCGTAGACGAGGGTGTCGCGCCACGCCGTCTTGGGCTGCTCGTCGTCGCCCCAGTCATAGGAGCGATCCACGACGACGCTGCGCGCGGTCACGGGCGCCGAGTCGTCGTTGTTGCGGGCGAGGTGGTCGTCCCACTCGTGCGCGAACAGGGGCTGTTCGGGCACGATGTCGCCGCTCGTGGCGTGCGCGTACGGATCCAGGAGCAGCTTGTGGATGTTGAACCGGTACCCATTCTCCGGATCCCACGGCCCGTCGGCCCGGAATCCGTAGAGCTGCCCCGGCTCAATCCCCGGCAGCGCCCCGTGCCAGACGCCGAGGTCCTTCTCCGAGAGCGGGACGCGCCTCTCAGCGCCGGACTCGTCGAACAGGCACACCCACACGCCCGTCGCGTCCGGCGCGTACACCGCGAAGTTCGTCGCCTCGGGGTGCCAGGACGCGCCGAGCGGCCAGTTGCGTCCGGGCCAGACGGCGGCGGTCTCGCCGACGTGATTCCAGGTCTTCGGGCTCATGGCCACATCATGCACGGTCCGGGCCGCGCGAGGCGGCCCGGACGCGAGGAATTCTCGAAGCCGTCACACGGGGTGCGTCAGGCGGAGAGATCGACGAGCGAGCCTACGCCTGCCATCGCGGCGCGCTCGACGAGGAGGTGCGCGATGGCGAGATCCTGCGCACCGATTCCCACGGAGTCGAACAGCGTGATCTCGTCGGCGCTCCGGCGGCCGGGCGCCGAGCCGGCGATGACCTCTCCCAGCGTGCCGACGACGTCCTCGAGGGAGAGCGCCCCCTCGCCCACGGCGAGCAGCAGGTCGCCCGACTTGGTTCCCGCCGTCGCGCGGTCGTCGACCCAGACGCGCGAGCGCGCCATCGCCTCGGCGTCCACCTCGCGCTCGTCCGGCCGCGGGCGCGCCCCCACGACGTTGAGGTGCTGGCCCGGCCGAAGCCAGGCCCCCCGCAGGATGGGCGCGACCGACGGCGTGAGCGTGCACAGCACATCGGCGCGGTCGACGGCTTCGCGCGGGCCGTCGGCCACCACGATCTCCCCCCTCCACTCAACCGCGTCGGCGAGCGCGCGGGCGCGTTCGCCGGTCCGCGACCACACCACGAGCGTCTCGAAGTCGCGGACGTCCCGCAGCATCTCCACGTGCTCGCGGGCGAGCGCGCCCGCGCCGAGCAGGCCCAGCACGCGCGCGTCGGGACGCGCGAGTGCGTCCGTCGCGACGGCGCTCGCGGCCGCCGTGCGCACGCGCGTCGGAACGCCTCCGTGGAGGAGCGCGACGGGTTCACCCGTCTCCCGTGCCACGACGGAGATGAGCGACCGCTGCGTCGGCAGCCCCCTCTGCGCGTTGCCCGGGACGTCCGCGAGGAGCTTGACCGCGGCCGTCCCGGTCGCGTCCGACGCGGCCGACATCACGATGTACCGCCCGTCCTCAGCGGATGTCCACATCGACTGCGGGGCCGGCTGCGACGCCGCCCCCCGCGCGATCTCCGCGAAGGTCTCCGCGACAATCGCGCGGGTGGCCTCCCGATCCACGAGCGGCTCGAGCTGCCCCGCGGTCAGCAGCCGCATCACGCGGCGGAACCGATCAGCTCGAGGCCGTCCGCGACCACGATCCCGCCGTGGATCACCGTGCGGTCGGAACCCCGGTCCATGACCGCCGCCGTGGGCGTCTCCCCCTCCAGCAGGACGAGGTCCGCGCGGTCGCCGGCCGCAAGTCCCGGCCGGTCATCGAGCGAGGCGAGCGGCGCACCCGTGCCCATCACGGCACGGCCGCCGCTCGTCGCGATCGCGAGGCAGTGCTCGATGTGGGCGTCCTGCCGGAAGCCGTTGGTGAACGCCAGCTGCCAGGTCCGCGAGAGCATGTCGCAGTCGCCATACGGCGACCAGTAGTCGCGCTGCCCGTCCTCGCCGAGGCCCAGGCGGATGCCGTACTCCGCGAGGAGGAGCGTCGGAAGGGGCTCGGGCGGGGCGATGGTTGCCATCGCCACGTCCCACTCCCGGAAGCCCTCCAGCAGCGGTCGCAGCTGGTTCTCCGGCAGCTTCGCCAGCCCGTAGCCGTGCGAGATCGTGACGCGGCCGCGCATGTCGAGCGCGCGGATCCGCTCCAGGATCAGCTCGGCGGAGAACCGCGCGAGCTGGTCGGGCTCGTGCAGGTGGATGTCGATCGGCGCGTCGAACCGCTCCGCGATCCCGAACACCGTGTCGAGGTGGCGCACGGGGTCGCGGTCGAGCGCGCAGGGGTCGATGCCGCCGACCACGTTCGCGCCGGAGGCCATCGCCCGGGCGAGGAGGTCCGCGGACCCGGCCTCGCGCAGGAGGCCGGCCTGCGGGAAGGCGATGATCTCCACCTCGCTGCGCGAGGCGTGCGCCTCGCGGGCCGCGGCGACGGCCTCAAGGCGCTCGAGCCCGCAATCGGCATCGACCTGCGCATAGGTGCGAACGTGCGTCGTCCCGCGCGCGATCATGCGCCCAAGGGTCTCGGTCGCGCGCCATGGCATGCTCTCCTCCGCGCCTCGCCAGTTCTCGCGGTCGTTCAGCATCATGTTCCAGACGCCGGGCCGCCCCGTGTGCGGTCGGAAGGGGAGCCCGACGCGCGTGGAATCGAGGTGCACGTGCACGTCGCTGAACGACGGCAGGAGGATCCGCCCGCGGCCCGCGACGACCACGTCACCGGGCCGGGCGATGGCGTCGGACACGAGGACGCCGTCCTCCGCCGCCATCGTCGTCGCCGCCCCGCCCCAGGGGCGGACGTCCTCGAGAACGAGGCGGCTCATCGTGCGCTCGTTTCACGGAAGTCGAACAGGCCATCGGCGCGCGGGGTGAAGCCGGAGTCGGCGGCGACCGCGAAGGCGTTCATCGGGACGTAGAGCGGCACGAAATACACCTGGTCGTTGCTGTACTGGAGCAGCTCGGCGAAGACCTCCTCGCGCTCGGGGCCCGTCACGCCGCGCTGCTCGACCGCGAGCTCCTCGGTCCGCGGATCCTGCGCGTAGTTGTTATTCCCGTCCGGCTCGTAGAGGTCCGTGAGGGGAAGGTCGCCGTCGAGCGTGGACGGCGCCCAGGTGTTCAGGTAGATGCCCTCGAACTCGCGCTCGCGCACCTTCAGCGTGTGGCTCTCCTGGTCGGCACCGCGCATGTCGACGGTGATCCCCGCCTCCTCGAGGAAGCCCTGGATCCCCTGCGCTACCTCGGACGAGAGCGGGATGCGTCCGTCCGTCGCGTAGTCGAACGGAATCGTCTCGCCGTCATAGCCCGCCTCGGCGAGCAGCTCCCGCGCGCGCTCCGGGTCGTAGGCGATCGACGTGACGTCCTCCGAATATCCCTCGACGGCCGGCGCGAGCGTCGCCGACGCGGGCTCCGCGAGGCCCGACAGGAGGTCCGACGCGAGGCTATCCGTGTCGATGGCGGCCGCGATAGCCTCGCGGACGAGCGGATCGGCGAGCACGCCGGCCGTCGAGTTGACGCCGAGGAAGACCACGCCGTTCGACAGTTCGGAGACGACTTCCGCCTGGTCCGCGCCCTCGAACTGGGGGACGAGCGTCGGCCCGATCTGGGCGACGTCGAGGCTTCCCGACAGCACGCCGTTCGCCCGGGACTCGTCCGACGCGACCGGCCGCAACGAGATCTCCGCGATTTCGGGCGCCTCACCCCAGTAGTCGTCCCGCCGCACGAGGTCGTAGGCGACGCCCTTCTGCACGTTCTCCAACGCGTAGGGACCGGATCCGATCGGGTCCTGCGCGAAGGCGTCGGCGCCCATCTCCTCATACGTATCCGCCGGCACGACGGAGATCAGCGAGGTGTTGCGCGGGAAGGCGGAAAACGGGGCCGTCAGGTGAAAGCGCACCGTGTGGTCGTCGACGGCCTCGACCGACTCGACGGAGCTGAGGTAGGCGTGGTTCTCGCTACCGGGGTCGTTGAGGATCGTGGTGTACGAGAACACAACGTCGTCGGCCGTGATCTCCTCGCCGTTGCTCGCGGTGACGCCCTCCGCGAGCGTGAAGTCCCACTCCGTCACGTCCTCGTTCGCCGCCCACTCCGTCGCGAGTTGCGGCAGCATCTCGCCGTCCGGGCCAATCGCGACGAGCTGATCGAAGGTGTGGAAGAAGACGGACAGAACGACGAGGGCACCCGACTGGAGCGGATCCATCGACGTGGGGTCGGTCGGCAGTGCCGCGACGACGCTGGTCGGGGCGGTGTCGCCCCCGTCGCTCGACGTGTCGGCAAAGCCGCCGGCGCAGCCGGCGAGGACGAGTCCGCCCAGCGCGAGCCCGGCGGGGGCGGCGATGAGGCGCGAACGGCGTGCAGGGGTCATGACGAGATCTCCTCGGTGGTGTTCAGGGGTTCGTTGATGCGGGGGATGGCGGCCAGAAGGTCGCGCGTGTAGGGGTCGTGCGGGGCGCGGAAGATCTCCTCGGTGGGCCCTTCCTCGACGACGCGACCGGCGCGCATCACGACGACGCGGTCGGCCACGCTGCGCACCACGCCCAGGTCGTGCGAGATGAAGAGGAACCCGAGCCCGTGCTCCGCCTGCAGGTCGGAGAGCAGGTCGAGGACCTGTGCCTGGATTGAGACGTCGAGGGCCGACACGGGCTCGTCGAGGATGAGGAGCTCGGGCCGGAGGGCCAGAGCGCGCGCGATGCCCACGCGTTGGCGCTGGCCGCCCGACAGCTCGCCGGGGAGGCGCGCCCAGGTGGCCTCGTCGAGACCGACATCGCGCAGCAGGCTCGGGACGCGCTCGCGGCTGTCGGCGCGCCGGATCCGCAGGGGCTCGGCGACGATCTCGGTGACCGTGAGGCGAGGGTTGAGCGCGGAGTACGGATCCTGGAACACGATCTGGGCGCGCTCGCGCTGACGCGCGGTGCGGGCGGCGAGCGCCGCGGGCATGAGGTCTCCCCCCACCCGGACCGCGCCCGAGGCCGCGGCCTCGATGCCGAGCACGGCACGCGCGAGAGAGGACTTTCCGCATCCGGACTCGCCCACTACCGCAACCGTCTCGCCGGCGCGGACCCGCAGACTCACGCCGTCGACGGCGCGCACGGTGCCGCGCCGCCGCGCGCCGTACTCCACCACGACGTCGTCGACGGCCAGCGCCTCGCGGGCGTGGTCGAACGAGCGCGCCGCGCGCAGGGGCTTCGCCTCGGGGCGCGCGGCGAGCAGGGCGCGCGTGTACTCGTGGGCGGGGGCGTTCAGGACGGCGCCCGTCTGCCCCTCCTCGACGATCTCTCCCCGCCGCATGACCGCGAGGTCGCGGGCGCGCTCGGACACGAGCCCGAGGTCGTGCGTGATGAGCACGAGCGCGGATCCCGTGCGCTCGCGCACGTTGTCGAGCAAGTTCATGACCTGCCGCTGCACCGTCACGTCGAGTGCGGTCGTCGGCTCGTCCGCGATGATGAGGAGCGGGTCGTGGGCGATCGCCATCGCGATCATCGCGCGCTGCCGCATGCCCCCCGACCACTGGTGCGGGCGCGTCGCGGCCCGCTCCGCGGCGTCGCGAATCCCGACCGACGTCAGCAGGTCGAGCGCCCTGCGCCGCAGCTCGGCGCGCGAGGCGCGGGGCTCGTGCGCCCGGATGGCCGCGACGACCTGGGCGCCCACGGATCGCAGCGGGTCGAGCGCGGACATGGGGTCCTGAAACACCATCGCCGCGGTGCGGCCGCGCAGCGCGCGCATGCGGCGCGCGTCGGCCCGCGTGACGTCCTCGCCGTCGATCAGGATCCGCCCTGCCGCGCGGCGCACGCCGCGGGGGAGGAGGCCGAGGGTGGACAGCATCGTCAGGCTCTTTCCGGAGCCCGACTCGCCAACGACACCGAGCGTTCCGCCGCGCGCCACCTCGAGCGTGACGCCGCTGACGAGCGTCCTCGGGGTGGCCTCGTCGGTCTCGAGCACGAGGTCTTCGATGGCCAGAACGGGCGCGCTCATCGCATGTCTCCCTTCCGGAGGAGAGCGCCTCGGCTCTCCGCCGTGAATTGCTGGCTGAGGAACTGCGCCCCGGCGACCGCGAGGAACATCACGATTCCGGGCAGCATCGTGAGCCACGGATCCGCGGCGAGATACTTCTGCCCGTCGAAGATCATGGATCCCCAGCTCGGGACGGGCGGCTGAACGCCCAGACCGAGGTATTCGAGCGACGACTCCAGCAGGATGATCGTCGCGACGTCGGTAGCCGCGATGATGAGCGTGTGCGGCCAGACGTTGGGGAGCAGGTGCCGCGTGAGGACCCACACCCGACCCGCTCCCTGCGTCAGCGGCGCAACGACGAAGTCGCGGGTGCGCAGGGCCGAGGCGACGTTGCGGGTGACGCGGGCATAGCCCACCCACCAGGTCGCGCCGAGGACGACGGTGGTGAGCGCCGCGCTCGGCGGCAGGACCGCGCAGATGGCGATCAGCAGGAGCACCACGGGCATCGCGAGCGTGGCGTTGCTCACGATCTGCACGAAGGCCTCCACGCGCCCGCCGAAGTAGCCGGCGAGGAGGCCGACGGCGGTCCCGATCACGGCGTTCATCGCCACGATCGCGGCGGTCATCCCGAGCGTGACGGTCGTCGCGAGCGAGACGCGGCTCAGGAGGTCGCGGCCGAGCGCGTCCGTCCCGAGCGGGTGCGCGGCCACCTCGAAGGGCGCGGCGTGCGCCCCGGCGAGGTCCTGCGCGAAGGGGTCGAACCCGGGGAGGAGGGGAGGAAGCGCCGCGAGGAGGAGGACCGCGCCGAGCATGACGATGCCGGCGACGACTGTCGGCGTCGGACGGGGGCGAGCCGGCGCGGCGGGAGGGGCAATCTGCACAGTGGTCATGCGAGCGAGGTCCTCGGGTCGATGCGGTGGACGAGGATGTCGACGGCGGTGTTCACGACGACGAAGATGAGCGCGACGAACAGCAATCCCGTCTGCACGATCGGGAAGTCGCGCTGGCTGACGGCCTGCGTCAGAAGCTGCCCGAGGCCGGGCCACGCGAAGACGACCTCGACGACGACCGTGCCGCCCAGGAGCCCCCCGAGGTTGAGCCCCGCCATGCCGAGCACGGGCAGGAGCGCATTCGGGAGCATGTGCGAGAACAGGATCGTGCCGCGGCGCTTTCCCTGCGCGAGCGCCGTGCGGACATAGTCCTGTCCCGCCTGCTCGCTCAGCGCGGCGTCGAGTAGCCGCAGGTACATGACGAACTGCCCGGTGGTCAGCGTGACGACCGGCAGCACAAGACTCTCGGGGCTCGTCCGTCCGAGCGAGGGCAACATCCCGAGCGTCACGGAGAAGACGAGCACGAGGAGCAGGCCGAAGAAGAAGTCCGGCATGGACTGCCGGAGCGCGCCCGCCCAGCCCGCAATGGCCCGCAGCGCGCGGCTACCGGTGAGCTGGATCGCGAGCGCGACGGCCAGGGCGAGCGCGAAGCCGATCACGAAGGACCACACCGCGAGCTCGAATGTCGCGGGGAGGCGTTCGAGAACGAGCCCGAGCGAGGACTCGCGCATCCGGTAGGAGTCGCCGAAGTCGCCCGTGAACAGCCCCGTCAGATAATCGACGTACTGCACGAGGAGCGGGCGGTCGAAGCCGAGTTCGGCGTTCAGCGCCGCGATGTCGGCGGCCGTGGCGTTGTCCGGAAGCAGCAGCGCGGCAGGTTCCCCCGTCGCGCGGCCGAGGACGAACGCGACCGTGACGACGACGAAGATCGTCACGAGTGCGACGCGGAGTCGGCGGGCGAGGAATCGAAGCATGCGAGAGACGTTATGGCCTCGCGCTCGCCGGATCAGGCGATGTCATCCACTCGTCACAAAGGCCTTACGTGACCGTCATTTTTGCATACCAAATCCCCGCTTATTCGGGCTTACTCCCGCATTTAACCCGGATTCTGTATGCCAAATGGCCATTTCGCCCCGTCTCCAGAACCTGGCAAGATGGCGTCATGGACCCCCACGACAGCTCGCTCTCCGTGCGCATCGCGCACCACCTTCGCGAGCAGATCATCACCGGGGAGATCCCCATGGGGGGCAAGCTCAACGAGCGCCAGATCGCCGAGGCGCTCGAGGTGTCGCGCGTCCCCGTGCGCGAGGCCCTCCCCATCCTCGAGGCCGAGGGGTTCATCTCCTCGCAGCCGAGGCGCGGCGCGGTCGTGCACCTGTTCACGATCGACGACGCGCGCGAGGTGTTCGACCTACGCCGCGAGCTCGAGCCGCTCGCGGCGCGCCTCGCCGCCGATCGCGCCGCCGCCGGCGCGGACACGGGCGCGCTCCGCGCCGCCCTCGCGTACGCCCGCGAGCCGGTCACGCTCGCGCCTTCGACGCGCAACTCGGACCTGCACGAGGAGATCCTGCTGCTCTCGCGGCACGCGCTCCTCCAGCGCATGAGCGGGCTGCTGAACGGGCGGGTCCGCTGGCTGTTCCACCTCACGCCCGAGCGCGACACCGATTCGATGTGGCAGGAGCACGCCGAGCTCGTCGATGCGATCGTCGCCGGCCGGGCCGATCTGGCATTCCTCCTCGCGGAGGCGCATGTCGAGCGCGGGCGCGTCGAGTCGTTGCCCCTGCTCGCCGACCGCCTGCCGGCTCCCCCCGCGCCCGCCCGCAGGCGCCGCGCCGCGCCTCAGTCCTGACGCGGGGGCCGCCAGAGCACGAGGTCGGTCTGGCGGCGGATGCGGGTCGTGCCCGTCAGGGTGACGACGCCGCCCGCCGCGTTCGTCGCGAACACGCGGGCGCCGGGGCGCGTGGCGCGCTCCTCGCGGAGCTCGCTCGCGAGGGTCCGCACCTCGTCGCGCAGCGCCTGCACCTCGTTCTCGAGGTCGAGCATGCGCTGGATGACGGCGAGCGGCACGCCCTCCGCCGACAGCCGCTGCACCTCGCGCAGCTGGGCGATGTCGATCGCCGAGTACCGGCGGGATCCGCCGCGCGTGCGGCCCGGAACGACGAGACCGATCCGGTCGTACTGCCGGAGGGTCTGCGGATGCATACCCGACAGTTCGCTCGCGGCCGCGATCGGGAAGATCGGGTCGCTCGGGCTCACGCCGTCTGGCAGCTGCATGTCACGTCCCTTCGCGGTCTCGTCGTCCCACTATCGCAAATGCGGGGGCCGGATCAGTGGAACAGGCCCGCGCGCGGGTTCTCGCCCGGCTCGAGGTCGCGGAAACGCTCGAGCGCCTCGCGCTGCGCGTCGGAGAGGTGCGCCGGGACGGCGATCTCCAGCTCGGCGAGGAGGTCGCCCGTGCCCTTCGCGGTCGCGATGCCGCGACCCTTCACGCGCAGCACGCGGCCGGAGGGCGTGCCGGGCGCAACGCGCAGGCGTACGGGCTCGCCCTCGAGGGTCGGCACCTCGATGGTCGTGCCGAGCACGGCCTCCGTGAAGGTCACGGGGACCGTGAGGCGCAGGTTGCGGCCGTCGCGTGTGAAGACGCGGTGCGGGCGCACCGAGACCTCGACGACGATGTCGCCGTTTTCGCCGCCGTTCGCCGACGGGCGGCCGCGGCCGCGCAGCCGGATCTTCTGGCCGTCGCCCACGCCCGCGGGGATCTTCACCTTGAACGGCTTGCCGTCCTCGCCGCGCAGCGAGATTGTCTCGCCCTTCGCGGCTGTCGTGAAGTCGATGGTCGTGCGGGCGCGCACGTCGGCGCCCTTCTGCGGCCCGCCGAACCCGCCGCCGTACCCGCCGAAGCCGCCCCGCGGCGCCCCACCGGTCGAGGCGTTGAACATCGAGAAGATGTCGTCGAAGTCGGGGTTGCCGCCCCCGCCGCGCGAGAAGCGGCTGAAGACGTCCTCGAAGCCGCCGGCGCCGGATCCGCCCGCCGTGAAGCGCGCGCCGGATCCCATCGCTCGCAGCTCGTCGTATTCCTTGCGCTGCTCCGGGTCGGAGAGCACCGAGTACGCCTCGCTGATCTCCTTGAACTTCGCCTCGGCCGCCTGGTCTCCGGGGTTGGAGTCCGGGTGGTACGTGCGGGCGAGCTTGCGGTAGACCTTCTTCAGCTCGGCCTCGCCGACGTCCTTCGAGACGCCCAGGACGGTGTAAAAGTCCTTGTCGAACCAGTCCTGACTGGCCATGTGCACCCTCTTGCTCGTGTGGCGGCGGCGCGGACCCTCGTGGATCCGCGCCGCCGCCGGGGAGAAATTCGCTCCTACTCGGCGGGAACCGCGACGACGACCTTGGCCGGCCGCAGCTCGACGTCGCCCAGGCGGTACCCCACCTCGACGACCTCGAGGACGGTCGAACCGGTCGCGCCGGGGGTGGGCTGCTGGAAGACGGCCTCGTGGCGCTGCGGGTCGAACTCCTCGCCCGCCTCGCCGTAGGCGACGACGCCCGTGCGCTCGGCAACGCCGCGCATCTTCTCGGCGACGAGCGCGAACGCCGTGCCCTCCTCCAGGTCGCCGTGCTTGGCCGCGCGGTCGAGATCGTCGAGCACGCTCAGCATGCCCTTGGCGACCTCGCCCTTCGCGCGGTCGATGTCGACCTGGCGCTGCTCCTCGGTGCGGCGACGGTAGTTGGCGTACTCCGCCTGAATCCGCTTGAGGTCGTGCAGGAGCTGCGTCTCGTAGTCGCTCTTCTCCTGCTCCGCGGCCTCGTCGGTCTGCTCGGCGTCGAGGATCTCGTCGACCGTCAGGCCGTCGTCCTCCGTCGACTGGTCGCCAGCGGGTGCGCCCGTGGCGGGGGCAGCGTCTGCCCCCGCCTCGGCGTCCGGCTGGACCTGGTCGTCGCCGTTCGGCTCGATCGGGTCCTTGTCCGTCATTACTTGTTCTTCTCGTCCTCGTCGTCGACGACCTCGGCGTCAATGACGTCCTCGTCGTCCGAGGATCCGTCGGCCGGGGCCTCCTGAGCGCCCTCGGGAGCCTCCTGCTGCGCCTGCGCGTAGAGCGCCTCACCCAGCTTCGTCTGGCTCTCGTTGAGCTTGTCGAACGCCGTCTTCACGGCGTCGTCGTCCTCGCCCGCGAGCGCGGCCTTGAGGGCCTCGACGTCGGCTTTCACCTCGGTCTTGACATCCTCGGGCAGCTTGTCGTCGTTCTCCTCGATGAGCTTCTCGATCGAGTAGGACAGCGTCTCCGCCTGGTTGCGGACGTCGGCGGCCTCGCGGCGCTTCTTGTCCTCCTCCGCGTGCTCCTCGGCCTCGCGGACCATGCGGTCGATGTCCTCCTTGCCAAGCGAGGATCCGCCCGTGATGGTCATCGACTGCTCCTTGCCCGTGCCCTTGTCCTTCGCCGAGACGTGGACGATGCCGTTCGCGTCGATGTCGAAGGTGACCTCGACCTGCGGCAGGCCGCGGGGCGCGGGGGCGATGCCCGTGAGCTCGAACGTGCCGAGCGGCTTGTTGTCGCGGGTGAACTCGCGCTCGCCCTGGAAGACCTGGATCGCGACCGAGGGCTGGTTGTCCTCCGCCGTCGTGAAGGTCTCGCTGCGCTTGGTCGGGATGGCCGTGTTGCGCTCGATGAGCTTGGTCATGATGCCGCCCTTGGTCTCGATACCGAGGGACAGGGGCGTGACGTCGATGAGGAGGACGTCCTTGCGCTCGCCCTTCAGCACGCCGGCCTGGAGGGCCGCGCCGACGGCGACGACCTCGTCCGGGTTGACGCCCTTGTTGGCCTCCTTGCCCGTCTCGCGCTTGACGAGCTCGCTCACGGCGGGCATGCGGGTGGATCCGCCGACGAGGACGACGTGGGCGATGTCGCTCAGCTTGACGCCGGCCTCACGGATGACGTCGTCGAAGGGCTTCTTCGTGCGCTCGAGGAGGTCCTTGGTGAGGTCCTCGAACTTCGCCCGCGTGAGAGACTCCGACAGCGACGCCGGGCCCTGCTCGGTGAGCGAGAGGTACGGCAGGCTGATCGTCGTCGAGGCCGAGCTCGAGAGCTCCTTCTTGGCCTGCTCGGCGGCTTCCTTGAGGCGCTGCAGCGCGATCTTGTCGCCCGAGACGTCGACGCCCGAGGTGTTCTTGAACTGCGTGATCAGCCAGTCGACGATCCGCTGGTCCCAGTCGTCGCCGCCGAGGCGGTTGTCGCCGGCGGTCGCGCGGACCTGGATCGTCGAGAAGTCGTCGTCCTTGCCCACCTCGAGCAGCGAGACGTCGAACGTGCCGCCACCGAGGTCGAAGACGAGGATGAGCTCGTCCTCCTGGCCCTTGTCCAGGCCGTAGGCGAGCGCCGCCGCGGTGGGCTCGTTGACGATGCGCAGGACGTTGAGGCCCGCGATCTCGCCGGCCTCCTTCGTGGCCTGGCGCTCGGCGTCGTTGAAGTAGGCGGGAACCGTGATGACGGCGTCGGTCACGGTGTCGCCGAGGTACTGCTCGGCGTCGCGCTTGAGCTTCATGAGGATGCGCGCCGAGATCTCCTGCGGCGTGTACTTCTTGTCCTCGACCGCGAAGGTCCAGTCGGTGCCCATGTGGCGCTTGACCGAGGCGATCGTGTGGTCGACGTTGGTGACGGCCTGGCGCTTGGCGGTCTCGCCGACGAGCACCTCGCCGTCCTTCGCGAAGGCGACGACCGACGGGGTCGTGCGCATGCCCTCGGCGTTGGCGATGACCTTCGGCTCGCCACCCTCGAGGACGGACACGACCGAGTTGGTGGTTCCGAGGTCGATTCCCACAGCACGTGCCATGTTGTTGCTCCGTTTCGTTGAGGAAGCCTGCTCGCGAGAGTTGAGTCGCGATGGCTCAAGCGTAGAACACCCCTCGCGGGATGTCAAGAAACTTGATACGTGGTGACTCAAGTTTCGTCTCGCGCGGCGCGCACGGGGTCCCACACCCGTCACCCGCACGCGATATCGTTCGCGCATGCCGCACGACGACCGCCCCGGCCCCGCGCACCCGCCGGCCGCCGCCGACAGCGCCGCCCTCCCCGTCCTCGGCCTGCAGGCGCAGCTCGGCGACCGCCCCGCGAAGCGGTCGGCCGTCTTCGCGTGGGCCCTGTGGGACTGGGGCCTGCAGCCGTTCAACACGGTCATCGTGACCTTCATCTTCACGGCGCTCTACCTCACGACCGACGCCTTCCTGCCGCCCGAGGTCCAGGCGCTCGCGGACGGGGATCCGGCGAAGGATCAGGCGCTCGCGGGCCTCTCGAGCGGCCTCGGCCTGGGCACGACGATCGCGGGGCTTTTGATCCTCGCGGTCGCCCCCGTCCTGGGGCAGCAGGCCGACGCGCAGGGCAAGCAGAAGCTCTGGCTCGGCATCGGCACGGGCGGCACGATCGCCTGCATGCTCGGGCTCTGGTTCGCCGAGCCGGCGCCGACCTACTTCGGCCTGGGCGTCGCGCTCATCGCGGCGGGCACCGTGTTCAACGAGATCGGCAGCGTCAACAGCAACGCGCTGCTCGTGAGCATCGCGTCGCCGCACAACGTCGGGCGGATCTCGGGCCTCGGGTGGGGCTTCGGCTATCTCGGCGGGATCCTCGCGCTCGTGCTCGTCGTGGTGTTCTACGTCAGCGACTGGTTCGGCCTCCCGGAGGACGGCGGCCTGCCGTTCCGGCTCATCGCCGTCGGGTGCGCGGTGTGGGGCCTCGTCTTCACGCTCCCCGTGTTCTTGGCGGTGCCCGAGCCCGCCCCGCTCGGAAAGCCCGAGCGGCGCGTCAACTTCTTCCGCAGCTACGCCCTGCTCGTCCGCGACGTCGCGGGCCTGTACCGCTCGCCGGCCACGCGCAACACGTTCTGGTTTCTCCTCGCGAGCAGCGTCTTCCGCGACGGCCTGAGCGGCGTGTTCACGTTCGGCGCCATCATCGCGGCGCAGGTGTTCGGCTTCGGGTTCATCGACCTCGTCGTCTTCGGCATCGCGGCCAACCTCATCGCGGGCGTCTCGACGCTCATCGCCGGGCGCTGGGACGACCGGTTCGGCCCCAAGGCCGTCATCGTCACCGCCCTCGCCGCGATGGTCGTCTCCGGCCTCGTCGTGTTCGCCTTCGCCGACGGCGGCGCCGTCGTGTTCTGGGTGTTCGGGCTCGCGCTGTGCGCCTGCGTGGGGCCGGCGCAGTCGGCCGGCCGCTCCTTCCTCGCCCGGGTGACACCGGCGGGGCGCGAAGGCGAGATTTTCGGGCTCTACGCGACCACGGGCCGCGCCGCGAGCTGGATGTCCTCACTCCTGTGGACCGTCCTCATCGCGCTCACGGGCGCGACGATCTTCGGCGTGCTGGGCATCGTGATCGTGCTCGCGATCGGCCTCGCCCTGCTCCTGCCCGTCCGCGCCGCGCGCTGATCGGCGCGCTGACAGACTGGTCCCATGTCCCGACGCATCGCCTTCCTCGACATTGACGGCACGATCATCGATCACGCCGGCGGGATCCCCGAAAGCACGGTGCGCGCGGTGCGGAACGCCCGCGCGGCGGGCCACCTCGTCTACCTCGCGAGCGGGCGCACACCCAGCGAGGTCGAACATCGCCTCGTCGACATCGGCTTCGACGGCGCCATCCTCGGCGCCGGCGCGTACGCGTGGATCGGGACGCTGTGGGAAACGGGCGGCTGGCGCGTCGAGCGGCTCATGGATCCCGCGCACGTCGCGCGCATGACCGCCGCGTTCCGCGAGGTCGGCGCCGACTACGTCCTGCAGGGGCGCGAGGGCGTGTGGGCGACGCGGCGCGCGTTTGCGCGGCTCGAGTCCTCCCTCGATGCCGAG
Source organism: Microbacterium excoecariae (assembly GCF_011326725.1). Lineage (GTDB taxonomy): Bacteria > Actinomycetota > Actinomycetes > Actinomycetales > Microbacteriaceae > Microbacterium > Microbacterium excoecariae. Next base: position 594,129 of record NZ_JAANCO010000001.1, on the reverse strand, counting down.
GGGAGGCTCAGCGACGCGACGCGCGAGGCGCTGCTTGACCACGTGACGATCACGGAGGATCCGCCCCACGACGGCATCGCGAAGTCCGTGTTCTCGAGCGACGACCTCGGCTGCTACGCGGCCGTCACCGCGCGCCTCGGCGCTGATTTCAGCGTCATCACGGGAACCATGCCCGGGCTTGGCACCGCCGGCGGCGAGGTCTCCCCCGCCGGTGTGACGAAGGGATCCACGATGCGGCGCGTGCTCGCGGAGCTCGGCATGACGGCGCGCGACGCGATCGCGATCGGCGACAACAACAACGACCTCGACATGCTCGAGGCGGCCGGCGTCGGCGTGGCGATGGGGAACGCGACGCCCGAGGCGCGTGCCGCGGCCGACGAGGTCACCACCGCCGTGGACGACGACGGCATCGCGACGGCCTTCGCGCGCCACGGTCTCATCGAGCCGTAACCGCGGAAACCCGGGCTGCGCTCCCCCGATCGCGGCCCGGGCCCCACTTCCGCCGGTACATCGGAGAAGGCGCGTGCGCCGCTCCGGGATCCGGCTCCTCCAGGCTATCGACCGGCTCGGCGACATGCCGATGCGCCCCGGACACATTCACCCGAGGCTCACCCGTCGTTCACTCTGCTTCACCCCGTGCCAGACTGGGGGCATCGGCCGGGCAGGGGGAGCGACATGACGGGTACGGACCGACTCGCGCGGCCACGCCTGGTCGCGCTCTGGGACCGAGTCGCGGTCGGCGCGACCGTTCTCGTGACCGCGCAGCACCGCAGCGGGATCGCCTCGAGCCTGCGCGAGTGGGCCGACGGCCGCGGGCTCTCGCTCGTGCGCTGGTCCTCCAACCGGCAGGGTGTGCCGGCCGGGACGCCCGACGCCGACGTCGTCCTGCTTGAGCTCGAGGGGATGCGCGATGAGCACGCCCACGCGACCCTCGCCGTCCGGGAGCGCTGGCCCGACGCGACCCTCATCGCCGTCTCGTCGACGCAGTGGCCGCCCCTGCTCCTCCAGGAGGGGGTGCGACCCGAGCGCGTGTTCTCCGGATCCCTCTTCGGGTTCACGGCCGACGAGGCCATCGACCGCGCGGCCCAGCTCGGCGTGACGCTCACGTGGGATGGCGCGACGGAGCTACTCGCGCGGGTCGGCACCCACGCGGGATTCGTCGACGGCGTCCTGCGCGCGGCCGCGCGGCGCGGCGCTCTCGACGAGGCCGCGATCGCCGAGGGGTGCGGGGAAGCGACCGCCTACTTCGCGAGCGCCGCCGCGGCGGGCGTGTACCGCCCCAACGGGTGGCAGGCGGTGCTGCTGTCGGCCCGCATCGGGCCCATGCCCCGGCGCACCCTCCTCGCGGTGTGGGGCCGGGACGAGGTCGTGCGCGCCGCGCTCGACAACATCCTGCAGTCCGGATTCTTCACGGAGGATCTCGACAGCGACACGATCGCGCTCCGCCCCGACATCCGCGCCGCCGTCGAGCGCCGCATCGAGAGCGAGGCGCGATCCGACGAGGTCGACGGCCTCGTCGCGGCGCTCGCGTCGGGGCTTCTCGACGCGGGGCGCACGGACGACGGGTGGGGGATCGTCGCCGACCTCCCGCGCGCCCGCACGACGCTGCTACGCCGTCACTGGTGGCGACTCGGGGAACTCGACGTCGGCCTCGCGCGGCCCTGGCTCGAGGAGGCCGTCCGGATCCAGGCGGATCCCGAGCTCCGCGTCGCGCTCGCGCGCGCGCTCGTTGACGTCACGAGCGCCGGACACTCCGGGCGGGTGCCGGCCGCAGCGCGGCGCGACGCGCAGCGTCTCCTCGACGAGGCGTCGTGGGGGTCGCCCGACGAGGCCGTCACCGTCGTCATCGACACGCTGCGCGCCACGCTCCTGCGGCAGGAGGGGCGCTTCGCCGAGGCCCTCGCGGCGCACGAGGAGCTCGCGGACGGGCGCGCGGCGTCCGGATCCGGCCCGTCCGCCGTCCTCTCCCACGCGAGCGCGCTCGTCCAGGCGGCACTCAGCGCGCTCGATGCCGGGCGACCCGACATCGCCGCCGAGCGACTGTCGGCCGGCGCGGCGATCGCGCACGCGGCGCGCGTGGAGCGCCTCGCGAGCTACGCCCACGAGATCCGCCTCGTCGTGACGGCGATGAACGAGCCCATCGCGCCGTCGTACCAGACCCTCATCGACAACCTCGTAGGCGCGCGCGTCGAAGCCCTCCCGCTGCGCGAGCTCGTGGCGGTATGGAGCGCGCTCTACGCCGCCGACGCCGGCGCGCTGCACCGCGCGCTCGGGGACGCGGACGCCGCGGCCTTCGACGACCCCCTCGCCCTGCGCCTGCTCGCGGCCGTGATGCGCGCACTCGCGCACGGACTCCTCGGCACGTCGGCCGTCGCGCTCCGCGAGCTGGAACTCCTCACGGCGGACATCGGATCCGCGGGGATCTCCCCCGCGCACCGCGCGCAGATCCTCTGGGCGCACACCGAGGCGCTGCTTCACGTCGGCGCGGCCGACCGGATGATCGAGGAGCTCCAGGCGGCGCCGGAGGAGGTCGCGACCGCGCTGCCGATGGATATCCTCTTCGCGCGCGCGCACCTGAGCCGCGGCGAGCCCGAGCGCGTGCTCGCGGGGCTGAGCGGATCCGCCGAGGCGTACGGCCCGGGGATCCTCGCGATCTGGGTGCGGGTGCTGCTCTTCCTCGCGTACCACCAGATCGGAACCGAGGCCTCGCAGGAGATCGCGCGCCAGCACCTCGGGACCGCGATCGTCGCCGCCTCGCGCGCGCGGCCCGTGCTCCCGTTCGCCCTCCAAGGGCACGCGAGCCTCATGGCCGTCATCACCCAGGCCGAGCAGCTCTCGCTGGACGCCGGCGGACAGCGCCTGGTCGCGGACCTCGTCCGCATGCGGGACGGGCTCCAGATCGCCTCGGGGGCGAACCTCGCCCTCAGCGAGCGCGAGCGCGCCGTGCTCGCGCGCATGGGATCCGCCGAGTCGACCAAGCACCTCGCGCAGCTCCTGCACGTCTCGCCCAACACCGTCAAGACGCAGCTGCGCTCGATCTACCGCAAGCTCGGCGTCTCCTCCTGGGCCGACGCGCGCGACACAGCCCGCCGCCTGGGCCTCGACGAGGCCGCGCGCACCGACTAGAGGTCGACGGATCCGCGAATCGTCGTGCGCGTCGCGCCGCCGACCCACACGGCGCCCGCCTCGCGCGACACGTGGACGCGGCCCCGGCGGCCCAGCGCCGTGCCCTGGCTCGCGACGTAGCGCTCCGGCAGGAACCCGCCCGCGAGCCACTGGCCGAGCGCGGCGTTGAGCGACCCCGTGACCGGATCCTCCCCCACGCCCTTGGCGGGATCGCAGAACGCGCGCACCTCGATCGCGCAGTCGGCGCCGTCCGCATACGCCCCGACCGCGCCCACGGACGCCGGGAGGTCGGCGAACGTCGGGCGCAGCGCGAGCACGGCCGCGGCGTCAGCGAAGCGCACGCCGACCCACCCGGGCCCGTTGTCGCACCACTCGGCGTCGACGATCGCGCCGCGCGGGACCCCGAGGGCGCCGGCGACGCGCGCGAGCAGCCCCTCCTCGACCGCGCCCGAGCGGATCCGCGGCGGCGCCTGGAACGCGAGCCCGTCGTCGCCCGTCCGGATCTCGACGAGACCCGCCGCGCACTCCTGCACGACGCGCCCCGCCGCGCGCGGCGCCCCGCCCGCCTCGAGCCACGCATGCGCGGATCCGAGGGTCGGGTGCCCCGCGAAGGGCAGCTCCCCGCCCGGCGTGAAGATGCGCAGGCGGTAGTCGGCCGCCGTGTCGGCCGGCGCCAGGAGGAAGGTGGTCTCCGAGAGGTTGGTCCAGCGCGCGAAGGCCGCCATCTGCTCGTCAGTCAGCGCGTCGGCATCGTGGACGACGGCGACGGGATTGCCGCCGAGCGGCTGGGTGCTGAAGACGTCGACCTGGCGAAACTCGAAGGGCATGACGCCACGCTAGCGCCCGGGACTCCTCACCGGCGGCGCGCGCGCTCGATCGCCTCGGCGATCCAGTCGGCGAGCACGTCGTCGGGCGGATCCGTCAGCGCCGCGAACGGCGCGGACCGGCCGCCGGGCATCGTGAGCCGGTGTGCGCCGCGGGTGAGCGCGACGTCGAGCGCGGCACCGCCGCCGACGGGGAAGAACGCCTCGTCCCCCGAGACGCCGACCGCGATGCGGCCGTTCACGCAGAACGCGAGGCTGCCCATCATGCGCCGTTCCTCGACCGGCTCGCCGATGATCGCGCGCACGCGGTCGGCGAGATCGGGGTTGTAGGCCATGGCCACGAGCCTAGGGGTGTCGCCCGAGGCGCCGCGGCCGCGCCCGGGAATCCGGACGTGGCCGCGGCGGGGCGGGTTACTCGGTGCCCGCCGACACCTCGACCGTCATCGTGCCGGCCTTCCAGTCGGCGTCCGTGACCTCGATCGTCGTGCCCGTGCCGCCGACGATGACGGACCCCTGCGGGTTCTGCTCGTCGTAGTAGGCGTAGGGGTCGGAGTCGTCGAACATCGAGACCGGCTTCTGCTTCTTCAGCGACAGGCGCGTCATGCCGTCCGCCGTCTCGCGGTGGAGCGACAGCTTGTCCGTCTTGTCGATGCCGAAGGTCGCGTCGTAGGCCTGGATCCGGTTGCGCGCGATCGTGCCGTCGGACCAGGTCAGCGCGCCCGCGCGCGCGTCGACCGGCAGCGCCTGCCCGCCGCCCGGGTGCGCGGAGGTGTTGTTGTCGTCGTACCGGTCGCTCACATACCAGACGAGCAGGCCGTCCTGGTAGGCGAAGTGCTCGACCGTGTTGGGCGCGGTCTCGGCCCAGCCGAAGTTGTACGGCCCGGTGCGCAGGCCCTCGTCGTAGCCGCCGTACACGCGGTTCTCCGCGATGTAGTAGTGGCTAAAGGTCTCCGCGTACGAGCCGCCGTCCACCTGGACGAAGCCGTCGAGGATCCACGATTCGTCGCCCTCGAAGCCGGTCGCGGGGCCGCCCGTAATGGCAATGTCATCGACCTTGAAGCCGGGCTCGGCCACGGCCGTGTCGGTGACGTAGCGGAAGCGCACCTCGGCGGTCGCGCCGGCGTAGGCCGAGAGGTCGGCCGTCAGGGGCGCCCAGCCGCCGGAGGATCCGGTGATGCCGAACCCGAGGTTCGACCCGTTCGGGTCGGTCGAGGTCGAGTCGCTCGTGGCGAGCTGCTCCCACGTGGCGCCGCCGTCGGTCGAGATCTCGGCGTAGGCGTAGTCCCAGTCGGCCTCGATCTCGTAGTTGACCTGCGCCTCGAGGATCGCGCCGGCGGCCACGTCGAACGCCGGGCTCGTCACCGTGACGTCGAGGTTGTTCCCGCTGCCGGAGTAGGCGTAGCCCTCGCCGGTCGCGGCCTCACCGACCTCGACGCGCTCCTCGCCGTCGGGCAGGTTGACGATGACGGCCTGCGCGTCGTTCGTCGCGTGGAAGGACGGGCCGAGGTCGATCGTGGCGTCGCCGCCGACCTCGACGGTCTCGTAGTCGAGCCAGCCGAGGAACAGCTTCTCGGTCGCGCCCATGTGGTTCGGCGTCGTGCCGATCGCGCCGTCACCGTGGCCGAGCCACGAGCCCGAGCTCATGAGGGTCCAGAAGCCCGTCCCGTTGTCCCCGCCGTTCGTGTCGTAGTAGTCCGGCAGGCCGAGGTCGTGGCCGAACTCGTGCGCGAACACGCCCAGGCCGCCGTTCTCGGGCTCGGTCGTGTAGTCGCGGATCCAGATGTCGCTGTCCCCGATCCGGACGCCGCCGACCTTGGCGTAGTCGGCCGGGCCGTCGGTGCCGAGGCCCGCCTGGTTCGCCGCCCAGCGGTGCGACCAGATCGCCCACTCGGGCGCGCCCGCCTCCTCGCCCTCGCCAGCGTGGATCGCCTGGAAGTGGTCGATGTAGCCGTCGGGCTCGTTCGTGATGCCGTCACCGTCGAGGTCGTAGCGGTCCCACACGTCGAACGTCTGCAGGTACTCCGTGATCTCATCGGGCGTCTTGCCCTGCGCGAGCTGGTCGTCATACCAGGCGTCGGCCGAGTCCTGGATGAAGCGCGTCATGTCGGCCTGCGATTCGGTCTGGCCGTAGGAGGCCTCTGAGTACGGCACCGTCACCCAGTCGGACACGTCGCCCTGCAGGTCGAAGCGCCCCGAGGACATCTCGTCGTAGACGCCCGCGAACGACTCGCCGCCCTGGTCGGCGAGGCCCGTGAAGAACATCTCCTCGTAGTGCTCGGAGGAAAAGTCCTCCTCCCAGTACGTCGAGTTGTCGCCGGCCTCGGGCGCGGGGATCTCGTTGTGCAGGGGGCCGGCCGCCGGGGCGTCGGGGAAGCGCTCGTCCGGGGTGTCACCGAACTCGACGAGGATCGAGAACAGCTCGGCCGTCTCCTGCGTGCCGTACTCGACCCAGTTGTCCGGCGCGATCTCGACCGCGCGCGTGGCGCGGTTGCCCGATCCGCGGGTCTGGACGGACGCCTCGCCGGTCGCCACCAGCTCGGCGGCGAGCTGCTTCTCAGCGGTGCGCTTCTCCGCGAGCGGGTCGGGCCGATTGCCCTCGGCGGGGGCGGTGTCGGGCTCGGCCGCCGGGTCGACGCTCGGTGCGGCCGATGCGGCCGTGGGCACGAGGACGGCGCTCGACAGCAGGATCGCCGCTGTCCCGAGCGCGAGGGTGATGCGTGACTTCACAGTTCCTCCGGATGCTCGGCGCCGACCACGGTGATCGGCGCGGAACCGCGCCCGGCGACGGCGGTGAACAGCCCCCCTCGAAGCGCGGTAGGCAGAACTCTGTCAGGATCCTCGGACATTCCGAGCTGTGACACGCCTGAGCAAAAGCATTGCGTGAGGTGTCTGGTAAGTGTGAATATGCCCAGGAACTACCCGGGTAGCTCAGCGAAAAGCGCTCAGCCGCCGAGGGAACCCGCGTCCGTCGTCGACACGTCGCTGCGGTGGAATCGCAGGTGCGACCGGCTCGCGGTGGGCCCGCGCTGGCCCTGATAGCGATTGCCGTACGACCCGTAGGCCTTCTCGGCCGGCGAGGACAGCCGGAAGAAGCACAGCTGCCCGATCTTCATGCCCGGCCACAGCTTGATCGGCAGCGTCGCTACGTTCGACAGCTCGAGCGTGACATGCCCCGAGAAGCCGGGGTCGATGAAGCCAGCGGTGGAGTGGGTGAGGAGGCCGAGGCGGCCGAGCGAGCTCTTCCCCTCGAGCCGCGCGGCCACGTCGTCCGGCAGCGTGACGGCCTCGAAGGTGCTCGCGAGCACGAACTCGCCGGGATGCAGGATGAACGCCTCGTCGGGCTCGACCTCGACCAGGTGGGTGAGGTCGGGCTGGTCCTCCGCCGGGTCGATGAAGGGGTACTTGTGGTTGCTGAACAGGCGAAAGTACCGGTCGATCCGCACGTCGACGCTCGACGGCTGGACCATCGTGCGGTCCAGGGGGTCGAGGGCGATGCGCCCGGCGTCGAGTTCGGCGGCAATGTCGCGATCGGAGAGCAGCACGTGACCACTCTAGGACCTGCCGGGCGCCGGAAACCCGCGGGCGGATCCGCTTACGCCGCGGCGATCTGCCGGCGCACCTCGTCGATCGTGGCCATGACGGAGACGACCTCGTCGTGCGGGTGCACGGGCGACTCGAGGAGGCCGCGCCCGACGTACGAGGCGAACGCCGTCGCCTGGTAGCCGAGGCCGTCGTGCGGGGTGGCGAAGGTCTCGTCGCGCCAGGTCGTCTCCTCCTCCTGCCCGAGCGCGCCGGACACGAGGCGCAGCCCCGACTGCCCGAAGAAGGGGCTGAGGACCTCGAGGCGCCCGCCTGTGCCGTGGATCGACGCCTCGACGGGGAGGGAGGCGAGCAGGGAGGTCGACAGGACGGCCTGCGCGCCCGACGGCGTCGAGAGGAGGACGTTCGCGCTCGCGTCGACGCCTGTCTCGGCCGTGCGCCCCATCGCGCTCACGGCGTCGGGCGCGCCGAGCACCGACGACGCGAACGACACCGGGTACACGCCCGCGTCGAGCATCGCCCCGCCCCCGAGCTCCGGGTTCCAGAGGCGGTGAGCCGGATCCATCGGCATCGCGAACCCGAAGTCGGCGCGCACCAGGGAGACGTCGCCCAGCACGCCGCTCTCGAGGATCTGGCGGATGACGTCGGCCTGCGGCAGGTAGCGCGTCCACATGGCCTCCGCGACCAGGACGCCCGCCTCGCGCCCGGCCTCGAGGATCTCGTCGGCCTCGGCGGCCGACATCGCGATGGGCTTTTCGATGAGGACGTGCTTGCCGGCGGCGATCGCCTGGAGAGCCTGGGCGCGGTGCAGCGGGTGCGGGGTCGCGACGTAGACGACGTCGACGCCCTCGTCCGCCACGAGGTCCGCGACGCTCGCGTGCACGCGGTCGATGCCGTGCTCCGCCGCGAAGGCGCGCGTCTTCTCCGCGTCGCGCGCGGTCACAGCGACAGCCCGCTGGGCGGTGTGCGCGTGCATGGCGCCGACGAAGCGGCCGGCGATGCCCGTGCCGATCACACCCCACCGCAGCGCGGGCACGGAGACAGGATCGATGATGCGGGCGGCGGGGATGTGGGGGGCCATGGGGCTCTCTCGACGACGGCGTGCGGGGAGGATCCGAACGGTGCGTTCGCCCCTCGCGCGACGGTATCGGTGCCGCACGCCGCCGCGCAACCGCGGCGAGCGCGCGCCACTTTGGCGGAGACACGGGCGCCGGGGTAAGCTCAAGGAACCTGGTCTGAGGCCGGGTGCGGGGCTGTAGTTCAATGGTAGAACTTCTGCTTCCCAAGCAGACAGCGCGGGTTCGATTCCCGTCAGCCCCTCCACTGTGAGTTCTCACGCGAGATGAGAATTGACATTCGTGCTCGCTTCTCTGACGGCCGCGTACGACCTCAACCGAAGTCGCGGTGCACCTGGTCGAGACGCTCCTGCACCTCGCGAATCCGCTCGCTGCCCACGCCGCTCTGGCGAGCGAGGGTCGGCCACTGCGCGACGGCCTCCTGCACCTCGTCGACGATGCCGCGATAGCCGGGGACGTCGAATCGCTCGCCGAGGGCGTACAGGTGCGCGCGTGTGATCGTCTGGAACTCGCCATCGACGCTCATCAGGTGCTGCTTCGTCCACTGCCCCGTCGGGTTGTAGGCGAACGTGAGGTCGTACGCAGGCGCGAGTGACCAGGCACCGTGTTCGTCCATGAGGAAGGCGTGGTTCTTTGTGTGATCGTCGTTGTTGCTGGCGAGCACATTGAAAGCTGTGCGGCGCAGCAGCTGCTGGCCAGCAGGACCAGCAACCTCGATCCCGAGCGCCCGTGTCGTCGTGAAAAGCGATGCATAGTCGTGGACGCCGATGTCGTTGAAGTCGAGGGCGGCGAGCGCGCACAGCGACTGCATGTGCAGCCGCCGAGTGTCGGCCCCAGAGCCGAGGCGGTCGAAGCGCTGGGTGAAGAAGTGCGCGCGGCCCCCCTCTTCGACGAGGCGAGTGGGCGCCATGTCGACGCCGGCCGCGCGGGCCATGACGGAGTAGGTGTACTCGGTACGGCCGTAGTCACCGGTCTCGCCGAGCTGACTGTCCGCGCCGACGCCGTCGAACTTGAGCAGCCACTGCTCGAAGCCGGCGGGGGCGTCGATGCCGCCCGCGCGCAGCTCGTCTGTGCTCGGGTTGTAAGCGACGACCGCCTTGGCGCGGGCGCCGCCGGCGCTGGTGCCGACCAAAAGGAGCTCGTTCAGACTCTCGGTGGCGCCTTCGTCTCCGAGGCCGCCTGACAGCGCAGCGCGCGCGGCTTCGACGAGCCCCTGCAGCTCGAGGGACGTGGGCACCGAGCGGGGTGCATGCTCGGGCACGAAGGTGAGCGCGCCCATGCCGCGCTTGCCGACGTAGGCGAGTCGGTCGAGAGGGGTGATCTCGCCCTGGGAGACGCCCTCTCGAGCGAGGGCCGCGTCGATGATGCCGTTGCCGAAGCGATCGGGTGCGCTGTCGGCGAGCATGGGCGGCAGCAGCATGAACGTCTCTTTGGACAGACGAGGGAACGACCAGAGCGGAGGGCGACCACCCACGGGCATGAGGATCGGTGCGAGCTCGATACCGGAGGCGCGCCACGAGGGCTCGTATTCGAACTCATAGCCGCGTCCGCGCGCAGCGAGCGCCACCGCGCCGACGCGTCGCCCGAAGGCTTCGACACGCAGTACGTCGACGTGCTCGTAGGTCATCAGCGCGCACCACGGTTGCTCGCGCGCCGCGGCTCCTTGAGACCCTCACGGGCACGGGCGAGCGCCAGCGGGCCGGGTCCGCGTTCGGGCTCGAGCGCGTCGAGCCAGTCTTCGCGGCCGAGCACGCGACAGACGCGGATGAGCGTCTGCAGTCGTGCGCCGCGGCCATGCTCGAGGTTGGCCAGCGCGCCGACGCTGATGTTAGCGCGCTCGGCGAGGCTGATCTGGTCGAGGTCCTCAAGCAGGCGCGCGCGGCGGACCTGCGCGCCGAGTCGGACCTCCCAATCGGCCACGCTGAGCTTTTGCTCTGTCTCCATAAAAGTGATGATAACAGGTCTATTACCGACTTATCAGTAGAAATCTGCGGATAGAAACCGCCAAGAATGTCGGTGCCAGGCAACTCACCGTCATCGGCAATGTCCGTGCAACGGAAGTCGCTCTGCAGCTGGCGGACAACAACGACGAGCTACCCGGCGCGTCTCGCGGCAGATCGTGTGCACGTGGCCCCATCCGGCGGCGGTCACGCCCTCGACGTCGGCTCCCGCCGAACCTTGCTGCGCCCGGAACGCGACGTACGCGTTCGGGCCGGAGATCGAAAAGTTGATGCCGTCTCCCGTACTCAGGTCGCAGGTCGTCTCGCCCGACCACGCGATGACGGCGTCGTCGAGGGTGGCTTCGAGCTCGGCGAGCGCGTCGGCCGTCTCCCCATCGCCTTCGTCGTATCCTCATGGGACAACCGTCCATTTCGTCGAGGAAGGCGCATCGTGCCCCACACCGAAGCCCCCCGCCAGCGCGCCGACGCGATCCGCAACCGCGACCGCATTCTCGAGGCCGCCGTCGTGGAGCTCGCGCGCGATCCCGACGCATCGCTGAGCGCCATCGGCAAACGCGCACAGGTCGGTCAGGGCACGCTGTATCGGAACTTCCCCGACCGAGAAGCGCTGCTGTGGGAGGTCTATCGACGAGAGGTGCAGGAGCTCGTTGATAGTGCTCCCCGCCTCCTCGCCGAGACAGATCCGGCCTCCGCGCTACGCGCATGGATGAGCGCGCTCTCCCGCTTCGCGCTTGCCAAGGCGGATCTCGCCCCCACGATGCAACCGGGCGTTCGGGCGAGGGCGAAGACGGCGCGTCCCGGGTACGCGCACGTGGTGGAGGCCGTGGACACGCTGCTCTCCGCAGGTCAGGACGCGGGCGCGATCCGTCGCGACGTCACCAGCGAGGACTTCGTCGCTCTGATCGCCGGGATCTGGCAGATCCCGGCGGGCGCTGACTGGGAAGCGCGGACGGCCCGCCTTCTCGATCTCGTCATGGATGCGCTCCGGACCTCCTCCCCTCGGAACTAACCTCGCAAACGCTCCGGCTTCACAAGTGGACAATTGTCCGCTACGCTCCTTAAGCGGACGCACGTCCGCTTAATAGTCCGGCGCCCCCGCGGTGGCCGGTGAGAAGTCCTCGTGAAGGAGCAGTCATGCGTATTGCCGTTCTTGGCGCCACCGGCCGTACCGGGGGCGAAGTGGTTCGCCAGGCCCTCGCCGCAGGGCACGACCTCGTCGCCTACGTGCGTCGCCCCGAGGCCATGCAGCCGGCGACAGGCCTGACCGTCGTCGGCGGCCAGCTCGACGACAGTGCCGCCCTTGAGCGGGCACTTTCCGGGTGCGACGCGGCCGTCGTCGCGCTGGGTCCGAAGGTGACGCAGGCGAATGCCCCGATCATGCAGGTCGCGGTGCCAGCCGTCATCCAGGCGGCGCGAGCGACTGGCCTGCGCCGAGTCGTGGTGCTTTCCGCCCTCGGCGTGGGAAACACGTTCGACAACACGCGCTACCCGTACCGGTTCGGTTGCCGCACCTTCCTGGCGGGGAACTTTCGCGATCATGTCGCCGGAGAGAGCCAGCTGACCGACTCCGGGCTTATATGGACCACGTTCCATCCGGGCCCCCTCGGCGACGGGCCGCAGACACCGCACCCGACGATCGTCGATGCGGCCACCGGATACCGGATGCCCGGCGCACCCCGCACGCAGCGCGCCGACGTCGCCGCGGCCATCCTCGCCTCGATCGACGACGCCAGCACGTACGGCAAGGAGATGCTCATCACCTCCGCACGCCAGACCGCCTGACGTCTTCAGGCGGCCTCACCCTCACTGACGAGATCCCCCACGAAGGAAACCTCATGTCCCAAACGATCGATTCGGCGACCCCGTCGATGCCGCGAAAGACGTCCATCGGGCGCACCATCACCCTGTCGACCCTCTTGACCGCGCTGATTGCCGTGGTGTTGCTCGCGTTTACCTGGCCCGCGCTGACCGCAGAGCCCAAGGGTGTCACTCTCGCCCTGACCGGCCCGGAATCTGCGGTGGCGGCCGTTGAGCCGCTCCTCGAAGAGCAGGCCGGCGAGACGTTCGACATCACGACGGTCGACGACCGTGGTGCCGCCGTCGACGGGATCGAACAGCGTGAGTACGTCGGAGCAATCGTCCTTGGCGACGAGCCCGAGCTGCTCACCGCCTCGGCCAACGGCACGGTCAACCAGGTCATCACCTCCCTCGCCGACCCGCTACAGGACGCCCTCGATGCCCAGGCCGCCGCGCAGGTCGCCGACGTCGCCGCCGAGCAGGGGATGGACGCCTCCTCGCTCCCGGTGCCCGAGATCACGCTCACCGTCACCGATGTCGTCGCGCTCTCGGAAGACGACCCGAACGGGACCTTGCTGACGTCCGCGTTCTTCCCCATCCTGTTCGGCGGAATGATCGGCGGGATCGTCATCTCCACCGCCATCGTTGGGGCGCTTCGTCGCGTCATCGGCGTCGCGGTCTACTCCGCCGTCGGAGGCCTCGTCCTCACCAGCATCCTGCAGGGCTGGATCGGCGCCATCCAGGGGGATTTCCTCATCAACTGGGCGGCCTTCACCCTCGCCATCGGCGCGATTGCCGCCCCCATCATCGGATCCGTCGCCCTGCTCGGTCGCGCCGGCATCGCGGTCGGACCCGTCGTGATGATGCTGTTCGCCAACCCGATCTCCGGCGCCGCGCTGCCCGCGCAGTTCCTCCCCGGTGCCTGGGGCGCAGTCGGGCAGTGGTTCCCGCCCGGAGCCGCCGCCACCCTGCTCCGTGAACTGTCCTACTTCCCGAGCGCGGACATGACGTTCTCGTGGTTGGTGCTCGCCGGCTGGACCCTCGGAGGCATCCTCCTCGCCCTCGTCGGCCATCTGCGTGAGCAGCGACGCGCCGCGGCTCACAGGGCAAACGCGGACGGCGACGGCGCAAGCGACGCCGCAATCGTCTGAGCCCACAAGGACGCGGGGCACGCGTCCGGTTGATTCGTTCTGATCCGTGCCCCAAGATGCCCCGTCGATGTGTCGACGGGGCATCTCTTCGGTGGCACATCCGCCCGCCGCACCGTGCCCCGCGCAAGGGGCACGGTGCGGCGCACGGCGTCGCGCGGGCGCTACGCCCGGCGCCGCCGCACGGCGAGAACGATCCCCGCCCCGATCAGGAACGCGATGCCGAGGCCGCCGATCAGCGGGAGAGCGGATCCGCCCGTCGGCTCGAGCTCACCCGTCCCGTCGCCGGCCGCGTCGTCCGCACCGCCCTCCGGCTCGGGGGGCACGACAGGCTCGTCGGGGACGAGATATCCCGCGTCGATCGTCGGGTCGTCGGCCAGGCCCGGCTCCGCCCGGTTCTCTCCCGTCGCGGGCGAAGTGAAGGCGTATGCGCCGTCCGCTCCGGGATTCGAGTCGCGGGAGCCGTCCCCCGCGGCCGGAACGGTCAGCGGAAGCGCCAGGCCGTCCACGACAACCTCGCTCGGGAAGATGATCACGAAATCGGTCAGAATCGGCAGGCCGGTGAAGGCGTAGAAGCCGTTTTCGTCGGTCTCGGTGGCCGCGACGGGCGCGCCCTCCGCGTCCCGCAACTCGACCGCCACGCCGCCGAGCGGGGCTTCACCTTCGCCCTGCATGCCATCGCCGTCGGCATCGATCCAGACGTAGTCGCCGACCGACACCGCGGCGTAGACGTTCTCCACGACCACCGTCTGCGCGGCCGGGATCTCGGACGCGCTCGGCTCCGAGATCGTGACCGTCGCGTCGTCCCCGACGCGCTCGGCCTCGCCATACGCGCCGACCTCTCCCTCCTCGGACACGACGCACTCGGCGCCGAGGGGCAACCCGAGAATCTCCGCGCGGAACCCGTTCTCCGCGTTCAGGACGTTCGTCCCGTCGTCGGGGAGCGCGAGCTGCGCGCCGCCGACCGTACACCGCGCGGTGAAGGCGAACTCGTCGGGCGCGAACGAGTCGTGCCCGCTGACGACCTTCTCCATGGCGAGATCGCCGGAGAGAAGCGTGACACCCGCGCGGACCGGTGCGTTCGCGCGCTGGTTCCCGTCTTCGAGGAAGGCGGTCACACCGATCTGGTTCCAGGCGATTCCGCCCTCGGTCGGCACGGCGATCGGCGCGAGGCCGGGCCGCTCCGCCGAGGCGGGCTCGTTCGTCGTGCGGTAGCGCACGTCGACCTCGTCGCCCGACAGCAGGAGCCCGTCGGCGGTCCCGGCGAAATCGAACGTCACGCGCAACGCGGTGACGTCCGCCCACGCCCCGCCAAAGTCCGCGATCGGGGTCCACGCCCACGCGTCGCACGCGCGGTCGTCCGCCCACGCCGAGGTGTCGCCTGTGCCGACGCACACCGCGTCGTCCGTGCTCACCTCGATCGTGGAGGTCGTCCCCTCGGGAGCGGACGGGGCGACAGATCCGCCGACGAGCACCGGCTGGAACGTCGACTCGCGCGTTACGCCCGTCCCCAGCATGCGGTCGCCAGCGCGCGGGAGCGGATCCACGATCGTCAGGCTCTCGTAGCCCAGGCCTCCCGAGTTGAGGGCGTTGACCTTCCACTCGTCGGTGGCGCCCACCGCGGTGTAGGCCGCGCAGGGGTAGCGCGTGAAGCCCTCCGCATCGACCGTGCAGGTCCCCTCCGGGTCCGCCGTGTTCGTCTCGCCGTCGACGAGGTCCCCCGTCACGTCGCCCGAGACGAACTTCGAGGAGGCGACCGCACCACCCGTCGGCGGATAGGCCCAGTTCGTCGTGCCGCACTGATCGTCGGCGAGGCCGTCAATCGTTCCCTCACTGTTCGTCGTGTTGGTACAGGCGTCCAGGACCTCGGCCGTATCGACGACGAAGGCGTTGGTCGTGCGGGTGTTGGCCTCGAGACCACGCTGGAGCACGAGGCCGATCGTGATCGTGAAGGACTCCCCCGGCTGCATGCGCGCGCCGCCGTCTGGCCACGTGAAGGTCAGCTCGCGCCCAGTGTCGTCCACGCTCAGGTCGACGTCGGTGGACAGGGTTCCGCCGTCCGTCGTCGCGTACGTCGGGGGCACGTCGTCCCACGCGAGATACTCGGGGAGCGTGTCGACGAGCTCGTCGAGCGTGAGCAGTCCCGTGCCGGCGTTCGTGAACTCGAGCGTCCACGGGAGCGACTCACCCACGTCGACGTTGTGTGTCGTCCCGGGCTGCGTCTTGGCGACGTCGAGGCGGAACGTGCCGGTGTCGAGGTCGAGGGTGTCCGTGGCGTCGCCGTCGACCGAGGCGTACAGCCCGTCCGTGCGCTCGCTCGTGACGCGCGCGGTGTTCTCCAGCGTCGACGGCACCTCGACGTCCAGGCCCGAGCGCGAGGTCGCGAGCACGACCACGTCGAAGGCGAGCGACGCCTCCCACGCCTCCGGCGGCGACGTCCGGGAGAAGACCTCTCCATTGGCGTCTCGGAACACGGCCCGAAGCCCGACGATGCTCGCCCGGTCAACGTCCGGGAGCGTCGCCTCGTCGCCCCACGTTCCGGTGGCCCAGGATCCGTCGACGAGGGCGTCGAGACGCACTTCCTCCGCGCCCTGCGGACGGGTGGCGATGATCGCCGGGTCGTCCGCGAGGCGGACGGCGTCCCAGAAGTCCGCGTCGTCGTCCGTCACGGTGACGCGCTGCGTGGCGACGGTCGCGTCGGCGCTGTCGGCCGTCAGCGACACGCGCACGGGCTGGCCGAGATCGACCTCGAGCTGCGAGGCCGGCTCGATCACCTTCGCCAGCGCCACGTCGAGCGCCCCTCCCACGAGCGTGACGTCCGCGTCCGCGGTGTCGAACACGACGTCATCGGGTGCCGACACGGGGTCGTAGGACTGCGCGATCGTGTCGTTCGCGACCGTCGTCGGAGCCACGAGGACGTCCGCGGCGCTGCGCTCGTACTGTCGGACCTGGGTCGCCATCCGCATCACCTGCGGACTGCCGTTCGCGATCGACCCACCATCCGCCTCCGGCGACGCGCCGCGATAAAGCACGCTGACGCCGACGACGTTCTCCAGCGCGCCCGCCTCGAGCGACTCCGCGGCGGTGAGGCTCGCGGTCCACGTGGAGAGCGCTCCGCCCTCCTCGCGCTCCCACAGCGTCACGATCGACGCGTCGGCGTCGATCTCGGCATCGACGATGTCGAAGCTCAGACCCGTGATGGTCAACCGCTCGTACGGGTTCGTGGCCGGGTCATACGATGCGCCCGCGAACGGATCCGCGTCCTCCTCCGAAGGGCCCGACGCGCACAGATCCGACTCGCCCTCGGCGCAGGGGATGGGATCCGTCACCCGCAGGAAGGACGCGCGCGCGAGCGAGGCGTTCTCCGAGCGGACCTGGTAGGTCACCGTCGGATAGTTCTCCGGCGCGACGTCTGCCGATTCGGGAATGACGACCGTCGCCGGCGTCGCCGTTTTCTCGACGCGGACGCCCGGGGGTGTGTCGACGATGGCGACGCTGTCACGGGAGACCCAGCCCGCGGTCCCGACTCCGGTGTCACCACGCAGCGAGTTCCACACGGTCGCGGGGTCCGCGTCGTTATAGCCGTGGTCGGCGGTTACCCAGGGGTCGTTGACCGCCCCCTCCAGGCCAGGGACACGCACCGTGTTGCGCAGCACCCAGGTCAGGAACGTGTCGCGCAGTTCGTCAACCGACGACGAGGCGACTCCCGTGCCGGGGTCGGGGCGGGTCGGGTCCGTGCTCGCGGCACGCGCCCCGTCGTCCGGCACGACGGTGAGGCGCACACCCGTTGTCGCGGCACGCTCGGCATCCGTCAACGTGTACCCGATGAAGCCGTCGGCGCTGTTCCACCCGCCGGACGGCGCCGCGATGAGCTGCCACGCGCCGTCGATGTAGAGCTCGACGGTTGCGACGTCGTCCCACTGCATGAGCGGATCCACCGCGTGCGTGATGGGCTCGATACTCACGAGGTCGAATGCCTGGAAAACCGTCTCCTCGGGCGCATCGGGCATCGTCGCGGCAGCGGGATCCGTCAGGCGCACCTCCTCGGCACCGGGCCGCGCGACGAGCCAGCTATTGCGGGTCACGGCCCGGTCACCCGACTGCGCCACGAGCGCGTCGACGTCGGAGACCCGATCGTCCGCGTCTACCCATGCCTTCGCGGTGCGCACCCCGAAGCCATCCTCGCCGTCATAACTGATGATCTGCGCGGTCGCGTTGTCCGTGACCACCTCGCTATCGACGCCGTCAGCGATGCCCTCGACCTCGCCGTGCGCGTGCGTGAACGCGACATTCTCGTAAACCGTGGCGGGGTCCCCCGCGACCGACGTCGCGCCGGATCCGTCTCGCAGACCCCCGCGAGCCTCGAACACGATGTTGGGCTCAAGAACGCTTCCCGCCGCGAAACCCGCGTCGTCGACGAACTCGAAGCGCAGCCCGGTGACGTCCGACGGCGCGGTGGCGCCCAGCGCCTCCGCGAACTCCTGGCGGCTCATCGTGAACCACTGCGGGTCGGCGCTGGCGGGGACCGTCGTCAGCGCGTTCCACGCGCCGCCCGCATCGCGGTACGACACGCGTAGCTCGACGCCCGCGAGCACCTGCGTCGGGGCAATTGCGACGACATCGAAGCCGTTCCACAGATCGTTCGGGACATCCTCGCGCCACGCGTCCTCGACCGTGACCTCGCTCGGCTGCACCTGCGCGACGCCCGTCTGGGTGGTCGCGTGCAGGCTCGAGACGACGGAGCCGCCCGGGAGTACCGCCCCGCCCGGGGAGATCGTCTTGTCGAGCGCGACGTCGATCTCGGGGAAGTACACGGTCACGTCGTCGTCGGCCGTCGCGGAATCCGTCCCGAGCGAGTTCGTCCCCGATGTCGTGATGGTGTTTACCCGGGTGACGGGCTCCGTTCCCCCGCCGAGGAGCTCGACCTGGGGCAGCACGCTGACGTCGACCGCCGCACTCGCGTCGGCCTCGATCGCGCCGGAGAAGGCGACGACGAAGCCCGTGACGGTCCCGGTCGCGGGCTCGGGGCTGTCCCCGTCGTCGAACGCGACCGGAGCACGGAGGGCACCGTCCATTTCCCACGCGATCGTCGCGCCCGCGGCGCCCGCGGGCCACGCGATGCCGTCCGGAAAGCCGCCAAAGAGCATGTCTCCGTCGAAGAACCCGGCCTCTTCGATCGTCAGCTCGGAGAGCGGGCCGTTCGACGAGTTCGTCGCGGTCAGCGTAGCCGTCGCCTCGGCGCCCGCCGGGAGCTCGGCGGGGCTGATGGTCTTGTCCGCTCCGACCTCCAGGGTCAGGCCGCCCACCTGATACGGCGCCTCGGCGCCGCTCGTCGCCGTCTCGTCGCCGACCGCGACGGTCGCATCGATCACGTTGGTGAGCGCGGCCCCGGTCTGCAGGGAGGCACCGGACACGCGATCGTTCTCGCGCTGAGCGACCTCGAAGGTCTGTGCGACCTCTGCGGTCGGTTCGATCGCGCCCTCGTAGCGCAAGCGGATGCCGCCGACGGCGCTCGGATCGGAGGGGGCGACGACGGCGTCGGCGAACGCACCCTCGTTCCACGCCCAGACGGATCCGTCGAACAGGTAGTAGTCGACCGCGACGCCCGTCGCTCCCGCGGGCATCGCCGAGTCGCCCAGAGAGTCAAAGTCGACCAGTCGGAAGGGGTTGTCCTCGCCCAGGCTGGTCGCGCCGTCGACCGCGGACGTCGGGTCCTGGATCGTCAGCTGCTGCGCCGGGACGTTCGACGTGTGCGTCGCCCCGATCGTGATCTGCGAGAGCGTGCCAGGGGAAAACTGCTGAACCGCGGGCTGCCAGGACTTCTCCGCTTCGACACCCACGGACGTCGCGACCTGGATGAGGACCGTGGCCGGGTCGTCCACCGTGGCGGCCACCTCCGTCCCCCCGGGCCCGAGCCCGTTGTCCCAGGAGGCGACCGCGGTGTTGACGATGTCCTGACCGTTCTGCTCCCACGTCGCAGGCAGATCGTCGGGCACACGGACGTCCAGCACCATGGTGATCGACTGGCCCGAGGCGAGGCCCACGCCGCCGTCGATGTCTTGCTCCAGGACCGCCGTCAGGGTGCAGCTCTCGGTGACCTCCCACGTGCCGTCGCCGACCGGCGTGCATCCTGCCTGCTGCAGCTGGATCGGGCTCCCGCCGAGATCCCCGTACGCGCCGATGAGAGCGAACCCGGCCAGCTCGCTCGGCAGGGTGTCCGACACCTCCGCGCCGATGCAGTCGGCGTCGGAGCACTGCACCTCGATGACGTAGGAAAACTCGTCACCCGGGACGAGCTCGGCCAGCTCGCCGCCGTTGACGCGCTTGTCGATCTCCAGCTGCCCCACGGCCGCAGACGCGGAGGTGGCCGGCACCACCACGAGCGCCATGACGATGGCGAAAAGCGCGACGAAAGCCCCCCAGGCTCGCGCTCGATCGTCGGACAGCCTCGCAGTCGCCATGTGTCTCGCCCCTCGCCCCTTCGACCGGGCAGACGCCCGCGCCACGCGACACGCTATGGATATTGCGCGCGGGGCGCCACCCTTTTCACCCCCGCGCTCACCCCAGGAGGCCGCACTCCTCCGCACGCACGAGGACGTCCTCCTTCGAGGTTGCGGACAGCTTCGCGTATAACCCGCGCGCATGCGTCTTGATCGTGTTCATCGACACGCCCCACGCGTCGGCCATCTGCGCGCGCGACAGCCCGCTGGCAAGCGCATCGAGGACCTCGCGCTCGCGCGTTGTGAGCACCGGCGGCGTGTCAATGGTGGGTACGACGGATGGCATGGACGACAGGTCTCCGAGGGACGCCGCGAGGTCGGGGAGGTCGGACATGGCGAATGCGGCGAGCGCGACGCGATCGGACTCGGGGAGCAGACGCACGGCGGAGGTCAGGCCCGACGCCTGCGTCACGAGGTAGTAGTCGCGGAGAGCCTTCCGCGCCCCCCGCTCCTCCCCCGTGCGGGCGTGCAGGGCCGCCCGCACGAGGTCGGCCAGGGCTCGCTCGCGGGGAGATTCGGTCGCGCCGGCGCGCGGGTGGCCGATCCGTTCCCCGCCGCGCGTAGCCGCGACGACCGCGGCCGAGACGCCCCAGTGATCCACGACCCGCCCGCGCATCCGCGCGCGACGTGATGCCGAGAGCACGACAGGGCGGGCGGACACGAGGTCGACGAGATCCGCGGTCGCGTCGGCCACCGAGACGGCGAGCGGATCCGTCGTGATCGCGACCACGGGCGGACGACCGACGACGTCGGGAAGCAGCGCGCGCACGTAGGCGTCGATCGATATCGCGAGCGTCCCGATCTCGGAGGCGGCGAGGCGCTCCGGCGGCACGCGCGCGAGAGCGCTCGCCGCCCGCTCGGCATCACCGTCCTCGAGCGCCAGGAGCGCCTCGACCAGGTGCACCACCATGACGGTGTACGACGAACGCGCCGTCCCCTGCACCGCCGACAGACGCGCCATGGCGCTCTGCGCGCGCCGGATCTCGCCCGCGAGAGCGAGGGCGAGGGCGAGGTGCTCGGTGATGGTGGCCGCGAAGTCCACGGCACCCTGTGCCGCCGCGATTTCCTCCGCTTCGGCGAACGCGGCCGCCGCCGCGGCCCAGCGGCCCAGCCGCAAATACGTCAGTCCCGTCGTCTGCAGCGCGAGCGCGCCGTGCCCGCGCTGCCCCGGATCCAGTCGGGCGCGTTGCGCCTCCCAGATCTCGACCGTGCGGGCCGCCCACACGGCCGTCCCGCGCACGTCCCCGGCGCGCCTCCGCCACACCTGGGTGAGTCCCGCATGGCTCAGCCGACCGACCGGCGCATCGGGGAGCCGCTGGTCGAAGTCCCGCACGTCGAGGGCGCGCTCGACGATGGCGCGCGGCACAGGCTCTATGCCGATGTTGTACGCCGACGTCCACAGGGCCAGCGCATCCCCCGCCCACGTACGCGAGAGGAACGCGGCCCGGATATCGCGGGTCATCGACGCGAGGAGCGACGAGTCGAGATCGACGATGGCGTGCATGAGAACGCGCCAGGACAAGGCGTCGCTGCCGCCCTCGCGCGCGACGGCCCATGCCTCGGCCAGGCGCTCCGCGCCCAGAAGCCGCGTCACCAGGCGAGCGCGCGCAGACTCGATGGTCGGGCTTGCACCACGACGGACGCGGCGCGCGAGCGCGCGGCGTACCGGCGGCACGAGCCGCGGCGCACCGGAGGCACCGAGATGCTCGACCCACCCGCCCTCGGCAAGCGCCGCGCGGGCGGAGATCAGCTCGCTCGTCGTGCCCAGCGCCGCGATGCCGTCGTCGTCGAGTCGCACCGGTATCGCCAGCAGAGAGAGCTCCTCCGCGGGCACTGTCTCGCGCAACGCGCTCACGACCGCGTCGTCGACCGCGCGAGCGAGGCGCCCCGCGCGCACGTCTCGCCCCCGAAAGTCCGGGTCGGGTTTTTCGCGCGCGCTCTCCGCGACCTCTTCGCACGCAATATCGACGAACCACGGGATCCCATGCGACGCCCGCGCGACCGCGGCAACTGCCTCCGCGTCGTCGGGAAGACCGCGCCCCCGGAGCACGGCGGCGATGTCGGCGAGCGTCAGGCGAAGGTCGCCCGCAAGGAGGATGGCACTTTCGCGCAGGCGCAGATGCCACTCCATGACCTCCGTCGGGGCGCGCCGCGTCGCGACCACGACTCGGCACGCGGCAGGAACCGCATCGAGAACGGCGCGCAGATCGCGCTCGGACGGCTCGTCGAGCACAACCGCGGTCGCCCCGGCGACGTGCCTCGGGCCCCACGACACCGTGTCACCTTCACGCTCCCGTGCGGACGCCCACTGCGCCAGCACCCTCGACTTCCCGGCACCTCGGGGAGCGGAGATCACGACACGGGGAGACCCGTCCAGGATCGTTCGCAGGCGCACCAGGAGGTGCATCGAGGGCTCGATGCTCTCCCGAGCGTGCGTCGTCATGCCGTGCGGGGCTCCTCGTCATGTGCCGTCAACGCCGAATGCGACACAGCGTATATCGTTGCACGGACGCCGTCCGGCACCTCCCTCATGTCTGCACGCCGAGGATCGAGATTCCCCCCCCCCCCGTGCGCCACGGCCAGGCCACCGCGCACAGGCCGCGTCACATTCTTTCGTCCGCTTACACCCGTCGCCGGCCGTGCGGACAGCGTGCGCTCACCGTCCGCTCACGATGGCGCGAGGCGCCGGGTGTTGGCGCGGACGGACGGCAGTCGGCGATGGTGGAGGACAAGTTCGCGCAGCGCGGTGATCCGCCGGCGGAGGCCCCACGCCGAGACGTTCACGAGCGACTCCCGCACAATGTTCCCGCTCATCTTGCTGACGCCGTGCTCGCGCTCGATGAACGTGATGGGTACCTCGACGACGCGGAGCCCCCGTTCCAGTCCGCGCCAGAGCATGTCGAGCTGGAAGCAGTACCCCTGCGACGCGATGCCGTCGAGACCGATGGCGTCCAGGGCGCTCGTCCTGTACGCGCGGTATCCGCCGGTGGCATCCCGAACATCGATTCCGAGCGCGAGACGCGCGTAGATGTTCCCGCCTCGACTCAAGACCTTGCGGTGGAGCGGCCAGTTCACGACGCTGCCGCCCGGGACCCAGCGCGATCCGAGAACGATGTCGGCGCTCGCCAGTTCGTCGAGCATGGTGGGGAGGGCCTCGGGCTGGTGCGACCCGTCGGCATCCATCTCAACAAGCACGTCGTAACCGCGAGATCGCCCCCACGCGAAGCCGGCGAGATATGCGGGCCCGAGCCCGTCCTTCGTCCGGCGATGCAGGGCGAACACGGACTCGTGGCGCGCCGCGAGTTCGTCGGCGAGCTCGCCGGTCCCGTCGGGGGACGAATCGTCGACAATCAGGACGTCCGATCGCCCCGTGGCGAGGACCCTGTCGACGACGCCGGTGATGTTCTCGATCTCGTTGAACGTCGGAATGATGGTGAGGGTGGTGCGCATGTCGTGACCTCTCGAGCGAGTAATGGATATCAGGCGGCGACGGCCGTGACGACGACGTTGTCCTCGTACCGGCCGGTCTCGGAGCTGAACGGACCACCGCACGTCACAAGGCGGAGTTCCGGAGTGGGCGTCGGCGCGTAGATCTGCTCCGTGGGGAAGGAGTGCTTCTTCACGTTCTGGATACCGGTGACGACGAACTCGGCCGTCGTGCCGTCGCTCCGCTCGACGGAGACGGTGTCGCCGGGCACGAGATTCCCGAGCTCATGGAAGACCGCCGCCGCCCACGGGGAGTCCACATGGGCGGCGATCACTGCCGGGCCGACGTCACCGGGCACGACGCCGTCCTTGTACCAGCCGATGTCGTCGTAGTCCGCGGGAGCCTCGATCCACCCGTCGGCGCCGCGACCGAGGCTAATGAGATCCGACGCGATCCCGATGGCGGGGATCGAGACGCGGAGCGGTACCGCGCCGGACGCCTCCTCGGAGGCCACCGGGTCCTGCAGACCTCCGGCACTCGATGTCGAGGGCGCCGCGCCTGCCGATGCGGCCTCCGACGACCCGCCCGTGGTCGGCGGGCACCCCCCGAGCACATCGCCGGCGAGCATCACCTCGGCCAACGCCTCCCAGGCATCGCCGTAATAGGTGGGCGTCTCGTCCGCGGTCTCGCCCATCCTCGTCAGATCGGCCTTCGCTGCGTCGCCGCGGCCATCCGCGGCGTATGCGGCCGCCCGCCCCGCATACGCAACGGGGTGCTGATCACTCGTGATCGAGCCGCCCCCGGAATCGAGCTCGGCAGGGAGCACCTCGTCCGACGGAAGCCCTGCCGCGATTCTCGCGGCGATGGCCACGTCATCGTCGTCGCACGACTCCGCAAAGCGGATCGGCGTCCGCGCGGCGTCGTACCCGTACTCCGGCTCGCCCTGACCGTCGGCGCCGCCGGCGATCGCCACGGACCCGTCCTGCGCGACGGTAGCCCAGTTGGTCGGCAACGCGTTCGCGTCCAGCAGCGCCGACGTCACGGCACGGCTCCCGTCGGCGAGTTCCTCCCAGCGCTCATCGCCAGAAGCCTCACCCAGCACCGCGTACGCGACGGGCGACGCGTAGGACGGGTTATACCGATGCGGCGACGCGCTCGCCCAGGGCCCCGGAAGCAGGACGCGGCCGAGTGCGGTGCGGGCGGTCATGCGGTCGAGCACCGCGTCGCCGAGGTCAAGTCCGTCCTCGCGGAGGTCATCGCGACCAAACGCGTCGCCCGCGAGCACGAGCGCTCTCGCGGCGTCGAGATCCGCGTCGGACGCCGGCTCGGCGTCGACGACCGCGCCGTCGGCCCATCGCCACGAGAGCAGGAGATCGTCGCGCTGGATGTTCTCGGTCGTCCACGTCCAGATCTCGTCGAAGCGCGTCTCGTCATCCGCGGCGAGGGCGAGGAGCAGGCCGTACGCCTGCCCCTCGCTGACCGTGTCGCCGCCCTGATCCGTGCGGACGACTCGGCCGCCGTCGACGTAGGTGTCGAGGAAGTCGGTCGCCGCCACGGTGGAGGAGCCGGCAGCGTCGACGGGCGCGGACGTCTCGGATCCGGGGCCAGCGCACGCGGTCGCCACCAGGCCCAGCGCCGTCACCGCCGCCGATGCCGCGAGGATCCGTCGCGCTGTCATCATCACCTGGCGCCCTCGGATGCGCGTCGACGCACCGTCACCACCCCGATCACCGCGCCGGCGAGGAGGAGGCCGGTCAGCACGACCGGAAACGCGGGAAAGGCGCCCTGGTTCGCAGTGCCGCCACCGCCTGTCTCAATGCCACCAATGGGCATGTCGGCGAGGGTGGCGGAGTCCGTCACGGCCTTCGCCGTCAAGGCACCGTCGGCGGTGTCGAGGACGAACAGCGTCGAGACCGACCCGGCGGGCAGATCGACCTCGGCGCTCGATGCCTCACCGGCACCGGCGAGTTCGAGGTCCCACGATCCCGCGTCGACCGCGGCATATCCGGTGGCGGCGCCGCTCGGGACCTCCTGCGCGATCGGCTGCCCGTCGACCGTGTCGACGTCCACGACCGGTTCGACCGTCGACGCCTGGATCACGCGGACTCGAGCCTGCCCGTCGGCGGGTGCCGAGAGGTCGTCGTCGAACACCGTGGTCTGCAGATCTGCGTTCGTCCCGTAGGCGGCGACCGTGACCGGCTCGCCCTCCGCGACGTCGACGGACTGCCGCACGACCGGCTCCGCATCGTCCGCGGCGTCCGAGGGGACCATCGACACGACATACGTGCCCTCGTCGAGCGGGATGTAATCGCTGACGGCGCCGTAGGCGACATCGTCCAGCTCGTACACGACGGCTCCTCCGGAGAGCGCCGTCATCTGCACGTCGACAGCCTTCGTATCGGGCGACAGGTGCGCGACGCGCGCCCACCCGCCCGGATCCGTCGTCGACGCGGATGCCGCGGGGGCGAGTGCGCTGCCGAGGACAGCGGGCAGAGCTGCCGCGGCGACCAGGGCGAGGGCCCGGAATCCGCGCCGAGGTCGTCGGGCAGGAGACGGGTGACGTGCGGTGGTGCCGATCATGATGATCCTTTCTGTCGTGGGGCCGGGTCGAATGCCCCCGGCTTGGGTCACTCCGCGGGGCGCGGGAGCAGGTTCGCGGGTTCGACGGGAGAGAAGGTGACGATGACGCCGGCGTCGCTGCGCTCGACGGACAGCGGCTCAAGCTCGCCGGAGAGGGACGCGAAGAAGCTGATGGCCGCATCGGCGCCCGCGGCGTCGCCTCTCGCGTCGACGCCCGCGTAAGAGCTGATCACCAGCTGCCGGTGCACGCCGGAAGGGTCATCATCGAGCTGAGCGAGATCGGCGACGGCAACCTCTCCGGTTGCGGCCAGCTGGGCGACCGTGAGGAGGATCCGACCATCAACGACACCGGCGGTCAGGAGATCCTGGATCCCTTCGGGGAATCCCACTCCCGGATTGGCCAGCAGCTGTTGGCCGGCGATGGAGCGCGCCGCATACAGGCCGTCGTCGTCAGCTTGATCGAGCCCGGACTGCGTCGCGTCCACGAACCGGATGTCGACCTGCTGCGCGCCCTGACCGAACGACGCGACCACGACGCTGTTATCGATCGCTTGCTGGACCGTCGGGAACTCCGTCGGGAACGTGCGCATGGAGTCGGTGGTGACGACGTAGTCGTAGTCGCGCCAGCCGTCCGGTGCGAGATCCTGCACGTCGGAGTCGGTGTCTGCCTTGTAGTACCAGACCACGTTGTCGCGGGCGAAGCCGGCGTCCACGAGGTCGACCCACATGGCGTCGTCGACGAGCATCCGGGCTTCGGGGGCGGCGTTCTCGGTCATCCACGCCTCGGCGTCGCGGAGTGGCTCGTCGAGGTCGGCGAGCACGAAGCCTCGAAGCTGCGTCGCCCACAGAGGAACGGCGGCGACCATCGCGACGGCGAGCCCTGCCGCGAGCGCCGAGCCGGCGACGCGCGAGATCGCACGGTGGGTCTTTTCTGACGCCCGAAGCCGCTCGACGGCGACCTGGCCGATGCCGGCGACGACGATCGCCGCGAACGGCAACATCATGATGACGTAGGGCACGGGAAGATACCCCCCGCGGAACATGAACGCGGTCAGCGCGAGCAGGGTGATCGCCCAGGGTCGCAGCCGACGGACGAACACAGCCGCGACGCCAGCGATGAGGACTGTGCCGATCAACACGGCGTCGAGTTGCAGCCACATACCGACGGTCCTCGTCATGAGGCTGTCGGGGTCGAGGAGTGAGCCGCTGCCCTCGCGCGAGGCGAGCTGAAAGGCAAGCCCCTCGAACAGGCTGACGCGGTCTTGTCCGGGCATCAGCTCGCCCTTCACGAGCGCGAATGCCACGTACCCGAAGCCGAACAGCGCGACGACGGCCGCGGAGACCGAGAGGGTGTAGCGGCGGGTCGTACGATCGGCTCCCCGCCACATGAGCCATGCGAGGAGCGGGAGCGCGAGGAGATACGTCTCCTTGGTGAGGACCGCGATGCTAAAAGCTGCTGCAGCGCCCATATAACCGAGCAGCTGTTTATTGCGGCTCATCGCCAGCAGGAGTGCGCCGAGGAGCCACGCCGTCGCGATGTTGTCGAGGTAGACCTGGCGGTGGAACTGCACGGCAAGCGGCGACATCAGGAAGATGACGGTGGCCACAGAGGCGGTCGCCCGACCAAACCCGATGCGGCGGACGAGAGCCCACAGCAGCACCGCGGCGACCGCGGTCGCGACCAGCATCGCCTCACGTGCCGCGATGACCGCGACGTCGTAGCGATCCCACGCCCCGGTGAGTCCCGCATACCCCGCGATCTGGATCCAGCCGAGCGGCGGATGGTCATACCAGTAGGTGTAGTGGGTGAGCTCCCCGAGGTGACCAATGGCCCAGGCCTGCGCCGTGTATGTGCCTTCGTCATCGATGCGTTGCGGGGATCCACCGAGGTTGACGGCGTTCACGACAATCCCGACGACGAGGGCCGGCAGGAGCCACGCGAGATCGATCGCGCGGCGCCGCCAGCTCGACCTGGCGGGGGGATTCCCGTCCGCCAGCGCTCCCGGCCGGGGTGTGATCTCTGGCTCCGTGGGCGAAACCTGCGTGCGATCGAGGGTGGAGGTCATGCTGCACTCCCCTCAGCGGATGTCGCGGCGAGCACGTTCGGCGAAGCGATCCGCGGTGCGGGCGCATCGCGGTGCGCGCCGGTGTGCTCCGTCTTCTCCCAGCTGCCGTCGCCGCGCAGCTGGCGGACGACCGCCCGGATCGCGGCCGCTGCGAGGAAAACCTGGTACGGCAGCAGCCCGAGGATGAGGCGGGCATAGTCGCGGACGCGGACCTTCTTGCCGTACACGCGTCCGAACTCCGCCAGCCCGGCAGCTTCGACGACCACCGTGATGAGCGTCGGGATGAGCGGGAGGAATGTGATGAGCGCGATGACGGTCGGGACCTTCACGAGGAGGATGAAGGCGATCGAGATCGGGATCAGGAGGCCGGTGGCGGCCTGGATGAACGGCATGTTGAGCAGATAGCGCGCATACATGCGCTGACGGAACGTGGGGAGCCGCTTCCACTCGCCCTTGTCCAGCACCTGCAAAAAGCCCTGGTTCCACCGGGTGCGCTGCTTGTAGAGCGACAGGAAAGTCGGCGGCGTCTCCTCGCGCGTGACGTACTCGGGGTTGTACGCGACGACGACCTTGGCGCCGTCGCTGGACAGTCGCACGCCGAGTTCGCAGTCCTCGGCCAGGCACTGGTCGTCCCACCCCTCGGACCACTCGAGTCGATCCCGGGTGACGAAGACCGTGTTTCCGCCGAGCGGGATGAACTTGGATCGGGCGTGGAAGTGGAGCCGGGAACGGAACCAGAAGTAGTACTCGAGCACGTTTCGCAGCGACCACCAGCTCGTCTCGAAGTTCATGAGCTGCACACCGCCCTGGACCACGTCAGCCCCCGTCTCCTGGAACTTTGAGTCGACGACGGTCAGGAGGCCCGGATGCACCTCGTCCTCCGCATCGAAGACGCCGACGATGTCACCCCTCGCGATCGCGAGCGCGCGGTTCAGGGCCTTCGGCTTGTTCTTTGGCACGCTGTCGTCGACCACGACCGTGATGAGGTCGGGATGGCGCGCGGCGGCCTCTCGGACGACGAGCTCGGTCCCCGGGTCGTCGTGACCGACGATCGCGATGATCTCGAAGTCGGGATGGTCCTGCATCGCGAGCCGATCCAGCGTCTGGCCCATCACGTCCTCCTCGTGCCGACCGGGCACGAGCAAGGTGAATCGGTGTCGCGCAGGACGTGGAGAGTCGCTGAACTGGGTGGCCTTGAGATCCGCCGCGGACCGCCACGCGTGCAACATCCACCAGAGCGTGACGGCCGCGATCGCGGTGAGGACGAGGGCGAGGACAACGACGCCGCTATAGCCCAGCCACTCGGCGAACGACCAGTCGGGGAGGACGCCGTCGGTCGGAGGAACGACCGTCTCCGCCGGACTGTCGATGTCGCTCCCGTCCGCGGGCTCTTGCCCGGGGTCGCGCACGATCGGGGTCAGCAGCGGCTCCGGCACGCCCGCCTGTTCGCGGTCGTCGGCTCCTGCGTCGATGAGGTAACGGGCAAGGTTCATGAGGGAACTCCGGCTTCCGAGCTATTCGTGCGGTGAGTGGAGTGCGACGTGCGCGTGTGAGCGGTGAAGACGATCCATCGATAGGCGACGAAGCGGAAAATGGTGCCGAGCACAAGGCCCACGCCGTTGCCCGAGATGTTGTCCGCGAGCTGCGAGGTGAATCCCAACAGGTAGTGGGAGACGAAGAGGCAGCCGGCGGCGATGAGGAGGCCGACCACGTTCACGATCGCGAAGAGCAGGCCCTCACGGAACGCGCCCCGCGAACGCTCTTTGCGGAACGTGAGGTAGCGGTTGCCGAGCCACGCGGCGATGGTCGCGACAGTGACGCTCACGACCTTCGACCAGATCGGCGAATCACTCAGGACCGTCGCGCGAACGACGTTGTAGACGCCCAGGTCGATCACGAACGCGACGCCGCCGACCATGCCGAAACCCGCCAGTTGTCCGAAAAGCCGAGCCAACGGTCCTCGATCAGCTGACGTCGCGCGCGCCGCCTCACGCCGCTCGACGGCGTCGTTGTCGAGCCGTCCCGCTGCGATGTCCGCGCCGTCGCCCGCGCGCGTCGCTCCATCCGTTTCACTACTGCGCCGCATAACTGGTCATCCGGAACGGATGCCCACGCGGTTTGGAGCTACCAGCTTCCTTGGAGGTTCGAGAAACCTCTCGTTCATCTACGGGCCGCGGAGCAGGATGGCCTGCGCGCGCGACAAAAGGTCGCGCGGGAATGCCCACCGTGCTTCATGCAGGTTTCCTTGATCTCACAATTCGCCTCACACTGACGTAAAAACTTGCGCACTTCGCCGCGTGCGGCGCATGCTGGGAGCGATGACTGCCGCGATCCCCGTCCCCCGCCCCGCGACGAAGCACTCCGTCGGCGACGACATTCTCGGGATCCTCTGCGGCACGGTCGTCGTCTCGCTCGGGCTCTTCCTCCTGCGCGCGGGCGGCGACGTCTCCGGCGGCACCGCGGGGCTCGCCCTCCTCCTCAGCTACGCGACGCCCGTGCCCTTCGGCGTGTTCTTCTTCGCGATCAACGTGCCGTTCTTCCTGCTCGCCATCCGGAGCAAGGGGTGGGGGTTCGTCCTGCGCAGCGTCCTCGCCATCGCGCTCGTCTCCGCCGCATCGACGTTCCACGGATCCGCCGATGCGCTCGGCGCGCTCGCCCTCGACCCGTTCTACGCGGCGGTTGCGGGGTCCACGCTCGCGGGCGTCGGCGTCCTCATCTTCTTCCGCCACGGCGCGAGCATGGGCGGGTTCAACATCCTCGGCCTCGTCCTGCAGGAGCGGTTTCACCTGCGCGCGGGCTACGTGATGATGACGCTCGACACGATCGTGGTGCTCTCGGCCTTCGCCGTGGCGTCGTGGCCCGTCGTCCTCGCCTCGGGCCTCGGCGCCGTGATCATGAACCTCATCATCGCGTTCAACCACCGCCCCGGCCGCTACGTCGCGTCGTCCTAGCGCGAGCCCACCTCCGACGGCACGACCCGCCAGGACACGACCGCGGCGACCGCGACGAGGACCGCCGCCACGAGCGAGGTCTGCTGCATCGCGGCGGTGAACGCCTCGCGCCCCGCCGCGAGGAACGCCTCACCCGCCCCCGACGCCGTCAGCTGCGGCAGGGACTCGCCGGCGGCCTCGCGCACAGCAGCCGTCGCCCCCTCGGGGAGGGAGAGCGACGAGCGATAGATCGCGCCGTGCACGGACCCGAGAACGGCGATCCCGAGCGCGACGCCCAGCTCGTAGGCCATCTCCGAGATCGACGACGCGGCACCCGCGCGCTCGCGCGGCACGGACGTCACCACGGCATCGGTCGAGACAGCCGTCGCGAGGCCCACGCCGATCCCGATCACACCGAGCGCGAGCGCGAGCCCAACATAGCCGGGCTGGGCTTCGGCGAGCGCGAGGCCCGCGAGGCCGACCGCGGCCGCGCCGAGCCCCGCACCGAGCGCGCGCCCCCGTCCGAATCGGCGCACGATCCCGGCGATGAACGCGACGATCACGACCGCGCCGACCGACAGCGGCAGCTCGCCCAGCCCCGCGGTGAACGGCGAATATCCCCGCACGAGCTGGAGGTACTGCGAGAAGAAGAAGATGAGGCCGCTGAACGCGAACACCGACACGAGATTCGCGGCCACGGCGCCCGAGAATGCGGGGATCCGGAACAGCGTCATGTCGACCAGCGGCGTCGCCAGGCGGCCCTGACGCGCGACGAACACCCACCCCGCCGCGACGCCGAGCGCCAGGCCCGCCACCGCGCCCGCGCCGACGTCGCCCCGCGCGATCTGCTTGATCGCGAAGACCACCGGCACGATCGCCAGGACCGAAAGCACGGCGGAGGCGACGTCGATGGGCGCCCTGCCGGATCCGCGCGACTCGGGAAGGAGCACGGCCCCCAGCACGAGAACGACGACCATGACCGGGACGTTGATGAGGAACACCGCGCCCCACCAGAAGTGCTCGAGCAGGGCACCGCCCACGAGCGGCCCCGCGGCGGAGCCCACCGTGAATCCGACCGACCAGATCGCGATCGCGAAGGTGCGCTGCGAGGAATCGCGAAACAGGTCGCGGATGATGGCGAGGGTCGACGGCATGATCGTGGCGCCCGCCGCCCCGAGCAGCGCCCGCGCCGCGATCAGCGCGCCCGCCGTCGGCGCGAACGCGGCGACGATCGACGCCCCGCCGAAGGCGACCGAGCCGACCAGCAAGAGGCGGCGGCGCCCGACGCGATCGGCGAGGTTGCCCATCGTGACGAGGAGCCCCGCGATCGCGAACGAATAGGAATCCCCGATCCACAGCACCTCGGTCGCCGAGGGCGCAAGCGCGCGGGTCAGCGCGGGAATCGCGAGGGCGAGTACCGTCGCGTCGATCGCGAGCACGGTCACGGCGAGGGTGAGCACGCCGAGCGCGGTCCATTCGC
The DNA here is from genome assembly GCF_011326725.1 of Microbacterium excoecariae. Taxonomy (GTDB): domain Bacteria; phylum Actinomycetota; class Actinomycetes; order Actinomycetales; family Microbacteriaceae; genus Microbacterium; species Microbacterium excoecariae. The sequence continues at coordinate 561,674 of NZ_JAANCO010000001.1, read as the reverse complement.
GGGTTCCGGCCCGCCTCTCCCGAAGTGTCGTCGTCACGCCATTACTATACCAAACGGTCGGTACAGTAACTCGACGCCAGCGGATAGCCTGGAGCGCGACCCGTCGAGAGGATCCGCATGAACCGCCCCAGCGCAAAGCAGGAGGTCGCCGCAGCGGCCCTGCGCGTGGCCGCCCGCGTCGGCCTCACCGCCCTCACGTACGAAGCGGTCGCCGCCGAGTCCGGCAAGTCCAAGGGCGGAGTGCTCTACCACTTCCCCACGCGCGACGACCTCGCCCGGGCCGTCATCGAGCGGCTGATCGGCCTCTGGGAGGCGGACGCCGAGCGCCACCTCGGGGCACCGTTCGCCGCGGCCTCCGTCGCCGACCGTCGGGCCGCCTATCTCCTGTCCGCCATCGACACCTCGGGCGAGCTCGACCCGCTCGGCGACCTCTCCGCGCTCGTCGACGTCATGCACGACCCCGCCCTCGCCGCCATCTGGACGGCGTTCCGCGACCGCTGGGTAGGGGACATTTCCGCTCTCACGACGACACAGCAGATCGCTCTCGCCGCCGCGGACGGCATCTGGGTCGACGAGGCGATGCAGCAGGCGCCCTACCCGGCGAGCAGCCGCGACGCGGTCGTCGCGGAGCTCCTCCGCATGATCCGGGGCGACTGAGCCGCCGCTACTCCCCCTCGATGGGGCACACCGCCGCGGATCCGACGGCGCTGTGCGCCTGCTCCACTGTCCACGGGAACGTGGTGTCGGGCTGGCCGTCCCCCGGGACCTGCATCGCGATCGCCGCGAGCTCGCGCGCCAGCGCGCCCGCGATCTCGTCGCCCGCCGCCGAGTTGTTCAGCACGACAACGACCGTCAACCCCGTCTCGACGTCGCTGTACGCGGCAGTGCTGTAGCCGACCATCGCCCCCTGCTGCCCGACGAGGGTCCCGAGCATGAGGTCGCCACCGGCGGCGCGCACCCACTGATCGCCCTCCGGATCCGTGGGAAGCGAGTCCTGCCAGCGCAGCTCGACGTCGTCGCCGGATCCCACGCCCGCGGCGAGCGCGCTCGCGTAGTCGCGCAGGTCCGTCACGGTGGACACGACCCCCGAGTTCGCGTAGCCGAAGGTCGGCGACAGCTCCGTGACGTCGCGCGGCTCGCCCTCGCACGCGTTCTGTTGCTGCCCGCTCGACGTGTAGTACCCCGTGAACTCCACCGTGCCCGGAGCGTCGCCCGGGAGCGTCGTCGACGTGAGCCCCGCCGGCTCCGCGACGTAGGTGCGGTACAGCTCGCGCAGGCTCGTGTGCGAGGCGTTCTCCAGCGCCATGCCGAGGAGGAAGTAGTCGCTGTCGGAGTCGCGCCAGCTGTCCGCGGACGCCATGCCGCGCCCGAGGCCCTCGGCGACGAACTCGCGCGGCTCCCAGTTGCGGTCAAGGTTCGACAGGATCGACGACCAGCGCCCGTTCTGGGAGGGCCGCACCCCCGAGAGCCCGTCGCACAGGTCCTCGAGCGTCACCTCGGCCAGCTGCGGCGTGCTGGGGATGTAGGTCGTCACGGGGTCGTCGACGCTGACGGTGCCACGGTCGTCCAGGGCGAAGAGGACGTCGCAGGTCATCGAGCGGGTGATCTCGCCCGCGCGGAAGGTCATCGTCGCCGACGGGGTCTCGCCCGAGCCGATCTCGGTCTCGCCCACGCCCTCGACCCACTCGCCTGCCCACGGCACCCACACGCCGGCCACGGCGCCCGGCGCGCCCGCGCCCTGCATCGCGCGCTCGGTCGCGGCCTCGAGCTGCGCCGCGACGTCGTCGGGAAGCGGATCCGCGAGATCCGCCGGGTTCGGCGCGTCGTCCCCCGTGCATCCGGCCAGGAGCAACGCCCCGACCGCGAGGATGCCGGCCGAGGCGGCAAGACGACGAGACCTGAACACCATGGAACCCCCTGAAGACCGACTTCTCTCGAGTCTAGGTCGTCAGCCCGCGCGCATCGCGTCGCCCTGTTTCTCCCAGGCGTTGCGCATGAACCGGCGCACGTTCTCGTCGACGCGAATGTCGCTCGGGCGCAGCGGGCGGGAGAGGTAGAGCCCGTCGAGCGACGTCAGCCGCGAGAGCGCGACGTAGGTCTGGCCCGGCGCGAATGCGCCCGCGCCCAGGTCGACGACGGCGCGGTCGTAGGTCTTGCCCTGCGACTTGTGGATCGTGACGGCCCACGCGAGGCGCAGGGGAAACTGCGTGAACTCGGCCGCGACGTCGCGCGAGAGCTTCTTCTGGAACGGGTCGTACGCGTAGCGGTACTTCTCCCACACGGCGGGCTCGACGTCGAATTCCTCGCCGTCGACGTCGACGCGCACGCTGTCGCCCAGGATCCGCGTCACCGTGCCGATCGTGCCGTTGACCCAGCGCGGCGGCTCGCCCCCGCTCCCGATGTCGTTGCGCAAGAACATGACCTGCGCGCCGATCTTGAGCTTGAGGTTCTCGTCGGCGGGGTACGCGTCGCCGCGGCCGAAGTCGCCGTTGACCTCCGCAACCGCGGTCTGCTCGCGCCCCGGCAGGTCGGCGAGGTGCTGCGCGTTGATCTGGTTGACGCGGTCGTTGCGCGTGGCGAGCGTGATGACCGGGTCGTCGCCGTCGCGCGGCGGCGTGCGCGCGCCGGCCGCGTTGAGCGCCTCGGCGATCTCGGCGGTGACGCGCCCGTACCGGACCGCGTTCAGCATCGTCTTGAAGGCGTCGTCGTCCTGACGGTGAATCTGCGTGAGCTCGCGGATGTGGAGCTCGGCCCCGTGGCGCCCCATCTCGATGAGGCCGTCCCCCGCCTGTTCGCCGGCCCACACCTTCGCGTCGAAGAACCAGAACGACCGGTAGTGGTCGTCAATGTAGCGCGCCTCGTCTCCCCGGGGCGGGACGGGCGCGAGCTGGTACGGATCCCCGAACATCACGACCTGGACGCCCCCGAACGGTTCGCGCCGGCGCGCGCGGGCCTGGCGCAGCGAGCGGTCGATACCGTCCATGAGGTCGGCGTTGACCATCGACACCTCGTCGATCACGAGCGTGTCGATGGCGTTGAGGATCTTGCGCGTCGCGTCGGACTGATCGAGCTCGCTGTCGGCGATGAGGCCGATCGGCAGCTTGAAGAGCGAGTGGATCGTCTGGCCCTCGACGTTCAGCGCCGCCACGCCCGTCGGCGCGCACACGGCGATCTGCTTCCGGGTGTTCCAGGTGAGGTGGCGCAGGAGCGTCGACTTGCCGGTGCCCGCCCGGCCCGTCACGAACACGTGCTCGCGCGTGTCCTCGATGAGCCGGAACAGGGCCTCCTGCTCGGCGGAGAGAACGGGCTGGGCCATCCCCCCATCGTACGAGGGCACGGTCGTGCAACGACCGGGCCGGCCGACGGGGAGAACACAGCGCCCGTTCCTAGACTGTGTCCATGCCAGCCGGATCCGACGAGCGTCGCCGCGCGCGGCGCCCGCCGAGCCCGGCTCTGCGGGCGATCGCGGGCGTCGTGGCGCTCGCGATGCTGGCCGGCGCGATCGCGGTGGGCTTCCTCTCGCTCTACCGCGAGTTCTGGGGCCCCAGCGCCTTCGCCGAGCGCTACGTGCGCGCGATCGCCGACGCCGACGCGCAGGCCGCCCTCGCGATCCCCGGCGTGGCCCCGGAGTTCTCCGCCCTTGAGGACATCGGCCGGGGGTACGCCTCCGACGCCCTCCTGCGGGCGGACGCGCTCGCGAGCACGATCACGGACGTCCATGCCGTGGCCGAGGCACCGCTTCCGACCGACGAGGGCGAGGTCACCGTCGTGACCGTGGCGTACACGATCGACGGCGTGCGCGACGAGATGGTCTTCCGCGTCGAGCGCGCGGGCATGAGCGGCCTCGTCCCCGCCTGGCGCTTCGAGACGAGCCCGCTGTCGGTCCTCGACGTCACGGTGCGCGGGTCCTGGCAGTTCGCGGTCAACGGCTTCGAGATCGACAAGCGCCAGATCGCCCCGGAGGGCGTGGAGGCGGATCCGCTCGCTCCGGTGACCATGCTCACCTTCTCCCCCGGCAACTACGCGATCGCCGTCGACACGGCGGCGACCCAGGCGGATCCGCGCACGGTGCGCTCGGCGTCGCTCCTGGACCGCGTCGCGATCGACATCCAGACCACCCCGACCGACGAGCTCACGCAGGTCGTGGAGGACAGCGTCGCCGACTTCCTCGAGACGACGTGCACGACGCAGGCGGTCCTCCAGCCGCAGGACTGCCCCTTCAGCTACGACGCCTCGTGGGGCATCGCGCAGCCCGACATCTCGTGGACGATCCTCGACTACCCGCGCACGGCGCTCGTGCCCGACGGCGACGACTGGCGGGTCTCGCCGACGTCGGGCCGCGCGCACGTCACCCTCACGGTCCAGGACTACTTCACGGGCGCGCTCGTGCCCGTCGACGAGGACGTCTACTTCACGATGGTCGCCGAGGTCGACGTCGGCGACGACGGCAGCGTGCACATCACGATCGACCGCGCGACCTGACGGGTCAGAGGCCCCGGGCCTCGTCGCGCTCGGCGATCCGCGCAAGACGCGCGTTGTACTCCGCCAGCTCCGCGTCGCCCGTGCGGTCGGCGTGGCGGTCGCGGCGCTTCTGCTGCCGCTCGTCGCTGCGGCTCCACTGGATCGCCACCGTGATCGCCGTGATGACCGTCGGGATCTCCCCGATCGACCACGCGATCCCGCCGCCGGTGTACTGGTCGTCCATCGGTGTCGGCCCCCAGGCGCGCCCCATGGATCCGTACCACTCGGCGACCATGAGGCCCGACTGGCTCATGATCGCGATGCCGAAGAAGGCGTGCATGGCCATGACGACGATCAGGAGGACGAGGCGCCCCGCGTACGGCAGGCGCCACGGCACAGGGTCGATGCCCACGAGGGTCATCGCGAACAGGTACCCCGTGATGAGGAAGTGCGCCACCATCCACTCGTGGCCGAGGTGGTCGTAGAGACTCCATCGGAACAGGCCCGAGAAATAGAACGCCCAGAGGGATCCGATGAACAGCCCCGCGGCGACGAACGGGTTCGTGAGGACCTTCGCGACGGGGTTGTGGACGAGCCAGAGGATCCACTCCCGGCCCCCGCGCGTGCCGTCCTCGCGCTTGGCGATCGCGCGGCTCGCGAGGGTCACCGGCGCCGCGGCGACGAGCATCAGCGGGATGTCCATGCTGAGCAGCATGTGCAGCAGCATGTGCATGCTGAAGAGGTAATGCCCGTAGGCGTTCAGGGGGCCGTTCGTCACCCACAGCAGCTGTGCCATGCCGAGCATCCAGAACACCGTGCGGAAGACGGGCCAAGCGTCGCCGCGGCGCTTCAGGCGCCGCACGCCGAGGGCGTAGAACGCGATGCCGAAGATCCCCACGAGGAGCCACAGCGGGTCGATCTCCCACTGCGTGAACCACTCCGCGGCGGTGAGCTCCGGCGGGAGCGGCGCGTCGGTGAGGATCTCGGCGGGCGTCTGCAGCGCGGGCGGGATCTCGCTCACGGGCGGGGCCGATCGCGCGAGCGCGGCCGCGGCGCCCGACGCGACGCCCATGAACACGAGCTCGAGGGCGATCACCGCCCAGAACGTCGCGTTCTTCTCGGCGCTGCGGGCGATGAGGCGCCGACGGTACCAGGCTCCGAGCGCCCCCATCGCGACGAGCGCGGCGATCTTCACCACCAGCACGAGCCCGTACGCCGTCGTGACGAGCTGGGAGAGGTCGGCGATCGAGGCCAGCGAGCGCAGGTAACCCGAGATCGCCACGACGATGAACGCCACGAGCGCGACGGAGGAGTACCGCGCCAGCACGGCGCGCATTCGCTCGGGCGAGAGGGCCGGGCGGATCGCGACGAGCACGACGAGCCCTCCCAGCCACACGGCCGCGCCGATGACGTGCAGCGTCAGGGCGGTCACGACGAGGTTGTGGTCGGCGAGGTCGCCCGAGTGCCCCTGCGTGGCCATCGGCACGAGGCTCGCGACGGCCAGCGCGACCGTGACGAGCGTCGTCGTCCACCCGCGCACGGCGAACGCGAGGACGGTCACGATGCCGCCGGCGACGGTCTGGATCAGCCAGGCCTGGCCGATCTCGGTCGTCGTGAGATACTGCCCCAGCTGCGCGCCGAACTCCGAGCCGAGCGAAAGCTGCGGGTTGAACCCGCTCATGTAGTTCAGGAACGTCGTGGCGCCCGACGCGATCGTGAACGCGGCCGCGCCGATCGAGGAGGTGTCGAGCGCGACCCCGAACGCGCGCTCGTCGGGCTTCAGCGCGAACAGGGCGACGACGAGGGATCCGACCATCACGGATCCGGCGATGTTCACGGTCATCTTCGCGACCGGCAGGCTCCACCGCACGACGGCTCCCGGGTCCTGCAGCGCGAGCGGCGCGGCCCCGCCCGTCGCGATCAGCGCGGCGACGAGCGTGGCCCCGGCGGCGACGAGGAGGAGGACGGGCCCGGCGGCCCGCAGGGCGCGGGGAGTCACGCGACCGATCCTAGTTCGCGGCGCCTGGGCGTCTCTCCGAGAACGCGACGCGGGCGCCGCCCCGGAGGGTGGCGCCCGCGTCGCGAGACGTCGTCGTCTTACTTGACGGCAGCCTTGAGCTTCGAGCCCGCGGTCACCTTGACGCGCTTGCCGGCCGGGATGGCGATCTCGGCACCGGTCTGCGGGTTGCGGCCCGTGCGCGCGGCCGTGTCGACCTGCTCGAACGCGATCCAGCCGGGGATCGAGACCTTCGAGCCCTTGGCGACGGCCTCGGAGACGGTCGTGAAGAGCGAGTCGAGGACACCGGAGACGGTGGCCTGGCTCTGGCCGGTCGCGCTCGCGATGCTCGCGACGAGCTCGGTCTTGGTGATGTTCTTGTCGGCCATTGTCTTCCTCCATCGGCGCGGACGCGCCGTGACGAATCGTTGGACCGAGAGCGTGAACCCCCGGCTCGGTCGTGCGACCGAGCACAAAACTAACGCGGCTCGCCCGATTTCCGCGTATTTCCGCGGGATTCGGGCGATTCGACACGGCGTGTCGCCCGCGCGCGGGGCTCGTGTGGCACGTGTGACTGCCGGATCCCCCTGCACACGCGACAGGGCGGGACCCCCGGTATGGGGATCCCGCCCTGAGCGAGAGTCGTGCTTACCAGCTCGACTTGGTGATGCCGGGCAGCTCGCCGCGGTGCGCCATGTCACGGAAGCGGACACGCGAGATGCCGTACTTCGTGAGGACACCGCGGGGGCGACCGTCGATGACGTCGCGCGAGCGGACGCGGACGGGCGACGCGTTGCGGGGCAGCTTCTGCAGGCCCACGCGCGCGGCCTCGCGCTCCTCGTCGGACGCGTTCGGGTTGACGAGCGTCTTCTTCAGCTCGAGGCGCTTCTCGGCGTAGCGCGCCACGATCTCCTTGCGCTGCTCGTTGCGCGCGATCTTGCTCTTCTTCGCCATGATTAACGCTCCTCGCGGAAGTCGACGTGCTTGCGAACCACCGGGTCGTACTTCTTCAGCACGAGGCGGTCGGGGTTGTTGCGCCGGTTCTTCTTGGTCACGTAGGTGTACCCCGTGCCCGCGGTCGAACGCAGCTTGATGATCGGACGTACGTCCTGAGCCTTCTTCGCCATCAGAGCTTCACACCCTTCGCGAGCAGGTCCTTCACGACCGACTCGATGCCGCGGGCGTCAATGACCTTGATGCCCTTAGCGGAAACCGTCAGCGTGACCTTGCGGCCCAGCGACGGAACGTAGTACGTCTTCTTCTGCACGTTCGGGTCGAACCGACGCTTGGTGCGACGGTGCGAGTGCGAGACGTTGTGACCGAAGCCGGGGGTGGCTCCCGTCACCTGGCACACAGCAGCCATGGTTCACTCTCCTTCAATACCGTGATCCGAGAACGGATCACCCAAGATCTCTTGCCTGCGCAGACCGCGCCCCGCCCGTTTCCGGGCTGTGTTCGGGAAGCGACTGCACGAACTGCGCGCAGGAGTGCGCACAGCCAAACAAAGATCCTAGCACACCGGGCGTGTCACGGCCGCAGGAGCACCTTGCCCTCGCGGCCGGGCTCGGCGCTGGCGGCCGCCGCGGCGCGCGCGTCCTCAAGCGAGAAGACGCCGTGGACGGGGAGCGGCACCTCGCCGGATCCGACCCGCTCGAAGAGCTCCGCGAACAGGCGCGCCCGGGTCTCGGGATCCATCGTCGCGCTCACGCGGCTCCCCCAGAAGCCCTTGAGCGTCGCCTGCTTGAAGATGAGGTCGCCCGACGAGACGTCGAGGCGCCCGTCGCCCATGGCGCCGAACGACACGAGCGTGCCGCCCTCGCCGAGCAGCGCGAGCAGGTCCCCCGCCGCGCGGCCGCCCACCGAGTCCACGGCGGCGCGGGGAGCGGATCCGTCAAGGATCCGCTCGGCGCGCTCGCGCCAGTCGGGCTGCGCGGTCGAGACGACGTCCTCGATGCCCGCGGCGCGGAGCTCGTCGACGCCCGCGTCGCGGCGCACGAGCCCGAGGACGCGGACCCCGCGGGAGGCCGCGAACTGCGCCACGAGCCGGCCGACCGCGCCGTTGGCCGTGTTCTGGGCGATCCACTCCCCGGGACGGACGTCGAGGAAGTCGAGGAGGCTCAGGGCGCTGAAGGGCATCGCGATGAGCTGGGCGGCGGTCTCGTCGCCGATCGCGTCCGGCACCGGCACGAGTCCGGCCGCGTCGGCCAGGGCGTACTCGGCCCAGACGCCGAACGTGCCGCCAGTCGCGACGCGCTGGCCGACGCGCAGCCCCGTCACGCCATCTCCGAGAGCGTCGACGACCCCCAGGGCCTCCGTGCCGGCGCGCGCGGGCAGCTCGGGCCGATACCCGTACGTCCCGCGGATCGTCCACAGGTCGTGGTTGTGGATCGGCGACAGCACGACGCGGATCCGCGCCTGTCCCGGGCCGGGCTCGGGGAGCGGGACCTCGCGGGTCTGGAGGACGTCGACGGCCTCGCCGAAGGTCTCGTGCAGGAGTGCGCGCATGGGTGGTGCCTTTCTCTCGCGGTGGTCGGGGGTGCCCGGCCGCGGCGGGGACAACGCCCTGGTGCGGGCCGGTGTTCCCGCTCTCAGGGAGCTCCCCGCAGATTCCTCACCACGGGCCGACCTCGCACCAGCTCGGGTCGAATCCGGGCAGCACGTCGACTTCCTCGCCCGACGCGGCGTCATAGATCCGCGTCTCGACGGTCTCGGGGAGCGGCTGCGGCGCGTCGTCGTACGGGTTGCCTGCGACGTCCGGCGCGACCTGCACGGCCGCGTACTGCGCGCTCGGCGACGAGCAGACGCCGAGAAGCGCGTCGCCCTGCGCCACGGTCGCGACGTCGGTCGCGGCGCCGTCGGCGTCGACCTGGACGACGTGGACGTCCGTGGGGAGGCCGTCGACGAGCTCGGCGTAGGCGCGGAGCGTCCCGCCGTCGGCGGTCGGGATGATCTGGCTGAGGAGGCTCTCGCCCGAAAGCCCCAGGTCGACGTCGTCGAGGTCCGTCTGCTCGCCGGAGGCGAGGTCGAGCTCGACGAGCCGCCCATCGGCGAGCCCGACGAGGGCCGTGTAGGTCGAGCGCGCGACGCCCTCGATGAGGAGCGCGACGCCGAAGGTCGTCGGATCCGCATTCGTCGTGCGGTCCACGAGCGTGAGGTCGCCGTCGAAGTCGTTGAACAGCAGCGAGGAGGTCTCGGGCACGAACCGCCAGGTGTCGATGCTCGGCTCCTCGCCCCCGACTTCCACGGGCTTGAGCCCCGCGTCGGAGGTCTCGGCCGCGTCCCGCAGGGATCCCGTGAACAGCACGCTGACGCGGCCCGACTCCGCGCTGACGTCGCCGTCGGTGAAGGTGAAGCCCACGAGCTGGTCCTGCTCGGACACCTGCAGCGCCTGCACGTACCCGTCGCCCGGGAGCTCGAGCGGGACGGGATCCGCGCCCGGATCCGCCCGGTCGAGGACGAACACGCGCGTCTCGCCCTCCTCCACGACGCTCGCGACGAGGTAGCGGCTCGTCGCGCGAAAGTCGTCGATCTGCTCGGCGCGGAGCACGGCGACGGGATCCGCGTCGGATCCGACGGCGCGCGACGCGATGACGTCGTCGCCGTCGGGGTCGCGCTCGAGGGTGAGGACCTCCGCGCGCGGCGTCTCGAACGTCGTCGTCAGGTCGGCCGACGGGCCGCCGCCGACGCCCGTCACGCCGGACACCGTGATCGTGTAGCGCGTGGCCGCGTCGAGCGCCGCGGGGAAGCGCACGCCGACCGTGCGGCCCGCCGCGTCGACCGTGAAGTCGGCCTCGGGCTCGACGTTCACCTGCGCGGGGTCGATCGCGGACAGCGACTGGTTCGCGGTGAAGATGACGCGGCTCCCCGACTGCCCGATCGCGGCCGCGGGGTCGGCCTGGACGCTCGTCACGCGCGGCCCCTGCGACAGCCCGACCGCCGCGCCCGCGCCGCCGATCACGGCCAGCGCGGCGACGACGACCGCGAACGCGGCCGCGAACCGCCCGCGACCGCGCCGGCGGCGCCGAGCCCGGCGCGAGTCAGTACTCATACGGATCCTCGGGCTCGTCCACGCGCGTTACCGAGGCCGCCTCGATCACGAGACCGCCCGCGTCGTCGACGGCGACGTCGCCGACGAGCTCGATCCACTCCCCCGTCGCGAGATCGGCCGGGAGCCCTGCGCCGTCGGCGACGGGAAGCACGGCCGACTGCGCGTCGATCACGCAGTGGGTGATGACGAGCCGGCTCAGCTGCACGGATCCGTCATCCGCGGGGGTGACGAAGCCCGTCAGCCGGACCGTCTCGCCCGCGTACCGCTCGGGGCTCGTCGCCGTGGCGAACACGGCCGACCAGTCCCCGACGCCGAAGTCCGCCGTGTCGACGACGCCGAGCTGCACCTCGTCGGCGCCCGCGAACAGCACGGGCGCCCCGGTATCGCGCTCCATTGCGAGCTCGGCCGACAGGGTCGCGGGCGGGAGCACGAGCGCCGCGACCGCGACGCCCGAGGCGAGCACGCCCCCGACCGTCGCGGCGATCACCGCGGCCGGGGCGCCGTCGGCCCCGTCGTGCGCGTGGTCGTGGCCGTGGTCGTCGCGCTCAGCGCCGAGCGGCAGCGCGAAGGACAGCGCCGCGCCCGCGAGGAGGAGGACCGACATGCCCACGGCGAACCAGGCCTGCGAGGGGTTGATGTACAGCTGCAGCCGGCCCGTGACCGTCAGCCCCAGCGTCACGACGGCGAGGACGGCCGCGAGCCCGACGCCGAGCCAGCGGTTCGCGAGGTCAGAGAACAAGGTTCATCACCGTCCCGAGCGCGAAGGCGAACAGCAGCACGACGGTCACGATCCCCGCGATGACGCGGCCCGTGAACGTCGTGCGCAGCAGCGCGATCATCTTCACGTCGACGATGGGCCCGACGATGAGGAACGCGACGAGCGATCCGGTCGTGAACGTCGAGGCGAACGACAGCGCGAAAAAGCTGTCGACGTTCGAGCAGATCGCGACCGTCATGGCCAGGAGGATCATCGCGACGATCGAGAGCACGGGGTTCGAGCCGATCGCCACGAGCGCGCTGCGCGGGATGAGCACCTGGACGGCGCCGGCGATGGCGGATCCGATCACGAGCGCGGGCATGACCGCCCGCAGCTCCACGACGAACTGCGCGAGCGTGCGGCGGGCGCGCGAACCGGCCGCGTCGGCGGAGACCTCGCACGCGAGCTGGAAGCGGTCCGTCAGCATGGCCTGCGGATCCGGGTGGCGGCTGTACAGCCACGCGATGAGGAGCGCGACCGCATAGCCGCCCGCGAGGCGCGCGACGAGGATGCCGCTGTCGAACCCGAACGCCTGGTGCGTCGTGATGATGACGATGGGGTTGACGATGGGGGCCGCGACGAGGAACCCGAGGGTGTCCGCGGGGGTGAGCCCGCGCATCATGAGCCCGCGCGCGAATGGCACGTTGCCGCACTCGCAGACGGGGATGAGCATGCCGACCGCCGCGAGCACCATGCGCCGGGGCCACGCGCGCCGCGGCAGGAGGCGGTGGATCACGTCCGCGGGCACCCAGACCTGGATGACGATCGACAGGATCACGCCCAGCGCGACGAACGGCAGCGCCTCGATCAGCACGCTCAGCGCGAGCGTGAGCCCGTCCTGCGCGCGCGTGGGGAGCGGATCCGCGAAGATCCCCGGCAGGAAGGCATCGACCGCGAACAGCGCCGCGATCGCCGCGGCGCCGATGCCGACGAGCGTCAGCGCGCGGCCGCGCGTGCCGCGGTCCGCGCCCTGCGGGGCGTCCGGCCGGCGGGGAGGGGCGGGCGCGTGTGCCATGGGCCGGTCAGCCGCTCTTCGCGGCGCACTCCGCGCAGACGCCGAAGATGTCGACGACATGCTCGGCGTCGGTGAACCCGTGGGTCGACGCCGTCTCGCGCGCCCAGCGCTCGACCGCCGTCGCCTCGATCTCGACCGTGCGGCCGCACCGGCGGCAGATGAGGTGGTGGTGGTGACCGCTCGTCGCGCAGGCCCGGTAGAGGCTCTCGCCGTCGGGGCTCTGCAGGCTGTCGGCCTCGCCCGACTTCGCGAGGCCCGCGAGCGCGCGGTACACGGTCGCCAGGCCGATGCCGGTGTCGTCGCGGATCAGGGCGTGCAGGTCCTGGGCGCTGACGAAGCCGTCGCTCTCGGAGAGCGCCTCGCGGACGCGCTCTCGCTGCCACGTGTTGCGCTGAGCCATGCCCCGAGCCTACTTCGCCGCGCCCGCGGGCACGGTGTGCGCGCCCCGGTCCTCGTGCCGGATCCGCAGGGCGCGCTCGCGGCGCAGGGCCACGAGGCGGCACACGAGGTAGATCGCGAAAGAGATCGTCGTGATGTACGGGCTCACGGGGAGCGTCCCCGCGATCGCCAGGAGGATCCCGCCGACCGCCGAGACGAGGCCGAAGCCGGCCGAGAGGAGCGGCACGACGAGGGGGCTGTTGCTCACGCGCATGGCCGCCGCCGCGGGCGTGACGAGCAGCGCCATCACGAGGAGCGCGCCGATGATGTGAACGGCGGCCGCGACGATCGCGCCGAGCAGGATCATGAAGACGATGCTGAGCCCGCGGGTCGGCACGCCGCGCGCCTCCGCGGCCTGCGGGTCGAGCGACTCGAAGCGCAGCGGGTTCCACACGACGATGAGGCCGACGAGCACGAAGGCGCTGATGAGCACGAGCCAGCCGAGGTCGGGGTTCGACACCGACACGATCTGGCCCGTGAGCAGGCCGAAGCGGTTGGCCGAGCGCCCGCTGTACAGGGAGAGGAAGAGGATCCCGAGCCCGAGGCCGAACGGCATGAGCACGCCGACGATCGAGTTGCGATCGCGCGCACGGGATCCGAGGACGCCGATGAGGAGCGCCGCGACGAGCGCGCCGCCCAGCGACCCGACGACGACGGATCCGCCGAACAGTAGCGCCGCGGCCGCGCCCGCGAAGGAGAGCTCGCTGATGCCGTGCACCGCGAACGCCATGTCGCGCTGCATGACGAACACGCCGATGAGCCCGCCGACGATGCCGAGGGCGGCGCCCGCGATGAGCGAGTTCGTCATAAGCGCGAGGAGCGCGCCGTAGTCCTCGAACGAGAACACGTCCGACCAGCTCATCAGAACACCCCCGCCTCGTCCTCGTCGTGATCGTGTTCGTGATGCGGGTGGTGGGGCTCGGCGTCGGGGATCCCCGCCACGAGCAGGCGGCCCGCGGCGCGGATCACCTCGACCGGCGCGCCGTACAGCTCGGTGAGCACCTCGCTGCGGAGCACCTCGTCCGGGCTCCCCAGCCGGAAGCGCCCGCCCGCGATGTAGAGGATCCGGTCGACGACGCCGAGGATCGGGTTGACGTCGTGGGTGACGAACAGCACGCCGGCCCCGCGCTCGCGGCGCTCGCGGTCGATGATCTGGGTCACGGCGCGCTGGTTGGCGAGGTCGAGGCTCGACAGCGGCTCGTCGCAGAGCAGCAGCTGCGGGTTGTCCACGAGCGCCTGCCCGACCCGGAGCCGCTGCTGCTCGCCGCCGGAGAGCGCCCCGACGGCGTCGTCCGCGAAACGGTCCGCGCCAACAGCCCGGAGGAGCTCCGCCACCCGCGCGGCGTCGCCGCGGCGCGGGACGGGGAGGCCGAAGCGCGTCCCGTTCATGCCGAGCGCGACGAGGTCCTTTGCGCGCATGTTCGTGCCGAGCGGGAACGGGCGCTGCTGCGGGATGTACCCGACGCGGCGGTTGCCGCGGCGGACCGGGGCGCCCGCCACGCGGATCCGCCCCGCGCTCAGCTGCTGTAGGCCGAGGATGGAGCGCAGGAGCGTCGTCTTGCCGGATCCGCTCGGCCCGAGCACCGCGACGAACTCGCCGGGCTGCACCTCGAGGTCGAGGCCCTGCCACAGGTCGCGCCCGCGCAGCCGCAGCCCGGCGCCGGAGATCTGCAGCACGGGATCGGTCATCCCCTCAGTCTACCGCCGGACTGATAATCGTTCTCGCCCGTCGGGCGCGGCGCTCAGCCCGCGAGGGCGGCGTCGAGCGCGTCGACGTTGTCCGTCATCCACTCGACGTAGGTCGAGCCCTCGGGCAGCGTCTCGGCGAACTCGACGACGGGCACGCCCGCGTCGCCGGCGGCCTGGATGAGCTGGTCCGTCTCGGATCCGCCGGTCTGCGCGTTGACGACGAGCACGTCCACGTCGCCGTCCTCGATCGCCGTCAGCGCCGCGAGCAGCGTGGCGGGCGCGACGTCCTGCCCCTCCTCGACAGCCTCCGCGAAGCCCTCGGTCGTGACGTCCTCGAGGCCGGCCTCGGCCGCGAGGTAGCCGCCGATGGGCTCGGTGAAGAACACCGTGGCGCCCGCGTGGGCGTCCTGCACCTCCGCGATGCGACCCTCGAGCGCCTCGAGGTCGGCCCGCACGGCATCGGCGTTCGCGGCGATCGCCTCGGCGTCCTCGGGCAGGTCGGCCGCGAGGTGCTCCTCGAGCTCGGCGACGAAGTGCTCGATCGTGTGCGGGTCGTACCAGACGTGCTCGTTGAAGCCCTCGATGTGCTCGTCCTCGGAGTGCTCCTCCTCGGCGTGATCGTGCTCCTCCTCGGAGTGCTCCTCCTCGGCCTCCGCCGGGTAGGCGTCGCTCAGCTCGGCGACCGTGAGCACCTCGGCGTCGGAGCCGGACGCCTCGAGAAGGTCCTCCATGAACGCGTCGTAGCCGCCGCCGTTCATGATCACGAGGTCGGCGCCGTCGAGCGCGAGCTGGTCGCGCGCGGTCGCCTCGTACTCGTGCGGGTCCTGGCTCCCGGAGTCGATGATCGCCTCGACGCTCGCCGCGTCACCCGCCACCGCTTCCGCGAGCGACGCGTAGACGCTCGTCGACGCGACCACTGTGAAGGCGTCATCGTCGGCCGACGCTCCGGCCGAGCCGGACGCGCACGAGGCGAGCAGGAGGGCGGGCACCGCGATCAGGGGCGCGGCGAGGAGGGTACGACGGGTCTGCATGGCGCCATCGTACGCCGAATGAGAATCGTTATCAATCTCGTGGGGCGTCGCCGAGGATCGCCCGCAGGTCGTCGGGGCCGAGCGCCGCGATCGCCTGCGCGTCGGCGGATCCAAGCACGTCCTCGAACAGACGGCGCTTACGGTCCTGGAGCTCGAGAACCTTCTGCTCGATCGTGCCGGCCGCGATGAGGCGATAGACGACCACGGGGCGCTCCTGGCCGATCCGGTGCGCGCGGTCGACGGCCTGGGCCTCGGCGGCCGGGTTCCACCACGGATCCAGGAGCACGCAGTAGTCGGCCTCGGTGAGGGTGAGACCCACGCCGCCCGCCTTGAGCGAGATGAAGAACGCCGGCAGGTCGCCCGCGCGGAACCTCTCGATCATGCGCTCGCGCTGGCCCTGCGACGCGGATCCGTCGAGGTAGGCGTAGCCGATGCCGCGATCGTCGGCGACCTGGGCCGCGCGGCCGAGGAACTCCGTGAACTGGCTGAACACGAGCACCCGGTGGCCGTCGGCGACCACCTCGTCGAGGAGCGCGCCGAGGACGTCGAGCTTGGCCGAGGGCCCCTCGGCCCCCGCGAAGGCCGGGTCGAGGGCGTGCCGCCGCAGCGTCGTGAGCGACGCGAGGATCTGGATCCGGTTCTTCTCGACGTCCTCGAGGAGCCCGAGCAGCTTCTGTTGCTCGCGGCGGAACCGCTTCTCGTAGGCCCGGCGGTGCTCCGGCGCGAGCGGGACCTCGAGCACCTGCTCGGTCTTGGCGGGGAGCTCGGGGGCGACGGCCTCCTTCGTGCGCCGCAGAAGGAAGGGGCGCAGACGCGCGCGCAGCTCGGCGAGGCGGCGCGCGTCGCCCTCCCGGGAGATCGCGTGGTGGAAGTGCGAGCGGAAGTGCGCGCGGGTGCCGAAGAGGCCGGGCGCGACGAGGGCCGAGATGGCGAAGAGCTCCATGACGTCGTTCTCGAGCGGCGTGCCCGTGACCGCGAAGGTCGTCGGCGCCCCGATCAGGCGCGCGGCCGCGTGGCCGCGCGAGGCGAGGTTCTTCACCTGCTGCGCCTCGTCCAGGACGACGACGCGGAACCCCGCGGCCTGCAGCTCCTCCTGGTCGAGGCGGAGGATCGCGTAGCTCGTGACGACGAGCGTCGCGCCCTCTGTTGCCTCCGCGACCGGCGTGCCGCGCGCGCGGGTCGTCGCGGTGAGCGCGACCGGCGCGAGCCCGGGCGCGAACCGCGCGGCCTCCGCCACCCAGTGCCCCACTACGCTCGTCGGCGTGACGACGAGGAAGCGGGCGCCCGGCTCGTCGAGGCGCGCGTGCTCCAGCGCCGCGAGCACCTGGACGGTCTTGCCGAGGCCCATGTCATCCGCGAGGATCCCGCCCAGTCGGCTGCGCCGCAGCGCATCGAGCCACGCGACCCCGTCCCGCTGGTAGTCGCGCAGGACCCCGCGGAACGACGCCGGCGGATCGCGTCGCGCGAGCGTCTTCTCGCGGAGGTTCCGGAGCGCGTCGAACCACGCGCTCCGCTGCCGCGCGACGATGCCGATCTCGGCGAGCTCGTCCCAGAGGTCGACCCGGTAGCGCCCGATGCGAACCCGGTCGGAGGTCGGATCCTCGAGCGCGCGCGCCTCGGCGAGGATGTCGCGCAGCCGCGCGAAGTTCTCGCCGAGGAGCGGGAACGTCGTCCCGCTGAGCAGCGTGAAGTAGGTGCGACCGTGCGCGAGGGCGCGGATGAGATCGCCGGAGGCCACCGGCTCGCCCTGGATCGTCACGACGATGTTCAACTCGAACCAGTCGCGGCCCGATGCGTGGCCCCCGATCGTGACGACCGGATCCTCCGTCGCGAAGGTGTAGGTCGGCACCTCGTCGTGCAGCTCGACGCGCACGTCGTCGAGCCGGCGGAGCGCGGGGAGCACCTTGGCGAGGAACTCGACCGTCTCGTCGGGGCCGAGGTCGCGCGCGGGCGGGAGCGGGTCGGCCCGCCGGCGGGCGACCAGCCGCGCGAAGGCGCCGGCCGCGGCGTCGACGGCCGCGAGGATCTCGCGCTCAAGGACGGGATCGCGGACACCTCCCGGGCGCTCCCACTCCCAGTAGACGCGGGCGTGCGGATCCGCGTGCCGCACGGCGACGACGAGCGTCGGCCGCGGCGGCGCGGGGATTTCGTAGGACCCGTCGCTCGAGAACACGGGCGCGACCTGCCGCAGGCGCGGCAGGAAGTCGCGGGCAAAGTCGTCGAGGCGGTCGGCGGGGATCGAGAGGTGGCCGGCGCGGCCCAGCGCGTCGAACTCCGCGCTCGCCGGCTCCGCGAAGCGCGCGAGGGACGCGACCTGCCCGCCCGGGCCCCGCCGCGCGACCGCGACCGTGGGCGCGCCCACGACCAGCGGCCGCCCCGCGGCGGGCCCCGGCCCGGCGACGGCCTCCACCCACAGCCGGTCGCGGACCATGCGCAGGTCGATCTGCGGCTTCGCCTCCGCCTCCTCGAGCACCACGGCCGGCTGCCCCGCCCCGTCCGCGACGAACTCCACGCCCGCCGCGTGCGCGACCCCGAGCGCACGCCAGAGCCCCGCGCCCGGCAGCGCGTCGAGCCGGATCCAGTCGGGCGCACCCCACCCCGCGCCGTACCGCGAGCGGTGGCCGCGCGAGCGCAGGCGCTCCCCCACGGCCGCGAAGTTCTCGCGCGAGGCGTGCATCGCCTCGAGGTCGGCGAGGGCCCCGCGGCGGGGGTCGGCCGAGCGCTCCTCCGCGACGTCGCGCCACGACAGCCCCGTGCGGATCCACGCCCCGCGGGCCCCGCGCACGGCCGGTCGGATCGCGACGCCCGCGCCCTGCGGGTCGGCGGAGCCCGCGGCGCGCACCGCGAAGAGCAGGGCGATCTCGCCCGGGTCGTCCTCCGCGCCGGGCGGATCCTCGAGGACGCCGCGCAGCGCGCGCTCCCAAGGCTCGAGCGCGGTCCCCTCCGAGGCGTGTCCGCCCTCCCCGCCACCGCCGACGCGGAACGGATCCTCCCGCTCGGCGAGGACGATCAGCGCCGCGGCCGCGTGCGCGCACCGCCCGGCGCCGTCGTGCGGGCACCAGAACGCGATCGCGAACTCGCCGCCGTCATCCTCGGCCTCGACGGCGACCGCGAGGGACCCGACCGACACCAGGGCCGTCGACACCCGCCGGCCGAGCTCGCAGCGCGTCACGCGGATCGGCAGCTCGGCCGCCAGCATCCGCCCCGCGGCCACGTCGTCCGGCGCGAAGAGCGCGGAGACGGTGGCGGCGGTGAGAACGAGCACGGGCTCACCCTATGCGCGGCCACCGACACCGCGGCCGTGGGGCGGACGCTCAGCCCTGGCGCCCCTTGAAGCGCGGGTTCTGCTTGTTGATGACGTAGACCCGGCCGCGGCGGCGCACCACCTGCGCTCCGGGCTGATTCTTGAGGGACTTCAGGGACGCGCGGACCTTCATGGCAACTCCTTTATTGATAACGGTTCTCATTACTGTAGCTTGAGACACCACCCACGGAAGGACGCCATGACCCCCGTCGACACCATCGCCATCGTCGGAACCTGCACGCCGGAGCGGGCGCGCTACGCCGCCGACCTCGCGCGCGAGGGCGGCCACGAGCTCTTCGGCGCCGCGCGCCTCGGCGCGTCGCCGGATCCGCTCGACGAGGCCGAGGCGCTCGCCCCCTGGGCCGGCGCGGCGGGCGCCGTGATCGAGCTTCCGGCCGCCATCCCCGTGACCGAGGTCATCGGCCGGCTGGGGCGCCCCGAGTCGCCCGCGCGTCTCGCGGGCGTCATCGCCGTCGTCGACGCGCCGCACCTTCAGGCCGACATTGCCCGGGAGGACTATCTCGTGCGGAGGGCAGCGGACGGGGATCGCGAGTTCCGGGCCCGCGCGCTCGCGACCGTGACGCAGATCGAGTACGCCACCACGGTCGTCCTCGCCGGCTGGGACGCGCTCGCCACCGACGACCTGTCGACGACGCTCGCGCTCGTCAGCGCGCTCAGCCCGCGGGCGCGGATCCGCCTGCATCCCGCCCCCATCGGCGCGCGGGAGATCCCCGCACCCGGGGCCCCGGTCCACGAGCGGCCCGGGTGGATCGCGCTCCTCAACGACGAGCACGACCCGCACATGACGGATCCGCGCGTCCGGGCCGCGCGGTTCCACAACGAACGCCCGTTCCACCCCGAACGGCTCGAGCGCGTGCTCGACGAACAGGTCGAGCCCGGCGCGTTCGGCACCCTCGTGCGGTCCGCCGGGTTCTGCCGGCTCGCCACCCGCCCCGGCGTGACGGCGCACTGGGAGCACGTCGGATCCCTGCTCTCGCTGCCGCCCGTGGGCCGCGACGCCGACCTCGCCGACGACGAGGAGTTGCTCGCCGCCGGCCAGGACATCGCCCTCATCGGGCTCGACCTCGACGTCGCCGGCCTCCTCCGCGCGCTCGCGGGCGCGTGCCTCACGGACGCCGAGTTCGAGGCGGGCCCGGCGGCCTGGCGCGCCCTCGCGGATCCGTTCCCCGCCTGGGCCGAGGCGTAGCGCGTCAGTCGAGCAGGAGCGCCGGCTCCTCCAGGACGGCGGCGATGTCCGCGAGGAAGCGGCTGATCTTGTCGCCGTCGACGATGCGGTGGTCGAAGGATCCGGACACCGTCGTCACCCACGCGGGGCGCACCTCGCCGTCGACGACCCACGGCTTCTGGCGAATGGATCCCATCGCGACGATCGCGGCCTCGCCGGGGTTCAGGATCGGCGTGCCCGCGTCCATCCCGAACACCCCGATGTTCGTGATCGTGATCGTGCCGCCCGCCTGATCCTCGGGGGACGTCTTGCCGTCGCGCGCCGTCTGCGTGAGCGCCTGCAGCGCGACCGCGAGCTCGCGGATCGACAGGTCGTGCGCGTCCTTGATGTTCGGCACGAGGAGGCCGCGCGGCGTCGCGGCGGCGATGCCCAGGTTGACGTAGTTGCGCACCTGGATCTCGGCGCCCGCGTCCGTCTCGATCCACGCCGAGTTGATCTCGGGCGTGCGCTGCACGGCCCAGAGCAGCGCCTTCGCGAACACGAGCAGCGGCGAGACGCGCACGTCCGCGAACTGCGGCTGCTTCTTCAGCCGCGCCACGAACTCCATCGTGCGCGTGGCGTCGACGTCGGTCCAGACCGACACGTGCGGCGCCGTGTAGGCCGAGCCCACCATCGCGTTGGCCGTCGCCTTGCGCACGCCCTTGACGGGCACGGCCTCGTAGCGCGGATCCGCGGTCTTCGCGGGGGCGGGGATCCGCCGCTCGCGCTCCGCGGGCCACTCGGGCGTCGAGAGGTTGCGGAACACCGACGCCTGATCGGCGTGCCGGACGACGTCGTCGCGCGTGACCTCGCCGGACGGCCCCGTGCCCTGGACCTCGTTCAGCGCGACGCCCAGGTCGCGCGCGAGCCCGCGCACCGGCGGCTTCGCGATCACGCCGACCGCCTGGCGCACGGTCTTCTCGTGCGTGCGCGGCCGGCGGCGGGTCTTCGCCTCCGCGCCGCTGCCGTACCCCACGAGGACCGCGGAGTCGGACGCGTCCGCGGGCGCCTCGGGCGTCGCGCCGCCCTCGGAGGACGCGGCAGGGGCCTCCGCGGCCTCGGCCGGCGCGACCGTGAGGATCGGCGCGCCGACGTCGACCGTGTCGCCCTCGGCGACGAGGAGCTCGCCCACGACGCCCGCGAAGGGCGACGGCAGCTCGACGACGCTCTTCGCCGTCTCGATGTCGGCGATCGCGTCGTTCACGGCGATCTCGTCGCCCGGCTTGACCCGCCACTCGACGAGCTCGGCCTCGGTCAGGCCCTCGCCGACGTCGGGAAGGTGAAACGTCTCCATGCGGATCCTCCGGGTCTCAGTACGACATCGCGCGGTCGACGGCCTCGAGCACGCGGTCCGCGTCGGGCAGGTAGGTGCCCTCGAGTTTGGCAGGCGGGAACGGCACATCGAACCCCGAGACCCGCATGACGGGGGCCTCGAGCGAGTAGAACGCGCGCTCGGCGACCGTCGCGGCGATCTCGCCGCCGATGCTCGCGTGGCCCGGCGCCTCCTGCGCCCAGACCATGCGGCCCGTCGAGCGCACCGACTCGACGAGCGGGTCGTAGTCGATCGGCGACAGCGAGCGGACGTCGACGACCTCGCAACTCGTGCCCTCGCCCTCGGCGATCGCCGCGGCCTGGAGGAGAACCGACACCATGGCGCCGTGCCCCGCGAGGGTCACGTCGGTGCCCGGGCGCACGACGCGGGTGGCGTGCAGCGGCGCCGCGCGGCGATCCGTGTCGACCTCGCCTTTCTGCCAGTACCGACTCTTCGGCTCCAGGAAGATCACCGGGTCGTTCGAAGCGATCGCGTCCTGGATCATCCAGTACGCGTCGTTCGGCGTCGAGGGGCTCACCACGCGTAGGCCTGCCGTGTGGGCGAAGTACGCCTCGGGGCTCTCCTGGTGGTGCTCCACCGCACCGATGTGCCCGCCGTAGGGAATGCGGATGACGACCGGCATCGACAGCGCGCCCTCGTGCCGGTTCGTGAGCTTCGCGAGCTGCGTCGTGATCTGGTCGAACGCCGGGAAGACGAACCCGTCGAACTGGATCTCGATGACGGGGCGGAACCCCGTCATGGCGAGCCCGATGGCCGTGCCCACGATGCCGGCCTCCGCGAGCGGGGTGTCGAGCACCCGGCGCTCGCCGAAGTCGCGCTGAAGGTGCTCCGTGACGCGGAAGACCCCGCCGAGCTTGCCAATGTCCTCGCCCATGAGGAGGACGCGGTCGTTCTCCTCCATCGCCCGGCGCAGGCCAGCGTTCATCGCCTTCGCGAACGGCATCGTCTCGCGGCTCATGCCTCGCCCCCTTCGAACGCCGCCTCGTAGTCGGCGAGCCAGGCCGCCTGCTGCTCCATGAGGGGGTGCGGATCCGTGTATACGTGCGCGAACATGCTGCCGCGCCGGGGGGCGTCCATCTGCGCCACCCGCGTCCTCGCGTCCGCGGCGAGCGCCTCGCCTTCCGCGTCCACGTCGGCGAAGAAGTCGGATCCCGCGCCGCGGGCCGTGAGGAACGCGCGCATGCGGGCGATGGGGTCGCGGCGGGCCCACGACTCCTCCTCCTCGCGGGTGCGGTACTTCGTCGGGTCGTCGCTCGTCGTGTGCGCGCCCATGCGGTACGTCACGGCCTCGATGGCCCGCGGGCCGCCGCCAGCGCGCGCCTCGTCGAGGAACATACGCGAGACGGCATACGACGCGAGCACGTCGTTGCCGTCGACGCGGGCGCTCGGGATCCCGTACCCGGCCGCGCGGTCGGACAGCGGCGCGCGCGCTTGCGTCGACACCGGCACCGAGATGGCCCACTGGTTGTTCTGCAGAAAGAAGAGCTGAGGCGCCTGGTACGACGCGGCGAACACCATCGCCTCGTGCACATCGCCCTCGCTCGCGGCGCCGTCGCCGTAGTAGACGACGACCGCCTCGTCCGTCTCGGGGTCGCCCGTGCCCGTGCGGCCGTCGAAGGCGAGCCCCATGGCGTACCCCGCGGCGTGCAGGGTCTGCGTGCCGAGCACGAGCGTGTACAGGCGCGTATTGCCGTTGGCGGGATCCGTCGGGTCCCACCCGCCGTGCGTCACGCCCCGCATGAGGCCGAGGATGTCGACGGGGTCGACGCCGCGGATCCGCGTCACCGCGTGCTCGCGATACGACGGGAAGACCGTGTCCTGCGGGCGGATCGCGCGCGCGGATCCGACCTGTGCCGCCTCCTGGCCCAGGGACGGCGGCCACAGCGCGAGCTGCCCCTGACGCTGCAGGAGGGTCGCCTGGCGGTCGAACGCCCGGATCACGGCCATGTCGCGATAGAGCTGCTCGAGGTCCCGGTCGTCCAGGGCGTCGATGGCCGCGCGGTAGGGCTCGGCGTCGGGGGTCGGCGCGAACGAGCCATCGGGTTCGAGGAAGCGCACTACGGGGGTGTCTGCCGAAGTCACCCCTCCACGCTAGGCCCGCCCGCGCCGCCGCGGGCCAAGGCACGACCGACAATGGATATCCGGATCCGCTGTCGGATCCGCACGAACCCGCCCGAGGCATGCCGCGCGGGGCATTGCGCCGCGGATACGCTCGCGGAATGAGCGCAACCGAGTCTTACCGCGCCGCGCGCGACCAGCTCCTCGCCCTGTCGGGCGATCACGCCCGGGCGGCAGCCGAGTTTTCCTGGCCCGAGGTCGGGCCCACCTTCAACTGGGCGGTCGACTGGTTCGACCAGATCGCCGACGACCGCCCCGCGCTCGTCATCGTCGAGGAGGACGGATCCGAGCTCACCCGTAGCTACGCGGAGCTCTCGCGCGAGTCCGACGTCGTCGCGGACTGGCTGGCCGAGCGCGGCGTCGCCGCCGGCGAGCCCGTCATGCTCATGCTCGGCAACCAGGTCGAGATGTGGGTCGCGATGCTCGCGATCATGAAGCTCGGCGCCGTCATCCTCCCCACGACCACGGCGATCGGCGCGGAGGACCTCGCGGACCGCGTCACGCGCGGCGGCGTGCGGTGCGTCATCGCAAACGCCCGCGATACGGGGCTCTTCGCGGGGATCCCGGGCTCCTGGATCCGGATCAGCGTGGGGACGGCGGACGGCTGGACCGACCTCGCCGGCGCCGCGGGACGCGCGTGGGCGCCGCGCCCGCACCCCGGGACGGCGGCCTCGGCCCCGCTCCTGCGGTACTTCACGTCGGGCACGACATCTCGCCCCAAGCTCGTGGAGCACTCACAGGTGTCGTACCCCGTCGGGCACCTGTCGACCACCTACTGGATCGGGGTGCGCCCAGGCGACGTGCACCTCAACATCTCGTCCCCCGGCTGGGGCAAGCACGCCTGGAGCAGCTTCTTCGCCCCGTGGATCGCCGAGGCCACGATCTTCGTCTACAACTACCAGCGCTTCGACGCGGCAAAGCTCCTCCAGGAGCTGCGCGCGCGGGACGTCGCGACGTTCTGCGGCCCGCCGACCGTGTGGCGCATGCTCATCCACGCCGACCTCGGCGAGCGCCCCGCGGGGCTCCGCGAGCTCGTGTCGGCCGGAGAGCCGCTGAACCCCGAGGTGATCCAGCGCGTCGAGCGCGCGTGGGGCCTGACGATCCGCGACGGGTTCGGGCAGACCGAGACGACCGCGCAGATCGGGAACACCCCGGGGTCCGACCTCAAGCCCGGATCCATGGGCCGCCCGCTCCCCGGATACCCCGTCGCCCTCCTCGACACGGTCACGGGCGAGCGAATCGAGGGCCCCGGCGAGGGCGAGCTCTGCCTCGACCTGTCCCGCCCCGTCCTGCCGCTCATGACCGGCTACTGGGGCGACGAGGAGCGCACGGCCGAGGCGACGCGGGGTGGCTACTACCGCACGGGCGACATCGCCGCCCGCGACGCCGACGGGTTCATCACCTACGTCGGCCGCACGGACGACGTGTTCAAGGCGAGCGACTACAAGATCAGCCCGTTCGAGCTGGAGTCGGCGCTCATCGCGCACCCCGCCGTGTCCGAGGCGGCCGTCGTGCCGGCACCGGATCCGCTGCGCCTCGCCGTGCCGAAGGCGTACATCGCGCTCGCGCCGGGCCACGAGCCCACGGCCGAGACGGCGCGCGATATCCTCGCGCACGCCCGCGCCCACCTCGCGCCCTACCTGCGCGTGCGCCGCGTCGAGTTCTTCGATCTCCCGAAGACGATCTCGGGCAAGATCCGGCGCGTGGAGCTGCGCGCCCGCGAGGAGGATCCGCACCTCGACCGCTCGGGCGAGTTCCGCGACGACCAGTTCCCGGGCCTTCGCTCGCGCCCGTAGCCCCACAAGTCCACAATTCTCCGGTAAGTCTCCGCGTAAGACGCGGAGACTTACCGGAGAATTGTGGACTTAGCGACGTCGATGAGGGGGGCGATCGACGTGGCCTCGCCGACCGAGATGCGTACGCCGTCCGGGAACGGGCGAACCATGAGGCCCGCGTCCTCGAACGCGGTCGCCACGGCCGGATCCGTCGTCGGGAGCCACACGAAGTTCGACTGGCTGTCCGGCACATCCCACCCCGCGTCGCGGAGGCCGGCCACGAGCCGGTCGCGGCGCTCGACGAGCTCCGCGACCCGGATCCGCACCTCCGCGTCGCGCGCGAGGCTCGCCAGCGCCGCGTGCTCCGCCTGCGCCGTGACCGAGAGCGGGATAAGCGTCGCGCGCGCGGCGTCGAGGACGCGGGCGTCGCCGATCGCGTACCCGATGCGCAGGGCCGCCAGCCCGTAGGCCTTGGAGAAGGTGCGCAGGACGACGACGTTCGGGTGCGAGGCGAACACGCGCTGGCCGAGCCCATCGACGGCCTCCGGATCCGTCACGAACTCGGCATAGGCCTCGTCAAGGATCACGAGGACGTCGGCGGGCACGGCGGCGAGGAACTCCTCGAACTCGGCCCGCGTGATGATCGGGCCCGTCGGGTTGTTCGGCGTGCAGAGCACGATACAGCGCGTGCGGTCGGTCACGGCCGCGGCCATCGCCGGGAGGTCGTGGCGGCCGTCCGGCCGGTTCGGGACCTGCACGCTCGTCGCGCCGGCCACGAGCGTGAGGCTCGGGTACGCCTCGAACGAGCGCCACGCGTACACCACCTCGTCGCCCGGGCCCGCGGCGGCCTGCAGGAACGCGGCGATGAGCGAGACGCTCCCCGCCCCCACGAGCACGTCGTCGGCCGTCACGCCGTAGCGGACGGCGAGCGCCGCGCGAAGCTGCCCGGCCGTCGCGTCCGGGTACCGGTTGAGCGCGACCTCGTCGCGCACGGCCTCGACGACGCCGGGCAGCGGCTCGAAGGGGTTCTCGTTGCTCGAGAGCTTGAAGCCGTCGGCGCTCGCGGCGCGCCCCTGCCGGTAGGGCGGCAGCGCGGCGATCTCGGGGCGGACGCGGGGCAGAACGGGCTCGGTGCTCACGCGTCGATCCTACGCACGACGCGCGTTCGGCGAACGCGGGGCCCGCGCGCGGGCTTCTCCTGTCACACTGGCCGCATGGGGTTCATCATCCGCTCGATCGTCAACGGGTTCGCCATCTGGGTGCTCTCGCTGATCCCGTTCCTGCAGATCTCGGTCACGCCGTTCGCGCCGGGCCGCGACCTGCAGCTCATCCTGACGCTCGTCGCGCTCGGGGCACTGTTTGGCCTGGTCAACTCGATCATCGGCACGATCATCAAGATCGTCGCCTTCCCGTTGTTCGTCCTCACCCTCGGGCTCGTGTCGCTGCTCCTCAACGGCGTGCTCCTCATGATCACCGCGTGGGTCACGGACTTCTGGGACTGGGGCCTCGCCGTCGGCGCGTTCTGGCCGGGCGTGCTCGCGGGGATCCTCCTCAGCGTCATCAACTGGGCGTTCGGCATCATCCTGCGGCCCCAGCAGAAGCGCCGCCGGTAGCACCGCCCCGCTCCGCCGGCCCGCCCAGGCGCCGGCCCGGCGGGTCCTCCGGCGCGACGAAGATGAACCGCTCGACGCGGTCGGCCTCCCCCAGCGACGCATAGTAGGCGGCCGCGTCGCCCGCGCGCGGATCCCCCGAGTGCTCGAACGCCCACGCCGTCGACGCGTATGCGCTCACGCGGTGCGCGGGGATCGACCATTCGAGGAGGCCGAGGTCCTCCTCCGCGAAGGGCCGCCGCACGAGCGCGCTGCCGTCGCCGCCGAGCGCGGCCGGGGATCCGCCGTCGGCGAGCGCCGCGACGGGGTCGTCCTCGTGCGCGATCGTGAGCGCGACCGCGTCGCCGACGGGGATGTGGAGCGGGGATCCGACCGTCGTGACGCGCTGGACGTCGAACGCGCTGTCGGTCGCGAGGCGCTGCGCGATCATCGCCCCCTGCGAGAAGCCGACGGCGTCGACGACGTCTCCCGGCTCCGCGCCCGCCTCCTCGAGCGCCGCGACGACGAAGTCGTACCCCTCCCCGCCGGGCTCGCCCAGGTACAGGCCGAGGTTGTTGCCCCAGGAGAACGGATCCGTGTCGTCCCACGGCATCTCGCTCGAGCCGGCGATGTAGACGGCATACCGGTCCGGCGCCTCCGGCATCGTGTATCGCTCGACGAGAACCCGCTCGTTCATGTCGAAGCGAAAGATCCCCTCGGAGTTCGGGATGCGCGCGACGGCCTCGGCGAGTCCGGCCGGGGCGTGCCCCGGTCCCCGCCGAAACGTCATGGGCACGAGGCCGCGCGGGCCGCCGCCCTCCCGACGCCGACGCTCGGCCCGCGCCGGTTCGCCGAGGGACCCGCGCCCCATCCCGAGCGCGACGCGTCCCGCCGCGAGCACGGCAAGGAGCGTCGTGGCGGCGCGGGCGCCGGCGGGGCCCGCGTCCGACATGTGCTCGACGAGCGCGTCGCCGGCGAGCGCCCGCCACGCCGCCCAGAGGTGGTCGGCCTGGGCGGCCGCCTGGGGATTCGCGGCCTCGAGCGCGGACAGCTCGCGGTCCGCCGCCGCGGCGCCGGATCCGCCCATCGCGACCGCCGTGCGCAGCTCGACGATCTCGTACGCGTCGGCGGCCTGGGCGAGCCCCGTCGCGAGCACCTCGGCCTCCGCGGCCCACGCGTGCGCGGTGTCGGGGCGGGCGAGGCCGGGGCCGCCCGCGAGCGCGGCCTGCGCCCCGGCGCGGGCCGCGGACCCGGCGGCCTCGCGCGCGGTCTCGGCGAGCGCGCGCACGCGCTGCGCGAGAAAGCGCAGCTCCGCCGGGTCTACCGCGACGACGGCGCCGTCCGTCACCTCGAGGCTCACGTGAGCACCGCCCTATTGCCGGCCGCGAGCAGCTCCACGGCCGCGACCCTGAACTCCGCCGACGCCGCCGACGCCGCGTCGGCCAGCTCCTCGGCGCGCTCGCGGAAGGCCGTCCCGGCGCGCGAGCGCCACCCCGCGTCGTCCGCGACCGAGAACATCGCGCGCCCCACGACCGCCATCTCGTCGGCCGCCGCCGCGAGCTCGTCCCGCGCCCGCCACAGCGCCTCGGCCCTCTCGAGTCCCGTCATCATGGCCCCAGCCTCGTCGGCGGCCGCCCGCCCCGGCCCGCGGGGAGGGCGGATCCTCACACAACCCGGGTCGCGCGGGGGATGTGAACGAGCCGGGCCGCGGGATGTCCGCCCCGGCGCATAGGCTGGGAACTCCACTGCCCGCCTCGAACCGGAGGTGCCTTTTCCCATGACCGCCCTTCCCCCGCAGCCGCTCAGCCCCCTCGACGGCCGCTACCGCGCCGCGATGGGCACGCTGCCCGACTACCTGTCGGAGGCCGGCCTCAACCGCGCCCGCGTCGAGGTCGAGGTCGAGTGGCTGCTCCACCTCGCCGACAACCGCGTGTTTGGCACGGATCCGGTTCCCGTCGAGACGCAGGACAAGCTGCGCCTCGCGTACCTCGACTTCGGGCAGGAGGAGATCGACTGGCTCGCCGAGAAGGAGGCCGTCACGCGCCACGACGTCAAGGCCGTCGAGTACCTCGTGCGCGACCGCCTCGAGCGCCTCGGCCTCGGCCACCTCGCCGAGCTCACGCACTTCGCCTGCACGAGCGAGGACATCAACTCCACGGCGTACGCGCTCACCGTCAAGCGGGCTGTGCAGGACGGCTGGCTGCCGACGTTCCGCGAGGTCATCGAGAAGCTCCGCGCCGTCTCGCTGGAGCTCGCCGACGCGCCGATGCTCGCCCGCACGCACGGCCAGCCCGCGACACCGACGACGATGGGCAAGGAGCTCGGCGTCTTCGTGTGGCGGCTCGAGCGTGTGCTCGCCCGCATCGAGGCGACCGAGTTCATGGCGAAGTTCTCGGGCGCGACGGGCACCTGGTCCGCGCACCTCGCCGCGGATCCGCTGGTCGCCTGGCCGCAGCTCACGCGCGAGTTCGTCGAGGGCCCGCTCGGCCTGACCTTCAACCCGCTGACGACCCAGATCGAGTCGCACGACTGGCAGGTCGAGCTCTACGACCACGTGCGCCACGCGGGCGCCATCCTGCACAACCTCGCGCAGGACATCTGGACGTACATCTCACTCGGCTACTTCACGCAGATCCCCGTCGCGGGCGCGACCGGATCCTCGACCATGCCGCACAAGATCAACCCCATCAAGTTCGAAAACGCCGAAGCGAACCTCGAGATCGCGGGCGGGCTCCTCCAGACGCTCGGCCAGACGCTCGTCACCTCGCGCCTGCAGCGGGACCTCACCGACTCGACGACGCAGCGCAACATCGGCGTCGCGTTCGGGCACTCGCGCCTCGCGCTGACGAACCTGCTGGGCGGCCTCGACCAGATTTCGCTCGCGCGCGACGTGCTTCTGTCAGACCTCGACGGCAACTGGGAGGTGCTCGCCGAGGCGATCCAGACGGTGATCCGCGCCGAGGTCGTCGCCGGGCGCTCCGAGATCAGCGACCCCTACGCACTGCTGAAGGACCTGACGCGGGGGCACCGCCTGGGCGCGGACGACCTCGCGGAGTTCGTGCGCGGGCTGGACATCGGCGACGCCGCCAAGGAGCGCCTCATCGCGCTGACGCCGGCGACCTACACGGGCCTGGCCGAGAGCGTCGTGAAGTCGAAGATCGCGGGCTGACGCACCCCCGAAACACGCGGGTGGCAGGATCGGGCCATGCTCGATCCTGCCACCCGCTCCCGTCTCCTCGACGTCATCGAGGAGGACATCGTCCCCCTCACGCGCGCGGGCGTCGCCCGCGGCAACAAGCTCTTCGGCGCCGCGATCCTGCGCCGGGACGACCTGTCGGTGGTCGTCGCGGAGACGAACAACGAGATCGAGAACCCGCTCTGGCACGGGGAGATCCACGCGATCAAGCGCTTCCACGAGCTGCCCGCGGCGGGGCGCCCGGATCCGTCCGAGTGCCTGTTCCTCGCGACGCACGAGCCGTGCTCGCTGTGCCTGTCGGGGATCGCGTGGGCGGGCTTTGAGGAATTCGCCTACCTGTTTAGCCACCAGGACTCGGCCGACGCCTTCGCGATCCCCCACGACATCCGGATCCTCAAGGCCGTCTACGCCGTGCCGGACCCGGATCGCACCGAGCCCGCGCCCGGGCGGGACCTCTACAACCGCGACAACGCGTTCTTCACGAGCCACCCCATCGCGGGGCCGGCGGACCTGACGGACCGGATCGCGCGGATCGCGGGCACCTACGACGAGCTCTCGGCCACGTACCAGGCGTCCAAGGGCGGCGCGGGGATCCCCCACGCCTGAGGGCTAGTCGTCCTCGAGGTCGCCCGCGTCGAGCAGGGGCAGGTCGGCGCGGCCGACGAGCTGGGACGAGACCGCGTACTCCACGAGGCGCGCGCGGCGATTCATCGCGAGCTTGCCCGCGGATCCGCGTAGCCCCTGCACCCCCATGCGATCGAGCTTGTCGCAGACGTTGTCGAGCTTGCGGTTGAACTTGCTCATCGACCAGCCCAGCCGCTTGGCGGCGGTCGCGGACGACGGGAGGTCGCTCACCGACACGCCCTCGCGGCGCAGCATCGGCTCGGCCAGCGCCACGATGAGCTGCTTCTGCGACGGCGTGAGCCGGACCGGCATGACCGTCGTCTCGCCCGAGATCGACTCCTGCACCTGGCTGGACACGGCGTACTGCGCCGCCGGGGCGTTCAGCGCCACCTCGTAGGTCGTCGGCCCCGCCGTGAACACGACGACGCTGTGCTCGAACACGACCGGCAGGCGCGCGCCGGGCGACAGCCACGACTGCACGGCCCCGCCCGCGCTCGAGACGGTCGCGGACAGGCGCGATCCGATGTTCGAGAGCCACCACAGCCCCTCGGCGTAGGCCAGCTCGAGGAAGGTGCGGTGCAGGTAGGGGTTGTCGTCGACCTCGAGGTCGCCCTCGCGGCCGATCGTGAAGGACTGACCCGGCTGGACGACGTGGACCTCGCCCGAGAAGTCGACGCGAAGCGGCGGGGCGTCGCTGCGGGTCTCCCGCCCCGGCACGGCCGTGTCGGCATCGATCTCGTGCGAGACACCCATGTTCTGCTGCCCGTTCGTCATTCGTCCCCCGTTCACCTGCCATTGTGCCAAAGGCCGGCGTCAGAACAGGGATCCGTCCTCGCCCGATTCCTCGGTCGGCGCGGGCTCCGGCGCGCCGGCGGGGCGCCAGTCGACCGCCGTGCCGAGGACGGGCGCCACGCGGCCGCCGCGCGGGAGCACCGCCTCGAGGGACGTGTCCGCGAGCGCGACGATCGGATCCATCGCGAGCGGCACGGCGACCATCTGGTCGACGATCGTCTTCTCGATCGCGACGCGCGTGTCGCGCGCGGCGTACGGATCCGTCGTGTGCGCGAGCTCGTCGATGAGCGCGTCGCGCGCATCGCTCGTGGCCCCCGTCGCGTTGAGCGCACCGCCCGTGCCCCACACGGCGTCGATCTCGGCCGGGGTGGCGGGGATCGCCAGCCGCGTGATCTGCACGTCCCACTCCCCGCCGACCTCGACGACGCTGGCCGGGTCGGGGTTGCCGCAGTCGGCGGCCGCCCAGCCCGCCTCGGCGACCTGCGCGCGGAGCGCCTCGAACGCGGCCGTCGCGAACGCGGAGGTGCTGTCGTAGAGGACGCACACGGCGGAGTTCTCGGGGATCCCCGCGGCGATCCGCTCCTCCGCGGGCTCGCCGGTGCGGCGGAACGCGTCCGCGAAGCCGGCGTCCTCCTGCGCGATGTCGTAACCCTCGTCGCCCGGGGCGAACAGCACGGCGGAGGCCGCGGGGTACGCGTCCTCCCACGCGCCGGCGGCGGCGGAGGTGACGTCCGTTCGATCGAACGCGCGGAGGAACACCGCGCGAACGGCGGGATCGCTGAGCTTGCTGACCCCGTCGACCCGGGCGAGCAGCGTCCAGAGCTCGCCGCGGTCCGTGATGCTTACGCCGTGGTCGGTGCGCTCGAGGGTCCGGATCGCGTCGAAGTTCTCGTCGGTGGGGCGGACGGTCATGACGTCGTAGGCGTCGCCGAGGTCCGTCGGATCCTCCTCCGCGTCGCGCTGCAGGACGAGCGTCTCGTAGGCGGGGGTGCGCGTGCCGGTGTAGCGCGGGTTGGCGACGAGGGTGACCTTCTGGCCCTCCTCGTCCGGTCCGCCCTGTATGACGTCGATGGCATATGGCCCGCTGGAGAGCGTGAGCTCGTCCGCCGCGACGAGCCCGCCCTTGCCCGTGACTGCAAAGCCCTCGTTCCAGAGCTGGGCGATCTGCTCGAGCGCGGCGGCGTCGCGCCCGGTGATCGCCTCGATGACGGCGGTCTTCGCGGCCATCGGGTCGTCGATGCCGAGGGCGCGCTGGCCCACGACGTGGGCCGGGACCGCGACGTCGATGGCCGTCTGCCAGTCGATCACCGGCTCCGTGTAGGTCACCTCGATGCGCCGCGCGAACTCGTCGTATGCCGGGACCTCCTCGGACAGCGCGAGCCCCGTGTCGGCCGCGGCGAACTCGACGTCGGTCGCGGCGCGGAGCCCCCCGGATCCCGCCGCCCATGCGAGCATCAGGTCGGCGGCGTCGAGCGCGATGCCGTCCGACCACACGGGCTCCGCGAGGTCATAAGAGACGACCAGGCCGCCGGCCGACTCCTCTTCGATCGTGACCTGGCCGAAGTCCTCGTTCGCGACGAGCGCGCCCGATTCGACGGTCGCGAATCGCGCCCGCGTCAGCGCGGCCACGTCGAGATCGCCGGCCGTCCGCTCGGCGGCGACGGCCGGGTTTAGGGTCGTGAGCGGGCCCTCCCAGGCGACGGTGGCGACGGATCCCGCCACGACGGTTCCGGGGGCGGCCACCCCGCCGCAGGCCGCCAGCGCACACGCCGCGGCGATGGCCGCGGCACCTGACATCGCTCGACGCACGGCCCTCACCCCGCCAGCCTATGCGCACGCGCGCCCCGCGCCGATGGGCAGTTCTGCCCGCGGCGCCGTCACCACGGCAGGTTGTCGGTGACGACGAGCGCGATTGCCGTGGCGACGGGCAGAGTCACCGCGAGCGCGATGACGCCGACCTTCGATTGGCGCCAGCGCGAGACGCGGAGCGCGGGCGTGGATCCGGAGCGGGACCTCTCCCGCGCCGTCGCCCAGACCGGCCAGGTCGAGACGGACGCGGCGACGTCGTCGACGAGGCCCATCATCTCCGTCCACCACGCCGGATCCGGGCGGGACGCCAGGCGACGGGACGTGAGGAGCATGGTGTCCTCCACGAACTCGACGTCGAACCATCGCGCCAGGCGCCGGAAGCGCTCGCGATTCTCCGCGTCGAAGAGCGCCCGCGCCACGTCCTCCGCGCCCTCGGCCGCGTAGACCGTGAAGGCACGGCCCGCGCCGACGTCCACGACCTGCGAGGCGTGGGGCGGCAGCGGCATTCGTCGCTGCGTAACCTGCCGACGGTGTCCGGCCTCGACGACGATGTGCGGCAGACTCCCCGTCACGCGGAGGGCGACGTAACCGCATTGGCGCACGAACGTGCGCGGCCCGCCCTCCGTGAAGCGCAGGTTGCCGATCTCGACGGGACGCCCGCGGCGCCGGGTCGACACGACGAGGCTCCGGGCGTGGTCGCGGCCGTGCGTGAAGGCGGCGCCGCGGTACCCCGCCCCCGCCTTGCGGCGCGCGAAGGAGAAACCGTTGTCGGCGGCGAAGCGCTCCATCCGCAGCGCGCGCGCCGGGGAGGATCGCCGCAGTTCCAGGACGGGGATGATCGCGCCCACGATCCCGATCCCGCCGGGCATCCCCCACACAG
The DNA here is from genome assembly GCF_011326725.1 of Microbacterium excoecariae. Taxonomy (GTDB): domain Bacteria; phylum Actinomycetota; class Actinomycetes; order Actinomycetales; family Microbacteriaceae; genus Microbacterium; species Microbacterium excoecariae. The sequence continues at coordinate 527,594 of NZ_JAANCO010000001.1, read as the reverse complement.
GCCACCATGCGCGCTGCACGATAGCCATGACGACGCCGACCACGAGGAGGACGCCGCACACGCCGAGCAGCATCCACATCAGCTCGCGCCGGGACGAATCCTCGATCCCGGCGGACGCAGAACCGCTATCTGCCGCGCGCGCCTCCTCACGCGTCACGGGCGCCGTAAACGCGGTCACATCGATCGGAGTCTCCACCGCACTATCCTGCATGGCCACCTCCCACGGTGTCGGGTCGACGCCACCGCAGCGTGCTGACCATGAGGTCGAGAAACGCGTGCGCGGCGCGGATCGTCTCGTCGTCGCGCGGGATGTCCTCGGGGCGGCCGTAGCCCGCGACGAGCTCGAGCGCCCGCCGCCGGCGCGAGCCGGGGATCGGAGTCGCGTAGACGGTGGAACTCAACACGATCCGCTCCCCCTTTTCCTCACGGATCCGCTCGCGCTCGAACCGCAGGATCGACCGGTTTGCCTCCATCGGGCGCGCGCCCTCGGAGACGATGAGGCGCTTGACGTATCCGTCCATCTCCTCCGTCGTGGGAGCGGAGCGGATCGTGGCGACGATGGACGCCGGCACGGGGAACGCGACGTCGCTTCGCTCCCCCGTGGGGGCGAAATAGGCCACGACGTGCTGGGCGCGCATGTCGGTCATGGACTGACGCAGCATGCCCCGGAGCTGGACGAACGCGCGCATGCCGTCGGGGGATCCGTGTTCCATGAATCGCCGGCTGAGGCGCTTCTCGAGCGCCGCCTCTGCCTCCGGCGAGGGTTCGGACCGTTCCCACCCGCGCGGGAGCGTCAGCTCGAACTCCGGATCGGGCGTCGCCCCCAGCGCCGCGCGCAGGGATTCCCGCGCGTTAGTCATCTGCGCCTCCCGACGCGTCCTCGACCGCCCAGAGATCGCTGTTGGCCACCGTCACGGCGCCGGGGTCGGAGACAGAGAAATCCCGCCCGGCCGCATCCGTGAGCCGCACGGTGTCCAGAAGCGCCGCCAGCGCGGGTGCGGCCTGGAGGTATACCGCGAGGGGCGCCGGATGGATCCGCGCCACGAGCGTGGCGTCGCCGCGATCGAACACGACGACGCCGTCCAGTGCGTCCTCGCGGCCGACCTCCTCCGTGGGCGAGCGCCGGGTGTACTGCGTGCCGGCGCCGAGCGCGGCACTCGTGCACGGCGCTGCCGCGTAGCCGCGAGCGCGCAGATCCCGCCCGCCGCCGGGCGCGGCGAGCGAGAAGCTCACGCGGATCGGCCACTCGCCGGGAACGGGCCAGTCGACGACCTCGGCGAGCACGCCCCCCGGATCCGCCTCGATCATCGCGCGCACGACGGCCTCGGGGGCGAGCTCCGCGGCACGCTGGCCGGTCACTCCCCAGCGGGCCGCCAACGCCGACAGGATCTCCTCCGGCCACTCCGCGCGGCGCGCGGCATCCGCGGTGTGCGGCACGAGGGCCCACGAGGTCCCGCGCGGGTCGATCTGGAGCACGGCGCGCGCGCCGGCCGCGTCACTCACCGGCGATCACGCCCGCCGTCGAGTCGGCGGCGAGCTTCGTGCGAACGAGGTTCAGGAGGCTGTCGACGCCCTGGATCGTCTGACCGACGGAAGGCAGATCGAGCGCGCCGAGGCCGGCGAGATAGGGCGACAGCCCGCGGAACACGCCGCGCGAGACGTCGTCGGCCCACCCGGCCATGGGCCCGATGCGCGGGAGGAGCGCCCCCGCGGCGTCGCCGACGAGGTTCGCGGCGCCGCTCCCGAGGCGCGTGAGCGCGGGGAGGTCGAGGAGCGCGATGCCCTTGCCGATGTACCCGACCGGGATCGCGCAGGCGATGTCGATCAGCATCGTCTGGAGATCCGTCTCGCCCCGCGTGTAGCGCACGATGGAGATCACCGCGATCAGCCCGCCGATGATCGCGCCGAGCGCGAGGATGAAGGGGCCCGTGACGAAGATCGCGACGATGCCGACGACGAGCGCGGCGATCGTCAGGACGATGTAGGCGATCTCGAGGAAGTCGCCGAAGAACTCGTTCCACCCGTCGGCCGGGCCGTCCTCGTGCGCGTCCTCGATCGCGTCGATCGCCGTGTTCCAGGCGTCTTCCCAATCGTTGTAGCAGGCGTCCCACGCGTTCGCCGCGTTCATCCACTCCTGGAACGCGTCGTACTTCTCGCGGTTGTCCTGCGCGTCCCCCGCGGCGTTCGGGTCGTCGTCGGACGGCGAGGCGGTGAGGTCGCCGTCGCGGTCGCCCGGGAGCGTGTCGTACGCCTCCCACTTCTCGGACGCCAGCGTGTAGGCGCTGTCGATGTCCTCGGCGACGCTGTTCTCCAGGGTCCGCCCGTACGTGCGGATCGCCGAGGCCGTCGCGTAATACATCGACCCGGACTGTCCGAGGATCTCCCAGGTGTCGCCGACGAGCGCGCGCAGCTTGTCGACGGCCTGACCCTGCTGCCCGTCCTCACTCTCGGCCACCGCCTGCAGCGTGCGCGAGGCGGAGGTCATGTCGAGGGCGATGTCCACCATCTCCTGCGCGGCCGCGACCACGTCGCTCGCCGACGGCGCGAACTGCGCGATCCGCCGCCCCTCGGGGCTCGTCGGCCAGGTGACGTAGGAGCCGGGGCCCCAGCACATATCAGACATCTTCTCGCTCCCCCGAACGATCAGTAATCGGCATTGCCGGGCACGTCGGCCCCGGCCTCGAACTGCGCGGCGGCCTCGTCGTCGAACTGCGCGTACCCGTCGTGGATCTCCTGCGAGAAGTCGCGGATCGAGGTGAGGTCTTTCACGAGCGACTCGCGCTTGTCGTTCCAGCGGTCCTCGGTCTCCTCCGCGCGGTCGGTCAGCTCCGAGCGCCCGAAGGGCTCGCCGATGGCGCTGCGCAGCGCGCTGCCCTTGCTTCCCGTGTCCAGCTCGGTGATCATGCCCGAGAGCTTCTCGATCAGGCTCTCGAGCGTGGCGTAGCTGATGACGACATCAGGCATCGAAAACGTCCTCCCCCTCGGCGACGAAACAGGTCACGGCGAGACGGCAACCGTCTCGCCGCGACGCGTGCGGCGGTTCAGCCGCCGGCGAGCTGGTCGTCGAGGTCGCGGATCGCCTGCGCCATGTCGCGCAGCGCCGTGGCCATGTCGGTCACGCCGTCCGCGGCCTCCTTCATGCCGTTCGTGAGGTCCTCGTAGCCGTCGCGGAACTTGCCCGACGCCTTCTCCGTCTTGAACCCGTCCTCGACGAGGTCGTCGACGTGGCCCTGCAGCTCGTCCAGCAGCGAGTCGATCGACTCCTTGCCGTCGTCCAGCTTCGTGGCCGTCGACTCCATCTCGTCGTATGTTGCGCCGAAATCGCTCATCGGTATCTGCCCCCAGGTCGTGGATTCGGCAGCCCGATCGGGCCGCCTGAGAACAACCTATGCGCGGGCGGGCGGATCCGCGATGGGGAGAAGTGCCCATGCGGTGTGGGCGCCTTCCCGCACGGATCCGCGTCAGGCGCGGTCGAGGCCGCCCCAGGAGCCCAGAGGCGCGTTGATCGCCCGCAGGTACAGCTCATCGGAGACCAAGCCCCGCGAGCGCAGCACGTGGAGCACGATCGTGCGCTGCTTGAGGCGCGCGGCCTGCTCGACGTCGTTCGGATCCCCGGGCACCGCGGACGGCGGCGGTCCAGGCTTCGACACGGCAAAAACGCACACGGCGAGCACGACGCCCAGGACCACTGCGGCGATGGCCGCCCAGAAGTACAGAAGGGTGAGATCCCAGGAGGACCCGAGCGCCACTGCGAGCGCCGCGATCGAGAGCGCGGGAGCGAGAACGGCGAAGCCCCGGATCCCGCCCGTGGCGTGGCGGTCGAACACGACCCACCACATGAGCAGGGGCACCGCGATGATGGCGGCCCAGACCAGGGCGACGCTGCCCGACATCCCCGCGAGCGCCTCCGAACGCGTCGCGCTCGCAGCGGCGGCGAGCGCAACGCCGCCCGCGGGCGCGATCGCGCCGAGGACGACGAGGATCGACGCCGCGACGGTGCGCGCGCCGCGGCCCGTCGCCGGGTGGTCGCGCGATCCCTCGTCGGGGAGCGGCCGCGCGAGGACGGCGCGCTCGACGGCGCCGAGGTCGACGGGATCGGTGAACGGCTCCTCGCGCGCCCAGGTGTCGATGGTCTGCCGTTCCCTCACGGTCGACCGTCCTCTCTTCGGGTTCGCGGCGGTGCTGCGGTCCTCAGTGCGTCCGCGGCGGCACCCAGCGCAGCGTGGACACCATCATGTCGAAGAGGCCGTGGACCGTCTCGATCTGCGGGTCTTCGCGGTGCATGGTCGCGGGCCGGCCGTAGGTCGCCGCGAGCTCGAGGGCGCGCTGGCGGCGCGTGCCGGGGATGGGCGTGACGTAGAGGGTGGTCGCGACGACGATCTCCGCGCCGTCGTGCGTCTGACGTTCCTCGCGCTCGACCCGCACGACGCGCTTGTCCTCGAGAAGCGGGGTCCCGCCTTCGTGGGCGATGAGGTGCCGCACGTAGGCGTCGAGCGTCTGGTCGGGGCGACCGTGCCGGACGGTGGCGAGGACCGACATGGGCACGGGGAAGTACCCGCGATCGTCGTCGTTGAAGGGCAGGAACATCGCGACGACGCGATGTTCCCTCATCTGCGAGAACGCGTCACGAAGCAGCTGGCCGCCGGTCGCCATCATGTCGGGCATACCGTGCGCCATCGCGCGAGCGCGGATCGCGCGTTCGAACTCGCGCTCGGTGGTGTCGTCGGGCGATCGTCGCACCCATCCGTCCGGCAGCCGCAGCTCGAACTCGGGGTCCGGCCTCGCGCCGAGCTCCTCGCGCAGGGACATCCCACTCACGCGGCACCCTCCGCGCCGTCCGGCCACTCCGCGTCGCGATCCGTCACGAAGCGCGCGGGCGGCGTCGCGCGGAAGCGGCTGCCGTCGGCAAAGTCGATCTCGATCGAGTCGACGACCCCCTGCAAGCCCACGAGCGTCGAGAGGTAGAGCGCCTCCGGGGTGGGCTCGACGAACACCACGACGGCCATCTCGGCATCCGCGAACACCACGGCGCTCCGGAACATCGTCGTCGATTCGTCCCCGAGCGCCGCGGCGCTCGACCCGGTCGCGATATAGCCGTCGCCCATGGACAGCGACTCGTACGGCATGACCGTGTATCCGAGGTCCTCCCAGGCGGGAATCTCGTCGACCGCGACGCGGTTCATGCGCACGCGGCTCCGGATCGCGGCCGCGAACGGCCAGACCTCGAACACGAAGTCGTCCGCTCCGCGCACCTCGAGCGAGGCGTGCAACATGTGCTCGAGCACCTCCGCGCTCGCCGTCGTGTCGGTGCCGGACCACGCCTCGAGAATGCGCGCGGCCACCTCACCGGGCCAGGCGGCGCGCTCCGCGGCGTCCAGGTCGTCCGGGATCATGAGCCACCCCGGGTCCGTCGTCGACACGTTCATGGTCGCGACCCGCCGCCGAGGAGCCTCGGTCATGCGCGAATCTTCCCTCGGCGCGTGCGCCGCATCGTCCACAGGTCGCCCAGCGGCAGGTCGAGCGCTCGCGCCTGCGTCGTCTGATCGATGAATCCGCGGTCCCGAAGAACCTGCAACGCCTGCGCGCGCACGTCGAGGGCGCGGCTCTGCTCGTCCTCGGGCAGCTCCCGGAGCATATTCGCCACCTGATGATGGCGCGCGATCTCGACGGGGGGACCCTGCGAAAGAAGGGCGTGCGAGACAAGCACCACGAGCGCCAGCACGATGGTGAGGCAGGCGAGCACGAACGACAACACGCCCTCGCCCTCACCGGAGAAGTACCAGTTCAGGATCCCCGCGCTGGTCAGGAGCGCGATGACGGACCCGACGATCGCCATGTGGTCCCGGCTCCGGCCTCCCCGCACCCACGCGAGGAAGAAGAGCGTGAGGCCGACGATGCCCATCGCGAAGCTCAGGGGCATGAGGATGTCGCGCACGTCGTCGTCCATGGGCGCCGAGCTGAGCCCCGTGGACCCCATGATCCCCGGGATGGCACCCTGCGGGCCGATTGTCGCGAACGCCCCGAATGTGAAAATCGACAAGATTGCCGCGACGATTCTGAGGTTGTGCGCCCGGCGCGTCGGCGACCGGCCGTCGAAGGCCTCGTTCGCGATGTTCTCCTCGATCTCCGAGAGGCGGACGTGGGCGCGGCTCTCGACGCGCCGCGCGTAGGCCACCGCGTTCGGTTGCTTTTCGACGGACATCTCCCCAGCCTCTCAGAGGAAGTTGAGCCAGGGGTACTGGCTCTTCGGCGACTCGCCCTGCGTGGCCTTTTCGACGCGACCCCACCAGCTCACGGCGTTGTCGGCGACCGTCGTCGTCGTCTCGAGGAGGATCCCCGGGGTCATCTTCGCGCCGTGCAGGAATCCCTCCCCCAGCGACCGGAAGAAACCCGCGTCTCCCACATCCAATGCCGTGTAATCGTCGATCGTCTTGGTCCAGCCGTCCGGGGTATTCCCCGTGAGCGCCTTGACGAAGGAGCCGCCCCATCCGTTGAACGTGAACGGCTTCGCCCCCTCTGCAAGCTCATCGAACGCCTTCGTGTAGGTCGTCGGGTTCAGCGGGTTGCCGGTGAACAGGTCGTCGATTTTGTTAGCGGCCCCGTCGGGGAGCTGGCGGCCGAGCCGGCCGAGCTTGCCGAAGGGCACGAAGTCGACGAGCGCCCAGGCGACGCCGCCCCACCCCGCCTTGTTGTGCGGGTCGACGGCCTGCACGATCGCGACGACGAGCGCGGCCACCGACACCACCGCGGCGATGATTGCGATGACCGGGCCGCCGACGAAGAGGGCGACGATCCCGACGGCGAGGCCGACCCAGCCGAGCACGTCGCCGAACACCTTGAAGAAGGTGCGCCAGCCGCCGTCCTCGATCTCGCCGGCCATCTCGTCGGTGATCCCGCTGACGGCCGTGTCGAAGGCCTCTTCCCACGTGTCGTAGTACCCGTCGAACGCCTCGGCCTCGGCCTCCCATGCCTCGTAGGCGTCCTTCTTCGCCTGGTCCTCCTCGGCCTGCGCCTGCGCCTCGGGAGAGCCCTCGTCGGGCTGGAAGAGCCCGCCGGTGCCGCGGGGATCCACGCTCCCGGGGAGCGAATCGTAGGTCTGCCAAAGCCCCTCGCACTCGTCGACGGTGCCGTTCAGGGCGTACTTCACGTCCGCGAGCGCGACGCCGTACGCGGCGATGACCGGCCCCACCGGGGTGTAGAGGTCGCCGGCCTCGCGCAGCGTGGCGTACGAGTCACCGATCGTCTCGCGCAGCTTGTCGATCGCCTTCCCCTGGCCGCCCTCGGCGCGCGTGCTGATGACCTCGAGCACGGTCGCCGACTCGCTCATCTTCTCGCCGAGGCTCGTGATGGCGTTTCCCCGCTGCTCGATCGCAAACGGGTTCCCCTCGATCTTCTCGATGCTTCGTCCTCGCGGGGACGAATCCATTCCGCCGAAAAGTCCCATCAGCTCTCCTCAGGTGTCAGTGCGATCGCGGCGTCCGCGTCGAACTGGTCCGTGTTATCGATGACGGCCGTCAGGTGTTCGAGTACCCCGCCCAGCTGCTCGGCCAGGTTGTCGCGCTTGATGTCCCACCGCGTCTCGAAGTCCTCCACCCGGTCCTTGAGATCGCCCCGGCCGAACGGCTTGCCGATCTCGTCCTCGAGGTCCTCCGAGCGGTTGACCGCGTCGGCGAACTCCTCGGTGATGTCGGTGAGCTTCTCCTTGATGCTCTCGAGATCCTCGAGCGGGATGAAGAAGTCGTAAGCCATGCTGTCCCCCGTGCCGTCTGTTCAAACTGTCGATGAAGCGTGCCGCGACGTGCCCGCCTCGTGCGCGACGTCCATCTACCCAGAACGGTACGAGACGCGCGCCCGGCCGCCAATGGGCAGAACTGCCCGGCCGCGTCACGACTGCGGGCCCGCGGCCCGTTCCTCCTCCGCGCGCTGGGCCGCGAGGCGCGCTTCGCGGCGGGCCCGGCGCGCGGCGCGGGCGTCGGCGTCGGCCAGGCCCGCGGGCGGCGCGGGCGTCGTCTCCGCGGACGGCGCCGGAGCCGGCTCGGGCGCGCGCTCCGGCAGCCGGAACTCGCCGGCGGGCGCGGGCTGCTCGTCGTGCGCGACCGGCATCTGCAGGAGCACGGCGCGCCCCGCCTGCACGAACATGCCGCGCCCCTCGGGGAAGTCCGCGCGCTTGACGCGGCCGAACGGCACCTTGAAGAGCGTGTCGCCGTCGTAGGCGTCGGGCTTGAGGGCGATGCCCTGGCGCCCCGCCTTCCACTCGCCCATGACGCCGGATCCGCCACCCGCGCGCGTGACGTCGGCGTCGCCGATGAGCATGTGGTCGCTCTCCCCGATGGCCTTCAGCAGCGCGCGCATGGGGCGATCTGCGGGCCCGTCGGCCAGGTGCGGCATGTCCTCGCAGACGACGAGGATCCGGAACGGGATCGTCTCGTCCGCGACGATCTCGGCCAGCTCGGTGGCGAGCTCCTTTTCGTCGTCGCCGCGCGTGGCGCTGCGCACCCACGGGCGGAATTCGTTGAGCTCCGTGCGCCGGGTGCCGAAGTGGAACAGCTTCACCTCTGGGTCGAAGCGCTCCATCGCGATGATGAGCGACTTGAGCGCGTTCGTCTTTCCCGACGACGGCGGCCCCGTGACGATGAAGGACCCCGCGGGGTCGAAGCCGCGCGCCTCCAGCGTGTCGTCCGCGACGCCGAATACGGGCTGGCCGCCCGCGGTCGCGGGAAGCTCACGGATGTCGATGTCGGTCGGGAGGGATCCGATAGCGGGCGCCTCGCGGGCGCCCTCCTCGCGCAGCCGCGCCGCGAGCTGGTCGAGGCGCTTGGCCTGCTCGGAGGTGTTCGACGTGCCCCCGAGGACCGCCATCTGCACCTCGCTCCGGTCGACGATCGCGCGCCCGGGGGGCGACTGGTCGGTGAGCACGTCCTTGTCGGCGCCGAGCAGCGTGTACTGGTTGACGTCGCTCAGGCGCAGAATCACGCGCCGCGAGATGTTCGAGGCGACCGCCGTCGGCACCGCGCCGCCGCGATCCGCCGTGATGACGGCGTGCACGCCGAGCGGCCGGCCCTCGCCGAGGATCCGCATGAACTCGCGGTAGAACGGCGCGCGCGCCGACGTGATCTCCCACTCCTTCTTGAACTCGGGGAAGTTGTCCACGAGCAGGAAGATGCGCGGCAGGGACGGATCCACGAGGTCGCGGTACTCCGACAGGTTCGAGGCATGCGCGGCCGCAAACGCCTCGCCGCGCCGGTCGAGCTCGCGCCCGAGGGTGCGCAGGAGGCGCTGGATCCGCTCCGCGTCCTCGCCGTCGACGATGGAGCCGACGTGCGGGAGCTTCTCGAGCACGCCGAGGGCGCCCGAGGCGAAGTCGAGGCCGTACACCTGGGCGGATCCGAGCTCCGGCCGCATGCCGGCGGCGGTCGCGATCGACTTGAGCACGGTGGACTTGCCCGCGCCCGAGGTGCCGAACACAAGGAGCGAGCCGTCGCGATCCGGCGCGAACCAGGTCGCGAGCTGCTGCTGGCGCTCCGGGAGGTCGGCGAGGCCCAGCGGGATCCGCCCGTCGCCCTCCAGCGGCAGGTCGGCGAGGTCGATGACCTCGGCCAGGTCGTCGAGCCACGGCCGGCGGGGCGTGACGAGGCCGGCCCTCTCGTGCGCGCGGATGATCGTTCGCACGACGCGCTTTTGGTCGTTCGGCCCGAGATCCTCGTCGTGCGCGTCGCTCTCGGCCGGCCGCGCGGGCTCCCACTCGTGGATGGAACCGAAGCGCAGCTCGGCGGCCTTGACCTCGGCCGTCGCGCCCTCGTCCGTGCGCGTCCACCCGCCCGCGTACGCGGACTGGAACGGCGTCAGGCGGCCGGGGCCGGTCTTCGCGATCCCACGCCCCGGGAGGGACGGCGGGAAGGACGCGGCCACGGGGTCGTCGACGACGTCCTTCGAGTCGGCCTCGTCGGCCATGCGCAGCGCGACGCGGAGGTTCGTGTTCGCGCGGAGGTTGTCCTTGATCACGCCGGCCGGGCGCTGCGTGGCCATGATGAGGTGGATGCCGAGCGAGCGGCCGCGCTGGGCGATGTCCACGACCCCGTCGACGAACTCGGGCACCTCGCCCGCGAGCGCCGCGAACTCGTCGATCACGAGCACGAGCGCGGGCGGGGTCTCCGGGTCCTGGCGCTTCTCGAGCTCCAGGAGGTCCTTGGCCTTCTTCCGGTTGAACAGGTGCTCGCGGTAGTGCAGCTCGGCGCGCAGGCTCGTCAGCGCGCGGCGCACGAGGTGCGGGCTCAGGTCGGTCACGAGCCCCACGCAGTGCGGCAGCTCGACGCAGTCGGCGAACGCGGATCCGCCCTTGTAGTCGACGAACAGGAAGGTGACGCGATCGGGGCTGTGCGCGCTGGCGATGCCGAGGACCCACGCCTGCAGGAACTCGGACTTGCCGGCGCCCGTCGTGCCGCCGACGAGGGCGTGCGGCCCCTGGGCGCGCAGGTCGAGGGTCATCGCATCGCTCGCGCCCTGGCCGACGATCGCGCGGAGGTTGCCCGCCTTCTTCAAGCGCGGCCGCTCGGCGTCGGAGCGGTCGATGATCGTGTTGTTCTGCCGCCAGCGGTCGACGACGGCCTGCGGATCCTCCGCGATATCGGTCCCCACGAGCGACAGGAACATGACGGATCCGGGGATGTCGGACTCGTCGTGCACCACGGTGGAGGCGTCGACGACCGGCGCGAGGCGCTTGGCGAGCATGTCCATGTACGCGCCCGAGACGCCCTCGACGCGCGCGTGCGGGTAGGTCTCGCCCGAACGGACGATGCCCACGGTGACGTCGTCGAGGCCGTTGCTGACGTCCATGTAGCTGCGGCAGGCCGCCGGCAGCGACTCGACCGTCGGCGAGACGAACACGGCGTGCACGCCGACGTCGGCGCCGAGCTCGAGCACCTGCGTGAGCCGCGCGCGGTCGACGGGGGCGTCGTTCGTGACGAAGACGACCACCGAGATCCGCTTCTTCGCGTCCGTCTCCTCGCCCGCGCGGTGCACGTCGGTGCCGTACCGCATGGGGTTCCAGGTCTCGGAGAAGGGGCCGCGGTGCGACGGCGCCTTCACGAGGCGCGAGACGTACTCCTCGAGCGAGCTGAGCAGCGCGTTGGCCGTCGGCTCCGTGTCGGCGAGCGGGAGGTCGCGAAACGGGCTCGTCTCCGTGGAGGTGTGCGGCAGCCACTTGATCCACTCGAGCTGCGCGACCCACTCGGCGTCGGCGAACGCGACGGTCACGACCTCGTTCGGGGCGTGCAGGCCGAACACCTGCACGGCCAGGCCGCGCATCGCGTCCGCCGCGAGCGCCTCGGGCCCGGCGACGCCGATCGACCCCGCCGCCGGGAACGACTCGAGCACGGGCACGGCGTGCACGTCGCGGTAGCGCTCGCGCAGCCGGTCGACGCGCGCGATGTACTCGGGCAGGCCGTCCTGCGTCTCCTGCTCGCGGATCCCGTTGCGCGAGGGCGCCGTGCACGTGCCGAGCCGCACCGCGAGGAAGTTCCAGTGCTCGGGCCGCCTGGTCCAGAGCAGCGGTCCGAGGCGCATGGCGTGCTCGAAGACCTCCGCGACGGGCGGGACCTCCTCGTTGCGCGCGCGCTCCTCCTCCGGCTTCTCGAGGTAGAACGTCTCCTCGAGCGACTCGAACTGGCGCTCGAACAGCTGCAGCTCGTGGTTGCGCTTGTTCTTCGCCTGCATGCGCTGGTTCACGAAGTTCCCGAGCGCCATGAGCGGGGTCATGAAGATGAGCAGGAGCGCGCGCGGCCGCTCGGTGAGGAAGTAGATCGACAGCGCCATGATGATCGGCGCGACGAGGATCGTCCAGGGGAAGATCTTCGACAGCATCTCCGTCGGCATCCGCGGCGGCGTGTGTTCCACGCCCGGGTAGCGCACCTCGACGCGCGGGCTGCGGTTGAACCGCAGGCCGCCGCCGCGCTCGAGCACGGGGTCCGCGGCCTCCGCGTCGTATTCGGCGGAAAAGAACAACACGAGCGTGGATCCGCCGATCACGAACGGCTGGCCCGCCTCGAGGCGCACGCGCTGGACGGGCGAGCCGTCGACGACGACGCCGTTGGCGGAGTTGAGGTCGACGACCTCGATGAAGCTCGAGACCTCGAGGCGCGCGTGGCGGGCCGAGACCATCGGATCCGGCAGCGTGACGTCGTTCGAGCCGCCGCGGCCGATGAAGGAGTGGCCGTACGGGACGGGGAAGTCCTGGCCCTGGAGCGGGCCGTCGATCGCGCGGAGGACGGCCACGACCTGGCGGCCGTCGACGGCGCGCGCGTGGTGCGGGCCGAGGTTGTGGATCGCCGCGGCGAACCCGGATCCGATCGGCGCCTCGCCCATCGGGACGTCGGGCTGGAGCGGCTCGAGCCGGTCGGCCGTGGGCGGCGCGACGGCGAGCGTCAGGGTGTCGTCGGGGCCCGCGGCGACCGTGCGGGCGGGGTCGGCCTCGGCGATGTGCCGCGCGACGTCTCCCGCGGTGGCGGTGGAATCGGCGGTGACGACGATGTCGACGGGGTCGACCCCGGTTCGGTGCAGGGTGAGCTTGACCTTCACGCGGCAGCCTCCTTCGGCTGGGGGTCAGGGGCCGTGCGGGCGAGGATCACGCGCGCTCGATTCGGATCGTGCGGTCGCCGAAGGCGACGACGTCGCCCGGCTGCACGAGGACGGAGGTGCCGGCCGGCACGGGCCGCTCGGCCTCGCCGCGGCGGATCGAGGTGCCGTTCGTGGATCCCAGATCGCGGATCTCGACGCCGTCGGCGCGCGGCGCAAGCGCGACGTGCGTCTTCGAGATCGAGCGCGTGTCGTCCGGGATCGCGACGGGCCGCGCGCCTGCGAAGCCGCCGTCGCCCTGCGGGTCGCGGCCGACGAGGATCGGGCCCGCGAGCGCGAGCGCGCCGCCCGTGTCGAGGACGAGGCGGAACGCCGGCGCGGCCGGGGCGGGGTCGGCGGGGAGCGGGTCAGGCCGGGCGGCGGGCGCGGGCTCCGCGGGCCGCGGCGCGGGTTCGGCGTGCGGGGCCGGATCGACCCGGGGCGCGGGCTCCGGCGCGCGCGGGGCGGGAGCCGCGGGCGGGGCCGACGTGAGGTCGGCGGGCATCCCGAGCACGATCGCGGGGGCCTGCGGATCCGCCTGCCGCGGCGGCCGGGCGGCGAGCCCCACGGCCCCCTCGGCGCCGCGGCCCGCGCGCGCCACCCCGAGCACGCCCGCGCTCACCCGGCCCGCGGGGCGGTAGGCCTCCGGCGCGCCCGAGTGGGTCGCGAGGGACGGCAGCTCCGGCGCCTCGGGCGCCGCCTCCACGCGCACCATCTTGCGCGCGATCCGCATGCGCTTGTCGTCGTAGGGCTGCAGGCCGTGGCGCACGTCGATGAGCCAGACGCTCGAGGCGCGGTCGTGCCACGCGCGGCCGCGGCGCTCCGGATCCCACATGACCGACAGGAACATCACGACGTAGCCCGCCACCGGCACGAGCCCGGCCGCGCCCACGAGCACGCACCGCCACACGATGCGCCAGAAACCGGGCCGCTCGAGGGTGGCGACGTGAACGGTGCGCACCCCGACCGAGGCCTTGCCGATCGTGAACCCGCGGCGGCCGTGGAGGACGAGCTGGACGACCGCGAGGGCGAGCGTCAGGACCGCCGTCACGCCGGCCATGATCATCGCAAGGAGGAACTGGGGGTGCGTGAGGAAGCCATAGGCGCTCACCTCGGCGCGGAGGAAGAGCAGGACGAGCGGCAGCGTGCCGAGCGCGTAGGGGAGCTGCACCAGCGCGTAGATGGCGAGGTCGATCGCGACCGCGAGCGCCCGGCGACCGTAGGGGGCGGGGAGGATCCCGAGAGCCGCCGCGTAGGCGGGATCCGGGGTGCCGTCGGCGCGGATGCCCTCGATCTCGCGCTCGCCCTCGTCGAGCTCCCAGATCGTCGTCACGCGCCACCTCCCCCGGGTGCACGGGCGGCGGATCCGCCCGAGGGAACACGTTACCGATCGCGGGGCCGAATCGCGGTGGGGAGAAGTGCCCGCCGGGGCGCGCCGCGCGCGTGCGAGGATCGGGGCGTGGAGGATGGTGCGGCGAACGAGCTGACCCTGGCGGACGGGCGCGTGGCGCGCCTCAGCCCGCGAGACGGCGGCTGGACGCTCGTGATCGACGGCGTCGCGCAGTCGCACGTCGGCCCGCCGGGCCAGGCCCCCGTCCTCGCCTACGCGCGCTGGATGTCGGCCGCCATCGGCGGCGGCGCGCCCGTTCGGGCCGCGCATCTCGGCGGCGGCCTCCTCACCGTCCCCCGTGTCGTGGCCGACCGGCGGCCCGGATCCCGCCAGGTCGTGTGGGAGATCGAGCCGGCGCTCGTCGCGCTCGCGTCGGGGCGCTTCCCCGCGCCGGAGGGCGTCGAGGTGCGCGAGGCCGACGCGCGCGCGGCGCTCGAGACGGCGGATCCCGGATCCGCGGATCTCGTGACGATCGACGTGTTTGCGGGCGGACGGATCCCCCCGGCCTTTTCCTCGGTCGAGGCCGCCCGGGCGGCCCGGCGCGCGCTCGCCCCCGGCGGCCGGCTCGTCGTGAACTCCGTCGCCGGCGCGCCGCTGGAGTTCACGCGGCGCCAGCTCGCGGGCCTGCGCGAGACGTTCCCGCACGTCGCGCTGATCGTGCAGGGGTCCTCCCTCGGCGGCCTGCGCTTCGGCAACGCGTGCCTCGTCGCGAGCGACGCCGAGCTCGACGCGGAGCGGATCCGCGCCGAGCTGCGAGGCGACCCGTCCAAGGGCGCGCTGGTCACCGACCTCGACGGCATCGTCGACGATGCGGCGCCGCTCACGGACGCGGAGGCCCGGTGGTCGCCCGAGCCCGACCTCCCCGACGCGTCGCGCGCGATCGCGGCGCTCGACGAGATGTCGGAGGCCCTCCGGCGCCTCCTGCCGGGGCGGTAACTACTCGCGCGGGGCGTCGCTGGTCGCCTGGTCCGCGGATCCGTCGCCCTCGTCATCCTTCGGCAGGAGCACGGGGCCGTCGTGCGGCTTCGCGACGTCACGCGGATCCACGACGAGGAGCAGGAGCGCGAGCACGAGCAGCACGACAATGAAGACGATGCCCGCCATGATGGCGGCCATGCGCCACGCCGACTGGGCGATCTCGCCGCCGGATCCGGTGAACGCGCCCATCGACATCGCGGTCACAAACCCGGCGAACAGGGCGGCGGCGAGGGCGATCCCGATCAGCTGCACGGGCTTCATCAGGTCGCGGCGGGTGGGCTGCTTCTCGGTCATCAGGCGTCCTTCGACAGCGGCTTGTTCTGCGGCGTCGGCGAGAGCGCGCCGATCGCGAGGTACACGGCGACGAGGGCGGCCCAGCCGCCGAAGAGCCCCACGCCGATGATGGTCCCGGTCAGGGTGAACGAGCGCCCCGCCTCCTCGATCGCGTACTCGAGCGCGTACCCGGGCGAGACGACGAGGGAGACGGCCGCGAGGAGCACCGTGAGACCGCCGACCGCGATCGCGTCGCGCGCCTCGGGGCTCGGGCGCCGGCCGCGGGCGGCGATGCCCGCGATCAGCTCGACGGCGCCGGCGGCCGCGGCCCAGCCGACGACGACGATGTGGAACACCGCGGCGGGGTCGCCCGGCAGGAGCGTGCACAGCGCCCCCGCGATGAGGTAGAGAGCGGCGAGGACCCGCGACAGCGCGGGCGAGCGGCGCCCGCGCACGAAGAGCGCGTCGGCGAACAGCAGCACGGCGGTCGCATACGCAAAGATCTGGAACGCGGCGAGCGCGAACCCGGGCGTGCGGTCCTGCACGAAGGTGACCACGAGCGCCGCGGCGCCCGCGAGGAGAGCGCGGAGGAGGACGACGGCGCGATCGGCGGCCGGCGAGGTGAAGCGCACGGGCATGGGATCCTCACGGTTCTCAGGCGGGATGACCCCATCCTATTTGGCCGCGCGCTGGGAGGTGGCGGGGCGTCAGGCGACGCGGCGGCCGGCCGCGAGGTGGATGAGGCGATCCGCCGCCCGGACGTCCTCCTCGTCGTGGGTGACCCACCCGATCGCGCGGCCCCGCGCGGCCTCGTCGGCGAGAATCCGCCGGACGCGCGCGCGGCTTTCGGCGTCGAGCCCGGCGGCCGGCTCATCGAGGATCATGACGGGCGCGTCCTGCGCGATGCCCTGCGCGATGAGCGCGCGCTGGCGCTGCCCGCCCGAGAGAGCGTGGAACGAGCGCCGCGCGAGATCCTCCAGCCCCACCCGCCCGAGCGCCGCCTCGGCCCGGGCGCGCGCCTTTCGGCGGGGCAGCCGGCGCCGCCACGTGCCCATCTGGGCCACCTCGCGCACCGTGAGCGGCAGCGCCTCGGGCACCGCCGCGCGCTGCACGACGAGCGCCACGTCGCCCGGGCGCTCGACCCGCCCCGCCCGTGGCGCGCGCACGCCCGCGAGGATCTCCGCGAGCGTCGATTTTCCGGATCCATTCGCGCCCACGATCGCGGTGACGACGCCGGGCTCGAGCGCCGCGTCGACGTCGTGCAGGACGTCGACACCGTCGTAGGCGAAGCAGATTCCGTGGGCGCGGAGCGGGAGGGTCATCACCCTTTCAATGTAATTGATAACCGTTCTCATTGTCATGTATGGTCTCTCCTCGTGCTCCTTCTCGATCCGTTCGCCGCCGACTTCATGGCCCGCGCCCTCGCCGGCGGGATCCTCATCGCCGCAATCTGCGGCATCGTCGGCACCTGGGTCGTCACGCGCGGCATGGCCTTCCTCGGCGAGGCGATCGGGCACGGCATGCTTCCGGGCGTCGCCCTCGCCACACTCGCCGGCTGGCCCGTGCTCCTCGGCGGCGCCGCGAGCGCCGTCGCCATGAGCGCCGCGATCGGCGCGCTGCAGCGGCGCGGGCGGCTCTCCTACGACACGAGCATCGGGCTACTGTTCGTCGGCATGCTCTCGGCGGGCATCATCATCGTGTCCCACTCCGCGAGCTTCGCCACCGACGCGACCGTCATGCTCTTCGGTGACATCCTCGCCGTGCGCCCGGCGGACCTCGCGCTCCTCGCGGCCGCGCTCGTCGCGACGGCGGGCATCGCCTGGGCGATGCACCGCCCGTTCGTCGCGGCCGCGTTCGACACCCGCATCGCCGAGACGTTGGGGCTCCGCCCGCGCCTCGCGCAGGTCGCGCTCACGGGGCTCGTCACGCTCGCGATCGTCTCGTCGTACCAGGCGGTGGGATCCCTCCTCGTCGTCGGCATGCTCCTCGCGCCGGCCGTCGCCGCGGGCCGGTGGACGCGCACGATCCCCGCGACCATGGCGCTCGCCACGGCCTTCGGCGTCGCGGCCGTCTGGGGCGGCCTCCTCATCTCCTGGTACGCCGCGACGGCCGCGGGCCCCACGATCGCGGGCCTCGCCATCCTCCTCGCGGGCGCCTCGGCGGCGGCGTCGGCCGCGCTGCGCCGCACCCGCCGCACCCACGCCACCCACGCCCCGGGCGCCCCCGCGCCCGCCGATACTCCCGCCCCCGTCACCGCGGCATGAGCCGCACCCGCACACCCCGGCATCGAAAGCTCCACATGATCCGACGCACCCTCCTGTCCGCCACGGCCCTCGCCACCCTCGCCCTTGCGGGCTGCGCCTCCGGCGCCGCGACCGCCCCGTCCGCCTCCCCCGCGTCCGCGCCCGACGCGGGCCACGGCGCCGTCGACGGTGCGCAAGAGATGTCCGAGCCGCAGTCCCGGGTCCTGTCCGTCTCGGCCGAGGGCGAGGTCGGCCTCGTCGACCTCCTCTCGGGCGAGGAGAGCGCGTTGGGCCAGGTCGGCGCACCCGCCGGCGTCGCCTCGGACGGCCGGTTCGCCTTCGTGACGACCGCCGACGGCGTCGACATCGTCGACGGCGGCGCGTGGACGTGGGACCACGGCGACCACTTCCACTACTACCTCGCCGAGCCCCGCGTCGTCGGATCCCTCCCCGGCGACGGAGCCGCGCACGTCACGACGCCACCGCTGTCCTCGGCGGGCACGACGGGCGTCTTCTTCGCCGGATCCGGCGAGGCCGTCGCGCTCGACATGACCGCCCTCGACGACGGGGAGATCTCGGAGCGCTTCCGCGTCTCCACCGGCGCGACGTCCGGCGTCGTCGCCCCGGTGGGGGACGGCGCGCTCGTCGCGGTCGCTGACGGGCCGGGCGCCGACACCGCCACCCTGTACGACGCGTCCGGCGCGGCGGGAGAAACGGTCGCGTGCGCCGACCCGACGGGCGCCGTCACGACCCGCGTCGGCACGGCGGTCGCGTGCGCCGACGGCGCGCTGATCGTCACCGGCGGGGGCGCGGACGCCGCGATCGAGCGGGTCGCGCTCCCCGACGGCGGCGCGCTCGCGAGCGACTTCGCGGGGCGCAAGAACCGACCGACCGTCGCGGCGCTCGCGGACGACGGGGGCGTCTGGCTGCTCGACACCCGCGCCGCGGCCTGGACGCACGTCGACGTCGACGCCGAGCTCGGTCGCGTCGTCGCCGCGGACGACGCGGCGGGCCACCTCGTCGCCGTCGACGCCGCGGGGGCCGTGCGCGTGTTCGACGAGGCGGGTAAGGCGCTCGGATCCACGGATCCGCTCGTCGAGGATCCCGCCGGCGCGACCCTCACGGTCGACACGGAGCGCGCCTACCTGACCGCGCCCGGGGCGGGGCTCGTCTACGAGATCGACTACGCGGACGGCGCGCGCATCGCGCGCGAGGTCGCCACGCCCACCGCCCCTGACGCCGCGATCGAGGTCGGGCGATGACGGGCCGGAGGGTCCGCCGCGCCGCCGCGATCGTCGCCGGTGCCCTCGCGCTGCCCGCCGCGCTCGCGGGCTGCGGGGCGACCGCGGCCGGGGACGGCCCCCAGATCCAGGTGACGACGAACATCCTGGGCGATGTCACCACCCGCATCGCGGGCGACGAGGCGACCGTGACGACGCTCATGAAGCCGAACGCGGATCCGCACTCCTTCGAGATCTCCGCGCAGGAGGCGGCGAGCCTGCACGACGCCGACCTCGTCGTCTCGAACGGCCTGGGGCTCGAGGAGGGCGTCGAGCAGCACCTCGTCGCCGCCGAGGACGCTGGCGCCCACCGGTTCGTCGCGGGCGACCACATCGAGGTCGTCGCGTACTCGAGCGCGGACGCGCAGGGCCCGGATCCGCACTTCTGGACCGACCCGGCGCGCATGGTCGACGTCGTCGACGCGCTCGAGGAGGAGGTCGCGGCCCTCGACGGCGTGGATCCCGCGGCGATCGCCGACAACGCCGACGCGTACCGGGCCGAGCTCGCGGACCTCGACGACGAGATGGCCGCCGCGTTCTCCGCGATCCCCGCCGACGCGCGCCAGCTCGTCACGAACCACCACGTGTTCGGCTACCTCGCCGAGCGCTTCGACTTCACGGTCGTCGGCGCCGCCGTCCCGGGCGGCACGACCCTCGCGTCGCCGTCGGCCGCGGACCTCGCGGACCTCGCCGGCGCGATCGAGGAGGCCGGCGTCGCGACGATCTTCGCGGACTCATCCCAGCCCGAGCGCCTCATGGAGGTGCTCGCCTCCGAGGCCGGGATCGACGTGGCCGTCACCCCGCTGTTCACCGAGTCGCTCGCCGAGCCGGGCGAGACCGGCGACACCTACCTGTCCATGATGCGCGCCAACACCGAGCGCATCGCCCAGGGCCTCGCACCGTGAGCGCCCCACAGCACGAAAGGAACACCATGTTCACCAGGAGCACACGCGCCCTCGCGGGTGCGGCGTCCCTCGCGGCCGTCGCGCTCATCGCGACCGGCTGCGCGACCGGATCCGCCGGGGAAGGGTCCGCCGACGCCGGATCCGCCGCGGCCGCGGACGTCGCGGCCGGCGAGCGCCTCGCCGTCTCGGTCGCTGGCGAGGTCCTCGTCCTCGACGCCGAGACCCTTGAGGTCGTCGAGTCGTTCCCGTCGGAAGACTTCACGCGCCTGAACGCCGTCGGCGACGGCCGGAACGTGTTCGTCACGACCTCGGAGGGATTCCAGGTCCTCGACACGGCCACGCCGGAGCTCACCGACACGGTCATCGCCGCCGACGCGGCGGGCCACGTCGTCCGCCACGGCGGGAAGACCGTCCTCTACTCGGACGGCTGGGGCGAGACGACGATCCTCGACACGACCGCGCTGCTCGATTCGGACGGCGCCCTCCCCGAGACCACCACCTACGAGGCGGAGGAGCCGCACCACGGTGTGTCCATCGTCCTCGAGGACGGCACCCTCGTCACGACCGTCGGCGACGCGACGAGCCGCTCCGGCGCCGTCGCGCTCGAGCCGCACGACGACCACTTCCACGAGCTCGCCTCCTCCGACGCGTGCCCCGGCATCCACGGCGAGGGCACCGCGGCCGGCGAGGCCGTCATCTTCGGCTGCGAGAACGGCGCGCTGCTGTTCCACGACGGCGACTTCGAGAAGTTCGAGGCGCCGGACGAGTACGGCCGTATGGGCAACGCCTACGTCTCCGAGACGAGCCCGATCGTCGTCGGCGACTACAAGAACGACCCCGACGCGGAGGGCTACCTCCTCGGATCCGTCGCGCTGATCGACACCGCGGCCCACACGTACGAGGTCGCCGACCTCGGCGGCATCGAGTACACCTGGCGCGGCGCGGTCCGCGGACCGGAGGACCTCGCCTACATCCTGGGCACCGACGGCGCGATCCACGTGCTCGACCCCGCCACGGGCGACGTGACGGACGAGTTCCCCGTCATCGACGCGTGGGAGGGCCCGGCCGACTGGCAGGACCCGCACCCGGCGCTGACGACCGACGGAGCCGTCGCCTACGTCGCCGACGTGGCCAACGACCGCGTCGTCTCGGTCGACCTCGCCACCGGCGAGGTGCTCGCCGAGAGCGACGCCCTCCCGGCCGCGCCGAACGAGATGGCGGTCAACCTGGGCTGAGAAAGACCCGCGCGGATATGGGGATCCGCGCGCCGCCCCGCATGCGCGGGGCGAGGGGGCGGGATCCGCGGCGGATCCCGCCCCTTTCTCGTTCCCGCGCGGCGCGGTCCACCCGCGCGCGTCAGGCCCGGGCGCGCGCGAGCGGGAGGAACGCGAGGAACTCGTCCGTGCGGTCGCCGGGGGTGATGGCACGCAGGACGACCTCATCGACGGCCGCTGTGTAGGCGCCGAGGCGCGGCGCGATCTCCCCCTCGGGCTCGGGCGGCAGGACGGTCTCGCGCGCCGTCACGCCCAGCCGGGCGAAGTGGGCGGCGTACGCCGGGTAGCCGCCGTACCGGTCGGCCTCCTCCTCGAGGCGAGCCCGGGCAGACGGATCCGCGTTCGTCCGCGCGTACAGGACGACCTCCCCGGCGGGCTGGACGGCGTGGAAGGCCTCGGACTGCTCCCGGGCCGCCTCGGGCGTCAGCCAATTGAGCACGAGGGCGTCGGCGTGCCGCGCCGCGAGCTCGCGCATGCGCGGCCCCAGCGCGCCGAGCGCGAGCCGCGCATCGGTGCCCGCGCGCAGCTCGGCGAGGGTCTGCTCGACCGCCGCGAGCGCGCCGCGGCGCATCTGGCCGGATCCGATGCCGAGGGTCAGCCGGTCCGTCGGGAGATCGAGGCGATCGAGATCGTCGAGCAGCTCGCTGACCGAGCGGCGGTCGATCGGGATGACGCCCGTCGCGACGCGGAGGCTCTCCGTCTCGCGCGCGGCCGCCGCGGCGACCTCGAGCGCGTTCGTCCCGGGGGTTTCGTTGATCCAGAGGGTCCGGAAGCCCGCTTCCTCGAGGCGGGGCGCGAGCGCGGCCGCCTTCTTCGCGCCGAGCTCCCCGGCGATTCCCAACGACACGCGCCTGTGGTTCATCCGTCCACCCCACCGGACGCCCCCGGATCCGTCAACTCCGGGGGCCGGCGCGCGCGTCAGCCGAGGTCGAGCCGCATGAAGTGGGACAGCGGGTTGTCGACGTAGTCGCCGAAGGCGGCGCACGGGACGAAGCCCTCGCTGCCGTACAGGTGCCGGGCGGCGTCGAACGACGGGGCGGTGCCCGTCTCGAGCCACACCGACGCATAGCCGCGGGCCCGCGCCTCGGCGAGCGCGTGCCGGAGGATCCGCCGTCCGACGCCGCGGCCGAGGTGGTCGGCGTGCGTCCGGAACGACTTCAGCTCGCCGCGGCCGGGCCCGATCTCCGCAAGCCCGCCGACCCCGGCGAGGGCGTCGCCGTCCCACGCGGACCACAGCGTCACGCCGCGCGCGAGGAGCCGCTCGAGGTCGTACGCGTACACGAGCTCGGGGGCGGATCCGGCCCGCATCTCCGCGACGTGCCCCGCCACGAGGGCGCGGGTCGCGGGATGGGTCAGGTCGTCTTCGCGAATCTCGAGCGGCACGGACCCATTATCCGACCAGCGCGACGAAGGCCCGGGCGGCGGGGCTCGGGTCGGTCGCGTGCCAGGCGAGGTGTTCGACCCGCTCGGCCGCGCCCGTCGTCGGGATCGCCACGACGCCGGGGGCGCCCTCCGCCACGGCCGGGGCGAGCATCGCGACCGCGAGGTCCGCCGCGACGAGGCCGAGGATGTGATCGGCGTGCCAGGCCTCGAACGCGATGTCGCGGCGGATCCCGGCCGCGTCAAACGCGTGGTCCGTCTGCGCGCGGCCCGGGGTGCCGGCCGGGAAGTCGACGAACACGGATCCGTCCAGCTCGGCGATCGCGAGCCGCCGGCGGTGCGCGAGCGGATGGCCCGGGCCGAGGACCGTCACGAGGCGCTCGCGCCGGAGCTCGCGCGCGGCCACGCCCGCGGGCGAGACGTCGGCGCGCAGGCCGAGGAACGCGACGTCGAGATCGCCGCCGACGATCTGCGCGATCATCTCGTCGCTCGAGCCGAGGGACAGCTCGGCGCGCACGGCCGGGTGCCGCGCGCGGAAGGCGCGCACCGCCTGCGGGATGTCGACCGCCACGGTCGTCGGGATCACGCCGATCCGCAGCGTGCCGCGCACGACGCCCTGCGCCGCGGCCACATCGTCGCGCGCCCGGCGCACCGCCGCGAGCGCCGCCGACGCGTGCGGCAGGAGCGCCCGGCCCGCCTCCGTCGGGCGCGCCTCCCGTGCGCCGCGGGTGAACAGGCGCGCGCCGAGCTCGGCCTCGAGCGCGGCGATCTGGTGGCTCAGCGCCGACTGCGTGACGTGGCACGCCGCGGCCGCGCGGGTGAAGGATCCGTGCTCCGCGAGCGCGAGCACGTACCGAAGATGCTGCAGTTCCACGGATCCATGATCCGCGTTCATGATGCGGATGACAAGAATGCGTTGGACTCATGAGTCGCGCGACGCGAGCCTAGAGACATGCACCGGACCGCCACGCTCCTCCTCGCCGCCTTCGGGACCGCCACGTGGGGCACGACCTACGCCGTCACGACGGAGCTGCTGCCGCCCGGGCACCCGTACGTCGCCGCGCTCGTGCGCGCGCTGCCGGCGGGCCTTGTCGCGATCGCCCTGTCGCGGAGCCTCCCGCGCGGCCGCTGGTGGGGGCGCGCGTTCGCGCTCGGCGCCCTGAACATCGGGCTGTTCTTCCCCCTGTTGTTCGTCGCGGCCGAGCGCCTCCCGGGCGGCGTCGCGGCGGCCGCGGCGGGGCTCGGGCCTCTCGTGGCCATCCTCCTCGGCGGGCCGGTGCTGCACGAGCGGATCCGCCCCTCCTCGCTCGCCATCGCGATCGCGGGGGCCGTGGGCGTCGCGCTCGTCGCGCTCGGCCCGGCGGCGGGCCTCGACCCGATCGGGCTGGCGGCGGCGGTCGGCGGCACGACGGTCATGGCGCTCGGCACGGTCCTGACGAAGAAGTGGGGGCGGCCCGCGGGCGTGGGCGCCCTGGGATTCGCGGGCTGGCAGCTCACGACGGGCGGGATCGTCCTCGTCCCCCTCACGCTCGCGTTCGACGAGATGCCGAGCGCGATCGGCGCGCGGGGCGTCGTCGGCTACGCGTGGCTCGCGCTCGTCGGCGGGCTCGTCGCCTACACGCTGTGGTTCCGCGGCGTGCAGAGGCTGCCGATCGCGGCGTCGGGGCTGCTCCCCGCGCTGTCGCCGCTCGTGGCCGCCGCCATCGGGGTCGGGATCCTCGGCGAGACGTTCACCCCCGCGCAGGCGGCCGGCTTCGCGCTCGCGATGGCGGCGGTGATCGGCGGCCAGGTGTGGGCCACTCGCCCGGCCCGCGGCGCTCGCGCGGCGGGTGCCGCCCCGCGCGACGCCCGGACCGCGGAGGCCGCGCCCGTCGCGTAGCGCCTCAGGCCCAGGGGTGCGTGCGGCCGAACGCCCGGAGCACGGCCTCGGACTTCGCGATCGTCTCGTCGGCCTCCGCCTCCGCGTCGCTGTCGATCGTGATCGCGCCGCCCGTGCCGATCGTGGCGGTTCCGCCCGCGAGGACGGCCGTGCGAATGACGACCGACAGGTCGACGGATCCGCAGCGCGAGAAGAACCCGATCGCGCCCGCATACGCCCCGCGCGGGGCGCTCTCGAGCCGGTCGAGCAGCTCGACCGTGCGCCGCTTAGGGGCACCCGTCATGGATCCGGGCGGGAACAGCGCCTCGGCCGCGCGGACGCCGGCCGCCTCCCGCGGCAGGAGCTGGGCGGTCACGCTCGTCACGAGCTGGTGCACCGTGGCATAGCTCTCGACCGCCATGAGCCGCGGAACCTCGACGGATCCGGGCGCGCTGATCCGGCCGAGGTCGTTGCGCAGCAGGTCGACAATCATGAGGTTCTCGGCGCGGGTCTTCGGATCCGCGGCGAGCGCGTTGGCCACCGCCCGGTCGCGCGCCGGATCCGGATCGCGCCGGGCCGTGCCCTTGATGGGCTTCGTCTCGGCGCGGCCGCCCGGGGTGACGGCGAGGAAGCGCTCCGGCGAGCACGAGAGCACCTCGCGGCCCGAAAGCCGGAGGTAGGCCGCATAGGGGGCGGGGTTGCCGCGGCGGAGGCGGCGGTACGCCGCAAACCCGTCGCCTGCGAACGGGAACGTGAGGGCGTAGGTGTAGCAGGCCTCATACGAGTCGCCCGCCTCGAGCCAGCCCGTCACGCGCGCGAGGTCCGCGACGTAGCCCGCGCGGCTCACGCTCACCGAGGCCGGGCCGGCGGGGTCCGGCAGGGGCGGATCCGCGAGGTCCGGCGCCCGGCCCGCCTCCTCGAGCGCGCGCCGGACCCAGGCGCCGGCCTCGCGCGCCTCGGCCTCCGGGCCGACGGCGACCGCGTGGATCCGCCCCTCCTCGTGGTCGATCAGCAGGAAGCGGCTGAGGTGGACGAGCTCGGCGGCGGGGCCCGGGCCCCGCTCCCCCGTGCCGATCGCCTTCGCGCCGTACCCGACGGATCCGACGTACCCGCCCGCGAACGGGAGACCGGCGGGCGCGACGGGGTGGGCGGTCACGGCCGCCGCGAGCGCGTCCCAGACCGCGTCGTCGTCCGCCCGGATGACGTCGTCGCGCGGGGTCTCCGGGGCGCCCAGGAGCGACCAGCGACCCATGCCGTACGCGCGCTGCGCGCTGTCGAGCCAGACGGCGACGGGCCGGTCGCCATACAGGTGCGCGAAGATCGCGTCGGGGGCGTTCTCGAGCGGGCGGCTGTCCGAGAGGAGCGTCCAGGTCATCGCGGGGCCCGTCCCTGCGCGAGGAAGGCGCGGATCATGAGCCGCCCGTCCGGCGTGCCGATCGACTCGGGGTGGAACTGCACGCCCCACCACGCCGCCTCGGGCCGCTCCCCCGCCATCGGGGTCCCGTCGGCCGCGCGCGCGGTGATCCGCAGGGGAGACGGCTCGGCGACGACGAGCGAGTGGTAGCGGACGGCGTCGAACGTGCGGGGCACGCCGCGGAACAGGGCGGATCCGTCGTGCGTCACCCGCTCGACCCGCCCGTGCGCGGGGCGGGCGCGAACGACGGATCCGCCGAGCGCGACGGCCATCGCCTGGAACCCGAAGCACACGCCGAGCACGGGCACGCGGGCCGCGCCGAGCACGTCGAGACCGCGGCCGACGTCGGCGGCCTCGTGCGGCGTCCCGGGGCCGGGGCCGAGGACGATGTGGGTGAAGGAGTCGAGGCGCGCCGGGTCGACGGCGTCGTTCTGGACGAGGGTCGGCCGCGCGCCCGTCTCGGCCCAGACGAGCTGTTCGACGCTGCCGGTGTACGAGTCGTAGTTGTCGACGATGAGCACCCGGGGCGGGGCGGTCGCGTCGGTCATCCGCCCATTCTCCCCCGCCGCCCGCGGATCCGCCGTCCACGCGGCACACTGGGGGCATGCAGCAGCTCGACGGTGCGCCGGCGGATCCGGCCGACCTCGCTCCCCTCGCCCTCCTCGGCTTCGGGCACTTCACGACGATCGACGTCGACGCGGGGCGCGTGCGGGGCCTCGGCCTCCACCTCGACCGGCTCGCGGGCGACACCCGGGAGGTCTTCGACGTCGACCTCGACCTGGATCTCGTGCGGCACCGGATCCGCTCCGCGATCGCCGACGAGCCGGAGCGCGTGGTCGCGCGCATCACGCTGTTCGACCCCGCGCTCACGCTCGTGCGGCCGGGCGCCGACGCGCACCCGCGGATCCTCGTCACCCCGCGCCCCGCCCTCGCGCACGCCCCCGCGCCGCTCCGGCTGCGGTCCGCGCCGTTCGGGCGTCAGGAGCCGCGCATCAAGCACACCGGGCTGTTCGCGGCGCTGCGCCAGCGCCGGCTCGCGCAGCGCGCGGGGTTCGACGACGCGATCTTCGTGGATCCGTGGGGTCGCCTCGCCGAGGGCCCGACGTGGAACGTGGGCGTCGTCGCGGGCGGGGAGATCGTGTGGGCGTCGGGCGACGCGCTCCCCGGCGTCACCCGCGCGCTCCTCGAGGCGCACGCGGGCGGCCGCGTCGAGCCCGTCGGCCTCGAGCGGCTCGGCACGCTGGAGGCCGCGTTCGCGACGAGCTCGGGCGTCGGCGTCCGGCCGATCGCGTCGATCGACGGGGTCTCGTGGCCGACCGATCACCCGGCGTTCGACACGCTCCGCGCCGCCTACGCGGCGATCCCGGGCGAGCCGCTCTGACGCGTCAGAAGCGCCCCGCAATCTGCACGCCCGCGAGCGCGAGGCCCGCGAACAGGACGCCCCACAGCACGATCGAGATGACCTGCCAGAAGATCACGCGGTTCTTCGGCGCCCCGAACCCCACGATGATCGCGGAGGTGATCTGGCTGGGGAGGACGAGCTGGCCCAGCAGGCTCACGCCCGCAACGCCATAGCGATCGAAGCGCGCCTTGAGCTTCTGGCGGCGCGGGCTCAGCTCCTTCGGCTCCTGGTTCCGGGTCGCGGCGGAGCGGATACCGTGCGCCGACAGCACGAAGATCGTCATGGAGATGACGTTGCCGAGGACCGCCGCCGCCACGGCCACGACGGGCGGGATCCCCGCCAGCACCCCGACGAACGACCCCGCGTACGACTCCACGAAGGGGATCGCCCCGAGCAGGATCAGTCCCAGCCACTGCACGGCCGGGGGGAGGGATTCGGTAAACGACTGGAGCGATTCGATCATGTGACCAGTCCACCCGGCCGCGCAGGGGACCGCCTCCCCCGCACGGCGGATCCGCCTCCCCCGCCGGAACGGTTCAGGCGCCGGCGGCCCGGGGGTCCGGCCGCGGCGTCCAGTCGGGCGCGGGGCGGAACGCGCGCGTGAGGACGAGGATGACGATCGTTGCGGCCAGGAGGATCCACCCCGGGATCCCGACGGCGGATCCCCACAACGGATCCGCGCCCGCGCTCGCCCACCACAGCGGGTACGCGAAGGCGGTGTTGAGCGCGCCGTGCGCGACGGCGGCGGGCCACACGCTGCGCGTGGCGTAGCGCGTCCACTGCAGCAGCACGCCGACGAGCAGCGTGAACACGCACATGAGGGCGAGCCCGCCGGCGTCGGGGCGCGCGAAGTTGTAACCGAGGAGGATCACGGGGGCGTGCCACAGCCCCCAGACGACACCGATGATCGCGGCGGACGGCCAGAACCCCAGTGGGGCGAGCGCGGTCGTGAGGTAGCCGCGCCAGCCGAGCTCCTCGCCGAAGGCGAGCACGGTCGCCTGCACGATCGCCACGGGCGCGAGGACGAACTGCACGACGACGAACGTCAGGGTGTCGGGCCCGCCGATCGCCTGGAGCTGCGCGGCGAGCGCGGTCATGCCGGGATCGATCGGCGACCAGCCGGCGAGATGGGCGAGCGCCATGGCACCGAAGGCGATCGCGAACAGCGCGACGGGCGCGAAGAGGAACAGCGCGATCTTCCGCCCCACCGGGCGGAACGGGATCAGCCCGAGATAGCGGGCGCGGGATCCGCGGGGCACGGTCGCGAAAGTCACCGCGAGCGCCGCGAGCGTCGGCGTCGCCATAAGAACCGCGGCGCACACGGGGAACAGGGGCGAGCCCAGCCCGTCGCCGAGCCAGAGCGGCAGGCACACGAGCCAGCCGAGGCCCGCCGCGATCGCGAGGAAGGCCGCGACCGGGATCCACGGCACGCGCGCGGGCGGGATCCCCGGTCGGGCGTCGTGCGGGGAGAACAGGTCGGTGGCGTTCACGGTGCCATCGTCTCGCGGAGGGTGCCGCGCGCGCCTCCCCCGCAGGGCGGATCCGCGCCGGGGCGGCTCAGCCCTCGCCGCCGCCGAGGCCGCCCGAGAGGCGGCGGTGGAGGTCGCCGGGCGCGCCGTCCATGCCCTCGATCACGGCCGTCTTGCCGTGGGCGGCGTACTTCGTGACGACGGCGTCGAGCGCGGCGACGGTCGAGGCGTCCCAGACGTGCGACCGCGACATGTCGATGACGACCCGATCCGGGTCCTCCGCGTAGGCGAACTGCGTCGTGAGGTCGTTGCTCGAGGCGAAGAATAGCTCGCCCACGACCGCGTAGCGGGCTTCCTCCGCGGAGGCTTCGCGGGTCACGGTGACGAAGTGCGCGACGCGGCGGGCGAAGAGGACCATCGCGGCGAGCACGCCGAGGACGACGCCGACGGCGAGGTTGTGGGTCCACACCGTCGCCGCGACCGTGATGACCATGACCGCGGTCTCGCTCTTCGGCATGCGCCGGAGGGTCGAGAGGCGGACGCTGTGCCAGTCGAACGTGGAGGCCGAGACGACGACCATGACGGCCACGAGCGCCGCCATCGGGATGAGCGCGACGACGTCGCCGAAGACCACGACGAGAAGGAGGAGGAACACGCCGGCGAGGAAGGTGGAGATCCGCGTGCGCGCCCCCGAGGCCTTCACGTTGATCATCGTCTGGCCGATCATGGCGCAGCCGCCCATGCCGCCGAACAGGCCGGAGAGCACGTTGGCAACCCCCTGCCCGACCGCCTCGCGCGGCTTGCGGGAGTGCGTGTCGGTGATCTCGTCGACGAGCTTCGCGGTCATGAGGGATTCGAGCAGCCCCACGACCGCCATCGCGAGGGCGTAGGGGGCGATGATCCGGAGCGTCTCGAGGGTGAGCGGGACGTCGGGGAAGAGGAACGCGGGCAGGCTGTCGGGCAGCGCGCCCTTGTCGCCCACCGTCGGCACGTCGATGCCCATCGCGACGACGACGGCGGTGACGAGCACGATCGCCACGAGCGGCGCGGGCACGACCTTCGTCAGGCGCGGCAAGAGGAGGATCACGGCGAGCCCGACCGCGAACAGGGGGTACACGAGCCACGGCACGCCGATCAGCTCCGGCACCTGCGCGGAGAAGATAAGGATCGCGAGCGCGTTCACGAACCCGACCATGACGGAGCGGGGGATGAAGCGCATGAGCTTCGCGACGCCGACGAGCCCGAGGACGACCTGGATGAGCCCGCCGAGGATCACGGTCGCGAGGAGGTACTCGAGCCCGTAGTCCCGCACGACCGGGGCGACCACGAGCGCGACGGCGCCCGTCGCGGCCGAGATCATCGCGGGACGCCCGCCCGCGAACGCGATCGTGACGGCCATGACGAAGGAGGAGAACAGCCCGACCCGCGGATCCACCCCCGCGATGATGGAAAAGGCGATCGCCTCGGGAATCAGGGCGATCGCGACGACGAGGCCCGCGAGCACCTCGCGCGTGAGGATCCGCGGGCTCCGCAGCGCCTGCAGGACGGTCGGCTCGATGCGGTAGCGCGAGGACGGATCCTGCGCGGGAGTGACGGCGGTCATGCGGCTCCTCGGCAGCGCGCACCGGCGGCTCAGGTCGGCGCGGAAGAATGGGGCGTGGTCCGATCGGACCGGTTCAACCCTACCGTAACGTAAGGGTAGGGTTGAACGACGACCCGTCGACGGGAGAGCCATGACCGACGCGCCCCTCATGCACATCGGCGAGCTCGCGGAGCGCACGGGGCTCTCGCTGCGCACGATCCGGCACTACGACGAGGTCGGCCTCGTCAAGCCGTCGGGGCGGTCGGAGGGCGGCTTCCGCCAGTACAGCGAGGGCGACCTCGACCGGCTGCTGGTCATCCGGCGCATGAAGCCCCTCGGGTACTCGCTCGAGGAGATGGCGGCGCTGTTGGCGGCCGTCGACGGCACGGATCCGGACGCCCCGGCCGCGCTCGAGCGCTTCCGCGAGGACGCGCGCGAGCGCCGCGCGAAGCTGGCGCGGCAGCTGGACATGGCCGACGAGTTCATCGCGCGTCTCGGCTGACGCCCGTCGGGCGCGATAGGTTGCGGACCGGGGGTGCCATGAACGACACGAACGAGGCCTTCGTCGACGCGCACGACAAGGCCCGCCGGCGCTACGGGCGCTTCAACCTCGCCGTCGTCGGCGGCACGGGGGTGGGCAAGTCCTCCCTCGTCAACGCGGTGTTCGGCCGCGATCTCGCCCGCGTGGGCAAGGGGCTGCCCGTGACGGAGGGCGTGCACTACTACCACGACGACGTGCTGGGGATCTGGGACGTCGAGGGTTTCGAGATCGGGACGGCCACGTCGCCGGCCGAGGCGCTGCGCGGACACCTCGCGCGGATCGCGGCCCGGCCCGCGGAGGAGCAGATCTCCGTCGTCTGGTACTGCGTCGCCGCCCGCGCCGACCGCCTGACGAACGCCGACGTCGCGATGATCCGCGAGCTCGACGCAGCCGGGCTCCCCGTCATCCTCGTCCTGACCAAGGTGGAGTTCTCGCGCCACCCGGTGACCGGATCCGTTCGCCTCCCGCGCGACGTGGCGGAGTTTCGCGACTGGCTCGTGGATCCGCGCGATCACGACGGCAACCGGATCCCCCTCCCGGTGCACGCCGTCATCCCCACCGCCGCGCACGGGCCGCACGGAAAGGGCGCGGGGCCTGGGCTCGGTGAGCTCGTGGCCGAGACGCTCGCCCTCTCGCCGGAAGACGAGAAGGACGCGTTTCGCGTGGCTCAGCGACTCAACCTCCCCTGGAAGCGCAAGATGGCCCGGCCCATCATCGCTGCTGCGGCGGCTTCCGCTGCCGCAGCGACCGCGGTTCCCCTCCCCGTCGCGGATGCGACCGCCCTGGCGCCGATCCAGGTGACGATGATGGCGAAGATCGCGGCCGTCTACGACCTGAAGCTCACGTCCATGCTGTCGACGTCGACGATCGCGCAGCTGTCGGCGCAGATCACGGGCCAGGCGCTCGCGCGCAGCTTCCTCAAGCTCATCCCGGGCGCGGGTAGCGTCATCGGCAGCTCCGTCGCCTTCGCGCTCACCTACGCGATGGGCGAGGCGTGGGTGCGGGTGTGCGAGCGCGTGCAGGCCGGCAAGCTCGACCTCGCCCGCGTCGGCGACGCGTGGGAAGACCTCGGCCCCAGCGCCGGATCCGTCATCCGCGAGATGGCGACGAAGCGGATCCGGCGGGGGTAGGGGCGGGGCCTACTTCATGGCCACGTGAGTCAGGTAGTCCGAGTGCGTGGAAACCTCGTCGGAGACGTCCACGTTCTCGATCTTGCTCGACGCCGGTTGGAATCCTGACGATCCGGCCGCGACCTCGCCCGCCTGCGCCGTGCGATACAGGTAGTTCAGCACCCGATCGTTTGTCGAGAAGTAGCAATAGACACGATCATCCACCGCCGCGGTCAGCGCATCCCAGTTTCCGCGCGCGCCCATCGCCGCACCAAGGAGGTGCGCGGCCTGAATTCGGGGACCACCCGGCTTCGTTCCGAGGGTCTCCGCAGCAACAGCCATGACGCGGGCACCGAGGCTGTGGCCGACAAGCACGTACGATTCGGCGTCGGTGCGCGCCAACAGGTCGCCGAGGATGACACCTGTCTTGTCCGCGCGGCTCTTGGCGACATGCCAAGGATTCTTCGCGAGCTCCGCGGCGACAAGGGCAGGCCCGACAAGGTTCCCCAGGAGACGCGCACCCGCCTTCGTCGCGTGCATCGCCGCGGCCCGCGCCGCCACCGTGCCGGATGTCGAGGCAGCGGCATTGCCCACGAAGGCGCCGAGGTCCTTCAGTTCCTTTGCGCCCCATCGCACGCGGTAGACAGGCGAGTCGGGATAACGCGCGTCGACCACGTCCTTCCAACCGCCCCATCTCTCGCCCGCGCCTCCCGTGAGGAACCCGTTCGCCACAAGCACCGGCACACCACCTGCCCCAGGACGCAGGAGCTCGATGCCGAACGACTTGTCCTCGCGCAAATAGGCCGTCGATACTGAGGCTCCCAGTGCGCCGCCCACCGCGCCGCCCACCGCGGTCACGACGGCCGTTCCTCCGGCCATGCCAAGGCCGCCCGCCGCGATCGTCCCACCACCCAGCATGGCCAGGCCGTGGGACGTCGCCGCCGCGCCGGCATAGCCGCCGAACATCCCGAGCGAGCCGAGCGCGCCACCGATAGCTGGCGCGGCCAGGAAGGCGAGAGGGAGGGCCACTCCCGCCACCACCGCGCTACCCACGACGATCTGAGAAGCCCGCGCCAGGTCGGGCTTCTCGTACTTCAGGTACTCCTCGTAATCGTGAAGCGCACCGAAGGTCTTCTGCGCCTTCTCGAAGCCGGGGATGTCGCGCCGGTGTTCCGCGCAAAACCGCGGGATCCGCACGCCTCCCCGATCCCGCACAGCCATGTTCCGGCATCCGGGCGCAACGCACGGCAGCGTTGCCGCACCGCATCCCTGGCACACATAGACGGCGACCTGCCCGACCGGACGATTCGACTTGCGGTGCTCCGTCTCGAAGAAGCAGGACGAGCACCATGCATGTTCCACATCGAGTAGCGAGACGTCATCGGCGACATCCGCGATCCATTGCGCCAATTTGGCGAAGGACGCCGATTGCTTCTTCGCCTCGCTCCGTGCCCGATCTACGAGCTTGAGCGCGGCCTTCTGCGCGTCGGCCGAATCGAGGCGCAAGGCGTCCTCATTCGAGACGGTGCTGGCGGCGTACCAGCTCTTGCCGTACGCCCACAGGTTGTGCACGAGCGCGACGTTGTGTGCGAGCGGCCCGTCATCCTCCAGGTGCGGCTCCGCCTCGAAGACGTCGCCGCTGATGCCCAACCGAGCGCCTTGATCCGAAACTACCTCAACCCGAATTCGGGTCCCCTCGACAATGTGCGCATGAATTGAGCCAGCCATACGTAGATCGTGCCACGGGTAACACACGGCGGAATACCAGCGCCGATGCGCGCATTCGCCGCCGGGTGCAGATCGGCGCCATACTCCCGGTCGACGGAGTTACTCATAATTTTCGCGTCAAGAATTATGAGTAACTGCGCCCGCGAACATAAGGTCCACCCCGATCAGTAACCGCCCCTACTCGTCCCCGAACCCGCCGCCGTCCATGTGGACCATGTCGTGGAAGCGGCTGTAGTGGCCCTGGAAGGCAACCGAGATGTCGGCCGTGGGGCCGTTGCGGTGCTTGGCGACGATCAGGTCGGCCTCGCCGGGGCGGGTCTGCTTGTCGTAGACCTCGTCGCGGTGGAGGAGGATCACCATGTCGGCGTCCTGCTCGATCGAACCCGACTCGCGCAGGTCGCTCACCATCGGGCGCTTGTCCTGGCGCTGCTCGGGGCCACGGTTGAGCTGCGACAGCGCGATGACGGGCACCTGCAGCTCCTTCGCCATGAGCTTCAGCGCGCGAGAGAACTCCGAGACCTCCTGCTGGCGCGACTCGACGCGCTTGCCGCTCGTCATGAGCTGCAGGTAGTCGATGATGATCATCTTCAGGCCCACGCGCTGCTTGAGCCGGCGGCACTTCGCGCGGATCTCCACGAGCGTCATGTTGGGACTGTCGTCGACGTACAGGGGCGCGTCGTTGATCCGCCCGCGGGTCGAGGCGAGGGTCGTCCAGTCGCGCGAGTCGAGATCGCCCTTGCGGAGCTTCTGCAGCGGGATCTGGCCCTCGGCGCTCAGCAGGCGCATCGCGATCTCGGTCTTGCCCATCTCGAGCGAGAAGAAGATCGCGGGCTGGTCGTGCTTGATGGCGGCGGCGCGCGCGAAGTCGAGCGCGAGCGTCGACTTACCCATGGCGGGGCGCGCGGCCACGACGATCATCTGGCCCGCGTGCAGGCCGTTCGTCAGGCCGTCGAGCTCGGCGAAGCCCGTGGGCACGCCCGTCATCTCGCCGTCGCGGCCCTTGGCCATCTCGATCTCGTCGATCGCCGCCGACACGGCGATCTCGAGGGGAACGTAGTCCTCCGACTGCTCCTGCCCCGTCACGCCGTAGATCTCGGCCTGCGCCTGGTTGACGAGCTCGACGGCCTCGCCCTGCCCGTCGTACCCCATCTGCACGATGCGCGTGCCCGCGTCGACGAGGCGGCGCAGGAGCGCGCGCTCCTGCACGATCGACGCGTAGTAGCCGGCGTTGGCCGCCGTCGGCACGATCGAGGTCAGCGAGTGCAGGTAGTCGGCACCGCCGGCCTGCTGCAGGTCGCCCGTCTTGATCAGCTCGTCGGTGACCGCGATGACGTCGGTCGGCTCGCCGTGCGAGTAGAGGGAGAGGATCGCCTCGAAGATCAGCTCGTGCTTCGGGATGTAGAAGTCGGTGCCGCGCAGCGTCTCGACCACGTCGGCGACGGCGTCCTTCGACAGCAGCATGCCGCCGAGCGTCGACTGCTCGGAGAGCAGGTCGTGCGGCGGCGTGCGCTCGGCCTCGCGGCCGGAACGGCCCAGTCGCTCGGTGACCACCTCGTTGATCGACACGGACTTCCCCTCTCGCCTTCTCGGATCGCTCGCCTGCCCGCGCACCCGCGCGCGAGGACCATTCCAGCAGGCACCCCCGACATCCGAACGGCGCCGCTGCGGGCGCCGAAACGCGAGCCTACGAGGCCCTCCCCGTGCGCTCAATCCACCCTGTGGATAACTCTGTGGAGAGTCCTGGGTAAAACGCCGCAGAACCTGTGGACTGTGCCTGTGGAGAATGTGGGGAGAGGGCGGAGCGGATCCGAATTTCGCGCCTCTGAACAGGCTTTTCTTCTTCCCACACCCTGTGGACAGAAGTGTGGTTAAAGCCGGGCTTGAGACTTGAACACGCCCGGCGGCATGTGGATGAACCTCACGGTTTCACCCATGTTTCGGGCACGAAAAGGCGCCGTCCCGCACGGGGCGGAACGACGCCTTCTCGAATGCGGTGCGCGTTACTTCTTGAGCGCGACGACCTGCAGGGAGATGACCGCGGTCACGTCCTCGTGCAGGCGAACGAGCGCCTCGTGGTCACCCGTGGCCTTGATGGCCGAGGGGATCGTGACCTTGCGCTTGTCCAGCTCGCCGAGGCCGGCCGCGGACACGGCGGCGACGATGTCGGCGGGCTTGATCGAGCCGAAGAGGCGGCCCTCGGCGCCGGCCTTCGCCGACACCTTGACGCGAGCCTGCTCGAGCGACTGCTTGAGCGCCTCGGCCTCCTCGTGGGTCGCGATGGCGCGAGCCTTGCGGGCGGCGCGGATCTGCGCGACCTGCTTCTCGCCACCACGGGTCCACGCCACGGCGAACCCCTGGGGGATGAGGTAGTTACGGGCGTACCCGTCCTTGACCTCGATCACGTCTCCGGCGCTACCCAGGCCGTCGACCTCATGCGTGAGAATCAGCTTCGACATGGGATCTCCTTAGCGGCCCGCGCCCGCGTACGGAAGAAGGGCCATCTCGCGCGCGTTCTTGATCGCGCGCGCGATGAGGCGCTGCTCCTGCACCGAGACACCGGTGATACGACGGGCGCGGATCTTGCCACGCTCCGAGATGAACTTGCGAAGGGTCGCGACATCCTTGTAGTCGATGACGCCGACCCGGATGTGCTTCGCCGGGGCGGCGTTCTTGCCACCCTTGCGCGGCTTGCGGCGGTCGCCGCTTGACTTTCCAGCCATGATGGGTCCTTACGAAAAAGAAGAATTTAGAACGGGGTGTCGTCCGAGAACGACCCCGGGGTGCTCCACGCGTCGGCGCCGGTCGAGCCGGGCGTCGCCCAGGGCTCATCCGATGCCTGCTGCTGCGGGCGCTGCTGCTGGCCGCCGTATCCGCCGCCGGAAACCTGGCCGGCGTTGTTGCCGCCGCCGAAGTTTCCACTCGAGGCGGCGCGGGTGACCTGAGCTGTGGCGTAGCGCAGCGACGGGCCGATCTCCTGGACGTCCAGTTCGATCGACGTGCGACGCTCGCCCTCGCGCGTCTCGTAGTTGCGCTGACGGAGGTTGCCCTGCGCGATGACGCGCATGCCCTTCGTCAGCGAACCCGCGACGTGCTCGGCGAAGTCGCGCCAGACGCTGGCCCGGAGAAACAGGGCGTCGCCGTCCTTCCACTCGCCCGACGCGCGGTCAAACGTGCGCGGGGTCGAAGCGATCGTGAAATTCGCCACGGGGACGCCGGACTGCGTGTAGCGCAGCTCGGGGTCGGCGGTCAGATTGCCTACGACGGTGATGACGGTTTCGCCTGCCATGCTCCGACCTTAGGCCTTCGCCGCCGTCTTGCGCGCGGCCTTCGCCTCGGCCCGCTTGGCCTCGGACGCGACCATCGCAATGGCCTCCTCCGCGCGGAGGATCTTGGTGCGAACGACGTCGTCGGCGAGACCGAGCTGACGGTCCATCTCCTGCGTCGCCTCGCTCGTGGCGGTGAAGTTCACGACGGCGTAGATGCCCTCGTTCTTCTTCTGGATCTCGTAGGCGAACTTGCGCTTGCCCCAGATGTCCACGTTCTCGATCGTGCCCTCAGAGTCGGTGATGACCTTGAGGTACTTGTCGAGGTACGCGGGAACCTGGCGCTCGTCGACCGCCGCGTCGATGATGACCATCATCTCGTACTGGTGCGTGTGCGTCACTGTCCCACCTCCTTCGGACTCGAACGGACGCCGGGCATTTCCCGACGTCAGGAGGGTGTGTTGCACGTGTCCGCCGCATCTTCCGGAGTCGGATCGCGACAGACAACCTGAACAGTCTAGCCGAGATCGACCTGGAGAGCGACTGTCAGGAGTCGAGCGCCTCGAGGAGCGTCGCGAACGCGGCGTCGCGCGGGTCGATCAGCTCGTAGTGGCCCGTGCCCGGGAGGATCCGGATCCGGATCCGCGGATCGCGCGCCGCGTAGGCGCGCGCGTACGCCGCCGGCACCTCCCGGTCGTCGGCGCCATGGAGGACATGGACGCCCGCGCGCGGCACCGCGCGACACATCGGATCCGCCTGTGCCATGTCGCCCGAGCGCCCGACGAATGCGCCGGCCGCGTCGTTCGACAGGCGATCGCGATGCGCGGCCTGGAGGTCCAGCACCCCACCGAGCGACACCACGTGCTCCACGCCGAGCGCGTCGGCGACGATGAGGGCGAGGTGGCCGCCGGCGGAGTGCCCGACGAGCCGCGCCGCGGCGAGGTCCACGCCGCACACGCCCGCGGCGCGCCGCGTCACGCGCTCGAGGTCCCGCGCGGATCCCGGCCAGCCGCCGCCCGCCTGTCCCACGCGGAGGTACTCGGGGACGAGGACGACCCAGCCGCGATCCGCGAGCGCCGCCGCCAGGGGGCGCAGGTGCGTGCGGTCGTAGGCCGCCCGCCAGAATCCGCCGTGCACGAGCACGACGGATCCGCGCCGCTCGCCCCGCGGCAGGTAGAGGTCGGTGGCGTCGCCCGCGGTCTCCGTCCCGACGATGACGCGATCCGGCGCGCGCGCGACGCGGTCGAGGACGGAGGTCACTTCACGCTCGTGAACGCCGACTGGTGGAAGATGAGCGGGCTCAGGGCGGGGTTCAACCCGAGGTGCTCGACGCGGAGGAGC
This sequence comes from Microbacterium excoecariae, assembly GCF_011326725.1. Classification (GTDB taxonomy): domain Bacteria; phylum Actinomycetota; class Actinomycetes; order Actinomycetales; family Microbacteriaceae; genus Microbacterium; species Microbacterium excoecariae. The sequence goes on along the minus strand of NZ_JAANCO010000001.1, from coordinate 489,555 downwards.
ACGAGGTGGTGATCGCCGGCCGGCACCTCCGAGTACACCGTGCACTGCAGCCACACGGGCGCGCCCGTGAGGAACAGCGCGCCGGAATCCGCGTCGTGGGTCTCGACGCCATCGAATCGGCGGGCCTTGTCGCGCGACGCGATCTGGCGGCAGATGTCCGCGTGCTCCGTCGCCATCAGCGAGACACCGATGCGCTCGCCGGTGCGCACGCGCGGCCACGTCGTCGACGTGTTCTGCACGGCGAAGGACACGAGGGGCGGATCCATCGACACGCCCACGGAGAAGCTCGACGCGACGAGCGCCTCGCGCTCGTCGTCCACGATCGCTCCGATACAGGCGACGGCCGAGGGAAACAGGCCGAACGTCTGGCGCAGGAGCTGCGGCTCCGGCTCCAGCTGATCCAGGTTCACGAGCGCTCCTCCAGCATCATGGCGATGGTGCGGATGGCGTCGTCCACCTCGGTGAACGAGGTCGACAGCGGCGAAAGCCCCAGTCGGATGCCCGACGGCGGGCGGAAGTCGGGGATGACCCCGCGGTGCCACAGGTCGTCCATCATCCCGGCGAAGGCGGGGTGGTCGATCGTCACGTGCCCCCCGCGCACCGCGGGGTCGCGGGGCGAGGAAAGCGTCACGCCGTGCGGGGCGAGCAGCTCGTCGGCGAGAGCGATGGCGAACTCGGTCAGCGCGATTGACTTCTCGCGGATCGCCTCGATGCCCGCGCGCTCGATGAGGTCGAGCATGGACTCCATGGGGACCATGCCGAGGATCGGCGGGGTCCCGCTGATGAACCGGCGGATCCCGTCGGCCGGCTCGTATCCCTGCCCCATGGCAAAGGAGTCGCGCACGCCCATCCACCCCTGGATGGGCTGCGTCGCGTCGTCAAGATGCCGCTTCGCGACGTAGAGGAAGGCCGGTGAGCCGGGGCCGCCGCCGACGTACTTGTACGTGCACCCTGCGGCGAAGTCGACCCCGAGCGCGTCGAGCTCGATCGGGACGGCGCCGACGGAGTGGCACAGGTCCCACACGACGAGCGCGCCCGCCTCGTGCACCACCCGCGTGATCGCCGCCATGTCGGCGATGTAGGCCGAGCGGTAGGCGACGTGGCTCAGGATGACCGCCGCCGTGCGCTCCCCGACCGCCGACGCGACCTGATCCGGGGTCACGCCCGACTCGGGATCCGGGTCGATCCAGACGAGCGTGCGGCCCGTCTCGGCCGCGATGCCCTCGACGAGGTAGCGGTCCGAGGGGAAGTTGCCCCGGTCCACGACGATCTCCGAGCGGTCGGGCCGCGCGGCCACTGCCGCGCGCACGACCTTATAAAGCGACACGGTGGTCGACTCGCCGACGATCGTCTGCCCCGGCGCGGCGCCGATGAGGGCGGCGCCGATGCGGTCGCCCAGCGTGAGAGGCTTGTCGAACCACCCGGTGCCCCACCCGCGGATGAGATCGGTGCCCCAGTCGCGGGCGACGAACTCGCTCATGCGGTCCCGGAGGGCGGCGGGCGGGCGGCCCAGCGAGTTGCCGTCGAGGTAGGCGCGGACCGACGGATCGTCGGCGGCGACGAACTCGGCGCGGTAGGCGCGGAGCGGGTCGGCCGCGTCGAGCTCAGCGGCGACGGGCGCGGACGTGGGTGCGGTGGTCATCGATCAGCGTCCGATCTCGGTGCGTACGGCGAACAGCTCGGGGAAGAAGGTGAGGTCGAGCGCGCGCTGGAGGAACGGCACGCCCGAGGATCCGCCGGTCCCCTGCTTCATGCCGATGACCCGCATGACCGTGCGCAGGTGCCGGAATCGCCAGAACTGGAAGTTCTCCTCGAGGTCGACGAGCTCCTCGCAGGTCTCGTAGATCTTCCAGTTCTCGCCCGCCGCCTCGTAGATGCCGCGGAAGACGTCGACCAGCGCGTCCGAGCGCTCGTGGGCGGCGGTGACGTCGCGCTCGAGGAGCTCGCGCGGGATGTCGTATCCCTGCCGCGCGAGGAACCGCAGGAACTCGTCGTACAGGCTGGGCTGCTCCAGGAGCGCGGCGAGCGCGGCGCGCGCCGCCGGATCCGCGTCGAACACGCTCAGCATGCGCGCGTTCTTGTTCCCCAGCAGGAACTCGACGGCGCGGTACTGCCACGACTGGAACCCGGAGGACTGGGCGAGGTCGTCGCGGAACTCCGCGTACTCGCTCGGGGTCAGGGTGGCGAGCACAGACCAGGCCTCGGTCATCGTCTTCTGGATGTGCTTGACCCGCGCGATCTTCTTCAGCGCCCCGCCGAGGTCGTCGGCGATCAGCGCGTCCCGCGCCGCCGTCAGTTCATGGATGCACAGCTTGAGCCAGAGCTCGGTGGTCTGGTGCTGGACGATGAACAGCATCTCGTCGTGGTGCTCGGGTCGGCTGAGCGGGCGCTGCGCCGAGAGGATCTTGTCCAGCTCGAGGTAGGACCCGTACGTGAGCTTGTCGCGCAGGTCGGTGACGATGTCGTCCTCGAGCTCGCGCGTGTTGGCCGTGACTCCCATGCCGCACCCTTTCCGTTGATCGGATATGTCACAAGCATAACGAGCGTCGCATTACTGAGACATTACGTCGGCGCTACGGTCGCTCGACGACGTCCACGACGTAGCGGTGGAAGGCCGGCGCCGCCACCGCGTGCGCCGAGATGAACGCGGTCCACTCCGCGACGTGCGCCTGTCCGGTGTGCGTGCGGTGATCGTCCACCGATTCCCAGATCTCGAGCATGCGCAGGTACGACGGATCCGCCGTGCTCCAGGACAGCGCGTACTCGACGACTCCGGATTCCGCGAGACAGGCGGCGACGAACGCGTTCGCACGCTCCGTGACGACCTCCACGTGCTCCGGGGCGACCGCGATTCCGCCATAGACGTACAGCATGGGTTCTCCTTCAGTGGTGGTGTGACAGTTCGGCACGCAGCACGGGGAGGACCTTCTCCCCCAGCAGCCGCGTGGATTCGACCGTGTCCGGGCCCATCGGCGGACCAAACGAGATGTGGCGCACTCCGGCGTCCAGGAGCGCCCCGCACTGATCGATGACGTCGTCGACGCCGCCCGCGATCCCGAGGCGCATCATGTCGTCCGTGACGGACGCGATCGCGTCCTCCTCGCGCCCTTCGAGGACGAGGGCCTGCGTGCGGGCGAACTCGGCCGGGTCGAATCCGTTCTGCTCCAGCGCCGCCGTGGACAGCGAGCCGCTGTACTCCGCGATGTGCGTCGCGAGAAGGCGACGCGCGACGGCGCGATCGTCGGCGATCGAGACCCACGTGCACGCCGCGACGTCGAGGTCCGCCACGCGCCGGCCCGCCTTCTCGGCGCCGACCTTCAGCTGCTCCATGACGTGAAACACGTGCGACGGCGGGAGGCAGAGCGGGAGCGCTCCGTCGGCGTAGCGTCCCGTCATCTCGATCATGCGGGGCCCCATGGCGCCGACGTAGATCGGGACGGGGCGCGGGCGCTTCAGGACCGCCTGCTCCGTCCACCCGTGCCCGGCGCCGGGCACGCCCGCCGGGGAGCGGCCGTTCACGAGCTCCCGGATCGCCACCACGGCCTCGCGGGTGCGGCGCACGGGCGAGGCCGTCTCGATGCCCGCCCAGGAGAAGAACACCTCGGACCCCGCCCCGAGCCCCAGGAGGAAGCGGTCGCCCGACAGCTCCTGGAGGCCGGAGGCGTACGCCGCGATCTGAGCGGGGTGGAGGGAAACCGGATCCATGACGCCGGATCCAAAGCGGATCCGTGAGGTGCGCATGGCGATCGCCGCGAGGTAGACGAGGCCCGGGCTCCCGAAGATGTCATTGCCCGTCCAGACCTGGTCGAAGCCGACCTGCTCCGCGAACACGGCGCGGTCGACGATCTCCTGCGCGCCCGAGGAGCTCCCGATCCGCACGCTGAAGGTGGGTTCGCCGTTCATGCCGCCCCCTCCGCTCGCGCGGGCGCGGCCTCAATCCGCATCCGGACCGCCTCGGGCGGATCCGGGCATTGCAGCAGGGGCCGCGACTCCAGCCACGCCTCCAGGTCCTCGCCCTGGCGGCCCTTCACGAGCGGCACCACGGCCGCCACCGCGAAGACGCAGAAGGGCTGACCGTCGGGCATAGTGATGCCCTCGGGGCCGACCTCGAAGTGATCCCCGATCTCCATTCCGCAGGCCGAGTAGGCCATCTCCTCGAGCGTGCATCGCACGCGCTGGGTCTCCATCAGTCGTCGTCCTCTCGCGCGATCGCCTCGACCCGCATGACGAGGTTCTCCTCGGCATCCGGGCCGCAGATCAGGGGCTTGCGGACCAGCCAGTCGTCCGCCGGAAGGTCGTGCTGGCGCATCGTGATGATCGGGAGCACGACGGAGAGCGCGTAGGGGCAAAACGCCTGTCCGTCGGGCAACGTCATGCGCGATCCGTCGACCTCGAACCAGTCGCCCACCCGGGCCGTCCCCCGCGGCTTGTCCACGCGCACGACGGTGACGCGGACCCGCGGGCTCCCCGGCGATATCGCCGCCATCACGCGAAGGACCTCGCCCAGGCGGGGTCGCTCGGCAGCGTGAACGAGGCGCCGGGCGCGAGCGCGGCGGCGGCCATCGCGCCGAAGTGGGTGCGTCGCGAGCCGGCGTGCGCGAGCGCGCCATGGCTGTCGCGCACGACCCGCTGCATCGGGTTCTTGTCGAGGATCACGGCCGCCGAGGAGATCTCGGAGGCGAGGTCGACGGCGCGCTTCATCGACCGCGCCGCCATCGCGTTCGCCGCCACCATGCGCGTGCGCTGCACCGCGGTGAGCCCGGCGCCCGGGCGGAAGAGGACCTCGTCGGTGCGGCGCGCGACCTCCCGCACGCCCGCGAACGCGAAGTCGACCTCGCTCATCGCCTCTCCGAGCGCCTGCCGCGTCGCCGCGTCCACCTTGAGCGCGTCCGCGCCCTTCAGACGCCCGCGCACGAAATCGCCCGCGAGCTCGACGGCGTGGCGCGCGATCCCCAGCGCAACGCCCGTGAGCGCGAAGTGGGACACCTGCACGGCCTTGTCGAGCGGATCGCCGTCCGCCCGGTCGGGCGCCTCGCGATCGAACGAGTGGTGGGACGGCACGAACGCCGGCTCGGGAATCGCGAAGGACGTGCTCCCGGATCCGCGCACCCCCAGGACCTGCCAGTCGTGGGCGATCTCCACGGCATCGAGCGGGAGCCAGAATCCCCGGTGCACGATGGCCCCGTCGGCGCCGCGGACGGGCGTGCCGTCGCGGTAGACCTCGGCTCCGCCGATGATGTGCTCCGCGGTATAGCTTCCGGATCCCCAGCCCCACTGCCCCGAGACGAGGTACCCGCCCGGGACGATGTCGGCGCGCCCGCGCGGGTGGAAGGCGCCGGCCGTCGGCATATCCCGCGACGGGTACAGCTCCGCGTAGGCCTCGTCGCCCAGGCGGCCGGCATAGTACCCGGTCGCGTTCAGCACGCCGACGTTCCATCCGGCCGACGCGTCGACCGCCGCGACGCGCGCCGTGACCTCGACCTGCTGCTCGAGCGTCATCTCGACCCCGCCGCGGGAGGCGGGAAACGCCATCTGGAACACCCCGGCACCGCGCATCGCCGCGGCCGCGCGCTCCGTCAGGCAGGCGGCCTGCTCGATCGCGTCGGCCTCGCTCGCGATCAGCGGCAGGATCCGGTCGGTGTTGCGCAGGATGGCCGCGGCGCTGTCGGGCGCCTCGAGGCCGAGCCCCGTGGTGTCGGCGATCGCCGTCGGCATCGTCGATGCATTCGTCATCGTGTTCTCCTCACACACTCGTCAGGCGGCGATCGGCTCGCCGCCGGTGACCCATACGGTCTGGCCCGTGACCGCGCCCTGGGCCGTCAGCGCGACAATCGCGCGCGCCACGTCGTCCGGGCTCGGAAAACCGGGGAGCGCCATGCGCTCGAGCAGGCGGGCCGCCAGCTCGGCGTGCTCGACGTCGAGCGGCGTCTCGTCGGTCGGGTCGACGACCCGCCCCGGCGCCACGACGTTCACCGTGATGCCGTGCCGCCCCTCCTCCAGCGCGAGATAGCGCGCCAGCGTGGTCGCGGCGGACTTGGCCGCGCCGTACGCGCCGAACCCGGGGGCGGGCCGCGCCATCAGGGCGCCCGACACGTAGACGATGCGCCCCCACGCCCCGTCGCGCATCGCGGGCACGACGCCTGCGCAGAGCGCCTGGAACCCGAGCGCGCCGGAGAACTGCTCCCGGAGGATTCCCGGGGTCAGGTCGGCGACCGCCGCGACCTCCTGGCCCGGGTGCGCGGCGTCCACGACGACGTCGATCGGGCCGAGCGCCGCGACGGCTTCCGCCAGGGCAGCGGCCAGCTCCTCCGGATTCGTCAGGTCCGCGGATACCGCGATGGCGGGCGTCGGCAGGGACGCCGCGAGAACGCGCGCGTGGTCGATGCGGGATCGGCAATGCACCACGACGCGGGCCCCCTCGGCGGCCATCGCGCGGCAGGTCGCCGCGCCGATCACGCCCGCTCCCCCGGCGACGAACACGACGCGCCTCTCCAGGTCGCTCATCGGATCACGGCCGACAAGAAGCTCCCCGTACGCGGGTGCGCCGGGTTGTCGAGCACCTGCGCGGGCGGGCCGACCTCCACGATCTTGCCGTCGGCCATGAAAACGACGCGGTCGGCGACCTCGCGCGCGAATCCCATCTCGTGCGTCACGACGACGAGCGTCATCCCGCCCGTGCGCGCGAGATCCTTCATCACCGCGAGGACCTCGCCGACCAACTCGGGGTCGAGCGCGCTCGTGGGCTCGTCGAACAGCAGGACCTGCGGCCCCATGGCCACGGCTCGGGCGATCGCGACGCGCTGCTGCTGCCCGCCCGACAGCTGCGACGGGAACGCGTCCGCCTTGTCGCCCAGACCGACCCGGCGGAGCAGCTCGCGCGCGTGCTCGCGGGCCTCGGCCTTCGGGCGGTGCTTTATCTTGACGGGCGCGAAGGTGATGTTGTCGAGCACGGTCATGTGCGGGAAGAGGTTGAACTGCTGGAACACCATCCCGATCTCGACCCGCTGGGCGCACGCCTCGCGCTCGCGCATCTCGTGCAGACGCCCGCGCCGCTCGTGATACCCGATGAGCGACCCGTCGACGCGAATCGACCCGGTGTTGATCTCCTCCAGGTGGTTGATGCACCGCAGCAGCGTGGACTTCCCGGATCCCGACGGCCCGATGATGCAGACCGTCTCGCCCTCCTCGATCGCCAGGTCCACGTCGAACAGGACCTGCGTGTTGCCGTACCACTTGTCGACGCCGTCGATCCTGATCAGCGCGTCGGTCTTCTCGATCATCGTCATGGTCGTGCTCCTGTCACTTCGCGGCGGTGCGCTTTTCGAGGAAGTGCTGACCGACCGTCAGCACCGCGATCACGGCGAGATACCAGATCGTCGCGACGATCAGCAGCTCGATCGTGCGGAAGTTCGCGCCGGAGATGCCCAGCGCAATCGTGAGGAGGTCACCGCCGCCGATGACCGAGACGATCGCCGACGCCTTGAGCATGCCGATCAGCTCGTTCCCCATGGGCGGGAGCAGGACCTTCGCGGCCTGCGGCAGCACGATGTACCGCAGTGTGCCCAGGTAGGTCACCCCGAGCGCTTTGGCGGCCTCGTGCTGTCCGACGCCGATGGACAGGATCCCCGCGCGCACGACCTCGGCCATGTATCCGGAACCGGCGACGGCGAGCCCGACGACCGACGAGACGAACGGCGTCATCACCTCGTTGACGGGCACGGAGAAGAACTCGATGTTCGTGAACGGAATCGCCAGCGTGAAATCGGAGAAGAACAACCCGAGGTTCCCGACGAAGATCAGCAGCACGATCATGGGCACGCCGCGGAAGATGAAGATGTACACGGCCGCCACCGCGTTGAGCACGCGGGCTTCCGAGATCGCCATCACGCCCACGACGATCGCCAGGATGACGCCGAAGAACATGCCGAACACGGTCATGAGGAGCGTCGCGCCGAGGCCCTGGAAGATCGCGGGGCTCCAGAGGAACTCCCACACGATGTCCCACTGGATGTTCGGGTTGGTGGCGAGGCCCCACAGCATCGTCACGAGCGCGACGACGACGAGCGCGACGAACACGCCGCGGCCGTAGTGCCGGACCGGGACGACGTTGAGCTTCTTCGGCCGCGACGCGGCGACCTCCTCGCGCGGCGGGGCGGAGAGCTGGTGCGTGGTCATGCGGACTCCTCCAGAATCGTGCGGCCGACCGACACCCAGAGCGAGCGCGAGGTCGAGGCGTGCGCGGTGACGCCCGCGAGATCGCGTACGAGTTGCTCGAACGGGTTGCGCTCGTAGATGAGGGCGGATCCCTGCAGCTCGGCGCAGATGTCCACGACGCGGCGCGCCAGCTGCGTCGCAGCGGGCGAATCCCCGCGCGCCATGGTGGATCCGGACGGAAGCTCGCCGTCGCGGAAGATCACGTCGTCGATGGCGCCGACGCCCGCGTAGACGACGGCGCGCGCGGCGCGCGTGAGGCTCTCCGCCTCGCCGAGCAGCCCCAGGCGACGCGTGTCGTCGGCACCCTTGCGTCGCACGGCGGCAGTTGCGAGATCGACCGCGTGCTGCGCGATCCCGACGGGGATTCCCGCCATGGAATAGAAGGGCAGATCGACGACCTTGTTGAGCGGCTCGGCGTCGGCCTGCGGAGTGAAGTACCGGTCGAAGGAGTGGTGGCGCGGGATGCGCGCGCCGTCGACGCGGTACGATCGGCTCCCCGAGCCGCGGAGGCCGATGACGTGCCAGTCGTCGAGGATCTCGACCTCGTCGATGGGCAGCCACACGCCGAGAACGAGCGGCGAGCCGTCCGCCTTCATGACCTGCTCGCCGCCGTCGAAGACCTCGACGCCGGCGACGATGCGCTCGGACGCCATGATCCCGCTCCCGGTCATCCACGTGCCCGACACCACGAGCTCGTCGCCGTCGATGTCGGCGCGGCCGCGCGGGTGGAACGACCCGCACGTGGGAATGTCCAGCTCGGGGTAGAGCTCGGCGAAGGCTCGATCGCCGAGCCGCGAGGCATAGAAGCCCGTGGCCTGCAGGATGCAGAGGTTCCACGCGAGCGAGGCGTCGGCGCGCGCGAACGCCTCGACCATCTGCGTCTGCTGCGTCAGGGAGACCTGGGGGCCGCCGCGGCTCGCGGAGAACCCGACGCGATACGTCCCGGCCCGGCGCAGGGCCTCCCGCATGGGCTCGGTCATGAAGCCCTGCGCGTTCGTCTGCGCGGCCTCCGCCGCGGCCATCGGCACGAGCGCGCGCACGTTCGCGAGGATCGCCGCGCCGTCCGTCGGTTCGCGCAGCGCATCCCACGCGGTATCGCTCATCGTGGGCATCGTCGTCGAGGTCATGCGTACTCCTTCTCCACAGCAGGGATCACGTGCTCGCCGAGCACCCGAATCGCCTCCATCGGGTCGCGCCCGAGCGGGTGCCCGAACGAGAGATGTCGAATGCCATCACCGGCCAGCGCGAGGCACTGGTCGATCACGTCGTGTGCGTTGCCTGCGACGCCGAGCCGCAGCATCGCGTCGTCGACCAGGCGCACCGCCTCTTCGTGCCGGCCGTGGTCGGAGAGCCGCTGGATCTCGGCGAAACGGTCGACGTCGTATCCGGCCGCCGCGAGGGCCTCGCGCGACAGGGATCCGCAGTACCGCGCGATCCGGTCGGCGAGCATCGCGCGTGCCGCGGCGGCATCCTCGTCGATCGACACCCACAGCGCGCACGCGAGGTCGAACGGCGCGGGCTCTGAGCGCGCCGCCTGGCCGCGGGAGACCTGGTCGCGCACCCACCCGATCCGCTCGGGCGGGAGCGCGAGCGCGATCGCGCCGTCCGCGTGCCGCCCCGCCGCGCGGAGCATGTGCGGCCCCATCCCGCCGACGTAGATCGGCGTGCGGTGCGGCGAGGGCCGCTGCAGCCGCGCCGTGGTCGCCCAGCCCGCGTGGCCGTCGTCCGCAGGGGACCGCCCGTCGAGCAACGCGCGGAGCTCCTGGACCGCTCGGGCCGTGCGCGGCGCGGGCCGCTCGGCGGACATTCCCGCCCAGCCCAGGTAGACATCGCTCCCGGCCCCGAGGCCCAGGAGGTATCGCCCGCCGGACAGGTCCTGCAACTGACTCGCGAAGGAGGCGATCTCCGCGACGCTGAGGGAGACGGGGTTCAGGACGCTCGAGCCGACACGGATCCGGCTCGTGGAGTCCAGCGCCACGGTGACGGGCACGAGGCCCGACGGCTTGAACAGGTCGTTGCCGGTCCAGATCTGGTCGAACCCGACGCGCTCGGCGAGGATCGCGGCCTGCCGGAAGGTCTCGATCGGCGTACCGCTCGGGAGCCGCAGGCTCAGCGTCATCGCGCTCACGTCGGGTTCGACCTCTCGACTCAGTCGGCGATCTCGCCGACGGGGGTCTCGGTGATCGGGTTGATCGCGAGCTCGTCCCGGGAGATCCCGCCGACCAGGCCCCACTCCTCGATCAGCTCGTCGTAGGTGCCGTCGTCGATCAGGGCGCCGAGCGCCTCGTAGATGGCCTCGGTGAGCTCCGGCTGGTCCTTGCCGACCGCGATGCCCGCCATCGACGGGGGCAGCTCGTCGGATCCCGCGGTGAACATGGCGAACTCGTCGCCGTTGTTCGCCACCGCCTGGGCCTGCTCGTCTTCGCCGTTGATCCACGCGTCGACGGTGCCGGCGCGCAGGGCCTGCAGGGCGGCGGTGGCGCCCTGGTACTCGGTCATCTCGATGGCCGGCTCGCCCGCCTCCTCGCAGCGGTCGCTCGCGGCGCTGACGTACTCGACCTGGGTCGCGCCGACGGGGACCGCGATGTTCAGCCCGCACATCTCGTCGAGGCGGGCGAACGCGCCGTCGTCCTCGCCGCGGGTCAGCACGGCGTAGTCGCTCACCTGGAAGGTCACGAGGTCGACGATCGAGGTCTCGCGCTCCTCGGTGATGGAGACCTGGCCGAACAGCGCGTCCACGGATCCGGACTGGACCCCGGGGAGCTGGGCGGGCCACTGCAGGTTCTGCCACTCGACGTCGACGCCGAGCTGCTCGCCCATCGCGGCGGCGACATCCGGCGCGAAGCCGACCGGCGTGTTGGGGTCCGCGGGGTCGACACCGATGGTCGGCGGGGTCTCCCACAGGGCCCCGAAGCTGATGACCCCGGCCTCCTGCACGTCGGCGGGGAGCAGGTCGTAGAGCGGCGCGTCGTTCGCCGCGGCGGGCGCCGCGTCGTCGTCGGCGGTGCTCGCCGAGCAACCGGCGAGGAAGAGGCCGGACACGATCGGTACGGCAGCGAGGGCGAGGACAGTACTGCGACGGTGTTCACGCATTGTGAATCCTTATCGGTCAGGGAATCGGGAGGCAGGCCCGGTGCTCTCCTGCTAGGTCCATTCCTACCGACGCAATGTCACGTCACCGTGTCGCGGGATGACGGTCGTGTTTCAATATCACGACCATCGTCACGATTTCGTTAGGCGACGCGAACGGCGACGCCGCTTTCCCCGCCCGCCGCGCGAATCTCGCCCACGCGGTCGGCGTCGTCCAGCGCGCGCGGCGCGACGAGCGCCGCCTGATACTCGTGCCCGTACGCGTGCACGAACTCGACCACGTCGTCCACGCGCAGCGCGTTCTCCCCCACGCGCGGGAGCAGGCGCGCGTGGCGCCGCGACGGGCGCATTCCCGCGCCCGCGATGGCCGCGTCGACGGCCGCGTCCTCCTCGGCGGGAAGCGCGCCGACCGTCATGATGCCGAGGCGCACCCCCTCGGGGCGGAACACGGTGGCGAGCCAGTCGGAGGTGGGGGTGGGTGTCATGCCCGTCGTCCTTCGTCGTTGTCGGGAGCCGCGGTCCAGATGCCCGTCAGGCACCAGCTCAGCGCCTCCGGCCAGGGGCCGAAGCCGGCCGCCGCGTTGAGGTGTGCGCCGCCGCGGAGCGGAATCGAGCGCGCTCCGGCGCGGCGCGCGAGATCGCTCGCCCCGCCCGGGAGGTAGGGGTCATCGTCGGCCCACACGAGGTCCGGTCGGCGCTCGTGCGCGGCCACGACCGTCGCCGCGTCCTCGGGGGCCGGCCAGAACGCGGAGACGTCGCCCCCATGCGCGCCCGCCGCGGGCGGGGCGACGAGAAGCGCGCGCTCGACGCGGGGCTGCGCCGCGGTCGCGTCGACGCACATCCGCAGCCACAGCAGCACGCTGAGGCCATGCGCGACGACGACGGGACGATCGGCCCGCCCCACCGCGTCCCGCACCACGCGCGACCAGGCGTCGTATCGGGGAGACTCCGGGTCCGGCAGCGTGAGATAGTCGACCCGCCACCCGTGCTCGACCAGGCGCTCCGCCAACCATCCCTGCCAGTGCAGCGGCGCCCGACGGTGTTGCCACCCGTCGAGGAGGATCGCCGTGTTCACGCGATGCGCGCGGCGGCGCGCACACGCGCCGCGCGCCCGGGGTTGTCGATGCGCCGTCCCGTGACGGATCCGACGTACTCGGTGGCCGGCGCGCTATATGTCTCGCGCAGATCCTCGAGGAGCCGGCTCGTGTCGGATCCGGGCCAGTCGTCGGGCAGGAGCGAGGGGTGCAGCCCCGGATCAATGTAGGGGACGATGCGCCACGTGTCGATCGCCCGGATGTAGATCGCGAACGCCTCGCGGTCGGTCACGCCGGCGGGCGGGGGCACGTCGCGGGCGTGCAGGCGAAGGAAGGTGTCGTGGTGGGCGCGGATGGCGTCGAGATCCCACCACGCCGCCACGGTCTCTCGCGGGTCGCCCGTCACGATCGGGCGCTCGGCCACGAACGTCGTGCAGTCGTCGCGCACCCCCACCCGGCGCAGGATCTCCTCGATCTCGTCCGCGAGGAACGCGGGTGCGATCCAGAGTGCGGGCGAGACGAGCCCGCACCCGATCCACTCCAGCCGCTTGCGGAGCTGATGGCGCTGCGCGCGCCGCTCCTCGGGGATCGTGAACGAGATGAGGTACCAGCGGTCGTCCGCGCCCATGTTGCGCGGGTTGTACACGCGGCGATCGCCGCGCGCGAGCATCGGAACGGCCTGGTCGGCCAGCCGATACCCCGCGCCGCCGTCGCGCGTCTCGGCGATCAGGAGGCCCTTCTTCTTCACGCGCGCGATCGCGGTGCGCGCGCGGGCGTCCGAGATGTCGAGCGCGTCGAGGAGCTCCAGCAGGTGGGCGACGGAGATCCACCCGCCCATCTCCCGCAGGAAGATCGCGACAATCGTCCGGAGCAGCGACGTTGCGCTGCCCGGGCGCGACTCCATGTCGTCGAGGACCTCTCCGAGCGCTTCTTCCGTCATGCGTGGCACCATATCTCGCTTCGAACGGCCGTCAGGTTTCCGAGGCGTCACGATACCGAGAACGTCGGATCCACGACCTCGACGCGGTTGCGCACGGCGCCGACGCCCTCGATCGAGACCTCGACGGTCTCGCCGTCGGCGAGGTACCGCGGGGGCGTGCGCGCCGCGCCCACGCCGCCCGGCGTCCCCGTCGCGATGATGTCCCCGGGGCGCAGCGTCGTAATCCGCGAGATATAGGAGACGAGGGTGGCCGCGCCGAAGACGAGATCGTCCGTCGTCGAGCTCTGCACCGTCTCGTCGCCGACCCGCGTCGTGAGGACCGATCCCGCCGGCGCCTCGTCCGACGTCACGAGCCACGGCCCCAGGGGCGTCGTGGCCTCGAAGGTCTTCCCCTGCAGCCACTGCGTCGTGCGGCGCTGGTGAGCGCGCACCGTGATGTCGTTCATGACGGTGTACCCGGCGATCGCGCGCGCCGCGGCCTCGGGCGCCGCGAACCGCACGGTCTCCCCCACGACGACGACGAGCTCTCCCTCCCAGTCCAGGGTGTCGGCGGCCTCGCGCGGGATCCGGATCGGATCGCCCGCCCCGATGAGCGCGTCGGCGTACTTCGCGAAGAGCGTGGGGAACTCCGGCAGCTCGCGGCCCATCTCGAGGATGTGCGCGCGGTAGTTGAGGCCGACGCACACGATCTTGCTCGGCGCGGGGACCACCGGGGCCCACGCGTCGTCGGCGAGCGCGGACAGCGCGTGCGCCGTGCCCTGCGCCCGCTCGGCGATCCGGCGCCAGTCCGGCCGCGCGAGCAGAGCGCCGACGTCGGCCATGCCCTGGATCTCGACGGCGATGCCCGCCTCGACACGGACCGCGCGCGTGCGCCCGCCGATCCGGAGCGTCCCGAGCCTCACGCGCGCCCCGGCAGCACCGCGACGCCCGCGATCTCGATCTGCGCCTCGCGCTGCCATAGCCGCGTGACGCCGATCCCCGCCATCGCGGGGTAGTGCGCTCCAGCGAGCTCCCGCCACGCGCGCCCGATCTCGCGGCCGTGCGCCTGATAGTCCTCGACGTCGGTCAGGTAGATCGTGACGCTCACGAGGTCCTGCGGCTCCCCGCCCGCCGCGGCGAGCGCCGCGAGCAGGTTGGAGAACGCCTGCCGGAACTGCGCGACGATCCCGCCCGGGACGATCCTCATCTCCGCGTCGAGCGCCGTCTGCCCCGCGAGGTGCACGGATCCATCGCTCGCGGCGATGGCGTGGGAGAAGCCGGACGGCGCGGGCAGCGCGGGCGGGTTCACGATGGTGTGGGACATGGCAGCGAGCCTTTCTGGGGAGATCACACGAGGGCCGAGGCGAGGGGGTGCCACCGCGTCGCGCGCGGGGCCTCCGCGCGCCCGCGGACGAGTTCGAGCCGGGGCCGCACGGCGTCGGTGCGGCCCGTAGGTGGCTTGCGTCGGCCCGCGCGGAACGGTGCCGGCCAGCTCGCGCCCGGGCCCCGATAGTCCTGGTCGGCCGCGGCGTGCAGGGTCCACTGGGGGTCATAGAGGTGCGTGCGCCCCAGCGCGCACATGTCGGCGCGCCCCGCGAGCAGGAGCGAGTTGACGTCGTCGTACGACGAGATCGCGCCGACGGCGATCACGGGCACGCCGCGGGCCGCGGCAACGCGGTTGCGGATCGCATCGGCGAAGGGCGCCTGGTAGCTCCGCCCGAAGGCGGGCGCCTCGTCGCCGACGACCTGACCGCTCGAGACGTGGATCGCGGCGGCGCCGTGGTCGATGAAGGCCTCGGCGATGCGCACGGCGTCGTCCACCTCGTTCCCGCCCGGCGCCCAGTCGACGGCGGAGAGCCGCACCGTGACGGGCCCGGCCTCGCCGAACGCCTCGCGGACCGCGTCGAAGACCTCGAGCGGGAAGCGGAGGCGGTTCTCGGCGGATCCGCCGTACGCGTCGGTCCGCCTATTCGACAACGGCGACAGGAAGGACGAGAGCAGGTACCCGTGCGCGGCGTGCACCTCGACGAGGTCGAAGCCGGCGTCCGCGGCGCGGCGCGCGGCGGCGGCGTAGTCCGCCACGACCGCGTCCATGTCGCGTCGGGTCATCTCGCGCGGGGCCGCGCTCACGCCCTCCTTGTACGGCACGGACGACGGCCCCATCGTCTCCCAGCCGCCCTCCGTCAGCGGCTCGTCGATGCCCTCCCACATGAGGCGCGTGGATCCCTTGCGCCCCGAGTGCCCGAGCTGCGCTCCGATGCGAGCGGACGACTGCGCGTGCACGTAGTCGGTGATCCGGCGGTAGGCGCGCGCCTGTTCGTCGGTATACAGGCCCGTGCAGCCGAGCGTGATGCGCCCGTCCGCGGACGGCGCGATCATCTCGGTGAGGACGAGCCCCGCGCCGCCCGCGGCCTTCGACCCGAGGTGGACGAGGTGGAAGTCGTTCGCGACGCCGTCGCGGGCCGAGTACATGTCCATCGGCGCGACCGCGATGCGGTTGTCGACCACGAGCCCGCCGATCCGGATCGGCTGGAACATCGCGGGGGCCGCGCGGCCCGCGGGCACCGCCGCGGCGAAGGCGCGATCGGTGCGCTCGGCGAAGTCGGGGTCGCGCGGGCGCAGGCCGTCGCGGGTGATGCGCCGGCTGCGCGTGAGCAGGTTGAACGCGAACTGCCAGGGCTCCTGCTCGGCGTACTGCGCGATGTCCTCGAACCACTCGAGGCTCGCCTGCGCCGCGCGCTGCGTCGAGGCCACGACCGGCCGGCGCTCCGCGTCGTAGGCGGACAGGGCGGACGGCACGTCGGGGTTCTCGTGGAGCGCGGCGGCCAGCGCGAGCGCGTCTTCCAGGGCGAGCTTGGTCCCGGATCCGATCGAGAAATGCGCCGTGTGCGCGGCGTCGCCGATGAGGACGACGTTGTCGCGGTGCCAGGTCTCGGTCCGCACGGTCGTGAACTCGAGCCACTGGGAGTTGTTCGCGCGGAGCGCGTGCCCGCCGAGGTCCTCGCGGAAGATCTCCGCGATGCGCGCGACCGCGTCCTCGTCCGTGTCGCCCGGGCCGAGGCCCGCGGTCCGACCGAACCCGGCCCGCTCCCAGACCTCGGGCTCCATCTCGACGATGAAGGTGCTCTCCTCGACCGAATAGGGATACCCGTGCATCTGCATGACGCCCCACGGGGTGTGCTTGATGATGAAGGTGAAGGCCTCGAAGACGAGGTCGGTGCCGAGCCAGATGTACTTGGAGCGCCGGCGGTCCAGGCGCGCCCCGAAGTGATCGCTCCAGCGCTCGCGCGTGGGCGAGCGCAGCCCGTCGGCGGCCACGACCAGGTCGTATTCCGTCGCCAACTGCTCCACGTCGGGGGCCAGCGTCCGGTAGTGCACGACGACGCCCAGATCGGCGCAGCGCTGCTGGAGGATCTGCAGGAGCCGGCGGCGGCCGAGCGCCGAGAACCCCTGACCACCGACCGTGATGTCCTCGCCGCGGTAGCGGATGTCGATGTCGCTCCACTGCGCCATCTCGCGCGTCATCAGGTCGAGCGTGCGGGGGTCGGATCCGCGGATCCCCGCGATCGTCTCGTCGCTGAACACGACGCCGAAGCCGTAGGTGTCGTCGGGGGCCTTCCGCTCCCACACCTCCACCTCGCGGGTGGGGTCGAGCTCCTTCATCAGCGTGGCGGCGTACAGGCCCCCAGGGCCCCCGCCGATAACGGCCACTCTCACGATCGTTCCTCCGTAGTCGGGTTCAGGCGGATCACGCCCTGCTGGACGGCGCTCGCGACGTGGGTGCCGTCCGCGGCGTGGAACTCGCCCCGGACGGTGGCCCGCCCGGATCCGAGGTGGACGAGGTCGAGCGTGCACAGCATCCACTCGTCGGCCCGCACGTCGGCGTGGATCCAGAGAGCGTGGTCGGTGCTGGCGGTGACGAGCCCGGGGCGCGTCCAGTGCAGGCCGGTCGCCGACAGCGCGGGCTCGAGCATCGCGTAGTCGCAGACGTAGGCGAGCGCCGCGCGGTGCGCGGGCTGCCCGGCGGGGATCGCGGCGTCGGCGCGGATCCACACGCGCATCCGCTCGCCCCCGCCCGGGACCGGCCGCACGTACGGCGCGCCCTCGACGTGACGCAGCTCGAAGCCGCGGCCCGAGGACCAGTACTCGGCGGCGGGGCCGCGCTCGCCCGCGAGGGCCGCGGCGGCGCCCGGCACGTCGTCGGGCGCGGGCGCGGCCGGCATGGGGGTCGCCGCGGCGAGCGCGCTCTCCTCCCCCACGTGGAAGGACGCGAGGGTGACGGCGACGATGCGCTCGCCCTCGCGCGCCGTCACCTGGCGCGTCGAGTAGGAGCGCCCGTCCCGAAGGGTCGCGACCGAAATGTCCACGGATCCGCCCACGGTCGCGGGCGAGACGAAGAGGGTGTGCGCGGCGTTCAGGGCGCGGTCCTCGGCGACCGTGCGGGTGGCGGCGGCGACGGCCTGCGCGAGCAGGTCCCCGCCGTACGCCTTCGGCCACGGCACGGGCTGCGTGCGCCCGACGAACGCGTCAGCGCTCGTCGCCCGGAGGGCGACGGCGCCGGCGAAGGGGCCGCCGCTCACGCGCGCCGGAATCCCGCGAGCGCGGCGTCCGCGACATCGGGGAGGTTGACGACGATGTTGTCCGGGGTACGCGCCGTGAGCCACACGAGCTCCTCGGTCGTCGACATGTTGGCCTCGACGTGGGGCATGAACGGCGGCACGAAGACGAAGTCGCCCGGCCCCATGTCCACCCAGGTCGAGAAGTCGTCGCCGAAATAGATCCGCGCGCTCCCGCGCAGCACGTACCCGCCCGTCTCCGCCTCGCCGTGGTGGTGCGGGAGCGAGCGATACCCGGGTTCGTTCGAGACCTGCCCGAACCAGATCCGCGTCGCCGGCGTGTGCTGCGGGCTCACGCCCGACAGCCGCAGCGCCCCGCCGGAGTTCGGCGTCGCGTCGTGGAGGTCGTCGCCACGCGTGACGACGGGGACGGCGGTGTTCGTGGGGATCATCTCTGGACTCCTTCGCGGGGCGCGTCAGACGCCGTGGTCGATGAGGTGCTCGAAGCGCAGGCCGAGCCCGGTCGCCGCGACGCCCAGCGGCGCGATGGCGGCGAGCACGGCCGAGCGCGCGTTCGGCGCGAGGCCGGAGTCGCCCGAAAGCGCGACGAGCTCGTCGAGGGCGGCGAGGATCCGGCGCTCCTGCTCCGTGAGCGGGTGCCCGAGGAGATCGGTCGTCATGGCGGCTCCTTAACGGTTCGCGGGGCGCATGTCGGTCATGCGCTTGGCCTTGAGTTCGAAGCGCGGGAGGGCCCCGGCCTCGCGGCGCGAGACGTGGAAGTTCAGCCCCTCGTGCGCCTCGGCGAGCTCGAGCTTGAGCGCCTCTTCCAGGCCGGGCCAGGCGGCGTCGTCCATGGCCGTCACGGGCTCGACGTGGACCGTGACCTCGTCCCGGATCCCCACGCGCTCGATGTAGGTGTGGAACTCATCGATCAGCTCGAACTTGCGCACGATCTCCTCGACCGCACGCGGGTATACGTTCGTGCCGCGGATCAGCTTCATGTCGTCCACGCGGCCGAGGATCCCGCCCTCGTAGAGGTCCCACGTTCGCCCGCTCGAGGCGACCGTGTGCGGCACCTTCACGACGAGGTCCTTCGTGCGGTACCGGAGGATCGGGAGCGTGCCGCGCCCGAAGGAGGTCGTGACGCGCTCGCCCGGCTCGCCGTAGGGCAGCTCCTCGCCCGTGTCCGGGTCGACGACCTGCTCGATGAAGTGCCCCTCGATGATGTGCGTGCCGCCCGGCTGCTCCTGCGGCTCGAACATGAAGATCGTCCCGAGCTCGGTCATCCCCGCCGTGTCGTACGCCTTGGCACCCCACTGGCGCTCGATCAGGTCGCGCGTGATGGGCGGCGTGGGCTCTCCCGAGAGGATCACGGTGTGCACGGGCGAGTTCTTCAGGTCGAGCCCGAGCGCCTCCGCCTCCTGCGCGAGGCGCAGCGCGTAGGTCGTCGTGGAGGCCACGACGGTCACGCCGAAGTCGATGATCTGCTTCACGCGGCCGGCGGTGTTCTGCGCGCCGCCCGGGAGGGTGAGCGCGCCCATCTTTTCGAGCCCGTAGTGGAGCCCCCAGAATCCGATGAACGTGCCGTACCCGAACGCGACGTACGCGCGGTCTCCCGGCCGAACGCCCGCGCCCCACAGCCCGTAGCACCACATCTCGGCCGCCCAGGACCAGTCCTTCCGGCTGTCGAGCGCGCGCAGTGGCGTGCGCCCGCTCGTGCCGCTCGTCGTGTGGAGGCGAATCGCGTTGTCGGTGTTGTCCGACCCGGTGACGGGGAGCTCCCCGAACGGCGGGTGCGCGTCCTGGCTCGCCATCCACGCCTCGCGCTCGAGGAAGGGGATCCGCTGGATGTCGTCCCAGGACTTCAGCTGCTCGGGGCGAAAGCCCGCGGCCGCGAAGGTGCGTCGATAGAACGGGCTCCGGGCGTCCGCCCACTCCGCCGTGCGGCGCAGCTTCTCCAGCTGGAGGGCCCGCAGGTCCTCGCGCGGCAGCGTCTCGATCTTCGGGTTCCAGAACGGTTGTGAGTCCATGGCTCCTCGCTTCGTGAAGGTGCCCAAACCATATCGCGATCATGACGGCCGCCTCGGCGAGAGATGAACCCCGGTAAACCGGCCCTGCTACGACTGCCTGGAGTTCGCTGGCAGGACGGAACGGCGCCCCACCGCCAGCCACGCGACAGCGCCAAGCACCGGCACAAGCAGGACAAGAAGAGTCCAGATCCATGCCTGCAATGCGGTGAGATGCTTGGCCGAGCGGGCAAGCCCGATGAGCGCGATGACGGTGAGCGCGATCACGGCCGCAACGATCACCGACCACGCGATGTCATAGCCCGCGGGGACCAGGGGATTGTGGTCGTCCATACCGGGAATCTAGTCCCACGTCACGTTCAGCCACCAGGTCACGCTCCACCCCACATCGCCCTATGTGCGTGACGAATGTCGTCGGCGCACCCGCGCTCCGCTCACTCGAAGAGGAACCTCTCCCGCGCCGGGGCGCGCGCGGGCCGCGGTCGAAGGAGCAGGGCGAGGCCGCACGCGCACACCGCGAGACCGAGCGAGAGGAGCAGCGTCGCGAAGGGCGCGGGATCGGCGGGGAATCCGGAATCGCACCCCCACCCGAGCGGTAGCCATCGCCAGACGAGGCGCGCCGGCGCCGCCATGCCACCGGACGGAGGCGGCTCACAGGGCAGGGGCGGCGCCAGGGCGAGAACGACAGCGGCGGCCGCGAGCAGCATCCCCGCGCCGGCCCAGAGCGCGCCGACGCGCCGCCTCACCGGCGTCTCGCGGACCCCGGCCAGGCTCGCGGCGGCGACGCCACCTACCCAGGCCCAGACCGGACCGGCGGCCGCCGTGAAGACGCCGAGCGCGGTGGGGAGCGCGTAGGCCACGATCACCAGCGCCGCCTGGGCGCCGTTCCGGGCCTCGGCGATCGCGAGCGCGAGCGCCAGCGCGACGAGGGAGGCGTAGCTCGACACCATCGCGATCAAGCCCGCGTCCGTCCGCGACAGCGGCGGGCGGTGGCGCGCCCAGAGCGCCGCGGCGATCACGGCCGCAGCCGCCATCGCGGGCGCCGCCGCGAGCGCCGAGGCCGTCCACGGCCACCGGCCACTATCCGAGACAGTCAGAATCGTCGTGAGCGCCGTGACGACCGCCCACGGTGCCCCGATCGCGACGCTCGCGAACCAGAGCGCCCTCCCCCACGGCAATCGTTCCGCACGCGCCCCCGCCATCCGGCCACGCTACCCCGCGGCCTCATCGTCGCTCATGCCGCGCCAGGCGATCTCGAACGCGGCCCGGCAGCGGCGGAGCGTGGCGGGGTCCTCGAGCGAGGATCCGCGCACGACGGACTGGTAGTAGAAGACGCCGTTGATGAGGTCGATCGACGCATCGACGTCGAGGCCTGCGCGGAGCTCCCCGCGGCGCACCGCCTCCTCCAGCGCCTGCGTCATCGCCCCGCGGCGACGGCGCACGTGCGACGACCAGTAGGCCCGCTGCAGCTCGGGGTTCTCCATGACGAGGGCGAGGCGCGTGCGGAAGCGGCGCTCGCTGTAGCCGCGTCCGCGCGCGGCGGCGGGGTCGCCGAACAACACCGCCATGATCGCGTCCTTGACGTCGCCCGACAGGTCGAGCTCGATCGACGCGCGACCCCGGTCGAGCGCCGCCGCGATCAGCTCGGCCATGCTCGGCCACCGGCGATACAGCGCCGCGCGGGAAACCCCGCTGGCCGCCACGACCGCGTTGACGGTGACGGGCGTGCCGGCGTCGACGAGCGCGGCGACGGCGTCGAGGATCCGCTCGTCGTGCCCCTCGCGCCGCGGCCGGCCGGGCCCGCGCGCGGCGGGCCCGGCCGTGGTCTCGGCGATCGTCATGCCCGCGCGCGCTCGCGGAGCGTCGCCACGAGCCCGTCCGTCAGCCCCGCCTCCCGCAGCGGCACCAGCGGATCCGCGTAGCCGTTCTCGAGGTGCGCGAGCAGCTGGCGCATCGGCTCGGGCGAGAACTCCGCCCGCGTGGCGGCCTTCGCCGCGTCGGTCAGGTCGTAGCCGTGCTGCGCCATGATGGGCCCCATGACGGGCGCGAGGCGCTGCATGATCCGCGGCGAGTTCTCGCCCGTCCGGGCGTAGTCGGCGACGATCGCCTCGTGCGGCGCGCCGAGCGCGAGCAGCAGCGACGCCGCGAGGACGCCCGTGCGGTCCTGGCCCGCCGCGCAGTGAAACGCCGTGGCGCCCGGCGCGGTCGCGATGACCGCGAGCGAGGCCACGATGCGCGGCGCCGCCTGCTCATACATGCGGATGTACATCTGCCCGAACGACGCCTGGTCGAACGCCTCGGCGGAGGACCCCGCGTCGCCGACCGACGCCATGAACGGGAGGTGGTGGTACGTCACGGGCTGCTCGGCGAGCGCGCCGCGCCCCGTGAACGCGGTCTCCTGGTGCGATCGCAGGTCGATGACCGCGGCGAGCCCGCCGTCGACGAGGTCGGCCGCCGTCGCCGGGTCGACCGTGGCCAGGTCGTCGGTGCGGATGGCGAAGCCGGTGCGGACGGTGCCGCCGGCCATGGGGATTCCGCCGAGGTCGCGCAGGTTGACGGGCGCGCTGAGGGGGAGGTCGAGGACGTCGATGCTCATGTGATCTTCTTTCGGATGATGGCGCTGGCCTGGTCGATGATCGTGACGAGCACGACGATGCAGATGACCATGGCGCACAGGTGGCCGTATTCGTATCGGTTCATGGCCGTGGTCAGTTCGAGGCCGATGCCTCCCGCCCCCACGAGGCCGAGGATGGTCGCGCCGCGCACGTTGCCCTCGAACAGGAGCAGCGTGTAGCTCGTCAGCAGCGGGAGCGCCTGCGGCACGATGGCGTACTGGATGACCTGGCGCTTCGAGGCGCCCACCGACTCCATCGCGACGATGGGCCCGCGGTCGACGGCCTCCATGGCCTCGGCGAAGATCTTGCCGATGGATCCGAGCGATCCGATCGTCATGGCGAGGATGCCCGCGAACGGGCCGAGCCCCACGGCCGAGACGAACATGAGGGCGATGACGAGGTCGGGCAGCGCGCGAATGATGTTCATCGACCAGCGGCACGTGTAATACAGCCACGGCGGGGCGATGTTGCTCGCGGCGCCGAATGCGATCACGAGCGACAGGCCCGCGCCGAGCACGGTGCCGACGATCGCCATCTGCAGCGTCTCGAGGAGCAGCAGGAGGATCGTGTCGATCTTCGAGAAGTCCGGTGGGAACATGCGCGCGAGGAACTCGCCCATGTTGGCCGCGCCCTCCCCGAGCTTGCGGAAGTCGAACTCCGCGCCGTTGGCCGACCACACGAAGATGAGGACGGCGGCGGCGACGCCGACGACGAAGCGGGCCCGGGGGATCCGGAACGCGCGCTCCATGCGCTCGCGGGAGCGCTCGTCGAGCTGGGGCGGACGGATCCCGCCCGCGGGGGTCGTGGTCGTGAGGCTCACGCGCCCTCCTCCTCGTCGTCGGTGTCGTACACGGGCGCGAGTGCCGCGGCGTCGAGGGCGGCCGTGCGTCCGGAGACGACGATGCGCCCGTGGCGCAGGCCGACCACGCGATCGGAATGGGCGAGGGCGAGGGGCAGGACGTGCAGGCTGACGAGCACGGGGATCTTCTCCTCGCGCGCGATGGACTGCAGCAGCTCCAGGACGACGCGGCTCATCTTCGGGTCGAGGGACGCGACGGGCTCGTCGGCGAGGATGAGGCGCGGGCGCTGCATGAGGGCCCGCGCGATTGCTACGCGCTGCTGCTGTCCGCCGGACAGCGAGCGCGCCTCGTCGCCCGCCTTGTGCGCGATGCCGACGCGGTCGAGGAGCTCGAGCGCGCGCCGCCGGTCCGCGCTGCGGAAGGTGCCGAGCGCGTTGACCGCGCCCGCGCCGTAGAGGGATCCGGTCAGCACATTCGTCAGCACGCTGAGCCGGCCGATGAGGTTGAACTGTTGAAAGACCTGGCCGACCTCGGAGCGCAGCCGGCGCAGCTCGCCGCGGCGGAGGCGGGCGACGTCGTGGTCGCCCGCGCGGACCCGGCCGGAGCCGATGGGCGCGAACCCCGTGAGGGCCTTCATGAGCGTGGACTTGCCGGATCCCGAGGATCCGAGCAGCGCCACCGTCTCGCCGGGATAGAGGTCGAGGTCGACGCCGTCGAGCACGAGCGGCGCGTCCGGGGCGTAGCGGACGGCGAGATCGCGGATCTCGACGAGCGCCTCGCGGGCGGGCGCCGCGGTCGGGGCGGTCATGACGGCGCTCACTCGAGGTCCGAGATGTCGACGTCGGCGATCGCGGCGATGTCCACGAACGGCTGGAAGTACTCGGCGCCCGGCTCGATGACGGGCTCGGTGCCCTCGGGCATGCCCTCCATGTAGAGGCCGAGCTCGTCGCGGTTCGCGTCCGAGAAGACGACGGGGATCGCCTCGACGAGCGCCTCGCGCTTGTCCGCGCTCATGGACTGGCTGCCGAGGAAGGACATCGAGATCGGCATCGAGATGCTCTCGCCGATCGAGCGGGTCTCGCCCTCCTCGAACGGGAACATCGGGTTGTCCTGGCCCGCCATCGTCGGGAAGATCGTCGAGGTGCAGGCGACGTCGGCCTGGCCCTCCTGGAGCGCGATGAAGCTGCGGTCGTGCCCGCCCGAGAACAGCTCCTCGAAGTCCTCGCCCGCCGTCAGGCCCGCCGCGTCCAGCATGTGCGTGGGCATGAAGAAGCCCGAGCTCGAGGCGGGGTCGGCGAACGCCACGACCGTGTCGGGCGTGATGTCCTCGAGCGAGGTCAGCGGCGAGTCGTCAAGCACGAGGCACGTCGAGACGGGCTCGTCGGTTCCGGGCCACGCGACGAGCGAGTCGACCTCGCCCGTGTTCACGGCGAGGGCGGACGGAAAGCCGCTCATGACGCCGATGTCCTCGTGGCCCGCGCGCACGGCCTCGATCACGGCGGAGTAGCTCGGCACCTCGGTGACCTCGACGGTCATGCCGGTCTCCTCCTCGAGGAGCGCCTTCATGGCGTCGACGGGGGTCTCGACGGTCGGGTCGTCGCTGAGGGGCAGGGCGGCGAAGCGGATGACGTCGTCGTCCGCGGACGCGTCGCCGGCCGAGCCCGCGCAGCCGGTGAGGAGCAGCGCGGATCCTGCGGCGAGCGCGCAGGCGGCGAGGGGCGTGGACAGTCGCATGGGGAAGCCTTTCGCGAGGGGGGAGCCCCGAACGGGGACATCTCGAGAAAAGCGGCCGCAGGTGACGCGGAATTACGAGACCGGCAATACGGGAACCGAAGTCTCGATGAACGGCGGGTGACGGGATCCGCGGTCTCGCATCGGCGCGGGGGCGTCAGCGCCCCGGCCAGGTGAGGTCGGCGTCCTCGGGGATGCGGTGCGCCTCGAGGCCCGGATCCGCGACGAGCGCCGCGATCAGCTCCTCGGATCCGGCCACGGTCGTCGAGTCGAGGTCGATCTCGCTCGCGAGCACCCACGCCCGGTCATCGGGCCACACGAGGCTCGGCGAGTGCACGTGCAGCGGCTCGGCCCACGGCGCGGTGTCCGCCCAGGCGGGGTCCGCCCACTCCGCGGGCGCCGCGCGGAAGAGCACGTGCCCGCGGCCCGGCAGCTCCAGGCGCGGGCCGCGGGAGATCTCGTCCGAGAGCGCGCCCGGCTGCCACACGCCCTTGCGGAAGACGTTGTTGAACGCGTCGCGGTAGCTCTCGCGGAGGAACTCGCCGTGGTGGGCGTCGTCCCCGGCCGAGGCGGCGAGGATCCGCGAGGAGTGCGTGCCGACGAACCCCAGGAGCCCGCCCCAGCCCTCCCAGATCGCCGCGTACCCGGATCCCGGGGTGCCGGTGTGCGTCACGAGGTGCCGGGCGGCCGCGGCGAGCGCGGCGGGATCGAGCACGCCCTCCTCGGGGGCCTCGTACCGCCAGCCCGCGCCGTCGCGGAGGTCCGACTCGGGGGCCTGCGGGTCCGTGCCGACGAGGTGGTCCCACTGCGCGAGCGGGCCGGGGGTCGTGCCGAAGGCGCGGGCGACCTCGGACCACGACACGCGCTCGGCGTCGACCTCGGGGCACTCGGCGAGGAAGCGCTCCCACCCTTCCGCGTCCCCCTCCTCCGGCCACGCGCCGCGCACGGGGCGCTCGCGGAAGGCGGGGTGGAGGATTCGCGCGTAGGCGGCGAAGCCCCGCGGCACGAACAGCCCGATCGACCAGGTGTCGGGATCCAGGCGCTCGCGGATCCAGGATCCCGCGGCGACGTCGCTCGTCCACTCCATGCGCCCAGCGTAGAGGGGGTGTGGATCCGAGTCACGGTGACTCGGATCCGCCGCGGGCTCAGGGCACGCGCACCCGGATGAACGGGGTCTTCCGGCGGACCTCGAACCCGAGCTTCTCGTAGGCGGCGACGGCTCCGGTGTTGGCGGCGGAGGCGTGCAGGAACGGCCGATCGCCGCGCGCGCGGATGTGGGCGATGACGTCGAGGACGAGCCGGGAGGCGAGGCCCTGGCGGCGGTACGCCGCGTCCGTCGAGACGGCGCTGATCTCGGTCCAGCCGGCCGGGTGCAGGCGCTCGCCGGCCATCGCGACGAGGCGGCCCTCGCGGCGGATCCCGACGTAGCGCCCCAGCTCGTGCGTGCGGGCGAGGAAGGGGCCGGGCTGGTTGCGCCCCACGATCGCGAGCATGTCCGCGACGTCGTCCGCGCCGAGCTCGACGGCCGATGGATCGGCGGCCCCGGCGGCGCGGTCCGTCGCGACCAGCTGCAGGCCGTGACCGCGCGAGAGCTCGTCCCAGCCCGCGGGGAGGTCCGGGTCCGCGTGCGAGATGAGGAACTCGGATCCGGATCCGTGCAGCTCCCCCAGCGCGTCCCACACCCCGGGCTCGTCCCAGGACGCGACGCCCGTGAACGGCGAGACGTCGGCGGGGTAGGTGCGGGCGAGGTCGCCGCCCCGCGCAAACTCCGCGTGCGCGCCCGTGAGGGCGGACCAGGCGGGGGCGTCGAGCGCGGCGTCGGCGAGGGGGAGGGTGGTGCTCATGGGATCCCTTCGGGTGCGGCGTGGGGTGCAACCGTGGCACGCTACGCCGCATTCCCGCCCCTACGCTGGGAGCATGTCCGCCGTTACCCGCGTCACCGTCTTCACCGGATCCTCCCCCGGAGCCTCGCCCGCCTACCGCGCGGCGGCCGAGGAGGTCGGGTCGGCGATCGCCGCGGCCGGCATGGGCGTCGTGTACGGCGGCGGCAACGTCGGCCTCATGGGCGCCGTGGCGACGGCCGCGTCGCGGGCGGGCGGCGAAGTCATCGGCGTGATCCCGACCGCGCTGGTGGACAAGGAGCTCGCGCACGAGGACCTGACGCGCCTCGAGGTCGTCGACAACATGCACGAGCGCAAGATGCGCATGGCCAACCTGGGCGGGGCGTTCGTCGCGCTCCCGGGCGGCATCGGCACGCTCGAGGAGTTCTTCGAGGCGTGGACGTGGCTGCAGCTCGGGATCCACGACAAGCCGATCGCGCTGTACGACGTGGGCGGATTCTGGCGGCCGCTGCTCGAGATGATCGACCGGCTCGTCGCCGAGGGTTTCGTCGCGGCGCACTTCCGCGACGCGCTGATTGTCGCCGAGACGCCCGAGGGGCTCCTTGCGCAGCTCGAGGCCTGGGAGCGCCCGACGCCGAAGTGGGAGCAGCCCGCCGCGTCGGCGTGAGGGTCCCGGCGTTGTCGGGGGCATGGGGTATCACGGAGACGTGAGCCTCGACATCTACGCCCCCGTCATCCACGGGATCGGGGTGCGCAGCCACGAGGACTTCGCCGAGGAGTCGGTCGCGGCGATCGCCGCCCACCTCGACGCGTCGCCCACCGGGTGGAAGCGGGTGGAATGTCCCGCCGGCTGCACGCAGTTCGCGGCCGGACACGCGCACCTGCGCGGCGCCGACGGCCTCGGCCTCGTCGTGGATCCGCTGATGTGGTTCGACGTCGTCGACCAGCCGCCGAGGTGGCGCGTGGCGTGGTGGTTCCTGCGCGCGCTCTTCGTGCTGTGCGCCGTGCACCTGCTCGTGAACGGCCAGGTGCTCGCCGAGGGCCCTACGCGCCCCGTCCGCGACCTGCCGGCGTACCTCTGGCGGGCCGTGCGCGCGATGGCGTGGATCCTCGTCCTCGGCGCGTTCGCCGTCGCCCTCGCGCTGCCCCTCACCCTCGCGGTCGCGCTCGTGCCGAAGGCGCGCTCGCTCGCCGTCGACGCGCTGGGATGGACGAGCGACCCGGACACCCGCCGCGGCGTCTCGGACCGCGTCTCGTCCCGCGTCGCGGCCGTCGACGCCGCGCACACGGTGCTCATCGGCCACTCGCAGGGCGGCGCGATCGCCGCGAACATCTCGCGCGACCTCGATCCCGCCCGCACGACGCTCATCACGATGGGCACGGGGCAGGCGCTCCTCGCCCCCATCAGCGCGACGCTGCACGTGGGCTGGGCGTCGATCGCGGCGCTCGCGGCCTCGATCGTCGTCTACGTCGCCGCCGCCGCGGTGCTCATGCGGTGGCTCGTGGCGGCGGCCTTCGCGCTCGTGTCGACGGCGATCCTTGGCACGCTCGAGCTCGGCGCGGCGGCCTGGCGCGCCGCGAGCGACCGGGCCCAGGCGCTCGCGCACCTCGGGGAGGCGCGGCGGCTGGTCACCGACCTCGCGACGACCCTCGTCCTGTCCCCCGACGTGCTCGCGACCCTCCTGTCCATCCCGGCGATCGCCGCCGCGGTCCTCGTGTACGCGCGGATCTTCGCGCCCGCCGTCGCGGAGATCCGCGACCTCTGTCACCCGGCCGCGCGCGGGGTCGACCTGTGCGCGACGTTCGACTTCGTCTCGCACCCCTTCACGGTGCTGGGCGCGCGCCGGCGGATCCGCCGCGTCCCCCAGTCCGCGTCGATCGCCGACCACCTGCGCTACTTCCCCAACTCCACCGAGGTGCTCGCCGCGATCGACCGGGAGATCTCCACGCTCGGCGTCGGCCGCCCCCGCGACGCGGAGGCTGCCCGCGCGGGCCGGGAGGTGCGCGGCCTCGTCCGCGCGCTGCGCGTGACGCGCGCGATCGCCGCCGCGGCCGCCGCGACCGCCGGATTCCTCGCGACGGGCGCCCTCACGCCCGCGCTCGCGATCGGATACGTCGCCTACCTCGCCGCGACGGCCCTGAAACAGTGGCGCTGGACGTCCGCGCAGCGCGCGTTCCGCGCCGCGCGGGAGCGCGCCTCGGTCGCGGCCGGATAGAGCCTCCTCCGCGGTGCGGTGCCGGCGCGGCGCGCGCCAGACGCCATACTCGTTCACATGGATCCGCGACGACTCGGCTGGTGGGGCGTCGCCGCGCTCGCCCTCGCGACCGCGCTCGGCGTCATCCTCATGCTCGGGTACGAGGATCCGCCGGGGTTCGATCAGTGGTGGAACGACACGGTGATCCTGCGGCGCTCGGACGCCGCGATTGCCTTCGCGCAGGCGCTCGACCGGCTCGGCGGCGGCTGGTTCGCCGTCCTCGTCGCCCCACTGGGCATCATCGCGGCGCTCGTCATCGCTCGCCGCTGGCGCGGCGCGCTCTTCGCCGCCGGGTCCTTCGCGATGAGCGCCGTCGTCGTGCAGCTCCTCAAGAGCCTCGTCTCGCGCACCCGACCCGAGGACATGCTCGTCGCGAGCGACTTCGGATCCTTCCCCTCCGGTCACACGGCCAACGCCACGACCATCGCGGTCGTGCTCGTGCTCCTCTTCCCCCGCCTCTGGGTGGCGCTCGCCGGTGCCGCGTGGGTGCTCGCTATGGCGCTCTCGCGCACGCTGCTCTCCGTGCACTGGGCCACGGACACGCTCGGCGGGATCCTCGTCGGCGCGGGGGTTCCGCTCGTCCTCGCGGGGTTCCTCCTCCCCTGGGCGTGGCGCCACGCGCCGCGCCGCCCGCGCGCCGTCGCGCGCGAGTGAGGCCGCCGGCCGCCCCGAGGGCTCACAGAAAGTTCATCACCGACAGCGCGCACCCGCGCGCATCGACGGGGCATGATGGAGGCCCTCCCCGCCACCGAGATGAGGCCGCGTGACGACAAAGACGAAGATCCTGCTCGCCTCCGCCGCGGCACTCGTGGTGCTCGTCGCCGCGGCGCTCGTCGCGGGTCCCCGCATCTATGCGTCGTGGGCCGAGGGCCGCGCGGGCGACGCGCCCGCGAACACGATCGACGGCCCCGTCCCCGACGAAGCCGCGGAGTTCACGGGAACGCTCGCCGTGTCGGACGGATCCGTGGCGGGCTACCGCGTCGACGAGGTGCTCCAGGGCGAAGACGTGACGGTACGCGGGTCGACCGACCAGGTCACGGGCGAGGTCAGCGTCACCGACGGCACGCTGACGGCCGCCACGATCGAGGTCGACGTCGCCAGCATCGAGACCGATTCCGGGCAGCGGGACGCATATTTCCGCTCCACCGCGCTGGAGACCGATCTGTTCCCGACGGCGACGTTCACGCTCACCGAGCCCGCGGAGCTCGAGGTCGGGAGCGACACCGTGGTCCTCACGGGCACCTTCGAGATCCACGGGGTGACCCAGCCCGCCGAGGTGACGGCGGACGTCGCGGCCGACGGCGACATCGTGCAGGTGTCGGGCGCGATTCCGCTCGTCTTCGCGGACTACGGGGTCACCGCGCCGGACCTCGGGTTCGTGTCGGTCGAGGACGAGGGCAGCATCGAGTTCGCGCTCGTGCTGAGCGCCGAGTAGGGGCTCAGGGGCGCGCGACCATGGTCTCCGCGTGGTCCGCGACCCAACCGAGGAGAGGCAGCATTCGGCCCATCAGGTCACGCCCGAGCGGTGTGAGGCTGTACTCGACGTGCGGCGGCACCTGGGGTAGGGACTCGCGGTGCACGAGCCCGTCGGCGGCGAGCGTGCGGAGCGTGGAGGCGAGCATCTTCTCGCTAATGCCGCCGACCTCGCGCCGCAGTTCGCCCCAGCGCAGCGTGCCGTCGGACAGCGCGGCGAGCACGAGCACGCCCCACTTGCTCATGATGTGATCCAGCACGACGCGCGTCCCGCAGCCTTCGTCGAAGGTGCGGCGGGCGGATCCGCGGATCTCCGCAAAACTCACGCTCATGTGGGTACCTTACCCAAAAGTGGGTACCCGCGGACGGGAAGTGCGGCGGCCCGGGGCGCGTTGTCGCTCGTGACCGTCCACGAAAGGAACCACCCATGACGATCCTCGTTACCGGCGCCACCGGCCAGCTCGGCCGCCTCGTCGCCGACGCCCTCCTCGCCCGCGGCGCCTCGGCCGCCGACATTCGCCTCGGCGCGCGCGACGTCGCGAAGGCTGCCGACCTGGCGGAGCGCGGCTTCGAGGTCGCGCACCTCGACTACGACGACGCCGCCTCGGTCGCGAGCGCCGTCGCGGGGGCCGACACGGTGCTCCTCATCTCGGGCAGCGCGGTCGGCCAGCGCGTACCGCAGCACCGCGCGGTCATCGACGCAGCGGCCGCGGCGGGCGTGACGAAGCTCGTGTACACGAGCGTGACGAAGGCGACGACGACCGACCTGCTGCTCGCCCCCGAGCACAAGGCGACGGAGGAGGCGATCGCCGCGAGCGGCGTGCCCGCCGTCATCCTCCGCAACGGCTGGTACACGGAGAACTACGCGGGCGACGTCGCGCAGGCCGCTGCGTCGGGCGCCATCGCGAAGTCGGCCGGCGATGGCCGCGTCGCCTCCGCCGCGCGCCGCGACTTCGCCGAGGCCGCGGCCGTCGTGCTGCTCGAGGACGGCCACGTCGGCGAGATCTACGAGCTGGGCGGCGACGAGGCCTGGACGTTCGACGATCTGGCCGCCGCCGCGACCGAGATCACGGGGCGCGAGGTGGTCTACCGCCGGCTGACCCTCGAGGAGCAGACCGCGGCGCTCACCGAGGCCGGCCTCGACGCGGGCACGATCGGCTTCCTCACGGGCCTCGACCAGAACATCGCCGCGGGCGACCTCGCGTTCACGGACGGCACGCTCGCGCGCCTGATCGGCCGCCCCACCACGCCGCTCACGACGGCCCTCCGCGCGGCGTAGCCCCCTCCGTCCCGCCCCAAGTCCACATTTCTCCGACAAGTCTCCCCGCTGAGCGGGGAGACTTGTCGGAGAAATGTGGACATAGCACCTCGGGCGGCATGCACCAACGTCACGTACGGGGGCTTACGCACCCGGCGCGCCGGGGGTGGGACGCTCACGCCGGGTTGAGGGTGGCCGATTCCTCGTCCGTAAGGAGGCGGGAGCGAATGAGGAACCGCTTGCCCGTCGGGCCCTCGACGCTGAACCCGGCCCCGCGCCCGTCCACGACGTCGATCGTGAGGTGGGTGTGCTTCCAGTACGCGAACTGGCTCTCCGACATGAACACCTCGATCGGCTCGTCGAGCCCGACGTCGACGGATCCGAGCAGCACGTCGCTCGGCCCCGTCACGAACATGCCGCGCGGGTAACACATGGGGGCGGATCCGTCGCAGCACCCTCCCGACTGGTGGAACATGAGGGGCCCGTGCTGCGCCGTGAGCGAGCGCAGGAGGGCGGCGGCCTCGTCCGAGACCGCCACCCTCTCCGGCTTCTCGGTCATCAGAACAGGCCCGCGGGCCCCTCCGCGTAGGACACGAGGAGGTTCTTTGTCTGCTGGTAGTGCTCCATCATCTTGAGGTGGTTCTCGCGCCCGATCCCCGACTGCTTGTACCCGCCGAACGCGGCGTGCGCGGGGTACTGATGATAGGTGTTCGTCCACACGCGGCCCGCCTCGATCGCCCGGCCCGCCCGGTAGCACGTGTCCGCGCTGCGGCTCCAGACGCCCGCCCCGAGGCCGTAGAGGGTGTCGTTCGCGGTCCGGATCGCGTCGTCGTAGTCAGAGAAGCTCGTCACGGACACGACGGGTCCGAAGATCTCCTCCTGGAAGATGCGCATGTCGTTCGACCCCTCGAACACGGTCGGGGCGATGTAGAAGCCGCCCGAGAGGTCGCCGCCGAGGTCGACCGGCTCGCCGCCCGTGAGCACCTTCGCGCCCTCCTTCTTGCCGATGTCGATGTAGGACAGGATCTTCTCGAACTGGTCGTTGGAGGCCTGCGCACCGATCATGGTCGCGGGATCCAGCGGGTTGCCCTGCACGATCTTGCCCACGCGCTCGAGGCCCGCCCCGAGGAACCGGTCGTAGATCGACGTCTGGATGAGGGCCCGCGAGGGGCAGGTGCACACCTCGCCCTGGTTGAGGGCGAACATCGCGAAGCCCTCCTGCGCCTTCTGGAAGTACGCGTCGTCCGCGGCCGCGACGTCCTCGAAGAAGATGTTGGGGCTCTTGCCGCCGAGCTCGAGCGTCACGGGGATGAGGTTCTGCGACGCGTACTGCATGATGAGGCGCCCGGTCGTCGTCTCGCCGGTGAAGGCGACCTTGCGGATCCGCTTGTGCGACGCGAGCGGCGCTCCCGCCTCGATCCCGAAGCCGTTGACGATGTTCACAACCCCGGCGGGAAGGAGGTCGCCGATCAGCTCGAAGAGGAACAGGATCGACGCGGGCGTCTGCTCGGCCGGCTTGAGCACGACGCAGTTGCCCGCGGCGAGCGCGGGCGCGAGCTTCCACACCGCCATGAGGATCGGGAAGTTCCACGGGATGATCTGGCCGACGACGCCCAGCGGCTCGTGGAAGTGATAGGCGACGGTGTTCTCGTCGAGCTGGCTGAGGGATCCCTCCTGCGCCCGCAGCACGCCCGCGAAGTACCGGAAGTGGTCGATCGCGAGCGGGATGTCGGCGGCGAGCGTCTCGCGCACGGGCTTGCCGTTCTCCCACGTCTCCGCCACGGCGATCGACTCGAGGTTCTGCTCCATGCGGTCCGCGATCTTGTTGAGGATGATCGCGCGCTCGGCGGGGCTCGTCCGCTTCCACCCCTCGAAGGCCTTCCACGCGGTGTCGACGGCGCGGTCGATGTCGGCCGCCGTCCCGCGCGCGATCTCGGTGAAGGGCTTGCCCGTCACGGGCGTGATGTTCTCGAAGTACTCCCCGCCCGCGGGGTCGACGAACTCGCCGCCGATGTAGTGGCCGTATCGGGGCCGATAGCTGGCGCGGGAACCGGGCTGGCCCGGGGCCGCGTAGGTGCTCGAGACGCCTTCTTCGACAATGGTCATCGCTGTCTCCCTTGACTGCGTTGCGCGGCCTCGTCGCCGCGCTTTGGCGCCACGCTACGCCCGGGGAGGTTGCAAGCGGTTGCGGCGCCTACCCGCCGAGGGCCTCGAGGCGCGCGACGAGGCCCGCGCGCCGCGGCGAGCGCGCCGGGAGCATGCCGAGCGCGAGGCGCATCGCCTCCACGTCGTCCGCGCCCGCGTCCGTGCGCAGGTAGGCCAGCAAAGCGTCGGTCCCCGCGTCGTCCAGCATCGTCGCCCTCAGGGTGGCGCGGATCCGGTCCCGCAGCTCGGCGACGCCGGGCGCGAGGGATCCGGGGAGCGGATCCCCCTCCCACGCCGCGACGGCGACCCGGTGCGCGCCCCGGTCGAGCAGCGACGTCAGCCCCTCGGCGTCGGTCTCGAGCGCCCCCGCGAGGCGGTACGGGCGCGAGGCGATCTCGAGCCCCGGCGCGGCCCCCGCGAGGACGCGGCGCAGGCGCACCACCTCGGGCCGGAGGGTGCCGACGGCTCGCGGATCCCCGTACACCCGCTCCGCGAGCTGCTCGGCGGACAGGCCCGCGCGGTGGGTCGCGAGCATGAGGAGGATCTCCGCGTGGCGCGCGCTGAGCTCGAGAACGGATCCGCCCGCCTGCAGCGCCCCGCGGTCGCGCCCCAGCACGCGGAGGAGCGCGGGGGCCGCGGCCCGGCGCCGCGGGGGCGCGGGCTGCGCGCGCATGCGGGCGATGAGGAGGTCACTCTCGACGGCGCGGACGGTCGCGTCGACGAGCAGCTGGGCCTGCGGCGCCGCGGCCGGATCCCTCCCCGTGACGTCGATGACGCCGATGATCGCGCCCGTCTCCGGATCCCGCACGGGGGCGGCCGTGCACGACCACGGGCGCACGTGGCGGTTGAAGTGTTCGGCGCCGCGCACCTGCACGGAGCGCCCGAGAGCGAGCGCCGTGCCCGGCGCGGCCGTGCCGACGCGCGCCTCCGACCAGTTGGCCCCCTCGACGAACCCCGATTCCCCGACGAGCCGGCGCACGGCGCGGTCGCCCTCGATCCACAGCAGGCGCCCCGCGGCGTCGCCGATCGCGACGACGACGCCCGAGCCCTCCGCGTCCCCCGGCAGGAGGAGCCCGCGGATCGTGTCGATCACCGGAGCGAGCGGGTGCGCGCTGCGGTGGTCCGCCAGCTCCCCGCCCGCGAAGTCGAGGGTGGGCAGGCCGTCGGGCGCGACGAGCAGGCCGCGGGAGCGGACCCAGGACGCGCGCACGAGGTCGCGGACCTCGCCCAGGCGCGGATCCTCGTCGTGGCCGGCGAGCAGCTCGTCGCGCGCGCGCTCGATCGTTCCCCGCGGGGGCGTGGGTCCGGCATCGGCCCAGGGCGAGGGCATCGGCGCTCCGATCGACGGTGAGGGAGGCGGTGGCCCCGAGCGTAGGCGCTCCCCGGGCGGCGGTCCACCCCCTGCCACGCCCGGCGGCGCGCCCAACTAGACTGAAGCCGTCCCGCCCCACCGCACTCCTGGAGCCGCACGCGTGAGCATCGAACACGTCGCCGACACCGTCTCTGACGCCGCCGCCACCCCCGAGCGGGAGCAGCCCTACGAGGCCCTCGGCCTCAAGGCCGACGAGTACGCGCAGATCCGCGAGATCTTGGGCCGCCGCCCGACCTCGGGCGAGCTCGCGATGTACTCCGTCATGTGGTCGGAGCACTGCTCGTACAAGTCGAGCAAGAAGTACCTTCGCCGCTTCGGCGAGAAGGTCACCGACGAGATGCGCGAGCGCCTCATGGTCGGCATGGGCCAGAACGCTGGCGTCGTCGACGTGGGCGAGGGCTGGGCGGTCACGTTCAAGGTGGAGAGCCACAACCACCCCTCCTACATCGAGCCGTTCCAGGGCGCGGCCACGGGCGTCGGCGGCATCGTCCGCGACATCATCTCGATGGGCGCGCGCCCCGTCGCCGTCATGGACCAGCTGCGCTTCGGCGCGATCGACGACCCCGACACGGCGCGCGTCGTGCACGGCGTCACGGCGGGCATCAGCTCGTACGGCAACTGCCTCGGCCTGCCGAACATCGGCGGCGAGACCGTCTTCGACTCCTGCTACCAGGCCAACCCGCTCGTGAACGCGCTCGCGGTCGGCGTCATGCGCCACGAGGACATCCGCCTCGCGAACGCGACGGGCGTGGGCAACAAGGTCGTGCTCTTCGGCGCCCGCACGGGCGGCGACGGCATCGGCGGCGCCTCGATCCTCGCGTCCGACTCGTTCAGCGACGGCGGCCCGACCAAGCGCCCGGCCGTCCAGGTCGGCGACCCGTTCGCCGAGAAGGTCCTCATCGAGTGCTGCCTCGAGCTGTACGCGGGCGAGCTCG
Source organism: Microbacterium excoecariae (assembly GCF_011326725.1). GTDB lineage: Bacteria > Actinomycetota > Actinomycetes > Actinomycetales > Microbacteriaceae > Microbacterium > Microbacterium excoecariae. Next base: position 453,290 of record NZ_JAANCO010000001.1, on the reverse strand, counting down.
TCGAGGCGATCCAGGACCTCGGCGCCGCGGGCATCTCCTGCGCGACGAGCGAGCTGGCCGCGAACGGCGGATCCGGCATGAACGTCGAGCTCACGAACGTGCTGCTCCGGGACCCCTCGCTCACGGCGGAGGAGATCCTCATGAGCGAGTCGCAGGAGCGCATGATGGCCATCGTCGCGCCCGAGAAGCTCGACGCGTTCCTCGCCGTCACCGGCAAATGGGACGTCGAGACGAGCGTGCTCGGCGAGGTCACGGGCGACGGCCGCCTCGTCATCACGTGGGACGGCGAGACCATCGTCGACGTCGACCCGTCGACGGTCGCGGTCGACGGACCGGTCTACGACCGCCCGGTCGCGTACCCGGCCTGGCTCGACGCCCTGCAGGACGACTCGGCGGGAGCCCTGCCCCGCTCGAACGACCCCGCGGTGCTGAAGGACCAGTTCGCGCAGCTCGTCGGCAGCCCGAACCTCGCCGACACGAGCTGGATCACGAACCAGTACGACTACTACGTCCTCGGCAACACGGCCCTGTCGTTCCCGGACGACGCGGGCATGATCCGCGTCGACGAGGAGTCGGGCCTCGGGTTCGCGATCGCGACCGACGCGAACGGCCGGTTCTGCCAGCTGGATCCGTACGCCGGCGCCCAGATTGCGCTCGCGGAGGCGTACCGCAACGTCGCCGTCACGGGTGCCGTGCCGACCGCGGTCACCGACTGCCTGAACTTCGGCAGCCCCGAGAACCCCGAGGTCATGTGGCAGTTCTCGCAGGCCGTCGACGGCCTGTCGGACGCGTGCCAGGAGCTCGCGGTGCCCGTCACGGGCGGTAACGTCTCGTTCTACAACCAGACGGGCGACACCCCGATCCACCCGACCCCCGTCGTCGGCGTCCTCGGCATCATCGACGACGTGTCGCGCCGGATCCCGAGCGGCTGGCAGGACGCGGGCGAGAACATCTACCTGCTCGGCGTGACGGCGAACGAGCTGAGCGGATCCGCCTGGGCCGACGTCATCCACTCCCACCTCGGCGGCAAGCCCCCGGTCGTGGACCTCGACGGCCACAAGCGCCTCGCGGGCCTGCTGCAGGCGGCGCGCGACGAGTGGCTGATCTCGAGCGCGCACGACCTGTCCGAGGGCGGCCTCGCGCTCGCGCTCGCGGAGGGCGTGATGCGCTTTGGCGTCGGCGCCCGCGTGTGGCTGACGGAGCTCATGGAGCGCGACGGCGTCGACCTCGCCAACGCGCTGTTCGCCGAGTCGACCGGCCGCGTGCTCGTGACCGTGCCCCGCGAGGAGGACGTGAAGTTCCGCGGCCTGTGCGAGGGTCGCGGCTACCCCGTGCTCCGCATCGGCGTCACGGACACGGAGCCCGACCTCGAGATCCAGGACACCTTCACGTTCGCGGCCTCCGAGCTGCGCGCGATGTCCGCCGCGACCCTCCCGGCACACTTCGGCCCGACCGTCGCGGAGCCGGTGGCGTGATGGATCCGGAACGCGAGCGCCTCGAGGTGCCCCCCGAGCTCGAGGGCAGCACGGACGACATGGCCGAGTCGCGGCTGTATCGCCGCAACCGGCGGATCCGCGTCGTCGCCTGGGTCGTCGTGATCTCGCTGATCATCGCGGGCGGCGGATCCACGATCCTCCTCACCCTCTTCGGCTAGCGCCATGGAGGCGTTCTTCGATTTCCTCGGCGGATACTGGTGGCTCGCGTTCCCGCTGATGGGGGTCGTCGCGCCGCTCGGATCCTGGTGGTCGAAGAACCAGAAGGAGCGACACGAACGCCGGCTCGAGGTGATGCGCACGAAGGCCGAGCTGGCCCAGGCGCGGCCTGCAGACCCCCGCCAGCTCGCCGAGGACGAGGCCGCGGGGCGGCAGCGCCGCGTCGCCCGCCTCCTGGAGGCGCACGACGACGTGGCGCGCCGGTGGCTCGACTACGAGCTGGACCCGGCGAAGCTCATCGCCTTTCCCGCCATGAGCGACGGGCGCGACCCCCGCACGGCCGCCTTCCTGCGCGCCAAGCGGGTGGCCGACGGGCTCCGGCCCGCGTCGGCGGACGAGCGGATCGACGCGGAGACCTACGCTGAGTACCGCGACGCGGTGCACGACGCGGAGGTGGCGTTCGACGTCGCGGAGCAGGAGGCGCGCCGCGTGCGCGACTCCGGCTTCACGGAGACCGAGCGGCAGCGGCTCGCTCGCGCCCAGCAGCTCCTCTCGGTGGCGCTCGACCAGTCCGCGACGGCGGCCGAACGCCAGAGCGCCTACCGCCGGGTGCGCGACGAGCTCGACGGCCTCATCGTCCTCTCCGATGACGCCGTGGCGCACCTGAAGCACCGCATCGCGGGCGAGCTGTCGCCCTGACCCACCCCCCCCGGAGCACCATGCCGACACCCGCCGAAATCACCTCGTTCTGGGACGCCGCCCGCGCCGCGGTTCCCGCCCTCCCCGCGGATCCGCCCGCGCCCGATCGCGTGTGGGGCTTCGGCGCGACGGCCGCGCACGCGGACGGCCTCCTCGCGCTCGTGCTGGCCGGGACCAAGACCGGCACCGCCGGATACCTGTGGGAGTACGAGCAGACCGGCGAGACCGTCACGCGCGTCGGCGATCTCGACGTGATCCTCGACGGATCCGGGACGCCCCGCGCCGTGATCGAGACGACGGCGGTCGAGGTGGTGCCGTTCCGCGAGGTCACCGCGGAGCACGCCTTCGCCGAGGGCGAGGGCGATCGCACCCTCGCATCGTGGCGCGACATCCACCGCCGCTTCTACGAGAACTACGTGGACGTCGACCGCCCCTTCGACGAGACCATGCCGATCGTGTGCGAGCGGTTTCGGGTGGTGTTCCGCGCGGGCTGAGGCTCAGCTCGCCAGCGCGTAGCCGAGCGCGGCCGCGACGCCCGCGTTCGTGACGCGTCCGCCCCGCACGTTCAGCCCCCGGGCGAGGGGTGTGCCGCCTACGCGACGGCGGGCATGAGCGCCATGGCGGCGATCATCGCCGCCATCGAGGCGCGGTCGATGGCATGGTGCCGGCGGTCTCGCACGAGCGCCGTCGCGATCCAGCCCGCGTAGGCGAGCGCGGCGACCGCGGCCACGAGGCCGACCTCGGGTCCGCCGTGGTGATGCCCGGACGCGGATCCGCCGTGCACGCCCGCGCCGATGACGAGCAGCGCCATGAGCGCCACGCCCACGAGCCGCGGCGCGGCCTCCACGGCGGCGGCGCGACCCCCGCGGATCCGCGCCGCCGCACCGCCGGCGAGCGCCGCCGCCAGGAGCGCGGCACCCCACCACGCCGGGGAGAGGATCCCGGGTCCCGCCATGTCGAGCATCGCGAGGAGCATGAGGACCGCTCCGGCGACCGCGCTCACCGACGCCCGGGGGCGGGTGCGCGCGGCACACGCGACGCACACCGCCCCCGAGGCGACCATGACGACATGGAGCAGCACCATGTCAGTGGCAGTGGTCCTCGTGACCGTGCCCGTCGGACGGGGTCGCGCAGTGCGACGACGTCGAGGCGGGCGCGTTCAGGGCGGGGTTGCGGTCGAAGAAGCCCACGGGCTTCAGCGTGAAGCCCGCGTAGTCCACGGGCATGACGGGCCAGTCCTCCACGCGCGGGAAGTGCGTCAGGCCGAACGTGTGCCAGAGCACGACGTCCTCGCCGTCCAGTGGGCGGTCCGCCGCGGCGTAGGTCGGGAGACCGTCGGGCGTGCCGGTGACGGGGCTCTGGTTCACGACCTCGCCCACCGGCCACCGCTCGCCGTCCGCGTACTGGGTCACCCATAGGTGCTTCGTCGCGTACGCGGCGCGGTGCGCGATGGCGCTGGACGGATCCGCGAGCAGCAGCGGCTTGCCCTCCGGGTAGAGCGCGTACCCCGTGGGCTGGCCGAGGCGGTTCGTGCTCTCGGTGCTGGAGACGAGCCAGTGCCGGTCGACGAGGTTGTCCGCGATTCGCTGGGCGGACGACTCCGATGCCAGGCGGGTCTTCTTCTGCGCGAAGGCGTTGCCCCACGGGTTCTCGTCGCTGACGGGGACGCGCACGACGTCGACCTCGTCCACGGCGTTCGGGCCGCCGTCGATCGCCATGTCGAGCCGCGCCGAGAAGAGGTGCTGGTGCACCGGGGCTCCCAGCCCGGGCGCCATCTCCGTCGCGTACGGGTAGCCCTCTCCGGGGTACGCGGAGGTGAACACGATGCCCGTCGCCTTCGCCTCGAGCTGGATGGTGCCGTCGAGGTACAGGTACCAGTAGAACCCGTAGTCGTAGTTGCCGATCGTGACGAAGAAGGAGATCACGAGGCGGCGCTGGCGGCGCGTCTCGGCCATGCCGTTGAAGAGGTCGGTGTGCTTCCAGAGCACCCCGTAGTCCTCCTCGTGCAGGCAGATCGCGTTCTTGATCGCGCGCGGGGCGCCCTGCTCGTCCGCGACCATCGCATCGAAATAGGTGATCTCGCCGAGGCAGTCGCAGCCGAGCTCGAGCGAGTTCGTATACCGCCCGAAGATGTACTCGGCCTGGTCGAAGTAGTTGATCCACCGGCGGGCGGGCTGCGGATCGCCGTAGGGCACGACCATGTCCGCCACGGACGCGCGGTAGATGACGGGGCGCACGGTCTCCCCCTGGACCACGCCCAGCTGGTGGAGGATGAGGCCCTCGCGCGGGTCGAAGGAGTACCGGAACTCCCAGTCGGCCCAGCGGATGAGGTTGCCGTCGACCGTGAAGGACGCGCCCTCGGGCTGCGTGATCTCGATGGGCTTCATGTCGGCGCGCGGCGCGCCGTCGCTGTGCGGGGCCGCGTCCCACTCGGAGCGCTCGGCGGGAACGGGGTACTCGGCCGAGTCGATGACCTCGAACACCTCGTGGGTGACGAGGTCGACGTGGGCGACGAGCCCGTCCACGGGGTGGCCCCACGGGAGGTCCTTCTCGTCGTTTTGGACGAATCCCAGCACCCGGCACATCCGTCGCTCGGCCTCGGCGGGCCGGCCGAAGTTGCCCGGCGAGAGCGGCACGGCCCGCACCGTGCGCGGATCCACGCCACGGCGCTCCAGGGCCGCGGTCCATTCCGCGCTGGCGAGCAGCCACTCCTCAATGTCGATGAAGTCCTCGTCCAGAATCGCCGCCTGGCCCTGCGTGCCCGCGTCGATGTCGACCGTCGAGACCACTGCTCCCGCCGTGACGTCCACGACGACGATCGTGCCGCGGCCCGTCGGGAGGTCGACGAGCGTGACCTGCACGCGGCGGGTGATCGCGTCGCCCGCGCGGAAGGCGAGCACCTCGGCCTTGGGGGCCTCGAGGAGCGTCACGTGGGCGAAGCGCGTGTCGGACGTGACGAGGCCGGCGTCCGCGAGAATCTCGCGGGTCGCGGAGATCTCCTCGGCCGTGAGCACGTCGAGGGGGTGGGTGACGCCCGTCGTGCGGGGGATGTCGATGGTCATAATCGGTTCTCCTGGGGTCGGGGCGCTTATGCGCCCTCGGCGATGGTCGAGATGACGAGCTCGTACCGCTCGGGGTAACGGCGCTTCAGGATCCGCGCCTGCACGACGCCGATCAGCGGGAAGATGACGATGAGCGAGAGCAGGAAGACGCTCACGCCCCCGAAGACGGGGTTCCCGGCCGCGTCGGCATCGCCGACCATGAGCGGGAAGTAGGCGATGATGGCGACCGCGCACGCGATGAGGCCGGCGAAGCCGAGCGCGGGGGCGACGAGGGTGTTCCAGACCCGGCGGTCGGTACGGGTGCGGCGGAAGTAAACGATCACCGCGATCGACGTCACCGCCATGAGCAGGACGATCGCGAGGGTCGCGACGCCAGCGAACCACGTGAACACGTGCAGCACGGGATCCAGACCGAGCACCGCGAACAGCACGACCAGCACCGCGGCCGTCACCGACTGCACGAGCGAGGCGACGTAGGGCGAGGACTGGGTGGGGTGGACCCGCTCGAGCGCGGCCGGCAGCAGGCGCGCCGACGCCATCGAGTGCTGGTAGCGCGTGAGCACGTTGTGGAACGACAGGATGCACGCGAACATGCTCGTGATGAGCAGGACGTTCATGATGACCTGGCCGATCGGCCCGAGGTACTGGGCGGTCGTGAGGATCACGACGTTCTCGTAGTCCGCCGCGACCGTGGCGACCGCCTGCGACGGGCCCCAGGCCATGATGAGGCCCCAGCTCGCGAGCGCATAGAAGACGCCCACGCCCGCGCAGGCGATGTAGGTCGCGCGCGGAACGGTGCGATCCGGATCCTTCGCCTCGCTGCGGAACACGGCCGTCGACTCGAAGCCGATGAACGCCGCGATGGCGAACATGAGGCCGACGCCGGGGGCCCCGGAGAAGACGTTGTCCAGCGCGAACGGCTCGAGCGAAAGGCCCTCCGCGCCGCCCGTGAACACGACGGCGGCGACGAGCGCGAGCACAATCGCGACCTCGGCGAGAAGAAGCACCCCGAGCACCTTCGCGCTCAGGTCGATGTGGTTGTATCCCAGCACGCCCGTGAGCGCGACGATCGCGAGGCTGTAGAGCCACCACGGGATCTCCGGCCCGCCGAGACCCGACACCGTGCTGGCGAGCACGGCACCGATGTACCCGTACACGCACGCCTGAATGGACGTGTAGGTGAGGATCGCGAGCCACGACGCGGCGACGCCGGCCCCGCGCCCGAGGCCGTGGCCGATGTAGGTGAAGAACGCGCCCGGGCGCGGGATCGCGCGCGACATGGCGGAGAGGCCGACCGTGAACAGCACGAGCACGACGGCCGAGAACAGGTACAGGCTCGGGAATCCGACGCCGTTGCCGAGCAGGACGCCGAGCGGGGCGGCGCCGCCGACGACGGTCAAGGGCGAGGCCGCGGCGACGACCATCAGGACGATGGCGCCGACGCCGAGGCTGCCGGACAGCGCGCGGGGCTTTTCGGCCTCGCGCGGGGAGCGGGTGGTGGTGGTCACGAGGGGGCCTCCGACGGTCGGGAGTGGATGGTGCGGAGCGAGTCCGATCATGGCGCGCCGGCTTTGCCCCGCCGTTGCCCCGCCGTGACGTGACGTCGAGCGCAAACGGGACGGGGGTGTCTCATTTGGCGTGCGCACAGGCGACACGCGGCCGAAATCGCCGGGCGATACCGTTCCGGTGCGACGCCGAAAGGAGGCGGATCCATGGAAGAACTCGCTCGCGCCATCGCCCGCCCGGAACGCGTTCCGGGGGTGCGGGACGCCTCCGCGCTGTCCGGGCTCGCGCGCCGCACAGTCGGATTCTTCGACGTGCTCGGCCAATCGGTCGCGGGGCTCGCCCCCGCCGCCGCGGCGACGACCATTCCGGTGATCACCGTGGCCGTCGCTGCGGGCGGATCCGTGCTGTCGATCCTCATCGCCGCCGCCGTGGCGCTCGCGGTCGCGACGAGCGTGAACGTCTTCGCGCGGCGCGTCTCGGCCGCCGGCTCCCTCTACACGTTCATCGCGCTGGGTCTCGGCCGTCGCGCCTCCGTCGTCGGCGGCGCCGCCCTCCTCGTGGGGTACGGGTTCGTCGCCGTGTTCGAGCTGTTCGCCGCGGCGCACTTCCTCGTGTCGGCGCTGCCGATCGCGTCGGACGACCGCGTCGTGGGGGTCGTCGCGCTCGTTGTGCTGGGCGGCGCCTTCGCCTGGATCCTGCTCGGCGGGATCCGCCTGTCGACCCGCGTGACCCTCGTCATCGAGATCGTGACGGTCGCGGCGATCCTCGTCCTGGTCGTCTTCACCCTCGCCCGCGTCCCGGTGGACCCCGCGGCCTTCGTGCCGTCGACGGACGATCTGGCCCACCTCCCGTTCGGCGTCGTCATCGCCATGACGGCCTTCGTCGGCTTCGAGAGCGCGGCGTCGCTCGGCGTCGAGGCGAAGCGCCCGCTCGCGACCATTCCGCGCGTGCTCGTGTGGACGGTCGCCGCGGCCGGGGCGCTCTTCCTCGTCGTCGCGCTCGCGGAGATCTCCGCCTTCCGCTCCTTGGGGCTCCCCCTCGGCGAGTCCGACGCCCCACTGGGCGACATCGCGCACGCGTTCGGGATGGGCTGGGCGGCCACGGCGCTCGATCTGCTGATCGCCGTGTCGTTCTTCGCCGCCGCCGTCGCCGCCACGACCGCCATCGTGCGGGTGGTCTTCTCCATGGCGCACGAGGGCGTCCTCCCGGCGGCGATCGGCCGCACCTCGGCGCGCACGGGCGCGCCGCGGGGAGCCATCGTGATGGTCGTTCCCCTGCTCGTAGCCGTGCCGATCGCGCTGCGCGCGGCGGGGGCCGACCTGTCCCTCGTGATGCACACGGTGCTCGTCGCATCGGGCGCGGGCTTTATCCTCGCCTACGTGCTCGTGTGCGCAGGCGCTCCCGCGTTCCTCCTGCGGATCGGGGAGGCGACGTTCTGGCCGATCGCGCGCGCGGCCGCCGCCGCCGTCGTGCTTGGCGGCGCGCTCGCGACCTTCCTCGCGGTCGCGGGGTCGTCCCTGGGATACGGCGGCGTCGCCGCCTTCGCCGGGGCGCTGGGGGTCGTGATCACTGCGCTCGCCGTCGCGCGCCGCCGTTCCACGAGACTCGTCCGCGCCGTGCACGACGTCCCGATCTCGTCCGACCTGCTCGGCGGAGCCCCGACCGACGCGTCCGACGCCCGGGCGTAGGGCCGGGATCCGCATGACGCTGGGCGACGAGCAGGGACTACATGCCAAGCAGCCGCGGGCGATCCACTCGGCGTTCGTCGTGCTCGAGGAGGTGGCGCGCGCGGGTCCGGGCGTGACGGTCCGCGACCTCGTCTCCCGGCTCGCGATGCCCCGCGCGACGGTCTACCGTCTCGTGAACCTGCTGGTGCAGGACGAGTACCTCGTGCGCCTCGCCGACATTTCGGGGCTCGCGCTCGGGCGGAAGGTCGCCGATCTCGCCGGCGCCGTCGCCTCGCCCGCGCCGATCCGCGCGACGCGCGCCGTGCGGGCCGAGCTCGAGCGGATCCGCGGATCCGCGGGATCCCTGGCGGTGCACGTCATCGGCTTCGAGCGGGGCGCTCTCGTCGCGGTCGACCTCGACCCGCGCGCGCACGCGTTGCCCGCGGCGCTCGCGCGGGATCCGGACCGCTCGGCCGCCGCCCGCCTCAGGGACCTGCCGGCGGGCGAGGGGGCGGCGGACCTCACCTTCCAGATGGACGACCTCGTGCCCGGGCGCGCGTGCGCGGCCGTGCCCATCCGCGCGGAGGACGGGGCGATCGTGGCGGCCCTGTGCGTGGGCGGGGCGAGCACGGATCTCGACGACATCCTCCGCTTCGCGCGCGCAAGCCGCGAGGGCGCCGATCGCGTCGGCGCCCTCATCGCGTAGGCGGCGCTCAGCTCGCCAGCGCGTAGCCGAGCGCGGCCGCGACGCCCGCGTTCGTGACGCGTCCGCCCCGTACGTTCAGCCCCCGGGCGAGGGCCGGATCCGCCTCCGCCGCCGCGTCCCAGCCGGCGCGGGCGATCTTCTGCACGTAGGGCAGCGTCGCGTTCGTCAGCGCGTGCGTCGACGTCGCGGGGACGGCGCCCGGCATGTTCGCGACGCAGTAGTAGACGCTGTCGTGCACGGCGAACGTGGGCTCGTCGTGCGTCGTGGCGCGCGAGCCCTCGAAGCACCCGCCCTGGTCGATCGCGATGTCGACGAGGACCGACCCGGGCTTCATGCCCGCGACCATGTCGTCGGTGACGAGCTTCGGCGCCGCGGCGCCCGGGATGAGGACGGATCCGATCACGAGGTCGGCGCGCTCCAGCGACTCGGCGATCGCGTACCGCGTCGAGTGGCGCGTGACGAGCCCGTTGCCGTAGCGCGCCTCGAGGGCGCGCAGCCGGTCGAGGTCCACGTCGAGCACCGTGACGCGGGCGCCGAGGCCCAGCGCGTTGGCGGCCGCGTGCTCGCCCGCCACGCCGCCGCCGATGACGACGACCTCGGCGCGCGGGACGCCCGCCACGCCGCCGAGCAGCGTTCCGCGCCCGCCCTGCGCGCGCATGAGGTGGTAGGCGCCGACCGTGATCGACAGGCGGCCCGCGACCTCGCTCATCGGCGTGAGGAGGGGAAGCGACCGGTCGGCGCGCTGCACGGTCTCGTAGGCGATCGCGGTCGTGCCCGCGGCGGCGAGCGCGTCCGTGAGCGGCTTGTCGGCGGCGAGGTGCAGGTAGGCGAACAGCGTGAGGTCCTCGCGGAGGAAGCCGTACTCGCTCGCGACGGGCTCCTTGACCTTCACGATGAGCTCCGCGGCGGCCCAGGTCGAGGCCGCGTCGGGGAGGATCGTGGCGCCCGCGGCGGCGTAGTCGGCATCGGCGATGCGGGATCCGGCGCCCGCCCCCGCCTGCACGAAGACCTCGTGCCCGTCACGAGCGAGCGCGTCGACGCCGGCGGGCGTCAGGGCGACGCGGTTTTCGTTGTTCTTCACCTCGGTGGGAACGGCGATCTTCATGGGGGCTCCTCGTGGGGGGCGGACTGTCTTTGGAGAATCGCAGGCACTTCGTTTCTGGTGGGTAAACGCCGCAGATTCTTCTCTCCGGGCGCGCCCATGGTTAGAATTCGACGCATGACGGGCGAATCTCTCCCCCTGGATCCGAAGGTCCTGCGGCCGGTCTCGCTCGACGACACCGACCGCCAGATCGTGCGGATCCTCAGTCGCGACGCGCGCACCTCGAACGCCGACGTCGCGGCCGCCGTCGGCATCGCGCCGTCGACCGCGCATGCGCGCACGCGAGCGCTCGTGGACCGCGGCGTGATCCGCGGCTTCCACGCGAGCGTGGACCACGGCCGACTGGGGCGCGGCCTGCAGGCCATGATCGGGGTGACGCTGCGCGGCGGGACCCGACACGACAGCATCGTGACCTTCATCGACGAGGTGAAGGAGCTGCCCCCGGTGCTGCAGCTGTTCTTCCTCGGCGGGACGGACGACTTCATGGTGCACATCGCGGTCGCCGACTCGAGCGAGGTGCGGCAGTTCGTCGTCGAGAACCTCTCGACCGAGCCGTTCGTCGCCTCGACGCGGACGAGCATCATCTTCGAGTACCACCGTCGGGGCGTCGCCGCCGGCTTCCGGTGAGCGCGGGCGGCCGCGCCGGGCTACCCTGACGCCATGTCGAAGAAGGGCAAGAAGGCGAAGAAGCACGGCGGGTCGGCGAGCAAGAAGAAGCACAAGGCGAAGGCGAAGAAGCTGACGCCGAAGAAGAAGTGCTGCGCGTCGAAGCCCCGCTGCACGCGCTGCCCGATCCGCATGCTGAAGGAGGGGCGCCTGGATCCGGCCGACGCGAAGGTCCTCTTCGCCAACGCCCGCAACCGCTCCCAGCTCGCGCGCGAGGCAACATCGCGCCCCTGAGTCCGCGCGGCCCGAGGGGCGCCGGTCAGGCCGCGGCGACGGCGCGGTCCGTGTCCTCCTGCGCGAGCACGGCGTTCGCGCCGGCGCCGGCCATCGACCCGGCCCCCATCGACACGGGCACGTTCGCAAACGGGGCCACGACGCCGCCGGCGGCGAACACGCGCGGGTGGCTCGTGCGCCCCATCGCGTCGACGGCGAGTGGGGCGCCCGGGGCGTCCTGCCGCGCGAGGCCGAGACCATCGGCGAACCCGAGCGCAAGCTCCGGCTCCCCGCCGGCGAAGATCGCGCCCAGGTCGTAGGCGGATCCGTCGGCGGTGGTTACCGTGATTCCCCCGGACCGCGCCGCGACGCGCGTGACGGCCGCGTGCGCGACGCGAATCCCGCGCGCCCGGAATCGTCGCGCGACATCGTCGTCGAGCGGGCCGAGCGCGCCCGCGAACACCGTCACGTCGTCCGTGAGCTGGCGGACCAGCTGGGCCTGGTGGATCGCCGCCGGGGAGGTGGCGAGCACGCCGAGCGGCACGCCCGCCACCTCGTACCCGTGGCAGTACGGGCAGTGGAGGACCGTGCGCCCCCACTCCTCCGCGAGGCCCGGGATGGCGGGGAGCACGTCACGCACGCCCGTCGCGATGAGGACGGTGCGCGCCGCGTCCTCGCTGCCATCCGCTCGCAGCACGCGGATCCGCTCGCCCGCGTCCTCCAGCCGCGCGACGGTGGCGGAGGCAAACGCCACCCCGTATGCCGCCGCCTCGGCCCGGCCTGTGGCCAGGAGGGCCGCCGGGTCCGCGCCGTCCTGGCCGAGCACGCCGTGCATGTGGGCGGCGAAGCGGTTGCGCGGCTCGCCCGCGTCGATCACGAGCGTGCGGCGGAGGGAGCGGCCCAGCATCTGCGCGGCGCTCAGGCCGGCGACGCTTCCGCCGATGATCACGGTGTCCCAGGTGTTCGTCATGCCCATATCGTGGAGCGGGAATGCGATTCTTGGCAAAGAAACATGCCGAACTGGCAAACTATGGGGATGGACCCTATCCTGCGCCACGTCGGCCCCCGCCTACGCGCCGCGCGTCGCCGTCAGAACCGCACGATCGAGGAGCTCGCGTCGCGCGCGGGGATGTCGGCGAGCACGCTGTCGCGACTCGAGTCCGGTAAGCGCCAGGCCACGCTTGAGCTGCTCCTTCCCCTGACGCGGGAGCTCGGGATCCGCCTCGACGATCTCGTCTCCGCGCGCGGCGGGGATCCGCGGGTCCGCCGCCCCGCCGAGCGGCGCGGGAACATGACCGTCGCGCCGCTGACGCTCGCGCACGCGCCCGTCCAGACGTTCAAGGTGACCTACCCGCCCGCGGCCGAGGCGCCCGCTCCCCGCGTGCACGACGGCTACGAGTGGGCCTACGTGCTGAGCGGGACCCTCCGGCTCCTCCTCGACGGCGAGGAACACCTGATCGCGCCCGGCGAGGCCGTCGAGTTCGACACGCAACTCCCGCACAGCGTGAGCGCGACGATGGCCGGCCCCGCGGAGGTCGTCAGCATCTTCAGCGCCGCGGGCGAGCGAATGCACACCCACCGCCCCGAGCGGGCGCCCGATCAGCCGGCCTGACCACCCTCGATCATCCACCCCACGCCGAAGCGGTCGGTGAACTGCCCGAAGTAGCTGCCCCACGGCGCCTGATCGAAGGGCATCGTCACGTTCCCTCCGGCCGAGAGGCCGTCGAACGCGCGGCGCAGCTCGTCGGCGTCATCGCCGTACAGGATGACGTCGATGCGGGATCCGCCCCGCTCGCCCTCGCTGTCCGCCGCCATGATCGCGACGCCCTCGGAGACGTCGAGCTGGCCGTGCATGACCCAGTCGGGCTGGCCGCCCATGCCCTCCATGGGCATGTCGCTGTAGCGCGTGATCTCGAGCGAGCCGCCGAGCACGCCGTGATAGAACGCCAACGCCTTCGCGGCCTCGCCCGCGAAGCCGATGTAGGACGTGATCCGAACCGCCATGATGTCCTCCTCGCGTACGGCCGGGCCCGTCGCCCAGCCCCCGCGAGGATCATCCCCGACCCGCCCCGCACGCGAAAGGGGCCCGCGCCTAAGTCCACATTTCTCCGGTAAGTCTCCTCGCATGCGAGGAGACTTACCGGAGAAATGTGGACTTGTGGGGGTTAGTCAGTGCCGGCGTCGAACGCCGCCGCCTCGCCGACGCTGTCGAGCGCCTCGGCGGCGTCGGTGTCGCCCGGGGCCACGCTCTGCGTGATCGCGCGGGCCTCGCCCTGCTCGAGCTCGCCGATGAGGTCGCCCGTCGTGCCGCCGATCATGCCGCGGGAGACGTAGCCCTCGAGGCGGGCGCGCGAATCGGCGATGTCGAGGTTGCGCATCGTGAGCTGGCCGATGCGGTCGCCGGGGCCGAAGGCGGCGTCGCCGACGCGCTCCATCGACAGCTTCTCGCCCGCGTACGACAGCGCGGGGCCGGTCGTGTCGAGGATCGTGTAGTCCTCGCCGCGGCGCAGGCGGATCGTGACGGATCCGGTGATCTCGGATCCGACCCACTTCTGGATCGACTCGCGCAGCATGAGCGACTGCGGCTCGAGCCACCGCCCCTCGTACATGAGGCGGCCGAGCTTGCGGCCGAGCTCGTGGTAGGTCTCGAGGGTGTCCTCGTTGACGATCGCGTTGAGCAGGCGCTCGTACGCGATGTGCAGCAGGGCCATGCCGGGCGCCTCGTAGATGCCGCGGCTCTTGGCCTCGATGATGCGGTTCTCGATCTGGTCGCTCATGCCGAGCCCGTGACGGCCGCCGATGGCGTTGGCCGTGAGGACGAGCTGCACGGCGTCGGCGAACTCCTCGCCGTTGATCGCGACGGGGCGGCCGCGATCGAACGTGACGGTGACGTCCTCGGTGGCGATCTCGACGGCCGGATCCCAGAACCGCACGCCCATGATCGGGTCGACGATCTCGAGCGAGACGTCGAGGTCCTCGAGCGTCTTGGCCTCGTGCGTGGCGCCCCAGATGTTGGCGTCCGTCGAGTAGGCCTTCTCGGCCGAGTCGCGGTACGGGTAGCCGTGCGCGACGAGCCACTCGCTCATCTCCTGGCGACCGCCCAGCTCGCTCACGAAGCGCGCGTCGAGCCACGGCTTGTAGATCTTCAGGCGCGGGTTGGCGAGCAGGCCGTAGCGGTAGAACCGCTCGATGTCGTTGCCCTTGTAGGTGGATCCGTCTCCCCAGATCTCGACGCCGTCCTCCTTCATCGCGCGCACGAGGAGCGTGCCGGTCACGGCGCGACCGATGGGCGTCGTGTTGAAGTAGGTGCGCCCGCCCGAGCGGATGTGGAAGGCGCCGCACGCCAGCGCGGAGAGGCCCTCCTCGACCATGAGGGGCTTGCAGTCGATCATGCGCGAGTTCTCCGCGCCGTACTGCAGCGCGCGCTCCGGGATCGACGCGATGTCGTCCTCGTCGTACTGCCCGAGGTCGCCCGTGTACGTGTAGGGCACGGCGCCCGCGTCGCGCATCCACGCGACGGCGCAGGAGGTGTCGAGACCTCCGGAGAAGGCGATGCCGACGCGCTCGCCGACGGGCAGGTTCTCAAGGACATTCGACATATAACGAAGTCTAGACTTCCCCGTGAACTCCTGACGAAAGCGCGCGCGGCGCGAGTAGCCTGGGACGACACGCGTGTGGGAGGACTCATGGCCAGGAAACGGCGCGGCGGAATCGTGCTCGGCGCCCTCGGCGGCGTGCTCGTCCTCGGCGGCGCGGCGATCCTCGCCGGCGTCGCGTTCGCCCCCGAGCAGGTGGAGCGCACCTACGGCGCCGTCAAGACCTCGATCGACAAGACCGTCGACGAGGTCCAGGAGCAGGTCTTCGAGGAGCTCCCGACGGTGACCATCGGCGTCGAGGGCGGCCTGGCCGAGCTCGACCGGTGCGACGGCACCTTCACGATCATGCGGTCCTACGAGCGCGAGGGCGTGCCCGAGACGGGCGCGGCCCACAACAACTGCGGCGGCGACGTGCTGCTCGCGTGGGACGAGGGCCAGAAGATCCGCATCGCGGGCCGCGACGAGGTGTACGAGGTCGTCGACATTCGGTACACCTCCAAGATCTGGTCGAGCACCGACGACCTCGTCGGCCTCGGCGGCGACATCGCCCTGCAGAGCTGCTTCTACGGGGAGGACCGCATGAAGTTCGTCGGCCTCGCCCCCGTCGAGGAGTCCTGACCGGACATTGCTCCCCCGCGTGCGCGGCCGGTAGCGTGCGACCATGACCGGCACCAGCCACGCGGGCATCGAGGCACGCGGCCTGCGGCGCTCCTTCGGATCCGTCGACGCGGTGCGCGACGCGACTTTCGACGCGCGCCCGGGTCGGATCACGGGGCTCGTGGGGCCGAACGGCGCCGGCAAGACCACGCTCTTCCTCCTGCTGACCTCGCTCCTCGCCCCGGACGCCGGATCCGTGCGCGTCGGCGGGGCGGATCCCGTCACGGATCCGCGCTCCGTGCGGCGGATCCTCGGATGGATGCCGGATGCGCTCGGCACGTGGGACTCCCTCACGGCGCGCGAGACGCTCACGGTCGCGGCCCGGCTGTACGGCGCCCCGCGCGACGCGGCCCGCGCCCGGGCGGACGAGCTGCTCGGCGAGGTCGGCCTGGCGCCCCTCGCAGGCGCGAAGGCGCGGGTCCTGTCGCGCGGCCAGAAACAGCTCCTCGGGCTCGCCCGCGCGCTCGTGCACCGGCCGAGCGTGCTGCTGCTCGACGAGCCCGCGTCGGGGCTCGACCCCGCCGCACGCATCGCGCTGCGCCACCACCTGCGCGCGCTGGCGGACGCGGGCGCCACGATCCTCGTCTCGAGCCACGTCCTCGCGGAGCTCGACGAGATGGTCGACGACGCCGTCTTCCTCGCGGCCGGCGCCACGGTCGCCGCGCCCCCGCCCGCGACGCAGGTGCGCGAGTGGCGGATCCGCGGGCTCGGCAGCGCGGCGGATCCGGATTCCCTCCGCGCGACCATCGCCGATCTCCTGCCGGGCGTCGCGGTGCGGCTCGATCGCCACGACGTGCTGACAGGCTTCGCCGGCGAGGAGGCCGCGGCGAGCGCGCTCGCCCGGTTGGTGCAGGCCGGCGTGCCCGTCGCGGAGTTCGCTCCCGCCTCCGGCCGCCTCGAGAGCGCCTTCTTCGGCCTGCAGGGAGGCGCGCGATGAACGCCCGGCGCATCGGCGTCCTCGTCGGCCTCGACCTGCGCCAGCGCGTGCGCCGCCCCGGCTTCTACGTGCTCCTCGGCATCTTCTTCGTCGTCGTCTGCGCGATCGCGTGGCTCGGATCCCTCGTCTTCGGAGAGGCGGGCGGCGGGCGCGGCGTCGCCTCGATCGCGCTGTACGGCGTGCTCCTCATGGCCGTGCTCGTGACGCCCACCTTCACGGGCAACGCGATCAACGGCGAGCGCGAGCAGGCGACGCTCGCCCCCGTGCAGGTCACGCTCGCGACCACGCCGGAGATCCTCGCGGCGCGGTTCCTCGCCGGCTGGGCGACGGGGCTCGTCTATCTCGCGGCGGCCCTCCCCGTCGTGGGCTTCGCGCTCCTGGACGACGCGCTGTGGTGGGGCGACGGATCCGCGGGGTGCTTCGGGAGCGGCTGCCCGGCCGCCCCCGTGGCCGCGTGGGGGATCGCGGCGGCGATCCTCGTCCTCGCCGCCGAGGTCGGCGTCATCGCGGCGATCGGCGTCGGGCTCAGCGCGATCATCGCGAAGCCGCTGTTCTCGGTCGCCGCGACGTACCTCGTCGTCATGATGCTCGTCGTCGGCACCCTCATCGCGTTCGCGCTCGGCACGTTCGCCGTGCGCTCGCCCGTCGCGACCCTGACGGAATCGCCTCGGGAGGTCTACGTCTCCGACGGGCAGAACGCCGCGTACCTGCCCGACTGCGCCGACGCGGCCGAGCCCTGCCTCGAGGAGCGCCCCGACGTCTCCGACCGATGCGTGGCCGTCCGCGGGGCGCAGGAGGTGCCCCGCTACGACCGCGTGTGGTGGCTCCTCGCCGCGAACCCGTTCGTCGTCGTCGCCGACGCGACCCCCACGGCCTACGACCGCGCGGGCTACCCCGTCGACCTGTTCGGCCAGCTGAAGTACGGGATCCGCGCGGCGCAGCAGGCGCCCGATCTCGAGCAACAGGACTGGAGCGACCCGTGCGACGGCCGCGTGCAACTGCCGGGCGAGTACGTCGAGTACGGCGCCGACTCCCCCACGGCGCGCGAGGTCATCGAGGGCTCGGTGCCGACCTGGTTCGTGGGCCTCGGCCTGCAGGCGCTGCTCGCCGCCGGGCTCCTCGTGTGGGGCGGGTTCCGCACCCGGACCCCGGCGCGGCGGACGCCGCCGGGCAGCCGCGTGGCGTAGCGGATCCCGGGGCGTGCCCGCCCGCCCGATAGGATGAGATGTCCAGCACCCGATTCCCAGGGGGATGACCCATGCCAGCAATCGTGATCGTCGGAGTCCAGTGGGGCGACGAGGGCAAGGGAAAGGCCACGGACCTGCTCGGTGAGCGCACCGAGTGGGTCGTCAAGTTCAACGGCGGCAACAACGCCGGGCACACCGTCGTCGTCGGCGACGAGAAGTACGCCCTGCACCTGCTGCCGTCCGGCATCCTGTCCCCCGGCGTGACCCCCGTCATCGGCAACGGCGTGGTCGTCGACCTCGAGGTGCTGTTCCAGGAGCTCGACGCGCTGTCCTCGCGCGGCATCGACGTCTCGAAGCTCAAGATCTCGTCGAACGCGCACGTGATCACGCACTACCACCGGACCCTCGACAAGGTCACCGAACGCTTCCTCGGCAAGCGCCAGATCGGCACGACGGGGCGCGGCATCGGCCCCGCATACGCCGACAAGATCAACCGCGTCGGGATCCGGATCCAGGACCTCTTCGACGAGTCGATCCTGCGGCAGAAGGTCGAGGGTGCCCTCGACCAGAAGAACCACCTGCTGGTGAAGGTCTTCAACCGCCGCGACATCACGGTCGACGAGATCGTGACCGACCTGCTCTCCTACGCGGAGCGGGTGCGCCCCATGGTGGCCGATACGAGCCTGCTGCTCAACGACGCGCTCGACCGCGACGAGGTCGTGGTGTTCGAGGGCGGGCAGGCGACCATGCTGGACGTCGACCACGGCACCTATCCGTTCGTCACCTCCTCGTCCGCGACGGCGGGCGGCGCGGCGACCGGGTCCGGCGTGGGCCCGGGGCGCCTCGATCGCATCGTCGGCATCGTGAAGGCCTACACGACGCGCGTCGGCGCGGGACCGTTCCCGACCGAGCTGTTCGACGCGGACGGCGCGTGGCTCGCCGAGCGCGGCCACGAGTTCGGCACGACGACGGGGCGCGCGCGCCGCGTGGGTTGGTACGACGCGCCGATCACCCGCTACGCGACGCGCATCAACGGCATCACGGACCTCGTGCTGACGAAGCTCGACGTCCTCACGGGGCTCGAGAACATCCCTGTCTGCGTCGCGTACGACGTCGCCGGCGAGCGTTTCGACGAGGTGCCGGTCAACCAGACCGACTTCCACCACGCGACGCCCATCCTCGAGTCCTACCCGGGCTGGAGCGAGGACATCACGGGAGCGCGTACCTTCGAGGACCTGCCGCAGAACGCCCGCGACTACGTGCTGGCGCTCGAGGAAATGAGCGGCACGCGCATCTCCGTCATCGGCGTCGGGCCGGGCCGCGATCAGGTGATCGTGCGCCACGACCTCGTCGACTGAGCCGGGGCGTCACACCCGCGCGTCCTGGCGCGGGATGACGACCTGCTTGATGATGAGCAGGATCGAGGCCGTGACGGGGATCGCGATGAGCGCCCCGAGCAGGCCGAGGAGCGTCCCGCCCACGAGCGCCCCGATCACGACGAGCGATCCGGGGATCGCGATCGTGCGGTTCATCACGCGCGGCGTGAAAACGTATGCCTCGATCTGCATGTAGACGACGTAGACCGCGGCGAAGATCAGCGCCGAGACGGGGCTCGTGAACAGCGCGACCACGGATCCGATGATCCAGAACAGCACCGGTCCGATCAGCGGGATGAGCGTAATGCAGAACGCCGTCACGGCCATGAGCTGCGGGAAGGGTAGCCCGATCGCGAGGTGGACGATGAAGGTGAACACCGCGTTCATGAACGCGAGCGTGATCATCCCGACGAGATAGCGCCCGACCGATGCCGTGATCTGGTCCGTCATCCCCGTGATCGTCTCGCGCGAACGCGCCGGCGCGAGACGGATGAGCGCGGTCTTCATCGACGGCAGCGAGGCCACGAAGTACAGGCTCAGGACCACGACGATGAGGGATCCGGACAGTGCGGTCGCGATCGTCGTGCCGACCTGCAGGACTCCCCCGCCGATCGCGGCGAGGTTGGACGGCGAGGTGAGGAGGTTCTGCGCGTCGGAAATCAGCGTGCCGACCTGGTCGCCGAAGGTCTCCTCGGCCCAGGCGTACGTGTCGGACTCCTGGAAGTCGGCGACGAGGGTCGGCAGGTCGCGGATGAACTGCGAGATCTGTTCCACGACGGTCGGGATGATGAGCAGCAGGACGCCCGCGACGACGACGAGCACCCCGACCGTGACCGACACGATCGCCAGCGCGCGCGACATCCCGCGCCCCTCGAGCCAGTGCACCGCCGGATCGAGCCCCAGCGCGATGAACAGCGCCAGCGCGATGTACACGAACACGGTGGACAGGTTCGTAAACGCCAGGCCGAGCGCGACCGCGGCGAGGCCCCCGAGCGTCAGCAGGAAACCGGCGGCGAAGGGCCGTCGCAGAAAGGCCCAGAAGGTCCGGCTCGCGGGCGGATCCAGGGGGGTGTCGGTGCCGGATCCGGGGGTGGCTACGCTCATGCGCATCACTCTAGGGGGCGCGCCCCTCCCGCGCGGGTGGCCGCGCGATGAACGTCCGCGCGCGCCCCTGTCGGCGGGGTCGCGCGGCTTATACGTTGGCCCCATGAGCTCCGCGTACCTGCGCTATCCGCACCTCGACGCCGACCTTCTCACCTTCACCGCCGCCGACGACGTGTGGCTCGCGCCCGCGGCGGGCGGCCGCGCGTGGCGCCTCACGAGCGACCGGGCGCCCGTCGCCCACCCGCGGCTTTCGCCCGGCGGCGCGCACGTCGCGTTCGTCTCGCGCCGCGACGCGCACCCCGAGCTGTTCGTGGCGGACGTCGAGACCGGATCCGTCGAGCGGCTCACCTACGCCGGCGCCAGCCAGCTGCGCGTGCTCGGGTGGTCGGGCCCGGAGGCGGTCCTCGTCGCGTCGAACGCGGGCGAGGAGAACATGCGCCACACGACCGTGCGCGAGGTGAGCCTCGACGGCCGCGCCCGGCGCCTCGAGCTGGGAATGGCCTCGGGCGTCGCGATCGACGAGGCGCGGGGCACGGCGCTGTCGACGCCCTTCAGCCGCCCGCCGGCGTGGTGGAAGCGGTACCGCGGTGGCACGGCCTCGCGGCTGTGGCTGCGCGCGCCGGGAGGCGAGTGGGAGCGCCTGCTCGCGTCCGACGAGGCCTCCCTCGTCGATCCGATGTGGGTGGGCGGCGCGCTCGCGTTCGTCTCGGATCGGGCGGCGCGCTTCCCCGACGCCGCCGACGAGCAGGCCAACCTCTGGGTGCTCGACGACCCCCGCTCGGACGCCCCGCGCCAGCTGACCTTCCAGGGCCCGAACGAGGGCTACGTGCGAGACGCCACGACCGACGGGCGGCGCATCGCGTGGCACAGCCGCGGGCGGATCCGCGTGCTCGACTCCCTCGACGCCGCGCCGCGGGCCGTCGACGTGTCGCTCCCGGGCGCCGCGGTAGCTCCCGTCCCGCTCGAGCCGACGCGGGACCTCACGGACATCGCCCCGGACCACGGCGCGGGCGCGAGCCTCGTCGCCTGGCGCGGCAAGGCGTTCTGGCTGACCCACCGCGAGGGCCCCGCGCGGGCGCTCGCGGCCGACTCGGGCGTGCGCGTGCGCGAGCCCGTCGTGCTCGGCCAGACGGGACGCGTCGCGTTCGTCACGGACGCCGAGGGCGACGACGGGATCCAGGTCGCCGCCGTCGCGGGGTCGCGCGACGACGACGCGCTCCCGATCCTCACGGGGCAGCTCGGGCGCGTCCTCCACCTGGCCGCCTCGCCCGCCGGGGACCGGCTCGCCGCGATCTCGCACGACGGATGGATCCGTCTCATCGACGTCGCCGGCGGCACGGCCCGCGACGTGCGGCGCTCCGCGCAGGGGGAGGCGCTGACGCCGCGCTTCTCGCCCGACGGGCGGTACCTGGTGTGGTCCGAGCCCACCGCCGGCGAGGGCGAGCTGCACGCGATCTGGGCGCTGGACACCCGCGGCGACGACGGACCGGTGCGCCTCACGAGCGGCCGATTCCACGACCACAGCCCGGACATCACGCGGGACGGGCGCCACCTCGTGTTCCTCTCGAACCGCACGTTCGACCCGCAGTACAACGCCCAGGCGTTCGACCTGTCGTTCGCCGGCACGACGCGCGCCTGGCTGATGCCGCTGTCGGCCGAGGACCCGGTGCCCTTCGGGCCCGCCGCGGGCGGCTGGGCGCTGGCCGAGGCGCCCGCCGGATCCGCCGCCCCCGCGGCGCCCGAGAGCCCGGACCTCGACGCGGAGGGCGCCGAGGAGCGGATCGCGGCCTTCCCCGTGCCGTCGGCCGACTACCGGGGCCTGTTCGCGACCGCGGGCGGGGTGTGCTGGATCGCGGAGGGCGCCGACGTCGGCGAGCTGGGCGCCCGCCGCGCGGGCGTGCCGGGCGAGAAGCAGCCCGACCGCCTCGAGCGCTGGTCCTTCGCGGACCGCGAGGCGTGGACGGTCGTCGAGGGCCTCGACGCGGCCGCCGTGTCGGGCGACGGCGAGCGCGTCGTCGTCCGCTCGGGCGAGAAGGTCACGGTCGTGCGCGCGGCGCGGAAGGCCTCGGGCGACGAGGAGCCGGTCGAGGTGGACCTCGGCCGCCTGCGGTTCACGCGGGATCCGGCGGCCGAGTGGCGGCAGATGTTCGACGAGAACGCGCGCATCATGCGGGACCACTTCTGGCGCGCCGACATGGACGGCGTGGACTGGGACGCGGCGACCGAACGGTGGCGCCCGGTCGTGGCCCTCGCGCGCACCGACGACGACCTCACCGACATCCTGTGGGAGCACGTCGGCGAGCTGAACACGTCCCACGCCTACGTGATGCCGGCCGACCGGTCCGACCCCGCCGCGCGCCTCGGCTTCCTCGGCGCCGATCTCGCACCGGCGGACGACGGCTGGCGCATCGAGCGGATCCTCCCCGGCGAGTCCAGCGACCCGGGCGCGCGGTCCCCGCTGCGCCGCGCGGGCGTCGGGGCGCGCGAGGGCGACGTGATCGTCGAGATCGACGGCGCGCCCGTGGATCCCGTGCTCGGCGTCGGCGCGAGCCTCGTGGGCGCGGCGGACACGCCGGTCGAGCTCACGCTCCGCCGGGGCGAGGCCGACCGGCGGGTCGTCGTCGTGCCGCTCGCCGACGAGGAGGCCCTGCGCTACCAGGACTGGGTGCGCGTGCGGCGCGCGTACGTCGCGGCGGCGTCGGGCGGGCGGCTTGGATACGTGCACATCCCCGACATGCAGAGCGTCGGCTGGGCGCAGCTGCACCGCGACCTGCGCACGGCGTCCGACGCCGAGGGACTCATCGCCGACGTCCGGTACAACCGCGGCGGGCACACGAGCGAGCTCGTCATCGAGCGCCTCGCCTCACGCGTGGTCGCCTGGTCGACCGCGCGGCACATGGACGCGCCCGTCGCGAGCCCGGATCGCTCGCGGCGCGGCCCCGTCGTCTTTGTCGCGAACGAGTTCTCCGGATCCGACGGCGACATCGTGTGCGCCCGCGCGCAGGCCCTCGGGCTCGGGCCCGTCGTCGGCGCCCGCACCTGGGGCGGGGTGGTGGGGATCGATGGTCGCTTCGACCTCGTCGACGGCACGCGCGTGACCCAGCCGCGGTACGCCTTCTGGCTCGAGGGCAAGGGGTGGGGCGTCGAGAACCACGGCGTGGACCCCGACGTCGAGGTGATCCACTCGCCCGCCGACCTCTTCCGGCACGCGGATCCGCAGCTCGACCGGGCGATCGCGGAGGCGATCGCCCGGCTGGGCGCCGCCCCCGCGCAGACCGCGCCGTCGCTCCCCGCGCCGAAGGTGCGCTGAGCGGCGGCGCGGGCGCGCGCTACGCTCGAGGCATGAGCGAGACGCCCGACGAGACCATGGCCACGCTGCTGCGCCTGCGCGCGAGCATCGACAACATCGACGCCGCTCTCGTCTTCATGCTCGCCGAGCGATTCCGCTGCACGAAGCAGGTCGGCGAGCTCAAGGCGACCCACGACCTCCCCGCGAGCGACCCGGCCCGCGAGGAGCGGCAGATCGCGCGCCTGCGCGAGCTCGCCGACGAGGCGGACCTGGATCCGGAGTTCGCCCACAAGTGGTTCCGGTTCGTCGTCGCCGAGGTCATCCAGCACCACAAGCAGGCGGCCGGCGAGGCCTGACCGCGCGGCCCGCCGGGCTCAGACGGTCGCCCGCCGCAGCGTGGCGTAGGAGCCGAGCGCGAGGAGCGCGGTCACGGCGAGCCCCAGGAGCGTCAGGAAAAACGGCCCGAGCTCGACGAACCATCCGATGACCTGCGGCCAGGACTCCGTCCGCGTCGCGACGAAGATCCCCAGCACGAGCGCGAGCCCGAGCGCGACGAGGACGGCGACGAGCGGGAGGGTGCCGAAGCGCTTCCACACGGTCGCGCACCAGAACCCCACGACGTACAGCAGGAGCGTCGCCGTGAAGTAGGTCAGCCAGGCCGAGGCCCACCCCGCGTCGAAGATCCACTCCAGGTGCGCGACGTA
The DNA here is from genome assembly GCF_011326725.1 of Microbacterium excoecariae. Taxonomy (GTDB): domain Bacteria; phylum Actinomycetota; class Actinomycetes; order Actinomycetales; family Microbacteriaceae; genus Microbacterium; species Microbacterium excoecariae. Next base: position 429,167 of record NZ_JAANCO010000001.1, on the reverse strand, counting down.
GCCGTTCACCCCGTAGCCGTTCGTGAGGACCTCGATTCCCGCGAGCGCGAGGAAAATCGTGGCCATCATGGCCGCGCCGATCGCCCCGACGACGAGGGTCCCGAGGAAGAACTCGCGGCGCGTGACGCTCATCGCCTGCGAGAAGGGGAAGCTCAGGGTCATCGCCTGCACGCCGAGCGCGACGAAGTACCACAGCGGCGCGTTGCCCGCGCCGCCGTACATGCGCGTGCTGTCGTTGGGGATCATGGCGAAGACGAGGACGGCGACCAGCGCCGCCCCCGCGAGGATGATCAGCGGCACCCAGAGGAAGGACTGCGTGTTGATCAGCTGGAGGCGCACGACGCTCCAGACGCGGTGGGTGACGCGCCCCGTGGGCGCGGGCGAGACGGTCATCGTCGCGATCCTTCCGGGGTCGTGCCGGGGGCGAGAGATCCGGCCTGGGTCAGCCGCACGATCAGCTGCTGCAGGGGGACGGGGGCCAGCTCGAGGCCGGCTGCGCGGGCCTCAAGGCGCTCGGCCTCCGTGAGCCGGGCGTGCACGGTCGCCGCGGCGACGCCGCCGAGCTGCTCGCGGTGGATCACCTCGCGGCCGCGCGTGAAATCCTCGACGCGGCGGGCGTCGCCCGTGAGGGTTGTCGCCTCGGCCCGCGCATCCTCGGCGCTCTGATCCATGAGGATCCGGCCGCGGTCGATCACGATGACCCGCTCGATGAGGTTCGCGATCTCGTCGATGAGGTGGCTCGACAACAGCACGGTGCGCGGGTGCTCCGCGTAGTCGGCCAGGAGGCGGTCGTAGAAGATCTGGCGCGCGACGGCGTCGAGCCCCAGGTAGGGCTCGTCGAAGAAGGTGATCTCGGATCGCGCGGCGAGGCCGATGATCACCCCGACCGCCGACAGCTGCCCCCGCGAGAGCTTCTTGATGGTCGTCTTCATCGGCAGCTGGAACGCGTCCGCGAGCTCGTCGGCGACCGCCTGGTCCCAGTTAGGGAAGAACAGGCGCGCGGACGCGAAGGCCGTGCGCGCCGTCGCCTCGTCGGGATACTTCTGGCTCTCCCGCACGAAGCAGATGCGGCGCAGCACGCGCGCGTTCTCGTAGGGATCCTCGCCGAAGACCCGCACGGACCCGCTCGTCGCGAAGTTCTGCGCCGTGAGGATGGACATCGCGGTGGTCTTGCCGGCGCCGTTGCGCCCGAGGAAGCCGTAGATCGTGTCTCGCTCGATGTCGAAGCTGACGCCGTCGAGCGCGGCGACGTCACGGTATCGCTTCGTGAGGTCTCGTACCTGAATGACGGGGTCCATGGGATCCCTTTCGGTCGTGGTATCAGTGTGCGGTGCGCGACGCGCGCTCGCGGATCAGGCGGGCGACGTCGTCGGGGGGAAGGCCGAGCTTGCGGGCCTCCTCCAGGAGGGGCGCGACGAAGCGGTCCGCAAAGAGCTCCCGCCGCTCGGCGAGCACCCGGTCGCGGGCGCCGGGGGCGACGAACATGCCGATGCCGCGCTGTTTGTACAGCACGCCCTTGTCCACGAGCAGGTTCACGCCCTTCGCGGCGGTGGCGGGGTTGATGCGCGAGAACGCCGCGAGCTCGTTGGTCGACGGCGCGCGCTCGTCCTCGCCCAGCGTGCCGTCGACGATCTGGTCCTCGACCATCTCGGCGATCTGGATGAAGAGCGGCTTCGACTCGTCGATGGCGCCACCTCCTCGCGTGCCTTGGTTAGTTACTTAACTAAGTAACCACAGGACCAAGCGCGCGTCAAGCCCCGCCGTGGGCGCGGGAGCAGGAGTGCGAGCGGGTCAGTCGAGCTCGTCGACGACGAGCGTGTCGCGATCGATGCGCCCGTTGCGGTAGGCCTGGCGACCCACCATGTGGGCCGCCAGCGGGGCGACGGCCAGCTGGATCAGCACGATCGGCACGAGGAACGCCGCGACCGCCCACGACTGCAGCGCGACCGCGATGCCCGCCGCGATGAGCACGAGGCCCAGGATCTGCGGCTTCGTCGCGGCGTGCAGGCGCGAGGGAACGTCGCGGAAGCGCAGCAACCCGATCGCCGCGGTCAGGCACAACAGGGCCCCCGCGAGCGCGAGAACGAGGCCGATGATCTCGAGCATCACGCCCCCTCGTTCGTGGCGTCTCGGCGCGCGACGAAGCGCGCCACCGCGATCGTGCCGAGCGCGCCCGTGACGGCGATGGCGAGCATCACGGGAAGGGTGTCGGTGCGCTGGTGGACGATGGCCTCGACGCCCATGATGCAGAGCACCTCGGTGAGCAGCACGTCGCTCGCGATCGCGCGGTCGAGGATGGACGGCCCACGCACGATCCGCACGATCGTGAGCACCGCGGCGAGCGCGAACACCCCGACGATGACGGCGACGAGAACGGTCTGGACGGTCACGACTCCCCCTCCTCCGCGCGGCGGTCGGCGTACGGCCGGGCGCCCGATCGCACGAGCGCGAGCTCCTCGCGCGACCCGACGGCGCGCACGATCCGTGCTTCCCAGCGCATCCCGCTCGCGCGCGCGCGCTCGATGTCGCGGTCCGAGCGCACGCCGATGACGTGGAGGTACAGGATCCGCCGGGCCCTGTCCTCCTCGATGACGGTGCTGCCCGGCACGAGCGAGAGCGCCACGGCCGTGTGGGTCATGATGAGGTCGTCGTCAACGCGCAACGGCACCCGGACGACCGCGGTGCGCGGCGTTCCGGGGGCGATCGCGAGCCACGCGACCTGCAGAGCGCCCCATCCGAGCTCGGCGAGGAAGACGACGACCTCGACGAGAAGCCACAGCGGGTTGACGCGGCCCGTCAGCTCGGCCGCGGGCAGGCGGAACACCGCGGTGACGAAGATCGCGACGGCGATGCCCGTGAAGAAGGCGAGCCAGGTGAACTGGCCCCAGAGGAGCATCCAGATCGCGACGAGCCACGCGAAAAACGGCAGCTGCGTCCAGAAGTGACGGATCCAGGAACGGCGGGTCATGTGTCCTGCTCCACCCCCTCGAGCTGCACGAGGGAGATCGGCTGAAGCAGAGACTCGCCGATGCGTTCGCACACCTCGTAGATCGGCCCCGCGAAGACCGTCAGCGCAAGGGTCGCCGCGACCATCCCGATCGTCGCGGCCCCCATGATGCGCGGGATCGCGCGCCGCTCGCCCTGCGCGTCGGCGTCGGGCGCCTTCTCGAGGTACGAGATGCGGGCCTCGGTCTCGCTCGAGTCCTCCTTCTCGCGCCAGAAGGAGAGGTTCCAGGCGCGCATGAGCGCGTAGAGCGTGAGGAGGGAGGTGAGGATGCCCGCGCCGATCGCGACCCACATGATCGGCGTTCCCACGCCCGCGGCGGCCTTGAACAGCGCGTACTTGCCGATGAAGCCCGAGAAGGGCGGCAGGCCGCCGAGGTTGAGGGCCGGCACGAAGTACACGGCGGCGATGAGCGGGCTCGCGGCGACGAGGCCCTTGACCCGCAGGATCGAGGTGGACCCGGCGTAGCGCTCGATGAGACCGACCGCGAGGAACAGGGTCGTCTGCACCACGATGTGGTGGACCATGTAGTACACCGTCGCGCCGACGGCATCCTCCGTCGCGATGGAGATGCCGAAGATCATGTAGCCGACGTGGCTGACGAGCGTGAAGGAGAGGATCCGCTTCAGCTCGGCCTGCGCGATCGCGCCCAGGATCCCCACGATCATCGTGGCCACCGCGACGATCGCCAGGACCAGATTGAGGTTGCTGTCGTGGAACAGCTGCGTCTCGGTGCGGATGATCGCGTACACGCCGACCTTCGTCAGCAGCCCCGCGAAGACGGCCGTCACGGGGGCGGGCGCGGTCGGGTACGAGTCGGGCAGCCAGAACGACAGCGGGAACACGGCGGCCTTGATCGCGAAGCCGACGAGCAGCATCACGTGGAGCACCATCTGCACGTCCGGCGGGATCTCGACCATCCGCTCGGCGATCTGCGCCATGTTCACGGTGCCGAGCGCGCCGTAGATCACGGCGATGGCCGACAGGAAGATGATGCTCGAGACGAGCGAGACGACGATGTAGACGGTTCCCGTGCGGATCCGCGACTCGGTCGATCCGAGCGTGATGAGCACGTAGGAGGCCACGAGGAGGATCTCGAACCCGACGTAGAGGTTGAAGAGATCGCCCGCGATGAACGTGTCGAAGATGCCCGCCGCGAGGATGAGGTAGGACGGGTGGAAGATCGACACGGGGGTTTCGTCGTCGCCGTCGGCGGCGCCCTGCCCGACCGAGAACAGCAGGACCGCGAGGAGCACGATGCTCGAGACGGCAACGAGCAGCGCGGCGAGGCGGTCGACGTAGAGGACGATGCCGAACGGTAACGGCCATCCGCCCACCGAGACCGCGAGCGGGGTGCCCTGGTCGACCGCGACGAGCATGACGACGGCGAGGACGAAGGTCGCCGTGAGCGTCGCGACGGAGACGCCGACCTGGAGGCGGCGGTGGCGGCCCGCCAGCAGCGTGAAGGCCGCGCCGAGCAGCGGCAGCATGACGAAGAGGGGAACGAGGTTGCTCACGGCTCGCGCCTCGTCTCCTCGATGGCGGCCGTCAGGGGCGCGGCGGCGCCGTCCGTGAAGTCGGTCGTCTGCTCGTCGTCCACCTCCGCGGTCTCCTCCTCGACGTCGAGCGCGTCTTCCGTCTCCTCAGCCCGCTGCCGCACGGCGAGGTCCTCGGCGTCGTCGAGGACCGTGTCGGCCTCGCCCAGCTGCCACGACCGGTAGATGAGCGCGAGCAGGAACGCGCTCACGGCGAAAGTGATGACGATCGCGGTGAGCATGAGGGCCTGCGGCAACGGGTCGCTCGCGCCCTCGGCGCCGTAGAACGGCGAGACGCCCGGGAAGCCCATGACGATGAGGAGCAGGAGGTTCGTCGCGTTGCCGAGGAGGAGGAAGCCGAACAGGACCCGGGTCAGGCTGCGCTCGAGCATCGCGTACACGCCGAGCGCGTACAGCGCCGCCATGACGATCACGAGGGTTACGGAGACGCTCATGCGCGGGCCCCCTCGCTCATCTGGCGGTCGACCTCGGCGCCCAGCGAGCGCAGCACGTCCAGCACGAGGCCGATCACGACGAGATAGACGCCGATGTCGAAGAACGTCGACGAGACGAACTCGATGTGGCCGAGAACGGGCACGTCGGCCTCCCAGATGGCGCGGGTCAGCGGATCCAGGCCAAATAGCATCGGCGCGAGCGCCGTTCCCACCGCGATCGCGAGGCCGCCGCCGAGCAGGTGGCCGGCGTCGGTCGGCGCCGCGACGCCCAGCTCGTACGGCCCGCCGGCGACGTAGCGCATGACGAGCGCGAGGCCCGCGACGAGGCCGCCGGCGAAGCCGCCGCCCGGAAGGTTGTGGCCCGCGAAGACGAGGTAGATCGACACGACGATGAGGGTGTGGAAGAGGATCCGCACGACGACCTCAAGCATGAGCGCGCGCGAGCGCGCGCTCATCGCCTGCCCCCCGATGAGCCAGGCGCGCGGGTGGTCGGCGTTCTCGGGGGTCTGGACGCGGATTCCCTCGGTCGTCTCCACGAGCGGCGCGCGCCGCGCCGCCCGGCGGGCGGCCGCGGGCACCTTGCTCTTGACCTTCTTGCGCGCGGCCGTGAGCCGGTCGCCGCGGGCCGTGACGAACACGAGCGACGCGACGCCCGTGGCCGCGAGCACGAGGACGCTGAGCTCGCCCATGGTGTCCCAGCCGCGCAGGTCGACGAGCGCGACGTTGACGACGTTCTTGCCGTGACCGATCTCGTACGCGAGCTCGGCCCAGGCGGTCGACACGGGCTCCGCGATCCGCGCGCCGGTGGCCACGACCGCGACGACGGCCATCGTTGCGCCCACCGCCACGCCAATCAGCGCGCGCACGAGACGGCCCGCGGATCCGTTGTGGGTGCCGAGCCGGGCCGGGATCCGCCGCAGCACGAGCGAGAAGGCGACGAGCGTCACGGTCTCGATGAGCACCTGCGTCGTGGCGAGGTCGGGGGCGCCGGACAGGATGAAGAGCACGACCATGCCGAGCCCCGTCACCGAGACGAGCACGACGCCCGTGAAGCGCTTCTTCGCGCGCACGGCCAGGAGCCCCGCGGCGATCATGATCGCCGCGGCGACCGGCTGCACCGGGTGCTGCCAGGCGTCGAGGTGAATCTCCCACCCGCCGCCCGCGATCAACGCCGCGAGCTCGGCCGCGACGAGCACGACGAAGATCGTGCCGACGTAGACGGGCAGCGAACCGCGCTGAGTGCGCCGCGTGACCGCGACCGCGAGGCGATCGACGGATCGGGTGACGAGGTAGTACACGTCCTGGGCCTGGAAGGGCAGGATGCGACCCGTGCGGTCCCATCCCGTGGCGTTCACGAGCCAGAAGATGCCGCCGCCCGCCGCGAGCGCGAGCGCGGACAGCCCGAGGGCGGGCTCCAGGCCGTGCCAGAGGGCGAGGTGGTAGTGCCCCTCCCCCGCCGTGTCGGCGTAGGGCGCGAGCACGAGGTCGAGGGCGGGGACCGCGAGGCCGCCCGCCACCGTGAGCGCGGCCAGGACGAGCGGGCTGAAGATGAACCCGAGCGGCGGATCCGGCCACGCGGTGTCGGGCAGGCGCTCACCCTGCGCGTCGCGCTTGCGCCCGAACGCGCCCCACACGAAGCGAATGGCGTATGCCGTCGTGAGCATGGATCCGATCACCACGCCGACGAGGGCGATCCACCCCCAGACGCTCCCGGCCAGGGCGTCCTCGAGGAGCGCCGTCAGGGCGGCCTCCTTCGCGACGAACCCGAGGAGCGGCGGGACGCCCGCCATCGACGCGGCGGCGATGGTCGCGACGACCGCGAGGACGGGGGCCTGACGAAAGACCCCGCTGATGCGACGGATGTCGCGCGTGGACAGCTGCCGGTCGATGATGCCGACGACGAGGAAGAGCGCGGCCTTAAAGAGGGCGTGCGCGAGCACGAGCGCGATGCCGGCGAGCGCGGTGTCGCGCTCGCCGTACCCGACGACCATCGCGATGAAGCCGAGCTGGCTCACGGTGCCGTAGGCGAGGATCCGCTTGAGGTCGCTCTCGCGCATCGCCTGGAGGCCGCCGAGCAGCATCGTGAAAATCCCGAAGGACACGAGGAGCGGCTGCCAGGGCGCGGCATCCGCGAATCCCGGCGCGAAGCGCGCCAGGAGATAGATACCCGCCTTCACCATGGCCGCCGCGTGCAGGTAGGCGCTGACCGGAGTCGGCGCCGCCATCGCGCCGGGCAGCCAGAAGTGGAACGGGAAGATCGCGGACTTGCTGAAGGCGCCGACGAGCAGCATCACGAGCGCCGCGTCGATCAGCGCGCCCGTGGGCGGATCCTCGAGCATCGCGGCGATCGACGTCGTATCGGCCGAGACCACGAGGATGACCGCTCCGACGAACATGACGAGGCCGCCGAGGGTCGTCGTCATGAGCGCCTGGAGCGCGGCGCGGCGCGAGGCCGCGCGGGTGAAGGCGTGTCCGATGAGGAGGTAGGAGAGGACGCTCGTCATCTCCCAGAACATCACGAGCATGATGAGGTCGTCGGTGAGCACGAGCCCGTACATCGCGCCGGCGAAGGCGATGAGGACCGCCGCGAACCGGCCGATGCCGTCCTTCTTCCCGCGGAAGTAGACGGCGCAGTAGACGACCACGAGCACGCCGACGCCGGAGACGATGAGCGTCATGAGCCAGCTCAGGGTGTCCATCCGCATCGAGATCTCGATCCCGAGGGGGCGAATCCACTCGTATGACTCGAACGGAATGGATCCGCTGTGCACCCGGCCCGTCATCGCGATCGCGTGCACGAGGCCGGCGAGCGGCGCGAGGGCCGCGACGTAGAAGACGCGGGCGCCGAGGACCCGGGCGAGCGGGTGGAGCAAGAGCGCCACGACTCCGAACACGGCGAGGATCGCGAGCATGGGCGTCTCCTCGTCGTCGTGCCGGCGGCGGGTGGTGGCGGGTTTTCTATTCTATGGGCGGAATTTGATCCTGGGGCGAATGGCGCCGGATTGGCCGCTCCCCCGCGTTAGGCTCGCACGGTGCGCCTCGTCATCGCCCGCTGCTCCGTGGACTACGCGGGGCGCCTCAACGCCCACCTCCCGCTCGCGACCCGTGTGCTCATGCACAAGGGCGACGGCAGCCTCCTCATCCACTCCGACGGCGGCAGCTACAAGCCGCTGAACTGGATGAGTCCGCCGTGCCGCCTCGACCGCGGCGAGATCGACGAGGAGCTCGCGTCCGCCGGCGTCGTCGAGGTGTGGAAGGTGACCCACCAGAAGACGGGCGACGCGCTGACGGTGCGGATCCACGAGATCCTCAGCGACACCACCCACGACCTCGGGATCGATCCGGGCCTCATCAAGGACGGTGTGGAGTCGGACCTGCAGCGCCTCCTCGCGGAGCAGGTCGACCTGATCGCCGACGGCGCGACGCTCGTGCGCCGGGAGTATCCGACCGCGATCGGCCCCGTCGACCTCCTCGTGCGCGACGCGGCCGGCGTCGCGATCGCCGTGGAGGTCAAGCGCCGCGGGGACATCGACGGCGTCGAGCAGCTCACCCGATACCTCGACCTCCTCGGCCGGGATCCGCTCCTCACAGGCATCCAGGGCGTCTTCGCGGCGCAGGAGATCAAGCCGCAGGCGCGCACCCTCGCGACCGACCGCGGGATCCGCTGCGTCACCCTCGACTACGAGGCCATGAAGGGCATCGACAGCGGGGTGCCGACGCTGTTCTGACCGCGCCCGGCGCTTGCCGGGCGCCCGCCCGGCCGCGCGGTGCATAGGGTGGGGGCATGGCGAACTCTCCCTGGTCCTGCGTCCTCTGGGACGTCGACGGCACGATCGCGGACGCGTCCGCGGGGATCCTCCCCCGCGTCGCACGCGTGCTCGAGGAGATGGGCCGGCCGCCCATGGCCGACGATCAGGTGAACCTCTGGATCGGTCCGCCCATGCTCGAGTCGTTCCAGGCGCTCGCGGGCCTCGACCGCCGAGACGCGGAGCGCGCCGTCGCGCGCTACCGCGCGCTCGCCGGCGAGGACGGGTACGCCGAGTCGGTACGCCTCTATGACGGCGTCGCGGAGCTCGTGCGCGAGGTCCACGCCGCGGGGATCCCCCAGTCGACCGGGTCGACCAAGCCCGAGAACCAGGTGACCGCGATCCTCGCGCACTACGGCCTGGCCCCCGAGTTCGACGCCATCCACGGCGCCGTCCCGGACGCGGACGTGCTCGACACGAAGGCCCACGTGCTCGGCCGCGCGCTCGCCGACCTGGAGGCGAAGGGCATCGATGTCTCGCGCCCCGTCCTCGTCGGCGACCGGCATCACGACATCGATGGCGCGGCCGAGTTCGGCGTGCCCGTGATCTTCGCGCGCTGGGGCTTCGGCGCGCCGTCCGAAGAGGCCGGATCCATCGCGGCGGTCGATTCGCCCGCCGAGCTGCGCCCCCTGCTCATCGACGGCTGAGCGCCGAATGTGGGGAATGGGGGCCGCCGGCTGGCTCGTGAGCGCCGCGGTCGCTCTCGGTGTGCTCGTGGCCGTGGGGCTCGTCGCGCGGCGGATCGCCCGGACGGGGCCGCGTGCGCGGGCCCGGGCCCAGGAGGAGCTCGCGGAGCTGGGACGCGCCCTCGTCGAGCTCGACGACGCGGGCGAGGCGCTCGATCGGGAGCTCGCGCTCTCGGGCGCGCTGTACCGGGGGCAGCAGCCCGCGTCGCTGCGCCGCGCGCGCCTGGCAACGCATCACACGCGCGATGACGCCTTCGTCGCGTATCGCCGCGCGGCCGACCCGGCGCGGATCCCCGCGGAACGCCGCGCCGAGGCGCGGGCGACGCGCGCGCGGGTCGCCGACGCCATCGCGAGCGCCGGATCCGCTCGCGCCGAGAACGACGCGTGGGTCGCGCGGCACGCGCCCGCGGCCGACCAGTTGCGTGTCGCGCGGGAGCGGATCGACGCCGCGGCCGCGACGATCGGAGACCCCCGCGCGCTCCGCGCCGAGCTCGCCCGGATCGCGGACGAGAGCGAGTGGGAGGGCGTGGCGACGGCGGACGACGAGGCCCTCGGCGCGCTCGCCGACGCCGAAAGCGCCTACGCGGCCGCGGAGGCGGCGGATCCAGGGGCCCTGCGGGCGCACCTGATCGAGGTCGAGACGGCCCTCGAGCGCGCCGGGCGCGCCGCCCGCCTCCTCGAGGAGACCCACCGGCTCGTCGAGAACGCCTACCTCGCGATCGAGGACGAACAGCGCGCCGCCGCGTCGGCGATCCGGGCCGCCGCCGGGACGCAGAAGACCGTCACCGGCGAGCGCGCCCCCCGGGTGGCCGAGGCGATCCGCGTCGCGTCCGTCGCGCTGGACTCGGCCATGCGCGCCGCGGACCGCCGCCCCGTCACGGCCAACGAGCGCATCGCCCGGCTACGCGCGCGCCTCGACGACGCCCTGGCCGACCTGCGCACGGAACAGCAGCAGATGCGGGCCGCGCGCAGCGCGCTCCCCGGCACCCTCAGCGCGGCGCGCAGCGCGCTCGCGCGGTCGGAGACCTACGTGCGCGGCGCCGAGATCGACGCTCGCGTCGCGCTCGACCAGGCGCGCCGACACCTCGCGGTGGCGCGCCAATCGTCGAACGCAGTCGAGGCGCTCACGGCGGCGCGCACGGCCGTGGCCGACGCGCAGACCGCCGCCTCGCTCGCCCGGGACCGCGCCCGGCGCCGCTGAGAGACGACAACGCCCCGCACCTCGGGAGAGGTGCGGGGCGTCGCGGGTGTTCGCGCTTCGTCTTTAGAGCGGAACGATGTTGTCGGCCTGCAGGCCCTTGGGGCCCTGCGTGACCTCGAACTCCACGCGCTGGTTCTCCTCCAGCGAGCGGTATCCCTTGGTCTGAATCGCACTGAAGTGCGCGAAGACGTCCTGGCCGCCCTCGTCGGGGGAGATGAAGCCGAAGCCCTTCTCCGAGTTGAACCACTTGACGGTGCCCTGCGTGCTCATGTACTGCCGTTCTATCGGGGCGGATGTCGTCGCAATTTCACGTCGACGCCTGCCAACCTAGCCCACCAACATGGCGAAACAACAGGGCTCGCGCCGGATTCGTTGCCCGAACACGAAAACAGCCCTCACCGTCGGGGGGAAACAGTGAGGGCCGGACGACCGAGAGAGGACGTCTGCGACCAGAATACAGTCCGCCGGGCGCGCTGACGGCCCTTCCGAGGGGATCCGGCGGGTGAATAGCTCACCCACAGATTCACCCTGCACGCGCGTGCATACGGTGCAATACCGCAGGAAAGGTAGCTTCTGCTCTTTGTTATTACTAGATAGGCTAGATACTATCGATGTCGAGCGATAGCCGACGTTTTCCGCCTCCGAGCGACCAGGAGCACCCCATGTCCCGCCGCACGACTGCCCCCGCACCTCCCTCGGGCGATGCCGCCCCGCACCGCCCGCGCACGCGGGGCACGGCAGCCCGGATCATCCGCGTCGTGCTGCCCGCCCTCCTGATCCTCGCCTGGCTCGCCGGCGCCTCGTTCGGCGGCCCCCTCTTCGGCAAGGTCAGCGAGGTGTCGTCCAACGACCAGACGACCTACCTGCCCGAATCGGCCGACGCGACCGCCGTCCAGGAGGCGCGCGGCGACTTCTCGGATTCGGACGCCATCCCGGCGGTCGTCGTCTTCGTCGGCGACGACGAGCTGGCGGAGACCGATGTCGCCGCGATCGACGACGCGCTCGCGGAGGCGGCGGAGCTGGACGCGGTCGCCGGCGACGTCTCCCCCGCCCTCGTGTCCGACGACGGTCGCGCCGCGCAGGCGTTCGTCCCGCTCGACAGCGACGGCGAGCTCGGCGACGTCGTGGTCGAGCTCGGCGACGAGCTGCGCGCGAGCATGCCGGACGGCGTCGCGGTCTACGTGACCGGTCCGGCCGGGTTCTCCGCCGATCTGGCGGCCGGGTTCTCGGGCATCGACGGCCTGCTGCTCGGCGTCGCCCTCGCGGCCGTGTTCGTGATCCTCATCCTCGTGTACCGCTCGGCGCTGCTGCCGATCGTCGTGCTCTCGACGAGCCTGTTCGCGCTGTGCGTCGCGCTGCTGACGGTGTGGTGGCTCGCGAAGTTCGAGGTGCTGCTGCTCAGCGGGCAGACCCAGGGGATCCTGTTCATCCTCGTCATCGGCGCGGCGACCGACTACTCCCTCCTCCTCGTGGCCCGGTTCCGCGAGGAGCTGCGGGCGACGCAGGACAAGGGTGCCGCGGTGTTCCGCGCCGTCAAGGGGTCCTTCGAGCCGATCGTGGCCTCCGGCGGCACCGTCATCGCCGGGCTCCTCTGCCTGCTGCTCAGCGACCTCAAGTCCAACAGCACGCTCGGACCCGTGGCCGCCATCGGGATCGTGTTCGCGATGCTCGCGGCGCTCACCTTCCTCCCCGCCCTCCTGTTCGCGTTCGGGCGCGCCGCGTTCTGGCCGCGCGTTCCCCGCTTCTCCGAGAACCCGGCGCCCGCCCGCGCGGGGCTGTGGGAGCGGATCGCCGACGGCGTGCAGAAGCGGCCGCGCCGGATCTGGATCGGGACCACGATCGTCCTCGCCATCGGCTGCCTCGGCATCACGCAGCTCGACGCCTCCGGTGTGCCCCAGTCCGACCTCGTGCTCGGGGCGTCCGAGGCGCGCGACGGCCAGACCGCGCTCGGCGAGCACTTCCCGGGCGGATCCGGCAGCCCCGCGCTCGTCCTGACGCCCGAGGACGCTTGGGAGGACACCGCCGACGTCTTGCTCGAAGCCGAGGGAGTCGACGGCGTGACGATCGTCGCAGCGGACACGCCGAGCGGATCCGCCACCGTCACGCCCGACGGCCTCCAGGCCGCGGGCCCTCCCGGCACCCCCGCGCCCGAGCCGACGGTGTCGGACGGCAACGTCCTCCTGCAGGCGACGCTGACCGACGCGGCCGACTCCGAGGCCGCCGCGGACACCGTGCGCGCCCTCCGAGCGGACGTGCCGGACGGGGTCCTCATCGGCGGCGTCACGGCGACCGCGATCGACACGAACGACGCCTCGATCCACGACCGGAATCTCATCATCCCCGTCGTGCTCGCGGTGATCCTCGTGATCCTCATGCTGCTGCTCCGCTCGATCCTCGCGCCGGTGCTGCTCATGCTCACGACCGTGCTGTCGTTCGGCACCGCGATGGGGGTCTCGGGCCTGCTCTTCACCCACGTGTTCGACTTCCCGGGGGCGGATCCGGCGGTGCCGCTGTTCGGGTTCGTCTTCCTCGTCGCCCTGGGAATCGACTACAACATCTTCCTCATGACGCGCGTGCGCGAGGAGTCGCTCGTCCACGGCACGCGGGAGGGGATCCGCCGCGGCCTCACGGTCACGGGTGGGGTCATCACGTCGGCCGGGATCGTGCTCGCGGCGACCTTCGCCGCGCTCGGCGTCATCCCGATCCTCTTCCTTGCACAGCTCGCGTTCATCGTCGCGTTCGGCGTGCTGCTCGACACCTTCGTCGTGCGGACGCTCCTCGTCCCCGCGCTCGCGACCGACATCGGCCGCGGCGTGTGGTGGCCGTCGAAGCTCGCCCGCGGCGAGCGCTGAGGCGGATCCGCGGGGCCGTTACTCCACGGTGTAGCCGTGGGGGAACGGGTCCGCGGGATCCAGAAGGAACTCGGCGGTTCCCGTGATCCACGCGCGCCCCGTCACCTCGGGTCGCACGGCGCGCACCCCGCCCTCGCGCGTCTCCTCGACGAGGCGACCCGTGAAGCTCGTGCCGATGAAGGACTCGTTGACGAACGCGTCGCCGATTCCGAGTTGGCCGCGGGCGTGGAGCTGCGCCATGCGCGCGCTCGTACCCGTCCCGCCGGGCGACCGGTCGAGCCAGCCGGGGGAGTTGATGAGCGCGTGGCGCGAGCGCTGGGCGTCGGATCCGGGGGCCAGGAACACCACGTGCTCGCAGCCCGCATAGCCCGTGACGGGGTGGACGGGCCGGGCGTCCCGCTCGATCGCGCGCATGATCGCGGTTCCCGCCTCGGTCAGCCGCGCCGCGGATCCGCGCTCCACCTCCAGGCCGAGGCTCTCCGCGTCGACGATCGCGTAGAAGTTACCCCCGTACGCCATGTCGTACGTCACGCTCCCCAGCCCAGGAACCTCGACGCTCGCGTCCGCGGCGAGGAGGAAGGAGGGGACGTTCACGATCGTGGCGGATCGCGCCTCGCCGTCCTGCACCTCGACGCGCACGGTGATGAGACCGACCGGGGTGTCCAGGCGCACCTCGGTCACCGGCTCCGACACCTCGACCATCCCGGTCTCGACGAGCACGGTGGCGACGGCCATCGTGCCCGCCCCGCACATCGGCAGGACGCCGGTCACCTCGATGAACAGCACGCCCCAGTCGGCGTCCGGGCGCGTGGCGGGCTGCAGGATCGCGCCGGAGAGGGTCCCGTGCCCGCGCGGCTCGTTCACGAGGAACCGGCGCAGGTCGTCGCGCTCGGCGATGAACCGCTCGCGGCGCTCCGCCATCGTCGCGCCCGGCAGCGGCGCGACGCCGCCCGTCACCACCCGGACGGGGAGCCCCTCGGTGTGCGCCTCGACGGCCTGAATCGTGCGGCGCGACCTCATGCGGCGACCCCCGCCGCGTCCGCGAGCGCCCGGCGGATCCGCGGCTCCAGGAGGATCCGCTCCAGGGGCGGTCGGCGCCGGCCGAAGTCGGCCCCGTGCGCCTGAGCGAGACGCGCGAGGTGCGCCTCGACCCGTTCGGAGTAGCCCGCGTCGAACGCGTTCGGGTCGAGGGCAAGCGCGAACAGGCCGAGGCGCGGCGACTCCGACCCGCGGTCGAACGGGGCGGCCTCGCGCGAGAGCGCGCCGCCGGAGAGGACGGCGAGCAGCTCGATCATGAGCGCGATGTTGGATCCCTTCGCGCCGCCGAACGGCACGAGCGCCCCGTCGAGTGCGTCGCGGGCGTCGGTCGTGGGCCGGCCATCGCTCCCGAGCGCCCACCCCTCCGGCAGCTCCTCGCCGCGCGCGGCCGCGTCGCGCACGGAGACCCACGCCGTCTCGCTCGAGGCCTGGTCGAACGCGCGCACCCCGTCGGGGTGCGGGAGCGCGAACGCGAGCGGATTCGTGCCGGTGACGGCCGCCGGGGCGCCGAACGCGCTCATGAGGGCGGGCGAGTTCCCCGCGACGAGCGCCACGAGGCCGTCATCGGCGAGCCGACGGGCGTACCAGCCGAGCTCGCCGGCGGAGAAGGCGCCGCGAATCGACAGCACCGCCACGCCGCAGGACCGCGCGGCCGCATCGAGCTCGGGGAGCGCGGCCTCGAACGCGGCGTGCGCCGTGCCCTCGCGCGCGTCCGCGAGCACCGTGCCGACCAGGGGCCGCGTCACGACGGGATCCGCCTCGCCCGCGAGCCTCCCCTCGCGCAGCGCGGAGAGGTAGTCGAGGAGGTGCCCGGCGCCGACCGACGACCGCCCCCGGCGCTCGGCGGCCACGGTCGCGCGGGCCAGCACGTCCGCCGTCCGGGGCCCGCCGCCGGCCCCGCGCACCGCCGCGCGGCAGAGGTCTTCCAGCTCGTCGGGGGTCATGGTCTCGTCGCCCGTGCGCATATGACCCCACGCTACCGGGCCCGCCACAGCCGCCCGGGAACGAAAAAGCCCCGGCCAGATCTGGCCGGGGCTCGCTGTGCGCAAGGGGGGACTTGAACCCCCACGTCCGTAAGGACACTGGCACCTGAAGCCAGCGCGTCTACCGATTCCGCCACTTGCGCGCGTTCGCGCTACGCACGAACTCAACTTCCCGAGAATAGCATGTCCCCACGGGGCGCCGCGAATCGGACCGCTCCCGCGCGCCACAGCCGCCACCAGTACCATGACGCATACCCCGTACCGACACCGAGGAGCACCGTGGGATTGCTTGACAGCTTCGAGAAGGGCCTCGAGCGCGCCGTCAACGGCGCGTTCGCGAAGACCTTCCGCAGCGGCATCCAGCCCGTCGAGATCGCCGCGGCGCTGCGCCGGGAGATGGACACGAAGGCCGCCGTCGTCAGCCGCGAGCGGATCCTCACCCCGCACCGCTTCGAGGTGCGGCTGAGCGCCGCCGACGCCGAGCGCATGCGCGGCCTGGGCTCGGCGCTCGACGCCGAGCTGCGCTCCGTCGTCGAGAAGCACGCGCGGGCGCAGGGCTACAGCTTCTCCGGCCCCCTCTCGATCGAGGTGCGCGCGGCGGACGGCGTCGCGACCGGGACGATCGAGGTCGAGAGCTCCTCCCCCGAGGGGCAGGTCTCCTGGCAGGCGGCGCTCGACGTCGACGGCCGCCGTCACACCATCTCGCAGGCGCGCACCGTCATCGGCCGCGGCTCCGACTCGGACATCACGATCGCCGACTCGGGCACGAGCCGCCGCCACGTCGAGGTGCTGTGGGACGGCGAGCGCGCCATGGTTCGCGACCTGGGCTCCACGAACGGATCCAAACTCGACGGCCAGCGGATCCGCGAGGCGGGTCTCGCGGACGGGCAGACGATCACGATCGGCCGGACGAACATCGTCTTCCGCGTCGTCGCGACGGCGCAGCCGACGCGACGCCCGCTGCCCGACCAGCAGGACGCGACGCAGATCATCGACGCGTTCCGGGGAGGCCGGTCGTGAGCGAGCTGACCCTTTTCATCCTCCAGTACGGGTTCCTCCTGCTGCTGTGGGTGTTTGTCTTCATCCTGATCTTCGCCCTGCGCGCCGACGTGTTCGGCGGCCGCGTGCAGAAGCTGCCCGAGGCCCCGAGCGTGACGCGCGCGCCCGCGCCCGCCGGGCCCGCGGATCCGAACGCCCAGACCGTCGCGCACGACATCCCGCGCGCGGCCCAGGCGGCGCCCGCGACGGCGGGCACCGCGACGAAGATCGTCATCACCTCCGGCCCGAAGGAGGGCCTCGAGATCCCCCTCGGATCCGAGCCGCTCACGATCGGGCGCTCCTCGGACGCGGGCCTCGTGATCCGCGACGACTACACGTCCAGCCACCACGCGCGCCTCGTCCGGTACGCCGACCAGTGGATGCTGCAGGACCTCGACTCGACAAACGGAACCTTCCACGACGGCCACAAGGTCGCCCCGAACTCGCCCGTGGCCGTGACGGTGGGCGCGCCCATCAAGATCGGCGCGACGACGTTCGAGCTGCGGAAGTAGCCGACGACCGATGGTCTTCGAGGGATCCAGCGCCGCCATCTCCCACACGGGGCGCGTGCGGTCGAACAACCAGGACTCGGGCTATTCGGGCTCGAACCTCTTCGTCGTCGCGGACGGCATGGGCGGGCACGCCGGCGGCGACGTCGCCTCGGCGGTCGCGATCAGCCGCCTGCAGGCGCTCGACGAGCACTTCGACACCCCGGCCCGCGCCGAGGAGGCGCTCCGCGACACGATCGTCTCGACCGCGAGCGACCTCATCGACGTCGCCGCGCGCCGGCCCGAGCTCGCGGGGCTTGGGACGACCGTGAGCGGGATCATCATGGTCGACGAGTACGCCGTGATCGGCCACATCGGCGACTCGCGGATCTACCTGTTCCGCGACGGCGAGTGCACGCAGATCACGACCGATCACACCTTCGTGC
This sequence comes from Microbacterium excoecariae, assembly GCF_011326725.1. GTDB lineage: Bacteria > Actinomycetota > Actinomycetes > Actinomycetales > Microbacteriaceae > Microbacterium > Microbacterium excoecariae. Next base: position 411,635 of record NZ_JAANCO010000001.1, on the reverse strand, counting down.
AGCGCCTCGTCGAGACCGGCCGCATCACGCCGGAGGAGGCGCGCTTCCACCCCCGCCGATCCGTCCTGATGCGCGTCCTCGGCGACATGGACGCCCACCCGGACGTCGACACGTTCATCATGCCGACCCGGCCCGGCGACCGCTGGGTGCTCTGCTCCGACGGCCTCTCGGGCGTCGTCGACGAGGCGCACCTGTCGAAAACCCTCCGGCAGGAGATGCCGCCCGCCCGCACCGCGGACAGCCTCCTGAAGCAGGCGCTCGACGGCGGCGCCCCCGACAACGTCACGATCGTCATCGTCGACGTCGGCGGCCAGCACCCGCTCTACACGGGCACGCCGACGATCGTCGGATCCGCCTCGAACCCGAACGGCGTGGTCGTCCCCGCCTCCCGCTCACTGCTGCCCACGGGCTGGCTACACCCGACCCGCGCGGCCGCGAACGAACCGAGCCACTTCGAGCCCGACACGGAATACCTCGAGGAGCTCATCGCTGAGGACCGGCGCCGCACGCGCCGGCGCCGCATCGTCGGGATCGCCTCGTTCGTGCTCCTCATCGCGGCCCTCACGGCGGGCGCCGTGGCGTTCTACAGCTGGACCCAGACGCGCTACTTCGTCGGCGCCGACGAGGACAGCATCGTCATCTACCAGGGGATCCAGCAGTCCGTCGGCCCGGTCGCGCTCGCGACGCCCTACGAGGACACGGGGATCCTGCTCGAGGACCTCCCCGCCGCGTGGCGCGACCGGATCGTCGAGACCATCAGCGCGAGCTCCCTCGCCGAGGCGCAGCAGATCGTCGAGAACCTCAGCGCGCGGCTCGACGCCGGCACGGCCGACGAGGACGCGGATCCCGCCGACCTCGATCCGACGCCGAGCGCCACCCCCACGCCCACCCGCTCGGCCACGCCGTCGCCGACGCCCTCGGAAGGAGGCGACGAATGACCGACGTCACCCCCGACGAGAAGGCGAAGAAGGACCGCGGCGTCACGCGGGACCTGCGGCGGATCCGCGCCGCCCAGCGGCTCCGCAACCGCGAGCTCCTCCTCCTGATCGGCGCGATCGTGCTCACCGGCGGCGCGTTCGTGCTCGTGCAGTTCGGCGCGCTCGGCGAGATCCAGACGGGGATCCTCGTCGTCGTCGGCATCCTGTCGGCGCTCGCGCTCGCGCTGCACGTCGTGCTCCGGATCCGCGCCGCGCAGGCGGATCCGTTCCTCCTGCCCATCGCCCTGCTCCTCACGGGGCTCGGGTCGGCGATGATCTACCGGATCGACCTCTCGCTCGACACGGAGGCCGGCCAGCACCAGCTCGAGTACGCGATGCTCTCGGTCGCCCTCGCGGGCCTGACGGTCTGGTTCCTCGCGAACCACCGCGTCCTGTTCCGCTACACCTACGTGTTCGGCCTCACGGGCCTCGTGCTCCTCGTCCTGCCGTTCGTGCCCTTCCTCAACGGCGGCGGCAACGCGACCGTGTGGATCCACGTCGCGGGCTTCTACTTCCAGCCGGGCGAGATCGCGAAGATCTGCCTCGCGATCTTCTTCGCCGGCTACCTCGTGCGCACGCGCGACAGCCTGACCTCGACCGGGCGGCGGATCCTCGGGTTCACCTTCCCGCGCGCCCGCGAGTTCGGGCCCCTGCTCGTCATCTGGCTGGTCTCGATGGTCATCATCGTGGCGCAGCGCGACCTCGGCACGGGAATGCTCATCTTCGGCATGTTCGTCGCGATGCTCTACGTCGCCACGGGCAAGACGGGCTGGGTGCTCATCGGCGTGGGCCTCGCGGCCGCGGGCGCGGTCGCGGCGACCTTCGTGATGCCGTACGTCCACAACCGCTTCAACGCGTGGATCCACGCCTTCGACAACGAGCTGTACAACGACCCCGCGGGCGGCAGCTACCAGCTCGTCAACGGCATCTTCGGCCTCGCGCACGGCGGGCTGTTCGGCACGGGCCTCGGCCAGGGCCGCCCCGCCCTGACGCCCGTCGCCAACAGCGACTACATCATCCCCAGCCTCGGCGAGGAGCTCGGGCTCGTCGGGCTGTTCGCGATCTTCGCGCTCTACCTCGTGTTCGTCAGCCGCGGCGCGCGGGTCGGCGTGGCGGGCCAGGACGACTTCGGCAAGCTGCTCGCGGTCGGGCTGTCCTTCACGCTCGCGCTCCAGGTGTTCATCATGGTCGGCGGCGTCACCCGCGTGATCCCGCTGACGGGCCTGACGACGCCCTTCCTCGCGGCGGGCGGATCCTCGCTCCTCGCGAACTGGCTCATCGTCGCCATCCTCCTTCGGGTCAGCGACGCCGTACGACGTCAACCGAGGGCGGTGATCGGCTGATGACGAAGGAGATCCGTCGCCTGAGCATCATCGTGGTGTTCATGTTCGTGGCACTGTTCGCGTCGACGAGCATCATTCAGGTCGTGCACGCGGATTCGCTCGCGAGCGACCCGAACAACCGCCGCACCCTCTACGACTCGTACGAGGTGCGCCGCGGGCCGATCATCGCGGGCGGCACGCAGATCGCGCGATCGCAGTCGTCCGACGACCTCTATGCCTTCCAGCGCATGTACGAGGACCCGGAGATGTGGGCGTCCGTGACGGGGTTCTTCAACCCGGCCCTCGGATCGGCGTCCGGCATCGAGCAGGCCATGAACCAGGAGCTGTCGGGCTTCGCGAACTCCGCGTTCCTCGCGCGGCTCGAGCAGATCATCAGCGGCCAGGCGCCCCGGGGGTCGTCGGTCGAGCTGAGCCTCGATCCCGAGGTCCAGCGCGCGGCCTACGAGGCCATGGTGGGAGCGGGCTACTCGGGCGCCGTCGTGGCGATCGAGCCCGACTCGGGGCGCGTGCTCGGGCTCGTCTCGACGCCGGGATTCGACACGAACGCCCTCTCGGTGCACGACGGGGCCGCGGCGACGGAGACGTACGACGCGCTCGCGGCCGACGAGAGCGATCCGCTCGTCAACCGCGCGACGAGCCAGTGGTACCCGCCCGGATCCACCTTCAAGCTCGTCGTCGCGTCCGCCGCGCTCGCCTCCGGCGACTACACGCCGGACAGCACGTTCGACAATCTGTCGGCCTACGAGCTGCCCGGGACGTCGACGAACGTGTACAACGCCTCGCGCGGCACGTGCGGCGGCGGGGACGAGGTGACCCTCGCGACGGCCATCTCCCTGAGCTGCAACGTGCCCATGGCCGAGCTCGCCGTGGAGCTCGGGGACGAGGCGATCCGCGAGCAGGCCGAGAAGTTCGGATACAACGCCGACTTCTCGATCCCCCTCGCCGTGACCGCGTCGAACTACCCGGCGGACCTCAGCGACGACCAGACCGGCCTGACGGGATTCGGCCAGGGCCAGGTCGTCGCGACCCCGCTCGAGGTGGCGCTGACGACGGCCGGCATCGCGAACGACGGCGTCGTGATGCAGCCGACCATGGTGGACCAGATCCTCGGGGACGACCTGTCGGTGCAGGAGAGCACGACGGCGTCGGAGTGGGGCCGCGCGCTGGAGGCCGACGAGGCGAATGCCGTGACCGACATGATGGTCTCGAGCGTCGCGGAAGGCGCCGCGACGGGTGCAAGAATAGAAGGCGTCGACGTGGCCGGGAAGACGGGCACCGCGGAGAACGCCGACGGTGATCCGTACACCCTCTGGTTCACCGGGTTCGCCCCCGCGGACGATCCGCAGGTGGCCGTGGCCGTCGTGGTGGAAGACGGCGGCGGAGTAGGACAGACAGGTTCGGGAAACACGATCGCGGCTCCCATCGCGAAGAAGGTCATGGAGGCGGTGCTCGCACAATGAGGCCAACGCAAGGTGTGACGTTCGGTGGGCGATACGAGCTGATCTCCCGCATCGCCATCGGCGGTATGGGCGAGGTCTGGGAGGCGACCGATCACGTCATCGGGCGCACGGTCGCGATCAAGATCCTCAAGGACGAGTACATGGGGGATCCGGGCTTCCTGGAGCGCTTCCGCGCCGAGGCCCGCCATGCCGCGCTCGTCAACCACGAGGGCATCGCCAGCGTCTTCGACTACGGCGAGGAGAACGGATCCGCGTACCTCGTCATGGAGCTCGTGCCGGGCGAGGCGCTCTCGACGCTGCTCGAGCGCGAGAGCTCGCTGCCCTCGGACCAGGTCCTCGACTACGTGTCGCAGACCGCGTCGGCCCTGCAGGCCGCGCACGCGGCGGGGCTCGTGCACCGCGACATCAAGCCGGGAAACCTCCTCATCACGCCCGACGGGCGCGTGAAGATCACCGACTTCGGCATCGCGCGCATCGCCGACCAGGTGCCGCTTACGGCGACCGGTCAGGTCATGGGAACCGTGCAGTACCTCTCGCCCGAGCAGGCCTCCGGACACCCCGCGAGCCCCGCGACCGACATCTACTCGCTCGGCATCGTCGCGTACGAGTCGCTGGCCGGGAAGCGCCCGTTCACGGGCGAGTCGCAGGTCGCGATCGCGATGGCGCAGATCAACGACACCGCGCCGCCCCTGCCGGAGAGCGTGCCGGTCCCCGTGCGCCGCCTCGTCATGGCGATGATCGCGAAGAAGCCCGACGAGCGCCCGGCCTCGGCCGCCGCCGTCTCGCGCGCCTGCAACGCCCTCCGGCGCGGCGACCTGGAGGCCGCCGTCGCGGCGGCGCCCATGATCGCGGCCGCGGGAACCCTCGGCGACGACGACGCGATGACCCAGCTCCTCGGCGCCACAGGCGCGGCAACGACGATGATGCCGACGACGGCGGCGCTGCCGATGACCACCGAGGACGCCCCGGAAGAGAAGAAGAAGAAGCGCAGCCCGTGGACGTGGCCGCTCATCGCGCTCATCGCCCTCCTCGCGCTCGTCCTGATCGGCACCGTGTGGGGCATGGCGACGGGATTCTTCGGCGACGACCCCGAGCCAACCGCGAGCCCGTCGGTGTCGCAGACCCCGTCGCAGACGCCCACCCCGACGCCGACGCCGACGGTTGATCGGGTCGACGTCACGGCGTTAGGCCTCGAGGGCATGACGTGCGACGAGGCGAACCAGCGGGTCTCTGAAGAGAACGCGCAGATCACCCTGAACTGCGTGTCGGGCGACTCCGCGGCCAGCTCCGACCAGGTGGGTGTGATCTACAACGTCGACCCGGGCGGGTTCGTCGACCCCGGCACCGCGGTCACCGTCACCTCCTACGGCAACCTCGTCGACATTCCGGCGCCGAGCACGGCGCCCGCCTTCAGCGAGAGCGAGCTCGTTCGCGGCGAGGAGGCCCAGCTCAACTGGGCCTCGTACACGTGCCCGAGCGGGACGGGCTCCGTCTCGGCCTACAACGTCACCCTCTCCGGCGCGACCTTCTCCGACGGCTCGGAGTCGCAGTCGTTCGACCCGTCGACGACGTCGGCGACCGTCACGATCAGCGAGACCGATCAGTTCGTTTCGGCCGCCTACAGCGCGATGTGCTCGGGCACGGAGCAGCGCGAGTCGGGTCAGACGGGCATGGACGCCGTGCAGACCGTCGCCCCGCCCGCCGAGGAGACGCCGACGCCGACCCCCACGCCCACGCAGTCCTCGACCGACACCGAGTCGGACGAACCCGACGCATCGGACGAGCAGGCACCCGCGGGCGACGACCTCCTGTAGGGCTCGCTGAGAAGCAGCCGCCGCGCCCTCGGCTACCCTGGGCGAGACGGCGCACGACACGACTCGGGGAGGCCAACTCGTGGCAGACGAGCCGACGCAGGCGATGACGCCCCCCGTCCAGCAGAACCGCGTGCTCTCGGGGCGCTATCGCATCGACTCGCTCATCGGTCGCGGCGGCATGGCGAGCGTGTACCGCGGCTACGACCTCACCCTCGGGCGCACCGTCGCCGTCAAGGTCCTCCGCGAGGACCTCGCGGGGGACGCCACCTTCCGGTTGCGTTTCCGACAGGAGGCGCAGGCCGCGAGCCGCATGGCACACCCGCTCATCGTGCGCGTGTACGACGCGGGAGAGGACCTCGACGACGACGGTCGCGGCGGGACCCGCCACACGCCGTTCATCGTCATGGAGTTCGTGCGCGGCACGCTCCTGAAGGACGTCGCCGCGGCCGGCCCCCTCGGCGCCGAGGACGCCGCGCGATACGTCGACGGGATCCTCGAGGCGCTCGAGTACTCGCACCGCGCAGGCGTCGTGCACCGCGACATCAAGCCCGCCAACGTCATGGTCACGCCCGACGGCCAGATCAAGGTCATGGACTTCGGCATCGCGCGCGCGGTGAGCGACACGTCGGCCACGGTCGCCGAGACGACGACCATCCTCGGCACCGCCGCGTACTTCTCGCCCGAGCAGGCCAAGGGCGAGGCGGTTGACGCGCGCGCCGACCTGTACTCCACGGGCGTCGTGCTCTACGAGCTCCTCGTCGGGCACCCGCCGTTCCGCGGCGACTCGCCCGTGTCCGTCGCCTACCAGCACGTGCGCGAGGCGCCCGTGCCGCCGTCGCAGGCGCGCCCCGGCGCCCCCGCGCAGCTCGACAGCATCGTCTTGCGCGCGCTCGCGAAGGATCCGGCGCAGCGTTTCGACGATGCGGGGGCCTTCCGCGAGGCGCTCGACGCGGCCGTGGACGGCGACGCGATGTCGACGCGTCAGCTCGCCGCGCTGACCCACGAGCTCTACGGCGACCAGCACCAGGCACAGGCCGAGGCGCAGCACACCCTCACGCAGCTGTCGCGGGAGACGGGCGCGGCGCGGACGCAGTCGGGCCCGCCCGTCGCGTGGGTCTGGGCCGGCGTCGCGCTCGTCGCGGCGCTCGTCGTGGCGGTCGTGTTCTGGCTCGTGCGGATGGATCCCCTTGACCTGCGCGCGGCCGACACGGTCGACGTCGCCAACGTCGCCGACATGACCGAGGAGCGCGCGATCTCGGAGCTCGAGTCGGCGGGTCTGACGGTCACGACCGACTCGGAGCCGAGCGACACGATCGAGGAGGGCGTCGTGATCGGATCCGATCCCGCCGCGGGAACCTCCGTGACGATCGGATCCTCCGTCGAGATCATCGTCTCGGAGGGCCGGCTCGTCGTCGCCGTCCCGCAGCTCGTCGGGGCCAGCGAGGAGGAGGCGCGCGCCGCCATCACGGACGCGGGGCTCCAGGTGGGGCGCGTCGTGCCGCGCAACGACCCCGACGCCGAGGATGGCGCCGTGCTCGCCGCGCAGTCCGGCGGCGACCGCGTCGACGAGGGCGACGAGCTCCTCGAGGGCGCGACGATCGACCTCACGGTCGCGACCGGGCGCGTCACCGTCACCGATCTGCAGGGCTTCACGATCGACGCCGCGACCGCGGAGCTCGACTCGCTCGGCCTGACCGCCGACGTGATCGACGACGCGAGCTGCGAGGCCGCGGACACGCCCACCGTCCACTCCCAGTCCCCCGCCCCCGGGGACGTCGCCGTGCACTCGTCGGTGACGCTCACCCAGTGCACCGGAGAGCCCGCCGACGACGATCCCGGCAACAGCGGGAACGCCAGCGGCAACGGGAACGGGAACGGGAAGGACTAGGCGCGGATCCTACGAGGCGGTCTCGACCGCGACGATCGGGTCGCTCGTCGGAAGGCCCGAGTCGGATCCGCCGTGCTGCTCGACCGTGATCGCCACGAGGTCGCCCTCGTGCATCGTGCCCTCGAGGACCGCTTGCGCCTCGCTCGTGCCGTCGAACACGCCCGCCGGGATGGGAGCCCCGTCGCGAACGAACCACGCCTCGAACTGCTGGTCGTCGGCGATCTCCGGCAGGCCATCCGCCGTGAGAACGGCCGTGCCGGTCTCGGCCGACCAGTCGAGCACGACCGCGCCCCCGCCCGCCATCTCGGCCTCGGCGCGGGAGTGGTCGCCGGACTCGACGATCTGCTCCAGCGCGACCTCGGCGGGCGTGCGATCGAGCGTCTGTGTGAGCGTGAGGATCCCCGCCCCGATGCCGACCACGAGCACGACAGCAGCCGCGAGCGCGAAGAGCGTGCGGTGTCGTCGCGGCGCGGGCGCGGCGTGGGCCGCCGGCGCGGGGCGCGCGGTGACCCCGGCCGGAGACGGCGCGTCCGCATCGGCCGGGACGGCAATCGCCGCGTCGACCAGCGGATCCGCCGGCGCCTCCTGCGGACCGAGGTTCGCCATCAGGGCGTCCCGGATGCCGGACGGGGGCGCGACCTCCGGGATAGATTCGGCGAACGCCGCCGAGGTCTCGACCATCTCGTCGAGGATCCGCTGGCGCTGCGGGTCGCCCGCGGCCGCGTCGAGGAGCGCGCGCTCCTCCTCGGCCGAGAGCGCGCCGACGGCGTACCCGGCCGCGAGCTCCCAGAACTCATCCTCGTTCATGCGGGTGACACCCCCATTTCGTCTCTCAGGCGCATCATTCCGTCGCGCATTCGTGTCTTGATCGTTCCGAGCGGAGTCTTCAACATCTCCGAGATCTCGCGCTGGCTGTACCCGCCGAAGTAGGCGAGCGAGAGGGCCTCGCGCTGCGGATCCGGCAGCTCCCGCAAGGCATCGCGAGCCCGGCGCCCGTCGATCCGGAGCTCCGCGCTCTCGGCGACGCCGTCGTAGGGGACCGCCGTGTCACGGCGTCCGATCTTCTCGTCCCGCTCGGTGCTGGCTTGCGCCGAGCGGACCCGGTCGACGGCTCGGCGGTGCGCGATCATGAAGATCCAGGATCGCCCCTGGCCTCGGCCGGGCTCGAACCGTGCTGCGCGCTCCCAGACCTCGAGGAAAACGTCCTGCAGGACCTCCTCCGCCTGAGCCCGGTCGACGAGGACCCGGAGGATCACGCCGAACACGCGCGGGGACATGAGGTCATAGACGCGGGCAAACGCGTCGCGGTCGCCCTGCGCGACCTCGCCGAGGAGGTCGCCGACGGCATCGCCGTCGGCCGGGGGCGACGCGGTGTCGTGCTCGTGCGTCATAAGGACCAGCATGCCTCATCACCCCTCCCTTCCCGTACTGCCCCGCCCGGGGCTCACGAGGTATTCGTCGCGCCGGCGGATCCGGATGGGCGCGATATTCGTCGAACTTTTTCCCATCCGGTTTCGAACCGGCCCCGAATGACCGTTGAGGCCGCCAGACGGCGGCGACTCGCCCCCTCAGGGCGTGCAGAGCAGGACATCGAGGAGAATCACATGTTTCGCAACAGCGTGCGTATCGGCGGCGGACTGACGATGACGGCGGTGGCGGCACTTGCGCTCACCGGCTGCATGTCGGGCGGCGACACGGCAGACAACACGGCGGACGACCAGATGGAGTCCACCGCCCCCATGGAGGAGCAGGAGCCCAGCGAGGAGGCCATGGACCCGGCCGCGAACCTCGTCGGCCCGGGCTGCGCGGACTACGCGGAGGCCGTGCCGGACGGCGACGGCTCGATCGAGGGCATGGCGATGGACCCGGTCGCGACGGCCGCATCCAACAACCCGCTGCTCACGACGCTCGTCTCGGCGGTCTCGGGCGAGCTGAACCCCGACGTCAACCTCGTCGACACGCTCAACAGCGACGAGTTCACGGTCTTCGCCCCGGTTGACGACGCGTTCGCGGCCGTCGACCAGGAGACGCTGGACACGCTCTCGACCGACGCGGACCTCCTGACGTCGGTGCTGACGTACCACGTCGTCCCCGGCCAGATCGCGCCGGACGACATCGAGGGCACCCACGCGACCGTGCAGGGCGCGGACGTCGAGGTGACCGGATCCGGTGACGACTGGATGGTCAACGACGCCACCATCGTCTGCGGCGGCGTCCAGACCGAGAACGCGACGGTCTACCTGATCGACTCGGTCCTCATGCCCCCCATGTAAGACCGCGTCACCCGAATGCCCGTCCGCGCCATCGGCGCGGGCGGGCATTCTCGTGCGCGCGCGTCCCGGCGAGGACCGCCGCCTCCCGTAGAATGGCCCGCATGGCGCGAAAGAAAAACGAGGACGACGAGATCACCCACGTCCCGGGTGAGCCGCTCCCCAACCCCGCGTGGTTCAAGCCGGTCATGGTGGCCTTCTTCCTGCTCGGGCTCGCGTGGATCCTCGTGTTCTACCTCTCGAGCTCGCAGTTCCCGATTCCCGACATCGGCGCCTGGAACCTCGCGATCGGCGGCGGCCTCGCGTTCGTCGGCCTCATCATGGCCACGCGCTGGCGCTGACCCCCTGTTCTCCCGGGCGCCTGTCCCACCCCACGGTGGCGGCAGGCGCCCGTTTTCGTGCCGCCGCGCCCGCGAATGACAACGATGTGATTCCTCCACAGGGCCATCCCCACCTGTGAATAACACGCGTGTCATTCTCCCCAGCTGGGGACAGATCTGTGGATAACTCCGGGGATAACCCCGCGATATCCGTGGACAACGGGTGGATAAGCGGGGGACAACTCGAGGATTCTTGGGGACAGCGCGCTCCGTTCCGGGGATAAGTGCGCGGATCCTGTGGAGAGACCTGGGGACAACGCGCGCCCGCGCGGCGGTCAGGTGAGCGTGACGAAGCCCGTCAGCGGCGGGATCGCGAGGGCCGCGACGAGCACGACGCCGAGGCCGACCAGCAGCCCGATCTGCAGCCCGCGCTGGGTGCGCCGGCGGGTGCGCGTGAGGATGAGGCCGACGAGCGCGCCGACCGCGAGGCCGCCCACGTGCGCCTGCCAGGCGATGTTCATGCCCGGGAGGAACCCGATGACGAGGTTGATGCCGAGCACGACGAGCATGCCGGTCATGTTGGCGCCGGCGCGACGCCCGATGACGACGAGCGCGCCGAAGAGGCCGAACACGGCCCCGGAGGCGCCCACGACGGGCGTGCCGAACGACAGCAGGGCGACGGCGACGGACCCGCCCGCCGCGCTCAGCAGGTAGGTCGCGAGGAAGCGGCCGGATCCGAGCAGCGGCTCGAGCACGCGCCCCACCATCCACAGCGCGAGCATGTTGAGGGCGAGGTGCCAGAAGCTCGAGTGGACGAAGGCGGCGGTGAGGATCCGCCACGGCTGGAAGGTGCCCGACGCGTCGGGATAGATGAGCGGCGCCCAGAACAGGAGCCAGCTCTCGATGCGGAATCCGGGGACGACAGATCCGAGCATCTGCAGGAGATAGACCACGGCGGTGACGACGAACAGCGCCGTCATGACCTTGGTGTCGCCGGAGCCGAAGGAGGACAGCACGGATCCGCCGCCGCGCCCCCAGCGCCTCGCCGCGCGCTTCTGGGCGGGCGTGCGGTTCTTCCTCTGCTCCTTCAGACACTGCGGGCAGATCACGCCCACGGACGCCTGCGTCTGGCACTCGGGGCAGACGGTGCGCAGGCAGCGCTGGCACAGCACGAAGCTCTGCCTGTCCGGGTGCCGGTAGCAGTAGTTGTCGGGATTGCGGGAGGGCGTTGTCGACGTCACTGCGGGCCGGATCCGATCAGGCAGAGCTTCGCGGAGGAGGGGTGGGGGTCAGACCGTGGCGATGTCGATCGAGGAGATCACGACGTCCTCGGTCGGGCGGTCCATGGCACCGGTGGGAACCGCGGCGATCGCGTCGACGACCTTCTTCGAGGCGTCGTCGGCGACGGCGCCGAAGATCGTGTGCTTGCCCTGCAGCCACGGCGTCGGGTCGGTCGTGATGAAGAACTGCGAGCCGTTCGTGCCGCTCATCTTGCCCGTGATGGCGTTGGGGCGCTTGCCCGCGTTCGCCATCGCGAGGATGTAGGGCTCGTTGAAGTTCAGCTCGGGGTGGATCTCGTCGTCGAAGTTGTAGCCGGGCCCGCCGATGCCCTGGCCGAGCGGGTCGCCGCCCTGGATCATGAAGCCGGGGATGATGCGGTGGAAGACGACGTCCTTGTAGAGGGGGCCGGCGCCCTTCTCGTTCGTGCGCGGGTCCTGCCACTCCTTCTCGCCCGTCGACAGGCCGACGAAGTTGTCGACCGTGACCGGGGCGTGGTCGCCGAAGAGGTTGATGACGATGTCGCCGTGGTTCGTGTGAACGGTCGCGACGGCGGTGTGCTGAGTCATGCGTCCATTCTCTCAGAGAACCGCGATTGCCTCGCCGCGGAAGCGATCACCGTGGCAGGATGGACGAAAGTTCACCACTACGCGGGAGGGCACACGTGAGCGTCAGCCTCAGCAAGAAGCGCAAGAAGGAGCTCCGCAAGCTGCAGGGCACCGCCAACAAGGTGCTGGAGGCGCAGCGACAGGTCGCCGCCGAGGCCGCGGACATGGCCCGCGAGGCCGGACGCCAGCTGGGCGCCCTCAACCACGAGGTGCTGCAGCCCGAGGCGCGCAAGAAGTACCACGACTACGTCGAGCCGTACGTGGACAAGGCGCGGCCGTACGTCGAGAAGGGCTACAAGAAGAGCAACAAGTTCGTCGCCGCCACCGTCATCCCCGCCGCCGGCGGCGTGATCGGGCGCGCGCTCGGCGCGTACGACGCCGCGGCCGAGAAGCTCGGCCGGAAGACCGTCGTCGTGCCGCCGAAGAAGAGCACGAGCGCCGGCGCGGTCATCGCGGCCATCCTCGGCGTCGCGGCCGCCGTCGGCATCTTCGTCGTCGCGTGGAAGACGCTCGCGGCCGACGACGAGCTGTGGGTCGCCGACGAGCCCGTCGCGGCTCCCGACGCGTAAGTCACCCCGTCACGTGCGGGATCCGCTCTTGCGGGTCCCGCACGTTTTTCGTTTCCGAGAGGATCCATGAGCGCCGAAGACCCCACCCGCCGCGTGCGCGAAGCGGCCGCGGAGCGCGGCCTCGAGATCGACGTGCGCCCCTCCCCGCGCGCCGCCTCGCTCGAGGAGGCCGCCCGGCTGCGCGGGATCACCCCCGCGGACATCGTCAAGTCCCTCGTCGTCAAGGGCAAGGGCGACCAGTTCTTCTTCGCCCTCGTCCCGGGCGACCGGTCGATCTCCTGGCCCAAGCTCCGCGCCATCGTCGGCGTGAACAAGCTGCGGCTCCCCGAGGCCGCGCTCGCCCTCGCGGCGACCGGCTACGAGCGCGGCACGATCGTCCCGGTCGGGTCGACCACGGCGTGGCCGGTGTATGCCGATGAGCGCATGAGCGGGCGCCGGGTGTCGATGGGCGCCGGCGCGCACGGGTTCGCGATGTCCGTCGAGGCCGACGCGCTCATCGCGTCCTACGGCGCGACGGTCGCGGACATCACGGAGCCGATCGACGACATCCGCTAGAGGCTCCTACCCCACGATGCGCGCGAGCCGGCGCACGGCGAAGGCGTAGCCGTCGATGCCCGCGCCGACGATGACGCACTCGGCGAGGTCGCTGAGGTAGGAGTGGTGCCGGAACGGCTCGCGCGCGTGCACGTTGGTGACGTGCACCTCGGCGAACGGGAGCTCGACCGCCGCGAGCGCGTCGCGAATGGCGACGGAGGTGTGGGTGTAGGCGCCGGCGTTGATCACGATGGCCGCGCAGTCCTCCCGGGCCGCGTGGATCGCATCGACGATCGCGCCCTCGCCGTTCGACTGCACGGCGCGCGTGTCGAACCCGAGGTCCGCCGCCGTGCGCTCGGCGAGTTCCTCGACGTCCGCGAGCGTCGCGGATCCGTACAGTTCCGGCTCGCGCGTGCCGAGCAGGTTCAGGTTGGGCCCGTTGAGAACGAGGATCCGCCGCGTCATGCCCCCAGCGTATCGGCGCGAGACCGATAGGGTGAATGGACCAGACCACTTGCTGTCAGCGCCGACAGAAAGGCCTCCGATGGACTCCGTCGTCCTCCTCCTCGTCGGGCTCGCGATCTTCGCGGCCGGATACCTCGTCTACTCGCGCTATCTCTCGCGACGCGTGCTGCGGCTCGACCCCGCCTTCACGACGCCCGCGCACGAGAAGAACGACGGCGTGGACCACGTCCCGACGAACAAGTTCGTCCTCTGGGGGCACCACTTCACCTCGGTCGCGGGCGCGGCGCCCATCGTCGGCCCCGCCATCGCCGTGATCTGGGGCTGGCTCCCCGCCTTCTTGTGGGTCACGATCGGCACCGTGTTCTTCGCGGGCATGCACGACCTGGGCGCGCTGTGGGCCTCCGAGCGCAACAAGGGACGCTCGATCGGATCCCTCGCCGCGCGCTACATCGGGCGGCGCGGATCCGGCGTCTTCCTCCTCGTGATCGCGCTGCTGCTGCTCATGGTCGTCGCGGCGTTCGCGGTCGTCATCAAGGATCTGCTCATCGCGAACCCCTCGGCCGTCATCCCGGCCTGGGGCGCGATCCCCGTCGCGGCCCTCATCGGCATCGCGGTGTACAAGCTGCGCTGGAACCTGCTCGCGGTCACGATCATCGGCGTCGTCGCGCTGTACGGGCTCATCTTCCTCGGCGACCAGGTGCCCGTGGTGCTGCCGGATCCGATCCTCGGCATGAGCCCCGCGACCTTCTGGATCATCGCGCTGTTCGTCTACGCCGGGATCGCCTCGCTGCTGCCGGTCTGGCTGCTCCTGCAGCCGCGCGACTACATCAACGGCGTGCAGCTCTTCGTGGGCCTCGCGATCCTCTTCGTCGGGACCCTCGTCGCGGGCCTCGTCTTCGGCAACGGCTTCGTCGCGCCCGCCATCAACACCGCGGTCCCGGAGGGCACCCCGTCGATCTGGCCACTGCTGTTCGTCACGATCGCGTGCGGCGCGATCAGCGGGTTCCACGGCGCCGTCGCGAGCGGCACGACCTCGAAGCAGCTCGACCGGGAGCCGGACGCCCGCTTCGTGGGGTACTTCGGCGCGGTCGGCGAGGGCATGCTCGCGCTCGGATCCATCATCGCCACGACGGCCGGCATCTCGACCGTCGCGCGCTGGGAGGAGATCTACAGCGCGTTCGGCGCGGGCGGCGTGAACGCCTTCGTCGAGGGCGGCGGCAACATCATCGAGATGGGCCTCGGCCTGCCGCAGTCGCTCTCGGCGACCGTCCTGGCCACGATGGCCGTCCTGTTCGCCGCGACGACGATGGACACGGGCGTGCGCCTGCTGCGCTTCGTGTTCCAGGAGGCCGGCGAGGCGGTCGGCGTGCGCATGAACACGATCGTCTCGACCATCCTCGTGCTCGTCGTGAGCGTGGGCCTCGTCTTCAGCCAGGGCGTGGACGGATCCGGCGGCCTCACGATCTGGCCGCTGTTCGGCACGACCAACCAGCTGCTCGCGTCGCTGACGCTCATCATCGTGTCGATCATGCTCCTCCGGAAGCGGCGAAACGTCGTCGTCGCGCTCGTGCCGCTCGTCGTCGTGTTCGTCGCGGCGTTCTGGGCGGCGATCCTCCAGGTCGGGACGTTCTGGAACGGCGGCACCGACACGAACTGGCTGCTGCTCGTGCTGGACGTCGTCATCATCGTCGCCGCGGTCTGGGTCGCGGTGGAGGGGCTCACGGCCCTCCGGCGCGCGGCACGCGAGGATCCGGAGCCGGAGGACGCCGACCTGACCGACCACGTCACGGGCACCGTGCCGACGCGATGACCGGCGGGCGGTGGGCGCGGTTCCAGGACGGGCTGCGCGAGTTCTACGCGGGCCCGTACCGGCAGACGTTTGCGCGCGCACGGCGGGAGGAGGACGATCACTTCATGCTCGCCGTGCTCGCGGAGTCGCTCGGGGTCCCGGATCCCGCCGCCTACTACTCCGCGGAGCTCCTGCCCGCCGTCTACGACGAGTTCCACGACTGGCACCGCCGCGCGGGCATCCCGCGGAGCCCGCTCGAGTCGATCTCGTGCTGCTGAACCAGCTCGCGGGCCGGCGCGCGCTCTTCGTCGGCGGCAAGGGCGGGGTCGGCAAGACCTCGGTTGCCTCCGCGCTCGCCCTCGCGGCGGCGCGCGGGGGCGAGCGCGTGCTCGTCGTCTCGACGGATCCCGCGCACAACCTCGGTCACCTCTGGGAGCGCCCCGTCGGCGAGCGGCCCACGCCCCTGTGGCGGGGGGCGGGGCGGGTCGACGGGATCGAAATCGACCCCGCGGCCACGGTCGAACGCCACCTCGCGGCGGTCGGGAGCACCATGACGCGGCTGCTCCCCGAGCGCCTGCACGGCGCCGCCCGCGCCCACCTCGAGGCGGCGCGCGAGGCGCCCGGGACCCACGAGTCGGCCGCGCTCGAGGCCGTCGCCGACGCCCTCGCGATGGGGCTCGCCGAGTACGACCGCGTCGTGTTCGACACGGCCCCGTCGGGCCACACCCTGCACCTGCTCGCGAGCCCGGAGCGCATGACGACGTGGGCCGAGAACCTCCTGTCGAACCGCGACCGGTCGGAGCGGTTCTCGGCCGCGTACGGCGCGCTGGGCGGCACGCGCGACACGTCCGACCGCGACGCCGAGCTGCGGCGCGTGCTGCGGAGGCGGCGCGAGCGCTTCGCGGCGATGCGCGACGCGCTCGCGGATCCGCGTGTCGCCGGCTTCGTGCTCGTCTTCGTGCCCGAGCCGCTGCCGATCGCGGAGAGCCGCGAGGTCGCGGAGGAGCTCGCGCGCATCGGGATCCCGCTCGTCGCCGCCGTGGCGAACCGGCTCTCGCCGGAGGCGCTTCCGGCGCGCCGCGCCCGCGAGGAGGCGCTCCTTGCGGGCCTCGACCTCGGCGCGCCCGTCACGCGCGTGCCGCTGGTCGACGACCTCGTGGGCCTCCCGGCGCTCGACGCGATCGGCCCGCACCTCGGCGGGCCGGACCGTCAGAGCGGGCCGTCGACCGCCTCGTCGTAGGGCTTCGTGATCGGGTGCGGATCCGAGGCCTCCGCGACAGGCAGCGTCGCCGGCGGATCCTGCGGCACCGGCGTCGTCTCCGTCGTGCGGTACGCGGGCACGACCTCGAACGCGGCCGTCCCGGCGGCGCCCGACCCCCCGCGCGCCTTGGAGCGCAGCGCGACGCGACGCCCGCCGATCCGCGCGCGGAGCGGGCTCCCGAGGAAGATCCCGAGCGTCGCGCCCGCCGCGAGCGCGATGCCAATCATGCCCGCCGTGAACAGGGCGTCGAACGCCGCCATGAGCGCGGCCGTATCGCTGCCCGCCTCGACGACCCCGAGCAGTCCGCGGAAGACGGCCGCGCCCGGGACCATCGGGATGATCGCCGCCGTCGTGACGGCGACCGACGGGACCTTGAGCCGGTCGGCGACGAGGGATCCGACGAAGCTGGCGACGAGCGCGCCGCCGAACGACGCGGCCGACGACGGCGCGAGGAGCACCGTCCCGAGGAGGTACCAGCCGCCCCACCCGAGCAGGCCCAGGCCCGCACTGACCGCGATGATCCGCATGCCGGATCCGTTCATGATCGCCACCGCCGCGGCGATCACCACCGCCCCCACCGCCTGGCCGAACGCGGGTCCCATGGCCGTCGCCTCACTCGGCACCTCGAGCGACGCCCCGATCTGACCGGCGATCTCGAGGGCCACGAGGATCCCGAGAACCACGCCCATCGTCATGACCGTCAGGTCGAGCAGCCGCCCGCCCGCGGTGAGGGAGAACCCATCGATCGCGTCCTGCGCCGCGCCGACCACGGCGAGCCCCGCGAGGAGGAGGACGATGCCGCTCGAGACGACGAGGCTGGAGCGCACGCCGTCGAAGGGCTCGACGCCGTTCGCCCCCAGCCATGCCAGGAGCACGGTGATCGCCGTGAGGACGAGGGCGCCGACGATCTGGCTGAAGAACAGCGGGACCCGCGCCTTGCCGAGAAGGACCTGCGAGGTTGCGACACCGAGGCCCGCGAGGAACACGGCGAGGAGAATCACCCACCCCGCGCCGAACATCAGGGCCACGGCGACGGCGAGGAGCGCCTGCACGACGACCACGACGCCCGTGCGGTACATGAACGGCGTGCGCCGGATCGTGTGGAAGCGCGTGACGGCCTCGTTCAGCGGGAGCCCGCTTTCGATGTCGTTCACGAGGGCCTGGAGGCGCTGGAGCTTCGCGTGATCCGGCACTGCCGCGCGCACGACCTGCATGACGGTGATCGGGTGGCCCGTGCCATTGCGGTGGTCCGACAGCGTGACGGAGTTGAACGTGACGTTCGTGTGGACGCTCCGCAGCCCGTATGCGGCCGTGATCCGCAGGACGGCGAGCACGACCTCCTTCGCCGACGCGCCCACCGACAGCATGACCTCGGCAACGCGCATCGCGAGGTCGATGATGCGCTGCGCCATCGTCTCGTCGACGATCGGCAGGGCCTCCGTCATCTGGCGCTTCGCGGGATCGCTCCACACCGCGTTCTTGACGCCGTCGACGACCCGCCGCGCGCGATCGTGCTCAGCCATCTCGCCACCGTCCCGTCTCGAGGAAGTCGTTCATCCGCGCGCGGGCCGGGCCGATCTCGAGCCCCTGCTCCGCGACCCACGCGTCGCTGTAATAGGTGTTCTGGTACCGCGCGCCGCCGTCGCACAGGAGCGTCACGACGGATCCGGTGCGCCCCTCGTCGCGCATGCGGGAGATGAGGCGGAAGGCGCCCGCGAGGTTCGTGCCGGTGGATCCCCCCGCCCAGTGCATCGTCCGGTCGCGGAGGAGGCGGACCGCCGCGATGGATTCCGCATCGGGAATGCGCATCATCTCGTCGACGATCTCCGGGAGGAACGACCGCTCCATGCGCGGTCGGCCGATGCCCTCGATGCGGCTGCCGCGCCCGGTCTCGTAGCCGTGGTCGCCCGTGCGCCACGCGTCGTAGAACGCGGATCCTTCCGGATCCACGACCGCGAGCTGCGTCTCGTGCCGGTGGTACCGGAGGTACCGGCCGAACGTCGCGCTCGTGCCGCCCGTGCCCGCGCCCACGACGATCCAGGAGGGGATCGGGTGCCGCTCGCGCGTCATCTGGCCGAACACGCTGTCCGCGATGTTGTTGTTGCCGCGCCAGTCGGTCGCCCGCTCAGCGTACGCGAACTGGTCGAGGTAGTGGCCGCCGCACTCGGCGGCCAGCCGCTCGGCCTCACCGTAGACGGCCATGGGGTCGTCCACGTAGTGGCACCGACCGCCGGCGAACTCGATCAGGCCGATCTTCTCGGCGCTCGTCGAGCGCGGCACGACCGTGATGAATTCCAATCCGAGCATACGAGCGAAATACGCCTCGCTCACGGCCGTGGAGCCGCTCGATGCCTCGACGAGGGTGGTCTCCGGGCCGATCCGCCCGCCCACGAGCCCGTAGAGGAGGAGCGAGCGCGCGAGCCGGTGTTTCAGGGACCCGGTGGGGTGGACGGACTCGTCCTTGAGGTAGAGGTCGATGCCCCACTCGGGCGGAAGCGGAAACACGTGCAGGTGCGTGTCGGCGCTCCGGTTGGCGTCGGCCTCGAGGAGTCCGATCGCCTGGCTCACCCATGCCCGTCGCGCGTCCATGCCCCCGAGCGTAGTAGCCGTCGCCTGGGGGATCAGGCCCCGCTGAGGAGGTCGTAAGAGAGCTTCAGGATGAGCGCGGCGATGACGACAATGAAGACGATCCGGACGAAGCGGTTGCCGCGCGAGACGGCCATGCGCGCGCCGAGGTAGCCGCCGACGAGGTTCGCCGCGCCGACCGCGAGCCCGAGCCCCCACACGACGTGGCCGGCCGGGATGAAGAACAGCAGCGCGCCGAGGTTCGTGCAGAAGTTCGCGATCTTCCCGAGGGCGGACGCGGGCATGAACGCGTACCCGAGAACGCTCACGAGGAGGATGACGAAGAAGGATCCGGTCCCGGGTCCCAGGGCGCCGTCGTAGGTGCCGATGACGAGGCCGATGCCCGCCGCCCCCGCCACGTGGCGCCACCCGTGCCAGCGCTGCGTCGCGTGAACCCCCATCTGGGGCTTGAGGACAGTGAACGCCCCGACCCCGACGAGAATGACGAGGATGATCGGGGTGAACGCCTCGGCGGGGATGAGGGAGGCGATCGTCGCGCCGAGGACCGCGCCGAGGAGCGCCATGACGGCGAGCGGGATGGCGGTGCGCGGATCCGGCTTCACCCGCCGCGCGAAGGTCGCGGCGGCGACGGACGTCCCCATGATGCTGGAGAGCTTGTTCGTCGCGAGCGCCTGGATCGGCGCGAGGCCCGGGACGAGCAGGTACGCCGGGAGCTGGATGAGCCCGCCGCCGCCGACCACCGCGTCCACCCACCCGGCGAGGAGCCCCGCCAGGATAAGGAGGCAGAGGGTCAGCAGGTCGATCTCGGGCACTCACCCCAGCCTAGTTCGCGCCGCGGCCCGAGCCGGGCCGCGGCGCGTCGGATCACGGCACGCGCGCCGAGACCGCGTCGAGCGCCTCGCGCTCCGTGTCCGTCAGCGTCACGCGCGCGGAGTCGAGCAGCGCGGGCAACTGCTCGACCGTCCGCGCGCTCGCGATCGGCGCCGCGACGAGATCCTGCGCCGCGAGCCACGCCAGCGCGATGGCGGCCGGCTGGGTGCCGTGCGCGGCGGCGATGTCGTCGAGCGTGGCGACGACGGCGAGGCCCTCCTCCGAGAAGTACCCGTTCGCCATCTGCTCGCGCGAGGCCCCCGCCAGGTCCTCGCGGGTGCGGTACTTGCCCGTCAGGAATCCGCTGGCGAGGGCGAAGTACGGCACGACCGCGAGGTTCTCGCGCGCCGCGACGTCGGCGAGGGCGCCCTCGAAGTCGCGCCGGTGCACGAGGTTGTAGTGCGGCTGCAGCGCGACGGGCAGCGCGTAGCCGCCGGCACGGGCGATCCGGAACCACTCGTCGATCCGCTCGGGCGCGTAGTTCGACACCGCGACTGCGCGGACCTTGCCGGCCGTCACGAGCGCGTCGAAGGCGGCGACCGTCTCCTCGAGCGGCGTGTCCGCGTCGTCGAAGTGCGCGTAGTAGACGTCGATGTAGTCCGTCCCCAGGCGCTGGAGCGAGGCGTCGGCGGCCGCGGCGACGTTCTTCGCCGCGAGCCCCCGGAACTCGGGGTGCTGGCTGACCTTCGTCCCGATGACGACGTCGTCGCGATGTCCGCGCGCCGCGAGCCACGCGCCGATGATCGTCTCGGACTCGCCGCCGGAATTGCCCGGCGCCCAGGCCGAGTACGCGTCGGCCGTGTCGATGAAGTTGCCGCCGCCCGCCAGGTAGGCGTCGAGCACGGCGAACGAGGTCTCGCGATCGCTCGTCCATCCGAAGGTGTTGCCGCCGAGGGCGAGCGGGAAGACGTCGATGTCACTGGAACCGAGAATCGGCATGGGAGTCCTTTCCATCGTTGCGGTGACGCGTGTGGCGCCACACCTGCCCCAACGTCGCATCCGCGGCATGGCATTCCCGCCCGCCGGGTGCGACACTCGGCCCATGCGCTCGCGTCACCTCTCCCGCGTCATCGCGACCCCACCCCACGTCGTGTACGCCTACGCGGCCGAGCCGGACCATCTGCCCGACTGGGCGGCAGGTCTCGCCCGCTCCGCCGTGCGCCGCGAGGGCGACGATCTCATCGTCGACTCGCCCATGGGATCCGTGCGGGTCCGCTTCGTGGCGCCGAACGCCCTCGGCGTACTCGACCACGAGGTCGTGCTGCCCGGCGGCGAGAGCGTCTGGAATCCCGTGCGCGTACTCCCCCATCCCGCGGGCGCGGAGGTGGTGTTCACCGTGCGGCAACGCAACATGACGGACGCGCAGTTCGACGAGGACTGCCTCGCGGTCGAGCGCGACCTGGAGCAGCTCGCGCGGATCCTCGAGAGGTAAGGACCGGCGCCGGAGAGGGAGACTGTGGAGCCTAGGAGATTCGAACTCCTGACATCCTGCTTGCAAAGCAGGCGCTCTACCAACTGAGCTAAGGCCCCGCGGGAAGGGATGGTGGGGCTACCAGGACTTGAACCTGGGACCTCTTCATTATCAGTGAAGCGCTCTAACCGCCTGAGCTATAGCCCCGCGTGACAACCTGTCGGCGTCAACCTTCAAGAGCATACATCACGCGCCTCGCCGCCACCAATTCGGGCGCGGATCCCGGGCGTGCCGCACACGCCCCCGCCGCACGCGAGAGGGGCGGATCCGCCGGATCCGCCCCTCTCGTTCGCTCGCGCGGTCAGTTGGACGTGAAGCCCACGAGCAGGCCGCCCGTGACCTTGACCGCCATGTTGTAAATGCCCGCGGCCACCGCGCCGAGCACGGTGACGACGACGAGGTTCAGGATCGCGACGACGGATCCGAACGCGAAGACCTGCGGCAGTCCGACCGCCGCCTGGATCGAGAAGGCGCCGTCGCTGAAGCTCGAGACGAACTCGTCGACCTGAGCGATCAGGCCCGTCGACTGCACGACGAGGAACACGAGGAGGAAGGACACGAGCGTCACGATGGCCACGGCGATCGCCACGAGGAAGGAGAGCTTCACCGCGGACCAGAAGTCGACGTAGACGAGCCGCAGGCGCACCTGCTTCGAGGACGACTTCTGCGCGGACTTCTTCGCGAGCTTGTCAGCTACCGTGCTCATGCGTCACCTTCTGCGGATTCGGGAGCGGCGTCGGTCGCCGGCTCGTCGGTCTCGTCCTCACCCAGGCCCCGCTCGCTGTTGCGCGCGATCGTCAGGATGTGGTCGCCCTTGTCGGGACGCGCGAACACGACTCCCATGGTGTCACGGCCCTTGGAGGGCACCTCGGCAACGGCCGAGCGTACCACCTTGCCCTTGGCGAGCACGACGAGCACCTCGTCGTCCTCCGATACCACGAGGCCGCCCGCGAGCTCGCCCCGGTCGTCGTTGAGCTTCGCCACCTTGATGCCGAGGCCGCCGCGGCCCTGCTGCCGGTACTCGGCGATCGGCGTGCGCTTGGCCCAGCCGCCGTCGGTGACCGTGAACACGTACGTGTCGACGCGGGCGACGGAGGCGCTCAGCAGCTCGTCGTCCTCGCGGAACGACATGCCCTTGACGCCCGACGTCGAGCGGCCAAGCGGGCGCAGCGAGTCGTCGCCGGCCGCGAACTGCAGGGACATGCCCTTGCGGCTGATGAGCAGGATGTGGTCGTCGCCGTTGACCAGGAGCGCATCGACGAGCTCGTCGCCGTCGCGCAGGTTGATCGCGATGATGCCGCCCTGCCGGTTCGAGTCGTACTCCGTCAGGCGCGTCTTCTTCACGAGGCCGTTGCGGGTCGCGAGCACGAGGTACTCGGTGTCCTCGTAGCTCTTGAGCTCGATCACCTCGGCGATCTGCTCGTCGGGCTGCAGCGCGAGCAGGTTCGCCACGTGCTGGCCCTTCGCGTCGCGGCCGGCTTCGGCCAGCTCGTATGCCTTGACGCGGTAGACGCGACCCGTGTTCGTGAAGAACAGGATCCAGTGGTGCGTCGTCGTGACGAAGAAGTGCTCCACAACGTCGTCCGCGCGCAGCTGCGCTCCGCGCACGCCCTTCCCGCCGCGGTGCTGGCTGCGGTACAGGTCGCTGCGCGTGCGCTTGACGTAGCCCTCTCGGGTGACGGTGACGACGACCTCCTCCTCGGCGATGAGGTCCTCGATCGACACGTCGCCGTCGAACCCGGGGAGGATCTCGGTGCGGCGGTCGTCGCCGAACTTGTCGGCGATCGCCGTGAGCTCCGTCTTGACGATGTCGCGCTGGCGCGCGTCGCTACCGATGATGTCGAGGAAGTCGGCGATCTTCGCCTCGAGCTCCGTGGCCTCGTCGACGATCTTCTGCCGCTCGAGCGCCGCGAGGCGGCGCAGCTGCATCGCGAGGATCGCGTCGGCCTGCAGGTCGTCGATGTCGAGGAGCGCCTTAAGCCCCTCGCGGGCGTCGTCGGCCGTCTGCGACCGGCGAATCAGCGCGATGACCTCATCGAGCGCGTCGAGCGCCTTGAGATAGCCGCGCAGGATGTGCATGCGCTCCTCGGCCTTGCGCAGCCGGAACCGGGTGCGCCGGACGATGACCTCGAGCTGGTGGGTGATCCAGAGCGAGATGAAGCGGTCGAGCGGCAGCGTGCGCGGCACGCCGTCGACGATCGCGAGCATGTTCGCGCCGAAGTTCGTCTGCAGGTCGGTGTGCTTGTAGAGGTTGTTCAGCACGACCTTCGCGACCGCGTCGCGCTTGAGGACAACGACGAGGCGCTGCCCCGTGCGGCCCGAGGTCTCGTCGCGGATGTCCGCGATGCCCGTGACCCGCCCCTCGCGGGCGAGCTCGCCGATCTTCACCGCGAGGTTGTCGGGGTTGACCTGGTAGGGCAGCTCGGTCACGACGAGGCAGGTGCGGCCCTGGATCTCCTCGACGCTCACGACCGCGCGCATCGTGATGGATCCGCGCCCCGTGCGGTACGCCTCGTGGATCCCCTTGTTGCCGAGGATCTGGGCGCCCGTCGGGAAGTCGGGTCCGGGGATCCGCTGCATGAGGCCGCCGAGGACCTCCTCGCGCGGCAGCTCCGGGTTCTCCAGCGCCCACAGGGCGCCGGCCGCGACCTCGCGGAGGTTGTGGGGCGGGATGTTCGTCGCCATGCCGACCGCGATGCCGACGGATCCGTTCACCAGCAGGTTCGGGAAGCGCGCGGGCAGGACCGTGGGCTCCTGCGTGCGCCCGTCGTAGTTGTCCTCGAAGTCGACGGTCTCTTCCTCGATGTCACGCACCATCTCGAGCGCGAGGGGAGCCATCTTCGTCTCGGTGTACCGCGGGGCGGCCGCGCCCTGGTTGCCGGGCGTGCCGAAGTTACCCTGGCCGAGCGCGAGCGGGTAGCGCATCGACCACGGCTGCACGAGGCGCACGAGGGTGTCGTAGATCGCGCTGTCGCCGTGCGGGTGGTACTGACCCATGACCTCGCCGACGACGCGGGTGCACTTCGAGAACGACTTGTCGGGCCGGTACCCGCCGTCGTACATCCCGAAGATCACGCGGCGGTGCACGGGCTTGAGCCCGTCGCGCACGTCGGGCAGCGCGCGCCCGATGATGACACTCATCGCGTAGTCGAGGTAGCTGCGCTGCATCTCCGACTGCAGGTCGACCTGGTCGATGCGGCCGTGGTTGTGCCCGGCGTTGATGTCGGGGCGCTCTTCGTCAGTCATAAGTCTGTGTCTTCCTCGTTCGTCCGCTCGATCAGATGTCGAGGAAGCGGACGTCCTTCGCGTTGCGCTGGATGAACCCGCGGCGGGACTCGACGTCGTCGCCCATGAGGACCGAGAAGATCTCGTCGGCCGCGGCCGCGTCCTCGATCGTCACCTGGCGCAGGGTGCGGGTCTCGGGATCCATGGTCGTCTCCCACAGCTCCTCGGCGTTCATCTCGCCAAGACCCTTATAGCGCTGCACGCCGCCCTCGTTGCTCTTCGGCAGGCGCCAGCCGCGCGCGAGGCCCGCCTCGAGGAAGACGTCGCGCTCGCGGTCGCTGTAGACGTACTCGTGGTCGGCGTTCGTCCACTTCAGGCGGTACAGCGGCGGCATCGCGAGGTAGACGTACCCGGCCTCGATGAGCCCGCGCATGTAGCGGAAGAGCAGCGTCAGCAGCAGCGTCGTGATGTGCTGGCCGTCGACGTCGGCGTCCGTCATGAGGACGATCTTGTGATAGCGCGCCTTCTCGATGTCGAAGTCCGGCCCGATGCCCGTGCCGAAGGCCTGGATCATCGCCTGGACCTCCTTGTTGCCGAGGGCCTTATCGAGGCGCGCGCGCTCGACGTTCAGGATCTTGCCGCGCAGCGCGAGGATCGCCTGCGTGAGCGGGTTGCGCCCGTTCACGGCGGATCCGCCGGCCGAGTCGCCCTCCACGAGGTACACCTCGCTGATGGACGGATCCTTACTCGTGCAGTCCTTGAGCTTGTCGGGCATGGCGGCCGACTCGAACACGCTCTTGCGTCGGGCCGTCTCGCGCGCCTTGCGGGCGGCCATGCGCGCGGTCGCGGCGTCGATCGCCTTGCGCACGACGTTCTTCGCCTGCGCGGGGCTGCGCGCGAACCAGTCGCCGAGCTCGTCGGCGACGATGCGCTGGACGTAGCTCTTGGCCTCGGTGTTGCCGAGCTTCGTCTTGGTCTGGCCCTCGAACTGCGGCTCGCTGAGCTTGACGGAGATGACGGCCGTGAGGCCCTCGCGGACGTCGTCGCCCGTGAGGTTGTCGTCCTTCTCCTTGAGAAGGTTGTTGGCGCGCGCGTAGCGGTTCACGAGCGACGTCAGCGCCGCGCGGAAGCCCTCCTCGTGCGTGCCGCCCTCGTGCGTGTTGATCGTGTTGGCGTACGTGAACACGTTCTCGCTGTACGAGGTCGTCCACTGCATCGCGACCTCGAGCGCGATCTTGCGCTCGGTGTCCTCCGACTCGAAGCTGATGATGTCCTCGTGGACGCGCTCCGCCTTGCGCGCGCTGTTGAGGTAGTCGACGTAGTCCATCAGGCCGCGCTCGTAGTGGAAGACGTCGTGACGCTGCTGCGCGACGGGCGCGCCCTCCTCCGTCTCGACCTCCTCGGTCGAGGTGGGCCGCTCGTCGAAGAGCTCGATCTTCAGGCCCTTGTTGAGGAAGGCCATCTGCTGGAAGCGCGTGCGCAGGACCTCGTACTCGAACTCGACGGTCTCCGTGAAGATGTCGGGGTCCGGCCAGAACGTGATCGAGGTGCCGGTCTCGTCGGTCGGCTCGCCCTGCGCGACGGGCGCGGTCGGGACGCCGCCGGTCGTGAAGGACTGGCGCCACACGCTCCCGTCGGTGCGGACGACGGCCTCGAGGCGCGTCGACAGCGCATTGACGACGGAGGATCCGACGCCGTGGAGCCCGCCCGAGACCGCGTAGCCGCCGCCGCCGAACTTGCCGCCGGCGTGGAGGACGGTGAGGACGACCTCGAGCGTCGACTTCTTCTCGACCTTGTGCATGCCGACGGGGATCCCGCGACCGTTATCGACAACGCGTACGCCGCCGTCCTCGAGGAGCGTCACGGTGATCGTGTCGCAGTAGCCGGCGAGCGCCTCGTCGACCGAGTTGTCGACGATCTCGTACACCAGGTGGTGCAGGCCGCGCGGGCCGGTGGATCCGATGTACATACCCGGGCGCTTGCGGACCGCCTCGAGGCCCTCGAGGACCTGGATCTGGTCGGCGCCGTACTCGTTCGTCACCTTGCCGGAGCCCACGGATGCGCCGGTGCCCCCGCTCGCCGTCGTCGAATCAGGCTCGTTCCCGGGGGTCTCGCTCGTCATGTAGGTGTCGCTCCTTGTAGGTCGAACAGCGTCTGCCATTCTACCCGTTTCGGACGACGAAAACCGCGTAACAGGCCCTCTCGCGGGAGAAATCCCCCTCCGACGGGATGCGACCCGTCTTACCCGTACGTATCGCGCGGACCGCGGCCCTGAACGCGTCTGAAGCCATGTTTCCAGGTCGGCACGTCTGGCCCGAAGAAGCGAATCTCCTTCACGCCCGCCTCGGGGTACAGCTGAAGGATCCGCGTGAGGAACGCGGCGCGCAGCAGATGCATCTGCTTCGCGCGGGCCGTCGAGTCGCACCGGACGACGACGAGGCCCTGCGCGAACGTCTCGATGAAGGAGTGGGCGGCGTTGTCGTCGCCCGCGATCTCCTCCCAGTTGAGCGCCAGGTCCTCGCGTTCGAGCTGCGGCGCCCACCCGCTGGACGCGGTGAGGGCCGAGATGGCGTCGCCGAGCGGCTTCGGATCCCGCCCCTTCGCGAACGGCTGGCTGCCGTCCGGATCCCCGCGCCGCCGCTTCTTCCAGCGCGCCGCCTTGCTCAACGGCAGCCCGCGCAGGCGCAGGTAGGTCGCGATGGTCTCCGGCACGCCGGGGGGTCGCTCCTCGCTCATCGCGGCTCCTCCAGCGGATGCTCGGAGAGCGGCCCGAGGATCGCGCCGGCCTCGATCCGCACCGCGTCACGGCGGAGCGGATCCGGCAGGTCCCCGGCCACCGCCGCCGTCACGATGACCTGCTCGTAGTCGGCGACGACACCGGCAAGGCGCCCGCGCCGCGCCGCGTCGAGCTCGGCGAACACGTCGTCCAGAATGAGGATCGGGTCACCGCCGGGCGACTCGCTGCGCAGCAGCTCGGCCGACGCCAGCCGGAGGGACAGCGCGACGGACCAGCCTTCGCCGTGCGAGGCGTATCCCTTGACCGGCAGCCCCCGCAGCCGCAGGACGAGGTCGTCGCGGTGCGGCCCGACGAGGGTGAGGCCGCGCTCAAGCTCCTGCGCGCGCCGGTTCTCCAGTGCCTGGCGGAACTGGGCGGCCGTGTCGCCCGCGGCGGGGACGCCCTCGTCGATGTCCTCGCCCTCCTCGGGGTCGGATCCCCCGATCGACAGCGCCCACGCGAGCCCTGGCGCGTGATCCTCGCCCGCGATCGCGGCGTAGGCGCGGGAGACGGGGGCCGCGAGATCCGCGGCAAGGCGCGTGCGCGCGTCGATGATCTGGGATCCGAGCGCGACGAGCTTGTCGTCCCAGACGTCGAGGGTGCTGAGGCTCTCGGCGCGCATGCCGCGCGCCCGCGCGGACTTGAGCAGCGTGGTGCGCTGCTTGAGCGCGCGGTCGTAGTCGGCCATGACCGCCGCGAGCCGCGGCGTGCGCTGCACGAGCAGCTGATCCGCAAAGCGACGCCGGGACCCGGGGTCGCCGCGGACGATCGTGAGGTCCTCGGGCGCGAAGAGCACGACCTGCGCGTAGCGCGGCAGCTCGCTCGTGCGCACGGGGTTGCTCGAGATGCGCGCCTTGTTCGAGCCCTGCTTGTTGATCTGCAGCTCGAGGGTGACCTTGCGGGATCCGTGCGTCAGGCGCGCCCGGACGAACGCGGCCGATTGCCCCTCGCGCACGAGCGGCGCGTCGGCGGAGACCCGGTGCGAGCCGAGCGTCGCGAGGTACGCGACCGCCTCGGCCAGATTCGTCTTGCCCTGGCCGTTGCGGCCGACCAGCAGGTTCGTCCCCGGCCGAAGCTCGAGCTCCGCCTGCGCGTAGTTGCGGAAATCGACGAGGCTCAGGTGTTCGACGATCATGCGCCGAACCCGGCTTAGCGCAGCAGCAGGTTGGGCTGCAGCAGGTACTTGAAGTTGTCGCTCGCCGCGTCGTCGACCGAGGTCTGCGCCGTGACGAGGATGGGGCTGAGCTTGTTGGCGTTGTCGCTCGACGTGAACGTGATCCGCGCGAACTCGCTCTTGACCGCGCCGAGCGCGTCGAGCAGGTACTGCGGGTTCAGGCCCAGCGTGACCTCGTCTCCGCCCGTCAGAGTGGCGTCGACCGACTCGGACGCGCGCGCCTGGTCGCCGCCGGCGGCATCCATCGTGACCTCGTTCTGCGAGAACGTGAAGCGCAGGGGCGCGGAGCGATCGAGCACGAGCGCCACGCGGCGCACGGCCTCCGTGAGGTCGCTCGTCGACACGACGGCGTAGTGGCCGGTCTGCTCCGGGAACAGGCGGCGCACGGGCGGGAAGTTGCCCTTGATGAGCAGCGAGGTCACGGTCCTGTTGCCTGCCGTGAACGCGATGATCTCGCGGTCGCCGGATCCGGAAAACGCGACGGAGATGTTGCCGCCGTGCGAGAACGTCTTGCCGACCTCGGTGAGGGTGCGCGAGGGCACGAGGGCCTTCGCATTGGACTGGCTACCATCCCAGTCGATGTCGCGCAGCGCGACGCGGTAGCGGTCGGTCGCGACGAGGCTCAGCTGGTTGTCGTGGACCTCGAGCTGCACGCCGGTGAGCACCGGCGTGACGTCGTCGCGCGAGGCGGCGAAGGCCACCTGCGAGATCGCCGTGGCGAAGTCCTCACCCGGCACGAGGCCGGACTCGCCGGTGACCTCGGGGATCGCGGGGTATTCCTCGACGGGCATCGACGCGAGCGCGAAGCGAGCGGGGCCGCAGACGACGGCGACATTGCCATCGTCCTCGGTCGAGACCTCGATCGGCGCGTGCGGGAGGCGGCTCGCGATGTCGTTGAGGAGGCGGCCGTGGACGAGGATCGTGCCGGGCTCGTCAATGGTCGCTTCGATCGTCGTCCGCGCGGAGGCCTCGTAGTCGAAGGCCGACAGCGCCAGCGTGCCGTCCTCTCCCGCCTCGATCAGCACGCCCGCAAGGATCGGCTGCGGATTGCGCTGCGGCAGCAGCTTCACGACGAACGAGACCGCCTCGCTGAAGACATCGCGGTTCACGTGGAACTTCACGTAACTCCCCCTCATGTGGCGAAAGACCTGGCGCGACACGCAGGTGAGTGCTCGGAAGGAGCGCGGATGTCGCGGGAAACCCATGCTAGTGCGTCGGCCTGACGGTCCACGCCGCCGCCGGCGTCACGGTGATCGGGGGCCCTCTTCGAAAGAGAAATCTCTTAACAGCGTTAACGGCTGTGGAGAGTGTGGATAACTCTGTGGATCCGTGTCGGCAGTAAGGAATCACACGCGTGTGAGTTGTGGAATCGATGCGGAGGGGGTGGGGGAAGCGGATGACGCGGCGGAGCGACGTCCACGGCCGTTTTCACAAGCCGGGCGCGTGTCCTACACAGCTGGCAGGGCGTGTCTCCACAGTTATCCACAGGTTTTCCACACTGGGGAGAACCCTTAACGCCCTCGCCGCAGTCGTGTCAAGCGCGAGTTGGGGAATACGTCACCGCGCGTTCAGATGCGCCCGGGGAACGCGGGCGGAAAAATGCGGCAGGACCCCCGTCTTTGTCGACGGGGGCCCTGTGGATAACGTGTGGAAAAGTCGCGGGGTGCGAGGATCCGCGCGGGATGCCGCTGGGGACGGACGGGCGCGCCGTCAGCGACGACCCAGCTGCGCGGTGATCTCCTGCACCTGGTTGTACAGCTGCCGTTTCTCTTTCATGAGCTCGGTGATTTTCTTCGTCGCGTACATCACCGTCGTGTGATCGCGTCCGCCGAACAGCTGCCCGATCTTGGGCAGAGAGAGGTTCGTCCGCTCGCGGCAGAGGTACATCGCGATCTGCCGGGCCTGCGCGACCGCCTGCGCGCGTCCGGGGCCGTAGAGGTCCTCGACGGTCAGCTTGAAGTAGTCGGCCGACGCCTTGATGATGTCGGTCGGCGAGACGACGGTGTCCTCCGGCTTGTCGACGATGTCGCGCAGGACCCCCTCCGCCAGCTCGCGGGAGACCTCGGAACGGTTCAGGCTCGCGAAGGCCGAGACCCGGATGAGGGCACCCTCGAGCTCGCGGATGTTGGTCGAGACCATGGACGCGATGTACTCGATGACGTCCTCGGGGATATAGATCCGCTCGCTCGAGGCCTTCTTACGAAGGATCGCGATGCGGGTCTCGAGGTCGGGCGCCTGCACGTCGGTGATGAGGCCCCACTCGAAGCGCGACCGCATCCGGTCCTCGAACCCCGTGAGCAGCCGCGGCGCGACGTCGCTCGTGATCACGACCTGCTTGTCGTGGTCGTGCAGCGTGTTGAACGTGTGGAAGAACGTCTCCTGCGTCTCGGCCTTGCCCTGGAGGAACTGGATGTCGTCGATCAGCAGGATGTCGAGGTCGCGGTATCGCGCGTTGAAGGCCGCTCCGCGGTTGTTCGCGATCGAGTTGATGAAGTCGTTCGTGAACTCCTCGCTGGAGACGTAGCGGACGCGGACCCCGGGGAAGAGGTTCTGCGCGTAGTCGCCGATCGCGTGGAGGAGGTGCGTCTTGCCGAGGCCGGAGTCGCCGTAGATGAACAGCGGGTTGTACGCCTTCGCCGGAGCCTCCGCGACCGCGACCGCGGCGGCGTGCGCGAAGCGATTCGACTGTCCGATGACGAAGTTGTCGAAGGTGTACTTCGGGTTCAGCCGCGTCTCGCTGCGGGACTGGGTCTGCGGCGTCTCGATCGGGCGGGGCGCGGACCGCTCGGGCGCGGCCTCGCGGGTCTCGTCCGCGATCGGGTGCGGCTCCGGGATATAGGGCTGGTCGGCGAGCTCCGGGTTGACGACGACGCGAAAGCTCGTGACCTCGTCCCCGATGCGGCCGAGCGCGTCCATGATCGGCTCGCGCATGCGCTTGTTGAGCTGACCCGCCGTGAGGTCGTTCGGCACGTCGAGGTAGAGCGCGCCTCCCATGACCCCCTGGGCCACGGCGAGGTTCAAGAAGCCCTCGAGCTGCGGCGTGATCCGGTCGTCGTTCTCGAGCTCCGCGATGACCAGGCGCCAGATCGGCACGTCCGGGACGTCTGCCATCGGTCCACTCCCCTTTTGTACACAGCCTGTGGATAACTTCGAATACGCTAGTCATCCTGGCGCCGCCCCGCAAACGCGTCGGCGAGCGGATCCGCGTGTTGCGGCGGGCAAGCGGCCCGTCCTGTGGGGATACTGACAGGTTTGGCGCGCGGTTTGCGCCGCGAGCGGCGCCCGGCGTATTCTATTGCGGTTGACTTGTGCCCATCTCGGGCACCCCTGTACCCGTCTCCGGTCGACCAGTTCCGGTGACACGTCCTCCCGGAGTGAGAAGGCTATGAGCAAGCGCACTTTCCAGCCCAACAACCGTCGTCGCGCCAAGAAGCACGGCTTCCGCGCCCGCATGCGTACGCGCGCCGGCCGCGCGATCCTCAACGCTCGCCGCGGCAAGGGCCGCACCGAGCTCTCGGCGTAACGCCCCCTCGACGTCGCGACGGGTGTGCTCGGCAAGCCGCAGCGGATCACCCGCGGGATCGACTATCGCATGGTCGTCCGGCGGGGAGCGCGGCGCGCGGGCGAGACGCACGTCGTGCACGTCGTCGACACCGGCGAGCCCCGTCCGCCCCGCTTCGGCTTCATCGTGAGCAAGGCGGTCGGCAACGCCGTGACGCGCAACACCGTTCGGCGTCGCCTCAAGGCCATCTGCCTCGAGGCGACGCCGTCGTTGCGCCCGGGCGCCGACGTCGTGATCCGCGCGCTTCCCGCCTCGGCCGCGGCGCCCTTCGCAGACCTGCGGCGCGACGTCGCCCGCGGGCTCGCCCGGAAGGCCGGCGCGTGAGCGTCCTGCCGGCGTCCGCCGTCGGGACGGGGCGGATCCGCGCCGCCGACGCGGTCCGCGCGCTCCCGCTCGTGCCCCGCAACCTGGGCCTAGGCCTGCTCCTCGCCTACCGGGCGACGATCTCCCGCATCTATGGCGACGTCTGCCGCTATTACCCCTCCTGCTCGGCATACGCCGTGACCGCAGTGCAGCAGCACGGCCTCGTGAGAGGATCGGGGTTGGCCGCGGCGCGCATCGCGAGGTGCCATCCCTGGGCCGCGGGCGGCGAGGACGACGTGCGCCCGCACGCGAACTTCCGATACGACCTGACCCCCCGTGGCCTCGTGGTGCCGCGCCGAAAGGACTGACCCTCCGTGGACTTCTTCGGAACGATCCTCTTCCCGATCCGCTGGGTGATCGAGGCGATCCTCGTCGGGTGGCACTGGCTGCTGACGACCGTGGGAATGCCCAGCGCGGGCGGCCTCACCTGGGTCCTGTCGATCCTCGGAGTCGTCGTCGTCGTGCGACTGGCGATCTTCCCGCTCTTCGTCAAGCAGATCAAGAGCCAGCGAAAGATGATGGAGCTGGCGCCCGAGATCAAGAAGATCCAGACGAAGTACAAGGGAAAGCGCGATCAGCTGTCTCGCGAGGCGATGAGCCGCGAGACGATGGCGCTGTACAAGAAGCACGGCACGACCCCCGTCTCGGGCTGCCTGCCGATGCTCGTCCAGATGCCCATCTTCTTCTCGCTGTACTGGACGCTGCACGACATCAGCGTGTGGGCGGCGGCCGACGAGTCGGGCCTGAACTCGTGGCTGTTCACGGCCGAGCGCGTGCACGAGTTCAACGACGCGTCGCTGTTCGACATCGCGCCGCTGAGCATGACGCTCGTCGATCACTTCAACAACGGCATCGATTCGCTGCCGGCCGTGATCATGCTGATCATCCTCGTCGCGCTGATGATCTCCACGCAGTTCGTCACGCAGCTGCAGATCGTCTCGAAGAACCTCTCCCCCGAGGCGAAGACCGGCCAGGCGTACCAGATGCAGCGCATCATGCTCTGGATCATCCCGTTCGCCATGATCTTCTCGGGCGTCTTCTTCCCGCTCGGCGTTGTCACCTACTGGTTCTTCAACAACCTGTGGACGATGGGCCAGCAGTTCTACATCATCCACGAGAACCCGACGCCCGGATCCGAGGCCGCCAAGGCCCGCGAGGAGCGCCTCGCGAAGAAGGGCAAGGCCGTCAACGCCGCGGGCAAGGTCGTGCCGATGGCGGAGTACGAGCGCGAGCAGGAGGAACTGGCGCGCAAGGTCGAGGCCGAGCGCCAGGAGCGCGCGAAGCGCGTGCAGCCGAAGTCGGCGAAGCGCGCCAAGAAGGACCAGCAGCGAAACGCGGGCCCGGGCCCGCAGAAGTCCGGCCAGGGGTCGGCGGGAGAGAGCGCATGACGCACGAGGACACCCCGACCAAGGAGCAACTGGAGCGGGAGGGCGACGTCGCGGCGGACTACCTCGAGGGCCTGCTCGACATCGCCGACATCGACGGCGACTTGGAGCTCGACGTGCGGCAGGGCCGCGCGTACGTGTCAGTCGAGAGCGACGATGCGTCGCTTCGTCCGCTCGCGGATCCGGACACCGTCCAGGCGCTCCAGGAGCTCACGCGGCTCGCGGTGCAGCGGGAGACGGGCGAGTTCTCGCGCCTCATCCTCGATGTCGGGGGCTCGCGCGACACGCGTCGCGCCCAGCTGGCGGAGCTCGTCGATCAGGCGGTCTCGCGGCTGGACGACGGCGCCACCCAGGCCTCGCTGCCCGCGATGACGTCGTACGAGCGCAAGATCGTTCACGACATCGTGGCGGAACGCGGGCTCGTCTCGGAGTCGTACGGCGAGCGGGACGACCGGCACACGGTCATCCGCAAGGCCTGACGGCCGTGACGAACGACGCGCTCGAGCCGGAACCCGCCGAGGCGGCGGCGCTGTTCGGCGTCCGCATCGACCTCGCGCGGCGCTTTACGGTCGCCCTTGCCGAGCACGGCGAGGAGCGCGGGCTGATCGGCCCGCTCGAGGTGCCGCGGCTGTGGAACCGTCACATCCTCAACTCGGCGATCGCGGCGCCGCTGTTCCCCGCGGGCGGCCGCGTGGGCGACGTCGGGTCCGGGGCGGGCCTGCCGGGCCTCGTGCTGGCGATCGCGCGCCCCGACATCGAATGGATCCTTATCGAGCCGATGGAGCGACGCGTGGCGTGGCTCACGGAACAGGCGGACGCGCTCGGGCTCAAGAACGTGCGTGTCGAGCGGGCGCGGGCGGAAGAGGCGGGTCGCTACGAGGGCTTCCTGGACGCCGTGACGGCGCGCGCCGTGTCGGCCCTGCGCACCCTGATCCCGTGGACCGCGCCGCTCGTGCGCGACGGTGGTGAGCTGATCCTCCTCAAGGGACAGAACGCCGAGCGCGAGATCGACGCGGCGGCCAAGGCCGCGCGCAAGTACAAGCTGAGCGACGTGCGCGTGGAGATCCTCGGCGAGGGCGAGATCGCGGAGCCGACGCGCGTCGTCCGCGCGACCGTGCGCGCCTGACGCCGGCCGACCGCGGTAGCGTCGGGTCATGACGCTGCTCGGTCCCGGGGACGTGGCGATCCTGGCGAACCCGCGCGCGGGCGCCGGGAGGGCTGTGGCGACCGCGAGGGCGGCACGCGAGAGGCTCGCGCGGGCGGGGATCGCAGCCACGATTCTCACGGCCTCGACGGCTGCGGCGGTGTCCTCGCGCGTGCGCGCCGCACGAGACGGATCCGCTCGCGCGGTCGTCGCGGTGGGCGGAGATGGTATAGCCCACCTCGCCATTCAGGAGCTGGCGCGCGGGCCCGTCCCGTTCGGGATCATCCCCGTCGGCACGGGGAACGATTTCGCGCGCACGCTGGCGATGCCGCGGGATCCCGACGCGGCAGTGTCGCGCGTGGTGACGGCGGTGGCGACGGAACGCGTGCGCGACGTCGATCTCCTTCGCGTGCACCCGGAGAGCGGATCCGACGTGTGGGTGGCGGGGGCGACGTCGGCCGGCCTGGACGCGGCGGTGAACGCGCGAGCGAACGGGATGAGTCGCCCCCGTGGCGCCTCGCGCTACGTGTGGGCGGCGCTGCGCGAGCTCGCCGGGTACCGTGCCTGGGACTACGAGGTGGCCGTTCGGGGCATGGCGCTCTCGCCCGAGGAACTCGACCGCGTGGGCCGGTTTCCGGGCGTCGTCGGCGTCACCGCCGAGCAGGACGGCGGCGGCTATCGCGTGGACTGGCGCGCACGCGGGGCGCTTGTGACCCTGGCGAACGGGCCCACGATTGGCGGGGGCATCCCGATCGCGCCGCGCGCGTCGGCGACCGACGGACGCGCGGATCTGGTTCTGGCGGGCGACGTCGGCCGACGGGGAGCCTTCCCGCTGTTCGCCCGCATGCTCGTCGGGCGCCACACCTCGTCGGCGCGTGTCCTCGCGGGGCGAGCCCGCGGCATCGATATCGCCGCGGGCGGGGGCGCACCCCTCCCCCACGGCGACGGCGAGCCGCTTCCCGGCCTGCCCCTGCGCGTGCGGCTCGTCCCGGGCGCCCTGCGGGTGCTGGGATGAGCGCTCGCGCGCGACGCCAGGCCGGTCGCGTGCGCACCGCGCCATGTCGGGGGCCCGTGTGAGACTGACCGCGGAGATGTTTCACGTGAAACATGTGAGGGGGATCGCGGGATGTACGAGACGGACGAGGAGATCGCGGCGCTGGATGCGTTGCTCGCGGCGTCGCACGCGGGGGCGACGCGCCATCTGACGGACATCGTGTCCGGGGATCATCGATGGGGCGCGCGGCAGTTGCTCGCGCGTCTCGATGGCATGCGGGTCCTGAGCCTCGCCACGGTCACCGCTGGCGGCGAGCCGCGGGTGAGCGCTGTGGACGGCCACTTCCTCCACGGTGCCTGGACGTTCGGCACCGACGGATCCTCGGCCAAGGCGCGACATCTCGCCGCGCGACCCGCGGTGAGCGCGGCATGGATCGACGGCGAACGCACCGGATTCTTCACGCACGGGCGGGCCGTTCCGCTCGCCGACGACGAGACCGCGGTGTTCGCGCACTGGGAGCGGCACTACGGATCGGATCCGCGCACCTGGGGTGACGACATCCGCATGTTCCGGATCGTGCCGCAGTGGTGCGTCGCATACGCGGGGGATCCCCGCGCGGAGTAGCCGGGCGGATCGCCCGTCGGGGAGTCTGGCGTGCGTTCTTGGCCTCTCGGCGCGCCCGCGGGAGGCGCCCGCGCGAGCGCGGCTATGCGTCTCTCCCCCGGGTGCGGCAGTGGGCTTGGGTTGGCCCGCGCGCGGTGCGCTGGTGGCAGGTCGGGATCCGAGCGCGCGATGGAGGTGGGACGCGTGAGGCGGGGCAGGGGGCGGCGCGCGGTGCGCGGCGCGCGCGTCGTGGTCGTTCGCGATGGCAGGGCCCCGCGGGGGGTCCTTGCGGCGCGGTGGGGCGACGGACGGACGCGGCGCATCGGCCCTCTGTCGTCGCCATGCTGCCGAGTGAATGTTTCACGTGAAACGGTGGCGGTGGGGGTGGCGGTGTTCGTGGGTGCGGGCGCGGAGAGGTGCGTGTTCCCGCGGCGGTCCTCGTGGGCCGCGCGCCAGCGACTCACAGACCGCTGGGTCGGGCGAGGCCGTGCTGTTGACGGCGCTCCTGTCCCGGTGCGCCCCGCCCCCGCGTGCGAGGGGCGAGGCCCGTGCGCTCTTCTCAGAGCGCGATCGTCCGCCGACGCCGATTCGTTCAAAGGCGCTCTCGTGCTCGGGGGCGCGCACCTGGTACGCGACTGCGTGGCGGCGCGAGCGGCACGGGATCCTGCGCCCACAGGTATCCACCGGCGGGGTCTTCGGGCGCCCGGGCGCCCGGGCCCCCGGAGAGACGCGTGTGCCGGTCAGGGCCTCGCTGCGCGGCTCGGCTCCGTCGACGGTCGGCGGGCAGTGCGCGCGCTTCCTCCACCCGCGGCCGCCGTGGCTCGAACACCGTCGGCGCCTACCGCGGGCGGTGGGTGATGCGGAGGGCGGAGGGACATTCGGGGCCGCCCAGCTCGATCGTGACGGGTGTGCGCGTCCGTCCCAGTTCGCACAACTGGCCTTCTCCGGCGATGCGCCGGAGAACGGCGTGGGGTCGATGTTTCACGTGAAACTTCGGTGTTCGAGGGGGCTCCGCTCCCCCTGCCGGGGTGCGTCCCTCTCGGGTGGAGCGGCAGAGGTGCCGCGGGTGGCGGCGCGACGGCGCGGCGCTTCGCCTCGTCCTGAGCCTGAGCCTGAGCCTGAGCCTAAGCCTGCGCCGGGGTATGGACCTGGCCGTGTTCATTGTGCGACCCCTCGCGCGACCTCCGCTGGCCCTCTCGAACCGGTCATCTCACCGAGCGCGCGCGATCGCGACCCCGCCAGCCTGGCCGAGGAGGCCAGGGCCGAGCGGGTTCGAGCCCCGACGCCCCCGCGGAAACGCTCCTCCGTCCGACACGACCGGCGAGCGGCGCGTTGCGCGCGCCACCCCTCCCCCGCCCCGGCGGCTCATTGTTGTGCGCGGCAGGACGCTTTCGCCGCCTCTGTACGCGGCGCGTGAAAGGGGATGGCGCTCATCGGACGTCTGCGGCGTTGCCACGCGCTTGGCGCCGGTGACACCGGCGGGACCGCGCCCCGCATCCGGAGGCCACGGCGATCCGCCGCGTATTGGCACGCACAGCGTCCGTGGTGCGACGCGGACCATCGCGCGGCGTCCCGGCGACCCCCGTACGGCCCCGCCCCGCGTCGGAGAAGCGCTCCGCGCGCGGGGGTGATCGTCGGTGCGGGGCGAGGCCCGGGCGAGAGGTGGCTGACGCGGCAGCGGGTGCACTGCGACGGCGCCCAACGGGTCGCGAGACGAGGTGGTGACCGAGATTGACTCCGTTGGCGGCTGCTGTGGCGCCCCTCTGCGCGTGCCGGAGGGCGGCAATGCGCGCCCACTCGGCGGATGCGCGGCGAAGGAGGCCGGCTTTCACGGGGGGCATACCCCCGATCGAGGCGGAATCGGTTCGTGCGGATCATCGATCCCGTTCCCGTTATCGTGCGCCACGGCGTGGCGTGGCGGCGGGCTGCCCCCAGGCGCCCGATCTCCATAGCTGGCGGGGGGCCGGCTTCGTTTATGTTGCCAACCGTCAGCGCGGTGTGCGCGCGGCGCGGGGTCGCCTGGGCGGGGAGCGTGGTGGGGGCGCCGATCGGCGTGGCGGGCCTTTGCTGACGATGACCGCGAATGTTTCACGTGAAACATGACGGCGAGGCAGGTCGAATCGACAGGTCCTGACAGCGCCACAGGGCCGACTTGCGCGGCTTCACCTGCCATCGGCGGGTGCCCGAGGTGTGCCGCGCGTCGAGGGTGCGCGCCGCCGGGATCGTCGCTGTGCATGTGGGACGGGAAGCCCGCGTGTAGGGGTGGGGCGAAGATCCGTGCCCGATGGCCGCTGCGTCGGCGGGCCGACCACGGATCCGCTGGAGGAGAATCTTATGCGCGGCGAGATGATGTCCGTCGCGAGGCCGCGTCGCACGGCGCGGGGCGGGCGTGCACGAAGCCGTCGTGCACACGGGGGGAGGCGCCGCGCGTACGCTGGTCGGACGGTGCGCGCGGGCTGTGCCCGGATCCCCACCGCACACCCGGGCGGTGCCACTGCGGCCCTCCTCTCCGCCCGCTGCCCCTCCTCCACTTGCGGCGAGGGCTGCCCCTCCCCCCAGAGGCTGCGCTTGAACGTCGGCGGATCGGCGTGAAGCCTGGCTCTTGCGTTGGGTAGCGACCCGTCTCATGGCGATGCCGCGATCCACGACGAGAGTCGGCGTGCACGGCGCTGGCGCGCACAGGCCGCGACGTTCCCGATGCGCGTTGTGCGGCGCGCACTCCCCCGCACCCGCGAGTGGGCGGGATGGTGCCGGCGAGCGGCGCCTCTTCTTCCATGCCCTCGGGTCCGTGGAGGACTATAGGCGGCGGTTGGCGGCGCCGCTCAGGCCGCCGCGCGAGTGTTCCCGCCGGGGCGCGAGGGAGGAGGGGGTGCGGGGGGGTGGAGCGGCACGCCACACATCTGCGGAGGACATCGGCGCGCGGGCCGAGCGAGCGCATGTTTCACGTGAAACATTCTCTGAACGCGCGCCCCGTCGCGAAAGCCCGTCCGCGGGACGTGCGCCGGGGCGCGCGGCGTCGTCTACGGGGCGGCGGCGGACGGCGAGGCGAGAGCGAGGAGGCGCGGGCACAGGGACGATGGGTGGCGGCGTCGGGAGCGAGCTGACCGACA
Source organism: Microbacterium excoecariae (assembly GCF_011326725.1). GTDB lineage: Bacteria > Actinomycetota > Actinomycetes > Actinomycetales > Microbacteriaceae > Microbacterium > Microbacterium excoecariae. The sequence continues at coordinate 371,796 of NZ_JAANCO010000001.1, read as the reverse complement.
GCAGGCGCGCGAGCGGTCGGGAGTCTGCGGCGTGCAGCGCCGAATCGACCGAGCGCGTCAATGTTTCACGTGAAACATCCCGCTCGTTCGGCAGGGCGGGCCGCGCGGCACCGCGCGCCGGGCGCGAACGCGGGGGCGCCAGCGCTGTGCGTGGGCAACGACGCGGGCTCCTGCTCCAGGCGGGCCGCTGGCCGTGTTCGCGAGGGCGCGTTTCGTGACCGGCGGGTGTGCGCGGCCGGTGGATGCCCGTGCCGCTCCGACGGCTGGAGCGGGCGTCTTGCGTCTCACAGAGGTGGCTGTGGCGCCGAGGTGGGTGCGCGCCGCAGATGGGCGTTGGGCGTGTCCAGGAGAGCGAGAGGGGTGACCGGCGGGCGTGCGCCTACGGTACGTGACCGTGCCGCTCTGAGGAGCGGAGCGACCGTCGCGCATCCCGCGGTGGCGGGCGTGGCATGGAGGGGGCCGCGTCGTTGGGGCGGGTGCGGTGTCGAGACGGGCGCGCGCTGCAGGCAGTCGCTGCGCGTATCGACGAGGGCGTTATGGGACCGGCAGGCGTGCGCCTACGTTCCGTGCCGGTTCCGCTCTGATGGTCGGAGCGGGCGTCGCGCGTTCCGCAGAGTCCGTCGTGGGAACGAGGTGGGCGCGCGCCGCAGGCGGGCGCTGCGCCTATCGACGAGCGCGCGCTATTGGGACACCGGACCGTATGCGCCTGTGGTGCGTGCCCGTGCCGCTCTCACGAGCGGAGCCGGAGTCGCCCGTCCCGCAGAGGTAGCCCCGGCATCGACCCCATAGTGGCGGGAGGAGGCACCAGGTGCGAAGGGAGCCGTGCGGTACGCGCATGCGGCGTGTCTCGTCCGTCGAGACTCACCGGTAGCGGGGCCCCTGTCGGCGGGGCAAGCCTGGACGCCGCATGACACTAGGGAAGGAGGCCACGGCGGTGCGGGGCCCGATGTGTGAGGAGGAAAGCATGACGGCACGGCCTGGCGCGGGACGGGGCGGCCTCACGCGACCTCTCAGGGCGTGGCGCTCCTACGCGTCGCGCGATGTTTCACGTGAAACATCGCCGGATCCAGAGTGCGAGCGTGCCCGCCACTCGTCCGCGAGGATTGCATAGTCGACGCCGTCGATCCACCCGCGCGCGGCGTGGAAGGACGCCGACACCGTCAGCGCCTCCCGGCGCATGCCGAGCTTCTCCATGATGCGGATCGACGGGGCGTTGTCCGCGAACGCCGATGCCGTCACGCGCCGCACGCCGGCATGCACGAACGCGATCCGCAGCAGCTCCTCCCCCAGCTCCGTGCCCAGGCCGCGACCCGCGAAGCGCGGGTCGATCGTCCACCCGACCTCCGCCTCGCACCGCGCGACGGCGGCGGGGTCGGACCCGCCCTGGCCCCAGCCGTCCGCGACGGCGAGCTTTGCGTCCCCCACCAGTACGCCCGCGGCGCGCACCGCGAGCCCCTGCCCAACGAGTCTCGTCCGTGCGAAGCCCTCCCACGCGTCACGCGACGCGATCCACGTTCCCGTCCAGGTCGTGACCTCGGGGAGGCGGCGATACGCCCACGCTTCGTCCACGTCGCCCTCGGAGAACGGCGCCAGGGTCACGCGCGGGCCGGAGTGGGGCCAGAAGTCGAGGGAAGTGAGCATGCCTCCATTCTCCGTGAACGCGGCGCGCAGCGCCGATGTTGCACGTGAAACACCGCCGGCGCCCTGGGCGTGTTCGGGCAGCGCCGGGATAGAGTGGTCAGGTCGGCCTGGGACACGAAAGGACGAGCGTGAGTCAGCATTCCAGCGATATCGCTGCCGCCTTCGATGACAGCCCGATCATGCGGCAGCTGCAGGACCTGAGCGCCCGGCGGCGCCGCCTCGAGGAGGTGGACGTCGACTTCCCCGGTGGGACCCGCGTCATGACGGTGTCCAACCAGAAGGGTGGCGTCGGCAAGACGACGACGACCGTCAACATCGCCGCCGCGATCGCGGACCTGGGTGGCCGCGTGCTGGTGATCGATCTGGATCCGCAGGGCAATGCCTCGACGGCGCTGGGTGTCCCCCACACGGCCGACACCCCGAGCGTCTACGACGTGCTCATCAACGACCTCCCCATCGCCGAGGCGGTGCAGCAGAGCCCCGAGAACGAGCGCCTCTTCTGCCTGCCGAGCACCATCCACCTTGCGGGCGCCGAGATCGAGCTCGTGTCGCAGGTCGCGCGCGAAAAGAGGCTCGACACCGCCCTGCGCGACTACCTCGAGCAGCTCGATGAGCCCTTCGACTTCGTCCTGATCGACTGCCCGCCGTCGCTGGGCCTGCTCACGATCAATGCCTTCAGCTCGGCGGACGAGGTGTTTCTTCCGATCCAGGCCGAGTACTACGCCCTCGAGGGCCTGAGTCAGCTCCTGGGCAACGTGAAGATGATCCAGAAGCACCTCAACACGCGCCTCAAGGTGTCCACGATCCTCCTCACGATGTACGACGCCCGCACGCGCCTCTCCCAGCAGGTCGCCGACGAGGTGCGCGAGCACTTCCCCGACGAGGTGCTGCAGACGATGATCCCGCGATCGGTGCGCGTCTCCGAGGCGCCGAGCTTCGGCCAGACCGTGATCGCGTACGACGGCGGATCCGCGGGGGCGATCGCCTATAAGGAGGCGGCCGTGGAGATCGTGAAGCGCGGGGCACCCCGCAGGAAAGGGCGAAAGTAATGGCGAAGCGCACGGGCCTGGGGCGTGGAATCGGGGCGCTCATCCCCACCGGTACCGAGGCGCGCGAGCGCCCCGCCGACGTGTTCTTCGCGGGCTCCCCCGCGCTCGAGGAGGAGGCGCCCGCCGCGCCCGAGGCACCGAAGCGCCGGCCGGCGGCGAAGAAGGCTCCGGCGGCCGAGAGCCCGGCGGAGGTGCCGCTCACGGAGGTGCCCGGCGTGCGCCTCGTGCACGTCGACCCCCACGCGATCGTGCCCAACCCGCGGCAGCCGCGGACGCTCTTCGACGCGGAGGACCTCGCGGAGCTCGTGCACTCGGTGCGCGAGTTCGGGGTGCTCCAGCCGGTCGTCGTGCGCGACAAGAAGGACGGCACCTACGAGCTGATCATGGGCGAGCGGCGCACGCGTGCCTCGCGGGAGGCCGGTCTCGCCGAGATCCCCGCGATCGTCCGCGAGACGGCCGACGAAGACCTGCTGCGCGACGCGCTGCTCGAGAACATCCACCGCGCGCAGCTGAACGCGCTGGAGGAAGCGTCCGCGTACCAGCAGCTCATCAACGACTTCGGGATCACGCAGGAACAGTTGGCGGATCGGATCGGGCGCTCGCGCCCGCAGATCTCGAACACGATCCGACTGCTCCGACTGCCCGAGTCGGTGCAGCAGCGGGTCGCGGCGGGCGTCCTCAGCGCCGGGCACGCGCGCGCGATCCTCTCCCTCGACGGCGACGCCGACGGCATGCAGCGCCTCGCGGACAAGATCGTGAACGAGGAGCTCACCGTGCGCGGCGCCGAGACCGCGGCGAAGGTGATCCAGGCCGCGGGAACGTCGGCCCCCGCCGCTCCGAAGCGCCCCCAGGCCGGCGCGCGCCGCGCCTACCTCGACGAGGTCTCCGACAAGCTCGGCGATCGGCTCAACACAAAGGTAAAGATCGATCTGACCGCGAGAAAAGGCCAGATCAAGATCAGTTTCGCAACGATCCAGGACCTCAATCGGATCCTCGAGGAGCTCGGCGAATCCGGCTACGAGCAGTAGTCACGCCGGCCGGCATGTGACACCCTGTCCGGGCGGCGGCGATCGCCGCACGAAAGAGGAAGGAGCACGCATGCCGAATCCGAGCATCAAGGACGAGGAGCTGTACGAGAGCCTCCGCGAGGACGGCGCCTCGAAGGAAAAGGCCGCCCGGATCGCCAACGCCGCGGCGCGCGACGGGCGCTCGTCCGTGGGCCGCAAGGGCGGATCCGCGGACGACTACGAGGACCGCACGGTCGACGAGCTCCGCGACCGCGCGCGCGAGCTCGGGATCACGGGCCGCTCGCGCATGCGCAAGAGTGAGCTCATCGACGCCCTGCGCTCGCACTGATCACTCAGGCCCGACGGGCCGTGGGGCGCGCCGCGCGCCGTAGCCTGGAGGGGTGAGTTCCGAAGACCCCCTCCTCCCCCGCCGCGCGAGCGTCGAGGTGCTCCGTGCCGAGGCGCACGACGAGCTTTCGACGCTCATCCACGAGCGCCTGCGCGAGGGCGAGGATCCGTGGGACTTCATGGAGGACCTGCCGACGGTCGACGAACTCGTCGTGTTCATGCTGCGCGCGGAGCACATCGAGGCCGACGGCGGCCTGCGCCCCACCCACGCGCGCAACCAGCGCCTCCTCCGCCAGATCGCGGCGCAGTACCCCGACCTCTCGGCCGCGGTCTGGGGCATGCTCGGCGCCGAGAACACGCACCGGCGGTGGGACTCGGTCGTGCGGGTCCTCGGCGGCCGCTAAGCGGCGAGGCGCACACGACGAAGGGGGTGCCCGGAACGGATCCGGACACCCCCTTCGTCGCGCGGCGGGATTACTTCAGGAACTCGGCGAGGTCCTGCTCCAGCGCCTGCTTCGGCTTGGCGCCGATGATCGTCGTGGCCACCTCGCCGCCCGAGAAGACCTTCATCGCCGGGATCGACGTGATCTGGTACTTCATCGCAAGGTCGGGGTTCTCGTCGACGTTGAGCTTGACGATCGTGATCTTGTCGGCGTTCTCCGACTGAATCTGGTCGAGGACGGGCGCGACCATGCGGCACGGGCCGCACCATTCGGCCCAGAAGTCGACGAGCACGGGCCCGTCGGCCTGGAGGACGTCCTGCTCGAAGGTGGCGGAGGTGGTGACCTTGGCGCTCATAGTGGTTCTCCTTAGGGAAGTCGGTCAGGCCGTGACGGCCTCGGGGGTGGCGTGCGTGGCGTCGTCGAGCGCGGCGAGGTAGTGCTCGGCGTCGAGTGCCGCGACGGTGCCGCTCGCGGCGGCCGTGACGGCCTGGCGGTAGGACGGGTCGATGACGTCGCCCGCGGCGAAGACGCCGGGAACGGACGTGCGCGAGGAGCGGCCGTCGACCGCGATCGTGCCGTCGACGGTGAGGTCGAGGGTGTCGTGCACGAGGTGCGTGCGCGGGTCGTTGCCGATCGCGACGAACAGGCCGTCCAGGGCCAGCTCGCGCGTCTCGCCCGTCACGGTGTCGCGCAACACGACGCCCGTAAGGCCGCTCGCGCCCTGCAGCTCGGCGATCTCGGTGTTCCAGACGACCTCGATCTTGTCGTTGTCGAAGGCGCGCTGCTGCATGATCTTCGACGCGCGGAACTCGTCGCGGCGGTGGATGAGATAGACCTTCGACGCGAACTTCGTCAGGAAGGTCGCCTCCTCCATCGCCGAGTCGCCGCCACCGACGACCGCGATCGTCTTGTCGCGGAAGAAGAAGCCGTCGCACGTCGCGCACCAGGACACGCCGTGGCCCGACAGCTCGTCCTCGCGCGGCACGCCGAGCTTGCGGTACGCGGATCCCGTCGCGAAGATCACGGTGCGCGCCTCCAGCGTCTCGCCGGATCCGAGGGTCACGCTCTTGACGTCGCCCGCGAGGTCGAGCGCGGTCGCGTCGTCATAGACGACCTCGGCGCCGAAGCGCTCGGCCTGCTGCTGCATCTTGGCCATGAGGTCCGGGCCCATGACGGCCTCGGGGAAGCCGGGGAAGTTCTCGACCTCGGTCGTGTTCATCAGCTCGCCGCCGACCTCGACCTGGCTCGCCACGACGACCGGCGACAGGTTGGCGCGCGCCGCGTAGATCGCGGCGGTCCACCCGGCAGGACCGGATCCGATGATGATGACGTCTCGCACTGTCGCGGCCTCCTCAGGCGTTCGGTTCGTGTGCTGAAACCCATGCTACGGGCCCGGTATTCCCGGCGGGGTGGGAATCGGCGCCGTCCCGCCCGCGTGGCAGTTCGCGTTTCGCGCGCGGTGCGGCGAGACTCTTCCCTGTTCGAGACCCCGCGCGAGTCGCGCACCCCGTGAGAGGACCCCATGGCGGCTTCCCCTTCCCCCATCCTGCTGCGCGGCGGCGGCGCGTCGCTCGTGCTCGCGACCGACGGCGCGGTGCCCCGCATCGCCCACTTCGGCCGCGACGTCGGCGACCTGGGCGAGGAGGCCCTGGCCGCCCTCGTCGACACCTCCCACGTGGGGACATCCGGGTCCGAGCCGGACGTGGCGCGCCGCCTCGGCCTATGGGCGACGCAGCACGAGGGCTGGGTGGGAACGCCGAGCGTGGCCGGCCACGCCGACGGATCCGCGACGACGCCGCGCCCCGAGACGCACGCCGTCGACGTCGAGCGGACCCCCGAGGGCGAGTCCGTCACCGTGCGCCTGTCCGACGCGGCGGCCGGCCTGTCGCTGACGGTACGGATCGCGCTCGATCGGTTCGGGGTGCTCGCGATCGATCACGAGCTCGAGCGCCACGCGGGCGCCGCGGGCGCGTACGACCTCGCGAGCCTCGTCGCGCTCGTGCCGGTGCCGGAGCGCGCGGCCGAGCTCATGGACTTCACGGGGCGGTGGTGCCGCGAGCGCGCCCCGCAGCGCGCGCCCTTCACGATCGGCGCGCACGTGCGCGAGGGCCGACGCGGGCGCCCCGGGCACGACTCGCCGTTCCTTCTGATGGCCGGCACCCCCGGGTTCGGATTCCGCTCCGGAGAGGTGTGGGGCGCGCACCTCGCCTGGAGCGGCAACGGCCGGTACCTCGCGGAGCGCCTGCCCGAGGGGGCGGGCGCGCACGCGGGGATTCTCGGCCTGGGCGAGGCGCTCGCGCCCGGCGAGGTGCGCCTCGAGGCGGGCGACGCCTACCGCGCGCCGACCGCCGTGTACGTCTGGTCGGACGCGGGCCTCGACGGCCTCTCGGCGCGGCTGCACGATCGCCTGCGCGCCCGCCCCTCGCACCCCGCGGATCCGCGCCCCCTGGTGCTGAACACCTGGGAGGCCGTGTACTTCGACCACGACCTCGCGACGCTCACGCGCCTCGTCGAGGCCGCGGCCGAGGTCGGGCTGGAGCGCGTCGTGCTGGACGACGGCTGGTTCGGCGGCCGCCGGGACACGACCGCCGGCCTCGGAGACTGGGTCGTCTCGGACGCCGTGTGGCCGGGCGGGCTCGGCCCGCTCGTCGAGGTCGTGCGCGCGCACGGCATGAGCTTCGGGCTGTGGTTCGAGCCCGAGATGATCAACGCCGACTCGGACCTCGCCCGCGCGCACCCCGAGTGGATCCTCGGCCCCGCGGCGGGCCTCGGGGTCCCCATGCGCGGGCAGTACGTGCTCGACGTTTCGCACCCCGACGCGTGGGCCTACCTGCTCGAGCGCATCTCGGCGCTCGTCGCCGAGTACGGGATCGACTACATCAAGTGGGATCACAACCGCGAGGTCCTCGAGGCCGTCGCGCGCCGCGAGGGATCCGACCGACCGATCGTGGGGGCGCAGACCCGGGCCACGTACCGGCTCATGGACGCGCTGCGCGAGCGCCACCCCGCGCTCGAGATCGAGTCGTGCTCGGCGGGCGGCGCCCGCATCGACCTGGGCATTCTCGAGCGCACGGACCGCGTGTGGGCGTCGGACTGCAACGACCCCGTGGAGCGGGGCCGGATCGAGCGCTACACGGGACTCCTCCTGCCGCCGGAGCTCATCGGGGGCCACGTGGGCCCGCCCGCGGCGCACACGACGGGGCGCGCGACCGACCTCGGGTACCGGCTGGCCGCGGCGCTCATGGGGCACGCGGGCGTGGAGTGGAACCTGCTGGAGTGCTCCCCCGCCGAGCGCGCGACCCTCGCGGCCTGGGCCGCCCTCCACAAGCGCCTGCGGCCGCTCCTCCACGGCGGCCGGGTCGTCCACGCCGACGGGCTCGACGCGGGCGCCGCGCTCGACGGCGTCGTCGACGAGGGCACCGGCCACGCCCTGTTCCGTTGGAGCCGCACCGACTCCGCGCCCGCGACCCGCACGGGCGTCGTGCCGTTTCCCGGAATCGACCCGGAGGGATCCGTCGTCGTGCGGATCCTTGAGGACGCCGGCGCCGCGCGGCTCATGCAGGACGAGCCGCCGGCGTGGGTCGCCGCGGCTCGGCGGGGCCTCACGCTGCCGGCGGCGGCTCTGGCCACGGTGGGCCTGCCGTTGCCGACCCTGGCGCCGCAGCAGGCGATGCTGATCGAGGTGACGCGGGCGTAGGACGACGTCAGGCGCGCCGCCCCGCGGTGCTCTCGCGCAGGATGAGTTTCGTCGTGACGACGGAGAACGGATCCGGCGTCTCGCCGCGCGCGAGCGCGAGGGCCGCGGCGATGCAGCGGCGCCCGACGTCGGAGAACTCGTGGTGCACGGAGGTCAGGGGCGGGTCGTACGCGCGCGCGTCCGACGTGTCGTCGAAACCGACCACGTGCACGTCGTCGGGGACGCGCCTTCCCGCCTCCGCGAGCGCGCGGTAGAGCCCGAGCGCCATCTGGTCGTTGCCGCAGAACACCGCCGTCACGTCCTCGCGGCCGGCGATCCTACGCCCCTCGCGGTAGCCCGAGGCGACACTCCAGTCGCCCCGGAGCGGATCCGGTACCTCGCGCCCGGCCGCCTCGAGGGCGCCGCGCCACCCGTCGATGCGGCGGGCCGCCGGGCGGGACTCCTCGGGGCCCGCGATGTGCCACACCGTCTCGTGGCCGAGCGAGAGCAGGTGCTCCGTGGCCTGCCGCGCGCCGCCCTCCTGATCCGTGTCGACGACGACGCGGGCGCGGGGCGCATCCGGATCCATGTAGACCACGGGCACGCCGGGAGGGAGGATCTCGGCCGCGTGCGCGAGCTGCGGCGCCTCGAGGTTGAGGATGAGGGCGTCGACGGCGAGCTCCTGCAGGCGCGAGAACAGCCGGTCGACGTCGGCCTGGTTCGTGGCGTGCACGGGGAGCAGCGTGGTGGCGTAGCCCTCCTCCGCCGCGCTCAGCGCGATGGCCTCGATCGTGCGGACGTCGCCGATCGTCGACAGGGTCTGCGAGAGGACGCCGATCGTTCGGAAGGATCCGAGCTTCAGCGCGCGGGCGGCGCTATTGGGCCGATACCCGAGCTCGTGCATCGCGCGGATGACGCGCTCGCGCGTCTCGGGCACGACGGTGCCGGTGCCGTTGGCGACGCGGGAGACGGTCTGCGCGGACACGCCGGCGTGCTGGGCCACGTCGCCCATCGACACGCGCCGTCGCGAGCCGGGTGCTTCAGAGGGTGTGTTCATGGGGTGTTCGCTCAAGGTATCGGGCGGATGTGCGCCACGGGTGGCGAAATGGGCTATGTTTACGTAAACATTGTTGCAGAGCTCACGCGACGAAGCGGAGGAAGACCATGACGTCCATGCCAGCGACGCTCCCCCAGCGGGCGCCCGTCCGGACGCGGCGCAGCGCGCGCGGGCGGTGGACCGGCTGGGGATTCCTCGCGCCGTTCGCGATCGTGTTCGCGCTGGTGTTCATCGCGCCGATCCTCTACGCGATCTGGCTCAGCCTCTTCCGCAGTCAGCTCGTCGGCGGCACCGAGTTCGTCGGTCTCGACAACTACGTGCGCGCGTTCGGGGATCCGCAGCTCTGGGCGGGTGTGTGGCGCATCGCGCTCTTCCTGGTTGTCCAGGTGCCGGTCATGCTCTTCCTCTCGCTGCTCGCGGCCCTGGCGATCGACAGCGGGCGCCTCTACGGCAAGAGCTTCTTCCGGCTCTCGATCTTCCTGCCCTACGCGGTCCCGGCCGTCGTCGCCTCGCTGATGTGGGGCTTCATGTACGGCACGCGCTTCGGCCTCGTGGGCAACCTCAACGACATGTTCGGCTGGAGCCTGCCGAACCTGCTCTCGCCGGACCTGATCCTCGCGTCCATCGGCAACATCGTGACGTGGGAGTTCATGGGCTACAACATGCTCATTTTCTACTCGGCGCTGCGCGTGATTCCGACCTCGCTCTACGAGGCGGCGGCGATCGACGGCGCGAACCAGTTTCGCGTCATCACGGCGATCAAGCTCCCCGCGATCCGCGGCGCGCTCGTCATCGCGACGATCTTCTCGATCATCGGGAGCTTCCAGCTGTTCAACGAGCCGAGCATCATGCAGTCGCTCGCGCCGAACGCGATCACGACCTCGTACACGCCCAACCTCTACGCCTACTCGCTGGCGTTCGCGGGCCAGCAGCACAACTACTCGGCGACCGTCGCCATCATCATGGGCGTCATCACGATGATCGTCGCCTACGTGGTGCAGCTGCGCGGGATGCGGAAGGGATCCTGACATGAGCACGACGACCCTCGTCACCCTGCGCACGGGCGCGACCCGCACCGAGCGCCGCGGCCGGCTCGGCACGATCGACAAGCCGCGCCGCAGCGTGCTGCTGACGGTGCTCACTGCCATCATGGTCGTGTACTCGCTGCTGCCGCTCGCGTGGCTCGTGATCAACGCGTCGAAGACGCAGGCCGACCTCTTCTCGACCTTCGGCCTGTGGTTTGGCAACTCGTTCGCGCTCTTCGACAACATCGGCCGCGCGCTCACCTACGACGACGGCGTCTTCCTGCGGTGGTTCGCGAACACGTTGCTGTACGTCGTGGTCGGCGCGGGCGGCGCGACCCTCCTCTCGGTCCTCGGCGGGTACGCGCTGGCGAAGTTCAACTTCCCCGGGAAGAAGGCGGTGTTCGCCGTCATCATCGGCGCCGTCGCGGTGCCGGGAACGGCCCTCGCCGTCCCGACGTTCCTCATGTTCAGCGAGATGGGGATCACGAACACCCCGCTCGCCGTCATCATCCCCTCGCTCATCTCGCCGTTCGGCCTCTACCTCATGTGGACGTTCGCGAGCGAGGCGATCCCGGAGGAGCTCATGGAGGCCGCCCGCATCGATGGCGCGAGCGAGTTCCGCACCTTCTGGCAGGTGTGCCTGCCGCTCCTGACCCCCGGAACGATCACCGTGGCGCTGTTCACGATGGTCGCGACGTGGAACAACTACTTCCTCCCGCTGATCATGCTGCGGGATCCGGAGTGGTACCCCCTCATCATCGGCCTCAACCAGTGGAACGCGCAGGCCGCGACCGCCGGCGGCGAGGCCATCTTCGACCTGGTGATCACGGGAGCCCTGCTCACGATCGTGCCGCTGATCATCGCTTTCCTCTTCATGCAGCGTTACTGGCAGTCGGGACTGGCCGCCGGATCCGTGAAGGAATGACCCCCTCCCCTCGACGATGGAGTTGACACACATGCGCACTATCCGAACCACCCGCCGGCGCGTCCTCGCCGGCACCGCCCTCGCGGGCGTCGCCACCCTCGCCCTCGCCAGCTGCTCCGGCGGATCCGGCGGCGGCGACGTCGACACCGACGCGGCCCTCGAGGAGGGCGGCACGATCACGGTGTGGGCGTGGGAGCCCACGCTCGAGCCCGTGATCGAGGACTTCGAGGCCGACAACCCCGGCGTGACGGTCGAGCTCGTCAACGTCGGAACCGGCATCGACTCGTACACCGCGCTGCAGAACGCCATCACGGCGGGGCAGGGCCTGCCCGACCTCGTGCAGATCGAGTATTACGCCCTCCCCCAGTTCGCGCTCCAGGAGTCGCTCACCGACCTCACGGAGTTCGGCGCCGACGAGTACGACGGGGCGTTCGCGACGGGCCCGTGGGACTCGGTGCACTCGGGCGAGCAGATCGTGGGCCTCCCGATGGACTCGGGCCCCATGGCGCTGTTCTACAACAAGACCGTCTTCGACGAGTACGGCGTCGAGGTGCCCGCCACGTGGGAGGAGTTCGCCGAGGCCGCGGCCCAGTTCCAGGAAGCGAACCCCGACGTCTACATCGGCAACGAGTCCTCCGACGCCGGCTTCGCGGCGTCGATGATGTGGCAGGCCGGCGGCACGCCGTGGACCGTCGACGGCACGAACGTCTCGTTCGACCTGACGGGCGACGCGGGCGCGCAGGCGTACGCCGAGCTGTGGCAGGGCATGCTCGACGACGAGCTTCTCGCTCCGATCGAGGGCTGGACCGACGAGTGGTTCCAGGGCATGGCCAACGGCACGCTCGCGACGCTCCCGATCGGCGCGTGGATGCCGGCAAACCTCGAGAGCAGCGTCCCGGACGGATCCGGCGACTGGCGCGTCGCGCCCATGCCGCAGTGGACCGAGGGCGAGGCCACCTCGTCGGAGAACGGCGGCAGCTCGCTGGCGATCCCCGCGGACGCGGAGAACAAGGAGCTGGCGTACGCGTTCATGGAGTACGCGAACGCGGGCGACGGCGTCCAGACGCGCCTCGACAACGGCGCCTTCCCGGCGACCACGGCGGACCTCGAGTCGGACGAGTTCCTGAACCAGGAGTTCGAGTACTTCGGCGGGCAGAAGATCAACGAGGTCCTCGCGGAGTCGTCGGCGAACGTCGTCGAGGGATGGCAGTACCTGCCCTTCCAGGTCTACGCGAACACCATCTTCGGCGACTCGGTCGGCCAGGCCTTCCTCGGCGACGGGACGATCTCGGAGCAGCTCGGATCCTGGCAGTCGACGCTCGAGCAGTACGGCGCGGACCAGGGCTTCACGATCGAGTGACCCCGCCCCGCCGCTGACACCCCTCGGGTCGCCAGGAGCCGCGCCTCGCACGCGGATCCTGGCGACCCGCCCTCTTTTCACCCCGTTTCCCCGAAGGGATCCCCATGCAGACTCACCGCTGGCTCCGTACGCCCGAGGGCGCCGCGCCGCGCATCTCCTACGGAGCCGACTACAACCCCGACCAGTGGTCGCGCGAGGTGTGGGACGACGACGTCCGCCTCATGAAGAAGGCCGGCGTGGACGTCGTGTCCGTCGCGATTTTCTCCTGGGCGAAGCTCCAGCCCGCCCCGGGCGTGTGGGACTTCGCGTGGCTCGACGAGGTCATCGACCTGATGCACGCGAACGGCATCGGCGTGGACCTCGCGACCGCGACCGCGTCCCCGCCGCCGTGGCTCACGATGGCGCACCCGGAGGTGCTGCCCGTCACCGCCGAGGGCCACGTGCTCTCCCAGGGTGCCCGCCAGCACTGGCGGCCGACGTCGCCCGTGTTCCGCGAGTACGCGCTGACGGTCGTGGAGAAGCTTGCGGAGCGATACGGATCCCACCCCGGCGTCGTCGCGTGGCACGTGAACAACGAGCTCGGCTGCCACAACGCCTACGACTACTCGGACGACGCGGCCGCGGCCTTCCGCGCGTGGCTGGCCGACCGGTACGGCGACATCGCGGGCCTCAACCACGCGTGGGGGACGGCGTTCTGGTCGCAGGCGTACGGGTCCTTCGACGAGGTGCTGCCCCCGCGGCTGGCCGCGTCGTTCCCGAACCCCACGCAGCAGCTCGACTTCGCGCGCTTCTCCTCCGACGCGCTGATCGACTATCTCGTCGCCGAGCGCGAGGTGTTGAACCGCATCACGCCCGACGTCCCCGTGACGACGAACTTCATGATCACGGGCGGCACGCGCCACGCGGACTACGCCGCCATGGCGAAGGAGATCGACTTCGTCTCCAACGACCACTACGTGACCGCCGACCGCGACGAGCTTGCGTTCTCCGCGGCGATCACGAGCGGCGTGGCGGGGCACCGGCCCTGGTTCCTCATGGAGCACTCGACGAGCGCGGTGAACTGGCAGCCGGTGAACCGGCCGAAGCGGGCGGGGGAGCTCATCCGGGACTCCCTGACCCACGTCGCGCACGGCGCGGACGCCGTGTGCTTCTTCCAGTGGCGCCAGTCCTCGGCGGGCGCCGAGAAGTACCACTCCGCGATGGTGCCCCACGCCGGCGAGGACACGCGCGTGTACCGCGACGTCGTGGAGCTCGGGCGGATCCTCCAGGGCCTCGGCGACGTGGTCGGATCCGACCGCGACCCGGCGCAGGTCGCGATCCTGTTCGACTGGCAGTCGTGGTGGGGATCCGAGCTCGATTCGCACCCGACGGAGCTACTGGAGTACCGCCGCGAGGCGCTCGAGTGGTGGACGGCGCTGGCGAACCTCGGGATCCGCGCCGACGTGGTGCCCACCGACGCCGACCTGGCGGGATACCGCATGGTCGTCGCGCCCGTGCTCTACAGCGTGCCGGAGGCGCTCGCCGACACCCTCCGGGCGTACGCGACCGCCGGCGGGCACCTCGTGACCACGTACTTCTCCGGCGCGGTCAACGAGCACGACCACGCGTATCTCGGCGGCTACCCCGGCGCGTTCCGTGACCTGCTCGGGATCCGCGTGGAGGAGTTCCGGCCCCTGTTTGCGGGGGAGACGGTGCCGCTGTCGATCGGCACGAACGGATCCCTGTGGAGCGAGCCGATCGACGTCGTCGCCGGCGACGTCGAGGTGCTCGCGACGTACGAGCACGAGGAGCTGGGGGCCGCGGTCACGCGCCGGCCCGCGGGCACCGGATCCGCCGCGTACGTCTCGACGCGCCTGGGGCTCGACGGCCTCGCCGCGATCCTGCCGGAGCTCCTGTCCGGTGCCGGGGTGACCTCGGAGCTGCCCGAGGCGCTGCGCTCCTCGGTCGAGCTGGTCGTGCGCGCGGGGGCGAACGGCCGCGTGCGGTTCTTCATCAACCGCACCGACGACGCGGTCGACCTCGGGGGGGTCGCGACGGACTTCCTCTACGGATCCGCCACGCTCCCCCCGCGCGGCGTCGCGATCGCCCGCGGCTAACCCCGCGCCACGCAAGTCCACAATTCTCCGACATTTCATCGGGGAATCCCCCGATGAAATGTCGGAGAATTGTGGACTTAGCGTCGGGGGAGGCGGGCGCGGAGCGTCGCGGTGACGGCCGAGAGCTCGGGGGCGCGGAACACCGCGAGGAGCGCGGCGTAGATCACCGAGCACACCAGGCCGATCACGACGCACCCGGCCACGGCGCCGGCGAGGCCCGACAGCATCCACCCGCCGGGGCCGCCCGTCCAGAGGTACACCGCGTATCCCGCCGCCCCCGCGGGGAGCGCGGCCGCCGTGAAGCGGCCGATCGCCCAGACGTTGGGGAGCATGCCGAGCGGGCCGAGGTGACGACGCAGCAGCCACGACGCGAGGATGACCTGCGCCAGGCTCGCGACCGCCTGGCTGAACGCGATGCCCGCCGTCACCCAGGCGTCGCCGAGCAGCGCGCGGGCGGCGAGGGCCCCGGCGACCGCGAGGGCCGCCTGGAACGCCGTGAAGAAGAACGGCGTGCGGGTGTCGCCGTACGCGTAGAAGGCGCGCTGAATGATGAACAGGACCGCCATCGGCACGAGCCCGAACAGGAACCCGATGAGCACGGTCGCGGTGCCCTCCGCCTCGGCGGTGTTCGTGGCGAACAGGCGCGACAGCGGCACGGCCGCGGCCATGAGCGTGACGGCCGAGATCACGATGAGCATGCCGAGGACCCGGGTGGAGGTCCCGATGTCGGAGCGCACGTCGGCGTCGCGCCCCGCGGCCGCGTGCTCGCTCATGCGCGTGAAGTAGGGCGTCCCGATGCTCATGACGATGAGCGAGTACGGGAGCATGAAGACGAGCCAGGCGTTCTGCCACACCGTCACGGAGGCGTTCTCGCCCGACGCCGTCGAGATCATTTGCTGCTGCACCGCCGTGACGACGTAGCCCACGAGGAGCATGGCGATGCTCCACGTGGCGACGCGCCGCACCTCGCCGAGGCCCATGCCGCGCCAGCGGAAGTCGGGCCGCAGGTGTAGGCCGGTCTTGCGCCAGAAGATGACGAGGGCGATGGTCTGGGCGACGATCCCGGCGGTCGCGGTGCCGCCGAGGAGGGCGATGCTGCCCGGATCCCACTCCTCGATCGGCATGCTGCCGCCGCCGTAGATGGCGATGAATACGAGAAAGCCCGCGATCGAGACGATGTTGTTGACGATCGGCGTCCACGCGTAGGGCCCGAACACCCGGCGGGCGTTGAGCGTCTCGCCGATGAGCGCGAACATCCCGTAGAAAAACACCTGCGGGAGGCACCAGAGGGCGAACGCGACGGCGAGGTCGAACTGCGGACCCGAGTAGTGCGAGAACAGCGAGACGAGCAGGGGCGCCGCCACGAGCGCGACGGCGGTGACGCCGAGCATGACCACGGTGCCGAGGGTGAAGAGCTTCGACAGCTGCCGCTGGCCCCCGTCCTCGGCCGTCGACCACCGCACGATGAGCGGCACGAACACCGCCGTGATGACGCCGGTGGAGATCACCTGGAAGACGTAGTTCGGCAGGATGTTCGCGGTATAGAAGGCGTCGTTGGCGAGGCCGAACGCCCCGATCGCCGCGACGAGGACCATGCTCCGTAGGAGCCCCGTCACGCGAGAGGCGAGCGTGCCCGCCGCGATGATGGCGCTCGATCGTCCGAGGCTCATTCGCCCGCTTCCTGTATGCCGCTATCGGAGTGGTTGTCGGCGGCCTCGGACCGCAGCCGGCGACGCCGCCGCACCTGGCGGACCACGCCGATGCCGAGCAGGCCCGCGATGAGCACGCCGAACGCCGTGATCCCGATGCGCTCCCAATCGGCGCGCACGGTCACCGGCATGTCGCGCTCGGGCCCGATCACCTCTCCCGTGACGGCCTCGAGCCGATAGTGCACCGTGACGTCCCCGCTGCCGACGCGCGCCTCGATCGGGATCGTGACGCGGGTGGTGCTGTCGGGCTGCGCGACGACGACGGTGCGCTCCTCGATCGAGAGGCGGGGGTCGTCGGGCTCCGCGACAACGACGACGTTCGCCGGATAGGGCAGGTCGTTGCGGATCCACACGGGCATGGGCGCCTCGGGGCTGAGGAGCTGCACGGGCGACGGCTGCTGGATGTCGATCGCCTGCTGACGGTCGGTGTTGAGCGCGTCGAGCGTCTCGGCGGCGTCCTCCCACCCGTCGGGGTTCGTCGACCAGCTCACGGCGAGCAGTCGCAGAAACTCCGCGCGCGTCTGGCTGGTGAGCAGGCTCGGGTCCTCCAGCGCGGTCGCGATGTGCTGGAGCCCCGGGACGTCGGCGAGGTAGCCCGCGACGGCGGCGATGCGCGCCTCGTCCACCTCGTATTCCGCAAGGGGAATGGATCCGGATCCCGCGAGCGCGGACAGGGTTCGGGGCGTCGATGCGGGCGTGCCGAGCGCCGCGTCCACGGCGGCGTCGAGGCCGTCGGCCGTGACGTCGGCCTCCGCGTCGACGACGACGGATCCGGCCTGGTCGGTCGTGAGCGTGTCGGAGCCCATGCGGTCGAGCGCGAGGACGACGGGCTCGTCGTCCGCCGCGAGCCAGATCTCGGCGGTCGCTGCCGAGAGCGCGCGGTCGCGCTCGGCGGGATCGGCGAGGGCGGCGGCCGCGAGCAGGCGGTCCGAGAGCGCGTCGTCGTAGGCGATCGTGCGCTCGCCCAGCGCGGGCTCGCCGTCAGCGGTGTCGGAGGCCGGCACGAGCACCCGCGCGCCGTCGCCCGCCGTGATCGCGGCCGCGAGCTCGTCGTTCAGGGATCCGCTCGCGGGCCAGTACACGGGCGCGCTCGCGGTCTCGCCGATGTCGGTGAGGGCGTCGACGCCGGTCGCGTCCTCGCCCAGCCCCGCCGTGTACGCCGACAGGTCGTCGACCCCGAGCGGCGCGTCGAGCCCGGCGGCGACCTGCGTCGCGACGTCGGCGTCGGCGAACTGGAGGGCGAACCGGTCGTTCGGGAGCGCCATGAGGCGCGCGAGCCACGCGCTCGCCTGGGGCGGCGCGTCATCCCCTAGCGCGCGGATCGCGGCGGGGATCGCGGGGTCGACGGCGAGGATCGCGGAGGTGCCCTCCACGGCGTCGAGCTCGGCCGTGAGGAGGCCGGACTCGCCCGTGAGGGTCGCGAGGACGTCGGCGGAGTACACCCCCGTGGTCGCGACCGGCCCCGTGATCGGGACGACGAGCGCCACCGGCTGCGCGGATCCGCCCGAGACGATCATGACGGCGCGGGCGCCGGCGGGGATCTCCGGCCCGGAGTACGTCGCGAGCACGGGGTAGACGCCCGTCTCGAGGTCGGAGACGTCGACGCTCTCGCTGAGGTTCGTCGCCTCGCCGGCCCCGAGGTCGTTGGTCTCGATCGTCGCGATCTCCTCCGAGGCGTCGCCGCCGGCGCCCGACACCCAGGCCTCGACGGCCGCGGCGTCCGTCAGCGCGTCGCCGCGCCGGATGACGATCTCGGCCGCGTCGTAGGCCGCGTCGTCGGGGTTCGCGAGCCCGATGTCGAGCGCCGCCTCGTCGCCCGAGACGACGCCCTGGTCGCCGACGCGCAGCGTGACGGGCGGGAGGTCCGCGGCCTCCGGCGGCGCCTCGTCGGCGCTCGCGACCGACGTCGGCAGGGTCGCGGCGGTCGCGGCGCCCGGAGCGGCGACCGCCAGCCCGCAGCCCACGACGAGGGCGGCGCCGAGGGTGAGGGGGCGCCGCGTCCAGGAAGTCGAATCGTTCATAGGAGAGTCCGCGACCGCGAGCCGCGCTGACGACGAGTCTACGGACGGGCGCCTGTCAGGCCGCACAGGAGGAACGATGTGTTCCCGCCGCGCGGTCCGGCGTGCGCGGGCGGGGCCTGCGCGCTCGATAGGATCGGGCGTATCCCCCTCTCCATCCATCCCCGAGGACTATGGGAATGCCCGAAGACGCAGCAACCTCTTCTCTCGATGCCGTGACCTCGGCGACCGAGCTCACGGGCGGAGTCGTGCGCCGCGCGGCCCGCATGGCGGACGGACGGGAGATCCTCTACTTCGACGACCCGGGCACGGCGCTTCCGCCGGAGCGCGCGGTCGACGCGCGCGCGCTGGACCCCCGCCCCGCGACCGCCTCGATGCGTCGCGACGTGCTGACGGGCGACTGGATCACGATCGCCGCGAACCGCCAGAACCGGGCCATGCTGCCGCCGGCGGAGCTGGATCCGCTCGCCCCACAGACGCCGACGAACCCGTCCGAGGTGCCCAGCGTCTACGACGTCGCCGTGTTCGAGAACCGGTCCCCCGCGCTCGGCCCCGCGCTCGCGCGCGCCACGGGAGACGTGCCCGCCGGCGAGGACGCGCCCGAGGGCCTCGACGACCTCCGGGCGCCGGGCCTCGGCCGCACGCGCACGGCGATCGGCCGCTGCGAGGTCGTGTGCTTCAGCCCGGAGCGCACCGGATCCTTCGGCACCCAGTCGGTCACGCGTGCCCGGACGGTCATCGAGGCGTGGGCCGATCGCACGGCCGCGCTGTCGGCGCTGCCCGGGATCCAGCAGGTGTTCCCGTTCGAGAACCGCGGCGAGCAGATCGGCGTGACGCTGCACCACCCGCACGGGCAGATCTACTCCTACCCCTACGTGACGCCGCGCACGCAGGCGTTGCTCGGGCAGATCGAGCGCGAGGGCGCCGACCTGTTCGAGCGGATCCTCGACTTCGAGCTCGCGGGCGAGCGCGTCCTGATCGAGGCCGAGCACTGGGTCGCGTACGTGCCGTTCGCGGCGCGCTGGCCGGTCGAGGCGCACCTCGTCCCCCGCCGCCACGCGGCCGACTTCTCGGAGCTCACCTCGGCCGAGCGCGACGAGCTCGCCTCGGTCTACCTGCGCCTTTTGCGCGGTGTCGACGCGCTCTACGACACCCCGACGCCGTACATCGCCGCGTGGCATCAGGCGCCCGTGCACGTCGGGCGCGACAGCGTCCGCATGCACCTGCAGCTCACGTCGCCGCGCCGCGGCGCGGACAAACTCAAGTTCCTCGCCGGATCCGAGGCCGCCATGGGCGCCTGGGCCGCCGAGATTCCGCCGGAGACGGGCGCCCAGCGCCTCCGGGACGCCATCGCCCAGGCCGGGGAGGTCCTCTGATGACGCCGACCGCACAGTCCGCCGCCGCGCTGTTCGAGCGCCTGACGGGATCCGCCCCCGAGCGCATCTGGTCGGCGCCCGGCCGCGCGAACCTCATCGGCGAGCACACCGATTACAACGAGGGCTTTGTCCTGCCGTTCGCGATCGAGCACCGCACCTACGCGGCTGTCGGGCGCCGATCCGACGGCATCATCCGCGTCGTGTCGACCTTCGATCCGAACCCGGTCGAGGTCGCGATCGTCGAGCTCCAGGCGCTGTTCGGCGGCGACGCGGGCGAGGGAGTGCGCAGCGGATCCGTGCCCGAGTGGGCCGCGTATCCGCTCGGCGTCGCGTGGGCCGCGCTCGCCGCGGACGGCCAGGGCGCCACGCAGATCCCGGGCGTCGACATCGCGATCGCGTCGGACGTGCCCATCGGCGCGGGCCTGTCCTCCTCGGCGGCCATCGAGGGCGCGACCGCGGGAGCGCTCGACGACCTGTGGGGCCTCGGCCTCACGCCGCTCGACATGGCGAAGATCGGCCGGACCGCCGAGAACCAGGCGGTCGGTGCGCCGACGGGGATCATGGACCAGGTCGCCTCGATCATGGGCCAGACGGACGCCGCCACGTTCTTGGATTGCCGCACGCTCGAGACGCAGGCCGTCGACCTCGGCTTCGCCCGCGAACACCTCGCGCTGCTCGTGATCGACACCCAGGTCTCGCACTCGCACTCGACGGGCGGCTACCGCGACCGGCGCGAGGCCTGCGAGCGCGGCGCGGCCGCCCTGGGCGTCCCCGCCCTGCGCGACCTCACGGTGGGCGACCTCGATCGGGCGCGCGCCGTGCTCGACGAGGTGACGTTCCGCCGCGTCGCCCACATCGTGACGGAGAACCAGCGGGTCCTCGACACCGTGGAGGCGCTGCGGGCCGAGGGGCCCCGCGCGATCGGCGGCCTGCTCGTGGCCTCGCACGTGTCGATGCGCGACGACTTCGAGATCTCGGTTCCCGAGCTCGACACCGCGGTCGAGAGCGCCCTCGAGGCCGGTGCCGTGGGCGCGCGGATGACGGGCGGCGGGTTCGGCGGGGCCGCGATCGCGCTCGTCGACGAGGCGCGCCTTGAGCAGACCCGCGAGGCCGTGGCCGACGCGTTCGCCCGCGCCGGGTTCCGCGCGCCAAACCAGTTCACGGTCGTCCCGTCGCACGGCGTCCTCCGCGACGCCTGACGCCCCCGCGGGCCCGGCACGCCAGCGCCCGAACAACACAACGCGGTCAATTTTTTTGCGGACATGGCGCGGATCCGCGCCGCCGCGGCCGCCGGGCCGAAGATTGACTGCGTTGTGTTGCTGGCCGGGCGGGTCACGCGAGCGCGAGGAACCCGTCGACGAGGAGCGCGCGCACGGCGGGCAGGAGCGAGGCGGCGAGGGCGGCCTCGTCCACCTCGAGGATGTCGGCGAGCGCGGCGACGATCTGACCGACCGCGAGGTCGCCGTCGCACGCGCCCACGAGGCCCGCGAGGGCCGGATCCGCCTGGACCGAGCGCCCGAAGCCGCCGCCCTGGCGCAGCTCGATCACCGTGGGGTTCTCGGCGCCCGGCGTGTGATGGCGGGCCTCCGTGACGTCGGCGGCCACCCGAAGGCGGGCCCCCGCGAGCGCCTCGTCCGTGAGGGCGGCCTGGGCGTCGTGGGCGCGAAGCGCCGCCGCGAGGTGGGATCCGAGCGCGCCCTCCGACGCCACGGGCTGCGGGATGCGCTCGTACCGCGACAGCGTCGGGCCGGCGTCCGCGCGCCGGAGGAGGACGTACCCGAACCCGACCCCCGTCACCCCGCGCGCCGCGAAGTCGTCGAGCCAGGCGGCGAGCAGCCGGTCGTGCTCCGGGCTGCCCGGGGCCGTGCCCCCGTCGCGCACCCACATCTCCGCGTACTCGATCGGGTTGAGGCGCTCGCGCTCGATGACCCACGCGTCCAGGGGAACGGGGGACGTCTCGATCCAGCCGCGGATCCGCTCCAGCCCGTCCTCGCCGCCGCGCGACTCCCAGTTGGCGAGGAACTGCGCCGTGCCGCCGGGCACGAGGTGCGCCCCCACGCCCGCCACGACCTGCTGCACGAGCGCGTCGCCGACGAGGCCGCCGTCGCGATACTCGTAGGTGGGGACGCCCGCGATACGCGGGGTGATGACGAACGGGGGGTTCGACACGATCCGGTCGAACGTCTCGCCCGCGACGGGCGCGAAGAGCGACCCGAGGCGGGTCTCGACGGCGTCCACGCCGTTGAGGAGCGCGCTGATCCGCGCGAAGGCGAGGGCGCGTTCGCTGATGTCGGTCGCGACGACCGCGTCCGCGTACCTCCGCGCGCGGAGCGCCTGCACGCCGCACCCCGTGCCGAGGTCGAGCACCCGACCGGCTCGGTCGGGCAGCTGCAGGCCCGCGAGCGTGACGGAGGCCCCGCCGACGCCGAGCACGTAGTCCTCCGCGAGCGCGCCGGCTCCGAGGGCGAGCTCGTCGAGGTCGGCGGCGATCCACCACTCGCCGGGCCCCCGGTCGTCGTGGAACGACTGCGGGCGCACGGTCGCGCGCGGGCGCACCGCGTCGCCGTCGCGCTCCGCGAGCCCGAGGTGGACGAGGCCCGCGGATCCCGTGTCGGGGAGCGCCCGGTCGACGTCCTCGGCGGGCTGCGTCCGGCCGAAGACGAGCAGGCGGGCGAGCACCGCGGCGGGATCCGTCCGGTCCCTCAGCGCGCGTAGGGCCGGGAGGGCGAGCGTGCGGCCGATCGCGTCGTCGGCCTCCACTCCCCACGCCGCGCGCAGCGGCTCGGATCGGAAGTCGGCTCGGCGAAGGTCGCCGGCGAGCGCGCGGCAGAGGGCGGGATCCGGGTTCAGCACGGGATTCATTCTCGTTCATAGGAAGTTCCCACGCACGGTCCGCCGGGGCGCGGCGGATCCGTACCAGCCTGGGGTCATGGACGCTCTTTACACGACAGAAGCACTCGCCACGGGCGCGGGCCGCGACGGCCGCGTCGCGGTCGCGGGCACGGACCTCGACTTCGACCTCGCCGTTCCGAAGGCGATGGGCGGATCCGGCAACGGCGCGAACCCCGAGCAGCTGTTCGCGGCTGGCTACGCCGCGTGTTTCCATTCGGCCCTGCAGGCCGTGGCGCGCGGGCAGAAGGTCTCGATCGACGGCTCGTCGGTCGGCGGTCGGGTCTCGATCGGCTCGAACGGGGAGGGCGGCTTCGCGCTCGCGGTCGAGCTCGAGGTCGTCATCCCCGACGTCGAGCACGAGATCGCGCAGGGGCTCGCGGACGCGGCGCACCAGGTGTGCCCGTACAGCAACGCCACGCGGGGCAACATCCCCGTGACCATCTCGGTCGTCCATGACTGAGCGGATACGCGGGCCGCTGATCCCCCGGGTCAGCGGCCCGCGCCCGGCGCGAGCGCGCGCACGGCCAGGTCGACGGCGCGCTCGGCCGCGCGGGCGTCGTCCGGCTGCAGTGCGACGTGGAGCGCGACCATGCTCGTCGCGGTCGCGACGTCGTCGACCGTGACGGACGGATCCGCCTCCCCGCGCGCGAGAACCGCGCCGATGATCGCGCGGAGCCGCCCATCGAGCGCGGCGCCGCCGGCGGGCCGGGCGCGCAGCGCCTCAAGGATCGACGCCGAGACGCGGGCCTGCGCCGCGATCCGCTCGAGGAAGCCGCGGATGCCGAGGTCGAGTCCGTCGAGGGTGCCCAGGTTCTCGTCGAACAGCGCCACCGCGAGGTCGGCCTTGGTCGGGAAGTGGCGATACAGCGAGGCCTGCCCGACGCCCGCGCGCCGCGCGATGGCACTGAAGGGCACCTGGTAGCCCTCCTCGGCGAACAGCTCGCGCGCGGCGGCCAGGAGCGCCCGCCGGTTCTCGGCCGCGGCGGCGGGGCCGCGGTTGGCGGGGGTCTGGCGGGGCGCGGGCATGAGGCGTAGCCTATAACCGGACAGAGATGTCCGGTAGGCGTCGTCGCTCGACGGCGTCACGCGCGCCCCGGCCGCGGGGCATACCCGAAAGGACCAACACATGAGCGACATGGCTGCGCAGGGACCCGCCCTGCAGGAGTGGGACGAAGAGGTCATCTCCGGCCGGTTCGCGGGCCGCACGATCATCGTCACGGGCGCCGGGAGCGGCATCGGACGGGCGACCGCGTCGCGCATCGCGCGCGAGGGTGGTCGGGTCATCGCGGTGGACATGAGCGCCGAGGGCCTCGCCGCCTTCGCCGCCGAGCACGGCGACGCGGACGTCGTCACGGTCGAGGCGAACATCACCGACGCCGCCGCGATCGCGCGCATCGTCGAGGCCGCGGGCGAGCGCATCGACGGCCTCGCGAACGTCGCGGGGATCATGGACCGCATGCAGCCCGTGCACGAGGTCGAGGACGCGCTCTGGGAGAAGGTCTTCGCCGTGAACGTGACGGGATCCTTCCTCCTCATGAAGGCCGTCATCCCGGGCATGCTGGAGCGCGGCGCGGGCAGCATCGTCAACGTCGCGAGCGAGGCGGGGCTGCGCGGATCCGCCGCCGGCACGGCCTACACCGCCTCGAAGCACGCCGTCGTCGGCATGACGAAGAGCTCGGCCTACCTCTACGCGCTCTCCGGCTTGCGCATCAACGCCGTCGCGCCGGGCGCGGTGGCCACGGGCATCGAGGCGCCGTTCGCCTCGGAGTTCGCGGCGCCGCGGATCCAGCGCGGCATGGCGGCGATCCCCTCGATCGCGCAGGCGTCGCAGCTCGCCGCGTCGATCTCGTTCCTCCTGAGCGATGACGCGACGAACCTCAACGGCGTCATCCTGCCCTCCGACGGCGGCTGGTCGGCGGCCTAACGAGGTCGGGGCCCGCGGCAACGGCGGGCCCCGGCCCCTACGGGCGCAGCAGCGCCTTGATCGTGCGGCGCTCGTCCATCGCGCGGTAGGCGTCTGCCGCGTCGGAGAGCGCGAACTCACGGTCGAAGACGGCGCCGGGGGCGAGGGATCCGTCGAGCACCTCGGGCAGGATCTCCTCGACGTAGCTGCGCACGGGGGCGACCCCGCCCCGGACGCCGACGTTCGTCGAGAACATCGTGCGCATCGGCAGCTCCGGGCCGCCGTTCGGGACCCCGACGAACCCGACCTGGCCGCCGGGGCGGGCCGAGCGCAGCGCCTGGTCCATCGACTCCTTCGTGCCGACGCACTCGAGGACCGCGTCCGGGCCGATGCCGTCGAACATGTCCTTCAGGATGGCGACGCCCTCGTCCCCGCGCTCGGCGACGACGTCGGTCGCCCCGAAGGAGCGCGCCACGGCCTGCCGGTCCGCGTGGCGCGACATCGCGACGATCCGCTCCGCGCCCAGCCGCCGGGCCGCGAGCACCGCGGACAGGCCCACGGCGCCGTCCCCGACGACCGCGACGGTCGAGCCGGGCCCCACACCGCCCGAGACGGCCGCGTGGTGTCCCGTGAGAAACACGTCGCTGAGGGTCAACAGGCTCGGAATGAGCTCCGGATCCGGGGTGCCCGGCACGACCTGCAGCGTCCCGTCGGCGTGGGGCACGCGCACGAACTCGCCCTGGCCGCCGTCGGTCGCGTGGCCCCAGTGGTCCTCGCCGCCCCACCAGCCGAGCTCGAGGCACGAGGTCGTGACGCCGCGGACGCAGTTCGCGCACACGCCGCAGCAGTCGTAGAAGGGCGCGATCACCGTGTCGCCCACCCGCACACGGGTGACGCCGGCGGCGACCTCCTCGACGACGCCGACGAACTCGTGCCCGATGCGCCGGGGGACGTCGGGGTGCGTCACGCCGCGGTAGGGCCAGAGGTCGGATCCGCACACGCACGCGGCCGTGACGCGCACGACCGCGTCGCGCCCGGTGCCGCTGAGGACCGGATCCGGGACCTGCTCGGATCGGATGTCACGTTCGCCGTAGAGAAGGGTTGCCCGCATGCCTCGAGGCTAATCGCCCGGCGGCCCACCAGGCGCCCCCAGTACGCTGGAACCCATGCTCAACATGGCCGCCGGACTCGCGCGCCTCGGCGACCTCGCTGAGAATCCCGTCGTCGCCGAGCTCGCCCGCGCCTTCGCGGCCGCCGGGCACGAGCTCGCCATCGTCGGGGGGCCCGTGCGCGACGCGCTGCTCGGGCGCGCCACCCACGACCTCGACTTCACGACGAGCGCCCGGCCCGACGACATCCTCCGGATCGTCACGCCCATCTCGACGGCGCAGTGGGACATCGGCCGCGCGTTCGGCACGATCGGCGCGCGCGTGCGCGGCGAGCAGGTCGAGATCACGACCTACCGGGCCGACACCTACGACGGCGAGACCCGCAAGCCGGTCGTCGCGTTCGGCGACAGCCTCGAGGGCGACCTCGCGCGCCGCGACTTCACGGTCAACGCCATGGCGCTCGCGGTGCCGGAGGTGCGGCTCGTGGATCCGACCGGCGGCGTCGAGGATCTCGTCGCCGGGACCCTGCGCACCCCGATCGATCCGCGCGTGAGCTTCGGCGACGACCCGTTGCGGATGCTCCGGGCGGCCCGGTTTTCGGCGCAGCTCGGCTTTGACGTCGAGGCCGCAACGCGCCAGGCGCTCGAGGAGCTCACGGGCACGCTGTCGATCGTGAGCGCCGAACGGATCCAGGCGGAGCTCTCCCGCACCCTCGCGGAGACGGATCCGGTCCGGGGCGTGCGCGTCATGGTTGACACGGGGCTCTCGGGCGAGTTCCTCCCGGAGCTCGGCGACATGCGCCTCGAGGTCGACGAGCACCACCACCACAAGGACGTCTACGAGCACTCCCTGACCGTGCTCCAGCAGGCGATCGACCTCGAGCGCGAGCGGACCCCGGACGCCGCCCCCGACGTCGCGCTGCGGCTCGCCGCGCTGCTGCACGACATCGGCAAGCCCCGCACGCGCAAGCTCGAGCCGGGCGGCGCCGTGAGCTTCCACCACCACGACATCGTGGGATCCCGCATGGCGAAAAAGCGCCTGACGCGGCTGAAGTACGACTCGGCGACGATCTCCTCGGTCGCGCGGCTCATCGAGCTGCACCTGCGCTTCTTCGGATACGCGGAAGGCGCGTGGACCGACTCGGCCGTGCGGCGCTACGTGCGCGATGCGGGCCCAGAGCTCGAGCGCCTGCACATCCTCACCCGCGCCGACGTCACCACGCGCAATCAGCGCAAGGCGCGCCGGCTGGCGTCCGCGTACGACGACATCGAGAGCCGCATCGTGCACCTGCGCGAGCAGGAGGAGATCGACGCGATTCGGCCCGACATCGACGGCAACCGGATCCAGCAGATCCTGGGCATCTCGCCCGGCCCGGACGTGGGACGCGCGTACCGCTTCCTCATGGACCTGCGCCTGGACGAGGGTCCGCTGGGGCCAGAGGAGGCCGAGCGCCGACTCGTGGCGTGGTGGGCCGAGAACCCGTCTGGGTAACCCCCGAATGCCGGGGGCGCCTGCGGGATTCTCACGGGGCCGCCGGTAGCGTGGCGCTCGTGCCCGATTCCACGCCTCGCCGCCCGCTGACGGTCCTCCTGGGCTGCGACACGTTTTCGCCCGACATCAACGGCGCGGCGCGGTTCGCGGAGCGCCTCGCGGCGGGCCTCGTCCAGCGCGGCCACGACGTGCACGTGAGCGCGCCGAACCAGGTCTACCGCCGGGCGCGCCCCGGCACGGAGGTGATCGAGGGCGAGGCGGTGACGGTCCATCGCCTGCCGGCGGTCCCCCTCCCCTGGCACGAGTGGCTGCGCTTCGTGTGGCCGTGGCGCTCGAAGCACTACGCGCGCCGTGTGCTGGACCTTGTGCGCCCCGACGTCGTGCACATCCAGTCGCACATCGTCATCGGCCGCGGCCTCGCCCGCGAGGCCCGCAAGCGCGGCATCCCCGTGATCGCGACGAACCACGTCATGCCGGAGAACATCCTCGACTTCACGCGGGCGCCCGAGTGGTTCAATCGCTTCCTCGTGCGCGAGGAGTGGGCCGACGCGCGGCGCACCTTCGGCATGTGCGCGGCGGTCACCACGCCCACGCGTAAGGCCGCGGACTATCTCGAGAAGACCGTCGACGTCGCCGGCGTCATCCCCGTCAGCTGCGGGATCGATATGTCGCGGTACACGCCCGACCTCTCGCCGCGCGCCGAGCGGCGGATCGCCTTCGTCGGCCGGCTCACGAGCGAGAAGCGGGTCGAGGACATCCTGCGGGCGGCCGCCGCCCTCGACGGCGTCACGGTCGAGCTCGTGGGCGATGGCGACCAGCGCGCCGCGCTCGAGGCCCTCGCGGCCGAGCTGGGGATCGCGGACCGGGTCGAGTTCCACGGCCACGTCTCGGACGACGAGCTCCGCGCGACGTTGACCCGCGCCTCGGTGTTCGCGATCGCGTCGATCGCCGAGCTCCAGTCCATCGCCACGATGGAGGCGATGGCCTCCGGGCTCCCGATCGTCGCCGCCGACGCCGTGGCCCTCCCCCACCTCGTGAGCGACGGCGAGAACGGCTTCCTGTTCCCGCCGGGCGACGTGCCCGCGCTGACGGAGCGGATCCGCGCGGTCCTGGAGGCGAGCCCCCGCGAGTACGAGCGGATGCAGCGCGCCTCGCTCAGCCTCGTCGCGGTGCACGACATCACGCGCACGCTCGACACGTTCGAGGCGCTGTACCGCGGCGAGGAGCTCCCGGCCTGAGGCCGCGGGCGAGAGGGGCGCGCATGCACGTCGTGATGTTCGCCGACCAGCACGTCGAGACGTCGGGCGGCGCCCAGGTGGCGATGCGGCTGCAGCGGACCTTCCTTGAGCGCGCGGGGCACACGGTCACGATCGTCGCGCCGCGGCGGCACGGGCACGGCCTCCCGGGCGCCGCGGACGAGGGGTACGTGGACCTGCCGTCGATCGCGGTGCCGACGGATCGCGAGTACTCGGCCCTCTGGCCCGGCCGCCGGGCACTCGCCGCGGCCGAGCGGGGGATCGCGCGCCGCGTCGCGGCGGGCGCCCCGCTCCCCGATCTCGTGCACGTCCAGGCCGACTACTGGGGCGCGGTGCTCGGGTACCGCCTGGCCCGGCGCCTGCGGATCCCCGTCGTGCACACAATGCACAACCGCGTCGACGTCGGGCTCGCGGCGACGGTTCCGGCGCCGCGGCTCGCGCTGCGGCTCCTCAACGCGTGGCGGCGGCGGGCGCTCCCGGGGTCGGGGCCCGGATCCGACGGGTGGGGGTACCTCCGCGGCCTCGCCGCGGGCGCGGGCGCCGTGACCGCCCCCTCGCAGCACTTCGCGCGGCGCCTCGAGGAGCACGGCGTCTTCTCCCCCGTCGACGTCGTGTGGAACGGAATCGACGACGACGCGCTGGCGGCCGTCGCGCCGCCTGAGACCCGCGGCGGCCTCGTCTGGGTGGGGCGGATGAGCCCCGAGAAGCGGCTGTTGCCGTTCCTCGCCGCCTACGCGGACAGCGGCATCGTTCTGCCGGTCGAGGTCATCGGATCCGGCTTCGAGAGGAACGCGGCGGAGCGCCTGGTCCGCGAGCGCGGGATCGCGGATCGCGTGACGTTCGCGGGGCGCCTGCCGTACCGCGAGACGCTCGCGCGGATCGCGGGATCCGCGGCCCTCGTGCAGACCTCGATCGGATTCGAGACGCAGGGAATGACGCCGTTCGAGGCCGCGCAGCTCGGCACGCCGGCGATCGTGAGCGACCCGGACGTGGCCCGGGAGCTCGACGGGGCGTGCTGGGAGGTCGCGTCCGCCGCGGACGAGCGCGGCCGGGTCGCGGCGCTCGCCGCGGCGCTCGCGCGCGCGGCGGCCGACCTGGCGGAGGGCACCGCGCCGGAGCCCTCCGCGCGCGTGCGGGCCGAGTTCCTGCAGTCGTCCCGCACCGCCGCGATGATCGCGATCTACGCCCGCGTCCTCGGCCGCTGAGCTATCGCCCGTGCGGCCGGTCGTCGGTTCCGTGACGCGGCAGCCCGTAGCCGTCTCCCGGCAGCGCGAAGAGGGTGGCGGCGAGCCCCGCGAGGGCGAGGAGGGCGAAGGCGATTCCGGCGACGATCATGGCAGAAACGCTACGGTTGCGCGGATCCTGCCACGAGTGGCACGATCGACACTGTTCGCGTGATTTCTGCCAATGGGGAGGCACCCGTGATTCACACCGTGGCGTGTATCGCCCAGGAGGGCCTCGCGCCCTTCGAGTTCGGGGTCGCGTGCGAGGCGTTCGGGCTCGATCGCTCGGCGCAGGGGCTCCCCGTGTTCGACTTCCGCGTCGTGACGCCCGTGCCGGGCCGCATCGGCACGGACTTCGGCTTCTCCCTCCTCGTCGACGAGGATCTCGCGTTCGCGGACGTCGCGGACGTCGTCGTGGTCGCCGCGACGCCGCGCGCGTTCTGGGGCGGTCAGGATCCGCGCGTGCGCGACGTCGTCCGCCGCGCCGTCGCGCGCGGGGCCTGGGTGCTTAGCGTGTGCAGCGGGGCGTTCACCCTGGCGGACGCGGGTGTGTTGGACGGCCGGCGCGCGACGACGCACTGGATGCACGCCGATCGCCTCGCCACGATGTATCCGACCATCGAGGTGGACCCCGACGTGCTCTACGTGCAGGAGGGGCGGATCATCACGAGCGCCGGCACGGCCGCGGGCATCGACGCGAGCCTGCACCTCCTGCGGCAGGAGATCGGGGCGGAGGCGGCGAACGAGATCGCGCGGCGCATGGTCGTCCCCCCGCAGCGGGACGGCGGCCAGGCTCAGTTCATCGCCCGCCCGCTCCCGGAGCATGCCGGGGCGTCGCTGGCGCCCGTCGCGGACTGGGCGCTCGACCGGCTCGACCAGGAGCTCGGCGTGGAGGAGCTCGCGGCGCGCGCGCACATGTCGCCGCGGACGTTCGCCCGGCGGTTCAAGCGGGACTTCGGCGCGACGCCGGCGGCGTGGCTGGCGCGCCAGCGGGTGCTGCACGCGCAGCGCCTGCTCGAGCAGACCGACTTCTCGCTGGAGCGCATCGCCGCCGATTCGGGGTTCGGATCCGCGGCCGTGCTGCGTCAGAACTTCGCCCGCGTCCTCGGCCTCACGCCGACCGCCTACCGCGACCGCTTCCGGTGCGCGGAGCCCGCCCCGCGGGAGGCCGCGCCGGCCGCGTAGCGTGGCGCGTCGCGGGCGCGGGTGGTAAAGTTGAGTCTGCACGACTCAAGTTTTATCGCCGGCTGACACAAGGAGGACCCCATGCCCGCGAACCAGGTGCCGCAACAGGAGGAGCAGAGCGCCCTCGAGCAGTTCGGCATCAACCTCACCGAGCGCGCCCGCAGCGGCAAGCTCGACCCGGTCATTGGACGCGACAGCGAGATCCGTCGCGTGAGCCAGGTGCTCACCCGCCGCACGAAGAACAACCCCGTCCTGATCGGGGAGCCCGGCGTCGGCAAGACGGCCGTCGTCGAGGGGCTGGCGCAGCGGATCGTGGCGGGCGACGTGGCGGAGAGCCTCGCGGGCAAGGAGCTGATCGCCCTCGACATCTCCGCGCTCGTCGCGGGCGCGATGTACCGCGGCCAGTTCGAGGAGCGCCTCAAGAAGGTGCTGCAGGAGATCACCCAGTCCGAGGGGCGCGTGATCACCTTCATCGACGAGCTGCACGTGCTCATGGGCGCGGGCGGCGGCGAGGGATCCGTCGCAGCGGCGAACATGCTCAAGCCGATGCTCGCGCGCGGGGAGCTGCGCATGATCGGCGCGACGACGCTCAACGAGTACCGCGAGTTCATCGAGAAGGACGCGGCGCTCGAGCGGCGCTTCCAGCAGGTCTACGTCGGCGAGCCGAGCGCCGCCGACACGATCGCGATCCTGCGCGGCCTGAAGGAGCGCTACGAGGCGCACCACAAGGTTGCCATCAGCGACAGCGCGCTCGTCGCCGCCGCCTCGCTGTCGCATCGCTACATCCCCAGCCGCCAGCTGCCGGACAAGGCGATCGACCTCATCGACGAGGCGGCGAGCCGGTTGCGCATGGAGATCGACTCCGCGCCGCTCGAGATCGACGAGCTGCGCCGGCACGTGGACCGGCTGAAGCTCGAGGAGCTCGCGCTGAAGAAGGAGAAGGACGCGGCCGCGAAGGAGCGCCTCGCGGCGCTGCGGGAGACCCTCGCCCAGCAGGAGGAGGAGCTGTCCGGCCTGCAGGCCAGGTGGGAGGCCGAGCGCGCCACGCTCAACCGCGTCGGAGACCTCAAGACGCGGCTCGACGCCGCGCGCAGCTCGGCCGAGCGCGCGCAGCGCGAGGGCGACCTCGAGCGCGCCTCGCGCCTGCTCTACGGCGAGATTCCCGGGCTCGAGCGCGAGCTGGCTGACGCGGAGCGCGCCGAGCAGTCCGACGACCGCATGGTGGGCGACCAGGTCACGGACGAGGACATCGCGGGCGTGATCGCGGCGTGGACGGGGATCCCCGTCGGCCGTCTTCTCCAGGGCGAGAGCGAGAAGCTCATCCACCTGGAGGCCGAGCTCGGTCGCCGCCTCATCGGCCAGAAGGACGCGGTGACCGCCGTGTCGGACGCCGTGCGGCGCTCCCGCGCCGGCATCAGCGACCCGAACCGGCCGACGGGATCCTTCCTGTTCCTCGGCCCGACGGGCGTCGGCAAGACCGAGCTCGCGAAGGCGCTCGCCGAGTTCCTCTTCGACGACGAGCAGGCGATGATCCGCATCGACATGTCGGAGTACGGCGAGAAGCACTCCGTCAGCCGCCTCGTCGGCGCCCCTCCGGGGTACGTCGGCTACGACCAGGGCGGCCAGCTCACCGAGGCCGTGCGGCGGCGCCCCTACAGCGTCGTGCTGCTCGACGAGGTGGAGAAGGCCCACCCGGAGGTCTTCGACGTGCTGCTCCAGGTGATGGACGACGGCCGCCTCACCGACGGCCAGGGTCGGACCGTGGACTTCAAGAACACGATCCTCATCCTCACCTCGAACATCGGATCCCCCATCCTCGTGGATCCGGCGATCGCCGCCGAGGAGAAGCGGACGCAGGTGCTCGAGCTCGTGCACCGCGCGTTCAAGCCCGAGTTCATCAACCGGCTCGACGACATCGTCGTCTTCCAGGCGCTCGGCGAGGACGACCTCGCGCAGATCGTGGAGCTGCAGGTCGACCTGTTGCAGCGCCGCCTGGCGGATCGGCGGCTCACGCTCGCCGTGACCCCCGACGCGCGAGCCTGGCTGGCCGAGCGCGGCTACGACCCGGCGTTCGGCGCCCGGCCCCTGCGCCGCCTCATCCAGAAGGAGATTCAGGACCGCCTCGCGATGGCGATCCTCTCCGGCGGGATCCACGACGGGGACACGGTGCGCGTCGATGTCGCGCCGGAGGGAACGCACCTCGCGCTGACGGCGTAGCCGGAGCGGCACACGGCGCCCCCGTCCCCACGAAGGGGACGGGGGCGCCGTGTGTGCGAGGTCAGTCGTTGACGAGAACGGTCTCGGCGAGCGCGCGGCGCTCGCGCGGGGCGAGCTCGCGCTCGCGCATCGCGTCGGGAAGGATCTCGGGGTCGCCCGCCTCGCCGAGGGCGAGGAGCGTGAACGGCCGGAAGCGGTCCGCCAGGTCGAAGCGCTCGCTGACGACCGCCGGGTCGAAGCCCGTCATCTGGTGCACGAACAGGCCGTCGTGGTGCGCCTGGACCGAGAGGTGCGCGACCGCCTGGCCGAGGTCGTACTGCGCGGTGACGTTGGCGCGGCCCGCCTCGTTCTCCGTCTCGGCGATCGCCGCGATGAGCACGCCGGCGCGCGTCGCCCACGCGGCGTTGAACTCGACGAGCGCGGCCGACAGGCCCGCGAATGCCTCGGACCCGCGCCGCGCCACGATGAACCGCCACGGCTGCGAGTTGTACGCCGAGGGGCTCCACCGGGCGGCCTCGAGCGCGCGGGCGAGGGCGCCCTCGTCGACCGTCGCGGTCTCGTCGTACGCGCGCGGGCTCCAGCGCGCGGCGAGGATGTCGAGGACGGGAACGTCGGTCGGGGCCGTGCGGTCGAGGGTCGTCGCGGTCACAGTGTCTCTCCTATGCAGGTCGTCTCGGGGGCGGATCGCGCCCACGCGAGGCTACAACCACGGCGTTTCGCGAATATTCCGTCAGCCGGCGACGAACCGGAATTCTGGCCGAATGGGGGACAGACAGCGCGGCGAGTGCTTCTTAGGCTGGCGCCCGGGGGACACCGGAATGACCGAGAGAGATCAGATGGTCGGCGGCAGCCGACGCGCGACGCGCGAGGGTGTCGCCGGCCACTGGCCGCGCCCGGTCTTCCCCGAGGAGAGCGGCGCGGATCCGGATCCGCAGCATCCCGAGCGCCCCGAGCCGCTCTCCGCGGCCGAGGCGGCCCAGACCGCCCGCCGCTGGGGATGGACCCTGCTCGCCGCCGCCGGCGCGGTCATCGCGCTGGCCTTCGCGCTCCCGATCGGCTGACGCCTCAGCGCGCCAGGGCGTCGCGCCAGGACACGCGCGCCCCCATGCGCAGGAGCGAGTTCTCGTAAATGCGCGCCGCCAGCGCGACGACGCCGACGCAGGCCGCGAGGGACAGAACGATCGAGACGATCGGCTCCCACCATTCGGCCTCGCCGAAGAACATCCGGATCGGCATCGACACGGGCGAGGAGAACGGCACGTAGGACATGATGGCCATGACGAGCGGGTTGTTGCTGAAGAAGATAACGAGCATGTACGGCGCCATCACGAGGTAGAGGATCGGCGAGATCGTCTGGCTGATGTCTTCCTGGCGCGAGACCATCGCCCCCGTCGCGGCGAACAGCGTCGCGATGAGCAGGAAGCCCGTCACGAAGAACAGCGCGAACCAGAGCAGCGGCGACCCGAGGCCCGCGAGGATCTCGGTCTGGCCCGTCGCGAGCAGGGATCCGGAGACCGTGATCGCGACGAGCGCGATCTGCGCGAAGGCCATCGCGGTGTTGCCCAGGACCTTGCCGGCGAGCAGCGCGCGGGCGGGGATCGCGGTGATGAGGATCTCCACGACGCGCGTCTGCTTCTCCTCCACCACGCTCGTCGCCACGGGCATCCCGAACGACATCGCGGCGCCCATGAAGATGACCCCGAAGGCGATCCCCATGATGTAGCGCAGGGCGGACCAGGCGCCGTCGGGGTCGAGGAGCTCGACCGTGGGCGCGAGCGAGAGCGCCGAGACGAGGGCCTCGGGCGCCTCCGTCTGCGCGACGATCGTCACGCCCGCGGGCGAGTCGCCGTCCGCGACGACCGCCGCGTCGACCTCATCCTCCGCCACGAGCGCGCGGGCCTCCTCGGCCGACGCCGTCGTGGTCACTTCGATCCCGGAGCCGTCCGGCAGCTCGGCCGTGATAGCCGACGGCGCGGCGACCGAGGTCGTCTGCTGCCGGTCGCCGAGCAGCTGCATCACGACGAAGGCCACGACGATGCCGACGAGCAGGATCCCCGTCGAGACGAGAAAGGCCTTGCTGCGCACGCGGGTGACGATCTCGCGCTGCGCGACGAGCGCGGTCGCGCGGGACAGGGAGACGGGGCGGGCGGCGTTCATCGGACGACCTCTCGGAAGATCTGGGCGAGCGTGGGCTGTTGCGGGGCGAATCGGGACACGGATCCCTCCCCCACGAGGCGGCGAAGGACGCGCTGCGCCGTGTCGTCCGCATCGACGTCGAACACGGCGGATCCGCCGTCGAAGGAGACGACCTCCACGCCGGGCTCGTGGCGCAGCCAGCCGACGTCGCCGGTCGTCTCGACCTCGAACCGCGGGGCCGAGTGCGCCTGGCGCAGCGCCTCGCGGGGCCCGTGCGCGCGCACGACGCCGCCCGCGATGATCACGAGGTCATCGCACAGTCGCTCGACGACGTCGAGCTGGTGGGAGGAGAACAGCACGGCGGCGCCCGCGGCGGCGCGCTCCTGGAGCACGCCGACGACCGTCTCGACGGCCATCGGGTCGAGGCCGCTGAAGGGCTCGTCGAGGATGAGGACGTCCGGGTCGTGCACGAGCGCGGCCGCGATCTGCGCCCGCTGCTGGTTGCCGAGCGAGAGTGCCTCGACCGCGTCGTTCAGCCGCTCCCCCAGGCCGAGCTGCTCCAGGATCCGCGTCGCGCGGTCCGTCGCCTCCCGGCCCTCGAAGCCGTGGAGCCGCGCGAGGTAGGCGATCTGCTCGCGCACCTTCATCTTCGGGTAGAGGCCGCGCTCCTCCGGCATGTAGCCGAAGAAGCGGCGCGCGTCGGCCGAGAGCGGGGCGCCGTCGAGCGCGACCTCGCCGCCGTCGGATCGCAGCAGGCCGAGCACGATGCGCATGGTCGTGGTCTTTCCCGCACCGTTGCCGCCGACGAAGCCGGTCAGACGGCCGCGCGGGACGGTGAAGGACACGTCGTCGAGCACCGTGCGTTCGCCGAAGCGCTTGGTGACTCCCGTGAGATTGAGCATGAGTCCGACGCTACGGATCCGGCCCGCGGCGCACATCCGCCCGCGGGTGGAGAACGCGGATCCGCCCCCGGGTGGAGCATGCGCGGGAATACACCGCGCGGATCCGCCGTTGGGCTCACCGGCGGCGCAGCGCCGCCACCGCAACGCTAGGAGAAGTTTTCGTGACCAAGATTGGCTACATCGTCGGCTCGATCGCCGAGAAGTCGCTCAACCGCAGCCTCGCCGGAGCGCTCGTGCACCTCGCGCCGGAGGGTGTCGAGCTCGTCGAGCTCGAGATCAAGAACCTGCCGTTCTACTCGGTCGACGCCGAGGCGGACTTCCCGCAGGTCGCGAGCGACTTCAAGGCCGCGATCGAGGGCGTCGACGGCGTCATCATCGTCACCCCCGAGTACAACCGCTCGATCCCGGGCGTGCTCAAGAACGCGATCGAGTGGGCGAGCCGCCCCTACGGCGACTTCTCCTTTAGCGACACCCCCGTCGCCGTCATCGGCGCCTCCCCCGGCGCCATCAGCACGGCCGCCGCGCAGCAGCACCTCAAGGCGATCCTCAGCCACGTCAACGCGATCGTCATGGGCCAGCCGGAGGGCTTCATCCAGGTGACCCCCGGCCTCATCGACGCGGACGGCACCGTCACGAACGAGGGCACCCGCGCGTTCCTCGAGCAGTACCTCGGCGCCTTCCTCGCGCTCGTGGGCCGCGTGCAGAAGGCTCGCGCCTAACCATCCTCCCGGGCGGGCCAGCCCTCCTCCTCGGCGTCCGTGAACGGATCGTTTCCGGAGGCGGACTGGCCGCCCGCGGCGGCGCGCGGATCCATCCAGAAGAACTCGAGGACGTGACCGTCCGGATCCGTCATCGCCACGCCGTACATGAACCCGTGGTCCTCGGCGGGCCGGAACTCGCCCCCGCCGGCCGCGAGGACCGTCTCCCGCATCGCGGTGACCTCCTCGCGCGAGTCCTTGCCCAGCGCGATGAGGGTCCCCACGCCGTCCGCGGGGCTGAGCACCCGCCCGCCCGCCGTGAACGAGGCGAATCTCTCCCGCGAGAGCATCATGAAGAAGATCCCGCTGCCCCAGTCGACGCACGCCGTCGTCTCGTCCGAGAAGCCCGGCACGATCTCGGCGCCGAGCGCCGCGTAGAATGCCTTCGTCCGCTCGACGTCGGCGACGGGCAGATTCACGAAAATGGTGGCGGCCATGGCGACCTCCCTGTGTCCGATGGCCCGGTGCGCACCTGCGCGTTGCCAGGATGACCCGCTCCCCCCGCGCGCACAAGGGGTCCCCCCAGAGAGGGAGGCGCGCGGGGTCCGCCCCGCCTAGCCTGGGGGAATGTCCTCGTCCCCCGGCGGATCCGCCGTCGCCCGCCCCGAGCTCGTCCGCGAGCCGCCGACCCCCGCGCAGCTGCGGAACGACGTGTGGCTCGGGCTCGGGCTCTTCGCGGCGGCCATCCTCAGCTCGGTCCTGGGGTTCTTCGCGCAGCTGATGGGAACCGAGAGCCTCGACGCGCGCTGGGGCATCCTCTACGGCGCGCTCATCGCGCTCCCGTTCGTCGTCCGGCGGCGCTTCCCGATCGCCGTGGCGATCGTCGTGAACGTCGTGTACATCGTCGGAATGGAGGCGGGGGTCCCCGAGCTCTACGTCGGGCAGGTCGCGCTGTTCCTCACGATGTACACGATCGGCGCGTGGTCGCAGAACCGGCGCCGGGCGCTGTATGCGCGTCTCGGCATCATCGCCGCGATGTTCGTGTGGATGCTCGTCGCTACGTTCCGCGCGGCGACGGACGCCCCGAACTCCGACGTCGCGGCCGTGGGCGTCCTCTCCCCCGTGCTCGCCTACATGCTCATCATGTGGCTCGTGAACGTCGTCTTCTTCGGCGGCGCGTTCTATATGGGTGATCGGGCATACGACGCGGCGCTGAACCGCCAGGCGCTCGCCGAGCGGACCCGCCAGCTCGAGGAACAGCAGGAGCTCGCCGCCGCGCAGGCCGTCGCCCTCGACCGCGTGCGCATCGCGCGGGAGCTCCACGACGTGGTCGCGCACCACGTGTCGGCCATGGGGGTGCAGGCGGGGGCCGCGCGCGCCGTCGTCGACGCGGATCCGGCCGCCGCGAAGCGCGCGCTCGCGGCGGTGGAGGCCTCCGCACGCGAGGCGATCGGCGAGCTGCGGCACCTCCTCGACACGCTGCGCTCCGGCGACGCGGAGGAGGACGAGGCGCCGTCCACGCTGGGGCTCGAGGGCCTGGATCCGCTCGTGCGGGGCGTCGACGAGGCGGGGACCCCGGCGACGCTGCGGGTTGTGGGCGAGGAGGCGAGCGTGCCGGCGTTCGTGCAGGTGAACCTCTTCCGCATCGCCCAGGAGGCGCTGACCAACGCGCGTCGCCACGGCGGCCCGAACGTGCGCGCCGACGTGCGCGTGCGGCACGAGGCGGGGGCCGTCGAGCTCGAGGTCGCGAACACGGGACGGGTCGTGCTCGCCTCGCGCGCCGGGCTCGGCACCCTCGGCATGCGCGAGCGCGCGACGGCGATGGGCGCGCGCCTCGAGGCCGGGCCGCGCGACGGCGGCGGGTACCTCGTGCGGGTCCGCGTTCCGCTCGCGGAGGCGCCCGACGGGGGAGGATGGAGCGCATGAGCCCCCGCGTTCTCCTCGTCGACGACCACGCCACGATGCGCGCGGGCTTTCGGATGATCCTCGAGGCCTCGGGCATCGAGATCGCGGGCGAGGCCGCGACGGGGGCGGAGGCCGTCGAGCGGGCCGCTCACCTCGCCCCCGACGTCGTGTTCATGGACGTGCAGATGCCCGACATGGACGGCATCGAGGCGACCCGCCGCATCGTGCGGGCCGGATCCGCCGCGAGCGTCGTCATCGTGACGACCTTCGACCGCGACGACTACCTCTTCGCGGCGCTCGACGCCGGCGCGAGCGGGTTCCTCCTGAAGAACGCGCGCCCCGAGGACCTCGTGCACGCGGTGCGCGTGGCGGCCTCGGGCGATGCGCTGCTCGCCCCCGAGGTGACCCGCCGGGTCATCGCGCGGCACGGCGACGCGGCGGGCGCGGCCGCAGGCGAGCCGCTCCTGGCGGCGGATCTCACCGAGCGGGAGCGCGAGGTCCTGCGGCTTGTCTCGGGCGCGCTGAGCAACGCTGAGATCGCGGCGCGGCTGTTCATCGGCGAGGCCACGGTGAAGACCCACGTCTCGAACATCCTGCAGAAGACCGGATCCCGCGACCGCGTCGCCGCGGTCGTCTGGGCCCATCGCCGGGGGCTCGGCTAGCCGAAGATCATCGGCAGGTCGTCCTCGTCCTCGCCGTCGAGGTTCAGGTCGACGACGACCGGGACGTGGTCGCTCGGGCCCTCGCCCTTGCGCTCGTCGCGCTCGATCGACGCGCCCTCCACGGCGTCCGCGAAGGCGCGCGAGCCGAGGATGAAGTCGATGCGCAGCCCCTCGTTGCGCGGGAAGCGCAGCTGCTTGTAGTCCCAGAAGGTGAACCCGTCCGGCACGATCGGCCGCACGACGTCGGTGAGCCCGGCCTCCTCGAGGGAGCGGAACGCGGCGCGCTCGGCGGGGGAGACGTGCGTCGTCTGGCCCTCGACGATCGACGGATCGCCGTTGTCGGCGTCGAGCGGCGCGACGTTGAAGTCGCCCGTCAGGGCCAGGGGGAGGTCCGGATCCGCCCGCAGCGTGTCTCGCACGTAGTCGCGCAGCTTCTCGAAGAAGTGCAGCTTGTAGGCGTAGTGGGGGTCGTCGAGGCCGCGGCCGTTGGGGACGTAGAGGCTCCACAGCCGGGCGCCGTCGACGAGCGCGGAGATCGCGCGCGCCTCGAGCGGCGCGTCGTCGCCCTCATACCCCTTCTGGAATCCGGGCATGCCGGGGA
This sequence comes from Microbacterium excoecariae, assembly GCF_011326725.1. GTDB lineage: Bacteria > Actinomycetota > Actinomycetes > Actinomycetales > Microbacteriaceae > Microbacterium > Microbacterium excoecariae. The sequence goes on along the minus strand of NZ_JAANCO010000001.1, from coordinate 331,886 downwards.
AGGAATACTGCACGTCCTCGAGCGGCAGGCGGCTGGCGATCGCGACGCCGTTCCACTGGTTGAGCCCGTGCGCCTCGACGTGAAAGCCCGCGTCCTCGAACGGCGCGAAGGGGAACTGGTGGGGCTTGCACTTGATCTCCTGCATGAGGAGCACATCGATGCCCGCGCGCTCCGCGAAGGAGACGACGCGATCGACGCGCGCCCGGACGGAGTTGACGTTCCAGGTCGCGATCCGCATACCCCCAGCCTAGGCGGCTCGCGGATCCGCCTCAGTCGCGCGGGTCGGATCCCCACTTGAGGTTGTCGAAGAGATCGTCGACGGCCCGCCGGTCGTAGGCCCGGGCGCGGGGCGCGGCGGGGAAGTCGGGGCGGTCGACGAGCGCGGTGAGGGCGCGGCCTGCGCGGAGCCGGGCGATCACCTCGTCCAGGCGCTGGTCGACGTGGTCGCGGTCGTATCCGTCCGAAAAGAGGCCGGGCCGGGGGAGCGCGCGGCGCTCCAGCCAGTCCTCGAGGGGCTGCTCTGCCATGCGGCCAGCCTACGGGCACGGCGCGGGCGACGAGGCGGAGGCCGCCTAGACTGGGCCGCATGGCCATCGCATCCACGCCCGCTGCCGAGAACGACCGCCAGAAGCTCATCGAGCTCATCACGGACGAGGCGGTCTTCCACGGCGACTTCACGCTCTCGAGCGGCAAGCAGGCCACCTACTACGTGGACATGCGCAAGCTCACCCTCGACCACCGCGCGGCCCCCGCGATCGGCCGCATCATGAGCGACCTCATCGCCGACATCGACGGCGTGGTCGCGGTCGGCGGCCTGACGCTCGGCGCGGACCCCATCGCCAACGCCGTCCTGCACGCGACCGCCGCCACGCCGCGCCCGCTGGACGCGTTCGTCGTCCGCAAGGAGCCGAAGGACCACGGTCGCGGCCGCCAGATCGAGGGCGCCGAGGTCGAGGGCAAGCGAGTCGTCGTGCTCGAGGACACGTCCACGACCGGCCAGTCCGCCCTCACGGCCGTCGCGGCCCTGCGGCGCGCGGGCGCCGAGGTGGTGGCCGTCGCCGTCATCGTCGACCGCAAGACGGGGGCGCAGGCCGCGATCGAGGCCGAGGGCCTCGAGTGGCGCGCCGCGATCGACCTGGACGACCTGGGGCTCGCCCCGCAGTAGCGCGCTCCGCCCGGCGAGCGGCGGACCGCCCCGCGGTCGATACGCTTTTCGTCATGACCCGTTTTGCCCTCGCCGTCGACGTCGGCGGCACGAAGATCGAGGCCGCCCTGGTCGACGAGGCCGGCGCCGTGCTCGCGGCCAGCCGCACGCGCCAGCCGACCGGGCGCGCGATCGACCCCGCGGGGATGCGCCAGGCCGTCAGCGCGGTCGTCGCGCACGCCCTCGACGCGCTCCCGCAGGGCGCCGCGCTCGCGGGGGCGGGGATCGGATCCGCCGGCCCCGTGGACCTCGTCGCCGGCACGATCGCGCCCGTGAACATGCCGGGCCTTGCGGGCTTTCCCCTCGCCGAGGCGGTGCGCGACGCCGTCGTCGTCGCGACGGGGCAGGCGGATCCTCGCGTCGTCCTCCGCCACGACGGGGGAGCGCTCGCGCTCGCCGAGGCGTGGCTCGGCGCGGCCGCCGGCGCGCGCGCGTCGCTGTCGATCGTCGTGTCGACGGGCGTGGGGGGCGGGATCGTCGTCGACGGCCGCCCCGTCGGCGGATCCTCGGGGAACGCCGGTCATCTCGGTCAGACGCACGCGGCCGAGCACGGGGGAGAGCTGACGCTCGAGGAGATCGCCTCCGGCCCGGCGAGCGTCACGTGGGCGCAGCTGGCGGGCTGGCGCGGCACGACGGGGGAGCAGCTGGCGGCCGACGCGCGCCGCGCGGACCGCGTCGCGCGCGAGGCGATCGAGCGCTCGGCGCGCGCGGTGGGGCGGGCGCTCGCCGACGCCTCCACCCTCCTCGACCTCGAGGTCGTGGCGATCTCGGGCGGCTTCTCGTTCGCGAGCGACGATTACGTCGAGCTCGTCGCGGCCTCGCTCGCCGACTGGGCGGTGCTGCCGTACGCGGCGCGCACGCGCGTCGTCCGCAGCGGCCTCGGGCCCGACGGCCCGCTCGTCGGCGCGGCTGCGCTCGCGCTCCGCGCGTAGGCCGCGCCCTACTCCGGCGGGCGGCGCGGGCCGAAGGCGTCGTCGTCGTCGCGGCCGTTCTTCAGGCGGCCGAGGGCCCGGATCCCCATGACGATCGCGGCGACGCAGCTCAGCGCGACGACGACGAGAAAGGCCTCACCCATCGGCGGGCTTCCGCAGGAGGTCGGCCACGCTCGCGACCGTCTCGCTCGGCCGGAAGGGGTAGCGGTCGATCTCGCGCTGGTCGCTGATCCCGCTCATGACGAGGACCGTGTGCAGCCCGGCCTCGATGCCCGCGACGATGTCGGTGTCCATGCGGTCGCCGATCATCCCCGTGTTCTCGCTGTGCGCACCGATCCGGTTGAGCGCGGAGCGGAACATCATCGGGTTGGGCTTGCCGACGACGTAGGGCTCGCGGTTCGTGGCCTTCGTGATGAGCGCGTTGATCGCGCCCGTCGCGGGCAGCGGGCCCTCGGCCGACGGCCCCGTTGCGTCGGGGTTCGTCGAGATGAAGCGGGCCCCGTTGTTGATGAGCCGGATCGCCTTGGTGATCGCCTCGAAGGAGTAGTTGCGCGTCTCGCCGATGACGACGTATTCGGGATCCGACTCGGTCATGATGAAGCCCGCCTCGTGCATGGCGGTGAGGATCCCCGCCTCGCCGACGACGTACGCGGTCCCGCCGGGGGACTGGCTCCCCAGGAAGGTCGCGGTCGCGAGCGCGGAGGTCCAGATGCGATCCTCGGGCACCTCGATGCCGCTCGCGCGGAGGCGGGCGGAGAGGTCGCGCGGGGTGAAGATCGAGTTGTTCGTGAGGACGAGGAACGGGGTGCCGTCCTCGCGCCACTGGGTCAGCAGCTCGGGGGCGCCCGGGATGGCGCGGTTTTCGTGCACCAGCACGCCGTCCATGTCGGTCAGCCAGCACTCGATCTCGTCATGACTCGCCATGACTGAAGCGTAGGTCGTCGGGGCCCGGCGTGGGGAACGCCCCGCGTGTCGCGCCGGGGCGCCCCCGCGCCGCGTGCCGCAACGCCCCGGACACACGACGGGCCTACGCTCGCATCGTGAGCACACGCGCGGCGGACGCCTGGGATCCGCGGGACCTGCCGCCCCAGGACGGGCGCAGCTACCTCGTCACCGGCGCGAACGCGGGGCTCGGGTTCTTCACGTCGGAGAAGCTCGCCCGCGCCGGCGCCCACGTGATCATGAGCGGCCGCCACCCCAACCGCCTCCAGGCGGCGCACGACGCGCTCGAGGCCCGCGTGCCGGGCGCGTCGGTCGAGACGCTGCTCCTCGACGTGGCGAACCCCGGTTCCATACGCGCCGCGGCCGCCAGCGTCCGGGGCGGCCTCTTCCAGCGCGCGCGCCTCGACGGCGTCGTGTTCAATGCGGGCGTCGTGCACACCCCGCACGCGCGCGAGACCACGCGGGACGGCCGCGAGCTCGTCTTCGCCACGAACGCGCTCGGCCACTTCGTGCTCGGGGCCGAGCTGCTCACGCAGCTCGCGAAGGCCGCCACCCCGCGTCACCGCCCCCGCATGGTCTGGCTCGGCAGCGTCTCGACCCTGCTCGGCCGGTACGCGCCGGAGGATCCGCAGCTCGAGAGCGGCTACGGCGGGTGGAAGGCCTACGTGCAGTCGAAGGTCGCCGTCCAGGCCCTCGGGTTCGAGGCCGACGCGCGCCTGCGCGACGCGGGCGTTCCCGTCGACAGCGTCGTCGCCCACCCCGGCTATTCGATCGGCGGGCGCTCGCCGCGGGTCACGGGCGTGAACGAGCCCGGTCTCCTCAAGCGCCTACGCGACGGGCTGCAGGCCCCGATCGCGCAGGGCAAGGACACGGGCGCGGATCCGATCGTCCGCGCGCTCCTGGACCCGTCGATCGAGGGCGGCGAGTACTGGGGGCCGCGGCTACTTACGCGCGGCGAGCCGGCGCGCCAGCGCCCGTCGGCGACGTCGTCGGACCCGGAGGTGCGCGCGCGGCTCTGGGAGGCGTGCGAGCACCTCGCCGGGCTGACCTGGCCGTTCGAGAAGGCGGCCCGGGCGGCCCGCTGAACCGCCCCGCGTACGCTGGGGACATGCCCACGAGCCCCGCGGCCGACGACTATCTCAAGACGATCTACGCCCACACGGAGTGGCAGGACGCGCCGATCACGCCGTCCGTGCTCGCCGCGAAGCTGGGCGTCGCGCCCTCGAGCGTGACGGAGATGGTCAAGAAGCTCGCCGCCTCGGGCCTCGTGTCGCATCAGCCGTATCGGGCCGTCACGCTGACGGACGAGGGGCGCGCGCGGGCCGTGGCGATGACGCGGCGGCACCGCCTCATCGAGACGTGGCTCGTGCGCGAATTCGGCTACACGTGGGACGAGGTGCACGACGAGGCCGAGGTGCTCGAGCACGCGGTCAGCGACCGGCTGCTCGCCGGCGTCGACGAGCGCCTCGGCTTCCCGCGGTTCGACCCGCACGGCGACGCGATCCCGCGCCCCGACGGATCCGTCGAGCGCGAGCCGTTCGTCCTCCTGGGTGACGCCGGGCCCGGGCACACGGGCCGCGTGCTGCGGGTCCTGGACCGGGATCCGATGCTGCTGCGCGCCATTACGAGCTGCGGCATCGACGTGGGGAGCGAGCTGACCGTGACGGATCGGGGCGCCGCGCTCGGCGACCGCGACGTCGAGCTCCCCGAGGGCGCGCGGGAGGCGGTCTGGCTCACGGCGTGAACGTGAGCCAGAGGAGCACGCCGTTCAGCGCGATGAGGAACGCGCTGAAGAGTGCGCCGAGGCCCGTGGTCCACCAGCGGTTGCGGTGGCCGCCGAGCGTCCGCCGCTGGGCCGTGATGACGACGAGCGGGACGAGCGCGAACGGGATCCCGAACGACAGCACGACCTGGCTGAGGATGAGGGCCGTCGTCGGGTCGTAGCCGATCGCGAGGATCCCGAGCGCGGGCACGAGCGTGATGCCGCGGCGCGCGAGTAGGGGGATCCGGACGTGCAGGAGCCCCTGCATGATCTCGGACCCGGCGTAGGCGCCGACCGACGTCGAGGCGAGGCCCGACGCCAGGAGACCCACGGCGAACAGCGTCGCGATCGCGGGCCCGAGGCTGTCGGCGAGCGCCGCGTGCGCGCCCTCGAGGCTGTCGGTGCCCGGGACGCCGGGCAGGTTCGCCGCGCCGAGGAGGAGGATCGCGAGGTTGACCGTGCCGGCGATCGCCAGCGCGATCGTGACGTCCCATCGGGTGGCGCGGAGGAGGCGGCGGATCCGCGCCGGCCGCGGGGTGCCCCCGAGGTCGTCGCGCGCGAACCGGTCGCGCGCGAGCGCGGAGTGCGCGTAGATGGCGTGGGGCATGACCGTGGCGCCGAGGATCGAGGCGGCGAGCAGCACGGAGTCCGCGCCCTCGAAGCGGGGCACGAGCCCCGCGAGCACCGAGGGGCCGTCGGGCGGCCCCACGAAGACGCCGACGGTGAAGCCGACCGCGATGATCGCCATGAGCCCGATGATGACCGTTTCGAACGGCCGGGCCCCGCGGCGGGACTGGATCGCGAGCAGCGCCATCGAGACCGCGCCCGTGATGAGGCCGCCGGCCAGGAGCGGCACGTCGAAGAGGAGCCAGAGCGCGACGGCGCCGCCGATGACCTCCGCGACGTCGGTCGCCATCGCGACGAGCTCGGCCTGCGCCCAGTACGCCCGGCGCGCCCAGGGTGAGCGGATCCGCGCCCCGATCGTCTCCGCGAGGCTGCGGTCCGTGACGACGCCGAGCTTCGCGGAGAGGTACTGGATGAGCCACGCCATGGCGTTGCCGAGGACGACGACCCAGACGAGCAGGTAGCCGAACCGCGCGCCCGCGGACATGTTGGTCGCGACGTTACCGGGATCCAGGTAGGCGACGCCGGCGACGAGCGCGGGGCCGAGCAGCCAGGCGGATCGGGGGGCAGCGGTGCCGGTCGCGGGCGTCATGCGGCCAGTGTGGCACATTTTTCGGTGTACCGAAAAATTCGAATCGCCCGGGGAGTGGGACGATGGGGGAGTGAGCGAGACCCCCGCGCCCGAGCCCCACCGCGAGCAGTCGACCCACGGCGTCGGCCCCTGGCCGGGGACGTGGCCGGACGGCGACTGGTGGGATCCCGAACTGCTCGCGGCCGGCGACAGCCGCAACGTCGTCGACGGCTACCGCTACTGGCGGATGGACGCGATCGTCGCGGACCTCGACACGCGCCGGCACTCGTTCCACGTCGCGATCGAGAACTGGCAGCACGACATGAACATCGGCTCGATCGTGCGCAGCGCGAACGCGTTCCTCGCCGACACCGTCCACATCGTCGGCCGGAAGCGCTGGAATCGCCGCGGCGCCATGGTCACCGACCGCTACCAGCACGTCGTGCACCACGCGAGCGTCGCGGAGTTCCGGGAGTGGGCGGCGGCGGAGGGGATCCCCGTCGTCGCGGTGGACAACGTCGGCGACGCCGTGCCCGTCGACCGCGCGGACCTCCCCGAGCGCTGCGTGTTCCTCTTCGGTCAGGAGGGGCCGGGGCTCACCGAGGAGGCGCTCGCGGCCGCCACGAGCCACATCGAGATCACGCAGTACGGCTCGACCCGGTCCATCAACGCCTCGGCCGCGGGCGCGGTCGTCATGTACGAGTGGTGCCGCCGCTGGGCCTAGGCCCGGCCGGGGCTCACCCCGCCTGGCGCAGCCACGCGGATCCGCGCACCCGGCGGCCGAGCGTCCACGCCCGCATTCCCATGAGCACGCCGAAGAACGCGATCGCGACGCCCACGAGGCCCCAGGACCCCGCCGGCCGCGCCATCAGCAGGATCAGCAGGTAGGCGAGGAACGGGACGAGGTTCACGGCCCCCGCGAGGGCGAGATAGCGCGCGTCGTTCGCGCCCATGAGCACGCCGTCGAGGACGTAGACGACGCCCGCGAGCGGCTGCAGGGCGCCCATCGCGACGAGCGCGGGGAGGGTCAGCCAGGACATCTCCCACTCGCCGGTGAACGCGACGCCGAGAACGGGCGCGAGGCCCGCGATGAGCAGGCCGATCGCGACGCCGCACCACGCGCCCCAGGCGACGGTGCGCCGGAGCACGTACCGCACGCTCGCCTCGTCCCCCGAGCCGAGGTACTTCCCGATGAGGGCCTGCGCGGCGATCGCGAGCGCGTCGAGCGCAAAGGCCGCCGTGGATCCGATCGTGAAGACGATCTGCCACCCCGCGAGCTCCTCGGTGCCGAGCGCCGTCGCGGCCGCGACGGTGAGGAGCAGGCCGGCGCGCAGCGCGACCGTGCGCAGGAGCAGCCACCCGCCCGTCAGGGCCGTGCCGCCGAGGCCGGCGCGCGAGGGGAGGGCGGCGGATCGGTGCCGCTTGGCGAGCCGCGCGGCGATGCCTGCGTACGCGACGACCATGCCCCACTGCGCGGCGACCGTGCCGGCGGCGGATCCGGCGATGCCCCAGCCGAGGCCGTACATGAACAGCCAGTTGAGGAGCGCGTTGGCGGCGAAGCCGAGCCCCGCGATCCACAGCGGCGTCACGGTGTTCTGGAGCCCGCGCAGGAGACCGGTCGCGGCGAAGACGACGAGCATGGCGGGCAGCCCCCACATGCTGAGCCCGAGGTAGGCCTCGGCCTCCGCCGCCACCTCGGGCGTGGGCCCGAACAGGCCGACGGCCCACGGCGCGAGGGCGTAGCCCGCGACCGCGAGGACCGCGCCGATGCCGACCGCGAGCCACATCCCGTCGATCCCGCGGGAGACCGCCCGCGCGTCGTCGCCCGCGCCGTGGAGGCGGGCGACCGCCGGCGTCGTCGCGTAGGCGAGGAAGACCATCAGGCCGACGAGGGTCTGGAGCACGCTCGAGGCGATGCCGAGGCCCGCCAGCTCGGCCACGCCGAGGTGGCCGACCATGGCCGAGTCGAGCGCGAGGAAGATCGGCTCGACGACGAGCGACCCGAACGCGGGCACCGCGAGCCAGAGGATGTCGCGGTTGAGCGTGCGCTGCGGGGCCATGGCATAAGCGTAGGGCGGGCGTCCGACGCCGCCCGCGCGCGCCGACGTCGGTGGGCGAACCTACGATGGAGGCCATGACGCTTCCCGCTGGCCTCGCGACCGAGGAATTCTCCGACTCCATCCGCCCGCAGGACGACCTCTACCGGTACGTCAACGGATCCTGGATCGAGCGCACCGACATCCCCAGCGACAAGGCGCGCTGGGGCGCCTTCCATCAGCTCGCCGAGCAGGCCGAGAAGGACGTGCGGCAGATCGTCGAGGAATCGCGTGCGGCCGAGGAGGGCTCCGAGCCCCGCAAGGTCGGCGATCTGTTCACGAGCTTCATGGACACGGCCGAGATCGCCCGCCGCGGCCTTGACCCGATCCGCGAGCCGCTGGAGCGCGTCGCGGCCGTGACCGACCTGCCCGGATTCCTGCGCACGGTCGGCGCGCTCGACCGCGAGGGCGTCAGCAACGTCATCGGGGTGTTTGTCGAGCCGGACCCGGGCGACCCCACGCGGTACATCCCCTTCCTCGTGCAGTCGGGCATCTCGCTGCCGGACGAGCAGTACTACCGCGAAGAGCGCTTCGCCGAGACCCGCGACGCCTTCCGCGCGCACGTCGAGCGGATGCTCGCGCTCGCGGGCATGGCGGATCCGGCCGGCGACGCCGAGCGGATCCTCGCCCTGGAGACGGAGGTGGCGAGTCACCACTGGGACAACGTGCGCAGCCGCGACGCCGTCGCGACCTACAACCCCATGACGTTCGCCGAGGCGCAGGGGCTCGTGGGCGTCGACCTGGCCCCGTGGCTCGACGGCCTCCTCGGCGGGGGATCAGCGGCCGCCTTCGACGCGGTGACCGTCTACCAGCCCTCCTTCCTCGAGGGCCTCGGCACGCTCCTGACCGCCGAGCGGCTCGAGGACTGGAAGGCGTGGCTGCGCTGGAAGGTCGTCCGCGCCGCGGCGCCGTACCTGATCGACGAGATCGTCGCGGAGAACTTCTCTTTCGTGGGGACCACGCTGCAGGGCGTGCCGGAGAACCGCGAGCGCTGGAAGCGCGGCGTCAGCCTCGCGGAGGGCGCCATGGGGGAGGCCATCGGCAGGGTGTACGTCGAGCGGCACTTCCCGCCGCAGGCCAAGGCCGAGATCGACGCGCTCGTCGCGAACCTTATCGAGGCCTACCGCGGCTCGATCGAGACGCTGGAGTGGATGAGCCCCGCGACCCGAGAGCGGGCGCTGGAGAAGCTCGATGCGTTTACGCCGAAGGTCGGCTACCCCACGAAGTGGGTCGACTACGCCGCGCTCGAGATCGACCCGGCAGACCTGGTCGGCAACGTCCGCCGGGCGAGCGCGTTCGAGCACGATCGCCAGCTCGCGAAGGTCGGCCAGCCGATCGACCGCGAGGAGTGGCTCATGACGCCGCAGACGGTCAACGCCTACTACCACCCGCTCATGAACGAGATCGTGTTCCCCGCGGCGATCCTGCAGTACCCGTTCTTCGACCCCGAGCGCGACGCGGCCGCCAACTACGGCGGGATCGGCGCCGTGATCGGCCACGAGATCGGGCACGGATTCGACGACCAGGGCTCGCAGTACGACGGCACGGGCGCGCTCAACAACTGGTGGACCGACGCCGACCGCGCGGCGTTCGAGGAGCGCACGGCGAGCCTCATCGCCCAGTACGAGGCCCTCACGCCGGAGGGGCTGGACCCCGAGCACCACGTCAACGGCGCCCTCACGATCGGCGAGAACATCGGCGACCTCGGCGGCCTCGGGATCGCGCTGAAGGCCTACGCGCTGTCGCTCGAGGGGGCGGAGCCCGAGACGATCGACGGCCTCTCGGGCCTGTCGCGCGTCTTCCTCTCGTGGGCGCAGGTGTGGCAGCAGAAGGGCCGCGACGCCGAGACTATCCGCCTCCTCGCGGTCGACCCGCACTCGCCGAACGAGTTCCGCTGCAACCAGATCGTGCGCAACATCGACGCGTTCTACGAGGAGTTCGGCGTGACCGACGCCGACGCGCTGTGGCTCGAGCCCGGCGCGCGCGTGACCATCTGGTGACGCCAGGCGCCGGCCCGGGGCGAACCCTCGCCCCGGGCCGGCGCCGTCCGGCGGGCTACGCGAAGACGATCGTGTGGTTGCCGTGCCGGATCACGCGGTCCTGCGCGTGCCAGAGCACGGCGCGGCTGAGGACCGCGCGCTCGACGTCGGCGCCGTGGCGGCGCAGGTCGGCCGCCGAGTCGGCGTGCGTCACGCGCGCGACGTCCTGCTCGATGATGGGGCCCTCGTCCAGGTCCTCCGTCACATAGTGGCTCGTCGCGCCGATGAGCTTGACCCCGCGCTCCTTCGCCTTCTTGTACGGGTTCGCCCCGATGAAGGCCGGCAGGAACGAGTGGTGGATGTTGATGACCGGCACCCCCACCTTCTCGAGGAAGTCGTTCGAGAGCACCTGCATGTAGCGCGCCAGGACGACGAAGTCGACGTTGCCGCGCAGCAGCGAGAGGATCTCCGCCTCCGAGGCGGACTTGTCCGGCCCCGCCTGCGACGGCACGTGGAAGAACGGCACGCCGAGCGCGCGCACGTCCTCCGCCGACGTCGTGTGGTTCGACACGACCATGGGGATCGACACGGGCAGCTCGCCGCGGCGGTAGCGCCACAGGAGGTCCAGCAGGCAGTGGTCGCTCTGCGAGGCGAGAATCGCCATGCGCTTGGGTGTGCCCATGTCGCGCAGCGTCCACGTCATGCCGAGCGGCGTCAGGGTTCGCTCGAGGTCGGCCTCGATGTCGAGCTTCGCGGCCGCGAGCTCCGGGCGGTGGAAGACGACGCGCTGGAAGAAGTCGCCGCCGGACGGATCCGAGGAGAACTGGTCGAGCGAGACGATGTTGCCGGATCCGCGCTCGATGAGCTTCGTGATCGCCGCGACGAGCCCGGGCCGGTCGGGCCCCTGGACGATGAGGCAGGCGTGGTCGGGCTGGGTCGGGATCTGCGAGCTCACCCGCCCATCATGCCGCACGCGGGCCGTGGGGCCCGTCACAGCTCGATGCGCTCGGCGCCCGCGAGGGCGACGTCGTCCGCGCGGTGGCTGACGAGGAGCACGACACGATCGGCGGTCGCGCGCTGCACGTCGGCCATCATGTCGGCCGCGGTCGGCGCGTCGAGGTGCGCGGTCGGCTCGTCGAGGAGGATGACGTCCGCGCGCGTGAGCAGCGCGCGCGCCACGGCGAGCCGCTGGCGCTCGCCGCCGGACAGGGCGGATCCGCCCGCCCCCACGCCCGCGTCGAGCCCGCCCGGGAGCGCCTCGAGCAGGCGTTGAAGGCCCGCGCGGCGGAGCGCGTCGGCCATGTCCGCGTCGCTCGGTGCGTCGTCGCGCGCGCGGGCGAGGAGGAGGTTGGCGCGGATCGAGGAGTCGAACACGTACGCGTCCTGCGGGCACCACGCGATGCGTCGCCGCCAGGAGGCGAGCGACAGGTTGGTGAGGGGAACCCCGTCGGCCGTCACGGCGCCCTCGGTCGCGGGCAGCGCGCCCATGACGACCGACAGCAGCGTCGACTTGCCCGTGCCCGATCGCCCCGACACGACGAGCCACGCGCCGGCACGCGCCGTCCCCGTGACGCCGCGGAAGACCGGATCCGCCTGCCCCGGGTACTGCGCGGCCACCCCCGCGAGCGCCACCTCCCGCACCGGCTGCGGCGCCTCGGCCGTGCCGCTCGAGACGGGGGTCGGGGCGGACATCAGCGGGCTGAGGCGCCGCACGACCTCGCGCAGGGTCGGCAGCCGGTGCGCGGCGGCGACCAAACCCTCCAGCGGCTCGACGGCCGCGAGCGCGAGCAGCGCCACGACGCACACGAGCTCGGCTGGAGCGCCGACCGAGACGGCGGGGACGACGACGGCGAGGGCGGATGCGGCGAGGACGACGACCGCGCTGCCGAGGCCCGCCGACCAGGCGGTCCGGCGCTCGGCCGCGGCCAGGCGTGCCCCCGCCACCTCGAGGCGCGCCACGGCGCTCCCCGCGATCCCGTTCGCGCGCAGGTCGTCCGCGGCGCTCGCGAGCGCGGCCGTGCCGCGCACGAGCGCCGAGCGCTCCCTCACGCGGGCCCGGCTCGCGCCGCGCGCGGCGACGAGCGCCGCCGCGACGCCGAGCCCGGCCGCGACCACGAGGGTCACGGCGACGAGGAGGGCGAGGTGCGGGGCGACGAACCCCGTCGTGACGGCGATGCCCGCGATGGCCAGGACCCCGGCGGCGAGCGGCGGGAGCGTGCGGGGCAGCTGGTCTCGCAGGTCGTCGGAGAGCGTCACGAGGTAGTCGAGCGGGGATCCGCCCTCGAGGAGGCGTCGCGAGCCCGCCCCGCGCGCGGCGATCGACCGCCACAGGCGCAGCCGGAGCGCGTCGGTCGCGCGGAACGCGGCGTCGTGCGTCACGAGCCGTTCCGCGTAGCGCGAGACGGCCCGCCCGATCCCGAAGAACCGCACGCCGACGATCGCGACGAGCAGGTACATGATGTACTCCTCGACGCTGGCCCGCACGATGAGCCAGCCCGAGACGGCCGTGAGCGACAGGCCCATCGCGATCGTGGCGAAGGCCAGGAGGATCCCCAGCGCCCAGCGCCCGCGCGCGGGCCGCAGGATGCGCCCGAGGGCGCGCCAGGGCGACGGGGCCGCGGACCCGTGCAACACGCGGTGGCGCGGGCCCCGCAGCGCGGGGAGCTTCTCGGGGGCGGGTTCGACGAGGCGGATCTGGTCGGTGATGACGGGGATGCCGACGGTCGTGGTCGGCGGCTCGGCGGTCCCGCTCGCCGGCTCCTCGTCCGCGGGGGCCGCGGTAACGGATCCGCCGCGCGCGGTGGGCGCCGCGGCTGGCGCCGCCTCGCGCCTGCCGCGTGCCGCGTCGACCGCGAGGCGCCGCGTGGCGAGGGCCAGCGTCTCGGGCTCGTGGGTCGCCAGCACGATGGTCGCCTCGCCGGCGCGCCGCCGAATCGCGGCGCGGACGCGGTCGGCGCTCGCGGCGTCGAGGTGCGCCGTCGGCTCGTCGAGTACGAGCACGCTCGCGCCCTGGTCGACCCGCGCGAGGGCGCGAGCGACGGCGAGCCGGCGGAGTTCGCCGGGGCTCAGCTCGGCGATCGAGCTGTCGGCCACGCGGGCGAGGCCCAGCTCGCGCAGCGACGCCTCGGGGTTGGTCGCGCCGAACAGCGCGAGCTCGTCCCACGGCGTCGCGGTGAACGCGTGCGGCGCCTGCGGCGCCCACGCGACGCGCTCCGTGTCGATGCCCACGACCCAGCCCGACGACTCGGCGTCGGCGGGGAGGGTGCCCGTCAGGGCGCCCAGGAGCGTCGACTTGCCCGCGCCGGACGGGCCCGTGATCGCCGTGATCTCGCCGATCTCGGCGCTGAAGCCGAACAGCGTCGGCTCCGCGCGCCCCGCGTAGTGCACCGTGAGGTCGCGCACGACGATGGGGGGCGGATCCTGCTCCTCGGCCGGCGCGGGCTCGTCGGCCCACGCCGTGCCGGCCGCGATCTCCTCGAGCGTCGGGAAGTCCTTCGGCGCCTCGAAGCGCTCCGGGAGGTCCTTCGTCAGCGGCAGGTCGATCGGCTGCGTGATGTCGGCCACGACGGGCAGCTCGGAGCCGCGCACGTCCGACCGGCGGGCGCCGCCCAGGATCTCCCGCACGCGGGCGAGGGCCGACAGCCCGTTCTGCGACGCGTGGAACGCCGTGCCCAGCTCGCGCACGGCGGCGAAGCACTCGGGGGCCAGGATGAGCGCGACGAGCGCCGCCTCGAGGCCGACCGTGCCGTTCAGCAGGCGCAGGCCGAGGAACACGGCGACGATCGCGACGGAGATCGTCGCGATGAGCTCGAGCGCGAGCGCGGAGAGGAACGCCCAGCGGAGCGTCTCCTGCGTGCGCTGTCGATAGGAGCGCTGGATCCCCTCGAGCGCGCGGGACTGCTCGTCGACGCGCCCGAGCCCCACGAGCACGGGCAGGCCCCGCGCGAGCTCGGTCATGTGGTTCGCGAGCGTCGTGAGCGCGCCGAGCGCCTCGTCCGTGCGCGCTTGCGTGTGCCGGCCGATGAGCACCATGAACAGGGGCACGAGGGGGATCGTCAGGACGATCACGAGAGCGCTCACCCAGTCGGCGCCGAGGATCCATGCCCCGACGACGAGCGGCACGACGGCCGCCTGGACCGTCGCGGGCAGGCTCGAGGTGCAGTACTCATCGAGGTCGTCCAGCCCGTCCGTGGCCAGGACGGCGACGGATCCTTCGCCCTCGCGGCTCGTCGAGATGCGCGCCGGCGCGGTGGGCCGCTCGCCGCCCGCGGCCTCGGCTGCGGCGGCGCCCTCGGCGTCGCCGTGCGCGATGCGCCACCAGAGCTGGCCGCGCATCGTCCGCTTGAGGTCGATCGCGGCGCGCTGGGCGAGGACGCGGGTGCCCCACCCGGCCACCGCGCGGAGGATCGCGCCCCCGCACCCGAGCCAGAGCACCTGCCTCACGTCGAAGGATCCGGCCTGCACGCCCACGACGCCCGCCGCGACGGCGCCGGCCACGAGGACCAGGCCGACGGCCTTGAGGGCGGCGAGCACCCCGAGGGCGAAGAGGGTGATCTTCCCGAGGGGCCCGAGGTCCGGCCGACGGGCCGGCTCCTTCGGGCGGGCGGCCTCGATACGCCAGGGGTCGATGCTCATAGTGCTTCCATGCCTACCGGATGGGTCTGGACGACGCACTCACGCCGTGCCGATATGCGCCGCGGGCGCGGGCGCGGTCCTGTGGATCCGCCCGCGCCCGCCCCCGGGGCTACTTCGCGCGCAGGATCGCGGGGAGCACGATGTGCGCCTCGGGGATCATTCCCGGGGTGAGGCGCTGGCGGAACACCCAGTACGACCAGGCCTGGTAGCCGATGATGATCGGCAGCCCGATGCCCGCGACGACCGTCATGACGGTGAGCGTGTAGTCGCCGCTCGACGCGGTGAACGCGGTGAGCCCGAACGCCTCGTCGAGCGTCGACGGCAGGACGTAGGGGAACATGCCCGCGAAGATGGAGCCCGCGCCCGCGACGATGAACGCGCTGTAGCCGGCGAAGGCTCGCTTCTCGCGGCGCGCGCGGGCGGAGACCCACCCGAACGCGGCGCCCGCGACGGCGAGGACCACGAGGGCCCACGAGAAGATCGTGCCGCCGTGGAGGAACTGCACCCAGAGCGCCCATCCCGCGGCCGGAAGGAGCAGGAACGGCGCCCAGGTGCCGCTGAAGCGTGCGGCCCGCTCTCGGATCGCGCCCTCGGTCTTGAGCGCGAGGAACGTGGATCCGTGCACGAGCGCGAAGCCCACGACGCCGAGCCCGCCGAGGATGGCCGGGATCGTGAGCCACACGAACGGGTGCCCCACGCGATCGCCGTTCGCGTCGATCGGCAGGCCCGTCGAGGTGATCGCGAGGGCCGCGCCGATGCAGAACGCCGTGACGAGGGATCCGAGCCCGAGGGTCCAGGTCCAGAACCGCGCCCACTTCTCGGTGTGCACCTTGCCCCGGTACTCGATCGACACGGCGCGCAGAATCAGCGCGATGAGGGTGATCGTCAGCGGCACGTAGAGCGCCGAGAACAGCGCGGCGTACCAGAGGGGGAACGCCGCGAAGATCGCGGCGCCCGCCGTGATGAGCCAGACCTCGTTTCCGTCCCACACGGGGCCGATCGTGTTGAGCATCGTGCGGCGCTCCCGCTCGTCCTTCGTGGAGAAGAGCAGGTGCATGCCGACGCCGAGATCGAAGCCCTCGAGCACGAGGAAGCCGACCCAGAGCACCGCGATGGCGACGAACCAGACGACGGGAAGAACGTCCATGAGCATGTCTCCTTGTCAGCCGGGTCAGTACGCGAAGGCGAGCACGTCGCCGCCGGGGCGGGGGTGGGATCCGGATCCGGGATCGTCCGGATCCTCGTGGGGGGTGAGCTCGGGCATCGCGGCCGCGACGCCGCCGCGGACGTATCGCACGAGCAGGAAGAGCTCGACGACGAGGAGCACCCCGTAGACGGCCGTGAGTGAGATCACGGAGAAGAGCAGCTCGCCCACCGTGACTCCGGGGGAGACGGCGGCCGCCGTGAACATGAAGACCCCGTCGATGCCGGACGGATCCGGGTTCGGCGCGACGACGAACGGCTGGCGCCCCATCTCGGTGAAGATCCAGCCCGCGATGTTCGCGGCGAACGGCGCGACGATGCCGAGGATCGCGAGGCGCATGATCCAGGGCGAGCGCGGCACGGTGCCGCGGCGCGTGAGCCACAGGGCGATGACCGCGGCGCCCGCGACGATGCCGCCGAGGCCGATCATGAGGCGGAAGCCCCAGTACGTGATCCACATGACGGGCACGTAGTCGACCTCGCTGCCGGCGCGCTCGCCGTAGATCTCCTCATCGGGGATCGTCGCGCCGTACTGGTCGACGTACTCGGGCTCGAGGTCGGTGATGCCCGGCATGTCCGCGCCCCACTCGCCCGTGCCGAGGAATCCGAGGACGCCGGGCACCTCGATGAGCGTGATGACGTCGTCGCAGTCCCCGCCGGGGTCGCCGAGCGAGAGGACCGAGAAGGATCCGCCCGTGTGGCACGCGGCCTCGGCGGCGGCCATCTTCATCGGCTGCTGCTCGTACATGAGCTTGCCCTGTACATCGCCCGTGACGACCGTGCCGAGGAAGCCGAAGATTGCGACGACCGCACCGAAGCGCAGCGACCAGATCCAGACGCCGTGGTCCGTCCGATCGCGGCCGGGGGCGGCGCCCTCGCCGACGACGACGCGGCCCGCCTCGTCGACCGTGTCGATGCCGTCGTGGCGGCGGCGCCACAGGTGGTACCAGGAGATGCCGAGCAGGAACATGCCGGCGACGACGAGCGCGCCGAAGATCGTGTGCGTGAAGGCGGCGATTGCGGTGTTGTTGGTCAGCACGGCCCAGATGTCCGTCATGACGGGCCGGCCGTCGTCGCCGAGCTCGACGCCCACGGGGTGCTGCATCCACGAGTTCGCGACGATGATGAAGTACGCGGACACCCAGGATCCGGTCACCGCCAGCCAGAGCGCCATGAGGTGGATCCCCTTGCGCAGCCGGCCCCATCCGAAGATCCAGACGCCGAGGAAGGTCGACTCGGCGAAGAAGGCGAGCAGGCCCTCGAGCGCGAGCGGGGCGCCGAACACGTCGCCGACGAACCGCGAGTACTCGCTCCAGGCCATGCCGAACTGGAACTCCTGGACGAGGCCGGTGGCCACACCGAGGATGAAGTTGATCAGGTAGAGCTTTCCCCAGAACTTGGTGGCGCGCAGGAACTTCTCGTTCCCTGTGCGGACCCACGCGCTCTGCAGGATCGCGACGCTCATGCCGAGCCCCAGCGTGAGGGGGACCATCAGGAAGTGGTAGACGGTGGTGATGCCGAACTGCCAGCGGGCGATATCGAGAACGTCCACGCGGGCTCCTTCGTGTGTCGGGGGCCGGATCTCCGGCGATGGGGCGGCGATGGGACTGACCGCTTCTACAGAGTGTAGAAGCAATTTCGACAGAGTGTAGAAGTTTTTCGACGCGTCGTAGATTTTTCTCGACGAGCGGTAGAATAGGGAGACTTCATCGCCCGCACCAGGGGTCTTGCCCGCGCATACGCGCCGCGCGAGATCCGCGGAAAGGACCGCTGACGCCCGCTTTTGCGGATGGCGGGACGCGGGCCCGACGACTCAGAGGGGGGTGCCGTGGGCACACTGGGAGACCTGGAGCGCGGCGTCATGGACGTGCTGTGGGACGCCGACGAGGCGCTCACCGCGTACGACATCAAGGACGCGATCGAGGCTGATCGCGGCCGCGACATGGCCGCGACCACGGTCCTCACGGTGCTCTCGCGCCTGGAGAAGAAGGGCTTCGTCGCCCCCGACAAGTCGGTGCGCCCGCACCGCTACCGCGCCGTCGGCTCGCGCGCCGAGCACCAGGCCGAGCTCATGCACGAGGTCCTCGGCGACGCCGGCGACCGCACGGCCGTCCTCGCGCGCTTCGTCGGCGGCGTGTCCGCCGAGGAGGCGGCCTACCTGCGCGACCTCCTGGCCCGCGCCTCGTAACCACGCGTCCGGCGCGCGCCTAGGCTGGATCTATGTCGTTCGGCGCGCTCGCGGCGGGCCTCGCGCTCACGGTCGTCGCCGTGATCCTCGCGTGGCCCGCGCCGATCGTGCTGTCGCGCGCCGCCTGGCCGGCGCGCGCCCCCGTGCGCGCCCTCCTGCTCTGGCAGGCGATCGCGCTCGCCGGGGGCCTCAGCATGGTCGGCGCGCTGTGGCTCATCGGCACCGCCTTCTTCCCGCGCCACCCGTGGATCGCGGGGATCCCCGCCGCGGCGCTCGCCGCGTACCTCGTGGGGCACCTCGTCGTCACCGTGATCGTGTTCGAGCGGCAGCGCCGCCGCCACCTGCAGCTGCTCCTGCTTCTGAGCCAGCCCGACCCCGACCGCAAACGCACGCTCGTTCTCGACGATCAGGCGCCGGTCGCCTACTGCCTGCCGCGGGGCGTCGGATCCGTCACCGTGCTCTCCCGGGGCCTCTTCGAGGCGCTCGACGACGACGAGCTCGCCGCCGTCGTCGCCCACGAGCGGGCCCACGTCGAACAGCGCCACGAGGTGTTGCGCGTGTCGTTCCAGGCCTGGCGGGGCGCGCTGCCCTGGTTCCCCATGGCCGCGCGCGCCGAGAGCGAGGTCGAGGCGCTCGTGGAGATGCTCGCCGACGACCAGGCGCGCAAGACGCAGCCGGACGAGGTGCTGGCGCGCGCGATTCTCGCGGTCGGGCGCGTGCACGGCGAGGGCGCGTCGAGTCGCCGCAACCGCGCGGCCGACCGGTTCCGGCGCCTCGCGGGCTGAGGCGCCAGGGCCCGGCCGCGTCGCGGGTAGTCTGGCGCGCATGAGGTTCACGCGCCGCACGCTGCTGCGGGGCGCCGGGGCGGGCGCCCTCGCCGTGCTGCTCGCGTCCTGCACGCCGCGCACGACGGATCCGGATCCCTCCGTAAGCGCCACGCCGAGCGCGACGCCGACGCCCGTCGGCGAGGTGCCGGCGGCCGCCGCGTTCGTGCGGTCGCAGTGGGCGACCGATCCGTTCGCCCGGGGCTCGCGCGTCACGCGCCCCGTCGGGGCGACCGACGCCGACCTCCGCACGCTCGCGGAGCCGGTCGCGGAGCGGGTGTTCTTCGCGGGCGACGCGACGGATCCGGACCGCCCGGGCACCGTGGCCGGCGCGCGGGCCTCGGGCGAACGCGTCGCGATCGATCTGAGCGCGCTCGCGACGACCGACGAGCGCGTCGCGGTCATCGGGGCGGGGATCGCCGGCGCGACCGCCGCGCGCACCCTCGCCGACGCTGGCTACGACGTCACGGTGATCGAGGCGCGCCGCGCCGCGGGCGGGCGGCTTTCCACGGCCGCGGACGAGGACTGGCCCGTGCCGCCGCAGCGCGGCGCCTGGTTGTTCGGCGCCGAGGACGCGGGGGTGACGACGGAGATGGCCCTCGGCGGCGCGACGTTCGCGACCGTCGCGGAGTCCGCGGCCCGCGGCGCCCGGGGCGAGGAGACGTTCTCCGATGGCACGGTCGTCGCGGAGGCCATCGCGGAGGCGTCGGACGCGCCGGCCGACGTCGCGCTCGCCGACGCCATCGCGGACACCGGCGTGCCGGGCTCGGACGCGCTGGGCGCCTACCTCGCGTGGCTCTCGGCGCTCACGGGCATCGACCCTGCGACGGCGTCGACGTGGTTCGCGCCCGAGCTCCCGGGAGGCGAGTTCGAGGCCGCGACGGCGGACGTGTCGGCGGTCGTCGCGGATCCGCTGGACGGGCTCACGGTCACCTACTCGACGCCCGTGTCCGGCGTCATCTACGACGACACGGGGGTGAGCCTGCGCCTGGCGACGGGGGAGGCCCTGACCTTTGACCGCGTCGTCGTGACAGTGCCGATCGGGGTGCTGCAGACCGACGCGATCGCCTTCGATCCGCCCCTGCCGTTCGCCCATCGCGGCGCCATCTCCGCGCTCGAGATGGGCGCGATCGAGGTCGTCTGGCTCCGCTTCGACGAGCCGTTCTGGGAGACGGAGGCGGGCCTCTGGCATGTCGTGGGGCCGCTCACCCCGGAGGAGAGCGCGTCTCCCACGCCGTCCCCGACGCCGGGGGTCGAGGCGTCTCCGGACACGACGATTCGCTCGTGGGTCAACCTGATGCCCGCGACGGGCGAGCCGATCCTCGTCGGCATTGTCGGCGGGCCCGCCGCGCGGGCGGTCGCGGACCTCGGCGACGACGAGCTCCTCACGCTCGCGGCCGAGTCGCTCGCGCCGTTCGTCGGGGCCTAGGACCCCGACGCGAGAGGGGAGCCGGGCGCGTGCCCGGCTCCCCTCTCGCGGTTCTCGCGTGCGGCGGTTCAGCCGCCGGCGAGCTGGTCGTCGAGGTCGCGGATCGCCTGCGCCATGTCGCGCAGCGCCGTGGCCATGTCGGTCACGCCGTCCGCGGCCTCCTTCATGCCGTTCGTGAGGTCCTCGTAGCCGTCGCGGAACTTGCCCGACGCCTTCTCCGTCTTGAACCCGTCCTCGACGAGGTCGTCGACGTGGCCCTGCAGCTCGTCCAGCAGCGAGTCGATCGACTCCTTGCCGTCGTCCAGCTTCGTGGCCGTCGACTCCATCTCGTCATAGGTTGCACCGAAATCGCTCATCGGTATCCACCCCCACCTTCTCGTGTGTCGTCGGCCCGGCCGGACCGCCCACCACACACGCTAAGGCCAGACGCGCGCGGTCGCGATGGGGAGAAGTCCCCATGCGTGCGGGGGTCAGGATCCGGCGCCCCGGCGCCACCGGCTGAGCGCGATCAGCCCGCTCGCGACGCCCGCGAACACCCCGAGCGCGAACGCGCACGTCGCGAGGAACTCCCCGATGCCGCTGACCTGGCGCAGGTCGAGGAAGTAGTACGGGTACCAGCCGATCTGCGCTCCGCGCCAGAGCGTGAAGATCCCCCACACGACCGGGAAGGCGAGCACGTACGCGATGAGGCGCCAGTGCGCCACGCCCCCGCCCGGGCCGAGGATCCACGCGATCAGGGAGAGCGCGGGCAGGACGAAGTGGAGCACGTGATCCGACCAGGGCACCGTCATGGGGATCCCGCGCGCGCCGGCCTGCCACACGAGCAGGCCGAAGACGAGCCCCGCCGTGATCGTCCAGCTGAGGACCGTCGTGCGCAGGTCCGTGAGCCAGCCCGGATCCGTCTCGCGTCGGAGCGCGATGACCCCGCCCGTCGCCGCGAGGGCCAGGAACGCGACGTTCGACTGGATCGTCAGGTACGCGAAAAAGTTCTGGCCTGCGATGGTCTGCGAGCCGAGTCCCCAGAAGAGTCGGTGGACGAGCGCCGCGCCGCACAGCGCGGCGGCGGCGAGGCGCGCGTACGCGAACCACGTGCGACTCGTCACCGATCGGCCTCCTCCCGCCGTGGCCCGAGTCTACGAAAGGGGAGGGGGCGGGGCGCGCGGGCGGCGCGCGCCCCCGGGGGCATACGCTGGGGAACATGCGTGAGATCCGCGACCTGGACACTGTCGAACTCATCCTCGAGGCGCAGGGGGTGCTCGACGCGATCCGCGGTCCCGAGCGCGTCGTGGACGCCGGGACCCTGCGCGCGCTGCAGCAGGCCGGCAACTACGCCGTGGGCCTGTTCGACGAGGGCCGCATGGTGGGCGCGTCGGTCGCCTTTTTCGGGGAGCCCGCCTCGCGATCGATGCACTCGCACATCACGGCGCTCCTGCCGGAGTTCCGGGGGCGCGGCTGGGGCCGCGAGCTCAAGGAGCACCAGCGCCAGTGGGCGCTCGCGCACGGCGTCGGCCACGTGACCTGGACCTTCGACCCGCTCGTGGCGCGCAACGCGCACTTCTTCCTCACCGTGCTGGGCGCGCGCGTGACGGGGTACGCCGTGAACCAGTACGGCATCTTCGGCGGCGGCGACGCGGGCGACGAGAGCGACCGGCTGGACGTGAAGTGGTCGCTCGCCGAGGTCGCGAAGGCGCCCGAGGCGTCCGCCGTCGTTGCGACGGTCGCCATCCCCGTCGACGTCGAGCGCATGCGCGAGGAGTCGCCGGCCGAGGCGCACGAGTGGCGCATGCGGCTGCGCCGCGACATGGCCGTCCTCACGGGCCGCGGCCTCGCGATCGCGGGCTTCGACGCGGAGCGCGGCTACCTGTTCGTCGAGGCCTGACCCCTCAGGCGCGCGCGGCGTCCGACGCCGCGCGCGGGATGAACAGCGTCAGCGCCGTCGCGACGATGGCGGCCGCGATCGCGATCCAGAAGCACGTCTGGAACGCCTCGGCGGTGGGCATGCCGACGCCGTCGACCTCGACGCTCATGGCGGCGAGCACCCCGCCCATCACGGCCGACGCGCTTGACGTGCCGACCGAGCGGAACAGCGCGTTCAGGCCGTTGGACACGCCGGTCTCGTCGGCGGGGACCGCGCGCATGATGATCATCGGCATGGCCGCGAAGCTGAACGCGATCCCGACGCCGATGATGCAGTTCGCCACGACGATGTGCCAGACCTCGCTCGAGAGCACGAGCACGAAGACGTACGCCACGACGATGAACGCGCAGCCGATCGTGAACAGCGGCCGCGGCCCGAACGCGCGCTCGAGCTGGCCCGACAGGGGCGAGAGCACCATCATGATGAGGCCCGACGGCATGATGCACAGGGCCGCCTCCATCATCGTCAGCCCGAACCCGATGCCCGTCGCCTCCGGCAGCTCCAGCAGCTGCGGGAAGGACACGTTGGATCCGAACAGGGCGAATCCCATGCCGATCGCCGCGAGGTTGGTCAGGAGGACCGCGGGCCGGGCGGCGACGCGCAGGTCGACGAGCGGCTCGCGCGTGCGCAGCTGATAGGCCCCCCACGCGATGAGGGCGACGACGCCGATCGTGACGGATCCGAGCGCGAGCGGGGATCCCCACCCCCAGTCCGCGCCGCGCGAGACGAAGAGGAGCAGGCCCGCGAGTCCCACCGCGAGCCCGAGCGCGCCCAGGACGTCGAGGCGGCCGGGGGACAGCAGCGTGTCCTCCGGAACGATCAGGCGGATCGCGACGAAGCCCACGACCCCGAGCGCCAGCGACGCCCAGAAGAGCGCGTGCCAGTCGTAGTTCTCCGCGATGTATGCCGCGGCGGGCATGCCGACGGCGCCGCCCACGCCCATCGTGGCGCTCATGAACGCGACCGCGGTGCCGAGCCGCGCGGGCGGCAGCACGTCGCGCATGATCGCGATGCCGAGGGGGATGACGCCGGTCGTGATGCCCTGCAGGCCGCGCCCGACGATGACGCCCACGATGTCCTGCGAGAGCGCCGCGACGAGGGATCCGACCATGAGCGCGACGAGGAGGTAAAGGATCACGCGGCGCTTGCCGTACATGTCGCCGAGGCGCCCGGAGATCGGCGTCGCGACCGCCGCCACGAGCAGCGTGATGGTCACGACCCACGTGGTGTCCTCGCGGGAGGCGTCGAGCAGGTGCGGCAGCTCGGACTGCAGCGGCACGACGAGCGTGAACATGAACGCCGAGCTGAGGCCGGCGAACGCGAGGGCGGCGACGATCGCCCATCCGGGTGAGCGGGGGGCGTGGGTGGGTCTGTCTCCGGAATCGTCGCTCACCGCTCGATGCTATCGGTCTGCTGTGCGTCGGGGGCCGGTACACCCGTTCCCGCGACCGCACCAGGGCGTGTGACGCCCCGCGACGGCGCATGACGCCCCGTTGCGGAGCATTGCGGAGCGTTGCGGTGCGGGCGGCGACCGGCCGCGGCCGCGCGCCAGGATGGGCGGATCCGCGCCTCGCGAGGAAGGACCACGATGACGACGTCACTGCCGGCCGCGGCCGCCCCGGCTCCCGCCCGCCGCCCCGCGCTGCCGAGCGACTACCCGTCGCTCCGCGCGCACTTCGGGCCGATCTTCGAGCGGATCGCCGAGGGCGCCCTCGAACGCGAGCGCGAGCGGCGCCTGCCGTTCGACGAGATCCGCGCGCTCGACGAGGCCGGGTGGGGAACGCTGCGCGTGCCGACGTCGTACGGCGGCCCGGGCGCGAGCATCGAGACGACCACGCGGCTGCTCGTTGACCTGGCGGAGGCCGACTCGAACGTCGCGCACCAGTACCGCTCGCACCTGGGGTTCGTTGACTCCCTAATCTTCCAGCCCGAGCGGGTGCGGACGCGGTGGTACGAGCGGATCCTCGCCGGCGCGACGGTGGGCAACGCGTCGACCGAGAAGGGTGGGAACCGCCTGGGCACGCTCCAGACCGTCGTCACGGACGGACCCGACGGGCCGCGGCTCACGGGAACGAAGTTCTACTCCACCGGCACGATCTTCGCCGACTACACCCGCGTGTCCGCCGCCGTCGACGGCGGCGATGGGCGGCGGTTCGCCGTCGTCGCGACCGACGCGGACGGGGTGGAGATCCGGGACGACTGGGATGGGTTCGGGCAGAAGCTCACCGGCACGGGGACGACGGTGTTCTCGGGCGTCGCGGTCGAGGAGGACGGCCTGCTGGATCGCGTGCCGCGCTCGGCGGACGCGACCCACGAGGCCGCCTACTTCCAGCTCATCCTTCTCGCGGTCCTCGCCGGCATCGCCCGCGCCGCGCGCCGCGACGCGGCCGCGCTCGTGGCGGGCCGGGCGCGCACCTTCAACACGGGGCTCGGGATGCCGTTCCGGGAGGATCCGCTCATCCAGGAGGCCGTCGGGCGGATCGCCGCGAAGGCATACAGCGCGGAGGCGATCGTCGCCCAGACCGCGCGGGTGCTGGACGAGGGCGTGGCCGCCGCGCTCGCCGCGGGTCGGCCGGACTCGGCCGAGGAGACGCCGCGCGAGGTGCACGCGTCCGAGATCGCGGTCGAGCACGCGCAGGTCTCCGTGCCCGAGCTGGCGCTCGGCGCCGCCCAGGACCTGTTCCTCACGGTCGGCGCCTCCGCGACCTCCGTGTCCAAGGGCCTCGACCGCCACTGGCGCAACGCGCAGACGGTCGCGACCCACAACCCCATCGCGTTCCGGGCGCGCGCGATCGGCGACTACTGGATCAACGGCGTGCTGCCCGAGGGCCTCAACGCGATCGGCGACGCCCGCGCCGCGAAGGAGAACCGATGACGCTCACGGCCCCCGGTCCCTCCGCCCCCGCGGGGACGGCGCGCATGCGCCGCCGCGTGCTCGTCTCGGCCTTCGCCGGGACGACCGTCGAGTGGTACGACTTCTACCTCTACGGCACGGCGGCCGCGCTCGTCTTCAACGCGCAGTTCTTCCCGACCGATAGCGCGTTCGCGAGCACCGTCGCCTCGTTCGCGTCGCTCGCCGTCGGCTTCCTCGCGCGCCCCGTCGGCGGCATCGTCGCGGGCCACCTCGGCGATCGGGTGGGGCGCAAGGCGCTGCTCGTCGCCTCGCTCGTGCTCATGGGCGTCGCCTCGACGCTCATCGGCCTCCTGCCGACGTACGCCGCGATCGGCGGGCTCGCGCCGGCCGCGCTCGTGGCGCTCCGGCTCGTGCAGGGCTTCGCGGCGGGCGCCGAGTGGGGCGGATCCGCCCTGTTGTCCGTCGAGCACGCGCCGGACGCGCGCCGCGGGCTGTTCGGCTCGTTCACCCAGGTGGGGTCGGCCGCCGGCATGCTCCTCGCCACGGGCGCCTTCGTGATCGTGCAGGCGCTGACGACGAACGAGCAGTTCCTCGCGTACGGCTGGCGGATCCCGTTCCTCGCCTCGGCCCTCCTCGTCGCGCTCGGCCTCTGGGTGCGCCTCGGGGTCGTCGACGGGCAAGAGTTCCGCGAGCTCAAGGCCGCGGGCCGCACGGCGGCGCAACCGGTGCGCGAGATCTTCGTGCACCACTGGCGCCCGCTCCTCGTGACGATCGCCCAGCGGGTCGCGCAGAACAGCGTCTACTTCCTCATCACGGTGTACATGCTGAGCTATCTCCAGGCCACGCGCGGCGACAGCGAGGCGGGCGTGACGGCCGTCATGATCGCCTCGGCTGTGGGCCTCCTCACGGGGCCCGCGTGGGGGTGGGTCTCGGACCGCGTCGGGCGCAAGCCGCCCACGGCCTTCGGGTTCCTCGCGATCGCCGTCTTCGGGTGGGTGTTCTTCGCGGTGCTCACGTACGGATCGCTCGCGCTCTTGCCCCTCGTCGTCATCTTCGGGATGAACGTCGCCCACGACGCCGTGTACGGCCCCCAGGCCGCCTGGTTCGCGGAGCAGTTCCCCGTCGAGGTGCGCTATTCGGGCGTGACCCTCGGCTACCAGCTCGGGTCCGTCATCGGCGGCGGCATCATGCCGCTCGTCGCGGCGCTGCTGTTCGCGTGGGGCGGGGACACGCCCTGGCTCATCTGCGCCTACCTCACCGCCATCAGCGCCCTGTCGCTGACCGCCACCCTGCTCGCGAAGGATCCGCGCGGATCCGCCCTGCGCGCCGCGCGCCGCGCCTGAGACTGACGAAGGACCCCGCCATGACGAGCCCCCGCATCCTGCTGAACGCCTTCGACATGATCACCCCCGTGCACCAGTCGCCGGGGCTCTGGCGTCACCCCGAGTCGCGCGCGAACGAGTTCCAGAAGCTCGAGTACTGGACAGAACTCGCGCGCACGCTCGACGACGGCGGGTTCGCCTCGCTTTTCCTCGCCGACATCGTCGGGGTCTACGACGTGTACGGCGGGAACGGCGACGCGGCGGCGCGCCACGGCGTGCAGTTCCCGCTGCTGGATCCGCTCGTCGCGGTGCCCGCGATGGCCGCCGTCACCGAGCGGTTGGGCTTCGGCGTCACGGCGTCGGTCACGTACGAGCACCCGTACCTGCTCGCCCGCACGCTCACGACGCTGGATCACTTCACGAACGGCCGTGTCGCGTGGAACATCGTCACGAGCTACCAGGACTCGGCGGCGCGCAACATCCTGGGGCGCGACGCGCAGGTCCCGCACGCGGAGCGCTACGACCGCGCCGACGAGTACATGGACGTCATGTACGAGCTGTTCGAGGGTTCCTTCGCCCCCGGAGCCGTCGTGGCGGATCGCGAGGCGAACGTGTTGGTGGATCCGTCGCGCGTGCGCGAGATCGGTCACGACGGCCAGTGGTTCCGCGTGCCGGGCCAGGCGCTCGCGGCGCCCGGGCCGCAGCGCACACCCTTCCTGTTCCAGGCGGGGGCGTCGAAGCGCGGCCAGCAGTTCGCTGTGGATCACGCAGAGGCGATCTTCTTCTCGGGCGGCACGCCGCAGCTCGTGCGGCGGTGGGTCGACGGGGTGCGCGACGGGCTTGAGGAGTCCGGCCGCGCTCGCGACGCCGTGAAGATCTTCTCGCTCGCGACCGTCATCGTCGACGAGACCGACGAAGCGGCCCACGCGCGCCTGACGGAGTACCGCTCGTACGTCGACACCGAGGCCGCGCTGACGCTGTTCAGCGGGTGGACGGGCGTCGACTTCTCGGGCGCGCATCCTGACGACACGGTCGAAGACATCGTGACGGAGGCGAGCCGCTCGGCTCTCGCCTCGTTCACGACCCTCGCGAGCGGCCGCACGTGGACGGTGCGCGAACTCGCGGAGTTCGTGTCGATCGGGGGCCGTGGGCCCGTGATCGTCGGATCCCCCGAGACGGTCGCGGACGAGCTCGAGCGGTGGGTCCGGGAGGCCGGCGTCGACGGCTTCAACGTGTGTGCCGCCGTGCGCCCCGCCGACCTCGAGCGCTTCGCGCGCCTCGTCTCGCCCGAGCTGCGTCGCCGGGGACTCCTCGACGACGACGGCGAGGGGCTGACGCTGCGGGAGCGGATCGGCGGTCGCGGCCCGCACCTCGCGGACGATCACGCGGGCGCACGCCACCGCTTCGCGGGCTGAGGCGCAGCGTGTCATCGCGATGCCATCGGCGCGTGCGACATTGCGGATTGACGCTTGCCGTGGTGCGGCACGCGCCCTAACTTGGCCGAATGGTGACGATTGGCGACGACTGGATCGCGCACCGGCGCGCGAGCGACCGCGAGCTCGTGGGGTGGATCCGCCCCTCCGGCGACGCGTGGCAGGCCGTGACGCTGTTCGCGCGGCCAGCGACCGACCCGGTCGAGTGGGATGTCGCGGAGGACGCGCTCGAGCACGCGAGCCTGTCGTGGATGGCCGAGCCGTGGATCCTTGAGCGCGACGGTCGTGCGATCCGCGTGCGCATCGTCGAATTTCGTCCGGACGAGCCCGGCGGATCGCCCGGCCGCGTCGTCGTGAAGACCGACGACTTCGGCGCGATCGGCGTGCCATACGAGCTCATCGATCTGCCGTGGCCTCCGCCGCCCGAGTTGCGGGAGCTCACGGAGGGCGACGCCGCGCAGCCCTGGCGCTGACATTCGATAGCGGTTCGTGTGTCGGGGGTCGATGCGATCCTCGTGACATGGACGACGACGAACCGGGCACTCCGGGCGGCACGGCAGAGCGGCCGGCGGTCTTCTTCCGCGACGCGGCCGAGTTCCGCGCGTGGCTGGAGCGCCACCACGATTCGGCATCCGAGCTGTGGATGGGGCTACGGCTCGCCCACGTGCCCGATCGCGGCCTTACCTGGGGCGAGGCGGTCATCGAGGCGCTGTGCTTCGGGTGGATCGACTCGGTCTCGCAACCGATCGACGACGACGCGCGCCGCCAACGATGGACGCCGCGGTCGGCGCGCAGCACGTGGTCGAAGGTCAACATCGCCCACGTCGAGCGCCTGCTCGAGCAGGGGCGCATGCATCCCGCGGGCATCGCCGCGTACGAACGACGCAGCGAGGCGCGATCCGGCACCTACTCGCACGAGAACCCGGAGGCCGAGCTCACGCCCGGGCTGCAGGCCATCCTCGATGCATCCCCGGCCGCGCTAGCTTTCCTCGCGGAGGCAACGCCCGGATATTGCAAGGCCGTGCGGCACTGGATCATGTCGGCGAAGCAGGAGGCGACCCGAGAGCGCCGCGCGCGCCAGCTCGCCGACGACAGCGCCGCCGGACGGCTCGTGCCGCCCCAGCGCCCCGGCAAGACGCCGGCCTGGCTTGCCCGCGCCGCTGCCGCGGCCCGCACCTCGCGGACGATCACGCGGGCGCCGGATACCGCGCGGCCGGCTGACCGGGGGCCTGGAACCGGGCGCCGTCCCCACGGCTAGGATTGGGGCATCGGCGTGCCGGCTCTCGGACGCGCCCGCACATCCCCGAAACGACCATTGGAGCCACCGTGGCCGAGCAGTCTCGCCTCGACAAAGTCATCGCCCTCGCCCGCCACCGCGGGTTCGTGTTCCAAGCGGGTGAGATCTACGGCGGGTCGCGGTCGGCGTGGGACTACGGCCCCCTCGGCACGGAGCTGAAGGAGAACATCCGCCGCCAGTGGTGGCAGACCTTCGTCCGCGGCCGCGGCGACATGGTGGGCCTCGACAGCTCCATCATCCTGCCGAGCAAGGTGTGGGAGGCGTCGGGCCACGTGGCGACCTTCACGGATCCGCTCGTCGAGTGCCTGCAGTGCCACAAGCGCCACCGCGAGGACCACCTCATCGAGGCGTTCGTCGCGAAGAAGGGCCGCGAGCCCGAGGGCGGGATGGCCGACATCGTCTGCCCCGACTGCGGCACCCGCGGCAAGTGGACCGAGCCTAAGTCGTTCTCGGGCCTCGTGAAGACCTACCTCGGCGTCGTCGACGACGAATCGGGCCTGCACTACCTGCGCCCCGAGACGGCGCAGGGCATCTTCGTGAACTTCGCCAACGTCGTCACGGCCGCGCGCAAGAAGCCGCCGTTCGGCATCGGCCAGGTGGGCAAGGCGTTCCGCAACGAGATCACGCCCGGAAACTTCATCTTCCGCACGCGCGAGTTCGAGCAGATGGAGATCGAGTTCTTCGTCGCTCCCGACGAGGCACCGGCGTGGTTCGACAGCTGGGTCGAGGCCTGCTGGAACTGGTTCGTCGACCTCGGCGTTGACCCCGAGAACATGCGCCGCTTCGACGTTCCGGACGGCGAGCGCGCGCACTACTCCGACCGCACGATTGACGTCGAGTACAACTTCGGCTTCGCCGGCAAGGGCTGGGGCGAGCTCATGGGCATTGCCAACCGCACCGACTTCGACCTGACGAACCACATCGAGAAGTCGGGCGCGAACCTGCACTTCTTCGACCAGGCCTCGGGCGAGAAGTACGTGCCCTACGTGATCGAGCCGTCCTTCGGCCTGACCCGCTCGATGATGGCGTTCCTCGTCGACGCGTACACGGAGGAGGAGGTGCCGAACGCGAAGGGCGGCACCGACACCCGCACCGTCCTGAAGCTCGACCCGCGCCTCGCGCCGACGAAGGTCGCCGTGCTGCCGCTCAGCCGCAACGAGAAGCTCTCGCCGCTCGCGCGAAAGGTCGCCGACGACCTGCGCGGATCCTGGAACGTCGACTTCGACGATGCCGGCGCGATCGGGCGCCGCTACCGCCGCCAGGACGAGATCGGCACGCCGCTGTGCGTCACGGTTGACTTCGACAGCCTCGAGGACGACGCCGTGACGGTGCGCGACCGCGACACGATGGGCCAGGAGCGCGTCTCGCTCGATAACCTCTACGGCTACCTGGCCGAGCGCCTCCGCGGCGCCTGACGCACACGACGAGGGGCCCCGACGCGTCGTCGGGGCCCCTCGTCGTCCCTGCGGTCTCCCGCCGAGGCACGGGAGGAGTCAGGCCTTCCGCGCCTTCGCGGCGGCCTTCATCGCCTTCTTGTTCTCGCGCACCCGCGCGAGCGACTCCGGGCTCGTGATGTCGGCCACGGAGAGGAAGGATCCGTCCTCGCCGTAGGGCGCGGCGGCCTCGCGCCACCCCGCGCCCGCGAAGCCGACCTGCTTGCCGAGCAGGGCGAGGAAGATCTTCGCCTTCTGCTCGCCGAAGCCGGGCAGACGCTTCAGCCGCGCGAGCACCTCGGATCCGCTCGGCTCGCCCGCGGTCCAGATGGCCGCCGCGTCGCCGCCCCAGGCGTCCGCTACCTCGCGGCAGAGCTTCTGCACGCGCTCCGCCATCGAGCCAGGGTAGCGGTGCACGGCGGGCGTCTGCCGAAACGCGTCGACGAACGCCTCGGGGTCGTAGTCGGCGATCGCGCTCGCGCTCACGGATCCCGTGCGCTGCCGGATCTTCTCGGGCCCCGCGAAGGCGGTCTCCATCGCGACCTGCTGGTCCAGCAGCATCCCAATGAGGAGCGCGAGCGGGTCGTTCGAGAGCAGCGCGTCGGCGTCGGCGTCGCCGGTGATGTGGAGGGCCATGGCACCAGTCTTGCACCGGCGCGCACACCACGGAGCGACCGTCACATCGCGGGATGGACGATACATGCAAAATGCATGCCTCGTATGATGATTGCATGACGACGATCCAGGTCCGCAACGTCTCGGACGAGACGAGCCGTGCGCTCAAGGCGAAGGCCGCGCTCGAGGGGCGCTCCCTGAGCGACTATCTGCTGCGCGAGCTCGATCGTCTGGCGACGCGTCCGAGCCGGGCCGAACTGCTGGAACGGATCGCGAGCCGCGGCGTCGTCACGCTCGAGCCGGCAGCGCAGGTGCTCGACGAGCAGCGTCCCGGTCGATGACGCTCGTCGTCGATGCGTCGGCGGTCGCCGAGATCCTGCTCGGAACCTCGGCGGGGCAACGGGCGGCTGCGCTGCTCGACGAGCACGAGCTGTGGGCGCCGCAGCACCTCACGGCAGAAGTCGCCTCCGTCATCCGCGGCTGGTCGCTCAGCCGTCAGATCACCGATGAGCAGGCGCTGCGCGCGTTTCGCGAGTTCGAATCGCTCGGCGTCGAGCAGGTGCCGATGATGTCCATGCTGCCCGCCGTTTACGACCTCCGGCACAATGTCAGCGCGTCTGGCGCCATGTACGTCGTGCTCGCCCGCGCCGCGCAGTGCTCCTTGCTCACCCTCGATGCGCGCCTCGCAGCATCCGCCCCGGATTGCGCGCTGCTGCCGTGATCCTCGCGCGGTCAGATCGGTAGCCGCTCCCGGGAAGCGCCTTACGCGTCGCGGCGCGCGCGGGCGAGGTCGCCCGGGGTGTCCACGTCGTCGAGGGCGCCGGCGGGCGCGTCGACGGCGACGGGATCCACCCCCTCCAGCAGGGCGCGGAGCGGGAGGTTCGCGGGCGGGCCCGCGGCGCGGATCCGCGCGCGCAACACGGTCGCGGGCCACGCGGAGCACAGCGGCTGCAGCCGGCTCGCGGCGTCGCGGGCGACGGCGGGCCGCTCGCCCGCCGCGGCGAGGAGCGTGGTGAGGAGCCCGGGGGTCAGCCGGGGCATGTCGCCGCCGAGCAGGAGGACGGCGTGGGCGTCCGGGCCGACGGCCGGTAGCGCGGCCGCGACGCCCGCGAACGGCCCGCCGAAGGGCGGATCCTCGCGGACCACGGTCGTTGACGCCAGGTCGCGGAGCCCCTCGGCGCTCCCCGCGATGACGATCGCCGCGCCCGGCGCCGCGCGCCGGGCGGCGCCCGCGACGCGGTCGAGGATCGACGCGCCGCCGACCTCGAGCGCCGGCTTGTGCACCCCGCCGAGGCGCGCGGATCGCCCGCCAGCCAGGATGATCGCGGCGATGCCCATGCGCGCCACCCTATCCGCGGGCGGCGGTGGGATCAGCTCGCGCGGTAGTCGGCGCTGGCCGGGCACTCCGCGGGCGGCGTCCGCGCGCTCGCCGC
The DNA here is from genome assembly GCF_011326725.1 of Microbacterium excoecariae. Taxonomy (GTDB): domain Bacteria; phylum Actinomycetota; class Actinomycetes; order Actinomycetales; family Microbacteriaceae; genus Microbacterium; species Microbacterium excoecariae. The sequence goes on along the minus strand of NZ_JAANCO010000001.1, from coordinate 299,192 downwards.
GGGCCGGGCGTCGACGCCGAACAGCGTCTCGAGCGCCTGGAAGACATCGTCGGCGCGGCCGTCGACCGCGGCCTCCTGCGCGCGCACGGTGGGCGTGTGCAGGAGCATGCCGGTGAAGTGGCGCAGCGCCTGCTCGATCGCCTCGGCGTGCTCGTGGTTGCGGCCCCGCTCGAGCTCGCGCTCGAGGAGCGAGAACGCGTGCGTGCGCAGCGCCACGACGGCCGGCTGCGCCGACTCCTGGCGCCCTGCCTGGGCGAACCTGGCGGCCGCGTCGCGCACGATCTCGCGCGCCGCGTCGGTCGCCTGCAGCTCCTCGAGCGGCGCGTGCAGGCGGATCGTCTCGAGGTCGAGGAGCGTGATGCCCTCCACGTCGGCGACGTCGGGGGCGACGTTGCGCGGCAGACCGAGGTCGATGACGAAGGCACGCCCCGCGAAACCCCCCGCGGCGAGGACGCCCGCGTCGAGCACGGGCTCCTCCTGCGAGGTGCAGGTGATGATCATGTCGACGCTCGCCGCGGTGCGTGCGTAGGACGCGGCGTCGACGCGCTCCAGACCGTGCTTGAGCGCGAACTGCTCGCGGCCGGACGGCGAGTAGGTGAGCACCTCGCCCGCGCCGCGGTCGCGCAGGGCGGCGAGCGTCGCGGCGGCGTACGCGCCCGTCCCGACGAGCAGGACCGTGAGCGCCGACCAGTCGGCGATGCGGCTGTCGGCGAGGTCGAGCGCGAGGCGCACGAGCGAGCGGCCGGCGCGGCCGAGGGCCGTCGCGTTCTTGACGCTTTTCTGGGTCTCGGTGGCGCGCTGGAATAGGCGCTCGAGGTCGCGGGAGGTGGTGCCGAGCTCGCGGGCCTCGGCGAGCGCGCGGCGCACCTGGCCGCCGATCTCGCCCTCGCCGACCACGACCGACTCGAGGCCGGAGGCGACGGCGAACAGGTGCTCGGCGACGCGGCCGCCGACCGAGACCTCGCAGGATCCGCCGAGCTCGTCGACCGAGACGCCCGTGGCCTGCTCGATCGCGCGCTGGGCCGCGTCGATGCCGGCGTCCGGTGTCGCGCGGTCGATGTCGACATACGCCTCGACGCGGTTGCAGGTCGAGAGCACGACGGCGCCCACGATCCCGTCGGTCTCCGAGGGGATGAGGGGGGCGATCGACTCGGTGTGCGCGCTCAGCCGTTCGAGGAGCTCGAACGGGGCGGTCTGATGACTCGCGGACACACACAGAAGCACAATCCGTCATTCTACAGGTTGTCGAAACCAGATCTGAATGATTCCAGAGAAGATAGGGGAGCCTTACCCGCGCGACCGCCGGCGGGGCGCGGGGCGGGGCGACCCGTATATTGAGCGAATGACTACCGATCGCGCCGCGTCGGCTCCGGGCAGCATGCCGCCCGCGATCCGGATCCTCGTCGTCCTCTCGGGCACCGTCCTCGTCCTCGCCGGGCTGTGGCTCGCGCGCGACATCTTCGGGCCCCTCGCGCTCGCGGCGATCATCGTCATCATCTGCTATCCCGTCGGCCCCGCCGTCGTGCGCCGCGGCGCCCCGCGGTGGGTCGGGAGCACGGCGGTGATCCTCGTGGCCTACGTCGTCCTCGCGGTCCTCGCGCTGTTGATGTCCTTCGCGATCGTCGAGTTCATCCGGCTGGTCACGGAACTGCTCCCCGAGGTGTCGGCGATGACCAGCCAGGTCACGGCCTGGCTCGACGACCTCGGCGTGAGCGCGCAGATCGGCGCGCAGCTCTCGTCCCTCCTCAGTGCCTCCAACCTGTTGGGCATCGCCACCTCGCTCTCCGGCAGCGCGGTGTCGGTCGGCACGGCGTTCTTCTTCGTGCTCGCGTACGTCATCTTCATGGGCGTCGACGTCTCGCGCTACGCGGGCGCGGAGCGCGTGTTCGGCGCGCGGATCCGCCCCACGATGGACCGGATCCGGGCCTACTGCGCGGGCGTGCGGCGCTACTTCGTCGTCAACGCGTCCTTCGGCCTCATCGTCGCCATCATCGACGGCATCGCGCTGTACATCCTCGACGTGCCGGCCCCGCTCGTCTGGGCGATCCTCGCGTTCGTGACGAACTTCGTGCCGAACATCGGCTTCATCCTGGGCCTCGTTCCGCCCGCCGCCCTCGCCCTCGTCGCGAACGACTGGGTCACGGCGCTGATCGTCGTCGGGGTCTACATCGTCGTCAACGTCACGCTGCAGGTCCTCATCCAGCCGAAGTTCGTCAGCGACGCCGTCGGCCTGAGCCTCACGCTGAGCTTCTTCTCGGTCATCTTCTGGACGTTCGTCATCGGCCCGCTCGGCGCGATCCTGTCCATCCCCCTGACGCTCCTCGCGCGCGCCCTCGTGCTCGAACCGGATCCGTCCGCCCGCTGGCTGCGCTGGCTCTCCGGGGACGACGACGTGGCCGCGGAGGAGGATCCGCCCGCGATCCGTCCCCGCACGCCGTAGCCAGGGGCGGCCCAGGGGAGGGGGTGCCATGATGGGCGCATGTCTCTCACCGACGCGCCCCTGCTCCGCGCCCTGCGCGGCGACCGCCCCGACCAGACCCCCGTGTGGTTCATGCGTCAGGCCGGCCGTTCTCTCCCCGAGTACCGGAAGCTGCGCGTCGGGACGGCGATGCTCGACGCGTGCCTCGACCCCGAGACGGCGGCCGAGATCACACTGCAGCCCGTGCGCCGCCACGGCGTGAACGCGGGCATCTTCTTCAGCGACATCGTCGTACCGCTGAAGATCGCGGGCGTCGAGGTCGAGATCGAGCCGGGCCGCGGGCCCGTGTTCGCGGATCCGATCCGCACGGCCGACGACGTCGCCCGCGTCACGAGCATCCCCGTGGAGTCGATCCTCGACGGCGCCGAGCCGATCCGGGAGGCCGTCGCGCTGACGGTGACGGAGCTCGGGGCGCAGGGGATCCCGCTCATCGGCTTCGCGGGCGCCCCCTTCACGCTCGCGGCGTACCTCGTGGAGGGCGGCCCGTCGAAGGAACACCTCCGCGCCCGCGCCATGATGCACGCGGATCCGGAGGCCTGGCACCGCCTCGCCGGGTGGCTGTCGGAGCTGTCGGCCGCCTTCCTCGGCGTCCAGGTCGGCGCCGGCGCGAGCGCCGTGCAGCTGTTCGACTCGTGGGCCGGATCCCTGTCACCCGCCGACTACCGCGCCTTCGTCGAGCCGCACTCGCGCGCCGCGCTGGGCGGGGTCACGGGCGTCCCGCGGATCCACTTCGGCGTCGGCACGGGCCCGATCCTCTCGGACATGACGCTGCGCGGGGAGACCGAGGCCGTGGGGGTGGACTGGCGCCTGCCGCTCGACGAGGCCGCCGCGATCGTCGGCCCGGACGTCACGCTGCAGGGCAACATCGACCCGGCCATGCTGCAGGCGCCGTGGGAGGTGCTCGAGGCGCACCTCCGCGACGTCGTCCGCCGCGGCCGCGCGGCGCGCTCCCACGTCGTGAACCTCGGACACGGCGTCCCGCCCGAGACCGACCCGGACGTCCTCACGCGCGTCGTCGAGCTCGTGCACTCCCTGTGATGGCGGGCGAGGGCTCCTTCGACCTCGCCGCGCTGCACGAGCGGGCCGAGGCCGCCCGGGTGGTCATCGTCGGCGCGGGCATCGGCGGCCTCGTCGCCGCGCTCGAATTCGCCCGCTTGGGGATGCGCGTCGTCGTCGTCGAGGCGGCGGAGCGCGCGGGCGGCGCGATCCGCACGGGCGAGGTCGCTGGCCTCACGCTCGACCTGGGCGCCGAGAGCTTCGCGACCCGCGGCGGGCACGTGCGCCGCCTGGTCGACGAGCTGGGGCTCGACGGCGAGGTCGTCGCGCCCGAGGCGGGCGCGGGCGGCGCGTGGGTCGCAGGCGTGCCGGGCGTGGGCGCGGCCCCGCTGCCGCGCGGGGGGATCCTCGGGATCCCGCAGAACCCGTTCGCCGATGACGTCCGGCGCATCCTCGGCTGGCCGGGCGCGTGGCGCGCCTACCTCGACCGGATCCGCCCCGTGCTGACGATCGGGCACGCCGACTCCCTCGGCCAGCTCGTGCGCACCCGTCTCGGATCGCGCGCGCTCGACCGGCTGGTCGCGCCCGTGACCTCCGGGGTGTACTCGGCCTCGGCGGACCTCATCGACCCGGACATCGCCGCCCCCGGCCTGAACGCCGCCGTCACCCGCGCGGGCTCGCTCACGGGCGCCGTCGCGGCGCTCGCCGCCGAGCGCCGGAGCGCGCCGGGCGGCGCCGTCGAGGGCCTGCGCGGCGGGATGGGCGGGCTCGTAGCGGCGCTCGTGCGCCACCTCGAGGAGCTCGGATCCGCCGTCATCACCTCCGCGCCCGTCGCGCGCCTGGAGCGCGCGGAGGACGCCGAGCACGCGTGGCGCGTCGTCCTGTCCGACCCCGCCGCGGATCCGCTCGACGCCGACGCCGTCGTGCTCGCGACGGAGGAGGGCCCCGCGCGCGCGCTCGCGGCGCCGTTCGCGGCCGACCTGGAGGCCGAGCCGCCCGCGCCGGGGCCCGTCGTCGATATCGTCACGCTCGTCGTGCGCGCGCCCGAGCTGGACGCCGCGCCGCGCGGCACCGGCGTGCTCACCGTCCCGGGATCCCACCGCGCGAAGGCCCTCACGCACGCGAGCGCCAAGTGGGCGTGGGTGCGCGACGCGGCCGGGCCCGGGGTCCACGTGATCCGGGTGTCGTTCGGCTCGGCCGCGGAACCCCCCGCCACGGAGGGTCTGGACGAGGCGGGCGTGGCACAGCTCGCGCGCGAGGAGGCCGAGGCTCTGCTCGGCGTCCCGATCCCGCCGGATCGGGTCCTCGGCGCGCGACGTGAGCGCTACGCCCAGTCGCAGCCGGCCGCGACGATCGGCCAGCGCGGCCAGGCCGCCGCCGCGCGCGAGGCGATCCGCGGGGTGACGGGACTCGGCGCCGTCGGCGCGTGGCTGTCGGGCACGGGTCTCGCGCAGGTCGTTCCCGACGCGGTCGCGGAGGCCGACCGGGTGCGCCGCGCACTGCTGTTCGCCGGGGACTGAGCGGGAGAGATTCCCGTTTGGGAATGCATCCCCTAACGTAGAGACCGCTGCAGCTGATCGAGATCACGAAGGGGCACCCCATGCGAGGAAAGATCGGGCTGGTCGTCGGCCTGGGAGTCGGATACGTGCTGGGCACGCGAGCCGGGCGGGCGCGCTACGAGCAGATCAAGACGCAGGCCGAGCGCGTCTGGGCGCTCGAGCCGGTGCAGAAGCAGGTCGGCAAGGCCAAGGGCCTCATGCAGGCGAGCGCCATGGCCGTCCCGCGCATCGCGTGGAACGGCGTCGTGAAGGTCGTGCGCACCACGACGGCGCCGGGCGCGACGCCCGGACAGAAGTTGGACGCCGCCATCGACGAGGTCGAGGACGCCGCGGAGGACATCCGGAAGGCGACCAGCTGATGGCCCGTCACGCGCCGTCGCCCGTGCGCGATCGCGCCGACGACAGCCTGTTCACGCTGCTCGGCGACCTGCCGGAGCTCGTGAAGAACCTCATCCGCGCCGAGCTGGGCGCCGTGAAGACCTACGTCGGCAAGCTCGTCAAGCACGGCGGCTGGACGGCGATCATGGCGGTCGCGGCGCTGTTCTTCCTGTTCTGGACGATCCCGGCGTTCCTCGCGTTCCTCATCATCCTGCTCGACCTGTGGATGCCGCTCTGGGCGAGCGCGCTCATCGTCCTCGGCATCGGCGTGGTCATGATCGTCGCGTGCGCCGCGTACGCCTACCTCGTCCACGTCCGGGCGATCAAGCGGCTCGAGAGCCCGGGCGCGGCCGCGAAGGCCGACGCCGCCATCGTGAAGGAGTTCGCGGATGAGTTCTGAGCAGAAGTCGACGATCGTCCCGAGCGGGATCCACGACCCCGTGCAGCTCGCGCGCGTCGAGCTACAGGCGGCGCTCGCGGCGATCGAGATCAAGGCGAACTACCCGCGGCGCATCAGCGAGGCCGCGGATCGCGCGGTGACGAAGGCGCGCCAGGTGGCCGACGAGAAGCCGGCGGCGGCGCTGGCCGCCCTCGTCATCGGGGCGACCGCGATCGGATCCGCCGTCTGGGCGATCGCCCGCATCGCCTCGCGCTGACGCCTCCGGCGCCTGGGCGATTACTCTCCCAGCCGTCGGGGGAGCATGATGGAGGCATGTCCGAGATCTCTGCTCCCACGGGTGACGACTACAGCCTCTGGACCGTGTGGCGGCGCGACCCGCACCGCCCCCTCGCCGAGGAAGACACCGCCGGCGCCCAGCGCGTCATCGACGCGCTGGCGGAGACCGGCGTGACGGTGCGCGGCTTCTACGACGTCAGCGGCATGCGCGCCGACGCCGACCTCATGATCTGGCTGCACGGCAAGGTGCCGGAGGACCTGCAGCGCGCGACCCGCGACCTGCGCCGCACTGGCTTGCTCTCGCACCTCCTGCCGACGTGGAGCGGCATGGCCGTGCACCGCGACGCGGAGTTCAACAAGGCCCACGTCCCGGGCTACCTCCGGGGCGAGCACGCCCGCCGCTGGCTCGTCGTGTATCCGTTCGTGCGCAGCTACGAGTGGTACCTCCTGGACGACGGCGAGCGCCGCGCGATGCTCGCCGACCACGGCCGCAAGGGCGCCGCCTTCCGCGGCGTCGTGGCGAACACGATGGCGTCGTTCGCGCTCGGCGACTACGAGTGGATGCTGCCGATGGAGTCGGACGAGCTGACCGAGCTCGTCGACATGATGCGCGAGCTGCGCTACACCGAGGCGCGCCGCCACGTGCGCGAGGAGGTCCCGTTCTATACGGGCCGGCGGATCCCTCTCGAGGAGGTCCCCGAGGTCCTCAGGTAGGTCGCCATGAGCACCACGACCCCCCTGCGCCTCGGTACGCGCCGCAGCCGCCTCGCGATGGCCCAGTCGGGCATGATCGCCCGGGCCCTCGAGCGCGTCTCCGGCCGACCCGTCGAGCTCGTGCAGATCACCTCCGAGGGCGACACCAACCGCGCCTCGCTCGCCTCGCTGGGCGGCACGGGCGTGTTCGCGACCCGCCTGCGCGAGGCGCTCGCCGCCGGCGAGTGCGACGTGCTCGTGCATTCGCTGAAGGACCTGCCCGTCGCGCCCGCGCCCGGACTCGTGATCCAGGCGCTCCCGGCCCGCGCCGACGCGCGCGACGTCGTCATCACGCGCGACGGCACGCCGCTCGACGCGCTCCCCTCCGGCGCGCGCGTCGGCACGGGGTCCCCCCGCCGCATCGCGCAGGTCGCCCGGGCCAACCCGCGGGTGGCGACCCACGATCTGCGCGGCAACATCGACTCCCGCATGGGCCGCGTGCGCGACGGCGACCTCGACGCCGTGATCCTCGCCGCCGCCGGCCTCGGCCGCGTCGATGCCGGCGGCGCGTCCGTTCCCACCGCCGACGGCCTCCATATCGAGCCGCGCGGGCTCGCGCGCTGGCCGACGGCCGCCGGCCAGGCGGCGCTCGCCGTCGAGATCCGGCAGGACGCGGATCCGCAGCTGCGCGCCTGGGTGTCCGAGCTGGACGACCCGGTCACGCGCTTCGCGGTGACGGTCGAGCGCGAGGCGCTCGGCGGCATCGAGGCCGGGTGCCACGCGCCCGTCGGCGTGCACGTCGCCGTGACGGGCGAGGACGTGCGGATCCGCGCGAGCGTGTACGCCGCGGATCCGGCCAGCGACGTGAGCGTGGACAACGGCCTGCGCATCCCGGGTTTTGCGGGCCTGATCGAGGAGTATATTCGGGGGCGTGGCAGCGGAGCAGCTGTCGACAGCGCGGCCCTTTCGGGGCGCGCCCGTGAGATCGGAAGCGACCTCGCGCGTCGGCTGCTGGACAACGGGGCAGCCGACATCGTGACGAGAGAGGCATCCCCCACCTCATGACCAACGAGACCAAGACCGACAAGCCCCTGACCGGATGGCGCGTGCTCGTGCCGCGGGGCGGCCCCTGGGGCGACAGCGTCGCCGCGAGCCTGCGCGCGCAGGGCGCGATTCCCGTCGTCTCCCCGCTCATCAACTTCGCCCCGGCCGCCGACCCGGCCCCGCTGGAGGCCGCGCTCGCCGAGCTCGCGGAGGGCCGTTTCGCGTGGGTGACCGTGACGAGCGCGACGACCGTCGACGTCCTCCACGCCTACGGAGCGAAGGTCCCGGCGTCCACGCGCATCGCCGCGGTCGGCGAGACGACCGCGGCCGCGCTCAAGGCCGTCGGGTACCCCGTCGACCTCGTGCCAGAGCGCGACAACTCGGCCGCGGGCCTCGCCGAGCAGATGATCGCGCTCGAGACCGAGCCGCGCCGCGTCCTGACGCTCCGCAGCGAGATCGCCAAGCCCGTCCTGAGCGACCGCCTGCGCGCCGCCGGGCACGACGTGCACAGCGTCGTGGCGTACCGCACGGTCGGCGTGCCCGCGACGGAGCGCGCCTCGCGAGACGTGCTCAACGGCCGGGTCAACGCGATCCTCGTGACGAGCGGATCCGTCGCCCAGCAGGTGCGCGAGCAGTTCCCCGAGATTCCCGACCAGACCGTGATCGCGGCGATCGGCCCGCGCACGGCGCAGGACGCGAACGAGGCGGGTCTGCCGATCCAGGTCGTCGCGCCGCGGCGCTCGGTCGGATCCCTCATCGACGCGCTTGCCGACCTGCCGGTGCCGCCGCCGACGCCGGAGGCGATGGCGGTGCCCGAGACGGGGACCTTCGACGTGGCCGCGACCCGGCGGGGGCACGCCTCATGAGCTTTCCCGCCCGCCGCCCGCGCCGCCTGCGGTCCTCGGCGGCCGTGCGCCGCCTCATGGCCGAGACGCACCTCGTGCCGTCTCAGCTCGTCCTGCCGATGTTCGTGCGGGAGGGCATCGCGGATCCGCAGCCCATCACGTCCATGCCCGGCCAGGAGCAGCACACCCTCGATTCCCTGCGCCGCGCGGCCGCCGAGGCCGCCGAGGCCGGGATCGGCGGGCTGATGCTCTTCGGAGTGCCGGCCGTGCGCGACGCGGTCGGTTCCGGCGCAGATGACCCGGAGGGGATCCTCAACGTCGCGACCGCCGCGGTCGCGGAGGAGGTCGGCGACGCGCTCGTCGTGCAGACCGACCTCTGCCTCGACGAGTTCACCGACCACGGCCACTGCGGCGTCCTCACGCCCGGCGGAGCCGTCGACAACGACCGCACGCTCGAGCGCTACCGGGCGATGGGCCTCGCCCAGGCCCGCGCCGGGTCGCACCTGCTCGGCCTGTCCGGCATGATGGACGGCCAGGTCGAGGCGGTGCGCGACGCGCTCGACGCCGAGGGCTTCACGGACACCCTGATCCTCGCCTACTCGGCCAAGTACGCGGGCGCGTTCTACGGGCCGTTCCGCGAGGCCGTGGACTCGCAGCTCACGGGCGACCGGCGCACCTACCAGATGGATCCGCCCAACGCGCGGGAGGGCCTCGTGGAGGCCCTCCTCGACGTCGAGGAGGGCGCCGACGTCGTCATGGTCAAGCCCGCGCTGCCGTACCTCGACGTGCTCGCGGACGTGCGCCAGGCCGTGGACGTGCCGGTGTGGGCGTACCAGGTGTCGGGGGAGTACTCGATGGTCGAGGCCGCGGCCGGCAACGGCTGGATCGACCGCCGGGCCACGATCCTCGACTCGCTGATGGCGATTCGCCGCGCGGGCGCCGACGCGATCCTCACCTACTGGGCCGTGGAGGCGGCGGGCTGGATCCGCTCCGGGCTCTGAGGCTCGCCCTCACCCCTCGTTCACGGTGACGAGGAGGCGCTGCCAGCCGGAGGATCCGTTCGGATAGATCGGGGCGCTCTCCTCGATCTGCGTCTCGCCGTCGCGGTTGATCGCGCGGACGGCGACGTAGTGGGTGCCGGGGGAGGCGTCCCAGTCCAGGCGCCACTGCACCCACGAGTCGTCGTTGATGGGGTTCGACAGCTCGGCCTCTTGCCACGCGCCGTCGTCGATCGAGACCTCCACGCGCTCGATGCCGACGGTCTGCGCCCACGCCATTCCCGCGATCGGAACGCGCCCCGCGGCGACCGGGGTGCCCGTGCGCGGGGTGTCGATTCGGGACGAGAACTTGATCGGCGCCTTCGCGGAGTAGCCGCGCGGGGTCCAGTAGGCCTCGTCCTCGGCGAAGGTCGTGACCTTCAGCTCCGTCAGCCACTTCGTCGCGGAGACGTAGCCGTACAGGCCCGGCACCACCATGCGGACGGGGAAGCCGTGCTCGGGCGGCAGCGGCTCGCCGTTCATGCCGACGGCGATGATGGCGTCGAGCCCGTCGTCCGTGAGCGAGCCGAGCGGCGTCGAGGCCGTGAAGCCGTCCACGCTCCGCGAGAGCACCATGTCGGCGTCGGCGTCGGGCCGCGCGAGGGCCAGCACGTCGCGCACGGGGACCCCGAGCCAGATCGCGTTGCCGACGAGGTCGCCGCCGAGCGGGTTCGAGACGCAGGTGAGGGTCACGCCGTACTCGTCGAGGCCCATGTCGAAGAGGTCCTGCAGGGTGATCTCGACCTCCTCCTCGACCCGCCCCGTGATCCGGAGGGTCCAGGTCGCGGGGTCGACGGTCGGTACGACGAGCGCCGTGTCGACGCGGTAGAAGTCGGCGTTGGGGGTGACGATGGGCGCGAGCCCCTCGATCTCGAAGTCGGCGCCGGCCGGGACCTCGACCGTGCGCCCGGGGCTCGGCAGGCGGAGCTCGGATCGCAGCGCCTCGGCGCTCGAGGTCGCCGCGTCCACGAGGCGCGCGCCGACACCGACGAGCACCGCCGCGGCGCCGGCGACGGCGGTCGCGCGGAAGAACGCGCGGCGGTCGAGCCCGCGCGGCGCGGCCGGGTCCTTGGGCACGGCGGGCGCGGCCCGCCACGCGCGCAGCCGCGCGATGAGCAGCATGAGCACGACCGCGCCCACGATCGCGCCGACCGTGCCCGGCACCCACGCCCACGCGGGCGCGCCCGGCCGGGTGACGGCGGCCGCGACGGCAGCGGCCCCCGCGACCCCGACGATCGCGACGCCCGCGGGGCGCGCGCGGTACTGCAGGATCCCGGCGGCGGCCGCGGCGACGAGCACCGCGAGCCCGAGGCCGGCGAACAGCGCGACCTTGTCGTACGCGCCGAAGAGGGAGATCGCGAGCTCCTTCAGCGGGCGCGGGATCGTGTCGACGACGACGCCCCCGACCGCGACGAGCGGCCCGCCGCCCGGGCTCGCCACGAGGGCGAGCGCCTCCGCGGTCGCGAGAAACGCCGCCGCCGCGACGACTCCCGCCAGCGCGCTCCAGGGCCAGACCCGCTCGGTGTCCTGCGCCATGATCTCCCGCCTCCCGGGGCGCCGGTGTCCCCTCGTTCGGATATTCGTCGCCCGGCGCGGATCGGATGGGTCAGGCGGCGTCCGCCGTCGCCTCCCAGGCGAGGCGGACGAGCCGCCTGAGCACGTCCAGGTCGATGTCGCCGAGCCCGTTCACGTACACGCACCCGACCCCCTCGGAGTACGTCCCGAGCTCGGGGAGGAGCGCGGCGCCCTCCGGAGCGTCCTTCAGCCCGTAGAGCGAGTGGCGGGCCTTGCGCGGCGAGAACGCCACGCGCGGCCACCTCCCGCGCGTGCGGGGGTTGACGGGCGAGACGTACGCGAAGGATCCGTACCCCACCATCGACGGACCCCACATGACCGGATCCGCCCCCGTCACCTCGCGGAAGAGCGCGTCGAGGACGGCGCCCTCCTCGCGTCGCCGGGGCGTCGCGGCGGCGGCGAGAAAGTCCTCGACGCTCGCGTCGGTGGGCTGGGTCTTGTTCTCGGCCATGGGCCCATCCTCTCCCCACCGCGGCCGCGAGACAATGGAGGCATGACCGATCGCAACGACGAGCTCTTCAGCCATGCCCGCAGCGTCATCCCCGGCGGCGTGAACTCGCCCGTCCGGGCATACGGATCCGTCGGCGGCACCCCGCGCTTCCTCGCCTCGGCGCGCGGCGCGTACGTCACGGACGCGGCCGGTCGCGAGTACGTCGACCTCGTCGCGAGCTGGGGTCCGGCCCTCCTCGGTCACGCCCACCCCGAGGTCGTCGCCGCGGTGCAGGAGGCGGCCGCCCAAGGGCTGTCCTTCGGCGCCCCGACGGAGGGCGAGGTCCGCCTCGCCGAGCTCATCGCCTCGCGCGTGCGCGCGGGCGGCCTCGCGCCCGTCGAGGAGGTGCGCCTCGTCTCGACCGGGACGGAGGCGACGATGACCGCGATCCGCCTTGCGCGCGGCGTCACGGGCCGCGACCTGCTCGTGAAGTTCGACGGCAACTACCACGGTCACTCGGACGGCCTCCTCGCGGCCGCCGGGTCCGGCGTCGCCACGCTCGCGCTGCCCGGGACCGCGGGGGTGCCCGCCGGCGTCGCGGCCGAGACGCTCGTCGTCCCCTACGGCGACCTGGACGCCGTGCGCGCCGTGTTCGCCGCGCACGGCGAGCGGATCGCCGCGATTATCGTCGAGGCCGCCCCCGCCAACATGGGCGTCGTGGAGCCGCCGGCGGGGTTCAACGCGGCCCTCGCGGACATCGCGCACGCCGCGGGCGCCCTGCTGATCGTCGACGAGGTGCTCACGGGCTTCCGCGTGCACCCCGCGGGCGAGTGGGGCCGCCAGGTCGAGGCGGGGCACGCCTACCTGCCCGACATCCTCACCTTCGGCAAGGTCGTCGGCGGCGGCATGCCGCTCGCGGCCCTCGGCGGGCGCCGCGACGTCATGGAACAGCTCGCACCCACGGGGCCCGTGTACCAGGCGGGGACCCTCTCCGGGAACCCGCTGTCGGTCGCGGCGGGCATCGCGACGCTCGAGCGCGCGACGCCCGAGGTCTACGACCGGCTGAACGCCGCGGCGGATCGGGTGATCGCGGCGCTCACCGGCGCCCTCGCGGCCGAGGGGCTCGCCCACGCGATCCCGCGCGTCGGCACGCTGTTCGGCCTCGCGTTCCGCGACGCGGCGCCGCGCGACTACGACGAGGCCAAGGCGCAGGACCAGGCGCGGTTCACGCCGTTCTTCCACGCGATGCTCGACGCGGGCGTCCACCTGCCCCCGAGCATCTTCGAGGCGTGGTTCGTCACGGCCGCGCACGATGACGCCGCGCTCGCGCGGATCGAGGAGGCGCTCCCGGGCGCCGCGCGGGCGGCCGCGCGCGGCTGAGCCGTCAGCGGGCCGTCGCGCCCTCGAGGTCCAGGAGGAAGCGCTTGACGTCCTCGCGCCCCGCGTACTCGCCGACGGATCCGTCGGAGCGGATCACGCGGTGCGCGGGGACGACGAGCGTGATGGGGGTGAAGCGGCAGGCCGTGCCGACGGCGCGCGCGGCGCGCGGCCGGCCCGCGCGCGCGGCGATCTCCCCGTAGCTGGCGGTCTCGCCGTAGGGGATCTCCGCCACGAGGCGCAGCGCCTCGGCCGCGAACCCGGTCGACAGCGACCAGTCGATCTCGACGTCGAACGTTGTCCGCTCGCCCGCGAAGTACTGCTCGAGCTGCTCGGAGAGCCCCGCGACGTCCGCGTCCGCGGGCGCGAGGGATCCGCGCACCTCGCGGGCGACGGCGTCGACGACCCAGCCCGGATCCTCCGCCGTGCCGAGCGCGACGAGGCGGTCGCCGGCCGAGAAGACCGCGACGGCGGCGCCGATGGGCGTGGGCGTCGCGGTGTAGCGGTAGGTCACGCCGCGCGGGACGCCGCCAGGAGCGCGCGCGTGCGCGGCCCGAGTCCGAGCTCCTCCGCCTGGACGAGCTGGTCGTAGGTGTCGACGTCGTGCCGGAGCGTCGAGGACGCGGGCACGTCGAGGAGCGCGTGGCCCGCCTCGGCGTGCTTCTCGGCGGATCCGGCCCCGAAGCGCGGCTCGAACGTCGCGGGCGTGCGCCAGGTGACGAGGGTCGTGCCGAGCGCCGCCTCGTCCGCGACGAAGCCGCGCTCCACGTCGCCCGCGAGCTCCAGCGCGCGGTCGAGGTCCTCGGGCGTGAGCGCGGGGAGGTCCCCGAGGAGGGCGGCGCGGGAGGCGTTCTCGGCCCGCTCGAGCCCCAGGCGCACGGCGCCGTTGAGATTCATCCCGGGATCCTCGAGCCACCGGGCGCCCGGGAACTGGGCGACGCCCGCCTGCACGTCGTCGTCGCTCGTGACGACGACGACCTCGTCCACCCGCGTCGCGGCCGCGGCCGCGGCGATCGTGTCGAGCGCGATCGCGAGCGCGATGCGCGGCCGGTCCGCCCCCGGGAGCTCGAGGCGCGACTTGCCGGACGCCGTCGTCTTCACGGGGACGACGATCGACCACCCCATCACGCCACCCGCCCGCGCAGCTTCGGCAGCACCTCGCGCCCGTAGAGCTCCAGGAAGTCGGCCTGGTCGTGCCCCGGGTCGTGGAAGACGAGGTGGGTGAAGCCGAGGTCGAGGTACGACTGGATCCGCGCGACGTGCTCGTCGGGGTCGTCCGAGACGATGAACCGGCTCGCGGCGCGCTCGATGGGCAGCTCCTCCGCGAGGCGCTGCATCTCCATGGGGTCGTCGACGCCCATCTTCTCCTCCGGCGTCAGCGCGAGCGGCGCCCAGAAGCGCGTGTTCTCCAGCGCGCGGTCGCGGTCGGGGCGGAAGGAGACCTTCACCTCGAGCATCCGGTCGACGTCGCCGCGGTCGCGCCCCGCCTTCTCGATGCCCTCGTCGAACGCGGGCAGGAGCTTGTCGGCGTAGAGCTCGGGGGCCTTGCCGCTCGTCGTGATCCAGCCGTCCGCGATCCGGCCCGCGAGGCGCGTCGCCGCCGGACCCGACGCGCCGATGTAGATCGGCACCTCCTGGTCGGGCCGGTCGTAGATCGTCGCGTTCGAGGTGCGGTAGTAGGTGCCCTCGTAGCTCACGCGCTCCTCGCGCCACAGCTCGCGGATGAGGAGGATGGCCTCCTTCATCCGCTGAAAGCGCTCCGGCGGATCCGGCCAGGCCTGCCCCAGCGTCACCTCGTTGAGCGCCTCGCCCGTCCCCACGCCAAGGATCATGCGGCCCGGGTACATCGCGCCCAGCGTGCCGAACGCCTGCGCGATGACGCCGGGGTGGTACCGGAATGTCGGCGTCAGCACGGACGTGCCGAGGAGGACGCGCGAGGTCGCCTCTCCGACGGATCCGAGCCACGGCAGGGCGGCGGGAGCGTGCCCGCCCTCGTGCATCCACGGCTGCATGTGGTCGCTCAAGAAGACCGAGTCGAAGCCGTTCTCCTCGGCCCCGACGGCGAAGTCGAGGAGCTCTCGCGGGGCGAACTGTTCGGCGGAGGCCTTGTAGCCGAATCGGAAGGGCACGGTCATGAGGAGGTTCCTTCGTTCTGCAGGGCGGGCGACGCCTCGCGGCGGGCGCGGGTGAGTCGCGCGCGGAAATCTGAGACGGAGCCGGGCCACAGAAGGGTCAGCCTCCCGCTCCGGTCGTCAACGTACCAGTTCGCGCACCCGCCGGTGAGCCACGGGGTGAGGGCGGCGCGACGCGCGATATCCGCGGTCGCGGCGCGCTCCGCGTCGGCCGTCACCCGCACGGGGCCGGGGAACGCGAACGGCGCCGTGACGCGTTCGGCGATGAGCGCGGCGGCCGTCTCGGCCTGCGCCTCCGACAGGAGCACGGACGAATTGTGCCCGAGCGAGGCGTTGGGGCCGTTGAGCACGTAGAGGTTCGGGAAGCCCGGCACGAGGGTGGACGCCACCGCGGTCATCCCCTCGGACCAGTGCGCGGCGAGGGTCTTGTCGCCCTCGCCCGTGACGAGGCCAGCGTAGGGCTGGCGCGTGGTCTCGAACCCCGTCGCGAGCACGATCATGTCGGCCTCGTAGCGCGCGCCCGAGGCGGCGACGAGCTCGCCCCCGCGCACCTCGGCGAGCGCGGACGGCTCGAGGGTCACCGCGCCCGACGCGAGCGCGGGGTAGAAGTCGTCGCTGAGGAGGACCCGCTTGCAGCCGAAAGCGTAGTCGGGCGTGAGCGCGGCACGGAGCGCGGGATCCGCGACCTGCCGGGCGAGGTGGGCGAGCGCGACGCCCCGCATGCGCGCCGATTCGACCGGATCCCCGGAGCGCGAGGCGAGCCGGGCCTCGCCCTCGGCGAGGAGCTCCGCGCGGTGCGCGGCAAGGGCGGCCGGATCCGCGGCGAATCGGGCGCGGTCGGCGGCGTCGATCGGGTGGTCGCCGCGGGGCACGATCCAGGCGGGGCTGCGTTGGAAGAGCGTCACGCGAGCGCCGAGGCGCGCCAGCTCCGGCACGAGCTGGATCGCGGACGCGCCGGTCCCGACGACCGCGACGCGGCGGCCCGCGAGCCCGGCAGGCCCGGCGGCCTCGTGATCCCAGCGCGCCGAGTGGAACAGCGCGCCGCCGAAGGTCGCGAGGCCCGGGATCGCGGGGATCCGCGGCTCGGTGAGGCGCCCGGCGGCGAGCACGAGGTGGTCGGACACGATGCGCCCCGGGCCGCGCCCCGTCGTCTCGACGGCCCAGTCGGATCCGCTCCACCTGGCCGCGGAGAGCGCGGTGTCGAAGAGGATGTGGGAGCCGAGGCCCTCGTCGGCGACGATCTTCTCGAGGTAGGCCTGGATCTCGTGGCCCGGGGCGAAGACGCGCGACCACGCGGGCGATGGGTGCGACGCGAGGCTGTAGAGGTGCGAGGGCACGTCGCACGCGATCCCGGGATAGGTGTTGTCGCGCCACGTCCCGCCCACGCGCCCCGCGCGCTCGACGATGACGAACGACTCGACGCCGGCCTCCCGGAGCGCGAGCGCCTGCGCGATGCCCGCGAACCCCGCGCCGACGATGACCGCGTCGACCCGCAGCGCGCCCGTCACGCGGGCACCTCGACGCAGCGCGCGTCCCCGTAGGTCGTCGTGCGCACCCGCAGCGGGCGGAAGAGCGGCTTCACGAGGGCGCGCGCGGCCTCGACCGGCAGCTCCGCGCCCGCCTCGACCCCGCTCGCGGCGCCGACCCGGCCGTCGCGCAGCGTGCCGCCGAGGTCGTCGCCGCCCGCGCGCAGGAGCGCGGCCGATGCGGCCCGCCCGTGGCGCGGCCAGGGGATCTGGACGTGCGGGATCTTGCCCGTGAGCATCAGGCGCGCGACGGCGACCATGGCGCGGTGCTCGTCGGCGGCCGCGCGGCCGGGGACGAGCGGCGTGCCGCCGCCCGGGAGGGGGATCGGCACGAATTCGCGGAAGCCGCCGGCCTCCGCCTGGATGGCGAGGAGCTCGCGGAGGTGGGCGACGCGCTCCGCCGCGGTCTCGACGTGGCCGTAGAAGAGGACGGAGGTGGAGGAGAACCCGGCCGCGTGCGCGGCGCGGACGATCTCGCGCCAGCGGTCGATGCCCAGGTCCTCCGGCGCGACGAGCTGCCGCACCCGCTCGTTGAGGATCTTCACCCCCGTGCCCGGCACCGTGTCGACGCCGGCCTGGCGCATCGCCTCGAGCGCGCCCGCGACGCCGAGGCCCGTCCGGTCCGCGAGGTCGGCGATATCGCGCGGGCGGAACGCGTGGAGGTGTATCCCGGGGGCCGCCTCGCGGATCGTGCGGGCGATGTCGAGGTACGCGTGCGGATCCTCGCCCGGGGCCAGGGTCCCCTGCACGCAGATCTCGCTGAGCCCGAGGCTCCAGGCGTCGCGCGCCATGTCGGCGAGGCCTTCGAGGTCGTAGGCGCCGGGCTCGGCGCCGCCCCGCGCACGAAAGAGCGACGACGAGATGTTTCGGTTGTCGACGATGCTGACGGCCTCGCCCACCGTGTACCGGCGCACGTCGTCCGCCGTGTCGACAAGGGCGTCGAGCTCGTCGCCCGTCGCGGTGAGGAGCCTTTCCCACTCGTCGTCGCCGAGGGATCCCGGATCCTGCGCGGCGCGCTCGATGACCGCGGCGATGAGGCCGCCGGGCGCGCTGAGCGTGGGGGACGCGGGCGCGCCGGCGTGCCGAATCGGATCGCCGGGCGCCGCCCCGACCGGCACGGCGCCCTCGCGCGCCAGGCCCGTGTCCGGGTCGCGGAGCGCGTCGACGGGGCCGCGGAGTGCGGGCGAGATCCACTCGGGCCCGAGGAACTCGGGGTGCGCCGTCAGGCGCTCGCGCAGCGTGAAGCCGAGCTCGGCCGTGCGCGCCGCGAGGTCGTCGAGGTGCGGCCACGGCCGCTCGGGGTTGACGTGGTCGGCCGTCAGCGGAGAGACCCCGCCGAAGTCGTCCGCGCCCGCCCGCGCGAGCAGCTCGAGCTCGACGGCGTCCTGCAGGTTCGGCGGGACCTGCACGCGCATGCCCGGGCCGAACACGAGGCGCGTGACCGCGACCGCGGCGGCGTACTCGATCAGCTGCGCGTCCGGCGCGTGCTGCATCGCCGTGCGCGGCTTCGCGCGGAAGTTCTGCACGATGATCTCCTGCAGGTGCCCGTGGCGCTCGTGCGCGTCGCGCAGCGCGATCATCGACTCCGCCCGATCCGCGATCGTCTCGCCGATGCCCACGAGGATCCCGGTCGTGAACGGGATCCTCGCCCGTCCCGCGTCCTCCAGGAGCTGCAGGCGCACCGCGGGATCCTTGTCCGGGGATCCGTAGTGCACCTCGCCGCGGTTCTCGAACAGCGCGCGCGAGGTGGTCTCGAGCATGACGCCCATGGACGGCGCGACGTCGCGCAGGCGAGCGAGCTCCTCCGGGCGCATGACGCCGGGGTTGAGGTGGGGCAACAGGCCCGTCTCGTCGAGGATGAGCCGGGTCATGGCGCCGACGTAGTCGAGCGTCGAGGCGTACCCGTGGTCGTCGAGCCAGGCGCGCGCCTCGTCCCAGCGCGCCTCGGGCCGGTCGCCGAGGGTGAGCAGCGCCTCCTTGCAGCCGAGCGCCTGGCCCTGGCGCGCGACCGAGAGGACCTGCGCGGCGCTCATGTACGGCGGCTTGTGGGCGGCGAGGAGCTGGCCCGGGGTGTCGACGAAGACGCAGTAGTGGCAGCGGTCGCGGCACAGCGTCGTCAGCGGAATGAACACCTTGCGGGAGTACGTGATGATCCCTGCGCGCCCCGCGCGCCGGAGGCCCGCGTCGCGGGCGCGGGACGCGAGGCCCAGGACCCGCTCGAACGCGGGGCCGGTCGCGCCGAGGAGCGCCTCGGCGTCTGCCGCGTCCAGGCGCCCGCCGCGCTCCGCGCGCGCCAGGGCCCGGTCGAGGGGGGAGGGGGAGGTCACGCTCATCACCGCCCAGTCTCCCACCGCCCGGGGGCGCCGGGCGCGCGAAGGGGGGTCCGCGCGGGGCCCGTCAGCCGACCTCGACGCGCGCGATCGCCTCGCCGCGCGGGGAGACCGCCCGGATCCGCACCGTGCCGGGGCCCGTCGGGCGCAGGACCGCGAGCGCTCGGCCGTCGAAGGTGCGCCAGGCGCTCGCGTCGAATCGCTCCGCTGTCTTGGGGTTCGCGCTCGCCATGCCGCTGAGCTCGGCGGGGCCCTGCACCTCGACGCGGACCTCGACGTCGTCGTCGGCGACGAGGCGGCCCTGGGCGTCGCGCAGCTCGAGCGCGACGAACGCGAGATCCTCCGCGTCATCCCGGATCCGCTCGCGATCGGGGAGGGCGACGAGGCGCGCGTCGCCGGCGGTCTCGAGCACCTCGCGGCCGACCTCGACGCCGCCTTCGAGCGCGATGGCCTCGAGCCTCCCCGGGCGGTACGTCGTCTCGAACGTCGCGACGAGCGGGCGGTCTTCCCCCACCGCGGCCTCCCCGATCTCGCGGCCGTCGAGGAGGAGGCGCACGCGCTCGGCGCGCGCGTAGACCTCGACGGTCACGGGCCGCTCCTCGAACCCGCGCCACGTCCAGGACGACACCGCGTCGCTCCACGCCCACGGGGACGGCTGGGCGATGGCGGATCCGTGGTGCGCGGGGCGGCGTACCGCGATGTACGGCTCGGCGCGCAGGCCGAAGGCGATCTCGCGGTAGTAGGAGACGGGGCGCCGGTGCCCGGTGATATCGATGTCGCCGGTCCACGCGGTCAGGAACGGGAACTCCCGCTCCAGCCCGGGCGCGGCGGTCGGGTCGTCCGCGTACGCGGTGGATCCGATCCCGACCTCGCCGAGGTAGTCCCAGCCCGTCCACGTGAAGTCGCCGATCACGTGGGGGTGCGCCTCGACGAGCGGCCACAGCCGCCCGATCTGCCCCGCGAAGGTCTCGGATCCGACGATGACGCGGTGCGGGTACCGCTCGCCATCGGCCGCGTACCGGGCGTCCGCGTAGTTCAGCCCGACGACGTCGAGGACGGAGCTCGACTCCTCGATGCGCCGGGTCGCGGTGTCGCTTGACCCGATCTCGTTGAACGGGTCGCCCTCGCTCGCGGCCTGGTTGAGGCCGCCCTTCTCCTCCACGATCTGCGGCACCTCGTCGATGACGGCCAACAGCGCGTTGACGCCGTTCGTGATGAGGCGCGTGGGGTCGAGCGCGCGGACGTGTTCGGCGAGGCGGCGCGCCCAGCGCGCGCCGTGGGGGGTGCCGACCTCGGCGATCTCGTTGCCGAGGGAGTACAGGATGACGCTCGGGTGGTTGCGGTCCTTCGCCACGAGCGCGCGGAGGTCCTCCTCCCACCACTGCGGGAAGTCGGCGGCGTAGTCGAAGGGCGTCTTGAACCGGGTCCACATGTCGAATGCCTCGTCCATGACGAGCATGCCGAGGCGGTCGCACGCGTCGAGCATCGCGACCGACAGCGGGTTGTGCGAGGCCCGGATCGCGTTGAACCCCGCGGCCTTGAGCAGCTCGACGCGGCGCTCCTCCGCACGCCCGACCGCCGCGGCCCCGAGCGGCCCGTTGTCGTGGTGGACGCACGCCCCCCGCAGCAGGACGGGCTCGCCGTTGATCCGCAGGCCGCGGCGCGCGTCCGCGGTCACGGTGCGGATCCCGAAGGTGACGGTCACGGGATCCGCGTCGTCCAGCGCGACGGTCGCCTCGTAGAGCGCGGGGTCGTCGGGCGACCACAGCCGCGGCGCGGGGACGGCGAGGCGGTGGCGCACGAGCGCCGTCTCGCCGGACGCGAGCGTCACCGGCGCGGCGTCGCGGTCGACCTCGCCGCCGCGGGCGATCGACGAGGCGACGCGCACGGTCCGCGTCGTGCGCTCGGTGTTGCGGACCGCGGTGCGCACCTCGACGATAGCCTCCTCGTCCTCGACGCGCAGGGTCGCGACCGTCACGCCGTCTGGCGCGATGTGCACGGCGTCGAGGACGTGCAGGTGGGCCGGTCGGTGCAGGCCCGCGCCCGAGTACCAGCGCGAGTCCTGGCCCGCGCGCGCCTCGATGCGGATCCGGCTCGTCCCGCCGAAGCGGAGGTAGGGGGTGAGATCGACGAAGAACCGGGCGTAGCCGTCCGCGCGGTTGCCGGCGAGCTCGTCGTCGACGAACACCTGCGCCCGGCGGTACACGCCCTCGAGCTCGAGCAGGATCGTCTTCTCGCGCCAGGACGCCGGGACCTCGAGGTCGCGGAGGTACGCGAAGGCGCCGCCGGGGTAGTACGCGCCGGCGCCGCGGCCGGGGGCGTCGGGGGTGCGTTCCGCGTCGCGCAGCGCGTCGTGCGGCAGGCGCACGGGGCGGGCGGGCTCCTCGCCCGCGACGGCCGCGAACGGGCCGCTCGCGGCGCGCACGCGCCAACCGTCGGTGAGGGGGGTGCGGGTCATGGGGTCTCCTCCGGGTGCGGGGCGGTCTGCGCCGGCGTCCGCGCCGGGCGTGGGGTGGGGTGCAATGATGGGGGCATGGTCAGCTTGCTCGTCGATTCCGAGCTCCTCGAGGTGCAGCTCGCCCCGCTGGAGCGCCGTCTCGCGCTCCGCAAGGATCCGCTCCGGATCCCGCGGGCCGCGATTGCCCGCGTGCAGCTGACGGACGACCCGTTCACGTGGATCCGCGGGGTGCGCGCCCCGGGCACGCACGTTCCGAACCGGCTGGCGTACGGGACGTGGAAGTCGGTGTTCGGCGACGACTTTCTCGCCGTGCGGCCCGGCCGACCGGGCGTCGTGATCGACCTCGCCGACGGCGAGGAGTTCCAGCGCGTGGTCCTGTCGACGAAGCACGGCCTCGCGCTCGCCCGCGCGTTGCAGCGCGACGAGGAGCGCGAGGCCGGCGAGGTCACCGAACTGACTTAATCCCGATCACCGACACGGCCCCGAGGATCGCCATGACGATCGCGACGGGGAAGACGAGCTGGTACCCGCCCGTGACGACGACGAGCGTCGAGGTGATGATGGGGCCGAGCGTCTGGCCGAGCGTGGTCGCCAGGTTGAGGATCCCGAGGTCCTTCCCGGCCTTCTCCTGGTCCGGCAGCACGTCGACGTTGAGCGCCTGGTCCACCGAGCTGTAGATGCCGTAGCCGAGGCCCGCGATGCCCGCGTAGAGGAACATGCCCATGGCGGTGGGGAAGATCCACGGCATCGCGATGCCGACGGCGAACAGCAGGCTCGCGATCATGACGGGGAGCTTCCGGCGCCCGATCCAGTCCGAAATCGGACCCGCGCTGAGCGAGGCGACGAGGCCCACGACGAGCGTGATGACCGACATCGTCGACACGGTCGCGGCCGACTCGACGACCGTCTGCCCGACGTAGTTCTGCACGATGTAGAGCTGGTACGCCGTGATCATCTGGTAGCCCACGAGCATGAACAGGCGGCACGCGAACGCGCGGTAGAAGTCGGGCGCCGCGGAGGGGCGCGGCGGGCGGAAGGACTTCACGAGGTCGAGGAAGCCGCCGCCCTGCGCCGCGGTGCCGCGGGCGTCGCGCTCGCGGGGCCACACGATGACCGCGACGATACCCGCGGCGAACATGAGCGCGCCCGCGAGGACGTATCCGGGCAGGACGACCGTGATGAAGGCCGCGCCGACGATGGCGCCGAGCGGGTATCCCACCGTGACGCCCGCGCCGAAGAACGCGGACATCGTGCCGCGCACCTCCTGAGGCACGCGGTCGGAGATGACGGCGATCGCGGGCGCGAGCATCATGTTGAGGCCGACCATCGTCACGCAGTACAGGACGAGGATCGCGGCGGGGGAGGCCACGAGCCCGACGCCCACGAGGGAGGCGCCGCCCAGGACGGCGCCGCCGACGATCCACGGCGTGCGCCGGCCGAAGCGGGTCCGGACGCGATCGGACAGGTTGCCGAAGACGAGGTTCGCGACGAGCGACACGACCGCGGTGACGGAGTTGATCGTGCCGAACCAGGCGTCGGGCGAGGCGACGCCGATGTCGGTGAGGCGCTGGGGCAGGAGGACGTTGCCGACCATCGCGAGGCCGACGGCCCAGAGGACGCCGAACAGGAGGAAGCCGGCGCCGAAGCGGGTCGCGCGGGGACGGGTCGCGACGGTTGTCGTCGCGGTGGGCGCGTCGAACCGCGGCTGCGGATCGGGAACGGAGGGGGTGGTGGTCATGGGGGGCTTTCTTCTAGGCGGCGGTGCCGAAGGTGGCGGGGGAGGGGGCTTCCGTCCCGAGGGACGAGAACGCGCGGAACGTGACGTCGCCGGAGGTGGCGTAGAGGCCGATCACGCGGCCCGTGAAGGAGGCGGCGGTCTCGGCGGAGAGCGACCGGCCGTCGACGGCGGCGAGCTCGACGCGCTCGCCGCCGGACTCGGCCCACAGCGTGATGACGTCGCTCGTCATCGCGAGCGTGCCGAAGGAATCCGTGTCGGGGAACGCCGAGTCGAGGTGGAGGCGCACGGGGCCGGCGGGGAGCCGCGCCGACCACTCCTGGCGCAGGCTCGGCACGACGGCGCGCGCGGTCACGATGACGCCGTCGCCGTCGACCCGGGCCTCGATGTCGACGTGCGTGTCCTCGTCGTACCGGACGGCGAGCCCGCCGATCCCGCGGGAGACGTCGGCCGTGACGGCCGCGCGCGTCGCGATCGCGAGCTGGCGCCGCCCGACGAACGCGGGCCGCAGCCCGTCGAGGGTCGTGCCGGCGCCGCGGATCGTGAGGGTCTCGGCGGCCGGATCCACGGACGCGAGCTCGGCGGGCAGCCGGCGCGGCGCGATCCAGCGGTTGTCGAGCGGGCCGTCGAACGCGACGTCGTCCCGCAATTCCGGGCGCGGGGCGTGCGCCACGGGATCCGCGATGGGCCAGCCGTCTACCCACCGCACGGGCGTGACGAAGGTCTCGCGGCCGAGGGGGGAGAACGCGCGGGTTCCGCCGCGCGGGCGTACCCCGAGCATGACGAGGAGCGTCTCGCCGCTCGGCCCCGTGACGAAGTCGCCGTGTCCCGTGTTCTGCACGGGGCGGATCGTGCTGCGCGCCGTGAGGAACGGGTTGCCGTCGAAGGCCGTGAAGGGCCCCTCCGGCGACGGGCCGCGGGCGATCGAGCAGCCGTGTCCGCGCTCCGTGCCGCCCTCGGCGATGAGCAGGTACCAGAACCCGTCGCGGCGGTAGAGGTGCGGCGCCTCGGGGAACATGGATCCGGATCCCGACCAGATGTCGCGGACCGGGGTGAGGATCTCCCCCGTGTCGAGGTCCGCGCGCACCTGCTGGATCCCCAGGTGGGTGCCCGTCTCCGGGCCGCTGAGGATGAGGCCGGAAAAGGTGATGATCGCCGTGCCGTCCTCGTCCCACGCCAGGTCGGGGTCGATGCCGTTCAGGCCCTCGATGACGACGCCGTCGCTCCAGGGGCCCGCGGGGTCCGTTGCCGTGAAGACGATGCAGCCGCGGCCGCCGGGGACGCCCACAATGACGAAGAAGCGGCCGTCGTGGAACCGGAGCGTGGGTGCCCACACGCCGAGGTTCGTGGGCACCTCCGCGATCTCGAGCTGCTCGGGCCGCGTCGCGACGTTGCCGATCTGCTCCCACTCGACGAAGTCGGTGCTGCGGTAGACCGGCAGGCCGGGCAGGTACTCGAACGTCGAGGTCACGATGTAGTACGCGCCGTCGACCGCGACGACGCTCGGGTCGGGGTTGAAGCCCGGAAGGAGGGGGTTTGGGTAGCCCGAGGGCGTTTCAGGCGCTGCCATGGATGCTCCTCTGCATCGAAACTGTTTCGCTCTGTTACGGAAACGCGGATACGGTACACACGCAATTTCTGGCCGTCAAGCGAGAATCTTGTGGATTTCACGAGTGACAACGCGAAACTGTTTCGCTAACCTGGTGTGCGGAAGGGAGCCGCATGGGACGAGGCCGCGGAACGCGCCCCACGCTCGAGCAGGTGGGCGCGCAGCTCGGGGTGTCCAAGGGCACCGTGTCGAAGGTGCTGAACGACCGCCCGGGGGTCTCCGACGCGGTGCGCGCGCGGGTGCGCGAGGCGCTGGGCGCCGTCGGTTACGAGGCGCCCGCCCGCCCGGGCTCGGGGCACCCGTCCGCCGTGATCATGTTCGACACGCTCGCGAACCTCTACGCGCTCACGCTGCTCGACGGCATCGTCGCGGAGGGGCAGGCGCGGGGCGTGGCGATCGAGGTCGACGTGCTCGCGCCGCTATCGCCGGGTCCCGGCGGCGCCCCGACGGAGGAGCGGATCCGCGCCCTCCACGCGCGCGGGCACGCGGGCCTCATGGTGGCCATCACGCGGGTCTCGCGGGCCGTCGTCGAGCTCTGCCACGAGCTCGACTTTCCGCTCGTGGCCGTCGATTCGCCGAACGAGCTCGACCCGCAGGTCGCGACGGTCGGCTCGGACGGCATGATGGGCGGCTACCAGGGCACGGCCCACCTCGCCGAGCTCGGCCACCGCCGCATCGCCTTCGTCGGCGGCTCGCCGACGCACGCCGGCCTGCGTTCGCGCCTCGCGGGCTATCGGTCCGTGCTTGAGGAGGCCGGCATTCCCTTTGATCCCGAGCTCGTGTCGGAGCGGGGCATGATGAGCGCGGGCGTCGCGGCCGAGGCGATGCGCGCGCTCCCGGATCCGCCGACGGCCTTCTTCGCGGGGAGTGATCCCTCGGGCCTCGACCTCGTGCGGACCCTCACGCGCGCGGGGCTGAGCGTTCCGGGCGACGTGAGCGTCGTGAGCTTCGACGACACCTACGCGACGCTGCCCGCCCCGGCGCTCCTCACGACCGTGCACACGCCGGTCGCCGAAATCGGGAGGGTGGCTCTCGGGACCCTCATGGGGATCCGGGACGGGAGGCCGCCCGTGTCGCACCACGTGTCGCTCGCAACGCACCTCGTCGTGCGCGAGACGACGGCGCCGCCGCGGGGCTGACCCGGGCGGCGCGCGTCGTCAGGAGGCCTCGGGGTCGCGCGTCGCGGCGGACCCGAACGCGGCCCCGGGGAAGCCCCGCGGCGCCGGGGACTCGGCGCCGCGGCCGTCATCCTCCGCGTCGTCGGCGTCCTCGGCGAACATCGCTCGCAGCTGTGACGACCACTCGTCGGCGTCGGCGTCGGCGTCGGCCGCGCCTGCGTCCGCCGCCGTCCCGAAGGGGACGCCCGTGATGAGCGCGCCGGCCTCGTCCGCGGCGCGCGGATCCGTCGCCTCGCGGTCCGCGGCCCCGTCGGCGTCTTCTGCGGTGCCCGCCACCTCGTCCTCGCTCGGCGCGTCGTCCCACGGGGCGTCGTCGCCGGATTCGGCGGCGGCGGCCTCGTCGGCGTCGGCGTCGATCGGGCCGTCCTCCGCGTCGTCCGCCGGCTCCGCGTCGTCCGCCGGCTCCGCGTCGTCGGACCCCGCGTCGTCGTCGGGCTCCGCGTCGTCCGCCTCGGCCGCGGTCTCGGCGCCCGCGTCGTCGGCCTCGGCATCGTCCTCGTCCGCGTCCGCTGTCGCATCCGCGTCGGCACCCTCGGACCCCGCGTGCTCCGCAGCGTCGTCCGCGGCTTCCTCCGCGGGGGCGGGGGCCTCGTCGGCGCCCGCGTCGCCCGCGGTTTCGTCCGCGGCGGCAGCGACGCTTTCGTCGTCCCCGTCCTCGTCCTCGTCGTCGGCCGCGTGCAGCGCGCTCGCGAGGCCCGCGAGCGCGGCGGACCCGGGTAGAGCGCGGTCGTGCGCCTCGATGTCGGCCTGCGACGGGTCGCCGCTGAGGAGCTCGTCGAAGCTGAGGGGTGCATCGGTCTCGGCAGGCTCGTTGTCGCCGGCGGCCCCCTCGGCGGGCTCGTCGTCGCCGGCGGCGGGCTCCTCGGCGGGATTCTCATCACCGGCGGGCGCGTCGTCCGCGAGCGGGGCGGGCTCGAGCGCCGCGGTGCGCGCCGGGGCCTGCCACGTGCCCTCGATGATCTGCAGGTAAATGTCCTCGAGCGTCGGCCCGCGATGAGTGAGCGTCGTCAGGGCGATGCCCTCGCGCGCCGCGAGCGCCCCGATCTGCGACGCGGTCGCGCCGTCGACGGCGATGCCCGACCGGAGCACCCGATAGCCCAGCCCGGCCGATGCGAGCAGCGCGCCCAGCGCGTCGCGATCCGACGCGTCGACCGTCACGGTGCCGCCCTCGGCCTCGCTGAGCAGCTCGATGGGGCCCTCGAACAGGAGCTGGCCCTCGTTGAGCACGAGCAGCGCGTCGGCCACCTGCTCGACCTCGCTGAGCAGGTGCGAGGACATGAGGACGGTGCGCCCCTCGTCGGCGAAGCGGCGCATGAGGAGGCGAATCCACCGGATCCCCTCGGGGTCGAGACCGTTGGCCGGCTCGTCGAACACGAGGACGCCGGGGTCGCCGAGGAGCGCCTCGGCCACGACCAGGCGGTGCTTCATGCCCAGGGAGAGCGAGTCGATGCGCACGTCGCCCATGTCGGCGAGCCCCACGATCGTGAGGACCTCGGAGACGCGGCCCGCGCTCACGCCGACCTGCTTGGCCGCGCGCGCGAGGTACTTCGCCGCGGTCTTACGGCGGAAGCGGTCGAGGGAGCGCGTCGACAGCACGGATCCGATCGCGGCGGCGGGCCGCACGATCTGCGTGTAGGGGCGCCCGCCGATCGTCGCGGACCCGCGGGTCGGGCGCAGCTGCCCCAGGAGGATGCGGAGCGTCGTCGTCTTGCCCGCCCCGTTCGGGCCGAGGAAAGCCGTCACGAGGCCCGGCTCGACGCGCGCCGTGAGGCTCGCCACCGCCGGGACATCCCCGAACACCATCGACACATCGGAGAATTCCAGCACCTTGCCGTCGCTCACGCGCACCTCCCTCACTCGTTGTGCGTTTCCCCCATCTTTGCCGATAACCCCTGGGAGGTGTGGGATCTGACCGCCGGTAACGTGTCCGGGGTGAGTGCACCCGAGGCCGACCCCCGCATCAGAGTTCGCGTTCGCGACGGCGTGGGGCGCATCACCCTGGATCGCCCCGAGGCGATCAACGCCGTCGATCTGTCGATGCTCACGACCGTGATGGCCGCGCTCGACACCTGGCGCGAGGATCCGGAGGTCGATCTCATCGTCTTCGACGGGGTGGGCGATCGGGGGTTCTCGGCCGGCGGCGACGTGCGCGCGCTGTACGCGGGGATCGGCGCGGGCGAGGTCCGCGACGCGGAGGAGTTCTTCCGCACGGAGTACCGCATGAACGCGGCGATCGCCGAGTACCCGAAGCCCGTGATCGCCTTCGCCGACGGGATCACGATGGGCGGTGGGATCGGCATGGCCGGGCACGCGCACGTCCGCATCGTCACGGAGACCTCGCGCCTCGCGATGCCCGAGACGCGGATCGGCTTCACGCCCGACGCCGGCGGATCCTGGCTCCTCGCCCGCGCTCCCGGGCGCATCGGCGAGTATCTCGCCCTCACGAGCGACGCGATGGACGCCGCCGACGCGATCTACGCCGGGTTCGCCGACCACCTCGTGCCGCGGGCCGACCTCCCGGCCGTTCTGCACGCGCTCGAGACGCGGGCGGATCCCGCCACCCCCACGGAGCTCGTCCTGCTCTTCGACGAGACCCCCGAGGAGAGCGGCCTCACCGCTGCCCGCGCGTGGATCGACGACGCGTTCTCGCGCGACACCCTGCCGGGGATCCTCGACCGGCTGCGCGAGCTCGCGGCCGACGCGCGCTGGGCGGCCGACGTGCGCTCGCCCGCCACCGCGCTCGCCGCTCTCGAGGAGCGCCCGCCGACCGCGCTCGCCGTCACGCTCGCCGCGATCCGGTCCGCGCGCGCCCTCCCCGGGCTGCGGGCCGCGCTCGAGCAGGAGTTCCGCCTCATCGGCTGGTTCGCGACGACGCAGCCCGACATGCTCGAGGGGATCCGCGCGCAGATGGTCGACAAGGACCGCCGCCCGCGGTGGCACCCCGCGACGCTCGCCGAGCTTCCCGCCGACATCGTGGGCCAGGCCTTCTCCCACGAGAACCCCCGGCCCCTGTTCTAACGCCCGCGCCCGGCGCGCCAAATGCGTCGCGAGATGACACACGCCCGCTACCGGGCGATCACATGCCGTGCCTAGGGTGGGCACGGGAGGCGATCGGATGGCGCGGGTAGAGGACTTCGGCACGTACGGCGTGTGGCTGTGGGAGAGCGCGTGGACGCCGGGCGTCGCGGCCGTGGCCGAGCGCCTCGGCTACACGACGCTGTGGATCGGCGGATCCCCCGACGCGGAGCTCACGAGCGTCGAGGCGGTGCTCAACGAGACGGAGCGCGTCGTCGTCGCCACGGGCATCGTCAACATCTGGCAGGCGGATCCCGTCGAGGTCGCGGCGTCCTACCTGCGCATCACCGACCAGCACCCGGGCCGGTTCGTGGTCGGCATCGGCTCGGGGCACCGCGAGGCCACCCCCGAGCGCGTCCGTCCGCTCGCGGCGCTCGGGCGGTACCTCGACGTGTTCGACGCGGAGGGCGTGCCGCCCGAGCAGCGCCTGCTCGCGGCGCTCGGCGACAAGACGCTCGCGCTCGCCGCGGAGCGCACGCTCGGGGCCCACCCGTACCTCACGACGCCCGCGCACACGGCGCACGCGAAAGAGATCGTGGGCGAGCGGCTGCTCGCGCCCGAGCTGAAGGTGTCGCTCGCGGCCACGCCGGACGAGGCCCGCGCCACGGCTCGCGCCTTCCTCGACCGATACCTGCGGCTCGAGAACTACGTCGGCGCGCTGAAGCGGTTCGGCGCGAGCGAGGCGGACGTCTCGGACGGCGGATCCGACGCCCTCATCGATCTCGTGGCGGCGAACCCGACGGCCGCGGCCGCGGCGGCGGGCATCGGTCGCCATCTCGCGGCGGGCGCCACCCACGTCGGCGTGCAGCCGCTCGGCGCCGACATCCTCGGCTCGCTCGAGCGCGTCGCCGACGCCGTCGGGCTGACCGACGGCGCGTTGGGCGTGTCTTCCTCTTGATCGCCTCCTGCGCAGGGCCCGAGCATGCGCCTCGCGGCGCCTCCTCGGTCGACGATGCTGACGCATCGCCTCCCTCGTCCGCCTTGCGATCCACGTACTCGGGCCCTTGCTCGGTGCGGCTCCAAGAGGGAGACACGCCCTAGCCCGTCAGTCGTCGCGACTCGCGGCGGGGGCGTCGTCGGGGAGGAGCTTCAGCCCGACGACCGCGCCCACGATCCCGGCGATGAAGAGGAGCTTCGGCGCGGACACCTCCTCGGCGCCGGTCGCCATGGCATAGAGGACGGTAAGTGTCGCACCGACGCCCACCCAGACCGGGTAGGCCGTAGCGATCGGGATGCGCTTCGCCGCGACGCCGAGCCCGACCATGCTCGCCGTGAGTGCGACGAGGAAGACGGCGGTCGGGATCGGCTGCGTCAGCCCGCCCGACAGGCCGAGCGCGGTCGCCCACACCGCCTCGAAGACGGCGCTAACGAGGAGAACGACCCACGCCACCTCAGCTCACCGCCTTCAGGCCGACGATCGAGCACACGAGCAGCGCGAGCAGCAGGATCCGCGCGGCCGTCGCGCGCTCCTGGCGCGTGACGAGCGCCCACACCACCGTGAGCGTCGCGCCGACCCCGACCCACACCGCGTAGGCCGTCCCGGTGTCGAGACCCGTCATCGCCCAGGCGAGGCCGGCCATGCTTGCGGCCAGGGACACCACGAACAGCACGGTCGGCTTCCACCGGCGAAATCCGCGCGACGCGGCCAGCGCCGAGGCCCAGACGGCCTCCAGCATGCCCGAAGCGATCAGTACGACCCATTCCATGGCGAGGGTCACCCCTTCGTGGCCGTCTTGTCGCGGTGCGGGTACGGCTCCCTCGTCCGCGAGCGCCCTGGGGGGTGCTCACGCATCCCAGGATACCCAGAGGACCTATGCATCCCCTGGTCGCTCTCCGCCCGCCACGGGCACCTCGGCGGTGCCGAGGGATTCCTCGATCGCGGCGACCTCGTCGACGTCGACCGCCGCGTGCTCGAACTGGCTCTGGTAGAGCCGCCAGTACGCGCCGCGGCCCTGGATGAGCGCGTCGTGCGTGCCCTGCTCGACGATGCGGCCCTTCTCCATCACGAGGATGAGGTCGGCGTCGCGGATGGTCGAGAGGCGGTGCGCGATGACGAACGAGGTGCGGCCCTCGCGCAGCGCGGCCATCGCCTTCTGCAGCAGGAGCTCCGTGCGCGTGTCGACGGAGCTGGTCGCCTCGTCGAGGATGAGGACCTGCGGGCGGCGCACGAAGGCGCGCGCGATCGTCACGAGCTGCCGCTCGCCGGCCGAGAGGTTCGCGGCCTCCTCCTCCAGCACCGTGTCGTAGCCGTCCGGCAGCGAGTGCACGAATCGGTCGACGTAGGTGGCCTCGGCCGCGCGGCGCACCTCCTCGTCGGTCGCGTCCGCATTGCCGTACCGGATGTTCTCGCGGATGGATCCCGAAAACAGCCACGGATCCTGCAGGACCATGCCGGTGCGCCCGCGCAGGTCGCCGCGGGTCATCTCGGCGACGTCCTGGCCGTCGAGGCGGATGGCCCCGCCGCGGGCCTCGTAGAAGCGCATGAGGAGGTTCACGAGCGTGGTCTTGCCGGCGCCCGTGGGCCCGACGATCGCGACGGTGTGGCCCGGCTCGACGCGGAAGGAGAGGTCCTCGATGAGCGGCTGGTCGTCGGAGTACGAGAACGTGACGCCGTCGAAGGAGATCACGCCCGCGCCGTCCTCCGGCGCCGTCGGGGCGTCGTCGCGGTCCGGCTCCTCCTCGTCCTCGTCCAGCAGCTCGAAGACGCGTTCGGCCGACGCGGTGCCCGACTGCACGACGGGCAGCATGCCGCCGAGCTCGGTGAGCGGCTGCGTGAACTGCTGCGAGTACTGCACGAAGGCCTGGACGTCGCCGATGCGGATCTGCCCGTTCGCGACCATGATCCCGCCGAGCACCGCGATGCCCGCGTAGGTGAGGTAGCCGACGAACTGCATCGACGGCATCATGACCCCGGAGAGGAACTGCGCCTGGAAGGAGGCGCGGAACAGCTCCTCGTTCTCCTCGTCGAACGCCTCGGCGACGGCCTTCTCGCGGCCGTAGACCTTCACGAGCGCGTGGCCGGAGAAGGACTCCTCGACCCGCGAGTTCAGCCGCCCGACCTTGCGCCACTGCGCCTGGAACGCCTTCTGCGACTTCGGACCGATGACGCCCATGATGATCGCGATGAGCGGCAGGGACACGAGCGCGACGAGCGCGAGCTGCCACGAGATCGAGAACATCATCCCGATGACGCCGACGACCATGAGCAGCGACGTGATCGCGCCCGACAGCGACTGTTGCAGCGTCTGGGTCATGTTGTCGACGTCGTTCGTGACGCGGCTGATCAGCTCACCGCGCTGCACGCGGTCGAAGTAGCTCAGCGGCAGGCGGTGGATCTTCGCCTCGATGTCTTCGCGGACGCGCCACATCGTGCGCACCATGACGACGTTGATGATGTAGCCCTGGAGCCACTGCAGCAGCGCGGAGACGACGTAGATCGACAGCGCCCACACGACGACCGTGCGCAGCTGCGCGAAGTCCACCCCGTCGCCCGGGGAGAAGTTCTGCATCGCGGCGACCATGTTCGCGAAGTCGCCCTGCCCCGATGCCTCCAGCGCGTCGACGACCTCGGCCTGGCTCATGCCCTCGAACCCGGACCCCAGCACCTGCGACATCACGCCCTCGAAGACGATGTTGGTCGCCTCGCCGAGCACGCGCGGGCCCGCCACGGACAGCACCACGCCGAGCGCGCCGAGGAGGGTCGCGAACCCGAACACCCAGGCGTACGGGCGCAGGAGGCCGATGAAGCGCCGGAAGCTCGGCCAGAAGTTCTGGGGCTTGCCGCCCATCGCGCCCGGCTCGTTCGCGCCGGCGGCGGCGATCGCCTCGTGCGTCTGGC
The DNA here is from genome assembly GCF_011326725.1 of Microbacterium excoecariae. Taxonomy (GTDB): domain Bacteria; phylum Actinomycetota; class Actinomycetes; order Actinomycetales; family Microbacteriaceae; genus Microbacterium; species Microbacterium excoecariae. Next base: position 266,222 of record NZ_JAANCO010000001.1, on the reverse strand, counting down.
GCTCCTCCTCGCGGTCCGGGGTCTGGACGTCGCCGCTCATGCGCGCACCTCGCTCTCGTCCGCGCCGCGCTGGGAGGCGACGATCTCGCGGTAGGTCTCGCTCGTCTCGAGGAGCTCCTCATGCGACCCGACCCCGGCCATGCGGCCGTCGTCGAGGACGACGATGCGGTCGGCGTCGGTGATCGTTGAGACGCGCTGCGCGACGACGATCTTCGTCACCTCCGGCAGCTCTCGCCAGAGCGCCTGGCGCAGCCGCGCGTCGGTCGTGAGGTCGAGCGCGGAGAACGAGTCGTCGAAGACGAGGATGTCGGGCTGGTGCACGATGGCGCGGGCGATCGCGAGCCGCTGGCGCTGGCCGCCCGAGACGTTCGTGCCGCCCTGGGCGATCGCCGTGTCGAGGCCGTCGGGCTTGTCGCGCACGAAGTCGGCCGCCTGCGCGATCTCGAGGGCGCGCCACAGCTCCTCGTCCGTGGCGTCCTCGCGGCCGAAGCGGAGGTTCGTCGCGATCGTGCCGCTGAAGAGGAACGGCCGCTGCGGCACGAGACCGATGCCCCGCCAGAGCGTGTCGAGGTCGGCCTTGGCCACGTCGACGCCCTGCGCGCGGACCGTGCCCGCCGTCGCGTCGAACAGGCGGGGGATGAGGGAGATGAGCGTCGACTTGCCCGCGCCCGTCGAGCCGATGATCGCGACCGTCTCGCCCGGATCCGCGCGGAAGGTGATGCCCGAGAGCACGGGCGCCTCGGCGCCCGGATAGGTGAATCCCACGTCACGGAACTCGACCGCGCCGCGCCGCGGCATCTCGGCCACGGGGTGGGCCGGGGGCACGAGTGTCGTCTCGCTCGCGAGCACCTCGCCGATGCGCTCGGCCGAGACCGAGGCGCGCGGGATCATGATCGCCATGAAGCTCGCCATCATGACGCCGCCGAGGATCTGGCCGACGTACTGCATGAAGGCGAACAGGGTGCCGATCTGCGTGTTTCCGGCGTCGACCTCGATGCCGCCGAACCACACCACCGCGACGATCGTGACGTTCAGCACGAGCATGACGAGCGGGAACATCAGGACGAAGAGGGAGCCGACCTTGCGGCCGACGACCATGATGTCAGTGTTCGCGAGGCGGAAGCGATCCTCCTCGATCCGCTCGCGGACGAACGCGCGCACGACGCGCACGCCCGTGAGCTGCTCGCGCATGATGCGGTTCACGGCGTCGAGCCGGGTCTGGTAGCTCCGGAACAGCGGCACCATGCGGCTGATGATGAGCCCCGCGAGCGCCAGGAGGACGGGGATGGACACCGCGAGGATCCAGCTGAGGCCCACGTCCTGCCGGACGGCCATGATGATGCCGCCGATCGCCATCATGGGCGCCATGACGAGCATCGTCGCGCTCATCATGGCGAGCATCTGCACCTGCTGGACATCGTTCGTGTTGCGCGTGATGAGCGACCCCGCGCCGAACGACGAGACCTCGCGCTCGCTGAAGCCCGAGACCTTGCGGAAGACGTCGCGCCGGATGTCGCGGCCGAGGCCCATGGCCGCGCGCGCGGCGCAGAGCGTCGCGATGATCGCGGCGACGATCTGCCCGAGCGCGACGAGGAGCATCCACAGGCCCGTGCGGACGATATAGCCCACGTCGCCGCTCGCGACGCCGTTGTCGATGATGTCGGCGTTGAGGGTCGGGAGGAAGAGCGCCGCAAGCGCGGAGCACAGCTGGAAGACGAGCACGCCCACCAGGAGGAGGCGATACCGCGCGAGGTATCGCGTGAGGATTTTCCGGAGCACGGATAGAGCACACCACACCCCACCGACATCGGGAAGCCCGCGCGCGGCTGCGCCGCCCGGTCCCGCGCGAGTGGGGAGAATGGATCCATGCCCATCCGCTTCCGCGCCGCCCACGATCAGATCCCGACGTTCGCGCGCGCGGACCTGCCGGAGGACCTCGTGCGCGCGTGCTTCAACGAGCCGCACGTCCCGCCGCTTCCGGGCCTGGAGGAGGCGATCCGCGCCGAGATCCCGCGCCTGAACGAGTACGGATCCGCCCTCGACGCCGCGCGCGCCGCGGTCGGCCGCGCGCACGGCCGCGCCCCCGAGGAGGTGCTGTTCGGCTCGGGCAGCATGGACCTCATCCGCGCGCTCGTGGGCGCCGTGTGTGAGCCGGGCGACGAGGTGCTCTTCAGCTGGCCCACCTTCGAGGGGTACGTCTCCGCGTGCCACACCCACGGGGCGACGCCGGTGACGGTGCCGGCGACGCCGGACGGCGCGCCCGACGTGGCGGCGCTCGCCGCGGCCCTCACCCCGCGCACCCGCGTCGTCATCGTGGCGACCCCGGAGAACCCCTCGGGGCGCGCGCTGACGGGGCAGGAGCTGGAGCGGCTCGTCGCGGCGATCCCCGGCGACGTCGTGCTCGCCCTTGACGAGGCCTACAGCGACTTCGCGACGAGCCCGCGCGCCCGCTTCGGCGCCCCGGTGTTCGGCGACGCGATCGCCCTGCCGGACGGTGCGGTCGTCCTGCGCACCCTCTCGAAGGCTGCGGGGCTCGCAAGCCTCCGCGTCGGGTACGCGCTCGCCCGCCCGGAGATCATCGCGGGGCTCGCGAAGATGCGCACGGAGAACGGGGTCGACCGCCTCGCGATCGCCGCGACCGCGTTCTGCTTTTCCAACGCGGGGCTCGACGCGATCGACGAGCGGGTCGCCTGGATCGTCGCCGAGCGTCAGCGCATCGAGCGCACGCTGCGCGACCGGATGGAGCGCGCGGAGGCCGAGGGCGAGCCGTCGATCCCCGTCCCGCACTCGGATGGCAACTTCGTCTGGCTCCCGGTGGGCGAGCGCGCCGAGGAGCTCGCGGCCGAGCTGCGCTCGACCGCGCGGATCCTCGCCCGGGCGTTCCCGGGGCTCGGCGTGCGGTACACGGTCGTCGAGGCGGAGCACAACGACCGCTTCATCGACGCCGTCAGTGCGTGGGCGACGACGACCCGATAGGCGCGCGGGAGGGCGTCAGTCGCCGATGCCCAGGAGCTCGAGCGGGTGCGTCAGCCGCCACTCGAGGCTGGGGCGCGGCAGGTCGCCCGTCGTGACGAGGATCACCTCGTCGCTGTCGAGCGTGCCCGATACCGTGGCCGTGCCGACCTCGTCGCCGGCGCTGTCGCCGATCTCGATCGCGTAGTCGCTCGAGACCTCGCCGAGCTCGGAGTTCCAGAGCGTGAGCTGGGCCGCCCCGTCCGTGGCGATGTCGGTCGATCCGCCCCAGGGCGTGGTCGCGGTGGCGACGACCGTGCCCGCCGGCAGCGCCTCCGCGGGCTGCAGGGCCGCCGTCGCCGCCGCGAGCACGTCGCGGCTCACCTGCGCCTGCGCGTCCGAGTCGAGCTGACCCATGACCGCGGCATACACGCGGATCGGCTCCTCGCCGCCCGTGTCCACGTCCTTCGCGGTCGTGAGGTTGTAGGTGACGACGTTCCACTCGTCGAGGTGGCCCGTCTTGATCCCCACGATCCCGTCCTCCGAGATCAGCGGGTTGGAGTTCTCGACGATGCCGGCCCCCGGCAGCTCCACGATCTCCTGCGAGACGATCTGCGCCACGACGGGGTTCGCGAGCGCCAGCTCGGACACGCGCACCATCGAGGTCGGCGTCGAGCGGTTGTCGGCGCTGATGCCCGTCGCGTCGACGACGACCGTGTCCGTGATCCCGTTGTCCTGCAGCCACGCGATCGCGTCGGTCGTGTAGGCGAGGCGGTCGCCCTCCCACAGCGCGTCGACGAGCTTGTTGGCGTAGTTCCCGGCGGATCCCATGAGGATCCCCTCGAGCATCTGGCGGTAGGTCAGCGTCCCGCCGATGGGCACGTCGAGCGCCGACTCGTTCTGCCAGCGCAGCGCGTCGGCCTCGATCTGGTCGAGGTACCCGAAGTCGTAGGAGGGGCCGTCCTCGCCCGCCTCGAGCGGCTGCCGGTCGAGGAGGACCATGACCGTGATGACCTTCGTCAGGCTCGCCATGGGCGCGGGGGTCTCGGCCACGCCCGTCTCGGAGGAGCTGAGGATCTCGCCCGTGCCCGCGACCGAGACGGCCGCCTGGCCGTTGGTGGGCCACGGGATGTTCGCGCTGGCGCCGACGGAGGTGTCGACCTCGACGGCCGAGACGGCGGGCGAGACGTTGTCGAGCGGCCACACGGCGAACGCGACGACGTACGCGACCGCGAGGACGATCGCCGTCACGATGGGGGCGAGGATCGCGCCGGCCCAGCGGCGCCGCCGCTTCTCGGGCACGAGGTCGGCCTGCAGCCCGACGAGCGGGGACTGCCCCGTCGCGACGCTCTCCGCGGTGAGCCAGGCGAGCGCCTGCTCGGCCTGGTTGTCGGCGTCGTGGGGAACATACGCCGTGCGCACGCGCGGATCGGGTGCGTTAGGTGCGGCCACGACGGTCTCCTCGGGAGTCGGTTCGGCGGGCGGGCGCACGATCTCGCCCGGGGTGTCGGCGTGGGCGGCCGCGGCGGCGAGGGCGGGTGCGGCCGCGGCGGCGAGAGGAGCGGCGGCCGGGGCCTCGGCCGCCGCGTCGTCCCACTCGTCCGAGGCCGGGTCCGTCACGATCTCGGCGTCGACCTCGTCCGATTCGTCGGCCGGGGTCTCCTCGAGCGACGGCGGCGCGGGCAGCGAGATCGGCCCCGACATCGGGGCGGGCTCGGCGGGCACGACCTGGCCGTCCGAGATGACGGGCAGTGACTGCGTGGCGGTGCCGAGCAGTTGCTGGAGGTCTTCCTCGGGCGTCTCGCTCCCGGGCCGGAATCCGCGGAACATCTCCGCGATGATGCGCACCGAGTCGGTCTGCGGCTGGGGCTCATCGACGAACGCGACGCCGGTGCTCGGATCCGCCGCGTCCGGGGCGTCGGCGGGCGGATCCGCGGGAGCCTCGGGCATCGCGAACAGCCCGGTGATCGTGGGGACGGGCTCTGTGGCGGGCGCGTGGCCCTCCTGCGGCGCGGCGCCCGAGGGGGTGCCCTCGTCGCCGCGGGGGCGCCCATCGTCAGTGCTCACGTAGGTCAACTTACGTGATCGCCCTCGCGGATCCCCGCAGATCGGCCCGGCGAAACCTCACGATCGCATTTCGGAACGCAGGTGGCGTGGCCTGGGCGTGCGTGCCTATACTCCCAGGCGCCGAGGAAATCACCTCGATCGTTCCCGCCGCGTCGCGGGGCGACAACCACGGGAGTCCGAGAAGCCGGGCTGAGAGGGCGCGAGCCGCGCGCCGACCGTCGAACCTGATCCGGATCATGCCGGCGCAGGAAGGGAGAAACATGAGCGCTTCCGCGCGCACTCATTCCGCTCAGATCACCGGGGGAGCCCGGCTCCGCTGGCGGGTCGTCGACATCGTCGTGGCCAGCGTCATTGCCGTGGCGTGCTCCGTCGTGTTCCTCGTGTGGAACGTCGGATACGAGCTGCCGGGGAGCCTGCTCGGGGCCGTGGCGCCGGGCCTCGGCGGTCTCATGGCGGGCCCGTGGCTGATCGCCGGCGTGATCGGCGGCCTCGTCGTGCGCCGCCCCGGCGCCGCGGTCTACACCGAGGTCGTGGCCGCCGTCATCTCGGCGCTCGTCGGCAACCAGTGGGCCGCCCTGACGATCGTGTCCGGCGTCGTGCAGGGGCTGGGCGCCGAGATCGTCCTCGCCCTGTTCCTGTACCGCCGGTTCGGGCCCGTCGTCGCCGTCCTCGCGGGCGCGCTCGCGGGCCTCGCGTGCGGCATCAACGACCGCGTGCTCTGGTACGCGGGGGCCGACGCGGCCTTCACCACGATCTACATCGCGTCGACGACGCTCTCGGGCGCGGTCATCGCCGGCCTCGGCGGCTGGCTCGTCGTCCGGGGGCTCGCCGCGACGGGCGCCCTCGGGCGGTTCGCCGCGGGCCGCACGTCCGCGTCGCGCGTGTGACCGGCGCGCGGGTCGACGCCCGGGCGTGGGGCTGGCGGTACGCCTCGCGCCTCGCCTGGGCGGCGCGCGGCCTCGACCTCGCGGTCGCGCCGGGCGAGCGGATCCTCCTGTCCGGGCTCTCCGGATCCGGCAAGTCCACCCTCCTGCACGCCCTCGCCGGCGTGCTGGGCGGGGCCGACGAGGGCGAGGAGGAGGGCGCTCTCGAGGTCGACGGCGCGGACCCGCGCGCGATCCGGGGGCGCGCCGGGCTCGTGCTGCAGGATCCGGACACGCAGGCCGTCATGCACCGCGTCGGCGACGATGTCGCCTTCGGGTGCGAGAACCTCGGCGTGCCGCGCGCGGAGACCTGGCGCCGCGTGCGCGAGGCGCTGACGCTCGTCGGCCTCGACGTCGGCCTCGACCACTCCACCTCCGCGCTCTCGGGCGGCCAGAAGCAGCGCCTCGCGCTCGCCGGGGCGCTGGCGATGCGGCCGGGCCTGCTGCTCCTCGACGAGCCGACCGCGAACCTCGACCCGGACGGCGTCGTCGAGGTGCGCGACGCCGTCCGACGGGTCGCGGACGAGACGGGGGCCACCCTCGTGATCGTCGAGCACCGCGCCGACGTGTGGCGCGGCGTCATCGACCGCGAGGTCCGGCTCGGTGACGCCGCCCCGGATGCCGCCGGGTTCGACGCGGGGGCGCCGCTCGCGCGCCCCGGCGAGACGCTGCTGGCGGCGGAGGGCCTCGTCGTCGGCCGCACCCGCGGCGTCGCCGTCGCGGGTCCCGTCGATCTCGAGATCCGCGCGGGCGAGGTCACGGGCATCACGGGGCCGAACGGCGCGGGAAAATCGACGCTCGGGCGCACGCTCGCCGGCCTGCTGCCCGCGGTGGGCGGATCCGTCGTGGCGTCCGAGGCGCTGCGGGAGGGCGCCGGAGTGGATCCGTCCCGCTGGTCCTCCCGCCAGCTCCTTACCCGCATCGGCACGGTGCTGCAGTCGCCCGACCACCAGCTGCTCGCGCGGACGGTCCGCGGCGAGCTCGAGGTCGGGCCCCGGGCGCTGAAGCTGCCCGCCGACGAGGTCGCGGCGCGCTCGGACGACCTGCTCGCCCGAATGCGGCTCGACCGGCTGTCCCGGGCCCACCCGCACACGCTGTCGGGCGGCGAGAAGCGCCGGCTCACGGTCGCCGCGATGCTCGCGACCCGCCCGCGCGTGTGCGTGCTCGACGAGCCGACCTTCGGGCAGGATCCGCGCACGTGGCGCGAGATGGTGGACGTCATCGGCGCCCTCGCCCGGGCCGGATCCGCCGTCGTCGCGATCACGCACGACCGCGACCTGCTCCGCGCGACCGGCGCCCGCGAGATCGCGCTGGAGGCCGCGTGATCCCCGACCTCGGCGCCGCCACCGGGCCGCTGTCCCGCATCAACCCCGTCGCGAAGCTCGCCGCCGCGCTCCTCATCGCCCTCCCGCTCGTCGTCACGATCGACGTCGTATCGGGCCTCACGGCGCTCGTCCTCGAGCTGCCCCTCCTGCTCGCGAGCGGGCTGTCGGCGCGGTCCTTCTGGGTCCGCACGCTCCCGGTCTGGATCGCGGCCCCGCTCGCGGCGCTGACGATCGCGCTCTACGGCGCGCCGGCGGGCGAGACGCATGCGCGGTGGCTCCTCGTCCACGTCACGGACGGATCCCTCGAGCTGGCCGCCGCGACGCTGTTCCGCGTGCTCGCGATCGCGCTGCCCGGCATCGTGCTGTTCGCCGGCGTCGACCCGACGGACCTCGCCGACGGGCTCGCGCAGCGCGCGCGCCTGCCCGCCCGGTTCGTGCTGGGGGCCCTCGGGGGCATGCGCCTCGTCGGGCTGCTCGTCAGCGACTGGCGCGAGCTCGAGACCGCGCGCCGGGCCCGCGGCGTCGCCGACACCGGGCGGATCCGCCGACTCGTGGGGATGGCGTTCTCGCTCGTCGTGCTGGCCATCCGGCGCGGCACGCACCTGGCCACCGCGATGGAGGCGCGGGCGTTCGGGGCCGACACCCCGCGCACCTGGGCGCGCGACAGCCCGTGGGGCTGGCGCGAATGGGCGCTCGTCGCGGCCGGTCTCGCGATCAGCGGCATCGCCCTCGCCGTGACGACCGCGACGGGGCACCTCAACGTCGTCCTGGGCGGCTGAGGGGGCTCAGGCGAGCGCGACGGACGCGCGGTCGGCGAGGGATCCGAACCGGGCCTCGACGGATCCGCGCACCTCGCTCGGGGCGCACGCGATGGCGAACTCCGCCATCATGTCGTCGGTGACGAGGGCGCCCATGCGCTCCCACTCGCCCCGGCGGCTCGCGGCGTGGAGAGCGTCGGCGGCGTCCTCCCAGCCGTGGAGCTCCATGACGGGGCGATAGGACGGCGTCGACGCGTAGAACGCGATCTGCGAGCGCACCGCCCGCTCGGCGGCCGCGCGCTCGGCGTCGCCTTGCCCCGTCACGACGAAGGGGGACACGACGACGTCGGTCCGGGCGCGCCCGGAGCGCTCGCGCCCCTGCGCCAGCGCGGGGAGGCTGACCTGCGCGAGGTAGGCGGGCGTCGTGAACGCGTGCGCGATGAACCCGTCGGCGGCCTCGCCCGCGAGCGCCGTCATCGCGGGACCCACCGCGGCGAGCCAGATGTCCGGAGGGCCGAAGGGGTTCGGGCCCGGGCTGAACATCGGCGTCATGAGCGTGTGCCGGTAGTGCTCGCCCCGCACGTCGAGCGCGCCGCCCGTCTCCCACGCCGCCCAGATCGCGCGCACGGCGGCGATGAACTCGCGCATCCGCGGCGCGGGCGCCGACCACGGCATCGAGAAGCGCTTCTCGATGTGCGGGCGCACCTGGGATCCGAGCCCCAGGGCGAAGCGCCCCTCGGCCGCGAGCTGCACGTCGTTCGCCGCCTGCGCGATCGTCATAGGGTTGCGCGCGAAGGCGACGGCGATCGAGGTGGCGACGTGGATCCGACGGGTCGCGGCCGCCGCGAGCGCGCACGCCACGAGGGGGTCGTGCGCGAGCTCGGGAACCTGGATCCCGTCGTAGCCGTCGGCCTCGGCCAGGCGGGCGGAGTCGGTCACCACGCGGGGCGAGGCGTCGCGGACGGCGATGTCGATGCGCATGGGCCCCAGTCTGGCCGAGCACCTCACGCACGACGCGCGCGTTGTCCGGCCCGCACAAGGCGGATCGCACAACGCGCGCGTCGGGATGTGGCGGGGCTCAGCCCGAGCAGACCTCGGCGAACTCCGTCGCCGCGTCCTGCAGCGCGGTCTGCGCCTCGGTCATGTCGGTGATGGCCGCCTGGGCGTCCTCGCTCGTCGGGTCCTCCGCGACGGTCTCGATGCTCGTCGCGACGATGTCGAACTGCGTGCCGAACTCGTCGAAGGCGGCCTTGACGTCGGCGTTGCCGAGCTCGGCGCTCGTGTCGGAGATCGCGGTGTTGATGTCAGAGATGATCGCGGTGATCCCCTCGACGTCCTGCTCCTGCATGAGGGTGGACATGTCGCCAATGCCCGAGGTGGCCTCGGTCATGGCATCGTTCGCCATCGTGCAGGCCTCCTCGACGGACTGCCCCGAGGGTGCGGCGTCGCCGGATCCGCCCGCGTCGCCCGAGCAGGCGGTCAGGGCGGCGGGAACGAGCGCGAGCGCGCCGAGGGCGGCGAGCAGGCGACCGCGTCGAGTGATGGTCATGACGACTCCGTCTCTGAGGAAGCAGGGTCCCCGGGACTGGGGGTGAAGAGTCCGGCCGGGCTCCCCCACGGGCCGGCCGGACACTCTCACGCTAGGGCCCCGAGCCCTGCCGTGCCATGGGGAGATCTCCCCTCGTCCCCCGTTTGGGGGACAGCGGAGGGCCGCGGGCCGGATCCGCCGACTAGTGCCCGGCTCCGCCGAGGGACCCCGGGCACGCCGCCTCCATCGGAGCGGGGCGGAATCGCGCGCGCGACCAGCGGATTCGCACCTGGGCGCCCTACCCTGGGGAGTATGACCGAGACCCCCGAGCGCCCGGACGCCCCCTCCGTCGCGTCCACCGTTCGCCAGGTGAAGCCGCGCGCCGAGGGCTGGGAGCAGCGCAAGGACGCCGCGGGGCGGCCGCTTTTGCAGTTCGCGAGCCCCAAGCGAGGCAAGCCGCCCGTGCACCTCGCCGACCTCACGCCCGATGAGCGCGTGGCGAAGGCGAAGGAGCTGGGCCTGCCGGGCTTCCGCGCGAAGCAGCTGGCGAAGCACTACTTCGAGCACTACACGCGGGATCCGGAGCGCATGACGGACCTGCCGAAGGAGGGCCGCGCCGAGCTCGTGGCCGGCATGCTCCCGACGCTCCTGACCGAGGTGCGCCGCCTGCAGACCGACGGCGGCGACACGATCAAGTTCCTCTGGAAGCTGCACGACGGCGCGCTCGTCGAGTCGGTGCTCATGCGCTACCCGGGCCGGATCACGCTCTGCGTGAGCTCGCAGGCCGGCTGCGGCATGAACTGCCCGTTCTGCGCGACGGGCCAGAACGGCCTGACGCGCAACATGTCGGCCGCCGAGATCGTCGACCAGGTCGTGCGGGCCAACGAGGTGATCGCGAACGGCGAGCTGGGCGGTAAGCGCGCCGACGACAACAGCGCCGAGCGCGTGAGCAACATCGTGTTCATGGGCATGGGCGAGCCGCTCGCGAACTACAACCGCGTCATGCAGGCCGTGCGCACGATGGTCGACAAGAAGCAGGGCCTCGGCATGAGCGCCCGCGGCATCACGATCTCGACCGTGGGCCTCGCCCCCGCGATCCGCAAGCTGACGGACGAGGACCTGCCCGTCACGTTCGCGCTCTCGCTCCACGCCCCCGACGACGAGCTCCGCGACGAGATGATCCCGGTGAACTCGCGCTGGAAGGTCGAGGAGGTGCTCGACGCCGCCCGCGGCTACTTCGATCGCACGGGCCGGCGCGTCTCGATCGAGTACGCGCTCATCCGCGACATGAACGACCACCCGTGGCGCGCGCAGCTGCTCGCGGACAAGCTCAACGCGCGCGGCCGCGGCTGGGTGCACGTCAACCCGATCCCGCTGAACCCGACGCCCGGATCCGTCTGGGACGCCTCGACGCGCGCCGCGCAGAACGAGTTCGTGCGGATCCTCAACGACGCTGGCGTGCCGACGACGATCCGCGACACCCGCGGCAAGGAGATCGACGGCGCCTGCGGCCAGCTCGTCGTGACGGAAGAGGACGAGCGGGTGGCGGCGACGCCGGCGTAGAACGCGCCCCCGTGTGGCCCCGTCGCGACGTTGCGCGACGGGGCCACACGTATTCAAACATGTGAAATCTCGCTTCAAACGATTGAACTCCGTAGCGTTGCCTGGACGTCGATGTCGACGCTCTCAACGAGGAGGAATCGTGGCAAGAACACTGGATCGAACGCTGACCGAGGCGCTCGGGACCGCGCGGCCGTTCGGCTGGCGCGACCGCGTCGGCTATCTCTTCGGCGATCTGGGGAACGACTTCCTGTTCCTCCTCGCGTCGTCGTACCTCATGATCTACTTCACCGACGTCGCCGGCCTGCAGGCCGCGCACGTCGGGATCCTGTTCCTCGTCACGCGCCTCGTCGACGCGTTCACCGACGTCGGGTGGGGGCGATTCCTCGACTCCCATCGGCCGTCCCCGAAGGGCCGCTTCCGCCCCTGGATTATCCGCGCCGCGATCCCGCTCGCCGTCATGAGCGCGCTCATGTACGCGCCCTTCGTCGCGGACTGGGCGTACGGCGCGAAGCTCACGTACGCCGTCGTGACGTACGTGCTGTGGGGATCCGTGTTCTACACGATGGTCAACATCTCCTACGGATCGCTGGCGTCGGTCATCACGCCGGAACCGGGTCAGCGCTCCTCGCTGTCGGTGTTCCGCGGCGTCGGCGCGAACGTCGCCGGCATCTTCGTCGCCCTCGTGCCGCCGCTCGTCATCTACTCGACGGTCGACGGCGTCTCGACGGTCGACCCGACCGGGTTCATCACCATCGGCATCGCGTTCTCGGTCGGCGCCGTCCTCTTCTACTCGCTCTGCTACGGCCTCACGAGCGAGCGCGTGAAGGCGCCCGCGCGCGAGCGCCAGAGCTTCGTCAGGCTCCTCCGCTCGCTCGTGACGAACCGCGCGCTCATCGCGCTCATGGGATCCAACCTGATCCTCATGCTCGCCGGCCTGCTCGTGAACACGATGGCCGCGTACCTGTGGGTGACGTACTTCAACAACGGCGCGCTCTCGGGGCCGGCGCAGCTCGCGAGTTACCTTCCGGGGCTCATCCTCGCGCCGTTCGCCGCCTCGATCGCCCGCCGCCTCGGCAAGCGCGAGTTCATCGCGGGGATGATGCTCCTGAGCGCCGCGGTCTTTTTCCTGCTCTGGATCCTGCACGTCGAGTCGCCGTGGGTCTTCATCGTCCTGATGAACGTCGCGGGCTTCGGCGTGGGCACGTACAACCTGCTCGTGTGGGCCGTTATCGCCGACGTGGCGGACTTCGAGGAGGTCCGCACGGGCGAGCGCGACGACGGCACGATCTACGCGATCAACACGTGGGCCCGCAAGCTGGGCTTCGCGCTCGCCGGCGGAGCGGGCGGCATCGCCCTCGGCATCGTCGGCTACCAGGAGGGCGGCGTGCAGCAGACGCCCGAGACGATCGACGGGATCTACACGATCGCGACGCTCGTGCCCGCCGTGCTCTACGCGGTCGCCGCGGTGCTGCTGCTCACCTGGTATCCCCTCAGCCGCCGCCGCGTCGAGGCGAACGTCGAGGCGCTGCGCGCGCGCCACGCGGGGGCGACCGCCGAGGATTGATGTCATGAACAGGCCCACCCTCCGCGACGTCGCCGAGCGCGCCGGCGTCTCCGTCTCCGCCGTCTCCTACGCCCTCAACGAGAACAGCACGTTCCCGCTGGCGGAGAAGACGCGGGCGCGGATCCGCCGGATCGCGCGGGAGATCGGGTATGTGCCGAACTCCCTCGCCCGGTCGCTGAAGAACCGCACGGCGCGGCTCGTCGGGGTCATCCTCGACAAGCCGCTCGCGAACCCGCGGTACGCGGCGATCGTCGAGGGGCTGTCGCGCGGCGCCGCGGAGGAGGGCTTCCAGGTCGTGCTGCTGACGTCCCGGGACCACGGATCCGGCGTCGACGCCGTGCGGGGAGGGCAGCTCGACGGACTCGTGTTCATCGGTCACGACGACCACGTCGTTCCCGCTGCGCTCGCCGCGGCCGTGGCCGAGCACGCGATCCCCTTCGGCGCGATCGACTGTGGACGCGCCGACGCGGTCCCGCCGTACACGACGGTCGACCTCGATTACGCGGCGGGCGTCGACCTCGTCGTCGAGAGGCTCGCCGCCGACGGGGTGCGCGCCGTGACCTACGTGCGGCCCGACCTGCTCTCGCACGCCGAGCGCGTGCGCGAGCAGGCCATGCTCGACGCGCTCACCGCCCGCCCCGAGATGTCTCTCAGCGTGCTGCAGACGGGCGTCACCGCGGAGCGGCTCGGCAGTTTCGAGCGCACGGGCGACTACGCCGCCTACCGCGCCGAGCTCGGCGCGCGCCTGGCCGCCGCGCTCGAGCGCGGGAGCACCCCGCCCGCCCAGACGGCGTTCGTGTGCTCGTGGGGATCCGACGTCGAGACCGTGCTCGCCACGGTGCGTCGCCGGGACCCGGGCTACCGCGTCGCCGGGCTCAACCGCGGGGCGCTCGAGCCCGCGCAGTGGCCCGGACTCATCCACGCCGAGATGCCGCTCGGCGAGGCCGGGCGCGTGTGCGCCGCCGCCGTCGTGCGCACCGCCCGCGATAACACCCCTGCCGTCCACCAGATGCTTCCGCCCGCCCTCGTGGGCTGACGGATCCGTTTCCCCCGCAAAGGAGCCCCGATGCCTCGACCGAACATCATCTTCATCATGTCCGACGACCACGCCGCCCACGCCATCTCGGCGTACGGCAGCCGCGTGAACCGGACGCCGCACCTCGACCGGATCGCGGAGGAGGGCGTGCGCATGGACGCCGTCTTCTGCACGAACTCGATCTGCAGCCCGTCGCGCGCGTCGATCCTCACGGGCACCTACAGCCACGTCAACGGCGTCTCGTCGATCTGGACCGAGATGGACTACCGCGTCCCGACCTTCATCGACGTGCTGCACGAGCGCGGCTACCGCACGGGCATGTTCGGCAAGTGGCACCTCGGCGAGCACGGCCAGTCCCTGCCGCGCGGCTTCGACGCGTGGAAGATCTTCCCCGGGCAGGGCGACTACGTCGACCCCGAGATGATCGACGCGGACGGCGCGCACGTCGTGCCGGGCTACGCGACCGACATCGTCACCGACCTCGCGCTCGACTGGATCGACGACGTCGCCGACGAGCCCTTCGTCGCGATGGTCCACCACAAGGCCCCGCACCGCCCGTGGGTCCCAGACGAGAAGCACAAGCACCTCTACGCCGACGGCACGATTCCCGAGCCCGAGACGTTCTTCGACGACTACGAGACCCGCAGCCGCGCCGTCCGGAGCGTGCACATGACGATCGCGGACGACATGGGCGCGGACGACCTCAAGCAGGAGGTCCCCGAGCACCTGCGGGGCGAGGAGAACCGCCACGCGCGCATGAGCTGGAAGTACCAGATCTACATGCGCGACTACCTGCAGACCGTGCAGTCCATCGACGACAACGTCGGCCGCCTCCTCGACCACCTCGAGGAGAAGGGGCTGGCGGAGAACACGCTCGTCGTCTACACCTCCGACCAGGGCTTCTTCCTCGGGGACCACGGCTGGTTCGACAAGCGCCTGATGTTCGACCAGTCGCTGCAGATGCCGATGCTCATCCGCTGGCCCGCCGAGATCGCGGCCGGATCCCGGTGCGAGGGCATCATTACGAACGTCGACTTCGCGGCGACGTTCCTCGACATCGCCGGCGTCGACGCCGGCGAGGCGATGCCGACGTCGCAGGGCCGCAGCTTCCGCGCGCTCCTGCGCGGCGAGGAGGTCGAGGACTGGCCCGATGCCGCCTACTACCGGTACTGGGAGCACGACGACCCGATCCACGCGGCTCCCGCGCACTACGGGATCCGCACCGCCCGCCACAAGCTCATCTACTACTACGGCGCGGGACTGGGCGTGCCGGGGGCGTCGGACGCCGAGTTTGAGCCCGAGTGGGAGCTGTACGACCTCGCGGCCGACCCGACGGAGGTGCGCAACGTCGCGGACGACCCCGCGTACGCCGAGATCCGTGCGGACCTCGAGGACAAGCTCGCCGCGTACCAGGCGCGCTACGACGACGAGCCCTACCGCGGCCCGGGCACCCCGGCGCCCGAGTGGGGCCCGTACGACGCCGAGCTGTTCGAGCGCGTCAAGGAGTACGTGACGAACATCCGCGCCACGAGCTGATCGGGGCGAACGTAAGGGGGCGGGCGGCGCGGGAGCGCCGCCCGCCCCCTTATCGTTCAGCGCTTCATGAGGCGCACGTCGCCGAACCAGGCCGCGGGCTTCGCGATCCAGTCGTCGCGGCGCGCGGCCCGCCAGCCGAAGACCATGAGGACGACGGTGGCGGCGAAGATCCCGAAGCCGAGGACACTCACCTCGTCCGTGCCGGCGTACATGTGGCTGAGGTTCCGGAGCGCGCCGGTCGCGAACACGAGCCCCACGTGCACGATCACGAACGCGACGAAGAACAGCATCGTCGGGTAGTGCAGCGCCTTCGCGGTGCGCTCGGGGAGGATCCGCTGCCACGCCTCGCCCTTCGGGAAGAAGGCGCTCAGGCGATAGCCCGTCACGGCCGCGACGGGCGCCGCGAGGAACGTGATCGCGAAGTAGCTCAGCTGCTGGAGGGCGTTGTAGTTCGCCCAGCTGTCCTCGACCGGCCAGTCGAGCGAGACGTACTGCACGAGCGCCGAGAGCGCGTTCGGGAACACGTCGAGGCTCGTCGGGACGATGCGCACCCAGTGGCCGCTCGCGAAGAGGAGGACCACGAAGACGACGCCGTTCAGGAGCCAGAGGGCGTCGACGGCGACGTGGCCCCACAGGGCGAGCGACATGCGGCGCTTCTTCACGCGCCGGGAGGACCACAGCCCCCCCGCGCGCTTCTCGGTGCGCACCCGGATCCCCGTGCGCACGATGAGCACGAGGAAGAACCCGTTCAGGAAGTGCGTCCAGGAGACGAACGCGGGGATCCCCTCCGCCGTGTCCGCGGGGAGCGGCGCGGCGCCGGGGTACGCGGCGAGGAATTCCTGGAGCGGATCCGTCGCGAGAACGGCGCGGACGGCGAATACGAGGCACCAGGCGGCGAGGACGAGCGCGGCCGCGCCGAACGCGCCGGCGGCGACCTGGATCCATGTCGGGCGAGGGCGTGGGCTCACCCGATCATTCTCGCCGATGCGACCCCGCCGCGCCGATTCCGTGTGACCGGGTGTGACGGGACGGCACCGGCCCCCGTCGCCCGGGTGGGCGGCGGGGGCCGGTGGGTGTGGGTGTTATGCGCGGCGGGTGCGGGCGGTGAGGAGGATGCCCGCGGCGATGAGGGCGGCCGCGGCGAGGCCGAGGCCCCAGCCGAGGGTGCCGGTCATCTCGCCGCCGGTGGCGAGGAGGTCGCCTCCGGTGATCTCGATGGTGGTCCAGCCGACGAGGGTGCCGTCGGCGTCGTAGACGGCGAGGCGGTGGGTGCCGGCGGGGGCGTCAGCGGGGATCGTGACCGAGATGGTGCTGTCGGCCGAGACCTGCTGGGATCCGAGGCTCACGGGCGTGGAGAACATGAAGGTCTCGACGGTGCCGGTGACCTGCTCGGGCAGGACGATCGTGATCTCGTCGCCGGGGGTGGCGCTGCCGGGGGCGGCGATGAGGTTCTCGGTGTCGTCCGTGAGGTCGGCCTCGTCCGGGGTCACGGTCGCGTCGCCCGAGCCGCTGCCCGCGTCGTCCGAACCGGCGTCGGCGGATCCGTTGGAGCCGTCGGCCGCGCCGTCGGAGGCGTCCGACCCGTCGGAGCCGGCGTCGGCGGATCCGTCCGAGCCCGCGTCCGAGCCGTCGCCCGGCTCGGTCGGGTCGACGATCGTGGCGCCGTCGAGCGCGTAGAGCGTCGTCGTGCCCGAGACCTCGTTGCCGACGGCGACCATGGGGATGCCCGTGGGGGAGTCGGCGGCCGCGATGAAGTCGAGGCCCTCCGGCCCGAGGTCGCCGACGCTGTTCACGAGCGCCGCGAGCTCCTCGGATCCCGCGCCCGCGTCCTCGAGGTCCTCGTACGCGTCGCCGAGGCTGGTCTCGAACTCGCGGTTGTTGATGTAGGAGGAGTAGGTCGGCGCGGCCGGGTCGGTGATGTCGTAGACCACGACGCCCGAGAGGCGCTCGAAGCCGATGAAGGCGTAGGTGCGGCCGTCGACCTCGCCGATGGTGAGGTTCTCCGGCTCGACGCCCTTGGCGTCGCTGCGGCTCTCGGCCTCGTTGTCGTCGTGGCCGGAGTTGAAGACCAGGTCGGTGGTCTCGCTCAGGCGGGCCGTGAGCTCCTCGAACTGCGCGCCGGAGTCGAACACGAGCTCGCCCGAGGTCGTGTAGATCGAGAAGGAGCGCGCGCCGTACGCGTAGAGCTCGCTGTAGCAGCCGCGCTCCGCGTCGAAGCCCATCGCCGTCGAGACCTCGAGGCGCCCGAGCTGGGCGTCGTCGTCGTACGCGGCGAGCTCCTCGCACAGCGGGCCCTGGCTGTCGGGGGCGTCCTCGGGCTTGTCGAGGTCCTTGATCCGCGCGGGCTCGACGTAGTCGCCCCACTCGCGCGCGTCGCCCTCGTTGGCGGTGACGAGGTAGGTCTCGCCGCCGGCGGTGTAGGAGGAGATGCCGTCGGGCATGGGGACGCCATACAGGCCCGGGTAGGTCGCGATGTTGATCTCGGGGGCGTCCTCCGGATCGCGGTCGGAGGCATCGAGGGGCACCGTGCCGCGATCGATGAAGCCGAGGCCCCACACGTCGGTGACCGTGGCCGTGGCGAGGTCGACGACCGCGATCGCGTTCGCCTCCTGGAGCGCGGCGTATGCGGTGTCGCCGACGACCGTGATGTACTCGGGCTCCCAGTTCGTCGAACGCGGCAGCTCGGGGTTCAGGATCGGGCCGAACGCGTCGCGGACGCTGTCGTCGAGCACGGCGTCCTCGAACGCGTGGAAGTCGGCCGTCTCCACGTCCTCCTGGGCGGGCGCCGCGACCGTGTCGGGAAGCGCGACGACGCCGACGGATCCCTCGGGGTCCACCGTGAAGTCATCGCTCGGCTCGCCCTCGTTCGCGACGACCGCGTAGTCGCCCTCGGGCGAGATGGTCACCATGTCGGGAAGCGAACCGACCTGGACGGATCCGAGCACGATGGGCGCGTCGGCGTTCGCGTCGAAGAAGAGGAGGGATCCGGGAGCCGTCTTGTCCGAGGCGTCCTCCATGGCGACGACCCCGAGGCCGTCCGCGCGAATCGCGACCGAGTTCGCCACGGCGTTCGTCGACTCGACCTGGAACAGCTCGGTCATGTGCGCGGGGTCGGACATGTCGATGACCGACACGGATCCGGCGGCCGCGTTGATCGAGAACAGCCGGTCGCCGTGGGCCTGCACGATCTCGCTCGCGCCCTCGTCGAAGAGCCCGGTCTCGAAGGTGCCGGCGACGGAGAGCGAGAAGGGGGCGTCGTCGGCGACGTCGACGATGGGGTCGATGTCGCCCGGCTGCGCGGCCAGCGCCGCGACGGGGGACAGGGCGAGGGCGCACGCGGCGCCCGAGGCCAAGAGAATGCGGGGGAGTCGGGACATGACTCCTGGTCTATGGGGCGCCGGTGTGCGGGTGGTGAACCCCGGGTGAACGCCCGGGGACGGCACCGGCCCCCGTCGCCCGGGTGGGCGGCGGGGGCCGGTGGGTGTGGGTGTTATGCGCGGCGGGTGCGGGCGGTGAGGAGGATGCCCGCGGCGATGAGGGCGGCCGCGGCGAGGCCGAGGCCCCAGCCGAGGGTGCCGGTCATCTCGCCGCCGGTGGCGAGGAGGTCGCCTCCGGTGATCTCGATGGTGGTCCAGCCGACGAGGGTGCCGTCGGCGTCGTAGACGGCGAGGCGGTGGGTGCCGGCGGGGGCGTCAGCGGGGATCGTGACCGAGATGGTGCTGTCGGCCGAGACCTGCTGGGATCCGAGGCTCACGGGCGTGGAGAACATGAAGGTCTCGACGGTGCCGGTGACCTGCTCGGGCAGGACGATCGTGATCTCGGCGCCGGGGGTGGCGCTGCCGGGGGCGGCGATGAGGTTCTCGGTGTCGTCGGTGAGGTCGGCCTCGTCCGGGGTCACGGTCGCGTCGTCCGAGCCGGTGCCCGCGTCGTCCGAACCGGCGTCGGCGGAGCCGTTGGAGCCGTCGGCCGCGCCGTCGGAGGCGTCCGACCCGTCGGAGCCCGCGCCGGCGGAGCCGTCCGAGCCACCCTCAGCGGATCCGTCCGAGCCGCTGCCGGCGGATCCGTCCGAGCCCGCGCCCGAACCGTTGCCCGGCTCGGTCGGGTCCTCGACCGCGATCGCGCGGCCGAGCGGGGCCGGGTCGACGGCGCCGGAGGTGGCGAAGAAGTCGACCGTCGCGGAGAGGTCGATGAGGCCCGTGTCGCGGTAGGGCGCGTTGGTGAAGGCCGTGAAGCCGTCGCCGCCCGCCGCGATGAACGAGTTCGTCGTGACCGTGTACGTCTCGTCCGCGAGGACCGGCTCGCCGTTCAGCGTCATCGACACGACGTGCTCGCCCGCGTCGGCGCTGTCGATGTACTCGTAGGAGAAGCCCTCCGAGATGCCGAGGTGCAGCTTCGGGCGGTCGTTGCCGGGCTGCCACTGCTCCTCGAGCATCTGCTCGATGTCGGCGCCCGTCAGCTCGCTCGTCGTGAGCGTGTTCGCGAACGGCTGCACGGCGGCGGCCTCGGCGTAGGTTACGACGCCGTCGCCCTCGCCGACCTCGCTCGAGGCGAAGAGGAGGTCGTCGCGCAGCCCGCCGGGGTTCATGACCGCGATGTCGGCGGGCTCGCCGCCGTAGTTCGCGTACTCGGTCGTCGACCACAGGTAGACGTCGGCGACGAGGTTGCCCATCGTCGACTCGACGCCGCGGTCGGCGCCCGCGGGCTCGCCGCCGCGGAGGATGTCGGCCGTGATCTCGCCGACGGGCTCGTTGCCCTGCACCGCGGCGAACTCGACGGCCGCGTTCACGATCTCGAGGATGTCCTCGGCCTCGCCGTTGATGGGCGCGCCGGCCTCGTCCGTGAGCGACACGAGCGAGCCGCCGATGGAGACGAGCTCCTTCGTCGCGGAGTCGACCGAGAGGTCGAGCTGCGCGAGCGTCGAGCCGTAGTCGTTCGCCTGGAGCACGGGGCGGCCACCGATCGTGCAGGGGTAGCCCTGGTGGGTGTGGCCCGAGAGGATCGCGTCGATCTCGGGCGACGCGTCGCGCACGAGGTCGCCGAACTCGGTCTCCTCGGCGGCGATCTCCTCGCACGTGGAGGAGTCGGATCCGCTGACCTCGGCGCCCGAGTGCGTCAGGAGGATCGTGACGTCGACCTGGTCGTCGATCTCGGCGGCGACGCGGTTGGCCGCCTCCACCTGGTCGCCGAAGTCGATCTGGCTGATGCCCGCCGGCGAGACGAGGGTCTCGGTCGTGGAGGTGATCGTGCCGATGAAGCCGATCTTGACGCCGTCGACGTCCTTGATCGTGTACTCCTGCAGCGCCGGGTCGGTCGTGCCCGCGTCGTAGACGTTGGCGCCGAGCGTCAGGTCGGCGCCGAGGCCCTCGATGCCGCTGGCGGCGTCGTAGTAGGGCTGGACGCGGTCCGTGAGGTCGGCGAAGCCCTGGTCGAACTCGTGGTTGCCGACGACGCCGACGTCGAGGCCGCCCTTGGCGAGCGCCTCCATCGTCGGCTCGTCCTGCTGGATGAACGACGTGAAGGTCGATGCGCCGATGTTGTCGCCCGCCGAGACGAACAGCGTGTTCGGGTTGGCGGCCTCGTAGGCCCGGACCGTGGCGACGAGGCCCGCGGCGCCCGCGAGACCGTTGTAGTCGTCGGCCTCAATGCGGCCGTGGAAGTCGTTGATCCCGAGGATCTGAATGTCGGTCGTCTCGGGCTCCTCGGCCGCGACGGCGACCTGGGGCATGAGCAACAGCGAACCGGCGGTCGCGAGAGCCGCGCCGGCGCCGATGCCGCGTGTCAGGGGTGAACGCATGGTCATCCTTTGCTGTGGGCAGGGGACACCCCACGCGGGCGGCGGGGCACGGTGTCCGTTCTAACGGGCGCAGGTTTCGCCACGCCCGCCCAGCACGTGAACGGCTCGTGAACGCTTCGTCCGCGGAGCCACCGTATCCGGGTCCGCGTGCCCGGGGGAAGAGGGGGAAATCTCGCCGGTCAGCCGGCCACCGAGGCGACGCCGTCGGCGAAGGCCTCGTCGTAGCCCTTGCGGAACATGTCGGAGGGGCCCGTGCGGGGAATCGTGCGCGCCCCGGGCAGCTCGAGCCCGCCCACGAGGTCGGCGCGCCCGCGCACGACCGCGACGGGACGGCCGGTCGCCTTGCCCTTGACGAGTTCGGCGGCCGAGCAGATTTCGTCGGCGACGCACGGCAGCGTGACCGACAGCGAGCGGCCCTGGGCGTCGACGGATCCGCGCAGGTCCTCGAAGACGTGGACGCCGCCGGCGCCGATCGCCTGGTCGACCTGGCCGTCGCGCCACGCGCGGCCGAGCGTGTCGCTGACGAGCACCCCGACGGCGACGCCGAAGCGCGCGCGGAGGGCGGCCGCCAGGTCGCGGGCGGACCGGTCGGGATCCTCGGGGAGCAGCAGCACCGTCCCCTCGGGGGTGTTCGAGGCGTCGACCCCGGCGGCCGCGGACACGATGCCGAGTCGGTTCTCGACGATGCGCGTCGTGTGCCCCGTGGCGGGGTTCGTGCGGCTCGCGACGACGCGGACGGTCTCCGCGGTGATGGCCTCCTCGCGGTCGTCGGCGACGACGAAGCGTCCCTCGGCCTTGGAGACGATCTTGCTCGTGACGACGACGATGTCGCCCGCGGAAAGGCCCGCAGGATCCGCCGCGAGCGCGTCGCCGATGACGAGGGCGAGGTCGGTCCCGGCCGCGATCTCGCCGATCCCCGCCGGCGCCCACGCCGACAGCATCAGCGGCGGAAGCGCGTCTCGGTGAGCGTCTCGCCGAGGAAGGGCTCGGTGCGCGTCTCGCCATCGAAGACGAACCCGCGCTTGGTGTAGAACTGCTCGCCGCCGGGGTAGTTCTCGGCGATCCAGCCGTAGAGCGGCTCGCCCTCGTCGACGACCGCGTCGAAGAGCTGGCGGCCGATGCCCTTGCGGTGCCACGTGTCGAGCAGGAAGACGAAGTAGAGCTCGCGCGCGGCGGGGGCGTCGTCGTCGCGCGCGGGGCCGGAGGCCGCGAACCCGACGATCTCGCCGTCGACGAGGGCGGCGGCGTGCTTGTGCTCGGGCCCGCGGGAGGCGTAGTTGCTCCAGAGATCCGCCAGCCGCTTGGGCGAGACGGCCTTGAGCGCGGCCTCCGAGATCATGCCGTCGTAGGTCTCGTGCCACACCCGGGCGTGCACGCGCCCCATGGCCTCCGCGTCGGCGTCGCGGATGGGGCGGATCAGAACGTCGAGATGCGTCTCGGTGGTCATGGCTGGAGCATATGTCCCGGGCCCCGCCCGCGCGAATCCGCGTGCGCGCGGATGGGGTTGCGAGGGGAGGGGCGTTTCCGGGCGCGGATCGCGGGGCGGGCGTGCGATGATGCTGTCGGCGTGCTCGTGCGTAGGTGTTGAGTTGCTCCGCCGGGCCACATAGGACAGCGTCCGCCGCTTGTTTCACGACGAGGAGCGTCAAATGTCCCAGACCGTTTCTGCACCCGCCGAGGCCCCGGACCGCACGCAGCGGATCCGCCGGTACCTCATGTGCCGCCCCGAGTTCTTCACGGTGTCGTACTCGATCAACCCGTGGATGGAGCCCGCCCACCCGACGGACACGGCGCGCGCCGTGGCCCAGTGGCAGACCCTCTACGACACGTACGTCGCGCTCGGCCACGAGGTCGAGCTCATCGACCCGCAGCCGGGGCTCCCCGACATGGTCTACACGGCCAACGGCGGCTTCATCGTGGACGGGGTCGCGTACCCGCCGAAGTTCCGCCACGCCGAGCGACAGGGCGAGGAGCCGTGGTTCACCGAGTGGTTCCGCGCGAACGGCTTCGAGGTCGCCGGGCCGGAGTTCACCAACGAGGGCGAGGGCGACTTCCTTCTCGCGGGCGACGTGATCCTCGCCGGCCGCGGCTTCCGCTCCACCGACGACAGCCACGGCGAGCTCGCCCGCATCTTCGGGCGCGAGGTCGTCTCGCTGACGCTCGTGGATCCGCGGTTCTATCACCTCGACACGGCGCTCAGCGTGCTGGATCCGGAGGTCGCGCCGGGTACGACGCCCACGATCGCGTATCTCCCCGGCGCGTTCGACGACGCCAGTCGGCGGATCCTCGAGGAGCGCTTCCCCGACGCGATCCGCGTCTCAGACGACGACGGCGCGGTCTTCGGGCTGAACTCGGCGAGCGACGGCAAGAACGTCTTCATCTCGCCGCGCGCGACGGGGTTCGAGACGCAGCTGCGCGAGCGCGGCTACACGCCCGTGCTGATCGACCTGTCGGAGCTGCTCCTCGGCGGCGGCGGGATCAAGTGCTGCACCCTCGAGCTGCGCGGGGGCGCGAAGTGACCGCCGCCGAGCCGCACGTCGCGCGCAACTACGCGCCGCTCGCCGTCACGATCGCCTCCGGCGAGGGCGCGTGGGTGACGGATCCCGACGGCCGCCGCTACCTGGACATGCTCGCGGGGTACTCGGCGCTGAACTTCGGCCACCGCAACCCGACGCTCGTGCGGGCGGCGACCGAGCAGCTCGGCCGCGCGACCCTCACGAGCCGCGCCTTCCGCAGCGATCAGCTCGAGCCGTTCGCGGCCGCGCTCGCCGCGCTGTGCGACAAGGACCTCGTCCTGCCGATGAACACGGGCGCGGAGGCGGTCGAGACGGGCATCAAGGTGGCCCGCGCGTGGGGCTACCGAGTGAAGGGGATCCCCGCGGACCGCGCGAAGATCGTCGTCGCGGCCGGCAACTTTCACGGCCGGACGACGACGATCGTGAGCTTCAGCGACGACCCCGACGCGCGCGACGGTTTCGGCCCGTTCACCCCCGGCTTCGTCACGGTGCCGTTCGGCGACGCCGACGCGCTCGCCGCGGCGATCGACGACGACACGGCCGCGGTCCTGATCGAGCCGATCCAGGGTGAGGCGGGCGTCGTGATCCCGCCGGAGGGATACCTCGCGCGCGTGCGGGAGATTACCGCCGAGCGCCGCGTGCTGTTCATCGCGGACGAGATCCAGTCCGGCCTCGGCCGCGTGGGCGAGACGTTCGCGTGCGCGCGGGAGCGCGTCGTGCCCGACGTGTACCTCCTCGGCAAGGCGCTCGGCGGCGGCATCGTGCCGGTGTCCGCGGTGGTCGGGGACGAGGACGTGCTCGGCGTCATCGGCCCGGGGCAGCACGGATCCACCTTCGGCGGCAACCCGCTCGCCGCCGCCGTGGGGCACGCCGTGGTGAACATGCTCGCCACGGGCGAGTGGCAGGAGCGCGCTCGCCTGCTCGGCGCGCACCTCGAGAAGTTGCTCGAGCCGCTCGTCGGCCACGGCATCACGGGCGTCCGGATCGCCGGCCTCTGGGCGGGCATCGACGTGGATCCGTCCGTCGGCACGGGGCGCGAGGTGTGCGAGCGGCTGCTCGCCCGCGGCGTGCTCGTCAAGGACACCCACGGCCAGACCATCCGCCTTGCGCCGCCGCTGACGATCCGCGCCACCGAGCTCGACTGGGCGGTCGAGCAGCTGTCGGTGGTGCTGCGGGGGTAGGGGCTACGCCCCCGAGCTCGCGCGCACCACGAGCGTGGGCTGCATCGTGACGGTGCGGTGCTCGTGTTCCTCGGGGGCGAGGATCTCCTCGATGAGGAGCGCCGCGGCGGACAGGCCCATGTCGAGACCCGGCTGGGCGACCGACGTGATCGGCACGGCGGTGTCGTGCGCGAAGTGGTTGTTGTCGTGCCCGATCACCGCGATGTCCTCGGGCACGCGGATCCCCGCGACGAGGAGCGAGTGGATGGCGCCCGCCGCGAGGGCGTCAGACGCCGCGACGAGCCCGTCGGGGCGGCGTCGAGGGGGTCGCGCCGCGATCTCGTCGCCGAGCGCGGTCCCGCCGCGCACCGTGATGCGCTCGGTCTCGACGACCTCGAGTTCGAGTCCGGCTTCGTCCGCGGCGCGGCGTGCGCCCCGCAGGCGATCCGCGATCGCGCGAAGGGAGAACGGCCCGCCCGAAAACATCAGCCGGGTTCGGCCGCGCTCGATGAGGTGGCGCGCGGCGATGTAGCCGCCGTGCTCGTCGTCGCTCACGACGCCGCACGAGCTGTCGTCCCCCGGCCAGTTGACGAGGACGAGGGGCGTGCCGCGCTCGCGCACCGCGGATGCGTCGTCGAGCGGGCCGTCGAGGGGGGCGAGGATCATCCCGGCGAGCTGCGCCTCCTCGAACAGCGCCAGATGCGCGCTCTGCTTGGCGTGATCGACGTCGCTGTTGGCGAGGATGAGCC
This sequence comes from Microbacterium excoecariae, assembly GCF_011326725.1. GTDB lineage: Bacteria > Actinomycetota > Actinomycetes > Actinomycetales > Microbacteriaceae > Microbacterium > Microbacterium excoecariae. The sequence goes on along the minus strand of NZ_JAANCO010000001.1, from coordinate 240,751 downwards.
GCTTACCGTGCTCGTCGAGGCCCGACTCGATGCCGCGCGTGATGTCGAGGAAGAACGAGTTGCCGAGGTCGACGACGACGAAACCCACGGTGTCGGAGCGCCCGGCCGCGAGGCGACGCGCCGCGTCGTTGCGCACGAATCCGAGTGACGCGATGGCCCGCTCGACGCGCTCGCGCGTGCCGGCCGCGACGACTTCGGGGTTGTTCAGGACGTTCGACACGGTGCCGAGCGAGACGCCCGCGGAGGACGCGACGTCCTTCATGGACGGGCGGGTGCGGGTGCCGGGAATGCGCTTCATGATCCTCACATTCTGCGCCGCATCGTCGCGGCCTTGCGCTTGAAGCGTTTCAAGCCTACTCTTTGAAGCGCTTCAAACCCACGCGGACGTGGATTGCCGCGAATCGAGGAGGATTCATGAAGGTCACCCGAAAGACGCTCACCCGGGGCGCAATGATCACGGTCGCGGGCGCCTCGGCGCTCGCGCTCACGGCATGCGGCGGGGGCGGCGGGCAGTCGAGCGCTGACGCGCTCTCCGTGCTCGTCAACGTCGAGAACACCGAGGTCCCCGCGGTTCTCGACACGCTGGCGGCGGGCGCGTGCTCGGCCGAGGCCGAGGCCATGCCCGTCGAGGTCGACACGACCCCGCAGACGAACCTCGACCAGCAGCTCCAGCTGCTTGCGGGCCAGGGTGCGCTGCCCGTGCTCTTCTCCGCCGGAAACGCGCCGTCGCTGACGGCCGAGCTCGCAGACGCGGGCAACGTCGCCGACTTCGAGGAGGTCCTCGGCGACCTCGGCATCGCGGACCAGATCGAGCCCGCGGCCGTCTCGACGATCGAGAACCTCTACGGCGGCTTCCGCGCGCTGCCCTTCGAGTACAACGTCGAGGGCATCTGGTACAACACGGCGATCTTCGCCGAGAACGGTATCGACGAGCCGCAGACGTTCGATGACCTCGTCGCCGCGGCCGAGACGCTGTCGGCCGCGGGCGTGCAGCCCTTCTCCGCGAGCGGCGAGCAGGGCTGGCCCATCACGCGCCTCATCTCGAGCTACCTCTTCCGCGACCTCGGACCCGACGCGCTGCAGAAGGTCGCCGACGGCGAGGCAGCGCTGACGGACCCGGAGTACGTCGCGGCCGCGCAGGCGATCGCCGACCTGGGCGCCGAGGGCTGGTTCGGCCAGGGCGTCGGATCCATCGACATGGCCACGAGCGAGAACCAGTTCCTCAATGGATCCGCGGCCATGTTCTACATGGGCAGCTGGTTCCTCTCCGGTCTCAACGACCCCGAGATGAACCAGATCGGCGTGGAGAACGTCGGCTTCATGCCGTTCCCCGGCGTGGAGGGCGGCGCGGGCGACCGCTCGCAGCTCGCCGCCAACGTCGGCCTGCCGCTGACGATGAACGCGAACCTCGTGAACGACGACACGACGCCGTGGCTCGAGTGCATCGTCGAGAACTACGGCGCCACGGCGCTCGAGCAGGAGAACCGCGTGTCGGGCTTCGCGCTCAACGAGGAGGTCGCCGACGTTCCCGAGCTGACCGCCATGGTGCAGGAGCAGGTCGCGAACACGGAGACGACCGTGCTGTGGTTCGAGGCGCTCTTCTCGGCCGAGGCGACCACCACGAGCCAGCGCAACGCGGCCCCGCTCCTGACGGGCAGCATCACGCCCGAGGAGTTTATGGAGATGGTCCAGGCCGACCTCTGATTCGCCGCGGGCGGCGGCGCGGATCCGCGCGCCGCCGCCCACCTTCAGGAGACACCCCTATGAAGAACGTTCTCGGAGACAAGCGCGCCGCGTTCACGCTGCTCGCGCCCGCGCTCATCATCTACTCCGTCGTCATGCTGCTCCCGGTCGTGTGGTCGCTCGGGTACACGCTGTTCGAGGGCAACGCGATCAGCGGCTTCTCGTTCGTCGGGCTGGACAACTTCGTCCGCCTGTTCGGCGACGCGGAGGCGCACCAGGCGCTGTGGTTCACGCTGAAGTACGCCGTCGTCGTCACGGTCGGCCAGGTCGTCGTCGGCTACCTGCTCTCGCTGCTCTACGTGTTCGGCCTCAAGCGCGCCTCCGGGCTCGTGCGCACGCTCGTGTTCTTCCCGATCGTCATGCCGACGGTCGCGGTCGCGCTGCTGTTCCAGCAGCTGTTCTCGATCGCGCCGACGGAGGGCGTCGTGAACTCGCTGCTCTCGGGCTTCGGCGGCGTCCCCGTCGACTGGTTCGGCGACGGCGGGAGCGCGTTCGTCGTGATCGCCATCATGGACATCTGGCGCTCGATGGGCTTCTACGGCGTGCTCCTGTACGCGGGCCTCGTCGACATCCCCGAGGACGTGCTCGAGTCGGCCCGCATCGACGGGGCGAGCGGCTGGAAGCTCGTGCGGCACATCGTGCTGCCGCTGTCGCTCCCGGTGCTGGTCTCCTCCATCATCTTCTCCATCAACGGCACGCTGAAGGTGTTCGACAGCATCATGGCGCTGACCTCGGGCGGGCCCGGCACCTCCACGAGCCCTCTCACGATCTCCGTCTTCGACCACGCGTTCACCTACGGCGAGTACGGCTACGGATCCACGCTCGCGATGCTGCTGACGATCATCAGCCTCATCGTGACCGTGTTCATCTTCCGCAGCTCCCGCCGCGATCTGACGAAGGACAGCGCACGATGAGTACGACCGATTCCACCCGCGTGGTCTCCACGCGCGGACCGCGAGCCGATCGGATCCGCATGCCCCGCCGGCGGCGCGCGCGCGTGCAGCTGCGCCGGCTTCCGCTGTGGATCGCGATCGCCGCGCTTCTCGTCATCGTCGGGTACCCGCTCGTGTGGCTGTTCCTCGGGTCGTTCAAGACGCAGCGCGAGTTCCTGGAGGAGCCGACGTGGGCGCTGCCGCAGCAGTGGAGCTTCGAGAACTACACGACGGCGTGGCAGACGGCCGACCTCGGCACGGCCCTCTTCAACAGCGCGATCACGGTGCTGCCCGCCCTGTTCTGCATGCTGTTGTTCGGCACGGCGGCGGCGTTCGCCCTCGAGGTGCTCGTGTGGAAGGGCCGCGGCACGGTCCTCATGATCTTCCTCGCGGGGATCATGGTGCCCGCCCAGATGATCCTCCTGCCCCTGTTCAGCGCGTACTTCCAGATCGGCATCACGGGCTCGCTGTGGCCGCTGTTCCTGACGTATACCGCGACGGGAATGCCCCTCACCGTCTTCCTCATGGCGACCTACTTCCGCGCGATCCCGCGCGAGGTCTTCGAGGCGGCGACGCTCGACGGCGCGACGATCTATCGGCAGTTCTTCTCCATCGCGCTGCCGATGATGAAGAACGGCCTGTTCACCGTCGGCCTGGTGCAGTTCTTCTTCTTCTGGAACGACCTGCTCATCGCGCTGACCTTCGCGAACTCGGGCAACCTGCGCACGCTGCAGGTCGCGCTGCTGAACTTCAACGGCAACTTCGGAACGACGCAGTACGGCCCGCTCTTCGCCGCCGTCAGCATCAACGTGTTCGCGCTCCTCATCATCTACCTCGTGCTCAACCAGAGCATCCAGAAGGGCCTCACGGCCGGGGCGGTCAAGGGATGAGCGCGCGCGAGGATCGCGAACCCGTCGGAGTCTCCGCCCCGCGGTTCGAACAGGTGGATCACGCGCTGGGCATCGGCGCCGCGGCGCCGCGCCTCAGCTGGCGCACTCACGCGCCCGCGGGCTGGCGCCAGGCCGCGTGGCAGGCCGAGGCGCGCCGGGCGTCCGGGATCGAGGAGGCTCAGGGATCCGGCGCCGAACAGGTGCTCGTGTCCTGGCCGTTCGCCCCGCTGGCCTCGCGCGAGCGCGCCGAGGTGCGCCTGCGCGTGCGCGCCGACGACGGCGACTGGTCGCCGTGGGGAGCGTGGGCGCCGGTCGAGGCCGGCCTGCTGTCCGAGCGCGACTGGGCGGCGCGCCCCGTGGGCGCCGGATGGGACGAGGCCCCGGACACCGAGCGCCGCCCGGCCCTCGTCCGGCGCGCGTTCGCGCTGACCTCCGCGCCCGTCTCCGCGCGCCTCTACGTCACGGCGCACGGGCTTGCGGAGGTCGAGATCAACGGGTGCCGCGTGGGCGATCACGAGCTCATGCCGGGGTGGACGTCGTACGGCGACCGCCTCGTGTACTGGACCTTCGACGTCACGGAGCATCTGCGCGCGGGCGAGAACCGCATCGGCGCGTGGCTCGGCGACGGCTGGTACCGCGGGCGCCTCGGCTTCAACGGCGGCTACCGCGACCTGTACGGCACCGACCAGTCGCTCATCGCACAGCTCGAGGTGACCCTCGCCGACGGATCCGTCGTGACGGTCGCGACCGACGAGGACTGGGAGGCGGCGCCGAGCCCCGTCATGGTGTCCGGGCTCTACGACGGCGAGGTCTACGACGCCCGCGCCGAGCGCGCGGGCTGGTCGTCGCCGGGCGATTCCGCGGACGGGTGGTCCCCCGTCGCGGTGCATCGCCGCGACCCGGCAACGCTCGTCGCGCCGACGCTGCCGCCCGTGCGCGCGACCGAGGAGCTCGAGCCGGTGGCCGTCGAGGCGATGGGCGACGGCGGCTTCCTGCTCGATTTCGGGCAGAACCTCGTGGGCCGGCTGCGCGTGCGCGTGGACGGCGCCGCGGGGCACGAGGTCGTGCTGCGGCACGCGGAGGTCCTCGAGCAGGGCGCCCTCGGGATCCGCCCTTTGCGTCTCGCCGACGCACGCGACGTGCTGACGCTCGACGGCCGCGGTCCGCGGTCCTGGGAGCCGCGCTTTACCTTCCACGGGTTCCGCTACGCGACGATCCACGGGGTCGATGAGATCCGCCCCGGTGACGTGGTCGCGCGCGTGCTGCACTCCGACATGCGCCGGACCGGAACCTTCCGCTCCTCGAACGAGGAGCTGAACCGGCTCCACGAGAACGTCGTGTGGGGCATGCGCGGGAACTTCGTGAGCATCCCGACCGACTGCCCGCAGCGCGACGAGCGTCTGGGATGGACGGGGGACATCCAGGTCTTCGCCCCCACCGCCTCCTTCCTGTACGACTGCGCCGGGTTCCTCGAGAGCTGGCTGCAGGACGTCGCGCTCGAGCAGCTCGACGACGGCACGGTGCCGTGGTTCGTGCCGTCTATCCCGGGCGGTCCGACGTGGAACCCGATCCGGACGGGCGCGGTCTGGGGTGACGTCGCCGTGCTGACGCCGCTTGCGCTGCACGAGCGCTTCGGTGACGAGGGCGTGGTCGAAGCGCAGCACGACAGCGGCCGCGCCTGGGTCGAGCGCATGATCCGCGAGGCCGGCGAGGAGCGTCTGTGGCGCTCGGGGCAGCAGCTGGGCGACTGGCTGGATCCGGCCGCGCCGCCGGAGGATCCCGCCGACGCGCGCACCGACCGCTATCTCGTCGCGCAGGCGTACTTCGCCTTCACGACGCGGAGGATGGCGGACATGGCCCGCCTCGTCGGGCGCACGGCGGACGCCGAGCGGTACGCGCGCATCGCGGGTGAGGCGCGCGACGCATTCCGCGCCGCATATGTCACCCCGGTGGGGCTCCTCACGAGCGACGCCCAGACGGCCTACGCCCTCGCGATCCGCTTCGACCTGCTGTCGGCGGCGGAGCGCGTGAGCGCGGGAGACCGCCTCGCGGCGCTTGTGCGCGAGGCCGGGGGCCGCATCGCCTCGGGCTTCGCGGGCACGCCGGTCATCACGGACGCCCTGACGGACACGGGGCACCTGGACGAGGCGTACCTGCTTCTTCTGGCGACCGAGTGCCCGTCGTGGCTCTATACCGTCCGCCAGGGCGGGACGACGATCTGGGAGCGCTGGGACTCCATGCTCGCGGACGGCACGATCAACCCCGGCGAGATGACGAGCTTCAACCACTACGCGCTCGGCTCCGTCGCGGACTGGATGCATCGCGCTATCGGCGGGCTCGCGCCGGCGGCGCCCGGGTACCGCCGCGTGGTGTGGCGGCCGCGGCCCGGCGGCGGCCTCGACAGCGCGGAGGTCGGATTCGATTCGCCGTACGGCGAGATCCGCGGTTCCTGGGCCCGCGAGGGCGAGCGGATCCGGTACCGCCTCGCGGTGCCGACGGGCGTCGACGCGGAGATCCACCTCCCGGGCGCGGACGCCCCGATCGCGCTCGAGCCCGGGGCGACATTCGAGGTCGTGGCGTAGCACCCACAGCGCGGCGCCCCTCCTCCCGACCGGGAGGAGGGGCGCCGCGCTGCCGACGAAGCTACCCCTTCACGGCGCCCGCGAGCGCCCCCTGAACGAAGTAGCGCTGGAAGAGGAGATACACCAGCAGGACCGGGATCGCGGACATGAAGATGAAGGCGTTCATCGGGCCGTAGTCCGTGCCGTGCTGAGTGGAGAAGCTCTGCACGGCCAACGGGATGGTCCAGTTGTCCTGCGACCGCAGCAGGGTCGTGGCCATCGCGTACTCGTTCCACGTTGCGACGAAGTCGAGTACGAACAGAGCGGCGAGGGCCGGCTTGGCCAGCGGCAGGATGATCTGCCAGAAGATGCGGAACGTCGAGGCTCCGTCGATCCGCGCGGACTCCTCCAACTCGTCCGGGACGCCCCGGAAGAAGCCGTAGAGGACGAAGATCTGGTACGGGATGCCGAACGCCAGGTATGGCAGCACGAGACCGAGGCGCGAGTCGAGCAGGTCGAGCTCCAGCATCGTGCTGAACAACGGGCCGAGACCGATCTGAATCGGCACCATGGATCCCACGGCGATGACCATCATTGTGATGCGCGATCCGCGGAACCGAATCCGCGCGAGGGCGAACGCCGCCGCCGCCGCGAGACCCAGCCCGAGCGGAACCTTGATCGCGGCGATCAAGAGGCTGTTCCCGGCGGTCACCCAGAGGTCGCCCGTGTCGATTGCGTCGGCGTAATTGCCCCACTCCCACGAGGACGGTAGCGCCCACATGGGCGAGGAGTTGATGTCCGGGAGCCCCTTCACCGAGGTCATGAACATGAGGTAGAGCGGCAGGAACCAGAGGAGGGCGGTCACCGCGAGCGCGATCCACAGCCCGATTCCCACGTAGTCGCGCCCGCCGCGTGCGGGGGCGGGGCGGACCGCGCCGATGTTCGTGAGCGTCGTCATCAGTCTTCCTCCCTCATCGACCACGCCATGTACGGGATGACCAGGGCGAGCGTGACGATGAGCAGCACGGTGGCGACGGCGCCACCCATGCCGAAGTCGTGGTTGGTGAAGGATTGCGTGTAGGACCACAGGGCGAGCATCTGCGTCGACTGCGCCGGGCCGCCGCCCGTCATACCGACGACGAGGTCGAAGACCTTGAGCGAGTTGATGATCGTCAGGATCACAACCACGACCGTCGTCGGCCGAAGCGCCGGCACTGTCACGGCCCAGAAGCGCTGCCACGCGTTCGCGCCGTCGAGCTTCGCGGCCTCAACAAGCTCGGTAGGCACGGTCTGGAGCCCGGCGAGGAACAGCACCATGCTGAAGCCGACGCCCTGCCAGATGCTGGCGACGAACACGGATCCGAGAGCGAAGGCGGGATCCCCGAGCCAGGATTGCGTCCACTCACCCAGCCCGATGGCGGTCAGCGTCTGGTTGACGAAGCCGAGGGTGGGATTGTAAATCCAGCGCCACATCGCGGCCACCGTGATGAGCGCGAACACGGCCGGAATGTAGAAGACCGCGCGCATAAGGTTGCGCCCGACCATCTTGCGGTTCAGCCCGAGCGCGAGAAGAAGCGCGATCACGGTCGGCACGATGAGCGAGAGCACGACCCAGATGACGGAGTTGCGCAGTGCGGTCCAGAAGACCGGATCCGCCGTGAAAAGGCGGATGTAGTTGTCCCAGCCCACCCACTCGGCCTCCTCGGTCCGGAACCCGGACCAGCGGAAGAACGACAGCCGGACGGCGTCGAGCATGGGGTAGACGAGGAACCAGCCGTACAGGACGACGGCGGGGATCAGGTACGGCAGCGCGCGCGAGAAGCGCCGATGGGGCGGCGTCGGGCGCTTTTTCTGGCGCCCCTGCGTGACGATGGAGACAGTCGACATCGAGAAGGCCTCTCTGGTGGGAGCGGACGGCGGACGGGGGCCCCGCGGGAGGGCGGGGCCCCGCGCGATCAGCTGTTCGCCTCGCGGAACGCCTGGAACTCGGCGCCCGCATCCGCCGGATCGAGGTCGCCCGTGAGGACGGAGTTCTGGATCCGCCAGTACTCGGTGGTCTCGGCGGTGGTCAGGTTCTGGTCGTTGTTCGCGTACATGCCCGCGTCGGCCGTGGCGAAGATGTCGGCCCAGACGACATTCAGCGGGTTGCTCTCGTCGACGGGAGCCTCGGCGTTGACGGGGATCGCGCCCCACGCTGAGCCGGCGATCTCCTGGCCCTCGAGCGAGGTCATGTAGTCGAGGAGCTCGGCCGCCAGGTCCGGGTTCTCGGTCGCGGCGTTGATGAAGTAGCCCTCGCCGAAGCCGTAGAGGCGATCCGTGCCGGTCGGGAAGGGGATGATCCCGATGTTCTCCGGATCCATGCCGTTGTCGACCGCGTTCGCGTTGAACCACGTGCCCTCGAACGCCATCGCGGCGTCGCCCGAGTAGAACAGCTGGCTCGAGTCGTCGTTGCTGATGCCCATGAAGCCCTCATTGAGGTACGTGTCGCCCCAGGTCTTCAGCTCCGTGAACGCAGCGGTCACGCACGACTCCGCGGCCCAGTCGCCGTCGCCCGTGTTGAGCGCGTCGGCCGTGTCCGCGCCGCACTCCGTCTCGACGAGTGCGTCGAGCAGGCGCATGACGTGCCAGTTCACGGTGCCGCCGAACTCGATCGGCGTGATGCCCGCGCCCACGAGCGCGTCCGCGGCCGAGACGAGCTCGTCGTACGTGGTGGGCGCCTCGTCGATGCCGGCCTCGGCGAACAGCGCCTTGTTGTAGTAGATGCCCTCGCCCTGGAGGGTCCACGGCACGCCGTGGAACCCGCCGTACTGCGTGATTCCGGCGAGAGAGGCCGGCGTGAAGCGGTCCTCCCAGCCGTACTCCGCGTAGTAGTCGGTGAGGTCGAGGCTGACGCCGACGTCGACGAGCTCGCCGCCGAGGCCCGCACCCTCCCAGTACCAGTAGACGTCGGGGCCGGAGTTCGTGCCCGCGGTCTGCCGCATGGCCTCCTTGTGCTGGTCGATCGAGCGCTCCTCGAACTCCACGTCGACGCCCTCGTGCGCCGCCTCGAAGCCCTCCTCGAGCGAGGCGATCGCGTCGCTCTGGCTGCCCTCCTGGGTCGGGATCCACACGGTCAGCGCGTCGGCGTCATCGCCGGATCCGCTGCACCCCGTGAGGATGAGTGCGGTTGCTCCGAGGGCGCCAATGCCCAGGGAAAGGTTCTTCTTCATCGGTGTGTCCAATCTCTTTCGGGTGGTGAGGGCTCAGTGGCCGTCGTGGCGACGCTCGCTCCAGGCGACGAACTCGGCGAGCTTGAGGAACATGTCTTCGAACATGAGGCGCGTGTCGAGCCACGTGAACACGCGCAGCGGGCGGGCATCCGGGCGGGGCGCGTAGCTCCCGTCCTCGCGCAGCTCGGGGGTGGGCATCGTGACGTGGAGGCTCGAGGACGAGTCGGCCTCGAACAGGGACTGGAGCGCCGACACGAGCACGAGGGGAGAATCCCCAAGCGCGTAGGTCTCGCCCGGGCCGCGCCCCTGGCCGGCGGCCCGGCGCTGCACCTCGGCGAGCTCGTCGTAGAGGTATCGGCCGAGCGCGCCCTGGTTCGCGACGCGCAGGCGCAACTCGGCCTCGGAGACGAGGCACTGGCGGTACATGTTGCGCGGTACCTGCCAGATGGGGAGCGTCGAGTCGTTGAACACCACCTGCGCCGCGGTCACGTCGATGAGGAGGTTGTACTCGATCGGCATCGCCTCGGGGGGCGGGCTCGCGAGGTCATCGTGCTCGTTGCCGCCGATCCAGACGAGGGTCATGCGGTCCGCGATCCGGGGCTCGATGAGCAGCGCGGACGCGAGGTCGGTCAGGCCGCCGCCCGCGAGGTAGAGGAGCGGGGTGTCCGCGTCGCGCATCGCCTCCGCAACGATGGCGGCGGCGGCGGCGGACGCCTGGGGGGTCTGCCGGTCGACGAGCCGATCGTTGGCGCCGCGGGCGATCACCTCGTGGGAGGCGAGGCCCATGCGGGCGAAGACATCCCGCGCGACCGCGTCGGCGTTCTGGGCGCTCGCGGGGCTCGGGTCGAACGGATCCCCGGGGGACAGGTGGCTCGCGACCACAGCACGGATGTCGACGTTCGGCGACAGGAGGTGGTGGACGAGCTGGAAGAGGTCGTCCGGGTCGCCCGAGAAGTCGTTGTCGATGATCACGCGATAGCGCGCGCCGGAGACGGGCGGGATGGCCTGCCAGGGGTAGTCCCCGAGCGTCCAGGAACGAAGCCCGGGCCGCGGGGGCGTGTCAGGGGAGGGGATGCGCGTCATTGTCGGTGGACTCTCCTAGGGACTCGTCATTGAGAACCGGTTGACCAATTAGGTGATCGATAACTTATGTCGTCGGTGATCGATAACCTATAGTGGATGACGGAGTGTTACATCTTCGTTATGTGTGACCCCGCGAAAGGATGGGCATGAGCGCCGCGGCTCCCCTCGACCGCCCCACAATGGGCGACGTCGCCGAGCGGGCCGGCGTCTCGAAGCAGACCGTCTCGCGGTTCTTCACGGGGCGCGGATACGTAGGCGACGACACGCGCGCGCGCATCGCGGAAGCGATCGATGACCTGGGGTACCGCCGGAATCAGACGGCGAGCAACCTGCGGCTCAGCCGCACCGACACGATCGGCGTCCTCGCGCTCGGCGGGCTCGTGTACGGAAGCGCGGAGCTCCTGACCGGCCTCAGCCGGGCCGCCCGTGACGTCGAGTTCACTCTCGTCATTACACAGCTCGACCTCGATCTCGAGGCCGTGGGGTGGGAGCCCGAGGCGCTTCGTGCGATCGACCGCATGCTCTCGAGCCAGGTGGACGGCATCGTGCTGTCGACGCCGGTGCAGGGGGAGGAGCGCCTTCTCGAGGTCATCTCGCCGCTCCCGACGATCACGGTGTCCGAGCGGCCCCACGTGTTCGCCACATCGGTCGGCACGGACTCGCGCGCGGCGGGGTACCTCGCCACGCGACACCTGCTCGACCTCGGCCACGAGCGCGTCGTGCACGTCGCGGGCCCGCGCACGCGCAACGAGGCGCGCGGGCGCGCGCAGGGATATCGAGACGCCATGGCGGAGCGGGGGCTGCCCGCCCGCGTCGTCGAGGGGGCGCGGGACTGGGGGGCCGGATCCGGCCAGTGGGCCGCCGTGCAGCTGCGGGCGTCGGACTTTACCGCGGTCGTGACGGCCAACGACGAGATCGCCCTCGGATTCCTCAGCGAGATGCGCGCTCGTGGACTCGTCGCGCCGAGGGATTTCTCGATCGTCGGCGTGGACGACATGCCGATCGCGGCGCACTTCTCTCCGGCGCTCACGACGATGCGCATGGATTTTCGGAGCATGGGCGAGGAGATCTTCCGGATGCTGCACGCGCAGATCACGCGCGGCGAGCAGCCGTCGCACCGGACCTTCCCGCCCACGCTGATCGAGCGCGCGTCGACGGCGCCGCCCGGCGCCGCCTGACCGGCTACCGCGTGGCGCGCTCGAGGAGCTCGAGGACGTGGGCGTAGGTCTCGCCCGTGGCCCGCGTCATGCCGAGCTCGCACGTGCGGTTGCACGACGCGTGCGCGTCGCCGGCCAGTGCCGCGACCTCGGCCGCCTCGGCGGCCGTCGCGGCGGCGGTGAGTTCGGGGTGCAGCATGCCGCGGTCGCCGGCGAAGCCGCAGCAGCCCCACGCGTCGGGAACGACGGCCTCACGCGCGACGGCCTCGCCGAGCGCGCGGAGGGCGCCGTCGATCCCCATCTGGTACGACGAACAGGTCGGGTGGAGCACGAGCCTGTCCGCGACGCGCGTGGGCGCCAGGCGCGGCAGGAGCACCCGATGGGCGAACGAGACCGCGTCCTCGACGTGCGCCGTGACCCCCTCGTCCGCGAGGGCGTGGGCGAAGCCCTCCGAGCAACTCGAGGCGTCCGAGATGATCGTCACGTCGGTGGCACCCGCCGCGGCGCGGACGACGCGCGCCAGGCGCGCCGACATCGTCGACCGCCCCCGCGTCATGCCCTTGGAGGTCCACGGCGTGCTGCAACAGACGGCGTCGATGCCCTCGGGCACCGCGAGGCTCACCCCGGCGCGTTCGGCCAGCCGCACGAGCGCCTCCCCGACCCCGATGCCGGATCCGGCGGCGCCGAACATCGTGTTGACGCACGCGGGCAGGTACACGGCGGCGGGCGCATCCGGGGCGGATCCGCGCGCCAGCCGCGAACGCGCCCGCCCGCCCGGCGGCAGGTCGCGCGTGTACCGCGGTACGGCATCGTCGCCGGCCGCGCGCCGCGCGAGGTCTGTGGCCGCGGTCGCGACCCTCGGCGCCGCGCGCGCCGCCGTGAGCGCGGCCGACGCGACGCGCGTGCCCGGCCCCCACGCGCGCGCCGCCGCGTTCCAGGCGGCGTTCGCGACGGGCCCCTGCGCCTCGCGGCGGAGCCGCTTCACGAGCGCCCCGGTGTCGATGAGGACGGGGCACGCCGTCTGGCACATACCGTCCACGGCGCACGTGGCGACGCCCTCGTAGTCGTAGTCGCGGCGGAGCTCGGCGGCGAGCGCCGCGTCGCCCCTCGCGTCCGCGGCCGCGATCGCGCGTCGCGCCACGATGCGCTGCCGCGGGGTCAGCGTGAGGTCGCGGCTGGGGCACACCGGCTCGCAGTATCCGCACTCGACGCACCGATCCGCCTCCTGCTCGATCGGCTCCGTCACCTTGATGTGCCGCAGGTGGGCGGACGGGTCGTCCTCGATGATGACTCCGGGGTTGAGGATCGCCGCGGGATCCACCAGCCTCTTGAGCGCGACCATGACGTCGTAGAGCTCGTCGCCGTACTGGCGCCGCACGAATGGCGCCATCGCGCGACCCGTGCCGTGCTCGGCCTTGAGGTTTCCGCCCGCGCCGAGGATCAGGTCGGCCATGTCCTCCGTGAACGCGGCGAGCCGGGCCGTCTGCTCCGGCGTCTCGAAGCGGTCGGTGAGCATGAAGTGGATGTTGCCGTCCTTCGCGTGCCCGAAGATGACGCTGTCGGCGTATGCGTGGCGCGCGAAGAGATCCTGGAGCCCCGCGCAGGTGTCGGCGAGCTTGTCGACCGGCACGACGACGTCCTCCAGGAGTGCCGTCGTGCCGGCGGGACGGGCGCCGGCGATCGACGCGTAGAGCCCCTTCCGAAAGCGCCACGCGGCCTGGCGGGCGACGGGATCCGTCGACGGGGAGACGGGCGAGAGCGTGCCCGCCTCCGCGAGCGCACGCGTCCCGCGCGCCGTGGCCTCCGCAAGCGCCGTGCCGTCCGCGGCCTGGTACTCGACGAGAAGGGCCGCCTCGGTCGTTGCGGTGAACCCCATGATGGCCTCGGGCGCGCCCGGGAGCGCCTGGCCGACGCGGATGCTCGTCGCGTCCATCAGTTCGAGGGCGGCCGCCCCCGATTCGACGAGCGCCGGCAGGGCGCGGGTGGCCGCGTCGAGGTCGGCGAACAGCGCGAGCGCGGTCGCCGCGTGCGGCCGGACGGGAACGGTCCGGAAGGTCGCCTCTCCCACGAACGCGAGCGTGCCCTCGCTCCCCACGATGAGGTGCGCGAGCAGCTGGGTCGGCGATGCGTGGTCCAGGAATGCGTTCAGCCCGTATCCCATCGTGTTCTTCATGGCGAAGGCCTGCCGAATCCGGCGCACCGACTCCGGGTTGTCCATGACACGGCGGCGGAGCCGCTCAAGGCCCGCGACGAGCGCGGGCTCGCGCGCGGCCAGGTCCCGATCGGCGTCGGGCGCGGCCGTGTCCACGATGGTGCCCGAGGGAAGCGCGAAGACGAGGGCGTCGAGCGTCTCGTAGGCGTTCTCGGTCGTCCCGCACGCCATCCCGCTGGAGTTGTTGCTCACGACGCCGCCGATGGTGCAGGCCGCCTCGCTCGCGGGGTCGGGCCCCAGGCGAAAGCCGTGCCGCGCGAGGGCCGTATTCACCTGCCGCACCGTGGCGCCCGGCTCCGTGCGCACGCGCGCGCCACCGCCCTGCACCGTCACGCGCCGGAACGCGCGCCGGACGTCGACGAGCACGCCCGCGCCTGAGGCCTGGCCCGACAGGCTCGTGCCCCCCGAGCGAAATGTCAGCGGGGTGCCCGACCGCGTCGCGAGGCGCATAAGGTTCGCGACGTCGGCGATGTCCGAGGCGGTCGCGACGCCCTGGGGCGTCAGCAGGTAGTGCGACGCGTCGTTGGCGCGCGCCGCGACGTCGATGGCGCGCGTGGATACCCGCGGGTCGTCGAGCAGGCGGGTGATCGTCGTTGGTCTGGCCATCTTCTCCCTCACGTGGCTAGGATGGTATCCCATTCGATAGTGAATGTATATTCAACACGAGGGAGCGACGCATGCGCAACGACGTGCACGCCGCGAGGCCGGTCGATGTCGAGGCGGTGACCTTCGGGACCTCCGGGCTCGGACGGGGCACACGCCCCGGATCCGTCGAGGAGGAGGCGGCGGTCGAGACCGCGGTCGCCCTGCTCCGATCCGGCGCGCTCGTCGACACGGCGCACATCTACGCCGAGGGGCGGTCGGAGGAGGTGCTCGGGCTCGGGCTGGCCGAGCTCGCGCCCGGGGAGCGAGCGGCGGCGGCCGGCCGGATCGTCACCAAGGTCGACCGGGATCCGGCCACGGGCATCTTCGACGCCGATCAGGTGCGGCGCTCGCACGAGGAGAGTCTCGCCCGCCTGGGCCTGGACCGCGTGCGCCGGCTGCACGTGCACGACCCGTACGTCGTCGCGTTCGCCGCGGCGTCGGCGCCCGGGGGCATCATCGACGCGATGGTGGGGCTACGGGAGGAAGGATCCGTGGACGCCATCGGCATCGCCGCGGGCCGAAACCCGGTGGTCGCCGCCTACGTCGCGACTGGGGTGTTCGACATGGTCCTGTCTCATAACCGCTTCACCCTTGTCGATCAAAGCGCCGCGCCCGTGTTCGCGGCGGCGCGAGAGAAGGGAATGAGGACGTTCAACGCGGCGCCCTTCGGGGGCGACCTGCTCGCGAAGGGCAGCAGGGCGGGGGCGACCTACGGTTACCGGCCCGCGTCCGACGCGCTGAGGGTGTGGACGGAGGGGGCCGAGGGCGTGTGCGCACGCTGGGGGGTGCCGCTGGCGGCCGCGGCCCTGCAATTCTCCACGCGCTCGCCCCTCGTGGACTCCACGGTCGTCTCCGCGACCCGCGCGGCCCGCGTGCGGGAGATCCGCGATCTTGCGAGCCACCCCGTGCCCGATGGCCTGTGGCAGGACCTGGCGGCCCTGAGCCCGGCGCCCTCGCCCATCGACGACGGGGAGGCCGCGTGACCCGCCGCTACTGGGAGTCCTACGCGCCCGGGGAGGGGCGGCGTGCTCCCCGCGCGGACGCCCGCTCGGATGCGGCGGTCCTGCCGCTGAACGGCACGTGGCGCTTCCGCCTGTCGCCAACCGCGGAGGGGACGGGCGACGCGTTCGTGGCGCGCGACTTCGACGACACGGGGTGGGACGAGATGCGCGTGCCCAGCCACTGGGTGCTCGAGGATTTCACACCGCTGGCGGGCGGGCCGGCCCGCTCGATGCGCGGGACGAGCGAAGGGCCGCTGTATACGAACACGGCCTACCCGCTCCCCATCGATCCGCCCCGCGTCCCGCACGAGAACCCGACCGGCGATTACCGCGTGGAGTTCGACGTGCCGGAGGGGTTCGGCCCGGCCGTCCTCCGGTTCCAGGGGGCCGACTCGTGCGCGAAGGTCTGGGTGAACGGCGTCGAGCTCGGATGGTCGACGGGGTCCCGCCTGCCGTTCGAGTTCGACGCCCCCGTGCGCGCCGGGCGCAACGTGCTCGCGGTGCGCGTGCACCGCTTCTCGGCGGGCACCTACCTCGAGGACCAGGACATGTGGTGGCTGCCCGGCATCTTCCGCGACGTGGACCTGATCGCCCGTCCCGACGGCGCGATCGACGACCACACCGTGCGCGCCGATTTCGACGCGAGCGCCGGCGCGGGCGCTCTGTGCGTCGAGGCCACGTGTGAGGCGATGGTCGAGATCCCCGAGCTGGGGATCCGCATGCGCGCCGGCGAGGCGTGGACCGGGCCCGTGGATCCGTGGAGCGCCGAGGAGCCGCGCCTGTACCGGGGCACCCTCACCAGCTCGGGCGAGGTGGTTGAGCTCGCGATCGGCTTCCGCCGCGTCGCGATCGTGGACGGCGTGCTGGAGATCAACGGGCGGCCCGTCACGTTCCGCGGGGTGAACCGCCACGAGCATGACGCCGACCGCGGCCGCGCCCTCGACGTGCCCACGATGCGGCGCGACATCGAGATGATGAAGCGCGCGAACATCGACGCCGTGCGCACGAGTCACTATCCGCCCCACCCCGAGTTCCTGCGGCTGTGCGACGAGCTGGGGCTGTGGGTCGTGCTCGAGAACGACCTCGAGACCCACGGCTTCATCTACGAGGGGTGGGAGGCGAATCCGCCCGCACTCCCGGAATGGCGCGACGCCCTGATGGACCGCATGCGCCGCACGCTCGAGCGCGACAAAAACCACCCGAGCGTCGTGATCTGGTCCATGGCGAACGAATCGATGACGGGCGACACCTTCGCCGAGATGCGCGCGTGGATCGACGAGCGCGACGGCACGCGGCCCGTGATCTACGAGCGGGACCCCACCTATCGCGACAGCGATTTCTACTCCGTGATGTATCCCTCGCTCGAGATGCTCGAGCGCATTGGGCGACGCGACGAGCCGTCGTCGCAATCGGTCGGCATGCACGGCATGGAGTTCGGCGAAGGCGAGGAGGAGGCGCCGGATCCCGTCGACGAGCGCCGCCGCGGCCTGCCGTTCCTTCTCATCGAGTACGCGCACGCGATGGGCAACGGGCCCGGTTCGCTCGAAGACTACTGGCGCATCATGGAGCGTCACCCCCGCATCTGCGGGGGATTCATCTGGGAGTGGATCGACCACGGCATTCGCCAGGGCGATCGCTACCTCGTGGGATCCGATGTGGACTACGAACCGAACGGGGGCCGGTTCAACCTCGACGGCCTCGTGTTCTCCGATCGCACCCCCTCGCCCGCGCTCGCGCAGGTGGCCCGGGCATACGCGCCGCTGCGGATCGACGTGGCGCCGGGGAGCGTGCGGATCCGCAACGCCCGGCACACGCGCGCCACCGACGATGTGCGCTTTCTCGTGACGGTCGGGGACGGGCGCTCCGCGCCGCTCGAGGTGCCCGAGATCGCCGCGGGTGAGGAGGTCACGGTGGCGCTGTCGCAGGCGGGCCGCGCGTCAGAGTCGTGCGTGGTGGAGGCGGTCCTCGCCGCGGACGCGGCGTGGGCGCCCGCGGGCCACGTTCTGGCGTGGGGCCAGCACGTGCCCCCGTCGGCCGGAGCGCGCTCGCGGTCAGCGGGTACGGCGCGCCCTCCCGTCGTCGAGGGCTCGCGGATCCGCCTCGGGGACGCCCTCCTCGAGGGCGGCCGCCTCGTGCGCCTGGGCGGTGTGCCCGTCGCGGGCCCCGCGCTCGACCTGCACCGGGCGCCCACCGAGAACGATCGCGGCCAGGGCGGGAACAACGACCTCGCGCGCGTGTGGCACCAGACGGGAATGAACCGCATGCTCGACCGCGTCGACGCGGTCCGCATCGACGGGCACGACGTCGTCGTCTCCGGCCGCCTGGCCGCCGCGACCCGCTCGCACGCGGCGGCGTGGCGCATGCGCTGGCGCGCGGAGGGGAGCGAGATCGTGCTCACCACGACGGTCGATTTCGTCGGCCCGTGGGGGGATACGCCGTACCAGCACCACGACGTGTGGATCCCGCGGATCGGGCTGCGATTCGCGCTCCCTGGCGACGCCCGCGAAGCGACGTGGTTCGGGCGCGGGCCGGAGGAGACCTATATCGATTCCGTCGCGGGTGCGCGCGTCGCCCGCTGGACGCGCACGATCGACGCGATGCAGACCCCGTACGAGGTGCCGCAGGAGAACGGGAACCACGTGGAGACGCGGTGGCTAGAGATCGGCGGGATCCGCGTCGTCGGCGACCCCGAGTTCGATTTCACTGCGCGCAGGTGGACGTCGCAGGACCTCGAGCGCGCGGCGCACCGCGGCGAGCTGCGCGACACGGGACGCGTGTGGCTGAACGTCGATCGCGGCCAGATGGGAATCGGATCCGCGTCGGTCGGTCCGGCGCTCCCCGAGCGCTTCCGTCTGCCGCGCGAGCGCACCTCGTGGACGGTGCGCCTGTCAGCGCTCTGAGTCGTCGGCGGTGCGCGTGACGATCTCGCGCGCGGCGGACCAGGCCGCGTCGGCCTCGCCGCGCTGAATGTGCGCCGCGAGGTCGAGGTGGAGCTGGGCATCGGCGTGGTCGACGGCGCGGTCCGCCATGTCCACGTGCCAGCGGTCGCGCAGCGCCTCGTCAATGACGTCGGCGAGGCGCACGAACAGGGCGTTGCCGGAGGCCTCGAGCACGAGCCGGTGAAACGCGGCGTCGCGCTCGCCGAAGTCGTCGCCGTCGCGCGCCGCCCAGAGCTCGCCCGCCGCCGCCACGATCGCCCCCGCGTGCGCGGGCGTGGCGCCCGCGGCGAGCCGCGCCGCCTCGGGCTCGATCGCGATCCGCATCTCCCGCAGCTGCCGTACCTGCTCCGCGCGCGCGGGGGAGGCGAGCGTCCAGCGGATCACGCGCGCGTCGAGCGTGTTCCACGCCGCCCGCGGCGCGACGACAAGGCCGACGCGGCGCACGGGGCGGACGAGGCCCAGGGTCTCGAGCACGCGCATCGCCTCGCGCACGACGCTGCGCGAGGCGCCCGAGGATCGCTCGATCTCCTGTGCCGTGACGGCATCGCCCGGCGCCAGCGCGCCCGCGCAGATCGCCGCGCCGACCTCGTCGAGCACGCCGACGAATCGTGCCGTCACGGCCTCGCCCGACCCTTTTTGACGGGGGTGACGACGAGCTCGTTCACACAGACGCGGCCGGGCGCGGTGAGCACGAACTCCACGGAGTCGGCGATGTCCTCGGCCGTGAGCATGTCCGCACGGGCCGCGGCGTCGGGCACGGAAGGCCGGAGGTCGAGGAAGTCACTGTCGACGTCGCCCGGGCACAGATGGCACGCGCGGATGCCGTGGACGTTCTCCTCGTCGTTGAGGGACTCGACGAGGGAGCCAACCGCCGTCTTGCTGGCGCTATACGCGACGCCAGCGAGCGACGCGAACCGCCACCCGGCACGCGAGGAGACGAAGACGATGGTGCCCTCGCCCCGCCGTCGCATCGTCGGGAGAATCTCGTGCGCGACAGTGAGGGAACCGGTGAGGTTCGTGGCCACGATGCGCGCGGACTCGTCGGGCGTCAGGTCCGCCCAGGCGCGATGCGGCGCGTTCAGACCCGCGGCGAGGACCGCGTCGGTCACGTCGCCGAGGTCGCCCTCGATCCGCTCTCGGGCCGCGCGCACCGCCGCGGCGTCGGCCACGTCGAGGGGGACGTCGAGGGCGGATCCGCCCGCCGCCCGAATCTCGTCCCGCACGGCGACGAGCGCCTCCGGCCGCCTCCCCGACAGGGCCACGGCGAAGCCGCGCGCGGCAAGCCGGCGCGCGCTCGCGCGCCCCATCCCGCTCCCGGCCCCGGTGACCCACACCACGCGTTGTGCACCCATCGTCGCGCTCCTTTACGCATTGTTATTCGACCACTCCCGTGCATAAAGTATGCATTAATTGCGATCAAGGGAGAACGCGCATGGACATCGATCTCACCGGCCGCGTCGTCGTCGTGACGGGGGCCGCGCGCGGGATCGGCCGCGAACTGGCCGAAACCTTCGTCCGCGAGGGCGCGATCACGGTGGGGCTCGACCTCCGCGTCCCGGAGGCGGACGAGTCCGCCATCGACTGGCGCGCGTGCGACGTCACGGACCTCGCCGAGACCACGCGGGTGATCGACGACGTCGTGGCCCGCTACGGCGCGCTCGACGTCGTCGTGAACAACGCGGGCGTGAACGCGGTCGGGGCGGTCGACGAGATCGATCCGGGGCTCTGGGACCTGGCGTTCGACGTCAACGTGCGCGGGACGTTCCACGTGTGTCGCGCAGCGCTCCCGCACATGAAGCGCCAGCGGTCGGGCCGGATCATCAACGCCGCGTCCTTCGCCGCCATCGTGCCGAGCGTGGGCGCCGCCGCCTACGCCGCCTCGAAAGCCGCCGTCGTGCAGTTCACGCGGACGCTGGCGGGGGAGGTGGGGCCGTGGGGCATCACCGCGAACGCGTACGCGCCGGGGATGATTCCGACGGCGATGAACGGCTTCGCAGAGATGGATCCCGACGCGCAGGCCGAGCGGCTCGGCACGCTCACGCTGCGGCGCTGGGGCGAGGCGTCGGACGTGGCGCAGCTCGTGTGCTTCCTCGCGAGCGACCTCGCGGGCTACATCACGGGCGCGCTCCACGACGTCAGCGGCGGCAAGCTCGCCACCCAGGCGCCGTCGCAGGCGTACGACCTACCCGGCGCGCCCCGCGGCGTCACCTGAGCGCCCGCACGTCCTCGAACAGGTCGTCCGACCCCACTTGGCCGCCCTTCAGGAGGAGCTGGGCGCCGTCGACCGCCTCCTCGTCCGCGTGCGCCGTGAGAAGGACGACGTTCGCCCACGGATTGGCGGCGAGCGACAGCGAACGCACCCCGAGCAGCGTGGCGACGCGGCTCGAGGTGTCGCCGCCGCAGACGACGAGGCGACGCGTCGACCCGTCCGCGAGCGCGGCGCGCGCCGCCCGCGCGCAGGCCGCGCCGACCGCCCTGAGCAGATCCGGCTCAGGCACCGAGGAGATGTCGGCGTCGTCGGAGGTCAGGACGACGCTCCGACCGGCCCGGAGCGCCTCGGCCACGAAGCCCAGGTCCGCGCCGGGGTCGAGCGGGAGGGGCTGCACGAGCCAACCGCGCGCGGCGGCGGCGTTCGCTTGTCGCCGGGTCTGGGCCGACCGGCTACCGGAGACGACGAGCACGGGACCGCCCCCGCTCGCGCGGTCGGGAACGGTCGAGGTGCCGCGCGGATCCGCGCTCGTCACGGCGTGCGTGAGGCCACCGGATCCGATCGCGAATACCGGAAGCGGGGCGCGGTCGGTGCCGATCCCGGCGAGGTCGGCGACCGCGGCGCCGACCGCGCGCAGGTGCGTTTCGTCGAGCGCGTCGAGGAGGACGCCGGACGGCCCAGAGGCGCGGATCCGCTCCGCGAGCCCTCCCGACGCGTATGCCGTGAACGGGATGCTCGTGAGGGGCAGGTCGGTCTGGGCACCGAGGTGGCGGACCAGGTCCGATTCGCGCATGGGGGTCGACGGGTGGTGGGCCATCGTCGGCTGCCGATCGAGCCGGTACACGGTGCCGCGCTCGTCGGCGAAGTGATGCGCGAAAGCCGTATACCTGCCGAAGTCGGGCTGCGCGAACAGGAGGGGCCAGGGCCCGGGGAAGCGCGCGGCCGCGATCTCGAGCACCCGGCCCAGGCTGCCCGTCTCGGGGGAGGAGTCCGCCGTCGAGCACGCCTTGTACTGCACGATCCGCGCCCCCGCCCCGCGCAGGAGGTCGAGCGCCGGACCGACCTCGTCTTCGAGGTCGGCCGTGGGCAACGAGCGCGCGATGCCCGCGATGCCGACGGCATCGTGGCGCGCCGCGGCCGCCGCGAGCGCCTCGGGCGTCGGGCGGCCGACGAACAGCCGCGCGCTCCACCCGCGGCGAGCGCACTGGAGAAGCACGTCGACGCTGCCGGTGAAGTCGTCGCCGTAAAAGGCGAGGTCAGCGGTTCGCGACACGCATTCCTCCGAACTTCTCCGCCGCGTGACGGACGGCCTCCGAGGAAGCGTACGCCTGGTCGGCGTCCTCGCCGCGGACCGCAGACGCCCACGCATCGCGCATGCTGTGCACGCCCCCGGCCACCCCGTCCGGGTGTCCGTGGATCCCGCCGCCCGCGAGCACGAGGAGGTCCGTCGTGGACGTTCGCGCGTAGGTCTCGTGGGCCAGGCCCGCCCACTGCCCCGAGCTCAGCACGGGCAGGATCGGGGTGGTGTCGGCGAGCGGCGCCCGCACATCCTCGATGGATCCCAGCACCTCGGCATCCGACTCGTAGAACTTGTTACTGATGCCGTTCGTGTGGAGGTGATCCGCGCCGGACAACCGGGCGAGCTTCTGCCACGCGCGGAACGCGATGCCGACCTGCTCGCTCCGCGCAAAGGATCCGAGCATCGCCCGGTGGCCGTGGATGGGCACCTGGGCGCGCTCGCGCAGGTACGCCAGGCCGGCGAGCCCGATCATGTTCACGCACGCCATCACGGCCGTGCCGCCATGGGCGACGACGAGGTCGTGGTTGCGCTGGAGCCGGTCGATGTCGTCCGTGATGTTGAACGCGTACATCGGCTTGCGGCCCGTGCGGTCGGCGTGCCGCTCGAGCACCGGCATGATCGCCTTCACGCGCGCCTCCAGCGGGGCGTGCGGGCCGTTGCCCTGGAGCTCATCGTCCTTGATGAAGTCGATCCCGGCCGCGGCGAGCTCGTCCACGACCTCCGCCGTCTCCTCGGGCGACATGCCGATGCTGGGCTTGATGATGGTGCCGAGCAGCACCCCCTCCGGCCGCCCCATGAGGCGCCGGGTTCCGTCGACGCCGAACGCGGGGCCGCGGTAGCGCTCGGTGAACTCCCCGGGAAGGTCGAGGTCGACGAGCCGGATCGCCGAGAGCTCCCTGATCTCGAACAGGTTGCCGGCGACGGCAGCGAGCAGGTTCGGGATCGAGGGGCCGAAGTTGTCGAGCGGGAAACTCACGCGGATCCGCGCGCGGCGGCGATCGGAGGGGTCGCCGGCGAATCCGGGGAGCGGCGACGCGCCGGCGAGGGGCAGCTCCGCGACGTCGAGGACCTGCGCCGCGAACCGGGCGCGGAGGTCGTCGGACTCCCGAGCCACGCGCACGAAGGTTCCCGTCGACTGTTCGCCTGCGAGGATCTCCGCCGCGCGGCCCAGCGGCATCGACGTTTCGATGATGTAGGTCGCGACGACCTGGCTGGAAGACATCGGAATCCTCACCACACCACGGGAAGCCACACGGACATCTCGCCGGGTCCGCGATTGCCCCAGGCGAAGTAGGGGACGAGGCGCGCGGGCGCGCGGGTCACGGGCGCGTCCTCCAGGTCGGCGTATAGGGCATCGGATCCCTGCGGCGGGAGCGCGAGGAGATCGCCCTCCAGAACCGTGACGGGGAAGCCGGCGATCTCGGCGCGCGCGGGGGCGAAGGCCGTCCCGCGGGCGATGGCCGCCTGCTCGAGGCGGACGCCGTCGGGCAGATCCGCGGACTCGACGCAGTACACGACGGGTCCTCGCTGCACGGTGACCTGGCTTGTGAGCTCCTCCGCGAGCCGGTGGCCGCGGAGCACGCGAACGGGGAGCGGGAGCTCGAGCGCGATCACGTCGCCGGGCTGCCACGCGCGCTCGATGCGTGCGTAGGAGCCGGGCCCGGAGGCGTTCACGGGGATCCCGTTGACCGCGAGCCGCGCGTCGCGTGCCCATCCGGGGATCCGCAGGTGGAGCGGGAGGGATCCCGCTGCCGCCGTGACCGTGAACGCGATCTGGCCGCTCCAGGGATAGTCGCTCTCCTCCCGGAGCGCGAGGCGGTGCTCGCCCCGCGTCACGTCGATCTCGCTCCCGCCGTACTGGTGCACGAACAGGCCGTCGTCCGAGACGCCCGCGGCCCGCGTGTGGAAGCTCGCGAGGGCGCGCGCGATGTTGGGCGGGCAGCAGAAGCACGACAGGTAGTGCTCGCGCAGGCGCTCGTCCGACGGCGGCGGCGAGGGGACGACCGGCTGGCCCGTGTCGCCGGGGCGCCGGAGGTCGAACGGCAGCCCGCGCACCTGGCGCAGCGCGTTCGTGTAGAAGTACGCGTCGCCCGCGAGGCTGATGCTCCCGAGCAGCACGTTGTACGCGATCTGCTCGATGACGTCGGCATACTTCGCCTCGCCCGTGAGGGCCAGCATCCGCTCGCTCCAGAAGATCATCCCGATGTTCGCGCACGACTCCGCGTGCGCGGTCGTGTGCGGGAGCTGGTAGGCGCGCCCGTACGCCTGGTGCACGCGGCTGATCTCCCCCTGCCACGGATGGCCGTCGGGCGAGGCGCCGTCGTACAGCGCACCGCATCCGCCCGTGACGTACAGCTTCGTGTCGACGACGTCCGTCCACAGCCGCTCCAGGACCGCGCGGAGCTCCTCGTCGCCGGTCTCGGCCGCGAGGTCGGCCAGCCCGGCGTAGAGGTAGTTGGCCCGCACCGCGTGGCCGGCCACGACCACCTGGTCGCGCACGGGGATCCGATCCTGGTTGTCGTCGCCGCCCTCCGTGAACTCGTCGCGGACGCGCAGGAACGCCTGAGCGAGCTCGAGGTACCGGCGCTCGCCCGTGAGGCGGAACAGGTCCATGACGGCCATGTAGTGCGACGGGCAGATCGCGCTGCGCGCAAGCTCCAGCGGCTTGTTGGTCGCGAGGTGTTCGAGGAAGGTCGCCGCCTTCTTGGCGGGCCCGAGCAGCGACTCGCTCCCCGTGACCTCGTAGTGCCGCACGCCCGTGGTGATCAGGTGGCCGAGGTTGTACGTCTCAAAGTTGAAGCGGTCGGCGAGCTCCGACACCTCCGCACCCGAGCGCTCGGCGATGGCCGTGGGGGTGTGCACGTACCCGTCCTCGCGCTGCACCGCGGCGATGCGGGCGGCCATGCCCTCGACGATGTTGGCGAGCTCGTCGTTCGGGTCGGTCTCGAGGCTGTCGATCGCCGCCTCCATCCACTTGTACATGTCGCCGTCCATGTAGGGCGGGCCGATGTGGATGCCGTCGCGCTCCCCGAGGGCGATCTCGAAGTTGCGCAGGCCGGGGCTGAGGTCCGTATCGCTGAGGCTCTGCCAGATCTGGGGAATCGTCACGTCGCGCGTGCGGGTGTGAACGCGATTCCAGAAGCCGCTCGTCCAGCGCGCCTCGGCCGCACCGAGCTTCGTCAGCGAAGTCTTCTGGCGGGTTTCCGTTGCCATGGGGGTCCTTCCGGAGGTCGTGGTGTCTCGATTCAGTCACAGGTTGGATAAAAATTCAACCCCGACTGTTGACACGGGACCCGGTTCTTCCTACTGTCATGTCCATACCCGCACCATCGTCGAGGAGGACGATCATGACCATCCGCAGCTCGCGACGCCGTGTGGCCCTCACGGGGCTCTCGGTCGTTGCCATCGCCGCTCTCGCCGGTTGCTCCGGCTCCGATTCCGCCGGCTCGGGAGGCGGTGGCGGTGGCTCGGATGCCGAGCCCGACACGTTCACCGTGCTGACGGCGAACGAGAACCAGGCGCTCGAGGACCAGCTGCAGGCGCTGGCCGACAACCAGTGCGCGGCCGAGAACGAGGCCATGCCGATCGAGCACCAGAAGACCGCACAGGCCGACACGGTGCAGAAGGTGACGCAGCTCGCCAGCCAGGGCGCGCTGCCGCAGCACTTCATCGCGGGCACCGACATGGTCCGCCCGGATGGCGACCTCGGCGCCGGGGGGCTCGTCGCCGACTACGAGGACGTCCTCGGCGACGCGTGGGACAACATCCTTCCCGCCGCCGCGTCCACCGTGAACAGCGTGTACGGCCAGATGGTCTCGCTGCCGTACCAATACAACATCGAGGGCATCTGGTACAACGCCCAGATCTTCGACGAGGTCGGCATCTCGGAGCCCCAGACCTTCGAGGAGCTCCTGGACGCCGCCGCCGAGCTCGAGGCGGCGGGCTACCAGCCCATGACCACCGCCGGGGCGGACGCCTGGCCGATGACGCGCCTCATGGGCATGTACATCTTCCGCAACGTCGGCCCGGATGCGATGCAGCGGATCCAGGACGGCGACGCGAAGCTGACGGATCCGGAATACGTGGCGGGCGCCGAGGCGCTGAAGACGCTGGCGGACGAGGGGTACTTCGGCGAGGGATTCGCGACGATGGACGGCGGCGCCTCCACGGCGCAGTTCCTCTCGGGCGGCGCCGCGATGAAGTACGACGGATCGTGGGCGCTCAGCGCCATCAACGACCCCGAGCAGAACCAGGTCGGGGCCGAGAACATTGGCTTCATGCCCTTCCCCGCCGTCGAGGGCGGCGCGGGCGACATCAACCAGTGGGCGGCGAACGCCGGCGCGGCGATGGCCGCGAACGCCGAGTCGATGGGCCCGAAGACTGAGGCCTGGTTCCAGTGCATCGCGGAGAACTACGGCCAGCAGGCGCTGCAGTCGGCGGGCATCGTCTCCGGCTTCGCGGTCAACGGCGAGGTCACGGACATCCCGGACACCACCCGCAACGTGCAGGAGACCGTCGAGTCGATCGACGAGACCGTGCTGTGGTTCGAGGCGCTGTTCGACTCGAAGTCGAACTCCCTCGCCTCCACGAACGTGAGTCTGCTCGTGACCGATCAGATGAGCGCCGAGGACTACATGGCCGAGCTGCAGGCCAGCATCGACGCCGCGCTCTGAGTCTGATCTAGGCCCGGCCCTTCGCGCGCGGAGGGCCGGGCCGCTATCCGGAAGGTGCCGCACATGTCGCGAGTCTTCCAGGACCGCAAGACGGTCCTGATCCTCCTTGTTCCCGTGCTGGCGGTGTACGTCCTGCTCAAGGTCGTGCCCGTCGCCTGGTCCTTGGGGCTGTCCCTGTTCCGCGGAAATACCTTGCGCGGATTCGAGTTCGTCGGCATCGAGAACTTCACCACGTTCTTCACGGACGGACCCGCGCTCCACGCGCTGTGGGTGACGGTCTACTTCGCCGTGATCATGACCGCGGCGCAGGTCATCATGGGCTACCTGCTCGCGCTGATGTACGTCTTCGTGCTCCGGAAGGGATCCGCCTTCCTCCGCACGGCGGTGTTCTTCCCGATGGTCCTGCCCACGGTCGCCGTCGCGATGCTGTTCAAGAGCTTCGTCGCCGTCGGCGAGAACCAGGGGCCGGTCAACGAGATCATCAACTTCTTCGGCGGCGAGAGCATCGAGTTTCTCGCGACGACGTCCGGGACGATGACGGTCGCGATCCTCATGACGCTGTGGACGTCGATGGGCTTCTACGCCGTCCTCCTCTACACGGGGCTCCTCGACATCCCGGACGAGGTGATCGAGTCGGCACGGATCGACGGCGCGAGCGGCCTCCGGCTCGTGCGCCACATCGTCCTGCCGCTGTCGGCGCCGATCCTGCTCTCGTCGATCATCTTCAGCTTCAATTCGACCCTGAAGGTGTTCGACAGCCTGCTGGCGCTGAATGGCGGCGGGCCCGGGACGTCGACGTCGCCGCTGACGCTCTACATGTACCGCACCGCATTCGAGTACGCGGAGTACGGCTACGGTTCGACGATCGCCGTCGTGCTGACCCTGCTCTGCCTCATCTTCACGCTCGCCGTCTTCCGGACGTCGGCGAAGCGGACGGAGGACTGACATGACCCTCACGCAGACGATCGTGCAGGCCAAGCCGCAGTCGCGAAAGCTGCCGCGGCAGCGGGCCTCGCGCCGGATCAAGCGGATCGTGCGCCGGATCCCGGTGTGGGTGTCGGTGGCCGTGCTCCTCATCGTGGTGCTGTACCCGATGCTCTGGATGATCCTCGGATCCTTCAAGACCCAGACGGAATTCTTCGCGAACCCGACGTGGGCGCTCCCCGAGACCCTCAACTTCGCGAACTACGTCGAGGCGTTCACGCGCGGGAACATCGCGCTGAACTATCGCAACAGCCTCCTCGTCACCATCCCCTCCGTCCTCCTCATCATCTTCCTGGGCGTCGCCGCCGGCTACGCGCTCGAGGTCATGGTGTGGAAGGGGCGGCGCCCGACGCTGCTGCTCATCATGGCGGGCATCATGGTGCCGGGCCAGATGATCCTCGTGCCCCTGTTTACGGCGTACTTCAAGCTCGGCATCACGGACAGCCTGCTGCCGATGATCCTGACGTACACGGCCATGGGGATCCCCCTGACGACGTTCCTCATGGCGGCGTACTTCCGGTCGATCCCGCGAGAGATGTTCGAGGCCGCGACGATGGACGGCTCGAGCCCGCTGCGCTCGTTCTTCGTCATCGGGCTGCCGATGATGAAGAACGCGATGCTCACGATCGGGCTCGTGCAGTTCTTCAGCGTCTTCAACGACCTGCTCATCGCCCTGACGTTCACGACGCGGCCGGAGCTCGCGACGATCCAGGTCGGGCTCCTCAGCCTGTCCGATCAGTACGGTGGGACGAACTACGGCGCGCTGTTCGCGGCCGTCAGCATCAACATCGTGGCGCTGATGATCGTCTTCATCTTCCTCAACAAGAAGATCATGGCGGGTATGGCCGCCGGATCCGTGAAGGGATAGCCGCATGCCGAAGATCGCCTTTCTGCACACGGGCGCGGTCGTCATCCCGCCCGTCATGGAGCTCGCCCGCGAGCTCCTGCCCGGGGTGACGGCACTCAACCTGCTCGACGACCGGATCGTCGCCGATCTCCGGGATCCGTCTCTGGCCGATTCCGTCCCCGACCGCGTGCGGAACCTCGTCGCGAGCGCCCAGGCGGCCGGCGCGGACGCGGTCATGCTCACGTGCTCGTCCATCTCCGGGCTCGCCGGCCCGACGGCCGCGAGCGTGGGGATTCCCGTCCTGCGCGTCGACGAGGCGATGGCGGACGCGGCCGTCGCGGCGGGCGCGCGGATCGCCGTGGTCGCCACGCTACCGACGACCTGCGGCCCGACCGCGGCCCTCATCGAAGAGCGCGCCGCGCTCGCGGGGGAGCGGCCCGAGATCTCGAGCGTCGTCGTGGAGGGGGCGTTCGAGGCCGTCGCGGGCGGCGATCGCGAGACGCACGACGCGCTCGTCGTCGCCGAGATCGAGCGCATCGCCGCCGAGGCGGACGTCGTCGTGCTGGCCCAGGCCTCGATGGCTTCAGCGGCGGAGCGTGCCCGCGTCGACGTGCCCGTTCTCACGAGCCTGCGCCTCGGCGTGCGGCGCCTGCGCGATCACCTCGCCGCGTAGGAGCGGCCGGGCGGCGAGCGTCCCGGGCGTCGGCCCGGGACCCGCGCCGTTACAGCGCCTCGGCGGTGCGGACGTCGGTGATGAGGGTCGTGATCCAGTCGCCCTGCAGGGCGCCGCGGATCGCGTCAACCTTCCGCGGTCCGCCCGCCAGGCCCACGCGCCGCGGGATGCGCAGGAGGTCGTCGGTCGGGATCGCGATGATGCGGTCGTCCAGGTCGCCCTCCACGAGCGACCCATCCGCGCGGAAGATGCGGTGGCAGATGTCGCCCACGGCGCCCGCCTCGATGAGGTGGGTGCGCTCGTCGGCCGAGAAGGCGTTCCCGCTGGTCTCGAGCACGTCGGAGGGCTCGATGCTGCCGATGCCCATGATCGCGACCGTGAGCTCGCGCCAGTGCCGGGTGACCTCCTGCATCGACCCGTCGCGCAGGAGGCTGTCGCGCGTGTGCGCGTCGGCCACGACCCCCGGAACCGACACGTAGACGGGATCCGCCCCGATCATGCGCGCGAGCTCGCCGAGGATCCGGTTCGAGTGGCTCTGCGCGTCGGGCGTGCCCAGCCCGCCCAGGAGCTGCACGACCTCGGTGGCGCCCCGCGGGTTGAGGGGCCGCATGCGCTCGACCATCGCGAGCACGGTCTGGCTCCACGAGGAGACGCCGATCCGGTCGTTTCCCGAGAACGACGCCTCGAGGTAGCCGGCCGCGCCCGCGCCGATCGAGGCGAGGACCTCGGCCTCGTCGGCGTCGGGGTCCACGTCGACGATGACCGCCTCCTTGAGGCCGAACCGGGTCTCGAGCTCGTCCTCGAGTTCGCCATAGACGTCCGGGGCGGCGGTGACGATTGTGCGCACGATACCCACCTGCTCGGCCCGCTTGAGGAGGCGCGACACCTTGGCCTGGGAAATGCTCAGCGTGGCGGCGATGGTCGCCTGTCGGATGCCGCGCTCGTGGTACATCCGCGCGATCTTCGTCATGAGGCGGGTCTGCCCGTCGGCGTGCCGAATCGACGTCGGGGACATCGGTGCCTCCGTTCCTCTCCGCCCGCCCTCGCGAACGAAGGTGTACGGAATATCGGGGTAGAATTGTTATTCACATCGTACCGCGCGCAGGACGCGCACGATACCGCAAGGAGGCGGAATGATCATCGGTGTCACCGGGAGCAACGGCAAGCTCGGCCGCGCGGTCGTCGAGCGGTTGGGCGGCGAGAGACACGACGTCGTCGGCTTCGACCTCGCCGGCCCCACGGGTCCGGGCTTCACCCACGTCGAGCTGGGCGACTACGGCCAGACGCTCGATGCGTTCCTCGGCGTGACCGCGCGCCACGACGGCCTGGACGCGCTCGTGCATCTCGCCGCGATCCCCGTCAATGGTCTGGTGCCGGACGCCGCGACCTTCCACGCGAACGTCGCGGCCTCCTTCAACGTGTTGCACGCCGCGTATCGCGCGCGGATCCCCCGAGTGGTCTTCGCCTCCAGCATTACCGCGATGGGGTTTCCCTTTGACGTGGCGCCGCCGCGGCTGCCGGTCGACGAGGAGTACACGAGCGCGCACAACACTTACGGGCTGGGCAAGGTCGTCGAGGAGGCGCTCGTGGGACAGCTCGCGGGCTGGAGCGACACGTCCTACACCGGCCTGCGCTTCACGAACGTGGTCGGGCCCGACGAGTACGCGACGTTCGCGCGGGCGGCGGACCCGGAGTATCGCCGCGATCTGCTCGGATCCTGGGTCGACGCCCGAGACGGCGCGCTCGCAGTCTCGCTCGCGCTGGCCACCCAGGAGCCGGGCCTGCGGATCTACAACGTCGCCGCCCCGACCTCCGGCAACACGGCGCCGTCGCCGGAGCTCGCGCGGCGCTGGTTTCCCGGCATCGAGGTCGACCCGGGGCTCGGCGATCGGGATTCCCTCGTGTCGACGCGACGGATCCGCGACGAGCTCGGCTTCCGCGCCGAGCACGATTGGCGGTGACCGCGCATGGACACGGCGGTGACCGCGCATCAGCACGAGACCGTCGAGCTTGCCTTCCGCGGGCGTGAGCGCGTGCCGGTGGGTGGGGCGGCCCCCGTGACGGTGCGATTCCGGCACGCGGACGGCGAGGAGGTGGTGGTCCCGGGCTTCTGGGACGAGGACGCCACCTACCTGGTCCGGTTCCTCCCGGGGCGCTCCGGGGCCTGGACCTGGTGGATCGACGAGGAGCTGACGCCCATGGAGCCCCGGCGCGGCGACGTCGCGGTCGGACCCGCGCGGACGGCGGGCGCCGTGCGGGTCGCGCACCGCCACCACTTCGCGCACGCGGACGGCACGCCGTTCCGCCCCGTCGGGGGCACCGCCTACAACGTCCTCCACCAGCGGCACGAGCTTCGGGCGGACACCGTCGCGTCGGCCGCCGCTGCCGGGTTCAACAAGCTGCGCTTCATGGTCTTCCCGCAGGCCGGCGACAGCGTCGAGGTCTTCCCCGATCTCATGCCGTTCGAGAAGACCGACGGGGCCTGGGACGTCTCGCGGCCCGTTCCGGCGTTCTTCCGACGCCTCGACGCGTTCGTGCGCGACCTGGACGAAGCGGGCATCCAGGCCGACGTGCTCCTCCTCAACGCCTACGACCGCGGGGTGTTCGGTCTCGACGGGCTCTCGGAGGCCGAGGACGCGGTGTACCTCCGGTACGTGATCGCGCGCCTCGCGGCCTCGCCCAACGTGTGGTGGTCGCTGTGTAACGAGTACGACCAGCTCGAGCGGCCGGAGGAGCGCTGGGACCGCGCGGGCCTGCTCGTCATGGCGGCGGATCCGTTCGATCACCCCCGCTCGATCCACAACTGGGTGCACCTGTTCGATCACCACCGCCCCTGGGTCACGCACGCGTCGATCCAGAACGGATCCGCCGTGGAGGAGCCCGGCCGCGCGCGGCTCTACCGCGACGCGTACGACAAGCCGATCGTGCTCGACGAGATCAAGTACGAGGGCGACGCCCCCGCGCGCTGGGGCCGGCTCTCCGCGCGCGAGCTCGTGCACCGCTTCTGGATCGCGACGCTCGAGGGGTGCTACGCGTCCCACGGCGAGAGCTTCGTCCTGCCGGGCGGCAGCCTGCACATCGTCGAGGGCGGCGCACTGCGGGGCGAATCGCCCGCGCGCCTGGGGTTCCTCCGCCGGATCCTCGACGCTCTCGTCGTGCCAGGGCTCGACCCCGTCGACAAGTGGGACGACCCTGAGCACGTCGCGGGCGGGGCGCCGGATCAGTACGTGCGGTACTTCGGTCGCTCCGCGCCGGCCAACTGGCGGGTCCGGCTCCCGATCGACCACGCGGGCGCAAGCGTCCGGATGGGCGAGCGCTACGTCGTGGACATCATCGACACGTGGAACATGACCGTCACGCGCCACGGCACGGTCACGATCGACGAGGTCCTGCGCGACGAGGCCTTCGCGGGCGAGGCGCTCCTTCCGCTCCCCGCGGGGGAGGCGATCGCGGTGCGCATCACCCGCGAGGCGCTCGCCGGGTAGATCGCCGACGCGCACGTGCCCGGGCCGGCTTCGGCCCGGGCACGTGCGCGTTAGACGTCCTCGGAGAAGGAGTGTGTTCCCGAGGCGACCTCGTGACGCGCGCCCGACGGGAGGACCACGTCCGCCGTCGTTCCGCTGGGGATCTCGGCGGTGAGGGAGAACCGCCCGTCGGCGATGCGCCAGTCGACGCGTGCCGGGCCATACGGCGTCTCGTGCCGCGCGCTCGCGGAGGCAAGCGGGCCCGGGGCCGGCGCGATGCGGATCCGCCGATACCCGGGTTCGGCCGGCGCCAGGCCCGCGATGACGCGATGCATCCAGTCGGCGATCGAGCCGAGCGCGTAGTGGTTGAAGCTCGTCATCCGCCCGGGGTTCACGGTGCCGTCGGGGAGGAGGCTGTCCCACCGCTCCCAGACCGTCGTCGCGCCCTGGTCGACCATGTAGAGCCAGGAGGGGCAGGAGCGCTCGAGGAGGAGCGCGAAGGCGGCGTCGTCGTGCCCCGTCGCGCTGAGCGCGTCGGCGACGACGTTCACCCCGGCGAACCCCACGGCGATCCTGTTGCCTCCCTCGGCGACGAGCTCGGCGAGGCGGGCGCCGGCGGCCTCGCGGTCGTCCCCGCCCAGGAGCTCGAAGTGGATCGCGAGCGCGTACGCGGTCTGCGCGTCGCTCGTCAGGCGCCGCGCGGCGGGGTCCCAGTACGCCTCCACGAACGCCGCGCGCACCTCGCGGGCGAGGTCGCGGTAGTGTGCCGCGTCGTCTCCGCGCCCCAGGGCTTCCGCGGCGTCCGCGAGCCGTCGCGTCGACCACGCGAGGTACGCGCTGGCCACGAGGTAGCGATCGGTGCGAGCGTCGGCGGGGTCGTCCGGCGGCGCGGCCGGGTCTAGCCAGTCCCCGAGCTGGAACCCCGTGTCCCACAGGCGGTTCTCGCCCGCGAGCTCCAGGATCTGGTCGACCCAGGTGCGCGCGCTGTCGTACTGCGCGGCGAGGACGCCGGTGTCGGAGAAGCGCTCGAAGAGGGTCCACGGCGTCAGCACGGCGGCGTCGCCCCAGACCGCGCCGGGGCGCGTGGGCGTCCACATCGGGCCGCCCGGAATGACCGGGACGAACCACGGGACGGTGCCCTCGCGTCGCTGCTCGACGGCGAGGTCTTTCAGCCAGCTGGTGAGGAACCCGGACACGTCGAACAGGAAGGACGCGGTGGGCGCGAAGACCTGGATGTCGCCCGTCCAGCCGAGCCGTTCGTCGCGTTGCGGGCAGTCCGTGGGGATGTCCACGAAGTTGCTCCGCGTGCCCCAGACGACGTTCTCGTGCAGCCGCTCGAGGTCCGGATCCGAGCACGCGAACCATCCGGTGCGGCGCATGTCGGAGTGATAGACACGGCCGACGATCTCGCCGCGGGCGACGGCGTCGTCCAGGGATCCGGGCCAGCCGTCGACCTCGACGTACCGGAAGCCGTGGATGGTGAACCGGGGTTCCCACGTCTCGGATGCGTCGCCGCGGAGCGTGTATCGGTCGGTCGACTTCGCCGCGCGCAGCGGGCGCGTGTAGATCTCGCCGTCCTGGAGCACCTCTGCCGTGCGCAGGGTGACGGTCGATCCCGCCGCCCCCGAGACGGTGATCCGCACGCGCCCGGCAAAGTTCTGGCCGAAGTCGAGGATCCGGCGCCCGGACGGAGAAGTCAGCACCGCGGTCGGCGCGATCTCCTCGGTGCACCGCACGGGTGGACCGTCGGGGGCGACGAAGCGCTCGGGGCGCGCCGGCCGGACCGCCACGGGCTCCCACCCGGCCTCGTCGAACCCGGCCGTCGACCACCCGGCGCGCTCCGCTCGCGCGTCGTAGTCCTCGCCGTCGTACAGCCCGCTCGCGAGGATCGGGGCGGGAGCGGCTCGCCAGGCCGCGTCCGTCGCCACGGTGATCACCGACGCGTCCTCCCGCGTGATCTCCAGCTGCGCGATGAGCGACAGATCCTCGCCGTACAGGTCGAACGTGTGGCCGTGATGGGAGAATCCGAGGCGACCGCGATACCACCCGTCTCCCAGCCAGGCGCCGATCACGTTGTCGCCCTCGACCAGCAGATTCGTGACGTCGTAGGTGTGGTATTGCAGCCGCTCGGAGTACACCGTCCACCCGGGGTTCAGCGCGTCCGATCCCACGCGGGTGCCGTTGATCTCGACCTCGTAGAGTCCGTGCGCCGTGACGTAAAGGCGCGCGCGGGACACGTCCCCGGGCGCGACGAACGCGCGGCGCAGGAGCGGGGGGCGCCGGAGGTCCTTGTCGGACGCCTCCGGCCACGCGGCGCCGATCGCCGCGGCCGACCAGTCGCCGGCCTCGAGGAGGCCGGCCTCGACGGAGGCCCACGGCCCCCACGCGCTCGTCGCGCCGCCGTGGCCGGTGACACGCACGCGCACGTCCGCGCGTTCGCGGGAGCCGAGCGGATCCGCGGGCCAGGGGACGAGGACCTGATCGGCCGACGCGACCGCGTGCACCGTCGATGTAGCGCCGCGGCGGACCTCGATGTCGTACCCGGCCTGGCGCCAGCCCGGGGGTGCGGTTGTCTGCCAGCTGAGCCGCGGGGTGGATTCGCCGATGCCGAGCGCCTCGTCGTGGTGCGCGAACCGTGGCGCGGAGGGAAGCAATGTCATGAGGGGGGTGCCTTTCGCAGTCAGCCCTTGACGGCGCCGCTGGTCATACCGGCGACGATCTGACGGTTGAAGAAGATGTACATGATGAGCGGCGGGATCGTGATGAGCAGGATGTTCATGAACAGGAGGTTCCACTGGCTCAGCATCTGGTCCTGGAAGTTGTACAGCGTGAGCTGCACCGTGACGTTCTCGTCGCCGGGGAAGAAGTACAGCGGGCCCGTGAAGTCGTTGAAGACCGTCACGGACTGGACGACGATCACGGTCACGGCGACCGGCTTGAGAAGCGGCATGACGACGGTGAAGAAGAGCCGCAGGGGCCCCGCCCCGTCGATCACGGCCGCCTCGTCGAGCTCGCGCGGGATCGTCGAGACGAAGGCGCGGAACAACAGCACGCAGAAGGACAGCCCGAAGGTCGCCTCGATGAGGATCATGCCGGGCATGGTCTTGAACAGCCCCAGGCCCTGCAGCACCCAGATCGTCGGGACGACGGCGGGGGGAACGATGAGGCCCGCGAGGACGAACACGTTGATAATGCCATTCCAGCGCGACTTGCGCCGCTGCATGATGTAGCCGACCATCGCCGCGAAGATCACCATGATCGTGACCGCGCCGACCGTCAGGATCGTCGAGTTCGCGAAGGCCCGCAGCACCATCCAATTGCGCACCTCGAGCACCTCGACCATGTTCTGCCAGAGGTACCAGCCCTGCTGCGGCAGGGAGAACTCGAACAGCGACGCCTCCTGCGGGTTCTTCGCCGCCATGAGGAAGATGAACAGGAAGGGCACGATGAACAGCACGATCGAGACGGCGATCGCGAAGAGGCCCATGACGTAGCGCGTGGCGAAGCGCCGGGTCGTCATCGGGCGGCGGGTACGGCGGAACCGCGAGGCCCCGGCCGTCGTGATCGTCTGCGTGGCGGTCATGACTCCACCTGCCTCTTGTTCAGGATGTACTGCACGGGGATGATGATCGCGGTCACGACGAGGAAGAGCACGACGTTGCCCGCGGTCGACAGGCCGAAGAACCCGGCCTGGTACTGCTTGTAAATGACCGAGGCGATCACGTCGCTCGTGAAGCCGGGGCCACCCTTGGTCATCGCCCAGATGAGCTCGAACGATCGCAGTCCGCCGATGAGGCTCAGCAGGACGACCGTCGCGGTCGCGGGCTGCACGAGCGGCAGCGTGATGTTGCGGAAGCGTTGCCAGGCGCTCGCGCCGTCGACGCGCGCGGCCTCGTAGTACTCGGTCGGGATCGCGACGAGGCCGGCGATGTAGATCAGCGTCGCGATGCCAACGCCGCGCCAGACCTCCACGAGCGCGACGGACATGAGCGCCCAGGCGGGGTCGGTCAGCCACGCGGGTCCGTCGATCCCCAGCAGTGCGAGCGACTGGTTGATCAGGCCATCGAACGGATCCATGAGGACCTTGAACGTGATCCCGATGCCGATGGTGGACACGAGAACGGGGAAGAAGATCGTGGAGCGCAGGTATCCGCGTCCGAGGATCGTGCTCGTCAGCAGCAGCCCGAGCGCCAGCCCAAACACGACCTTCAGGCCCGACGTCACGAAGCCGAAGATGAAGGTGTTGACGAAGCCCTGGATGAGCATCGGCTCGACGAAGAACTGCTCGTAGTTCGCGAACCCGATGAACTCGGCCTCGCGCAGGTCCCAGCGGGTCAGGCTGTAGTAGAACGACGCCAGCGTGGGGACGCCGAACAGGATGATGTACAGAACGGCCGACGGGATGTAGAACCAGGTCGGGTAGGAGCGCGCCATCCCTTTGAGGACGCGGCGTCGCGGCGGTGCGGTGGTTGTGGTCATGGGTGCCTCCCTCGAGTGGGGTCGTCGGGGCGGGGGGGGCCGGGGGGGGGGGGGGGGGGGGGTGGGGGGGGGCCCCGGGGGGGGGGGGGGGGGGGGGGGGGCCCGGGGGGGGCCCCCCCGCGCCGGAGCGGAGCGGGAGTTACCAGCCTTCGATGCCGAGCTGCTGCGCCTGCTTGACGACGTCGTCGTCGTACAGCGCCGCGGCGTCCTCGGCCGAACGGATCCCGGATCCGACCTCGACCGTGAGCTGCTCGAGCTTCGGGCCCTTGATGGGGGAGAGGAACTCGAGCGCCGGGGCCGTCATCCCCTCGTCGAAGTACGCCTGCATGTCGCCGATCATGGGCGGCACGTCGCTGGGCAGCGTGCACGCGCTCGTCGCGTACGGCCCACCCGGCGTGAGGTACTCGTTCTGGATCTCGCAGCCCGCGTCGGAGTTCATGAACGCGAGGAACTCCTTCGCGAGGTCGAGCTCCTCGCCCTCCGTGGTGTCGGGGATGTAGAGCGCGTTCGGCAGCCACACGGACAGGCGCGTGTCGGCCGCGTCCTGGGCGGGCAGCGCGAAGACGCCGATGTCGTCGACAGCGTCGGGCGAGTTCTGCTCGATGGCCGAGATCGCGTTCGTGAGGATCGGGTAGTGCGCGCCCTCGCCGTTCGCCAGCTTCGCGAGCGCCTCGTCGTACAGCGTGGACGCGAAGTCCTCGTTGAACCACCCGGCCTCGCCCGCCTCCTGCTGGTTGAGGAGGCCCTGGAGCGCGGGCTGGTCCGCGTAGCGCCGGTTGTTCGCCGTGTACTCGTCGGCCCAGTCCGGATCCTGCGCGAGCACGTTGGCGAAGTCGCCGAGCACCCACAGCTGGCTCGTCCACGGGTCGCCGTACGACTGGATGACGGCGTCGTAGCCGGCCTCCGAGATCGCGTCGTTGTTGGCGACGAACGTGTCCCAGTCCTCCGGGACCTCGAGACCGAGCTCGGCGTAGATCGCCTTGTTGTACATCACCGCGCCGCCGAACGAGGCGCCGAGCGGAGTGCCGTAGAGGCCGTCGTCGCCCGAGACGACGGTCTTCATGTCGTCCTCGAGGTCGGCGACCCAGGCCTCGTCACTGAGGTCGACCAGGAAGTTATCGGGCTTGAGGCCCTGCAGCTGGGAACCGGAGTTGTAGCCGAAGATGCTCTCCATTTCGCCGGTGTTGAGCTTCGTCTTGATGATGTTGTCGCCCTCGCCGCCGCCCGGTCGACTCGTGACCGTGACGGTGACGTCCGGGTGTTCCTCCGTGAACGCCGCCCCGGCGGCCTCCATGGCCTCGATGCCCTCGCCTGACGACGCCATGAGTATCGTCAGTTCGCTCGCGGATCCGCCGCCGGATCCGCCACCGACGCTGCAGGCGGCGAGGGGGAGAGCGAGTGCCGTGATGCCGGAGACGGCGAGGATGCCGCGCCGAAGGGGTGTGCTGTGCATCTCTTACCTCCATGTAAAAGGTGACTTCGTGGTGACGCCTCGACCTTGAGGCGGCCATCGTGTTGAATGTCATCGTTGAAACCATTCAACGGTGTCGAACATACGGCGGGCGAGCGACGGAGTCAACGCTCGATCCGGTCACATTTCCCGCGCAACGAGGCGCGAGAGCGAAAGGCATATTGTTATGACGACCATTCCTGATTTCGCGACGATCGACGGCGACACCCGTGTCGTGGCGGTGCGCGGCTCACACGGTGAGGGGCTGATCGGCGTTCCCGCGGGAGAGGTCTGTCTGACCTGGCGGGTGGTCTCCGGTCGGGCTGAGGCCGCACAGATCGCCTGGCAGGTCGCGTCCGGGCCCGCCCTCGGCGATCTGGTGGAGGGCGAGCCCCAGTCGACGAGCGAGCAGGTCGGGGTGCCGGTCGCGGACCTCGCCCCGCGCGAGCGCCGGGTCTTCCGCGTGCGGATCGCGACCGCCGCCGGCTGGACCTCCTGGAGCGACCCGCTCGTTCTCGAGGCGGGCATCGACGGGGCCGACCTGGCGGCGGACGTGATCGGGATCCCGAGCGAGGTCGAGGGGCCCGTCGCGCTCCTGCGGCGCGTGTTCACGGTTCCCGACACGCCGGCGCGCGCCCGCCTGCGGCTGAGCGCGCTGGGGCTCGTGGACGCGTGGATCAACGGGCGTAAGGCGGGCGACGCGCACCTCACGCCGGGGTGGACCTCCTATGGATCCCGCTTGCTGGTCGACACGATTGACGTCACCGACATGCTGCGACCCGGGGACAACGTCATCGTCCTCGCCGTCGGGGACGGGTGGTACCGCGGGCGTATGGGCTTCGCGAACCGCACCGAGATCTACGGCGACCGGTCGGGCGCCCTCGCGCAGATCGATACGGACGACGGGGTTCTCGTCGCCACCGACGGAGCGTGGCGCGGGGGTTTCGGCGCGGTGCGCGGTGCCAGCATCTACGACGGCACGGTGACCGACCTCCGGCACACGCCGCGAGGGATCCACTCGCCGCACTTCGACGACAGCGCCTGGCGCGAGGTCGACGTCGTCGCGAAGGACACGGGCCGGTTCGTCCCGCGCTCGGCCCCTCCCGTGCGCACGGTCGCGGAGCTCGAGATGGTCGCCACGGCCCGCGGCGCGGCAGTACAGCTCGACGCCGCCCAGAACGTGTCCGGATGGGTGCGCCTCACGGTGCGCGGGCACGCGGGCGATCGGGTCGAGGTCCGGCACGCCGAGGTGCTCGAGCCGGACGGATCGCTCCACACGGCGGCGCTCCGCACGGCCAAGGCGACCGACACCTACATCCTCGACCGCGACGGCGAGCACACGCTCGAACCGCAGTTCACGTTCCACGGCTTCCGGTACGCCGAGGTGACCGGCGCGGAGGTCGTGTCCGCGGTCGCCGTGGCCATCTCCAGCGACCTGCCGGCGCGCTCGAGGTTCTCCTCGGCCTCCGCCGCCCTCGATCGCTTCCATTCCAACGTCGTGTGGTCGCAGCGCGACAACTTCGTCTCGGTGCCGACCGACTGCCCGCAGCGCGACGAGCGGCTCGGGTGGACGGGTGACGCGCAGGCGTTCGCCGCGACCGCGTCGACGCTCATGGACGCGGACGCGTTCTGGCGCAGTTGGCTGATCGACCTCGAGGCCGACCAGACCGACGAGGGCGGGGTCGCGTCCGTTGTCCCGGACATCATCCGCCCGGAGGACATGTTCATGGGTGGGCAGCCCGCGGACGCCATGGGGCGGGCCGGATGGGCGGACGCCGCCACGATCGTGCCGTGGGCCGTGTACGTCGCGGGCGGGAGTGACGAGGTGCTGCGCCAGCAGCTCCGCAGCATGCGGCGCTGGGTCGAGCACCTGCGCCGGCGCGCGGGCGAGAGCGTCGTCCTCCCGACGGAGCCGTTCCAATACGGCGACTGGCTCGACCCGGACGCGCCCGGCGAGCGTCCGTGGGAGGCCAAGGTCTCGAGCGACTTCGTCGCCAACGCGTTCTACGTCCACTCCGCCCGGCTGCTCGCCCGCGCGGAGGGCGTCGTCTCGCCCGGGACGTCGGCCGAGTCTGAGTACCACGCGCTCGCCGACCGCGTGGCCGCGGCGACATGGCAGCGCTGGGGATCCGAGGCGGTCGAGACGCAGACGGGGGCCGCGCTCGCGCTCGAGTTCGATATCGCGCCCGCGGCCGAGCGGGAGCGCGTGGCGGACCTCCTCGCCGCGAACGTCCGCGCGGAGGCCGGGCGCATCGCGACGGGATTCCTGGGCACGCCGCTCGTGTTGTTCGCGCTGTCGCACACGGGGCACCTCGCGGAGGCGTACCTGATGCTCCTGCGCCGGGAGGCGCCCAGCTGGCTCTATCAGGTGGACCGCGGGGCGACCACGGTGTGGGAGCGGTGGGACGCGATCCTCCCCGATGGGCGGATCCACTCGGGCGCGATGGACGCGGGGAGCGCGGCAGACGGCGAGGGCAGCATGCTGTCCTTCAACCACTACGCGTACGGTGCGGTGATCGACTGGGTGTACCGCACGGTCGCCGGGCTCGCGCCCGACGCCCCCGGGTATCGCGTTGCCCGCGTCGCCCCGCGACCCGCCGCGGGAATGGACCGCGCGTCCGCCGCGATCGACACGGCCTACGGGACGCTCGCGATCGACTGGCACCTCGAGGACGGCGATTTCGTCGCCGATCTCGACGTGCCCTTCGGCGTCACCGCCGCGCTCGACCTGCCGCTGTCTGCGGGATCCGTGGCGTCGCACGCAGGGCCGCTCACGCACGGCCGCCACAGCCTGCGGGTGACGCACCCCGCGGTCGCCTAGCCCACGGTGCTCTGACCGGGGCGGATCCGGACCGGGAGCACGACGCGCTCGTGCACGTGGCCCGGTTCCGCCTCGGCGGCGAGGAGGCGGATCCCCTCCGCGCCCATCTCGTAGCCCGGGAGCAGGATCGAGGTCATCGACACCCAGTCGATCCCGCCGGGGCGGTGGTCGCCGTCCATCCCCACGACCGCGACGTCCTGCGGGACCCGGAGGTCGTCGCGCTCCCGCAGTACCTGCAGGGCCCCGATTCCCGTGCGGTCCGTGAGCCCGAGGATCGCCACGCGCTCGCCGCGCCGCACGAGCTCCTCGACTCGCGGCAGGAGGGCGCGCATGGCCTCGCGCCCCGTCCCCGCGGTGAGGCCCTCCGACTCGACGTCGTGGACGAGCACGCCCCGCGCGGCCGCGGCCGCGTGCACGCCGCGGCGCCGTTCGACGACCGGCTGCACGAGGTCGGGGATCGACACGAAGAACGCGTGGCGGATCCCGAGGTCGGCGATGTGGTCGACGCTGGCGCGGCCCACCTGCTCGTTGTCCATGAGCACGGTGCACCAGTCCGCGCCGGGCGCGTCATAGTTCACGACGACGATGGGCCCGACGTGGTTCCGGATCCGCTCGATCCCCGCGCCCGGCGCGCGCATCGAGCAGACCATGATCCCACCCACGCGGGCCTCGGCGAAGTGCTCGAGGAACTCGTCCTGGCCGTCGTGCTGGGCGATGCCGGACGCGAGGGCGTGCGCGTTGAACCCGCTGTTGGCGAGGACGAGCCGCTTGCCCGTGTCCGCCGCGGTCAGCTGCGCTCCGCGGGAGATGTCGACGAAGAGCTCGTTGACGAGGTCGGGGACGATCAGCCCCAGGGTGTCGGACGTGTTGCGGATCAGCGTGCGCCCGGCCGAGCTGCGGATGTACCCCAGCCGGGCGATCGCGTCGCGCACGCGGCCCAGAGTCTCCGGCGCGAGGCGCTCGGGGTTGTTGAGCGCGTTCGACACGGTGCCGACAGAGACCCCGGCGTCGCGAGCGACGGCGGCGATGTTGGGGGTTGTGCGGCGGGCCGACGGCAGCATCGCGTCCTCTCTGACACTCACGTCGACTCATCGTAGAGCGCGGCCGTGGCCCGCGCCCGCGCACGACCCTGCCCGGCGAGCCGCTCAGGCGGCGGAGGAGAAGGCGCGCAGCTTCGCGAACATATCCTCCAGCAGCCACCTGACGTCCATAGACTCGCACACGGGAATCTCGCGGCGGCCCGGGAGCGGGTCGCTCATGCTCCCGTCCGCCGCAAAGCGGGGAGCCGGGCACCGCCGCCACGTCCCGCCGCGCGGGTTCATGATCGCGCCGATGGCGGGGCTGTCGCCGAGCGATCGGTAATCCATCATGAGGTCATGCGCGGAGGCGTTGAACTCGATGACCTGCTCCGTGAGGTACGCCCCCAGCTCGCCCAGCGGAGCGACCTTCTGGCGGAGTTCCTCGTGACCGACCGACACCATCGTGTAGACCGACATGGGGATCTGCCAGACGGGCACGCGCGAGTCCATGACGACGTTGGCGGCGGCGATGTCGTTCGAGAGATTGAACTCGGGTGCATAAGCGGGGATAACGTCGCCGTGCGGCGGCCCGCCGATCCACACCACGACGACGTCGCGGTCCTGCAGATCGGGATCCTCGAGGAGCGCCGAGGCCATGTCGGTGAGCGGGCCGAGGAAGGGGATGAAGAGGGTACCCTCGTCCTTCCGCGACTCCTCGATGATGAGGGCGGATCCCTCTGACGGCACGGGGGTGCGCTCGTCGGGGAGCGCGCGGGGCGCGCCGTCCGCGACGACGTAGCCGCCCTCTCGCCCCATCAGCCTCAGGAGCAGGTCGACCTCCGCGCGCGACTCGGCGAGGCTCTCGGTCGTGCGGCGCGTGCCGAAGTGCGCGGGCACGATGCCGCGGATGTCGAGCGTGGGAGAAAGCAGGGCGTGCACGATCGCGAACTGGTCGTCCGCTTCGTTCTTGGCGTCCGTGTTGATGATGACGCGGCGGGGCGTGGCGGCCATGGGGGTCCTTTCAGTCGGTCAGCGCGAGAGCGCCCGCCAGGAGCGGGCGGGGACGCGGACGGGGCCGTTCCCGGCGTCGATCTTGCGGTCCTGGTCGGTGAGGTTGGCAATGAGCGTGTGGCCGGCGGCGCGGATCGCCCAGGCGCGGCCGTCCGGCGTGGCCCCCGTGCGGATCCGGCCCGGGGCGAGATCGGCGAGCGCGCGAACGGCGGCGGTGACCGGCAGGTCCTCGCCCGCGGACGTGCGGATCCCGCGC
Organism: Microbacterium excoecariae; assembly: GCF_011326725.1. Classification (GTDB taxonomy): domain Bacteria; phylum Actinomycetota; class Actinomycetes; order Actinomycetales; family Microbacteriaceae; genus Microbacterium; species Microbacterium excoecariae. The sequence continues at coordinate 197,193 of NZ_JAANCO010000001.1, read as the reverse complement.
GGGCCCCACTCCTCGAAGAAGGACAGCGACCGGACACCGGGAACGGCGAGCGCCGCCGCGCTCGCGACGGTCCACGCGGCCAGCTCGGGCGCGGCCTGGCGGGGATCGTCGGCGTCGATCAGCTCCGGCCCGTACCCGGCGGCGAGGTCCGCCGTGGGCGGCCGCGGCGGGGCCGTGGTGGCGACGTTGTTCAGGTGCGCGCGCAGCGTCACGGGGCCCACGTGGACGGGGGCGCCGCGCGCGATCTCGACGGCCTGGAGCGCGACGAGGCGCTGCATCGATACCGCCTCCTCGAGCTGGCGCGTCTCGCGCGTGTGGAAGAGCGGCGTCGAGCTGAACGCGACGCCGTCGGGGGCAGGCGGCAGGCGGTCCTGTTCGCGGTTGAGCTCCGTGAAGTGCGCGCGGGTGCCGCACACGACGGGGATCTCCCTGCCGGTCTCCGCCATCGCGTCGCGCACGAGCGCGGCGGCGCGGGCGTCCGCGATGTGCTCCGCGGCGTGGCCGGCGGGCCAGAAGGCCGCGATGCGCGCGACCGGGGTGCCCGCGAGCGCCCGGGCCGCGCGGCCGAGCGCCGCCTCGATGTTGTCGCCCGGCAGCACGAGGCGCACGTCGAGCGGGAGCCCCACCCTGGCCGCGCGCGCGAGCGCCGCCGGCCAGCCCGCCCACGCGAGGTCGAGCTCGACGAGGAGGTCCGCGCCGACCGGCGCGGAAGCGGGGGCGGGATCCGGCGCCGTCGCGGCGCCGACCGAGACCGTGGGCGCGGGAAACTCCGGGCCGTACGCGATTCGCGCCGGGTCATCGCCCGCGCCGGCGGGAGCGTCCGCGTCGGCCGTGACGCGGATCCGCTGCGCGACGACCTCGGGGAACGGGTACGGGAACGGCAACGACAGCGGGCGGCTGTAGGTCTTGAAGGACGCGTCGGTCCAGTTGCGCTGGTCCTCCATCTCGAACGTGTCGCCCGAGCACTCCATGCGCGCGCCGTCCCACGACAGGGCGGCGATGTCGACGGCGGGCTGGTGCGGCGAGATGGCGTCGGGGAAGCGGATCCGCTCGGCCGCCCCGTCCGAATGGGTCACGATGAGCGGGGAGCCCGCGAGCGCCGGGGGGTGCAGCGCCACGAGCCCGGTGCGGTTGGTGAGGAAACCCTGCCGGGCATGGGCCTCGAGCGAGACCGTGAGCTCCGGCCCGTCGGCCTCGACGGTCATGAGGGCGCGGAGTGCGGCGTCGAACGATCCCGAGGCGAGCGCGATGCGCGCGCTCCGGCCGTCGGCCGAGAGCTCGACGCGGGGGGCGTCCCAGACGGCGGTCGCCCAGTCGCGATCGCGCACGACGGCGCGGACGGAGCGCAGCACGTCGCGCCCGCGATACGCGATGCCGGCGAGGTCGTCGTCGTGCAGGGCGAACGTCCACTCTCCGAGGCGAACGGGGCGCACCTCTTCACGGATCCACATCGAACGGCCTCCTTGCGATTCGGCGGGTGGGGCGGGTGGCGGCGCGGCCAGGGGCCAGGCCGCCACCCGGCGATCAGAGCGTCGTCATGCCGCCATCGACGGCGAACAGGGCGCCGGTCGCGAACGCCGCGTCGTCGCTCGCGAGGAACACCATGATGCCCTCGACGTCGGCCGGCGTGCCGGCGCGACCCATGGGGATCCGCGACACGATCGCCGCGCGGGAGGCCGGGTCGTCGCTGATCGTCGAGACCAGCGACGTCTCCGTGTAGGCGGGCACCACGGTGTTGACGCGGATGCCGTCGGTCGCGTACGCGGCGGCGGCCGTGCGCGCGAGGCCGTGGATGCCGGCCTTCGACGCGCTGTACGCCGTGAAGTCCTGCCCCTCGCCGTTCACGCCGGTCGGGCTGCCCGTCAGGATGACGGATCCGCCCCCGCGCGGGAGCATCGTGCGGATCGCGTGCTTGACCGTGAGGAAGGTGCCCGTCAGGTTGATGTCGATCGTGCGGCGCCACACAGCGAGGTCGAGGTCCGCGATCTTCGCGTCCTGCCCGAACAGCTGCACGCCGGCGTTCGCCACGACGACGTCGGGGGCCCACCCCTCGGCCGCCACGGCGTCGAAGGCCGCGGCCACCTGGTCCTCGGCCGAGATGTCGACCGTGACGGCGCGGGCTGCCTCGCCGATCGCGGCCACCGCCGCGCTCGCCGCGGCCGGATCCCGGTCGGCGATCACCACACGGGCCCCCTCCGCCGCGAAGCGCGTCGCGACGGAGAGCCCGATGCCCGTTCCGGAGCCGGTGACGAGGGCCGTCTTGCCGGTGAGCCGTGCCATGGCGTTCCTACCGCTCGATCGTGTCCAGGTGGAGCATGCGCGCGAGGTTCTTGTCGAGCTCGTCGTCGCGGAAGACCTTCTTCCAGTCCTCCTTGATGATGCTCTCGCGACCGTAGTCCATGGCGATGAGGCACGCGTCGCTGAACGGGTTGTCGCCGTTGAGGCTGTTCGCGAGCGCGACCTGCGTGTGGCCGAGCAGAATCGCGCGCGCGGCGGGCTCGGGGACGCCCATTGTGTCGACGGCCTCCTGCAGCGACTCCTTCAGCAGCGCGCCGATCATGCACGCGATCGTCTCGACGAGCGTCGGCTCGAGCTGCGCGAGCTGCTTCACGGTCACCCAGTGCACGTCGATCACGGGGGCGTAGATGTCCCGCACGACGCGCTCGACGAGCGCCTGGGTGGCCGCGTCATCCGACTCGACGGCGGCGATGACGTCCTGCGGCGCGGCGATCCCGCCGAAGGTGTCGGCCCACTGCTCGGGGGTCTCGCGCTGCAGGAAGACCGACGGGTGGCAGGGGTGCGCGACCGCCTGGACGACGTCCTCGCGCGTGGTGAGGAGGCCGGCGTAGGCGGCGGCGGGGTCGAGCGTCAGCACGACCGTCCCCGGCGCGAGCTGCGGCACGATCTCGGCCGTGACGGATCCGAGGGCCAGGTCGGGCACGGCGAGGATGACGATCTGTGCACCGTCGATCGCGGCTTCCGCCGCGACGGGCTCGTGGCCCGCGGCGCGCAGGCGCTCCTGGCCCGCGGGGGCGCCCTCGACGTGGCGGACGTCGTGGTCCGTCTTCGCGAGGTTGTTCGTGATCCGGGTGCCCATCTTGCCGCCGGCTCCGAACAGGGCGATGCGGTAGGTGTCGGTCATTTGGGGGTCCTCCTCAGGTGTTCGAGTGTGCGGCGGGTCCATTCCCGCTCCGTACGGACCGTGTCGGGCGCGGTGCCCTGCCACGGAAGCCAGTGTTCGACGATCTCGTTGATGCCGCGCTCGCGCGGCCGGACGATGCGCGTCAGGTGGTCGTAGTCGTGCAGACCAGACCCCATCGGCGCGCCGGAGTAGGTGAATCCGACCCACCCGTCCTGGCGGTCGAAGGCGAAGTCCTTGACATGGACGTTCGCCACGAGGTCCGCCGTCTGCTCCACGCAGTCCCGCGGGTTCTCGAGGCGTGCGACGACGTTGGCGGGGTCGAGGCAGATCCCGAGCGCGGGGCTGTCGATCTCGCCGACGAGCGCGACGAGGTCGCGCGTCGCGACCTGCTCGTATGTCTCCAGCGCGATCGTCACCCCGGCGTCGGCGTACGCGCCCACGACGGATCCGAGCTGCTCGCGCGCCTCGTCGGGCGCGGGGGAGCCCTCGGGCCCGCGCAGCATGCTCCGCACGAGACGGGCGTCGAAGATGTCGGCGATCTCGAGGAAGCGCCGCAGGCGGTCGGGGTGGATTCCCTTCGTGCCGAGCTCGATCGCGACGCCCATCTCGCGGGCGGCGCGCGCGGCATCGCGCAGCTCCGCGTCGCTCATGCCCTCGAGTGGCGCGTAGTCGCAGATCTGGAAGAGCGCCTCGCCGAGCTCCCGCGTGCGCTCGAAGGCGCCGGCGAGCGTCAGTGGATCCGGCACCCGGTCCGACATCTCCCAGAACAGGGCGTATGTGCCGAGCCCGATCACGCGCGCGCCTCCGCGAGCGTGGCGGCCTCGTCCAGCACCGCGACGAGGCGGTCGGGGTCGTGCGCGAACCGGCCGAGGAACAGCCCGTCGGCGTCGCCGCCGAGCGTCTCGAGCAGGCCGGGGCCCGCGGATCCGCCATAGATGACGGCGTCCCCGGAGCCGCGGGCGGAAACCTCCTCGCGCAGCGCGCGGCAGACGGCGCGAATGTGCGCGGCGGGCGCGGGCTCGGGGGCGCCGATCGCCCAGACCGGCTCGTACGCGACGATGACGCGGCCCGAGAGGCCGCCGAGGGCGTCGCGCAGCTGCGCGATCGTGGCTGCCGCCGCCTCGGCCGGGTCCATGTGCTCGGTCTCGCCGACGCAGAGCACCGGGGTGAGCCCGGCGCCGAGCGCCGCGGCGGTCTTCGCGGCCACGACCTCGTCGGTGTCGCCGAACTGCGCCCGGCGCTCGGCGTGGCCGATCTCGGCGAGGGACGCGCCGACCTCGGCGATCTCGCCCGCACTCACCTCGCCGGTGTACGCGCCCGAGGCCGCCGCGGCCACGTCCTGCGCGCCGACCCGCACGGGCGTGCCCGCGAACGCGTCGGTGGCCGCGCCGATCTGGAGGTACGTCGGGACGACGAAGAACTCGACGGATCCGCTCGCCACGGCGGCGTGCTCGCGCACCCGCTCCGCGACGTCCGCGAACCAGGCGGTCGCCTGCGCGTGGCTGAAGTACATCTTCAGGCTCACGCCCACCACGACGGACATCAGCAGGAGCCCGTGGCCTCGTATTCGCCGATGACGGCGACCTTCTCGGCCGAGGCCGAGGAGGGGTCGAAGCGGTAGGTCAGCCACTCGCGCACAAGCCGGCGGGCGAGCTCGATGCCCACGACGCGCTGCCCCATCGTGAGGATCTGGGCGTCGTTCGAGAGCACGCCGCGCTCGACGGAGAAGCTGTCGTGTGCCGTGACGGCGCGGATCCCCGGCACCTTGTTGGCCGAGATGGCGACGCCGAGGCCGGTGCCGCAGATGAGGAGGGCGCGGTCGGCCTCGCCGCGCGCGACGCGCTCGGCGGCCTCGATCGCGACCCGCGGGTACGGCGTGTGGCCGTCGGAACCGACGCCGACGTCGACGACGCTCGCGACGGAGTCGTTCGCCTCGAGATCGCGCTTGAGGATCTCCTTGTAGTCGAATCCGGCGTCGTCGCTTCCGACGATGATGCGCAGCGCATCGGTCATGTCAGGCCTCCTGAGGGGTGAGCTGGTCTGCGAGGGTGAGGGCGAGGAGCGCGAGCGAGTGCGCCCCGGGGTCGGGGGTGCCGAGCGCCTTCTCGTGGTGGGTGCGGGCGCGGCCCATGCGCGGCATGAGGTCGGCCGTGGCCGCGGCGGCCGTCTCGGCTGTGCGCGCCGCGTCGGCCCAGGCCGGGCCGATGGCGGATCCGTCCGCGATGCCGCGCTCGAAGGCCTCCGCGAGCGGAACGAGCGCGTCCACGAGGGTCTTGTCGCCCGGGCGCGCCTTGCCGTACGCCATGACGGCCTCGGCGGCGCGCGTCAGCCCGGCCGCCGCGGCGGCGGGGTCGGGGGATCCGTCGTCGCCGAGATCGGCCGCGAGCGTGCGGAGGATCATGCCCCAGAGGGCACCCGAGGTGCCGCCGGCGCGATCCGCCCACGCGTCGCCCGCGAGGGCGACCGTCGTCCCCAGGCCGGCGCCCCGCTCGGCGGCGTCGCGCGCCGCCCCGAGGGCGGCGTGCACGCCGCGCTGCATCCCGATGCCGTGGTCGCCGTCGCCCGCGATCGCGTCGATGCGGCCGAGCTCGTCGACGTGCTCGTCGATCGTCGCGGCCGCCCGGGTGAACGCCGTGACGGCGCCCGCCGCGAGGCGCCGCGACGCGTCGTCGGACGGTCCGATCTCGGCGGCGTCCGCCTCCTCGTCGACTTCCGCAAGCGGCTCGCCGGGCGCGACGGCGCCGCCGCGGCGGTAGGCCGGCGTGTCGACGGGCGTGTCCCAGAGCGCCTCGAGCTCGGGGTCGAGCCAGAACAGCGTGAGGGAGGTGCCGGCCATGTCGAAGCTGGTGCAGTACTCGCCGACGTGCGGATCCACCGCCACGAGGCCCGCGTCGTCGAGGAGCTGGGCGATGCGCCGGTAGACGACGAACATCTCCTCGTACTTCAGCGAGCCCAGGCCGTTGAGGATCGGGACGACGCGCGCGCCGCGGGCCGACGAGACGCCGTCCGGCAGCTCGTCCAGCAGGCGCGCGACGAGCATCTCCGCGAGCTCGTCGGCGGTGGGGATGTCCGTAATCGACAGCCCCGGCTCGCCGTGGATGCCCAGCCCGACGGCCATGCGGCCCTCAGGGACCTCGAAGAGCGGCGCGTCGGCGCCCGGGAGGGAGCACCCCGTGAACGCGACGCCGAACGAGCGCGTGCGCTCGTTCGCGCGGCGGGCGAGGTCCGCGACCTCGGCGAGGGGGCGCTTCTCGGCCGCGGCGGCCGCGGCGATCCGGAAGACGGTGAGGTCGCCCGCGATGCCGCGGCGGCGCGCGCGATCGTCGATCGGCGCGCTCGAGACGTCGTCCGTGACCGCGATCGACTCGCACGGGATCCCGGCGGCGCGCAGCTGGTCCTGGGCGGCATTGAAGTTCAACACGTCGCCGGCGTAGTTGCCGTACCCGAGGAGCACGCCGCCGCCCTGCTCGGCCGCGCGGGCCACGGAGAGGACCTGCGGCGTGGAGGGCGAGGCGAAGAGGTTCCCCATGGCGGCGCCGTGTGCCAGCCCGGGGCCGACGAGGCCGGCGAAGGCGGGGTAGTGGCCGGATCCGCCGCCGATGACGACGGCGACCTCGCCGTCGGGGGTGCGGGTGCTGCGCGCGACGCCGCCGGTGACGCGGCGCACGAGGCGTCCGTGGGCGGCGACGAAGCCGTCGACCATTTCGTCGGCGAAATCGCCCGGTTCATTCCAGAGGCGGGTCATGCCGTCCATTCTGACAAACCGGTTGACCAATTGCAATCGTCATTTCGCGCCCGTGCGGATAAATTGGGGGGATGCCAGTCGACGCATCGGGGACCTCGGACGCCATCGCGGGTGCTCTGGGCGCCCTCCCCGGCGGTTCGCCCGTCAGCGAGGTCGCCCGCCGCCTGCTCGACCTGTTCACGGGCGGCTCGATCGCCCCCGGCACGCGCCTGCCCGCCGAGCGTCACCTCGCGGCCTCGCTGGGCGTCGGACGCTCGGCCGTGCGCGAGGCGCTGGCGGCGCTGGAGCTTCTCGGGATCGTCGACGTGCGGCCCGGATCCGGGACCTATCTGCGCGGTGCGGCGAGCGAGCTCCTGCCGCAGACGCTCCGGTGGGGGCTCCTCATCGGCGAGCGGAACACGGCGGAGTTGCTCGAGCTGCGCTCGGGGCTGGAGATCTACGTCGCTCGCCTGGCCGCGACCCGGGCGTCGGACGAGGCGCGCGCCGTGCTCGGCGCCCACCTTGCGGGCATGCGCGACGCCGACGGCGACCTCGCGGCGTTCGCCCGCGCAGACTTCGACTTCCACCTCGCGCTCGCCGATGCCGCTGGCAACGCGACGCTCCGCGACCTCCTGCACGTCGTGCGCTCGCTCCTGCAGGTATACGCCGACCGCGCCGTGCACACGGCGGAGGACGCGGCGCTCGCGCTCGCGGAGCACGAGGCGATCGCCCGCGCGCTCGACGCGCGCGACGCCGACGGCGCGGCATCGGCGATGGCGGTCCACATGATCACGGCCGCCGAACGCCTGCGGGGGCTGCTCGCGGAGTGATCCGCGCGCAGCCCCCGCAGGGTGGCGTCGCCGCTCAGGCCAGGGCGCCGTAGACGAACCAGGTCACGAGGATGGCGGCCATGCCGAGGAATCCGGCGACGGTGCACATGACGGTCCACGTGCGCAAACCGCCGCCGACGGAGAGTCCGAGGAACTTCGTCGCGATCCAGAATCCCGAGTCGTTGATGTGGGAGAGGGCGACGGACCCCATGGCGATCGCCAGCACGATAAGGGCCACCTGGAAGTCGGAGTATCCGCCCGAGACGACGGCCGACTGGACGACGCCCGCGGCGGTGAGCGTCGCGACCGTGCCGGATCCCTGCGCCACCTTGAACACGAGGGCGACGAGGAAGGCGAGCAGGACGATGGGCACGCCCCAGGACGTGAGCAGGCCCGACACGGCGTCGCCGATCCCGGATTCCGTGAGGACGCGGGCGAAGACGCCGCCCGCCCCCGTGACGAAGACCACGATGGCCGCGGGTGCGAGCGCGGCGTCCATGAGGTCGCTGATGTCGTGGCGGCCCCAGCCGTGCCGGATCCCGAGCACGTACATGGCGAGGATCGCGGCGACGAGCAGGGCGAAGCCGGGGGCCCCGACGAAGGCGAGGACGTTCGCGACCGTCGATCCTTCCGGGGCGAACAGGCCGCCGACGGTGCCGGCCGCGATCATGAGGATGGGGAGGAGGATCAGCGTGATCACGGTGCCGGCGCCGGGGTGCGTGATGGTGCGCGTCGTGGTCGTGCGATCGCTCGCGTTGCGCGAGGACTCGACGGCTGTCAGGTCGACGGCGCCCGCGTCGGCGTACTTCTCGGCGACCTCCGGCGTCATGCGGAACGTGCTCGTCGCCATGATCCGCTTGTTGACGAACCAGAGGACGAAGCCCATCGGCACGATGAGCACGAGCCCGAGCAGCGTGACGAGCCCCAGCACGTCGGGGTTCAGCAGGGTCGTGGATCCGACGATCCCGGGGTGCGGCGGAATCGAGTTGTGGATGAAAACCATGAACACGGCCACCGGCGCGCCGAGCGCGATCGGGCTCTTATGGCCAGCCGCCTTCGCGAAGCTGAAGATGATCGGCACGAGGATGATGAACGCGACGTCGAAGAAGATCGGGATCGCGACGAGGCCCGAGGCGACGAGGAGGGCGGGCCCGAGGCGCTTCTCGCCGAGCCGACGGGCGGCCATGCTGGCGACGATCTCCGCGCCGCCGGTCTTCTCGATGATCCCGCCGAGCATGGCGCCGAGTCCGACGAGGAGCGCGACGTTGCCGAGCGTGCTGCCCATGCCCTCGATCACCGTCGGGATGATCTCCTCGATCGGGATCCGCGCCGCCAACGCCGTGAGGACCGCGACCGTGAGAAGGGCCAGGTAGGCGGGCCATTTCAGGCGCATCACAAGGAAGAGCAAGATCGCGATGGACGCGACGGCGATGATCATGAGGATGGCGGGGCTCATTGCGGCGGATGCTCCTTTGCACGGGGTGACGCAGGCGGTGATATCTATCAACCGGTTGACCAAAACTAACACGCGCGCCCCCGGCCCGCATTCGTTTGGCGAATCTCAGGAATCTGTCGTACAGTCGTCCGCTGGCGCCTGAATCGTTTCACGCTCGGTGAGACGACGACGGAGGCAAAGCCGCCGGCGCCGCACGAAGTTTTCAAGGAAGAGACGTACGCATGGCACGCATCGGTGCGAAGAACACGACGGGATGGAAGGCGACCATCGCCGTCGCGATGTCGAACTACATCGAGGCCGGGTCGATCATCGCGATCGCCACGAGCCTCGGATTCTGGCAGGCCGAATTCGGGTTCTCCGACGGGTTCGCCGGCCTCCTCGCCGCGCTCAGCGCCAACGCCTTCGGCGCCGCGATCGGCGCCATCATCGGCGGCCCGCTGTGCGACCGCCTCGGGCGCAAGTTCATCTACACCTACGACCTCATGGTCTACATGGTGGGTGTCTTGATCGCCGCGTTCGCCGTGAACAGCGGCATGCTCATGGCGGCCTTCGTCATCACGGGTATCGCGGTGGGCGCGGGCGTTCCGGCCTCGTGGACGTACATCGCCGAGGAGGCGCCGAGCGAGAAGCGCGCCGCCCATGTCGGCACGGCGCAGCTGGCCTGGTCGGTGGGCCCGGCGATCGGCTTCTTCCTCGCCGCGCTCCTCGAGCCGCTCGGCCTGTTCGGCTCGCGCATCATCTTCGTGCACCTCTTCGTCGTCGCGTTCATCACGTGGTGGGTCCGCCAGGGGCTCTCGGAGTCCAAGCGCTGGACCGAGACGAACAACGTGCGCACGCAGAACCCGAGCGCGAAGGTGCTCGGCGGATCCGGCTTCCGCGGTCTGTTCAGCCGCAAGAAGAACATCACGGCGCTGATCTTCCTCGTCGGCGTGTACGGGTTCTGGAACACCGTGGCCGGCCAGGCGGGCATCTTCATGCCGCGCGTGTACGACGCCGCCGGGTTCACGAACTCGCAGCAGCAGTTCTTCCTGCAGTCCTTCCTCTGGCTGTGCACGGTTATCGGCACGTACTTCGGGTTCATGGCGCTCGCCGACCGGATGTCGCGCCGCCTGCTGTACTTCATCGGCGCCGTCATGGGCATCGCCGGCTGGGTCGTGCTCGTGTACGTGCCCGCTTCCACCGGGACGATGTTCGCGTTCGCGATCCTCTGGGGCCTCGCCTCGGGCATCGGCGCGCAGGCGTTCTACGGCCTCTGGACCGCGGAGCTGTTCTCGACCGGATACCGCGCGTCCGCGCAGGGCTTCCTCTTCTTCACGGCCCGCATCATGGTCGGCATCCTCAGCTACGGCTTCCCCGTGTGGCTGACGACGATGGGCCTGCACGGCCTCGGCGCGATCCTCATCGCGATCCTCTCGGTGTCGCTCCTCGTCGGCACGATCTGGGCGCCGAAGACCCAGGGCAAGACCCTCGAGGAGATCGAGGAAGAGCGCTACGGCTCCGAGAAGGAGGCCGCGCGCGTCTGAGCGCGGCGCCCGCACGCGACGGAGCCCGCCACCCCTTTCGGGGCGGCGGGCTCCGTCGCGTGCGGGTCAGGCGACCGCGAGGCGCACGTCGTTGCCCCATGGATCCGAGAACGTCACGGTCCGGCCGTCGTCGCGCGGGTCGACGCCCGCGTGCCGCATGCGCTCGACGGCCGCGCCCAGGTCGTCCGGGGTCGGCAGCGCGATGTCGACGGATCCGAGCCCCAGCGCCTGCTGGCGCCGGCCCGCGCCGCGGCTCGACCAGACGTTCATCGCCATGTGGTGGTGGTAGCCGCCGGCGCTAACGAAGAGCGCGCCGGGAACCTCGGCCGTCGTGGCGAAGCCGAGCCGCCGCACGTAAAACTCGCGCGCCTCGTCCACGCTGCCGACGCTGAGGTGCACGTGCCCGACGCGGGCGTCCCCGACCCGCGGATCCGCGAGCGTCTCGGGCGTGAGGTGGTCGCGCAGGAAGGCGTTCGGGTCGAGGCCCTCCGTGCCCATGACGACGCGCCCGTGCGCCCAGCTCCACGCCGTGCGCGCGCGGTCCCGGTAGAGCTCGACACCGTTGCCCTCGGGGTCCGTGAAGTAAAACGCCTTGCTCACGAGGTGGTCGGCGCTGCCCGTGAAGGTCCCCGGCGCCGCGCGCGCCACCGAGGCCACCGCGGCGGCCAGGGCGGCGTCCGAGTCGAACAGGATCGCGGTGTGGAACAGGCCGGCATCGCGCGGGGACGCGTGCCGCAGCTCGGGCGCGTGCTCGAGGATCACGGTCGGCACGGATCCGCGCCCCAGCACCGCGGCGGCGCCCTCGTGCCGCAACAGCTCGAGGGGCACGGCCCGCGTGTAGTAGCCGATCATGGCGTCGAGGTCGGCCACGCGCAGCGTGACCGGGCCCATGGTTGTATCCGCGGCGAGAAGGTCGGCCGCGGCCGGCTCAGCCGACGAGCGCGAATCCGCCATCCCAGCCCACCTTCTCCCCGGCCGCGAGGGTGAGCTGCAGGAAGCCGAGCGCCTCGAGCTCCCGCGCCCGCGACAGTGCGCCGGCGTCGACCGCCCGCACGCCGCCCGCCGTGATCGCCGCGGCGAGTGTCTCCTTGGCGGCCGCGTCATCCCCGGCGATGAGCACCGTGGTCGGCTCGCCGCCGACGGTCCCGGACGCGAGCGTCGCGGCGAACGTGGTGTTGAACGCCTTGAGAACGCGGGAATCGGGCAGGAGCGCCTGGAGCTCTGCCGCCGCCGAGGCGTCGGCGGGGACGACGAGCGCGTCGAACGTCGCGAAGTCGAGCGGGTTGGTGATGTCGACGACGGTCTTGCCGGCCAGCTCGGCGCGGTACTCCGCGGCGATGGTCGCGAGCGCCGGGTAGGGGACGGCGAGCACCACGATGTCGCCGGCGACGTCCTGTCGCGGGTCGTCGTGGGCGATCGTCTGGATCGCCGCGCCGCCGCGCGAGAGCACGCTCGCGATCGCCTGGGACATGGATCCGGTTCCGAAGATGGTGACGGTCATGAGGGGTCCTTTCGAGAGGTTGTGGGAACAACTATCTACGGGAACACGGTTGATGCGACAACTATTCCCGTAGGGTGAGGGCATGTCGAGGTCGAGGTCGTTCACGGACGAGGAGCAGGCGACCTGGGCGCCGCTCGCGGCGGTCATGGAGCTGCTGCCGGCCCGGATCGACCAGCAGCTCGCCCGGGATGACGCGCTCACCCACTTTGACTACCTCGTCATGGCGGTCCTCACGCGGGCGCCCGGTCATACCGTGCGCATGAGCGAGCTCGCTTCGGCGACGAACGCCACGCTGCCCCGGCTCTCGCACGTCGTCACGCGCCTCGAGAAGCGCGGCTATGCCCGGCGCGAGCGCGCCGCGGACGACGCCAGGGCGATCGACGTCGTGCTCACACCCGACGGGCGGCGCAAGGCGATCTCCGCGACGCCCGCGCACGTCGAGAACGTGCGGGACGCGGTGCTCGACGCGCTGGACGCCGACCAACGCGCGCAGCTGCGCGAGATCGCCTACGCGATCCTCGACCGCCTGGACCCCGAGGGCCGCTTCGCCGTCACGCGGACGGATCCGTTCGGCCGGGGCTGAGCCGCGCGCGCCGCGTCGGCGCCCCGCGCGGGGGGACTACGACGGGTCAGTGCCCGATTCGCGTCGCGCCCCCGTCGACGCGCGCACGACGAGCTCGGGGTCGAACTCGATCGTCTCGGGCGCGCGGGTCGGATCCGCCGCGAGGGCGTCGAGCAGCGCGAGGGCGGTGGACCCGATGAGATGCGCGGGCTGCCGGATCGAGGTCAGCGGCACGACGGCGGACTGCGCGAAGGCGATGTCGTCGTATCCGATGAGGGCGACGTCCTCGGGGATCCGGACGGATCCGAGCATCACGAGCGCCTGCATGACGCCGAGGGCGACGAGGTCGTTCACGGCGAAGACTGCGTCGGGGCGGGGCGCGCGAGCCCCCAGCGCCGCGCCGGCCTCGCGCCCCGCGAGCACCGTGAGCTGCTCGGTCGGCACGTGCTCGACCCGGGCGCCGGGGGTCTCCGCCGCGGCGCGCTCGGCGCCCGCGAGGCGGTCGGCGACCTGCCGGAGCGAGCGCTGGCCGCCGACGAACGCGATGCGGCGGCGGCCCTGATCGAGAAGGTGCCGGGCGGCGATGTAGCCGCCGTGCTCGTCGTCGACGGCGACGGAGGAGAAGGGGGATCCGGGGGCGGAACGGTCGACGAGCACGACGGGGATCCCGTGCGCGCGCAGGCGCTCCGCCGTCTCGAGCCGCTCCGAGCTGGGGGAGAGGAGGACGCCCCGGACGCGCTGCTCCTCGAACAGGCCGAGGTACGCGTCCTCGCGGTCGGGCCGCTCGTCGCTATTGCCGAGGAGGACCGAGAGTCCGCGCTCCGCGGCGGCGTCTTCCGCGCCGCGCGCGAGGTCGCTGAAGAACGGGTTGCCGGCGTCGAGCACGACGAGGCCGACGGTGTCGGAGCGGCCGGCGCGCAGCTGCCGCGCCGCGTCGTTGCGCACATAGCCGAGCGCGTCGATCGCCGCGCGCACACGGTCGACCGTGTGGGCCGCCACCGACTCGGGGCGGTTGAGCACGTTCGACACGGTGCCCACCGAGACGCCCGCCTGGTTCGCGACGTCGCGAATGCTGACCGCCATCCGACCTCCTGGACTATCTCCAGGATCCTAGCCGTCCGCGGCCGTGCCGCCCCGCGCGGCCACAGTCCGCCCGCCCCGTCTCCCCAACACAATGCAGTCAATTTTCGGCGCCGCGCCCCCGGATCCGCATGTTCGTCGCGCCGATCCCGCGAATTGACTGCGTTGTGTTGGTCGGGTCGGTCGGGGCGACGGCGAGTGCCGCGGCCCGGGCTTGCGGCCACCGCGAATCCGGGCCATAATGAAACGATTCATAAACCCGGAGGTGCCTCGATGGCGAGCGAACCCGATGCCGCGCCCGTGCGCGTGGCGTTCCGACTGCGCGTGAAGCCCGACATGCTCGACGAGTACATGCGCCGGCACGACCCCGTCTGGCCCGAGATGCTCGAAGAGATCGCCGCGTCGGGGCGCCGCAACTACTCGATCTTCCACGTCGGCGGCGGCGAGCTCGTCGGCTTCTACGAGACGGACGACGACGCCGCATCCCAGGCCTATCTCGCCGCGAGCGAGGTCGCCGCGCGCTGGGAGGCAGAGATGGCCCCCTTCTTCGTCGCGCAGGAGGGCCGCGCCGACCAGAACGCCCAGACCTTCCCCGAGGTGTTCCACCTCGAATCCCAGCTGCGCGCCGCACGCGCCCGCGACTAACGACCCACGCGGGGCGTCCGACGATGGCCGCCCCCGCATCCGACACACGCATACAGAGAAAGGCGGGGCCGACATGACGACCCTCTCCCAGGACATCCTCAACCAGCTCGAGAAGCAGGCCATCGAGCTCCCCTCGTGGGCGTTCGGCAACTCCGGCACGCGCTTCAAGGTGTTCCAGACCGCCGGCACCCCGCGGGATCCGTTCGAGAAGATCTCCGACGCCGCGCAGGTCCACAAGCTCACGGGCCTCGCCCCGACCGTCGCGCTCCACATTCCGTGGGACATGAGCGACTTCGACGACCTCCGCAAGCACGCGGAGGACGAGGGCGTCGCGCTCGGCACGATCAACTCGAACACGTTCCAGGACGACGACTACAAGTTCGGCGCCCTCACGCACGAGGACGCGCGGATCCGCACCAAGGCGATCGACCACCACCTCGCGTGCATCGACGTGATGGACAAGACCGGCTCGCGCGACCTGAAGATCTGGCTCGCCGAGGGGTCGAACTACCCGGGCCAGGCCGACATGCGCGGCCGCCAGGACCGCCTGCACGACTCGCTCGAGAAGATCTACGCGCGCCTCGGCGACGACCAGCGCCTCGTGCTCGAGTACAAGTTCTTCGAGCCGGCGTTCTACCACACCGATGTTCCGGACTGGGGCACCTCCTACGCCCAGGTCTCGGCCCTCGGTGACAAGGCGCTCGTGTGCCTCGACACGGGCCACCACGCGCCCGGCACGAACATCGAGTTCATCGTCATGCAGCTGCTGCGCCTCGGCAAGCTCGGCTCCTTCGACTTCAACAGCCGCTTCTACGCGGACGACGATCTCATCGTCGGATCCGCGGATCCGTTCCAGCTGTTCCGCATCGTCTTCGAGGTCGTGCGCGGCGGGGGCCTGAACAACCCCGACGTGCAGTTCATGCTCGACCAGTGCCACAACGTCGAGAACAAGATCCTCGGCCAGACCCGCTCCGTCCTGAACGTGCAGGAGATGACGGCCCGCGCGCTCCTCGTCGACACCGACGCGCTGCGCCAGGCCCAGATCGCCGGCGACCCCCTCGCCGCGCACCAGGTCTTCATGGACGCGTTCTACACCGACGTGCGCCCCGCGCTCGCGGAGTGGCGTGCCGGCCGCGGCCTCCCCGAGGACCCGATGGCGGCCTACCTCGCCTCCGGCTACCAGGAGAAGATCGAGGCCGAGCGCGTCGGCGGCACCCAGGCCGGCTGGGGCGCGTGATGGATCCCCGGGACACGACGATCGAGGGGCCGCACGGCCCGCTCGGTGTGCGCGTGTACCCGGCGGATCGCCCGAGCGGATCCGCGCTCGTCTGGGCGCACGGCGGCGGGTTCGCCGCCGGATCCGTGGACATGCCCGAGGGGGACGCCGTCGCGCGCGCGTTCGCGGCGCGCGGCGTCCCCACCGTCTCGGTCGACTACCGGCTCGCCCCCGTCGTGGCCGGTTCCCGGTGGGGCGACGAGGACCGGGCGGGGGTGCACTACCCCGTCGCGAGCGAGGAGGTCGGCGCGGCCTTCGCGTGGGCGCGCGCGCACGCGGCCGAGTGGGGAGCGGATCCCGGATCCGTCGCCCTCGGCGGGGCGAGCGCGGGCGCGAACCTCGCGGCCGGCGCGGCGCTCCGCCTCGTGCGCGCCGGCGCGGCGCTCCCCGCCCACCTCGTCCTCGCCTACCCCACGCTGCACGCGATCCAGCCGGCCGTGCCGGCGGACCTCACCGACGCGCTCGCCGCCGCGGGGCTAACCGAGCAGTTCTCGCCCGCCGTCGTGCGGGCGATGTACGAGAACTACCTCGGCGGATCCGCGGAGTCGGCGGACGAGATCGCCGCCCCCGGCACGGCCGGCGGTCTCGCGGGCTTCCCCGCCACGACGATCGTCGCGAGCGACGTCGATGAGCTGCGTGTGTCGGCCGCGGCGTTCGCCGCCGCGCTCGAGGCGGCCGGCGCCGACGTGGCGTATTGCGTCGAGCCCGGCACCCGCCACGGCCACCTCAACCGCCCCGACGAGCCCGGCTTCACGCCGACGATCGACACGTTCGTCCGGCGCCTGACCACCTCCTGACCCCCCTGTTCTTCGCCCGCGAAGCTACGAGAGAGACACCCATGACGAACCCCACCGTCGAAGACCTGATCACCCGGTCGAACCGCCTCGGTTCCGACCCCCAGAACACGAACTACGCCGGCGGCAACACGTCGGCGAAGGGCACCGAGATCGACCCCGTGACGGGCGAGCCCGTCGAGCTGCTGTGGGTCAAGGGATCCGGCGGCGACCTCGGCACGCTCACGGAGAAGGGCCTCGCCGCCCTCCGCCTCGACCGCATGCGCGCGCTCGTGAACGTCTACCCCGGCATCGACCGCGAGGACGAGATGGTCGCCGCCTTCGACTACTGCCTGCACGGCAAGGGCGGCGCGGCGCCGTCCATCGACACGGCCATGCACGGCCTCGTCGACGCGGCGCACGTCGACCACCTCCACCCCGACAGCGGCATCGCGATCGCGACCGCCGTCGACGGCGAGGAGCTGACGCGGAAGATCTTCGGCGACAAGGTCGTGTGGGTGCCGTGGCGCCGCCCCGGCTTCCAGCTGGGCCTCGACATCGCCGAGATCAAGAAGGCCAACCCGCAGGCGATCGGTACGATCCTCGGCGGCCACGGCATCACGGCCTGGGGCGACACGAGCGAGGAGAGCGAGCAGAACTCGCTCTGGATCATCTCCACCGCCGCGGCGTACATCGCCGAGCACGGCACGGCGGAGCCGTTCGGATCCGTTCGCGCCGGCTACGAGGCCCTCCCCGAGGCCGAGCGCCGCGCGAAGGCGGCCGCGCTCGCCGCGACGATCCGCGGCCTCGCCTCGACCGACGCGCCCATGGTCGGCCACTTCACCGACGCCGAGGTCGTCACGGACTTCCTCGCCTCCGAGAAGGCCCCCGCGCTCGCCGAGCTCGGCACGAGCTGCCCGGACCACTTCCTCCGCACCAAGGTCAAGCCGCTCATCCTCGACCTGCCGGCCGACGCGTCCGTCGAGGACTCGATCGCCCGCCTGAAGGAGCTGCACGAGGCGTACCGCGCCGACTATGCGGCGTACTACGACCGCCACGCGGACGAGGACAGCCCCGCGATGCGCGGAGCGGATCCGCTCATCGTCCTGGTGCCGGGCGTCGGCATGTTCAGCTACGGCAAGAACAAGCAGACCGCCCGCGTCGCCGGCGAGTTCTACGTCAACGCGATCAACGTCATGCGCGGCGCCGAGGCGCTGTCGACGTACGCGCCCATCGCCGAGTCGGAGAAGTTCCGCATCGAGTACTGGGCCCTCGAGGAGGCCAAGCTCCAGCGGACGCCCGCGCCGAAGACGCACCAGGGGCGCATCGCGTTCGTCACGGGTGCCGCCAGCGGCATCGGCAAGGCCATCGCCAAGCGCCTCGCCTCCGAGGGCGCGTGCGTCGTGATCGCCGACCTCGACCTCGCCAAGGCCCAGGCGGCCGCGGCCGAGATCGGCGGCCCCGACGTCGCCGTGGGCGTCGCCGCGAACGTCGCCGACGAGCAGGCCGTGAAGGCCTCGATCGACGCCGCGCTCCTCGCGTTCGGCGGCATCGACCTCGTCGTCAACAACGCGGGCCTGTCGCTGTCCAAGCCGCTGCTCGAGACGACCGAGAAGGACTGGGACCTGCAGCACGACGTGATGGCGAAGGGATCCTTCCTCGTCTCGAAGGCGGCCGCGACGCCGCTCATCGAGCAGGGCATGGGCGGCGACATCATCTACATCTCGTCCAAGAACTCGGTGTTCGCGGGCCCCAACAACATCGCGTACTCCGCGACGAAGGCCGACCAGGCGCACCAGGTGCGCCTGCTGGCGGTCGAGCTCGGCGAGCACGGCGTGCGCGTCAACGGCATCAACCCCGACGGCGTGGTGCGCGGATCCGGGATCTTTGCGGGCGGCTGGGGCGCGCAGCGCGCGGCGACCTACGGCGTCAACGAGGAGGACCTCGGCCAGTTCTACGCGAACCGCACGATCCTCAAGCGCGAGGTCGTGCCGGAGAACGTCGCCGACGCCGTGTACGTGCTGACGGGCCCCGAGCTCACGCGCACGACCGGGCTCCACATCCCCGTCGACTCGGGCGTCGCGCAGGCCTTCGTCCGCTGACCTCGCCCGACATAACGCAGTCAATTTTTCGCCCGGTGAGCCGCGTTCCCTGCAACGCCGGCGCCCGGGTGGGAAATTGACTGCATTGTGTTCGAAGACAACACCATGAGTGACGTAACCCGGATCCGCCTCGCGGAGCCCGGCGCCGGCGCAGGAGGCGGCAACACCATGCAGTCAGTTTTTTCCGGATCCGCGCGACACGCCGCGTATCGAGCCGACCGCCCGAATATTGACGGCGTTGTGGTGGAGCCGGGGGTCGCGCGATGAACGCCGTCGCCGCCGTTGACCTCGGCGCCACGAGCGGGCGCGTGATCGTCGGGCGCTTCGCCGACGGCTCGCTCGACATGACCACGGTCGGGCGCTTCCCGAACGCGCCCGTCACGACGCCGAGCGGCCTGCACTGGGACCTCGTCGCCCTGTACCGCGGGGCCCTCGACGGGCTGGCCGCGGCCTTCCGCGACGAGCCCGGCATCGCCTCGATCGGCGTCGACTCGTGGGCCGTGGACTACGCGCTCATGCGCGGCGACCGCATGCTCGGCACGCCCTTCCACTACCGCGACGAGCGCACGGCGCGCGGCGTCGAGGCCGTGCACGCCGACGTGCCCTTCGCCGAGCTCTACCGCCGCAACGGCCTCCAGTTCCTCCCGTTCAACACGCTGTACCAGCTCGCGTGTGAGCGCGAGGAGGGCATGCTGGGCCTCGCCGACGCGATGCTCCTCGTTCCCGACCTGTTCGGCTGGATGCTCACGGGCGAGCGCGTCGCCGAGCGCACCAACGCGTCAACGACCGGCCTGCTCGACGTCCGGACGAAGAACTGGGACACCGACCTCGCGACCCGCCTCGGGGTCCCGGCACGGATCCTCCCTCGCCTCGTGGACCCGGGCGAGCGCGTCGGTGACCTCCTGCCGCACGTCGCGCGGGAGCTCGGCGGATCCGCTCCGGTCGTCGCGGTCGGATCCCACGACACCGCCTCCGCGGTGCTCGCGGTGCCCATGCGGGCGGATCGCGCGGCGTACATCTCGTGCGGCACGTGGGGCCTCGTGGGCGTCGAGACCGAGACGCCCGTCCTCACCGACGCGGCGCGGGAGGCGAACTTCACGAACGAGGGCGGCGTCGACGGCCGCACGCGCTTCCTTCACAACGTGATGGGCCTGTGGCTGCTGAGCGAGACGATTCGCGAGTGGGAGCGCGAGCCGGGCGCCGAGAAGGTCGATCTGCCCGCCCTCCTCGCCCAGGCCGCCGAGGTGCGCACCCCCGTCGGAATCTTCGACGCCAACGACCCGGTCTTCATGCCCCCGGGCGACATGCCGGGCCGCATCGCCACCTGGCTGCGCGAGCACGACCAGCCGGTGCCGGCCACGCGCGCCGAGTTCGCCCGGTCGATCGTGGAGAGCCTCGCGGAGGCCTTCGCGGGCGCCGTGCGCACCGCCTCGGAGCTGTCGGGGATCCCCGTCGAGACGATCCACATCGTCGGGGGCGGATCCCTCAACACCCTCCTCTGCCAGCTCACGGCGGATCGCGCCGGCGTCTCGGTCGAGGCGGGACCCGTGGAGGCCACGGCGATCGGCAACCTGCTCATCCAGGGCCGCACGGCCGGGTTCGTCTCGGGTGACCTCGAGGCCCTGCGGGCCGTCGTGGCCGAGGCGTTCCCCCCGACGCGATACGCCCCGCGGGTCTGAGGACATGCAGGACGAACCGCCGGACGGGGAATGCCCGCCGGCGGTTCGTCGTTTCCCCACCCCGCGCGGGTCGCTGGCGGGCCGCGCGCGCGATGCTCTAACGTCGCGAGAAATCCCCCGCACACCCCCGAGCGAAAGCGATTCCGCGTGACGAACGACGCCCGCGACTCCAGCGCGCACCCGCCGACCGGCATCATCCCGACCGCGACGGGCATGATCCCGATCCCGACGGGGTCGATGCTCGTGCCGGACGCGGTCCGCTCGGCGGGCGGCGAGACGGCGCACGTCCACAAGGGCGATCAGCTCTCGAGCGCGCGGCGCTTCGCGTACGTCCTGCTCCTCGGCGCGCTCACGGCGCTCGGGCCCTTCACGGTCGACCTCTACCTGCCGGCGTTTCCGCTCCTGGAAGACGACTTCCAGACGACGAGCGCCGCGGTGCAGCTCACCCTCACGGGCACGATGGTGGGCTTCGCGCTCGGTCAGCTCATCGTCGGCCCCCTAAGCGACAAGGTGGGCCGGCGCACGCCGCTCCTCATCGCCACGAGCCTGCACCTCGTCGCGAGCCTCGGCGCCGCGCTCGCGCCCTCGCTCGAGCTGCTCGGCGCCGCGCGCGTCCTCATGGGCATCGGCGCGGCCGGCGGCGGCGTCGTCGCGATGGCGATGGTGCGCGACCTGTTCGGCGGGCGCCGGCTCGTCATCATGCTCTCCCGGCTCGCGCTCGTGACGGGCGTGGCGCCGGTGATCGCGCCGCTGATCGGATCCGCCCTGCTCGAGGTCATGCCGTGGCGCGGCATCTTCGTCGTCCTGTTCGGCTACGGGCTCGCGATCCTCCTGTGCGCCCTGTTTGCTCTCCCCGAGACGCGGCCCGCGAGCGACCGGGCGACGGCCGACACCGTCTCGATCCGCCACCGCTACCGCGTCGTGTTCTCCGACCGCGTCTACGTGGGCGTGCTCATCATCGGCGCCATGACCTTCTCGGGCCTGTTCTCCTACCTGTCGTCCTCGTCGTTCCTGTTCCAGGAGACGTTCGGGCTGACGACCATGCAGTACG
The DNA here is from genome assembly GCF_011326725.1 of Microbacterium excoecariae. Taxonomy (GTDB): domain Bacteria; phylum Actinomycetota; class Actinomycetes; order Actinomycetales; family Microbacteriaceae; genus Microbacterium; species Microbacterium excoecariae. The sequence goes on along the minus strand of NZ_JAANCO010000001.1, from coordinate 175,849 downwards.
GGCTCGTGTTCGCGGCGAACTCGGCGGGGCTCATCCTCGGCAACCAGATCGCGGCGCGGCTGGCGGCCCGGTTCGGCCCGCAGTGGGTGCTCGCCTTCTCGACGGGGGCCCTCGTGGTCACGTCGGCCGCGATCCCGATCACCTCGGCGCTCGTGCCGGGCCCCTGGGGTGTGATCGTGCCGCTGTTCCTGTTCATGACCTCGTGCGGGTTCACGTTCCCCTGCGCGCAGGTGCTCGCACTCGACCGGCACCCCGACGCGGCCGGCACGGCCGCGTCGGTCCTCGGCGCGGCGAACAACGGCGTCGCGGGGATCATCTCGCCGCTCGTCGGCCTCGTCTCGGCGGCCAGCGGCATCACCCCCGCCTCCATGGCGTCGATCATGATCGCCTGCGCGCTCCTCGGCGCCGCGGCGCTGTGGTTCATCGTGCGCCCGCGGACGCTCGGCGGCCTCTCGGCCTGAGCGGATCCGCCCGTCAGGCGCGCGCGCCGGGGGCCGGATCCGCGGGGCCCGGATCGACCGTCGGCGTCGCGACGGTGATGGGGCGCGTCTCATCGATCGTCAGGCGGAAGCGGGCCCGCTCGGCCCGGTGCAGGCGCCCCGACCAGATCAGCCAGACCGCGCCGATCGCGGCGGCGAGAAGCCCCGCGGCCCCGCCCACGACGATCGCCGAGCGCGGCCCCCAGGCGTCGGCGATCGCCCCGACGAGCGGCGCGCCGATCGGGGTGGAGCCCATGATGACGGCGAGGTACAGGGCGAGCACGCGGCCGCGCAGGGCCGGATCCGTCGTGGTCTGGACGAACCCGTTCGCGGTCGTGAGCATCGTCACGGTGCAGAAGCCGATCGCCACGCACACGAGGGCGTAGCCGAGGTAGGCGGGCATCGCGGCCGAGACGATCGAGAACACGCCGAAGCCGCCCGAGGCGAGCATCACGACCCGCAGGCGCGCGCGGTCCCGCCGTGCCGCGAGCAGGGCGCCCGCGAGGGATCCGATCGCCAGCGCCGAGCTGAGGAGCCCGTAGCCGTCCGCGTCGCGGCCGAACTCGACCGCCATTGTGGAGGCGAAGATGGGAAAGTTCATCCCGAACGCGCCCATGAGGAACGCCATCGTGAACGTGACGACGAGGTCGGGCCGCCCCCACACGTAGCGCGCGCCGTCGGCGAGGCGCCCGGATCCGCGCCGCTGCCGCACGCGCGGCTCGAGCTCGCCCGCCCGCATGGCGGCGAGGGCCGCGAGCATCGCCGCGAAGGTCGCCGCGTTGACGATGAACACCCAGCCGCTGCCGACGACGATGAGCAGCACGCTCCCGACCGCCGGCCCGATGAGGCGGGCCATGTTGAACGAGGCCGAGTTCAGCGCCACGGCGTTCGAGGTGTGCGCGCGGCCGACGATGTCGCTGACGAACGCCTGCCGGGCGGGGGCGTCGAACGCGTTCGCGACGCCGAACAGGGTCGCGAGCACGAGCATGAGCGGCAGCGTAAGGACGTCCGTGAGGAGCAGGACGCCGATCGCGACCGACAGGAGCCCCAGGGATCCCTGCGTGAGGACCAGGAGCGTGCGGCGGTCGAACCGGTCGGCCACCCAGCCGGTGACGCCGACGAGCACGAGCGGCGGGCCGAACTGGCAGGCCATCGTGATGCCGACGGCCGTCGCGTCGTGGTCGGTGAGCTCGGTGAGGACGACCCAGTCCTGCGCCGTGGACTGCATCCACGCGCCGACGTTCGAGATGAGGGCGCCGAGGAACCACACGCGGTAGTTGAACACCCCGAGGGAGCGGAACATCGTCGTCATCGGTGCACCTCGCGCAGGATGATCTCGGCCGCCCGGTGCAGGGTGTCGCGCTCGTCCTGTGGGAGGTCGACGAGGATCCGCGCGAGCCACGTGTCGCGGCGGCGCACGGTGTCCTCGACCACGCCGGTCCCGGCCTCCGTGATCGCGATCTGCACCTTGCGGCGGTCGCCCGCGTCGGCGGAGCGGGCGACGTAGCCGAGCTCCTCGAGGCCGTTGACCGTGCGGGTCATGGAGGGCGCCGTGATGCCGTCGCGCTCGGCGAGCGCCGTGAGGGTGTGCGGGCCGTGCAGGTGTAGCGCGACGAGCACGGCGAACTGCCCGTCGCTCATGGTGGACACGGAGCGCTGCTGGCGGATCCGCCGCGCCAGCCGCAGCGTCGCGGCGCGCAGGTCGGAGGCCTCGCGGGAGAGGGGATCGTCGGTCGTCATACGAATCGTTAGTTTAGGCCATTAGTTCTGCTAAGGATATGGACGGCCGCGCCGCGGGGCGGATCCCGCGCGTCCCGGCGGGTGGGATGATCGGCGCATGGCCTCCTTCGTCGACCGACTCGGCACCCGGATCCACTACGACGTGCGGCGCCCGGACGGCCCGCCCCGCGGCGTGGTGCACGTGCTGCACGGTGTCGGCGAGCACGCGGGGCGCTACGGCGCGCTCCTCGACGCGCTCGCCGCGGCGGGGTGGGCGGCGTACGCGGACGATCACCGCGGGCACGGCCGCACGGGCATGGAGCAGCACGGCCGGGCCGAGCGCCTCGCGCGCCTCGGCGCCGGCGGACACCGCGCCGCCGAGGACGCCGCCTGGCGCATGTCGCAGATCGCGCGCGACGAGAACCCCGGCGTCCCGCTCGTCGTCCTCGGGCACTCGTGGGGATCTTTCCTCGCGCAGATCCTCGTGAACGACCACCCGGGCGCCTACGACGGGATCGTGCTCGTCGGATCCGCCCTCCGCTGGCCCGGATCCCTCAACGCCGCGCCGCTCAACGCGCGCTGGGCCGCGCCCGGCGCGAAGGGGAACGAGTGGATCTCAGAGGATCCCGCGGTGCAGGACGCGGCGCTCGCGGATCCGCTCACCACCCAGACGCCGCTCGCGAAGGCGTTCGGGCCGTGGAACACCCTGCGCCTCGTGGGGCGTCCCCGGCGCGGCCTCCCCGACACCCCGACGTTGCTGCTCGTCGGCCGCGACGACGCCGTGGGCGGGCCGCGGTCGGTGCACCGGCTCGCCGAGGCGTATCGCCGCCGCTCGGGGTTCACCGACGTGACGACCCACGTCTACGAGGGGCGGCACGAGATCCTCAACGGGTTCGTCCAGGAGCGCGTGCGCGCCGACATCCTCGGGTGGCTCGACGCCCGCTTCCCCCGTTCCTGAGAGCGTCCGCCGCGTAGGCTGAAGGCATGCACGGCGAATATAAGGTCCCCGGCGGCAAGCTCGTCGTCGTCGACCTCGAGGTGACGGACGGACGGATCAGCGAGTTCGCTCTCGCGGGGGACTTCTTCCTCGAGCCGGACGACGCGCTCGGCGACATCAACGCCGCCGTCGTCGGCATGCCCGACACGGCCGAGGTGCCGGCGATCGCCTCGGCGATCCGGCGCGCGCTTCCGGAGGGGGCGCAGCTCATCGGCTTCACGCCCGAGGCGGTCGGCACGGCCACCCGCCGCGCGCTCGTGACCGCGTCGACGTGGTCCGACTTCGCGTGGGAGATCGTCGACGACCCGGCCGTCTCGCCGCTCATGAACCTCGCCCTCGACGAGGTGCTCACCTCCCGCGTCGGCGCGGGGCGCCGCACCCCGACGCTGCGCATCTGGGAGTGGGACCGCTCGGCGGTCGTCATCGGATCCTTCCAGTCGTACCGCAACGAGGTGGATCCGGACGGCGCCGCCCAGCACGGCTTCGAGGTCGTGCGACGCATCTCGGGCGGCGGCGCCATGCTCATGGGCGCCGAGCAGATCATCACGTACTCGCTCTACGTGCCCGCGTCGCTCGTCGCGGGCCTCACCTTCGCCGACTCGTACGCGTACCTCGACGACTGGGTGCTGCAGGCGCTCGAGTCGGTGGGGATCCGCGCGACGTACCAGGGCCTCAACGACATCGCGAGCCCCGAGGGCAAGATCGGCGGCGCCGCGCAGAAGCGCCTCGCCAACGGCGGGATCCTGCACCACGCGACCCTCAGCTACGACATCGACGGCCAGGTCATGACCGAGGTGCTCCGCATCGGCCGCGAGAAGCTCAGCGACAAGGGCACGACCTCGGCCGCCAAGCGCGTGGACCCCCTGCGTTCCCAGACCGGCATGGAGCGTCGGGCGATCATCGACGCCTTCATGGACGTGTTCGCGCGGCTGACGGGCGCGACGCGCGGATCCATTACCCCCGAGGAATACGCCGAGGCCGAGGAGCTCGTGCGGACGAAGTTCGCCACCGACGCCTGGCTGCACCGGGTCCCGTGACCGCCGTCGACCCCGCCCCGCAACGGGGCCTGTCCCTCGGCGCGCCCGTCGCGATCCACCACGGCGACAACCTCGAGGTCATCCAGAAGCTTCCGGACGCCGCCTTCACGATGATCTACCTGGATCCGCCCTTCAACACCGGCCGCAAGCGGCAGCACACCACGCAGCGCGTCACGCACGCGCCCGATGCCGTCCACATCGGCAACGTCGCCGACGACCCGGACGGCGCGCTGTTCGGCGAGGACTTCCTGCACGCGACCGAGAACCCGGTCTGGAACGGGTTCCACGGCCGCAAGTACGAGCGGATCCGCCAGACCCTGACGACCTTCGACGACCGCTTCGACGACTACTGGGCGTTCCTCGAGCCGCGCCTGAGCGAGGCGTGGCGCCTCCTGGCGGACGACGGCACGCTCTACCTGCACCTCGACTACCGTGAGGCGCACTACGCGAAGGTCATGCTCGACGCGGTGTTCGGGCGCGACCACTTCCTCAACGAGATCATCTGGGCCTACGACTACGGCGCGAAGAGCAAGTCGCGCTGGCCCACGAAGCACGACACGATCCTCGTGTACGTCAAGGATCCGGACCGGTACCACTTCGACTCCGACGCGATCGATCGCGAGCCGTACATGGCGCCGGGCCTCGTCGACGCCGACAAGGCGGCGCGCGGCAAGCTCCCGACGGACGTCTGGTGGCACACGATCGTGCCGACGAGCGGACCCGAGCGCACCGGCTACCCGACGCAGAAGCCCGAGGGGATTCTCGCGCGCATGATCAAGGCGTCCACCCGCCCCGGCGACCGTGTGCTCGACTTCTTTGCCGGATCCGGCACCACGGGTGCGGTGGCCTCGCGCCTCGGCCGCCAGGCGGTCCTCGTCGACGGCAGCCCCCGCGCCATCGAGGTGATGCAGGCGCGCATGCCGCACGCCGTCGTCATCCGGTAGGCCGCCGTGCGGAACGACTCGTCCCGTCCCCCTCAACGCGATCCGGCCGGTCGGCGTTCGAGGGGACGCTCGGAGCGCAGCGATCGGTGCTCGCCGGCGCTGGCTCGGGTCTGGCGGGCGCGCGAGGAACGAGCGCGCGGGATGCAGCAGGCCTCAACGCGATCCGGCCGGTCGCCGTTCTAGCGGACGCTCGGAGCGCAGCGATCGGTTCTCGCCGGCGCTGGCTCGGGTCTGGCGGGCGCGCGAGGAACGAGCGCGCGGGATGCGCCGGCGGGAACCGATCGCGGAGCGGCGCCAAGCCCCGCACAGACGTCCGGCACCGACCCTCCCGCACGACCCCGCCACCCACTACTCTGACGCTCATGCGCTTCGGAACATTCATCCCGCAAGGCTGGCGATTCGATCTCGTCGGCATTGATCCGTCCGACCAGTGGGAGACGATGCGCTCCCTCGCTCAGCGGGCCGACGAGGGCCCGTGGGAGTCGATCTGGGTGTACGACCACTTTCACACGACGCCGGTGGCGAGCGACGAGGCGACGCACGAGGCGTGGAGCCTGATGTCGGCGTTCGCGGCGTCGACCTCCCGGGTCCGGCTGGGGCAGATGTGCACGTGCATGGGCTACCGCAACCCGGCCTACCTCGCGAAGGTGGCGGCGACGGTGGATCACGTGTCGGCGGGCCGGGTCGAGATGGGCATCGGCGGCGGCTGGTACGAGCACGAGTGGCGCGCGTACGGGTACGGCTTCCCCGCGATCGGCGACCGGCTGCGGGCGCTCAGGGAGGGCGTCGACATCATGCGCCAGGCGTGGACGACGGGATCCGCGAGCCTCGACGGCCGGTACTACCAGGTCGACGGCGCGATCGTGCGGCCGATGCCCGTGCAGGAGGGCGGGATCCCGCTGTGGATCTCGGGCGGGGGTGAGAAGGTGACGCTGAAGATCGCGGCGCAGTACGCGCAGTACACGAACTTCGGATCCGGCGAGCTCGAGACGTTCCGGCACAAGGACGAGGTGCTCCGCGGCCACTGCGAGGCGATCGGGCGCGACCACGCGGAGATCACCCGCTCGACGAACCTCAACGTCGTGATCGGGGAGACGGAGCGGGAGGTCGCCGATCGCGTGGCGGCGGTGGCGGATCGCCTGGCGCCGCACCTCGGCGAGGAGCACGCCGGCTACGTGCAGAACTTCGCGCAGGGCGCGCCCGGCGTCGGAACGGTCGAGCAGGTCACGGAGCGCCTCGCTGCGCTGCGGGACGCGGGCGTGGACTACGCGATCGGGTACTTCCCGGAGCTGGCATACGACACCTCGGGCGTCGAGCTCTTCGAGCGCCAGGTCATCCCGGCGCTGTCGTAGGCGCGCGGGTCAGGCCGGCGAGGCGAGCGGCGTGACGGACGCGTAGCCGTCCGTCACGTCGCGCGTCTCGACGTCGAACACCCGCGTGAGCGCGGCGTCCCACCCCGGCGCGCCGGTCCGTGCGAAGCGGGTGGCGGACCCGTGCACGGCGTCGACGAGCGCGGCCGGCGGGTTGTCTCCCGCGATGCGCGCGACGCCGTGGGCGTGGGGCACGTCGAAGAAGAACGGCACGTCGAGGCAGTGCATGGCCCAGCCTGTGGCCGGCGAGGGCCAGGAAAATCGGTAGGTCCACGTGCGCTCGGGCCCGCGGGCGGCCGTGACGGCGGCGACGTGGCGCCGGAACAGCGCGTCGGTGGCGTAGCGCCCGAGGACGTTCGCGGTCCCGCGCACGTCGCCGTTCGCGCGCCGATACGCGCGGCGCCGGGCGCCGTGGAGCCCGACGAGCGCGAGGAGCGGGGCGGCGGGGAGGAAGCGGAGCGCGCGCCGGTGCCGGTCGAGGACCATCGAGAACTCGTCGTCGGTCGAGCCGATCACCAGCGGCACCGACGCGCCTTCGCCGCCGGCGAGCGCCTCGAGCGTGGGGTGGGGGATCAGGTCGCCGTCGACGACGGGCCCGACGTGGAGGCCTCGGGAGAGCGTGCGGCGGAGCGCGGAGGGCCCGGACCCGCCGCGGATGTGGGGTTTCTGCGCCTCGGAGAGGACGCCGCGGGGGAGCGCCGCGAGCGCCGCGGGGGTGTTCGCGCACCCCGCCTCGGCGGCGATTCGGTCGCCGAGGCGCAGCGCGTCCTCCGCGGTCAGGTGGGCGAGCGTCGGCGACATGCTCCACGCGGAATGGAAGAGTCCGCGGGCGGCGGGGATGCCGAGGAGGGTGAGGACGGCGCCGCCGCCGGCCGACTGCCCCGCGAGGGTGACGCGATCCGGGTCGCCGCCAAACGCGCGGGCGTTCTCCCGGACCCAGGCGAGCGCGAGCAGCCAGTCGCGCACGCCTCGGTTGTGCGGGGCGCCGCGCACGCCCGCGAACCCGGCGTGCGCGATCCGGTACGAAAGGGTGACTGTCACGACCCCGTCGCGGGCGAAGGAGGCGCCGTCGTACCAGGGGCTCGCGATGGAGCCGGACGAATACGCCCCGCCGTGAATGTAGACGACGACGGGCAGCCCGGCCCGGCGCGACGGATCCGGCGTGAAGACGTTGACGTTGAGCGTCTCCCGTCCCGGCACGCTCGGCTCGGGGATCAGCGTGACGCCGTTGTCGCCCCGCTGGGGCGTCGCGCCCTGCCGTGTGGCGTCGCGGATCCCGTCCCACCCCGCGTGCGGGACGGGCGCCTCGTACGCCGCCTGGCCCACCGGCGCCGCCGCGTACGGGATGCCGAGGAAGGTCGCGCAGTCGCCGCGCCAGAACCCGCGCACGCGCCCGGCCGAGGTCGCGACGAGCGGATCCGAGCGGCCCGCGCGCGGCGACGTGCGCCCATCGATGAGGGGGACCCCGCGGATCTCGGTCGGGACGTCACGCGTCATGGGCCGAGCGTAGCGAACCGGCGGGCCACGGCGGATCCATAGCCGGCGCATACGCGGTGTCAGCCGCAGCCCGTAGCCTGCGGTCATGGCCCAGGTTCAGGTGGACGAGAGCGTCCTCGCCCGCGCGCGCGAGCTGCGCGATGACATGCAGCGCTTCCTCAACGAGTACCGGTTCGGGATGCGGGAGATCGAGACGAAGCTCGAGATCTTGCGCGACGACTTCGAGCACCAGCACTCCCACAACCCCATCGAGCACCTGTCCAGCCGGGTCAAGAGCGTCGACTCGATGATCGAGAAGGTCCAGCGCAAGGGCGTCGAGCCCACTCTGGACGCGATTCGCGCCGAGATCCTCGACGTCGCGGGCGTGCGCGTCACCTGCAGCTTCGTGAGCGACGCGTACCGGCTGTTCGAGCTGCTGTGCGGCCAGGACGACGTGCGGGTCATGACCGTGAAGGACTACATCGCCCACCCCAAGGCCAACGGCTACAAGAGCCTGCACGCGGTCGTGGAGGTGCCGGTGTTCCTGCCGCGCGGCACGGTGCACGTGCCGGTCGAGGTGCAGTTCCGCACGATCGCGATGGACTTCTGGGCGAGCCTCGAGCACAAGATCTACTACAAGTACGACAAGCAGGTGCCCGCCGGCCTCCTCGACGATCTCCGCGAGGCGGCGCTCACCGCGAGCGAGCTGGACGCGAAGATGGAGCGCCTGCACCGCGAGGTCCACGGATCCGAGGAGCCCGCGGCGCCCGCCCCCGCCCCGCGCGAGCTCCCGGGCCGCGGCGCCCACGCGGCGTAGGCCGCCCGCCCGCGCCGAGCGGGGCGTCAGGCGACGCGCGGGGCGTCAGGCGACGCGCGGCGCGTCAGGCGGCGCGCGGGGGCGTGCTGTCGCGGACGAGCACCTCGACGGGCAGCGGATCCGGGTTCACCCAGGTCTCCGCGGTCGCGGCCTCCACGGCGAGGCGCCCGAGCTCCTCGAGCGGGGCGTGCGCGGTCGTCAGCGACGGGACGATGTCGCGGCCCGTGTCGATGTCGCCGAAGCCCGCGATCGCGATGTCGGAGCCGACGGCGCGGCCCGCGTCGCGCACGGCCGACATGGCGCCGAAGGCCACGACATCGGAGACGCCGAACACGACGGTCCCCTCCGGCACGCCGCGCTCGAGGGCGGCCGCCATGATCGCGTACCCGGCGTCGCGGGTGAGGGATCCGCGGAGCACCTCGGGGGCGGATCCGCCGCCCGCCGTGAAGCCCTCGATGAAGCCCCCGACGCGGTCGTCGCTCGTGACGAGCCCGTCCATGGCGGCGATGACGAGGGCGGAACGGTAGCCGAGGGCGGCGAGAGTGGAGCCGAGCTCGCGCGTCCCGCCGCGGTTGTCGATCCCGACCACGCGGCTCGTGACGCCCTCGGCGGCGGATCCGAGGGTCACGATCGTGCCGCCCGACTCCTCGAGCGCCTGGAGCGCCTGCGTGAGCTGCGGGTTCTGCGCCTGGTGCGCGCGGGAGGCGGCGAGCACGATGCCGCGGGGCCGCTGGCCGCGCAGCGAGCGCACGAGCTGCGCCTCGCGCTCGGGGGAGCGGTCGGTGATCCCGATCGTCACGACGAGGTTCTCGCCGTCGGCGGCCTCGGCGACGCCGGCCGCGATCTGGGAGAAGTACGAGTCGGCGATGTTCGCGACGAGGAGCGCGAGCGTCGCCGAGGTGCCGCGGGCCGTGGCCTGGGCGGAGAGGTTCGCGGAGTATCCGAGGGCGGCGGCCGCCGCCTCGACCTTCTCGCGGTACGAGTCCGCGACGCGGCGGGTGGATCCGTTGAGCACGCGCGACGCGGTGGCCAGGGAAACGCCCGCCTCCCGGGCGACGTCGTGGAGCGTCGCCGCGCGCTGCGGCGCGCGGGAGGCGGGCGGTGAGGTCATGCCCTGGAGGATACCGGGGCGCCCGCGAGGAAGGGCGCAACGGCCCGCTCGAAGCCCGCGATCGTGCGGGCGACGGCCGTGGCCGGATCCGTGTCCCAGATCGCCTGGTTCAGCAGCTCCACCTCGATGTCGCCCGTGTAGCCGGTCGCCTCCACGGCCCGAGTCATGGGCCCGAAGTCGATCACGCCGTCGCCGGGGTAGTGGCGCGAGAGGAGGTTGTCGGCCTCGAGCGGCGTCTTCCAGTCGCACACCTGGTACGACGCGATGCGCCCCTCACGGCCGGCGCGCGCGATCTTGTCGAGGACTTGCGGATCCCACCAGAGATGGAACGTGTCGACCGTGACGCCGACGACCTCGGGGGCGAAGTCGCCCGCGATATCGAGGGCCTGATCGAGCGTGGAGAGCACGGACCGATCCGAGGCGTACATGGGGTGCAGGGGTTCGAGCGCGAGCTGCACGCCCGTCGCCTCGGCGTGCGGCGCGAGCCGGGCGACCGCGTCGCGCACGCGCTCGCGCGCGCCGACGAGATCGCGGGATCCCTCCGGCAGCCCGCCCACGACGATGACGAGCGCCGCCTTCGAGCCGGGCGCTCCCGCAGCGGCCAGGGCCGCGGTCTCGTCGATCGCTCGGCGGTTGTCGTCGAGGGCGGCCACGCGCGCGGGCCCCTCCTCGGCCGTGAACCAGCCGCCGCGGCAGTGCGTCGAATAGCGCAGGCCCGAGTCGGCGATCATGCGCACCGACTCGTCGAGGCCCGCCTCCTGCACCTGCTCGCGCCAGAGCCCGATCGCCTCGATGCCCGCCTCGCGCGTGACGGCGATGGCCTCGGCGACCGTCGTCTTCTTAATCGTCGCCTGATTGATCGACAGGCGGGGGTGCGGGGCGGTCATCGCGTGACTCCGTTCAGGGCGAGCATTCCGTGCCAGCGCTCTGCCGCGAGGTGCGGATCCTCCAGCGCGTGCGCCGCGTTGGCGAGCCGCACGATCTCGCTGAGGTGGGGCAGGCTCCGCGCGGAGTGCAGGCCGCCGACCATCTGGAACGCCGCCTGGTGGCCGTTCAGCCAGGCGAGGAAGGCCACGCCCGTCTTGTAGTAGAACGTCGGCGCCGCGAAGACCTGGCGGCTGAGCGCTTCGGTGGGCGCGAGGAGCGCGTAGTACCGATCGGCGTCGCCCGCGTCGAGCGCCTGGATGGCCGCCGACGCGACCGGCGTGATCGCCGCGAACGCGCCGAGGAGTGCGTCCGAGTGGGTGCGGTCGGTGCCGGCGGAGCGCTCGGGCTGCGTCGCCTGCGGCACGTCGGCGCCGCCGATGAGGCCGACGTAGTTGAAGTCGTCGCCCGTGTACATCCGCACGCCCTCGGGGAGGCGCTCGCGCACGGCCACCTCGGCGTCGGCGTCCAGCAGGCTCATCTTCACGCCGGAGATCTTGGCGGGATCCGCCGCGATGATGTCGACGAGGACGTCGGCGGCGGCGGTCCAGGCCGCGGATCCGAAGTAGCCCGCGAGCAGCGGATCGAACGCGGTCCCGAGCCAGTGCAGGACCACGGGGGTGGTCGCCGCGTCCAGGACGGCGCGGTAGACCCGCCGGTAGTCGTCGGCGGATCCGGCGGCGCGCGCGAGGTGGCGGCTCGCCATGAGCACGGGGATCGCGCCGTGCTCCTCCGCGTGGTGCAGCTGGGCCTTGTAGGCGTCGACGATCTCCGCCAGCGAGGCGGTCTCGCTCTCGAGGTGGTCGGTGTTGACGCCGACGGCGACCTGGCCGCCCTCCTCGCGGGCGACCTCGGCGCTTCGCGCAATGAGCTCGCGCACGGCGGCGGGGTCGAGGCCCATGTTGCGCTGCGCCGTGTCCATGGCGTCGGCCACGCCGAGGCCCCACGAGTAGACCGCCCGGCGGAATCCGAGCGTCGCGTCCCAGTCGATCTCGGCCGGCTGTCCCGGCGTGTTGTCGGCCCACGTGAGCGGGGTGACGTGCGCGGCGGCGAAGGCCACGCGCGAGCGCAGCCCGGCCGCCGGCTTGTCGAAGCCCGGCGCGTCGTTCAGGGGCGTGGAGGTGACGGATCCGTCCGCCGCCAGCAGGGTGAGGGTGTCGCTCATGGTCGTCAGTCCAGCGAGAGCGCGGGGAGCGCGACCTTGGCGCCGGTGCGGCTCGACTCCAGGCCGGCCTCGGCTAGCTGCACGCCGCGCGCGCCGGCGAGAAGGTCGAAGGGGTAGTCGGTGCCCAGGACGTAGCTCGTGAGGAACTCCTGCCACTGCTGGCGGAAGCCGTTGAGGAACACGTCGTTGGTCGGGAGCTTCTGCCAGGTCGCGTCGTAGTCGATCTGGTCCTCGAGGTCCGGGTTCCACACGGGCTTCGGCGTCGCGTTGCGCTCCTGGATCTTGGCGCCGAACAGGCCCACGACGGCGGATCCGTGCGTGCCGTCGACGTGGAACTGGACGAGCTCGTCGCGGTCGACGCGCGTGGTCCAGCTCGAGTTGATCTGCGCGATCGCGCCGCCCGGGAGCTCGAAGATGCCGTACGCCGCGTCCTCCGCGGTCGCCGTGTACTTCTCGCCGGCCTCGTCCCAGCGCTCGGGGATGTGCGTCGAGGCGTGCGCGTAGACGCTCTCGACCTCGCCGAAGAGGTTCTCGAGAACGTAGTTCCAGTGGGGGAACATGTCGACGATGATGCCGCCACCGTCCTCCGTGCGGTAGTTCCAGCTGGGGCGCTGCGCGTCCTGCCAGTCGCCCTCGAAGACCCAGTACCCGAACTCGCCGCGCACAGAGAGGATCCGCCCGAAGAAGCCCGAGTCGATGAGGCGCTTGAGCTTCTGCAGGCCCGGCAGGTAGAGCTTGTCGTGCACGACGCCCGCCTTCACGCCCGCGTCCTTCGCGAGCTGCGCGATCTCGAGGGACTCCTCGAGCGACTCGGCCGTCGGCTTCTCGGTGTAGATGGTCTTGCCGGCCGCGATCGCCTTGCGGAGCGCGGCGCTCCGCGCCTTCGTGACGAGGAAGTCGCCGTAGATCTCCCACTTCGGGTCGGCGAGCGCCGCGTCGAGGTCGGTCGTGTAGTCCTCGATGCCGTGCTCGGCGGCGATCTCGGCGAGCTTGGCCTCGCTGCGGCCGACGAGCAGCGGGCGCACCGTGACCTTGGTGCCGTCGGTGAGCTCGAAGCCGCCCGCGTCGCGGATCGCGAGGATCGAGCGCACGAGGTGCTGGCGGTAGCCCATGCGCCCGGAGACGCCGTTCATGATGATGCCGATCTCGCGAACGGCGGGTGCCTTGTCGGTCACGATGGTGCTTCCTTGCTGTCGTGGGTGAAGTCGTTCGGTAAACGCTTTCCGAATGCATCGAGTGTGACACATCCCGCGGATCCGGGCAACCGTTCTCCCGCGGAATCTCGCGCGTGGGCGCGGGGCGGTGCGTGACCGCGTGTGACGGCGTGTGAAGCCCGCTTACCTCGCGTGAACCGCGAGCGTGCGCGTGGGGCGCCGGAGTGCTGAGCTTCCGGTGTCGGCCCGCCGGGTCGGCCACCCCTGTGACAGGTAGGAGAAGCACATGTCCCGATTCCCGCGCATCGCCCTCGCCGCCGTATCCATGGCCGCGGCCGTCGGTGTCCTGGCCGGCTGCTCGGGAGGCGCCGCGCCCGCGGGATCCGCCGGGAACGGCGAGCCGCAGCAGGGCGGCACGCTGACCTACCTGGAGCCGCAGACGTGGCTCACCCTCTACTCGCCGGCCGGCGGCTTCTACCCGAACGGCGGCGTGATCAACAACATCACCGACCGCCTGCTGTACCAGGACCCCGACACGCTCGAGCTCGAGCCGTGGATCGCCGAGGACTGGTCGGTGAACGAGGACGCGACGGAGTACACCTTCACCCTGCGCGAGGGGGTCACGTACTCGGACGGTTCCCCGCTCGACGCGGAGAACGTCGTGCGCAACATCGACCTGTTCGGCCTGGGCGACGCGGATCGCGCGCTCACCGTGTCGGAGGCGATCAACAACTACGAGCGCGGCGAGGTCGTCGACGACCGCACCGTCCGGTTCTTCTTCTCGGCGCCCGCGCCCGGCTTCGCCCAGGCGGTCTCGACGATCAACTCGGGCCTGCTCTCGAGCGCGACGCTCGAGCGCACGAGCGAGGAGTTCGGGCCCGGAAACGCGACGGAGATCATCGGCAGCGGCCCGTTCGTGATCGCGGACGAGGAGATCGGCACCGCGCTGTCGCTCGAGGCGCGCGAGGACTACGACTGGGCGCCGCCGTCGTTCGCGCACCAGGGGCGCGCGTACCTCGACGCCATCGAGATTCTCGTCGTCCCCGAGGACAGCGTGCGGGTCGGCACCGTCGCGACGCAGCAGGCGCACATCGCGCGGCAGGTCGAGGCGCCGGACGAGGCCCAGTTCGACGCCGAGGGGCTCTCGCTCCTCGCCGCGTCCACGAACGGCGTGAACAACGGTCTCAGCTTCCGGTTCCGGGATCCGCTTCTCGAGGACGTGCGCGTGCGCCAGGCGCTCATCGCGGCGATCGACCGCGAGGAGATCGTCGAGACGCTGTTCACGGACAGCTACCCCTTGGCGACCGGCGCGCTCGCCGAGAGCGCCCTCGGCTACGTCGACACGTCGGAGTATTACGTGCACGACGTCGAGGAGGCTACGCGCCTGCTCGACGAGGCCGGGTGGGAGATCGGATCCGACGGGATCCGCGAGAAGGACGGGGAGAAGCTCGCGCTCACGTTCAACGAGGCGCTCCCGCAGCCGCGCTCGCGCGAGGTCATCACGCTCGTGCGGGAGCAGCTCCGCGAGGTCGGGGTCGAGGTCTCGCTCCTGCCCGGAGACCAGGCCGCGCAGGACGCCGCGCGCGCCGAGGTCGGGGCGCTGCAGGTGTACCACTCGATGGTCGGCCGCGCCGACTACGACGTGCTCAAGTCGCAGTACTCCTCGGCCAACCGCGACGCGCTCCTGAACGGCTACCCGGACGGATCCGTCGGGGACGAGGAGCTCGACGCCCTGCTCGACGAGATCGCCTCGGCGAGCACCGAGGAGGGGCGGATCGAGGCGTCGGCCGCCGCGCAGCAGCGGCTCGCGGACCAGGCCTACATCCTGCCGTTCTTCGAGGAGCCGCAGGTGTTCGGCTACATCGACACCGTCGGCGGATTCCGCACGGAGTCGGTGGGGCGCCCGGCGTTCTACGACACCTGGCTGGCGGGCTGATCGCGTGCTGATTCCCGCGCTGCGGCGCGTCGGGCAGTCGCTCGTGGTGCTGGTGGCCGCCTTCACGGTGGCGTACCTGCTCCTCGCGGCGCTGCCCGGCGACGCCGTCCTCGCCCGCTACGGAAACCCCGACCTCGGCCTCACGCCGGAGCAGATCGAGGAGATCCGCGCCGCGTACGGCGTCGACCGGCCACTCGTGCTGCGCTATCTTGACGCCGCCGCCGGGTTCCTCCACGGCGACCTCGGGTATTCGGTGCAGAGCGGAGCCGCCGTCTCCGACCTCCTCGCCGCGAACCTTCCGGCGACGCTGACCCTCGCGAGCCTCGGGCTCGTCCTCGCCGTGTTCCTCGCGGTCACGATCGCGTTCACGGCGACGTACGGCGGGTGGGAGTGGATCCGCCGCGGCTTTCGGGCCCTGCCGCCGCTGTTCGTCTCGCTGCCGGTGTTCTGGGTGGGCATCGTCCTGATCCAGATCTTCTCCTTCGAGCTGCGTTGGATCCCCGCGATCGGCGCGGGCCCCGCCGCCTCGCTCGTCCTCCCGGTCCTGACCCTCGCGATCCCCATCGCCGCGCCGCTCGCGCAGGTGCTGATGCGCAGCATCGACGACGTGCGCGCGCGCCCGTTCGTTCAGGTCGTGCGCGCGCGCGGCGCCAGCGCCTCCTGGGTGCTGTGGCGCAACGTCGTGCGGAACGCGCTCCTGCCGACCCTGACGATGGCCGGCCTGCTGTTCGGCGAGCTCGTCGGCGGTGCCGTCGTCACGGAGACCGTCTTCGGCCGCAATGGCATCGGGCAGATCACGGCGCAGGCCGTGGCCAACCGCGACACCCCCGTCCTCCTCGCCGTCGTAGTGATCTCGACCGTGACGTTCGTCGCGATCAACCTCGTGGTCGACCTGCTCTACCCCGTGCTGGATCCGCGCCTTCGGACGCGCGGATCCGCGCCCGCTCGCCGAAAGGAGCTCGCGCGATGACCGCCCTCGCCCTCGGACGCCCCCGCGTCGCGGCCCGCCGCGCCCGCCTCGCGCCCGGTCTCATCGTCTCCGTCGTCGTGCTCGCGATCGCCGTGGCCTGGGCGTTCGCGCCCGGCCTGTTTACGGCGACGAGCCCGACCGACACGGTCGCGCCGTCTCTGCAGGCGCCGTCCGGGGCGCACTGGTTCGGCACGGACGCCACGGGGCGCGACGTCTTCGCGCGCGTCATCTACGGCGCCTCGCAGTCCCTCACCGGCGCGCTCGTCGCGGTGCTCGTGGGCCTCGTCGTCGGCACCGCGCTCGGCGTCACGGCCGGCGCAACGGGCGGGGCGGTCGAGGAGGTCCTCATGCGCCTCGTCGACGTGCTCCTCGCGATCCCCGGCCTGCTGCTGTCACTGTCGGTCGTCATCCTCCTCGGATTCGGTACGACCAACGCCGCGATCGCCGTCGGCGCCACGTCGATCGCCGTGTTCGCGCGCCTGTCGCGCGCCGAGGTCGTGGGCGTGCGGGTGAGCGAATACCTCGAGGCCGCGTACGGGTCGGGCGGGACGCGCCTCGGCGTGCTCCTGCGCCACGTCCTGCCGAACTCCCTGACGCCCGTGATCGCGCTCGCCGCGCTCCAGCTCGGATCCGCCATTCTGCAGATTTCGACGCTCGGATTCCTCGGGTACGGCGCCCCGCCGCCTACGGCCGAGTGGGGGCTGTTGATCGCCGAGGGGCGCGACTACGTCGCGACCGCGTGGTGGCTCACGGTTCTCCCCGGGCTCGTGGTCGTCGCCGTCGTGCTCTCGACCAACCGGCTGAGCCAGGCCATCCGAGGGGGTGCGTCCGCGTGAGCGCTGCGCTGCTCAGGATCCGCGACCTCGCGGTCGCGTACGACACCCGTCATGGCGTGGTCGAGGCCGTGCGCGGCGTCTCGCTCGACGTGCACCCCGGGCGCGTCACCGCGCTCGTCGGCGAGTCGGGCTCGGGCAAGACGTCCGTGGCGCAGTCCGTGATCGGCCTGCTCGCGGACAACGGCCGGGTGACCGGCGGAAGCATCCGCCTCGCCGCGGGCGGGGCCGAATCCATCGAGCTCGTCGGTCTGAGCGAGCGGCGCTGGCGCGGGGTGCGGGGCCGCTCGATCGGCCTCGTCCCGCAGGATCCGGGCAGCTCGCTGAACCCGGTGGCGACGATCGGCTCGAGCGTCGGCGAGACGCTCCGGATCCACGGCTGGCGCGACGCGCGCGCGATCCGCTCACGCGTGCTCGATCTGCTCGAGCGCGTCGGCATCGACGACCCGGAGGTGCGGGCGCGCCAGTTCCCGCACCAGCTGTCGGGCGGGATGCGCCAGCGCGTCCTCATCGCGGCCGCGCTCGCCGCGTCGCCCGCGCTCATCATCGCCGATGAGCCGACGAGCGCCCTCGACGTGACCGTGCAGCGCACCGTCCTCGACCTCCTCGACAACCTGCGCCGGGACACGGGCGCGGGGATCCTGTTCATCACGCACGACCTCGCCGTCGCGGCGGATCGGTCGGACGAGATCGTCGTCATGCAGGGCGGTGCGGTGCAGGAGAGCGGGCCGTCGGCGGAGGTGCTCGCCGCCCCGCGCGCGGAGTACACCCGCGCGCTGATCGCGGACGCGCCGGCGCTGGGCCGCACCGCCCCGCGCACCCCGCCGCGGGAGCCGCGGGGCGCGCGCCCGATCATCGAGGTCGCCGGCCTCGTGCAGGAGTTCTCCCGCGGCGCGGGGCGCGCTCCCCTGCGCGCGGTGGACGACGTCAGCTTCACCGTGGCCCGCGGCACGACGCACGCGATCGTCGGAGAGTCGGGATCCGGCAAGACGACGACGGGGCGCAGCATCGTGGGCCTGTCGTCGCCGACGGCGGGAACGATCCGCGTCGCCGACACGACCGTCACGGACGGCCCCGTGGCGCGCGCGTTCCGGCGCACCGCGCAGCTCGTGTACCAGAACCCGTTCGGATCCCTGGATCCGCGCCAGAGCATCGAGCGGATCCTGGAGGAGCCGCTCAAGAACTTCCGGATCGGGGACCGCGCGGATCGCGCGGACCGCGTCGCGCACGCTCTCGAGCAGGTCGCGCTGCGGCCCGAGATCGCGCGCCGCCGACCGCGGGAGCTGTCGGGCGGCCAACGCCAGCGCGTCGCCATCGCGCGCGCCCTGATCCTCGAGCCCGAGGTCGTCGTTCTCGACGAGGCCGTCTCGGCGCTCGACGTGACGGTGCAGGCGCAGATCCTCCGGCTGCTCGCGCGCCTCCAGGGCGAGCTCGGGCTGACGTATGTGTTCATCTCGCACGACCTCGGGGTCGTGCGCCAGATCGCCGACACCGTGTCGGTGCTGCGGCGCGGCCGCCAGGTCGAGGCGGGCGAGGCGCGCCAGGTGCTGGAGGATCCGCGCGACGATTACACACAGCAGCTTCTCGCCGCGATCCCCGGAACCCTGTTCCGCGGGGGCGGCGCACACTCGAAGGAGGACGCACGATGACGGGACCGCGACTGGGATTCTTCTCGCGATTGCTCGAGGACGCGCCGGCGGCCGACCGGTACCGGTTCGCGATCGAGCAGATCGTCCAGGCCGAGCGGGTGGGATTCGCCTCGGCGTGGGTCGCCCAACACCACTTCGGCGAGGACGAGGGCGGGCTGCCGTCGCCCTTCGTGCTGCTGGCGGCCGCGGCCGCGCAGACCTCGCGCATTGCGCTCGGCACGGCGGTCCTCACGCTCCCCATCGACGACCCCGTCCGGGCGGCCGAGGACGCCGCCGTGCTCGACCACATGAGCGGCGGCCGGGTGCAGCTCGGCGTCGCGGCGGGCGGCACGCCGAGCTCGTTCGCGGCGTTCGGGCGGGATCCGGCCGCGCGTCGGGCGATCTTCGCCGACCACCTCGCGGTCTTCGCCGACGCGCTCGCGGGCCGGTCCCTGCGCGGCACCGACTCGCGCATGTACCCTGCGGGCGGCTCGCTCGGCGAGCGGATCTGGCAGGCGACGTTCTCCGCCGACGGCGGCGCGCGCGCCGGCGCCCGTGGGGACGGGCTCATGCTGTCGCGCACGCAGCCCCGGCCCGGCCTCCCGATCGACGCGCCGCTGTCCGCGGTGCAGCTGCCGATCATCGAGGCGTACCGTGCGGCCCTTCCCGACGCGGCCGTGCCGCGGATTCTTGCCTCGCGCACCGCGGTGGTCGTGGATCCGGAGGACCGCACGCGGGTCCTCGAGAGCGCGCGCGAGCCCCTGCGCCGGCTCGTCGAGACGACCTTCGGCGTCGACGCGTCGGGCGTGGGCCTCGACGACCTCGTGCGCCTGACCGACACGCACATCGGCACGGCGGACGAGGTCGTCGCCTCGCTCGCGGCCGACGGCGCGATCGCCGCGGCGACCGACGTCACCTTCCAGGTGCACTCCGTGCCCGCGACGCACGAGACCACCCTGCGGTCGATCGAGCTGCTCGCGACCGAGGTCGCGCCGCAGCTCGGCTACGCGGTGGGGGCCGAGGCCGCCTCCGCGCTCGCGGCAGCCCACCACTCCCTCACCACGACAAGCGAGGCCACGTCATGACCACGAACGCGGACATCATCGACCTGCTCGCGGGGATCGCCCCCGGGAGCCCGCTCTCGGACGTCCGAGACCTGCGCCCCGAGGCGCGACGGAACGCGCAGCGCAGCTTCGAGGCGCTCCTCGAGCCGGCGGATCCGGGCGCGTTCGCGCTCTCCGAGCGCTACGCCGTCGCCACCTTCGTGGCGCGCCTGCACGGCTTCGCGGAGGCGGCGGAGTTCTACGCCGACCTCCTCGGCGACGAGGCGCCCGAGCTCCTGGATCCGGTGGAGCGCGCCGCCGAGTCGGGCCGCGCCTCGGGCCCGTACGGCGCGTACCGCGAGCCCGGGCTCGCCGCCGAGGGGAGCGAGGGGCTGCGGTGGGTCGCGAGCGACGACGCCCTCGGCGGGCGTCTCGGCGCCGCCCTCACGCACGCGCACCTGCTCGTCTTCCGGCCGCGCGAGGCGCGGCCGGATGCGCTTCGCGCGCTCGTCTCGGCGGGGTGGGGCGCCGACGACATCGTCTCGCTCTCCCAGCTCGTCGCCTTCCTGTCCTTCCAGCTGCGCGTCGCCTGGGGCTTGCGCGCGCTGTCCGCCCACCACTCGGCAAGGAGCGCCGCATGAGTGACCTCGTGATCGACTACCCGGACCTCGACCGCCCGGACGCCTTCACCCAGCGCGGACTCGGGTGGGTCCCGTGGCTGCTTCCCGTCGCGGAGGCCGAGCTGACGCCCGCGCAGCGCGACGCGCTGATCGAGCCCGCGCGCGCGAAGATGCCGTACTTCCGGCTGCTCGCGCGCGACCCGGACGCGCTGCGGGCGCGCACGCTCACCGACCTCGACATCTTCTTCAATGTCGAGGGCGGCATCGGCCGGGCCGAGCGCGAACTGGCGGCGGCGGCGACCTCGCGGCACAACGGCTGCGTGTTCTGCGCGCACGTGCACGCCGCGGCCGCCACCCGCGAGTCGGACCGGGAGGCGGACGTGCAGCGCCTCCTCGACGAGGGCACCGGCGCCGACTTCGGCGACGCGACCTGGAACGCCGTCGTGCGCGCCTCGGTCGCCCTCGCCGACACCCCGCTGGCGTTCGGGGAGGCCGATATCGCGGCGCTCGCGGAGGCCGGCCTCGACGATGCGGAGATCGTGGACGTCATCGGCGGCGCGGCCTTCTTCAACTGGGCCAATCGCCTGATGCTCTCGCTCGGCGAGCCTGAGGTGCCCGCCCGCCGCGGGGCCTGATCGGCGCGAAAAAAGCGCCCCCTCCCCGAGGCCGGGGAGGGGGCGCCTCGTCGCGTCAGGCCGACGCCTCGAGCAGGAACGAGGCGCGGAACGCGCCCGGCGCCAGGCGGTGCCGCGGCAGCGCGCCCGGGCCACAACTCGCCGTGCCCGCGCCGTACTGTGCGAGGTCGATCGACACGTGCGTCTTACCGTCGGCCGTGAGGTCCCAGTTATGCTCGGCGCGCGCGATCTCGGCGCGCGAGGCGCGGGACACCGTGAGGGCGAACGGATCCCCGAGCGCGCGGATCCGGAGCTGACCCGCGGCCGTCTCGACGGTCGCGTCGACGACGCCCTGCCGGGCGCCGCTCTCCTGCGGGCGAATGTGGTCGACCGTCAGGTCGTCCGGGGCGATCTGCCACCACCCGAAGGCGGCGCCGTCGACCATGTCCGGCGCGGCCGAGACGGGGCCGAGGCCCGCGTAGGCGAGGCCCGTCGGCGCCGCGTCGATCGTGAGGTCGAGCCCGAGCCGGGCCCAGTCGACGGGCCACGAGCCCGTGGGGTCGATCTCGACGTCGAGCCGCACGGCCGCGGGGCCGACCGCCGTGTAGGTCAAGCGCGCGTCGATCCCGCAGTCGAGGATCGGCGGGGCCGTGCGGGTGCGGATCCGGGCGGATCCGCCGTCGGCCTCGAACGCGACGAGCCGCGAGACGGTGCGGTCGTAGCCGGCCTGCTCCCAGCGCTCGGCGACGCGGCGCGGATCCGCCTCGCCGTGGAGGCGGCCGTTGTCGTTGTCCGTCGGCGCGCGCCAGATGCCGATCGCGGGGCCGGCGACCTCGAGGGAGCCGAGGCCGCGGAGCGCGCCCGTGGTCTCGTCGAACAGGGCGGCGGGATCCGCGGTGGTGGCGGGGGCCGCGGCGCGCGGGGTGCGCGCGTCCTGCCCTGCGCCGATCGCGTGGCCCGCGGGCGCCCACGGCGCGTCGGCGAGAATGACCGCCTCCACCGTGAGGACGTCGGCCGTCGCGGCGTCGCGGGGCGCGCGGGCCTCGTCCGGGAGCGCGACCTGCGCGGCCGATCGCGCGGGGCACGCCGGCGCGGGGATCCGCCCGTCGGCGACCGTCTCGCCGTCAACCACGCGCCGCCACACGAGCTCCACGCCCGAGAGGTCGGCGTGGTCGAAGCGGTTCGCGACCTCGACCGAGGCGCGCGCGGCGTCGACCGCGAGGCGCACGGGCGCGATGACGGCCGCGTAGTGCGTCAGGCCGGGGCGCGGCTCGCGGTCGGGGGAGACGAGGCCGTCGATGACGAAGTTGCCGTCGTGCACGTCCTCGCCGAAGTCGCCGCCGTAGAGGATCCGCCGCTCACCGTCCTCGCCGCGCACGGCGAGGCCCTGCTCGACCCACTCCCAGACGAACCCGCCCACGAGGCGCGGGTAGGCCTCGAACAGGTCCCAGTACTCGCGGATCCCGCCGGGGCCGGTGCCCATCGCGTGCACGAACTCGCACTGCAGGAACGGCAGGCTCGCGCGCCGGGCCTCGGCCGCGGGCGCGTCGGTCGCGGGGCCCACGAGGCCCTCCTCGCCGATCTGGCGCACCTCCTCGTGGCTCGCGTACATCCGCGAGTACACGTCGGTGTAGCGGCAGGACCAGTCGCCCTCGTAGTGCACGAGGCGCGTGGGGTCGAACTGCTTCGTCCACAGCGCCATCTGGTCGAGGTTCGTGCCCGTGTGCGACTCGTTGCCGAGCGACCACATGATGACCGAGGCGTGGTTCTTGTCGCGGTGGACGGTGCGCGCCATGCGGTCGAGGTAGGCGTCGCGCCAGGCCGGATCCGCGCTGGGGTTGCCGCGCCAGCCCACGTACTCGAACGCGTGGGTCTCGAGGTCGCACTCGTCGATGACCCAGAAGCCGAGCTCGTCGAACAGGTCGAGCGTGTCGGGGTGGGGCGGGTAGTGCGAGGTGCGGATCGCGTTGATGTGGTGCCGCTTCATGAGGAGCAGCTCGTCGCGGACGAAGTCGGCGTCGTAGACGCGGCCGCGCTCGGGGTGGTGCTCGTGGCGGTTGACGCCGCGCAGCATGATGGGGGCGCCGTTGACGAGAAGCTCCGTGTCGCGCACCTCCACGTGCCGGAAGCCGACGCGGATCCGCACCGTCTCCCCGGCGGTCGACACCTCGGCGTCGTAGAGCCGCGGCGACTCCGCCGACCACGGCGCGACCGCGCCCGCGGCGACCGTACCGCGCGCGGGGGCGTCCACGCCGAGCTCGGGGATCCGGATCCGCGCCTCCGCGTCCGCGTCGACGTCGATCTCGAGGGACCCGGCGCCCGTGGCGGCGTCGAAGTCGGCGCGCACGAAGACGTCGCGGATCCCGGACGCGGGGCGCGCGAGGAGGGTGACGCTGCGGAAGATTCCCGGCAGCCACCACATGTCCTGGTCCTCGAGGTAGCTCGCGTCGCTGAACTGCGCCACCCGCACGGCGAGGCGGTTCGTGCCCGGGCGCAGCGCGGACGTCGCGTCGAACTCGTGGGTGAGGCGGCTGCCGCGCGTCGTGCCGAGGACGGCGCCGTTCAGCCGCACCTCGGCGGCGGACTCGATCCCGTCGAAGCGCAGCGTCTGCGCGGCGTGGCCAGCGACGTCGGGGTCGACCTCGAACTCGACGACATAGTCGCCGATCGGGTTCGCGTCCGGCGGGAAGGGCGGATCCAGCGGGAACGGCATCTGCACGTTCGAGTACGCGGGCGACCCGTGGCCCTGCAGGTTCCAGTGGCCGGGGACCTCGATCGTCGACCAGGCGCTCACGTCCGCGCGGTCCCACTCTCCGCCCGGCGCCGCGCGCAGGCTGGGGGACACGCGGAAGCGCCAGGATCCGTCGAGGAGCTGCTGCGGCGCGTCCGAGCGCATCCGCGCGCGGGGCGGCAACGACCCGGTTCCGGGCGAGGTCTGGGCGATCTGCATACGGGGTGCTCCATTGCGTGGGGTCAGCAGGGTCACCTCAGATCATGGCACTGATTCGGTGCCCCTCCGGCCCCGGGGCCTACACGCCCGACACCACCGCGTTGTCGATCGCGTCCAGGTCGACGCCCGGGCGGACGGCGCGGTTCGTGAGGAGGACCCACGCGAGGCCCGCCGAGGGATGGATCCAGAACTCCGTGCCCGACCAGCCGCCGTGCCCGTACACGTCGCGGTCGATGAGGCCCGGCGCGCGCGTGCGCAGGTTCCAGGAGAAGCCCCAGTCCTGCCCGCGCTCGGCGGGGTAGGGCTCGAGCCGCGGGATGTCGCCGGTCAGCGGCCGGCGCATCATGGCGAGGGTCGCCGGCCGCACGATGTCGCCGCCCCCGGCGAGGAGCGCGGATCCGATGCGGAGCAGGTCCTCCGCGCGCCCGATGAGGCCGGCGCCGGGGTGGCGGAGCGCGGCCATCCGGGCCACGTCGAGACCCTGCTCGGCGGCGTCCACGACGGGGTGCGGATCCGCGGACTCCTCGAGCGTGAGGCCCGTCGCCCCGGCCGCGCCCGCGAAATCGGCCACCTCCGCGTCCCACGCGCGACCCGTGGCGTGGCGGATCAGCTCCGCGACCCCCTCGAACGCGATCGACGAGTAGCGCGATGCGGCGCCCGCGGCGAAGTCGCGCCCGGGGCGGAGCAGCGCGGCCGTGAGCCCCTCCGGCGCGTCGAGGGCCGGCTCGATCAGGCCCGACGTGTGGCTGACGAGATGCCGCAGCTGCACGACGTCCTCGCGGCCGGCGCCGACCTCGGGCACGGCGTCGGCCAGGGGAGTGAGCGGCGTCAGGAGCCCGCGCTCGACCGCCCGCGCCGCCGCGAGGCCGACGAGCGGCTTCGTGATCGAGAACAGGCGGAAGTGGTCGCCCGTCCGCGCGGGCCGCCCGGCCGTCCCGCCGAACGCCTCGAGGGTCGTCGTGCCGCGGGCGGTCGCGACGCCAAAGACGGCGGCGGGCAGCCGGCCCGCCTCCACGTGCGCGCGGACGAGGCCCGCCGCGGCGCTCACGCGCGCTCCCGCGGGGCGACGACGAATGCGTACTCTTGCGGCGCCAGGGTGCGCGTGCCGAACGGATCCGCGGATCCGAGGAGCGTGCCCGGCGCCGTCACGGTCGCGGGGGCGGATCCGTGGTTGATGAGCGTGAGGAGCTCGCCGCGGCGGGCGACCTCGACGCCGTCCGGCACGTCGGCGATCTCGCCCTGGACGCCCGCGTCCTCCAGCAGCGCGCCCACGACGTCCCCCAGCGCATCCGGCGCGGGCATCGTCGCGAGGTACCACGCGGATCCGTCGCCGTACGCGCGGCGCGTGAGCGCGGGGCGCCCCGCCGACGGCCCGTCCGTGAACGCCGCGACGACGTCGGCGTCGTCGGCCCACACGGCCTCGGCGATGATCGTGCCGGATCCGGACACCCGGCCCGCGAACGCCGCGTACGCGCGCGGGTCGGGGGCGGTCCCGGCGGATCCCTCCTCGCCCGCGCGCTCGGCGACCGTCGCGCGGGCCGGGGGAACAAGCGCCCGGAAGTCCTCGAAGGCGACGCCGAGGACGGGGCCGAGCTGGGTGAGGAAGCCGCCGGCGCGGAAGCGGTCGTTCGCGTCGACGACGTCGGTGAACGGTCCGGCGGCGAGGACGCCGCCGTCCGCGACGAAGCGCGATAGGGCCGCGGCGCCCGCGTCGCGCAGCAGGTAGAGGAACGGCGCGATCGCGAGCTTGTACCGGGCGTCGACCTTCTCGGGCGGCACGATGTCGACCATCACGCCGCGGCGCACGAGCGCCGCGTGCCAGTCGCGCACGAGCTGGAGGTAGTCGAGGCGGGTCGGGTGGCCCTCGCCCTCCACGGCCCACCAGTTCTCCCAGTCGAACACGAGCGCGACGGCGGCGTCGTTGCCCGGATCCGGCAGGTCGCCGAGGTGCCCGAGCGCCTCGCCGAGCGCGACGGATTCGCGCCACGTGCGCGTGCGGGTGCCGGCCTGCGGCAGCATCGCCGAGTGGAACTTCTCGGCGCCCGCGCGGGACTGCCGCCACTGGAAGAACAGGATCCCGTTCGCGCCGCGGCCGATCGACTGCGCGGTCTCTGCGGCGAGCTGCCCGTCGACCTTCGAGGGGTTCGCCGGGCGCCAGTTCACGGCGTCTGTCGCCTGCTCCATCAGGATCCACGGCGTGCCGCGCTTGAGGGAGCGCACGAGGTCGCGCTGGAAGGCCGTCGTGAGCGGGCGCGCCGGATCCAGCGGATCCGGGTAGCAGTCGTCCGTGATGACGTCGATGTCGTCGGCCCAGGACGCGTAGTCGGCGGGCGGGAAGGCGCCCATCATGTTCGTCGAGATGGGCTGGCTCGCGCCCGCGGCGCGGATGATGTCGCGCTGCTCGCGGTAGACGGCGAGCCACGTGTCGGACATGAAGCGCTTGTAGTCCAGCACCTGCGAGGGGTTGCGGATGAAGGGCGCCTTGCGCGGCGGGAAGACCTCGTCGATCGAGGAGTAGCGCTGCGACCAGAACGCGGTGCCCCATGCCTCGTTGACGCCCTCGACGGATCCGTACCGCTCGAGGAGCCAGGCGCGGAAAGCGTCGCGCGCGGAGTCGGAGAACTCCTCGTTGAGGTGGCAGCCGAGCTCGTTGTCGACGTGCCACATGACGATGGCCGGGTGATCCGCGTAGCGCTCGGCGAGGCGCCGGACGAGCTCGCCCGCGAGGCGCCGCCACGTGGGGGAGGAGGGGGAGTGGTGCTGACGGGATCCGTGCCAGTACGGCGCGCCGTTCTCGTCCGACGCGAGCGTGTCGGGGTGCTCGGTCGTCACCCACGGCGGCGCAGAGGCGGTGGCCGTGGCGAGGTTGACGCCGATTCCGCCGGCGTGGAGGAGGTCGATCACCCGGTCCAGCCACGCGAAGTCCCACGTGTCGGGGGTGGGCTGGATCCGCGACCAGGAGAAGATGCCGAGGCTCACGGTGGTGACGCCGGCCTCGCGCATGAGCGCGACGTCCTCGGGCCAGATCTCCTCCGGCCACTGGTCGGGGTTGTAGTCGGCGCCGTACAGCACGTGTGTCTCCTGAGAGGTTCAGTAAGTCCACATTTCTCCGACATTTCTACGCGTCTCACGCATAGAAATGTCGGAGAAATGTGGACTTAGGGGGTTAGGGGGTGCGGCGGCGGGGGCGCTGGGGGACGGCCGCGGCCGCAAGGGTCGCGCACCCGATGGCGGGCACGACGAGGGGCACGAGCATCCAGCCGGCGAGGGCGACGAAGGCCGCCGCGATCGCGTGATACGCGGCACCGGCCGGATCCGCGCCGACGGCGGTCGGGAGCGCGCGCAGCGCGCCCGCCCACCCCAGATCGGGCGACCACAGCCCGGCGGCGAGGACGAGCGCCCCGCCCGCGAGGGCGGCGACGACCCAGCCGGCCGTCGCGATCAACCCGCCGCCCGGGAGCGCCCCGGATCCGGCGAGCACGATGTCGAGCGCGAGCACGCCGGCCAGCACGACGGCGCCCGCGCCGACCGCGAGGCCCGCGGGGAGCGCGCGAAGAAAGTCGCGCCAGAGCGCCCGGTAGGGGGATCCGTCGGCCCGCGCGAAGCGGCGGAGGTGCCGGATCCCCGCGGCCAGCGCGGCGGGGAGGGTGACGAGGGGGAGGCCGAGGAACGTGACGATGATGCCGACGAGCAGCACCTCGCCGAGCAGCGCGAACGCCCCCGAGGCGCCGGGGTTCGCCCCGGGCTCGGCGTTGGTCGGGCCGCTGCCCGACCGGGCGATGCGGCGCGCCTCGCGCTCGGCCTTCCCCATCGCCATCAGCCCTTCAGGCCCTGGGTCGCGACGCCGTTGACGAGGAACCGCTGGAACACGATGAAGAACAGCAGCACGGGGATCAGGGCCACGAACGAGGCCGTCACGGTCGCGCCGTAGTCGCTCGTCGAGGTCTGGTCGTTGTACAGCCGCAGCGCGATCGGGAGCGGGTAGTTCTCCGGGCTGTTGAGGTACAGCAGCGGCGCGAGGAAGTCGTTCCAGGTCCAGATGAACGTGAAGATCGCGCTCGTGATGAGGGCGGGCTTGATGAGCGGCAGCGTGATCGACCAGAAGATCCGCAGGTGGCCGGCGCCGTCGATGCGCGCGGCCTCGTCCATGTCGCGCGGCAGGTTGCGGATGAACTGCACCATGAGGAACACGAAGAATGCCTCGGTCGCGAGGAACTTCGGGAGGATCAGCGGCACGAACGTGTCGACGAAGCCGAGCTTGTTGAACCAGATGTACTGGGGGATGATCACGACGTGCACGGGCAGCAGCAGCGTGCCGATCATGGCGGCGAAGAAGATGCCGAGGCCCTTGAACTTCACGCGGGCGAACGCGTACGCCGCGAGCGAGCTCGACAGCAGCGTGCCGACCACCGCCGACACGGCGAGGATCGTCGAGTTCATGAAGAACCGCCACATGGGGACGCCGCCGATGCCCTCCGACACGGTCGCGTAGTTCGAGAGGGTCGGCTCCCAGGGAATGAGCCCCTGGTTCTGGCCGAACTCGGCGTTGGGCTTGAACGTGGAGGCGAACAGCCAGATCAGCGGGTAGATCACCACCGCGGTGATCGCGAGGAGAACGACGAACCAGACCACCGTCTGCCAGGCGCGACGGGTCATGCGGCGTCGCGGGGCGGGCTTGCCGGTCGTGACGAGGGCAGTGGCGGTCATCGGTCGTCTCCCGAGTAGTGGACCCAGTTCTTCTGGGTGCGGAACAGGATCACGGCGATGATGGCGACGGCAATCATCACGACCCAGGCGATGGCGCTCGCGTAGCCCATCTGGGTGTCCGTGAATCCGCGCTTGTAGAGGTACAGGGTGATGAAGTTCGTCATGCCGGCGGGGCCGCCGGTGCCGTTCGAGATGATGTAGGCCGAGGCGAACACCTGGAATGCGCCGATGAGCTCGATGAGCAGGTTGAAGAAGATCACCGGCGAGAGCATCGGCAGCGTGACGGCCTTGAAGCGGCGCACGGGGCCCGCGCCGTCGACCTCGGCTGCCTCGTAGAGCTCCTTCGGGACCTGCTTGAGGCCCGCGAGGAAGATGACCATCGTGGCGCCGAACTGCCACACGGCGAGGAGGATCATCATCGGCACGACGAGGTTGACGTTGCCGATCCACCCGCCGAGGTTGATGCCGATCGCCGACAGGGCCGTGTCGACGGGGCCGTCCGTGTTGAACATCGCGCGCCACACGATCGCCACCGAGACCGAGGCGCCGATGAGCGAGGGGGCGTAGAACGCGGACCGGAAGAACGCGGCGCCGCGGTCGCGGTAGTTCAGCAGCAGCGCGATCGCGAGCGCCGCGGCGAGCTTGATCGGGGTGCCCACGAGGACGTAGACGAGCGTGATCTGCGCCGACTGGATGAACTGCGGATCGTCCGTGAACAGGCGGATGTAGTTCTCGAACCCGACCCATTCGGGCGCGGTGAAGAGGTTGTACGACGTGAACGAGAGGTACAGCGAGTACGCCATCGGGCCGACCGTGAGGCCGAGGAACCCGATCATCCACGGGGTGAGGAACGCGTATCCGGCGAGGGTCTCGCGGAGATTCCGGCGGCGCTGCGCGGGCGTCGCGGTGCGCCGCTGTCGCGGTGGCTTCAGCCCCGCCCTGTTCGCCGTGACGACGGCTCTCGTTGTTGTCGTTGACATGATCTCCCGATCGGTGGGTGGTGGGCGGGGCGGCGTCGCCCCGCCCACCGGGGTGTACTCAGTTGAGGATGACGTCCATCTCGGAGAAGAACTGGTCGACGGCCTCGTCGACCGTGACGGTGCCGTAGCCGAGCTCCTGGCCCAGCTGGCGGAACTTCTCCTCGAGGGTGCCGTAGCCGACGATCGGCACGGGCGGGGCGTCGCCGAGGCGATCCGCGATCGAGGCCTCGTAGTCGCGCACCTGCTGGCTGAGCTCGTCGAGCTCGGCGGCCTCGAGGGCCGTGTCCGAGGCCGGCAGGCCGCGGTTCGTGCCGAAGATCTCGCCCGACTCGGGCGAGTTCACGAGGAAGTCGACGAGGAGCGCGGACGCCTCGGGGTGGTCGGTCGTCGCGGCGACCGAGTGGAGCATGGAGGGCTTCAGGTAGAGGTCCTGCGCGCCCTCCTCGACGATCGGCGGCGCCTGGAGCGTGAGCTCCGTGTAGTCCCCGCCGAGGTTGCCGAGGTAGCCGGCGCCGAAGTTGTCCCAGGTGCCCTCGCTGAGCACCTGCGCCGTGTCGAATCCGCCGAGGGGGTACACCTCCTCCGCCTTGGCCGCCGGGAAGGCACCCTCCTCGCGGATCGCGGATCCCTGCTCCCAGAACGCCCGCAGGTCGTCCTCGGTGAAGTTCGGCTCGCCGTCCTCCGTGAACAGGTCCTCGCCCATCGCGCGCTGCTGGAGCTCGAAGAGCTGGATCCGGCCCGTCCAGTCGCTCGCGCCCCAGACCTCGTGGCCGTTCTCGTGCGCCGTGGCGGTCGCGTCGGCGATCCACTGCGTGTATTCGTCGTAGGTGCCGCCGGCGAAGTCCTCCACACCGACCGTGTCGAGGAGCTTCGGGTTGCTGAACAGGCCCCACGCGTTGGTCGATGTCGTGATGCCGTAGTTGCCGCCCGCGACCTCGCCGATCGCGAGGATCTCTTCGGAGAGGGCGGAATCGTCGATCTCCTCGCCGACGTAGGGGGCGAGGTCGAGCAGGAGGCCGTTCTCGGCGTACTGGCGCAGGTAGGAGTAGTCGAACTGCATCACGTCGGGCAGCCCGCCGCCCGCGGCCTCGGTCTGGCGCTTCTCCCAGTAGGCGGGGAAGTCCAGGAACGAGCTGTTGATCGTGATGTTCGGGTATTCCTCGGTGAAGGCGTCGAACGCCTGGTCGTACAGGTCGGCGCGCACGTCGTTGCCCCAGAAGGTAAAGGTCAAGGTGATCTCCTCCTCGGGGTCGAAGCCGTCGCCCCCGCCCGACCCGCTGGAGCAGCTGGTGAGCACGAGGCCGCCCGCGACCGTGACGGCCGCGGCGGCGAACAGAGTGGTTGTGCGGAACATCGGTGTCCTCTCAGAACGTCATCGTTCAGGCCCGGTCTACGGTGACTCGGGCGGCGCAAGGGAAAGCGCTTGCCGGTGATCTTAGGGCGAACGCGAAACGATTCACAAGAGGGTGACGGATCCGGCCCCGCGCCGTTGCCTGATCGTGACGCGGGGCCGGATGACGTCAGCCGAGGAGAACGTCGGCCTCGCTGAAGAACTGCTCGACGGCCTCGTCGACGCTCAGCGTGCCGAGCCCGAGCTCCTTGCCCAGGTCCCAGAACTTCTGCTCCAGCGAGCCGTAGCCGACCACCGGGGCGGGCGGGGCGTCGCCGATGCGGTCCTCGACCGAGGTGAGGAAGTCCGCGACCTGCTGGTCGGGGCCCTCGAGCGTTGCGCCGTCGAGCTTCGTCTGCGACGCGGGGAAGCCGAGCGACGTTCCGAAGACGGCGCCTGCCTCGGGGCTGTTCACGACGTAGTCGAGGAAGATCGCGGCGGCCTCGGGGTGCTCGCTCGACGAGGAAACGGCCATCTGCAGGCCGGCCTGGCGGTACAGGTCCTGCGAACCGACCTCGGCCGTCGGCGGAGCGATGATCGAGATGCTCTCGGCGCCGGAGTCGCCGAGGTAGCTCGCGATGAAGTTGCTCCAGCTGGCCTCGCTCGCCGTGAGGTTGGCGCCGAAGCCCGAGACCGGGTTGATCTCCTCGAGGCTCTGCTGCGGGACGACGACGCCGTCGCGATCCGCGGATCCGCCCTCCCAGAATGCGCGGAGGTCGTCCTCCGTGAAGCCGAGCTCGCCCTCCTCCGTGAAGAGGTTGCCGTCCGCGGCGCGCAGGACCATCTCGAAGTTCTGGATCCGCTGCGTGTAGTCAGTGCCGCCGTAGACCTCGCCGTCGGTGGCCTCCGTCACGGACGCCATCCACTCCGAGTACTCCTCGTAGGTGGTGCCGCCCGCGTAGGGCTCGATGTCGTACTCGGCGAGGATGTCGTCGTTCAGGAAGACCGACCAGGTGCTGTAGCCGAGGGGCAGCGAGTACTGCGCGCCCTCGAGCTGGCCGGTGCCGAGCAGGCCCTCGTCGATGGCGTCGGTCGCCACGTAGTCGCCGTACTCGCCGAGGTCGGCGAGCAGGCCGTTCTCGGCGTACTGGCGCAGGTAGGTGTCGGAGAACTGCCACACGTCGGGCAGGCCGCCGCCGGCCGCCTCGGTCTGGCGCTTCTCCCAGTAGGCGGGGAAGTCGCTGAACGAGCCGTTGATGGTGATGTTCGGGTACTCCTCGTTGAAGGAGTCGATGAGGTCCTGGTACCGCTGCGCGCGGTCGTCGTTACCCCACCACGTGAAGGTGAGTTCGACCTCGGCCTCGGGGTCGTACTCGCCGCCGCCCGCGTCGCCGGAGCAGCCGGCGAGGGCGAGGGAGCCGATGCCGATGCCGGCGGTGATGGTGAGGATGCGCCTCATGCGTCGCGTCATTGCTTGGTGCTCCTTAGTGCTTCGTTGCGAAGGAATGCCGCGCCTCCCGGGACGTTGGAAAGCGCTTCCCGAGGCACAATATTGCATCCCTAAACGTTTCACAAGTGCGCGGGGGAGATCCACTCGGGGCGCGGCCGCGCGCGGCGTGTCGGTCGCGGGCGGCCAACACAACGCCGTCAATTTTTCGGGTCGGTGTCCCCGGATCCGCGTGGTTGCATCGGCGGGGTCGAAATTGACTGCGTTGTGTTGCGAGAAGGGCCTGTGGTCGCACGAGGCAGGCGGCGCGCCGCGGACCCACCCACGCGCGCGCCGCCCGGATCAGGGGGCGGTCTCGGCCGCGAGGGCCGCGATCTCGCCGGGGGAGAGGGCTCCGTCGGCGACGACGAAGCGGTGCGCGAGGTCGAGCCGTTCGCCCGGCGCCAGGGTGACGGCCTCGTCGAACGTCGGCGACGGCGCGAGCACGGGGAACGGCTCCGAGCGCACGAACCAGCGCACGGGCGGCTCGGCCGAGCTGGCGCCCGCAAACGCCAGGATCGTCGCCCCGCCGTCGACCTCGTCCAGCTGCCCCGACAGCGCGAGCCACGGCTCGGCGGATCCCATCACCACGTCGGCGGCGGATCCCACGAGCCCCTCGTGCGCGGGCGTCGTCACGGCGCCCGAGGTGAACGAGCGCGCGAGCCGCAGGAACAGCCCGGAGTACCCCGCGTTCTCGCGACCGAGCGTCGTGGGGCTGCCGAGCACGAGGTCGTGACCCGCGATCGAGGTGAGGCTCGAGGTGATGTCGAGGGCCCAGATCCCGCGGTCGGTATCGACGCCGTGGAACCGGTGCGTCCGGTGCTCGGCCAGCCACGGCTCGCCCGCCTGCGTGATCCAGGTGAGCTCCTCGGCGACGGTGGCCTCGGATCCGCCCTGCACGCTCGTGAACTGGTCGTGACGGATCCGCCCGACGTTGTCGAGCGGCACGTATCCCTCGCCGTGCACGTACGTATTGCCGCCCCAGAAGTTCTGCCCCGACACGTCGGTCAGCGTCATCTGCAGGCCCTTGTGCCAGCGGTGATCCCACGGGCGGTAACCGGTCACGGTCGCGCCCGACAGGGTGCGCAGTGGGTGGAGGAACGGCTTGGGGCCCTCGAAGACCGGCGCGTCGTCGGAGAAGACGTAGCGCGCGATCTCCACCCCCGCGGCGTTGACGGCGAGGTCGCGGTCCTCCTGGGCGACGCGAACCTCAGACACGCGCGGCCTCGGGGCGTGCGGAGCGGATCGTGCCAGCGTGGATCCGTGCGGTCGCGTCGGCGGGATCGGATCCGGCCATGGATCCGTAGAACGGGTCGCCGGGCACGAGCTCCTCGCGACCCACCGAGCGGCCCTCGAGCGCCGACTTGTACATGCCGGCGGCGAGCTCCATGATCCGGCGGCCGTCGTCGCCGCTCGCGACGGGGCGCTCGCCGCGCTCCATCGCCGCGATCACCTGCGCGAACTGCGGGGCGTGCGAGTCGCTCGCGACGTTCTCGCGCGGCGCCCACGACGCGGCCTCCTCCGCCGGGACGCCGGGGGCCGGGGTCCACCGCCAGTGCGCGTTGTCGTAGCCGTAGAGGTGCTCGACCTCGACCGTCGCGCGCTCGAAGTCGATGCGGACGGCGCTCGTCTCGCGGGGCGACAGCAGGCTGTTGGTGATCGAGCACATCGCGCCCGAGGCGAAGCGCACGCTCGCCATCGACACGTCCTCCGTGTCGGTCTCGCGGGCGAGCGTCGACATCACGGCCGAGACGTCGGTCCACTCGCCGAGGAGCGAGAGGAGCATGTCGACCTGGTGGATCCCGTGCCCCATCGTCGGGCCGCCGCCCTCGGTCGCCCACTTCCCGCGCCACGGCACCGCGAAGTAGGCCGGATCCCGGTACCAGAGCGTGTCGCAGCGGGCCACGAGGGGGCGCCCCAGGGATCCGTCGGCGATGAGTTCGCGCAGGCGCACGGCGGCGGATCCGAAGCGGTGCTGAAAGACGTAGGAGGCGAACGGGCCGTCTTCGCCCTCGTGCTCGGCGATCGCGTCGTAGTCGGCGAGCGAGAGCGTCGGCGGCTTCTCGGACAGCACCCACGCGCCCGCGCGCAGGGCGGCGATCGCGGCGTCGCGGTGCGCGACGGGCGGGGTGGCGAGCGTCACGAACTGCGGGGACTCGGCGGCGAGCAGCGCGTCGAGGTCGGAGTACCACGCGGGGATGCCGAACTCGGCGGCGGCGGCGCGGGCCGCGTCGGCGTTGACGTCGCAGACGGCGACGACCTCGACGCGGTCGCCGAGGGCCGCGAGGCTCGGCAGGTGCTGGCCGCGGGAGATGGCTCCGGTGCCGACGACGGCAACGCGAATGGGCATGGGGCTCCTTTGCTCGAGCGCGTGGGAAAGCGCTTGCCGACACCCTACGCGGTCCGGCGCGACCAGGCTAGCCCCGGGCGGCGACATCGTTCAGCGGATCCTGGGCCCGCGCTGGGGCCTGGACAGGAGATCCCCCGGCGGATCCGAGGATCCGCAGGCCGCCGTCATCACCGCGGCGGGTGACATGGGAGGCACATCAGGCGCGAGAGGAGGTGAGGACGATGGACGGAATCCTGCAGGCGGTGGCGGCGCTCCCGCTCATCGCGGTGGTGCTGGCGATCGCGCTCGAGCCGCTCGTCGGCGACCCCGCGTGAGGACGGGGCACGTTGCCCCAACACAACGCAGTCAATTCTGGGCCCCGGCGACGAGGTCATGCCGATCGCGGGGTGGGCGGCCGAACATTGACTGCGTTGTGTTGGTGGGTCGCCCCCGCCCGCCCCCGCGGCCGCCCCCGGAGCAGGCCGCCCCCGGAGCCCCGCCCCCGCCTACCCCGCCTGCGTGCGGTGGAGGTCGGCGTAGCGCCCGTCGCGGGCGACGAGGTCCGCGTGGGATCCCACCTCCACGACGCGGCCGCGCTCGAGCACGACGATCCGATCGGCGCGGCGGATCGTCGAGAGGCGGTGCGCGACCACGAGCGTCGTCCGCCCGCGCATCAGCCGCTCCAGCGCCTCCTTCACGAGGGTCTCCGACGACGGATCCAGGGCGCTCGTGGCCTCGTCGAGGAGCAGGATCCGCGGATCCCTGACGAGGGCCCGCGCGATCGCGATCCGCTGTCTCTGCCCGCCCGACAGGCGCGCCCCGCGCTCGCCGACGACGGTGTCCCAGCCGTGGGGCTGCTGCGCGACGAACTCCCACGCGTTCGCGTCCTCGAGCGCCCGGCGGACGCGCTCGTCGGAGATGCCCTCGAGCCCGTAGGTGACGTTGTCGCGGACGGAGCCCTCGAACAGCACCGACTCCTGCGGCACGACCGAGACGAACCGGCGCACCGTGCGCATGTCGAGGCCGTGCGCGTCGACGCCGTCGATCAGGAGGCGCCCCGAGGTGGGGCGGACGAAGCCGAGCACGAGGTTCAGGAGGGTTGACTTGCCGGATCCGCTGGACCCGACGAACGCGACCGTCTCGCCCGCGCGGATGTCGAGGCTGACGTCGTCGAGCGCGGGGGTCTCGGCGTCGGGGTACGTGTGGCTCACGCGGTCGAGCGCGACGTCGCCCGCGACGGCGGCGACCTCGGCCCGGCCGTCGTTCTCCTCGAGGTCGGGCTCCTCGAGTACCTCCGCGATCGAGCGGACCGACTCGACGCCGCGCGTGGCGACGGGGATGAGCATGAGGATCTGCGTCAGGCCCTGCGTGAGGAGCGTGAAGTACGCCGAAAGCATGACGACCTCGCCCGGGGTGATGGGGAGGATCCCCGTGAGCGAGAACGTGGCGGCGAGCACGAGGCAGAACGCGCCGAGCATCTGCATCGCGACCCACGACATCGAGGCGATCCGCCCGTTGAGCATGTCGAGCACCATGCCCGCGCGGCGGACCTCGTCGGCGCTCGTCGCGACGCGCGAGACGGCCGTGCGCTCGAGTCCGTGCGCGCGCGTGATGGGGATGAGCGACGCCATCTCGCCGACGCGGGCGGCGAAGCCCTCCATCTCCCGGCGGAACGCCTCGTTGTGCACGCGGGAGCGGCGGGCAGAGAACCAGCGGATCCCGATCGCGAGCGGGACGGCGAGGAGGTAGACGGGGAGGAACTCGGGAACCTTGATCGCCGTCATCGCGAGCGCGCCGACGAGCACCATCGTGGCCGAGAGCAGCGGGTGCGTGACCTGCTGCAGCATGAGCTCGATGTTCTCGACGTCGCGAACGACCTTCGTCTGCAGGATCGAGGCGCTCATGCGCGAGTGATAGCCGATCGAGAGGCTCTGGAGGCGGTCGGCGAGCGCGTTGCGGAGGTCGGCGCCGGTGTCGCGGACGACGGTCATGAACATCCGCGTGTACACGAGGTGGTTGGGGTAGTTCTGCAGGAGCAGGGCGGCGGCGAGCGCGAACCACCACCACACGGCCGAGAGTTGCCCGCCCGCGGCGACGATGTCGACGATCGCCGCCGTGATCACGGGCATCGCCCAGAGGGGGATCTCCTTGAGCGTGAACGCGAGGATCGCGAGCGTCATGCGGCCGGGCCGGCGCGCGAGGAGGCGGAGGATCGTGCGGGTGGGTCTTCGGCCATCCACGCGCGTCGAGGTGTGGGAAAGCGCTTGCTGAGGCATGATGTCCATCATGCCGTTCCCTCACCGTCGAGGGAACGGCCCCTATGTCCACATTTCTCCGGTAAGTCTCACCGGAATCCGGTGAGACTTACCGGAGAAATGTGGACATGCGGGGCGCACCTCAACGACGAGACCACCCACAACGAGGCCCACCATGACCTATCAGCTGGCCGGCGACTCCACGGTCGCGGCCTGCCCGCCCGAGGAGCAGCCCATGTCCGGATGGGGCGCGCACCTCGCGCCCCACGTGCCGGATCCCGTCCGGAACCTCGCCTTCGGCGGCGCCACGACGGCGACGTTTTCTGAGGACGCCTGGCCGCGCCTGATCGACGAGGTGCGCGCGGGTGACACGGTCGTGATCCAGTTCGGCCACAACGACCAGAAGGATCCCGCGCTCGCGTCCCGCGGCGGGTACCGCGAGCGCCTGGCCGGCATGGTGCGCGAGGCGCGGGAGCGCGGCGCGACCGCCGTGCTGTGCACCTCGTGCGAGCGCCGCTGGTTCGACGGCGACCGCGTCACGCCCACGCACGGCGACTACCCCAACGCCGTCCGCGACCTCGCGGCCGAGCTCGACGCGCCCCTCATCGACCTCACCGCGTTCACGACCTGGCTGTACGAGGACGCCGGGCCCGACGGATCCGTGGGCCTGTTCAGCCACTTCTCGCCCGGCGAGCACCCGCACTGGCCCGACGGCCTCGCCGACGACACCCACTTCCACGAGCGCGGCGCTCGCCGCATCGCGGCCTACGTCGGGCGGCAGCTGCGCGCGATCCGCCGCCTCGACGGGGACGCCCCCGCGCGCGGAAGCTCGCTGGTGAGCTGAGTATGCAGGGGGGAATGACCAAGCGGGTCGGGATCCGCGACGTCGCCGAGCACGCGGGCGTCTCGATCGCGTCGGTCTCGAACGCGCTCAACCGCCCGGAGCAGGTCAGCGACGCGCTCCGGCAGCGCGTGACCGCGTCGGTCGCGACGCTCGGGTACGCGCCGATGCCCGCCGCCCGCCAGCTCCGCGCGGGGCGGAGCGGCCTCATCGGGATGACCGTGATCAACATCTCGAACCCGTTCTTCGGATCCCTCATCGCGGGCGCGGAGGATGCCGCGTCCCGCGCGGGGATGCGAGTGCTCGCGGGCAACAGCGACGACGACGCCGCGCAGGAGCGGGACCACCTGGGGCTGTTCGAGAGCGTGCAGGTCGAGGGCGCGCTCGTCGCCCCGTTCAGCGACCCGCACGCCGCCGCCGCGCGCCTGCGGGGGCGGGGGATCCCCGTCGTGCTCGTTGACGGCATCGACGCGGGCGGGCAGCTCGCCTCCGCGTCCTTCGACAACGTTGCCGGGGGCACCCTCGTCGCCGAGCACCTCCTCGCGCTCGGGCGCCGGCGCCTCCTGTTCCTGGGCTCGCGCGACGAGCTTCCGCAGGTCCGGGATCGCGCGGAGGGCGCGCGCCGGGTCGTGCGCTCGGCGGGGCTCGATCTCGCGGCCACCCGCCTCCCGCGCACGGATCCGCTCTCCGGCGCGGAGTTCGGCGCCCAGGTCGCGGGGTGGGATCCGCGCGACCGCCCCGACGCGATCTTCTGTTCGAACGACCACCTCGCGATGGGCGTCGTGCGCGCGCTCCTCGACGGCGGCGTGCGCGTCCCCGAAGACGTCGCGGTCGTGGGCTACGACGACACGCCGCTCGCGACCGTCGCGGCGGTGCCGCTGACGTCGGTGCGGCAGCCCGCGGTCGAGATGGGGCGCCGGGCGGGCGAGCTGCTCCTGGAGCGGATCCGCGACCCCCGCGTTGCGCCCGAGGCGATTGTCTTTCCCCCCGCGCTCGAGGTGCGGGCCTCCACCGTCGGCGCGTGACGCGCGCCGCGCGACATTCCGGGGTTCCTGCGGCAGGATGGGCGCAACGACAAGGGGGAGATCCATGTTCTTTGGACGCCGCACGCCCGCACGACACGCACCCGACCCCGTTCCCGCGCCCACCGCGCCCGCGCGCGGGGCCTGGCGCGACGGCATGGGGATCCTCGCGACGCGCGCGATCCAGATCATCGCGGTCGTCGTGCTCGCCGTCGGCGTCATCTGGGGCATGCGCCAGATCACGGTCGTCGTCATCCCGGTGCTCCTCGCGCTGATCCTCGCGTCGGCGTTCGAGCCGGTGATGAAGTGGCTGCGCGCGCGCATGCCGTCGGTGCTCGCGACCGTGATCCTCCTCCTCGCGATCATCGGGGTCATCGGCGGCATCGGGTGGGCGATGGTCCGCGCCGTCGCCGCGCAGTGGGACGACCTCTATCAGAGCGCCGTGAGCGGCATCGATCAGGTCATCGAGTGGGTCAATACGCTGCCGTACGCGCCGGATCAGGCGCAGCTGAACGAGTGGTGGGCCACGCTCCAGGACTTCGCGACGAGTGCGCAGTTCGGCTCGAGCGTCGGCAGCGGCGCGGTCGCCGGCGTGAGCGCCGTGGCCACCTTCATCACGGGCCTCGTGCTCATGGCCGTCGTGCTGTTCTTCTTCCTCAAGGACGGGCCGCTGCTGTGGGGATTCGTCCTGCGCCCCTTTGAGGGCGAGTGGGAGGCCCGCATGCAGCGGGTCGGATCCAAGACGGTCGACACCCTCGGCGCCTACGTCCGCGGGACGGCGGCGGTCGCGGCGGTCGACGCGATCGGCATCGGCGTGGGGCTCGCCATCCTGCAGATCCCCCTCGCGCTCCCGCTGACGCTCCTCGTGTTCCTGCTCGCGTTCATCCCGATCGTGGGCGCGACGCTCGCCGGGATCCTCGGGGCGCTCGTCGCGCTTGTGGACGGCGGGTTCATGAACAACGGCCTGCTCGCCGCCATCATCGTCGTCGCGATCGTCGTCGGCGTGAACCAGCTCGAGGGCAACTTCCTCCAGCCCGTCCTCATGGGCCGGGCGCTGAAGCTCCACAGCCTCGTCGTCCTGATCGCGCTGACGATCGGCACGCTGCTGGCGGGTGTTCTGGGCGCCGTCCTCGCGGTTCCGCTGACCGCCGTGCTGTGGGGCATCATCCAGGTCTGGGACGGCGAGGGCCGCCCCGCCCGCTGGGCCCGCCCGTAGCGCGCGGCGCCCCCGTTCGCCCCTAAGTCCACAATTCTCCGGTAAGTCTCACCCGGATCCGGGTGAGACTTACCGGAGAATTGTGGACTCGCGCCGGGGCCTACGCCCGCGTGACCTGAATCACGCTGGGGCGCGGGCCGCCCCACGCGCCGCCCGCGAGGGATCCGGGAGCGGCGTAGTCGGGGAAGTAGGAGTTCTGGGATCCCCAGGATCCGTCCTCGCCCGGGTGCTGCACCGCGACGAACACGCTGCCGTCGGCGTCGTGGATGACGGGGCCGCAGGTCTCGGCGTCGCGCGGGACGGCGAGGAACTGCTGCACGTGGCCCCGCTCGGCCCCCTCGAGCGGCACGAGGAAGAGCCCGTCGTTGTAGCCGATGCTCGAGGGCTGACCGTCGGTCGAGATCCACAGGTTGCCCGCGGAGTCGAACGCGAGGTTGTCGGGGCACGAGATCGGCGAGACCTTCTCGGCGGGGAAGCCCGCGAAGTAGGTGTTCGGGTTCGTCGCGGGGTCGCCGGCGAGGATGACGATGCTCCACCCGAACGTCGTCGAGGTGAGGTCGCCGCCCGCCTCCGTGATCTCGATCACGTGGCCGTCACGGTTCGTGTTGCGCGGGTTGGGCTCGGTCGCGCCCTCGTTCGACCCGACGCCGCGGTTCGAGTTGTTCGTGCACGCGACGTACACGCGGCCCGTGCGCGGGTTGGGCTCGACGTCCTCGCAGCGGTCCATCTTCGTGGCGCCCACGGCGTCGGCCGCGAGGCGGGTGTAGACGAGCGCCTCCTCGGTCGTGAAGCCCGCGACCACGCTCTCGCCGTCGACGACGATCGGCAGCCACTCGCCCGTGCCGTCGAACGCGCCGTCGCTCGGCAGGGCGCCGGATCCCGTGATCTCGCTGACGGGCGAGTCGCCCGTGAACTTCGCGACGTAGAGGGATCCGTGGCTCAGCAGCTGCTTGTTCGCCGCGCGCGCCTTCTTGCCGTTCCCGGGCCGGAAGGTGCCCGACGAGACGAACTTGTAGAGGTAGTCGAAGCGCTCGTCGTCGCCCATGTACGCGCCGACGAGGCCCGTCGTGCCGATGACGACGTTCGCGCCCTCGTGCTTCATGCGCCCGAGCGCCGTGTGCTTAACGGGCGCCTCGTCGGGGTTGTCGGGGTCGATCTCGACGATCCACCCGAACCGGTTCGGCTCGTTCTCGTACCCGCTCTGGCGGGCGTCGAAACGCGGATCCACCGCCTCCCAGCCGTACGAGGACGCGCCCTCGGTGATCCCGTAGCGGGCGTTGCCGGGGGTCGTGCCGTCGGCGCGGAAGTACCCGTTGAAGTTCTCCTCGCCCGAGACGATCGTGCCCCAGGGGGTCGTGCCGCCGGCGCAGTTGCCGAACGTGCCGTTCACGGTCCGGCCGTCGGGGTGGTCGGCGGTCTTCAGAAGGTCGGATCCGGCGGCCGGCCCGTCGAACACCATGGGCGTGTCCGCCGTGATGCGGCGGTTCTTGGGCGCGCCGACGATGTAGCTCCAGGGCTGGCCGCGGTGCGCGCGCTCGAGCTCGACGACCGAGAAGCCGTGCGCGGCCTTCGTCACGCGCACCTGCTCGAGCCGCTCCTCCTCCGAGGCGGCCGGCGGGAACATGATGCCCGCGTTCGTGTACTCGTTGTTCGCGGCGAGGACGGCGCGCTTGCCGTTCGGCTCCGCGATGATGTCGAGGTAGTCGTTGTTGTAGCCGAACTGCCGGGCCTGCTTCGCGGCCGTCTGGTGCGCGGGGTCGAACGCGTCGGCGGCGTCGAACAGCGGGTCGCCCCAGCGGATCACCGGCGTCCAGGTGAACCCGTCCGGGATCGTCACGGCATCGACCGTGTTCGGCACCGGCGCGATCGGCGTGAAGCCGAACGCGGCGCCCTTGCCGCGCCCGAGGACCTGCGCCGTCGTGGCCTGCGCGGGGGATCCGCCCGTGAGCGAGGACCCGTTGACGACCGCCGCGGCCGCCGCGGCGCCGCCCGCGAGCACGGCGCGTCGGCTGAGCGCGGCGCCCGCGATGTCGCGGAAGTAGCCGTTGTCCGACGTGTTGGGCGCGGGGTGGAAGCACGCGTTATCGCACTTGTAGAGGCACGTGACGGCGCTGCGCTTGCCGTGCGTGCGGCCCGTCATGAGCAGGTTCAGCAGCGGGCGCCGGCGGCCGTCGGTGGGCGAGGGGATCGTGTCGGTCATGCGTCCACGCTCGCCCCCGAAGGTGGCCTCCGCCCCGGCCGCGCGTGAACGGACGGTGAACGCCGCGGGGGCACCTCGTGACGTAGGTCTGCCTAAATGGTGACTTCTGCCCGGGGTGCCCGGGGAGACGGATCCGCGTTACGCGCCGAGGACCGCGGCGACGATCTCGCGCGCCTCCGCCTGCACCTCGGCGAGGTGCTGCGGGCCCTTGAGGCTCTCGGCGTAGAGCTTGTAGACGGCCTCCGTGCCCGAGGGGCGCGCGGCGAACCACGCGAACTCGGTCTGGACCTTCAGCCCGCCGATCGCGGCCCCGTTCCCGGGCGCCTCCGACAGCTTCGCGGTGATCGGATCCCCCGCCAGCGTCTCGGCCGCCACGTCCTCCGGCGAGAGCGCCTTCAGCGCTGCCTTCTCGGCGTCCGACGCGGGGGCGTCCACGCGCTCGTAGGACGAGGCGCCGTACTCGGCCTCGAGCTCGGCGTAGCGCGCCGACGGCGTCTTGCCCGTGGCCGCGATGATCTCGGCGGCCAGGAGGCAGAGGATGATGCCGTCCTTATCGGTCGTCCAGACCCCGCCGTCGTGGCGGAGGAACGAGGCGCCCGCGGATTCCTCGCCGCCGAAGGCAACGGATCCGTCGATCAGCCCCGGCACGAACCACTTGAAGCCGACGGGCACCTCGAGAAGCGTCCGGCCGAGCTCGGCGGTCACGCGATCGATGATCATCGACGACACGAGGGTCTTGCCGACCGCGGCCGACGCGGGCCAGCCCGGCCGGTGCGCGAACAGGTAGTCGATCGCGACGGCGAGGAAGTGGTTGGGGTTCATGAGCCCCGCGTCGGGCGTGACGATGCCGTGGCGGTCGGCGTCGGCGTCGTTGCCCGTGAGGACGTCGAACTCGGCGCGGCGCGCGACGAGGGAGGCCATGGCGGAGGGGGAGGACGGATCCATGCGGATCTTCTCGTCCCAGTCGAGCGTCATGAACTTCCACGTCGGGTCGACGTCGGGGTTGACGACCGTGAGCTCCAGCCCGTAGACCTCGGCGATCAGCTGCCAGTACTCGACGGAGGCGCCGCCGAGCGGATCCGCCCCGATCCGCACCCCGGCGCGGGCGATCGCGTCCATGTCGATGACGTCCCCGAGGTCGCGGACGTAGACGTCGCGGAAGTCGTACGACCCGACCGCCCCGTCGACGATGTCGCCGTAGCGCACGCGCGAGACGCCCTCGAGGCCGGCGGCGATGAGCTCGTTCGCCCGGTCGGCGATCCAGCCCGTCGCATCGGTGTCGGCCGGGCCGCCGTGGGGCGGGTTGTACTTGAAGCCGCCGTCGGCGGGCGGGTTGTGGCTCGGGGTGACGATGATGCCGTCGGCGCGGGCCGGGTCATCGGCCGCCAGGTCGCGGTTGTGGCGCAGGATCGCGTGGCTGAGCGCGGGCGTCGGCACCCACGCGTCGCGGGCGTCGGCGCGCACGTCGATCTCGTTCGCGACGAGGACCTCGAGCGCGGTGCGCTCGGCGGGCAGCGAGAGCGCGTGCGTGTCGCGGCCGAGGTAGACGGGGCCGGCGATGCCCTGCGCCCGGCGGTAGTCGACGATCGCCTGCGTTGTGGCGAGGATGTGGTCCTCGTTGAAGGTCGTGGCGAGGCTGGATCCGCGGTGCCCGCTCGTGCCGAACGCGACGCGCTGAGCGGGGACGTCCGGGTCCGGCTTCCGGTCGTAGTACGCGGCGATCAGGGCGTCGATGTCGACGAGGTCCTGGGGCTCTGCGGGCTGTCCGGCGCGAGTGCTCATGGACCCAGTGTGCCAGGTGGGCGTTACCGAACGGTGACGTGGGCGGATCCGCTCCCCACGCTCCGCGTACGCTGTGACCATGACCGAGACCCCCGCCTCCCCGCGCACCTACAGCTATCTCGGGCCGGCGGGGACGTTTACGGAGGCCGCGCTCGCGCAGGTCGAGGAGGCGCGGGGGCAGGCGTGGCGGCCCGTCGCGAACGTGGGGGCGGCGCTCGCCGACGTCGCGAGCGGCCGGTCGCACGGCGCGATGATCGCGATCGAGAACACGGTCGAGGGCGGCGTCTCGAGCGCCCAGGA
This sequence comes from Microbacterium excoecariae, assembly GCF_011326725.1. Lineage (GTDB taxonomy): Bacteria > Actinomycetota > Actinomycetes > Actinomycetales > Microbacteriaceae > Microbacterium > Microbacterium excoecariae. The sequence continues at coordinate 131,614 of NZ_JAANCO010000001.1, read as the reverse complement.
CGCGCTCGCGAACACCCCGGGTCTGCGGATCATCGGCGAGTACCTGGTGCCCGTGTCGTTCGTGCTCGTCGCGCCGCGCGGGACGCGACTGGAGGACGTCACCGACGTCGCGGCCCACCCCGTCGCGTACGCGCAGTGCCTCGAGTGGCTCGGGCGGAACGTGCCCGGCCACACGCAGGTCATCGCGGCGAGCAACGTCGCCAGCGCGATCGGCGTGCTCGACGGATCCCTCCCCGCGCACGCGGCGATCGCGGCGCCGGGCGTCGTGAATCACTACGACGTGGACGTGCTGGCCGAGGGTATCGGGGACAACCCGGACGCCGTGACCCGCTTCGTGCTCGTCACGCGCACCGTCGTGCCGCCGGAGAAGACCGGGGCCGACAAGACCTCGCTGATCGTCGAGCTGCCGAAGGAGGTGCCCGGCGCGCTCGTCGAGATGCTCGAACAGTTCGCGACGCGCGGCATCAACCTCAGCCTCATCCAGTCGCGCCCCATCGGCGACCGCCTCGGGCGGTACCGCTTCGTCATCGACGCCGACGGGCACGTCTCGGACGAGCGGATGGCCGATGCGCTCATGGGCCTCAAGCGCTTCAGCCCGCACGTGATGTTCCTCGGGTCCTACCCCCGCGCGGACCGCGAGCGCGTGCACGCCGAGGCCCGCTACGCGGACGAGTCCTTCGCCGACGCGCGCGACTGGCTCCGCGGCATCCTCGCGGGCGCCGACGAGGGGTAGGTCGCGGGCGGCTGGGCCGCCGGGGCCTACGGCGCCGACCGGTGAGCCGGCGCGCGTTGGCGCTCGCTCAAGTCCACATTTCTCCGGCAAGTCTCACCGGAATCCGGTGAGACTTGCCGGAGAAATGTGGACTTAGGCGCCGCGCACGCACGACGCCGAACGTCCCGGCGGGCACCGGCCCCGGCGGGCACCGGCCCCGGCGGGCGCCGACCCCTACAGCTTCGCCGCGAGGAGCTCCAGCGTCGCGAGGCGGCCCGGGGTCTCGTCCAGCGGATCCGTCCGGTACGCGCCCGCCGACGGCGAGATCATGATCTCGTCGACGCCGTGCGTCTCGGCGAACGCGCGCAGCTCGTCCGTCACGCGCGGCGCCTCGCCGACAAACCAGCGCCGGCGGTTCTGCTGGATGAGCGAGTCCTCGAGCGCGTCCGACGGGTTCTCGCGCACCTCGTCGATCGTCTCGATCTTGCGCATGGGCTTGTTCGAGCGCAGGCGCGCGAACTGGCGCAGCTGGGGCAGCGCGCGCTCCTCCGCGAGGGCCTGCGTCTCGGCGACCACGACGTTCGCGGTGACGAAGGACCGCGGATCCGGGTGCCGCTCGCTCGGCTGGAAGCCCTGGCGGTACAGCGCCATCGCGCGCTCGAGGCCGTCGCCCGCGAAGTGGTTCGCGAACACGTACGGCAGGCCGAGCTGCGCGGCGAGCTGGGCGGAGAAGTCGCTGGATCCGAGCAGCCACACCTCGGGCGCGCTCGACGCGTCCGGCGTCGCGGCCACCTCGTATGTGCCGCCGGAGGTGAAGCGCACGGTCGCCCCGTCGCGCTCCATGAGTTGGATGATGTTCTGCACGTGCTCCGGGAACTGCTGCGCCTCGCTCGTCGTGCCCGAGCGCCGCAGGAGCTGGGTGATCACGGGGTCGCTACCGGGCGCGCGCCCGAGCCCGAGGTCGATGCGTCCCGGCGCGATCGCCTCGAGCGCTGCGAACTGCTCCGCCACGATGAGCGGCGCGTGGTTCGGCAGCATGACGCCGCCGGATCCGACACGGATCCGCTCGGTGCGCGCCGCCGCGGCCGCGATGAGCACGGGCGGCGACGTCGAGGCCACGGCCGGCATGTTGTGGTGCTCGGCGAACCAGTAGCGCCGGTAGCCCAGTCGGTCGGCCGCCTGCGCCAGCGCGAGCGACGACGCGATCGCCTGCTGCGTGGTCTGGCCCGTGCGCACGGGGACGAGGTCGAGGACAGACAGTGCGGGAGTGGTGCTCATCGCTTCTTCCGAACCGCGGATCCGCCCCGGCTATTCCCCGCTACGGCAGCGCGTCCTCGAGCTCGCGGCCGAGCGCGGGGGCGATGTGCTCGACCCAGAGGCGGTTCAGGTGCGAGTTGTCCTCGTAGATCGGCACGTCGCCCGCGAACAGCGGGCAGCCCGCCTCGCTGCACACGAGCGGCTCGGTGTCGACGTAGATTGCGTTCGCGGCCGTCGCGCGCTCCTCGGTGATGGCGTTGCTGTGCGCCTCCTGGCTCTGGCCCGAGACGACGCAGGTCTCCTGGTCGGCGCCGGGCGCGTCGACGCAGTCCTTCGGCTCCGACTCGTCGCGCGCGGGCACGTCGCCCAGCACGATGACGCGGCCGGCCGACTCCTGGTAGCCCGTGACGGCCTCCGTGACGGCCGTCGCCCACTGCTCGTCGATCGACGCGTCCGGCTGGTCGGTCATGTTGAGCTGCCCGCGGGCGCTGAGGATCGCCGCGTCGGGCGCGAGGTCGGCCACCTCGTCGCGCGTGAAGTCGCGGAAAGCGTCGCAGTCGGGCTGGACGTGCCCGTCGGCGTCCTGCACCACGGGGTATGCCCCGCACGCCATCTTCGCGAAAAGCATGACGCGGAAGTCGTGGTCCTTGCCGATCATGTCGAGCGCGGGGATCCACATCGCCGCGTGCGAGTCGCCGATGACGGCGATCGTCGTGTCGGACTGCGTATTCCCGTACGCGCATACGTCCGCATCGCGCTCGCCCTCGCTCGCGTAGCAGTCGCCGTCGACGAGGTCCGTCCACTTGGCGTCCTGCAGGGCGTCGGCGTCGATGTCGGGCGGGATGGGCGCCCCCGACTCGGCCACCTCGACGGCCTCGTCGAGCGAGTCCTGCACCTCGTCGACGTCCTCGCCCTGGATCTCCTGATACCCGTGCTCGTCGAAGTACGCCTCGGCGTCCGCCTGCTGGGCGGCCTGGCGGGCGGATCCGTACGCGGCGGATCCCGCGACGCACGCGAGCACGACGACGACGCTGATCGGCCAGAGCCATAGCGTGCGGCGGTCGCGGGAGAACACGGGGACGCGCTTTTTCTGGAACGGCGTCTCGACGAGGTGGTAGCTCGCCGAGGCGAGGCCGAACGAGACGGCGATCGTGAGGGCCGCGCTGACGAGGAGCGGCGCGTCGTGGGGGAGCGCGGCGGCGAACGCCAGCGCGACGGGCCAATGCCAGAGGTAGAGCGAGAAGGAGATGTCGCCGACGTAGCGGACGGGCCGGGCCGAGAGGACGCGCCCGGGCCACGTGTCGGGGCCGGCGGCGAGCAGCAGCGCCGTGCCGGCGACGGGCACGGCGGCGTGCCAGCCCGGGAAGGGCGTCTGCTCGGAGAAGGTGGCCGTGGCCACCGCGAGGAGGAGCACGCCCGCCCAGGCCGCGCCGTGGCGCCAGCGGGAGCGCAGGGGCGCGGATCCGAGGCACGCGAGCAGCGCGCCCGCCGCGAGCTCGTAGGCGCGGGCGGCGGTGTTGAAGTAGGCGGGCTCGGGGGAAGTGGCCGTGACCCACAGGGCGTAGGCGAACGAGGCGGCGAGCACGAACGTCGCGATCCCCGTGAAGGCGCGGGCGCCGAGGCGCGGTACGAACAGCAGCACGAGCACGGGCCACACGAGGTAGAACTGCTCCTCGACCGCGAGCGACCAGTAGTGCTGGAACAGGCTCGGATCCGTCACCGAGAAGTAGTCGGCGCCCGACGCCGCGAAGTGCCAGTTGGCGAGGAACACGCTCGTCCACGCCGCGTCGACGGCCGTGTCGTCGACGCGGGCGACGGGGAGCGCGATCGCCGCGTAGACGAGCACGACGACCGTGACCACGGTGGCGGCGGGGAGGATCCGGCGCGCGCGGCGCACGTAGAATTCGGCGATGCTCACGGTGCCCGTGCGCTCGACCTCGCGCAGGAGGAGCTGGGTGATGAGGAAGCCCGAGATGACGAAGAAGACGTCGACGCCCACGAACCCGCCCTCGAGGCCGGGGAGGTGCACGTGCGAGAGCACGACGAGGACGACCGCGAGCGCGCGCAGGCCCTGGATGTCGGGGCGCCACGACGCGTGCGAGGCGCGCGGATCCGCGGACGGGCGAGCGGCGGTGGTCTGGCTCATCGTCTCCACCATAGTTATCGTTTTGTGATGTAGCTGGGAGCGCCTGCGCCGGGGCGCGGCGGGCGCGGCCTAGCCTTTTCCCATGATGGCTGAGCTCTTCGTCGTCCTCGTGTGCGCGAGCGCGGTCGCGTCGTTCGCGAAGTGGCGAGGCTGGCCCGCGCCGCTGCTCGTCACGGCCGTCGCGCTCGCCGCGTCGCTGGTGCCGATCGTGCCCGACCTCACGCTCGACGGCGACCTCCTGCTCGCCCTTGTCCTGCCGCCCCTGTTGTACTCGGCGTCGCTCGACGCGTCGTTCCTCAGCTTCCGGCAGGCGGCGCCCCATGTTCGGCGGCTCGGGGTGGGGCTCGTCGCCGTCACCGCGGCGGCGGTCGGCCTCGTCGCGTGGCTCATGATGCCCGAGCTCGGCATCGCGGGCGCGCTCCTCCTCGGCGCGATCGTCGGCCCGCCCGACGCCGTCTCCGCCGCCGCGATCGGGCGCAAGCTCGGCCTGCCCCGCCGGGTCATGACGGTCATCAGCGGCGAGAGCCTCATCAACGACGCCACCTCCCTGACGCTCGTGCGCGTGTTCGCGGCGATCGTGGCGGGGGCGACGGTCACGCTGTGGGACGGGCTCGGCGGCTTCGCCCTCGCGGTCGTCGTCGGCGTCGCGGTGGGCCTCGTCGCGGGCGCGGGGCTGCACGCCCTGCGCATGCACGTGGACGACCCGGTCGTCACCGGCAGCGTCGGCCTGCTGCTCCCGTTCGGCGTCTACGCGATCGCCGAGCATCTCGGCGGATCCGGCGTCCTCGCGGTCGTCGCGATGGGCCTGTTCGTCGGATACCAGGCGCCGCGTGCCCCCTACGCGACGCGCATGCAGGACGGTCCCGTCTGGGCCTCGATGGACTTCCTGCTCGAGGCCTTCGTCTTCGCCTACATCGGCCTCCAGCTGCCCGCCGTCATCGCGGAGGTGGGATCCTCACACGGATCCACCACCGTGCTCCTCGCGCTCGCCGTGCTGGGGACCGTGCTCGTCGTGCGGCCCCTCTTCGTGTTCGGCGCGTACGCGTGGGGACAGTGGCTGCAGGGCGCGCGCCTCGTGCGCTGGAAGCACGCCGTCGAGGCGTTCCAGAGGGATCCGCGCAGCCACGGGGCGAAGCCCGTGCGCGCCGCGCGGGCGAAGGCCCAGCGCCGCGGCGGCACGAGCGCGTCGGCGCTCGTGCAGGACCGGATCCTCGAACCCCGCCTCAGCTGGCAGGACCGGGCGGTCATCTCGTGGGCCGGCATGCGCGGCGTGGTGACGCTCGCGATGGCGATCGCGCTCCCCGAGCTCACCGACGGCGGCATGCCGTCCGGCCAGGTCGAGGTGCTCGTGACGGTCGCCTTCGCCGTCACCGTCGGGACCCTGCTCCTCCAGGGGCTCACGCTGCCCGCGCTGATCCGCGGTCTCGGCGTCTCGAGCGCGGACGAGCGCGCGTCCGACGAGCGCGCCATCACGCGCGTGCGCCGCCGCAGCAACGCGGCCGGCATCGAGTACCTCCGCCGCCGTCAGCAGTCCTGGCTCGAGACGCACGGATCCGACGGCGACGCCATCTTCAAGAAGTACTCCCGCATGCTGCTGCGGCTGGAGAAGGAGAGCGAGCGCGCAGAGCGCCAGCGCGATCTCGTGGAGGACGAGGCCGCCCTCGCCCGCCGCGGCGCGATCGGCCGCGAGCTCACGGCGCTATCGAAGGGGTGGCTGGAGGTGCGCCGCCGCGTGCTCCTGGAGGAGTGCCGCGCGGGCCGCCTCAGCGAGGAGGTCATGCGCGAACTGCTGCGCGCCGTCGACGCCGAGGAACTCGCCCTCGACGCCCGCGGATCCGCCCGAGGTGACGACGCCCGCGCGGGGTAGGGGCGGCGCGGAGGGGGCGCGGTGGCCTCGCCGCTTTCGGGTCGCGCATATGCACCTCCCCGGCGCGGATCCGGGTGCGTTTGCGCGATTTGGCCGCGCGCTTTCGCGTTCGGATCGCGCATATGCACCTAACTCGGCCGGATCCTGGTGCATGGGCGCGACGTGGCCGCGCGCTGGCGCGTTCGGATCGCCCGTATGCACCTTCCCTGCGCGGATCCGGTGCGTTTGCGCGACTTGGCCGCGCGCCACCGCGTTCGGGTCGCGCGTATGCACCTATTTCGGCCGAAATCGGGTGCATTTGCGCGACCTGGCCGCGCGCCGCCGCATTCGGATCGCGCGTATGCATGTTCGCGGCGCGGATCCGGGTGCGTTTGTGCGACCTGGCCTAGCGCTCGGTTCGCGCGTATGCACCGTCCCGTTGCGGATCGGGGTGCGTTTGAGCGACCTGGCCGCGCGCGTCCGCGTCGGATCGCGCATATGCACGTTCGCGGTGAGGGTTCGGGTGCATTTGCGCGACCCGGCCGCGCGCCGCCACGCTCGGGTCGCCCGAATGCACCTTCCCCGCGGGCATCAGCGTGCGTTTGAGCGATCTGGCCTCGCGCACCCGCGCCACAGCGTTCGGATCGCGCGTATGCACCTTCCCGGTGCGGGTCCTCGTGCGTTTGAGCGACTTGGCCGCGCGCCGCCGCGCTCGGATCGCGCGAATGCACCTTCCCGGCGCGGATTCGCGTGCATCTGCGCGACCCGAACCGCTCGCCCCCGGCTCGCGCCCCGAGCACCTCCCCCGCGGCGCGCCTCAGCGCAGCGCGCGGCCGCTCGCTGCGAGGGCGAGGCGGCGGGGGACGCGCTGGGCGATCGCGGCGGTGAGTGCGTTCAGGCGGCCGGAGACGACGCTCGTGGGGCGCGAGCGCGCGTCGAGGGCGCGGAGGGTGCGCGCGACGACCTGGCGGGACGACTGGAAGCGGCCGAACGCCATAGCCTCCGTGCCCACCTCGTCGAAGAACTCGGTGCGGGTGGCGCCGGGGCTGATGGCGAGGATCCGCGCCCCGGATCCTCGGGCCTCGTGCGCGATCGCCTCCGTGAAACTCAGCACGTACGCCTTCGTCGCGCCGTAGGCGGCCATGCTCGGGCAGGGCTGGTAGGCCGCGGTGCTCGCGACGTTCACGAGGATCCCGCCCGCGGCGAGGATGTCCGGCAGGTAGGCGCGGGTCAGCGCGGTGAGGGTGGCGACATTGAGGTGGATCATGGCGTCGAGGCGGGCCGGATCCTCGTCGGCGAGGGCGCCCTTCAGGCCGAACCCGGCGTTGTTCACGAGACCCGTGACGTGGATCCCGCGGGATGCCGTCTCGGCGTGGAGGCGCCGTGCGGCCCCGTCTGAGGCGAGATCGGCGGCGATCGTCTCCACGAGCACGCCGTGGTCGGCGGCGAGGCGATCGGCGAGCTCCCGCAGGCGTTCCTCGCGCCGGGCGACGAGCACGAGGTCGTGCCCGCGCGCGGCGAGCTGCGCGGCGAACTCCGCGCCGAGGCCCGCGCTGGCGCCGGTGATGAGGGTGGTCGGCGAGGAAGAAGGCATGCGGCCAGGGTAAGCGGGGAGGGGCCGGCCCGCAGGCGGATTAGATGCCGCACGCACGCGAGCACCCCGGCCGACGCGCGCGCAGGGCCCGTGGCATCGCCTTTGCAGAGCCCGCCAGCACCCCACGTGGTCTGCGCCCTACGGAACCACCCCACGCCCCGCTCCACCGGGTCGCACGCTCTGCCCCCCCCCACGCGCAGCCCCCACCGGGTCGCGCGTGGCACCCCGCGCCCGCGCATGTTTCGCGCATGTTAAATGCGCCTCGGCCGCTGTGACGATCTCGTTTCTCCCCCTAATCGAGACGGCGTCACCGACTAGAACGGACAGTGCAGTTGCACATTGCACTGTCATATAGCCCGATGCTAATGTCCCTCCCAATGCAACGGGGCAGAGAAAGGTAAGGACTACCGCTGTGACGAAGAAGCTCAAGACGGGCGCGATTGCGCTCACGCTCGCGGGTGTCATGCTCGCGACCGCGTGCTCAGGGGACGCAACAGAGGCATCGGGCGGGGGATCGGCGGCGGGCGAGCCGCAGTCCGGCGGCACGGTGCACATGCTGCAGACCGCCGATTTCTCGTATCTCGACCCGGCGCGCGGCTGGGACGGCGGCGTGAACGCGTTCTACCGCCTCATGTACCGCGGCCTCACGATGCAGGCGGCCGGCGACGCCGAGGACCCGAACGCGATCGTTCCGGACCTCGCCGAGTCGCTCGGTGAGGTGTCCGACGACGGCCTGACGTGGACGTACACGCTGAAGGACGACCTCTTCTTCGACAACGGCGACCCCATCACGTCGGCCGAGATGAAGTACGGCATCTCGCGCGCGTGGGACCCGGACATCGGGATCGGATCCCCGTACCTCAAGTCGGTCATCGACGCGCCCGAGGACTACGAGGGTCCCTACGTCTCGGGAGACCTCCCGACGATCGAAACCCCCGACGACAAGACGATCGTGTTCCACCTGAAGGAGCCGTTCCCCGAGTTCGACAACGTCCTGGCGCAGCCGAACGCCGCCCCCTTCCCCGAGGGCACGGGCGGCGGCGACGAGTTCATCAACGACGTGATCGCCTCGGGCCCCTACACGCTCGAGAGCTACACGCCCGGCAGCTCCATCGAACTCGTGCGCAACGAGTACTGGGACGCCGACACGGACGACGTGCGCCTGGCCTACCCGGACGCGTGGGAGTTCGAGATCGGCATCGACTCGGCCACGATCGACGAGCGCATGATCGCCGGGCAGGGCACGGACGCGAACGCGATCGCGAGCAAGATCGGCAGCGCCACGCTTCCGCGGATCCAGACGCCGGAGCTCCAGGAGCGCGCGATCACGGCGCCCGCGTACTGCACGACCTACATGTCGATGAACACCACGAAGGAACCGTTCGACGACGTCCGCGTGCGCCAGGCGATCAACTGGGCGATCGACCGGTCGGCCGTGCAGAACGCGTCGGGCGGCACGCAGCTCGCCGAGATCGCGACGACGATCATCCCGGACGCCGTCTCGGGCCACAAGGACTTCGACTTGTACCCGAGCGAGGGCAATACGGGCGACGCCGAGGAGGCCACGGCGCTTCTCGCGGAGGCGGGCCTCGAGGACGGGTTCGAGTTCACCCTCGACATCCGCAACCTCCCCGTCGCGCAGGCGCAGGCCGAGGCGATCCAGCAGTCGCTCGAGCAGATCGGCGTGACGGTGAACCTCAACGTCATCGACGCGTCGATCTACTACGAGACGATCGCGACGCCCTCGAAGCAGAACGACGCGGCGATCACCGGATGGTGCCCGGACTGGGCCTCGAGCGCGTCGACGTTCATCCCGCCGCTGTTCGACGGCGCCGTCATCACGGATCGAGGAAACCAGAACCTCGCTCAGCTGGACGACGAGGCCATCAACGAGCGCATCGCGGAGATCCAGACGATGGACGACCGCGACGCCGCCATCGCCGCGTGGGGCGACCTCGACGAGCAGATCATGGAGCTCGCGCCGATCGCGCCGCTCGTGCTCGAGAACGGGATCTTCCTGCCGGGCGAGAACATCGCCGGGTACGTGCCGAACACGAGCATGACCGACCTCACGATCGTGGGCCTCGAGGACCCCTCGAAGGGCTGACATGACCGTTCCCGCGACTCGAATCGAGGCCGCGCCCGCCGCCGGCGACTCCGCGCAGACCAGCGCGGAGCCGCCGGCGGCTCCCGGCCGTCGCCTCCTGAAGGCGTTCGTCACCGACATCCCGTCGATGCTGTCGACCGGATACATCGTGCTGATGGTGCTCATGGCGATCTTCGCGCCGCTGATCGTGAAGATCAGCGGCTGGGGTCCGTATGAGTTCGACCAGAGCGCTGTCGACCCCAACATGGGGGCGCTGCCCTACGGCGCATTCGGCGGCATCAGCGGCGAACACTGGTTCGGTGTCGAGCCGGGGAGCGGGCGCGACATCTTCGCGCGCATCGTCTACGGCGCGCGCGTCTCGCTCACCGTGGCGCTCAGCGCGACGGTGCTCACCACGGTCCTTGGCGTCGTGTTCGGGCTGCTCGCGGGGTACTTCGGCGGCTGGATCGACGCCGTGATCTCGCGCGTCATGGAGTTCCTCATGGCGTTCCCCGCCCTGATCTTCATGATCGCGATCCTCTCGGCGCTTCCCGCCGACAACCGCGTCGTGCTTCTGATCCTCGTCATCTCGCTGTTCGGGTGGCCCTACCTCGCCCGCATCGTGCGCTCGCAGACGCTCTCCCTCACGCAGCGCGAGTTCGTCGAGTCCGCCCGCGCCTCCGGCGCGAGCCACGGGCAGATCATCTTCCGCGAGATCCTGCCGAACCTGCAGTCCACCATCATCGTGATGTCGACCCTCGCCGTGCCGGGGTACGTCGGCACGGAGGCGGGACTGTCGTTCCTGGGCGTCGGCGTCGTTCCGCCCACGCCCAGCTGGGGTCAGATGATCGCGTCCGCCGCCCCGTGGTACGCCGTGGACCCCATGTACTTCATCATACCGGGAGCGTTCCTGTTCCTCCTGGTCATCTCGTTCACGACGCTGGGCGATCGCGTCCGCGTGATCGTGGGCAGCGGGGAGGTCCGCGCATGATCCGCATGCTCGCATCGCGCCTGGCGGGGATGGTGCTCGTCCTCTTCCTCGTCACGCTCTTCACGTACGTCATCTTCTTCGTGCTGTCGCCGGATCCGGCCGTCCAGATCTGCGGGAAGAACTGTACGCCGGAGCGCATCGACCAGATCCGCGCGAGCCTCGGGCTCGACCTGCCGTTCTGGACGCAGTTCTTCACGTACGTCGGCGGCCTGTTCGCGGGGCGCACCTTCGAGGTCGCGGGGGCGGAGATCGTCTGCCAGGCGCCGTGCCTCGGGTACTCCTTCCAGACCAGCCAGCTCGTCGGCGACATGATCGTGCAGCGCCTGCCGATCTCGGCGACCATCGCGGCGGGCGCGGGGATCCTGTGGCTCCTCGGCGGCGTCGCGGCGGGCGTGCTGAGCGCGGTCAACGAGGGGCGCTTCCTCGACCGCTTCCTCGCGGGGCTCACGCTCGGCTCGATGTCGATCCCGAACTACGTGCTGGCGCTCGCGCTGCAGTTCGTGCTCGTCGTCGCGCTGGGCTGGCTCCCGTTCCCCCAGGCCGTTCCCTTCGCCGACGATCCGGCGCAGTGGTTCCTGAACTTCCTCATGCCGTGGATCGTCCTGGCCGCCACCTACGCCGCCGTGTACACGCGGCTGACGCGCGCGAACGTCATCGACACGCTCCAGGAGAACTTCGTGCGGACCGCGCGGGCGAAGGGCCTGCGCCCGAGCCTCGTCTGGCGGCGGCACGCTCTGCGGCCCGCGCTTACGCCGATCGTGACGCTGTTCGGCATGGACATCGCGGCGCTGCTCGGCGGCGCCGTCATCACGGAGACCGTCTTCGGGATGAACGGGGTCGGAAAGCTCACGGCCGACTCCATCACGAGTAACGATCAGCCGGTCATCATGGCCGTCACGCTGCTGTCGGCGTTCTTCGTCATCGTCGGCAACCTCGTCGTCGACATGCTGTACACGGCGATCGATCCGCGCGTTCGGACGGGGGCACGAGTATGAGCGAGCACACCACCGCGGCGGCGGATCCGCTCCTCGCGGTCGAGGGGCTGACCGTTTCCTTCCCGACGGCGGCCGGCCCGGCTGACGTCGTCGACAACCTCTCCTTCTCCGTGCCCCGCGGCGGGGCGCTCGGGATCGTGGGCGAATCCGGATCCGGGAAGTCGATGACGAGCCTGGCGGTGATGGGGCTTTTGCCGAAGGGCGGCGCCGCGACCGGGTCGATTCGCTTCGACGGGACCGAGCTCACGGCGCTTCCGGAGAAGCGCCTGCGGGAGGTCCGCGGCGACCGGATCGCGATGATCTTCCAGGACCCGCTGTCCTCGCTGAACCCGTACTACCGGGTGGGGACGCAGATCATGGAGGCGTATCGCTCGCACCGCCGGGGCGTGACCCGCTCCGAGGCCCGCCGCGTCGCCATCGAGGCGCTCGACCGCGTGCACATCCGCGACGCGGCCACGCGCGTCGATCACTACCCGCACCAGTTCTCCGGCGGCATGCGCCAGCGCATCATGATCGCGATGGCGCTGACGATGGAGCCGGATCTCATCATCGCGGACGAGCCGACCACGGCCCTCGACGTCACGGTGCAGGCGCAGATCCTCGACCTGCTCGCCGAGATCCGGCGGGACACGGGCGCGAGCCTTATCCTCATCACCCACGACCTCGCCGTCGTCAGCGAGGTGACGGACGACATCGTCGTCATGCGCAACGGCGTGTGCGTCGAGAGCGGCACGACCGAGGGCGTCTTTAGCGACCCGGCCGCCGACTACACGCGCCGGCTGCTCGACGCCGTGCCCCGCATCGACGACGAGATCGGCGTCCTGCGCACGACGAGCGCGATGCCCACCATCCCGGGAGGAACGCGATGACCGACGCACCCCTGTGCCGCGCCACCGGACTCGTGAAGGAGTTCCCGACGGGCCGCCGCGGGCTGCTGGGCAAGGCCCAGACGTTCCGCGCCGTCGACGACGTCTCGCTCGAGGTGCACCGCGGCGAGACGCTCGCGCTTGTGGGCGAGTCCGGATCCGGCAAGTCCACGACCGCGCGCCTCGTCGCGCGCCTGATGGACGCCGACGCCGGCCGCGTCGAGATCGAGGGGCAGGACGTCTCGGCGCTGTCGGGGCGCGCGCTCCACGGGTTCCGCGGATCCGTGCAGGTGATCTTCCAGGATCCGTTCTCGTCCCTGAACCCGCGCCACACCGTCGAGCGCATCGTGACCGCGCCGCTGGCGTACCAGGGCAAGCGGATCCCCGGGGGTGCCCGGGCGTTCACGCGGAACCTCATGGAACGCGTCGGGCTCAACCCCGACTTCTCGAACCGCCTCCCGTCCCAGTTCTCGGGCGGGCAGGCGCAGCGCATCGGCATCGCCCGCGCGCTCGCGGTGAGCCCGAAGCTCGTGATCTGCGACGAGGCGGTCTCCGCGCTCGACGTCTCCGTGCAGGCCCAGGTCATCAACCTGCTGCGCGAGCTGCAGGCCGAGGAGGGCTTCGGCTACCTTTTCATCGCCCACGACCTCGCGGTCGTGCGCCAGATCGCGACCCGCGTCGCGGTGATGAGCCGGGGCAAGGTCGTCGAGACGGGCGCGCGCGACCAGGTGTTCGAGGATCCCCAGCACGAGTACACCCGCGCGCTCCTCGCCGCCGTGCCTCGGATCGAGCCGGAGTGGGACGCGCGCAGGCGCGCGGCCGAGGAGCGGCGCCGAACGGCGACCGCGCAGACGGAGGCGACGCGATGACCCTGACGACGACGTACATGCTCCGCGGGATGCGGGTGCGCGAGGGGCGCGTGGAGGTGCCGCTCGACTGGGGCCGACCGGACGGCGAGCGGATCGAGCTCTTCATCCGGGAGCTCGTGGATCCGGAACGGGACGTCCCCGAGACCCCGCTGCTCACCTACCTGCAGGGCGGGCCGGGCGGCGCGAACCCGCGGCCCCTCGCGCGCGACGGCTGGATCGACGAGGCGCTGCGCGAATACCGGCTCGTCCTCGTCGACCAGCGCGGCACGGGCGGATCCACCCCCGTCGACGCGCGCGTCGTCGCGGACCGCGGGGACGGCGCGGCGGGCGCGGACTACCTCGCCCTGTTCCGCGCGGACTCGATCGTCCGCGACCTCGAGTACGTGCGCGGCGAGGTGTACGGCGGGCGCCGCTGGGCGACTCTCGCGCAGAGCTTCGGCGGCTGGATCACCCTCACCTACCTGTCGTTCGCACCGGACGCGCTCCGCGCGAGCTACATCTGCGGCGGCGTCCCCGGCACCCCGCCCCGGGCCGCGGAGGTCTATCGCCGCACGTTCGACCGGGTGGCCGCGAAGACGGCCGAGCTGTACCGGCGGTACCCCGGCGATGTGGAGGCGGTCGCGCGCATCGCGGACGTGCTGCAGGCGGAGGACGTCCGGCTGCCGGACGGCGACCGCCTGACGGTGCGGCGCTTCCAGTCGCTCGGGATCGACTTCGGGATGAAGCCCGGGCACGAGCGGATCCACTGGCTCGTCGAGAAGGCCTTCGTGCGGCCGGGCCGGTTCTCCGAGGCGTTCCTGCAGGACGTGCAGGCGCTGTCGTCCACGGCGGGCAACCCGCTGTTCTGGACGCTGCAGGAGGCGATCTACGGCGACCCGGACAGCGGCGCGACGGCCTGGGCCGCGCAGGCCGAGCGGGACCGGAGGCCGGAATTCGGGGAGGACCGGCGCCCCCTGCTCTTCACGGGGGAGATGGCGTTCCCCTGGATGTTCGACGAGACGCGGGTGTTGCGCGGGTTCGCGCCGGCCGTGAACGAGCTCGCGCGCCGCACCGAGTGGAGCGCGCTGTACGACCTCGAGGCGCTCGCCGCCAACGAGGTGCCCGTGGCCGCCGCCGTCTACTTCGACGACATGTACGTCGACGCGGGGCTGCAGCTCGACACGCTCTCGCGGATCCGCGGGGCCGACCGGTGGGTCACCAACGAGTTTGAACACGACGGCATCGGCTCGGGGCGCACGTTCACGCGCCTGCGCGAGCTGGTCCGCGACCGGGGAGGAGAACGAGCATGACGAACCTGCCGCGCCCGCCGTACGCGGGCACGCGCTACCCGCGCCTCGCGGAGGTCGACGCCTTCCGCGACTGGATCGCCGGGGGATGGGCCGACGAGCCCGTGGCGCCGGACCTCGCGGCCGGCGCCGCCGCGGCCGCCGCCGAGCACCGCGCCCGCCTCGGCGAGCGCCTCCCGGACGCGACCATCGTGGCGGCCGCGGGGGTCGCGCCCGTCCGGAACGACGACGCGTCGTACGGCTTTCGCGCGGACAGCGCCTTCGTCTGGCTGACGAACTGCCAGGCGGAGGACGCGGTTCTCGTCATGACCCCGCGCGCGGGCGGCCACGACGCCGTCCTGTTCCTGCCGGCGCCCTTCCGCCCCGGCGAGACGGGGTTCTTCGCCAACGCGCTGCACGGCGAGCTGTGGGTCGGGCCCACGGCGGGCCTCGGCGCGTGGGCCGAGGCGCTCGGCATCGAGGTGCGCCCGCTCGCCGAGTTCGACGCGGATCGCCTCGGCGGCGCGCACTTCTCCGCGGCCGCCGCGCGGCGCTTCGGGGTGCCCGCCTCCGCCGAGCTCGAGCGCGCCGTGTCGGTGCTGCGCATGGTGAAGGATCCGTGGGAGATCGCCCAGCTTCGCCAGGCCGTGGACGCGTCCGTCGCCGGGTTCGCGGCGACCGTGGCCGAGGTCCCCCGCGCGATCGAGGAGGGCCTCGGCGAGCGGTGGCTGCAGGGCACGTTCGACCGCCACGCGCGCACCCTCGGCAACGGCCCCGGGTACTCCACCATCGTCGGGTCCGGTCCGCACGCCCCCACCCTCCACTGGGTGCGGTGCGACGGCCCGGTCCTGCCCGACGCGCTCCTGCTGCTCGACATGGGCGTCGAGGCGCGCACCCTGTACACGGCGGACGTGACGCGCACGTTCCCCGCGAGCGGATCCTTCTCGCCCGTCCAGCGGGACGTGCACGACCTCGTGGAGAAGGCCCACCGCGCCGGCCTCGCCCAGATCCGACCGGGAACCGCGTATCTCGACTTCCACTTCGCGGCGATGGAGGTCATCGCGACGGGCCTGCACGACTGGGGCCTGCTGCCCGTCTCGGTGGACGAGGCGCTGTCGCCCCAGGGCCAGCACCACCGCCGTTACCTCGCCTGCGGCATCGGCCACCACCTCGGTCTCGACGTGCACGACTGCAGCCAGGCCCACTACGAGGACTACATGGGCGCCGACCTCGAGCCGGGGGTCGTCATGACCGTCGAGCCGGGGCTGTACTTCCACGCCCACGACCTCACCCTGCCGCCGGAGCTGCGGGGGATCGGGGTGCGGCTCGAGGACGACGTGCTCGTGACGGAGACGGGATCCGAGGTGCTCTCGGACGCGCTCCCGATCGACGCCGCGGGCGTCGAGGAGTTCGCGCGGCGTCAGATGGGCGCGCGGTGACCGCCGCGCCCCCCGCGCTCGAGCCGTTCCCGCACGGCACCGTGCGCCACGGCGCGGGCAGCGTCTTCCTGCGGTCGCGCGAGGCGATGCTCGAGCTCGCCCGCGCGTACCCGGTCGACCGTATGCTCGCCGTGTTCCGGGCGAACGCGGGCCTCGACACCCGCGGCGCGGAGCCGCCGGGAGCGTGGGAGGGCTTCGGGCACCCGCAGGAGGAGGCGTGGGGCGAGGGTGACTACCCCGGCGCCGAGGCCGCGCAGACGGCGAACCTCCTGCGCGGGCACTACGCCGGGCACTTCCTGTCGATGCTCTCGTTCGCGGCGGCGTCGGAGGGCGACGCGGCGCTGCGCGCGAAGGCGCACGAGATGGTCGAGGGCCTCGGCGAGGTGCAGCGCGCGCTCGCCGCGACGGGACGGTTCTCCCATCCCGGGTTCCTCGCCGCCTACGGCGAGTGGCAGTTCGCGCGGCTCGAGGACTTCGCGCCCTATGGCGAGATCTGGGCGCCCTACTACACGTGCCACAAGATCATGGCGGGCCTGCTCGACGCGCACGAACAGGTGGGGAGCGCGCGTGCGCTCGAGATCGTCGCGGCGATGGGTGAGTGGGTCGGGCATCGGCTGGCCCGGCTCGACGCCGAGCGCATCCAGCGCATGTGGGGGCTCTACATCGCCGGCGAGTACGGCGGCATGAACGAGACGCTCGCGCGGCTGAGCGCCGCGACCGGGGATCCGCGCCACCTCGAGACGGCCCGGCTGTTTGAGATGGATGCCCTGATCGACGCGGGCGTGCGCGGCGAGGACATCCTCACGGACATGCACGCCAACCAGCACCTGCCCCAGCTGGTCGGCTACGTGCGCCAGTTCGAGCTCACCGGCGAGCGCCGGTACCTCGACGCGGTGCGCGGAATCTGGGACATGGTCGTCCCGGGCCGCACCTACGCGCACGGCGGCACGGGCGAGAGCGAGCTCTGGGGCCCGCCCGGCGCCGTGGCGGGCGATATCGGGCGCCGCAACGCGGAGACGTGCGCGACGTACAACCTGCAGAAGATCGCGCGGCGCCTCTTCCTGCACACCCGGGATCCGCGGTTCCTCGCCTACGCCGAGAACGCCGCCCTGAACCACATCCTCGCCTCGCGCCGGGACGCCCGGTCGGAGGTGAGCCCCGAGGTCACCTACATGTTCCCGGTCGACCCGGGGGCGCTGCCCGAGTACGACAACACGGGGACCTGCTGCGGCGGGACGGGGCTCGAGAACCACGTCACGAACCACGACGGGATCTTCTTCCGCGACGCCTCGGGCGCGCCCGAGCTCTGGATCGGGATGCTGACCCCCGCCCACCTGTTGTGGGACGCGCAGGGCGTCGACGTGCGCGTGGATGGCGGCCTGCCGTGGGGCGGCGCCGCACGGGTGGTCGTCGAGCCGCGCGGGGCGGATCCGGTGGAGCTCGCCCTGCACGTGCGGATCCCCGAGTGGGTCGCGGGGCCCGCGCGCGTCCGGGTCGCGGGCGAGGAGATCGCGGCCGCGCCGGGAGAGGTCGTCGCGCTGCGGCGCCGCTGGTCCGCCGGCGACGCCGTCGAGATCGACCTGCCCGCCGTGCTGACGGCGGAGGCCACGCCGGACGACCCGACGCTCTGCGCCGTGCGGACCGGGCCGACCCTGCTCGTCGCCCGCAGCGACGCGACCACCCCCCTCGATGTCGGGCTGGCGGGGCGCCGCGCGCTCGGCGGGCGCCTGGTCGCGGATCCGCCCCAGGGCGCGCCGGGCGAGGCGCCCCGGATCGACGGGATCGCGTTCGAGCCGATCTGGACCGGGAGCGACCGGAGGTACCACATGTACGTCCGCGACCGCGCGCGGATGGTCGCGCTGGCGGGGGTCGACGCGGGGGTACCCCTGCGCGAGCGTGCGGACGGATCCTCGGTGCTCACCGACATCTGGCGCGCGCCCGAGCCCCGCACCGCGGCGGAGTTCCGCGACCGCGCGGTGGCCGCCGTCGTCGCCGCGCGCCGCGACGGGCTCCTCGCCCCCGACGAGGTCGACGCCGTGCTCGGCGCGGCCGCGCGCGCGGACGTGGATGGCGCAGGCTCGGCGGCGTCGTCCCGCGTCGCCGTCGGGGGGTCGCCGGGGTGGCGCCCGGCGGGGGACGCGGTGGAATGGATCGTCCCCGCGGGGCTGGCGGACCTCCCCGTCCCGCCGTCGGTCGTCGTCGCCGCCGAGGAGCCGCCCGCGGCGTCCGGGTGGTACACGGCGCGGCCGCGCGTGCGCGTGACGGCCGTCGACCTGGGCTCCGCCGACTCCCGCCCCCCGTCGGTCGAGGTGCGCCTCGTGCGGGGCGGCGACGCCGGCCCGTGGCGTCCGTACGCGGGGCCGTTCGCCGTCGACGGCGAGGGCGCCGTGCGCGTCGAGGCGCGCGCCACGACGGCCGCCGGCCGGTCGGGGGCGGCGGCGCTGGAGCTCTCCATCGACACGGCTCCGCCCGTGCCCGAGGCGCGCGTGCGCCGGCTCGGCGCGAGCGTCGAGATCGACCTGCGCGCGGCCGACGCGGTGTCCGGGCTGGAGCGGATCCAGTGGGGCGGTGCCGACACGTTCTGGGCCACGTACCAGGAGGCGTTCGTGCGCAGCCTCGGCGAGGAGGAGCAGGTGCTCGAGTTCTCGGCGACCGATCGCGCGGGAAACGAGTCCCCCCGGCAGCGCCTCGTGCTGCCGCCCCGCTGAGGGCAGTGGACACGAGGGAGCGATCCCTATTAACATTGCAATTGTACTTACGGCAGAAAGGCCACCCATGACAGAGCGCAAGCCGTGGCACGGCGTTAATCTCGCGACCACGCTCCCCTTCCACGAGGACCTCTCGGTCGCATACGACGCGTATGCCGAGCACGTCCGCTTCACGACGAGCAACGGCGTGACGGGCATCATCCCCAACGGCTCGCTCGGCGAGTACCAGACGCTGACCGAGGAGGAGCGCAAGCGCGTGTTCCTGACGGCCGTGGAGGCCGCCCCCGCGAGCGCCGCGGTCATCCCGGGCGTCGGCGCGTACGGCGCGCTCGAGAGCGTGCGCCTCACCGAGCACGCCGCGGAGAACGGTGCCCCGGCCGTCATGCTCCTGCCGCCGAACGCGTACCGCGCGAGCGACGACGAGGTCGTCGACCACTTCCGCCGCGTGGCCGCGGTCGGCCTCCCCGTGCTCGCGTACAACAACCCCATCGACACCAAGGTGGATCTGCGCCCCGACCTGCTCGCGCGGATGTTCGACGAGGGCCTGATCGTCTCCGTGAAGGAGTTTTCGGGCGACGTGCGCCACGCGTACGAGATCCGCGAGCAGGCGCCCGGCCTCGACATCTCGATCGGATCCGACGACGTCGTCCTCGAGCTCGGGATCAACGGCGCCGTCGGCTGGGTCGCGGGCTACCCGAACGCGATCCCGGCCGCGACCGTCGAGCTCTACACCCTCTCGACCTCCGGCGACCCGGCGAAGTGGGCGCGCGCGCACGAGATCTACCGCGACCTGCACCCCCTGTTGCGCTGGGACTCGAAGACGTGGTTCGTTCAGGCCATCAAGCTGTCGCAGGAGGTCGCCGGGGTCGCCCCCGTCGGCATCACCACGCGGCCGCCGCGGATGCCGCTGCCGGAGGAGATCCGCACGCGCATCATCGCCGACACGGAGTCCGTGCTGGCCAAGGGCTACCGCTAATCGCCTGACGAGGAGAAGACCGTGCGGACGAAGCACATCTATCACGCCGTCGATTCCCACACCGAGGGGATGCCGACGCGGGTCATCACGGGCGGCGTCGGCACGCTGCCCGGGGCCACGATGGAGGAGCGGCGGCAGTGGTTCATGGCCCATCGCGACGACCTGCGTCGCCTGCTCATGAACGAGCCGCGCGGTCACAGCGCCATGAGCGGCGCGATCCTTCAGCCGCCGACGCGGCCCGATGCCGACTACGGCGTGCTCTACATCGAGGTCTCCGGGTGCCTGCCGATGTGCGGCCACGGCACGATCGGGGTCGCGACCGTGCTCGTCGAGACGGGCATGGTCCCGGTCGTCGAGCCGGTCACGACGATCCGCCTCGACACGCCCGCCGGCCTCGTCACCGCCGAGGTCGCCGTCCGCGACGGGCACGCGGAGTCCGTCACGATCCGCAACGTCGCCTCCTTCGCCGTGGGCCTCGATCGCACGGTCGCGGTGCCCGGGTACGGAAAGGTGCGCTACGACCTGGCCTTCGGCGGCAACTTCTACGCGATCGTGAAGCTCGACGAGCTCGGGCTGCCGTTCGACAGGGCGCGCAAGGAGGACCTGCTGGCGGCCGGGCTGGCCATCATGGCGGCGATCGACGAGGCGGACGAGCCCGTCCACCCGCTCGACCCGGGGATCCGCGGGTGCCATCACGTGTACCTCGAGGCGCCCGGCTCGACCGCCACGCACTCGCGCCACGCGATGGCGATCTTCCCCGGGTGGTTCGACCGGTCCCCGTGCGGGACCGGCACGAGCGCGCGGATGGCGCAGCTGCACGCGCGCGGCGAGCTCGCGCTCGGGCGGGACTTCCTCAACGAGTCCTTCATCGGCACGCGCTTTACGGGCCGGCTCGTCGAGGAGACCGAGGTCGCCGGCATCCCCGCGGTCATCCCCACCATCACGGGGCGCGCCTGGGTGACGGGGACCGCGCAGTACATGCTGGATCCGTCGGATCCGTTCCCGGAGGGGTTCCAGCTGTGAGCGCGGGGATCCCGGTCGTCGGCGCGGGGGAGATCCGGGGCGCGCTCACGCGCGCCGAGGCGGTGGCGGCGATCGAGCGCGCGCTCGCCGCGGGGCAGGACGTCGAGGCGGACACGCCGCGGCTGTTCCGCCCCCTCCGCGCGGGGGAGTTCCTCCTCATGCCCGCCGAGTCGCCCGCGCACGCGGGGGTCAAGGTCGCGACCGTCGCACCCGGAAACCCCGCCCGCGGGATCCCCAAGATCCACGCCTGGTACCTCCTCTTCGACGCGGGCACCCTGCGGCCCGTCGCCCTCCTCGACGGCACGGAGCTCACGACGCTGCGCACCCCGGCCGTCACGGCGGCGGCGATCCGCGGGTTGCTGCGCGCCGCGCCGGGCGGGCCGCGCGAGCGGATCGATCGCCTTGCGGTGTTCGGATCCGGCCCGCAGGCCGAGGCGCACGTGCGCACGCTCCACGAGATCTTCCCCGTCGAGCGGGTCTCCATCCTCGGCCGTACCCCCGAGCGCGTCGAGGCCCTGCTCGGGCGCCTCCGCGCCGACGGCATCGCCGCGGAGGCGGGAGACGCCGCGGCGGTGGCCGCCGCCGACGTCGTCGTGACCGCGACCTCCTCGTCCGCACCCGTGCTCGCGCTCGGCGACGTGCGCTCGGACGCCGTCGTCGCGGCGATTGGCGCCCACGGCCCCGCGCACCGCGAGCTTGCCGCGGACCTCGTGCGCGGATCCGATCTCGTGGTGGAGGCGCGCGCGTCGGCCTTCCGCGAGAGCGGCAACCTCCTCCAGGCGCGCGCCGAGGCGGACTGGACCGGCGGCGCGCAGGCCGTCGCCAACGTGCGCGAACTCGTCGCGGGCGCCGTCCGGCGCACCCCGGGTCGCCCGGCCGTATTCGCGGGCGTCGGCATGTCCTGGGAAGATCTGGCTATCGCCGAGCACCTTCTGGACGTGCTCGGGCTATCGGGAGCCCCGGGCCCCGAGGAGGAGACGCCATGAGCACGCCCGCAGCACGCAACGTCGTCCGGCTGAAGAAGCAGCCGAGCATCCGCGAGACGGTCAAGAGCGCCCTGCGCTCGGCCATCATCAGCGGCGAGATGCAGCCCGGTGCGGTGTATTCCGGGCCGAGCCTGGCCGAGCAGTTCGGCGTCTCGGCCACGCCGATCCGCGAGGCGATGCTCGACCTCGTGCGCGAGGGCCTCGTCGTCGCGATGCCCAACCGCGGCTTCCAGGTCACGGACGTCGCGGAGCAGGACCTCGTCGAGGTGACCCAGCTCCGCCTCCTCCTCGAGCCCCCGGCCGTCGAGATCGCGACGCCGCTGATCCCGGCCGAGGCGCTGCCCGCGCTGCGCGCGCAGTGCGACCGCATCGTGCGGTTCGCCGAGGAGGGCGACCTCGTGAGCTACCTCACCGAGGACGGCGAGTTCCACCTCGCGCTGCTCCAGTACGCCGGGAACCGGCGGCTGTCGGACCTCGTCGCGTCGCTGCGCTCGCAGACGCGGCTGTTCGGCCTGTCGAGCCTCCACCAGCAGGGGCGCCTGGCGGCGTCGGCCCAGGAGCATCACGCGATGCTCGACGCGATCGAGGAGGGCGACGCGGCGCGCGCCCGCGCGCTCGTCACGGCGCACATTGAGCACGTGCTGACCGACTGGTCGGCCGCGGACGCTCCCGAGGCCACGTGAGCGCCCGGTCGGCAGACGTCGTCGTCATCGGCGCGGGCGTCATGGGCGCCGCCACGGCCTACTTCGCGGCGGCCGCGGGGCTGAGCGTTGTCGTCGTGGAGCGCGGCGGCATCGCGTCGGGCACGAGCAGCCGCTGCGAGGGCAACCTCCTCGTCTCGGACAAGGAGCTCGGCCCCGAGCTCGAGCTGACGCTGTACTCCCAGCGCGTGTGGCGCGAGGACCTCGCGGAGCACGGCGACGCGTGGGAGTTCGAGACCAAGGGCGGCATCATCGTGGCGGAGGACGCCGCGACGACCGCCTCGCTCGAGAAGCTCGCGGCGCACCAGCGCTCCCTCGGGATCGAGGTGGAGCTCCTCGACGATATGGACGCGGTGCGCGAGCTCGAGCCGTACGCGAACCCCGCGCTGTCCAGCGGCGCCTTCTACCCGGGCGACGCGCAGGTGCAGCCCATCCTCGCCACGCACCACCTCCTGCGGCTCGCGCGCGAGCGCGGCGCCGAGGTCCTCCTCCGCACGCCCGTGGAGGCGATCGTCACGCGCGGCGGCCGCGCCGTCGGTGTGCAAACGCCCCAGGGCGTCATCTCGGGCGGCGCCGTCGTCAACTGCGCCGGGCCGTGGGCCGGCGACGTCGCCGAGCTCGCGGGCCTCGAGCTGCCCGTGCTCCCGCGCCGCGGGTTCGTGCTGGTGACCGAGCCGGTTCCCGTCACGATCCACCACAAGGTGTACTCGGCCGGCTACGTCGGGGACGTCGCCAGCTCGGACGCCGGGCTGCAGGTCTCGCCCGTGGTCGAGGGCACCCCGAGCGGAACGGTGCTCCTCGGATCCAGCCGCGAGCGGGTCGGGTTCGACGCGTCGTTCTCGCGCGAGGCGGTCGCGCGGATCGCCCAGGCCGCCGTGCGGCTCTTCCCGGCGCTCGCGGACCTGTCGCTCCTGCGCACCTACTCGGGCTTTCGCCCCTACTGCCCGGACCACCTCCCCGTCATCGGCGAGGACGCGCGCCTGCCGGGCCTGTGGCACGCCGCGGGGCAGGAGGGCGCCGGGATCGGGCTGTCCGTCGGCATCGCGAAGCTCCTCGCGCAGGCCCTCACGGGCGGCGAGCCCGACATGAGCCTCGCGCCGTTCCGCCCCCATCGCTTCGAAAGGATGTCTGCCGCATGACCGACAGCTCGACGCGGCCCGCGCTGACCTTCGACGGGTCGCCGGTGCCCTTCCGGGACGGGCAGACCGTCGGCGGCGCGCTCATGGCGGCGGGGATCTCCTCCTGGCGCACGACGCGCCGTGGCGGCGCCCCGCGCGGCCTGTTCTGCGGCATCGGCGTCTGCTACGACTGCCTCGTGACGGTCGACGGCGATCACGCGCAGCGCGCGTGCGTCACGCCGGCGCGCGCCGGGCAGGTCGTGGAGAGCGCGGATCCGCACACCCCGGTCTCGGAGCGGGTGCGTCGTGACGGCTGAGCGCATGGTCGATCTCGCGGTGGTGGGCGCGGGACCGGCCGGGTTGACCGCCGCCGTCACCGCCGCCGACCTCGGCCTGAGCGTCGCGCTCATCGACGCGGCGGAGCAGACGGGCGGCCAGTACTGGCGGCATCCGGACGAGCGGCACCGCGCCGCGTTCGCGCGGCCGGAGTCGACGGGGCACCACCACTGGCATCGCTACACGGACCTGCGCGACCGGCTGCAGCGCGCGGTGCGCGCGGGCAGCGTGCGCCACGTCGCGGGCCGGCAGGTGTGGCGGGCGGCGGCCGAGGGCGCGGGGTTCGCGCTCCACACCACGCCCTCCGTCGGGCGCGACGCGGTCCCGGTCGCGGAGCGCACGGTGCGCGCGCGGCGCGTCGTGCTCGCGACGGGGGCGTACGACCGCCAGCTTCCCGTTCCCGGCTGGACGCTCCCGGGCGTCATGGCGGCGGGCGGCGTCCAGGCGCTGCTGAAGGCCAACCAGGTCGCCGCGGGGCGCCGCGCGGTCGTCGCCGGGACCGGCCCGTTCCTCCTCTCCGTGGCGGCGGGCCTCGCCGAGGCGGGCGTCGACGTCGTCGCCGTGTGCGACGCGAACGCGCTCTCGCGCTGGGCGCGCACGCCGCTGCGCGCCCTGCAGGAGCCTGGCAAGCTCCTCGAGGGCGTCGGCTACGCGGCCCAGTTCGTGCGCTCGCGGGTCCCGCTGTACACGCGGACCGTCGTGACGGAGGTGCGCGGCGAGGGCCGCGCCTCCGCCGTGACGCTCCAGAAGGTCGACGGGCGCGGAAACCCGCGGCCCGGCACGGCGCGGGAGGTCGAGGCCGATCTCGTGGCCTTCGGCTGGGGCTTCACGCCCCAGCTGGAGCTCGCGGTCGGGCTCGGGCTCGGAACGCGCGTCGACGTCGACGCCTCCCTCGTCGTCGAGGTCGATCAGGCGCAGCGCACGACGCTCGACGGCGTGTATGCCGCGGGCGAGGCCACGGGCATCGGCGGCGCCGTGCAGTCGTGCGCCGAGGGGGCGCTCGCCGCGCGCGCGGCGGCCGCCGACGCGGGCCGTGACGCGCTCGGCCGCGACGCGCGGCGCCTGCGCCGCCGCATCGCGCGCGGACGCCGCTTCGCGGTCGGGATGCACCGCGCCAGCCCCGTGCCCGAGGCCTGGTCGCGCTGGCTGACGCCGGATACGCTCGTGTGCCGGTGCGAGGAGGTCACGGCGGCGGAGGCGACCGACACGGTCGGCTGCCTCGGCGCGGACGACGCGCGCGACGTGCGCGTGACCGCCCGCCCCGGCATGGGCTGGTGCCAGGGGCGCGTGTGCGGCTTTGCGCTCGCCGGCCTCGTGGCCGCGGAGACCGGCCAGGCGCCGACCGCCGCTGACCTGGACACCCTCGCGAAGCGCCCGCTCGGCGTACCCGTGCGGCTCGGCGACATTGCGGCGCTCGCGGAAGACGAATCGACACGGACGGAACACGCATGACGCACACCGACATCACGACCCCGCGCGACACCACGGCAGCCGAGGTGGACGCGATCGTTCGAGGCGCGGCCCGCGCCGCCTCCGCCTGGAAGGCGGCCCCGCTCGCGCACCGCGCGGAGGCGCTGGAGGCCGTCGCCGACGCGCTCGACGCGGCGGCCGACCGCCTCGTGCCCGTCGCGCAGCGCGAGACGCACCTGGCCGAGGCGCGCCTGCGCGGTGAGCTGCGCCGCACGACGTTCCAGCTGCGCCTGTTCGCCGACGTCGTGCGGGACGGATCCTGGCTCGACGTGCGCATCGACCACGCGGATCCGGATTGGCCCATGGGCGCGCCCCGGCCGGACCTGCGCCGCCAGCTCGAGCCGCTCGGCGCCGTGCTCGTGTTCGCCGCGAGCAACTTCCCGTTCGCGTTCTCGGTGGCCGGCGGGGACTCGGCGAGCGCGCTCGCCGCGGGATCCGCCGTCGTCGTCAAGGCGCACGGCGCGCACCCCGAGCTGTCGGCCGCTACGACGGAGGTCGTCGCGGCCGCTCTCGCAGAGGCGGGCGCCCCGGCGGACCTCTTCCAGACGGTCTATGGGACCGAGGCGGGCGTGCGCGCGCTGCGCGCCGACGAGATCCGCGCGGCCGCCTTCACGGGGTCGATCGCGGGCGGGCGGGCGCTGTTCGATATCGCGAACGCCCGCGAGGTGCCGATCCCGTTCTTCGGGGAGCTCGGCAGCGTCAACCCCGCGTTCGTGACGCGGTCGGCGGCGAATCGTGACGTGGACGGCATCGTGTCCGGCTTCGTCGCCTCGGTGACGGGGAGCGCCGGCCAGCTGTGCACGAAGCCGGGGCTCCTGTTCGTTCCCGAGGGGTCCGCGGTGCTCGACGCGCTCGCGGCGGCGGGCCTGCCGGAGGGCGGCCCGCTTCTGAACGAGGGCATCGCGGCGGGCTTCGCCGCCTCCTTCGACCGCGTCCGCGGCCACGGCGGGGTGTCGGCGCTGGCGGAGGGATCCGCGGGGGCCGGCCCCGCGCCCGCGCTCCTGCGCACGTCGATCGACGCGGTCCTGGCCGACGTGCACGCGCTGACGGCCGAGATGTTCGGCCCCGCCGCGCTCGTCGTGACCTACGCGGACGAGGCCCAGCTGCTCGAGGTCGCCGCGCGCCTCGAGGGGCAGCTGACGGCCACGATCGTGGGGAACGACGACGACGAGATCGCGCCGGCGCTTCTCGCCGCCCTCGCGGATCGGGCGGGGCGGGTGCTCTGGAACCAGTGGCCGACGGGCGTGTCCGTCACGCACGCGCAGCAGCATGGCGGTCCCTACCCGGCGACGACCGCGTCGGCGACGACGTCGGTCGGGACGGCGGCCATCGAGCGCTTTGCGCGCCCCGTGGCGTACCAGAACGTCCCGGACGCGCTGCTGCCGGCAACCCTGCAGGAGGCGAATCCGCTGGGCATCCCGCGCCGGGTGAACGGCGAGCGCCCGGCGTGAGCCTCGCGCGCTACCTGAACTACGCGAGCTTCGGCCCGCCGACGGCGCGCGTCCTCGCCGCCGCGCACGACATCGATCGGCGCGCGGCGGCGGGGGAGCCCGCGGCGGGCTTACACGCGGCGGACGACGACGCGATCGCGGCCGCCGCGGGCCTCGTGGGGTTTCCCGCCCGCGGCGTCGTCGTCTCGCCGAACACGTCGACGGGGCTCATGCAGGCGGCCTTCGCCGTGCCCGCGGGGCGCGTGCTCGTCCCGCGCGCGGAGTTTCCCGCCAACCTCTACCCGTGGCGGCGCGCGGCGGAGGCGGGCCGCATCTCGCTGGGTCTCGTCGAGGCGGCGGATCCGCGCCGGCCCGGCGCTACGGAGGACATCGCCGCCGCGCTCACGCCGGACACGGTCGCCGTGGCGGTCAGCGCCGTGAGCTTCCGCACCGGCTTCCGCGCGGACCTCGCCGCGCTGCGGGAGGCGATCGGCGATCGCCTCCTCGTCGTCGACGCGATCCAGGCGATGGGGGTCGTCGACCAGGACTGGACGGCGGCGGACGTCGTCGTCTCCGGCGGGCAGAAGTGGCTGCGCGCGGGGTGGGGGACGGGCTTCGCCGCGTTCTCCGACCGCGCGCTCGACCGGCTCGTGCCCGCGCTCTCGGGCTGGACGGGGGTGACCGACAGCGGGGTCTACTCGGGCGAGGAGCACCCGCGCCGGGCCGACGCCCGCCGCTTCACGATGACCAACGGCTCGCCCGCGGCCTCGGCGGCGCTGGCAGCCGGGATCCGCGACGTCGTCGAGGCGGGTGTGGGTCGCGTCGCCGCGTCCGTCGCCGGCAAGGCCGCGATGCTGCGCCGGGCGCTCGCCGATCGCGGCGCCGAGGTCGTGACCCCCGAAGAGCACGCGGGGATCGTCGTCGCGCGCTTCGCCGGCGCCGCCGCCGTGCACGCCCGCCTCGCCGCGGCGGGGTTTTCGACCACCCTGATCGACGACGACCGGGTCCGGTTCTCCCCGCACGGGAACACCCCGGCCGACACGCTCGCGGAGGCCGTCGCCGTCGCCTGCGCGTAGCCCGCCGCACGCGAAGGGGGCCGGACCCCACGGATCCGGCCCCCAAGGCGAAACCCCTACCGGGTCGCGCCGGCGGTCTCCACGGACTCCTCGGCGTCGTCGTCCTCCTCCGAGAACGGCAGGCCGTTCCGGGGCGCGTTGTAGAGGTCCATGTCGAGGATCCCCTCGCGCTTGGCGACGATCGCCGGGATGAGGGCCTGGCCGCTGACGTTGACGGCGGTGCGGCCCATGTCGAGGATCGGGTCGATCGCGAGCAGCAGGCCGACGCCCTCGAGCGGCAGGCCGACGGTCGACAGCGTCAGCGTGAGCATGACGGTCGCGCCGGTCGTGCCGGCGGTGGCGGCGGATCCGACGACCGAGACGAGCACGATGAGCGCGTACTGGATGAACGTCAGCTCGATGCCGAAGAACTGCGCGACGAAGATCGCGGCGATCGCCGGGTAAATGGCGGCGCAGCCGTCCATCTTGGTGGTGGATCCGAACGGCACGGCGAACGAGGCGTACTCGCGCGGGACGCCGAAGCTGCGCTCCGCGACGCGCTGCGTCAGGGGCAGCGTGCCGAGCGAGGAGCGGCTGACGAATCCGAACTGCGTCACGGGCCACACGCCCGTGAAGAACTGCTTGATGGAGAGCCCGTTGGCCTTCGCGAGCAGCGGGTAGACGACGAAGAGGACGAGCGCGAGGCCGACGTAGATCGCGATCGTGAACCACACGAGCGATGTGAGGCGCTCCCAGCCGTACTGCACGACCGCGTTGCCGATGAGGCCGAGCGTGCCGATCGGGGCGACGCGGATGATCCACCACACGACGCGCTGGATGACCTTCAGCAGCGACTCGGTGAACGCGAGGAACGGCTCGGCCTTGCGGCCCGCGCGCAGCGCCGCGAGGCCCACGACGACCGAGACGACGATGATCTGCAGGATGTTGAAGGTGACGGATCCGCTGAAAGCGCCCGTCTCGTCGACGGATCCGCTCACGCCGAGGCCGAGGAAGTTCTGCGGCACGAGGCCGAGGAGGAAGTTCCACCAGGAGCCGACGGAGGAGGGCTCGCCCTCCTCGAGGCCCGTGCCCGCGCGGTCGCCCGGGCGGATGATGAGGCCGAGTGCGATGCCGATCATGACGGCGATGAACGCGGAGATCGCGAACCACAGCAGCGTCTGGCCGGCCAGGCGCGCGGCGTTCTGCACGCGGCGCAGGTTCGAGATGCTCGCGACGATCGCCGTGAACACGAGCGGCACGACGGCCGCGCGCAGGATCGTGACGTACGAGGATCCGATCGTGCCGAGGGTGTCGGACAGCGGCGTCGGGTTCTCCGCGCTCGCGCCGGTCTGGCGCGCGACGAGGCCGAGGGCAATGCCGAGGACGAGCGCGGCGATGATCTGGAAGCCGAACGAGGCGTAGAAGGGTCGCTTCTTCGTCGCCGTCGCCCGCGGGGTGGTGGTGCTCATGGTTCTCCCGGTCGGTGATGGTGCGTGCGCCGGCGCGGCCTGCGCGCGGGCACGACGGGGCCCAACGGGCGGATCCCCGGGGCTATTCCGGCGCGTTACGGGATGTTGCGAGCGGGCGGATCCTGAGGGTCGGGCGGAGAAGCCGTGGAGGCCGCTTGTCGGCCCCGCGCTAGGCTGGCGCGCATGTCGGTCGAGGAAGTGCAGAGCGAGCTCCGCGCGTTCGTCGCCGAGCGGGACTGGGCGCAGTTTCATGCCCCCGAGAACCTCGCGAAGTCCGTCGCGATCGAAGCGGGCGAGCTTCTTGAAGAGTTCCAGTGGGGCGAGCCAGCCGACCTCGATGGCGTGCGCAGTGAGCTCGCGGACGTCCTGACATACTGCCTGCTCCTCGCGGACCGGATCGGTGCGGATCCGCTAGAACTGATCCGCGCGAAGCTCGCGACAACGCGCGCCAAGTACCCCGTCGACAAGGCCCGCGGCCGGAGCGCGAAGTATGACGAGCTTTAGTCTCGAACGGCGCCCGTTCACGGATCAGGATGTTCGGGCGCTTGCCACCGCTGGGGAGCAGTTCACGAACTGGCCGGTCGTCTACGTCCTGAACGACACCTCATCCGTCTACGTCGGGGAGACGATCAACGCCGCCAAGCGACTGCGGCAGCACCGCGATCCTGCCTCGCGCAACCGCACCATGACGCAGGCGCGGATCGTGCTCGGCGACGAGTTCAACAAGTCGGCCTGCCTCGACCTCGAGTCGCACCTCATCCGCTATCTCGGCGGCGACGGATCCCGTCAGGTGCGCAACCGCAACGACGGCGTCACCGACGCCGACTACTTCGACCGCGCCCGATACCGCGAGACGTTCGACGAGATCTTCGAGGCGCTGCGTGCCGAGGGCATCTTCACGCGGTCGCGGGGCGACATCGAGAACAGCGACCTGTTCAAGCTCTCGCCCTTCAAGGCGCTGGGCCCGGATCAGCTCGCGGCGGTCGACGGCATCCTCGAGGCGCTCTTCACCGACCTCGCGGCTGCGGCACCGAGCATGTCGGTCGTTCAGGGCGGGCCGGGCACCGGCAAGACCGTGGTCGCGATCTACCTTCTCAAGCTCCTCCGCGACATCGGAACGGCCGACGACGCGGACGCGTTCGAGGTCGACTCTGTGTTCGCCGACTACTTCCTGCGCGGGTATCCGGAGCTCGCCCGCGGACTGCGGATCGGGTTCGTCGTCCCGCAGCAGTCGCTGCGGAAATCGGTGCGCCGGGTCTTCGCGCGGACGCCGGGGCTCAGCGCCGACATGGTGCTGACGCCGTTCGACGTCGGCGAAAGCGACGAGGCGTACGACCTCCTCGTGGTCGACGAGACGCACCGCCTCACGCGCCGGTCGAATCAGTCCTCGGGCGTGCGCAACCGGGACTACCGGCTCATCAACGAGCGCCTGTTCGGCGCCGACGACTATGCGTATACGCAGGTCGACTGGATCCGCGCGCAGAGCACGCACCAGATCTTCCTCATGGACAGCGCGCAGAGCGTTCGGCCGGCGGATATCGACCAGGACACGCAGCGCGACCTGCGCGATGAGGCGCGCGGATCCGGCCACTGGCACCACCTCATGACGCAGATGCGCGTGAAGGCGGGCGTGGACTACGTCGGGTGGGTGCGCGACGCGCTCGGCGGATCCGCCCGGCCCATCGACCTCGGCGACTACGACTTCCGTTTCTTCGACTCTCCCGTCGCGATGCGAGAGGAGATCGCCCGGCGCGACGCCGAGTCGGGCCTCGCGCGCATGCTCGGCGGGTACGGGTATCCGTGGCGGTCGAAGGGCGACAAGGCGGCGTTCGACATCGAGGTCGACGGGCTCGCGATGCGCTGGAACTCGCGGGTCGTCGACTGGATCAACTCGCCCGGATCCGTCGACGAGGTCGGCTCGATCCACACCGTCCAGGGCTACGACCTCAACTACGCGGGCGTCATCATCGGCCCCGAGCTCACCTGGGATCCGGTCACGGAGACGGCGCGTGCCGACCGTTCGCGCTACTTCGACGCGAAGGGCAAGGAAGCGAACCGGATGCTCGGCGTCGCCCCCAGCGACGACGACCTGCGAGAGTTCATCGTCAACATCTACGTCGTGCTGATGACGCGCGGGATGCGGGGCACGTACGTCTACGTACACGACACCGCGCTGCGGGAGCGCCTGCGCGCCGCGTTCGCGGGCGCCGTCCGTTCCTGACGGACACCCCGCGGTCCGCGCCCCCAACCGTGCTGCTGACCCGCTTTTCCGTTGACGCGCGCCGTGTCGGACCCCTCCGGCATACTGGTCTCGCCCGCACCCGACGCCCCGGAAGGCTCGCCATGCCCTACGCCGTTCTCGACCTCGAGACCACCGGATTCTCGCCGAAGCGCGGCGATCGCATCGTCGAGATCGGCGTCGTCCTCGTCGACGACGCGGGCGAGATCGAGCACGAGTGGGGCACCCTCGTGAACCCGCAGCGCGACGTGGGCGCGACGCACGTGCACGGGATCCGCGCGAGCGACGTCGCCGACGCGCCGCTGTTCGGCGACGTCGCGGCCGGCGTGACCGAGCTGCTCGACGGGCGCACCCTCGTCGCGCACAACCAGGCGTTCGACGTGCGGTTCCTGCGCGCCGAGCTCGCCGGGCAGGGCCACACGATCGACGACGAGTTCAAGGCGCTGTGCACGATGCTGTGGTCGCGGCGCGCGTTCGGGGCCGCCAAGCTCGCCGACGTGTGCAGCCTGCTCGAGATCGAGATCGGATCCGCGCACGCCGCCCTCGACGATGCCCGCGCCACGAGCCGGGTGCTCGCCGCGCTTGACCGCCGCGTCGGCCACGAGGCCGAGTGGCGCTCGCACGTCGCCGCCGGCCGCCTGGGCGCCGGCGCGGCCGCCCGCCCGCGGCAGCAGCGGACGCCCGGGAAAGCGCGCGGCGGCCAGCGCGCCGCGGCCGCGGATCCCGAGCCTCCCGTCTGGAAGCGCGTCTCGGTCCCCGCGCCGCTCGCCGACGAGGGCGGCGCGGTCTACCTCGACCTCGTCGAGCGCGTGCTCGACGACGGCGTCATCTCCGTTGACGAGCACTGGCGCCTCGACGCGATCGCCGAGGCGGCGCGCATCGACCCCGCGGATCGGCGCCGCCTCCACGCCGACTACCTCGCCGCCGCCGTGGCGGAGGCCGGCGCGGACGGCGTCGTCACGGGCGCGGAGCGCGCCGAGCTCGCGCAGATCGCCGCCGTTCTCGACCTGCCGGTGCCCGCGGATCCGCCCGCCGCGCCCGCGGCCCGGGCCGCCCGGATCCGCCTCGAGCCGGGCAGTCGCGTCGTCTTCACGGGCGCGCTCGACCGCGACCGCGACGAGTGGGCGTACCTCGTCGCGGCCGCCGGCCTGGAGACGGGCGGCGTCACGAAGCGCACCGCGGTCGTCGTCGCGGCCGACCCCGCGACCCAGTCGACAAAGGCGAAGAAGGCCGCCGCCTACGGCGTCCCCGTCGTCGACGAGCAGACGTTCCTCGCCGCGTTCGAGGAGTTCTGCGCGCGTTAGGTGACGCGCCCCGCGGGTCCGCCTGTACCACGGCGCCCGGCTCGCGCCCGGGAACGGCCGGATATGCCCACGGCGAACACGGCTCCCGGTGTCGGTGGCGGTGACTACCGTGGAACCACGACGCGAGTCATCGTGTCGCCGAATGGCCCCAGCGCCCGGAGGAGTGTCATGTTCGAGAGGTTCACCGACCGTGCCCGTCGTGTGGTTGTGCTCGCCCAAGAAGAGGCGAAGATGCTCAACCACAACTACATCGGCACCGAGCACATCCTGCTCGGGCTGATCCACGAGGGCGAGGGCGTTGCCGCCAAGGCGCTCGAGTCGCTCGACATCTCGCTCGACGCCGTGCGCGAGCAGGTGCAGGACATCATCGGCCAGGGCCAGCAGCAGCCCACCGGCCACATCCCCTTCACGCCGCGCGCGAAGAAGGTGCTCGAGCTGTCCCTGCGCGAGGCGCTGCAGCTCGGCCACAACTACATCGGCACCGAGCACATCCTCCTCGGCCTCATCCGCGAGGGCGAGGGCGTCGCCGCGCAGGTGCTCGTCAAGCTCGGCGCCGACCTCAACAAGGTGCGCCAGCAGGTCATCCAGCTCCTCAGTGGCTACCAGGGCAAGGAGCCCGTCGGCGTCGCGCCCACGGGGCAGGAGCAGAGCGAGGGATCCGCGAAGGGCGGCTCGCAGGTCCTCGACCAGTTCGGCCGCAACCTCACGCAGGCCGCGCGCGACGCCAAGCTCGACCCTGTGATCGGGCGCGAGAAGGAGATCGAGCGGGTCATGCAGATCCTCTCCCGCCGCTCCAAGAACAACCCCGTCCTCATCGGCGAGCCCGGCGTCGGCAAGACCGCCGTCGTCGAGGGCCTCGCGCAGGCGATCGTCAAGGGCGACGTGCCCGAGACGCTCAAGGACAAGCAGGTCTACTCGCTCGACCTCGGCTCGCTCATCGCCGGATCCCGCTACCGCGGCGACTTCGAGGAGCGCCTCAAGAAGGTCACCAAGGAGATCCGCACGCGCGGCGACATCATCGTCTTCATCGACGAGATCCACACCCTCGTCGGCGCGGGCGCCGCCGAGGGCGCGATCGACGCCGCCAGCATCCTCAAGCCGCTCCTCGCGCGCGGCGAGCTGCAGACGATCGGCGCGACGACGCTCGACGAGTACCGCAAGCACTTCGAGAAGGACGCGGCCCTCGAGCGCCGCTTCCAGCCGATCCAGGTCAACGAGCCCTCGCTGCCGCACGCGATCAACATCCTCAAGGGCCTCCGCGACCACTACGAGGCGTTCCACAAGGTGCAGATCACGGACGGCGCGATCGTGTCGGCCGCGAACCTCGCCGACCGCTACATCCAGGATCGCTTCCTGCCCGACAAGGCCATCGACCTGATCGACGAGGCCGGCGCCCGCCTGCGCCTGTCGATCCTCTCGAGCCCGCCCGAGCTGCGCGAGTTCGACGAGAAGATCGCCAAGGTCCGCGAGCAGAAGGAGATCGCCTCCGAGGAGCAGGACTTCGAGAAGGCCGCCGCGCTCCGCGACGAGGAGAAGGCGCTCCTGGGCGAGCGCCTCCGCCTCGAGAAGCAGTGGCGCTCGGGCGAGGTCGAGACGAAGGCCGTCGTCGACGAGGGCCTGATCGCCGAGGTCCTCGCGCAGGCCACCGGCATCCCCGTGTTCAAGCTCACGGAGGAGGAGACGAGCCGCCTCGTCTTCATGGAGAAGGCGCTGCACGAGCGCGTCATCGGTCAGGAGGAGGCCATCGCGGCCCTCTCCAAGACGATCCGTCGCCAGCGCGCCGGCCTGAAGGATCCGAAGCGCCCCTCGGGCTCGTTCATCTTCGCCGGCCCCACCGGCGTCGGAAAGACCGAGCTCGCCAAGGCCCTCGCCGAGTTCCTCTTCGACGACGAGGACGCCCTGATCTCCCTCGACATGTCGGAGTTCGGCGAGAAGCACACCGTCTCGCGCCTATTCGGAGCCCCTCCCGGGTTCGTCGGGTTCGAGGAGGGCGGCCAGCTCACCGAGAAGGTGCGCCGCAAGCCGTTCTCCGTCGTCCTCTTCGACGAAATCGAGAAGGCCCACCCCGACATCTTCAACTCGCTGCTGCAGATCCTCGAGGAGGGTCGCCTGACCGACGGTCAGGGCCGCATCGTCGACTTCAAGAACACGGTCATCATCATGACGACCAACCTCGGATCCTCCGCGATCGCGGGCGGCCCCGTCGGGTTCCAGGTCGAGGGCAACCAGCAGACGACCTACGAGCGCATGAAGGGCAAGGTCGACGAAGAGCTCAAGCGGCACTTCAAGCCCGAGTTCCTCAACCGCGTGGACGACATCATCGTCTTCCCGCAGCTGACCAAGCCCGAGCTGCTGCAGATCGTCGACCTGTTCACGAAGCGCCTCGGCGAGCGCCTGCTCGACCGCGACATGTCGATCGAGCTCACGCAGGCCGCCAAGGAGCGCCTCATCGACATCGGGTTCGACCCGTCGCTCGGTGCCCGCCCGCTCCGCCGCGCCATGCAGCGCGAGATCGAGGATCGCCTCAGCGAGTCGATGCTCTCGGGCCAGCTCGAGTCGGGCCACCACATCAAGGTCGACGTCGAGGACAAGAAGTTCACCTTCCACAACGAGCCCCGCGGCGAGAAGCTCTCCGTCGGCGTGAACACCGGCGGCGACATCCCCGCCACCCCGGAGATCACCGCCTTCGGCGAGTAATCCCCGACCGAAATGCCCCACCGTGCGCGGTGGGGCATTTCGCGTGCCCGGGGCGGGCGCGGAGGTCACGGATTGGTCACGGATCCGCGCCGGGGTGAGACGATCGCCGCTGTCGCGACACTCTCAGGGTGAGACACGAATGCTCACCCGACGACGGGCGGACCCATGACCCACGACACCGGCGACCAGGCGCTCCTCACGCGCGCCGCGCGCGGCGACGATGCGGCCTTCCGCGACCTGTTCCGCGCCTACGCCCGCCCCGTGTACTGGGTGGCGCACGGCCTCCTCGGCGACGCTGCCGACGCCGAGGACGTCGTCCAGGAGACCTTCGTCGTCGCGTGGCGGCGCCTGCGCGAGATCGAGCTGCAGGGCCCGTCGGCCCTGCCGTGGCTCGCGACGATCTGCCGCAAGACGGCCGCGAACCGGATCCGCTCCCGCCGCACCGAGCGCGCCCACCTCGCCGGCGCCGCGGACGACCGCGAGCCTGACACCGTCGACGTCGCCGACCAGGTCATCGCGGCCGACCTCGCCGAGCGGATCGCCCGCGAGGTCGACGGGCTCGGTGAGACCGACCGGCGCATCTTCGCGCTGTGCGTCACGGCGGGCTACGCGTACGCCGCGGCGGCCGCAGAACTGGGGATCACGCAGGGGGCCGTGCGCAACCGGCTCTCGCGGATCCGCACGCGGCTGCGCGCCGCGACGAGAGAGGAATCGTGATGGACGACGTGACCCTGCCGCCGGTATCCGACGAGCGGGTGCGGGCGATGGAGACGGCGACGTTCGACCGGATCCGCACCGCCCGCTCCGCGCGCACGCGCCGGAGGCGATGGGCCGGCGCGGGCATTGCGGCCGCAGCCGTCGTCGTCGCGGCCGTCGCGATCGTGCCGCTCGTGTCCCCGCCTGCGGGCCAGAGCACCGCCGACGAGGCGATCGCGCCCGGGGGAGGGTACGTGGGCGAGGCGGAGATGCTCGGCGACGCGGAGGCCCTCCCGGGCGACGCGGTCACGACGGAGGTCGCCCCCGACGGCGCGGCCGCGGATGCGGCGTCGGAGGAGAGCGCCGCGGCGGCCGAGCGCGAGATCATCCGCACCGCCTCGGCCACCGTCGTCGTGCCGGACGTCGCGCGCTCGGCCGATGACCTCGTCGACCTCGCCGCCGAGTACGACGGGTACGTCGAGTCGCTCGGGGTCTCGAGCGCGGATCCGACCCTGTCGAGCGCGCAGGAGGACGCGCGGACCGGGTGGGCGTCCCTCCGGATCCCCGCGGCCTCGCTCGACGCCGCGCGTGCCGACCTCGCGGAGCTCGGCGAGGTGACGGCGACCTCCGTCTCGCAGGACGACGTCACGGACCAGGCGATTGACCTCGCGGCGCGGATCGAGGCGTCCGAGGCGTCCGTCGGCCGGCTGACTGAGCTGATGGCGCAGGCCGAGAGCGTGTCCGACCTGCTCGACGCCGAGCGCGCGCTGGCGGAGCGGCAGGCCGAGCTCGAGGCCTACCGCGGGCAGCTCGAGCAGCTCGAGGGCCAGGTCGACATGGCGACCCTCTACGTCGACCTCGTGCGGGAGCAGCCGGCGGGATCCGCGGATCCGGGCGGCTTCTCCGACGGCCTCCTCGCGGGCTGGAACGGCTTCGTCGGGTTCCTCAACGGGCTCGTGATCGCCGTCGGATTCCTCGTCCCGTGGCTCGCCGCGGCCGCCGTCGTGGCCGCGGTCGTGTGGGCCGTGGTGCGGATCCGCCGCCGCGCGCGCGGCTGACCGGCCGCGCGTCGCTCCGAGGCGGCGGCCAGGCGGGGGGAATACCCTGACGTCGATGACGAACTTCAGCGTGCGCCCCGCGCGAGCCGCCGACATGGAGGCCGTGCACGGCATGCTGCAGCCGTACGTGATGCGGCGGATCCTCCTCGGCAAGGACCTCGTCGTCCTCTACGAGGCGACGCAGGAGTTCCTCGTCGCCGTCGACGAGCGCGACGAGGTCATCGGCTGCGGCGCGCTGCACGTGATGTGGGAGGACCTCGGCGAGGTGCGCACCCTCCTCGTCGCCGATGACTGGCTGCACCGCGGCGTCGGTCGCGCCATCGTCGAGGCGCTCGAGGCCAACGCGCGCGAGCTCGGGCTGACCCGCCTGTTCTGCCTCACCTTCGAGACGGCATTCTTCGAACGCCGCGGCTTCGCCGAGATCGGCGAGCAGGTCGTCTCGCCCGACGTGTACTCGCAGCTCGTGCGCAGCCCCGACGAGGGCATCGCCGAGTTCCTCGACCTCGCGCACGTCAAGCCCAACACATTGGGCAACACCCGCATGCTCAAGCGCCTCGCGTGACGATCGCGGCTTAGTCTTTCGACGTGAGCGAGAACCCGCGGCCGCGCAGGCCCTCGAGAGCCGTGTACCGGCGCCGACGCCTCGTCGTCGGGGTGCTCGCGCTCGCCCTCCTCGCGGGCATCGTCGTGGGGCTCGTGTTCGGGATCCGCTGGCTCGTCGCCGCGCAGCCGTGGCAGAACCTCCCGTTCCTCTCGTCCGACACGTCCGCCGTCGAGGAGGTGCCGGATCCGGTCCCGACGCTCCTGCCCACGGAGGAAGCCGAGCCGGCCGCGACCCCGTCTGCCGAAAACCAGCCCGAGGCGTGCGCGAACGGCGCGCTGCAGGTGTCCGCGGTCACGGACCAGGACTCCTACGCCGCGGGCGAGAACCCGCAGATCTCCCTCGAGCTGACGAACGTCGGATCCCTCGACTGCGTCCTCAACGTCGGCACGAGCCAGCAGCGCTTCGAGATCGTCAGCGGGTCCGACACCTGGTGGCGCTCGACCGACTGCCAGAGCGGATCCGCGGACCAGTGGGTCACGCTCGCCGCCGGGCAGACCGTCTCGTCCACGTCGCCGATCACGTGGGACCGGACCCGCTCAGCGACCGACACGTGCGACGCGGAGGACCGGCCGGCGGCCGTCGGCGGCGGCGCGACCTACGCGCTGACCGTGCGCCTCGGCGAGGTTATGTCGCAGTCGACGAGCTTCCTCCTGTACTGACCGCGCCCGGCGCCCGGCACCGCGTACCCTGGAGGCATGGCCTCCCCGCGCAAGAAGTCCGTGGCCGCCGACCCGAAGCAGTTCCGCTCCGAGGCGCTCGCGCAGGCGCTCGAGAAGCAGGACATGGCGGCCGTCGCCCTCGCCCTCCGCAACGGCAACACGGTCGTGCCGCTCATCAAGCCCGGCCCCCGCGACAACCCGCTCGACGGCGGCGAGGTCTGGACGTACCGCGACCAGGCCTCGGGCGACGTCGCGCTGCTGCTGTTCAGCGACGCCCGCAACAAGCCAAAGAACCTGCCGCCCGGCGTCGGCGTGTACTCGCCCGCCTGGCTGCGCGCGTTCCTCACCGAGTACCGCGACACGATCACGACCGTCTTCCTCGACATCGCGGGCCCGCACGCCATGCAGGCCTCGCCCGCCGACCTCCTGGCCGCCCTCGAGGCGTGATGGCGGATCCCTGCCCCTGCGGATCCGCGAGCTACGCCGCGTGCTGCGGCCCGCTGCACGCCGGGAAGCGACAGGCGGAGACGCCCGAGGAGCTCATGCGCGCGCGGTACTCCGCCTTCGCCACGGGCGACGTGTTCTTCCTCGCCCGCTCGTGGCACCCGCGCACGCGCCCCGCGGACCTGTCCGCGGATCCGGGCCTGTCGTGGACGGGCCTGACCGTGCACGGATCCGCCGTCGACGGCGAGGCGGGAACGGTCGACTTCACGGCGCGCTACGTCGACGCGGGCGGGCCCGGCGAGCTCCGCGAGCACTCGCGCTTCGCCCGCCGCGGCGGTCGCTGGGTCTACGTCGACGGCGACGTCGGATAACCTCGCGCGGCCTCAGGCCGGCTTGGGCGCCGGGCGCGGCGTGCGGATCCCCGCCCACGACACGAGGCCGCCGGCGGCGAGCAGCGCCGCGACGACGACGGCGGAGCGGTGGAAGCCGTCGAGGTCGAGCGAGCCGCCCACGATCGAGCCGATCGCCGCGACCGCGATGAGCCCGGCGACGCGGGAGATCGCGTTGTTGACGGCGCTCGCGATGCCGCTGCGCTCGGGCGCGATCGCGCCGAGCACGGTCGAGGTCAGCGGGGCGACCGTGAGCGACAGGCCGAGGCCGAACACGAGCATCGACGGCAGGACCTGCCAGGCGTAGTGGAAGTCGGGGGCGACGGTGAGCAGCAGGAGGGATCCGGCCGCCATGAGGAGCGGGCCCGCCGTCATGAACACGCGCGCGCCCCACTTCCCCGCGAGCGCGCCGGCGCGGGAGCTGAGGAGGATCATGAGGATCGTGATGGGCAGGCTCGCGAGTCCCGCCGCGGTCGCCGTGAGCCCCGCGCCCTGCTGCAGGTAGATCGCGACGACGAAGCCGTTCAGCGCGAGGGCGGCGTAGACGAAGACCGTCGCGAGGTTGCCGGCCCAGAAGTTACGGGCGCGGAAGAGGTCGAGCGGCAGGATCGGGTGCCGCGCGGAGCGCTGCCGCAGAAGGAACAGCGCGAACAGCGCCGCCCCGCCCGCGAGCGGCGCGATCGTCGCGGGGCTCGCCCAGCCGAGCCGGGGCTGCTCGATGAGCGCGAAGACGACGCCGCCGAGGCCCGCGACGCACAGGGCCGCGGCGAGGAGGTCGACCCGGGCGCCGGGCGCGCGTTCCGGATCGCGCAGCCCGCGGCACAGCCAGAGGGTCACGGCGACCGGGACGACGTTGAGGAGGAACGCCCACCGCCAGCTGGCGAGGTCGACGAGGGCGCCGCCGATGACGGGCCCCGCCACCATCGCGCCGGTGGTCATCGACGTCCACGTGCCGATCGCGCGCGCCTGCGCGGCGCCGGAGAAGGTCGAGGTGATCAGCGCGAGCGAGCTCGGCACGAGGAAGGCGCCCGCGGCGCCCTGCAGGAGGCGGGCGGCGACGAGGAACGCCGGATCCGGCGCCGCCGCGATCGCGACCGACGCGACGCCGAAGCCCACGAGCCCGACCCGCAGCACGAGGGCGCGCCCGAACGCGTCGCTCACGGACCCGGCGACGAGCATGAGCGCGCCGAGGGTGATGAGGTAGCCGTCGACGACCCACTGCTGCGTCGACAGGCCGCCGCCGAGCTCGCGGTCGATCGCGGGGAGCGCGACGTTGACGATCGTGCCGTCGAGGAACGACACGAACGAGGCGAGGATCGCGATCCAGAGGACGCGGGTCGGGTGGGTCACGACACCCACGCTACGCCGGGGGTCCGACATCGGCGGGCCCGGCGAGCGCGGATGTCGGTGGTCCGATCTAGCCTGGGATCATGGCCACCAAGCGACCCCCGGCACCCGCGTTCGTCTGCTCCGAATGCGGGTGGACGACGCCTAAGTGGGTGGGCCGCTGCGGCGAGTGCCAGCAGTGGGGCACGGTCGTCGAGCAGGGACAGCGCCAGGGCGTGGCCGCGCGCGGGGTGCAGTCGCTCGCGCCGACTGCCGCGGCCCGCCCCATCACGCAGGTCGAGACCAGCGAGGCGCCGCGGCGGCCGAGCGGCGTGGGCGAGTTCGACCGCGTGCTCGGCGGCGGCATCGTGCCGGGCGCCGCCGTGCTCCTGTCGGGCGAGCCCGGCGTGGGCAAGTCGACCCTCCTGCTCGAGGTCGCCGCGCGCTCGGCGCGCGAGGGGCGGCGCGTCCTCTACGTCAGCGCGGAGGAGTCGGTCGCGCAGGTGCGGCTACGCGCCGAGCGCACGGGTGCCCTGCATGACGAGCTGTTCCTCGCGAGCGAGGTCGACCTCGCGACCGTGCTCGGCCACATCGATGCGGTCCAGCCCGAGCTCGTCATCGTCGACTCCGTCCAGACCGTCGCCTCGAGCATGCAGGACGGCGCGGCGGGCATGCCCGGCCAGGTGCGCGAGGTCGCCTCCACGCTCATCCGCGTCGCGAAGGACCGGGGGCTGCCGATCATCCTCGTCGGCCACGTCACGAAGGACGGGCAGGTCGCGGGCCCGCGCGTGCTCGAGCACCTCGTCGACGTCGTGTGCCACTTCGAGGGCGACCGGCAGACGGCGCTGCGGTTCGTGCGGGCGTTAAAGAACCGCTTTGGCCCGACCGACGAGGTCGGCTGCTTCGAGATGGCGGGAGACGGGATCCAGGAGGTGCCGGATCCGTCGGGCCTGTTCCTCTCGCAGGGCGACCCCGAGCCCGGCACCTGCGTCGGCATCGCGCTCGAGGGCAAGCGCGCGCTGCCCGTGGAGGTGCAGGCGCTGACGATCCCGACGGGGGCGCCGAACCCGCGGCGGATCGTGCACGGCGTCGACTCCAGCCGCGTCGCGATGGTGCTCGCGGTGCTCGAGCGGCGCGCGGGCATCAAGACGAGCGACATGGACGTGTACGTCTCGACCGTCGGCGGGGTCACCTTCACCGAGCCGGCCGCCGACCTGGCGATCGCGATCGCCGTCGCGGGGTCGCTGCGCCAGTGGGCCGTCCCGCGCGACATCGCGGCCGCGGGCGAGCTGTCGCTCGCGGGCGAGGTGCGGCCCGTCACGCAGGCGAGCCAGCGCCGCGCCGAGGCCACCCGCCTCGGCTACGCGCGGGTGATCGACGACCGCTCGGGCAAGCTGCGCGCGGCGCTGGAAGACGTGCGTGCCCACCGCGCGCCGGCGCTGGAGGACGTGCCGGCGTTCTGAGCGGGCCGCGGCGCCGGGCCGGGCGCTACCCGCGGATCCGGTCCGCCGTGCTGCGGAGCGTCTCGGCCGAGGCGCGGAAGAGGTCGAGCTCGCCCTGCGACATCTCGGTCTCGGCGATCGGCGTTGCCCCGCCGCGGCCCACGACGCACGGCACGGACATCGCCACACCGTCGATGCCCTGCACGGATCCGAGCACGGTCGACACGGGCAGGATCGCGTTCTCGTCGCGGAGGACCGCCTCGGCGATCCGCGTCGCCGAGAGCCCGATCGCGTAGTTCGTGGCGCCCTTGCCCTCGATGATCCGGTAGGCCGCCGTGCGCACCTCGTGCGCGAGGCCGTCGAGCTCCTCGGCGGAGAACACGCGCCTGCCGTCGCGGGTCCACTCCAACAGCGGAACGGGCCCGATGCGGGCGGTGGACCAGAGCGGGAACTCCGTGTCGCCGTGCTCGCCCGCGATGTAGGCGTGCACGGAGGT
Source organism: Microbacterium excoecariae (assembly GCF_011326725.1). Lineage (GTDB taxonomy): Bacteria > Actinomycetota > Actinomycetes > Actinomycetales > Microbacteriaceae > Microbacterium > Microbacterium excoecariae. The sequence continues at coordinate 88,922 of NZ_JAANCO010000001.1, read as the reverse complement.
CGTCGCGACCCCCGCGCGCTCCGCGAGCAGCCACCGCAGGCGGGACGTGTCGAGCACGCACCCGGACGCGAACATGCGGGCCGGGTCCGCCCCGGTTTGCTCGACCGCGAGCATGGTCAGCACGTCGCACGGGTTCGTCACGATGATGACGATCGCCTCGGGGGAGGCCTCGACGAGCTCGGGGATCATCGTCTGGAAGATCCGCGCGTTCGTCTCGATGAGCTCGAGGCGCGTCTGGCCGGGCTTCTGCGCGGCGCCGGCGGTGACGATGATGACGTGCGAGCCGGCCGTGTCGGCGATGTCGCTCGTGCCGATCACCGCGCTCGACCCCGTGAACATCGCGCCGTGCGCGAGGTCGAGGGCCTCCGCGGTCACGCGCGCCGCGTTGATGTCGTACAGCACGACGTTGCGCGCGGCGCCGCGGATGAGGGTGGCGTACGCGGTCGCGGACCCCACCGCCCCCGCGCCGACGATAGTCACTTTCGCGTTCGCGATGGCGGTCATGCGCTCATCCTGACAGCGCCCGGCGCCCCGCGAAAGGCGGCGCGCGTCAGCGGAGCACGCGGATCCGCTCGCTGCGCACCTCGGCCCGGGTCACCTCGAGCACGGGCGCGTCCGCGCGCGGGCGGACCCGCGGATCCACGTGCACGCGGGTCGAGGGATCCCACGCGAACGCGCGCGCCTCGAGGCCGTGCCGCGCGATCGCCGCGCGGTGCGGGGCGAGGTCGACCTCGAGCGGCCGGCCCGACCAGAACTGGTCGGCGAGGAGGGCGCCGCCGGCCGTCAGGCGGATCGCATCGCCCGTCCACTCGAGCCGGAGGATCGCGCGGTCCGCGCCGTCGAACACGTCGTCGGGGATCTCCAGGCGCGCGGGGGCGAGCGCCGCAAAGTCGTCGTCGGTCGGCGCGGACAGCCGCCCGGCGCTGCCGCCCGCGCGCACCGGCGCGGTGACGGGGGAGAGGCGCGGTGCCGCGATCGGCGTCACCGCGCGCGGATCCGCCGCGATGGCGTGCCGGGCGAGGACGGAAGAGCCGCCCGGCTCCGCGGGCAGGTCGCCGAGCGGCGGCCACGCGAGGAGGGTCGCGTCGGCCGCGGGGGCGACGACGTGCAGCCCGCCGTCGAACCACGCGGATCCCTCCCACACGATCGCGGTGTCGCGGCCGGCGACCTCGCCGCGCCAGAGCGCGGCGGCGCTCGCCGGGTCGAGCACGACGAACGTCGTCTCGCCGATCCTCACCTCGCACCCCGGGCCGGGTTCCGCGTCCGGCGAGAGCGCGACCGCGCCGTCCGCGCCCCGGTCGCGGACGGCCGCGCCGAGGACGCGCCGGGCGTCGGCCGCGTCGACGTGGAGCTCGACGGGCACGCCTGCCGTGGCGCCGAGGAAGACGACGGGGCCGTCCGGCCCCGCCACCTCCGTGAGCGCCTGCGCCGTTGCCGACAGGCGGATCCCGCCGACGACGCGCCGCACGGGCCACCACGCCGTCGCGCCCGCGGGCAGGTCGACGGGCCGGGAGGGGAGTGTCACGGCGCCGGCGGCGAGCTCGACGCGCACCTGCGCGCCCGGCACCCCCGGGAGCGGCTCGGCGGCCGGCTGGTGGTTCCCGAGGAACAGCCAGCCGCCGCGGTCGTCGCCGCGGAGCGAGGCGCGGAGGCGCGGGTCCGCGGGGATCACCGCCGGCAGCGGCGCGAGGTCGGCGCCATACTGCGCGAGGGCGAGGTGCTGCGCGCGCAGGGCATGGAAGTGCGGCCGGAGCTGGCCCTCGGACCCGATGGGCGCGAAGAAGTCGTAGTCGGTCACGGGCACGTCGTTGGGGTAGCCGGTCGCCTGCGACTCCTGCGTCGTGGTGCGCCCGATCGGGTGCCGGCCGCCGTGGAACATGTAGAAGCCCTGCCAGGCGGATCCGCTCCCCAGCTTCGCGACCGCGAGCGCCGCGACGTCCTCCGGATCCACGAGGGGGCGCCGGTGGTAGGCGACGGTCATGCCGCCGCCCAGCTCGCACGTCGCGAAGGGCCAGGGATCCGGCTCGGGCCCGGCGGCGGAATCCCGCGCCGTCGCGGCGCCGAGCCCCGCGCGCACGTCGGCGCCGACCGTGAGGTCGTCGCGCATCGCGCTGAAGGCGAAGTGCGTGCGGCCGAAGGCGGGCCAGCCCGTCTCCGCCTCCTCCCAGAACCCGTCGGAGTAGCCGGCGTACACCGGCAGCACGGCGCGCGCCGGCAGCTGCGCCCCGCCCCACCCGGTCGCCGTCCAGAGCGGGGCGCCGATGCCCGCCTCCTCCGCCATCCGGCGGAGCGTCGCGAGGTGGCCCGGCTGGTCGTAGAGCTCGTTGTCGACCTGCACGCCGACGATCGGGTCGCCCCACGCCAGGCCCCGGAGCTCGCCCGCGAGCGCCGCGAACCAGCCGCGCACGAGCTCGAGGTAGGCGGGGTCGTCCGTGCGGTGGGCGATCGGTAGCGCCTGCACCCAGTCCGGGAAGCCGCCGTTGCGCGTCTCGCCGTGCGCCCACGGGCCGACGCGGAGGACGACGTCGAGGCCCACCTCGCGGGCCGTGTCGACGAAGCGCCGGAGGTCCCGCGGCCCGTCGAAGCGCACCTCGCCGCGCACCTCCTCGTGGAGGATCCACAGCGCGTAGGTCGCGACGACGCTCACGCCGCCCGCGCGCATCTTCGCGAGCTCCGCGCGCCAATTCTCGGGCCGGTCGCGGCTGAAGTGGTACTCGCCCATGACGGGGAACCACGGCCGCCCGTCGCGCTCGAGGTGCGTCTGCCGGACGGCGATCCCGCCCCCGCCCATGTCGAGCGGGGCGGGCGCGGCGTCGGCGGCGCGGGGCGGGCGAATGCACAGGGGAGCGGATCCACTCATCCCGCCGACGCTACGGGGCGCAGGGCGCGTCTGCGCGAGAGATCCGCGGATCGTCCAGGCCGCGCGGCGTTCCGGCCAGGTCACCCCTTGCGCTCGGCGCGGTACGCGCTCGGGCTTACCCCGTGCACGCGCGCGAACTGCCGCGAGAAGTAGAACGGGTCGTCGCGGCCCACCCGCCGCGCGACCTCGGCCACGGGCAGGTCGGTCGTGTCGAGCAGGGTCCGCGCGTGCGCCATCTTGAGTGCGTTGTGGTGGGCGGTGATGCCGCCGCCCGTCGCCTCCCGGAACTGGGCGGACAGGTGCGAGGGTGAGACGCCGACGAGGCTCGCGAGCTCGGCGACGCGCACGGATCCGTCCACCCGCTCCTCGAGGTAGCGCAGCGCCCGCTCCACGGGCGTCCCCTCGCGGGGGAGGGCGCCGTCGGCCGCGAGGAGCGCGAACAGGTGCCAGGCGGCGCCGGCGGCGGCCGCGAGGTGCGGCGCCGTCACGCCGGCCTGCAGGGCGCCAACGGCCTCGTCGATGAGCGCGGTGGCGCGCTCGGCCCGGGAGAGCGGGAGCACCCGGCGGCCGGGCCGCGTGCCCGTCGCCTCGGTGAGCTCCGCGAGGTCCGACCCGCGCGCGTGGCACCACCAGATCGTCCAGGGGTCGGTCTCGTCCGCCCCGTAGGCGTGCGGCACGCCGCCCGGCAGGACGACGGCGGATCCGCGCCCCACCCGCGTGCGTAGGCCCGCGTCCTCGACCCACCCCGAGCCCGCGGCGCACACGATGACGATGGCCTCGTCCGCCCCGCGCGGCCGCCGCCTGACGTGGCCCGCGGCCCGCGGGAACACCCCGGCGTCGGTCACGACGAGGCGCCGCGTGACGGGGCGCTCCAGCGCCGCCGCCACGAGCGGCCGGGGCAGCACGCAGAGCCTCTGCCGGTGGAACCCCTCGACGCGTGTCATGCGCTCATCGTCGCATACGGATCCGTCGAATCGTCCAGGCGCCCGCACGCTTCGCCCATGGATCCGCCTCGCGCCGGCCCGTAGCGTCACCCCCGTGAGCACGACGACACCGCCCCCGAGCGCCATCCACCTCCCCGCGGCACCCGCCGACCAGGCCGCGATCCTGTCCGCCGGCGGCGTCGCCTGCTGGTCCGAGCCGGTCGAGATCGACACGTACGAGCCGGGGGAGCCGGATCCGTACCCGCTGTTCCTGGACCGCCGCGTGTATCAGGGCTCGAGCGGCCGCGTATACCCGCTCCCGATGATCGACTCCGTGGCGCACGAGAAGCGCCCGCGCGCGTGGGAGGCGATCCACCTCGAGAACGCCTACGTGCGCCTCATGCTCCTGCCCGAGATCGGCGGGCGTATCCACATCGGCTACGACAAGGTCGCCGGCTACGACTTCCTGTATCGCAACAACGTCATCAAGCCGGCCCTCGTCGGCCTCGCGGGCCCGTGGATCTCGGGCGGCATCGAGTTCAACTGGCCGCAGCACCACCGGCCCGGCACCTTCCTCCCCGTCCAGACGCGCATCGAGCGCGAGCCCGGCGGTTCCGTCGTTGTGTGGCACAGCGACCTGGATCCGCTCCAGCGCCTGCACGGGACGCACGGGGTGCGGCTTGAGCCCGGGTCGTCCGCCGTCGAGGTCGAGGCGATCCTGCACAACCGCACCTCCCAGCCGCAGACCTTCCTGTGGTGGGCGAACGTCGCGGCCCGTTCGCACGAGAACTACCAGTCGTTCTTCCCCGACGACGTCGCCTTCGTCGCGGACCACGCGCGCCGGGCGATCACGGCCTTCCCCCGCGCCGACCGCCCGTACTACGGCGTCGACTATCCAGCCCTCGCCGCCGAGCGCCCGGGCGCCGACCGCATCGACATCTACCGCAACATCCCGGTGCCCACGTCGTACATGATCACGGACACCGACGGCGGCTTCTTCGGCGGCTACGACCACGACCGCGACGCCGGATTCGTGCACGTCGCCGACCCCGCCATCTCGCCGGGCAAGAAGCAGTGGACGTGGGGCGACGGCGAGATCGGGCGGGCGTGGGACGCGCAGCTGACCGACACCGACGGCCCGTACGTCGAGCTCATGGCGGGCGTGTACACGGACAACCAGCCGGACTTCGCCTGGCTGCTGCCGGGCGAGACGAAGCGGTTCACGCAGGCCTGGATGCCGCTGCACGGCACCGGGCCCGCGCGCGAGGCGACGCGCGACCTCGCGATCGCCGTCGCGGCCGAGGGAGGCGGCACGGGGATCCGGATCCTCGCCGCGCGCCGGTTCGAGGGCGCCGCGATCGAGGCGCTCCGGGCGGGTGAGGTCATCGCCTCGTGGCGCGCGGACCTCTCGCCCGAGCGGGCGTTCGCGGGGGCCGTCGACGGCGGCGAGGAGGCGCTCGAGGTGCGGGTGTCCCACGGCGGGCGGGTGCTCGCGCGCTGGGCCGAGCGGCGCGCGGAGCCGGCCGAGCCCTGGGTCGCGACGGCGCCGCCGGATCCGGGCGAGATCGCCGGGGGCGACGAGCTCGTCGTTACGGCGACGCACCTCGAGCAGTACCGGCACCCGAGCCGCTCGCCCGAGCGGTACCTCGAGGAGGCGCTCGCGCGGGATCCGGGGGACCAGCGCGCGGCCACGGCGCTCGCGTGGCGGCGGCTCGCCCGGGGCGAGGACGACGCGGCCCGGGCGCTCGTCGACGCGGCGCTCGCGCGGCAGACGCGTCGCAACCTGAACCCACGCGACGGGGAGGCGTCCTACCTCTCGGGCGTGATCGCCGAGCGCCAGGGCGACGCCCTACGCGCCGACCGCGCGTACGCGAAGGCCGCCTGGAACGCGGCGTGGGCGGGCCCGGCCTCGCTCGCGCGCGCCCGCATCGCGCTGCGGGGCGGCCGGGCCGACGACGCATCTCGCCTCGCCGAGGCCGCGGGCGCGATCCCCGAGGCGGCGCGGATCCTGTTGCTCGCCCGCGGCGCGGGGCCGGAAGAGGTCGCGGAGGCGCACCGCGCGGATCCGCTCGATCCCGCGCTCGCCGCGTGGGCGGGGGCGCCGTGGCCCGACGCCCGCACGCCGCTCGACGTGGGCGCCGACTTCGCCCGCGCCGGCGCCGTGAGCGTCGCCCTCGCCGTGACGGACGAGGCGGCCGCGGCCGTGCCGTCGGCGGGCCAGGCCGGCCCGATCCGCCTCTACCTGCGCGCGCTCTGGCGCGAGCGGGCGGGCGACGCCGCGGGCGCGGCCGCGGAGCGCCGGGCCGCCCGGGCGGCCGACGGCGCGCTGGCGTTCCCGGCCGGGCTCGACCAGCACGACGCGCTCGTCGCCGCCCTCGCCGCGGACCCCGACGACGCCGTCGCCGGGGCGCTCTACGGCATGTGGCTGCTGGACGCCGGGCGGATCCGCGACGCGGCCCGGGCGCTCGAGCGCGCGTGCGCGCGCGCGGCGGATCCGATCGCCTGGCGCAATCTCGCCGTGGCGCGGGGGCTGTCGGGGGAGTCGGCGTCCGCCGACGCCGCGTTCGCGCGGGCGCTCGCGGCCCGGCCCGACGCGCGCCTCGTGTTCGAGCGTGACGTGCTCGCCGCGGCCGAGGGGGCGGACCCCGCCCTCCGCCTCGCGCGGCTGGAGGAGTTCTCCGCCGCTCTCGGCGCACGGGACGACCTCGCGCTGCGCCACGTCGAGCTCCTCCTCGCGGCCGGCCGCCTCGACGAGGCGGAGGAGATCCTCGCCTCCCGCCGGTTCCGCCCCTTCGAGGGCGGCGAGGGGCGCGCGATCGCGGCCTTCGACCGGGCCCAGTGCGACCGGGCGGCGATAACGGCGGATCCGTCCGCGGCCGCGCGACTCCTCGCGGGCGGGCTCGTCCCGCCGGCCTCGCTCGGCGAGGGCCGGCACCCGGCGGCGCGCCCCGTCGAGCGCCTCGTGCGGCTGGGCGACGCGCTCGCCGCGGCGGGAGACCCGGGCGCGGCGGACGCCTGGCGGCGCGCCGTGGGGCCGGATCCGCTCGCCGTCTTCGAGCGCACCGCGGGCGAGCACACGTTCTGGGAGGGGATCGCGCACCTCCGCCTCGGCGACCCCGACGCCGCGGCCGCCGCCTGGGGGCGCCTCACCCAGCGCGCCGAGGACCTGCGGCGCGCGGGCGACGAGGTCTCCTACTTCGAGACCTCGCACCCCGAGCTCGCGCCGTTCCCCTCCGACACGGCGCCCGCCCGGGCCCGGGAGGCGGACGCCCTCGACGCGCTCGCCGCGCGCGGCCGGGCGGCGCGCTGAGGACCCGGGCGCGTCCGGTTGACGCGGGCCGCGCGGGCGGTCAGGCTGGCGCCACGCAACGATCGGGGAGGCGCACGATGACATCGACCAGAGCAGGAGACGCGTGGCGGCCGTGGGTCGTCCTCGTCAGCTCGATCCTCGCGATCGCCGCGGCGTTCGTCGGATCCGGCGTGACCGTCGGCACGCCGATCCAGGACGCGGCGGGCGGGTTCCTCGACTCGGACTCGACGCTGCTCGCCCCCGGCACGGGCGCGTTCCGGATCTGGAGCGTGATCTACACCGGCATGCTCGCGTACGCGGTCTGGCAGGCGCTCCCCGCGCAGCGGACGGATCCGCGCCACCGCGCCCTCGGCTGGTGGGTCACCGCCTCCCTCGTCCTGAACGCCGTGTGGATCCTCGTCGTCCAGGCCGGCCTGCTCGCCCTCAGCCTCGTCGTCATCGCGGCGCTCGTCGCCGTGCTCGGCCGCTCGTTCCAGATCCTCCGCCGGTCCGCCCCGCGCGGTCTCGTCGACACGATCGTCACCGACGGCGCGATCGGGCTCTACCTCGGCTGGGTCATGATCGCGACGGTCGCGAACGCCACCGCCGTCCTCGTCGCGGCGGGCTTTGCGGGCTTCGGCCTCGCCCCGGAGGTGTGGGCCGTCGCGGTCCTCGCGGTGGCCGCGGCGCTCGGCGTACTGTTGGCGGTCCGCGGCCAGGGCCGGCTCGCCCCGGCGATCTCGCTCAGCTGGGGAATCGTGTGGATCGCCGTCGCGCGCCTCACGGACGAGCCGGCCTCGGACGTGACGGGCGTCGCGGCGATTGTGGCGTCCGCCGTGGTGGTGGGGATGACGCTCGCGGCGCGCGGCGTCGCGGTGGCGCGGGCCGCGCGGGCCTAGGAGCCGGACGCCCCCGCGGCGAAGGCCTGCGTGCCGAGCACGCCGACGAGGCGCAGGCGCTCGGCGGCCTCCGTGCCCGAGGGCGTGAGGATGAGGAGCGCCTGCGCGCGGTCCTCGGTCGCGAGCACCTGGCAGTCGACCTCGATCGCTCCCGCCTCGGGGTGCAGGAGCACCTTGTGTTCGGCGAAGCGGCGCCCCACCTCCTGGCGCGCCCACAGGGCGCGGAACTCCGCGGACGTCTTCTCGAGCTCCGCGACGAGCTCCGCGGCCCGCCCCCGCGCGCCGAGCATGCCGAGGGCCTGGCGCAGCGCCGCGACCTGCGCGCGGCTCTGGCGCGCGTGGTCGCTCTCGGGGTAGTGCGCGCGGGCGGATCCGGGGTGCGCGAACCACCGGTACGGCTCGTAGCGATCCCACCCCGCGTCCGCCGACCGGTCCCCGAGGAGCGCGGCGGCGAGCCGGTTCTGCGCGAGCGTCTCGCCGAGCGCCGAGATCACGAGCGCGGGGGTGTCGTCGAGTCGGTCGAGAACCCTGAGGAGCGCGGGGGAGACGTGCCCGGGGCCGGAGATTCGGTCGGGCGCCGCCTGCCCCGCCGTGCGGAAGAGGTAGTCGCGCGCGTCGTCGTCGAGGCGTAGGGCCCGCGCCAGCGCCGCGAGCATCTGCGGGCTCGGCTGCGGCCCGCGCTGCTGCTCGAGCCGCGTGTAGTAATCGGTCGACATCGCCGCGAGCTGCGCAACCTCCTCGCGCCGCAGGCCCGCCGTGCGGCGCCGGGCGCCGGCGGGCAGCCCGACGTCCGCGGGCGTCAGCGCGCCGCGACGGGCGCGGAGGAATTCGGCGAGGGCGGGGCGGTCCATGCCGTCGATTCTCCCGCGAACGCGGCGCGCGAGCCAGGGATCGCGGATCCCCCGATCACCCGGTCCTGGTGCCGGGTCCGCGGCCGCCGCACGCTGGATCCATGCGAATCTCCGACAACACCATTTTCATCCCCGGCGCGACGAGCGGAATCGGCCTGGCGCTCGCGCTTCGGTTCCAAGCGGCCGGGAACACCGTCATCGTGGGCGGGCGCCGCACCGAACTCCTCGAGCGGATCCGCGCCGAGCACCCCGGCATCGACGCGGTCGCGATCGACACGGCGGATCCCGCGAGCATCCGCGCCGCGGCCGACGAGGTGCTCCGGCGCCACCCGGACCTCGGCGTGATCGTGACGATGGCGGGCATCATGCGCCCCGAGGCGTGGGCCGATCCCGAAGGCTTTCTCGAGACCGCCGAGCGCACCGTCGAGACGAACCTGCTCGGCACGATCCGCCTCATCGCGGCGTTCCTTCCGCACCTGCGCGCCCGCGGCGAGGGCACGATCATGACCGTCTCTTCGGGCCTCGCGTTCGCGCCGCTGGCGGCGACGCCGACGTACAACGCGACGAAGGCGGCGGTCCACATGCTGAGCGAGTCGATCCGCCTGCAGCTCGCGGGCACGGGCGTCGAGGTCGTCGAGCTCGCGCCGCCGGCCGTGCAGACCGACCTCATGCCGGGGCACGCCGAGAACCCCACGGCGATGCCGCTCGAGGCGTTCTGCGACGAGGTCATGGCGCTCATCGCGGCGGATCCGCACGCCACCGAGATCCTCGTGGAGCGCGTGAAGTTCCTGCGCTACGGCGAGGCACGCGGCGACTATGCGGACGTGGTCCGGGCCCTGAACGGGGCGTAACGCGCCGCGGGGCGAGAGCGGCCCGCCGCGCGATCCGCCTCCTCCGGTCGTGACAGACTTCTGACATGGACACGGAGCGCGACGCCGAGCGCCTCCCCACGATGAAGGACGTCGCCGAGCGCGCGGGGGTCTCGCGGCAGCTCGTGTCCCTCGTCATGCGGGACGCGGCCGGGCCGAGCGACGAGTCGCGCGAGCGGATCCTCGCCGCCGCGCGCGAGCTCGGGTACCGCCCGCACCAGGCGGCGCGGCTCCTGCGCCAGAGCCGCACGCGGACCATCGGCATTCTGTTCCTCCTGCGCCACCCGTTCCAGACCCGCGTCGTCGAGCGGCTCGTCGCGCGCGCGGCCGAGCGGGGGTACGCGGTCGCGCTCGCGCCGCTGGCCGAGGACGGCGCGACCGACGCGGGTATCGAGCAGCTCATGCGCGAGCGCGTCGAGGCGATCGTCGCGTTCAACCCGGCCCCCTCCTCCGCGGGCCTCGCCGAGGCGATCGCGCAGCTGCCCGTGGCCTGGCTCGGCGAGTGGGCGCCGGGCCGCGGGGTCGACAATGTCCACGTCGACGAGGAGGCGGGGCTCGCCGAGGTCGTGGCGCATCTCGCGGCCCTCGGGCATACGCGGATCGCCTACGCCGGCGGCCGCGGCGGCGTCGTGGCCGCGGACCGCGCCGACGCGTATCGCCGCGCGATGGCGGGCGCCGGGCTCGCCGATCACGCCGAGGTCATCGCGGCGGACTTCGGCGAGGAGGGCGGCGCCGCCGCCGCCCGGACGATCCTCGCGCGCGCCGATCGCCCGACGGCGCTCGTGTGCGCGGGCGACCTCGTCGCCGCCGGCGCGCTCGCCGTGTTCGCGCGCGCGGGCCTTCAGGTGCCGAGGGACATCTCCGTCGTGGGGTTCGACGACAGCGACGTCGCGGCGCTGTCGTATCACCGGCTGACCTCGGTGCACCAGGACGTGGACGCGACGGTCGAGGCGGCCCTCGACTGCGTCGTGGACCGCCTCGCGGATCCGGGCCGGCCGCCGCTTACGATCGCGACGCCGGCCCGGCTCGTGGTGCGCGAGACGACGGGCGCGCCTCGCGGATCCCGCGCTACTTGACGCCGCGGATCGGAATGATCACGAGCGCCCCGACGAGGGCGATCGCCCCCGCGCCCCACAGGAGCGCCGGATAGTTGTCGCCGCCGCCGAGGCCGAGGAGGAAGAGCCCGAGCGCGGGCGCGAGCGACTGCGGCAGCGAGTTGGCGATGTTGATGACGCCGAGATCCTTGCCGGGCTTGTCCGGGTCGGGCAGCACATCGACCACGAGCGCCGTGTCGACGGCGGTGTAGACGCCGTACGCGAAGCCGAGGATCACCTCGGCGATGTAGAACTCGCCGACGGATCCGGCGACCGCCAGTATCGCGAGACCCACGCCGAACAGGAGCGTGGATCCGCCGACGAAGAGCTTGCGGCGACGCAGGCGGTCGGACAGCCAGCCAGAAACGGCTGTCGCGACGAACAGCGCGATCGTGTAGAACAGCACGCCGTTGGCGACGGCCGGGACGGCGTCGGCGGCGCTGAGGCCGAGGTGGTCCTGCATGTAGAGCAGGCGGTAGGTGGTGAACAGGAACGACGCGAGGATGATGAGGAACCGCGACCACCAGGCGAGCCCGAAGTCGCGGTGGCGGACCGGGTTCGTCCAGAAGGTCTGGAGGATCCGCGCGAGGGAGAACGGCCGCGGCGGGGTGTCCGGGAGGCGGTCGGGCGTGACGAACACGTAGATCGACACGAGGATCACGCCGAGGACGCCGGGGGCGAGGAACAGCACGGGCAAGTTGTCGACGAGCAGGACGGCGCCGTAGGTGCCGGCGAGGATCGAGACGTTCTGCGCGAGCGCGAAGATGCTCGACGCGCGGCCGCGCTGCGCCTCGGGGATGTTGTCGGCAAAGCTCGCGATGAGCGCCGCGGACGCCGCGTTGGACGCCAGCTGACACACCAGCCAGGCGAGCGTGAGGGACACCATGTCCGTGCTCATCGCGACGCCCGCGAGACCGGCGAGGAGCGCGAGGATCCCGCCGAGCAGCCAGGGCTTGCGGCGCCCCCATCGCGTGCGGGTCGCGTCGCTGAGGGCCCCGAAGACGGGGTTGCCGATGAGCGCGCCGAGCGCGCCGATCGGGAGGACGGTGCCGATCACCGAGGCGGGATCGTCAGGGCGCAGCTCCTGCGCCTTGAGCTGCATGCTCACGATCACGGGCGAGAGCACGGCGACGAAGATGCCGAACTGGGCCAGACCCAGCGCGGCGAGGTAGCCGTTGCCCACACGGTGGGTGGGGGTGAGCGCGGTGTACGGGTGTGCGGGTAGTTCAGTCGCCATTGACTTTCTTCCTGGGTTGGGCCGCCCGGGGTCCCCCGGAGCCGATTTGGCTCGTGCTAAACTGGCGGTACGCACACATTAGCTCGTGCCAATGCAGTTCACAACGACGTCGACCCACGGGAGAGCACATGTTGCCCCACCACCTGCCCGAGCCCGAGTTGTTCCGCCCCGAAACAGGCGAGCCGGCCCTGCGCTGGGGCGTCGTCGGCCCCGGGGGGATCGCCGGCGCGTTCGTGTCGGCCCTGCACGCGCACACGGCGCAGCGCGCCGTGGCCGTGTCCTCGCGCTCCGCCGAGCGGGCTGGCTCCTTCGCCGACCAACACGGCATCGCCCACCGTCTCACCTCGCTCGACGAGCTCGTCGCGCACCCCGAGGTCGACGTCGTCTACGTCGCGACCCCGCAGAGCGAGCACCTCGCGGTCGGCCTCGCGGCCATCGCCGCCGGCAAGCACGTCCTCATCGAGAAGCCGCTCGCGATGAACGCCGCCGAGGCGCGCCAGCTGCAGGCCGCCGCCGCCTCCGCGGGCGTGCTCCTCATGGAGGCCATGTGGACCCGTTACCTGCCGCAGACCTCGATCATTCGGCAGCTCCTCGCCGACGGTGCCCTCGGCGAGATCCGCACCGTCCTCGCGGACCACGGGCAGGCGATCCCCGCGGATCCGTCTCACCGCCTGTACCGCCCCGAACTCGGCGGTGGCGCGCTCCTCGACCTCGGGATCTACCCCGTCCAGTTCGCCTCCATGGTCCTCGGCGCCCCGCGCTCCGTGACGGCCGTGGGCGGCATGACCGACACGGGCGTCGACGCCTACGCCTCGATGGTCCTCGCGGGCGAGGGCGTCGCGCAGGCCACGCTGACGACGAGCATGCTCGCGCGCACCCCGAACACCGCGACGATCTCCGGATCCGAGGCCGTCCTCACGCTGGGGCAGTTCTTCTACACGCCCACGACGCTCCGCCTCGAGGAGCCGAAGCCGTTCGGCGACGCGCTCGAGTGGACGGACCCGACGGGCCTGGCGCTCTTCGACGGCCTGTCGTGGGAGGCGACGGCGCTCGCGCGGTTCGTCGGCGAGGGGCGCACCGAGTCGCCGCTGCACACGCTCGACGAGACCGTCTCGATCCTCGAGGCGATCGACGCCGTGCGCGCGCAGATCTCCGGCGGCGCCGCGTGAGCGCGCTGATCGAGCGGCTCGAGGCCGAGGAGCGCGAGCTCGTGCTCCCCGCCTTCACGCACGCCGACGCGTGGGCCCTCGGGTCGCGGATCGCCGAGACGGCGCTCGCCGCGGGCCACCGGGTCGTGATCGACATCCGCCGGCCGGGCCTCGTGCTCTTCCGGGCCGCCTTCGAGGGCGTGACGCCCGACCAGGAGGTGTGGATCGAGCGCAAAGCGGCGGTCGCGCGCCGCATGGAGTCTTCGAGCGCGCTCGTGGCCGCGCGCTTCGCCGAGTGGGGCGTGGACGCGCGGGCGATCGGATGGCTGGGCGACGACTACGCGGTCACGGGCGGGTCCGTCCCCGTGCGCGTCCGCGGCGTGGGCGTCGTCGCGGTCGCCACAGCGTCGGGCCTGAGCTCGGAGGAGGACCACGACCTCGTCGTCGCGGGCCTGCGCGCCCACCTCGCGGACGGACATCTCGCGTGAGCGTCGACGCGCCCCCGGCCCGGACGCTGCGGGAGGGGCAGACCGCCCGGATCCGGATCTGGGACCGCGAGACCGAGGCGGTGCGCACCGTCCACGCGTCCGCCGAGACCCTCTTCGAGGCGCCGAACTGGGCGCCGGACGGCCGCCTCGTCGTCAACGGCGAGGGCGCGCTGTGGACGCTCCCGTCCGACGGATCCGCGGCCCCCGAGCGCGTTGGGGCCGTCGGGCTCCCGGACGTCAACAACGACCACGTGCTGTCGCCCGACGGGCTGACGGTCTACGCCTCCGCGAACGACTGGCACATCTGGGCCGTGCCGCTCGCGGGCGGCGAGGCCCGGCGCGTCACGCGCGACGACGGCGGCCTGCACTTCCTCCACGGCGTGAGCCCCGACGGGTCCCTCCTCGCGTACGTGCGCCTCGACCCGGTCGGCGAGAACTGGTGGGCCTCGGCCACAATCCACACGATCGCGACCGACGGATCCGGCGACGTCGCCCTCACAACCCACCCGGGCCCCGCGGACGGCTGCGAATGGACCCCCGACGGCGAGTGGATCCTGTTCAACACCGAGCAGTTCTCGCCCGGGACGGCGCAGCTGGCGCGCGTGCGCCCCGACGGATCCGACCTGGAGCGCCTCGCCGCCGACGAGCGCGTGAACTGGTTCCCGCACGTCGCGCCCACGGGCGACACGGCCGTGTACCTCAGCTACCCGCCGGGCACGCAGGGTCACCCCGGCGACCTGCCCGTCGAGCTGCGGCTGGTCTCGACGGCCGCCTGGGGCGAGCCGCGCACGATCGTGGAGCTGTTCGGCGGCCAGGGCACGATCAACGTGCCGAGCTGGGCGCCGGACGGATCCGCCTTCGCGTTCGTCGACTACCCCCTGCGGTAGCGCGCTGGGCCACACGCCCCCTCCGTCCCGCGGCGGAGGGGGCGTTCGGCGTGCGCCCGACTTGACGCGCGGGATACCCCTGGGGGTATAGTGGGCGCACGCTTCAAATACCCCTAGGGGTATTACCTCGACGAAAGAGGATCCCCATGTGCCGACCGGCGACCTGCCGTACCTGCGGAAAGACGACCTGGGCGGGCTGCGGCCAGCACGTCGCGCAGGTCAAGCGCACCGTCCCCTCCCGCGAGTGGTGCGGCGGCTCCCACACGCAGGCCGAGATTGACGCCGCCCGGGCGGAGCGGGGAGGCTTCTTCTCGCGCCTGTTCGGGCGCTAACCACGAAAGGACGACGGATCATGGCCACCACGAACCTGACGACCGCGGACTTCTCCGAGACGGTCGGCGAGGGCACGGTCTTCGTCGACTTCTGGGCCGAATGGTGCGGTCCGTGCCGCTCGTTCGCGCCCGTGTACGAGCAGGCGTCCGAGAAAAACCCCGACATCGTCTTCGGCAAGGTCGACACCGAGGCCGAGCAGCAGCTGGCGGGCCAGTTCGGGATCACGTCGATCCCGACCCTCATGGTCTTCCGCGACGGCATTCTCGTCTACGCCCAGCCGGGGGCCCTCCCCGCGCCGCAGCTGGACCAGCTGATCCAGGGCGCGCGCGACCTCGACATGGACGACGTGCGCCGGCAGATCGCCGAGCGCGACGCCGCGCAGACCTCCTGAAACCTTCGAAAGGACCCTCTATGTGCGCACGAATTTCCTGCTCCTCCTGCGGTAAGGCCACCTGGACCGGCTGCGGCCAGCACGTCGAGGAGGCCCTCGCGGGCGTCCCCGCCGCCGAGCGCTGCACCTGCGCCTGACGCACCCCACGAAGCGCCCTCGACCCCGTCGGGTCGGGGGTGCTCGCCTGTGCCCGCCGGGCCCGTGGCGCGGCGAGGTCGCGGTGCCGCGCGCCGCCGTCTGCCAGGATGGCGCCATGCGATGGATCCTCGCGGCGCTGGCGCTCGGCGCGGCGGCGACCCTCAGTGGCTGCCAGGGTGCGAACGCGGGATCCGCCGCGGAAGACGCGTTTGCCGCGCACATGGCGGGCACGCCCGGCGTCACCGCCGCGGGCGGCTTCCTCAGCAACGACCTGCCGTTTCGCGGATCGGGCGACCTCGAGATCACGCTCGATGGTGCCGCGGATCCCGCGGTCCTCGAGGACGCGGTGGCGCACACGCTTGCGTTCGACGTGCCCTCGGGCGTGACGATCCGGCGGCTCGAGGTGCAGCTCGCGGATCCCGGATCCGCCGAGGTCCTCATCGATCACGCCTGGGGCGCGCCCGCCGGCGACCTCGTCTCGCGGGCGATCGCGCTCGCGGGCGTTGCGGGCCTCGACGGCTACGCGGAGACGATCGACAGCCCGACGGCGAGCGACCCGGAGGAGCGCACGATCCGCGTGTGGCTGGGGCGCGACGACGCGTGCGCGGCGCTAGCCGGCGCGGCCGTGGCGGCGGGCGTCGCGCCCGCCGCCATCGAGGTCGCCTCGCCCGCGGGCCTTGCCTGCGGGTAGCGGCGCGCGCCCTATGCGCCGGCGATCTCGGCGCGGCGCGGCGGGTTCGCGCCGGCGCGCGACACGGTGATCGCGGCGCACGAGAGCGCGAGGCCGAGGGCCACCTCGAGCGCCGGATCGTCCACCCGCGCGGACGATCCCGTCACCCCCGCCTCGACGAGGCCGGCGATCAGCCCGGACATGAACGCGTCGCCCGCGCCGATTGTGTCGGCGACCGCGGCGGGGAGCGCGGGGAGGTCCACGAGGTCCGTCGTGTCCCGCCGCGCCGCGACCACCCCGTCGGCGCCGCGCGTGACGACGGCGAGGGCGGCGCCCCCGTCCGCGATGCGGCGGGCGACGTCCGCCGGATCCTCGCCCGGCCAGAGCCAGGCCGCGTCCTCGTCGCTGAGCTTCACGACGTGGGCCGCGGTCAGGAAGGCCTGCACCTGCCGCAGCGTGCGCCGGGTGTGCGGCACGAGCGTCGGGCGGATGTTCGGGTCGAAGGTGCGCAGGGTCGCGGGCGGCGCCTCCGTAAACAGCGCGCGCACCGCCTCGGCGCCGGGGGAAAGGACGGCCGCGAGGGATCCGGTGTGCAGGGCTCCCGCCGCGGCTGCGGGAAGCGTGCCGACGCGGCCGTCGATGTCGAAGGCGTAGGTGGCGGATCCGTCCTCGGCGAGCGTCGCCTCGGCCGTCGAGGTGCGCGCGCCCGGATCCACGCTGCCCTCGGCGAGCGCGACGCCGCTGTCGTCGAGGTGTGCGCGCACGAGCGCGCCCCGCGGATCCGTCCCGAGGTGCGTCGCAAGCGTCGTCGAGAGACCCAGGCGGGCGAGGCCCACGGCGACGTTGAGGGGCGATCCGCCCGGCGTCTCGCGCCCGTCGGCGATGTCGACCAGCGCCTCCCCGACCACGAGGCAGTGCGTGTCGGCCACGATGAGCTCCGTCCTGCGCGCCCTCGCCGTCGAGGCCCCGCGGTACGAGCGTAGTGCGGGCGGCGGCGTGGCGCGACGGATCGACATTGGTCAGCGCTCACTGTACAGTTCATCGGGTGCTGACCATTGCTTCCCGCCTCGACGCGATGAACCGCCTCGGCCGCGCGATGGCCGACCCGACGCGCTCGCGGATCCTCCTGACACTCATCGACGGGCCGGGGTACCCCGCGGAGCTGTCACGCGAGCTGGGCCTGACGCGCCCGAACGTGTCCAACCACCTGGCGTGTCTGCGCGCGTGCGGCATCGTCGTCGCCGAGCCCGAGGGGCGGCAGACCCGCTACGAGATCGCGGATCCGCACCTCACCGCGGCGCTCGGCGCACTCGTCGACGTGACGCTGGCGGTGGACGAGAGCGCCCCGTGCATCGATCCGCGCTGCGCGGTGCCCGGCTGCTGCGACGCGGGGGAGACCGCGTGACCGCGCCGGCGCTCGCCGTCGCGCGGCGCGATGTGCTGCGCCGGCGGATCCGGATTGTCGTGGCGATCACGATCGCCTGGAACGTGATCGAGGCGATCGTCGCGCTGGCCGCTGGTGCCGCCGCCTCGTCGGCCGCGCTCGTGGGGTTCGGCCTGGACTCCGTCGTCGAGGTGCTCTCCGCCGCCGCGGTCGCGTGGCAGTTCGCCGCGCCCGACCCCGAGAGGCGCGAGAAGGTCGCGCTCCGGGTCATCGCAGTGTCGTTCTTCGGCCTCGCGGCCTACGTGACCGTGGACGCGGTGGCGTCGTTGGCGGGGCTGCGCGCGGCCGAGCACTCCCCGGTCGGCATTGCGATCGCCGCCGCGAGCCTTGTGGTCATGCCGTTCCTCAGCTGGTTCGAGCGCCGGACCGGCCGGGAGCTGGGGTCGGCCTCCGCGGTCGCGGACTCGAAGCAGACGCTGATCTGCACCTACCTTTCGGCGGCGCTCCTCGTGGGTCTGCTGCTGAACGCGCTGCTCGGCTGGGCGTGGGCCGACGCGGTGGCGGCGCTCGTGATCGCGGTGTTCGCTGTGCGCGAGGGCGTCGAGGCGTGGCGGGGCGATGCGTGCTGCGCCACCCCGGTCGGCGCGCTGACGGGGGAGGCGGAGCCGTCCGCGTGCGAGGACGGCTGCTGCGCGGGCGGGCGCTGACCGCTTCTTCGGCATGCGGGGCGGGCGGCAGCGACGAACCCCCCGCGATTCCTGTACTTTCCAGGAATATGCGGGGGGTTCGAATGGCGGTGACGGTGGGATTTGAACCCACGGTAGGGGGTTACCCTACACAACATTTCGAGTGTTGCACCTTCGGCCGCTCGGACACGTCACCGAGATCAAGCTTACGGATAGGTGACGCGGCCGGCAAATCCGACGGCTGGGGATCCGCTGGCAGCCTCAGTCGCGCCGGGCGCGGAGGAACGCCGCGATCTCGTCGGTGCGCGCGCGGTCGATCGGGAGCGCGGATCCGTCGACGCGCGAGATCGGAACCGCGCCGCGCACGCTCGACGCGAGCCAGCCTGCGTCCGCCGACGCCAGGTCCGCGCGGGTGAGCCGGGCGTAGGCGGTCTCGAGCCCCGCACCCTCCGCCCACCGGAACATCGCCCGCTGCGTCGTGCCGTGCAGGGTGCCGACGCGCGGATCCGGGGTGACGAGGGCGGATCCGCGCCGCACGACGAGCGAGGAGGTGGGCGCCTCGAGGAGGACGCCGTCGCTCGTCGCCCACAGCATGTCGCCCGCGCCGCGGCGGTGCGCCTCGCGGATCGCCGCCATGTTCTGCGCGTAGGACAGGGTCTTCGCGCCGATGAGCGCCCACGGCTCGCGCGCCGCGTAGTCGCTCGCGAACCCCCGGTCGGCCGTGACGACAGCGATCCCGTCGGTGCGGAGCGGCGCGGTGTCGGCCGCGTCGGCGAGCACCGCCCACGCGGACGGCGCCGCGCGATCCATCCCGCCTCGCGTCACCACGAGCTTCAGCCACGCATCGCCCGTGGCGCGGGCCGCGATCCTGCGGCAGGTCTCGGCGAGGGCGGGGAGATCCGGATCCGGCAGCTCCAGCATGGCGAGGCTCTCGCGCAGGCGCTCGAGGTGATCCCGGACGGCCTGGGGCGCGCCGCCCACGATGCCGAAGGTCTCAAAGGCGCCGTCCCCGCGTTCGGCCGCCGCATCCATGACGGAGATCGTCGGCGCGTCGACCGGCTGCGCGACGAGGTCCGGGGCGGCGGACCCGGCGGCGGGATACGGGAAGCGGAACGTGACGGCGGCCATGGGGCTCCTTCGTGAGGGGTGACGCCATCTTGGCTTACGCGCCTGAGGCCCCCGCCGAAGCGGGGGCCTCAGGCGCGTCGCGGTGGGCTCAGATGTCCTCGCCCTCGGCCGGCGCGCCGTTGCGCTCGAACCAGACGGGGCGGCCGTCGAACAGGTCGGCGTCGGTGTCGTAGATGGTCTCGTTCACAATCTCTCCTTCGTTGGATGAGTGCGGATCCGTGCGGCTCGGCGGACCCGGGCCTCGGCGGTGGCCGGGGCGGGGTCCTCCGTGACCCGCACGACGATCATGTCGCGGCGCGGGGGAGCGGCGGGAGGCGGATCCGCGAGAAAGATTCGCCGAACTTACGAAAAAACGGGCCTTCGGACGCCGATGGGCTCGACACCCGGAGGCCCGGCGAAGAGGATTTGCGATTCGGCGGCGTCAGCGCCCCTCGCGCGGGGCGATCTCGTCGACGAGGGCCTCGACGCGCGCGCGGATCTCGTCCCTGATGGGGCGCACGGCGTCGATGCCCTGGCCGGCGGGGTCGTCGAGCTCCCAGTCCTCGTAGCGCTTGCCCGGGAAGATCGGGCAGGCGTCGCCGCAGCCCATCGTGATCACGACGTCCGACTCGCGCACCGCGTCGGTTGTGAGCACCTTCGGCGTGCGGCCCGCGATGTCGATCCCGACCTCGGCCATCGCCTCGACCGCGACGGGGTTGATCGCGTCCTTGGGCGCGCTGCCGGCGGAGAGGACCTCGACGCGATCGCCCGCGAGGTGCTGGAGCCATCCGGCCGCCATCTGCGATCGGCCCGCGTTGTGGACGCAGACGAAGAGGACGGTGGGGGTGTCGGTCATGTATTGAAGAGTATCAATATCGACTACCGTCAATGTATGGTGTCACCGCTTCCCCTGATCACGCCCGCCGGCGCGGCCTGCTGCTCCTCGCTCGTGCGGGATCCGCTCTCCGCCGAGGATGCCGCGCACCTGGCCCGGCGGCTCAAGGCGCTCGCCGACCCGACGCGCCTGCGGCTGATCTCGATCGTCGCGGCGTCGGCGGGGCAGGAGGCGTGCGTGTGCGACCTGACGGATCCCGTCGGCCTGAGCCAGCCCACCGTGTCCCATCACCTCAAGGTCCTTGCGGAGGCCGGGTTCCTCGCCCGCTCGCAGCGCGGGACCTGGGCGTATTACGCGCTCGTGCCGGGCGCGCTCGAGAGCGTCCGCGAGGTGCTGGCGCCGTGACGGTCGCGACGCCGGACACGCCCGCGGTGCAGCCGGACGCGCTCTCGCTGCCGCGCGAGGCGACGGCCGAGTTCGTCGGATCCGCCCTGCTGGCGGCGATCGTGATCGGATCCGGGATCATGGCGTCGCGCCTGTCGTCCGATCCCGGGCTGCAGCTGCTCGAGAACGCCCTCGCCACGGCGCTCGGCCTCGGCGTGCTCATCGCGATGTTCGCGCCGGCCTCGGGCGCGCACTTCAACCCGGTCGTCACGCTCGCCGACGCGGCGCTCGGCTCGCGGAGCTGGCGGCAGGTGGCGGCCTACGTGCCCGCCCAGATCGCGGGATGCGTCGTCGGTGCCGTGCTGGCGAACGCGATGTTCGGGCTGCCCGCCGTGTCGTGGGCGTCGACGGATCGCGTGTCGCCCGGGAACCTCCTCAGCGAGGGCGTCGCGACGGCGGGGCTCGTCGCGGTGATCTTCCTGCTCGTGCGCACGGGCCGCGGCGCGCTCGCGGCGCCCGCCGTCGGGGCCTACATCGGCGCGGCGTACTGGTTCACGGCGTCGACGAGCTTCGCGAACCCCGCGATCACGATCGGCCGCATGTTCAGCGACACCTTCGCGGGGATCGCGCCCGGATCCGTGCTGCCCTTCCTCGCGGCGCAGGTGAACGGCGCAGCCCTGGGCCTCGGCCTGGCCGTGTGGCTCGCGCCGCGCCGCCCCTGACCGCGCTCCCGTGACACGACGAAGGGCCGCCCCGGCGGGACGGCCCTTCTCCTCGCGCGGTCAGTACCGCAGGTCGAACCGGTCGTTCTCCATGACCTTGACCCACGCGGCGACGAAGTCGCGCACGAACTTCTCGCCCGCGTCGTCCGAGGCGTACACCTCGGCCAGCGCGCGCAGCTCGCTGTTCGAGCCGAACACGAGGTCCGCGCGGCTCGCCGTGCGGCCTGTGTTGCTCGTGAACGTCTGCTCGTCGGCCGCGGGCGTCCAGCTCACGCCGAGCTCGAGCAGGTTGACGAAGAAGTCGTTCGTGAGGGCGCCCGGGCGGTCGGTGAGGACGCCGAGGTCGGATCCGTCCCAGTTGTTGCCGAGGACGCGGAGGCCGCCGACGAGCGCCGTCATCTGCGGCGCGCTGACGCCCAGGTGGTTCGCGCGGTCGATGAGCAGATACTCGCTCGGGAGCTTCACGAAGCCGCTGTCGTAGTTGCGGAACCCGTCCGCGACCGGCTCCAGCCAGGCGAACTGCGTCAGGTCGGTCTGCTCCTGCGTCGCGTCGACGCGGCCCGGGGTGAAGGACACCTCGACCTCGACGCCGGCGGCCTGGGCCGCCTGCTCGACGCCCACGCCGCCTGCGAGCACCACGACGTCGGCGAAGCTCAGGCCCGACGCGTCGGCGATCTCCTCGAGCTTCGCGAGCACGGGGCGCAGCTCGTCGGGGCGATTGACCTTCCAGCTCACCTGCGGCTCGAGGCGGATACGCCCGCCGTTCGCGCCGCCGCGCTTGTCGGAGCTGCGGAACGTCGCGGCGGCCTTCCACGCCGTCGAGACGAGCTGCGAGACCGAGAGCCCGGAGCTCGCGATGAGCTCCTTCGCCGTGGCGATGGCCGCGGCGTCGGTCGCCGCGGTCGCCGCGGGCAGCGGATCCTGCCAGGCGAAGTCCTCGGCCGGGACCTCGGGTCCGAGATAGCGCACCTTCGGTCCCATGTCGCGGTGGGTCAGCTTGAACCAGGCGCGCGCGAAGGCGTCGGTGAACGCCTTCTGGTCGTCGCGGAAGCGGCGCGAGATCGCGTCGAACTCCGGGTCCATGCGCAGCGCGAGGTCGGTCGTGAACATGCGCGGCTCGCGCTTGTCGTCCGAGTGGGCCATCGGCACCATGTCCGCCCCGCCGCCGTCCTTCGGACGCCACTGCTGCGCGCCGGCGGGGGAGGAGAACAGCTCCCACTCGTAGGCGTAGAGGATGTGGAAGAACTCGTTGTCCCAGCGGGTGGGGTGGTACGTCCAGGTGACCTCGAGGCCCGAGGTCACGGCGTCGGCGCCCACGCCGGTGCCGTAGCCGTTCTTCCAGCCGAAGCCCTGCGCCTCGAGCGGCGCGGCCTCCGGGTCCGGTCCCAGCTTGTCGTCGGGGTGCGCGCCGTGCGCCTTGCCGAAGGTGTGGCCGCCCGCGATCAGCGCGACGGTCTCCTCGCTGTCCATGCCCATGCGGCGGAAGGTCTCGCGGATGTCGACGGCGGCCTTCAGCGGATCCGGCTCGCCGTTCGGGCCCTCCGGGTTGACGTAGATGAGGCCCATCTGGACGGCGGCGAGCGGCGCCTCGAGGTCGCGCTGACCCGTGTAGCGCTCGTCGTCGAGCCAGACCTTCTCGGGGCCCCAGTAGATGTCGTCGTCGGCCTCCCACACGTCGGCGCGTCCGCCGCCGAAGCCGAGCGTCGGGAAGCCCATCGTCTCGAGCGCGACGTTGCCGGCGAGGATCATGAGGTCGGCCCACGAGATCTTCTGGCCGTACTTCTTCTTCACGGGCCACAGCAGGCGGCGCGCCTTGTCGAGGCTGACGTTGTCGGGCCACGAGTTCAGCGGCGCGAACCGCTGCTGGCCGGCGCCCGCGCCACCGCGGCCGTCGTGCGAGCGGTACGTGCCCGCGGAGTGCCACGCCATGCGGATCATGAACGGGCCGTAGTGACCGAAGTCGGCCGGCCAGAAGGCGTGCGAGGTCGTCATGACCTCGGCGAGGTCGGCCTTCACGGCGGCGAGGTCGACGCTCTGGAACGCCGCGGTGTAGTCGAACTCCTCGCCCAGCGGATTCGCGACGGCGGGGTTCTTCGCGAGGATCTTGAGGTTGAGCTTGTTCGGCCACCACTCGCTGTTGGCGCTACCCATCGTGGGGTGGATCCGGGGGCTCTCCTGCGGCTCGTCCTCGCTGAAGTGTCCCGCGACGGTCGTCGGCTCGTGGGCCTCGGGGTCGCCGGATCCGTATCCGAAGGGACAGGTGCCGTTGCTGTCGGTCATGCTCGCCTTTCGACGCAAAAATCGGGGCGGGGTTCACCCAAAGAATTGAATGACTCAAATGTAGCGCACGTGGCGGGCGAGCGCGAAGCCGCGGATGCGGCGTGTGTCGCACCCTGCCACCGACCCCCGACATCGCGCTTTCGTAGGGTGGGGGCATGGACGATCTGGCCGCGCTGCTTGACGACGCGCGCGCCCGGCTCGACGGGGTCCCGCGCGTGCGCCTGGGGCGGGGCCGCGAGGCGCGGCGGCTGGCGCGGGTCTTCGGCGGGCGCCCCGTCGTCGAGCCCGTCGCGTCCGCCTGGCATCTCGGGGTCCTGCTCGTCGGCGACGAGAAGCTCTGGGCCACGGGCGACATCGTGCGGGCGGCGGAGGAGGTGCGCCGCGGCTACACGGCCGAATCGCAGCGCGTGCGGGCGTCGATCCGGGCGATGGCGTTTCGGGGCGGGTTCGCCGAGGGCGAGGTGTGCCACATCGACTGGCGCGAGCTCGATGTCGCCGCCATCGCGCGGGGCGGATCCGCGGATCCGCTGTCCTGGGACGCGGGCCGGCTCCTCGTCGCCTGGTCGCCCGCGGGGTTCCGCACCCCGCTCGCGGCGTACCTGGACGAGCGGATCCGCCTCGCCGCCGGCTCCTGAGCACATTGCCTCGCCGCGCCCGGGAGGGCGCGCCCGCGCGGGGCATTTCTGACATGTCGGCGGTTCATGCGTACCCTTTTGGCACGGTCCGCGTTCGCGGCGCCGGCGAACGCACCACCCGGGGGAGAGATGACGACAGCGCCCGCAATTCCCGAACGCGAGCAGTGGACGGGGCAGGTGGGGTTCATCCTGTCTGCCATCGGGTCCGCCGTCGGCCTCGGCAACATCTGGCGCTTCCCCGGCGTCGCGTACGAGTCGGGTGGGGGCGCGTTCCTCATTCCGTATCTCGTCGCCCTCGTCACCGCGGGGATCCCGATCCTCTTCCTCGACTACGCGATCGGCCACCGGTTCCGCGGATCCGCTCCTCTCGCCCTCCGGCGCCTCGCGGGCAAGCTCGGCGAGGGGCTCGGGTGGTTCCAGGTCGCGATCACCGCCGTGATCGGCCTGTATTACACGGCCGTGCTCGCCTGGGCGGCGAGCTACTTCGTGTTCTCGTGGGACCTCAGGTGGGGCGAGGACCCGACGGCGTTCTTCGTGGGCGACTACCTGGGCGTCGCCGCCGAGCCGTTCACGCTCGACGTCGTGCCGAGCGTCATGATCCCGCTCGTCGTGATGTGGATCGTGACGCTGTGGATCCTCGGCGCGGGCGTCGTGCGCGGCATCCAGCGCGCGAACGTCGTCATCATTCCGCTCCTCGTGGTGGCCTTCCTCGTCCTCGTGATCCGCGCGCTGTTCCTCCCGGGCGCGATCGACGGGCTGAATGAGTTCTTCACGCCGGACTTCGCGGCGCTCGCGGATCCGAGCGTGTGGATCGCGGCGTACAGCCAGATCTTCTTCTCGCTGTCGGTGGCTTTCGGCATCATGATCACCTACGCGTCGTACCGCAAGCGGCGCTCGAACCTCACCGGCGCGGGGCTCGTGGTCGCCTTCGGCAACTCCTCGTTCGAGCTGCTCGCGGGCATCGCCGTGTTCTCGACGCTCGGCTTCTTCGCGTTCCAGCAGGGCGTCGAGATCGGCGACCTGGAAGGCCTGACCGGCGTGGGCCTCGCCTTCATGACCTTCCCCGCGATCGTTTCCGAGATCCCGGGCGGCGAATGGGTCGGGTCGCTCTTCTTCGGGGCGCTGACGCTCGCGGGGCTGACCTCGCTCATCTCGGTGCTCGAGGTCGTCATCGCGGCGATGCGCGACAAGTTCGACCTGACGCGCGCGCAGGCGGTCTACGGCATCGGCGGCGTCATCGCGGCGCTGTCGCTCGTGCTGTTCGGGACGACGTCGGGGCTGACCGCGCTCGACACGATCGACAACTGGGCCAACAACATCGGCATCGTCTCCTCGGCGATCGCCATGACGATCATCGTGGTGTGGGTCCGGCGCCGCGGGGGCGAGCTGGCCCGACACCTGAGCGCCGTCTCGACGTTCCGCGTCGGCCCGACCTGGCTCGCGTTCACGGGCATCCTCGCGCCCGCCGTGCTCGCCTACATGCTCGTGACGAAGATCATCGACCTCGTCCTGAACGGCTACGGGGGCTACCCGGGCTGGTATCTCGGCGTCGCCGGGTGGGGCGCCGTCGGCATCATGGTGGTCGCGGCCTTCGTGCTCCCGCAGCTGCGCT
Source organism: Microbacterium excoecariae (assembly GCF_011326725.1). Taxonomy (GTDB): domain Bacteria; phylum Actinomycetota; class Actinomycetes; order Actinomycetales; family Microbacteriaceae; genus Microbacterium; species Microbacterium excoecariae. The sequence continues at coordinate 63,200 of NZ_JAANCO010000001.1, read as the reverse complement.
GGCGCCGGGATCCGGATCACTTCGAGGCGTGGCCGAGCGCCGCGCAGCTCGCGCGGAAGGGAGGCGCCCGATGAGCGCCATCGCGATCGTTTTCTTCGTGATCGCCGCCGTGCTCGTGTGGGGCGGGCTCGTCGCGGCCGTGCTCGCCCTCGCGGCGCGGCCGGAGGTCGCGTCGTACCCCGAGGGCGGCGAGCAGGACGGGCCGGGCGCGGCCTAGCGCGACGAGCGCGCGGTCCGTCCGCGCGTGATTGCGACGAACGCCTGCACGTCCTCGTCGTCGCGCGCGCGGAGCCACGCGAGCACCACGGCGGATCCGTCCACGCCCTCGAGCGGGCGGAACGTCGCGTCGCGGCGGTGGTGCAGGCGCGCGAGCGACATCGGCATCACGGCGATCCCGACGCCGGAGGCTGCGGTCGCGACGGCGTCCTCCGTGGTCGGCAGGGGGGCGAACGCGGCCGGGGCCGTCGGGAGCCCCGCGGGCTCGAACGCCTCGTCGAGCGAGCGAATAAGCACCTCGCCGGCGAGGTCGGACGCGACGAGCGTGTCGGCCGCGGCGAGGGACGAGTCGGCGGACATCACGACGACCGGCACCTCGTCGTAGAGCCGCACGACGTGCAGGTCGTCCGCCGCGAGGGCGCCCCGGCAGATGCACGCGTCGACGCGCCGGTCGCGGAGTGCCGCCTCCTGATCGGCGAGCGCCACGGGCTCCAGCACGAGGCGCTGCTGCGGGCGCTGCTCGCGCCACCGCTCGATCCATTTGCCCGGGGTCGCGCCCGGAATCGCCCCGAGGCGGAAGGGCGCGGGCGCGGGCGCGGGGCGCGGCGCCGTATCGCGGGCGGGCGCCACGCGCTGCTGCCGCCTGCCGGGGGGATTCCTGCGCGCCATGCCCCCAGCCTACGGTCGTGACGAGGCGTCGCGTGCGCGCGGCGTCGGGGGTCCCCGTTACGCTCGCGGGAGGAGAGGAATTCGATGCCGCACTTCGATCTGCCGCTCGCCGCTCTGCGCGAGCACCGTTCCACCGTTCAGGCCCCCGACGACTTCGAGGAATTCTGGGCGAGCACCCTCGAGGGCGCCCGCGCCGCCGGGGGCGAGACCTACGCGCGGCCGGTGGACAACGGACTCGCGCTCGTCGAGACGCGCGACGTCACGTTCGCGGGGTTCGCGGGCGACCCGATCTCCGCCTGGCTCCACGTCCCGGCCGGGCGCGAGCCGTCGGCCGTCGTCGTGGAGTTCCTCGGATACTCGGGCGGGCGCGGGTACGCGCACCAGCAGTCGGAGTGGGTGCTCGCCGGGTACGCGCACCTGCTGGTCGACACGCGCGGTCAGGGATCCTCGCACGGCAAGCCGGGCGCGACCGCGGATCCGCACGGATCCGATCCCGCCGCCCCCGGGCACCTCACCCGTGGCATCTCCTCGCCGGAGACGCACTATTACCGCCGCGTGTTTACCGACGCGGCGCGCGCGGTCGACGTCGCGCACGAGCTCCTGCCCGGCCGCCCGGTCGTCGTCGCGGGCATCAGCCAGGGCGGCGGGATCGCGATCGCCGCGGCCGCGCTGGGGGAGGGCGTCGCGGCGGCGCTCGTGGACGTGCCGTTCCTGTGCGACTTCCCGCGGGCCACGTCGATCACCGACCGCGCGCCCTACGCCGAAATCGTCTCCTATCTCGCCGCGCATCGCGACCGCGTCGACGACGCCTTCCGCACGCTGAGCTACATCGACGGGGTGAATCTGGCGCGCCGGGCCGACGTGCCCGCGCTGTTCTCGGTGGGCCTCATGGACGCGACCTGCCCGCCCTCGACGGTGTTCGGCGCGTACGCGGCGTGGGCCGGCTCCGACAAGGACATCGCGGTGTACCCCTACAACGATCATGAGGGCGGCGGCCCCCTCCACCGCCGGGTGCAGCTCGACTGGCTGCGCGATCGCCTGTCCGCATGACGACGCCGCCCGCCCCGTGTGGGGCGGGCGGCGAGAAAAAGCCGGTCAGGCGGCCAATCGGAAGCCGCGCAGGTCGGTGGCGACGCGTTCGCCATCGCGAATGCTTTCGTCGTCCCCGATAAGGGATCCGCCCGCGATCTGTGCGCCGGACCCGACGTGCACCCGCACCCCGATCTTGGCCTTCGCCCCGATGGCCGCATCGGGGCCGATGTGCGCGTTCGCGTCGATGACGGCGCCCTGGCCGATCACGGCGCCCGGTTCGATCCAGGCCCCGGCGCCGATGCGCGCGCCGTCAAGCACCCGTGCGCGGGGCTCGATGTACGCCCCCGCCTCCACGCGCGCCGTCGCGGCGACCTTCGCGCCGTGGGCGACGAGCCCGCGGCCGTTCGCGTGCTTGCGGTAACGCAGCACGTCTCCGTCATCGCTTTCAATGTCGACGTAGTTCTTACCCACAGTGCCCTTCCGCGTTGTTCGGTTTCTGGTCGGACATCGGGGACAACCGCGATGTTCCTGCAGTTATTCCCGCGAATGGAATACGGCCATCGTGCGCGCGCCGATGAGGCGCCGGCTGGAGGGAACCTATGCCCCACCTGTGAGCGCGCGCCGCGGGAGGAGCGCAGGGGCGGCGGCGAATGTCGGAGCCCCGCGCTACCGTCGATGTGTGCCGAGGACATCGCTCTCCGCCCCCGAGGCCCGCCGGATCGCGCTCGCCGCGCATGGGCTGGCGTCCGCGCGCCCCGCGGATCCGGGGTCCCGATCGATTGTCGCGACCATCCGTCGCATGGGCGTGCTCCAGATCGACTCGGTCAACGTCTTTGCCCGCTCGCATTACCTGCCGCTCTTCTCGCGCCTCGGCGCGTACGATCCGGCCACGCTGGACCGGCTCGTGATGCGGCGCGCGACGCCCGCGCGGCCGGCGCGCTTCGTGGAATACCTCGCGCACGAGGCCGCATTCATGCCGGTGGAGGACTGGCCGCTCTGGGGGTTCCGGCGGCGCGAGGTGCGCGATCGCGCGGGGCGTTGGGGCGGCTGGGCGGCGGATCCGGACAACGCGAGCGTCGTCGACCGCGTGCGGGCCGAGCTCGCCGCCCGCGGCCCGCTGCGGCCCGCGGAGATCGAGTCCGTCGGTCGCGCGGCACGCGGCGGTCCGTGGTGGGACTGGGATCACGTCAAGCGCGCGTTGGAGTTCCTCTGGGCGTCGGGCGAGGTCGCGATCGCGGGAAGGCAGGGCTTCGAGCGGGTGTACGCGCTCGCCGAGCAGGTGCTGCCGGGCGAGGTCATCGGGCGTGACGCGCCGTACGACGTGTCGGTGCGCGAGCTGGTGCTCCGCGCGGCCCGGGCCTCGGGCGTCGCGACGATCGCCGACCTGAACGACTACTTCCGCCTCCGCGACCAGCGCGCCGTGAAGGTCGCGGTCGCCGAGCTCGTCGACGCCGGTGAGCTGTCGCCCGTGACGGTCGAGGGGTGGGCCGATCAGGCGGGGCGGCCTCTTCCGGCATGGATCCACCGCTCGGCGCGCCTGCCCCGGGCGATCGACCGCGCGGCACTCCTCACTCCCTTCGACCCCGTCGTGTGGTTCCGCGACCGGGCGGAGCGCCTCTTCGACTTCCACTATCGGATCGAGATCTACGTGCCGCAGGCGCAGCGGCGCTTTGGGTATTACTCGCTTCCCGTGCTCGTCGACGACCGTGTGGTGGGGCGCGTCGACCTCAAGGCCGACCGCGCGGCGTCGGCCCTCCGCGTCCAGTCCGCGTGGTGGGAGCCGCACGCGGCGGGCGGCCGCGCCGCCGAGCGGATCGCCGCCGAGCTCCGCCGCGCGGCCGACTGGCAGGGCCTCGAGCGGGTCACCGTCTCGCGGTGGGGCGACGCGACCGACCACCTCGCGGCCGCGCTCGCCGCCGAGCGCCACGCCCACCCCCGGGAGCGCGGGCGGTGACGCGGGGTCAGCCCGCGACGCCCGTGAGCGGATCTACGGGCCCGGCGCTCACGCCGTGGGCTGTGGCGACCGGGTAGCCCTCGCGCTTCCAGTACTCGAAGCCCCCGATCATGAGCTTGACGGGGTAGCCGAGCTCCGCGAACGCGAGCGCGGCCTTGTCGCCGCCGTTGCACCCCGGGCTCCAGCAGTAGACGACGACCGCCGTCCCCGCAGGAATCTCGCTCACGGCGCGCTCCGCGATCTCGCGCGTCGGAAGGTGGACGGCGCCCTCGGCGTGGCCCTGATCCCAGGCGGCGCGAGAGCGCGTATCGACGAGGACGAACGCCTCGCCCGCGCGCTGCGCCGCGTAGGTGTCGGCGGGGTCGGTCTCGACCGCGAGCTTGGCGCGGAAGTGGGCGGCGGCATCGATCATGGCGCGAGCCTATCGAGACCGTGCCCGTCTGGACGACGGGTTCAGGGGACGGGCTGGCACACGGGGCACCAGAACGCGCGGCGCTCCTCGCCGGGCCGTGCGCCGAGATCCGTGCGTCGGACGAGGGTGCCGCAGCGCCGGCACGGCCGCCCATCGCGCCCGTACACCCAGTGCCGTTCGCCCTGCCGATTCGCTCCCGTGAACGTGCGACGCGTGCGGCCGACGTTCGCGCGGAGCGCCCGCGCGCCGAGGTCGACGAGGGCCGCGGCGTCGACGTCGGCCATCGGCGTGGTCGGCGAGACCCCGCGGAGGAAGAGCAGTTCGCTCGCGTACACGTTGCCGAGACCCGCGACGTTGCGCTGGTCGAGGAGGGCGACGTGCGCGGCCCGCTCGTCGCGCTCGAGCCGGCGGACGGCCTCCCCGGGATCCCAGGCGGGGCCGAGCGGATCCGGCCCGAGGTGGCCGATCGCGTCGTCCTCGCGCGCGGTCTCGAGGAGCTCGACGATGCCGAGCTCGAAGCCGACGGCCTCCTGAGACGCGGTCGAAAGGATCGCCCGCGCCTGGAACGCGGGACGGCGCCACCGGGACCCTGCGGGGTGCACGTGCCACTCGCCCTCCATCTTCAGGTGCGTGTGCAGGGTGACGTCGCCGAGCGTGTGGAGGAGGTGCTTGCCGACCGCGCGCACGCGCTCGACCGTGCGGCCGGAGAGGTCGGCCGTCGCGGCGCGGGGGACGCGCAGCTCGCCGCGCACGAGCACGTCGCCCGCGAGCGCGTCGTGCAGGCGCCGCGCGGCGCGGTGGGCGGTGTCTCCCTCGGGCACGCCTACCTCCGCGTCTCGCGTCGGAGGGACAGCCCCTTGGTCGCCTCCACGAATCCCGCGGCGCGCAGGTGGCGCGCGAGGGGGGAGCCGTAGACGAACTCGCCGTTGACCTTTTCGACGGTCAGGGTCTCGAACGCGTGCCGGCGCGCGGCTTCCGCGAGGCCGGCGGTCGCCGCCTGGCGGGCGTCCTCGTCCGCAGTGAACGCCAGGACGGTGCGCCCGCCGCGCTCGAGGTAGAGCGTGAGAGCGCCGTCGACGAGAACCACGAGGCCGCCGGGCTTGCGCCCGGGCCGGTGGGTGACCTCGTCGAGCGCGGGCCACGGCAGCGCGGCGCCGTAGGGATTGGCGGGGTCGGTCGCGGCGAGCACGCGCGCCGCCCGCGGCGCAGGATCGGGCAGCGCGCCGAAGGTGCGCAGCCGGTCGATCGTGGCGGACGCGGCGAACTGCGCCGCGCCGAGCCCCTCGATGACGTAGCCGCGGCGGCAATGCCCCGCGTCCTCGAACTGCGCGAGCGTGCGGTACACCTGCGCGAAGCCGCCCGGGGCGCCCTCGTTCTGGACGGATCCGCGCGTGACGACGCCGTAGCGATCGAGCAGGAGCGACGCGCGCGCGGCCGCGCGCACGGTCTCGTCGGCGTCGGGCGACGCGAGGAGGGACCAGCGCCCGCCGAGCGACGCGGGGCGCGGCGCGGATCCGCCGGCGCGGGAGAAAGACACGCCCCGGAACGTGCGGGTGCGGGGGGCGCGCCGGGCAACCTTGTGGCTCTGGGAGCCGCCGGACAGCAAGGTCCGGACGGGGGCGAAGGTGTCGTTCGTGACGCGCGACGCCCACACGAGCCGCCAGAGCGCCTCCGTCACGGCGGCCTCCGAGATCTCCGCGGCCTCGGGAGGCGCGAGGCCCTCGCGCACCATGTCGGCGACCTGGGCCGCGAAGTAGGCTCCCCCGCGGGCGAGGGCGGCGAGGATCCGCGCGTCGAGGCCGTCGGTGCCCGCGAGGTCGGCGGGCGGCTGCAGCGTGACGGGCACGAGGTCGGCGGGGTGGAGCGCGATCCAGCCGTCGCGGCCGGAGATCGCGCCGTGGCCCGACCAGACCACCTCGCCCGTCGCGGTGAGCTCGTCGAGCAGCCCCGGGGCGTAGTCGCGCACGCGGCTCGGAAGCACGAGCGACTCCCAGGCGCTCGCGGGGATCGGCACGCCCGCGAGCTGCTCGACCACCTGGAGCACGCCGTCGATGCCCTCGAGCGGGAGGTCGAGGTGATGCCACGACGGCAGGAAGCGGGCGAAGGCGTCGGGGGGAACGGGCTCGACGGACCCGCGTAGCGCCGCGAGCGAGCGGATCCGGATCCGCCGCAGCGCGCCGCTGTCGCACCACTCCGGTTCGTCGCCGAGCGATGCCCCCGCGCCGTCGGGCAGGAAGAACCCGCTGACGGCGCGGCCCGCGGTCTCTAAGCGTTGCAACGCGTGCCGGGCGACCGCCTGACCCACGCCGAGGCGGGTCGCGAGGGCGGCGGCGGGGAAGGGGCCGTGCGTGCGGGCGTATCGGCTGACGAGGTCGCCGAGCGGGTCGGCCACCGGCTCCGTGAACGCGGCCGGAACGCCCACGGGCAGGGCCGTCCCGAGGGCGTCGCGCAGGCGGCCCGCGTCCTCGATCGCGGCGACGCGCTCCTCGCCGCCCATGTGGACGCGAATCGCGCGCCGCGCGCGGACCAGCTCGTCGAGGTGCGCCGCAGCGACCTCGGGCGAGGCGGCTCCGGGGTCGTCGGGCGCAGCCTCGTCGCCGTCGGCCTCCGTGCGGGGGGCGGGCGCGGTCGTGCCGTCGCCCGAGGGCGGCTCCCGCGGGGCGTCGAGGCGCTCCGCCACCTCCGTGGCGGTCAGCGGGCCGAGCAGGCGCAGCAGGTCGGCGACGCCCTCGATGCCGCGCGCTCGTCGCCCCGGCGCGAGGCGCTGCACCTCGCGCTCGAACTGCGCGATCACGGCCGGGTCGAGCAGCTCGCGCATCTCGACGCGGCCCAGGAGCTCGCCCAGGAGCGCCGGGTCCACGGAGAGCGCGGCGGCCCGGCGCTCGGCGAGGGGGGAATCGCCCTCGTACATGAAGGCGCCGACGTATCCGAAGAGCAGGTCGCGGGCGTAGGGCGACGGCTGGGCGGGCTCGCTCTCGACCAGGCGGATGCCGCGGCCCGCGATGCCGCGCGCGACGCGCAGGAGCGCGGGCAGGTCGTAGACGTCCTGCAGAACCTCGCGCAGCGTCTCGAGGATGACGGGGAACGTCGGATGGCTGCGGGCCACCTCGAGGAGGGCGGCCGAGCGCTGGCGCTGCTGCCACAGGGGCATCCGCTTGCCGGGGTTGAGGCGCGGCATGAGGAGGGCGCGCGCGGCGCACTCGCGGAATCGGGAGGCGAACAGCGCGGATCCGCCGACCTCGTCCGTGACGATCTGCTCGAGCTCGTCGGGGTCGAAGGCGAACAGGTCGGCGCCCGGAGGGTCGGTCTCGGCGTCCGGGATCCGCGCGACGATGCCGTCGTCGCTCGCCACGGCGGATCCGTCCACGCCGAGGCGCTCGCGGATGCGCGCGTTCACGGCGAGCGCCCACGGCGCGTGCACGTGCATGCCGTAGGGGGAATGGAGGATGATCCGCCAGTCGCCCACCTCGTCGCGGCCCCGCTCGACCGTCAGGGTCGTGTCGGTGGGGAGGGATCCGGTGGCCTCGCGCTGTTCGGCGAGGAGGGCGAGGAGATTCGCGCGCGCGTTCTCGTCGAGGCCCGCGCTCGCGAGGCGGGCGTGCGCCTCGGCGGCCGGCGCGCCGGCGACCTCGCGGACCATGCGCCCGAGCGCCTCGCCCAGCTCGGCGGGCCGCCCGAGACCGTCGCCGGTCCAGAACGGCACGCGTCCGGGCTGGCCGAAGGCGGGAGTGACGTTGACGCGATCGTGGGTGATCTCGACGATCCGCCAGCTCGTCGTGCCGAGCGTGAACACGTCGCCCACGCGGGATTCGTAGACCATCTCCTCGTCGAGCTCGCCGACGCGCGCGTTCTGCGTCTCGCCCGCGACGAAGACGCCGAACAGCCCCCGATCGGGGATTGTGCCCCCGCTGGTCACCGCCAGTCGCTGCGTCCCCGGGCGCCCCTCGAAGACGCCGCGGTCGCGGTCCCACACGATCCGGGGGCGCAATTCCGCGAATTCGTCGGACGGGTACCGCCCGGCCAGGAGATCGAGGGTCGCCTCGAAGGCGCTGCGGGGGAGGGCGCGAAACGGCGCGCTCCGCCGGACCAACGCGAACCAGTCCTCGACGTCGACCGCGTCGAGAGCGGACGCCGCGACGGTCTGCTGGGCGAGGATGTCGAGGGGGTTCTGCGGGACGGAGATCGCCTCGATCTGGCCCGCCAGCATGCGCTCGGTCACGATGGCCGTGTGGAGCACGTCGCCGCGATGCTTGGGGAAGAGGTCGGCGCGGCTGATCTCGCCGACCTGGTGGCCCGCGCGCCCGACGCGCTGTAGCCCGCTCGCGGCGCTCGGCGGCGCCTCGACCTGGATCACGAGGTCGACGGCGCCCATGTCGATGCCGAGCTCGAGGCTGCTCGTCGCGACGACGCAGCGCAACGCCCCCGACTTCAGCTCCTCCTCGACGATGGCCCGCTGGTCCTTCGACACGGACCCGTGATGCGCCTTGGCGAGGACGGGCGCGACGCCGGAGGTCTGACCGGACTGCGCGATCATCTGCGCGGGCATCGTCGGCTCGGGCGTGGCGAGCCCGAGCCGCTCGGCGTGAATCTCGTTCAGGCGCCCCGTGAGGCGCTCGGCGAGGCGGCGCGAGTTCGCGAACACGATGGTCGATCGGTGCGCGAGCACGCGATCGACGATCGCCTCCTCGACGTGCGGCCACACGGATCCCGTGACCTCGACGTTCTCGGTGGGAGGCATGTCGCCCGCGCCTGGCGTGCCCTCCCAGAAGCGGTCGTCGGCGGGGGAGACGGGATCGTCGGAGGGTCCCGGTGCGTTCGACGCGCGCGCCTCGGGCGCGGGCGGGTTTTGCATGTCCTCGATCGGGACGCGTACGCGGAGGTCGAAGGTCTTCGCGGCGGGCGGCGCGACGATGTCGACCGGCGCGGAGCCGCCGAGGAACCGCGCGACCTCGTCGATGGGGCGCACGGTCGCGGACAGCCCGATGCGCTGCGCGGGGCGCTCGAGCAGGGCGTCGAGGCGCTCGAGGGAGACCGCGAGGTGCGCGCCCCGTTTGGACGCGGCGACCGCGTGCACCTCGTCCACGATGACGGTGTGCACCTCGCGCAGGGTCTCGCGGGCGTTCGAGGTGAGCATGAGGTAGAGCGACTCGGGCGTGGTGATGAGCACGTCGGGCGGCTGCCGCACGAGGCGCTGGCGGGCCGACGAGGGGGTGTCGCCCGATCGCACGCCGGCCTGCACGGCGGGCGGCTCGACCCCGAGACGCCGCGCGGCCTGCGAGATCCCGACGAGGGGCGACTGCAGGTTGCGCTCCACATCGACCCCGAGCGCCTTCAGCGGCGAGACGTAAAGGATCTTCGTCCGGGTCTTCGCCGAACGCGGGCGCTCCCTCGCCTCGAGCCCCGGGAGGGGCCCGCCCGAGGTGCCCTCGCGGAACAGGCGGTCGATCGCCCAGAGGAAGGCGGACAGCGTCTTGCCGGACCCCGTCGGTGCCACGACGAGGGCGTGCCGACCCTGCGAGATGGCATTCCACGCGCCCTCCTGGGCGGGCGTCGGTGCGCGGAAGGCGCCCCGAAACCACACGCGCGTCGGGGCGCTAAAGCGGTCGAGGACGTCCATGGATCCATCCTGCCCGGCCCCACCGACATCGGGCCCGCCCCGCCCCGCTCCCGACACAACGCAGTCAATCCGACGCCCGCCGTCGTCGTTTCTGCGGATCCGCCGGCCTCCCGCCGAATTGTGACTGCGTTGTGTTCGGGGGCGCGTCGTCGGGCGAGACGAATGCCGGTATATCTGAACGCGGTCTGTGTGGATCCCTTGACGCGCCTGAAACGTCTTACTACCGTCCCGGATAACGCTTTCCATCGCGTGCGGGCCGCCGGCCCGCACGGCGATCGAGCGTGCCCCGGCCGGGGCTCCGCGCCGGCGACGACGCCGGTGCGACGCGATCAGAGAGGATCGAATGTCCAGCGCATTTTGGCGCGCCGACGGCTCCCCCGGGGGCAGGCGCCGCACGATACGCACGATCAGCCAGGTGACCGCCGTCGCCCTCGTGGCCTCGGGGGCGGTCGCCACGGCGCCCGCCGCAGTGGCCGCCGTCCCGGCCGCCGAGGCCGCGGATCTCACGCCCGTCCGATTCGATTTCGGGCCCGGTGCCGTCCAGGCCGGCTACGAGCAGGTCACCGCCGACACGGCCTACACGCCGGAGCGCGGGTACGGCTTCGTCGAGGGCGGAACCGTGACCGAGGCGGACCGCGGCGGCGACGACGCGCTGCGCGGCGACTTCGTCGCCCCGGCGGACGCGACGTTCGTCGTCGACCTCGACAACGTCGACTACACCGTCTCGCTGATCGCGGGCGACGCCGAGGGCGCGACCGACATCGCGATCGCGAGCGAGTTCATGCAGAAGGTGCAACCGACCCAGCGGGCGACGGGCGAGTACCTCGAGATGAGCTACGACATCGCGCTGGTCGATGGCCAGCTGTCGTTCACCTTCTCCGGCGAGACGCCGAACATCGCCGCGCTGGAGATCACCCCGCACCCCGCGCGCGAGGCGGCCGCGGTGCCGACCGCGTATCTGACCGGCGACTCGACGATGCAGACCTACGACCCCTACTGGGAGCCGCAGGCCGGCTGGGGCCAGATGTTCGAGCGCTTCCTGTCGGACGACGTCGCCGTCGACAACCAGTCGATTGGTGGCCGCAGCTCCCGCTCGTTCGTCGAGCAGGGGCGCCTCGACACGGTGCTGCGCAGCGTCCGGCCGGGCGACTACGTCTTCACGCAGTTCGGCCACAACGACGCCACGGAGTCCGTCCCCGAGCGCTACACGAGTCCCGAGGACTTCCGCGAGTACCTGAAGATCTACGTCGAGGGCACGCGCCAGCGGGGCGGGATCCCCGTGCTCGTGACCCCCGTGAACCGCCTCGACGTGAACACCGAGACGGGGCTGTTCAACGAGAGCTTCCCGGAGTACGTCCAGGCTGTGAAGGACGTCTCGGCCGAGCTCGACGTCGACATGGTCGACCTCTCCGCCTCGAGCCGCGCCTACCTCGACGAGATCGGGGTGGAGAACGCGAAGTCCGTGTTCCTCCACGTCCCCGCGGGGGTGTATCCGAACCGTCCGGACGGCACGACCGACAACACGCACTTCCAGGAGTACGGCGCGATCCAGATGGCGCGGCTCGTCGCCACCGACGTCGCCGAGCTGGGGCTGCCGATGTCGGACGCCGTCGAGGTCACGACGCCGGACGCCGTGCCGGCCGCGCCCGCCGGCGTGAGTGTGACGGGCACGACGGGTGCGTCCGTGTCCCTCGCCTGGGACGAGACGGACGGCGCCGACATCTACCGGATCTACCGTGCGCCGTCCGGATCCGACGACTTCGCCCTCGCGGGCACGTCGACGATCCCGCAGGCGTCGATCTCGGGCCTCGAGGAGGGCGCGGCGTACGACTTCCGCGTCGCCGCCGCGAACGGCCTGGGCGAGGGCGAGCGCAGCGCGGTCGTCTCCGCCACCACGCGGGTCGCCGAGTATCGATACGACTTCGGCCCGGTCGGATCCGTCGTCGCCGAGGGCTTCGACGAGGTCACGCGCGACACGATCTACGACGAGGAGACGGGCTTCGGGCTCGTGGACGCGAGCGGCATGATCGATCGCGACCGCGGATCCGACCTCGACGATGTCGCCCGCGACTTCGTCGCGGAGTTCGGCGGCGAGTACGAGTTCGTGACCGACGTGCCGAACGGCGAGTACTCCGCCGCCGTGACGGTCGGCGACCTGCTCGGAACCGTGCGCACCAACGTGGAGATGGAGGGGCGCGACCTCGGCGGCGTCTCCGCCAGCCGCGGCGCGAGCGAGAAGGTCTTCGAGGACATCGTGGTCCGCGACGGGCAGTTGTCCGTGACGATCACGGGGCAGACGGGGCACCTCAACGGGCTGGAGATCACGCCGATCCTCGTCGCGCCGACGGGCCTGGCGCTCGACGGCGTCGAGATCTCGGGGCAGACGGGCACGGTTGCCCTGAGCTGGCAGGCCGCGCCGGAGGCCGAGTCGTACCGCGTGTATCGCACCGCGCCCGACGGCGCGGCCGAGCTCGTCGCCGAGACGGAGGGCACGAGCGCGACCGACGACACGGCGGCCGCCGGAAGCTCCTACACCTACGCGGTCGCGGCCGTGACGCCGGGCGGCGAGTCCGTGCCGTCCGAAGAGGTCGCCGTCGACGTCATCGACCCCGACGTGGCGGCCCCCGCCGCGCCCACGGGCCTCGCGGCGGACGACGTCCAGGCGCGCGAGATCTCGCTCTCCTGGGACGAGACCGACACCGCGCTGTTCTACCTCGTGAGCCGCGCGGAGTCGGCGGACGGCGACTTCGAGGTCGTCGGCCGCACCGACGAGCCCGCGTTCACCGACACGGACGTCCTCACGACCGTGCCGTTCTTCTACCGGGTCCAGGCGGTCAACGCCGGCGGCGCGGGCGCGGCATCCGACGTCCTCGAGACCCCGGCCGAGACGGTCCTGGCGCGCGACGCCGAGCGGATCGGGCGCCAGCCTGTCGCCGTCGCGCAGGACGGGGGCGTGTACCTCGGGTGGCGCATGAACGGTGACGACGCGGACGACGTGGGGTTCCACGTCTATCGCGACGGCGAGCGGATCACCGCGGAGCCGGTCACGGGATCCACAAACCTGCTCGATGCCGACGGATCCGCCGACGCGACCTACCGCGTCTCGGAGGTGACGGACGACGGTGAGGTCTGGGCGACCGACGAGTTCGGCGTCTGGGGCGACCAGTTCCTCGACGTGCCGCTCGACAAGCCCGAGGGCGGGTACACGCCCGACGGGCAGCCCTACGACTACACGGCGAACGACGCGACGGTCGGCGACGTCGACGGCGACGGGCAGTACGAGGTCGTGCTGCTGTGGAACCCGACGAACGCGAAGGACAACTCGCAGTCGGGGTACACCGGAAACGTGTTCCTCGACGCCTACGAGCTCGACGGCCAGAAGCTCTGGCGCATCGACCTCGGGCGCAACATCCGGGCGGGCGCGCACTACTCGCAGCCTATGCTCGCCGACGTCGACGGGAACGGATCGGCGGAGCTGTTCGTGAAGACGGCGGACGGCACGGTCGACGGCGAGGGGACCGTGATCGGCGACGCCGACGCGGACTGGCGGAACTCCTCCGGCTACGTGCTGCAGGGGCCGGAGTTCCTCACGGTCTTCGAGGGGGCGACGGGGCGCGCGGTCGACACGATCGACTTCATCCCGGAGCGCGGCGACGTCTCCTCGTGGGGCGATGGCTACGGCAACCGCGTCGACCGCTTCCTCGCCTCGGTGGCCTACCTCGACGGCGAGCACCCCAGCGTGGTCTTCAGCCGCGGCTACTACACCCGTGCGGTCATCTCGGCGTTCGACTTCGACGGCGAGAAGATTTCCACGCGGTGGACGTTCGACTCCTCGGAGCCGGGCAACGGCGACTACTACGGCCAGGGCAACCACAACATGAACGTCGCGGACGTCGACGGAGATCAGAAGGACGAGATCATCTTCGGATCCGCCGCGATCGACGACGACGGCGAGGGGCTCTACTCGACGGGCCTGGGCCACGGCGATGCGCTCCACATCAGCGACTTCGACCCGTCGCGTCCCGGCCTCGAGGTGTTCGCGGCGCAGGAGGACATGGGCCGTTCGGACAACCGCGGCGCGACCTTCCGCGACGCGGCCACGGGCGAGATCCTCTGGGACATCCCGGCGGACCGCGACACGGGGCGCGCGGCGATGGCCGACATCGACCCGCGCTACGAGGGCGCCGAGGGCTGGGCCGTCGGCGGCGACGCCGCCTGGAATTCGCCCGTCGGGCAGCTGAAGAGCGCATCGGGAGAGCTCGTCTCCGAGACGATCCCCGCCGCGAACTTCGTGGGCCTGTGGGACGGCGACCTCCTCAGCGAGATCGTCGACCACGACTACAACGCGGAGACGGGGGCAGGATCGCCCGTCATCTCGAAGTGGGACTACGAGGCGGGCGAGCAGGTCGCGATCTTCTCGCCCGAGGGGGTCCTCACCAACAACAGCACGAAGGGGAACCCGGCGCTCCAGGCGGACATCTTCGGCGACTGGCGCGAGGAGGTCATGTATCGCACGACCGACTCGAGCGCGCTGCGGATCTTCACGACGGTCGACGTGACCGAACACAAGCTGCGCACCCTGATGTCGGATCCCGCGTACCGCGTGGCCGTGCAGACGCAGCTGTCCGCCTACAACCAGCCCCCGCACACGAGCTACTTCCTCGGTGAGGGCATGGCGGCCCCGGCGGCACCGTCGTTGAACTACACGACGCCGGCGCCCGAGGCGGAGCCCGTCGCCGCCTCGCCCGTGTCCGTCGACGTGTCAGCGCGCACCGTGGGCAAGAGCGTGATGCTCGAGGTCTCGGCGACGAACACGGGCGACGACGCCGTCCGCGTCGAGGTCTCCTCGGCCTTCGGCGACCGGACGATTCCGCGCCTCGGCGCGGGGGCGGAGCGCACCGTGCGGATCCACACGCACGCGCAGGACGTCGCGGCCGGCACCCTCGAGGTCACCGTGACGGACGCCGCGGGGGAGGTGACGACGACGACCGTCGCGTACGACGCGCAGACCGCCCGATAGGAGCGGTCACGAACGGGGCGGGCGGTGCCGACGGGCACCGCCCGCCCTCGTTCACGCGCGGGGCGTCAGGCGCCCGTGGAGGAAGACGGCGAGGTCGTCGAGCTCCGCGGCGGAGACCGCGTGCGCGAGGCCCGGGTAGATCCGGCCGACGAGCTCGCTGTGGCCCGGCAGCCAGTCGGTCGTGTGCGCGATCGCGGCCTCGGGGATCACGGCATCGGCGGATCCGCGCCCCCAGAATACGGGCGGCCGCCGCTCGGCGAGCGCCGCGTCGCCTGGCAGGTCGCCGCCCGCGGCGTATCCGGAGAGGTTCACGACGGCGTCGAACCGCTCGGGCGCGAGCCGCATCGCCTGGAGCGCGACCGCCCCGCCCTGCGAGAACCCGACGAGAGTGACCGCGGGCGCGCTCGCCGCGGCGTCGTCGAGCCACTCGATCAGGCGGGCGGCGGCGGCCGTGACGAGCTCCGGGTCGCGCGACTGCAGGCCCTCGATCGGGTACCAGGAATACCCGTCGAGGGGGAACGGCGGCGCGAGCGGGGCGCGCACGGAGGCGATCGCGTACGGATCCGGCATCCGCTCGCGGAGCGCGAAGAGGTCGCGCTCGTCGGATCCGTAACCGTGCAGCAGCACGATGAGCGGGCGCGCTTCGGGATCGGCGGACCAGAGGACGGCGTCGGAATCGAGGGGCGGCGTCTGCATGGATCCATTCTGGCCCGCACCCCCGACAGGGAGATTCGTGGTGTGCGGGAATACCCTAGGGGGGTATATGGTTGTGATCCGCGACGAGAGGAACACCATGACCGACGCACCGCACACACACGGCTATATCGAGAGCAAAGACCGCGTGCTCGCGCGGCTGCGTCGCATCGAGGGGCAGGTGCGCGGGATCCATCGCATGGTCGACGAGGAGAAGTACTGCATCGACATCCTGACGCAGGTCTCCGCGACGACGAAGGCGTTGGAGTCCGTGGCGCTCGGGCTGCTCGATGACCACCTCTCCCACTGCGTCGCCGACGCCGTTCGCGAGGGCGGACAGGTCGCCGACGAGAAGCTCACGGAGGCGTCCGATGCCATCGCGCGCCTCGTTCGTTCCTAACCCCGGGAGGAAACCATGAACAAGACCTATACCGTCCAGGGCATGACCTGCCAGCACTGCGTCATGAGCGTCACCGAGGAGGTCTCGGACATCGCGGGCGTCGAGAAGGTCGACGTCGATCTCGCGACCGGCCGCCTCACCGTCACGGCACCCGAGATCGACGACGCGGCCGTCGCCGCCGCCGTCTCCGAGGCCGGGTATGCGCTCGCCGCGCCCGGCGACCTGGGGATCCGCCCCGCCTGAGCGCGGGATCGCGAGGAGGAGAGATGAGCACCACCGAGCTGGATCTCGAGATCCAGGGAATGACCTGTGCCTCATGCGCGGGTCGGATCGAGCGCAGGCTGAACAAGCTCGACGGCGTGACGGCCGAGGTCAACTACGCCACCGAGAAGGCGCACGTGTCGTGGGAGGGGGATCTCACCCCCGACGACCTCGTGGGCGCCGTCGAGGCGGCCGGCTACGCCGCCACCCTGCCGCGGCCCGACGAGGCCGACGCGCGGGGGCGCCACGTCCGCGCCCTCGGGGTGCGGCTCGCGGCGGTCGTCGCGCTGACGGTTCCCGTCGTCCTCCTCGCGATGGTCCCGCCGCTGCAGTTCCCCGGCTGGCAGTGGGTCTCGCTGGCCCTCGCGCTGCCCGTCGTGCTCTGGGGCGGATCCGGGTTCCACCGCGCCGCGTGGACGAACCTGCGCCACGGCGCCGCCACGATGGACACGCTCGTGTCCGTCGGCACGCTCGCGGCGCTCGGCTGGAGCCTGTACGCGCTCGTCTTCGGCACCGCCGGCGAGATCGGGATGAGCCACGGCTGGTCCCTCCTCGCGACGCACGCGGACGGATCCGGCTCTATCTATCTCGAGGCGGCCGCGGGCGTGACCGCGTTCATCCTCGCCGGCCGGTACATCGAGGCCCGCTCCAAGCTGCGCGCGGGCGATGCGCTGCGCGCCCTGCTCGACCTCGGGGCCAAGGACGTCGCGGTGCGGCAGGCCGACGGAACCGAGGTGCGCATTCCCGCCGACCGGCTCGCCGTGGGCGACGTGTTCGTCGTGCGCCCGGGCGAGAAGGTCGCGACCGACGGGGAGATCCTCGAGGGCGCGAGCGCCATCGACACGTCGATGGTGACGGGCGAACCCGTTCCCGTCGAGGTGGGCGTCGGCGACCGCGTCGTCGGCGGCACGATCAACGCGAGCGGCGTGCTCGCGGTGCGGGCGACGCGCGTCGGATCCGACACCCAGCTCGCGCAGATGGCCCACCTCGTCGAACAGGCGCAGGCGTCGAAGGCCGACGCGCAGCGCATCGCCGACAAGATCGCGGGCATCTTCGTCCCCATCGTCATCGTCGTCGCGCTCGGCACGCTCGCGGCGTGGCTCGTCCTCGGCCAGCCGGTCGCGGCGGCGTTCACGGCGGCCGTCGCGGTGCTCATCATCGCGTGCCCATGCGCGCTCGGGCTCGCCACGCCCCTCGCCCTCATGATCGGCACCGGCACGGGCGCGCAGCACGGGATCCTCATCCGCGACGCGCAGGCGCTGGAACGCGCCCGCGCGATCGATACGATCGTGCTCGACAAGACGGGCACCGTCACGGCGGGCTCGATGAGCGTGCGCGGCGTGGAGGCCGCGGCGGGGGAGGACGCGGACGAGGTTCTCCGCATCGCCGCCGCCGTCGAGTCCGGATCCGAGCACCCCATCGCCCGCGCGATCGTCGCGGCCGCGGAGGGCGCGCCCGCCGTGTCCGACTTCCGCGCGCTCGCGGGTCTGGGTGCCCAGGGCGTCGTCGAGGGCCGCGGCGTGGTCGTGGGCCGTCCCGCGCTGCTCGAGCAGTGGGCCGCGGAGCTCGATTCGGACCTGGCGCGCCGCTTCGCCGCGGCCGAGGCCTCGGGCGCGACGGTGGTCGCGGTCGCGTGGGACGGGCGCGCGCGCGGCGTCATCGCGATCGCCGACGCCGTCAAGCCCACGAGCCGTCAGGCGGTCACGGAGCTGCGGGCGCTGGGCCTTGAACCGGTGCTCGTCACGGGAGACGCCGAGGCGCCCGCGCGGGCCGTCGCGGACGAGGTCGGCATCGAGCGCGTCATCGCGGGAGTCCTCCCCGCCGAGAAGGTCGAGGTCGTCCGGCGCCTGCAGGCCGAGGGGCGCCAGGTGGCGATGGTCGGTGACGGCGTCAACGACGCCGCGGCCCTCGCGCAGGCGGATCTCGGCATGGCGATGGGCACGGGCACGGACGTCGCGATCGAGGCGAGCGACCTCACGCTCGTGCGCGGCGACCTGCGCGTCGCGGCCCAGGCCGTGCGGCTCTCGCGCCGCACGATCGCCATCATCCGCGGCAACCTGTTCTGGGCGTTCGCGTACAACGTCGCCGCGATCCCGGTCGCCGCGCTCGGCCTGCTTGCGCCGATGCTGGCGGGCGCCGCGATGGCGTTCAGCTCGGTGTTCGTCGTCCTGAACAGCCTGCGTCTGCGCCGCCTCCCGTAAGTCCACATTTCTCCGGTAAGTCTCCGCGGAATCCGCGGAGACTTACCGGAGAAATGTGGATTTGGGCGGGGCGCGGTACCGTGTCCGCATGGCCGTGCGCACCCCCGATCCGGATCCCGAAGACCTCCCCGAGGACCCTCGCTTCTCGAGCGATCTCGGCATGAGCGGGCTCGGCGCGGTGCCGGGCGGATCCGCCAATCCCGCCTGGCTCAGCGATGTCGAACTCGCCGAGATCCGCCGGCGCCTGCCGATCCTGTACGTCGAGGCGGTGCCGGTGCGCACTGACGGCACGGGGCAGGTGACCGAGGTCGGCATCCTGTTGCGCTCGACGAGCGTCGGGTCGCTCACGCGCACGATCGTGTCGGGGCGCGTGCGCCACGGAGAGACGGTGCGCGACGCGCTGTTCCGCCACCTCGAGAACGATCTCGGCCCGATGGCGTTCCCGCAGGTGCCGCCGTCGCCCGCGCCCTTCACGGTGGCCGAGTACTTCCCGCTGCCGGGGGTGTCCGCGTTCCACGACGACCGCCAGCACGCGGTGTCGCTCGCGTACGTCGTGCCGGTCACGGGCACGTGCGAGCCGCGCCAGGACGCGCTCGAGGTGACCTGGATGTCGCCGGAGGAGGCGGCGTCCGACGCCCTCGCGGCCGAGATGGAGGGCGGCCGCGGCACCCTCATCCGCCAGGCGCTCGCGAGCGTCGGCGCGCTGCGGTAGGCCGCGTAAGTCCACATTTCTCCGGTAAGTCTCCGCGGAATCCGCGGAGACTTACCGGAGAAATGTGGACTTGGGGCTGGGGCGCCCGGGCCTCAGTCGATGTGGGGCATGGCGTGCGGATCCTCGAACACGGCGGTCGCGTCGCCGAACGCCTGGCGGAGCGCCTGGCGCACCGCGACGATGCCCGGTGACTCGCGCGAGGACTCCCTCGCCGCGGTGAAGAGCTCGCGGTGCGGGTTGCCCGGGAGGTCGATGAGCCGCACCGGGCTCTCGTCGCCCGCGAGCAGCTGCTCGGGGAGAAGCCCCACGGCGTGCCCGGCCGAGATGAGGCGGACCTGGGCGAGGAGGTCGGCGGCGCTGTAGCGCACGTCTGGCTCGAAGCCGGCGGCGCGACACTGTTGCACCGACCAGGTGCGCACGGCCGTGCCCACCGGCTCCATGATCCACGGCGCCTCGGCCGCGTCCTCGAGCGAGCGGATCGGCGAATCGGGGCTGACGGCGAGGCGGATGGGGTCGCGCCCGAGCGTCACGCGGTCGAGTCCCGGCCGTCGCTCGCGGGTGTGGCCGGGGTATTGCTCGGCGATCACGAGGTCGAAACCGCGCGCTTCGACCTCGAACAGTCCCTCCTCGGGCGGCACCACCCACGCCTCGATCCGGAGGCCGGGGTGGCTCACCGCGAGCATGTCGAGCATGCGCGGCAGCAGCGCGCGCGCCGAGGTCTGCAGCGCGGAAATGCGCACGGGCGCCGGGATCGGGTTGTCGAGATCGAGGTCCTCGCGCACGCGTTCCTCGAGCGCGAGGACGCGCGCGGCGTGCTCCGCGACCGCCTCGCCCTGCGCCGTCAGCCGCACGCGCCGGCCGTCGGCCTGGAGCAGCGAGACCCCCACCTCCTGCTCGAGCTGCGCGAGCTGCTGCGAGACCGTCGACGGTGAGTAGTTCAGCGCGGCCGCGACCGCCGTGATCGTGCCGCGCAGCTGCAGCTCGCGCAGGAGCAGCAGGCGGTGCGTGCTCCATCCCGTACTCATCGTTCGACAGTACCGAACGGATCCGTTCGGTCACACGGGGTGGATCGGGGCGGATCCGGGGCGCACCATGGGGGGATCGCGGTCGCGAGGAGGCGGCCGCGGACCGGGTGCGGGGCGGGCCGCGCGCCCGGGAGGACGCCACCGCAAATTGTTCGAAGAAATCGAATAAAGATCTTCGAAACTGTGCGCTTTACCTGACGGTTTTTCCCGCGCACGATGGGGTGACCGTTCTTGGAAAGAGGTGAACTTCATGACCATCGAGCCGCGCAACCACGCGCCGTTCCAGGCCCCAGACACGACAGGAGCCGCCGTGCATGCGACTATCGACGCCGCGCTCGCCGACGAGGCGATCGCGCAGGTGCGCGCGTGGCTCGTCGCCGCGCGCGAGGAGAAGGTGGACGCGGCCGCGAAGAACCTCGCGGGCGTCCTCAGCGATCCGAAGGGCCTCGACTTCGCCGTCGGGTTCGTCGACGGCGTCGTCCGGCCCGAGGACCTCCGCGTCGCCGCCCGGAACTTCCAGCTCGTCTCGCGGGGCGTGCCCGCCTTCCTCCCCGCGCCGCTGCGCGGCCTCGTGCGCCTGGGCGGCGCCGTCGCGCCCGCGTTCCCCGCCATCGTCGTGCCGATCGCGCGCAAGGTCCTGCGCGAGATGGTCCGCCACCTCATCGTCGACGCGACCGAGTCGAAGCTCGGCCCCGCGCTGCGAAAGATCGGCGGCGAGGGGATCCGCCTGAACGTCAACCTCCTCGGCGAGGCGATCCTCGGCCAGCGCGAGGCCGACCGGCGCGTCGCCGGCACAATGCGCCTGATCGAGCGCCCCGACGTCGACTACGTCTCGATCAAGGTCTCCTCGACCGTCGCCCCGCACAGCCTGTGGGCGCACGACCAGGCCGTGGCGCACGCGGTCGAGGCGCTCGCCCCCGTGTATCGCGCGGCGCTCGCGCACGACACGTTCCTCAACCTCGACATGGAGGAGTACAAGGACCTCGACCTCACCCTCGACGTCTTCCAGACCCTCCTCGACCGCGACGAGTTCCAGGCGAGCCGCGCGGGCATCGTCCTGCAGGCGTACCTGCCCGACGCGCTGTCGGCCATGATCCGCCTCCAGGAATGGGCGGCGCGGCGCGTGGCCGCCGGCGGCGCGCCCATCAAGGTGCGCGTCGTGAAGGGCGCGAACCTCCCCATGGAGCAGGTCGACGCCGAGACCCACGAGTGGCCCCTCGCGACCTGGCCGTCCAAGCAGCACACGGACGCGGGATACAAGCAGGTCCTCGACTACGCGCTCACCCCCGAGCGCGTCGCGAACGTCGGCCTCGGCATCGCGGGGCACAACCTGTTCGACGTCGCCCTCGCGAAGCTCCTCGCCGAGCGCCGCGGGATCCGCATCGAGCCCGGCTCGCCCGTCGAGTTCGAGATGCTTCTCGGCATGGCCACGCAGCAGGCGGCGGTCGTGCGCCGCGACGTCGGCGAGCTGCTGCTCTACACGCCCGTCGTCCAGCCCGCCGAGTTCGACGTCGCGATCGCCTACCTCATCCGCCGCCTCGAGGAGGGCGCGAGCCCCGACAACTTCATGTCGGCCGTGTTCGACCTCGACCGCAACGAGGCCCTCTTCGCGCGCGAGAAGGATCGCTTCCTCACCTCGATCGACATGATGCCGACCGAGGTCCCCGCCCCGAACCGCGTGATGGACCGCCGCGAAAAGCAGCCCGCCGGCCCGCGCGGCACCTTCCGCGGCACCCCGGACACGGATCCGGCCGTCGCGGCCAACCGCGAGTGGGCGGCGGGAATTCGCTCCCGCATGCAGGACTCGCAGCTCGGTGTCGCGGCGCTCGAGGCGAACACGATCCGCGAGGCCGCGGAGCTCGACGCCCTCGTGGCGGGCGCGCTGACGGCCGCCGAAGAGTGGGCTGCGCGTCCGCTCGCGGAGCGCGTGGAGATCCTGCACCGCGCCGGCGACGCGCTCGAGGCGCGCCGCGCCGACCTCCTCGAGGTCATGGGCTCCGAGTGCGGCAAGGTCGTCGAGCAGGGCGACCCCGAGGTCAGCGAGGCGATCGACTTCGCCCACTTCTACGCCGCGAGCGCCGAGAAGGTCGCCGCGGTCGACGGGGCGACCTACGCGCCCGCGAAGGTCACGGCCGTGATCCCGCCGTGGAACTTCCCCGCCGCGATTCCCGCGGGCGGGGTCCTGGCGGCGCTCGCCGCCGGATCCGCTGTCGTGTTCAAGCCCGCGCGCCAGGCGGCGCGCACGGGCGCGGTCGTCGCCGAGGCGCTCTGGGAGGCCGGCGTGCCGCGCGAGGTGCTGCGCCTCGTGCGCCTCGAGGGTCGCGAGCTCGGATCCCGTCTCCTCGCCCACGAGAGCGTCGACCAGGCCATTCTGACCGGCGCGTACGAGACGGCCGAGCTGTTCCGCTCCTTCCGCGCCGACCTGCCGCTGCTCGCCGAGACGAGCGGCAAGAACGCCATCATCGTGACCCCGAGCGCCGACCTGGACCTCGCGGCGAAGGACATCGCGTACTCGGCGTTCGGCCACGCGGGCCAGAAGTGCTCGGCGGCCTCGCTCGTCGTGCTCGTCGGATCCGTCGCCACGAGCGAGCGCTTCCGCCGCCAGCTGCTCGACGCCGTCGACGGCTACGAGGTGGGCCTGCCCTGGACCGAGGGCGCCCGCATCGGGCCGGTCATCGCCCCCGCCGAGGGCAAGCTCCTGCGCGGCCTCACGACGCTCGAGCCCGGCCAGTCGTGGCTGCGTCAGCCGAAGCAGCTCGACGAGGAGGGCGCGCTCTGGACGCCCGGGATCCGCGCCGGCGTGAAGCCGGGATCCGAGTTCCACCTGACGGAGTACTTCGGGCCCGTCACGGGCATCATCGAGGCGGCCACGCTGGAGGAGGCCATCGCGATCGTCAACGCGGTCGACTACGGGCTCACCTCGGGCCTGCACTCCCTCGACGTCGACGAGATCCAGACGTGGCTCGGATCCATCCAGGCGGGCAACGCGTACATCAACCGGGTCATCACGGGCGCGATCGTCGAGCGCCAGCCGTTCGGCGGCTGGAAGAAGTCGGCGGTCGGACCGGGCACGAAGGCCGGCGGGCCGAGCTACCTGTTCGGGCTCGGCGCGTGGGCGGACGCGCCGGTCCGGGGCGAGGCGCGGCAGGACGCCGCCGCGCGCCGCGCGCTCAAGGCCGTCCCCGCCGAGGAGCGGGCCTGGCTGGCCGCGGCCCTCTCGACGGACATCGCCGCGTGGGAGGACGAGTTCGGGCTCGCGCGCGACGTGCAGGGCCTCGAGCTCGAGCAGAACGTCCTGCGCTACGTCCCGACCGCCGTGACGGTGCGGTTCGAGGGCGGCCGCGAGGCGGAGCTCGTGCGCGTGGTCGCCGCCGGCGCCCGCATCGGCGCCCCCATCGCGGTCTCGGCCGCGGCGCGCCCCACCCGCGCCGTCCGGGACTACCTCGCCGAGGTCGGCGCGACGCTCCACGTCGACGACGAGATCGCCTGGGCCGCACGCGCCGCCCGGTTCGCGGAGCAGGGGGCCCGGATCCGGCTCATCGGCGGATCCGCGGATCCGATCGTGCGCGCCACGTCCGGCGAGCCGAACGTCGCGATCTACGCGGGTGAGGTCACGTCGGCGGGACGCGTCGAGATGCTGCCGTTCGTGCGCGAGCAGGCCGTGTCGATCACGGCGCACCGGTTCGGGAACCCCCGCCGGTACGAGGTGCCGGTGGTCGCAGGCGGCGGATCGGACCTCGTCGCGCGCTGATCCGCGCATCGCGGCGCCGCCCTCCCCGCACGCGGAGGGCGGCGCCGCTGATAGCGTTCGCACGTTCGGCGGAAGGGGCGGACGCATGGGCATCGTCGCGTGGGCCGAGCGGCATCAGGTCGCGCTGTATCTGGGCGCGCTCGCGGCTGGCGCGGCCGGCGGGCTCCTTGCCCCGGCGGCGGGCGGCGCGCTCACGCCCGCCATCGAGCCCGTGCTCGGCACGCTCCTGTTCGCGACCTTCCTCCAGATCCCGCTCGCGCGGCTCGGCCGGGCGTGGCGGGACGGACGCTTCCTCGCGGCGCTCGGCGTCGCGAACTTCGTCGTCGTTCCCCTCCTCGCGGGGGCCCTGTCGCGCCTCGTCGCCGACGACCGCGGCCTCCTCCTCGGGGTCCTCCTCGTCCTCCTCACGCCGTGCGTCGACTACGTCGTCGTCTTCACGGGCGCCGCGGGCGGGGATCGCGCGCGGCTGATCGCCGCCACGCCGCTGCTCATGCTCGCCCAGATGGCGCTGCTGCCCGCCTACCTTGCGCTGTTCGCGGGCGGCGAGGTGGTCGTGGATCCGGCGCCCTTCGCCCGCGCCTTCCTCCTGCTCATCGCGCTCCCGCTCGCGCTCGCGGCCGCCGTCCAGGCGCTGGCCCGCCGCCTCCCCGCCGTCCGCCGCGTGCCGCGCGCCGGCGAGGCCGCCATGGTGCCGCTCATGATGGTCACGCTCGCCGTCGTCGTCGCCTCGCAGATCGGGGAGGTCGGCCAGGCCGCCGCCGCCCTCGCGCGCCTCGTCCCGATCTACGCGGTGTTCGCGCTCGCGGCGGCCGCGCTCGGCGCGCTCGTCGCGCGCGCGTTCCGGCTGGATCCGCCCGCCTCCCGCGCCGTCGCCTTCTCCAGCGCGACCCGGAACTCGCTCGTCGTCCTTCCCCTCGCGCTCGCGACGTCCTCCGCCCTCGCGCCGCTCGCCGTGGTCACGCAGACGCTGGTCGAGCTCGTGGCCCTCGTCGCGCTGGTGCGCGTCCTCCCGTGGGCGATTCCCGGCCGCCGGGTGGCACAATCGGAATCATGACCCGGTCCCGCAGCGCGCACGTGATGCGTGGCGCCGCGGCCTCCGCGGTCGCGACCTTCACGGCGCTCCTGTCGCACGTGACCGCCGGCGGCTTCCTGCCGACCCCCGTCGGGATCGCCGTCCCGCTGCTCCTCTCGCTCCCCGTGTGCGTTCTGCTCGCGGGGCGGAACCTGTCGCTCGCGCGGCTCGCGGTCTCCGTCGTCGCCAGCCAGCTGCTCTTCCACGCGCTGTTCGTGCTGGGAGCGGACGGCGGATCCGTGGCCAGCGGTCACCACCATCACGCGGCCCCCGCGCTCGCCGCCGCCTCGCCGGAGGTCGCGGCCGCTCTCGCGGGCAACGCCGGCATGTGGCTGGGGCACGCCGCGGCCGCCCTCGCGACGATCGTGCTGCTGCACCGCGGCGAGCGCGAGATCCAGCGCGCGTTCGCCGTCCTCGCCGACGCCCTGGCAGCCCTCGCCCGGCGCCTGGCGGATCCCGCGCCCCTCGTCCCCGCCGAGCGCCCCCACGCGCCGCGGATCGACGGCGCACCGGACGCGCGCCCCGGCGTGCTCCTGGCCACCAGCCTGCTGCGCCGCGGCCCGCCCGCGCTCCCCGTTCGCTGACATCGCCGCCCGGCCCGCATGCGCGCGCCGCGGGCGGCACCCTCGCGCGCCCCGACCCGGGGCGCGCGGCGAACGCGCGGGGCGCGAGACGCCCCGCTGGAGGAGAGGCAGACCACCCCTATGCGATGGCACACCCCATCGTTCGTGGGCGTGGCCGCGGCCGCCCTCGCCGTCCTCGTGACGGCGGCGCCCGCGCACGCGCACGATCAACTCATCGACAGCACCCCCGCCGCGGGCGACGCCCTCGCGGCGGCCCCCACCGAGGTCGAGCTCGCCTACTCGGGCGACCTGCTCACCCTCGGCGACGGCACGAGCGGCGCCGACATCCTCGTCGTCGACGAATCCGGCCACGACTGGGCCGACGGCGCCGTCCAGATCGACGGCAACACCGCGACCGTCCCCCTCGAGGAGGGGATGCCCGAGGCCGGCTACCAGATCCGCTGGCAGGTCGTGTCCGAGGACGGGCACCCCATCACGGGCGTCGTCCCGTTCACCGTGGGCGACGCGGCTCCGTACGAGGCGCCCGCGGCGGACGACGAGGAATCCGCGGACGCGGCGACGGCACCGGACGCCGCGGAGGCGGAGGAGTCCTCCGCGCCGCGCGTCGTCGTGGTCGCGCTCGCCGGGGCGCTCGTCGCCGCCGGCGCGTTCGCCGTCATCACTTTCCTGCGCCGCCGCGCGGCGCGCGCCGCGTCGGACGACGCGCGCGAGAACACGAACTGAGAAGGACATTCCCATGCACACGACCACGACAGCACACCGCTTCGGCCGCACGGCCTTCGGCCTCGTTCTCCTGACGGGCGCGGCCGCGCTCGCGGGCTGCGCCGCCGGCGGATCCGCCGATCAGGCCGCCGACGAGACGGCCGCCGAGGCCGTCACGATCGAGGACGCCTGGGTCAAGGCCGCGGACTCCGGCATGTCCGCGGCCTTTGGTGTTCTCACGAACGATTCCTCCGCCGACGTCACGGTCGTCTCGGCCGAGACCGAGGCCAGCACGATGATCGAGCTGCACGAGACCGTCGAGTCCGAGACGGGCGAGACAATCATGCGCGAGATCGACGGCGGGTTCGTCGTCCCCGCGGACGCCACGTACGCGCTCGAGCCCGGCGGCAGCCACCTCATGCTCATGGAGCTGACGGATCCGCTCGAGGCGGGCGAGGAGGTCGAGTTCACGCTCACCTTCGGCGACGGATCCACGGCGACGTTCGAGGCCCCGGTCAAGGACTACTCGGGCGCGAACGAGAACTACGGCGGCGCGTCGGACATGGACATGGGCGAGTCCGACATGGACATGGACCACTGATGGCGGCGCCCGATTCGGGCGCGCGGGGCCGGCCGGGAGGGCCGAGCCGGCGGCAGTTCCTCCTCGGGGGAGCGGTCGCCGGCCTCGGCGCGACCCTGGCGGTCGGCCTCGATGCCGCGCTGCGCCCCGGAGACGACCCCGCGCCCGGGCCCGCGGAGGCGCTCCACGGTGAGGACACGATCCCGTTTCACGGCGCCCACCAGGCGGGCATCGCGGCGGGCGACCAGGCCCACGGCGTGTTCGTGGCGCTCGACCTCGCGGGCGGCGCGGGGCGCGACGACCTCCGCCGCCTCATGCGGATCCTGACCGACGACGCCGCCCGGCTCACGCGCGGCGAGGCCGCCCTGGCGGACTCGGAGCCGGAGCTCGCCGCGAGCCCCGCGCGCCTCACCGTCACGTTCGCGTTCGGCCCCGGCTTCGTGGCCGCCGCGGAGGGAACGGCCCCGGCATGGCTCGCGCCGCTCCCGGCCTTTTCGGTGGACCGCCTGCGCCCCGAGTTCACGGGCGGCGACCTCCTGATCCACGTCGCGAGCGACGACCCGATCACCCTCGCGCATGCCACGCGCATGCTCCTGAAGGACGCCCGGTCGTTCGCGTCGGTGCGCTGGACGCAGCGGGGCTTCCGCCGGGCCCACAGATCCGTCCCCGACGGCACCACGCAGCGGAACCTCTTCGGCCAGGTCGACGGCACCGTCAACCCCCGGCCCGGCACGGAGGACTTCGACGCGGTGGTGTGGAGCGCTGATGGCTGGATGGCCGGCGGCACCGGCATGGTGGTGCGTCGCATCGCGATGAACCTGGACACGTGGGACGAGCTCGACCGGCCCGGCCGCGAGTCCGCCGTGGGCCGCCGCCTCGACACGGGCGCCCCGCTCACGGGCACCGACGAGTTCGACGAGCCGGACTTTGCGGCCACGAGCGCGATCGGCTTCCCCGTCATTCCGACGTTCTCGCACATGGCGCGCGCACGCGGGGACGGATCCGAGCGGATCTTCCGCAAGGCGTACAACTACGACGAGCGGCCCTCGGGCACGGACGTGTCGAACGCGGGGCTGGTCTTCGTCTCATACCAGGCCGACGTGGCGGCGCAGTTCGTCCCGATCCAGCGGCGCCTGGACGAGGTGGACCTGCTCAACGAGTGGACGACGCCCATCGGATCCGCCGTCTTCGCCGTGCCGCCGGGGTGCGCCGAGGGTGGATACATCGGCGAGACGCTGCTGGGGGACGGGGCGTGAGTCCCGGAAGAGCGCATTCGCGCGCACCGTGGATCCTGCCGTTGCTCGGCCGGCTGCACTTTTACGCGGGGATCCTCGTGGGGCCTTTCATCCTCATCGCCGCCGTGAGCGGCGGGCTCTACGCGATCTCCCCGCAGATCGAGCGCGTGGTCTACGCGGATGTCCTGCGCGTGCCGGAAGCAGACAATACCCTGAGCCTCGCGGACCAGATCTCGGTGGCGCTCGGCGAAGTGGGCGACGACGCGGTGCTGTCAGCGGTCCGCCCCGCTCCGAGCAATGGCGACACGACGCGCGTGATGTTCCAGGAACCGGGCCTGGGGGCGAGCGAGTCTCGCGCGATCTTCGTCGATCCCGGCACAGGGGCCGTCACGGGAGATCTGACGGTCTACGGCACGAGCGGGGCGCTCCCGGTGCGGACGTGGATCGACTACCTGCACCGCAACCTCCACCTCGGCGAGGCCGGCCGCTGGTACAGCGAACTCGCGGCGAGCTGGCTCGGGATTGTGGCACTGGCCGGGGCGGCCCTCTGGATCGCCCGGATCCGCACGGCGCGCCAGCCGAAGGACATGCTGCGGCCGAACCCGCGGCACCGGGGGTATCGACGCCTGTTCGGCTGGCACGCGTCGCTCGGCGTCTGGGTTGTCCTGGGCGCCGTGTTCCTCTCGGCGACGGGCATCACCTGGTCGCAGGCAGCGGGGCAGAACGTGTCTGCGCTGCGCGCGGCACTGTCCTGGGAGACCCCCGCGGTTGTCACGGCGCTCGGCGATGTGGAGGAGCCCGAGTCCGCGGATCCGCATGCGGGGCACGGGGCGGCCGCGGCGCCGGCGCCCGATTCCGCGACCGCGAACCCCGCCACCTTTGACGGCGTGTGGGCGATCGCGAAGCGCGAGAACGTGAGCACCGGGCTCGTGGAGATCCGTCCGCCCGCCGCGGAGGGCGAGGCGTGGGTAGTGCAAGAGATTCAGCGGTCCTATCCGACCGAGGTCGACACCGTCGCCATCGACGGTCGGACCATGACCGTCGCCGACACGGTGGATTTCGCCGACTACCCGCTGATGGCCAAACTCGCGCGCTGGGGCGTCGATCTTCACATGGGGACGATGTTCGGACTCGCGAATCAGATCGCCCTGCTGGCGCTCGCGAGCACCCTCGCAGCGATGGTCGTCCTGGGGTATGCCATGTGGTGGCGCAGGCGGCCCACCCGCGGCTTCGCGGCGCCGCCGCCGCGGGGCGCCGTGCGCGACGCGCCGTGGTGGGGCGTCGCGGCGGTGGCCGCCGTCGCCGTGGGTGTCGGGGTATTCCTTCCCCTCGTCGGGTGGACGTTGCTCGCGTTCGTCGCCGTCGACGTCGCTCGGGGCCTTCTCTCGCGGCGCCCCGCGCCTTAGCCGCAGACGCGGGCGACGAGGCCGACGAACCGGTCGACGTCGCCCGCCTCGGTGTCCCAGCTGGTCAGCCACCGCACCTCGCGCGTGGCCGCGTTCCAGTCGTAGAACGCGGCCTGCTGCCGCAGCGCGTCGGCGGCGCCCTCGGGCAGCGTCGCGAAGACGCCGTTGACCTCGGTCGGCTGGGTGAACGCCACGCCGGAGACGGATCCGTCCGCGATCCGCTCCTCGATGCCGCGGCGCAGGCGCTGGGCCATGGCGTTGGCCTGTGCGCCCGCGCGGATCCAGAGGTCGTCGGTGAGGAGGGCGAGTAACTGGGCGGAGACGAAGCGCATCTTGCTCGCGAGCTGCATGGTGTTCTTGCGGAGGAACTCGATCCCCGTGACGGCCGCCGGGTTCAGCACGACGACGGCCTCGGCTCCCATCGCGCCGATCTTCGTGCCGCCGAAGCTCAGCACGTCGACGCCCGCGTCGCGGGTGAATGCGTGGAGCGGGGCGCCGAGCGCGGCCGCCGCGTTCGCGATGCGCGCGCCGTCCATGTGCACCGCGAGGCCGAGGGCATGGGCCGCCTCGGCGACGGCCGCCACCTCGTCCGGCGTGTAGAGCGTGCCGAGCTCGGTCGACTGCGTCAGGGAGACCGCCTGCGGCACGATCGTGTGCACGCCGCGGGAGCCCGCGTGCGCGCGCACGGCCTCGGGCGTCAGCTTCGCGTCGGGCGTCGCGACCGGGAGGATCTTGAACCCGCCCACCTTCTCCGGGGCCCCGCCCTCGTCCGTATTGATGTGCGCGATTGCGGGCGCGATGACCCCGCCCCACCGGGTGAGGAGGCTCTGCAGGCCCACGACGTTCGCGCCGGTGCCGTTGAAGACGGGGAAGACCTCGGTCTCGGGCCCGAGCAGGTCGCGGAAGCGCGCGCGGAGCGCGGCCGTGTAGGGGTCCTCCCCGTAGGCCGGGGCGTGGCCGCCGTTCGCCGCGGCGACCGCCGCGATCACCTCGGGATGCGCGCCCGCGTAGTTGTCGGAGGCGAAGCCACGGATCCCGGCGTCGTGCAGTCGTTCCACCGGACCAGGCTACGCCGCGCGGGCGAGGGGCGCGGATTCCGTAGGCTGGGCGCATGACGGATCCGCGCTCACAGTCCACGTATCAGGTGCGCCTCGGATGGGGCGAGCGGGGGCTCGACGCGCTCGCGCCGGCCGGGGTCGTGATCGTCGTCGACGCGCTCGGCTCGGCGGATCCGCTCGCTGCGCGGGCGATCGCCCTGGAGCACGGGCCGACGGTCCTCATCGGCACGCTCCGCAACGCGACGGCGACCGCGCAGGCTGCCTACGACGAGCAGCTCGCGCGCGGCGGCCGGACCGCGATCGCGCTCGTGCTCGCGGGCGACGACGGCGCGTTCGCGGTCGAGGACTACCTCGCGGCCGGCGCGATCGGCGACGCGCTGACCGCGCGGGGCATCGACCACTCGGCCCCTGACGTCGCCGTTGCGACCGAGGGCTTCCGCGCGCTGGGCCGCGCCGTGAAGCACCTCGTGTCCGCGAGCGCGTCGGGGCTCGCGCTCGCCGCGGAGGGGCGCCGCGACGAGGTCCGCGCCGCCGCGGAGGTCGACGCCGACGCCGAGCCCACGCTCGTCGTCGGCCCCGAGGCATAGGGCGGCGCCCCGGTCAGGGCGCCGCCCTATGCCATGCGTCAGCGGCGCGCGGCCTCCGTGCGCACGGTCGTGGACAGGGGCGAGGGGCCCCGCCCGTCGGCCGGCAGCTCGGGGAGGTCCCGCGGCATCTCGTCCTCGTACTCGTCGAGCCCGCCGCCGTGACCGTCCTCGAGCATGGACCGCTCGTCGAACGGCACCTTGCCCGAGAGCACGTCGAGCGCGCGCTCGCGGTCGAACTCGCGGGTCCACGTGCCGATGATGATGGAGGCGACCGCGTTGCCCGTGAAGTTCGTCAGAGCGCGCGCCTCCGACATGAAGCGGTCGATGCCCGTGATCATGCCGACGCCGTCGACCATGTCGGGGCGGTAGGTCTGCAGCCCGCCCGCGAGGGTCGCGAGTCCGGCCCCGGAGACGCCCGCGGCGCCCTTCGAGGCGATGATCATGAACGCGAGCAGGCCGATCTGCTCGGGGACCGACAGTGGCGTGCCCATGGCGCTCGCGATGAACAGCGAGGCCATCGTGAGGTAGATCGCGGTGCCGTCGAGGTTGAACGAGTAGCCCGTCGGGATCGTGATGCCCGCGACGGGCTTCGAGACGCCGACGTGCTCCATCTTCGCGATCAGGCGCGGCAGCGCCGACTCGCTCGAGGAGGTTGAGACGATGAGCAGGTACTCGCGCCCGAGGTACTTCATGAGGCGGAAGATGTTGATGCGCGCGACGAACCACAGCACCGCCGCGAGGACGACGCCGATGAAGAGCACGCAGGTCGCGTAGAAGGCCACCATGAGGACGGCGAGCGCGCCCACGGCCTCCCAGCCCGTCTGGCCGACGACGCCCGCGATCGCGCCGAACGCGCCGATGGGCGCGACCCACAGCACCATCGTCAGGACGCGGAACACGACCGCCTGGACGTTCCGGATCGCCTCGAGGATCGGTTCGCCCCGCGCGCCCATCTGCTGAATCGCGAATCCGACGAGCAGAGCGACGAACAGGACCTGCAGCACCGACTCGCCCGTGAGCGGGGAGAACAGCGTGGTGGGGATGATGCCGAGGAGGAAGTGCTCGGTGCTCGAGTCCTCGCCCGTGGCCTCGTAGGAGGAGCCGGCGATGTCGAGGCCCGCGCCCGGGTGGATGAAGTTGCCGACGACGAGGCCGAGGAACAGCGCGAAGGTCGACATCACGAGGAAGTACGCCAGCGCGAGGCCGCCGACCTTGCCGACGGTTGCGGCCTTCGCGATCGACCCGATCCCCAGGACGATCGTGCAGAAGATGACCGGGGCGATCATCATCTTGATGAGCGCGACGAAGCCGGATCCGATCCACGCGAGCGAGGCGCCGAAGTCGGGCGCCAAGAGGCCGACGGCGACGCCCGAGACGACGGCGACGATGACGGCGATATAGAGCCAGTGCTCCTTGCCGACGCCCTTCTTGCGGGCGGTGGGTGACGGCGTCTTTGCCATGGGTGTTCCTCTCGACGGGCACAGTCGTTGTGCGCGATGTTCTGCTCTCAATCTGGGGCGGACCCCGGGTCCCGCCGGACTTGTGTGCATATTGGTCGCGGGTCGGGGCGGCACAATGGAGCGCATGTCCCGCCCCTCCCGGCGCCGTGCGATGAGCGTGGCGCGTGCCTATCTCGTCGTGCACACGGCGGTGATTCTCGTGGCGGGCCTCGTCGTCTTCGGCCTGCTCGCGGTAGACGCGCGGCTCACGGCCCGCCACGAGGGGGAGGAGACGAGCCGCGTGCTGGCCGAGGCCCTCGCCAGCGACCCGTTCGTCGCGGACGCGGTGAGCGAGGCCTACGCGGCGCTCGCCGCGGGCGCGGAGGAGGAGGCGGTCGTGGCGAGCGCATCCGACGCCCTCCAGCCCTACGCGTCGGACATCATGAGCGAGACGGGCGTCGACTACGTCACGATCATGCACCCGGACCGGACCCGCTACACGCACCCGGATCCGGAGCGCGTCGGCGGTGAATTCGTCGGCACGGTCGGGGCCGCGCTCGCCGGGGACACCCTCACGGAGGTGTATGACGGGACGCTCGGCCCGTCCGTGCGCGCCACCGCGGCGATCGAGGTCGACGGAGAGGTCGTGGGCCTCG
Organism: Microbacterium excoecariae; assembly: GCF_011326725.1. Taxonomy (GTDB): domain Bacteria; phylum Actinomycetota; class Actinomycetes; order Actinomycetales; family Microbacteriaceae; genus Microbacterium; species Microbacterium excoecariae. The sequence goes on along the minus strand of NZ_JAANCO010000001.1, from coordinate 29,918 downwards.
TCTCCGTCGGGGTGCTGCTGCGCGACATCTCCGCCGCGGAGCTGTCGCGGCTCGCGGCCGTGGGCGGGATCGCGGCGGCGTTCGTCGTGCTGGGATCCCTTGCCACGCTCGTGATGTTTCGCCGGATCGACCGGGCCACGGACAGCCGGGGTCCGGTCGAGCTCCGGCTCGCCTTCGACGCGCAGCGCGAGCTCTCGGACGTGCGGACGATCGCGGACGCGCTGCGCGCCCAGGTGCACGAGTTCGACAATCGGCTCCACACGATCGCGTCGCTCATCGAGCTGGGGCGCGCCGACGAGGCGCTCGACCTGGCGACGGGGCGTGCGGGGGACGGCCAGCGGCTCACGGATCGCGTGGTCGGGGCGCCGGATCAGCCCGTGATCGCCGCGCTGATGCTGGGAAAGGCCGCCCAGGCGCACGAGCTGGGGGTCGAGCTCCACGTCGAGACGCACCTGGAGCCGGGCACCCAGGGACTCGACGCGGGCGACGTCGTCACGATCCTCGGGAACCTCCTCGACAACGCGATCGAGGCCGCCGTGGCGCGCCGGGTGCGATCGGGGGAGGCGGACGCGTGGGTCGAGGCCTACCTCGCGAGCGACGAGTCGGGATCCCTCACCTTCCAGGTCTCCGACAGCGGGGACGGCGTGCCCGTCGCCGACCGCGCGCGGATCTTCCGGCGCGGGGTGACGACGAAGGCGGACGGCGAGAGGCGGCACGGCTACGGCCTCGCCCTCGTGGCCCGCACGGTCGCGCGTCTCGGCGGCCAGATCGAGGTGGGCGAGGCGGCGACGGGCGGCGCGGAGGTCACCGTGACGCTGCCGCGGCCGGGGGAGGCATCGTGAGCGACATTCGCGTGCTCGTCGTCGAGGACGACCCGCGCACCGCAGAGGCGCACGGCGCCTACGTCGGGCGGCTTCACGGCTTCGTGCTCGCCGGCGTTGCGGGCACGGCCGCCGAGGCGCGCCGGCGCCTGCGGGAGGCGGCCCGCGCGGGGGAGCGGATCCACCTGGTCCTGATGGACTTCTCCCTCCCGGACGGCGACGGCCTCAGTCTGTGCGGCGAGCTGCGCGCGTCCGGGCTCGTCGTCGACGTCATCGCCGTGACGGCCGAGCGCGGGCTCGACGCCGTGCGCCGGGCGGTCGCGGTGGGCGTCGTGCAGTACCTCATCAAGCCGTTCGGATTCCCCGCGTTCGCGGACAAGCTCGAGGCCTACGCCGCGTACGTCGAGCGCATGAGCCGGCCCGTGTCCGCGCTCAGCCAGGCCGAGGTCGATACGGCGTTCTCGGCCCTGCGCACCTCGAACGCGGCGGGGCTGCCGAAGGGACTCGCGCCGCAGACCCTCGCGGCCGTGGAGGCGCTCCTCGCGGCGGCGCCCGCGGCCCTGTCCGCGACGGAGGTCGCCGCCGAGATCGGGCTTTCGCGGGTCACGGCAAGGCGCTACCTGGAGTTTCTCGCGGAGGGCGGGGTCGCCCGGCGCGGGCAGCGCCACGGCGGCAAGGGGCGGCCCGAGACGGAGTACGCGCGCGAGTGAGGCCCGGGGCGCGGCCAGGCGCTGGAGTCAGTCCCGCGGCGCCTGCGCGGCGAGACGCTCGGCCCTGGTGATCTCGCGGTGGCGCCACGCGAACGCGAACCGCGGGTCGAACCCCCGCGCGCAGCGCACGCACGAGGAGGGGCGCGACGGGCGGCGGTGGCGGAAGACGACGTGCCCGCGCGGGCATGTGCCGATCCACGGGGCGAGCTCGGTCGCCGTCTCGCCCGTGTGCGTCGTGCCGCCGACGTAGCCGATCTCGCGCGCGATCTTCTTCCACTCGCGCCCGTGCCCGGCGGCGGGGCCGGCGAGCGCGTGAGCGACCTCGTGGAGGAGCGTTTGGTGATTCTCGTCGTCGGAGAACCGCGCGGCGAGGTAGCGCGAGACCGAGATGCGGCGGGTCGTGAAGTTGCAGAGCCCGGCGCGCCGCTTGGCGTTGTCGAAGCCGAACGACCAGCTCTCGTCGAGGTGCAGGCGGATCAGGGCGTTCGCCCACACCGTCACTCGCTTCAGATCCGACACGGATCCAGGCTAATCCGGGCCACCGACATCGGCGCGGATCAGCTCGCGAACAGGCCCCGGCTCTGGCTGCGGCGGCGTTCCGCCGTCTCGACGAAGGTCAGGGTCGTCTCGAGCTCGTCGTCGTCCGCCCCGAGCTCCTGGCGCAGGAACAGCTCGCGCTTGAAGTCCGCGCGCGCGCCGTCGTAGTCGCCGGCGTCGAGGCGCACCTTGCCGCGGTGCGTGTGCGCGAGCGCGCCGATCCGCGCCCAGCGCTGCCCCTCGGCCTCCTCGATGCAGGCGGTCAGCTCCGCCTCGGCGCGCGTGAACGCGCCGCGCATCTGGTTGACCGTCGCGTGCAGGATCCGCGCGTGGAGGAGGTCCTTGCGCGTGCCCGACATGCGCGCGAGGCGCACGGCGTGCTCGGCGACCTGCAGCGCCTCGTCCAGCTCCCCGAGGACCTTGAGGAGCCACACCTGCTCGAGCTGCGCGGGGAAGCTGCGCTGGCGGCGCACCTCGATGAGCCGCTCGTAGACGGCGGACCGGTCGACGATCTCCTGGAGGGTGTCCGCGTCGTATCCCTGGATGAAGCCCACGCCGAATCCCTTCCTTCTGGCCGCTCGTGCGGACTCCTATCCTGCCCGGTCACATCCTGGTAACGAACCCGGCGCGCGGGGTGTCACTCAAACAGGCGCTCGGACGGCTTCGGGGAGGCCGTCGCGTCCGCGTCCGTCGCCGGCGCCGCGTCGCCCGCGAACGCGCGTACCTCGGCCCCCTCGGCCACCTTCGCGGGGTGGGGGCCCGCGGCCATGAGCCGCGGCAGCCACTCGGTCGGGAGCTCGCGCGCCGACGCCGCGAGCACGAGGTTGCCGAAGCGCCGCCCCTTGAGCACCTGCACCTCGGCGAGGATCGCGACGTGCGGGAGGACGTCCCGGACCGTCGCGACCTGGCGCCGGGCGAACGCGAGACCTGCCCCGTCGGCGACATTGACGAGCAGGACCCCGCCCGGCGCGAGGAGCGCGGCCGCCTCGCGATAGAACTCGACCGTCGTCAGGTGCGCCGGGGTCTGCGCGCCCGAGTAGACGTCGCTCACCACGAGGTCGACGGATCCGCGCATCGCGGGAGGCATGCGTCCGAGGCCCGCGCGCGCGTCGCCGACGCGGATCCGCACCTGCGCGTCGCGCGGCAGCGGCAGCTCGGCGCGCACGAGATCCACGAGCGATTGTTCGAGCTCGACGACCTGCTGCCGGGAGCCGGGTCGCGTGTGCGCCACGTAGCGGGGGAGCGTGAGCCCGCCCGCGCCGAGGTGCACCGCCGAGATCGGCCCCGCGGGCAGCTGATCGATCACGGCCCCCATGCGCGCGACGTATTCGAACGCGAGGTAGGTCGGATCGGCCAGGTCCACGTGCGACTGGGGCGTGCCGTCGACGATCACCTCGTACCCGGATCCGAACTCGCTCGGCCGCACCTCGGCGATCGCGCCGGAGTCCAGCCGCGCGCGGGGGAAGTCGGTGTCCTTGCGGCGCTGTCGTCCCATGCGACCATTCTCTCGCCCCTACGCTGGCGATCATGCGCGCGCACTCGACGACCCTGGCGGGTCTCACGGCCGCGCTCGCGGGCTTCGCGAGCACCTCCGCGGTCGTCCTGGCCGGGCTGACCGCCGTGGGCGCGACGCCCGCGCAGGCCGCGTCCGGCCTCGTGGCGGTGTGCATCGGCCAGGCGCTCGCGATGCTGTGGCTCGCGCCGCGCACGCGGATCCCCGTCCTCGTGGCGTGGTCGACGCCGGGCGCCGCCCTGCTCGCGTCGGGGGCGGAGCCCGTCGGCGGTTTCGCCGTCGCCGTCGGCGCCTTTCTCCTCGTGGCCGCGCTCATCGTGCTCACGGGCGTCTGGCCGCTCCTCGCGCGCGCCGTCGCCGCGATTCCCGCCACGATCGCGCAGGCGATGCTCGCGGGCGTGCTGGTCGGGCTCTGCCTGGAGCCCGTGCGCGGCGTGCTCGAGGACCCCTGGCGCGTCGTGCCGATCGTCGCGGTGTGGCTCGTCCTCTCGCGCGTCGCGCCCACGTGGGCGGCGCCCGCCGCGTTCGCCGTGGCCGTCGCGATCCTCGGCGTCCAGGCGGCACTGTCCGGCGGCGTGTCGGGTCCCGTCCTGCCCGCGCTCGAGCTGGTCCCGCCCCGGCTGAGCGCGGAGGCCGTCGTCGGCATCGCCCTCCCGGTGTACGTCGTGACGATGGCCTCGCAGAACGTTCCCGGATCCGCCATCCTCGCGTCCTACGGCTACCGCGTGCCGTGGCGCGAGGCGATGACGGTGACGGGCATCGGCACCGCGCTCGTCGCGCCCCTCGGCGGCGTCGCCCTGAACCTCGGCGCGATCACGGCGGCGATCACGGCGTCGCCCGACGCGCACCCGGATCCCGCGGAGCGCTGGAAGGGCGTGCGCACGACGGGCTTCGCCTACCTCGTGCTCGCCCTGGGCGCGACGGCGCTGACGTCCCTCGCGCACGTGGCGCCCGCCGTGCTCGGCGCCGTCGCCGGCCTCGCGCTCATCCCCACCCTCGCGTCGTCCCTCGCGGGCGCGATGGGATCCGGGGCGCCGGGGCATCGCACGGCCGCGGGCGTGACGTTCGTCGTCGGCGCGAGCGGCGTCACGATCGCGGGGATCGGGGCCGCGTTCTGGGCGCTCGCCGCGGGGCTCGTGGTGTACGCGGCGCTCGCGTGGCGCCGCGACACCTAGCGACTACCTCGAGGCGAGCTCGCCCGAGACCGTGATCCGCTCGTCGCCCGCGTCGATGCGGAGGCTCGTCACGGCGATCGCGTCGGTGCCGAGTGGGACCCGTCGCCCCGCGACGCCGCGCATCTGCGGGCGGAGCGGGAGCAGCGCGAGCTTCGACAGGAGGCTCCGGCTCGCCGCCGTGGCGCGGTGGATCGTCACGGATCCGTCGTCGTGCGCCTCGAAATCCACGCCGAACCGCGCCGAGAACGGCACGAAGAACAGTCGTACGGCGATCCCGGCGGTCGCGGTGACGCGGCCCGGCGCGGTCTCGTGCGCGGCGAAGCGCAGCTTCGTGAGCGACATCCGCCAGCCGCCGGCCCGCGAGACGGCCGGGCCGATGATCGACGCGGCGAGGTCCGCGACGTCCTCCTGCCGCATCGAGACGCGGACGTCTCCCCGGGCGGATCCGCCCGCGCGTTCCCGGATCGTGCCGACGAGCCCGTCGTCCGTGTGCAGGACGACCCAGTCGACCGGGGCGTCGCGGAGGGTCGCGGAGGCGCGCACCTCGATGTCGTTGACGGTCGCGGGATCCGCTCGCAGCGCGAGCTCGCGGATCGTTCCGGGGGTGCTCTGCACGGTCTCGTCGTCGGTGGCGCGAGGCCACGCGTCCTCGGCCGCCGCCGCGGCGCCGTCGACGGCGATCGTCGCTCCAGTCAGGTCGAGGGCGAGGGCCTCGACGTCGGCGCGCCCCGTGAACGGCGACGAGTGCACGGTGACGCCCGGCGCGTGACGGGTGTCGATCGTCACGCCCGCGTCCGCGGCACGCGCGATCCACCGCGTGATTCCGGTCTTGAGGGTCGTGCCGGACGCGGGCCAGGCCTTCGCGCTCGACAGGGGCCAGGGATGGCGCTTCATGGCCCCAGGGTAGGCGACGCGGCGGGGGCGGCGCGCGGGGAGCCCGCGCGGTTATACCTGAGAGGAAAATCCGAGTCAACTACCGGGGTGGACAGCGCGTGTCTTACTGGGGTAGCGTGGGGATTTGCGCTCGCCTTCGTCTTCCGTGCCTTCATATGGTGGTCGGCTGGATATGCGCGCGATCCCCGCAGATAGCGGCGCGGGTCGCGCGAGTGGACGTTCGAGTGCGCCTCACACCCTGTCGGCAAGGAATCTAGGGCCCTTCTCGGGTCCACGGAGGTCATCCCCTTGGCTGCTTCGCGCAACGCATCCAACCCCACCACCAAGAACGGACGCGACGCACAGCGTCTGTCGTTCGCAAAAGTCACCGACGCCCTGACGGTCCCGGACCTTCTGGCGCTGCAGACCGAATCCTTCGACTGGCTCGTCGGAAACGACGCGTGGAAGTCGCGCGTCGCGGAGCGTACGGCCTCCGGTCAGCACGCCTCCGACCAGAGCGGCCTGGAGGAGATCTTCGAGGAGATCTCGCCGATCGAGGACCTCGCGGAGACGATGCAGCTGTCGTTCGCGAACCCCTACCTCGAGCCCGAGAAGTACTCGATCGAAGAGTGCAAGGACCGCGGCAAGACGTACGCGGCCCCGCTCTACGTCGAGGCCGAGTTCATGAACCACCAGACCGGTGAGATCAAGACGCAGACGGTCTTCATGGGCGACTTCCCGCTGCAGACGCGCGAGGGCACGTTCATCATCAACGGCACCGAGCGCGTCGTCGTCTCGCAGCTCGTGCGTTCGCCCGGCGTGTACTTCGACAAGACGCCCGACAAGACGTCCGACAAGGACATCGTCTCGGCGCGCGTGATCCCGAGCCGCGGTGCGTGGCTCGAGTTCGAGATCGACAAGCGCGACCAGGTCGGCGTCCGCATCGACCGCAAGCGCAAGCAGCCCGTCACGGTCTTCCTCAAGGCGCTCGGCCTCACGAGCGAGCAGATCCTCGAGGAGTTCGCCGGCATCGCGTCGATCGAGGACACGCTCGCGAAGGACACGATCCTCACGCAGGAGGACGCGCTCCGCGACATCTACCGCAAGCTGCGCCCGGGCGAGCAGGTGGCCGCCGAGGCCGCGCGCTCGCTGCTCGACAACTTCTACTTCAACCCGAAGCGCTACGACCTCGCGAAGGTCGGCCGCTACAAGCTGAACCAGAAGCTCGGCATCGACCAGCCGCTGTCGGCCTCGGTCCTCACGGTCGAGGACATCGTCGCGGCCATCAAGTACATGGTCCGCCTGCACCGCGGCGACACGTCCTTCGAGGGCGTCGCCAAGGGCGGCGAGATCGTCGAGAAGCGCATCGTCGTCGACGACATCGACAACTTCGGCAACCGCCGTATCCGCGCGGTCGGCGAGCTCATCCAGAACCAGGTCCGCACGGGCCTGTCGCGCATGGAGCGTGTCGTGCGCGAGCGCATGACGACGCAGGACATCGAGGCGATCACGCCGCAGACCCTGATCAACGTCCGCCCCGTCGTGGCCGCGATCAAGGAGTTCTTCGGAACGAGCCAGCTGTCGCAGTTCATGGACCAGAACAACCCGCTCGCGGGTATCACCCACAAGCGGACGCTGTCGGCGCTCGGCCCGGGTGGTCTGTCGCGTGAGCGCGCGGGCGTCGAGGTCCGCGACGTCCACCCGTCGCACTACGGCCGCATGTGCCCCATCGAGACGCCGGAAGGCCCGAACATCGGCCTCATCGGCCGCCTCGCGACCTACGGCCGCATCAACTCGTTCGGCTTCATCGAGACCCCGTACCGCCGCGTCGTCGACGGCAAGGTCACGATGCAGATCGACTACCTCTCGGCCGCCGAGGAGCAGTCCTTCAACGTCGCGCCGGCCAACACCGTGCTCAACGACGACGGATCCTTCGCTCAGGACCGCGTCCTCGCCCGCCAGCACGGCGACGAGGTCGACCTCATTCCCTCGGAGGAGGTCGGCTACATGGACGTCTCGCCGCGCCAGATGGTGTCGGTGGGGACGGCCCTGATCCCGTTCCTCGAGCACGACGACGCGAACCGCGCCCTCATGGGCGCGAACATGCAGCGTCAGGCGGTGCCGCTGCTCGAGTCGGAGGCCCCGCTCGTCGGCACCGGCATGGAGAAGTTCGCCGCCATCGACTCGGGCGACTCGATCATCACGGACGTCGCGGGCGTCGTGACCGACGTCACGGCCGACTACGTCTCGCTGCAGCTCGATGAGGGCGGCACGCGCGACTACTTCCTCCGGAAGTTCGACCGTTCGAACCAGGGCAACACCTACAACCAGAAGGCCGTCGTGCGCGCGGGCGACCGCGTCGAGGTCGGCGAGGTTATCGCCGACGGTCCCTCGACGGACAACGGCGAGCTGGCGCTCGGCAAGAACCTCCTCATCGGCTTCATGTCGTGGGAGGGCTACAACTTCGAGGACGCGATCATCCTCAGCCAGCGTCTCGTGAAGGACGACACACTCACCTCGATCCACATCGAGGAGTACGAGGTCGACGCGCGCGACACGAAGCTCGGCAAGGAGGAGATCACCCGCGATCTCCCGAACGTGAGTCCGGAGCTGCTGAAGGACCTCGACGAGCGCGGCATTATCCGCATCGGTGCCGAGGTGCGCCCCGGCGACATCCTCGTCGGCAAGGTCACGCCGAAGGGTGAGACCGAGCTCAGCGCCGAGGAGCGCCTGCTCCGCGCGATCTTCAACGAGAAGAGCCGCGAGGTCCGCGACACGTCGCTGAAGGTGCCCCACGGTGAGCAGGGAACCGTCATCGCGGTCAAGGAGTTCGACGCCGAGGAGGGCGACGACGAGCTCGGCTCGGGCGTCAACCGCCGCGTCGTGGTCTACATCGCGCAGAAGCGCAAGATCACGGAGGGCGACAAGCTCGCCGGCCGTCACGGCAACAAGGGCGTCATCGCGCGCATCATGCCCGAGGAGGACATGCCGTTCCTCCCCGACGGCACGCCGCTCGACGTGCTCCTCAACCCGATGGGTATCCCGGGCCGCATGAACTTCGGCCAGGTCCTCGAGGTGCACCTGGGCTGGATCGCGCAGCAGGGCTGGAAGATCGAGGGCACCCCGGAGTGGGCCGTGAACCTGCCCGAGGAGTTCCGCGAGGTGGCCCCCGGCACCCCCGTCGCGACGCCCGTGTTCGACGGCGCGCACGAGGCGGAGGTGCGCGGCCTGCTCGAGTCCACGACGCCGACGCGCGATGGCGACCGCCTCGTCGATGGCACGGGCAAGGCCCGGCTGTTCGACGGCCGCACGGGCGAGCCGTACCCGTACCCGATCTCGGTCGGTTACATGTACATCCTCAAGCTCCACCACCTCGTCGATGACAAGATCCACGCGCGCTCGACGGGCCCGTACTCGATGATCACCCAGCAGCCGCTCGGTGGTAAGGCGCAGTTCGGTGGTCAGCGCTTCGGTGAGATGGAGGTGTGGGCCCTCGAGGCCTACGGCGCCGCGTACGCCCTCCAGGAGCTGCTCACGGTCAAGTCGGACGACATCCTGGGCCGCGTGAAGGTCTACGAGTCGATCGTCAAGGGCGAGAACATCCCGGAGCCCGGCATCCCCGAGTCCTTCAAGGTGCTCATGAAGGAGATGCAGTCGCTCTGCCTGAACGTCGAGGTGCTCGGCGCTGACGGCCAGGTCGTCAGCCTCCGCGACACCGACGACGAGGCCTTCCGCGCAGCGGAGGAGCTCGGCATCAACATCTCCAGTCGCTTCGAGTCCGCCTCGATCGACGAGATCTGATCCGCCCGGCCGATTTAGAGATTTCCCACACAGGAGAGTCAATTGCTCGACGCAACAACTTTCGATGAGCTTCGCATCGGTCTGGCCACCGCCGACGACATCCGTCGCTGGTCCCACGGCGAGGTCAAGAAGCCCGAGACGATCAACTACCGCACGCTGAAGCCCGAGAAGGACGGGCTCTTCGGCGAGCAGATCTTCGGACCCAGCCGCGACTGGGAGTGTGCCTGCGGCAAGTACAAGCGCGTCCGCTTCAAGGGCATCATCTGCGAGCGCTGCGGTGTCGAGGTCACGAAGAGCTCGGTCCGTCGCGAGCGCATGGGCCACATCGAGCTCGCCGCGCCCGTCACGCACATCTGGTACTTCAAGGGCGTCCCCTCGCGCCTCGGGTACCTGCTCGACATGGCGCCGAAGGACCTCGAGAAGGTCATCTACTTCGCCGCGTACATGGTGATCTCGGTCGACGAGGAGGCACGTCACCGTGACATGCCCACGCACGAGAACAACCTGCGCCTCGAGATCAAGAACGTCTCGGACCGCCGCGACGCCCGCGTCGCCGCGCGCCTCCAGAAGCTGGAGGAGGAGCTCGCCGCGCTCGAGGCCGAGGGCGCCAAGGCCGACCAGAAGCGCAAGGTGAAGGACGCCGCCGAGAAGGAGATGGCGACGATCCGCAAGCGCGCGGACGAGCAGGTCGCCAAGCTCGACCGCATGTGGGAGGAGTTCCGCTCCCTCGAGGTCGGGCAGCTCAAGCCGGAGGACGACGTCTTCCAGGAGCTCCAGGACCGCTTCGGTCAGTACTTCGACGCCCGCATGGGCGCCGAGGCGCTGCAGGTGCGCCTGGCGAACTTCGACCTGGCCGCCGAGGCCGAGGCGCTGCGCCTGCAGATCGCCGAGGGCAAGGGCCAGCGCAAGATCCGCGCGATCAAGCGCCTCAAGGTCGTCAACTCGTTCCTCTCGACCGGCATGTCGCCGGCCGCGATGGTCCTGGAGGTCGTGCCCGTGATCCCGCCGGAGCTGCGCCCCATGGTGCAGCTCGACGGTGGCCGCTTCGCGACCAGCGACCTGAACGACCTGTACCGCCGCGTGATCAACCGCAACAACCGCCTGCGCCGTCTGATCGATCTCGGTGCGCCCGAGATCATCGTGAACAACGAAAAGCGCATGCTGCAGGAGGCCGTCGACGCGCTGTTCGACAACGGCCGCCGCGGTCGCCCGGTCACGGGTACGGGTAACCGCGCGTTGAAGTCCCTCAGCGACATGCTGAAGGGTAAGCAGGGCCGGTTCCGCCAGAACCTGCTCGGTAAGCGCGTCGACTACTCGGGCCGTTCGGTCATCGTCGTCGGCCCGCAGCTCAAGCTGCACCAGTGCGGTCTGCCCAAGCAGATGGCGCTCGAGCTGTTCAAGCCGTTCGTCATCAAGCGCCTGATCGACCTCGGTCACTCGCAGAACATCAAGGCCGCCAAGCGCGCCGTCGAGCGCACGCGCCCCGAGGTCTGGGACGTGCTGGACGAGGTCATCCGCGAGCGCCCGGTTCTCCTGAACCGCGCGCCCACGCTGCACCGTCTCGGCATCCAGGCGTTCGAGCCGCAGCTCGTCGAGGGCAAGGCGATCCAGCTGCACCCGCTCGTGTGCGCGGCGTTCAACGCCGACTTCGACGGCGACCAGATGGCCGTCCACCTTCCGCTGTCGGTCGAGGCCCAGGCCGAGGCGCGCGTGCTCATGCTCGCCTCGAACAACATCCTCAAGCCGTCGGACGGCCGTCCCGTGACGCTCCCGTCGCAGGACATGATCATCGGTCTGCACCACCTGTCGACCGTGATCGAGGGCGCCGCCGGCGAGGGTCGCGTGTTCGGCTCGGTCGACGAGGCGCAGATGGCGTTCGAGGAGGGCACGCTGCACCTTCAGGCGAAGGCGCGGATCCGCCAGCCCGGCCTGACGTTCCTCGAGGGCGACGCCCCCGAGGGTTACGACACGCACGGCCTCGTGGACGCCTCGCTCGGTCAGATGATCTTCAACGGTCAGCTGCCCAAGGGCTACCCGTTCGTGCGCGAGCAGGCCGACAAGGGCAAGCTCTCGCAGATCGTGAACAAGCTCGCGGAGGAGTACCCGAAGGTCGTCACGGCGGAGACGCTCGACAAGATCAAGGACGCGGGTTACTACTGGGCCACGCGCTCGGGCGTCACGGTCGCGATGAGCGACGTCGTCACGCCGGAGAACAAGGGCGAGATCATCGCGGGCTACGAGAAGAAGGCCGCGAAGATCACCGCGCAGTACGAGAAGGGTCTCACCACCGACGACGAGCGTCGTCAGGAGCTCACGGCTCTGTGGACCGAGGCGACGGACGTCCTGCAGAAGGAGATGAAGGACGCCTTCCCGGCCGACAACACCATCTTCCGCATGGTCTCGTCGGGCGCCCGCGGTAACTGGCTGCAGATCCGGAACATCGCGGCCATCCGTGGTCTCGTGAACAACCCCAAGGGCGAGATCATCCCCCGCCCGATCCTGTCCTCGTTCCGCGAGGGCCTGACGGTCGCCGAGTACTTCATCGCCACCCACGGTGCGCGTAAGGGCCTCGCCGACACGGCCCTCCGTACGGCCGACTCGGGGTACCTGACGCGTCGTCTCGTCGACGTCTCGCAGGACGTCATCATCCGCGAGGAGGACTGCGGCACGGCCAAGGGCCTGTCGTACCCGATCGCGGAGGTCGGTCCCGACGGCGTGCTCGTCAAGGACTCCAACGTCGAGAACTCGGTCTTCGCGCGCAGCCTCGCGGTGGACGTGGTGGCCGAGGACGGCACGGTGCTCGCGCAGGCCGGCCAGGACGTCGGCGACCCGCTGATCGACAAGCTCGTCGCGGGCGGCATCACGGAGATCAAGGTCCGCTCGGTCCTGACGTGCGACTCGGCCGTGGGCGTCTGCGCCCGCTGCTACGGTCGCTCGCTCGCCACGGGCAACCTCGTCGACATCGGCGAGGCCGTCGGCATCATCGCGGCCCAGTCGATCGGTGAGCCCGGCACGCAGCTCACGATGCGTACGTTCCACACCGGTGGTTCGGCCTCGGCCGACGACATCACGCAGGGTCTTCCCCGCGTGCAGGAGCTCTTCGAGGCGCGTACCCCCAAGGGCGCGTCGCCGATCTCCGAGTCGGCCGGTCGCGTCACGATCGAGGAGACGGACAAGGGCAAGAAGGTCATCGTCACGCCGGACAGCGGCGACGAGCCCCACGTCTACCCGGTCCTGAAGCGCGCGACCCTCCTCGTCGAGGACGGCCAGCACGTCGAGGTGGGTCAGGCCCTCCAGGTCGGCACGCTCGACCCGAAGGAGATCATGCGCGTGCAGGGCGCCCGCGAGGTGCAGAAGTACCTCGTGGACGGCGTGCAGGGCGTGTACCGCTCGCAGGGTGTGCCGATCCACGACAAGCACATCGAGGTCATCGTGCGCCAGATGCTGCGGAAGGTCACGGTCGTCGACCACGGCGAGACGGACCTCCTCCCCGGCGAGATGGTGGACATGCGCCACTACCAGGACGTCAACCGCCAGGCGGTCGGCGAGGGCAAGCGCCCCGCGTCGGGACGCCCGGAGCTGATGGGTATCACGAAGGCGTCGCTCGCGACGGAGTCGTGGCTGTCGGCCGCGTCGTTCCAGGAGACGACCCGCGTCCTCACGGAGGCGGCGCTCCAGGGCAAGAGCGACCCGCTGATCGGTCTCAAGGAGAACGTCATCATCGGAAAGCTGATCCCGGCCGGTACGGGCCTCGCCAAGTACCGCGACGTGGTCGTGGAGGCGACGGAGGAGGCGAAGAGCGAGCGGTACCCCAACCGCATCTTCGCGTCGGACGGGGCCTTCGCCGATGGCGACTACAGCTACGTCGACTTCGACGCGTTCTCGACGGACGACTTCACGCCGGGCACCTACAACTAAGCCCGCGTGAGCTGTCGAACGGCCCCGGATCCCTCGCGGATCCGGGGCCGTTCCTGGTCGGTGGGCGCGCACCGTATCCTGGGCGCATGGCCATCGGGGGACGCAGCAACGTGGCGACGGTGATCGTGACCGTCGTCGTGATCGGGATCGTCGGCGCGCTCCTGTGGGCCGCGTGGCCGCTGCTGCCCATGGTGGGCGACTGGCTGAGCGGAATCTTCTTCGGATTCTTTGACTGGCTGCGCGAGACGACGGCGTAACGCGCGGCGCGACGCGCCCGCGGCGAGGCGCCGGGGTGAGCGGGATCGCGCGGGTTATCCTGCCGCAGGAGGGGAGAGGCCCCGCCCGTGAGGAGTGCGTGCGATGAGTGACGCCCAGGGTTCGAGGAACGACCACGACGGCGAGCCCATCGAGGACCAGAGCGCCTCGACGGAGCCCGCGGAGAACGCGCCGGCCGAGAGCCGGGCCGCAGACGACACGACCACGGCGGAGCCCGCCGACGCGGATCCCGCGGCGCGCGAGACCACCCCCGCCGAGCCGGAGCCGACGACCGGGCAGACCCGCGCCGACCTCGCGGCCCAGCGCCGCGCCGAGTCCCAGGAGCGCGCCGACGAGACGCCGGAGGAGGAGCCCGACTACGAGGCCCTCGCCGCCGAGCTCGACCGTCTCGAGGCCGAGACCGCCGCCGCCGCGCCGGTCGCGCCGTCGCGCCCCGAGCCGGAGCCCGAGACGCGCCGCGTCGACGAGGAGGGGGAGTCTCCCGCGGCGCAGAGCCCGTGGTTCGAGCCCGCTGAGACGCGCACCTTCCGTACGGACGACCCCGCCGACGAGCCGGCCACCGTGGCGCCCAGCAAGCCGACCCACGCGGCGCCCGCCCCGATCTTCGTGCAGGCGCCGGAGGCGCCCCGCAAGCGCGGCAACCGCGGCGCCTCGGGGCTCATCGGCCTGCTCGCGGCCCTCGCTTTCGCCGTCTTGTTCGCCGCCGCGACCTTCGGGTGGCAGGCGGTCATGAGCGTCGCGAACGGCGAGGGGATCCCGGATCCCGTCGACTTCGTCACGGTCGACCTGCTTGCCCCGACGTTCTGGGTCACGGTCATCGCGTTCTGGCTGGCCTTCTGGCTCCTCGGCGCGATCGTGAACCGCGCGCGCTGGTGGTCCTGGGTCATCTTCGGCCTGCTCGTCGCCGTGCTGACGTACGTCGGCTTCCTCGCGGGCGTCTTTGTCGACGCGCCGTTCTGGGCGATCACGGCGCGCGAGGGCGTCGACCTCCTTGTCGCCAACGTCCTGCACCCCGTCGCCCTGCTCGCGCTGATCCTCGCCCGCGAGGTGACGATCTGGTTCGGCGCCTGGGTGTCGAAGCGCGGCGGCAAGATCTCGGAGCTCAACCGCGAGGAGCGCGAGGAGTACGACCGCCTGATCGCGGACGGGCCGCAGGCGCGTTCCTAAGGCGTCCCGACGTCTCCGGCGGGACAATGGATCCATGACCTCGCGCGACCGGCTCTCCGACGGCGTGCTCACGGCGTTTGCGACCGCGGGCTACCTCGCCCTCCTCGTGGCGGGGTTGGGCGTGTCGAGTCTCGCCCTGGACGAGGACGTGATTCGCACGCGCGGCGTGGGCGTCGTCCCCGCCTACGTCGCGGCGGGGGCGGCCATCGCGGTCTTCGCGCTCCTCGTGCGCCAGACGGTCGCGCGCGAGCGCCCCTCCTATGTCGCGGCCGCCGGAGTGGCGCTCGCGGCGGGGGCGACGCACGCGCTCGTGCTCGGTGCCGGCGCGCTCGTGGGAGCCGGTGACCTCGGCGTCGCGCTCGGCGCCGTGAGCGAGGTCCTCATCGGCTGGGTGGAACCCGTCGTGGCGCTCACCGCCGCCGTCGCCGCCGGGGCCGCCATCGCGGTGCGCCGCACGGGCGCCGAACGCCCGCGCTGGCCCTGGGAAGACGCGCCGCGCTGAGGCGTCAGCCGCCGAGGTCGCGCGGGTCGAACGGTGCGTCGAGCGAGGCGCCGAGCTCCGCCAGCAGGCGATCGACCTGCGGATCCACGAACTCGACGATCGCGGCGCGGATCCGGCGGCGGTGCGGGCCGAGGAGGTGGCATATCTCGCGCCCCACGGCGTCGGCGTGCTCGTCCGCGAGCGCGACCTCGCGGCGGAGCGCCTGCTTCGCCGCCTCCGTGAGCGGCGGGAGGGGTGGCGCCTCGCGCGCCGCCTCCTCTTCGAACCCCGCGATCGTGAAGAGGAAGGGCTGCGACGGATCCGGATCTGGGTCGAGCGGCATCCCGTCGAACTCGGGGTCGAGGCCGTCGCGCGGGCGATAGCTCCGCGCCCGGTTACGCGCCGCCTGCTGGTCGAGCTCGGTCTGCAAAAGCGGGAGGTTCGCGGCCGTGTAGCCGGCCACACGCTGGTCGACGAGGGTGGTCAGCCGCGTGGTGAGCCCGTGCTGCACGCCATGCGGCGTGTCGCCTTCGAGGCCGGCGGCCGCGAGCAGGGGGGATCCGAGGCACCGCCTGCAGGGGGAGCGCCGCCCGCGGTGGGTCGCGGGCTCCCAGCGGGGGAGCCAGCGGAGCCAGGCGTCGACCGCCTGGCTGACCCGCGTTTCGAGCGACCGCTCCATACGCCAAGAGTAGTGATCCTCGGGCGTTTGCGGGGCGCGTGTCGCACACGTATGATGGTTCAGTGTGCGTGTACGCGCTTGTCGCGTGCGCTCGCGCAGGGAAGGGGCCTGCGAACAGGCCCACCCCCCACGGCATATCCATCGACAACACCCGGGCGTTCGCGCGGGTGGATGGGTCCGACGTGAAACATCACGCCCCGCTGTCACCGTGCAGCATGTGAACAAGGAGAATCGTGCCAACTATTCAGCAGTTGGTTCGCAAGGGTCGCAAGCCCAAGGTCTCGAAGACCAAGGCGCCCGCCCTGAAGGCGAACCCGCAGCAGGCCGGTGTCTGCACCCGTGTGTACACCACCACGCCCAAGAAGCCGAACTCGGCGATGCGCAAGGTCGCTCGTGTGAAGCTCCGCAACGGCACCGAGGTCACGGCCTACATCCCCGGTGAGGGCCACAACCTCCAGGAGCACTCGCTGGTGCTCGTCCGTGGCGGTCGTGTGAAGGACCTCCCCGGTGTGCGCTACCGCATCGTGCGTGGCGCGCTCGACACCCAGGCCGTCAAGAACCGTCAGCAGGCGCGCAGCCGCTACGGCGCGAAGAAGGGTTGAGTTAGATGCCTCGTAAGGGTCCGGCTCCCAAGCGCCCCGTCGTCAACGACCCGGTATACGGCGCCCCGATCGTCACGCAGCTCGTCAACAAGATCCTCGTCGATGGCAAGAAGTCCATCGCCGAGCGCATCGTGTACGGCGCCCTCGCGGGTGTCGACGCGAAGGCTGAGGCCGACGCGGTGACGACGCTCAAGAAGGCGCTCGACAACGTGCGTCCGACGCTCGAGGTCCGCAGCCGCCGCGTCGGTGGTTCGACCTACCAGGTGCCGGTCGAGGTCAAGCCTCACCGCGCCAACACGCTCGCCCTCCGCTGGCTCGTGAGCTACGCGAAGGGTCGTCGCGAGAAGACGATGACCGAGCGTCTCATGAACGAGATCCTCGACGCGTCGAACGGCCTCGGTGCCGCGGTCAAGCGCCGCGAGGACACGCACAAGATGGCCGAGTCGAACCGCGCCTTCGCGCACTACCGCTGGTAAGACACAGCGAGTCATGTCGGCCCCGGACCTCGTTCCGGGTGCTCCGGGGCCGACACTCCTGCTTCATCCCTCTCTTCACGTAAGGAAACTCGAAGTGGCACAAGACGTGCTCACCGACCTCAAGAAGGTCCGCAACATCGGCATCATGGCCCACATTGATGCCGGTAAGACCACCACGACCGAGCGCATCCTGTTCTACACGGGCGTCAACCACAAGATCGGTGAGACGCACGACGGTGGAGCCACCACCGACTGGATGGAGCAGGAGCAGGAGCGTGGCATCACGATCACGTCCGCTGCTGTGACGTGCTTCTGGGAGGGATCCCAGATCAACATCATCGACACCCCGGGTCACGTCGACTTCACGGTCGAGGTCGAGCGCTCGCTTCGCGTGCTCGACGGCGCGGTTGCCGTCTTCGACGGCAAGGAAGGTGTGGAGCCGCAGTCCGAGACGGTGTGGCGCCAGGCTGACAAGTACAACGTCCCCCGCATCTGCTTCGTCAACAAGATGGACAAGCTGGGCGCGGACTTCTACTTCACGGTCGACACGATCATCAACCGCCTGAAGGCGAAGCCGCTCGTGATGCAGCTTCCCATCGGATCCGAGAACGACTTCGTCGGCGTCGTGGACCTGCTCCACATGAAGGCCCTCGTGTGGCCGGGCGACTCGAAGGGTGACGTCACGATGGGCGCCTCCTACGAGACGCGCGAGATCCCCGCCGACCTCCAGGAGCGTGCCGAGCAGTACCGCGAGGCGCTCGTCGAGGCCGTCGCCGAGAGCGACGAGGCCCTCCTCGAGAAGTTCTTCGGTGGCGAGGAGCTGTCGATCGACGAGCTGAAGGCGGGCATCCGCAAGCTCACGATCGCGGGCGACATCTACCCCGTGTTCTGTGGTTCGGCCTTCAAGAACCGCGGCGTGCAGCCCATGCTCGACGCGGTCGTCGACTACCTGCCGGCCCCCATCGACGTGCCCGCCATCGAGGCGCACGACCCGAAGGACGAGTCGGTCGTCATCGAGCGTCACGCCGACGCGGAGGAGCCCTTCTCGGCCCTCGCGTTCAAGGTCGTCTCGCACCCCTTCTTCGGTCGCTTGACCTACATCCGCGTGTACTCGGGTCACCTCGACTCGGGCGCGCAGGTCGTCAACTCGACCAAGGGCAAGAAGGAGCGCATCGGGAAGATTTTCCAGATGCACGCCAACAAGGAGAACCCGGTCGAGTCGATCACGGCCGGCCACATCTACGCGGTCATCGGCCTCAAGGACACGACGACGGGCGACACGCTGTGCGACCCGGCGTCGCAGGTCGTGCTCGAGTCGATGACGTTCCCCGAGCCCGTCATCGAGGTCGCGATCGAGCCGAAGACGAAGGCCGACCAGGAGAAGCTGGGTCTCGCGATCCAGAAGCTCGCTGAGGAGGACCCGACCTTCCGCGTCGAGAACAACCCCGAGACCGGCCAGACGACCGTCAAGGGCATGGGCGAGCTCCACCTCGACATCCTCGT
This sequence comes from Microbacterium excoecariae, assembly GCF_011326725.1. Classification (GTDB taxonomy): domain Bacteria; phylum Actinomycetota; class Actinomycetes; order Actinomycetales; family Microbacteriaceae; genus Microbacterium; species Microbacterium excoecariae. Next base: position 11,386 of record NZ_JAANCO010000001.1, on the reverse strand, counting down.
GGACCGCATGAAGCGCGAGTTCAAGGTCGAGGCGAACGTCGGTAAGCCCCAGGTGGCCTACCGCGAGACGATTCGTCGCGCCGTCGAGCGTCACGACTACACCCACAAGAAGCAGACGGGTGGATCCGGTCAGTTCGCGAAGATCCAGTTCCGCCTCGAGCCGATGGACGTCGAGGGCGACAAGATCTACGAGTTCGCCAACGAGGTCACGGGTGGCCGCGTTCCGCGCGAGTACGTCCCGTCGGTGGACGCCGGTTTCCAGGACGCCATGAACGTCGGCATCCTCGCCGGCTACCCGATGGTCGGCGTGAAGGCCGTCCTGACGGATGGCGCGTCGCACGACGTCGACTCCTCGGAGATGGCGTTCAAGATCGCCGGTTCGATGGGCTTCAAGGAGGCCGTCCAGAAGGCGAGCCCCGTGCTGCTCGAGCCGCTCATGTCCGTCGAGGTCCGTACGCCCGAGGAGTACATGGGCGACGTCATCGGCGACCTGAACTCGCGCCGCGGTCAGGTGCAGTCGATGGAGGACGCGCAGGGTGTCAAGGTCATCCGTGCGCTCGTTCCGCTCTCGAGCATGTTCGGCTACATTGGCGACCTGCGGTCGAAGACCTCGGGCCGCGCCGTGTACTCGATGGAGTTCGACAGCTACGCCGAGGTGCCCAAGGCCGTTGCCGACGAGATCATCCAGAAGGGCAAGGGCGAGTAACACTCCCCGGCCCCTCTGGGGGCGGGTGGGGCCAAGGTTGGCCCCACCCGCCACCGCACAACTTCACACAGACTGTCTCTACTAGACTGAAACAAACCCCGGAAGAGAGCCGGTCGCAATCCAGCGCCCGGTACTTCTCCATGAGCGTCCTGAGGAGGACACAGTGGCTAAGGCCAAGTTCGAGCGCACCAAGCCGCATCTCAACATCGGAACGATCGGTCACGTCGACCACGGCAAGACGACGCTGACCGCGGCGATTTCGAAGGTGCTGGCGGACAAGTACCCGTCGGACGTGAACGTCATTCGCGACTTCAGCTCGATCGACTCGGCTCCTGAGGAGCGCGACCGCGGTATCACGATCAACATCTCGCACGTCGAGTACGAGACGCCCACGCGTCACTACGCTCACGTCGACGCCCCCGGCCACGCCGACTACGTCAAGAACATGATCACCGGTGCCGCCCAGATGGACGGCGCGATCCTCGTGGTCGCCGCGACCGACGGTCCCATGGCGCAGACGCGCGAGCACGTGCTGCTCGCCAAGCAGGTCGGCGTCCCCTACCTGCTCGTCGCGCTGAACAAGAGCGACATGGTCGACGACGAGGAGATCCTGGAGCTCGTTGAGCTCGAGGTGCGCGAGCTGCTCTCCTCGCAGGGCTTCGACGGCGACGACGCTCCCGTCGTGCAGGTCTCGGGCCTCAAGGCTCTTGAGGGTGACGAGAAGTGGACGCAGGCGATCGTCGACCTCATGGAGGCCGTCGACAACTCGATCCCCGAGCCCGAGCGTGACCGCGACAAGCCGTTCCTCATGCCGATCGAGGACGTCTTCACGATCACCGGTCGTGGCACGGTCGTCACGGGTCGCGCGGAGCGCGGCATCCTCGGCATCAACTCCGAGGTCGAGATCGTCGGCATCCGCCCGACGCAGAAGACCACGGTCACGGGTATCGAGATGTTCCACAAGCAGCTCGACGAGGCCTGGGCCGGCGAGAACTGTGGTCTGCTGCTTCGCGGTCTGAAGCGCGAGGATGTCGAGCGCGGCCAGGTCGTCGTGAAGCCGGGTTCGGTCACGCCGCACACCAACTTCGAGGGCACGGCCTACATCCTGTCCAAGGACGAGGGTGGGCGTCACAACCCCTTCTACACGAACTACCGCCCGCAGTTCTACTTCCGCACCACCGACGTCACGGGCGTCATCACGCTGCCCGAGGGCACCGAGATGGTCATGCCCGGTGACACCACCGACATGACGGTCGAGCTGATCCAGCCGATCGCCATGGAGGAGGGCCTCGGCTTCGCCATCCGCGAGGGTGGCCGCACGGTCGGCGCCGGTACGGTCACGAAGATCGTCAAGTAAGACCTCCGGTCTCAGGGCGGGGCGGATCCTTCGGGATCCGCCCCGCTTTCGTGTTTCCTGAGGGCGCATGGAGGACGCGCCACGCCGGACGGTCTACCGTGCGGGTATGGCGAATTCCTCGCACGGCCCCCGGCCCCCGCGTAGCCGCGCGCGCGTCGCGATCGCGACGACGCTGTTCGCGGCCTATCTCGCGATCGTGCTCTGGGTCACGATGACGCCGTCGCTCGACGGCGTCGGGGTGGACACGGTCGCCGAGCGCGTCCTCGCCGTGCTCCACCGGCTCGGCGTGCCCGACGCCTTCGGCTACATGGAGCTGGAGTTCGTCGCGAACGTCGGGATGTTCGTCCCGCTCGGGTTCCTCCTGGCGCTCGCGCTCCCGGGGTGGGGATGGTGGCTCGCGCTGATCGCCCTGCCGCTGCTGTCGGCCGGGATCGAATGGACGCAGGGCGAGTTCCTCGCTGGCCGCGTCAGCGACGTACGCGACATCGTGTCGAATTCGATCGGTGCGTGGCTCGGCGCGCTCTGCGCGGCCGGCTTGCGCGCGATCGTGCACGCGCGCGACCGCCGCGTCGTGGCGCGCGCCCTCTGGGAGCGTGATCGCGCGCGCCGTCCGCGGCGCGACCCCGACCAGACTCAGGTGCTTGACACCCTCGGCCTGCGCTGATCAGCCGCCCAGCGGCTGCGCGTCTGGCGCAAGGTAGGGATCCAGAAACGCGAAGAACGCGCGCATGCTCGCGACGCGGTCCACGCTTCCCGGCAGGATCAGCGCCTGTTGCCGGAGGCCATCGGCGAGGCCGATGAGCCACTGCGCGAGCGTCGTCACGGTGATCCCGGCGGGCAGGGTCGCGGGATCGACTATCGCCTCGAGCTCCGCGGTCGCCGTCGCGAGGAGGCGCTCGTAGCGGTTCGCGAACCACTCGTGCGCGGGGTGGTCCTCGGTGATGCTCTCCGCGGACATGATGGCGAAGAGGCGGACCAGCTGCGGCGCGCGCTCGTTCTCGGCGAGGACCTCGATGAACTGGTCGACGTAGGCCCGGCCGTGAGGGCGCTCGAGCCCGGGATCCTCCGCGCCGCGCTCGCGCTCCTGCAACACGGCGAGCAGCAGGGCGCTCTTGTGGGGGAAGTGGTGGAGGAGGCCGGCCTGGCTGAGGCCGACGTCGCGCGCGACGTCGCCGAGGCTGACGCGCGCGAAGCCGCCCTCGGAGAAGAGCCGCGTCGCGGACGCGAGGATCTGGCGCCGCCGTTCGTCGCCGTGCGGTCGGGTGCGGCGGGCTGAGTCGGTCACCGTCTCACTGTACGTCCTGCGCGATCGTCCCTTGCAAACTAACCGTGCGCTCGGTAGGTTAGAGACTCGATCGACGAGGGACGTCGAGAGAGGGCGGCAACGATGCGCGCGATCATGGTGATGTTCGACAGCCTCAACAGGGCGATGCTTCCGCCGTATGGCGGCCCGGACGTGCACGCTCCGAACTTCGAGCGCCTCGCCGCCCGATCCGTCACCTTCGGCACCAGCTACGCCGGGAGCATGCCGTGCATGCCCGCGCGGCGCGAGCTGCACACCGGCCGGCACAACTTCCTGCATCGCTCGTGGGGCCCCCTCGAGCCCTTCGATGACTCCTCGATCGCGATGCTCGGATCCGCCGGCGTCCACACGCACCTCGCGACCGACCACCAGCACTACTGGGAGGACGGCGGCGCGACCTATCACACGCGATACCGCACGTTCGAGCTGTTCCGGGGGCAGGAGGGCGACCCGTGGAAGGGCCAGGTCGCGGATCCCGCGATACCCGACGCGCTGGGCGCCACGGCCGCGCTGAAGCCCCGCCTGTGGCGTCAGGACTGGGTCAACCGCGGCCACCTCGCTGACGAGCGCGACCACCCGCAGACCCGGACCTTCGAGGCGGGGCTCGAGTTCCTCGAGACGAACGCCGCGGAGGACGGCTGGTTCCTGCAGATCGAGACGTTCGACCCGCACGAGCCGTTCTTCACGTACGACGAGTACCGCCGGCGCTATCCGGACACGCAGAACGGCCCGCACTTCGACTGGCCCGACTACGCGCGGGTCACGGAGGCCGACGAGGCGGTGCGGCGCGCGCGGGCCGAGTATCAGGCGCTCGTGACGATGTGCGATGTCTCGCTCGGCCGGGTGCTCGATGCGATGGACGCGCACGACATGTGGCGCGACACCCTCCTCATCGTCAACACGGACCACGGCCTGATGCTCGGCGAGCACGGGTGGTGGGGCAAGAACATCCAGCCGTGGTACGAGGAGACCATCCACACCCCGCTGTTCATCTGGGATCCCCGCGCCGCGGAGACCGCCGGGGAGCGGCGCGACGAGCTGGTGCGCACGATCGACGTGGGGCCGACGCTCCTCGACTGGTTCGGGCTCGAGCCGACCCCGCAGATGGAGGGCAGGTCGATCCTCCGGACCATCGAGCACCGCGAGGCGACGGCCGAGCACGCGCTGTTCGGCATCTTCGGGGGGCACGCGTGCGTGACCGACGGCCGCTACGTGTACATGCGCGCGTCGGCGACCGACGCGAACCAGCCGCTCTACGAGTACACCCTCATGCCCACGCGCATGAACGGATTCTTCGCCGAGGGGGAGCTCTCCGCCGCCGAGCTCGCGCCGCCGCGCGGCTTCACGCGGGGCATGCCGACGCTCCGGACGCCCGCGCGGAGCTTCGTGGCGCCCACGGCCTTCGGGACGCTCATGTTCGACCTCGAATCGGACCCGGGGCAGGCGGATCCGCTCCGCGACGACGACCTCGAGCTGCGCCTCGCGACAGTCCTCCGTGACGAGCTCGTGCGCCACGACGCTCCGGCCGAGCAGTTCGACCGGCTCGGCCTCCCGGCCGAGGGGGCGCTCAGCCGCGCGCACCTGCTCGTCGACGCGCAGTGGGACCGGGCGATGGACGCCCTCGCGCCCGCCGCGCGCGCAGAGGACTTCGGCGCCGGCGGCGCGTGGCTTGAGCGTCCCCTCGCCGCGATCCTCGAGCGACCGGAGGGCGGGCGGATCCTCGCGCAGCACGCCCCGATGCTCGCGGGCGGGCCGATGGCCCAGATGGTGCGGGGCCTGAGCGTGCTGCAGATATCCGCCTTCGCGATCGGCCTGCTCTCCCGGCCCGTCCTGGCCGCGCTGGCGCGTGACCTCGCCGCGCTCGAGGACGACAATTCCCTCACACACAAAGGAGTGTCCTGATGTCCCAGAACCCGCTCGAGCCGGCCGTTCCGCCGGTCACGACGACGACCGTGCAACAGTCGCGCCCGGCAGATAAGGTGCCCCGGCGCGGATCCAACATGGTGCTCCTCGGCGGATCCATGGTCGTCGACGGGGGCGAGAGCGGTCTCGTGAACTCGCTGTTCCCCGTCATCCAGGCGGCGCTCGGGCTCGCGACGAGCGCGCTCGGTGTGCTGAGCGCCGTCGGTCGCCTCATCGGAGCCGTCGCCGGCCCCTTCTGGGTGTTCCTCGCCCGGAAACTCGGGCGGCGCTGGGTGCTCGCGATCGCGACCGGCTTCTGGGGGCTGTGGGGCGTCGCCGCCGGACTCTCCCAGAGCTTCGCCCAGCTGCTCGTCCTCTATGCGATCATGGCCGCCGGGACGGCCGCGGCGCACGCGCTCGTTCCCACCGTCATCTCGGACTCGTACCCCGATCGCTCGCGCGGCCGCGTCGTGGGCTGGGTGTACGGCGTCGTGGCCGCGGCCGGCAGCGTCGCCGCGCCGCTCGTGGCGCAGCTCGCGAATATCGAGGACGGCTGGCGCTACGCCTTCTTCATCTTCGGCGGCCTGAACGTCCTGTTCGGGGCCCTGATCTTGGTGTTCTATCGCGACCCCGGCGAGGGTGCGGCCGAGCAGCAGCTGAGCTCCTTCGACCAGACCCAGCGCGACTCCGCCGACAACGCGATCACCTGGGCGCGCGTCGTGGGCCTCATGCGGATCCGGAGCTACGTCGTCCTGCTCGGTAGCCGCCTCCTCTCCAGCCACATGGTGCTCGCGGCGTTCGGCGTCGTTCTCCTCGTGAACACCTACGGGTTCGACACCCCGGTCGCGGCCACCGTCATGGCGCCGTTCGGGATTGGATACCTCGCTGGCACGATCGTCGGCGGCATGGCCTCCGACGCCGTGAACCGCATCAGCGCGAACTACGGTCGTGTCGCGTTCCTGCAGGTCGCGCAGGTGCTGTTCGCCGTCGCCGCGTACTTCGCGACGCAGTTCGACTACGCGTCGATCGTGCCGTTCCTCGTGATGTTCGGCTTCGCGGGCCTCGCGCAGGGCCTGAACCCCGGCGTCAATCGCCCGCTCGTGATGGCGGTCGTGCCGCCCGAGCTGCGCGGCGCGGCGTTCGCGATCTTCGTCTCCGTCATCGAGTCGCTCGGCTTCGCGATCTACACGCTCGTGGGGGGATTCCTGGCCGATGCCGTGGGGCTTCAGGTCGTCATGCTGTGGATCGTCTGCGGCGTCATGCTCGTCAACGCGGCCTTCCTCACCCTGCTGTATCGCCCCTTCCGGCGCGACCGCGAGGCGCTCCAGGCGACGCTCGACGCGCGCCGGGCGCGGATCCTCGCCGCGTCGGCACCCGGGGGCGCGGCCGCCGAGTAGCGGGTCCCGCGGGCGGGCGGGCCGGCTCGGGCGCCGGCTCGCCCGCGGCGTGCGGATCCGGGAGAATCGACCCATGCGCATATCGGCGAGGGCGGACTACGCGATCCGGGCGTCGGCGGAGCTCGCCGCGCGAGCGGGCGGCGACCCGGTGCGGGCTGAGGAGCTCGCGGAGCGCCAGGACATCCCGCAGCGATTCCTCGAGGGAATCCTCTCCGACCTCCGGCGCGCGGGCGTCGTGGCGAGCGTGCGGGGCGCGCGCGGCGGTCATCGCCTTGCGCGGGCGGGGGAGGAAATCACCCTCGCGGACGTGATCCGCGCGGTCGACGGTCCCCTCGTGTACGTGCGTGACGAGCGCCCATCCGACCTGGAGTTTTCGGGCGCGGCCGAGCCTCTCCTTGAGGTGTGGGTCGCGCTGCGCGCGAACGTCCGCGCCGTCCTCGAGGCCGTGACGCTCGCCGACCTCGCGAGCGGACGGCTACCGGATGCCGTGCGCGCGCTGGCGGCGGACGACGCGGCGTGGTCGCAGGGCTGAGGCACGCGGATCCACGTGGCTGAGGCGTCGCATCGCGTAACTATGTAAAACCGACCGGATTAGTGGAGTATGCTCCTCGGCATGCAGACCCTCATCCTCCTCGCGCTCGTCGGGCTCGGCGCGCAGCTCGTCGACGGCAGCCTCGGAATGGCGTACGGCGTCACGTCGACGACGCTGCTCCTCGCGATCGGCACGAACCCCGCGGCGGCCTCGGCGACCGTGCACCTCGCGGAGATCGGCACGACGCTCGCGTCCGGTGCGGCGCACTGGCGCTTCGGCAACGTCGACTGGCGCGTGGTCGTGCGCATCGGGATCCCGGGCGCGATCGGCGCGTTCGCGGGGGCGACGTTCCTCTCGTGGCTCTCCACCGAGATCGCGGGCCCGCTCATGGCGATCATCCTGCTCGCGCTCGGGATCTACGTGCTCTCGCGGTTCACGATCGTGGGCCTGCCCGCGCGCACCGCGCGCCCCCTGCGCACGCGGTTCCTCGCGCCGCTCGGCCTCGTCGGCGGCTTCATGGACGCCACGGGCGGCGGCGGCTGGGGTCCGGTCGGCACGCCGGCGATCCTCGCGACGGGGCGGATGGAACCACGCAAGGTCATCGGCACGATCGACACGAGCGAGTTCTTCGTCGCGATCGCCGCGAGCATCGGGTTCTTCGTGGGCCTCTCCGGCGAGGGCATCACGTGGTCCTGGGCGATCGCGCTCCTCGCGGGCGGGCTGGTCGCCGCCCCGATCGCCGCCTGGCTCGTGCGCCACGTACCGCCGCGCGTGCTCGGATCCCTCGTGGGCGGCGTCATCGTGCTGACGAACAGTCGCACGCTCCTGAACAGCGACTGGATCCAGGCGCCCGCAGTCGTGGCCTGGGCCTGCTACGCGGTGATCGTCGCCGTCTGGGTGGCGGCCGTCGTCTGGAGCTTCCGCGCCCACCGCCAGGAGGCGCGCGAGGCGCGCGAGGCGCGCGAGCCCGTCGCGGTCTGAGACCCCTACGCGTCGATCTCGGCGAGCCGGGCGAGGATCGCGTCGACGGCCTCGTCCGGCGCCACGACCGAGGCATCGATCGTGAGGTCGGCGTCGGCAGGGACCTCGTACGGGTCCGAGATGCCGGTGAACTCGGGGATCTGGCCCGCGCGCGCCCTCGCGTACAGTCCCTTGCGGTCGCGGGCCTCGCAGACCTCCACCGGCGTCGAGATGTGCACGAGGAGGAAGCGGCCGACCTCCTCGACGCGCTCGCGCATCTCCCAGCGCATGGCCTCGTACGGCGCGATGGGGGCGCACACCGCGATGCCGCCGTGCGAGGCGACGAGCGCGGCCACCCAGCCGATCCGCCGCACGTTGAGCATCCGGTCGTCGCGGGAGAAGCCGAGTCCCGCCGACAGGATCAGGCGCACCTCGTCGCCGTCCAGCAGGCTCACGGTGCGCGGATCCGCCGTGGCCAGGCGCTCGACGAGGAGCTTCGAGATGGTGGACTTGCCGGATCCGGACAGGCCGGTGAGGAGGATCGCGCGACCGGGGGGCACGGGCGTCGGCGTCTCCCAGACGTCGATCTCGTCGGCCACCAGGGCACGCGCGGCGTCGGCGGCGGCGCCGGGGCCATCACCTGCGTCGGGCAGCACGACCGCGCGGCGGCCGCCCTCGGTGACCCGCGCGATCGCGGTCGCGAGGGCGCGCGGGTCGCCCGTGTCTCGGACGACGACGGGGGCGGTCCGGCCGGCCCAGCCGGCGTCGTCGGGGCCGGGGACCGTGCCGGTGACGAGGGTCGCCCGGGGCACCCGCGCCGTCTCCGGCCCCACCCGCAGCGCGCCGCCATCGCGGTGCCCGAGCGGCCGGCGCGGCGAGACGGGGCCCGTGACGCGCGCGAGCCCCGGGAGCGGCGGCGCCTCGCCCGTGCCGATCTGCGCGGTGCCGGCGGCCCGCGGCGGCACGATCTCGACGGACTCTGCCACCACGGCGGCGACGTCGGTGCCCTCGGCGTCGTGCAGCACGAGCGTGTCCCCGGTCGCCACCGTCACGCCCTCGAGCGCGAGCGTGAGGGGGCGTTTCGGCGCCGCGAGGGCCAGTTCGACCCGGCGCAGTTGGCGCGAGGACAGGGTGACGGAAACGTCGGGCACGAAGGATCCTTCGGGAGGGGTCAGGGGGAGGGGGGAAGGGGCTCGCGCGCCGCGTCGCGGGGTTCGTACACGGAGCGCAGCCAGCTCCACCCGAGGGTCGCCGCGACGAAAGCGGCGGCCACGGCGGCGATCGTCCACGTGAGGTCGACGTTGAGCATGCGCAGGCCCGCGGCCAGCAGCACGAGCGCGAGCGCGCGGCGCACGATCCCGCTCGGGAGCGTCGAGGACAGGCGCGCGCCGATGATGGCGCCCGGCACGCTCCCGATGATGAGGGGGATCACGACGTCCCAGTGCACGTCGCCGAAGAGCAGGTGGCCGATGGCGGCCGCGATCACGAGGGGGACGGCCTGCACCAGGTCGGTGCCGACGAGGCGGTTCATCGACAGCAGCGGGTACATGAGCATGAGCGCGATGATGATGAAGGAGCCGGATCCCACCGAGGTCAGGCCCACCATGAGGCCGCCGACGACGCCCACGATGATCGTCGCGACGACCTTCGGGCGCACCTCCGAGGATTCGCTCCGCGACGTCGTCGTGCCGTCGCGCCGCTCGCGGGCGCGATTGCGCATGCCGATGAAGGCGCGCAGGCCGAGGAGGAGCGCGGCGAGGAGGAGCACGACGCCGAGCGTGGTCTTGACGAACGTCTGCACGCCCGTGAGCTCTCCTACTGCGGAGATGATGAGCGCCCCGCAGAAGGCCGCCGGAACTGATCCGACCATCAGCCACAGCACGAGCTTCCAGTGCACCGTGCCCTTGCGGGCGTGCACGAGCGATCCCGCCGGCTTCATGACGGCCGAGGTGATGAGATCGCTGGAGACCGCGGTGAGCGGGCTGACGCCGAAGCCGAGCACGAGCACGGGCGTCATGAGCGCGCCCCCGCCCATGCCGGTCAGTCCGACGACGACGCCCACGCCCAGGGCCGCGATGACGAGAGCCCAGTCCATGACGTGAAACGCTATCAGCAGGCGGACGCGCGTATGTCCGCGCATGACGCCGGTCACAGGGGCGTGCGATAAAGTCGCGTCGTTGCCCCCTCACAGCCTCGTGAGCGACGCAAGAAGAGTGGAGCCCTCGATCCGTGACTGACTCGACCCCCCGCGCTGACGCCGACATCGCGCGCCTCATCGCCACCGAGGCCGCGAGCCGCCTCCTCGAGATCCGCGCGGAGAATCCGGGCGTTCCCGGCCGCGAGCTCAAGGACCTGGGGGACCAGGGAGCGCAGGCGCTCATCGCCGCGCGTCTGGCGGAGCTGGCGCCGGGGGACGCGGTGCTCAGCGAGGAGGCCGCCGACAGCGCTGCCCGCCTCGGCGCGCCGCGCGTCTGGATTATCGACCCACTCGACGGCACGCGCGAGTTTAGCGAGGGCCGTGACGACTGGGCCGTGCACGTGGCCCTCGTCGAGAACGGCGAGCTGACCCTGGGGGCGGTCGCGCTCGGCGGCCCCGACGCCGTCCTCGTCTCGACCGACGTCGCGGCGGAGGCGCCCCTCGGGGATCCGATCCGGATCGCCGTCAGCCGGAGCCGCGCGCCGAAGATCGTCGAGGCCGTCGCCGCGGCGACGGACGCCGATCTCGTGCCCATGGGCTCCGCCGGCGTCAAGATCTGCGCCGTCGTGCGCGGGGAGGCCGACGCCTACGTGCACGGCGGCGGCCAGTACGAGTGGGACAGCGCCGCCCCCATCGCCATCGCCCGCGCCGCGGGCCTGTACACCTCTCGGTTGGACGGCAGCGAGCTCGTCTACAACCAGCCGAACCCCTACCTGCCGGACCTCGTGGTGTGCCGCCCCGAGATCCGCGACAGCGTCATGGACGCGATCGGCGCGGCGCTTGCGTCGCCGTCGGAGTGAAAGGAGTCACGTGTCCTCGTCAACGAGTTACTCGATTTCCCAGCTGAGGCAGTTGGAGGCGGAGTCGATTCATATCATCCGGGAGGTGGTGGCGCAGCTGTCGAAGCCGGCGTTGCTGTTCTCGGGGGGTAAGGATTCGCTGGTGATGTTGCATCTGGCGATGAAGGCGTTCGCGCCGGCGCGGTTGCCGTTCCCGGTGGTGCATATCGATACGGGTCATAACTTCGATGAG